>CBDFKS010000007.1:0-2160654 GCA_965248905.1 Dehalococcoidia bacterium | reverse complement strand
CTGTAGAGAGGGGAGATAGCGACGATACGTCCCTATCTCCCCTCTATGCTGGATGGGTGGGACAAAATGGCACAACCGGGCCGATTTCCGGGGTCCGACGACGACCAAATCACCCCTGTTTTAGCTACGAACCGGGGTTGACGTGTCGCCTGACCGGTCAGGGTACAAAATGGGAAGCCATGCTAAAATAACTGGCGAGTCTGATGACAACTTGATTGCACTTTGGGAACCCTGACGTGTCAGCCGATAGGGAGGGAGAAACGATGGATGAGCCCGTCCGCTGGGTGACGAAGGCGGAGGCTGCGGAGGAACTGGAGGTCTCCGTCTCGACCCTGGACCGGAAGATCAGGAATGGCGAGGTCGAGGTCCGCAGGGAGGGCCGCCGGGTGTTCGTGCGGATGGCGGGGGAGTACATCACCGACGAGGAACTGCTGCGCCGGACCATCGACAGGGAGCGGGAGCTTGAACAGACCGTGCGGGAGTTGGAGCAGAGAGTATCCGAGTTGAAGCTCAGCGCGTCCGAGCTGGAGCGGGAGCGGGACGAGGCCAGGGAGTCCGCAGCCACCGCCAGACGGCCGTACCACGAGCTTGAGAGGGAGTACCAGAAGGAGGTCGCCGCGCACAAGGAGACGAACAACGTGCTCATCGCGGCCCGCATAACCGCCTTCGTACTGTTGGCGCTGCTGATCGGCAGCGTTCTCCTGTGGTGGTTTGTGCTGAGGTAGAGGACGCGCTGTCGGCCCGTCACCCCGGTCTCCAGCCACATCTTCGGGAGACGTAACGCACCCCCACTTCAATCGCCTTTTCCGGGGCCTAATGTCATTGTGCCGCCGCTCCGCCGGGCCTGCCGATGTCATTCCCCACGTTTGGTGATGTCATTGCGGGCCGGAACGCACCCTTTCTAAAAGTGTTCACTGGTTACATCCCGTAGAGGGGCGATTTAGCCCTGTTCCAGCTACGAAATCACGACTCTGGCCGCTCCGTCACGGAACTCAAACTCCTGTACACCCCCACAACTGCGTGGCCGCCCTCTGTTTTGGCGGACCGCATAGGGGCGCGCACATGTGCGGGGTGTTATGAGGGCCATGCCTCCCCCGCCCGGATCCTCGACCGCTCCCACCTTGGGTGTCGGGCGTCCCCGCCAACCCCCGATTCCAGTCCTCGCGACGCCGCGCAAAAGTGCAACTGCCAGCTAGGGCCTTTGCAACTCGGACCCGATCTCGCTCGCCTGCATAAACGCGACTTTCAGCTACGGGACCTGCATACGCACGCCGGAACGTACCCGCAAGTCGAAGTGTTCACTGTCTCAGTCCTGTAGAGGGGTGATCCGCCCCATTTCAGCTACGAAACGGCCCGACTTGCATTTTTGCAACCAACTTCATTTCTCTGTACACCCCGACAGCATCACCAATGAAGGTATTCGCCCCAGGTCTTATAGGGGCGCTCACGTGAGCGCCCTCATAGGTAGTTATGTCCAACGTCTCGACCGCTCACACTGGACGGCGGACACCTGGGCCGTCGTGGACGACTCCCCTGGCCCGGGAAACCGTCGAAGGCGGAAGGAACGGGATGAGAAGCGCCAACGGAGAGAACCCACCGACCAATCGCCGGGCGACGGCGAGGCGGGGATCGCCAACACACTCTGCCGACCAGCAGGAGACGGTGCGGCGCGGGCTTCGCATCCTGGCCCGCATGATCGCACGCGCCCACCTGCGGCGTCAGGCGTCCCGGTCCGGGACTGCGCCAAGGCCGACAGCAGAAGGCGAGGACGGGGACTGAGTGGCACATGCAACCGGTGTCGCGCCTTCCACTCCTCGCTCCCGTCACGTCCGCAAACCCCAACGGCGGTTTGTCTACTTTCGTACCTGCGACTGTCCACTTCCGGCCAACCCGCTGACCGGCGTTTTGTCCACTTTCCTAGCTGCGACTGTCCAGTAGAGGTGGAAGGAGCACCGGAAATGGATTGCTTGCTCCGATGTGGCAGGATGGCATGTTCACCCCGATTTCAGCTACGGAATCCCCAACCTGCAACTTGCCGCCCGGGGAGGTCTCCTGTACACGGGTAAGTCCACCAGAGCGTGCGGCCTTGTTCAGAAAATTACGCCTGCACAAAAGGTCACTTGGGCGGTTTCGCCCGAGCGAGGCGGTCCTTGGCGACTTCGCCTTCCAGATTGAGATCCGCTAAGGATGCGTCGGCGGCTTCGGCCAGCCGCCTCGTTTCCTGCTCGCGGGCGTGGATATCGCGGTACAGGTCGCCGATCTCTTTCTGCCGGTGGTAAGGGTAGAGCGGAACTTGCTGATTCTGTAGCATGCCCCAATCGACCCGATGTCGTCCGACGCCGGAGGCGCCAGACAGCCATTCCGCGACCACTCCGGCCGTCCTCAGTACGGACCAGATGTAGTAGGCGTCCACCTCGACTCCCGGTCGCGGACGGAGAACCGTAAATTCGTTGGAGACGAGCAGGTGGCTGAGATCGTCTGGCATCACGCAGATCGCTCGGTACACGGCGCTGATGTTGCTAACAACAATATCGCCAACTTGTGCTCGACCAATCTTCGAGTAACTGATCTCGCGACCGAGGCGCGTTTCGCCTGGCTCGGCTCGGCCTTCATAGGTGATTCTAAGGAACTCGTAGTGCGTATCAAGGTCAACCGCGACGGAATCTTCAATTGGCTCGACAAGGGTTGACAGCGGGACCGCTTCCACACCAAGCGCGGCCCAGTGTGGCGAAAGTTCCTTCACTGACCATGGGCGGATGTACTTGGCATCCAAGCGGTCACTGAGTGCCTCAGGGCTCACGAGCCAGTCTCCATCTTCACCCTTCCGATACTTCTCGAAGAGTCCTAGAATCTCCTCCATCTCATCGACGGCCGACTGTCGAGCGAGTTCCGCCACACTCGGTGGCGTGCGCGGCACAACATCATCCCGTCCAACGTAGAGACTCTCGTACGCGAAAATGCTGGGTTGATACTCGTCCCTACAAGTTCGTTTGGTCAGATACAGGATCGAGGTTTTAGCTCGTGCACCGGATCGCTGGAACGCATCGCCGTGGATACTGATGACAGCGCGGATGATGAAACGCTCTCGGATAAATGCCCGGACAAACGCGTAGGTGCTCCCGCTGAGCACGCTGTCGTCAATGACGGTGAGAAGTCGGCCACCCGGTCGTAGCAGCCGCCAGTATTGCTCAATGAACATCACAGAAGACCTGAGTGACTTGCGGCGGCGGCCGGCGTACGTCGTCAGTTCGTAGCTTTCAAGGATTTCGTTCTCATCGGGGTCGTCGGCGGAATAGCCCATCGAAAATGGTGGGTTCGACAGAACCACGTCGAAGCGCTCCCCCGCGTCGAGCAGGCTCCGAAGCTCCTCGACTTCGCGTGTAACCTCCATCGGATCGGCACCGGAGGGCTGAGGGATGTGGCGTAGCCCGTCCGTCAGGTAGATACGGCTACCTCCGTCGCCGTGAAGGTACATGTTGATACGGGCGATTCGGGTGATTGGCGGCTCACGCCCAGCGTCGATTCCGAAGATCGCCTCGTTTGCAATCTCTTCAAGAAGTTGCTGACGCTCAGTCTTTGTGAGTGAGGTATTGCTGTAGACTTGCGCGCGCATGTCAGTCAGCGCCTCTATGAGGAATCCCCCCGTACCACAACAGGCGTCGAGGACTCGTTCGACTCTGCCGAGTTGCGCGACCGGACGTGCCAATCTAGTCATGAGTTTCACGACGCTGCGCGGCGTAAAGTATTGGCCGAGCGCCTGACCTCGCATCGTTGCGGTCAGGAAGGCCTCGAACATACGCCCGTTCAAATCCTCGTCGATGCCAAAGAGGTAGTAACCCTCTAGGAGAGCGACGACCCGTTTCACCGTCCCAGGCGCGAGGTCAAGGCGTTCATTGGGCTGAAAAATGCGCTTCCGCTTGCGGTCCGCGATCTCCCTCTCGAGCGACTCCACCAGTTGCCGGAAGAGGATGGAGGCGACTGGATTCGGGTCGTTTGCCTCCTGTTCTGTCACCCAACGGAGCGAGAATCGAACTGAATCTCGGCGAATCGGTTCGCCTTGGCTGATAAGAGCGAGGAGTTGCGGATCGTCGCGCAGACGGCGATCCTCCCAGAGTTTAACGAAGAGCAGCTTCGCGAACTCCAAGAAGGCCGCCTGCGGGCTCAACTTCTCCGCCTTCCAGATGATTCGATGGCATTTCAAGAAGGCGCGCTTGATCTCGTCGATGGTCGGACGTAGCAAAGCACGGCCTGGGGCCGCGAGTACCGGTTGCTCCCACCCCTGACGAACGGTCGATGCCCCGAGCAGTTGGTGGAGAGCCCGATAGCGGGTGTTGTCATCAGTGAAGTCAGTGAAGCGAAGCGAAAGCACCGCGTCCCCTCTATCCCATCGGTAGACACGAGTCAGTAGTCCATTCGTGAGCATGTAGAAGCGAACAGGATTGTCGTCGAAGCGACGGTTGATGCCCATCGCGTAGCCCGCGCCTTGATAGGTAAAATCCTCAATGTTCTCGCTGGTCGACTTCGCATCAATGATCCATCGCGGACGGTCGCCACCGTTGATGAGGTAGTCGGGCTTGTAGGCTTCGCGCCGGGTTCGACCGCCTCGGCTTACCGAGACTTCGTCGACGGACTGCTTGGTTCTGATCTCATGATCCTCGTAGCCGAGGTCGGCGAGCATCCTCAGAACGAAGAATGATTCGACACTCGCCTCGTTTGAGAGGTCAGTCGATCGGCAATACTTGTTCGCGAGGTCGGATCGCGAGGGATTAGCTTGAGTCATTGGGTCACACCTTCTTCGGCTTGTCCCAATTCGCACTCTTGCACTTCGGACACACGCGAGGCGTCTGGCCCTTGATGCGAGGTAGCCACTCATGCCCACACCTGCATCGGCATCCGTTCAATTTGACTATGCCGAGTTTCATACCACTCGCACCATAAGTAATACCTTTTACTAGTACCCAATCGTATAGACCATTAGGTTGACCGTCAACCCCCCATAGACTATGCCAGCAGTAGATTCAAAGAGGTCTACTATCCTTCGGTCCCAACTCCCATCACGTCTACAGACCCCACCGACACTTTGTCCACTTCCGTAGCTGCCGCTGTCCTGTAGGAGTGGAAGGAACCCCGGAATCAAATTGCTCGCTCCGATTTAGCAGGCTGTCCCTTACACCCCCGATTTCAGCTACGGAACCGCCCGAGCTGCAACTTGCCGCCCCAAGCGATCCCCTGTACACGGGTATGACGCCGCCGACGTCCCGACGAATCTCGCGCCCTGTGAGGAGTGTCTGTCCGCGTACCCTGGGTCAGCACCGGAGACGCTTGACAGGGGTGTCGGAAATGGCGCAATATCTTGGTAAGACTCGATAACAAGGGGTTTGAACATGCCTCGAACGACCAAGACCATTACTTTCTCGCTGCCGCCGGAGATGGCCGACCGGGTGGACGAGGTGATGAAGCAGCAGGGACGGTCCCGGAGCGAATTCCTCCGGGAGGCTGTGCTCCGCTACATCGAGGAGTGCGAGTGGAGACAACTGCTCCAGTACGGAGAGGCGAAGGCCAGGGAGAAGGGCATCGGTCCCGATGACGTGTCCCGGCTGGTGGAAGAGTACCGGGCTGAGGTTGGCTCGGTCCGTGCATGAGAGTCGTCCTCGACACCAACGTCATAGTCTCCGGCCTGAACTTCCCCGGCAATGAGCGCCTGGTGCTCGAACTGGCTCTCAGGGGACGGTTCGAGCTTTATGTGTCCACCTTCATCCTAGAGGAAGCTGCCGGGGTGCTGGGGCGCAAGTTCGATTGGGACGCGGAACGCTCGTCCCAGGCTCTCAGCGCGCTTGGGAATGCCGCGACGGTCATCTACCCCCGTAGACTCCCGGAGGTGATCGAGGCGGGCCACGCCGACAACCGCATCCTGGAGTGTGCCGTGGAGGCTTCCGCCGATTACCTGGTCACCAGCGACCGGCGGCACCTGTTGCCGCTTGGGACACACGAGGGAGTGAGAATCCTCAACGCTCCCAGGTTCCTGTCGGCGCTGGAGGGGTGAATTGGCAGTGATGCCGATTGACAATGTTCAACCGGAAGCATCAAATACTGAGTAAGACTCAGTGTGTTCCAAAAAGAGGAGGGACAGCATGAAGAAGAAGCACCTACAGCCCCTAACGCCGGCGGCGCTCTACGCCAGGGTGTCCAGCGACCGGCAGGACGTGGACCTGTCCGTGTCTGCCCAGCTGCGGGCGCTCAAGGAGTACGCCAGGGCCAACGGCTACTCCGTGGCCCGCGAGTACGTGGACGAGGCCGAGAGCGGCCGCGTCGCCAACCGGCCCCAGTTCAGGGAGATGATCGAGGAGGGCGGCAAGCCCAAGGCCCCCTTCGACGTGATTCTCGTATGGAAATTTAGCCGCTTCACCCGCAAGCGCGAGCACGCCGTAGCCTTCAAATCCCAGCTGCGGCGCAAGGGCATCAGAGTGGTGTCCATCACCGAGCAGGCCGAGGACAACGCCACCGGCAGGCTGCTTGAGGGAATCATCGAGAGCGTGGACGAATATTACAGCGAAAATTTGGCGCAGGAGGTCGTACGGGGAATGAGGGAGGCCGCGTCCCGGGGCTTCTTCCTCGGCTCGAACGCCCCCTTCGGCTACAGGAAGATCAAGGTCAGCGACGGGGCGAAGGAGCGCCCCACGCTTGAGGTTGACCCTGCCACAGCCCCCGTGGTGCGGGAGCTATTCGAGAAGTCCCTGCGGGGCAGCGGCCTCAAGGGGATATGCAAGGAACTGAACGACCGTGGCATCACCAACAGGGGCAAGCGCTGGTACAAGGGAACGCTCCACTACGTGCTGAGAAACGAGGCGTACACCGGCGCCGCCGTATGGGGCAAGAGCAGCAAGGGACAGGAGGCCCAGGACCCTGTAAGGGTAGAGGGAGCGTGGCCTGCCTTGGTGTCGAGGGATCTGTTCGAGGATGTGCAGCAGGCGATGAGTGAGCGCGCCCCGAAGGTGCAGAGGCCCGGTAGAGTGGGCAGCAAGTTCCTGCTGAGCGGGCTGCTCAAGTGCGGGGTATGCGGCAGGCCCTACTCGGCCCAGGGAGCCAAGAGCGGCCAGTTCGCCTACTACATCTGCGGCACCCTGTTCAGGGAGGGAGCGGGGACGTGCAGCGCCCGCTACCTGAACGCCCCCAGACTGGAGACGTTCGTGGTGGAGAAGATCAGGGAGCGCATCCTGAACGAGGAGACCATCGTGGCCCTCGTGACGCTAGTGGCGGAGGAGATCGACGCCATGGCCGGCGAGCTTTCCGGCAGGCTGGAAGTGGTCGAGGCGGAGCTAGGAGACGTGCGGAAGCGTCTTGAGAGGCTCTACGAGGCCATCGAGACCAGCGAGCTGACGTTGGAGGTCCTGTCGCCCCGCATCATGTCGCTGAGGCACCGTGAGGAGCAGTTGGAGGCTGCGAGAGAGGACGCCGAGACCCGGCTTGAGCAGCGCAGGGTTGCCCTTCCCGACACCGAGGAGATAGTGCGGTACGTCGCCGACTTCCGGGACTTCCTGAAGGACGGGACGATCCCCGAGCGCAAGGCGCTCATCCGCAACTTCGTGGAAGGCATCGAAGTGATGGGAGACGAGGCGACACTGACGTACACGGTCCCCATGCCGAGCGACGGCGTGACTTCGGAATCGGCCTCGGTTCTTGATTTCGTCAAGTCCGGCCCACCAACGTGTACTGAACTGCGAACTACTGGGCCGTGGAGAGCCACCTCTGCGGCGTCTCCGCCCCCTATCGGGCTGTCCGGGGGCGTGGGTAGGGTGTAGAAGACCGTCGCCTTTCCTGGCTTGACCACGATCTCCTTGACGAAGGACTTGATGAAGGCCCTCGATTCGGTGATTTCGCTGGTCATCAGGAAGTCGCTCATGTCCTCGGCGAAGGCGGCGATGGTGTCCACGTTGTCCAGCACGGCCCGGCGCTCTGAGAGCAATGCCCTGGCCTCCTCTGCGGCGATCTCCAGCTTCTCCTGACGCTCCCGGTGCTTCTCTGATGCGGGAGGTGGCGTCGGATATGTCGAGTTCCGAGTTCTCGATGACGTGCCACACCCGGTCCAAGCGCCGCCGCACCTCGATAAGCTCCGCTTCGATGTTTTCCAGCCTCTCCCGCTGCTCAGCAGCCACCCCGTCCATCTCCTCGTCCATCAGTCTAACCAGGTCCCGGATGTTGCTTTCCGTGAGGATGTTTGCGCGAATCTGCTCGATCATCAGCTTCTCAAAGCGCTTTGAGTTGAGGCGAGGCGTCTTGCACAAGTTCCCCTTCCCTTTTTCAGCAGTGAGTGGCAGACGTAGTAGCTGTACTTGCCGCTTTTGGCCTCAGCCGCAGTGAGCGCCTTTCCGCACTTCTCACATTTCACCAAGCCGCTGAGAAGATAGGGGCTGGAAGCACGCCGGGGGTTGACCCTGGCCGGGGCCTTGGAGCGAAGGGAGCGGGTGATGCGGCGAAACTCCTGCTGAGAGACGATGGCGGGAAAGGCGTTTTCCACGCGCACCGGTGGCGCACCGTCCTTGGCATCGACACCCCAAACCAGCGTTCCTGTGTACGCTTCGTTGGAGAGGATGCGGTGCACAGTGGACTTCAACCAGTGTTTGCCCGTTGAGGTGGGGATGCCCTCACCATTCAGCGTCTTCGTGATGTCCAGGATGCTCTTGCCCTGAAGGGCCATCTGGAAGATGCGCCTGACCACGGCGTCCGCCGGTGAATCTATCTCCAGCTTGGGCCGCTTCTTGGCCCCGTCCTGCCCCATGAGCTTGCGGTAGCCGTAGGGCACGCGGCTGGCGACCCAGAAGCCGCGAGAAGCAGCCTCCCGCATACCTCTGACAACTTCCTGCGCCAGGATATCGATTATCCAATCGACACAAAACACTGCGGTATTCGTGGGCCGTCGATTTGGATGCAACGAGCGGGGACGGTCGCAAGCGCGACGGCGGGAATTAGGCCTGATGCGCCACCAACTACCGCTGCCCGAGTCCCGCGCTTCTGATTTCCCAATGACTCATCTACAAGCCAGTCGGAATACCATTGATTCGAACTTTTAAATGTCGGGCAGCCAATGCTTGCTGAAGACCTTCTGGCGCGCACTTCTGTTCGACGCCCGCAAGGTCTAGCGTTAGTCTGCCTTACCTTGAGATATCGTAGCCAATCCGTATCTGTACAGCTACTTTGATTTTGGGCTCTGCGTCGAACGGCAGCAGCGCATTATGGTCTTGGAATTGCCCACCGCACGCCTCGGTGCTGGTTAAGCCGTAGTTGAAGCCGCCGAGGGAATACTCTGCAACACTCACGACGCCACCGCGGACCACGCCAATTGCCTCAGCCAGACCATCGGCGTTCTTGTCAGTCTGCAGGGCGGCATCCCGGCGGGCCAGCGCCAGACCCGCGTTGCAGTTCTCTTCCGATAGGCCAAAACGTACCCCGCTGTTTTCGGAGCGCCTGAGCACCTCTTCGACCGAGTCAAGGATACGTTCGCCGATCTCAGGCAGGTCCGCGACCGCTACTTCTACGGATATCTGGACCGGCTCGTAGGGCTGCCGCCCAGAAACGACCTCGATGTCATCGCTGGCGATCCCTATCTCTGTGAGCTTGTCTATCACGTCCGCACGATCCTCCATAGAGAGCGGCTCTGGACCCCTAGGAGCCTGAGCAATTAGTCGTGTGGTGCCGGGGCACTGCTGTACTCGCGCGATTTCCGCAAGGAGCGACGCTTGGGTGGGGACAGGGAGTTCTTGTAGACTGGAGGTCCACGCTACGGAGGCGCCAATGTTTCGATCGTACGATCAAAGCCAACCATTCCTACTGCCCCCGAGTTTGCAGGACTTCGTGGATGAGAATCACCCTGCTCACCTGATCAATGACTTGGTGGACCAAGTGGATCTGAGTGCCCTGGAAGCGCGCTACGGAAACCTCGGCCAGCCCGCCTACCATCCGCGCCTGATGCTGAAGGTCATCCTGTACGGTTTCACCGTTGGGATAT
The DNA here is from genome assembly GCA_965248905.1 of Dehalococcoidia bacterium. GTDB lineage: Bacteria > Chloroflexota > Dehalococcoidia > Lucifugimonadales > JAGWBF01 > CBDFKS01. The sequence continues at coordinate 2,150,651 of CBDFKS010000007.1, read as the reverse complement.
TCAGCTCTCGCAAACTCCAGCGGGCCTGCCAGGAGAACCTGGCCTTCAAGTACCTGGCGGGCATGGAGACCCCGGTGTTCAGGACCTTCATCGAGTTCCGGCAGCGGCACCGGGACGATATGAAAGAGGTCTTCGTACAGACGGTGAAGCTGGCCCGCGCCTTAGGGCTGGCGCGGCTCGGTGCGGTGGCACTGGATGGTTCCAAGGTAGAGGCCGACACTTCCAAGCATAAGGCCATGAGCTACGGCCGCATGCTGGAGGAGGAATCGAAGCTGAGGGTGGAAATTGAGCAGTTGCTCGAGGCGGCGCAGGCCACCGACGAGCAGGAGGACCAGGAATGCAGCCCCGATTCGGATGGCTACCGGGTGTCGGACGAACTGGCGCGGCGGGAACAGCGGCTGGAGAAGATCGAAGAGGCCAAGGCCGCCTTGGAGGAGCGGGAGAAGAGGGAACACCCCGACGAGCCGATCGACCCGAAGAAGCAGGTCTCCTTTGCGGACCATGATGCACGGTGCTTTAGCAAGCCGGGGGACGGGACTCGATACGTCTATAATGCCCAGGCCGCAGTGGACATGGACAACCAGATCATCGTGTCGAACCATATCGAGGACTCGGTCAGTGACGCACACGCAGCCGAACCGATCCTGGCGCACATGGAGCAGGAGCTGGACCAGGTGCCCCGGGCGTTGGTGACTGACGCGGGCTACGGGAACCAGAACACGCTGGACAGTTGCCGGAAGCGGGGCGTGACGCCGGTGTGTGCCACGACCCGAGAGGGAAAAGAAGGTCAGGAGGTAGGCAAACTGGACCGCCTCAGCTACGACCGGGATCAGGACAGGTTTGTTTGCCCCCGCGGTCACACCTTCGCCTTTGCTCATGAGCATCCCACCAACGGGGCGAGAACATACAAGACGATGGAGCCCGTGGCCTGCACGTGTGGCCAGTACGAAGCCGCTGATGGTCGTGAAGTGATCAGCGTGGGCCAGGGTCACCTGGCCAAACGCGAACTCAAGCGGATTATGGACGGGACGGGCCATCGAGAGCTCTATCGTCGGCGCAAATGTACGGTAGAACCGGTGTTCGGGCAGATCAAGGTCGGCATGGGATTCCGGCGGTTCTGGTATCGGGGTAGGCAGAACGTGGGCAGCGAATGGAACCTGGTGTGCGCCGCGTTCAATGTTAAGAAGATCGCGGCCTTGCTGCCCATCCAGCGTCACCCGGTCAACCCGGAGCAGGCCGCTGGCGACGAGGGCGCGAACCGGTCCATTTCGAAGCTGCGACCGCTCATCTTCCTCTTCTTCAGCGGTCCCGTGGCGCGATTCATCCGATCAATCCGTCCACGGCCATCCGCGCGGTCTCCCTATTGCCCCACGCTGCTCGAGGCTCCCATGACCGGCATCACTAATTGCTCAGACTCCTAGGGCCGTAGAAGCGTTGTGGGATCACAACCACGTAGGCTTCGTCGGCTGTTACTGTCTGGGAGATGCTGGCCACCGCCACGAGACCGCCGGTCTCGTCTGACTGCGGGGCATAAGTGAGTTGTAGAGGTACGACGACGTCGACGCTCGGTTCAGCGTCGAATGACAGCAAAGCGTAAGGGTCCTGGGATAATCCTCCACACCTATCGGCACTGCGGGGGCCGTATCGGAAGTCACTGAACGGGTCCGCAACCGCACCTACCACTCCACCACGGACCATACCAAGTGCCGCAACCAGGTCGTCGGCCTTCCTATCGATCTGGGAAATCGCATCCAGGCGGGCCAGCCCGAGTGCCTCGTCACAATTCTCCTCGGACAGGGTGAAACGGACGCCACTGTGCTCTGAGCGTCTGATCACGTCCTCTATGGCATTGAGGATGAGATCACCGATCTCCGGCAAGTCCCCGATCTGCACTTCCACTGAAATAGTTTCCAGGCCATACAGCTGCCCGGACTCGAACTCGATATCATCCTCGCCGATGCCTATGTCCATCAGATTTTGCGCGACATCGTCGCGGTCCTCACCGGATAGTTTTTCTGGGCCTCCGGGGCCGTAGAACTGTTCGGGGATTACGACTATGTAGGCCTCGTCCGCTGTTGACATCACTGAGCCATTAGCCGTAGCCGTGATACCTCCGGTTTGTTCAGACTCGGGGCCGTAGGTAATCCGCATCCGTAGTGATACTTCGACCTCGGGGTCGGCGTCGAACGGTATTAGCGGCGTTTGGTAAGGGTGAAACTGTCCGCCGCCACACTTGTCTAGGCTAGGGAGTCCTGGGCCGAAGCTGTTGGCCGGGCTTTCGAGCGCAGCTATGATTCCGCCTCGGATCAGACCGAGCGCTTTGGCCAGATCGAGCGAGTCTCCTTCGGCCTGGGTAATCGCCTCTTGGCGGGCTGCCGCGAGAGCCTGGTCGCAATTCTGCCTCGAGACGCCAAAACGGACCCCACTGCGTTCCGAGCGTCTGACCACATCCTCCACGGCATCGAGGATGAGGTCACCGATCTCCGGCAGGTCCGCGATCTGTACTTCCACCGAAATAACTTCCGGTTCGTACTCCTGCCCGGACTCAAAATCGATATCATCCCCGTCGATGCCGAGGTCCACCAGGTTCTGTAGGACATCGTCGCGGTCCTCGTGGGATAGCCTTTCTGGGCCTCCGGGGCCGTAAAACCGATCGGGAATCACGATTACATAAGCCTCGTCCGCCGATACTGTCACCGAGCCGTTGGCTGTAATGGTGAGACCCCCAGCCTCGCTGACCCTCTGTGCAATGGGCAGTGCGCCGAAGCCATCAACACCGCTGTATAGAAATGCTGCAGGCCCGAGCGCAGGCACATCCTGGACCTCGACCACCTGGCTCTGCGGCCCATCGACTGAAGTCGGCCCCGCAGGCAATTCCGTATCCTCAGAAGTCTCGGTGTCAACACTAAGACCCGCGACCAACGTCTCCAACAGGGTACCCGTTGTCCGCTGTAGGACTGTTTCGACTATAGCCTCGATATCCGGCGTGGGCGCTGGGGCCGGGGTGGATATCGCTTCCAACATCTCTCGCACGGCCGTTTCAACGATGGCTTCGACATCCGGCGTGGGCGCCACTGGGGGCGGCGTTTCGGCGGCAGTTGATGCCCCATCGCCGTCGTTGGTGCAGGCTGCTGCTACGACCGTCCCCAGCAATAAGATGAGTATAAAGAAGCTAGTCAGTCGAAATGGTTGCATTCTCGCCCTCATTGGACAGGTTCGGAGGACTCCCGTTTGTGCATGTTAAGGTCGTGCCTTGTGATCCGGAATTCCACAAGGGAACTCAGCCCCTTCGTAAACACTATACTCCGGTATGGCGCAAGCAGCATATCCCGTTGCTGACGTCGTCCATCACCATTTGAAGTGCTCAATTTCATCTAGCGATGCTAGTCAACCACTTTGAACCACTCTCTTCGACGGGAGTCTCATTCCGCAGGATTTGCAAACGAATGTGTAGACCGTCAGCGAAAATGGGACACTTTGAGACCCGAGAAGGTTATTGTTATGAGGAGTGTCGGGCGAGGTTCTTGAGGGTCCTGTTATAGCGTCTTCTCCGTTCGATCGTCTGGACCTGCACCTCCTTCCTCCGTTGTAGGATCTGCTCCCGCCTCCCGTTGAGCACGTCAGCAGGCGTGACGTTGCCCAGGGCCATGTGATAGCGCTTGTGGTTGTAGTAGCCCACAAAAGCGGCGATTGCCTCCTCGAGGTCGGACGGCACCTCGTAGGGGACCTGGTTAACGTCCTGCTTGATAGTCTGGTGATAGCGCTCCAGCTTGCCGTTGGTCTGAGGGTGGAAGGGTGCTGCCAGGATGTGCCTGATGCCCACCAGGTGCAGGTAGTCCCTGAAGGCACGGGAGACGTAGCCAGAGCCGTTGTCGCTCAGTAGCCTGGTCCTGTCTTGCACCGGGATCTCAGTCATGCCGGTCTTGTCCACGGCATCCTGGACCACCTCGATGAAAGAGTCTGAGGTCATGTCGCGTTGGAGCTTATGGGCCAGGATGAAGCGGGAGAAGTCATCCATCACCGTCACCAAGTAGTAGTAGCCCCACCCGATGACCTTGAAGTAGGAGGCGTCGGTTGCCCACATCTGGTTGGGACCGGTGGTCTTGCGGTGATACTCCTTGCCGGCCTTGAGCTGCATCTCGGGTGACTTGACCAGACCCTACCTGCGCAGGATGCGGTAGACCGTGGACTCGGAGACAGAGAAGCCCTGGTTGTCGGTGATCCAGGCAGCAAGTTGACGACAGCTCAGTTCAGGCGCTCGACGTGCCACCGTCAGGACCGCTTGCTCCTCAGGTTGACTCAGGCGGTTCCAGGGTGCCAGGCCGCCTCCCGGTTGATTCTCAAGCCCTTGGCACCGTTGCTCGCGCGTCAGCCACCGATAGTAGGTGCTCTTGGGGACACCCAGGTCCTTGAGTACCTGACGCTTTGGAAGCGTGGACGAAGCTACCCTGGCCAGGACCGTCGTCTTCTCGGACGCGCTCATGCGTTGGTACCGACGTCGTCGGCAGGCACTGGGATAGCCGTTTTTTTGATACGGTAGACCTCCAGGGACAGGTCGGCCACCAGTTGCTTGAGCTCGTAGTTGTCACGCCTGAGTTGCTGGATCTCCTGGCCCGTGGCGTCCCGCACCGTCTCACGGGTAAGCCTCTCCTTGCCAGCCTCCATGAACTCTTTGGTCCACGCGTAGTAGGAGTGGGGCTTGATCCCCTCTCGCCTGCACAGGTCATTGACAGTGACCTCCCGGCGAAAGCCCTCCAGGACGACAGGGATCTTCTCTTCGGGGGTGTATCTACGTCGGGTTGCCGCCTTCACCGTGCGGACGAAAGACCTGGTCTCCTCGCTCCGCTGCTGGGCAGCATCTGCCTTGCTCTCTTGTGACTGGGACACGGTCCGCTCCTTTCATGAGGTACTTTACCCTCGCTTCAGGAGCTCACACCACTCTCAGACTCTCGGGTTTTCCACCCCTCTCAGGTGTCCCATTTTCCCTGACGGTTTACAGAGAGGGCCATATGTCGAACCTACCAGTTCTGGAGGCGTCCGCGGCAGCCGTTCTGGACGCCAAAGGTGGAAGGATTGGGCGTCTGTCGTTCAGAGGCGGCGGCAGCCGCTCAAACACTGTAAGCGTAAGCGCTCGACCTCCCTTATAGCCAGCATAGCCATGTGAATGGCGGCGACGTCACCTCATTCGGTTGGCAGTGCCGATCCCCCGAACCACTACGGGAGTGGGTTCGGCTGAGACGACCTGGCGCTCCAGGGTCTGCCCCAAAATTATGGATGCGTTGGCCGCTCGATTCCATTATTATATACCGTAGAAGCACTGACGCTGGAGCGGCACAGCAGGGAGTTGCAAGCGCCAACTGGTCACCATTGTTGCAGGCACGTCGGCTCAAGGATCGTGGCAGAGGCATTGGCACCTCTCAGCTACCAGAGTTCTAAAGAAGGAAATGTCGGAAACCGGCCGCACTTCCTTACCGGCCGCCCATAGCATGGAGGCAGTTTGACGAACACAGCGCCTATCCTTGAGGTTCACGACCTGGTGAAGGACTTCGGCGGAGTGCGGGCCGTTGACCATTGCTCCCTGCGGATCAAGCGGGGCGCGATCACGGGGATAATCGGCCCTAATGGGGCGGGCAAGACGACTTTGTTCAACCTGGTTTCCGGCGCGATGTCTCCGACCAGCGGGCAAGTCATCTTCGACGGCCGGCGCATCGACAAGATGGGAATGCACCAGACTTTCGGTCTGGGCCTTGTGCGCACCTTCCAGATCCCTAGGGAGATGAAGCGCATGACGGTGCTGGAAAACCTTATCCTGGTACCCGCTCCACAGACGGGCGAACACATCTGGGCATCTTGGTTGATGCCCCGGAAAGTGGCCCGTGAGGAGCGCCAGATCGAGGTACAGGCGATGGAAGTCTTGGAGCTGCTCACCCTATCTCACCTGGCCGACGAGTACGCCGGGAATCTGTCCGGCGGCCAGAAGAAGCTGCTGGAGCTAGCGCGCGTCCTCATGGCCAAGCCCAAGATGGTGCTATTGGACGAACCCGCCGCCGGAGTCAACCGTACGCTGCTTCAAAGCATCTCGCAGAACATACTTCTGGCCAGCGTCGAGCGGGACATCACGTTCGTAATCATTGAGCACGACATGAGATTCGTCATGACCATGTGCGACCCGATTATCGTCATGGCCAACGGTGCCGTAATTGCGGAAGGAACGCCGCGACAGGTGCGGCAAAACCCGCAGGTGCTGGAAGCATATCTGGGAGGCTCAGCCGGTGACGCTGCTTGAGGCCTCCGGCGTCGTGGCCGGGTATGGAGAGACCGAGATACTGCACGGTGTGTCCATTACCGTGGGCATGGGCGAGGTCGTCACGATCATCGGCCCCAACGGCTGCGGGAAATCCACCTTGATGAAGGCCATTGTAGGTCTGATTCGGATGCGAACGGGCAGCATCATGTTCCGGGGCGAGGACATATCTGGGATTCAACCGGATCAGGCGGTGCGCACTGGCTTGTCCTATGTCCCCCAAACCGGCAACGTCTTTCCTTCACTGAGCATCCGGGAGAACCTGGATATGGGCGCTTTCATCCGTCGCGACGACTACCGGGGACGCATCGACGAGATGTTCGAAATCTTCCCAGACCTTGCCATGCGGCCGGGCCGCAAGGCGGGAAGCCTGTCGGGTGGCCAGCGCCAGATGCTGGCCCTCGCCCGCGCGCTGATGCTGGACCCTGCGCTGATACTGCTGGACGAACCCTCCGCCGGGCTCTCTCCAGAGATGATGGGCCTGGTCTTCGAGCGCATCAGGGACATTAATCGAAGCGGCGTAGCCGTGCTGCTGGTAGAGCAAAACGCCCGCGAAGCGCTGCGAATGTCGCACCGAGGCTACGTTCTGGTTGCGGGGGAAAACCGGCTGGACGACACCGGCCCTGACCTGCTGGACAACCCGCAAGTAGCCAGTCTGTACCTAGGAGGCTAATCAAGACGTGCGCTCAGAAAGCCAGAGATGACTACCCTGCGCGATACCGCCCGACAAATCGGCTCGGCCTGGACGCCAGCGCACACCACTGCCGTCATAGTGTTGGCGGCGCTGGCCATTGGCTTCCTGCCTTTCGTCAAGATGGGGCTGGTGGTCAACGGCATTTTCCTCGGGGCCATCATCGCCCTAGGCGCTATCGGCTTGACCCTGATCTACGGCATCCTCAATTTCGCCAACATCGCTCACGGCGACTATATGACCTTGGGAGCGTACGCCGCGCTGTTCATTATCGACAGCCTGCTTCCGAAGATTGGAGTTGAGGGCGAGGGTCTGGGGCCATTCACATTCGGCTACCCTCTGCTCATTGCCTTGCCGATAGCGGCGGCGGTCATCGCCGCGGCGGCGATCGCTCTGGACGTGGTAGTGTACCGTCGGCTGCGGAACCGAGGCGTGAACGCCGTAGTGGTTTCAATGGCCTCGCTGGGAGTAGCCATCGCGCTGCGCGGGTTGGTGCAGCTGATTTGGGGAGGAGATGTCCAGCGCTTGCCGAGGGAGACCCGGCAGGTGTTTCACCTGCCCATGGACGTGCGGATACCGCCGGACGCTATCTTCATCGCCATCGTGGCCGTCATCCTCGTGGTGGCGTTGTATCTGGTGCTGAGCCGCAGCAAAATGGGCAAGGCCATGCGCGCCACAGCGGACAACCCCGACCTAGCCCTGGTCAGCGGCATCGGTACCCAGCGCGTCATATGGTGGACTTGGGGAATGGGCGCGGCGTTGGCCGCCACCGCTGGCATCCTGCTGGCCGTATTTCAGGCGAACATGCTGCCCATAATGGGCTGGAAATTCCTCATCCCTCTGTTCGCCGCCGTAATCCTGGGAGGCATCGGAAGCCCATACGGCGCGCTGGTGGGTGCCTTCGTCATCGGAGTAACGTCTGAAGTTTCGACTCAATGGATCAACCCCAGCTACAAACCCGCGGTAGCCTTCGCGCTGATGATTATGGTGCTGCTGGTGCGGCCGCGCGGAATTTTGGGAGGAGCACGGAGCTGAATTGGAAGTAATCGGCATCCTCGATTACCTGGTGGGATTTGCCATCATGGCGGGCATCTATTCCGTCTTCTCCCTGGGGCTGAACGTTCATTGGGGGTTCACCGGGCTATTCAACATCGGGATCGCCGGATTTTTTGCGCTGGGCGCCTACGCATCGGCGCTGTTGACCACCTCGTCGCCGGACCCGACGCTGTTCGAGGACTTCAAGTTCGGCGGCAACTGGTCCAGTCTGAGCTATCTGGACTTGGGCATCGACGTCTGGTTCGTCTTTGGACTGGTGGCGGCAGCATTGTGCTGCGGAGTGTTTGCGCTGGTCATTGGCTACGTTGCTCTGCGGCTGCGCGACGATTATCTGGCGATAGCCACGCTGGGAATCGCCGAGACGGTACGCCTCTTATTCCTGAACGAAAAGTGGCTGGCCAACGGCTCCAAGGGGCTGTACAGAATCCCAAAGTTTCTGGGCGACTGGATAGCGCCGGACATCTACAACTACCTGTATCTAGCGGTAGTGATCGTCACGCTGGCGGCGCTCTATCTGGCGGTGCAACAGGCGGTCAACTCTCCCTGGGGACGGGTGCTGAGGGCCATTCGCGAGGACGAGACGGCCGCCGAAGCCAGCGGTAAGGATGTATTCAAGTTCAAGCTCCAGGCGTTCATAATGGGCGCGATGATCATGGGTATCGGCGGCGCGCTTTATGCCCACCACATCCGCTTTCTCTCCCCGCTAACCTTCGACCCGCTGCTCGCTACCTTCGTGATCTGGGCCATGCTGATGGTGGGCGGCTCCGCCAACAACAAGGGGGCAATCCTGGGAGCGTTCGTGGTGTGGGGAATCTGGACTGGCACGCAGTCCCTGCCCGGCATACTTTCCGATCCCAGCTTCCGGCTCTTCTTGATAGGCGCGCTCATCGTGGCGGTGATCCTGCTGCGCCCCAGCGGCATCCTGGGTGAGCAGCGCCATGTCGCCCGACGCGGGTTCCCTCCAGACGCTCCTGGCTAGGTGTGGCGAATGCTACGATGGTCAAACTCTCTTGATCCGTGGCGATGTGCTCACGTCGAATAACATGCGCCGGGTCGCCGAGAATTCGCTCTCAGCGTCCCGGCGCAATCGCTAGGAGTCTAGTTTCGGCCCGCGCTGGATTTATTGGCCCAAGTCAACCGGCACTTGGCGATCCGAAACGATCTCGCCGCCTTCGATCTTCCACACTTCGATGTGGCCTGTGATGACGTCACCGTTCTCGTCCAAGTCAACCGAGCCCGCAGCTCCCTCGTAGTTAATGTCCTTGCCATCGGCGATCAGCTCCATGGCCCGCTTGATGCCCTCCTCTCCGGGCCTCACCACCTCGCCGGGGGGATTGGCTACGTCCCGGAGGGCGTCGCGAATAGCGGCAGAGTCCGTGGTGGTCCCGGCCTTGGCCGCAGCCAAGCCGATAAGGATCATCGCGTCGTAGGTTTCGTTCATGAAGGGATGCTCAGGCTCCATGTCGTAGGTCCTCACATAGGAGTCGATGAACGCCTGGGTTGACGGGTTGGCCTCGAAGCCCGGCCCGGTGCCATAGCTGCCTTCCAGAAGGTCCCAGCCGATGACTGCGAAAGATTCGGGGATCTTGGTGCCGTCCACGAACAGGAAGGTGTCCGCATAACCGCCTTCCAGGGCCTCGCGTAGGTAAACCTCGGCCTGCTGGTAGCTGATAGCGATCAGGACGTCAGGGTCGCCTTCGGTGGCCTTCTCCAACTCGGAAACGAAGGTAGGCTGGCTATCTTCGTGAGGCACCGAGGCGATTACCGTGCCACCCAAGGCGGTAAACGATTCCGTGAACTGGGCCGCCAACCCTTCCCCATATGCGTTGTTGATGTACAGGATGCCCGCGCTCTCGTAGCCCAACTCCTTGGCCAAATCCGCCAGAACCACGCCCTGAGAGGCGTCGGACAGTGAAGTACGGAACAGGAAATCGTTATCTTCCAGCACGGTTATCGTGGGCGCGGTCGATGCGCCGGAAACTTGCAGCACGCCGTTGGGGACGGTCACAGAAGTGGCGACAGGTATAGTTACACCGCTCGCCAACGCCCCCACGATCGCCACCACTCCCTGGACATTCACCAACTCCTCAGCCGCGGACACACCCTGGACCGGATTCACTGCGGTGTCGCGGTGAACCAAGCGCACGAAGCCGCCCTGGATGCCGCCAGCACGGTTGATGTGGTCCGCCGCCAGGCCGACACTGTTTGAGTGGGACTCGCCGAAGTAGGACAGCGACCCGGTGAAGGCGTTGAGGTGGCCGACAATCAACGGATCAGGCGCCTTTTCGGGTTCACTGTCGCAAGCGGCCACTGCCACAGTCAAAACGGCAAGCAGAGCAACTACGACCAAACGGAACTTATCGATCTTGAACACCTTTCCTCCTCCTCAGGCTGATGCCATTTGCCAACCAGGATGAACGGGTTGAATGCAAAGGAGATTCGTCTCCTCAATACATTTCATGTGATACATCGTCACCCTCTGATCAACAACGATTGCCCTGCTGCCGGTCTATCAAGTGGACCCCATCATCAGGACAGCGGTGAGGCTAAAATAAGAGAGTCTACCGCTGGGGTGTCTCGTAAACCTTCATCCGATTGTAAGGCTTGTGGATGTTCCAGTAAACACCTTTGTGGGCTCACTGCATGGAACACCTGACCCGGTGACCGATAGCCCAGGGCTTGATGGGGCCGCTCTTGGTTGTAGAAGGCCAGATAAGCCCCAATCCCTTTTCTGGCCTCAGTCCCATTTTGGTATGCCTTCAGGTACACCTCCTCGTACTTGATGCTGCGCCACAGCCGTTCCACGAAGACGTTGTCCATGCACCGGCCCCTGCCGTCCATGCTCACTTGAACGCCTTGCGCCAGCAGCATGGACTTGAAAGCCACGGCGTGCTCCCGCTTGCGGGTGAACCGGCTGAACTTCCAGACGAGGATGACCTCAAAGGGAGCCTTCGGCTGGCTGCCCTCGTCGATCATCTCCCTGAACTGGGGCCTATCCGCCACGCGGCCGCTCTCGGCCTCGTCCACGTACTCGCGGGCGACGGAGTATCCATTAGCTTTGGCATAGTCTCGTAGAGCCCGTAGCTGGGCCGCTACCGAGAGGTCCACGTCCTGCCGGTCGCTGGAGACCCTGGCGTAGAGTGCTGCTGGTGTGAGTGGTTGTAGGTGTTTCTTCATGCTGCCCCTGCTGTTACCGAGTCTTACTCCGTATCTTGAGACATCCGACAGGCCGTTGTCAAGGAGTAGCTACCCTGTGTCCAGGCATTACAACTGCCCTATCCATACCGAACCTCCGCTGGTTCCGTTTGCTTTCGGGGTTTGGGCCATAGGGCCGCTATACTCGCCGAGACGACTAATACCAGCGCCGCGGGGAGAAAGAACACCCCAATGAAACTGATGTCCACCTCTTCAACGAACCAGATTGGGACCGAACAATACCCCAGGCAAAGCACTCCCAAGCCCCACTGCGCCAGTTTAGCCCACGCAGACCAGATGCCCCGCGACCAAGCCAGCCAGACTGCCAGGCCAGTTAGCGCCACCGGTATCAGCAGCAGCATTACTTCTTCCGGTCCCAAGTATCCCTTGAAGGGCCCCGGGGAGTGCGCGAATACAACCCTCACAACGTCGCCCGGGAGCGCGGTTGTGGTGGTCACGGAGTATCCAAAGGGCCAAAACACCACTCCGAAAAACGCGGCCCAAGCCAATACATGAGCTATCATAGGCGGCAACCGCAAACGTTTCATCTGGAAGACAATTCCTTGATGGGGCTCATCCTCCCCTTCCACGAACTCTTGAGATTGTGCACGCCCTCATGCTTCTGCACCCCGGTCCTCTCAAGGTACGCTGGCAGCGAGTTGTCCGACCCCGTGCGTATACCTTGCCAGGGACCTTCCTCCCACGAACCTTCGGGCAGGATCCAGGGATATTGATCGCCGTGCCATCGTCCAAGTCCCGTGGATTCCACATTAGCTTTGCGCCACTCGATCTGGTGGAGGTTCATCCACTGGTCAAAAGGTTCCATATCCTTCCCTCTTAGTTAGACGACGTGTTACGTCGCGGCCGGTTCACCCTTCCAGCGCCAACAGGAACCGGGGGGCGTTGAGGATTCTCGCACCCTGATGTCCCTCAATGAGCAGCAGATGCCTCCGGTCGCCAGTCACCAGGTAGTCAGCGGAAGCCTCCAGCGCACACTCCAAGATGCGGTTGTCAGCGTGGTCGCCCTCTATCGTCTCCGCGAGCCGTCGGGGTTCAATGACGGTGGCGGCACCTCCCAGCGCTCTGAGAGCCTGGGACGAGCGTTCCTCGGCCCAGGCGAACTTGCGCCCAAGCACCTCGGCAGCCTCTTCCAGGATGAAGGGAGACAGGAACAGCTCAAACCGTCCCCTGAGAGCAAGCTCCAGGACAAGACGTTCGTTCCCAGGGAAGTTCAGACCGGAGACGATGGCGTTGGTATCGAGGACGACTCTCATGTACGGGAAGAGTTGACCTCGGCCCGGTACTCTTCCACCATACCGGCCACGTCCTCAGGACCGATACCCTTCTCCCTGGCCCTCTCCTCTCCGTACTGGAGCAGCTGTCTCCACTCGCACTCCTCGATGTAGCGGAGCACCGCATCCCGAAGGAACTCGCTCCTGGACCGTCTTTGCTGCTTCATCACCTCGTCCACCCGGTCGGCCATCTCTGGCGGCAAGGAGAAGGTGATGGTCTTAGTGGTTCGTGGCATGCCCACCTCTTGTTATCGAGTCTTACTAGGATATTACAGCATCACCTACCCCTGTCAATCGTCTCATGCCGCCCATCGGACGACTTGGGTCTGTGGGCTAGGTAGTGGATCTGTCGGAGTCCCCGATGTGGTCATGTTCATGTGGCTTGACGCTCCGGCACGGCGACGGTCCTGACACAGGCTCGTGCCAAGCCCCCCTCACGGGGCGGGAGGTTCCTGGAGATGTTCGGGATGTCTTACCCGTGTACAGGAGTTTGAGTTTGTGGGCAAGTTGCAATCCGGGGCGATTTCGTAGCTGAAATCGGAGTGAACGGAGATGCCTGCCACATCGGAGCAAGCAATCTGATTCCAGTGCTCCTTCCACGCCTATTGGACAGTCGTAGCTACGAAAGTGGACAAAACGCCGGTCGTCAAGCCGGACAGGTGTGGACAGTCGTAGCTTTGGAAATTGCACATTGTCAACGGGGGCAAGCCCTTCCTAAGCAAACAGACGCCACGCCACAAGGATGCCAACGGCCGGCAACGCGAACAGCGCGACCGCGACCAGACCGAGGGTCCAGGCCATCCGTTTGGTTCTGAGGTGCGCGGCGTACTCCTCGTCATAGGCTATCTCCAACTTACGATGCGCCCCTTCGCTGGCGGATGCGACGGTCTTGGCCTTGTCCCGTTCCCGCTCCAGCTCGGATGCGCTCCGCTCCAACTCCCGCACGGTCCGTTCCAGCTCGTCCTCCCTGATTATGGCGCGGCGCAGCAGCTCCTCGTCGTCCGGGTACTCCGGCCCGTGCATCCTCACGTAGACCCGGCGGCCCTCTCTGACCACCTCGATCTCCCCCTTCCTGATCATCCGGTCGAGAGTCGAGAGGGATACCTCCAGTTCCTGCGCCGCCTCCGCTTTCGAGACCCAGCGGACAGGCTCAGTCATCACTTATTCCTCCCAATCGGCTGACACGTCAGCCTTCGTCATGGGGTTGCAAAAGGGCAATTGTCATCGCCCTTTATTTTAGCGTAGGTTCCCATATTCCGGCATGTGTAAGTCCTGACCGGTCAGGCGATGTGTCAGCCCGTTTCGTAGCTAAAGCAGGGTGTTTCCGGTGTCGGCAGACCTCGAAAATCGCGCTGGCGCCCGCAACTTGCGGCCCCCATGCAATCAAACGGGAAGATAGGGACAAAACAGCACTATCTATTCTCCCCTACAGGACGCATCCGATGGTAAAGGGAGTCCCAGCTGTAGGCTCGCAGCCCGGACAGCGGCAGTCGTGGGGACTCCGGTTTCCAGAGCGGGTGCCAGGACCGTCCCAGTATCCCTGTAACGGACAGAACGGGCATGCACGACACGAGGATCGGCAACGACATCAGACTCATCCTGGCCGCCGTGCGCACGTAGGTGGCCTCGACCTCCTCTGTGTCCACGACGAACAGGGTGGTGGGGAACGGGGGCTGGTCTTCCCCTGGTTCGGTGGACCAGTAGTAGCTCGTGTAGGGACTCAGGCGGGCAATGACTCCCTGGGGATGCCTGGCCCGCAGCTCGTACTCGAGGTAGAACGGTACGTCGAGGCCCTGTGCAGTCATCTGCCCCACGGCGTCGGGGGCGATGGCAGACTGGCCCCAGTTGTAGGCTCGGTCAGACCTCGCCGTGGGTACAGACCACAGCAGCTCGCTGTCAGGGTCTGCCCTGGCGTCGGCCTCAAGCTTCGAGAGGAACCATGTGATCCCGTCGGCGTGCTTCGTCTGCCGGGCCCACGTGTCGATACGGTGGCCCACATATCGTCTCCGGCTCTGACGATCTGTGGTGGGGTCAGTGCTCCAGATGCCCTGGGTGGTCGGCAGCTGGGCACGGTCCCTGTGAGTGACGTAGCGAATACCCTCGGCGGACAGGGTGTAGCGAACGTCGCCTCGTTTGCCGTGACGCTCGATGAGGCCCCAGGTTTTCACGAGGTTGTGCATCATCTGGCTGACTCGTCCCTCCGAGACGCCGAGCCAGGTCGCCAGGTGCTCACGGGGGATCATCGGGTGGTCGGTGATAAAGTTGAGCGGCTGCTTCTCCGATGGACTGATGCCGAAGGTCGGTGCAGACTGCACCATCCTCTCGGGACGGGGCATCGATGCCCGCTTCCGCTCCGACGACTGAGTGCGCAGCCTTCCGCCCGGGCTGGCGCGGGAGACCACGCCCTCCAGAGAGAAGAACCTGCTGCCGATCACCCACGAGGTGCACCACCAGAGGCGCAGGTCTCGCCTTTCGAGGGCGTCCCTGGACTCTACGGTAACGTAGCAGTCACGGAGATTTCGGTCCTCGCAGAACCTCGTCGTCAATCTCTCCTCCCAGACGCTGGGCATCAGGATCAGAACAGTGTCAGGACGGCGTGTGTAGTCGTACTCCGCTATGGCCCTCAGCCGGTCGTAGAGGGACCGCCGCCGCAGGGCTAAGCCCTGGCGGACGATGCCGAAGCTGCGGCCGTCATGCAAGGTGATGGTGGCGTCGAAGCGGCCCCGGCGGTGGAATTCGACGTGCGACCGGAGGCCGTTGATACCTGGGGATAATGACGAGGCGAGCCGGTAGACGGCGGCCACCGCGTCCATCCGGCGTATCAACAGCGCCAGCCACTCTCTGGACACGGGGTGGGCTCGCACGAAGTCCGAAGGTGTGTCGAAGTCGAGCACCTGGGCAGCTTCGCGGATGCCCTGGGCCGTCAGGTGGTATCTCTGGCTGGAAGGCAGTTGGGCGGTGCCGTGGCTGACGCGCCTGGCGATGCCGTCTTTCAACAAGCCGGTCAGGACTCGGTGGACCGTGGCGTGGGCCTCACCCAGGATGCCCGCCAGTTCCGCCGAATCGACGAACGGCATCCGGCTGAGGGAGTCGAGCATCTGTCGGTCTGAGAGGGCCATGTCACCTCCAACCACGCATTCGGCGCAGAGTTTACCCAGGAACACAAGGAAGCGAGCGACCCATGTGGCCCCGTTCCAGGAATCGCCAGAGGATATGGCGTGAGACCCCTAAGGCCTTTGGCGCTTTACACTGGCCATGCCTCCGGACGTAGGTCAGCACATAAGCTCTGATGGGCTCGATGAGATCACGGTCAATCAGCGTCTGTCCTGAGTTCAATTTCGTAGATGCCGGTAGATGGCCGGTTCATGTCGTCACCCCCCTGGAAATCATAGAGAACATATATTCTTATTCAAGTATGGGCGCATTAAAGGCGCGATGCAAGGGCCATGAGGCGCTACGGAAGAAGAAGGACCTTTCGAGGTCAGGGGGCTGTACGCAGAAAGAGGTTACGTCAATAGGTGTGTAAACGACATCAGGCGGCGACCTTCTCTATCGTTGCCTCAACAGCGATTCCATCCACGTATTGAGCGCCGAGATAGACATCCTCCATCAGCTCAGGGGCCTTCAGACGCCTGAAGCGCTGCTCGGCGACCATCAGCATCTTCCAGATCACCGCTATGGCCCGGTCGACTCGCTTGTAGCGCTTGGCGGCGTTGGTCCTGAGTCTGAGGGCTGCGAAGGGTGACTCCACCGGGTTGGTCGTGCGGATGTGCCCCCAGTGCTCCTTGGGGAAGTCATAGAAGGTGATCATGCGGCCCCAGTCCCGCTCAAGCGCCTCAGCCGCCGCCTCGTAGGAGCGGTCGCGGCACCACCTGGTGAACGCCGTGCTGAGCCGCTCTGCCTCTGTCCGAGTCGGCGCGTAGGGGATGCGGCGCAGCAGGAGTTTGGCCTCCTCCTGTCGTCTCTTCGGCAGTCTATCGAGCAGGTTCATCACCTTGTGGTTCCAGCAGCGTTGCTCGGCCGCCTAAGGATAGACGTTGCGCAGGGCTCCCCAGATGCCCAGGTGTCCGTCTCCAACCACCAGCCGCGGGCAGTTCAAGCCTCGCCTCTTGATGTCCCTGAGCACGTCGGACCAGCTCTGTGTCGACTCCCTGTAGCCGGGAACCGCGCTAATGACCACCTTGCTCCCATCGCTCAGCGCCGCCATCACCACCAGGATCGCAGCCTTCTCTTTCTCAAGACCAGCCTTCACGTAGACCCCGTCCACCCACATGTAGACCGCTTCGAGGTCGTCCAGGGGTCTGGCACGCCACTCGGCAAGCTCGGCGGTCCACCTATCCTTGAGCCGGGCGACCGTGCTCGCCGACACCGGCGCGTCCTCTCCGAGCAGCCCGCGCAACGCCAAGTCGAAGTCGCCTTCCGAAAGGCCGTGCAGGTACAGCTCGGGGATCAGATCGGATACCTGCTTGGTCCTGTTGACGAACAGCGGCAACAGCCTGCTCTCGAACCGCTCCTCGGTATCGCGTACCCGCGGCCTCCTGACCTGTATGGTCCCTGAACTCAGCGTCAGCCTCCGAGGTTTGGCGTATCCGTTCCGATAACCGATGTCGTTGTCCGAGTCAGATTTGCGGACCGACCTGGCCCTTCCCAGAAACGCCGTCACCTCCTCCTCCAGCAACTCCTGGATCAGCCTCTGGACCTGACTCCGCACCCAATCCTCCAACTGCTCCCACTCGGGCCTAGACGCAGACCCGCTCCCGGTGCTTTCCTTCCTCATGGGCGGTGTATCTCCTCTCTCGGGCCTCGAGCCCGTGTTGTTCAGAGAGAGCGTACACCGCCTGACTGTTTACACACTTTTTGAGGATACCTCTCAAGAACGGGCTGTGGTCGCACCAGAAACCTAACCTGAGCCTCTGGACCCTGTCGTTCGCTACGAGGATGTGCCAGACAGCTTAGACTTGGGCAGTAAGCCTTCTTGCTTTTTCCACAACCCTGGCGGTCATTTCCGGAAGGCCTGCCTTAAAGAGGGCTCTCGCCATGTCGTGGAGGGCGAGAGCCTTGGCCTTCACATCATTGGACCTTTCCGCTTCTTGCAGGGATTCGTCCAAGGCAAGCTTAAGGTCCTCGACCATTGATCGTTCAGACATAGCTGGCTTCATATGTGCGTTCACTTCACCGTAAGAATAATTTACAGACGCCGGTTTCAGTCAGATTGTTCAGGCGAGCAATATTCGGGACCGTAAGTGGCGACTTCCGAGTCCCCTATAGCCATATCCTTATGCATTCAGCTCAGGGGGCCTTGGATCACGCTGTTAGATTGAGGGTGGTTAGGTGAGTGTAACCTTAACTTTCCTTCTGGCTTTGAAGTCTCGCGCGCGGGCAATGTCAACCACGGTCACAAGCGTCCATCTAACGGTGGCTTTGTCCGCATGTTCTGGAGGCTCTGGTACAATCTCCAAATTGGCTCGGTATGTGGCCGTCGTCCCTGAGGGGAGTCGCGCGTCTTGGAGGAACACAACGCTACTGTGGACAGAGGTTGCCTTGTATTCTTTGGTTAACCGTTTGGGTACGCTTGGAGGCATATATACGCCGCCACCCCCTGTTGCGCTGGCGGGTGGTCGTAAGGACGCCGGCGCCATTACCGTATGGACATCCGTCCAACGCTCCTCGCAGACCAAGTCCACACGGGCCTCGCGTACTTCCGCATCCCTGGTCGTTTCCATTTCCACGGTGAGTTCGATGGTTTCACCCAGCATGTAGGAGTGGTCTTCGAATACGAGCTTCACATCCAACGGGCGTAATCGACTTGTGATCACAGCGCACCTCCAACAATTGCTCGTATTGTAGCCAATGGCTCGGATGGGTGCAAACAAAGATAACGCAATCGCCTACGCCGACTATGACTCGAAGAGCCGGTGCAGGAACAGTTCTGTTGTAGCTCAAAGGAAGTACGGAATGGCCGAGAGCTTACTGGCTGTACTTTTAACACTTCCACCAGGCCTTTGGGGAAGGTCTAGATGCAGTTTCTTCTGCCCACTTCTACATCCTCAGCCTCAACATACTCACCACACGATCAGCTCAATAATCCGCGAAGAAAAGACCGTTTGCTTTATTAAATATGTGGGACAGACTCGCAAAAGCCTCTGGTCCCGCCTCCGAGATTGTGAGCTAAGAAACCTGAGATGGGCTGCGACGATACCCTAGGGCAAAGTTCGCTATTCCTTGGAGGGCTTGGTTACCAAGGTTGACAGCTAATGACAAGAGACTGAATAGAGCAGTCCGTCCAGACTAAGAAAGTTCTCGACCATCCAACATTTATCTGCCTTTCAGTACTGCCAGATCTGGTACCAGGAACTGGAGTTCCTTGCTACCGAATAGTGATAGCCAGAGGTTTGGACCCGCCACAGCAGGGTCTCGTTCGGCGCTTCTTATAACCGGACATGTCCCCACTAGGATCGATGAATTGGAATCTGTGATTGCCGTAGTAGCAAGAGGTGCACAAGAATGGGCCACAGGAGTCTCTGTCTCTCGGCCCACGAAAGGCTCGTAATAGAAGCTATTCCAACGCCTTTCTAACTCAGCGGCGTCCCTTTCGGCGCCAGCGGGATCAGGATAATACAAGGCGAACATAGTCTCCTCTACGGTCCCTTGTACCCGGTAGCCAAACAGCACCAAAGTGTAGGAGGACAGTATCCCCCAACCGTCAGAGCCCTCCAGGTACTGATCAAGACGGGGGAGCGGCCTGCGGTTGAGCTTGTTCCAGTCATCTACGATCCACTGAGGTGTCAAAAAAGCCCCACCTAACAACCCCTCTCCAACGGCTTCAGCAAGTGCTTGGTGGCGTTTGCTATCCAGGAGGTTGAGAGCCTCCTCATTCTGAACCTCGATAAGCTTCTTCAAGGTATCAGTGGCGGATGCGGCAAGCAGCCAGTCGCCTACAAAGGACATCCGATTGATGGGCAGCCCACGCTGCCGGAGAGGATGGCGAAGGTCCACCTTGAAGTTGTCGTAAAGCCAGTAGTACTCGTTGCCCTCGTACTCGTCCTGCTTATAGTCCAGATCAAGAAGGCGGCCGACGATCCTTTGCACGTCGACGGAGCCACGCATCAACATGAAATTCTGTGGATGTGATCCAGGTTGCCATGACCAAATACCCATGTGAAAGCCCAGGATGTTAAGGCCCGTGAGGCTATTCAGTTGGGCAGTCAAGGGTCTTAGACCGTCGTGGAGAGGTACACCCTCATAGAGCCGTGCCCTTTTATCCGGATCTAGATTGGCCACATCCTCAAATTCGCGTATTTCCTTCAGATTGGTGATAGTGCGAGAGCTGGCGTAGTCTGCAAAGATCAGAGGGCTGTCCGCCAAGCTCAGAGGCACCCTCTCCAGGGCTCGTTCTACCGGGGAACGGGATGGCTGACTAATGGGTATAGAGGTTGGGGTGAGGGTCGGTGTAGAGATTGGCATGAGCGTAGGGGTAGCAGCCGACGCACAGCCAGCGATTGCTACCACCAGCACTGCTGCTATTACAGTCACAATCTGAGCTTGACTTCGCGTTGTTGGCTCCTAATCCCCTAAACATGAACGTTGGGTAACCGTCATCGATTCTATCAGACTTTGGGCGAATTTGGAGAATGAATCACTCCACTAAGGCAGAACTACCTGAAATGTGTAAGAAGTCCTTAATGATCCCGTGCCACTTACATCGAGTGAGAATCTTTTTGCATCAGGATTATGGTTGCCGGAGTCGGCGGCAGATAAGCTAGTGGTTATCCGATACTAGCCGAGAGTCGATCCTAAACGGTAACATCTCCGGGACGCCTGACACCGTGCTCCCAAAGATCGGGTACGTCCTGCAGATGCTGCGGCCCGGTATCTGCATCTTGTGGCACGGCACATACCATACGGCCAGAAGTTTGCTTCGCGCTTAGGCAATTTAACTGGGATTTAACGTCCTCCTTGTTATTAGGATTGTAGGCTGCGCAGCCACAACCACAAGGAGGTCTGCAATGACATGAAAGAGAACGTGGGCGGTCCTGTCGGCCTCAACATCAAACCTAGGCCGAACGAAGGGCCAGGTTTGAAGCCATTGCTGTAAGCCAGAGATATTGGCCATGTCTAACCTCCAGACCTTACTCTAACAGAAGAGGGCGCCTTCCCGGCGCCCTCTTCTGTTACTCCACCAATATATCCTTAAGCCTGTGATGCAGGTTTGGTGGTACCACCACGTCTTTGACCTTGTTATTGGCGATAACTGTGTAGAAGCCGTGTGCAATGGGTATGTTCAACATCTCGTCGGTACCCAGCCTAAGTATCTGGTGAATCGTCTGGGCCCTTTCGGAAGGGCTGGTGACCTGCGTTCTTTGTAGCTCAAGCAATCTGTCCATCTCGGGATTGGAGTAGCCGCTGTAGTTCCCGCTGCCTGCCGAGGTACTATGGTACCAGAGCCAGGTCTTGTTCCAAGGATCGGAGAATACACTCCTCCAGGACTCCCAACCCATCTGGAAATCGCTATGGGGAGCTGCATAGGCGCGGGGGCCAAACTGGGCAGACTCTATTATCTGGATATTCAGCGTGATACCCACCTTGGCCAGGTCGGACTGAATAGCCGTCATCATTGATCTGGGGTAAAGGTATCCGGTGCCTGCCCCCACGCCCACGGCTGTAACATCGAACCCATCGGCGTAGCTCGCCTCCCTCAGCAACTGCCTCGACCTGTCCGGGTCGTAAGGTGTCACTATGCTGGGGTCGGCAAACTCGCCGTATACCTTGGGCCAGAGCTGGGTGTGAGCGACCTCGGCAGACCCCGCCAGTAGGTCTTTGACAATTGCTTCCTTGTTTATGGCCAAGGCCATCGCCTGCCGCACACGCCTGTCCTGTAGCGGCTCAGAATTCGCAGGGATCAGCATCAGATACCACACGTGAAAATACCGAGTCCTCTGCACATAGAAGTTCGGGTCGCGCTCGAAGGTGCCCACGTTCTCGGGGCTCAACTGGGGCTCGAATATCGCATCCACTATCCCCGCCTTCAAATTGGCAACGCGAGTGCTCTCCTCGGAAATGGGCACGAGGACTATGCGGTCAAGCAGGGCCTTCTCGCCCCAGTAATCAGGGTTCCTCTCCAGCACTACTCGGACGTCCTTGCGCCACTCCACGAACTTGAATGGACCGGTACCTATGGGCTGTGTCGCCATACGCTCTGCGTTATCCCCGTATTGCTCAAGGGCGCAGGGACTCCATTGCAGGCCAGCCTGCATTGTCATGAAGTCAAGGAAAGGTTGCTGCTGGCTAATTTTATACTTGATGGTGTTGTCACCCAGAACTTCCACACCATCAAAGATCCGTCTGACGTTAAAGTCGTAGGAACCAAACCTGAAAGAGTGTGTCTTGTTTTGCTGTCGAAGGATGTTGGTCTCTGCCGCCTGTGCATTGAAATCGCAGCCGTCGTGGAACTTGACCCCCCTCCGCAAGTTAAACGTGTATTCCTGCCCGTCGTTGGAAACAGACCAAGACTCAGCCAACTCTGCTATGTTAGTGCCGTCCAGGTCCTCATCCAGTATCCCGTCAAAGAGGCTCGACCACACAATGTTGTCCTCTTGGAAGATAGAGTTTTGTGGGTCAAGGGTAGTAACATCGGTGTTCTGCGCAATGGTCAGCGTGCGCCCCTCCTTGGCACCTGCCGGGGCAGTTGTAGGCGTCAAGGTAGGTGTAGCACCGGGACCTGCCGGGGCAGTTGTAGGCGCCCGAGTAGGTGTAGCACCGTCGCCGCACGCGCCTATTATCAGCAAAGCCAAAAGGCATGCCGCCATAGTGGAAACCACTCCCAGTCGCCGACCAAGTGGCCCCGCAGGTCTATTTAATGTGGGTAAAGTCCTCAGGAGTTGTAGCAGACGCTGGCCCATGGAGTACCTCCCTAAAACTGCGGCGTGGCATCAACCCTCCCCTGCTCTACTACCTCGCCGATTCGGCGCTTGTAGTATAAAAGGAAATCCTCGTTTGTCAATAGTTTGTGCTGCTCTTCGCCTGAATTACGTTTCTCGTAACATGGAAGGTTGGAAGCGTTAAAAGACGCCTTCATTCGTAATAAGCGTTTTGTGTCCTGTATGGACCTCTTTCCGCCTGCATTTGCCGCTTTTTGTCGACTTGACAATGCTAGTTGACTATGTTTACATTGCATGCCGGACTCTCCTCCGGAAATTATTCAACGCCTGCTTAGCTCAGAGCTTGTGAATAAATCCTCAAACCGAGTGTATCAGGGCCTAGAATTAGCTACAAAATTAGGTCTCGAGGTGGGTTCAAACCGAATAAAGTCACAAACTCTCAGCTTGACTAAGTAGTGCAAATGGGAGAACAGTCTCAGGCCTAGAACGGCTTGGGTGAAGTTCATACATGCAAAAGTACATTCTTAGAAGGCTGTTGCTGCTGATACCGACGCTGTGGGGCGTGACTGTGATCGTCTTTGCAGTCTTGCGGGTCACACCCGGGGATCCGGCGCGTCTCATTTTGGGGTCCTCTGCTACGCCTGCCCAGGTAACGGAGCTCCGTCAAGAGCTGGGGCTGGAGGATCCTATCTACATAGGATACGTTAACTGGCTGTGGGATGTGGTGCGAGGAGACCTGGGGAACTCCATCTTGCAGAATACCCCCGTCCTTGCCGAGGTTACTTCGAAGTTTGCTAACACTCTCATTCTAGCGGCGGTGGCCCTCTTCATTGCCAGTGTTGTGGGTATATCAGCAGGAGTATTCGCTGGCTCCAGGCCGAACTCGTGGCTTGACCGTCTGGTCATGGTCTTGTCCGTCTCTGGAGTCAGCATACCTACTTTCTGGCTTGGCATAATGCTTATTTTTGTGTTTTCAATGAAACTGAACTTGCTGCCGCCATCGGGTATGTACTCTCCTACAGGCGGTGGCGACCCTGGTGATGTCCTCAGACACCTGGTGCTTCCTGCCGTGACGCTAGCAGCTTTTGACGTCGCTGTAATCGCGCGCATGACCAGGGCTGCCATGGTAGAGCTGATCAGGTTGGACTTTGTCAGAGTGGCCAGGGCTAAGGGCTTGCCTGAGCGGACGGTGATTTACCGCCACGTATTGAAGAACGCCATGATTCCCGTGGTGACTATACTGGGCATACAGTTTGGCGTCCTCCTAGGAGGTGCAATTCTGGTAGAGTCCATCTTTGCTTGGCCTGGTGTGGCATTCTTATTGCTGAACTCCATACTCGAGCGAGACTATCCGCTAATCCAGGGCGCCGTCCTCCTCATAGCAATTGTATACATCCTGATAAACCTGGTAGTGGACATAAGTTACAATTACCTGGACCCGAGGGTAAGATACGGGTAGGGTGTTGTCATATGGCCGAGTCGAATATAACTGCTCCATCGTCTAGTGTGGCTGAGATACCTCAGCGGAGAACCTTCAGGAGACTTTTCTGGCACGCGCTGGTTAGGAACCAGACTTCACTCTGGGGTCTGGCTGTTATCACAGTAATCGTCGCATCGATACTGTTAGCTCCAGTGCTGCCTTTGAAGGATCCAGATACTGTGACGCTCTCTAAGCGGCTCGTATCATGGTTTTCCTCGATGGAACATCCTCTAGGCACAGATGAACTAGGTCGGGACCTTTTATCCAGGCTTGTATGGGGAGGTAGAGTCTCTCTGACGGCGGGGATTGTCGCGGCGCTCATGTCCATGGTCCCGGGTGTGTTAATTGGGCTGGTGGCTGCCTATAGAGGGGGAAAGGTAGACATGGTAGCCATGCGGTTCATCGATATCCTGTTGGCCTTTCCTCCCTTCCTGTTGGCTGTGACCGTGGTAGCTGCTCTGGGACCGAGCCTTCGTAACGGGTTAATCGCGCTGGGGATAGCAGGGATTCCGGTGTATGCTCGGGTGATTCGGGGAATCGTTCTGTCGGTGAAGGAGCACCCTTTTGTTGAGGCGGCAAGGGCTGTGGGGGCTACTGATACCCGCATACTCTTCCGCCATATTCTGCCAAATACATTGGCACCCCTCATAGTTCTCTTCACCCTTGATGTGGGCCAGAAGATCTTGTACACCGCGGGCCTGAGCTTCTTGGGCCTGGGAACCCAGCCGCCCACTGCCGATTGGGGATCTATGCTTTCAGACGCTCGCCCATACATCGCCACCGCTCCACATTTCATGACAATACCCGGCGTGGCGATATTTATTGTTGTGCTGGCCCTGAACCTGATCGGCGACGGACTGCGAGACGCCCTGGATCCCAGAGTGGCGCGCCGATAAATCTGTGAGGTGTACATAGATGAAAGGGACAAGGTCTGGTTGAGCGATTTTGGTTCGAACTCCATAGTCCGATTCGACCCCAATGCGGAGAAGTTTGAGGTTTTTGAGCTACCAAGCAATCCCGTTAATGTGCGTCAGATCCTCGGGCGACCCGGAGAGGTATGGTTGCCGGAGTCGGCGGCAGATAAGCTAGTGGTTATCCGATACTAGCCGAGAGTCGATCCGATACACATCAAGTGCGAGCACCAATACCAAAGCCCGCACGGGCAAGCTCATGGAGGCCATCATCGAGAGCGTTGACGAGTTTTACTCTGAGAACTTGGCCCAAGAAGTCGTCCGAGGGATGCGGGAAGCCGCCATACGGGGCTTCTGGGTCTCCACCTACGCTCCCTTCGGATACAGGAAGGTGTCGGTCCAGGACGGAGCCAAGAAGCGTCCCAAGCTGGAGCTAGATTCACCGGCGGACTCAGTGATCCGGCGCATCTTCCAGATGGCCCTTCAGGGCAAGAGCACCCTGGACATCACCAAGGCCCTGAATGGTGAGGGCATCCCCACTTCAACGGGCAAGCACTGGTTGAAGTCCACTGTGCACCGCATCCTCTCCAACGAGGCGTACACAGGAACCCTGGTTCGGGGTTTCCAATTGCGACTAAATCCTCAGTAGGGATGCCCAACGTGATGACTACGTTGTTATCCCGGTCGATCATGACCCGGTCGAGCAGGATTTGCAACACGTCCCGCCGCTCCTCGGAGGGCAGATCGTCAAGGCCCTCGCCGACCTTCTCTGCCCACTCGAGAACGTACTCCATCAGCACTCGTCGCTCGACCTCGGCCGACTCCCGTGCGCGGTAGTCATCCAGCTTCGCGCGGAGGTTCTCCAAGCGCTCGGTGATGAACTTGCGTTGATGGTCGAGCTGGCTCTCGGTGACCTTCCCCGACACGTACAATCTGATCGCCCGGTCCTCTTCCAGTTGGATGTTTTGCAGGTCGCGCTCCGTCCTGGCTACCTGCTTCGCCATCTCGCCGTCTTCACTGGTGTCGAGAGCGTCGATGCCAGCGATGAGGAGGTCGCGGTCCTGCACGACCCTCTTGACCTGGCCCCAAACAAGCTCCTCCAGCCTCTCCGCCCTGATATAGGAGCGATTGCGGCAGTTGAGGCGGAACTTCTGCACCCCGTAGCATCTGTAGTACCGGCGAGGGGGGTCCAAGTCGTACTTGTAGACCTTGCCGTTGTATTTCACGGTCTGGCGTCTCGTCGTGCGGCATCCGAAGAGCATCCCGCACTCCGCGCACCTGACCATGTGCTGCAACAGGTAGAACGCCTTTGTGTTGCGCGTGGGCGGCGTCCACCGTTGCTTCCTGAGGCTCTGAACCCGCTCCCACGTCTCATCGTCCACTATCGGCGGGAACGGGACCCCGACCCAGGCATCCTTCGGCTGCTCGTATACCTTCGTCCCGTCGTCCGTCGAGACATGACGGGCCTTGCCGTACCACCAGGTGCCCTTGTAGGTCTCATTCCGCAGAATGCGCTGGACCTGCGAATCATGCCACTGCTTGCCCGGCGTCCCCGGGGGGACCTCATCTTCGTCGAGCTGCCGTGCGATGGCGCGGGCGCCCATTCCGTCATGGATGTAGCGATGGTAAATGCGCCGCACGATCTGCGCCTTCTCCTGGTTCACCTGGGGCGTGCCGTCTTCTGCTATCGTGTATCCATACGGCACCTTGCTGGTTGGTATTCGCCCCCATTTGGCCGCCCCCCTCTTTCCCATTGACGCCCTCTCCCGGAAGTTGTCAAGCTCTATCTTGCCGATGGCCGCCATGAGGCCGAAGGTCTTCATGTCGATGGCGTCCATGACGGCCTCAAGGTGTATCTGGTGGGCCTCGACGACCTCCATGAGTGCTGCGGCGGGGTACATGCCCCGGCTCAGGCGGTCGGACTTCCAGCAGACGATGGTGTCGAAGCGTCCGCTCCTGGCGTCGGTCAGCATCCTCTGGAACTCGGGACGCTTCTTTGACCAGCCCCTGCCGACCTCCTGGTAGTGGGCGGTGATGGTCAGCCCCTTGCCCTCGCAGTAGGCTTCCATCTCGGAGGTCTGCTCGGAGATGGATGTCTTGTCCTCCCCGTCCTGGCTCTTGTCCGATACGCGGGAGTAGATTGCCGCCCTCTTGCCGTTTGCCTGCTGTTGCTGTGCTGTTTCCCGCCACGATCTCCTCCTTTCATTCTCGTACCCTGTGAAACCAAAAAAGACCCGCCTCCTGTCGGGAGCGGGTCTGCGAGTAGTACAATTACTTCGCATCACCTGATCCATCAGGTGGCGCCACGGCCCGGGGTGTTTGCGCATCGCCGGGCCAACTTCTGCCCCTAATCATACCTGATTGGCGCGGCGACGTCAAAGCGCGTCGCCGTGCAGGCCGCAACTCCCCGTCTTGGATCGGCTGCTCCTGGACCCAAGTACTCAAGAAAATTAAATATGTGGAATTTCCTTGTTTAAGGGATAAGGCACACCTTCCACGGCTTGCAATACTTACAACCTTTGGAGTCTTCCCAACCTTTAGCTTGTGCCCGTTGGAAGGCTTCCTCTCTCGTTGCGAATGGTCTACCTGGGCCTGGCAGCCAGCGACCATTCGACTGCCATCCTGCGGCTGGGTACCGCGCCCGTGTTTGCAATATGGACATGAGTCTATGTGGACTCCTGCCCGCTCGTGGGTGCAATTCTCGTAGACGTAATAGCCCATGATGCCACCTTCTACAGTAATCCTGCCCCACTTTTGATTCGAGGCGGCACTTTTGGTGCAAAGCCTCTTGGAGCAGAACTTCTGCGTCCTTTCCTACCAGACGGTCTCTATCTGCACAGAAGCTGTAAGGGTCTCGTCCCGCGTCACCACCGGCGCGTCAAGGGCCGCTGCCTCGGCGGCGATGAGCCGGTCGTGCATCTCCGGTATCTCCGGGAAGCGGTCCAGCCTCTCAAGCTGCGCCCTGCCCAGGTCGGACAGCTCTATTCCGCCCACTGCGTCCAACGCCGCCAGCAGATCGGAGGGAGGGATGGGCTGGCCCAGCTTGGCCGATAGGAAGTAGAACTCGGCCACCGCTATGGCGGGGACGATGATGGTCGCGTTGCCCGTCTCGGCAAGACGGAAGACGGCGGAGGCGGCGGTGGTGAGGCGCTCGGGCGAGCGAAGATACCACCACAGGGCGTGGGTGTCCACCACGAACCGGGCCGGACTATCCAGCATGGCTGAGCTCCGGCTCTCCAGATGCCGGGGACCTGGGCTCCCAGAGCGTCTTGACATTCAGGAAATCCTTATAGGTCGCATCGGGCAGGTGGGACAGGGAGCCCTTCAACGTGCTGAGGGAAGGTTTTCCCTCAATGGGTCCCTCTACAGGAGTGAGCCTGCCGCAAGGCTTTCCACGGCGGGTGATGATTACCTCCGCGCCGTCGTCCAGGTCTCTGAGTATCTCGCTGACCCTGGCTTTGAACTCTCTGATGCTGTACGTGGTCATGTGATTCCTCCTGTAGTGGTTATAGATATAGGCTGTTGTGACTACATAGTACCGCCTCCTGGCGGGAGAGGCAACAGGGGTGGCCACGGGGGTTTGATCGCTTATCCATACGGGAGGCCATACCAGACGTACTACGGGGGAGGTGGGAGGAGACATCCCTGCCAGTGGGTGTGGCCCCGCTCTCTGCCATCTGTCCGTCCCGAAGCCTTCAGACGCCACAGTGCCCCTCGCACTCGTTTCCGAACCCGTCCGGGTGCCGGTCGGTTCCGACATCCGCTTCATCGTGGCTGACCGCCTGCGCGAGGGGCACCCGTCGAGGATGCAGGTAGGGCTCCTTGGCGAAGGCCAGCTTGCCCCGTAGGTTGGCGTCGATCTCCACTGCCTCGGCGAACAGCTCCGGCCACCTGCGCTTGGTCTCCACCCACCGCTGCCGTGACTGGTATGGGCAGCCAATGCAGGCTGAACGCTCCAGTGGCCGGTCGTAGCGGGCCTGCCACCACGCAATGCATTGCTTCCTGGACATCCCAGCTTCGATGAGGGGGTAACGGTTCTGTATCCATCTATCGCGAGAGGGCTTCATGCGGATGGCCTCGTCGGTGGAGATGCCCAACCACAGCTCGACGGCGGTGCCGGACGGAACACGTTGTCCTTTTGTGAGTCCCAGCAGCTCGCGTATCTTCCGCTGAATCGGCCTTATCTTGTAGTGCTCGGTACATTGGCGACGACCCATCCCGTCGCTCCCTCCGTCACGTCCATTCAGATAAACGGGAAGGTCTACGAAGCTGGCGTTGCCTGAGTGGTTGGTGAAGGTCTTGACGTCCTCGCGGAGACTCCGCCCGTTGTCCACGACGTACACGGGGAAGCCGAGACGCTCGGCGAGCCAATCGAGGTGAGTGTAGAGACTGGGAGGCTCCCAGTGGGTGTCGGCGAAGATGGCGCAGTTGGGGATGGCGTCGAATGCTCCCTGGCTTGCCATGAGCGCCATGACGGAGGACTGGACGCCTCCGCCCAGGCTGATGACCGTCAGAGAGTGTGTGAAACGCATCAGCCCTCCTCCCCGCCGCCGTCCGGAGATGAGTCTGCACGAGGCGGGAGCTGCCTGTCCCTCACGGCGTACTTGACGAGCAGGGTAAAGAGGCGTCTGAGCCGGTCCTGGGCGTCGGGGCCGGGGTTGTAGTCGATACTCACCACCCTCAGCTCCGGGCTCTCCTTGGCCGGTGTCTTCGGTTTGTTTTGACTGTTGGTATCTTTCGTATCTTTCATATCGTTCTGTTCCAGTGTTCTTTGTCGCCGATACAGGCACACAGGGACCCTACGCTCACCCTATTTGGCGTTTTTGGAGGCCGCCGGGCCTCCCGTTCATAGCAGTCGTTCCGGCCTGGGGTCAGACCTCCGCTTTGACGTCTCAGTGAGAGCGTCATAAGAGTTGCGAGCAATGCCACGGGGGTCGCCTATGACCCCCTCCCCTCATCAGTCGAGAGAGGTTCCGCCCCTTCCGACGGCTATCCGCTGGACCCTGGCCCTGGGCAGCAGGTGTCCGAGGTCCATGCTTTCAGCCAAGTCCTGGAGGGCCAGGAGATGGGGGGCGTTGGGACCGATCCCAGCCCGCCACCGCCTTACGGTGAGGTCGCTGGTCCCGAGACGCCGGGCAAGCTCGGCCCAGGACAGGCCGGAGGCTTCCTTGAACCGCTCCAGGCTCCGGTGGAACTCAGCGGATAGGACGTAGGGCATTCTCCTGTGGTGCGTGCGCTGTCGAGGCATGAGCGCTACTCCTCCCAGAACCCCATCTGGAAGTGCTCTCCCAGCAGGATGGCCACGCCCCCCGGTATGTGGGAGGCGAGCCTGATGAGGGAGAGCATGGCTCCCCCGCAGGGCTCGGTCCCTCTGCGCCACCTGCGCATCTGCTTCTTGTCCACCCCGAGAGCGCGAGCGAAGGCGTTCCAGGTGAGGCCGCTGGCCTCCTTGAGCCGGATGAGGCGCTGCACGAAGTCCTTGGGCAGCACGCCGGTCAGGAAGGGCATGGGGCGGCCGTCGATGGTGAGGGCCCCCGGCTCGCCGGGGTGGCGTGAAGGTACGTTACGGGTACTCATGTTGGTCCTCCTTGTCATTGCCGTCCTCCAATGTGAAGAGCTGATGGAAGTCCTCTACGCCGAGGACCTCCTGCATCCGAAGGCGGATGCGACCCGAAGGCGCGCGCCCTTCTTTGACCAGCATGGACAGGTAACCGGGGCTGATCCCGGCCTTCCCCGCCAGCCAGTTCTGGGAGCGGCCCAGCAGCGCCAGCCGCTCCCAGAGGGCCGCTGTGTTGAGCCGGACGACGGTGCGTCTCCGACGCCTCCGGGGGTCTTCCGATTCTTCGATGTGGTCCAAACTCATGTTTCTGAGACCTCCTTTCAGGACGGGGCGAGAGCCGCTGCTCCACTCCCGTCCCGTGCCGGATATTGGGCGCCCAGCAGATGGGCGGGCTCCCAGTCGCCGGGGGAGCGCCAGGCCCGTCCCAGGGGACCCAGGGCATCGAGGGCGGCCCCGTGAGAGACCCACAGGGGCACTCTGATCCCGGTCCGGTCCATCTCCTCCCGGGCCACCCGCAAGAAGTGGGTCGCCGCCAGGTCGTCGTCGAAGACGACCAGGACGGCGGGCTGTGCGCCGTGGTCGTCGGTGGGCCTGTGGGATGAGTAGTAGCGCAGGTATGGCGCGAGGCGGGCTGCCATGGTCACGGGCCGCACCGCCCTTCTCTCCCATTCCAGGAAGAAGGGCCAGGTCACGGGGCCTCTGCGCAGGACCCCGAAGGCGTCGGGGTGGATGGAGCGGAGCTTCTCACCGTGCCGGAAGTACCTCGACGCCCTTCGGGACGGGTCGAGCTGGGCCACCTCCCAGCGCAGGGCGCGGCACTGCCGGGCCAGCGCCGCTATGAAGGCGTGGACCGCCCCCGTGTGCTCGGCGTTCCTGACCAGTTGCCTGCTCCTGGCCCCGGAGACGTTGCGCCATGAGGCTGGGCCTTCGGGGTCCAGGGGCGCGACGCTCCAGCGCTTCCGGGCCACACCCACCGAGGTACGGTCCCTGCGGGCCAGCAACGCCAGTCCCTGGTCGGTGAGGGCCAGACGGTCTGCCTGCCTCTCAGACAGGCGGCTTGCTGCGGGAACGCCTGGCTCTACCTGGCGGGTGGACAGGTTGTCAGCGGATAGCCGGGTTACGAGGCCGAACGCTTCCAGCGGAGTCACAAGCTGGGACGCCCGAGGCTCCGAGACGGCCAGCAGGCTCGCCAGGTCGTTGGGCGATATCCAGGGCCAGTCGTAGAGCAGGTCGAGGACGCGCTTCTCGGCGGGTTTGAGAGGAGCGGGCAGCATGTGGCCGGGGATGTCCCGCCCCGCGCCGTAGGCGGTGAGTGACGCCCGCGAGGGCCGTCGTTCCGCAGGAGGTGCTCCTCCAGGGCGCATCCGGGCCAGGACGTACCGCAGGTCGAGGGCCGCATTGACCGACGGCGGACGCCATATCGGGTCGTCGCCGCCGGCCAGGGCCGCGTCCCTCTCCAGGGCCAGGAAGGCCGGAAGCGACGTGCTGGTCAGCAGCCTGCGGGCGTGTCTCAGCCGCACCTCGTCGGGCAAGAGCAAGAGCACGGCTCCGGGAAGCGGCCCATCCCGCAGCCTCCATATGCGCTTGGCGAAGCCCGTGCGGTCGGAGGTGAGTCCCTGCCTGACGACGGCGACGGTCCGTCCGCCGGGAAGCGCTATGGCGGCGTCCATGGGCATCGCCCGGTACAACCGCAGCCGTATGGGGTAGGCGATATTCGAGATGGTGGAGGCCAGGCGGTAGATGACGGCGAGGGCGTCGATGCGCTCGGCGAGGATGCGAAGCCACTGCACGGAGAGGGGACGGGCGCGAAGCGCCTCTCCCAGGTTCACCCCTTCCTCCTGGACCAGCGTCCTGACGCCTGCGGCGGTCAGGTGGAACCGGCGCGTCGGAGGGATGAGGTCCGTCGCGTGGGGCACCGAAGCGGCCAGCCCTGTGTCCTCCAGCTTCCCGACGCCCTCGTAGACCGCGCCCCTGGACCAGCCGGAGATGTTGACGAGCTCCAGCCGGTCGAGGAAGGGCATGGACGCCAGCCTTCGCAGCAGCTCTCTCTCGCATCCGGTGAGTCTCATTCGTCCCCCTCCTCAACCGCCACGTCCTCACCAGCGTCTCCGCCCTCTCGCTCTTCGTCCGGCGAATCTTCCGCGGCCTTTCCGTTGGCCTTGTAATGCTTGCTGCGCTGGGTCCCCCGATCCGAGCTGTCGGAATCGGGCCTTTCCTGCGCGGGGGCAGCGCCGTTGGTCGAGGGGGGATTCCCGCCGTCTTCGAGGGCGGCCATCTCCGCCCGGTACTGCTCCGCCAGCTTCTGCGCCTCGGCGCGACGGTCCGCCGTCTCCTGGGCCGAGGTGGTGTAACGGGACGTGGCGGCGCGGATGCGGGCGGCGGTCTCAGGACTGCCCGGCTCGGGCTTTCTGACCAGCATGGAGAAGGCGGGCATTCGCTCGGTGCCCACGGTGGCCCTGACGTAGCAGTGGTGGACGGGCAGGGACGTGATGTCGTCCTCGGACACCCGGTCCTTGCCCAGCTCCCAGACCAGCGTCCGGGCGTCGGCTCCGGCCACCTGGAAGACGCAGAGACACCCGATGTTGGCAAGGAGCGTGTCCTGCATGGTTCGGGAGAGGTCGGAGAGCTTGGCGAGGCTCTGGGTTGCCAGGATGAATGACGCCCCGAACTTCCCAAGCTCGCTGAGCATGGTCTCGTAGTCCACGCCGGGCATGGACTGCATCTCGTCCACAACGACAAGCACTCCACGCCGTTCCTCAAGGTGCATACCGCCCTGCTCCCGGATCACTGCGTCCACCAGGTTGAGGAGGGATGCGCCCACCAGGGCTGCCACGTCCCTTCCCGCCGTCCCCTGGGAGGTGGACACCAGGAGCACGCCGCCCTCCAGGATGGTTTCCCGCATGTCGATGGTGGAGCGGGACTGGCCCAGGATGGCCCTGGCCCTCTTGGAGGATGCGTAGTAGGAGAGGCGGGTCTGGACGGGGGCGAGGGCCTCAGCCTTGTACTGGCGGTGCCACTTGCCAAAGTCCCTTGCCCACCACTCCAGCAGATAGGGGTCGCCAACCTTCCTCAGCACCCTGCCCTGGAACTTGGCGTCGGAGAGCAGCTTGAGGCCGTCGAGGATGGTGTACTGCTCATCTGCGTCCGTCGAGGGGTGCTCGTTGGCCTCGTGGAGGGTCTTGACCGTCTGCTCCAGGATGGACTGCATCCTCGGCCCCCACTGCTCCCACAGGCCCTTGGCGACCCTGACCACCGAGTCGGCGGTCCTGTCTCTATCGGAAAATATCCGGGTGTCCAGCAGGTTGATGCCGGGGGCCTGGGAGTCGTCGGCCAGGTCGATGAGGCGTACCTGGCCTGCGAGGGATTCGGGTACGTGGCGGAGCAGCCCGTCAACGAGGTCGGTGTGGGGGTCTATCACGACGATTGCGTCGGAGTCCCTTCCCGCCGCCTTCTCCCTCAGCTTGTGGGCGACGACGTGGTGCATGAGGGTGGACTTGCCCATGCGGGTTCTTGCCACGTAGAGGTGGTGACGTCTGAGCAGGTCGCCGGGGAAGTGGATGGGACGCGGCGCTCCCGCCGTGGCGTCTCCCACCAGAGCGCCTCCCTTGACCCCCCTGGCCGAGGGAAGTAGCACCTTCGCCCCTGAGCGCTCCACCAGGGGCGTCTCGTCCCTTGCCCCCGGCGGGTGCCACAGGGCGGCCACCTCACGCACGCCCAGGACGCTTCTCTTTCCGAGGAGTCCGGGGCCTGGGGGATGCAGGGATGCGTTGGGTGTGGCGGGCCGGATGCTGCCCACCTGTAGGCGGGCTCCTGCGGGGTTGTCGTAGTGGCGGTAGGCCGCAACCACCGGGTCCAGCAGCTCCTTGCCGCGCTGGGGCCGCGTGTCCGGGGGCAGGATGGTGGTGACCTGAAGCTCGGCGTCGAAGGCGATGCGGCTGACCTTCTCCTTTATTAGTAGAGGGTCGTGGACGCGGGACCGCGCCCTCTTCCAGCGCCACCAGGCCCAGCCCGCCACCACGATCCCCAAGACCGCGCCAGCGCCCAGGGCCGCTGCCTTCCAGGTCTCCCCTGCCTGTATCCAGAAGTAGCCCCGCAGGGCGGCCAATGCTCCCACCCCCAGGAGGGCCATCGTCACCCCGTCGGTCTGGAGTGGCTTGGTGGTGTAGGTGTAGGAGGGGTCCCTGGGCTCCATGCCCGGACGCCTGTGGGCCTTCTCCAGGTGGGCGGCAGACCAGTCGGGACCCAGGGAGCGCAGCAGCAGACGGGCAACGATCCGCTCTCCCTCCTTGAGGGCCGACAGTGCGCCCAGGAGGGCGATGAGGGGGTCTGAGCCTGGGTCGAGGAGGTCGTCGTCCCGGAAGGTCCGTAGGGGTAGGTACTCTGGTCCGTCGGCTCTCAGCGTCATGGACCACGCCTGCTCGCCCTCTCCCAGGCGCAGGGGGTCCTCCTCCTCGGGCACCTCCTGGATGCGGGCCTGGGGGTAGTGGGCCGTGAGTTGGCCCTTGACGGCCTCCTCGCCCTGGCAGCGGGCCATAAGGGTCACCCCGTCCATGTGCCCGACTATCTCCAGGGAGAAGGGCTCGGGGACGGCGATGGACTGGAGCAGGTTCTCCACGCCCAGCAGGGTGCGCTCCCCGGTGCGGGGCGGCGTCACCGCCAGCAGCACCGGGGGCTTTTTGTTGCGATCAGTGCCAAATAGGATGTTCATGGGATTGAGTTTCATGGGTGTGCCTTCCTTTCTTTGCGTGAGCTATCTGTGGGGGCCGGGCCGCCACTCGATGACCTCTTTCTCCTCCGGGGTGGCCTCGATGCGGATGGGGAATCTGCCTCCCCTTGCGATGAGGAGCCCGTCTCCCCTGGGACACGACAGGAGCCACCGCTGCTGCTCGGCGGGCAGGTCGAAGGCGTCGCCTACGGTGGATATGGCCGCGGCGTCCTGCTGGAGCAGCAGCTTGAAGGCGGCGTTCTGGAGCAAGGCCCGCCCCGAATGACCCGATATGGGCTGGGAGGGATCCTCGGAGAGGAGGTCCTGCACGTCCTGGGTGATGAATTGGAGCCCGAGGCGGTGCTTGCGGGCGCGTTTGGCCATGGAGACCATGAAGGCGGCCCCCTCGGCGTGCTGCATGATGCTCCACACCTCGTCCACCACCAGGAGACGGGGCTTGGGGTCCTGGGCCGCCGCCGCCCACACCGTCTCGGTGCAGACCATTGCGGCGGCGGGGCGAAGCTCCGGCTCAAGAAGGCGCAGGTCGAAGACCGTGACCGACGCCTCGCTGGAGAGGAGATCGTCCCCCTCGTCGGAGAGGAGGTGCTTCAGGCTGCCGGTGGCGAAGGGCCGGAGTAGCTTGGCCATGTCGTTGCTCTCGTTGCCTTCGAGGAACGCATAGAAGTCCTTGAAGCCGGTGCGCTCCCTGGGCTCGGCGTAGTAGGAGGCCAGGGCATGGTCGAGGGACGCCCGGCGTTCGGCGCTGAGTCTTTCGCCCACCATCACCTCGATGAGCCGTCTGAGGCTGCCGATGCGCTGGAGGAGCTCCTCCGGATCGCCCCGCTCGATGACGAAGGGGTTCATCCCCTGGCCTTCGATGCCTGGTGAGATGACCCGGCCGCCTGCGGCGCGGGCCATGTCCGCGTACTCTCCCTCGGGGTCGATGATGTAGGCGGTGACTCCACGGGTCAGGCCCCTGAGCACTCCCAGCTTGGTGGCGAAGGATTTTCCCGACCCTGACCGCGCGAGGACTGCCGTATTCGCGTTCAGGTGGGTACCGTCGAAGGCGTCGTAGACCACCGGCGAGCAGGCCCGAAGGTCGATGCCCATGAGGGTGCCGCTCCTCGTGTCCAGGTCGGGGGGAGAGAAGGGAAAGAGCCTAGCCAGGGACGAGGTGTCCAACGTTCGCCACACCGCCACGGCGTTGAGCGCCAACGGAAGGGTGGACAGCAGCCCTTCGCGCTGCCGAAAGGTGAGCAGGTCCAGCTTGCCAAGGGTCGCCGCGAAGTGCGCCCTCGCCCGCTGGGTCATCTCCTTCAGGAATGTCTCGTCCTTTGCATAGAGCGTGACGGACAGAGACGCATGAAAGAGGCGCTCCCTGCCCCGCTGCACCTCGTCACGCAGGCGGGAAACGTCCTCCAGGGCGATCTCCGCCTCGGGGGAGAGGGTGCGGCCCCGGTGCATGGAGAAGGACTGGGCCGACTCGAACCTGACCTTCTGCCACTCCAGCGTGCGGGATGCCTGCTCTGCCGGTATGGGTCCCAGGTGGATGGAGAGGTCCATCGGCACGCCGGTCGCCATGAGGCTCTGGAGGAACCCTGGCGCAAGCGAGCGGGGCCAGCGGCCCAGGTGGAGCGACCGGGTCAGGTGTCCCCCGATGCGGAGGTGGCGTCGGTTCACCTCGACCTCTATGGGAGAGTCCTCTTCGATCTCCGAGGGCGAGCCGCCCAGGGCTGAGGCCAGCAGAAGCATCCGAAGCGTGCGTCCGCCGAGGGGATGCACTGAGAGCCCCGCCTTGGCCAGCAGCGAGCGCAGCTCGTCGGACCGCTCGAAGGCGCATACGGCGTAGAAGCGCCGGTCCAGGATGCCGTCGCGGGTCTCAAGCTCGGCGAGCAACCGTTGCAGCGAACCCGCCGCCTCTCGCGCTGTTGGGGCAGGTCCGCCGGCTGCGCCGCAAGCAGCTCGCTGCGGAGCCGTTCCAGGCCGGGCGGGTGTTGGCGCACCAGGAGCTGCACCTGGAAGTCGCAGGCGTTCAGGGCACCGGCGAAGGCCCCGACCTTGGGCTC
The DNA here is from genome assembly GCA_965248905.1 of Dehalococcoidia bacterium. GTDB lineage: Bacteria > Chloroflexota > Dehalococcoidia > Lucifugimonadales > JAGWBF01 > CBDFKS01. The sequence continues at coordinate 2,113,513 of CBDFKS010000007.1, read as the reverse complement.
GTCCAGCTCCAGGCCCAGCACCTCGCAGACGCCCAGCTTCACCCGGTCCAGGCGCACCGGCCCGTCGTTCTCCAGGTGTGAGAGCATGAAGGCGCGGGGCAGCGGGGGCGGCGGTTTTGGCGCGGCGACGGCCGTAGTCTTGACAGCGTGGGGGCGCGGTCTGCGGAGGACTCCGCGTATGGCCCGCAGCGCCGTCCATCCCCGGGTGGCGTAGTGGGGACTGAGCCTCAGCCTGGAAGCGCCCTCCTTGGCCTTCCGCACCATGTGCAAGGCCATGCGCTTCGTCTGTTCCAATGACGTTCTCAAATGGGTTCTCCTTTGCTATGGGATGGGGACGATGCCGGAGAGCAGCGCCACGGCGACTCCCTTGGCGGAGAGCACCAGCACCAGTCCGATGACCGCCCCCAGGACGGCGTTCCTCGCTCGCCCTGAGCTCCGCTCCTCGGTTCCCTCCGCCATGAGGACGAAGCCCGCCCAGACGATGGCGAAGAACGCCAGGCCGGTGGCGGCATAGACCATCGCCGTCAGTGCGCTGTTGAAGGCCCAGAGCATCTCGTACTCCTCCACCGGCGCAGCGCCCATTGACGCCAGCGCCGCGCCGGTGAGGAGCAGGGTCGTGATTACTCGCCTTACCACGGCCACCACCATCCCAGAATGTCGAAGATGTCCCGCGCCTCCTCATCGCTGAGGGAGGTCTGCTCAGAGGGGTCCGGCTCCGGCTCGGGTTCCGGCAGCGCCAGGGCCTCGTAGGGGTCGTCGGAGCCGATGGTGAGAGCCAGGGCTGCCGCCTCGCTCCTGCTGGGCGTGAGGGGCTCTCGCTCCACCAGCTCGGCCTTGACGTGCTCCGGGTGGAGGATGGAGATGGTCACGTCGCTGTGAAAGACCTCGCTTGGGATGGAGACGGAGGCCGAGACGGTGTGCTCCTCCGTGGTCCCGTCTTCGCAGGTCAACGTCACCGTCTCGCTGACGCTGTCGCTGGCCCCAGGACGCACCATGCTCACTGTTCGGATGACCTGCTCCGTCCGCTCCGGGTGATGGGTGAGCTGGACCAGCGGGGGCAGCACGACCTCCAGGTCGGCCCGAAGGGCGGCGTTTATGGCAACGCTGTGGACCGCCTCCCCTTCCCCGATGGACATGGAGAAGCTCGTCGCACCATTTGGGACAAAGGATGCTGTCGCGCGAGAACCACCAGCCGCGACGCTGACGGTTCCCGTGATGGAGGTGACCGCAGCGTCCATGACGGCTATCTCCGTCATGCTGTCATGTCCGGTCACCGTCTGGAGGCTGATGGTCTCCAGGGTCGTGGACACGCACTCAGAGGCCACGGTTCCCTCGATGCTCCCCGGCGTCCAGCCCAGGGAGCTGACCCGGATGTCACAGAGCTCTCCGTCCACTGACGGCAGGGGATAGGGAAGCTGGCCGCCCTTGAGCGTGAAGGCTCCCGCCTGTCCCAGGGAGTCCTCCCAGGAGAAGGTGAGGGAGGGCGACTCGCCGGAGAGGGGCAGGTCGTACTCGACGGTCTCCCCCTCGTCCAGGCTGGCCGACCCCCAGAAACGGAGCTGGCGTCCCTGCCAGCCGCCGTAGGCCCGCGCCCGAAGGTCGAGGCTCGTAGCAGCCCGCAGGGTCACCTCGGCGCGGTCGCCTGAGACGCTCAGCCTCTCGACGAAGAGCCTGCGTCCGTGGACCGGCTCCGGGGGCTCGAAGTCGAACCCCCAATGGCCGTCGGCCAGGGCAACCTGTGGTATCGCAAGGGCGAGCGCCGCGGTGTTGGCGCAGGCGCAGGGGCTGGAGGTCTCAGCGTCGACCATTCATCGGTATTTGCAGCGGACGGGCTTGGTCCGTCCCAGCACCAAGCGACGGCGGCCCCGTTTTCAGAACGGCCAAGTCATGCGACCCCGTAACTGTCCGGGGCTGGGCTATCTCCAGATGGACGTGAAGTACGTCACGCCGGAACTCTCCGGGCTCCCGTACACCTGCTATCTCTATGCGGCCCTGGACATCTCCACCCGCTACAAGGTCGGGCTGGTCCTCCCCAAGCTGGATGAGGGCGGAGCACTCCTGGCCTTGTACCATGCTACCCAGCAGTTCCCCTTCCCGTTGCACTATGTCCAAACCGACAACGGCTTGGAGTTCCAGAAGCGCTTCCACGCGAAGTGTGCGGAGGTGGGACTAGAGCACTTCTACATCCACAAGAGTGCTCCCAATGAGAACGCAGTGGTAGAGCGGAGCTTTCGCACGGATGAAGAGGAGTTCTTCTTCTGGCTGGAGGAAGCACCGCAAGACCACCTGGATTGAATGCGTGGTACCAGCGCTTCCTGGACACCTACAACTCCGTACGCCCTCATATGGGCATCAACATGCTTACTCCAAAGGAGGCTATCGCCCTGTACCATAAGTCCTGAGAGATTAAGCTTGACTCCTCCGCACTCAGTCCTTCATATTATGATTGGCTTTGCATTTCATTCAATAGAAGGGCGGGAGGAGGTCAACATGCCAAAGATACACCATCCTAGAGTATTATTGGCGCTGCTTCTCGTTATCGGAGTGATAGGTGGTACAGTGGCTGTGCTTGCAAGCCAGCAGGACCAATACGGGAGACCCGTGTCCTTGCCAATTCCGACCCCATCACCACTGGACGACGACGCGAAGCAAGATGCCGCTGACATCGTACGGCAGTCGGGATCAGTCGACAGCATCGCAGGCAACCAGCCCTGGACTGCCTCTGATTTCTACCAAAGGCCTGTTGGTCAGACCACGGGAGTTTATTTTATAGCTACCTGGGAGCAGCCGGTAGAATACTCGGGTCCGTGGCTAGACGGTGACAATTGCCAGGGAACCCGAGCACTTGAATTTTCTTCGACGTGGACCAGCATTACGCAACTCGGTATCATCGTTGACGTCGCGCAAGCTGAGGTAGTGCACTACATGCCATATGACCCAGGCCGGACGAACCCGTATCAAGAGGCCCCACAACGTCCCAACCCCATAAGCGTGGGCGATTCGGACCCAGATGATCAGGTTACCGTTTACAACCTAGAAAGCCGGAAGGTGATCTACGAAGGGCCGGGAAGGGGCGCACCTCTAGAGTGCCCACCTGGTAAGGAAAGTGACTAGCCTCCTTTATAAGCCTCAAGAGATCAATAAGAGATCTGGGGTCGGATGGCAATAGTGGACACCAACATCCTGACAACGGGAGGAACAAGGATCGGTGCCTCAGTCAACCTAGACTTCAATAGTCCAGTAACTCTTGTCGGTCCTCTACAGTTCGTCAGATGCGGAATTGTTGAAATCTGGGAACTAGAAAGTGGTGAAGCATTCAAGATCTCCGGTGTTCAGATTTGGTTGATGGACGGTAGGGCGCAGGCCTACCGGGCTTTACCTCTGAATGTTGATGGGTTGTTGCCCACCAAACGAGAAATCCAGGAGTTCACGGGTGATCCAGGTTCAGTAACTTGTACGCCACTCTCCTGATGGCTCGCACGGTTATTCTCCTCCACAGCGCAGGTGCTGGAGCCTGCCCACCTGGTAGAGTAGCCAGTTCCGAGTCATTGCCCTGGTCGCCTGATGTCGGATGGAAGCCGCGCTACCAAATGACTTGGGCCGCCACAAAGCTCTCGTGGGTGGGTTCACAAGGCAACGGCCAATTGAAAAGTTCGCAATTCAGTACACGTAGGCCCACCAACGGCGAACGATAGCACAAAGACCTCGGCAGTCTTTCGCAGAGGTCTTTGTTTTAGCTATTGCACTATTATCTAATAGGCACCGGAACTCCTAGGGGACAACCACTAGGGACACTGTGCCGGTACCGCCGGCGTTGAGGCCGCCGCCTCCCAGAGCAGACACCTGGGAAAGATTGAAGCCCGTGGCATTGCTGTAGTAGACAGCGACCCGTCCGCCATCCTCCCGTCTGCGTTAATCGTGCTGGAGGCCGCTCCTCCATTGGCGCGAATGCTGCCCAGTCCACTCAACGTGACCACGTCCACTCTAACCCTGCCGCCACTGCCACCGCCGGAACAGTAATCAGTCCCGTTCCGTTCGCCAGTATTAGGCCGTCCAGGATCATAGTAACGGCGTCGATTCGGAGCACGCCCCCACCATCACCTCCCACACCGCCGTCGGAGCCACCACCACTGCCGGGGTCGTTGGGGTCCAGCAAGTCACCATAAGCCTAGGCGACGCTGCCACCTACGTTGCCAAAGCCGCCCAGACCGCCATAACTTCCGCCGTTGCGCCGTGTGTTGCCTCCTACAATGGTGTTCCCAAGGGTGCGCCCGTCGTTGACTGTGTTGCCACCGCTGCGGCCTCCCAGGTATCTCGTGCCGGTTACATCGTTGCTGCCGAATGTGCGCGGGACAGACTCTTCCTCCAGCTCCTCTGGGAGACTGGGGAGGGGTGAGCTTCGCCTACTTAAAAAACTTTCGAAGCTGTTGGCCGAGCGGAGAGCCCTTATATTGTCGACCGGGGGATGATGGAGATCGGGGCCCTGGACTCCAGCTACCCACAATGGGCTGCGGGACTGAGCAAGAGTACAGAGTACACTGTGGAAGCCGCGAGATAAGGCGTTGGAGGGGGGTCTGGTGAGCTCTCTGAAGGCCGGCTCGAGATTGGGTTACAGAGGAGTCTCGATACGATGATACAATAGGATTGTCATGCAGTAACATGGGCAGGAACTCGAGGTGACATTTGCCTTGAGAATCTACCAGTTGAGACGGGGAATTGAATGAATGCTTTAAGAATCGGGATGAGCCGGGCGATCTCCTGGGAGAGGGGAGCACGCTGTGCAGTCATGATGACCTTCGATCTGGACGGCGAGAGCTCGTGGATGAACCGCGATCGCACCCTCGCTGAACGACCGTTGCATATGTCGATGGCGGCTTACGGGCCAAAGACTGGCGCCCCACGCATCCTCGACCTGCTGGATCGCTACGACATCAAGACTTGCTTCTTCATCCCTGGCTGGATCGTCGAGCACTACCCCGCGCTGTGCGAAGATATCGTAAGCCGGGGTCATGAAGTGGGCCATCATGGCTACCTCCACGAAAAGCCTTTCTTCATGTCAGGTCCTGAAGAGGAAGAGGAGCTCCTACTGAAGAGCCTTAACATTTTCCAGAAGGTCCTCGGGGTGAAGCCTGTAGGAGCCCGCGCGCCCTCCGCCGATCCGAGCAAGTACACTATGGAGCTGTATAAGAAGCACGGCTTCGTATATCACAGCAACGCCCTGGACACTGACTTGCCGTACTGCCACGATACGGTGCATGGCCCCCTCGTGGAGTTCCCAACTGCCTGGTGCAATAACGACGCCCCTTTCTTTCAGTTCAGCTCGGTGCCACCGGTCGGTCACGGTATCTGGAGCCAGCAGGAAGTGTGGGAGATCTGGTCGGAAGAGTTCGAGGGGTTGTATGAGGAGGGCAGCTTCTTCAACTGGCTCGGCCATCCCCAAGTGATCGGCCGACCGGCGCGCATGCGCATGCTGGAGCGGCTGATCCAGAAGATTCTCGGCAAGGGTGACGTCTGGTGGCCAAAGCCGCTTGAACTCGCCGAGTTCTGGCTCGCCCATAACGGCACAACAGTTTAAGAGGCTCTGTGGGCGTATCTAACCGCTTGTGCTCAGCTCTCACCCTCTACATCGCCCTTGTGGGTCAGTGAACGAGGCGATCCGTTGTTGCCCAACGGCATTTACAACATGCTCAGGAAGCTGGGCAGACGCGCTGGAGTCCCTCTCCATACCCATCAGTTCCGGCACAACTATGCTATGGTCGCGCTCCGAGGGAAAATGCCTGAGAGAGCGCTCCGCCTGATCGGTGGCTGGAAAAACATATCGGATACCTATTTCCGAACTCTGGGCATCGAGGACGAGGCACAGTTTCATTGGGACATCTCGCCGGCTGATAGAATACGGCAAGCCCCGGTCAAGAGGCAGAGGGAATGGAGGGGGCGGCTATAACGGCCACGATAGAATTGCTAAGGCTTTGCCCACGAACTTTTTAGAGATAGCTCGACCGAACCTCCCTGGACTCAGACTTTAGCTGCTTATGGTGTTGTTGATACCTTGGACGGGAAAGGAGTTACAAATGGGTATGAGCGAATGGGGCTGGAACCCTGACACTATTCAGGCAGCCGGTATGATCGGCGTCGTTATCTCTCTTGTCATATCTAGTTACGTTGCGTATACCAGCAAAAGATCCTTAGACGCCGTCAAAAAAGAGCAATCTCTACGTATGCGTCCATGGGTTGGGGTAACAGGCATTAAGGATATGTTCGACCCGAGTCATCGTGAACCATGGCCTGCCCCGTTCTTAGGAATTTCCTATTCGAACGTTGGAACTCTGCCAGCACGGAATCTGTCTTTGACCATTAGCGTAAGCCTTGAAGGTGAACCGTGGATTCTTGAACGTAGTCTTGCTCCGGTGTTGTTTTTCCCGAATGAACCAGGCGGCTTCCAGCTAAGCCCTAATCCACCGAAGGACGGCGTGTAGGAGGCCTGCTGAAGAAACAAAAGAGTGCGCCTCTGAATCTGGGATAATGGTTTTGAAACAGAAAACCGGTCCCAGAAAAGGAGCACCCGATAGATGCTACCACGTAACCACCCCGACCGGATCCAAATCGCCTTCGACGACCACCGCCTGGTGGCCAATGCCGGGCTGATCCTTCCCGCCACCCTCGCCCTGCGCCTTGGCCTGCCCCAACTCCTCCGGAAGCACCTCGACCTCGGCGGCGCGCCGGGCCGGGCGAACACCGGCGACAAGATGATGACCCTGGTGGCCTCCGCCCTAGCCGGCGGAGATTGCATCGACGACGCCGATGTGCTGCGCGCCGGCGGGACCGCCCGCGTGCTCGGTTTCACGGCTAAGGCTCCCTCCACCCTGGGCACCTTCCTGCGCAGCTTCCGGTGGGGCCATGTCCGCCAACTGGACCGGGTGAGCCGCGAGTTGCTGGACCGGGTCTGGAAGGCCGGTGCCGGACCCGGCGACGCACCATTCACCATCGACCTTGATTCGACCATCTGCGAGACCTACGGACTGGCCAAGGAGGGCGCACGCCACCACGGCTACACCGGTGCGCGGGGCTATCACCCGCTGCTGGCCGTCGCCGCCGGCACCGGCGACGTGCTGATGGCCCGCCTGCGCGAGGGCCGGGCCAACACCGCCCGCGGCGCTGCCCACTTCCTGCGTGAAACGGTGGGGCGGGTGCGCTACTGCGGAGCCAGGGGCCAACTCACGGTGCGGGCCGACAGCGGCTTCTATACCCACGCCGTGGTCGCCGTCTGCCGCCGGATGGATGTCCGCTTCTCCATCGCCATCCGCCAGCGCGCCCGCCTGCACAATCTCATCGAGGCGATACCCGAAGATGCCTGGACGCCGATTCCTTACTGGATGGACGGCGCCGCCGATGTGGCCGAGACCACCTACACCCCATTCCAGGCCGAGCCGGACGCCGCGCCGGTACGGCTCATCGTCCGGCGGGTGAAGCCGGCGCCCTGTTCTCAACTGGCTCTCTTCGCCACCTACAGCTATCACGGCTTCATCACCGACCGGGACGGGGAGACGCTGGAACTGGAGGCCGATCATCGCCGTCACGCCGAGATCGAGAATGCAATACGCGACCTCAAGTACGGCGTGGGGCTGAACCATCTCCCCTCGGGCCGCTTCGCCGCCAACGGCGCCTGGCTGGCGGTACAGGTGATGGCGCACAACCTGGCCCGCTGGACAGCCCGCATCGGCCTGGGTCAGCAGATCGTGACCACCAAGACCCTCAGACGACGGGTCTTTGCCTTGGCCGGACGGATCACCCGCTCGGCACGCCGATTGACCCTGCATCTTCCCCGGCGCTGGCCCTGGGAGGAGCAGTTCAGCCGCGCCCTAGCCCGACTGCGAGCCATTCCACTCCCAGCCTGACGGCGCCCGTCCGCCACTGACCCGCCAGCCAACCCAACGTCCCCGCAAACTCGCGCCAGCCCAGTCCGCGAGCGCCTCTTGCCGTGTCCTATCCCGCCATCTCGCTCGCCACAGCCACTGTAGGCCGCTATCGGTGCCCCCAAAAGCGCCTGCAGACCGCCCGCCAACCTCCCGTCTACCCAAATTCGAGCCCCCGGATCATCGCGCCTGTAACTCCCTCACCCCCTTCCGCTGCCCTCACGCCGTCCATCCCTGTCCATCGGTGGATTCGGGCTAAGCATCAACGAGGCCGAATTCCATGTTCTAAACGGCCAGCTGGATGGGGATACGCTGACATTAAAAATATATGGTAACATCGAGTACAGTTCTGGTAACCAGAATATGGGGACCACTTTCGAAGGAGAGATGATATTTCAGAACGGGGTTAGGAAGAGATTTGAGTGGGGCAACATCGAAACCGGCTAAGAATCCGAAGGTGAGGCAGGGGACCAAAGTATATCGAGGGGACGGCTGTGAGGTAGCTGCCATTATGGAAGAATGTCACCAAAATAACTTGGAGTGCGCCCAATGTTAGTGTTCCTCGACGAAAGCGGATTGCCTCATCCCAACGACTCAACGACCAAGCCTGTGGTAGTAAGCGTTTGCATTAGCAGGCAGGAGACCCGCTCCATCGCAGCGCAAATTTACGCCCTTAAACGTCGCCTAGGGACACCCGATGTGGAGTTAAAAGGCGTAAAACTCATCAACAGACGTGTGTTTGAACGGCGGTCCAATGAATGGGAAACCGTAGAAGCATTTTTTGACCTCTGTCGGTCGCTGCCCTTTGTTCTATTTGCAGTGGTAATGGAACATCCTACTGAACTCCCATTTAGTAACGAGGCCGAAGGACAAACCTTCTTGCCGAACCAATATCGATATCTACTTCAACGGGTTAACCAGTATGCAGAGGACTCAGGCAAGATGGCCACACTCCTCTTCGATGGCGATGGACCTACGCTCTTTGGTGGCACCTTGCCAGACAAATTTGAATCATTCTTATATCGCTCAATGGAGGGGCAATCTTTTAGAACCATTTGCGAGGCCCCATTTTTTGTTGACTCTAAGCTCACACAAGGTATCCAAGTCGCAGACATGGTTGCATCAGTATGTAGGATTTATCAGGAAAATGAGCTGAATCGGGGCTTACCTGTAGGCGACAGATTCTTGTCCGCTATCAACCGTTATTACGAGATCATCAGAGGCAAGGCTATTGACCTCATTTCGCGCGAAGGGTACTCTAGACCTGGTATCTATTTCATGCCAGAAAGAGATCATTATCGCAGGGACGAAGAACAGGGGAGATTCGAAGAAACAAAATAGGCGACCCTGGTGGAGTCGCCTTGTATTTGTAAGCCTAGAACCAACTGTGACCCCCGACGGGAATCACGCCTGGCTCTTTAGCCACTATAGAATGTCTAAGGCATTTTGTCAATAGGGGTTATATATACCCCTTATCCCAACAGCATGACATCCCCTCCTTGCGGCCCCGTCTCAAACCCCTAATCCCGGGAAAACGATCAACGAGTACGTCTTAAGCGGTTGTATAACCCGGTGCCGCTGATCGCTGATATGAGTGCAAATGCTACGGTTATCATGATGTGCCAGAAGATGTGTGAGGGGGTTAGGGGGTTTTCTTGGAGATGTTCTTCCCTAGCTACTCCGAAAGCCTCCACGAGCTGTTGTATCGCAACCAACCCAGATACTAGAGTTACTCCTATTAAAAACAGCATGAGGATACGCTTTTTCATTTTCCTTCTGACGACATTTGGCGTACCTCCTTACTTAGCTAATATCCATCGGTGTATGTGATGCCTTTGTCTGAAGTTTAATAGGTTGTCCGGCGGTTGAAATGAGGCTGAGGGCCTGATATGAGTAGGCCAAAAGACCCAGAGGACATTAGCCCACCTGCCAGGGCCAGAGGGCCGAATGAAGCCCAGCAAGCCGGTTGAGCTGCAGGATTTGACCTTTAGGAACATTTAACTTTATAGTAACGGTAATCGTGGCTGATACTGGCATTCATAGGAGTAGTCAGTGATGGACACACTGCTCCACCATTTCACCGCTCCCGACACCGGATGGCCATACCCTCAAGCGACGAGCTCACCATGTCCCCGTCCCGCATGAGAATAGAACCCATAAGGGTGTGGCCAAAGACATTCACTTCATCATCCCAGGAATCGACGGACAGCAAAGGGATGGACTGAATGTGGGTTGGGCAGAATCGAAGCTCAGCCTAGGGAACATGGCCCTGCAGGTGCCGAAGGTCGTGTCCAATTACCCAGATTTAATGTATCCAGTGGCGTCACACGGAGGGTGTACGGCTTTCGTGGATTCGACGATTGCGCGTTCGCATACCGCGCGAAAATTAGGTGCTGGCAGCTCCCCAGGAGGGTATAATTAATCTCCAAAAAGATTGGATCTACCGAATCTCGCTGGAGAACGCTGCTCTCTGATACTAGTCCCGAGTCATTTCAGGAGAATGGGAACAGGCTACAACCGTGGAACTAGGGAGCATCAAGTTTGATGTCGCCGAGGACTTAGTCACCGCGGTATCGGAGTTGAACCATGGCCCGAATAACCACCATAACCGGCGATTTGGACCCGGAAAAACTGGGGCCTACGTGTGTACACGAGCACATCCTCCTCGACCTGACCTTCTACCACCACGCCGTTTTCAAATACCCGTTAGAGGCCTCCAAAGCGAAGCTAGCAGAGTCCAAGTTGACCATAGAAAACCTCGCCGTTTCAAAAAGGGATCAATTTTTGATCAAGGATGCTCTCCGCCTGGATGAGGAAGACGTGGCGGTAGCTGAGTTGCAGGACTTCAAAAGCCACGGCGGGAATTGTGTTGTGGAGGTGACGGTCCCAGGCCTGGGGCGGAACATATCGGGGCTTAAGCGGATAGCAGATAAAGCGGAGATCAACGTGGTGGCTGCTACGGGATGGTACGTGGCCATCTCTCATCCTTCCTACGTCAAGGAGAAGAGTATCGACCAGCTCGCGGAAATTATGATAAAGGAGTTAACCGAGGGAATAGAGGACACAGGAATTCGAGCCGGTGTAATCAAGTGCGCTGTCGGAGGGGTCACCGGAGACCCCACGTCCCCACTGGCCGACTACCCATTTCATCCCGACGAGGAGAAAGTTCTCAGGGCAGGTGTGCGGGCCCAGAAGGCTACCAATTCCGCAATTACTCTACATCCATGCATATTTAGGCGCGACTGCCATGCCTATATTGACGTGCTGGAGGAAGAGGGAGCCAATCTGGAAAAGTTCTGGATGAGCCACATGAGCGCTACCTTCCCAGAGCTAGATGTGGATTATTGTCGAAGCCTGATAGACCGAGGGATCAGCATATCTTTCGACAATTTTGGCTACGAGAAATATTCTCAGTTCACCCGAGGGACTTGTATAACCGATAAAGAGCGGGTGAAGGCTCTGGTAGAGCTATGCCAGGCGGGGTACGACAGAAGCATCATGTTAGCCCACGACAACGGCCAGAAGGACCGTCTCAAAAGATATGGTGGGGACGGGTACTCCCACGTACTGCAGAATATTGTCCCTCAGCTGAGGGACCGAGGCGTAACCGAGACGCAAATCCGCAACATGCTCGTCGAAAACCCAAAGCGCATGCTGGCCCACTAAAGCTCCACAATATGCCAGATAGGGCTGCTAATACCGGGTGTAGATTCTGTCCGGTGTTATCTTTACCAGTATTCGAGGTTCGGTCTTCCAACGCTCCACATAGTCGTCAACCTGGTCCGCCTCGATGTAGCGGCGGATAACCTGGCGCGCGTCGTCAACGTGGCCTCTATTCTACCCAACTGCTGATGCCTCCATGCCAATGGCCCGTGTTCCAGGAACCGTCCCATCCCACTCGGAGCAGAAGGATCTTAGTTACCGACTATTCTCTTGGGCCGGGCACCGACATGATTTTGTAGCTGCCCATGAATATGCCTACTGCCTAACCCAGGTTGTATACCCTGGCGGCGTTGCCGCCGGTGATCTTGGCCTTCTCCTCTTCGGTACATTCCGCCAGAATCTCCTCGAGGATCTCCTGGCTTTTGGGGAAGGTGGACTCCTGGTGGGGGTAGTCCGAGCCCCACAGGATATTGTCCACACCGATGATGTCACGGTCCCGGATGCCTAACGTGTCTTCCTGAAATCCCAGGAACACGTTGCGGTGGAAATAGTCGCTGGGAAGCAAGTCGTCGTCGAAACGCAGCCAGCCCTCTCTGGGCGCCCGCTGGGTGTAGTTGTAGTCCATACGATCCAGGAAATGGGGTACCCAGGATAGCTCCATCTCGATGGAACCCACCTGTAGTTTGGGGTATCGGCGGAACACTCCTCCGAATATGATGTCGGAGACGGACATCCTCACCCAGTGGTCGATGTTGGTGAAGTCGGAGAGGCTGCCGGTGATGGGTGAACTTTCGTCCGGGCCCGGCCGGTTGGTGCCGATGTGGAGGCTGAGAGGCATGTCCAAGTCCTGGGCCGCGGCCCACAGGGGCTCGTACTCGGGGTTGATGTAGGACTTCCCCTGGGGAGGATAGACCGTGATCATGGACCCCACAAACCCCAACTTGGCGCACCGCTGCATCTCCTTAATCCCCACCTCCACATCGTCCACGTTGATCATGGCTATACCCTTGAGGCGATGGGGATAGGTTTTGCAGAAGTCGGCCAGCCAGTTATTGTAAGCACGAAAGAGGGCCGTAAGGAAATCGCTATCCTGCATGGTCACGAACAGGGCAACGGCGCAGGAAGGATACAGAACTCCTATGTCGATCCCATCGGCGTCCATGTCCTTTACGTGCTCGTCGGGAATATAGCCGCCGATCTGTACTCCTTCGAAGGTGCCTGCCAGGGTAAGATTCTCCGGCTCCTCAAATCTTGTGCCCGGCTGGGTGCCGGGGAACATACCCATCATGTTGGTATCCTGGCAGAACCAGTAGTCGTTTCCGTCTTCCAGCCTGACGATGTGAGGTGCTTGGTCCCGGTACTTGGGCTCCAGCCTGGTCTCCCACAGGTCCCGCGGCTCGACTATATGGCTGTCCGATGATATTACCCTGTATCTGGCCATATCTGACTCTCCTGCGTTTCTCCTGATCTTCTTTTGACCAGAATTATGCTCCGGACCCTGGAGACTGTCAATATTTGTGGGAATGGAGCTTTTGAAACAACTTCGAGGTAGCATAAATTAGAGCCTTATTCTTGGGGGTGTCTTCGACATACATATTGGAAGAGACCCGTCCCCTATATTAGCGTGCATAGGCAATAGATGCCTTGAGCAAGTTGCAAATTAAAACCAAATTGCCATTGTTAACTGGCCAGTAGGTCGACCGGTTCGACGATCAGTTTCTAGCAGACAATGGCATTCGTATCGGGAAGGCGGGGAACCACGCCTTCCGGGCCTCGGTAAAGGCGATGTGTGATTCTAGAGATGGTAGCGGGCATGACCCAGGCCCTTGCAGCGTGTCGACGCCCCACGCCGCCATCGCTAGAGCGCAAAGGGCCTATAGCGCCGTCTCAGCTGGCAGCGGCCACGGGTTGATGTGCCCGGAGAAATTCACGCACCTGGTCAATTGTCCTGTCGAGCACGTCCTTTTGCTCTTTCCATGGATATACCGTCGCCTCGGCTTTAGGCGCCAACGCTACTAGATCCATGGCGGCCTCGTACGAGTGCGATGGTGTGTCGTCAGGCATGACCAGCATCGGCGTCTGGCACGAACGCACAAAGTCGCGCGACACGCTGTACGCGAAGTCCGGCTGGACGCGGTAAAGGTTGTGCAGGTATGCTCCACAGCTCTCCATGGTCACATCAGGCCGCCGGGCGGACAGCTCGGGTGCCCAGTCATCACGACCAGAGTTGTACATAGAATCAGGGAATTTTATGTTGTGCCCAACCGGCTGGCAGAGCACGGCGGCCACGACGCGTTCGGGAGCCCGTTCCATGAGCTTGAGTGCAAACGGGCCACCGATGCAATAGCCCATGAAGTAGAACTCCCGTATGCCGAGGTGGTCCATCAGTCCCAGTTGGTCATCGGCGAAGGCTCCCCACGGGTCGTCAACCGGTATCGGCCCGCTGGACTCGCCGCCGTTGGCATTGCGCTGGTCCATAGTAATGCAGCGGAAGTCGTTCTTGAACTCCTCCATCGCGTTGAACACCTGGTTAGGCCAATTGCTGATCAGGGAGTTCAAGCCTCCGCCGGGGGTGACGAGAAGCGGGAACCCGGACCCGACCTCCTCATAATGGATGCGGACGTCGCCTTTGGTATGAAACGGCATAGCAGTTACTCCTTATTTAGTAGTGCGTCCCGCTTGCGTGTACGCCTCGGCGTCGCAGCACCTCGCCCTGGCGCTCTGTAATCTGGGATTCCCTGTACAATGTGCACAGGGCCTTCAGCGGGTCCTCAGCGCGACAGAGCAAGTATGTGTCTCCTCTGGATACCTGTCAACTCTAAGCATCCACCTGCACAACTGTTCGAAGTCAGAAATCAGAAATCAGCGGTAGACCCACGTTGTGCGTATTTGCGTACGGCGGCTTGGTGTCTTCGCGAAGCGCGCACCAGACTGTCTGACTTAGCCGAGGTGTTTATTGATGAACGCGCCCATCTTCTCAAGTGCCTGTTCTGCGACCTGAGAAGAGAGATCGCCGAATACGCCTTCACCCTCCTCCTCGAAGATGGTCACGTCGATCTGGCCGCCGGCCTTGCGGTATTGTGAGATGAACTCGTCGAAATCTGGGCGCGGATGCGAATCTTCGTTGCTGCGGCGAAGGGCCAGCGTGGGCGGCAGGGCTGTCTTCTCTCCACGCTCAAGGATACGCGCCGGGGCCCCCTCGGCCATGGCCTCTTCTGTACCCCAGTACTGCTCATGCATAGGGGGTATCCGCTCGCCCATACCTGGGGGTGGCGTGCAATCCGACCGCAGGCCTTTGGCATAGAGATAGCGACCCAGCGGATCAATCACTGGAGAGACCATTATCACGCAGGCCAGGGCGCCATCCAGCGCCGCGGCTCCGGCCGGCGATGGTAGAGCGGCGTAGCGGGGATCGTTCGGGCGCATGCCGAGCAGCATGGCTTGGTGGGCGCCACTGGAAGTGCCCATGGCGCCGATGCGGTCATGATTGCCATTCCACGACGCAGCCTGCGTCTTAGCCCACCGGACCGCGTAGTGGACATCGGCCACAGAGGCCGGATAGGGTGCTTGCGTACGAAAATCCAATGCCGCCACAATCACACCAGTCTTAGCCAGCGCTTCGTTGGCTTCGTCGCCGTCCTCACGAGTTCCCATGACCCAAGCCCCTCCATGCACTTCAAGCATGATCGGGAACGGTCCGCTGCCCTTGGGCTTGAAAAGACGCGCCAATAGGGGGGTGTCTCCGTGACGCAGGTATTCCACGTCCGCGATGCCAACATCATACCTTTCCGTACTGATAGCCATTCAATACTCCTTTTCTCTAATAGGTTATAGGATATGAGTGAGCCTAGATTACAGGCTATGTGCCCCACCGTCAATGAGTATCGTTGCCTCGCAAATCCTGTTGTCGATCGCCAGCCTATAGCCCCTTTCCTGCTCCTTGGTGCCAACTTTTCCCTCCTCTTCGCAACTAGTACTCAGTCAACTCGGTTTTGGTAATTGTTTAAGAAAACGTCTAAGGTTGCTACCCTTTTTTAGGAGTGTTGACGTAGGAGGGTGGCAGCCATGGGACGAGAACGGTATGTGGTCCGGTTGGAAAGGGAAGAACGAGACCAGTTGGAACGACTGATTCGCGGGGGAAAGAGCCCAGCGCGAAAGGTTGCCCGGGCCCGTATTCTGCTAAAGGCAGATACGGGCTGGGGGGTGATGCGCATCGTGGAGGCGCTGGACACGTCTGCGGGTACGGTGTGCCGTACCAAGCGGC
Source organism: Dehalococcoidia bacterium (assembly GCA_965248905.1). Taxonomy (GTDB): domain Bacteria; phylum Chloroflexota; class Dehalococcoidia; order Lucifugimonadales; family JAGWBF01; genus CBDFKS01. The sequence continues at coordinate 2,097,673 of CBDFKS010000007.1, read as the reverse complement.
GGTACCTGGAGGGAGGACTGAAGCGGGCCTTGGAGGAAGATCCTCGGCCAGGACATCCGACCAAACTGGATGAGCGGGGGGAAGCGCACCTGATTGCCCTGGCGTGCAGCGAGGCCCCCCCAGGCCATGACCACTGGACCCTGCGGCTCCTGGCAAACAAGGTGGTGGAGTTGGGGCTGGCGCCCTCCATGTCCCACGAGGGAATTCGCAAGCGGTTGAAAAAAACAGTCTCAAGCCGTGGCAGAAGAAGGAGTGGTGTATTCCCCAGGTGAGCGCCGAGTTTGTGGCGTGTATGGAGGATGTGCTGGACCTTTACGCGGAACCCTATGACCCAGAGCGCCCGGTGGTCTGTTTCGACGAGACCTCCAAGCAGTTGCTGGCGGAAAAGAGGTCTCCGATCCCGCCCAAGCCGGCACGACGGGAGCGATACGATTACGAGTACCAGCGCAATGGCACCCGAAACCTGTTCATGCTGTGCGAGCCCCTGGCGGGCTGGAGGCATGTGGCAGTGACCGAACGTCGTACCATGGTGGACTTCGCTAAGCAGATGCGGTGGCTGGCCGATGAAGCTTACCCAGCGTCCGAGAAGATCCGGGTGGTGCTGGACAACCTCAACACCCACAAACCAGCTTCCCTCTACGAAACCTTCGAGCCCAAGGAGGCTAGGCGAATACGCAAACGCTTGGAGTTTCACTACACTCCCAAGCACGGTAGTTGGCTCAACATGGCAGAGATCGAGTTCAGTGTCTTGGCCAGGCGAGTCCTGCGCCGGCGTATTGCCGATGAAGAGACTTTGAGTGGCGAGATCGCGGCCCTGGAGGCAGAACGAAACCAAGCCGGAGCAACCATTGACTGGAGATTCTCCACTGTGGACGCCCGAGTCAAGCTTCACCATCTCTATCCTGCCAACAATTAGGTTGACTGAGTACTAGTGCTCATTCCGGTTTCCACTACAGCGGACTCACTAAATGTATCAGCATCCATAACATTACTGCCGTCAAGATCCATCTCTGCGGACTGGGACTGCCCGGACACGCTCCAGCATTTGCTGAAATACACCCGAGGTACTGCTATCTCAGCGAGCTGAAACACCAGGCGCCGGGCAAGTGTGTTCTTCGGTACACATCCACTATGGGCGAATAGTGATGGCGACCCGGTGGGTCAGCAGGCTGACTAGAAACGGTAGATGCAACTAAACAAACCCAACAAAGGAATTCAAGCCACCGTGGCCCGCGTTTCCTACGCTCCAGAAGAGGAGTCCAACTGGTGCTATCCACTAAAGGAGTATAGTCAGCATATCCAAAAGGACTTCTTTCTGGCATTCCCGGACAGTGTTCTGGTCGGCTTCCATTGTGTCCCATTTTTGCTGGCTGCTAACAGTTGTCTTGCCCCAACCGGTGGCGCCGATCAGAGCATGCACTCTCCGGTTGCGATGTTAAGGTTTAGATGACTGAACAGAACCCGGTCTCCGTAGGCTTTGCTGAAGTTGATGGCACTTTGCATCTTGACCTCCATAGTTTAAGCGGGCAGTTTGTGAGGCGCTGTATTCAGCTAGACTAGGGAAGCCCTTAATGACGTTGCGAATCGTTCACGTTGCCACTGCCTTACCTCAGCTGACCCGAGCTCAGCATCCAATGTATGTGGGGCTTTCGCGATACGTTCCAGGCTTGCCATCGGCCATACTAGCGCAGGGTCAATAGACAGCTGAATCCCCTGGTTTGCTCTCCACTTCTTCAATATCTGCAGACGCTCAATTTCAATCGGTGTCAGGGGTTGTGTGCTGTAACGGATTGGAATACTGATTGGTGGATCGGCCAATCCCTCGTGAAGAGTCGCACTCAGGAGTCTGCCAAAACGGGACTCAACTTGCCTCCTGAGTAAGGGGATTTGGGCTAGATCGGCAGTAGGATTGGACGCCAAATGGACCAGAGTTTCGTGTGGCAGAACATAGTAGGGAGGCCGGTTGCGACGCCGAGCCTCGGCTTCTCGCAACATGAATAGCCGTTTCAAGATCGCCTTTTTTTGCCCGTCTAGCCTGCGGCTCCCTTTCAACGATAAAAACGCCGTTTCCGGATCCGGGGCAACGTAACGGATCTCTTCCAAGCGAGCGCACTCCTCAGAAACCCATGGAGACCTTGAGAGGATTCGCAGCCTGGTCTCAAGCGCCTTCCGGATACTCAGAAGATACCAGACATCCGTAGCTGCGTAATTTAAGGCCTCCTGACTGAGCGGCCGATGGGACCAGTCACTTTTTTGGATCCGGGCATCTTTTGGGACGTGTACCCCTAGCAAAGCCTCAGTCAGAGCTGACAGCCCGATCTGCTTCAGACCGACAAAGCGGGCTGCGATGGACGTGTCGAAGAGGTTGCGTACCCGAAATCCCCACGCTCTATCCAGGCACCGTATGTCGTACTCAGCGCCCTGAATCACCTTTACCACCGTCTCGTCCGCCAACACTTCGCCTATTGGTCTCATATCATCGACTGCAAGCGTATCGATTAGGTACACTTTGCTAGTAGTCGCCACTTGAACCAAACAGACTCTCTCGGGGTATCTGTGCCGACTGTTTGACTCGGTATCTATAGCGATACAGCGTTCCTGAAATAAGATACGCGCTAGGTCAGAAACCTGGCCTGAGGTGGTTAAGGGTTCGATCGGAATCGACCACTTCTGTTCCATACCGTCTATCGGCCCTCAGGTGGTTACAGCAGGTAGCGTGACTGGCACCGGATGTTGGATGCTTTGGGTCCCTTTTTTAGCGCCCCTGACATCTTTTATACTTCTTTCCGCTACCACAAGGGCACTTATCGTTCCTATCAACCTTTCCTCCATATAGAGCCTAATAGCGTCGTCGCAACTGAAAGATGGAACTTACATATTCAGGGAAACCGCGTAACTGAATTCAATATAGGCGTAAGATGATCTTGCCGCTATATTCATGTCGCTGAACTCTTCAGTGACAAGGAGATCCGCTTTCGCTCCAAGTCTACCTCCAGCACAGTAACCCAAACCTGCTGTTGTACTTTGACGATATCCAAGGGATTTTTGACGAAGCGGTCCGCCAACTGGCTGATGTGCACGAGCCCGTCCCGGTGTACGCCCACATCGACAAGGGCGCCGAAATCGGTCACGTTGGTTACCACTCCCCGGAGCTTCATTCCCGCCGCCAAGTCCTCGATTATATTTACGCCTCCGGCAAAGTGGAGTGGCTCAAACTCCTGACGGGTGTCCCGACCTGGACGGGCCAGCTCTTCGATAATGTCAGTCAACGTGGGCAGTCCCACTTTATCGCTCACGTAGCGCTGGGGATCAATCTGACCGGATATAGTGGCGTCGCCCACCACTTGGTCCAGCCCATGGCCCAGGTCTCGGGCGATGGCTTCCACCACTCCGTAGGACTCGGGATGCACGGCGCTGGCGTCCAGTGGATGGGTGCCCCCTCTAATTCTCAGGAATCCCGCCGCCTGCTCGAAGGCCTTGGGACCCAGGCGCGGGACTTTCTTCAGGGACTCCCGGGAGTCAAAGGGACCGAAGCGGTTCCGATACTCCACGATAAAGTTGGCCAGACGGTGACCTAGGCCCGAAACGTAGGAGAGCAACTCACCGCTGGCGGTGTTCAACTCCACGCCCACGTTGTTGACGCAACTGCCTACTACATCGTCCAGGCGTTCCTTCAAGGCCTTCTGATCCACATCGTGCTGGTACTGGCCCACGCCGATGGCCTTAGGGTCTATCTTGACCAATTCGGCAAGGGGGTCCATGAGACGGCGGCCGATGGAAACAGCACCTCGGACGGTAATATCCTTGTCTGGAAACTCAGTCCTAGCCACCTCCGAGGCTGAGTAGACCGAGGCTCCGTTCTCGTTGACCATCACCACAGGAAATTGGGAGCCCAACTCCATCCCCCTCAGAAAGGCTTCGGTCTCCCGGCCCCCGGTGCCATTCCCGACGGCTATGGCTTCGACATCGTACTGGCGGCAGAGCTGGTGTACCTTCTTGGCCGCCTCCAGTTCCCCCTGTCCCCCCTGTAAGGGATAGATGGTGTCGTGGAGTAGCAACCGGCCTTGCCGGTCCAGGCATACTAATTTGCAACCGGTGCGGAAACCGGGGTCCAGGGCTAGGATGTTCTTCTGCCCTAGGGCCGGGGCCAGAAGCAACTCTCGCAGATTTTCGGCAAATACTTTGATGGCGGCGGACTCAGCGCGAACTCTAGCTTCTTTGCGGACCTCCGTTTCCATAGAGGCTTCCAGCAACCGTTTGTATCCGTCCTGAACCGCCACCCGAACCTGTTGCGAGGCCTCGGTCTCTCCGGTGACAAAGATCCCCTCCAGGATCGAAATCGCCTGCACGACGGGTGGCGCAATATGGATCGAGAGTAGCCCCTCTCTCTCACCCCGGAGCATGGCCAGCACCCGGTGGGAGGGCACATCAGCCACCGGTTCTTCCCACTGGAAGTAATCTCGGTACTTTGCCGCTTCCATGTCCTTACCGGAAACCACCCTGGAGGAGAAGGTGCCCTGCGACCAAAACAGCTTCCGCATTTCCCGCCGGGCGGCGCCGTCTTCGCTGACCCACTCGGCGATGATATCTCTGGCTCCTCCCAGGGCATCTTTGACTGTTTCAACTCCCAATTCCGGGTTGACATACTTAACAGCGGCAAGGTTGACGTCAAAATCCCCTTGGTACCAAAGGTATTTCGCCAAGGGTTCCAGCCCCTTTTCTCGGGCGATGGTGGCACGAGTCCGCCGCTTGGGACGGTAGGGCAGATAGATATCCTCCAGGGTTGCCATAGTTCCGGCAGAGAGAAGGTCCTGCCGCAATTCCTCGGTCGCCAGACCACGCTCCTCCAGGGAAGCCAGGATAGCCTCGCGCCGATCTAGGAATTCTCGAAGCTGCGCCAAGCGGTCCCGAATGCTGGCGATAGCCACTTCATCCAGGCTGGCGGTAGCCTCCTTGCGGTAGCGGGCAATAAAGGGCACGGTAGCTCCATTGTCCAGCAAGCCAACGGTGGCCTGCACCTGGCTCTGGGTCAAATTAAGTTCCCGGGAAATCTGGGGAATCACAATGTCAATAATGGTCACCCATTCAATCGATCGAGCCAGCCGGATCGGGTAAATACGAAAAAATCACACGATTCGCCAAGGCCGCCACCGCCTAACTGCTGAACGTGGGGAGATATTGTAGGGAAAAGTCTGACTAAACTGGAAGCGAAAAATAGGGCCCAAACCTAATCCTTTTGGTGCCTTCTATTTTACGACGATGGTGACTTTGACGCCAGAGGTGCGCTTTGGGAGTGCGACACAATCCCCAAGGAGGATGAGCGCCAGCTTTGGATGGGGAGCCGATTGACACTCGCTTGATCTCCCCTTTATACTCCCGCGTAGCTTCATCGATATTGAGCCAAGGCCATCCCCACCTTACCAGGTTGGAAGATTAGAGATAGCTGCTGCTCTAAGGGTGTGAATGCAGGTTGCAGCCACCATATTAATCTCAAGCCAGGAAATGACAGAGCGAGAAGATATTCCACTCATCCCTAGGGAAGTCCTTTTCGGCAACCCCGATAAGGCCATGCCCAGGATCAGCCCCGACGGAACCGGCATTGCCTATCTATCCCCGGTCGATGGCGTGCTCAACGTCTGGGTGGGACCGTCTTCTGATCCCTCGGCCGCGAAGCCGGTGACCAACGACAGGGTACGGGGCATACGTACCTTCTTCTGGGCATACACCAGCCAGCACATCCTATACCTCCAAGACAAGGGCGGAGACGAGAACTGGCGGGTGTACAGTGTTGACTTGTCCACCGGCCAGACCGTCGACCTGACCCCGATGGATGGTGTTCAGGCCCGGATACAGGAGGTCAGCCCCAACTTCCCTCAAGAGATAATCGCGGGTCTCAATGACCGCGATGCCCAGTACCACGATCTGTACCGTATTAACATCACCACCGGCCAAAAACAGCTCGTCATGGAGAACACCGGCTTCATCGGGTTCATGACCGACGACGAATACGATGTACGATTCGCAATGCGATTCACTTTGGATGGCGGAATGGAGCTCCTGACACCGGCTGATGGTGACGCCTGGGAGCACTTCATGCGAGTCGCCATGGAGGACAGCCTTACCACCTCCCCCGTAGGTTTCGATAAGAGCGGCAGGATACTTTACATGTTTGATAGCCGGAACAGGGACACCGCGGCTCTGACGAGCATCAACCTGGATACCGGCCAGGAAACCAACCTCGCGGGAGATCGCCGGGCTGATATCAGCGACGTAGTAGTCCATCCGGTGGAGAAGCATGTGCAGGCGGTCGCCTTCACCCACCAGCGCAAAGAGTGGCTTATTTTGGATAACGCCATCGAGCCGGATCTCACCTATCTCCGGACCGTCTCCGACGGGGACCTGGAGGTCGTGAGCCGGTCCCTGGACGACGGGGTATGGATCGTCGCCTACCTTATCGACGACGGGCCGGTGCGCTACTACCAGTACGACCGTGAGCGACAGAGAGCAGAGTTCCTATTTACCAACCGACAGGCCCTTGAAGGGTTACCGCTAGTGAAGATGCATCCGGTAAGTATTAAGTCTCGCGATGGGTTGGAGTTGGTGAGCTACTACAGCCTTCCCGCGGGAAGCGACGGCGCTGGACGGCCGGAGATGCCCCTGCCGATGGTCGTGCTGGTGCACGGGGGGCCATGGGGCCGGGACGAGTGGGGGTACAACCCCGATCATCAGATGATGGCCAACCGCGGGTACGTGGCTCTAAGCGTCAACTTCCGGGGTTCCACAGGGCTAGGAAAAGGATTTATCAACGCTGCTAACATGGAATGGGGCGGCAAGATGCACCATGACCTGATGGACGCCGTCCAATGGGCGGTGGAAGCCGGGATAGCTGACCCTCAACGTATCGCCATCACGGGTGGCAGCTACGGCGGGTACGCCACCCTGGTCGGTTTGACTTTCACTCCGGAGAGGTTCGCGTGCGGAGTAGCAATGGTCGGCCCATCGAACCTGGTAACCTTGATCGAGTCCATTCCGGCCTACTGGAGGCCCGCCATCGATATGTGGGCAAGCCGGGTCGGCGACCACAGGACGGAAGAGGGTCGGGCATTTCTGGAGCAGCGGTCTCCCCTGTTTCACGTGGATAGGATCAAGCGGCCACTATTAATTGGCCAAGGCGCCAACGACCCGCGAGTTAAACAGACTGAGTCGGACCAAATCGTCCGAGAGATGCAACGTAAGAACATCCCGGTGGCGTATCTCCTTTACACGGACGAGGGACACGGATTCGCGCGGCCAGAGAACCGCCTCTCTTTCACCGCCGTAGCCGAAGCATTTCTCGCCACTCACCTCGGCGGGAGGTTTCAGCTGATTGGCGAAGACTTTCGAGGATCGTCTATAACGAGTCCCGCCGGAGCGGACCAGGTGCCGGGCTTGGTCGATGCACTTCGAGCACTGGCCGAGAGGAATTAGCTAAGAGCGTCTAACAAAACCTAATAAAAGGGGTTAGAATCTGGACATTCTCTGGAGGAGGATGACCTAATGTCTAAGCCCCTTGTAAGCGATGAATTCTGGGAACTGGTGCAACCTTTACTGCCGCCACAACCACCGAAGCCGAAAGGAGGAAGGCCCAGGATACCTGACAGACAGGTCCTAAGTGGGATACTGTTCGTGCTAAAGACAGGCATTGGCTGGGAAGACCTACCCAAGGAGATGGACTGTGGCAGTGGGATGACCTGCTGGAGGCGCCTCAGAGATTGGCACCAGTCGGGAGTCTGGGAGCGCATCCACTTGGTATGCCTTGAGCGCCTGCAAGCAGCTGAGCGCATAGACTGGACTCGCGCAGTGCTGGACAGTGCTTCAGTGCGAGCAGTTTTTGGGGGCAGAAAACAGGCCCCAACCCCACGGACAGGGCGAAGGCGGGTAGCAAGCATCATATCATAACCGATGCCCAGGGCATTCCACTGGCGGTCAGGTTGACTGGCGCGAACGCTCACGATGTCACCCAAGCCCTTGAGTTGGTGGATGCCATACCTGCTGTCAAGGGCAAGCGAGGCAGGCCTCGCAAGCGTCCTCTTCAGGCGCAGGGAGACAGAGGGTATGACTCTGAGCCTGTTCGCAAGGAGTTGAAGAAGCGACATATCTGGCCGCTGCTGGCCAAGCGAGGTGAGCCGCATGGCAGCGGGTTGGGTGTGCATAGATGGGTGGTTGAGAGAAGCCTGAGTTGGCTTCATCAGTTCCGACGCTTACGGGTTCGATATGAGCGCAGGGCAGACATACATGAGGCTTTCTTGGCCATAGGTTGTGCCATCATCTGCTCTCGCTTTCTGTTCCAATAATGGTTTTGTTAGACGCTCTAAGCCTCCGCATCTCTCCCGGTTGTCTGGGATGTTCACGGCCGAGACGAAAAACTTGCGAAGTCCTCCCTTTTTACTTCAATCGCAACCTTTTACAGAGCCAAAGATTATACTGGGGGTTGGACAGCTCACCTTGCCACCCTTAGAATGCCCTTGTGCACAGTCTCAGCAATGCCGAGCGAAAGGAGGGCGGACTTTGACTCCTGATGAGGTACTGCGACTGGAGGAGCTCCTTAGCCCCCCACGGATCGCAGTTGTGGCGACAGTGGGTCGAAGGGGGATGCCCCAACTCACTCCGAATTGGTACCGATTCGCCAATGGCACGCTAACGATCTCCACCACTAAGGAGAGGATTAAGTATCGCAACCTCTCTCTTGACGGGCGCATTGCAGTGTGCATTTACTCAGGACCCCTGGCGGAGGACTACGTGACACTCTGGGGCAAAGCTGAGATCAGCGATGACGGGTCCATCTGGCCGGAGACCCAGGCTATCTTCGAACGGTATGTATCAATTGATCAGATGAATGCCCGCATGCGTGAGCTTCGCACTCAGAATCGCGTCATCATAAGCCTGGTACCCGATCGGGTGATCTTGAGGACGCCTCCGTTTCGCTGATCGAATATGATTGAGGCTTGGAACCTCCCGCTACCTCTCGGTCTCCCGGCTACAATCTGCGCTACCCCAACATGTCGCATCGTATAGAAAAGATACAGTTCGACAGCAAACACTTGACGACAGGAGGAAACATAATGACAACACGTAGCGCCATGTCCGAGGTCGCACCCCACCTAGCGGAGCTCAGCGCGGATGTCCTGTTCGGCGACGTTTGGGAGCGGCCAGGGCTCTCCAAGAGGGACCGCAGTCTTATCACCGTTGCCTCGCTAATCTCCCTGTATCGCACCGATCAGCTTCGGAGTCACATCGGCCGAGCCCTGGACAACGGTGTTACCAAGGAGGAGATAGGAGAGGTCATCACTCACATGGCCTTCTACGCCGGTTGGCCCACGGGGGCCAACGCCTCCCAGATCGCCAAGGAAGTCTTCGACCAGAGGTAGGCACGTCGATGGACCTGATTCTGAGGAACACGCTGCTGGTCGGCCAGTTCGAGGGCAGGCCGGTCGACATCGGAATAGAGGGAGGCCGCATCGCCGTTATAGCGCCCGATCTGGTAGCTGACGGACCAGAGATCGACGTACACAACCGACTGGTAAGCCCAGGGTTCGTCGAGACCCATATCCACCTGGACAAGTCCTGCATCATGGAGCGTTGCACCGCCGAAATTGGCGATCTGCAGGAGGCCATCGAGCAGGTGGCGGAGGCCAAGAAGGAGTTCACAGCCGAAGACGTGGCTCAGCGTGGGAGCAGGACGCTGGAGAAGAGTATCCTCCAGGGGACTACCCACATGCGGACCCACGTGGAGGTGGACCCAGGAATCGGACTGAGGGGCCTGGATGGCTTGCTGCCCCTCGTTCAGGCCTACAAGTGGGCCATCGACCTGGAGATATGCGTCTTTCCCCAGGAGGGCCTGACGAATAATCCAGGCACCGACGAGCTCATGGTGGAGGCGCTGAAGAGAGGCGCTAGGGTCGTGGGAGCCGCGCCCTACACCGACACCGATCCCAGGGCCCAGATCGATCGCGTATTCGAGATGGCCCGACAATTCGACGTAGACATTGACATGCACCTGGACTTTGGCGACACCCCGGACACGCTGGACGTGGACTATGTCTGCGACCAGACGGAACGGTTCGGATATGGCGGGCGGGTCACGGTCGGCCATATGACCAAGCTGTCCGCCACTCCGATGGCCCGGTTCGAATCCGTCGCTCGCCGCATGGCCAGCGCCGGCGTGGCCGTGACCGTGCTTCCCTCCACCGACCTCTACCTCATGGCCCGAAACCAGGAATACAGCGTCATGCGGGGAGTCACCGCGGCTCATAGATTGCTATGGTCGGGTGTCAACTGCTCCATCTCCAGTAACAACATTCTGAATCCATTCACTCCCTTCGGTGACTGCTCGCTGATCCGGATGTCGAACCTGTACGCCAACGTGTGCCAGGTAGGTAAGCGCGACGAGATACGGGAGTGCTTCGAGATGGTGACCAATCGCTCCGCCAGACTGCTCAGGCTGCGGGATTATGGCATCGCCGTAGGCAATTGGGCCGATCTGGTGGTGTTGGACTGCGCCGACCCCGAGTCGGCCGTCGCGGAGCTGGCAGTGCCGCTGTACGGTTTCAAACGGGGGCGGCGGACATTTATCCGAAAGCCGGCGGAACTGCACCGGCCGTCCTCAAGCAGAGATGACCACTAGCGAAGCAGATGATGGCCCAACCCTTGCGGCGCCGTCTACTCAATCTCGGCTCAAATCGATCGTCAGCCCCGTTGATTATTGGGTGTTGTCAGGAGGCTGATTACTGCACCGTAGGAGTATCACGAACTGGTGGAACAGGTGTCCACTTGGGTTGGACCTGAGTAAAGTAGCGTTAGGAAATGGGTGCCCAGATGATGGTTGGTGATGAAAACCCTAGGTTTTTCCGCTACCCTTCAATAACATTGTGGACAGGATAAACTTGGGGTTCGACAGGTGTCACGCCAGCATTTTCAAGAATTGGTATCAATGGTTTACCAAATTCATCGAGCGATTCAGCGGATTCCCAAACGTCTGTCACAATAATACTACCGTCTTCTTGGAGGGAGGCTACGTGGTACAGCCGTCCTGCCGGATGTCCATGACCCGCAGCTTCCAATTCCTTAACGACTTGGTTGTATTTCTCCGAATTCATTGACGATAAGTTAAACACTGTGAGGATTGACATTTTTCTCCTTTGTTAAATCTTCAAAAGTGAACTCAACCTTTTGTGTGTTGACAGTCCAGTTGGAGTCGTAACACCAGTAGAACAGGGCGAGTGGGAATATCCCATGTGGATTCCAGTGCGTTCATAGACACAGCATAATGAGACAGCACGAATTATGACCCCGCCTTTCACGGTTGTCAATTGTTAGCAACCAGCACAAGTGGGACACTTCAGGACCCGAGAGATCAGGTGCTGAATGGGGGTCTGGTGAACTCCCTGCCCACGGGCTTGCAGTACTTAACACAGGTAAGCACTGCAGCGCAAAGTTAAAGGAAGGCAACCTATAAGGAACGTGTTATAGTGTGATTGGGAGGGTAACAGCGATGATAAAACCGACCCGATTAGGACACGCGGTGCTCAGGGTAAGAGACCTCAAACGGTCAGAAGAGTTCTATAGCCAATTTCTGGGACTGGAGGTTAAAAGAGCCGGCGATTCCATGGTCTTCTTCTGAAGCACCATAGACGTCGACCACGATGTGGCGATCCTGAAGATCGCCGACGACGCCCCAGGACCCGAGCCAACCAGGGCGGGCCTCTACCACCTGGCGTTCGAATTTGACTCCTTCGACCAAGTCAAAGAGGCGTACCGGCTGGCAAACGAGCTGGGCATTCGGATAGCGGGATTCGGGGACCATGGCGACACCAAGGGCTTATATGTGCTGGACCCCGACGGTATCGAGATAGAGCTCTACGCCCTCGCCCCTGAGTACAAGGACACTCCTTTGGAAGAAGTGCTCGCTCGGACCGAAGCCACGGCAAGGTAACGCTCGTCGATTTGGATGACTGGCATCACCTACGCTCCGAAAAGGGAGTCCTGCACCTGGTAGCTGCGGGAGGTGAAAAGTAGGGAAAGCCAAAAGGACTTCCTTTCTGAGCACCCGACATCCCACTCGCTCCCCTAATGGAGTCGCTCTTGGTAAGCTTGCTGACGAGACTAACTGAGGTGAAGATTTGGACTTTGAAGAAGCCCGTCCTTTTATGGAAAACAACCACCGGGGAGTAATAACGACCTATCAACGTAACGGAGCAATACACACCAGCATCGTAGTCTGCGGCGCATACCAGGGGAACGCAGCGTTTGTTATCGTCTACGGCAAGTCGGCGAAAACCCGCAACCTCAGGCGCGACCCCCGATGCACGGTGATGGCGGTGGACAATGACTGGCGGACCTACGCGGTGGTGGAAGGTCAGGCCCGGTTGCTGGACTACGGGAACACCCCAGCCGAGGACTTTCGGGTATTGTTGCGGGATGTCTACCGGGCTTGCGGTGACAAAGACCATCCCGACTGGGAAGAGTACGACCAAGCAATGGTGCAACAGGACGCCGTGGTGGTCTTTGTGAAGCCCGAGCGGGTTTACGGGAGGATTCGTTGAGGGTTACTCTGGTAGGACGAGTCACACGTCGGGCAAGCTTTCAATTTTGGTGGTGTAGATGGTTACCTCGACCTTGGTAATCCGAACGATCTGAGCATTGTAGGAAATATGACCATTGATTTCTGGTTTCGAATCGATAGGCAGGACTATAACGTCCTCGTTGCGAAGGGAATTTTCTTGGATCGAGATGGTAATGCGTGGTATGTCAGACAACGTGGTGATTTGACGGGCGTTGTGGACTTCGCTATTCAAGACAAGAATCTAAATGTCGTATCAGGCTCGACCTCCATCCCAATCGCCGCCGGTGGGTTCCATCATCTAGCTCTAGTCCGCGACGGAACGGCCGGCAGATTGTATGTAGACGGCACCGAGGTAGCGACTGACACAAATCCATTGCTTGGAGATATTAGTAACTCGCATAGCATATTCGTAGGAGCTGATAATCGGCTTCTCAGCGATGACTTTGCAGAGGCGACTATTGATGAAATAGAAATTTTCAACCGTGCCCTCACTGATTCAGAAATCGAAGCCCTCTTCAATGCGGGCACCGCGGGAAAATGCAAGGACGAGCATGGGGATAGGGATGATGACAGGGACAGTGAGAGCGACGACCTGGTAGTAGAGCCTCCGATCAGTGACAAATAGCCCAATTCTATTCACTCTCACGATTAGGGCCCGATCTTTGGAGTGACAGAATTGTGAGCTCGCGAGTCCATTTTAGCTTCGGGTGGGAGACCGCCCTTTTGGCTACCCCCGGTCCACGGTTTCAATTTACCGTTTGTTAGGAAAGGTTAGAATCCGGGTGTTCACGGAATGCAACTCGCTGAAATGGCACAGTCCAGAGCAGTAGGCCCAAGGACTAAGTTGATCCCGAATTTTCTAAACTGGCACCTTTAGAAAGTCGTACTGGGTTCCATGGCCCACGATTTTGGGGTCAATAAGGAAAGAGTTGCTGATCTCGATTGCAGAGTGCTGAAAGTCGTCAGCAGACAGGCTGGTCGCTCATTTCTCATAAGCGTAAGAGTAGCTGGGGCTGACGACCTCCCCACCCTCTACAATCAGGTAGTCACGATCGAGAGAACGCTCCTCGAAGAACCGGATCAAACAGTCGCGGATGCCGTCAGCGTAACGATTCTGGGCCTCCAGGCTCGTTCCCGAGACATGGGGCGTCATAGCATGGTTAGCTACGCGCCTCCAAGGGTGATCAGAAGGTGCTGGTTGCGGGTACCACACATCGCCAGCGTAACCGGCAAGGTGTTCCCTCTCTAGCACCTCGACAAGAGCGTCAGTTTCCACGATCCGCCCTCGGGCCGTGTTCACGAGATAGGCTCCCTTCTTCATGCTGTAGAGACGCTTGCGGTCGAAAAGCCCTGCAGTGGCAGGTGTGAGAGAGATATGGATAGTGACGACGTCACACAGGGGAAGCATAGAATCCAGAGGCATGTACCTGGCGCCCAGGACCTGCTCTTCTGAGGTGCTAAGTCGTCGAAGATCATAGTAGTACGTTCCGACATCAAATGGCTTGAGCCGAATGGCCACCCGCTGCCCAATGCGGCCCATGCCTACGATTCCGAGTACCTTGTTCTCAAGGTCGTGCGACCTTGCAGCAATCTCCCCAATATTCCAGCCGCCGTTTATCACGTCCTTAATAGGCTGGGAGGAAGTTGCGAACGAGGACGAGAATCTGCATAACCGCATAGCTCCGCAACGCTCACGACGTTGCTACCCGTGATCTCCGCCACAGTGATATTCCGTTCCGCTGCAGCCTCCAGGTCGATCTGGTCGGACCCAACGCCAGCGGGGAGTATCAACCGAAGGTTTGGCGCCTTGTCGATCTTTTCCTTGCTTAGGTATGCAGGCCAGAAGGGCGTGGCGATCAAAACGTCCGCTGTCGGGAGGTGCTGCTCAAGCTCGGCTTCCGCATCTGTCAGGGCAACCGCCTCGTGGCCCAAGGCCTCTAACATGTCACGTAGCCCCAGGGCATTTTCTGCACATCCAAGCAACTCTGGCGTTTCTTTAGCAGAGGAACCACCTGGATAGAGAATCGCAACAATTTTCATGGCATACGCATAAGAGAAGACATGACCCTGTTAGAATTTGTTCTACTTCAACAACACTAGCCAAGCGCGTCAATCGGGACGTTGCTTGGGACGCTCTACATTAGTCATTTGGAATAGGGGATTTCCCAGCGTCTGTTACTCGTACCTGTTACCGAGCATTCTTGATTCAGACCAGCGACCATGTTGATGTGCCCACTCGGAAAATGAGGGTTGGTCATAGCGGTTATATCCGGAGTGGCCTAACTTACTCGGTTGTAACTGTTCACGTTTGAAGGGATCTATAGCTCTCCGACCTGCCGAGACCGGTGTGCCGGGAACGAAACAGGCGCCTCGGAAGGCGGTAGACCCAGTTGGTCCCATCAAGTCTGAACATTTACACTCGGTCAGCATGCGTGCAAGCTCACTCATAGTATGCTACCGTTTGGTATTTTCAGAATGTGTATGGAGAAACTGGGCAGCGTCTAAAAAAGCTCTGCTATCTTGGCGCCAAACCCTCAATCAAGGAGGTGGAGACTTGGAAGGCATTATAAGCATGGTGGACATGGGCTTGATATATGAGATTACCGACAAATTGGGTCTCGACCGGGAGATGATTCGAGTGGAACTCACCAAAGAGTATCCGGGTTCGGTTCAACTAGGAGCTAATGGGACATTTGAGATCGTGATTCCGTTGAATACGCCACTGAAAGAGTGGCTGCCAGTTCTGAAAGCGGGCCTAGAGGAGCTGAAGTGACGGGATAGATGGTGGCTTGAGAGCCGGAGGTCAGTTAACTCCTTAGGCGGTGATAATGCAACTCTTTTCAGGAAGGCTCTCCGTAGCCTGTCCATGGTGGGGAGTCTTCAGGTTACTGTGCCCTGGGACCTCATCCAGTCTCCTAGACGTAGACATTGACGGGACGTTTCTACAGATTCAGTCGGAGGCCAACCGCCAAGCATGCGCATAAGGCCAGAGCCGACGCGCTGACCCTAATCTCGAGAGGACCAAGACAACGTTCGACAGGGGGCCACTGTAAACCGGTGATGCGCCGCTCATGGAGTGAGCGAAAAGGTCAAAGAAAAAGTTCTTGATACTGTCCCGCCAGCTCCACCATACGAGACTAAATCAAGCACTTCCTCGGGTTCCGGCGAAATCTTCTCTGCTGGCAACGGCAACGTGTAATTTACCGTCAACTCAGATCGCGTCTGTATCCCAAGTCGCCTAGAAAGCGGCTGGAGGTACGCGCTAAACTTCGACTAACCTTCTCTCCTTACTTAACGGCATCAACCATCCTTGGTGGGCTCGGAATGCATTTGACCTGCGTCCCAGGCAACGGAACTGAGCCCTTCCGATTCAGAAAACCAAAAAAATGGGTCACTTCCGTTACGATCTTCGAGATTAGCCACTATCAGCCGGGCTTTACTTCTGCCGAGGAAATCTTGAGTCGCCTTCAAGACGCTACCAGGGTTCGTGGTGACGACTCCTGCCCGGCCAATGGATCGCAGATAGCCGACAAGAGCCTTTTTACGAGCGTCTCGTCCGGCCGAATCCGCCTTTAGATTGAGGGGAGATCAGAGGCCTTGCTTCTGATAGACCTGAATTCGGTGACGACAGCTTTCCACGACGTAGACCCGTCCCTGGGCATCCACTTTCACAGATGCTGGGCCCCAGAACAATTTCTCTATACTGGCCGATTCGTCGCGAGGAAAGTCTGCTGGTGGGAGGTCCAGCTCTGGATCCATATTGGCCTTTTCCCTCTCCTCAAGCTCATCTTGATTGGAGATGAAGTAGTCTTTCGCCCAACTGGACAACACCGATTCACCCCGGAATTTGGCGAGAAAGCCACCGTCTGGTCCGAGCACCTGGACCCGTTCGTTACCCCAATCGGCGACGGACACCCGCCGCCCTTTTGCAAGTCAGCCGAGTAGCTGGCCCAAGCCTGGTATACCCGGTTCCTGTGAAGAGGACGTAATAGGGTGTTTTCCTTCACCACGATTGATTAATCTAACTCAATTGGGGGGTCTGCCATCACGCCTCTATGGAGCGAGGTTCAGTTTCACGCTGTTCCCGAAGCCCGCTAGACCTTTCCTCCAGCTGGGTAGACATTTTGGATAGCTTCGCGATATTCTCTCGGGCTGCGTCGATGCCTTCCTGCTTTAGCCGGTCCGCCTCGTTCATCGCTTCGATCAAGTCGTTATGGGCCTGAGTTATTTTGTCGATAGCTATTACCGGATTCTTGTAGAGGTCTCCGATCTCCTGGGTGTGCTGCCTGATTGAGGCGGCGTTAGCGACGATCAGATTCCCCAGGAACTCTCTGGTGCGCTGGGTAGCTTCCATAACCCGTTTCTGGCGAGTGAGCGCCGACTGTATGGCCAGGCCAACCATCACCACGTTGCTGCCTAGGGCCAAAGTACGCTCCACCGATTGCCCCAGTCGGCTGTTGTTCTGGCGGGTCATCTCCAGGCTAACGAAAAACTGGGTATGTACCTCCTCCGTAGTGCGAAGGTCCTGGACTCGCATGGAGACATCAAACAGGGCGTTGCGCACTCGCTCAGCCTTGAGAGTATCGTCGGTCTTCGCCAAAAGTTCGTCGAGTTGGTTCATCACCAGCTCCCCGAGGTAGGCGTTTTTCTTAATGGGTAGCTGCTGCTCCTCAACTTGTTCGTAGAGCTTCCGGAGCTCCACGTTGTCCCGAACCAGCATCGCCCGCGCTTCTCGAAGCTTCGACTCGATCATCGTAACCTGTTTGGAAACCGGTTCGTATCGAAGGGCAATCCTTTCGAGGACCTTTACAGCTGGGGTGAATTTACTGACAAATGGGATCATGCTAAGCACTTTTCGTATTCCGGTTGGCCGGCTCAACTCGTGGGGATTGATCTGATTGAGAGCCACCCGTAGGTTTAAGAGATCGTTTGAAATCTCTCCTCCCGGCCCCTCCTGGCCCAGCATATCCCCAACACGACCCTTCAGCAGGTCCAGCTCACTCCCGGCACCTCTCTGCGCCTGGATGCCAAGGCTGGTGATACTGTCGGTCAACTCCAGCTCTCGGCTGCCTGAAGCCTCTCCTAGCTGGGCGACCAGATTGGTGGCCTGGCCTTTTAAGTCCTGTTGCACCTCATCGGAAACACCCTTTGGGGCCACAGGCTCCTTGATCTCCACCGGAGCCAGCTCCTGAGTGCCGCTGGGATTCAATCCGGTGTTTTCCTCTTCCTGCTCGGGACGCTCTTCGGTAACCATGGCGCGTGCCTCCTAATGTTTTCGTTGCATTTGGTGGGTAGCCCCGCTCCGGGAGCCCACTAACCTATCAGGCATCTCCAGGTGCGTTACGACTCTCATGTTAAGAATGTTCTAACTGCCACGATTATACCATTGTAAGGCCTTTTATTCCTTATACGCGAGCTATAAATCCTTGGTCGGCCTCATCTTTTAGTTCCCCTTCAAGAAAGAAGTCGGCCGACCGAGCTCGGGGACGGGTTGCAGTTGGGGCCGTCCCTAAAGGAGCCAGTTCCTGGGTTGGAAATGAGCGCCACGCCCTACTAAATGAGGTCCAGGTGTCACTAATCTACCTGACATACATGGGTCGTTGTGGATGAAATTGTCCCGTGGTAGAATTGGTCAGCTATTTCGCCCGCGTTTCGGTACTTTGTTTACTCCTACATGCCCTGACACAGTGTTGCGACGGGGCGGAAACTCCGACGCGGGAATCTAGCCCTCGTTATCCGATCGGCGCCTGTCACGGGGTGCCCAGGTAGCGGGATCAGGTAGTGAATGGGGATGTAGTGAACCACCGTTGAATCTAAAAATGCACACCACGGAGAACCAACTCAATCCCCAGAGCAAATCTACCGTTTGCGAAGAGGATTCCGTCGAGGACATCCTAGTTTCTTGCAACGGTCTGGACACCCCTGCGTTCGTCTACGATGAGGAAGCCATCGTTCAACGTTGTGAATATTTGCGCAATATGGCGGATATGGCTGGCTGCCAGCTGCTCTATTCCTTAAAGCCCCTGACCTTAATTGAGGTGCTAGGGCTCATCGCGCCTTATGTCGACGGGTTCTCAGTCAGCTCCATGTTTGAAGCAGTCATGGCCCGAACTGTGACAGAGGGGGAGAGAACGGTACATCTGACCACTCCAGGCTTGAGATCCAGTGAGATGGACAGGCTCGCCCAGCTGTGCGATTACATCTCTTTCAATTCCATCTCCCAGTGGCACCGTCACAAAAATGAGCTGGGAAGCAGGGTAAGCTACGGTCTCAGGATCAACCCGCAGAGGTCCTTGGTATCGGACCCTAGATACGACCCTTGCCGGCAACACTCAAAACTGGGAGTACCGATCCAAGAGATAGCAGATGGAACAAGCCCTATGCCTTCGGCTGCTGATGGGCTTAGCGGCATA
Organism: Dehalococcoidia bacterium; assembly: GCA_965248905.1. Classification (GTDB taxonomy): domain Bacteria; phylum Chloroflexota; class Dehalococcoidia; order Lucifugimonadales; family JAGWBF01; genus CBDFKS01. The sequence goes on along the minus strand of CBDFKS010000007.1, from coordinate 2,078,659 downwards.
CATATCCATGCTAACTGCGACTCTCCAGACCTCGGGGAGTTACTCATGATGGTCCGGCAACTCGTCAAGCAGATCGGAAATCTCCTGCCCAGCTTCCAGTGGATAAATCTGGGAGGAGGTTACCTGTTCGAAGAGGAGGATGGTGGTACCCAGCAGTTCATCGAAGCTGTTCAAATGCTGCGGAGCCGATATGGTCTGAAGGTGTTCGTCGAGCCGGGTTCGGCCATAGTACGTGAAGCTGGCTACCTTGCATCCACCGTACTTGATGTTTTTTGCAGCGATGGCCGGTCTATCGCCATTCTCGACACCTCAATAAATCATATGCCCGAGGTGTTCGAATACCAGTACCTTCCGTATGTATTAGGAGCATCAGAAACCGGCAAATTCAGCTACTTGCTAGCGGGCTCCACATGCCTGGCAGGAGATATTTTCGGGGAATACTCCTTCGAGGAGCCTCTGGAGGTCGGTTCCAGGGTCGTCTTTGGCGACTTCGGCGCGTACACACTAGTAAAGGCTCACACCTTCAACGGCCTTAACTTCCCATCGATCTATGCGTTGACCGCCCATGGCGACCTGGTGTTAAAAAAGCGATTCACCTTCGAGGAATATGCTTGCAGATGGGGGATGCAGCCTGATGCACTTGTTCCAAACTGAAATTGAATTCCCAGCACCCACGGGCGATGGAAGCATTCTGGCGTATTTAGCCAGGGAGATCGATGCTCGTCTCACCGATGATGACACACCTGTTCGCCTCGTCATTTCCGAATCCAAAGAGGACCTGTACCGGTGTGAGATCGCAGCCTTCCATGATAACGAGGACTCCATCTCCTTTTCCCGTAACTCCCTCCTCAAGTTTGCCAGGAGGAAGGTAGAGAACACCCAAAGGTTCAACGCCGTCCTGGTGATCCCGACAGGTGTGGGAGCGGACATAGGTGGACATGCGGGGGATGCAACCCCGGTCGCGCAGCTACTGGCCTCGGTATGTGACACATTAATCACCCATCCCAACGTTGTCAACGCTTCAGATATTAATGAGATGCCGGCAAATTCTCTGTATGTAGAGGGTGGTGCCCTTAGCCGGATGCTCATGGGCACCGCAGGCCTGCAACCGGTACGCTCAAACCGGGTCCTGGTGGTAATCGACTCTCACTATGACCAGGTGTTTGTAGATGGCGCGATCAACGCCGTCAACGCTGCTCGAGCATCCTACGGGTTGATTTGCCCACGGGTGGTCCAGCTTGATCCTCCCCTCGAAATGAGATCAAGCTACTCGGCGTCCGGAACGGCTGTGGGCCATGTTGCAGGTTTGGACCGTCTGTTCAGAGTTTTTGATCAGCACCGCGGGGATTATGATGCCATCGCCGTTTCGTCGGTGATCTCGGTTCCCCCCAGCTACCATCGTGACTATTTCCAGAGTGGGGGAAGCATGGTCAATCCCTGGGGTGGCGTCGAAGCTATGCTCACCCACACTATTTCCGCGTCATACGATGTGCCGTCGGCCCACTCACCAATGCTGGAGTCAGAGGAGATCGCCAGCATGGACACCGGAATCGTGGACCCTCGGATGGCTGCGGAAGCTATTTCCTTGACCTTTCTTCATAGCATCCTGAAGGGACTCCAGAGAAGTCCGAAGATCGTGACCGACAGCGAGGCGATGATGGCCAACGGTGTACTAACCGCCAGCGATGTGGCATGTTTGGTGATACCCGACGGGTGTTTGGGACTGCCGACTCTGGCTGCGTTGGAGCAGGGGATACCGGTGATCTCGGTGCGGGAGAACAGGACGTTGATGAGGAACGATCTTACCTCCCTACCCTGGAAGCAAGGGCAACTGCACATCGTTGACAACTACTGGGAAGCGGCTGGAGTAATGGCAGCTTTTAAAGCTGGGATCGATCCGACGATTGTACGGCGTCCCATCTTGCCCGCCACCGTGGAACATGAACGACCTCTATTGGTGGGCCAGCACCAGATTGATGGTCCGCATAACGAACCCGGCGTACGTGAGCTACCCGATAGCGGATTCCGATCAGGTCGGGAACCTGCCTTTGACAGCCCGAGGTCCATTTGACTCTGTCTCATTTCAAATCTACAATAGTGGATACCCATTCCCGTGCTAGATACACTCGGTTTGAAATATGGGATCATGTTTAGGCGGCTATTTGGAAAGGGCAAGAAACAAGGGACATCACAACCGGCTGGCCCTGTGCTGGACGGCAGCGCTGGGAACCCGGAAGTTGGGGACGAGGTCGCTTTATTCGGGTTGACCGAAGGGTTTGACGAGGTTTATCGCTCCATCGAGCGCCGGGATAGCTTCGTTGTAGAACAGAAGAACCGGTACGAAAGCGATGCAGGGGAGTGGTTCGAGGTCATCGGGGAGGACGGTGAAAGGCGGTTCTGGGTTGAGTGGGCGGAAGAGGATGAGCTGTTCGTGACGGCCACCACCAACAAGAGGCCCATGGGCCTAGCCAGTGTGGGCCTCACAGAAGAGAAGCTTATCCAGATGGACGAGGAAAATTCCATCGACAACCATTTCACCCATGAAGGTACGCGCTACTACTATAAGAACAGCCAAGAGGTGATCTATTACGAGGATGAGGATGGTGACGGAGAGGGGTTTTACCTTTGGGATTTCATCAGTCAGGAGGAAAAGCGCGTCCTATCCGTTGTAAAGTGGGAAGGGGTGCCGTTCCAGGTCTTCATCAGTGAGGTAGTTCCTCCAGGGAAAATATCCGTGTTAAGGGGCCGAGGCTGACCATGTATGATGCTTTTATCGACACTCTGGAGACGATACCGAGGGGCTTGGTTTATGTGGCGCTGGGGTTGGCTATCTTGACCCTGGCTAAGTTAGCCAGGGATCTTGTGACGCCTTACCGCATCGATGAGCAGGTTACCAAGGGCAGGAACCTTGCTGTATCCCTGCGGCTTTCCGGCTATCTGGTGGGGATCATTCTGGTGTTTCTGGGAGCCCTGTACCAACCCTTCCTGGTGTCTACGCAGGAAGGGTTGGGGTTCAACCGTGACTTCGGCGAGGATGTACTGGAGGTGTTCTTATACAGCCTTGTTGGAATCGTGGCGTTGAACATCGTCAGGGTCATTGTGAACCGTCTGGTATTGTACAAGTTTGACATAGAGAAACAAATAGTAGAAGGAAAAAACGTGGGCGCCGGCGCCGTGGAGTTCGGGACCTACATAGCGACTGGGCTACTGATCGGTGGGGCAGCTTCCGGTGAGGGTGGAGGGCCAGACACCGCCCTGGCTTTCTTTGGGATGGGTCTGGTGGTGCTGATATTATTCGCGCTTTTTTATCAGCTTACGACCCCCTTCGATATACATAGGGAGATTGAAGGAGACAACACAGCCGTAGGAATCGCACTGGGTAGCAACCTGGTAGCCATGGGCCTTGTTACCTTTAAGGCGGTGTTTGGAAACTTCAACGGCTGGAACGACGCTCTGGCATCGTTTTTTGTTTTCGTTGTGATCGGCTTCGTCCTTCTTTTTGTGCTGCGCCTGTTGATTGACGTTTTGCTGCTTCCAACGACTAAGATATCGAATGAGCTGGCTGCGGAGCGCAACGTGGGCGTTGCCTTTGTCGAGAGCTCGATAGTGATCAGTTCAGCCCTTATCCTGTTCTTCGCCATCTAGCAAAAGGCCAGGAGTTCCTCCGACCATCTCCAGAATCTTCTGATTCGAACGGCTTTCCCGCTGCTCCTCCATCTCCTCTTCGAGAAGGGCAAAGCCGCTGTCTATGATCTGTCCGATAAGGCCATCCTCCACGCGGTGGTGGTCCATCACAGGTGCCAGGACATCGTTGTAGAAACTCTCATCGTGTATTTTTTCGGGCCAGATACCGGTGAACTCATCCAAGCTGCCATCGTATAGACGAAGCAAGAAAACCGTACGGACCGGGTCCAGTCCTTCGTTGATGTATATTTGAACCCTCAGATCCTGTCCTAGACCCGTACCAAACTCCGCCGTGCCGTCCTCTTCGTCATAGGCCACATCCTTGAAAAGGTCGTAACGGTCGATGTAAGACTCGGTCTCGGCGATCTGAATTCCCAGAAACCGCCTGCCATTTTCTGTGATTAGGAAACAACCGGTCTCCTTGGATGGCAGGATGATCGGTCCTTCCACAATATCGTCAGCGACGGTGAGCAATCTCCGATCCGTCTCGGTTGAGGGATTGAGGGAAAGCTTGAATTCGTGTTTGTCCAGGAAATATAGCAAGGTCAGTGACTGGAGCCACCCCATCAGCGTTGCCTTATCCTCCCAGTAGCCTTCCTGCACAGCATGATCTAAGGTTGGGAATTCCCGTTCCATCTTCAGGTCCAGCAAAGGGTAGCTCAGCTGGCCTGGGTCTCGGGATTCAGACGGCTGAAGGAGGGCCAACGTGGGATCGGATAGCTCTACTGCTGTGCCATCGGCCAGCGAGAGTTTGAGATCATAATCACCCGATCTCCACCGGCTCACCACTTCCAACAGCATGCCGTAGATCTCCGGCAGGTCGGGGTTTTCCCGTAGATCGAACATCTCCTCAAAGACGGACCGGCCATTTTCATCCTCTGGAAAGACCACTTCGAGAAACTCGCCGATCCGAAGATCGGCGTACTCTGCCGGGAGAACGACTTCCAAAAGGTCCTCGGGCCTCATGCCGCCCAGGTGAGCTCGAAGCTGTAAGGGGGTGTCCTGGTGTTTCGAACTGTTCATCCCGGCTCTTCCCTGGAATAAGAGCCAGCGGGTCCCAATGTGATCAAATGGCGCTTCGCCTCCCCTTTTTCAGGACCATATGAACTCCGCCTCCACCCCGTGCGCCGCCGCCCCGGGCTGTTCCGGCTGAACTCCGGGAGATGTTACTTGAGCTCTTGAATTGTCCGGTTGTCCTCTGGGTGTTTTGGTACGTCCGCCGAGCTGAGGTCTGATTCTGACCTGCTTGCCGGTAACGAGACCCGGCGAACCTCTTCTGATTGCTCTGGAACGTGCTGTTCTTCGACACCTGGCGGGTGTAGCTCGAAGAGCTCCTGTAGCTCTTCCGTTGGGTCCTCAGAGTGCCCCCGCGGGTGGAAGGTGTATTGTAAAAGTAGGGGCCGCGAGAGAAGCTTGAAAGGAGGAGATAGGTGAACAGGAAGTCTCCGCCTCCGAAGGAGCGGCGATAATGTCCATTGGCTCCATGTCCTTGCATGTTATTTGTGTCCTGTTCTTTGACGATGGAGAAAAGTAAATCATCTTGGGCATCATCTATCTCGTCGTTACCGTTGAGGTCTTCCCAGCCTTCCAGGGTAAGGGCTTCGCCATCCTGCCGTGCCCGGATGTATATGAGGCCGTCGCCTTCGAAGATCTCGTTGACCCGCCGTTCGAAATCGGTTGCGCTGTTCGATTTCTTGAACGCTTCCTGGACATCATCCAGGTTGATCCTTCCCGCCGCGCCATCGGTGGCTGCCCACTCCTCGGCGCTCACCCCCCCGCCACACGCGACCAGCAATGGCCCGGTGGCGATTATTCCGCCGCCGACTATTCCCAGTTTACCCAGTTTCTTTACCATTGTTACTCCTCCATCACGTTGCCGCTACCTGGGCTAGAGAGGACCGCTCCACTCAAGTCATAGTCGGCTGTCATACCAGGACCAACGCAACATCGTGCGCCAGATCGCCTTCCAACAGGCGACCTCTCACCGTTGGCTGGGCAGGGACGCCAGTTGTAGGGAACCTCACCAGCCTGGACAAGAACAAGCTGACGAGCTGCTGTCGGAAGGCCCTCTGTTCTTTGAAGGCCTGGAGGACATACTCGGATAAGGCGGCTTGGTGGCTATAGAACCCATGCTGGATGCTGGACATGAGCTCCTGAAGATGGGCGAAATGGCCTATCCAGAGTTCATCGCTGGTACGTAGGAAAAGGTGCTTACCCAACTCACCGAATCCTTCCCCGCCAAATCGAGATTCCGCCTCTTCCAGGTGAGCAATCAGCAGGTCATCGATGCCCTTGGTCAACGAATCCCGGTCGTAGCCTCTCAGACCTGAGCAATCTATTCCATAGTCTTCTTGTAACACCTCGGCCATTTGGTCGAATCTCAGACCATAGTCTGCCACGATCTCCTCGGGAAAGTGGTGGTGCACCACGTACCGAGCGTTGTGCCCCGCCATTTTCAAAGTTTCGTCACGGAACGATTGAGAGGCCATCACCTCGCGACGCATCCGGTAGTAGAGTAGGGTGTGGGCGTCAAGAACACTACCATAGTCCCTAACGTATCGGCGAAGAGCTTCAGCCTCTCCTTCGATCGTCCCTTGAGCTTCCTTGAGGAGCCGGGCCATATCCCGTCCTTCAAAGAAGTCCCTGCCAGCCGGGTCCTTTTCCCCGCCCTTTGACGGACACACAAGGTCAGCAGCCCAGTGGGCGAAGAACTGGTCCTCAAAGGATAGAAAAAACCGGGTCAGGCCGAACTCGCCCTGCCTTCCGCTCCTCCCTTTGAGCTGAAGGTCGATCCTCGCCGATTGGCTAAGCTCGATGCCAATCACGTACAAACCCAGACCAAAGTCCAGGGCGATAGGCTCCCCATCTCCCTGAGATGCTGGATTGGGGGTCAAGCGAATCCGTTCGAGGTTATCCTCATAGTCCATCGTAGCGGCAAAGGCACCGTTCCTCGAAAGTTCGTCCCACAGGATGTCGGCTTCCCTCTTGGTGTTGCAGTTCAGCGTTACGCAAGAGGCGCCTTCCGAAAGGAGCTGCTGAACCAGGTCTCTGTATCTACCAGCAACCAGGCCAGACAGGTTTGCCTCCAGGACAATGTCTGTGCCCCTCCCAGCCATATTGGTGGCAACGGTAACAGATCCGAAGTTCCCAGCCTCCTTAACAATCCGGGCCTCATCATGGCTGCTTACGGCGTTCAGAAGATTGTGGGGCACACCACGCCCGGTCAGCAGGTGGCTAATTTCTTCCGATTGCTCGATGGTTGGAGTAGCAACCAGGACGGGACGCCCTACACGGCGGCAGGCTTCGACCTCGTCGACCACCGCAGCGAGCTTGCAGTCGCGGGCTGCGTAGACTCTAAAACCGGAGTCCACGCGCACAGAGGGCTGGGTAGGTGGCAGAATCTGAACATCCAGGCCGTACATCTCCAGAAACTCGTCCCGCGAGGTCTGGGCTGTGCCCGTCATCCCGGAGACTTTCCAATACTGGGACACGTAACTTTGTACGGAGATCTGGGCTAGCACCTCAGAATCAGGATGTACCGTCACACCTTCCTTTGCCTCCAAGGCAGCCTGAAGTCCTTGCTGGTAGCGACTATCGGGGCGCGGACGGCCGGTGCACCGATCTATGAGCACCACCGTATCTTCGCTGACCAGGTAGTCGGCATCCTTTGTCAATAGAAGGCACGCCCTCAGCATCTGGTAGACTTGGTTGCCAAGGCTATATTGCCGAAGCAGCCGGCGGGTCAGCTTGGCCCGAGCTTTTCTTCTCTCCCCCAGGGAGAGATTGCTGTCTTTTGTCACCGAGGAGATACGCTGCTCTAGAGACCCAGCGTCAAAGAAGATGCCCAGGAGTGCCTCCAGTAGCTCTTGTCCTGCCTCGGTCAACGTAACGTACCGGTTCTGCGGATCGATGATATATAGCAGTCCTGTGGCGAGGACCGAATTGGGGTAGTCGTCCTTTTCCCGATCGGCTAACCTTCGCGCTCGCTTATGCTGAACTGGATTATCACCCTGGTGTTGCTTCAGGGAGGGATGGTCCGGCCGCCCCATCATTAGCTTCGCTAGGAGGATATCCTGGTCCGTTGAGTTGTGGCCTATGTCATTCAACTGCTCTGCCAGGCCAAGGGTCACTACGTTCTGGCGAGCAATAAGATCTTCGACGGATTTCCGGACCCTCGCAAGGGTCCTCCCAGTTCCGGTTGGCATCCCTCCGATGATCATCGGTGTACTTGCTTCATCGATGAGGGCATGATCTACCTCGTCGACGATGGCCACCTCCAGCTTTCCCTGAATTAGGTCCTCTGGCGACGTCTTGAGGTTATCTCGAAGGAAATCGAACCCGAACTCTCGTAACGTGCCGTAGACCACCTTTTTGGTATAAGCATCCTTCCGCTCCTCATCGCTCAGGTAGCTCAGGACCACATCTGCCGTAAGACCCAGCGACCGGTAGACTGGCTCCAGTAACTGGCAATCCCTGGCTGCCAGATAATCATTGGCGGTTATTATATGAACCGACCTGCCCGATAGGGCGTGGAGGGCTGCGGGGAAGGCTGCTGCGATGGTCTTTCCCTCTCCAGAGTTCAACTCGACCACGTTGCCCTGATACAGCATGATCCCGGCTAGAACTTGCTCGTCGGTGACATGCAGAGATGCAACTTTCCCATGGTCCTTTCTTGCCAATGCCAAATAGAACTCTGCGGGCAGCAGGATATCCGGCCGGCGCCTGGTCACAGCCTTTTCCGATACGTAGACCAGGGTCCTGATGATGGTCTGATCGTCTCTATCCAGGTTCATGTCGGCTGAAGAGGCTGCAAGGCTGTCGGCGAACCCTGAGCTCTCGAGGAACACATCGTCTACATATGTATCTTTGCGAGTCAGGTATTCGCTGGAGTTCAAGACCCGTGCTGCTATGGCCTTACACCGCTCCAGGTTGGGTTCGTTCAGCCGGTCCCCGAAAATCCGCCACGCCCCCAGACGCCTGTCTATCGCCTCGGCCAGCAATCCATACGCCGCGGGAAGGATGTCTGCGGTTGATGAGAGTTGGTCCGGAGGTGCTAGAGCGCGGAAGGCATCTAGAAGACCGGCATCGGAGTATCCAGTGAAATTCTGACCCCGAATCATGTCCAGCACACCAGACCTCATCACCTTTTTCAAGGTTGAGGGTTTATCCCAAGTGTGTCCGGACGACTTTCGGATCATGGGTGAGTTCATTGAAGGCAGAGTAACTATGACGACGGAGAGTGACCATGGCCATGAGCGGAGTCTTAGGTTAATCCAATAGCGGTCGCAAAGATTCCCACGTTAGCCGACCACTACCAATATACACCAGCGAGTCGTTCTGTGCCAGAGCCAGGGTTCCGAAGTTACAATGTACATTTCCATCCCTTATCACACCTATCAAATTGATTCCTTTGTCCAGCAGCTTCTTGGCAGCCTCAATGTAAATTACTGAACCGGCGGAGTTGTCTTCCACCCTGGTGCTGACCAGCGTACCATCGATACGATTGCTGGTTACGGCGCGGGTCAGCAAACTCACCCCCTGGTCCTGGGCTTCCTGCACAAGAAGATTATTGGACAGGTGTAGCGTGTGGACCAAGGAAACGTTCTTCGCTCCGGCAAACAGAACGGTGTGCTTTTCGCTGAGGCATTCGGCAACTACCCTTGTCTTCGGGTTCAAATGCTCGATCATGTACACTATGGAGGCAACCACACTATCGCTATGGGGATCATCGTAGCGGGTGCTCAGAACGATCGCTTGCTTCGCATCCTCGATCCTGGCCCGACGGTAGCTCTCCTCCTCCAGGGGCGACCCACGCACGAAGAGCAGGTCGGGAAACGTCCCAGGAAGGGTTTCGATCTGGTCGGTCAGGATGGCTATGTCGTCGCGTCTATGCTGGGAGTCTTGCCTGAACTCCTCCACTATTTCCCGTACCCTTGGTTCACTGGGGAAATTGATGATCAACAGATGATCTTTCGCATGAACGGTTCCCATGCCTGTTCTCTCCCTATATTGAATTTCCATGATCCAGTCCACCAGGATGCCCGCGGCGGCGGTAAAGGTGGTGAGCCCTGCGATCACGATGAAGAAGATTGTCCCAAGCCTGGCGCCCAGTGACTCGGCGGATAAATCACCATACCCGATGGTAGTGATGGACACGATACTGTACCAGAGGCTATCGAAGATGGTCGGATCAGGGCCTTCTAGGTCCTCCAGGCGTTCGAACACGAAGAATGTTACGGTGTTTCCAACTACGCTCATGCCCGCTAAGGCCATCAGCAGGCCGAGCCCCACCGCCCTCTTGCGTCGTAAGGTGCGAACTATTCTGGTAAGCTGGTAAAACATCACCATCCAACTGCAGGTCAGAATAACGAGGCCGGCAGATCCTCCTCCGACATCTCGATTTCCCCCGGGTTAGTTGCTAAGCTGAATTACGAGAAGAGTGGCCTCATGTCCCGGCCCATCCCACTCATCGTAGCGTTGCAGCAAGTGCTCTTTGGAAAGTATAACCTTCTCGCTGGCCATGGGAACCTTCGTGGCAAATCGCTCACCTAATGGGGAGTCCAGGGTCCAGTCATCGGTAATAGAGTAGGCGAGGCAAGCATCGTTGCAAACCTGCGCATATTCGCCTTTCAGCTTATTCAACTCCCTGGAATCCTTATACACGATCGGCGTCACATAGAAATCCTTGGAAAGGTAAAGGCCCAACTCGTTTTCGAACACCTGGATCAGATCCATATGTTCGATCCAGGTTTCCATAGCGAAAAAAAAGTTCTCGGGTATATCCTGGCTCACCCTGTGGTAATAGAAATCCTCGTAGCTATCGACCATCTTTACCCGGACGGGCTGTTTGTCGTCATGTGCAAGTAGCCTATCGGCGGCACCATCGGTGAGGAACAGGAGGGGAATATTCCCGTTAGTGGCATCGACTAAGATCGATGTGCCGTCGATGTTATAGAGAAGTGCCGTATGTTGCCAGTAGCGCATGTATCGCTTTGAGAATCTGAAATCGAAGGTGTCAAGCAGCTCCCTGAGCTTCTCTTCCGGGATCTGCCCTACAGCATCTACGCCGGCAAATAGGTACTCCGAAGCTATCCCAAAATGATCGGTGATGAACTTCAATGCCTGGACCTTTTCGGAGCAAATTCCGCCTGCCCCCTCCATGATGTTACGAACCGTCTCATCGCCCGTCTTTTGGGCTAGCTTGCGACCGGTGAATCGGGAGTAGCTCTCGAAGTCGCTTTCCCAGATCCTTTGAGCAAGGACTTGGACTAACGTCATTTTCTGGTCGCTGGAAGACAGCTCCAGGATTTCTTGTGCTTGCTCGCGGTCACTTTCTCTTTCCAGGGTGGACATCACAAAATCGGAATAAATGTCGTGGCGCCTCAGCCAACGTCTTCTGTGGAATCCTGTCCAATTTCGATCGTACCCCGCGTTCGTTCGGTCTATATGCAGATCCATCACCAGGACGGGGATATCTCCCACCACGGCCTGCTCCAGGAAGGGAGTGCTGTCCAAATCGATGGGCCGCCTACCTTGCTTGAATATGATTCCCGCGAAAATATCGCCCAGCCGGCCATCATCGGCTACCATATAGACAAACTCTTGAATGTCCGACAGGGTCTCTACAGAGTCTTGCGTGATCCTCCCCTCTTCTAGTAATCGCTCGACAGGAGGGTTCTTGAGATATTTCTCCAGCAGGTGCTTGAGGAGTAGTAGGGTTTCTTCTATTTCGATGCGGAGAATGCACTTCCTTCCCAGCAGGGAATCGGAGAATTGTAGGAGGTATTGTCGGGTCTCATCCATATTAACGATAGGTAGGCAGGTACACCTAGGTCAGAAATGCTATTTCAGCAGCGGATCGGACATTGGACGCCATTGCCAGCGGAAAACTAGTGTAGGTGGAGGAATCGATGCGTCCCAGAAAGTCCAACCGAAGCTCCCATAAATTTGACAACAGGACGGCCGAGGGTTTATATGGTATCAAGAGCTTAAATGGATTATAGCTTAATTCAACCTACCATCGAAAGAGTTCCACCGAATCTAGCCTGAGGTGAGCATGAGAGGTAGTAGAAGATCCGGGAGAAAAGATCGAAACGATCTTCGTAACTCGGCCATTGAAAGCTTATCCGAAGCAGCTATCAAGAAGGATATACGCCGAGCTGCTTTCAGGCATCCGGCAACCGTCGTTTCACTTATTCTGTCGATCCTGTTTCTTATCATTGGGCTCCTTGGACCTCCATGGGTTTTCATATTGCTCATCATATCGGCAATCGCAACCGTGGGTTCTTTCTTCTGGCGATACTTCCTTCTATATGACCGGGAATATGAGAGGAGGACCCAGGAACTGTTGGAGCGCCAGGACCAGGAGGCGGGCCAACACGGACAAACGGAGCTCCAGCGGTTGAAAGATGATATCCAGACCGGATTCTCTAGGGTCAACTTGGCCGAAGGACTCAAAGCTTTACAGGAGTTGGTCCACGAATACGAGCAGCTACAACCCGTCTTGGACCGAGGGAGTCAGACCGACCCCCTGGCGGTGGCCCATATCCCTGCTCTAGCTGAAGAGACCTATCGCCAGGGCCTGGGTGTGCTCGCCGGTTGTCTTGACCTAATGAGGGAGATTCGCTCGCCCAACAATCAGAAACTAGAGGAAGAAGCGGCTGATCTTGAGAGCCAGATCGGCGTTATGGAGAAGGATGATACCCAGAACGAGCGGTTAAGCATCCTGAAAGCCACAGTTGCTTCCCACAGGGAGCGCCTAAGCCTGATCCAGCAACAGAGCTTGCGGGTGGACGAATTGCTGCACCGGTCTGATAGCTGTGAAGCATCCCTCCATCGCACCAGGATGGAGTTGGCTGCGTTGAAAGCGGACAACCTTGATGCCAGAGTCAGCGCGGTCACCAACGCGCTCCAGTCGACCATCAACCAGGCGAAAGAGGTCCAGGAGGAGCTGAAGAAGCTGGGCTTCTGATAAAGGCCGGATCAGGACCACGATTAGCGCTCCTGCGCTTAAGGTCGTTCACACCAGGCCCATTGGGACTGGTTCCCTGATCCGTGATTCACTCCTCTAGCCATGACCAGAGTGGGCCTGACTACGGACCGCTTCAGTAGGTGCCGGATGTTTCGTTGTAATACATCGATGGCCAGAAGCCGCATAGCGTAGCCAGTGTCCCCTGACTCCGGGTACTCGTACACCTCGGGCTTGGCAAAGGCTGCATCCGCCTGGAAGTACCGGCGCACCCCGGCCCGTTCATAGCGGGCCACGATGGGCTCCAGCACTTCCTGCCGGTCGTGGGCGCTACGGAGGTTCCCTGCGCTGAGATTCTCCCCTTCCCAGGCCCCGAACCGGTTGAAGACAAAGATGGGCTGATAACGGACAGAACCAAAGTGGCCGTTGTAGGCTGCCCCTTCTTGCCGGTCCCCTAAACCGGCAAAACGGGCTCAGTTCTCTCCGTTGGCAGGTCCACCTCGAAGGCGTTGATGTTGAAGGCCAGCATGGCATAGTATCCCATCAGGTTGGTTAGCTCCGTAACACCCTGTATGCCAAACTGGGTGAGGGCAGCCTCAAAGCTGGAGGGACTGACTCGGTGAGTGCGAAAGAACTCTCGGCCAAAGTTCACCACAGCGGCCTCGTCCGGGGCCAGGCTCGGCAGCTCCTGCCGCTCCCGCAGGTGGTCGACGGTCTCGTTCGCCAAGCCAGCAGAGCGTCCCGAGGCGGCGTGGGCATTCCAGATGTACTGGCAGTCGAGTTCCCGGGCTGTGACCAGCATCGCCAACTCCTGGATTCTTGACGAGAGGCTGGACTCTTTTCTCAGGTAGTCCGACAGGTGCGCTCCCCGCTTCGCGATCTCCGGAACATTGATCATTATAGAGATCGGGCCGCTGGCGGGCACCCCTCCCCGTTGTTGCACTACCTCCTGGAAGGCAGCTACCTGGCCTGTCGGGACACTGTCCTGGGTTGCTATAGGTACACGGGCCATGCCTTACTCCTTTATCGAAATTGGGTATCGACATTAGACGGCCACAAAAAGGGCCGCTATATGTGCGCCAAGGATCCGTCTCTAGGATTATAACGGATTCTCCGGTTCAATCCACTAGGCTATCACTCCCAGGTCGGCTCCGTTGTGCCTCGCATAGACCTTGATAGCAATAGGAGGAGGGGCGGAATGCAGCAAGCTTATGCTAGCATTGGGCCGTTGGCCATAGCTCTAGTCCAGCTCGCCGCGACCAGAAGTAGGAGCCCGCGTTTCAGAGGGAGTCCGCTCCTCCTTGATCCAGACCTGTCAAATAAGGACCGGGCCAGCTTGCTTTTTTGCTCAGGGGTGGCAGCCCCCGCCAGGAAACCAGAGCCATAGTAGTATTCCTCAGGAATGCCGTCAACCTTTCCATCGAACCCACAAACCCATCTTTCGGTGCCGTGAGATTGCGTTCAATTAGGAATGTAGACGGCCTTCACCGCTTTTGCATTCCCTTCGAACTTTACCAGGAACCCAACTCCCCCTCAGTAGGCTGGACACAAATCAGCGAAATGTGGGCCCTTAACTACAACCTCTTCTATATGTGGACTCAGTGAACCGGATATAGTTATGCCAAATTGGCAGAGCCAGGAGCATTGAAGCCCCAGTTCGAAGCTGCGCGAGGCTCAGAGAGCTGCGGGGCTCCAAGATAGATACGGGCTTCAGGTGGAGTTTGAGAGCTTTCCAGACATCCAGCTGGCCTTCGAATCCTTGGCGAGGGAGCGTTCTGGAATTGAGTTATTGAATGTCCGCCGTGATGAGCAGCGTATCTACGCGACCGTTTTCGTACCAGATGGGAAGCTAGGACACTTTGAAGGCCTGCTTCGAGATTACCTAGAACAAAGACGCGACAGTATTGGGCGTCCTTGGGACAATAGAAAACTCATCGACGCCATCCATCAGATTCGTGTCGCGGCCCTACGGGCTCTATGGACGGATGACATCGAGGTCTTCCCTACTGAGGACGACGAGCCTCTCTGGTGGGAAGTCTGGCTGCCGGTTCGGAGGGATCGCGCTGCTTCCATAGCAAGTTTTCGCAGTCAGGCACAGGCGCAGAATCTTGAAGTCTCTCAGGGAGAGCTGGACTTTCCTGAACGCACAGTTTTTCTCGTATATGGATCTTCAATCCAGATGACGCAGTCGATGATTACTCTCAACAGCATCGCTGAACTCAGACTTGCCAAGGAGACCGCTGAGTCGTTCGATTCTGTGCAGCCTGACGAACAGACCGGATGGCTGGCCAAGCTACTTGCCCGTACTGAATACTCCAGAACGGACGAGACAGTACCCCACGTATGCTTGCTCGATACGGGCGTCAACAACGGACACCGATTGCTGAGGCCCGCAGTAGCTGATCCTGATTTGCATACGGTTGAACCTGCATGGGGTGCAGCCGATTCGGACGGATATGGCACATCTATGGCCGGACTTGCCCTGGCTGGTGATCTCACGAAATCGCTGGCATCGGCTGGGCGGATCAAGATCGGCCATCGCCTCGAGTCCGTGAAGCTGCTACGGGATAATGGTGCAAACGGCAATGATGCCCGACACCATGATTATCTGACGACCGAGGCTGTTGCTAGGCCGGAGACTGTCGAACCTAATCGACACCGGGTTTATGGTATGGCCGTAACTGCTAGGGACAACCGTGACCGTGGCCGGCCGTCGGCGTGGTCGGCCGCGGTTGATCGTTTGGCTGCTGATGCAGATGGGGAAGGTGCCAATCCAAGGCTGTTTGTGATATCCGCGGGGAATATCACCGATTCGAACGCAGGAAGTGCGTATCCCTCCAGCAACGGAACCGACGGTATCCACGACCCCGGTCAGGCCTGGAATGCGTTGACCATTGGAGCCTACACAGAGCTCATCCAAATTACTGAACCAGATGCTGGACACTACGAGCCGATTGCACCGACCGGTGGGCTGAGCCCTTTCAGCACGACATCGATGACCTGGCAGCGGCAGATGATGTCGAAAAACGATTAGGTATGAGGAATTTTGGTGGCGATCCGACAGACTTGGATTTGTTGTTCGTAACCAAGGAGAACCACGACCAACTTCAGGGACACTTTGGTACTCTCTGGGATTCCTATTGGTCCCTTATCCAGTTGGCTGTATTTAGGTTTATGGATAGCTTCAAAAAGGACCTATTCGCCGAAGGATTTGAGCCGGCGAATGCGTTTATGGACCTCATGATTGCTCTAGAGACCTTGCTAAGTACCCATGAGGCTGTTGGGTACAAGGTTGCGCTAAGAGCAGCTTGCCTTCTCGAATCGCGTCGCGAGGGGCGGCAGTCCCTGAATAAAGAAGTCAAACAATGGTACCGCAAAAGGAATGAGATAACTCACGGGCACAGCACAGGCCAGCCTGTCGCTTGGACAGATGTGGAACGAATGCGGGAAGTAGTGCGTAGAATCATAAATAATGAGGTATGGAGGGTCCAAACGAAAGGGAATGACCTAGACGACCGCTTATTCTTAGCAGAGATCGAACCGTAGTTAACTCAGGGCATCCCTGCCACTTGAATTGCCTCCATACGCGCACCACAGCTGACAATTGACTCGTTCGTGGAGTCTTTCCCTGCTCGACTCCGCCAAGTTACGAATCTACGCCCCCACTTTATAAAAGCTGGGGCGTTTTGTGTAATGGACGTTACGCGGTGAGATCAGGATCGCCAAAAAGAAATCCATCTGGCAAAGGCGCTAAACATGGTTCCTCAGCTAGGGAATTTGATGGAGCCTTCTGGCAAGGTCGAGGGCTTTGGGCGCGCCGCCCAATTTGCCATACTCCAGAGCGAACTAAAGTTAGGGGAGCGTGCGATTCGTGGTGCATCGTCACAAACGTATCTTCAGCACTCGGCCACGGGGACAGCAGGGCGAGGGGTATTTTCCAAAAGGGCACCTTCGTCGAATAAAGGGTAGAGGCCAGCAAGTCCAGTGGCCTAGCTAGGTAGTTGGCCGAGGATCCTGGCGTCGGCGTGTGGTTGTCTTGCGCTGCGGTCTTCCCCGCAGTACGAGCCTCCTTGGCAGTACTTGGAAGCCCCCGGGATCACAAGCAATGGTGGTTCTACTCCCTCGGAAACCCATAACCCTCTGAACCCTGTCCACTAGTGCTGGACCACCTCCAGTTCCCGCCCCAATGTGGTCTTGATTCACTCCCTCAAACCCTGATAGGCACTGTCTACCCACACCTTTGCCACTCTGGGAAACCTCCCCATTAATAGTCCCAGAAGCAGGTTCGCCCCTTAAGCATAGATTCCGCTTAGTGCACCTTGACCTTCAACAATCTCCCCTGGGTGTCTCGAGGCGGTGCGCTTCCATCAGTTGAACCGTCAGTCGGCGCTTTCCCTATTTCGGGATATCGGCGGCAAGACAGGTGCAACTGATTCGCAAGGCTATTTGGAATTTAAATGCAGTCCGGCCGGTTACGCTGTTGTCGGGACAGATAGACGACGGGAGATCAATCACCACGATAGGGAGCGCGGCGTCTAAGGACCAATACGAGGCTGGGCACCCTTGGTCGTGGACCGTGAGGAAAGTCAGCTCCGGTACGAGATAGAGCACCTATGAAGGCCAAATTTGAACGTGAGCCGAAGCCTGGCGAGGAGTCTCGCCTGACGGCCATCGAGAGTTTATCCGAGCCTGCGATCAGGCGACAGTTGTTATGGGATGCTGTCCAACACCCAGCCACCCTGTTGCCACTGGCCGTCGTCATGTCGATCCTCTACCTGGTGCTGGTCTCGCCGATTCTCGGAGGCGGACTCTGGGCCATGGTCCTCCTTGCCGTCTCAGGCATTCTGGCCGCCGCTGGCTTCGGCTGGCGTTACGTCTTCCGCTACACCGAGGAGTATGGCAAGAAGGCACGGGAGCTCATGGACCTTCTGGATGAGGAGCGGGCGCGGTTGGAGCAAGAGGAAGTGAGACATCTGCGGGAATCCCTACAGGTGGGTTTCTCCAGCATTGGCTCCGCCGAAGGCCTGAAGGCCCTGTCAGAGTTGGTGGGCGAATACGAAGAGCTGCAGCCCGCCCTTGGCCGCAAGCAGGATACCGATCCCTTGTCCATGTCCCTTTTCCCCTCCCTGGCAGGAGAGACCTATTGGCAGGGACTCAGTGTCCTATCGGACGCGCTGGAGCTGATGAAAGCGGCCTACACCCCCGGCAAAGAGAGGCTGGAAAGAGAGATCACTGACCTGGAAAGGGAAGCCGAGGCCTTGAAATGGGACGAAAGCCAGGCAGAGCGGCTAAGGCTCAAGGAAGACATCCTGGCCTCCCACAGGCAGAGGCTGAACATGCTGGACCAGCTTCAACTGCGCCTGGAGCGGCTCCTCTATCAGGCTGGCCGTTGTGAGGCCTCCCTTCATCGCACGCGCATCGAGCTGGCCGCCATCAGGACTGGAAGCTCGGAAGCAACCGTTGACTCGGTGACCGAGGCTCTGAGGCGAACGATTCATCAGGTTAAGGAGGTGCAAGAGGAGCTTAAAAAGCTGGGCTACTGAAGGGACGGAACCCTGAACGAATTCCGAGGAGGTATACGACATGGTGATGGAAGAGAGCCCAGGGCTGGTGCCTACGGAAACCCGAGAGTTTGTTCCTGTGGAGGTAAAAGAGCCCAAACGCCCCCGAGGACTCTCCGATACGGAAGAACAGGACCTCAAAGAGCGAGCTCTGGCCCTGGTAGAGGAGCTTGCCAAGGCGGGTGGCAGCAGGGAGCTGGAGCTGAGCGACAGCATTACCAACCTGGGGATGCAGGCCCAGAGAGCCGCCGGGACCGAGATGGAGCTCTTGAGGATCCGGGTCAGCGACATGATGACCCAACAGGGGCCCGGCGACGATATCGCGAAGGACCTCGTTGACCTGCGGGTGGCCCTCAACGAGATAAATCCTCACGAGCTTCAGCATCCCACCGGCATCAAGAAATTCCTTGGCTGGATCCCATTCATCGGCAAGGTCGCTCCAGCCATCAAAGTGCTGGAGAAGGTTGCCATCAAGTACGAACCCGTATCCAAACAGGTGACAATAATCGAAACCAAGCTCCGCGAAGGACGGGCGATGCTGGCCAGGGACAACGTGGAGCTCAGGAAGCTATACGAGCAGATCGAGACTCAGCAGCTGCCCATCCAGAAGAACGCCTACATGGGCGAGCTGATCATGGGGGAGCTGAACGAGCTGATGGGAGAGAGCGATGACGCACTGAAAGCAGAGAGGGTGCGCAATTCACTCCATGATGTGTCAATGCGGGTCCAGGACCTGCACACCATGGAGACGGTCCATATCCAGTTCTTCGTCAGTATCGAGATGACCCGCCAGAACAACAACCGGTTGGGGCAGTCGGTGGAGCGGACGCTGAGCCTGGGGTCCAACCTGGTGATGGTCGGCCTCGCGATTCAGTCGGCCCTCACACGCCAAAAGAGAATCCTGGAAGCCACCCAGCGGACACGGGAGTTTCTGGGGAACCTCATAGCGGCCAACGCCGCGTCTATCAGGCAGCACACTGAGGAGATCGGCGATATCTATAACAATCCAGTGATAGCCATCGATAAGATCACCCAGGCCCACAACGACCTCATAGAGGCTATGAACACCGCTGACCGGCTAAAGCAGGAAGGCATCGAAGCCGCCCGTGGGAACATCGCGAAACTAAGAGAACTGTCCATGGACATGCAGCAACGGTCCCAGGGGCTCCGCGAGCAGCGCGAGGCCGAGCCACGGTCCATAGAAGCATGAGATGGGAAATTCGAAAATGGCAGTGGCGAAAGATGCGAAGGAACTCGAAGTACGTGGCTCAACGAGTGGCGCTACTGCTATGCGTATTCTCTTAGGTGTGGTGGCGATTTGGTCAGCCATGCAAGTGGGCTTTCTTGCGTTCGCCTTTTCCGGCTCTCCTCCCTCTCCACTGGCAGAACTGATGCACACACGTCATCAGGCTGTGTACCTCGCCTCCTTCGGCTTTCATGTTTTCACTCTCCTTGCCTTTGGGGTAGGGGCATATCTCTCCAACCGTACCTGGCGTCGCATCTGGGACGAGCTTGGCAGTGGAAGTAGCGAAGAAGATGGCAGTTCGCTCCCTTTCGCGGCTTATGTTGTGCTCACCCTACCCTTAATTGGTATCTTCATAGGTTCTGCGGTGGCCCCCAGGTACCAGGTCTTCGTTGACCTCTCCTCAGAGTCCGTTGTAAGGAGGGACACTCACCTCCTGCCGCCGGGAATGAGCGAACTCACGATACCTTTCCGTAACATCACCAAAATAGATGGGTTTTTTGTCAGACATGAACACAGAGAGGATGAGGAGGACGTGATTCGGTACCACTACCGTCTGGATATACTCGGCAAAGATGGACGCCGGACCGAAATCGGATGGGGCCCTCACCAGAAGAAGAATCAAGAACCTGACCAGGGAATGTTCTCACTAGCCCGCTCCATTGCCGACATATCAGGCGCCAAGCTGGGCTTGAGATGACAAGCAACATGCAAGAATTGCAAAGCCTCAAGGCTAAAGACTCTACAAAATGGACAAACTCAGATAGAGGGAGCAAAGAATTAACATGAAACCGCTAACTATAGTAATCGTCTTTGTGTTCGTCGCGGTTGTCGCGGCCGGGATTGTCGTGAATTTCATCCGCGGCGGAGACGACACTGATGAAGAAGCTCAGGTCGCCGGTAGGACCTCAGTAGCGTCCACGAAATCAGCCGATTCCATCCTGATCACATTATTCTCTTCCAGTACCAAACGAGATTGGCTAAATCAAGTTGTGGAGCAGTTTAATGCTGAAGGAAGGGTGGCGGCTACCGGTGAAACCATCATAGTAGAAGTCAGCCACGGCAGATCGGGCAGTTCTATGAATGACATCCTGGAGGGTGAGTTGAAGCCCGTAGCTTGGAGCCCTGGCGACCAATCCTGGGTAACTCTAATTAATGAGACCTGGCGACAACGAGAAAACCACGTGCTCATTAGTCAGGCGTGCCAATCCACGGTTTATGCCCCTATCGGTTTTGCCATGTGGCGGCCGATGGCCGAAGCGTTGGGCTGGCCCGATACGCCGATTGGTTGGGACACCATCGTCGAGCTCGCCGCCGACCCGGATGGCTGGTCGACTTACGGCCATCCTGAATGGGGACAATTCCGTTTTGGTCACAGTCATCCCGCTCACTCCAACACCGGAATGCTTTCCATGACCTCATTTGTCCATGGCATTATCGGCGATAGCGGTCCCCTGGCGGCTGACCAGGTCTACCAGACTGAAGTAGAAGACGCGATGCGTTCCCTCGAGCAAAACACCGCTAAGTACGGTCGCGGATCTACTGCCCTTTTCGATCTGATGGTCGAGCAAGGTCCCGGTTACGTACACGCCATTGCGGCCTCTGAAGAGACCACAGTCCGCTACAACATTAATAATCGCGACGAATTACGCTTCCCATTAGCCTTCATTTTCCCGTCCGGGGGCACCGTATGGGCAGATCATCCTTACTGCATCCTCGATAACGCTGATTGGGTCAGTGCTGCGGAATCGGAAGCCGCCGCTATATTCCGTGACTATCTCCTGGCGCCTGAACGGCAGGCGTTGGCCGTTGACAACCGCCTGCGTCCTATTGACAGCAGCATTCCCATTCTCGCGCCGCTTACCTTGGACAACGGGACTGACACCCGTGTCGGCCTGAACAATGCAACCCGCCTCTCGAGCCCGGATGCCGTGGTGACTGCGGCTGTGATCGATCTCTTCATGATTACCAAGCGAAAAGCCACCGTCATCATCGTTTTAGACGTTTCTGGCAGTATGCGTGGGGAGAACATCAAGAATGCGACGGCCGCTACGGCTGAGTTCCTTACCGGCCTCGACCCAGACGATGAGGTGGCCGTCCTAACCTTCAGCAGTAACGTTGTCACCCTGTCTGAGCCAGACACCGTCCGCAATGTCGTCGAAGGGCTGTCACGCCGGGTTCGCACCCTTACGGCCGGTGGCAACACCACCCTCCATGCAGCCGTCTGTGTGGCGACTGCCCTGGCTGGCAAACTGCAGGCTGAGAATGAGGCTCAAGGCGAGTCGCGTTTGTACGGTATCGTTCTCCTTTCTGACGGCGAGGATACGACAGGACAGCCAACGGAACAACAGATGTTCACTACGTGCCTGCCGGCCACCGCCGAGGCGGATGGTTTCAAAATCTTCCCTATAGCCTTCGGCGATGAAGCCAATGATGCGCTCCTATCACGATTAGCTTTGGCAACCGGCGGACGGCTGTTCACTGCCGATCCCGATTCTATTAGTAATGTTTACTTCTCCATTTCTGCGGAGCAATAAATCCTGTGAGTTCTCTGCAATGAAACAGCCGGACGGCTGCAAAAAGGTACCAGGATTTTTGATGGTGGCTCTTCTGTGTATTACACACTTCTTTAGTCGGGCAATTGGAGGCGGCGGTTGGTTCCGGTGGGAAGAGGCGCCAGATCGCAGTGATCAGGTTGTACCAGAGTTTGTAAACCAGGCGGCTGTGATGCTTCAGGACTTGGTCGCCACCGAGCTAGGAAGTGAACCAAGAGCGTTGGACGCGTGTCTCGGCGATGCACGGGAGTCGAGCCTGCAGTTCATTCGGCATAGTCACCTTTTATCGAGAAATGGCAGAGTGCCTGGGCTGGCCGGAGAACCAGCTTGGCCACGCCGACATCATCGCTCTACGGGCCGACCCCCAGGGGTGGGCCAGGTACAACTGTGCCAAGAGCAAGTGGGGGCAACGGCCACTAGTCTCCTTCACCGACCCCACACATCCAGCACCAGCTGCAGTGTCCTCTTTACATTCTATTCCCTCGATTCAAAGAGTGGCTTGAATACCATGGTAGCGGGGTTCCACATCATGGGAGGAAATCGTGGGTGCCGCTGGATTTTGAAAATGGACGCCGGCTTGAGAGTAGTTTTGGCAAGTAACGTGCAACCCATTCGCAACTCTATGTGCAATTTATTCCTTATCCCCGATGCTATGTTGGCGTTGTAGAGGAAATTACGGGGAGGTAAAGATTGGGAACTCAGACGATTCAACGCCCCACGACTCATATGAATGGCTTGTGGAAGAATTCCACTCTCCGGGGTATTCCGCTTCCCCATACTCAGCAATGGCGCCCCGAAGTAACGAAGGGGAGCTCCCAATGACAGACGATTGGTATCCAGTAACCTGCTACGAGGTAGAGATTGCCGAATGACCGATCGGGGCCTGGTCAGGCCCGCCAATGAAGATGCCTTTGTGATATTACAAGAGCCTGACCTATCCAGCCACTACCTGGCCGTGGCTGGCGTATTCGACGGAGTGGGAGGTCAAGCTCATGGAGCTCGGGCCAGCTCCTTGGCAGCGGAGCACCTTACCCAGCTCGTCGGCGACTCATCCTTGCCAGACACCTCTCTACTGGCATCGGAGGTCGGACTGGAAGAACTACTGGAGCAGCTACATGAAAGACTGATACTGGATGGACTGCGTGACCCGGCCCTCCAGGGCATGGCCACCACAGCGACGATCGCTTTGTTAGCTGAGGATTCCCCTGCCACCCTAAGGATCGGGCACCTGGGAGATAGCCCGGCGTTCCGTCTTCGAGGTGGACGCTTGCAGAAGCTGATAAAGGAAGACTCGGTGATACGCGACAAAGTAGAGAACGGTCTGGTGGCCCCAGAAGATGCAGCACGGCATCCTCAGCGACACGTTATCACTCAGGCGTTGGGAAGCCGAAAGGGCATTAACCCGCATGCCGCCGCCCACGCAGTGGAGCCCGGCGACCTTTTGTTGCTATGCACCGACGGACTGACAACCATGGTCTCCGAAGACGTCATCCGGACCATTCTCGAAGCCGATCCCCCACCCACAGCGTGCAAACAGCTCGTCGAAGCCGCCAATGATGCCGGTGGGATTGACAACGTGACTGTGGTAGTGATGAAGTTTATTTGCTAACCGTGGCGTCTCGTAACGATACTGCATAGCGTAAAAACTTTGAAAATCGTGTACCGTGTGGTCCCACTAGTACTCAGTCAACCTAATTGTTGGCAGGATAGGAGCCCGGCGACCTTTTGTTGCTATGCACCGACGGACTGACAACCATGGTCTCCGAAGACGTCATCCGGACCATTCTCGAAGCCGATCCCCCACCCACAGCGTGCAAACAGCTCGTCGAAGCCGCCAATGATGCCGGTGGGATTGACAACGTGACTGTGGTAGTGATGAAGTTTATTTGCTAACCGTGGCGTCTCGTAACGATACTGCATAGCGTAAAAACTTTGAAAATCGTGTACCGTGTGGTCCCACTAGGAGGTGAACATGGGAGTCGGAGAGGATACCTCTCGGAGAGCCTATATCCTGGAAATCCTAGACGAGGCCTCGCGAGTGTTCCAAGAGATACCAGTGTCGGGATACGTGAGGATCGGGCGCGGGTCAGAGGAGTTTAGACCGGACGTGTTGATCCCTGCTGAATGCAGTTCGGCGAGCAGGGAGCACGCGACGCTCGATCTCCGGGAACCCCGGCCAGTCTTGGAGGAGCGGAGCAGATACGGGACCATCGTGAACGGCAGCAGGGTAGAGCAGGGAATGACTGAGCTTTCGGATAAGGACGAGATCATATTCGGATTGCCGGGAGATGGCTGGCGTGTCAGATTCCGGTGCATGGACCAGAGGAATTGTACCGCACCTGCCGATCCGCTGGAGTTGCTCACCGTGTCAGAAACCCCCCGCCAGGTCCGAATTGGACGAGACGTTATCGAATAGAATCTGGGACGTGATGCCTTTCGCCTCCTCACATTCTTGGCCGAGAACAGAGGCAGGTGGTATCCGACCGATCATTTGGTAGACCTGCTGTGGCCGGACGCCGACAGGATGCCAGTTGCGGCCAAGCAGGCATTGGCCAAGGCCAAGAGAAGGGTCAATAACCTCCTTGGGCCTCACTTGCAAGGGGAGGATGCCGTTGAGTCATGGCCTCACAGAGGCTACAGAATGAAACCACGTCTTGATTTCCCTGGGAAGCGCTCATAGCAAGAGGAGGGAAGCAGATTGCAGGCTTCGCAGCATCCCTGGTTTGAGCCCGCCATGCTCGTAGGGGTCAAGGCCGGCGCCTTCACCCTCGAAAATGTCCTGGGCTCTGGCGGCTTTGGCGCGGTTTACTTCACGCACGGCGAGCAGGGCGAACCTCTGGCCGTCAAAGTCTTGTTCCCTCCCCGTTCCCAGGAGAGCGCTGATATGGCAGATTACACATCTCGCCTCAGCCACTTCCAAAGAGAAATTCAGTTCGCCGCCAGCTTCCACCACCCGAATATTATGAGGATCCGCTTCTCAGGATCCCTATTTTGGCACTACGACGATTCATCGGACAGTCAGCCGGGGTCCTACCGCTCCAGCGACTATAACCTGCCATACTACGTCACCGACTATCTGCCGGATAGCGTGGAGCAACGTCTGCGGAGGGGACCTCTGACTTCTGGGGATGCCGTGGAGATCGGAAAGCAGGTCTGCGACGCGCTAGAAACCCTCCACGGTGCGGACCCTAGAATCCTTCATCTGGACCTCAATCCTAGTAACGTCAGGCTGGCTGAAGGCGGCCGTGTCATTATCACCGACTTCGGCCTTGTGCGGGTCGAGGGCATGCCTCAGGGGGATGTGACAAGAGAAACCTTCCTGATCCCACCGCACGTTGCAGCACCGGAGCAACGAGCTGGAGAAGACCTTGATGTACGCACCGATATCTATCAGGTCGGTGCATTGCTGTTCTTGATGGTTACCGGCAAGAGCCGGCGCGAGTTCGCTGTGACTACCCTGTTCGATCAACCCAATGTACCCTTGGGCCTGGCTAGGGTCGTAGATCGGTGCACGAGGCACGAAAAGGAGTGGCGCTACCAGGATGTAGCAAGGGTCAAGGAGGCCCTTGTCGCAGCAAAGGCGTCGCGTTTCGAGAAATTTGTCCAGATGCCCATTCAGAGCTTGGCTGATCGTCTATCTAGGATTGACAAAAAGCTTGGGGCGCATATGCCGCCGGTGTGGCGAAAACCCGCGTTCTGGCTAATGGCATTTCTCGTAGCGCTTATCGGCGTGGTTTTGTTTGCAGTCTTGCCACCTAAACCCAGCACCATCGAAATCACCATGGCTAGCTCAAGCACCAAGACGGAGTGGGTAAATCAGGCTGTGAGAGCCTTCAATGAAGACTCCAAGGCCAACTCTGAGCTCCAAATTGATGGACGACCCATCCACGTTGAGGTGCTTCTCGAAGAGGAAGAGCCAGGCGTATTTGACCACTACCGATCAGGTTCGATGGTCAGCGACGTCCTCGACAACAAAATAGAGCCGACCATTGCGTCACCTGCGGAACAGTCCTGGATCCAGAAGCTAAGGGCAGATTGGCGGGAATCGCAGGCCGAAAAGTCCTGGAGCTCCAAGCTTGGGCAAGACTTGTCCAGCTCTGTCGTCACTTCTGGCAAAGCTCCAGGCTTGCTTCGCACGCCCCTGGTTATAGCTATGTGGCAATCTCGAGCAGAGGCGCTGGGCTGCTGGCCCAGATCAGGCCTTGACTGCACCTGGGCGCGTCTCCGTAACCTTGCAACAAGCCCCGATGGCTGGGGAATGTTAGGACACCCCGAGTGGGGCAAGCTGAAGTTTGGATACGGCTACGTGGGCAGATCTAACTCGGCCACATTCACCCAGGCCCTCAGTTGCATGAGCGGCCTCCAGAAGATTAGTGGCCTCACTCTAAAAGAGGTGGGCGCTGAGAACCGATGTGGGGAGGCGATGCACACTTTAACGGTTTCTCAAACGGCTTTGATTCGGATACACCAGAGGAGCGATCGGGTACTCAGAGACATGCGCGACAAAGGACCCGAATACCTGGACGCTGGGACCAACTATGAGAAGAAAGTAATAGAGGTCATGCAGGATTCTCGCCCGTTGCTTCCCGAGCCGATCGTAGCGGTATATCCCCAAGATGGTACCATCGCGCCCACACACCCATTCGCTATTCTTGACGGGGCCCCGTGGGTTACACCGGTGCAGGCGGAGGCCGCGGCTGTCTTCCTGCAATTCCTGTTGTCAGACCAACAACAGTCTCGCCTAGGAGTCTGAGCAATTAGTGATGCCGGTCATGGGAGCCTCGAGCAGCGTGGGGCAATAGGGAGACCGCGCGGATGGCCGTGGACGGATTGATCGGATGAATCGCGCCACGGGACCGCTGAAGAAGAGGAAGATGAGCGGTCGCAGCTTCGAAATGGACCGGTTCGCGCCCTCGTCGCCAGCGGCCTGCTCCGGGTTGACCGGGTGACGCTGGATGGGCAGCAAGGCCGCGATCTTCTTAACATTGAACGCGGCGCACACCAGGTTCCATTCGCTGCCCACGTTCTGCCTACCCCGATACCAGAACCGCCGGAATCCCATGCCGACCTTGATCTGCCCGAACACCGGTTCTACCGTACATTTGCGCCGACGATAGAGCTCTCGATGGCCCGTCCCGTCCATAATCCGCTTGAGTTCGCGTTTGGCCAGGTGACCCTGGCCCACGCTGATCACTTCACGACCATCAGCGGCTTCGTACTGGCCACACGTGCAGGCCACGGGCTCCATCGTCTTGTATGTTCTCGCCCCGTTGGTGGGATGCTCATGAGCAAAGGCGAAGGTGTGACCGCGGGGGCAAACAAACCTGTCCTGATCCCGGTCGTAGCTGAGGCGGTCCAGTTTGCCTACCTCCTGACCTTCTTTTCCCTCTCGGGTCGTGGCACACACCGGCGTCACGCCCCGCTTCCGGCAACTGTCCAGCGTGTTCTGGTTCCCGTAGCCCGCGTCAGTCACCAACGCCCGGGGCACCTGGTCCAGCTCCTGCTCCATGTGCGCCAGGATCGGTTCGGCTGCGTGTGCGTCACTGACCGAGTCCTCGATATGGTTCGACACGATGATCTGGTTGTCCATGTCCACTGCGGCCTGGGCATTATAGACGTATCGAGTCCCGTCCCCCGGCTTGCTAAAGCACCGTGCATCATGGTCCGCAAAGGAGACCTGCTTCTTCGGGTCGATCGGCTCGTCGGGGTGTTCCCTCTTCTCCCGCTCCTCCAAGGCGGCCTTGGCCTCTTCGATCTTCTCCAGCCGCTGTTCCCGCCGCGCCAGTTCGTCCGACACCCGGTAGCCATCCGAATCGGGGCTGCATTCCTGGTCCTCCTGCTCGTCGGTGGCCTGCGCCGCCTCGAGCAACTGCTCAATTTCCACCCTCAGCTTCGATTCCTCCTCCAGCATGCGGCCGTAGCTCATGGCCTTATGCTTGGAAGTGTCGGCCTCTACCTTGGAACCATCCAGTGCCACCGCACCGAGCCGCGCCAGCCCTAAGGCGCGGGCCAGCTTCACCGTCTGTACGAAGACCTCTTTCATATCGTCCCTGTGCCGCTGCCGGAACTCGATGAAGGTCCTGAACACCGGGGTCTCCATGCCCGCCAGGTACTTGAAGGCCAGGTTCTCCTGGCAGGCCCGCTGGAGTTTGCGAGAGCTGAATATCCCAACGGTGAAACCGTACAGGATGACCTTCAGCATCAGGCGCGGATGGTAGGCGGGCTGGCCGAGGTTTCCGTAGCGCGCTTCCAGGGCACTCAGATCCACTTGGTCCACCAAGTCATTGATCAGGTGAGCAGGGTGATTCTCATCCACGAAGTCCTGCAAACTCGGGGGCAGTAGGAATGGTTGGCTTTGATCGTACGATCGAAACATTGGCGCCTCCGTAGCGTGGACCTCCAGTCTACAAGAACTCCCTGTCCCCACCCAAGCGTCGCTCCTTGCGGAAATCGCGCGAGTACAGCAGTGCCCCGGCACCACACGACTAATTGCTCAGGCTCCTAGTAAGCCATGGCCTTCGACCGACCGACCCGACTAAGCCCCTTGGGCCGCCCATTGATCGCCTCTACGGTGTGGACCCGGAAGCCAATCTAGTGTTAGTGGAAGTGCCTGGTACTCAGGCAATCGATGCCATTGTCGAGCTCTGGACATGTATAAGGCTGGGAGACTGCTCGAGATAGGCGACAAGGAGCGTACGCAGGACCTGGATGGTCTTGCCCGTGCAGGCCCATAGCAACAGTCCCGGTCGTCACTCGTGAGGTGATGAACGCAATAGAGGAACCTACTGCTTCCGTTGTGATGGAAGGGAAACTCGTCTATTGGACCGACGGTTAAGAAAGTTCGGGATTCCCATAGACGGAAGGAGCCAGTCACAATTCGACTGGTCTCAGGGGCTTGGGATGGGTCCGCAGCCGAATTTGTCAGAAGGCCAGGAAAAGCAAATAATAGCTGGCGATGAGACAACTCCTGTAACCGTGCACCAGGTCTGCACGAAGCCCAATAACGCATCTGACACCAGGTGTTATGCTCAAGGGAGACGGTCCTACGTAAACCTAGCTTTCACCAACCAATGATCAATACAGCCTCGCAGGTTGATAAATATTTCGCCAAGTGATGTGTCCTAAGGTCTGTCCGGCCGAACGGGTTTCGGACGGCTTCGGACACCAGGACGTCCGGTGCGACTAGTCCGGCGGATGGGTCCAGTCAACGCGTTTGGTATCAAACCATGACAGACGACCGGAGGATGTTGGGTTGATGTAGGTGTTGCTGAACTCGTTCATAATGATAGGTGACACTTAGAATAGTGTCATTATGAAGATAATAGGAGCGAGGGGATCTGGGTCCAAGAGGCTGTTGAGAGTCCAGGGGCTATCAAGGATGGCGAAGCAACGGCTGAAGTGGATGGACTATTACCGAGACCATGGAGAGAATGCGGCCCTGACCTGCAGGTACTTTGGGATCAGCCGGGCTTTACTTCTGCCGAGGAAATCTTGAGTCGCCTTCAAGACGCTACCAGGGTTCGTGGTGACGACTCCTGCCCGGCCAATGGATCGCAGATAGCCGACAAGAGCCTTTTTACGAGCGTCTCGTCCGGCCGAATCCGCCTTTAGATTGAGGGGAGATCAGAGGCCTTGCTTCTGATAGACCTGAATTCGGTGACGACAGCTTTCCACGACGTAGACCCGTCCCTGGGCATCCACTTTCACAGATGCTGGGCCCCAGAACAATTTCTCTATACTGGCCGATTCGTCGCGAGGAAAGTCTGCTGGTGGGAGGTCCAGCTCTGGATCCATATTGGCCTTTTCTCTCTCCTCAAGCTCATCTTGATTGGAGATGAAGTAGTCTTTCGCCCAACTGGACAACACCGATTCACCCCGGAATTTGGCGAGAAAGCCACCGTCTGGTCCGAGCACCTGGACCCGTTCGTTACCCCAATCGGCGACGTAGATATTACCATCCGCGTCAACGTCCACTCCTGATGGACGAAGGAACTCCCCATCGCCCCGGCCAGAGTAACCCCAACTGGCTAGGTGTTTCCCTGCGGAGTCGAACTTCTGAATTCGATCGTTACCCCAATCGGCCACATAAACGTTCCCTGACTCGTCTAGCGTGATTCCCCAGGGCATGTTGAACTCGCCTGGGCGGCTCCCGGCTTTGCCCCAGCCACCCATGAACCTCCCGTCCTTGGTAAACTGCTGCACGCGGTTGTTGAGGCTGTCCACCAGCAGCAGGTTATCAGTGTCATCAAAGGCGATGCCGGCGGGCCGGTCCAACTGGCCATCTCCCTGTCCCTTCACGCCCCATTGGCCCAAGAACCGCCCTTCCGCGCTAAAGATCGTAATTCGATGGAGGGCCTCGTCGGATATGTATATGTTCTCATCTCGATCAATGGCCACGGCGACAGGCCATATAGCCTCACCTTCCCCGATTGCGCCTAAAGGGATGCTTCGAATGTACTCCTCATTCACGGTGCATATGGTGACCCGTTTAAAGGGTATCCTTAACGGCGTGTCAGAACCACCCCGGTCCAACACGTAGAGCACTCCGTCACGGCCCAGGGCTACATCAACAGGATGGTTGAATCCTCGACCTGGAGCTATGGCGTAGAAGCCGATGGAATGGCTGTATTTATAGGTGGTCTGGGTGATCATGTGCGAACCCTCATTCGCTCAGGCTTTGTGTACTACGCTGCCGTATTGAGCATCGCTTCAAGCTAATTGGTATTCCCGGGTAGCGACGATTAGCTGCAATATCGCCGCCACTTTTTGGGCAGATGCGTGAGCTTCCTCCTCGGACCCAAACTGTATCTCACCCTGTGCCACGGCGTAGTCCAACAGCTCCCGTCTGGTACCCTCGGAGACGCTTATGGGGCCCATCAGATCCAGACAGGCATCCACCAATCCTTCGGGGGACATACGTTTCCCTTGGGCCTTGATCCTATTGATGATGGACCTGACCCCGGGCTTGTCTACGTCTGCCAATTCCTTCACTGCGAAGTTGACCCGGTCCACCAGACTGCCTGTGGCGATCCACTCCATTCCTGAATGCCAGCCCTCAACGCTGGGCGGGTCCAGAAGCCCCTGTCCCATGAAGTCGGTTTGCTGTGCTAGGCTCAAATCCTCTACCTGAGGAAATCGATGGCCTCCCGCGAGGCGCACGGTCCCTACCACCAGCTCGACGGGGCTCTTGACCTTGGCAAATGCAGCCCTCTTGAAGAAATCGGAATTGAACAGGACCCGCAGCACAGAGCGAATGTCGTATTCATACTTGACGAAGGCGTCCATCAGTGTAGCGATGGCCTCTGGGTCACGGGGAGGAACGGTCTGCCAGGCAGGCACCTGGGGCTCGTCGGCCACAAAGAAGTTGTACAGATGCCGGGCGATGAACCGGGCCGTCGCCGGCTGCTGGCAAATAATATCTATCACGTCCTCACCATTGAATGCGCCGGTGTGCCCCAGAAACGTCTTCTCAGACTCGTCGTGGTCGTCATCTCTGTAAAGGAACTGCCAGTCCAACTTCCCGTAGGGCCAGTTGGAGTCGCGTGAAACGCGGGCGGTGTGCATGGCAGCGTTCTCGATAGTCCAACCCGTGAAGGCGTGGGAGGCCTGCCTCACGTCATTTTCGGTGTAATTTCCCACCCCCATGGAGAATAGCTCCAGCAGCTCCCGTCCGTAGTTCTCGTTCACCGCACCCTTGCGGCTGTCTTTATTATCCAGCCAGTACAGCATCGCAGGGTCTTTGGACACCTCTACCAACAGGGTACGGAAGCTCCCCAGTCCGTGGTGGCGGAACATATCGACCTGCCCCACGACAAGCTTGATCTGATTGAGCTTGTTGGCGCTGGTGGCGAATATTCCGTGCCAGAAAAGAGCCAGCTTCTCCTCCAGTGGGCGTTTTGTGTTGATCATGCGATAAAGCCAGTGAATCTGCCCACTCTCCGCATACATCATGCTATTCGAGTCCACATGATAACGCCGGATTAGATATTCATCCTCCTGGGCCGGAGGGGAGTTCTCGGGGTGTAACAGCTCCTCAACTGTAGCCTCATAGCCCTTGGCCAGGTAGCTCTCCAGTTCATCCCTGGTAGCTCCGAAGCCGGCGCGACGGAGCAGGTGGGCCATTAGAGCTATATTATCATCCGCCATTAGCTACTCCTTATACGGTGGTTTTCGTCCCAACGAAAGGGGCCCTCATTTGCCCTTCACCTCTCCCAATGGAAGAGGGTTGGCGCTGAGCTTGTCGAAGGGTCGGGGTGAGTGGGTTGTAACGGAAGGATACTACTTTCACTCATTTCGCCTCTACCAAGGGCATTCCCTCCTGCCGGCGGACGTCGTTGATAATCTCCAGTACCCTCGTTTCAAAAGGCGGGTACTCCAACTCGAACTCCGAGAGCAGGCGACTATTATCCACCAGATAGTTTTGAGAATCTCCCAGTCCCCCTTCGTTTTCAAAGGTGATCTGAGCATCAGGCAGGTAACCACGTACCATATCTGCCAGGTCGCCCAAGCTTATTGGGGTACCGCCGGTGTTGTAGATCGGATACTTGGTAGAGTTGGCAAGGCTAACTCGGACGAAGGCCTCCGCTGTGTTCTCCACGTGAATGGGCAAGCGCATGCGGGATTTATGGGACAAACTGACGGGCCTACCCCTAGCTGGGAGGGTGACGCAGTCCACATGGTCCGTAGAGCCTCGCACCTTATCGGGCCCGGTCACGTTTCCCGGCCGGATGCCCGTAATGGACATGCCGTAGTTGTCGATGAATTGCTGGGCCTGGAACTCGTTAAATATCTTGTGAACAGCGTACTGGGAGGTGCCATATGTGGGATCATCCTCGGTTATGTGCCTCTCACCGAAGCTCTTCTGATCACCACTGACCGCTAGAGAGCTGGCGTACACCACCCTGTTTACTCCGGCCAGGCGGGCTGCCTCGAAGCAGTTGTCCATTCCCAGAACGTTCAGGAGCATAGTCTGATGTGGCTCCGCTTCACCGCCTCCCACGAGATAAGCCAGGTTTATCACGCGATCCGGCTTCGCTTCCATGATAACTCTCATCACGTCCTCAAACTGAGTGACGTCACCTCGGACGACCTTCACCATTCCCTCGAGAGCCAGAAACGAAGCGGCGCCGGGATTGATGTCCATACAGACCGCTTCTTCTCCCCTCTCCACCAGCCGCCGGATGACCCTCGGGCCGATGAATCCAGTACCACCGATGACCAAGCTGCTCATTTTCCTCTCCTTCTAGCTATACACCCCAGGTGTGGTTCAAGGAGTGTGTCAATGGATAGGCCCCTTAGCGGCAGGGGGCAGGCCACCCGCCACCGTATACAGCTATCCGGTCACCTCCTCAACGAAATCGCTTACCATCTGGTTGAACTTCTCCGGCTGCTCCCAGAACAACATATGGCCACAGTTGTCGAACCTCTCCAGCCGTGCCCTGGGCTTGGTCTGGACCATGAACTCAGCTATGTCAGGCGGGGTCAGGCCTTTGCTGGCAACACAGATTATGGTAGGGATGGTAATCTGCGATAGCATGGGGCGGAAGTCCGAGCCCCAGGAGTCTTCCAGGATCGAGCAGTACACTCCGGTAGGGGTTTTCATCATCTCACAGGTCATCCAGTGGAGGTCCTCCTCTGCCGGGGGTACCGAGAAGAAAGACTTGAGCCGTTCCCAGTGGGCGCGAAACTTATGGCCCCGTATCCCAGAGACCAACTGGCGCAGGCCCTCCTCCGTTAGACCGGCTCCGTAGGGTGGCTGGTCCACATTGATATAGCCCACCAGCCGTTGCACGCCGAATTGCTGGATGTAGCTGCGAACCACCGAACCTCCGAGGGACCAACCAATCACCACGACCGAGTCCAGTTGCAGGGTTTCCAGGACGTAGCGCAAGTCCCTCCCGCACTGGGCAACGGTGTTACGATCGTCTGTCTTGCCCGAGTTGCCATGGCCCCGCAGGTCTAAGGCCACCACGTGAAAGCGGCGGGACAGCACAGGCACCTGCTTCTGCCAGAACCTGGTATTGGCAGCGCCCCCGTGAATTAGCAGGATATTCTCGCCCTGGCCAGCCTCTTCGTAGTACAGTGGGACCTCATCGGGAGGGACTATGTAAGGCATCACAACTCCCCCAATCCTGGCCCATCGAGCGGGGATGAAGGTAAATTCACCTGCCCACCATTTGCCTGCAAACCCAGTATGCCGCCGATTATAGTGAGGTTGGCCTTAGAGCGCAACAACTAGATGCACACCATCGTAGGAGGTGCGACAGTCGCATCGATATTTTTGCCGAATCGCCAGGTCCGGAAAGTGTCGCGAGAATAACAGTGTTCCAAAAAGGGAGCCGGTGGCGGCATAGCCACGATGGCAGTGTAATTGAGAGTGCCGAAAGGACTTGGTTTTGAGCAGATGCCGTAAGCAGTGTCAGGGATTTCACAACTCGTCATCCTGCATAGTAGTCTAACCAGGCGTCGCAGACTGAACGGTGGTTAGGCACACAGATCCTTCATCAATAGGGATTTAGTAATGGACAAACTACCTCGTGGGGTGATTGAGAAGCTTGGATACTACGTATACCTCTACGTTAACCCATTTGATGGGACGATCTTCTATGTAGGCAAGGGGAAGGGTAATAGAGTTCTCTCGCATCTTGATGATAAATCTGAATCGAGGAAAACTGAAATTATTCGAAGTATTCGCTCTCTGGATGAAGAACCTCGGATCGAACTATTGGTTCATGGGCTTGAGAGCGCGGCTGAAGCTCTACTTATCGAGTCTATAGCAATCGAGTTGATTGGGCTGAGGTCACTCACGAACGAAGTTCGTGGCTACGGGACTGATGTCGTTGGCCGGATTCCTCTATCCAAACTCCTCGCTCTTTACACAAGTAAACCAGTCGATATAGCAGAACCGTGTATTCTTATCAGGATCAACAAGGCGTATCGTTACGACATGACCGATGATGAACTGTACGAGGTTACAAGAGGAATCTGGAAAGCTGGCGTTCGGAGAGAGAAGGCCAAGTATGCATTTGCTGTGTTTCGTGGCAGCGTCCGAGACGTGTATGCAATCGACAGATGGGTGCCAGCGGGATCAACGCTGTACCGAACGAGGATGCAGAACAACGTAAGAGTTCCAGGACGCTGGGAGTTTGTTGGTCGGAAGGCAGAAGAAGCAATACGTGCGAAGTATCTGGATAGATCTGTGAACCAGTACTTCGCTCAGGGTGCCCAGTACCCGATCACCTATGTGAATTGTTGAAATCGAATGGCGCTGTTCTGCGCCTATCAACCGCTGGGGGACGCGGGCACCGGCCTGTGGTCAGCATTGTAGTCGCAGCCCGGCGGGCAACATAGCCTGAGCAACCTTATCACACTGCGTCTTGGCTCTTTCATGGAGGACAACCAAGACCACCACCACCGAGTTTTCGGTGGGATGTAGTTCCACCCTCCCCACCCTCCCTAGCCTCCCTGTCCAGATCGAACCAATGCTATAATTACTCAGTCACGTGCCCAGTATAGCTGGCGGCTCGCCAGCAACTTCCGTATTGGAACAAGGTCCCCCCAAGCCAAACCGCATCCCAGATTCAAATCATGGCCAAGAGGAGACGACCGATGGGCGAGACGCCTCTGCACTTCAAGACGATCACCGAATTGGCAGCCCTAATTAGGTCGAAAGCGCTATCACCCGTGGAAGTGACGGAAGCGATGCTCAACCGCATCCAGGGACAGGACCCGCATTATAAGAGCTACGCTACAATCATGGCCGAGCAGGCTAGGGCGTCCGCCCAAGCTGCGGAGCTGGCCATTGCCGCCGGAAACTATCTGGGCCCCCTACACGGCGTACCCATCGCCGTCAAAGACCTGTGTTTCACCAAAGGCGTGGCAACAATGGGAGCCACCAAAGCTTTGAAGGACCATGTTCCGGATTTTGATTGTACAGTGGTGCAGAAGCTGAACGCAGCCGGTGCGATTATTTTGGGCAAACTCAACCTCACCGAAGGCGCCATGGCTGGTTACAATCCGGAGTTTCAGGTACCTGTAAACCCCTGGGGCGCCAACCTCTGGAGCGGGGCCTCTTCCAGCGGCTCTGGCGTGGCAACGTCAGCGGGCCTGTGCTATGGGTCGTTGGGCAGCGATACCGGCGGGTCCATCAGATTCCCTTCTGCTGCCTGCGGCATCGTGGGAATCAAACCCACTTGGGGTAGGGTTAGCCGCTATGGAGTGCTTGCCTTGTCCGAATCCTTGGACCATATTGGCCCCATGACTCGTAGCGCAGCCGACGCCGGAATCATGATTCATGCCATAGCCGGGCTGGATTCAAACGATCCCACGTCTTTGCCCGCTCCGGTGCCCGACATGTTGGAGGGGATCGACCAAGGTGTCCGCGGTCTTCGAATCGGCCTGGACGAAGAATACATCTCTGGAAATACTGACCCCCAGTTGGTGGAAAGTGTGTTGGAGGGAATCAAAATGCTGGAAGGGCTGGGCGCAGTGATAGTCCCAATACAAATGCCGGATACCAGTGACTACATGGAGGCATGGGGAGTGCTTTGCGCTTCGGAGGCGTTGGCTGCCCACGAGGCAACATACCCATCACGCCGGGACGACTACGGCCCGTGGTTCCAAGGCTGGTTGGATAAGGGTGCGGCGGTCACCGGGGCCGAATATGCCAAGGCTAATAACGTTCGCTCAGCCTGCCGCGGCCTCTTGAACAACGTCTTCGAGAATATTGATGTAATCGGATGCCCTACTATGACAACCCCTCCCTTCCCTATTACCCTGGAAGAAATGTACGGGCCCACGTTTTTACTTGACAACCCCAATTGGGGCCGATTCACGGTGCCCTACGATTTCAGCGGCGCTCCTACCATATCCTTGCCTTGCGGTCAGAACAGTGACGGGCTGCCCCTCAGCATCCAGTTCGTGGGAAAGCACCTTTCCGAGCCGTTGCTGTGCCGAGTGGGGCATGCGTTTGAGCAGGCCACCCAGTGGCACAACCTCCGGCCAGACATCGAGTGAGGTTCCAAGGGCTGAAAAACTCTCCGAGAAGGCAAACAGACGGGGGTGGTCCGTAGATAGCCTCAGGGGTTTGCCCGTGGAATTCGTCTTTGCACGGACTCGCCCAGATAAATTCGAATGTCAGTCTCAATGTCGATGGTTGGTTACGGGCTAATGAAGTATCATGAGAATGAACGGAGTGGATGGAAGGACAATAACAGTGGCCGACGATGCAAAACAAAACGAGGTAGCCGTAAAAGTCCTTGAACTCCTGAAGGAGCTCAAGATACCACCATGCACCGATATTGTCCCCGACTAGTTAGCAGGAGGTCATCATGCCTATTGAGCAGGTATCTCCAGGTCTGGAACGCATCGTATTACCTAACCAGGAGCTGGAGGAGCTGGGTTCGGGCTACGATCTTGCCGAGGGGCCTATATGGTACAGGAATGGAGGATACCTCCTCTTCAGCGAGATAGACAAGAGCCGGAGGCATAAGTGGACACTTCAAGAGGGTGTCACACTGTTCAAGGAGCCCACCGGCCATGCTAACGGACTAACTCGCGACCTTCAGGGAAGGCTATTGGCCTGCGAGACCTCTAATCGCCGCGTGGCCCGAGAGGAGCCCGACGGGACTACCACCGCCGTGGCGGGCACTTATCAAGGCAAGAGGCTGAACGGCACCAACGACGTCGTGGTAAAGTCCGACGGAAGCATCTACTTCACCGACCCCGGCGCTCCGGCACCGGGGATGAGCTTGGACTTCTCAGGTGTTTATCGGGTCTCACCGGACCTGGGCGAGATCACTTTGCTTGTGAGGGACTTCATCGTGCCCAACGGTCTTGCCTTCTCCCCCGACGAGAGCATCCTCTACGTAGATGATTCCTTCCGCTTTCCATCTACCGCCCACAAGAGAGGCCATATAAGGGCCTTCGACGTGCTGCCTAACGGGATGCTGGCCCTGTCCTCGGACCGGATATTCTGTGAGTTGACGGGGCCACACCCCGGAGTGCCCGACGGTATGAAGGTGGACGTGGAGGGGAACGTGTACTGCACTGGACCCGGAGGAGTGTGGGTAATAGACTCTTCCGGTAAGCACCTGGGGACCATCCTGACAGGGGCTCATCAGACGACCAACTGTGGTTGGGGCGGCGATGATTTGAGGACTCTGTTCATCACCACCTGGCATGGCCTGTTCCGCATCCAACTACAGATTCCAGGGCTCCCTGTTCAGAAGGGGCTGTAGTTCACCTTGCCGGCCATCAAGGCGACGAAGGATCTGCCCTGGCGTGACGACTTCAAGAATAGCTACACGATGTCGCCCTCTCCACTTAGCCATGCGTCCAAGATCTGGGGTCCACTACTGGGTTGACTGTGGTGCTGCGCATCCTTGATTTATGACATAAAAATGGGAATTTACGAAACCAATTGTTATGTTTGAGTAATTGACTATGTACAAAGCTTGGGGGTATCGTACACGTTCAGATGCTAGCCCGAAATGGGTGCTAACCCCATGCTTTTGGGTATAGGCCCCTTAGCGGGCGACGTCCTGGTATCTCTGATGCTCCCGGCGCCTACAGCACAGACGGCAAGCGTCGTCTACGATAACTACGACGTCAACCTCGGCGATGTCGGCTGCGGACTGATCAGCCACTGGTCCGCCGAAGGCGACACAACCGATTCCGCCGACGGCAACGACGGTTTCCTCGAAGGTGGCGCGGCGTTCGCCGCGGGCTACGTCGGCCAGGCGTTCTCCTTTAATGGCTCGACCGGCTCCGTCAGGGTGCCCGACGCGGCAAATCTGGACATTGCCGACGAGTTTACACTCGAAGCATGGATTAACCTCAGCTCATAAGACGCCGCCGCCAACGGAATTATTTCGAAAGTGGGAGACGGCGGTTCACCCGCCATAGACCGAGGGTTCCAGTTC
This sequence comes from Dehalococcoidia bacterium, assembly GCA_965248905.1. Taxonomy (GTDB): domain Bacteria; phylum Chloroflexota; class Dehalococcoidia; order Lucifugimonadales; family JAGWBF01; genus CBDFKS01. The sequence continues at coordinate 2,039,726 of CBDFKS010000007.1, read as the reverse complement.
GGGACCCAGAATAATAATCAGGAGCTGTTCTGCCAGTTCAACGGCCCGACGGAGCCCTGGCCGACGAACGCATTTACGGTGGGTTTGGCTTCCGCAATACCGGTGGGGCAATGGACGCACGTTGCGTGCACCTATGACAACTCCGAACTGAGGTTATATCGCGACGGCACGCTGGCTGGCAGTGGGTTTGTCGGACCTAAGACCATTGCCAATTCAGCTTCTAACCTGAGGATCAGCCTCGACGATAACTCCAACGTGCCGTTCGACGGCATTATCGACGAGGCCAAGGTGTACAACGTCGCGTTGCCTGCTGCTGCGTTTCTGAAAGCTGCGACTTGCAATCACTGGAAAGACCCGGTCAGCGGCGACTGGACCGATGGCACGAAATGGACCGCAGGGGTCCCACCGGGTGCATCTGATCTGGCCTGTATTACCGCGACCGGAGCACCGTACACCGTCACCCTAAACGCCAATAGTACGGTTGCCGGGTTCACCCTGGACTCGCCCGACGCTTCTTTCTTTGCGTCGAGTCGCACATTCACCGTAAACGGTCCGTCGATTATCAATGATGGGGATGTCACGTGGCGCAACTCGAGCTGGACAGGCACTGGGGAAGTCACGAACAGCTCCACGAACACGATGATCTTCCAGGGCTCTTCGTCTATTAATGGGCCATTCACCCAGAACGGCACGATAATCGTCCAGGGCAGCAGCGTCGGGAGCAACGCGACCCTAACCGTGGCGGATGGGATGACGAACAACGGGACTACTATTCTTGATTCGATCGATGCTGTCCGCCAGGCCAATCTGACTGTCAGTAGCGGTATCCTGAACAACTTGCCCGCCGGGACGATCACGGCGAACCTAGCAGCCCGTCCGAGAAACACGGGTTGGCGAGTGTTTGGGGGTATGATGGGCCCAGTCCAGTAGCGGGGAGTCGTTGATGAGCAAGACCTACCTTCCCTACGAACCCGACCAGCAGCTGCTGTTGCCAGCGGCGTTGCAGGAGTGGCTGCCTGACGACCATCTGGCCTACTTCATATCCGACGTGGTGGACCAGTTGGACATGTCGGAGGTCACCGCTCGCTACGAGCGGGAACGGCGTGGCGGGCCGCCGTATCATCCACGGATGATGGTCAAGGTGTTGCTCTACGGTTACTGCGTCGGGGTGGCGTCCTCACGCCGCATCGCCCAGCGTCTCCACGAGGACATCGCCTTCAGGGTGTTGGCGGCGAACAACACACCGGACTTCCGGACCATCTCCGACTTTCGCAAGGACAATCTGGATGCGCTGTCGGGCCTGTTCGTACAGGTACTGGCGTTGTGCCAGCAGGCGGGGCTGGTGAAGCTGGGGCACGTGGCGCTGGACGGCACGAAGGTCAAGGCCAACGCATCGAAGCATAAGGCGATGAGTTACCAACGGATGAAGGAGAAGGCAGCGCAGTTGGCGGCGGAGGTAGCGGAGTTGTTGCGACAGGCCCAGGCAGCGGATGATGAGGAAGACCGGCGGTACGGCAAAGACAAGCGTGGAGATGAGTTGCCGCAGGAGTTGGCCTTTCGAGAGGGTCGGTTGGAGAAGATACGGGAAGCCATGGCGGCGCTGGAAGCCGAGGCGCAGGCGGCTGCCGAACGGGCCGAGGCCGAAGGTGGTAAGCACCCGGGGGTGCCCGACGGCAAGGCCCAGCGTAACTTCACCGATACCGAGTCGCGCATCATGCCCGCACCTGGAGGCAAGGACTTCCTGCAAGCGTACAACTGTCAGGCGGTGGTGGACAGCGCTCACCAGGTGATCGTGGCGGCGCGGGCCACCAACCAGACTTCGGATAAGCAACAGGCTGCGGCGATGATGGAGGAGACCATCGACAACGTCGGTGCAGTACCCAGGGAAGTATCCGCCGATGCTGGCTATTACTCGGCAAAGGCAGTCGACGAGCTCTGTGCTCTGGGCGTGGACCCGTTCGTCGCGCCGGAGCAGACCCGCCACGGCCGGGTTGTGCCACCCGCGCCCCGAGGTCGCATACCCAGCAATTTGTCTCCCAGGGACCGGATGCGACGGAAGTTACAGACCAAGCGGGGTCGGCAGCGCTACGCTTTGCGGATGCAAACTGTGGAGCCGGTATTCGGCCAGATCAAGCAGGGCCGGGGATGCCGGCAGTTCCTGCTGCGGGGACTGGAGAAGGTGAACGGCGAATGGTCGCTGATCTGCACCGGCCACAACCTGCTCAAACTGTTCCGCTTTGGGGTCAATCTGCACAGGAAAGCACGGGTCGATGGGCCAGCCCAACGCATCAGGAACTTTGCCGAGGTAGTTGAGCACGGCGCTATTCGCAAAGCTATCTGGGGGCCGGCCGGGGCAACCGGCACAATTAGTTGTCGCGATCCATTGTCGCTGACCCGCAAACACCGTCAAATAATCCTCGGACGGGCTGCTAGGCACTGGGGGCACCCGCGCCATCAACTCAGACATGACCAACCAAGGGATGGTCGACGCCAACCAGACCACCTTGCTCACTATCGATCCGGGCGCAGGTGGTGCATCCAACACCGGTACGATGCAGGCCAGCAAAGGCGGTAGTCTGCAGCTTCAAAGTGGGACGGTGACGAACACCGGTGGGACCGTCGAAGCCCTGGCCGGCTCTCGTGTCAACCTCTCAACTAGCATCGTGATAATAAGAGGCACACTGGCAACCGTTGGGACCGGTGAGATGCACGTGATAGGCACAACCACCCTTAACGGAGTAACGATCACGGGAACCAGTCTGGACATCGACAACGGCCAGACGGTCGTCGTCGCCAGGACTATCAAAAACACCGGAGCAATCCGGTTGAACTCGTCCGGCGCCACCACGACCTTGAGGATTAGCGGAGACGTGACACTCACGGGTGGCGGCGCGGTGGCGATGTCGAACCAGGTGAACAACCTTATCTTTGGAGGTGCGGTAACCGACCGATTGATCAACCAGGACCACACGATACGAGGAGCAGGACAGATCGGTGTTAACCTGATGTTCCTGACGAACCGAGGCACGGTCATAGCGGACCAGACCAACACGTTGACCATAGACCCACGTGCCGGTGCGGACGAGGTGATCAATCCGGGCACGATACGAGGTACCAGTGGGGCGCCGCTAACTCTGGCCGCGGGGAGTTACACTAACTTCGAGGGACTGGACCCTGGACTGATAGAGGCGAACGGTAGCATTGTGAGTCTGAGCTCGGCGACGATCAGTGGTGGAGACGTAGACGTAGTGGGGTTAGGAGAGATCAGGCTGACGAGCAGCACGATTACCGGTGGGACATTGGACAACAGTGCGGCGGGGATCATTCGCCCGGTCGGCGGTCTGAGCACACTCGGTGGAGTGGTGAACAATCCCCTGGGCGGCAGGATCATCCTGGATAACGCGCTGGATCTGGCCCTACAGGCCGGCGGGACATATAACAACGCCGGCGACATAGAGATGAACTCGTCGGGAGGCTTGACGGACCTGATCATGAGTGGAGGTGTGGTGACCCCTGGCGGTGGTGGCACGGTTACGATGTCGAACCACGTGAACAACCGCATATTGGGTGCTGCTGCTGGCAACGTGCTTGTGAACGTGAACAGCACAATAAGTGGAGCGGGACAGATCGGTGTAAACCAGATGTTCTTGGACAACCGGGCGACGATAATTGCCAATCAGCCCAATTCCTTAACTATAGATCCTACTAACGGTGCCGGCGGAGTGGTCAACAGCGGGATACTGCGGGCCAGCGACGGTGGCACGATGCGAGTCCAGTTTGGGACGTTCGCGAACACCGGCGGAATCATCGAATCTCTAGGAGCCTGAGCAATTAGTCGTGTGGTGCCGGGGCACTGCTGTACTCGCGCGATTTCCGCAAGGAGCGACGCTTGGGTGGGGACAGGGAGTTCTTGTAGACTGGAGGTCCACGCTACGGAGGCGCCAATGTTTCGATCGTACGATCAAAGCCAACCATTCCTACTGCCCCCGAGTTTGCAGGACTTCGTGGATGAGAATCACCCTGCTCACCTGATCAATGACTTGGTGGACCAAGTGGATCTGAGTGCCCTGGAAGCGCGCTACGGAAACCTCGGCCAGCCCGCCTACCATCCGCGCCTGATGCTGAAGGTCATCCTGTACGGTTTCACCGTTGGGATATTCAGCTCTCGCAAACTCCAGCGGGCCTGCCAGGAGAACCTGGCCTTCAAGTACCTGGCGGGCATGGAGACCCCGGTGTTCAGGACCTTCATCGAGTTCCGGCAGCGGCACCGGGACGATATGAAAGAGGTCTTCGTACAGACGGTGAAGCTGGCCCGCGCCTTAGGGCTGGCGCGGCTCGGTGCGGTGGCACTGGATGGTTCCAAGGTAGAGGCCGACACTTCCAAGCATAAGGCCATGAGCTACGGCCGCATGCTGGAGGAGGAATCGAAGCTGAGGGTGGAAATTGAGCAGTTGCTCGAGGCGGCGCAGGCCACCGACGAGCAGGAGGACCAGGAATGCAGCCCCGATTCGGATGGCTACCGGGTGTCGGACGAACTGGCGCGGCGGGAACAGCGGCTGGAGAAGATCGAAGAGGCCAAGGCCGCCTTGGAGGAGCGGGAGAAGAGGGAACACCCCGACGAGCCGATCGACCCGAAGAAGCAGGTCTCCTTTGCGGACCATGATGCACGGTGCTTTAGCAAGCCGGGGGACGGGACTCGATACGTCTATAATGCCCAGGCCGCAGTGGACATGGACAACCAGATCATCGTGTCGAACCATATCGAGGACTCGGTCAGTGACGCACACGCAGCCGAACCGATCCTGGCGCACATGGAGCAGGAGCTGGACCAGGTGCCCCGGGCGTTGGTGACTGACGCGGGCTACGGGAACCAGAACACGCTGGACAGTTGCCGGAAGCGGGGCGTGACGCCGGTGTGTGCCACGACCCGAGAGGGAAAAGAAGGTCAGGAGGTAGGCAAACTGGACCGCCTCAGCTACGACCGGGATCAGGACAGGTTTGTTTGCCCCCGCGGTCACACCTTCGCCTTTGCTCATGAGCATCCCACCAACGGGGCGAGAACATACAAGACGATGGAGCCCGTGGCCTGCACGTGTGGCCAGTACGAAGCCGCTGATGGTCGTGAAGTGATCAGCGTGGGCCAGGGTCACCTGGCCAAACGCGAACTCAAGCGGATTATGGACGGGACGGGCCATCGAGAGCTCTATCGTCGGCGCAAATGTACGGTAGAACCGGTGTTCGGGCAGATCAAGGTCGGCATGGGATTCCGGCGGTTCTGGTATCGGGGTAGGCAGAACGTGGGCAGCGAATGGAACCTGGTGTGCGCCGCGTTCAATGTTAAGAAGATCGCGGCCTTGCTGCCCATCCAGCGTCACCCGGTCAACCCGGAGCAGGCCGCTGGCGACGAGGGCGCGAACCGGTCCATTTCGAAGCTGCGACCGCTCATCTTCCTCTTCTTCAGCGGTCCCGTGGCGCGATTCATCCGATCAATCCGTCCACGGCCATCCGCGCGGTCTCCCTATTGCCCCACGCTGCTCGAGGCTCCCATGACCGGCATCACTAATTGCTCAGACTCCTAGTGGGTTCTTTGGTAGAACTGACTGGAGCAACCATCGTAGGCGGCACCCTGTCAACCACGGGCGGTGGCCAGATGACGGCCATCGGCAACTCCACGCTGGTGGACGTGACCATAGAGGGCAACAGTCTGGACATTAACAACAGCATCGACGTCACACTTCAAGGGACGATCAACAACACCGGCGGGCCCAACGCAATCGGCAATCCGGAGTGCACGGCCCGTGGAGTGTTCGAGGAGACCAATGCCAGCGCGATAATGAACGCCGTTGCCTTCAACATCCCAACTCTCGACCTTGGCTTCGACCCAATCACCGGAACATACACGATCCAGCCCGGCTCGGCACTGCCGCCTATTACCGACCCGGTCTCCATTAACGGGAGAACCCAACCTGGCTGGGTTGGCGACCCCATCATCGAATTGGACGGGACCTTTGCAGGGCTCTCGGTAGATGGCATCGTCATTTACGCGGGGAGCAGCACAGTCCGTGGTCTCATTATCAACCGGTTCGACGGCAGCGGCATTTTGTTGAACACGAACGGCGCCAACTTCGTGGAGGGCAGCTATATAGGTACGGATGTAACTGGTACGGCTGCAGCCGCGAACATTACCGGCATATCGATCATGACCACGATCAACGTAGACCCATCGCCTACCATAACCGACGACGCGCCAGCGTTGCTCCCATTGGGGACGACGGTTGTGACTTACACGGCCACCGATGGCAGTGGCAACACGGCAACAGCAACCCAGAACGTGACGGTAGAGGACACCACGTCACCTACGGTCGCGGCGCCTGCTGACGTGGCAGTAGAAGGCAACACGACGGGAGACGCCACCGGAGTTGCGCTAGGCACCCCAAGTACGACGGACATAGTAGACCCTTCGCCGGTGATTATCGACGACGCTCCTGCAGTCTTCCCTGTTGGCACGACGGTAGTAACGTTCACTGCGACGGACGCCTCAGGGAATATCGGGACCGCGAATGCCAGCGTTACGGTCGAGGACGTGACTCCACGGCAGGAGGCGAGCCGCCAGAGGTCAACGCAACGCAGGACCAGTCAGCCGACGAGGGCAGCCCATCATCGTTCAACCTTGCCACATTCACCGACTCCGACACTGCGGATGTGCACAGCGCTACAATCAACTGGGGCGATGGTCCTATTGAGCCTGGTGAAGTGGCTCAGAGCCCAGGCTCTGGTTCCGTCACAGGGTCTCATAGCTATGGAGACGACGGGGCATTCACAGTTACGGTTGAGGTCTGTGACAACACCGGCAAGTGTGATCAGGATACTCTGACCATTTCGGTCATCAACGTGGCTCCGTCGGTGATTCTGGATACCGCGGAGGCATTCGCGTTCGATGGGGGCAATGCCTTCATAGGCCGCAAGGACGTCGAGCAGACCCATAGAGCGGATGGGTTGGACCCCGGCTCTGACGATCTGAACTTCGAGTGGAGCTTCGGTCAGACGACCATGTACTTCAATAACGGGCTGAGTCCCGATCCATTCCCGAGCCCGGACGGGACCTTCCCGTTCACGGCCACGGATATCGGGACTGTAACCTTCACGCTCCCCGGCCTATACACGGTGGGTGTACGTGTGACAGACGATGATGGAGGCTCTGATGCCGGTAGTGCGGATAGCCTCACGAAGGTTGTCACCGACGACTGCGACTGCACCAAGAGCAAGGGATTCTGGAAGCACCAGTCCACGGAGAGAACGGACAAAGACCAAAAGAAGGTTGACAATGGGCAACTGTTCGCCGAGGATATCCTGGCTGAGTATCTGAACATCGTGAACTTCGGCAGTAGCGTGTTCACCAACGACGTCCTTGAAGATGGGGTTCCCCTGACCACTCTTGCCGAAACCCATCTGATACTGTCTGGGAAGGCCGGTGGCCCCGCCGCGCCCCAAGTGCCCCAGAGTGTGACCCAGGACATTTCTACTGAGAACAAGAAGAAAAAGAAGAAGGACAAGGAAAGCGGAACTGGGGCCAAGGATCAGTCCGCTGAAAACAACAAGAAAAAGAAAGACAAGGACAACTCCGGTGGGAGCAACGAGTCCAAAAACAGCTCCGGTGAGAGCAAGGAATCCAATGCAGGGAGCAAGAGTGCCACAGGCACGACCAAGATAAAGGGGCAGGCCCTGTCCCAGCTGCTGGCTGCGTGGCTGAACTACGCCAAGGGAGCCATAGAGCTGGATGAAGAAGTGGTGGTCGATGGTGGAGATACGGGCAGTGGCGCCAGTTCTACGTCAACTCCATCAGTCACTATGACTTTCCAGGAGATCATAGCTGAGGTAGAGACAATCTTGAACAATCCTGATGCGACCAAGTCAGACCTGGAGCGGGCCAAGAACCTGGCTGAATCGGTGAACCTGCACGACAAAAACAATCCTGACTGCGAAACGGGCTCGGACAGTGGTCAGGGGTCGGAAACGGAATCTAAATAGTGCGCATTCGTGGCGATCGGCCCTGCACGTATAGTAGAGACAGTGCAATAAAGACGTAAGAAAAGAGCATCAGCTGGTGCTGAAGGCTGGCTCTACCGTAGATTCCGACGTAATATAGTGCGTTCACCACGTCTATGGACAGCAGAGCACTAACCCGGCTTCATGGCTCACCTATAGGGATCGTATTCTCTTGAGCCTCAGCTTGCGGCGCAACCTCTTGGTTGTGGCTGCATCGAGCTTACCATCCCGGGTTTTCACGCCATACACCTCTTCTGCTATCTCAGGGGAAATCCTTTCGTTCAGCAGGTCTTCTACCACGCGGGATGGGTCTCGGTCCAGGGGATCACCGTAGCCTCCGCCCCCTGGTGTGCGCACACTCACCACGTCTCCAAGCTCCAGTGGAACCCCCACTGCGACTGCAGGCACGTCGCGCTCGCTGGGCATGTCTGGATTTAGATAGAACCGGCCGGGCACACCTTCAAGCCCTCCGCACAGACCACCGGCCGGGTCTTCCTGGTCTCTTCAACGGGAGCGGTCAGCCCCCATATCTAGTCGTCGCTGCTGCTGTCGTCATCATCACTACCGCTGTCATCATCGTCGCTACCGCTGTCATCGTCTCCTCCACTCCTCTTCTTGTCACGGATCTTAGCGGTGACGCTGACTGACCCCTTATCCTCGCCTACGGCCAAGGTCACCAAAACCGGGTTTTCTGTCCCGCTTAGATCGGCGCCCTTGCCTCTAGCTTCTAGCTTGTAGCTTTCGTCGCCCTGGGGTTTGATAACGACCTTCAGGTTTACGCCGTCGATAACACCCCTGAACTTGTACTTGCCGTGGCGACCCCGGTCCTTGAACTCAAAGAAGCCCGCCTGGATTAGGGTGGAATAGGTCCCGATCTGCAGGACGACGTCCTCGTGCAGAATGTCGATCCCATCGCTACCCGCCCCGAGATTGAAGCTGCCTTTGAGCCTGAAGCTGTCGTGATCGGCCCTTGGGCTGCGCTTAATCTTGAGCTTAGCGTTGAATGTCGAGAAGGGCAGGACCGTCTCATTGGGCTCTATGGTAAGCTCGACGCCGTCGATCAAGACCACTACGGTATTGGGGTTGCTCTCAGGAGCAGTGAACGTAATGGTAGTCGGTTCGAAGGTCAGGGTGTCGCCCTGGTTGAGCTCCGCCGTCGCCGTCGAACCGTCGTCGGCTAGGAACTCGACCTGCACCGTGCCGACGAGCACCTCAATGCTCACGCTCCCGCAGGTGACGGTAGCTGCATCGCCTGCATCAAGAGCGAATGTTGCAGAATTGCTACAAACGCTAAATTGTGCAGGGGTTGGCCCGCTAAATGGATTTGCAGCAATTCTGATTCCTTTTACAGGATCTAAATCATCCCGAATGAGTAGCAACTGATCTCCGCGTGTTGTGATGGTCCCAGATGTGCTACCGGCAAGACTAACATCACTGAAGCTATCGTTAGACGGATCAGCAGGATTCACATCGACGTCATCAATTATGTTATCTCCATCAGCGTCTAGAGAAGGATTGGCATTAACCGGCCGCGTTATCGTTACCGGACCCCCATCGTTGTTGTTGAGGTTCCCGTCCACCAGATCCGGGTCGACGGGAGCGACGCTGGCGGTGCCGGTGAAGTCATGGAAGCTCGGCTGGCTACAGATGACCCCGACTGCCAAAGTGAGGTCGACTGGTACGTTGGGGCCGCTGAGGGTCACCGTTTGCGGTCCTGGCGCGGTGACCACACAGTCGGGCGGGGCGGTGAGGGAGACGCTCACGCCGGCATCAACCGGATCGACGCCGGCGTTGTTTTCGACGGTAACGTCGAAGAAAACGTCGAAGGCCGTGTTAACGTCGATTGGGTCGATCGAGCGGAGCTCCAGCGCCACCAGCTCGATATCGACTGCGTCTACGGCGACGATCAGGTCCCCACTCCCCTGGTCGTTGAGCGGGTTTATGTCGATGACGTGCAGGTCGCGAGGGGCCAGGGTGCTTTCGAAAGTGAACGTATGGAAGCCCGGCGTCGAGCATTGGAGCTCAGGAATTGCGGAGATGAAGCGACTGTCATCGACGGCCAGCAAGACGAAGGAAAATTCCGTGCTCGTGGCGCCACCGTTGACGGTGCAGTCAGGCGGAGCCGTGATGTCGAAGGTGATCCTGAAGACCACGCCATCTGACGGGTCGTCCGGCGACAGTCGGAGGTTCGCGGTCTCGCTTCTGATCGATCCGAGCACCGGCTCGTTCACCGAGATGCTCGTTTCTCCAAAAAATAGACGCGTAACCGAGGACAAGACGCCTCCGTCCACTTCCCGGATGACAGGCCGCGTTATCGTTACCGGACCCTCATCGTTGTTGTCGAGGTTCAATTCCACCAAATCCGGGTCGACGGGAAAGACGCTAGCGGTCCCGGTGAAGTCATGGAAGCTCGTCTGGTCACAAATGACCCCGAATGCAAAAGTGAGGTCGAGTGGTACGTTGAGGCCGCTGATTGTTGCCACCTGCGGTCCTGGCGCGGTGACCACACAGTCGGGCGGGGCGGTGAGGGAGACGCTCACGTCAGCATCAACCGGGTCGACGCCGGCGTTGTTCTCGACGGTGACGTCGAAGAAAACGTCGAAGGCCGTGTCAACGTCGATGGGGTCAACCGAGCGGAGCTGCAGCGCCACCAGCTCGATATCGACGCCCGACTCGAAGGCGCCGATGTCGGAGTCGAGCCCCACGGGCCGCAGGACGCCCCGCTGATCGGTCGCCAATGATGTGCTGCCCATGTCGATGGCGTCGCTACCAGTGAGAAGCGCGTGCGTCTCGGTTGGGCCGCCGTTGTTCTGCAGCGGGCCCAGGTTCGCATTGCCGTTAGAGATGTCCCCGGTGCCGGCGAGGCTACAGGAGCCGTCGGAGTCGAGGTTGTTCCCCCCAGACGGCGGCGGCGTGAATGCGATTACGCAGTCCGCCGGGGAGTTGTTGTTCAGAAGGGTATTGGTGATCGTGCCGCTTTCAATGCGGAGGCCACCGCCCGATGCAACCGAATGCACGTTGTTGGCGATGGTAACGCTGTCCAAGGTAGCCGAGCCGCGAACGGTACCCAGGCCAGCAGGAAGGTTGCTGCCAGCGCTTGCCTGGTTGCCTGAGACCGTGCTGTTGGAGACGTTCAACGAGCCGCCGTTTAACCAAATGCCGCCGATAGAGGAACCGACGTTGTCGTTGATCGTCGAGCCCGTGATTGTGATGATAGACGTCGAGGGGGTTGTTCCGATGCCGCCACCCGCGCGCCCCGCGGTGTTCCTCGCGATGGTGCTATCGGTGATGGTCAGCGTATTTGGGCCCCTGCTGGAAATGCCGCCTCCATCTCTCACCGCGGTGTTACCCGTAATGGTACTAGCAGCGATCGTCGCGGAGCTGCCCGGTTGGGCGCTGATGCCGCCGCCATCAAAGCCAGCGTCATTGTTCGAGATGGTACTGTTCTCAATATCCAGCGCAGCAAGGGCGACAAAGATGCCGCCGCCGACAGATGCCGTTGAGGAGTTGTTGTCAACCACGCTATCGCGGATTGTGAGTGTCCCCTGGACCTGACTAATGCCGCCGCCGGCAAACGCGGAGTTGTTATCAATCCGGCTGTCGAAAATTTCGAGCGTCCCCCCCGCCTCCACGTGAATGCCGCCGCCATTTGAGGTCGAGGTATTGTTGCGAATGAGGCTGTCTCGAATCGTCACCGACCCGAGTCCTTGAAAGAAGCCACCAGCATCACCGTTAGACGCGGTGTTGTCCGCGATGGTAACGTCCGTGAAGTCTGCAACCGTCCTACCCACGAACACGCCGCCGCCGTTACTCGCGGTGTTGCCGGTGACCGTGACGTCGTTCAGCGTGAGGATGCTGCCGGGGCGGGACTGGATTCCTCCGCCCCTAAAGACGGGGGTTCCGACCGTCCCACCACCGGTAAGGGTGAGGGCGACGATCTCAACTGATACACCATCGATAAAAATCACACGGTCACTGGGCAGAGCGTTGGCGTCAATCGTGGCGCCGTTCCCGTTGATACGCAGGTCGTCGAGTACATTGAGGTCGCTCACCGTGTTGCCGGATTCGGGACCTGGAATTGTGAGCGCGTAGGTGCCGGGCGTGAGGTCGATGACGTCAGTCCCGGAACCAGCTGGACAAAGGTCAACGGCGGCGTCCGTGTTGGCCGCCTGAATGGCCTCACGGAGCGTACAGTTGCCGTTGGGCGTGATGTCGTCCAAGAAAGTGTCGGGGGTGATCGTCGTCCAAGAAAGTGTCGGGGGTGATCGTCGTCGCTGCGGTGACGCCGCCAGGAACGAACGAGATCAGGGCCAGCAAGGCCAGAGCTACCAAGAAACTAACGTTCATTCTTGCAACGTTTGTTGAGAAAATCTTGCTCATCTTTGGCCTCCTGTTTTCGCGACCTCTACTAATAAGACTGAATGTCAATTAATGATTGTGGAGACATTATACATGATGAATAGAGAGTGGTGTGAAATAGGAGTAATCGGCCAGTAGATTGCTTGCTTTTGAAAACCTGAGGTATTTCACTTCGTTGTAGGAAACACCGAGTCGTGAAGATCACCTTGAGGTGGAGTGGCCTTACACAATAGCTCCGTCTTCACGTACCGTCCACCAACATTAGTACATTCATACCAGTACTAAAAGGTATGGATGCACCTATCATTGTGTGCTGCTTGGTTTCACAATAGGCATGAGCTTGTAAACCATAACTATGTAGGCAGGTCGGATTGAATCAAGCTAGAGTCACGGAGAGAGGTTATGCGCTGCCCTAACTGTAATACAGAAAACCCTCCTGACGGCTGTCTTTGCATCCACTGCGGCGAGGCGTTGCCTACAGACGAAGATGCTATTAACAATCCTCGGCAAAGTCAGTCTTACGACTGCCCTAACTGTGGGCGCGAAAACTCGGTGGATAGCAAATTCTGCATCTTTTGTGGATCAAGTTTGGTTTCTGAGGAAACTTCTTCCGGTGACACCGGTCCTCTATATCCACCCGAGGCGGAAGCTGAGGATGAAGTCCAGGGAAAGTACCCCGTAATCGAGTACACCCTTGACGAAATCGAGGCTGCTTTAGAAGAGCAGGGAACACTGCCCGATAACTGGGAGCAGATTCGCCGTGACCTGTTGACCAGCGCTCATCCGATGGAAGAGCTCCATCAGCTTCGTTACCTGGTGAACGCCCTCGAATCCTGGCAATCCCAGCCGGAACTGACTCCCTTGACTCTTGCCAACGTTATTCAAGAGATACGTAATGAAATCGGACAGCTTGAGGAAGCGCTAGGACTAACCGAAACCCCGATTGTCCCTGAGACCGTCTTCGAGGAGCAAGCGGTCCCTGTAGTACCCACTCAGGTTCCCGGTGCGGAGACTTTAGTTGTAGAACCCCAGGTTACGGTCCCCCTCAAAGGGATGGGTCCCGTTAAGCCGCCAAGGGAGCCCTTCTCTTGGGCCAAGGTCGGGGATGCTCTCCTTTCGCGTCGCGCTCTTCAGACCTTCCTTTACATCGGGGCAACCCTTTTGGTGCTGTCGGCCATCATCCTGGTCGTACGACTATGGACTGACATCCACTGGGTACCGCGCCAGGCTATTCTTCTTATTGGGATGGCAGCCTTGCTCTGGTCGGGTTTCTACGTCCGCCACACAATGGGGCTCAGGCTGTCCGGCGGGGCATTAATGGACATCGGAGCACTCTGGGTTCCCCTAAACGTGGGGGCGTTCCTATTCGAGTTCATGGAATTTACCGATGAGGCAACCATTCCAGGTGTAGGCGTGCCTCTAGGCCTCCCCATGCTCGGCTGGATGACCATTGCCGCGATCAGCACTCCAGTGTACGCATTTCTCGCCTATCGCTATCGATTGATATTAATAGCCATTGGAGCGGCCATCGGTCTCAGTGCCACTCTGCTAACTGGTCTGGCCGCGCTAGATGTTACGTTGGAGTGGCAGCTAACCTCCATCGTGGTTATTGGTCCGGCATTCTTATGGATTGCTGGCTGGCTAAGAAACCGCGGCCGTCCCGAGCTGGAACAGAGCCTTTTCTGGCTGGTGCAGGCTGCCGTGCCTGCGCTGCTGGTCACCATAGTAGCTCTGGTGGCGACAGAGGATGGCAGCCAATCGGCTGTAACGGTTTCAGTATGGTTAACCGGTCTCTTTTACTTGGTATCCTTCCGCCTGTACCGTCACCTGGTTTTCGAGGCTCTTGGCGCCTTGAGCTTGCCAACTGCCTTTTTGCTCACCCTCTCGATGCATGCGGATGCCGTGCCTATGGCCTGGTACAACATGATACTGGTTGGAACGACTATAGCTTACGTCTGCACAGCGCGATTCATTCGCAACTCTCCCCTGTGGACTCGCTCCAACGATACGGCTATGTCTGTAATGGGTTTTCGCGTAGACCCCCTTTACCTGGTGGCTCTGGTCATGGCTGTCGCCGCGACCATCTGGCCTGTAGCGACAGTCCCCAGTGCCACCGCTTCCCTATATTCAGTGGCTGTGTTCCTGGGAGTTGTAGCCTGGCTGTTCCAGCAACGAAGTGCTGCATATTTGGCCGCGTTTCTACTGTTCGCTCCCTTCACCTGGACGATCCTCTGGGCCGATGTGGGCGATCACTGGCGGGCGATGTTGTTTGCGCCGCTGGCCATGGCTTACCTGGCGTTGGCGGAGATAGATACAGCACGAGCCGGCGAAACCCGGCTTCCCCTGAGAAAATTATTGAGCCCCGTAGAACCTGTCAGAGGCCTGTTCGCTCGCCCCCTATTCCTTGCAGGATACGCCTCGACCTTCGTAGCAATGATCTTTGGGGCGGTGGAGCTCTTTCGTTACAGCGACGCCACCCAGAGCCCTCAATTCATAGGCGCTGGTCCTGCCCCATGGACCTATCTATGGGTAGCTGGCGTGTATGTCGCATCGGCGTACTTGCGTCGGAGCAGCGCATTCGTCCACCTCGCGGCTTTGGTGTTCCTGCCCTTCGCGCTTCTCCTCGCGGAACGAGGATTCTATCTTGGGTCGTCCTTCGAGGATGCGGACTATTACCTGCTACTGGGCGGCCTCTCGCTTGGCTATCTAGGTGCGGGTATGGCACTGGACCGGCTCCCAGCCCATTATTCTAAAGTGGTGTATCTGGTGGGGTATACCTTGATGGCTGTGGGCATGGTAGGCACATCCGGACACAAGGTGTTCAACCTATCTTTAGTAAGCATGTCGGTGGCCATTTACGCTGGGTCGGCTTACCTGGTGCACATCGGCAGGCACCCTTCCTTCCGGTGGCTCATCGACCAGGTATTTCCATTCTCGCATAGGGAAGAGCTGGCTAGACGGATAGCCCGGGGCTCCTTCCTATATCTGGCCGCGGGTCTGTTCCCAGTAGCCGTGCTGCTGGCCGTGAGTTTCGCTGATCCCAGTGCGGCGTGGTACGGACTGGCGCTGACTCTGATCGGACTGAGCTATCTGGGAATTGCGGAGATATTTACCTACCGCGATGTCGTTTATCGCTATCACTGGCACGTCATAGGTGTAGGCCTATCCATAATTGGACCCGTGGTTACTCTGGATGACCCGACGCTCCGTTTGGCCGCACTGGGCGCTGCTACCTTGGGATACTGTGCCATGGCGTTCTTTACCCGCAGACCTCTGTGGATATACCCGGTGGCGATCTTACTGCCGGCACTGATGACTTTGGGGATGGTCCGGGCTGGAGCACCCGAGCAGTATTTCGGCGTGGCATTGGTGGGCCTGACAGCGGTTTATGGGGCTCTGGGCTTGGTCTGGAGACCAGATAATTTGAGCAAACTGCTGCGGCCCGAGGTGGGCCGAGCTGGCTCCTTCGTACTCCCCTTCTTCATATTGGCTTTCGTCTTGAGTCCAGTGGGCATAGGACTGTCGGCCTTGGAGAGCTCAGGCATAATTGTAGCCACCCTGGGCGTTGGCAGCCTGTACTACTTAATGGCATCTATCGCACTTCGCCAGACCGTCCTTCTCTATCCCTTCGCGGCCTTATTAGCCTCAGCTTATAGCATGGGCCTGACCATCACAGGCATAGGCTCTGAGTACTATGGTTTGCTGCTCTTACCGGGCGTAGTGGTGTCATTGAGCGCCGCCCTGATTCTACATGGGTATCCTGACCGTTATCGTTTTCGAAGCTGGTTCATCCCATCGAACGGTGACAAGCCATGGTTGGCTAATCCAGGACCGAATCTTCTCCTGCCGATGTTCCCATTTGCTTTGGCGGCCTATGCGGGCAGCGTTGCGGTGCCTATTCTCTCCGCGAATTACGGCTGGCAGCTCTTCGCGGGACTGGTATCCATTACCGCCATCTATGGCTACTCGGCATGGCGCTTTCGGGCCCCTCTTTGGTGCTACGTCGCATTGCCCGTGGCCCACATCGCCCTGGTGAAGCTGCTGTTCCTGCTGTCTCCTACGATGTCTGTGGACCTGGTGGGCGCGTATATGGTTCCGGCCGTGTATCTGGTGGTCATGCTAGGGGCTCTCATGCTGAGGCTTCAAGGCAGAGATCCAGAAGCATTGCCGATCACACTTTCAATTGATTCGTTGGCGGCTCTTTCTCGCCGATGGGCACTTCCCTTCTTCATAGTTGCGGCGCTGGGCGCCGTCTCATCCTCGATCCTGGCGTCCTTCCAAGACGATACTGGCCTAGCCGCTGCCCTGGCTTACTCGGTGCCTCTGGCGATAGCCGCCTCTTTGGCCCGGCTCCGAATCGTTGCCTGGGCTGCCCTTTCGTTCCTGGCACTGGCCTTTGCCCACGGTATGCGGTGGGGCGACGTTCCTCTACTTGAAGCGCCGATCTACGTAGCAATCTCAGCGGCGGTGCTGGTTGTGGTGTCCTACTTCATCTATAGATCTCAAGGGAAAGCACGGGAAACAACTCAGAAGGGGCTCTCGTTGTGGGACGTCTGGGACATACCCATTAAAGCTCTCTCCTTCATAGCCATAGGGCTTGCCCCGATATTGGGTCTTTCCTTCTGGCTGGCGGAAGGTGCGGACCCCGATGAGCTGCAACCCCTGGTCCTTACCCTGGCAATCACCGGCCTTGCCCTGGTGGGAGTCGCCTACCTGCAGCGGCGAGTGTGGCTGAGTTACCTGGCTGTTGCTCTGCTGGAGGCCTCTTATATGACCCAGCTCGCCCTATTCAACACAGGCCAGGCCCAGTTCTTCGTCTTTCCCGCTGCCCTATTCCTGGTGGCAGTGGCCTATTTAGAGCGAGCTCACAGTGATCGGTTCCTGGTGGTGGTGTTAGAGTCGGTGGGTCTGTCGTTGCTCCTGGGAGTGACTCTCCTCCAATCGCTGGGCCTCTTTACCGATGACGTTAACCACCAATTTTACTCCTTGTTCCTCTTCTTCGAGAGCCTGCTGGTAGTTATCTGGGGGCTGTCGATAAGATGGAAGCGTCCCTTCTTCGGCGGCATCGCCGCCTTCATCGCCAACCTAGCTGTCCTGCTGTTTGACCCGCTGGGCGAAGGTCCGGTTTCAGCCACTATACTGTGGTCGGTGTTCGGAGCAGTTGGAATTTCATTGGTGGCCGGCGCGGTATATCTCGAACGTAATCGGGAACGATCCTCAGCGGCGTTTCGCAGGCTCGTCGACCAGCTATCACGATGGAGTTAGCCTGATATGAGATGGCAGCTCGATGTCCATCTTTGAACCCCGTCGGATCAGATGAGGGCCGGGTAGGGTACTAGAGGCATGGTGTGATGCTAGGTATAATCACATCTAAGAATGAGAATCCGCGTTGAGGAGACGAGATGCCTATGGACAAGCGTAGTCTAGCGAGAATGAGTGTCAACGTGGTGGGCCTGGGTACAGCCGCCACCTTTCAGCTATTCAGTAACCCCACTGACTCCGAACTGGGAGCCAGGCAGCAGGTCATAGATAGCTGTCTGGAGTATGGTACGAACTTTATCGACACGTCACCAATGTACGGGGAAAGCGAGCGAATGTTGGGCGTGGCTACCGAGGGAAAGAGAGAAAAGTTTCAGTTGGCCACGAAGGTTTGGGCGCGGGGTCTCGAGGCGGGACAGGCACAGGTGGCCGACTCCTTCCGGCTGCTCCGCACAGACTACATCGAAGTATTCCAGATCCATAACCTGCTGGACTGGCGGGTCCACCTTCCGGAGATGGAGCGTTTCAAGGAGGAAGGGAAGATCGGTCTTATCGGCATTACCCACTATGAAAAGTCCTCTTATCCCGAGATGGCCAGCATAATGAAGACTCGGCGAATAGACACCATCCAGATCCCCTATAACCCCATGGAGAGGGAATGCGAGGAACTCATACTTCCCCTGGCTGAGGAGCTGGGCATCGGGGTGATAGTCATGCGCCCCTTTGGGGGAGGCTCCTTGGCCCGCAGACTGCAGAGCCAGGCCGATCTATCTCCCCTCTATGACTATGGGGCCAAATCGGTTGGCCAGGCTCTTTTGGCATGGGTGCTGGCGGATCCGCGGATTATTGTAGTGATTCCAGCGACTACCAGACCTGAGCGGGTAGAAGAGAACGCTCTGGCCGGAACCCTTCCACCAATGCCCGCCGAACTTCGAGACTATCTTACCAAGGAAGTGCAGCGCTGCTTATAGCGCTTGAGATGGTGACCAAGCGACGGGCGTGGCCCGTTACGGGCCAAGGGTCTGGACGGACCTCGGGTAAGAGTTCGAGGAGCCCAATTTCACGAATCCACCGGACATATTAAGGCCATTGACAACCCTTCCCAAAGGGAGCAAACTCGTATGAGCATCGCCGTCCCAATGGCTTCGTGAGGAGGATTCCATGAACAAGATAGAGGCGATCATCAGGCCTGAGAAGCTTGACACTGTTAGGGATGCACTAATCGCCGCTGGATTCAAGGGAATGACCATAACCCGTAGCGCGGGTCAAGGAGACAGCAAAGGCGTCACCAAAAGCGCAGGTCGGGGCACCAGTACCTACGTAGATTTGACGTTCACGAAAATCAAGCTCGAAATCGTGGTCCGCGACGAGGACACCTCGAAAATATTAGATGTCATAACGGAATCTGCGTCCACGGGAACGCCAGGTGACGGCAGAATATTTGTGAGTCCGATCGTCGCCACTGTTCGGATCGATACCGGAGAGCGCGACGCTGCATCTCTGTAGCTGGCGCCGCCCGGGCCCATGATGAGGTGAGCAAAGCGGAGGGCACGCATATAGGCTTGACCCTCTGCATCATCTCTGCATAAGCAAAAGCATCTCTCCATCCAATCCATTCGTGGCTCGGTCTCATCCGCACCAAAAAGTAGAGCGCCACCAATTTGGTGGCGCTCTACGATTGAACTAGACCCAGAGTATGTTTCTAGGAGTAGCCGTTGCAAACCGTCTCCATTATCAAGCGGGTCACTACGTAAGGGTCCACGTTGGCACATGGGCGCCTGTCCTCTATGTAACCCTTACCCTCGACATGGACCTGCCATGGGATCCGGACGGAAGCGCCACGGTCCGATACACCATACCGAAACTCCTTGTAAGAGCAGGTCTCGTGCTGGCCGGTCAGACGCTCTTCTATACCGGCGCCATAGTTGGCGATGTGAAGGTCATGCCTCTTGCCCAAGGCTTCGGCGGCGTTGACGCAGGCTTCGTAACTCGACCTCATGGCCGTGGTGGAAAAATTGGTGTGCGCCCCCGCTCCGTTCCAGTCCCCTCTGGCGGGCTTAGGATACAAGGTCGCGTTGATGCCATAATCCTCGGCAACTCTGTACAACAGAAACCTGGCGACCCACAAATGGTCGGAAACATCCAGTGCGGACAGAGTGCCGACCTGAAACTCCCACTGGCCTGGCATGACTTCCGCGTTGATACCGAATATACCAAGCTCTGCTCTAAGGCACGCATCTAGGTGGGCCTCGACAACCTCTCGACCGAATACCTCATCGGCTCCAACGCCACAATAGTAACCGCCTTGGGGCGGAGGGAATCCCGCTTCGGGAAAACCCAGAGGTCTCATGCCACGGAAGAAAGTGTATTCCTGCTCGATTCCAAAGACGAACTCTTCGCCAGCATACTTTTTGGCCGCCTCTGCACACGCAGCACGCGTGTTAGTGGCGTGCGGACTGAAATCCGTGAGCAAGACCTCTGTCATTACCAACATATTATTCCCGCCACGCACCGGGTCCGGGCAGGTAAAAACGGGCCTTAGCACGCAATCCGAGGCCGCTCCCGGCGCCTGACCTGTGCTGGAGCCGTCGAAACCCCAGATAGGCGGCTCTTCTCCCACTGGAACGATCTTGGTCTTGGCGCGTAACTTAGGAGTAGGTAGCGTCCCGTCGATCCATATATATTCCGCTCTGTAGCTATCCATGATATCCCTTAAACCTCCTCATGAATTTGTAGATTTAGGTGGCGTAAGGCCACAAATGCCGACTTACCCGTACATGAGAAGCCGTTAGTTCGAATATCATATCCGAGACCAGCCAATATTATAGCACATGCAAAAGACAATATCGATTATGGTTTTTGTCGCCAGCCCAAAGGCTTTCGATAGCAGATAAATCTGGCGACAGCATCGTTTTCTTTGTTGACTGACATGAGGCCATAGACCCATCACAAGTCTAGTCGAAATGCTAAGGCCGATAAGCCTTCCCAATGTGCCTATTACACTTCGGGACAGTGAAAATTTGTGCTATAATACCACCCGCCGCAGAGTTTTGAGCCTGACCCTTCGGCAGGAGAAGTGACGTGGTACAAGACAGCGAAAAGCTCGCTTTGCTCAGCCAGGTGGATTTCTTCAAGGACATCGGCACGGCTGAACTGGAGTTCATCGCCCAACAGATGACGGAAGAGAACTACGTTGCTGATGACGTGGTAGTTCGCGAAGGTGACCCTGGAGACCGCATGTTCCTGTTGCTCACGGGCGTGATGCACGTTTATGTGGAACGGGACGGCAACATCATTTCTTATAGCAGACTGCACTCGGGGGAATTCTTCGGTGAGATGGCTCTAATTGAGGGTGCTCCACGTTCGGCTACGGTCCAGGCTGAAGAACCTTCCCAGTGCCTCACCCTATCTCGACAGGGATTCTCCGACCTCTTAAACCACAAACCTGACATCGCAATGAGGATCATGAAGGAGCTCTCGCTGCGAGTCCGTCGCACTAATGTACATCTCCAGGATTATGCCAGCCGACTGGCCCAAATCTCCGAGGCTGACCAAGTGGTGGTCAACTTCGCCGGATATAGCACAGACGGCTTTTACGACGAGATGCTGGAGTCCGACGCGCAGCCTCGCACGGGCTCTGCAGTGCTGGCGCAACGAATCGAGTCGCTTGGAGAAGGGGAGCTTCTAAGGCGCCAGCGGGCAGCTGAAGAGTCAATGCTCCAGTTGGGCATTACCTTCAACGTATACGGAGACGAATCTGGAACAGAAAAGATATTCCCTTTCGATATCATCCCGCGCATTGTAGAGGCCTCGGATTGGGCTTACATCGAGCGTGGGCTGAAACAGCGCATTCACGCTCTAAATCTCTTCATAAACGATATCTATCACGAACAACACATCGTCAAAGACGGAGTCGTTCCCGAGCACATGATCAGCTCCGCTCAGAACCTGCTCCAACCCTGCAAGGGTCTTAATCCTCCGAAGGGCATCTGGTGTCATATCACCGGCACGGACCTGGTGAGGGACGACGACGGGCAGATGTATGTGCTAGAAGACAACCTGCGCTGCCCCTCCGGTGTCTCATACGTTCTTGAAAACCGGCAGGTGTTGAAGCGTACGTTTCCCCAGGTGTTCGAAGCCTCTCGGGTGCGCCCTATCGATGACTACCCCAGCCGCTTGCTGGAAATGCTCCAATATCTGGCACCTGAAGGGATCGAATCTCCCACGGTGGTGGTGCTTACTCCCGGTATCTATAACTCAGCTTACTTCGAGCATGCTTTCCTGGCCCAGCAAATGGGAGTTGAGCTCGTCGAAGGGCGCGATCTTGTGGTTGCCGATGGCTCCGTGCTGATGCGTACGACCAAGGGTATGGAGCGCGTGGACGTGATCTATAGGCGAATCGACGACGTTTCCCTAGACCCGCAAACGTTTAACCCTGACTCCGTCCTGGGTGTACCGGGCATAATGGATGTCTACAGGGCAGGCCGCGTGGCCATGGCCAATGCGCCGGGCACAGGCATTGCGGACGACAAGGCCATCTACGCCTATGTCCCGCAGATGGTCAAGTACTACCTGGATGAGGATATGGTTTTGCCCAATGTACCCACCTATATCTGCTGGGACGAGGTGCAGAGAAAACACGTGCTGGCCAATTTGGACAAGCTCGTGGTGAAAATGACCAACGAGTCAGGTGGCTACGGGATGCTGATAGGACCTCACGCCTCAGCGGAAGAAAGAGAGACCTTCGCCGGGCGTATCGAGGCCAATCCCCGCAGCTATATTGCCCAGCCAACCCTTGCCCTGTCCAGGGCTCCAGTGATTGTTGAACGTCAACTTGAAGGACGCCATATCGACTTACGTCCGTATATCCTGTACGGAGAGGAGATTTACGTTCTCCCTGGCGGGCTGACTCGAGTTGCTCTGCGAAAGGGCTCGTTGGTGGTCAATTCCTCGCAGGGAGGCGGCAGCAAGGACACCTGGGTTCTGGCGCAAGGCTGACGAGGATGTTGAGCAGGGTCGCAGATTCTATCTATTGGATGAACCGTTACATCGAGCGGGCTGAGAATGTGGCGCGGGTTACAGATGTTAATCTCCAGCTGATGCTCGATCTGCCTGTTGGCACACAAGAGCAGTGGGCGCCACTGGTGTACAGCACCGGAGACTACCCCATGTTTAAAGAACGCTATGGCGAAGAAACAAAGGAGAATGTCGTAGCGTTCCTTACCTTCGATGCTGACAATCCCAACTCCATCTTCTCCTGTCTACGCGCTGCCCGGGAGAACGCCCGCTCGGTGCGCGAAAATATCACGTCGGAGATGTGGGAGCAGATCAACAAATTCTACCTGATGGTAAGAGCCGCAGCCTTGGATGAAAGTGCCTTGGGGTCTCCCCACGGCTTCTTCTCCGAAATTAAGATGGCCTGCCATTTATACGCAGGTATAACCGATGCCACCATGTCCCATGGCGAGGGCTGGCACTTCGGGCGCCTCGGTCATCTGATCGAGCGAGCCGACAAGACATCACGAATCTTGGACGCCATGTACTTTATACTGCTTCCCACCGTGGCTGATGACGATATTTCCATTGATGAAGTCCAGTGGTCCGCGTTACTCAATTCCGCCAGCGCCTTTGGAATGTACCGCAAACGATATGGTCGAATCACACCCCACGATGTGGCCGAGTTCCTGATGCTTGACCGCGAGTTTCCGCGCTCCATGCGTTCTTGTGTGGTGGGGGCTGAAGAATCACTGCACTCTATTTCGGGCTCTCCAATCGGTACCCCTGAAAACGCTGCCGAGCAACGTTTGGGTGGTCTGCGATCCGATCTGGACTACGCACAAATCCAGGAGATTTTAACGAATGGATTGCACGAATATTTGATCACCTTTGAAGCCAGGCTCAACCACGTTGGAGAAGCCATTTTCGACACCTTCTTCACGTTACAGCCCGTCGTGGAAATCCCGTCGCAGGTCAGAGGCAGCGGATGACCTTCCCTATGGGAACAAAACTGGCTGATCCCTCTACGGCCACGGAAGCTCTGTGGCATGATGTTCGCCAAATACCCGCAGCGATCGACAGAGTAGCGCAATCCTGTGCTGTTTGAAGTCACACATACCATAGAGTATTCATATAGCCAGCCGGTCTTCCTGGAACCCCACACCATCAGGCTGCGCCCCCGCTGTGATAGTCATCAGAACCTGTTGGACTTCCGCATGGGCGTCACGCCGTTGCCTGCCGGTCGTAATGCGTGTAATGATCTAGAAGGCAATTCGACAGATTACGTGTGGTTCGAGGGACTGCAAGACTTGCTCAACATATCCGCGTCTTTCAGGGTGGAAACACTACTTCTCGATCCCTTTGATTTTATCCTGAAGCCTTCAGCCCTTGGATTGCCCATGGTATACAGTTCAGAGCTTTCCGCTGCCCTTACCGCCCATCGCGCCCGTGCCGACTTTGGGGATGAGGTAGCCGTCTTTGCTGAGGAGGTCGCTAAGGAAGTGGATTGGGAGACCGTTCCCTTTCTCAGTGCTCTCACCAATCGAATCCACCAAACCTGTGAAAGCATTCCACGGACGCTGGGTGACCCGCGGCCTGCGTCGGAAACTTTCGCGAAACGCCATGGGTCCTGCCGAGATATCGCAGTCTTGTTAATGGACGCTTGCCGTTGCGTGGGACTTGCAGCGCGCTTTGTCAGTGGATATCAGGAAGGTGCTCCGAACCAAACCGAACGAGAGCTACATGCCTGGGTTGAACTGTATTTACCTGGGGCTGGATGGCGGGGCTACGATCCGACACTGGGATTGGCGGTTTCTGATCGCCATATCGCCGTCGCCGCAGGACCAACTCCTCGATTGACCGCGCCTACGTCGGGTACGTTTCGCAGTACCAATGCTACGTCTACAATGCGCACAGATATACGAATGAAGATCACCGATTCCGACTCCAACGCCCTTGGCGCCCCGACAGTGTAGGTCTCATCAGAGCCAAATCGAAGGGCTTCTGGCTGCAAGGCACAATTTCGAAATATTGGGAAGTCGGACTCGCAGCAGCAGTACGCGGCTCTTGACGATGATGAGATAGTTGTCTATACTCACGTTCGTCAAGAAATTAGTCCCGATGTGGACGTTATCTGATCCATTGGGGCATGGGCATCCTGGAATCCCCACAGTCCAATGTAGGCGCTACAGGCCTTAATTCATGAACAAGTGGGGCGGCCATGGCAAGCAATGCATATGTCTTCGTCACGATCGACGCCACCAAGACCCAGGAAGTGGGAGACCGATTACGAGCCATCCCTCATGCTCTGGTTCGCGAAGTGTTGGGCCCTTACGATTTCGTGGTAGAACTGGAAGCTGACAGCGACGAGGACATCACTGGCATTCTGCGCCACAAAATCCGTCCCATCTCCGGCATAACCAGTACCGTCACCTGCCTTTGGTTCTAGGAACGGGGACATCGTTCAGGTCAGCAGCGGTCACTTGATATCGTTAAGAGAACCCCCAGTGGAGTCCCCCCTGATTCCACCTTAATAATATGCAACCGACATTTTCTCAGCCAACTAACAGAAGCCATAAAGTGAAAGAAGTGCCGATGAATCTCATCGGCACTTCTTTCTTGTTTACACCCGTTGTACAGGGCTACTTGGACAGGGCATAGTACCACAGGTATGGAACCGCGTAAGCCGGATTAAGGAACCACCCATCCATCCATAGCTGCTGGTAGTGACGCTCCGATGGTTGTGTTATGAAGATGTCAATGGCAGATTCGTAAGCCAGCCTTTGCAACTCGTCGTAGCAACCCACGGCCTCTGCCTCGCCCAGGACCACGCATCGCTCCACACCACTATCGAACTGCTGCTGCAACTCCTCTGGGAAGGCCTGCAAGCCGGCAATAGTCCCTTGACTGTGCATATATGGAGTAACCCAGGCGTTGGGGTGGTGATAATCTTCACCCCAACCTATGAAGAAGAGAGGCAGTCTCTGGCCAAATACCTGCCCTAGGTATGTGGAGAATGGGACCTCTTGGACTGCGACTTTGAACGCTGGATTGATTGACTCGATGCCATCTTCCAGAATCTCGGCCGCCACCCTTCTCTGGTCGTTGCCACTATTGTAGGTGAGCACCAGGAAAAAGCCGGTGTCCCACAGCTGCCCATCCAGTGCCAGCCTGAACTCCTCTTCGGCTTTCTCAAGATCGAACTGGTAAAGGGGTTGGTCGGGACTGTGGCCGATGTGTCCGGAGATAATCGGGCCGGTGCGCCGCAACGCGTTCCCAAGCCAGATATCCTCAATGTAAGTGTCGTAGTCGAAGGCATAACTGAAGCCTCTACGCACATTGACGTCTGAGAAGAAGTCGGGGGGTATGCCTAATCCATCCAGCGCGCCGCTGCCTACGAAGGGGTTGCCACCTTCTGTGTCTACCTGGAACACGAAGTAGGCATCATCAGCGCTGGGAACAGGAAGGTTCTTGAAGAGACGAGCTATCCCATTCGGGTTGGTGATAGTCAGTTTATCTCCGTCTTTTTCACCTCCCTCGTACTCCTCTTGACCAGGGGGTCTATCTGGGCCAAAAACTGCTGGGGTACGAATATCCAATCGGCGTCCCCGGCCTTGAACATACTTAGCCGCGTTCCCCATTCGTCCACAACCTTGCGTACTACCCGGTCCAGAGTGGCCGGTCCACTGGGTCCTCCCTCCCAGAGGGGCTCGGTAACCCAGTAGTTGTCGTTTCGAACGATGCTCCATTCCTCGGCCGGCACCCATCGCTCGAACTTGAAGGGGCCGGTGCCATTCATCGTGTTAAAGATAACCGACTCATCAGCCGTTGGGTCGTGCCACTGGGTCCAGGTACCACAGTCGGCATCCCAGTCACCCTGGTCTATCATCCACTCCATATCAACGATCGAGCCGTAGGTACTGGTGAGAAGCTGTAGAAATGGCCCGAAGGGTTTCGTCAGGTTGAACGTGACGGTGCCCGCGGCGTCGTCGAAGGTCACTGCCTGTTCGACCCTTTCGCAAGTGGCCACTAAGGAGGCGGCATCCACATCGGCAAAGTCATCTACGCCGGCGATCTGTGTGGCTAATCCCTTAATGTTAAAGCCCCCCAGCAGGGGTTCGATGAAAAATAGCTGGGGACCGCCGCTCCGGTCCTGTAACAGGCCGCGCCGGAAAGAATACGCCACATCGTGGGGTTCCAGGGTTCCTCCTTCGTGAAATTGCACCCCGTTTCGTATCGTGAATGTGTAGGTCAGTCCGTCTTCGGAGATATCCCAACCCGTGGACAGCATAGGCACGAACTTGTCGATCTTTTCTCTCTCGTAAAAAATTAGGGGCTCATAGACGTTGAAAATTAATTCCTGACTGGCGCTGTCGAACTGCCAGGACGGGTCCAGGCTCTCGGGGTCGGCGATAGTGGCCACGATCATGGTACCCGGGTTGTTCTTCGGTGGGAGTGGCGGAGGTGGAGTCGAGGTAGGAGGGGGAATGGGCGTGGGGGTTACCTCTACGATCACTTCCTTGACGACCTCTTTGATAATGGGAGTAGGAGTAGGGCCAGGTGTTGGAGTTACTTCTACTCGCTCAACGACGGGCGTACCTTCCACGATTTTCGTAATTTCAATAATAATCGGTGTCGGAGTTGGCCCGGGAGTGGGAGTTGCCACAACCTCTTTGATGACTTCCTTCTCCACAATCTCCGTGTCTCCGCCGCAAGCCGCAGCTAACCCCAAGAGGAGTATAGAGATTGCCCCCAGGACCACCCATCTGTACGTTACTGGATTAAACATCTAGTACTCAGTCAACTCGGTTTTGGTAATTGTTTAAGAAAACGTCTAAGGTTGCTACCCTTTTTTAGGAGTGTTGGCGTAGGAGGGTGGCAGCCATGGGACGAGAACGGTATGTGGTCCGGTTGGAAAGGGAAGAACGAGACCAGTTGGAACGACTGATTCGCGGGGGAAAGAGCCCAGCGCGAAAGGTTGCCCGGGCCCGTATTCTGCTAAAGGCAGATACGGGCTGGGGGGTGATGCGCATCGTGGAGGCGCTGGACACGTCTGCGGGTACGGTGTGCCGTACCAAGCGGCGGTACCTGGAGGGAGGACTGAAGCGGGCCTTGGAGGAAGATCCTCGGCCAGGACATCCGACCAAACTGGATGAGCGGGGGGAAGCGCACCTGATTGCCCTGGCGTGCAGCGAGGCCCCCCCAGGCCATGACCACTGGACCCTGCGGCTCCTGGCAAACAAGGTGGTGGAGTTGGGGCTGGCGCCCTCCATGTCCCACGAGGGAATTCGCAAGCGGTTGAAAAAAACAGTCTCAAGCCGTGGCAGAAGAAGGAGTGGTGTATTCCCCAGGTGAGCGCCGAGTTTGTGGCGTGTATGGAGGATGTGCTGGACCTTTACGCGGAACCCTATGACCCAGAGCGCCCGGTGGTCTGTTTCGACGAGACCTCCAAGCAGTTGCTGGCGGAAAAGAGGTCTCCGATCCCGCCCAAGCCGGCACGACGGGAGCGATACGATTACGAGTACCAGCGCAATGGCACCCGAAACCTGTTCATGCTGTGCGAGCCCCTGGCGGGCTGGAGGCATGTGGCAGTGACCGAACGTCGTACCATGGTGGACTTCGCTAAGCAGATGCGGTGGCTGGCCGATGAAGCTTACCCAGCGTCCGAGAAGATCCGGGTGGTGCTGGACAACCTCAACACCCACAAACCAGCTTCCCTCTACGAAACCTTCGAGCCCAAGGAGGCTAGGCGAATACGCAAACGCTTGGAGTTTCACTACACTCCCAAGCACGGTAGTTGGCTCAACATGGCAGAGATCGAGTTCAGTGTCTTGGCCAGGCGAGTCCTGCGCCGGCGTATTGCCGATGAAGAGACTTTGAGTGGCGAGATCGTGGCCCTGGAGGCAGAACGAAACCAAGCCGGAGCAACCATTGACTGGAGATTCTCCACTGTGGACGCCCGAGTCAAGCTTCACCATCTCTATCCTGCCAACAATTAGGTTGACTGAGTACTAGTCCCCTTTCGTATTGGCAGTACGTTGCCATCGGTACTTCTCTTAAGTCTTGTTCTGTCACGGGCATGCGGCTCTCAGCATCGCATGTATAGAAATTGCGCGACAGGATCTTACCAGTCGCTGGGCATGGTCTGAGTTTTAAAGGATATTCCTACCAAACTCACATGATTTAGTCGAAAGACCATACTATGTTATCCTTGGTTTTTTGCTAGTGCAAGCCGCGTGGGACACCATAACAGACCATTTTTCGCACATCGATACGCTGATAACTGCCCGCTTGAACCCTTGGCTGAGGCTTTTCGGCCCATGTCAGTTGCGAGGTGCGGGTTGCTTTGCTATATTGCGAGTAAATAAAGATGTCACTCGGCTACGAGAACAGCTTAGCGCATCCAGGAGCTGAGTAGTCAAAGTTCTTGCCAGTTTTACCGTTGTCCAAAACAACTAGGCATTTGCGATGATCGTTATCCATTGCGTCTACTCTGATTAAGGAGTTACTCATGGCAAAGGCTGTCAACCCCATCCCAACAGGTTACCATACAGTTACGCCCTATCTTGCCATCAAAGGTGCAACGGAGGCTATCGAGTTCTATAAGAAAGCTTTCGGAGCCGACGAGGTTATGCGAATGCCCGGCCCAGACGGGACCATCGGCCATGCCGAAATTAAGATAGGTGATTCGCTCATCATGCTGGCCGACGAGCGCCCAGACATGAACTTTCTAGGCCCGAAAACCCTAAAGGGCTCCACCATCCATATTCATCTCTATGTGAAGGACTCAGACGCGGTGTTCAACCAGGCTGTGGCTGCCGGGGCCAAAGGTGTGAGGCCGATAGAGGACCAGTTCTACGGCGATCGCACCGGTAGCGTCGAAGACCCATTCGGACACGTGTGGCACCTCGCCTCCCATAAAGAGGATGTGCCGCCAGATGAGCTGAAAAAGCGAGCTGCAGCCTTAGCGGCCTCCACGGAGAAGGGATGACCAAATGGCGCCTACGGACTTCGAAGATTGGAAACGTCTGGAACACCTGAGTTCGAAGGGCGCTTTGGCATTGGTGGCGGCTTGGCAACACTTGGGGGATGAGGATATGGACTCCTTCACCGCCGATATTTATAGGGATCGAGAAAAAGATACTGGACGTCTTGTGGAGCTGGAGCTCTAATCCTTACTCCAAACCCAAGGCATCCCTCAAGGCCGCCAATTGCTCCAGGTGTTCTCGCCAGTGGCGCACGAATATGCCTCCAATGACCGTCCCGGCGGTGCGTTCGTCCGTAGTAGAACGCGTAATGGAGTGGACGGTCGCCTTCCGTTCGGTTAAGTCGCCATCGGAGGCCGATGAGAGTGTCTTTTCCAGGCTTGTAAGTAGGTCCTCCACGTCTGTCTTTGCCTGATTTAGATCCCGCTGGGACCGTTCTTCCGTTAGATTGGTCAGGCTCGCTTCTATTGAGAATTCCTGCAGGCTCTCTTCCAACATCCCCTTAACGACGTTGTGTATGCCTCCGCTAGGGGTATCTATTAAATGGTAGACTAGCTCCCGGGCCGACCACTCCTCGCTGTCCGGCTTCCAATCAAAGCAGTAGTCGATACCGTCTAGCAAGCGTTCAAGCTCTCTACGAATGCTTTTAATCTCTTCAAGAAAGGAGTCTCTTTGGGTTGTCAATCATTCCTCCTGGTAGGTAAATGGCACTAGCGTGCTTTCTCACTCAGGGCATCAAGGGTGTCTTGCACCTGTGCCTTGGTATCATTCCGTTTGAGGCCTATCTCCAATGACGCCCTAAGGAGTCCCAAGGGCGTGCCACCATCATATCTGATGCCCTCAAATCTGTAGGCGTACATGGGCTGTTGTTCCAGCAGCAGCGCCATGCCGTCGGTGAGTTGTATCTCGCCCTTGGCTCCCGGGGTAGTGCGTTCCAGGCAGGGGAAAATCTCCGGAGTCAGTACGTAGCGGCCCACGATAGCCAGGTCGGAAGGGGCGTCCTTGGGGTCTGGCTTTTCGACCATGGCATTGATTTGATAGACTCTATCATCCACAGCTACGGAGTCGACTACCCCGTAGGCCCTTACTGCCTCCATGGGCACCTGTTCCACAGCTATGACGCTCGCACCATATTGGGCGTAGACCCGAAGCATCTGCTGGGTCGCACCATCGCTGTTCCAGATGATGTCGTCGGGGAGCATGATCACGAAGGGCTCGTCTCCCACCAGATCTTTCGCCGTTAGAACGGCATGACCCAAGCCTAAAGGCTGCTCCTGTCTCACGAATGAGAACTTGGCGATTGATGTGATATGTCGTACCTTTTCGAGAAGATATGCAGAACCGGAACTGTCCAGGTGGTGTTCCAGGTCAGGGTTTGGGCGAAAGTAGTCCTCCAGCGCTTCCTTGCCTTGGGAGGTGACTATGATGATTTCCTCGATGCCAGCATCCGCCGCTTCTTCCACTTCATATTGGATCATGGGTTTGTCCAGAATGGGCAGCAGCTCCTTGGGAACTGACTTGGAGGCAGGAAGAAATCGTGTACCCAGCCCGGCGGCCGGGATAACGGCTTTTCGGACATTCATGCTGAACCTCTTTGGCGGCTATTCTAACATCGGTGGCGGAAGGTAACAAGGAATGCGGTGCTCCGCCTACGGCCTGCCCATGCAGATTGACAGGCTCATCTGGCTGCCATACCATTAGAACTGAGGCCGTGCTAGACGGGGAGCTAGCGGTGCTCTGTACCCGCAATCCGCTATAGCGGGGTTGAATCCCTCTCCAAGGCTTGGCTTATGTGCCTCTGTCTTTCAGGATGGTATTGAAAGCTGGGTCCCTCGCAACGGAGGTCTGTGAACCCCGCCAGGTCCGGAAGGAAGCAACGGTAAGCAGAGCCCTTCGGGTGCCGAGGGTTTACCTGGCTGGAGCTGTTTCTGGGGACATGCTCAAAGGTCTTTGTCGACGAGGGGTGCACGGTCTTTATTCATGCTTTTCAGCCAATCTCTCCAAATTGCTGAACGCTGGCGAGTACTTCATTATGGGTGACAATAGGCTTCGATCCAACGACTCGCGACACTGGAGCCCTGTGCCCGTAGATAATATGGTTGGCAGCATGGTGGTCGGTGACAGTGGCTCGAGCAACGATAATTGATGGCGCCTATATGAAGGAGTCACCAAGTACTATCCGTTCGCGGAACCTCAGCACGCTGAAGACTGGCCACCGTCTACCGGCTCGAAAAGCATTAGGCCAGCATTTCCTTATCGATTCTTCAATCTCCAGGAAGATTATTGAGGCAGCCGAGGTTTGTCCAGAGGACACTATAGTTGAGGTAGGCCCGGGAATGGGCGCCCTCACACATGAGCTAGTCCAGAGGGCTAAAAGGGTAATCGCCATCGAGATGGACCTTCGCTTGGCTAATTCGCTACGGAGGTCCCTTAAGACTCAACCTAACCTCACGGTCATCAACGCCGACGCAAGACAGGTGGACTTGGGTCAGGTACTGGGCGGTGAAGGTAGTTACAAACTGGTGGCCAACCTCCCATATTACGCGGCGAATCCTATTCTACGTCGTTTTCTGGAGTTGGAGCGGCCAAGAGCCTCGATCATGGTGGTCATGCTCCAGGAAGAGGTGGCCAGAAGTATGGTAGCTGAAGATGGGCGAATGAGCTTGCTGGCGGTGGGAATCCAGCTATACGGCATTCCCCGTATAGTATGTACGGTGCCACCTGCCGCCTTTAAACCGCCGCCTAAGATAAACTCTGCGGTCGTCAGAATCGACATTCGACCACAAATCGCTATCGACGTGGAAAATGTGACAGAGCTATTCGATGTAGTCAAAGCTGGTTTTGCAGCACCTCGAAAACAGCTCCGTAACTCCTTGAGTCTGGGACTAAGCATACCTACAGACCAAGCCACATCCCTTCTCGAGGCTGCCAGGTTGAATCCCGGCCAGCGAGCCGAGAATCTAAGCTTAGATGATTGGGGAAGCCTTTACCGCGCTTGTAAGGAAACAGGGGAAATTGGAACTCAAAGCCTTCGCCAAGATTAACTTGACACTGGAAGTGCTGGGCCGTCGCTCTGATGGTTATCATGAAGTGAGGACGGCCCTTCAGACGATAGACCTGGCGGACCATCTTCATTTCACACCGGCGCATAGCCTTGAGTTTGAATGCTCTGTGCCCGAGTTGGCTGGTGAGGATAACCTGGTATGGAAAGCGGCGTGCGCGTTGCGGGAGTTTACAGGGTGCGATAAGGGAGCCCGCATACGCCTCCAGAAGCAGATTCCCGCTGGTATGGGACTGGGCGGTGGAAGCAGCGACGCGGCCGCTACCCTGAATGCACTGAACGAGCTCTGGGAATTAGGCCTGGACGAGCAGCAACTGAGTTCTATAGCATCCTCTCTGGGTTCAGACGTGCCCTTCTTCATTCGGGGTGGTACGGCACTGGGCGAAGGACGGGGCGAATCGATCTCGCAGTTAAGTCCCATACCCCCGAGTTGGATCGTGTTGGCATGCCCTGAGACCGGGCTCGCGACGGGTGGAAAATCTACCTCATCCAAGACCGCTTCCCTGTACTCCATGATCACCAAAGGGCATTACTCCGATGGAAGCTACACCCAGGAACTGGCGGATAGTCTTAAGGAAAGCACGTTTTCCGAGCAGCTCTTGTTCAATGTTTTTGAAGAGGTAGCACTGTCAGCCTTCGACGGCTTTGACCAGGTCCGGCAACAATTCGCAGATGCCGTACGTGGCGACCGAGACCGCTCCCGCGACGCGGAAGAAGTGTCGGTCCATCTCTCTGGAACGGGCCCTGCTCTGTATTCGTTTGTCTCAGGCAAAGAGGAGGCTGATAGGATTCTGAACTGCTTGAAAAAGAGCGGGCTTAAGGCGTATGGTGTAAGAACTGTGCAGACTGAGGCAATCTCGTCCTTCGCCTCTGTTTCAGCAGGCCAGATTCCTCTTTAGAATAGGTTGTGAACGGATGGTATTAGCTATGGAAAACTCGAGGGGTGACTTTTAACGATGAACATACCTCTCATGAGCATTAGGATCGGGATAGATCCGGATATGTTCGAGATAGGGAACTTCGTGCTGACCTGGCACGGATTCCTGACCTTCATAGCCGTGGCATTAGCGGTGTTTCTGATAGGTAGATGGTCCAGGAAAGAAGGGCTGAACGTAGACGCCGTGTATTCCGTGGCGGTGTGGGCCATTATTGGTGGAATCGTCGGCAGCCGCGTGGTGCACGTCATAGACTTATGGACCAAGATCTATCAGCATGACCCTGTAAAGATAGTGGAGATATGGAGTGGTGGCATCGCCATTTTCGGCGCACTCTTGGGAGGCTTTCTATTTGGCGCGGGATATATCCTTATAAGGAACAGCGACCAGTTCCTAAAGTGGTGGAACAAAATATTTAGCTGGGCGAAGCTGGAGAAGGCGCCCCTTCCATCAGTAGGACATCTGGCCGATATCAGTGCCCCTGCGATGCTCATAGCCATGTTCGTTGGTAGAATAGGGGATATTCTCAACGGTGAGCATGTGGCGAAGCTCACAGACCTACCCTGGGGATTTGTATATAGCCACCCAGAGAGTCCAAGCAACGCAGTATACGGTTTCGCGTCCAGTCATCCCGCCATCGCGTACGAGATGCTGTTGGACATGGTTGTTCTCGCGATAATATGGCCATTACGCAACAGGCTGAGGCCATACGGGATGGTATTCGCCCTCTATCTTGGGATTTACTCCTTTGGACGCTTCTTTATCAGCTTCCTACGCACCGGCCCGCCTCCCATGGACCAGGAGTGGGCCATCGGCCTCAACGAAGCTCAGTTCATATCGATAATCGTGCTTGCTATTACGGTCACTATCCTGGTAGTCAAGGCGAAGGTTGTTAAACCTGCTGTAGTGGACCGAGTCACTAAAGCACCGGCTGGAAGGCGTCGATAGGGGTCTAGGGGAGCCTGGTCGGATCATCGTCTTTCAGTCCTCCCCTAGTGTAATTCTCACGAAAATCCCTTCCTCCTCGATGGGGGAAGGTTAGGATGGGGGTGTGATACCCCCCACCTCAGTCCTCCCCCACACGGGGGGAGGAGGCCAGATTTCATCCTTGGTGGTGCTGGTAGTAACCAGCATGATGGATTGCTAGCGCAGCGGAGCAATCACTTCTTCCAGCAGGCAGTTTGCGTCGGGCCTTTGCCCTTGGTAATCATTATCGAAAGACTCTGCGACTCAGAGCGTCCGTTGCCCATAATAGGGCGAAGTATGAGACCCTCTCAGGGTGCTACCTGAACAGGGGCATTACCTTCTGGCTGAAGAGTCGCAATGACGATGTGGTTTGCTCTCGGGACAGAAGACCTCGGTCGGTTATGAAGATGTTACGGACCCCAGCGTCCCTTAATAACGCTATTTGCTCCGCAACCCGTTTGGGAGAACCCACGAGCGCCTCGTTGTTGCCGGGGTCTGGAGCAGGCTCATACGACGAGCGGGCAAGGGGAGCAGTCTGCGTGGCTACTGGCTGGTCCGGGGGGTTCCAACGCGCTCTTACGTCGGAAATGTGATAGAAGGCCTTTTCGTACGTCGGTAGGAACACCTCAAGAGCCTCATCGTCCGTCTCAGCCAGATAGGCTTCACGCCACACCCACGCCTTGTCCAGTGCATCTTCGACGGCAGCTTCGTCGAAGCCAGCCGCCAGCATGTTGTCACGGTAGAGTGCTATAGACCGGCCCACTCCATCTGTGGAACGTCCACGCAGGAGCAGAGGTCTGCCGATCTTCGCCATCGCAATTACCGATTCATCTGCGATACAGGAGCGGGCCAGGGGAGGATGGGGCTTCTGGTATGGCCGTGGCCGTATGGCGGGAAATGTCACCTGCCAGAACTTTCCCTCATAGCTTAGGTTCTCTGTTGTCCAGGCCTTTATCAGCAGGTCTTCCGCCTCCTCAAGTCGCTCAGGACCCTCTGTCATGGTGGTGCCGAAGCCTGCGTACTCGTAGGCGTTGTAATTGGAGCCCCGACCGGTACCCACCACCAGGCGTCCATGGCTCAGATTGTCCAGCAAAGCAGTCTGTATAGCGACGCGCACAGGATGGTGTAAGGCCATTTCCACTATCCCCAGGCCAATTAGCACCCGCTTCGTCTTGAGAGCAACGGCGGTGGCGAACATCAAAGAGTCCCCATAGACCACCTCTCCGGTAAAGTGGTGTTCGGCCAGCCAAATGGCGTCCATACCCAGCTCCTCCACCAACTCAGCCTCGTAAAGACAGTTGTCGATGGCCTGGGAGTCCTTGGACGCATCGAAGTTCATAGGGTAATAGAAATGGCCGAACCGCATGGTTCCTCCTTGCCGTGTTGTCGCCGTCTGTATCGTACGCCCACGTTGATGGCATTTGGATTAGTACTCGGTCAACCTCAAAATTGATGTATCTTTCCACTCCCACTCTAACTCTCCCCCTTGACGGGGGAGAGAACAAATCCGTTCCCCCTTGATGGGGGAAGGCTAGAGCCTGCCCTGAGCCGGCCGAAGGGATGGGGGTGAAAGGCAACTATCAAATCTTGGTTGGCTGAGCATTAACTTGCCTAACGTACTAGCTCCTACTCTAACCCAGTCGGCTCCACGTGACAAGTTAGGCTTGTCTGCAGTCTTAGCGGTTCACGTATTGACTCGTATGGCCAGGCAAGGGATACTAATCGCACTTGCCGGTTTCTATACCAGGGCCTCTAACAAAAGCCAGAGGTTATGGGTTCGCTCAAAGTGCGGCATGGGATCAATCAGGAGAGGTATGCGATGAGGCTAGAGGGGAAGGTAGCCATTATCACCGGCGGCGCCCGCGGACAGGGTGCAGCCGAAGCGAAGCTTTTCGCCAAGGAGGGGGCGAAGGTGGTTCTCGGTGATGTGCTCGACCAGGAGGGTGCTGCGGTGGCGGCGAAGATTGCAGAAGCCGGCGGAGATGCCGCATACGTACACCTCGACGTTACAAGTGAGCAGGACTGGAATCGGGCGATAGAGGTTGCCATTTCCAGGTTCGGAAAGCTCAACGTTCTGGTCAACAACGCGGGGATCTGGAGGGGTGGTGTGGCGGAGGAGACCACGTCCCAGCAGTGGGACCTGATATTGGATGTGAACTTGAAGGGCCCCTTCCTGGGTATCAAGCTGATCATACCTCGGATGAGAAAGGCTGGAGGTGGCTCCATTATCAACGTGGGCTCTTCCGCTTCGCTGGTGGGAGACCTGAGAAGTGCCGCCTATGGCGCCTCAAAGGGAGGACTACGCATGCTGACCAAGTCTACCGCCATTCAGTACGCCAAAGAGGGGATAAGGGTCAATGCTATACATCCCGGCCCTGTGGAAACCCCCATGTACCACGCGGTCCGGCCGGACCCCGAAAGCCGCGCAGCAGGATTATCCAGGACCGTTATGGGGAGGATAGGCATCCCAGATGACATCGCCTACGGAGCCCTGTATTTGGCCTCTGACGAGGCGTCCTACGTCACCGGTATCGATCTGGCCATCGATGGTGGACTCACCGCCCAGTGAATTTTTGAGGGCCTACACGAAAGTCTTGGATTGAACGCGGGTCAAGGCCGCGAACAATGACTGGTAATGCGGCGAAGAAATCCAAAGTATCGGGAGGTATATCATGCGTGGAGGCGATGCGGTCATTCGTGCATTGGAGAAAGAGGGAGTTGAATATATCCCTGGATTTTCTGGGGGTGGACTTCCACCTCTGTGGCCCGCGCTGAATACATCCGGGACTATTCGTGCCTTTTCCACACGCAATGAGAGGACGGCTGTGGAAATCGCCGATGGCTATGCCCGGGCTACCGGCAAGGTAGGCGTGGCAATGACGGGCGCCGGTCCCGGCGCTACTAACGCCCTCACGGGCATCGCCGGATGCTATGCCGATAATATTCCGGTACTACTGCTGATGGGTCAGCATCCATTGAGTAGCATGGGTAGGGAGATACAGCAGGAAGTGCCCTCCAGCATCTTCGATAGTCTGGTCAAATGGAAGGGCACTATAGGTCGGATAGAGCAGATACCCGAGGTGATGCGGCGTGCATTCAGTACGCTTCGCTCGGGCTCTCCAGGCCCGGTGGTGCTGGAGATGCCCCAGGATGTTCTATCCGCGGAGGCGCCGGATGAGGTGCTACGCTACGAGCCGGTAGGGCCTGGGCTGAAGTCGGCTCCTGACCGAAGAGACATAGATAAAGCCGCGGAACTCCTGGTAAATGCCGCTTACCCGATAATGAACGTTGGCGGCGGCGTGCTGTGGGCCGGCGCGACAGAAGAGGCTGTCGAGCTGGCTGAGCTGCTATCGATGCCCGTCGCCAGCACTCTGGTAGGAAAAAGCTCCTTCCCCGAAGACCATCCTCTGTACATGGGTGCGGGGGCCTACCCCAAGAGCCGCTTTGCATCGGGCACGGCGATACTAATTAATCGGAAAGCAGACGCGGTGTTGGCGATAGGTAATTCATTTAAAATGCCTAACGCCACCGACGGTCGCCCGATGCCACCTGACGTGAAGCTGGTCCACATCAACGCTGATCCCAGCGACATCAACAAGGTCTACCAGGCGGACGTGGCCATACTCGGAGATGCCAAGATGGCTCTCCGGGAGCTGATCGACGCCGTTAGAGAGCGCTTGGGACAGAAGAGAGGTGGGGTTAAAGAAGAGGTGGTGGCCGATATTCAGCAGGCTAGAGCTAAATATATGGCCGAATGGACACCAATACTGACCGACGACTCAACCCCCACCAATGGCTATCGGGTGATCCACGATCTGATGCAGGTGGTTGACAAGGATAAAACGATTGCCATCCACGACGCAGGTGGCAGTCGAGGATATATGTCCTCTTTCTGGGTTGCAACCCGACCTCGCAACTACCTGGGAATGGGAGGAATGGCGGCCATGGGTTGGTCAGTTGGCGCCGCCATCGGCGCCAAGCTTGGCCGGCCGGACCATCTGGTCGTTCATCTCCTGGGCGATGCCTCTTTCGGAATGACCGGCATGGAGTTGGAAACGGCGGTGCGGATGCAGATTCCGACCCTCACCCTAGTGGTCAACAATGGAGGAATCGGTGGCTCTTTGATGTCTTTGGATAAACCGGGGGCCAGCCCTGAAGCCATGATACGGTTGGGCGGCGACTTCAGCACGGTTGCCAAAGGGTTAGGGGCCTACAGTGAAAGAGTGGAACGGCCGGATGAGCTGATCCCCACATTCAAGCGGGCCATACGGGCCACCGAGGAAGGACAAGCGGCTCTGGTCGAGGTCACGATCAAGCCCCTGCCCACACCCGAGCTTCCCGACACCTGGGGTCTGTAGAGTTGTAGGAATGCCTAATATTGCAGGGTCTTTTAGTTCTTCCCTACGGTCATTGCGAGCGGAGCGAAGCAATCTCTTTTCGCAGAGGAAGATTGCTTAAGGGCTTTGCCTTTCGCAATGACTATTAAAAGACCCTTCCTTAATATTGTGGTTCGGTGGATGACTATGGAGTCCGAAGAGTACAATCCGTTGCACTTAACGATTGTTCGAGGGGAGAGATTATGGCCGCTAAATACTCAGGTGTGATAATTGTAGTCGGTACCAAGAAAGGGCTGTTTTTATTTACCAGTGACAAGGAGCGCTCGAGCTGGCAGATGTCTGGCCCGTACCTAAAGGGTACTGATGTCACCCATGCGACTTTAGACCCACGCACCGGCAAGATATTCGCGACGGCCAACGATCCCTGGTTCGGCAACCGTGTCTCAATCTCCGATGATCTGGGGGAGACGTGGCACGATAGCAAGCTGAGCCCGAAGTTTGCGGAAGGGTCTCCACTGAATGCAGTGGAGAGACTGTGGAGGATAGAGCCGGGTAGACCATCCGAAAACGGTGTCATGTACTGTGGCGTGGCGCCTGCTGCTTTGTTCCGCTCTGAGGATGGTGGAGAGACTTGGAATGAAGTCCCGGGCCTGAACAATCATCCAACCCGAGACCGGTGGTTTCCCGGGATGGGAGGCATGAACGCCCACTCCCTGGTGCTTGACCCGGCTGACTCCAACCGTATGTGGGTAGCTATCTCGGCGGCGGGCGTCTTCCGCACAGATGACGGCGGCGAGTCCTGGCAGCCGATGAACAGCGGTCTGAAGAACGTCATGGCCAAGTACGATCCCAACCTGGAGCTGCATCCGGAGGTGGGACAGTGCGTCCATCATCTCGTGGGCGTAGCCGGTTCCGAAAACCGTTTGTATGCCCAGACTCACTGGGGCACGTACCGCAGCGACGATGGCGCGCAATCTTGGACCGAAATTACCGAGGGGCTCCCGTCCGACTTCGGCCTGGTGATGGCAGCCCATCCTCGTGACCCGGACGTTGCGTATGTAGTGCCGCTACAGGGCGGGGAGTTCCGGTGCCCACCTGAGGATAAGCTCCGTGTGTTCCGTACATCCAACGCCGGTAAGACGTGGGAGCCACTGACAAATGGATTGCCACAGAAGAACGCTTTCATGGGGACGTACCGGGAGGGCTTGTCCGGCGATACCCTGGAGCCCGCTGGCCTGTACCTGGGAACGAACACTGGTCACCTTTATGCTAGCACGGACGAGGGTGATAGCTGGAGTCGGCTAACAGCCGAGCTGCCTCCCGTGTCGTCTGTGAGCGTGACAGTGTTGGAGTAGGGGCCACTGACGGCTAATTTAATCCCGCTAACCGGGTGGCGCCGCCACCTCGCCGGTTCCGATCATGCTATCGCGAGAGACCAGTGCTGCCAGCCCGTCCTCAGCCATGTTTTCGGTGCCTTTGGGCCGCCGAGGCAGGACTAGATATCGTATCTCTGCTGTGGCGTCCACGACCCGCACCTCCACCCCGTTGTCCAGTTCCAGGCCGAACTCCTTGAGGACGGCGCGGGGATCTTTTACGACTCTTGACCTGTAGGCCTCGCTCTTGTACCACTCGGGAGGAGGACCCAGCACCGGAATGGGGTAGCATGAGCACAGAGTACATACAGCGACGTAATGGATCGAATCCGTGTTTTCCACCACCTGGATGTTCTGGAGCCGCCTGGGTATGGGGATGCCGAGCTCTTCCAGCGCTTCCTTCCCGTTTTTCAGCAATCTCTGCTTGAAGTCGGCGTCCACCCAGGCCCTCGCGATGACACGTGCCCCGATAGCCGGAGTCTGCTCCTCGTTTTCCTTGAGCACGTCCAGGAGTTCTTGAGGGGTTATGATACCCTTGTCCATCAGAATGTTGGATAGGGCGATTATGCGTTTCTCATAATAGGTCTCTTCGTGGTCATCGTGAGGGATATGCAGGGCATCGTGCTCGACTTCAACCATGACTGTTTCTCCTGAAAATATAGTGTGCCACCGTTGGAATATCGCTTATTGGGCCCTTCACGCTGGGCGAGAAGTGGGGTTCGCTGTATCTATGAAGGAAACACCATTGGGTGGGGAGTCCCATTATGGTCAAAGTCCGATTCGGCCACCAGTCTACGCATCTCGTCTGTGTTCATGATCCCTTTTTTGACGATCAAACCCTGGATCGCGGAGAACCGTTTCTCATGGTAGCTTAGCTCGTGCTCCGTTCTGTCGATGGGTGGGCCCGCTGGTGCTTCCTGAACAACAGGGTCAAGCCAGTCCTCCCACACGTCCACCATCACCCGATCATGGACGAAATCCGGGTCTTCGTCATATAGGTGGGCCGAATGAAACGAAACGCAATAGAGGGGCAGAGCCGGGTCGCCGGTACCACCGTAGGACAGGTCCGTTGGATTTCCAGCTAGGCCATGGTAGTAGGAGACTACGCCCTTCTTGCCTCGGATGAAAAAGGGGGACCGGTTGGTGCCGCCGGGATTCTCAGACTTGACTTGAACTCTGTCTCCGACCTTGAATCTCTCTGCCATTCAACACTTCCTTCCTGGTTGTGTCGGCTGTCAGCCCGCGGTGATGAGATCGAACCCGGTGTAGGGCCTTAGGATTTCTGGTATGACAACAGAGCCATCTGGCTGCTGGAAATTCTCCAATATGGATATAACCACCCTGGGCAGGGCCAGTCCGGAGCCGTTAAGGGTATGGACGTAGGTTGGGCGGGCCTTTGCTTCAGGCCGGTATCGGATGTTCGCCCTTCGAGCCTGAAAGTCGGTGCAGTTGGAGCAGGAGCTGACCTCCAGCCACTCGTCTGATCCGGGTGCCCACATCTCAATATCATAGGTCTTCGACGAAGCGAAGCCCATTTCCCCGGCGCACAGTTGCAGAACTCTATAAGGTAGCCCCAGTCGTTTGCACACGTCCTCGGCATGGGCCACCAGCGTTTCTAGCTCCGTGTTTGAGGTCTTGGGCTCCACGAACTTGTACATCTCAACCTTGTCAAACTGGTGCACGCGCTTGATGCCACGGGTGTCCTTGCCTGCCGCCGCCTTCTCTCGCCGGAAACAGGGGGTGTACGCGGTGTAGTGTAAAGGGAGCGTTCCCGGCGCCAGAATCTCATCCTTGTGCAAACCGGTCAGCGGGACCTCAGCAGTGGGGACCAACCAGAGGTCGTCTTCTTCGTCGTGGTAAAGGTTATCACCAAATTTGGGCAGGTTACCGGAGCCTTCCATAACCTCTCTGCGCACCATCGCCGGGAGGTAGATCTCTTTAAAACCATGCTCATTGACATGAAGGTCCAGCATCCAGCTGATGAGGGCTCGCTCTAGCTTTGCGCCCATACCAATGAGTATAAAAAAACGGGATCCTGAGAGTTTGGCTCCCCGTTGGAGGTCCAGGATCCCCAACTGCTCGCCCAGCTCCCAGTGAGGTAACGGGTTGAAATCGAAGGAGGCTGGCTCTCCCCAACTCCGAACAATAATGTTTTGCTCCTCGGTGGTCCCATTGGGTACATCGTCCTGGGGCAGGTTGGGGAGGCCCAAAAGAAATTCGCTTATCGAGGAGTCCAGCTCGGCCACCTGTTGCTCCAAGGCCTGGATCTCATCTCCCACATCGCGGAGCTCTTCTATTAGGTCCTTGGGCTTCTCTTGCATCTGAGCGATGCGTTTGCTGTCCTCGTTACGCCGTGCTCTGAGCTGATCTCCATTTTGAATCATCTGCCGCCGACGTGCGTCAATGGCTATAAGAGCATCCAGGGGGAATTCTTGGCCACGTCTGAGCAGAGACTGACTTACGTAATCTGGGTCTTTCCTTATTAGCTCAATGGAGAGCATTCTAGACCTCTGCTTTGTCCGGGGTCCGGGCGAGGGCGAGGATGTAAACTCCGGTTTCGTGTAATAAGTCACCTGTCAGTTCAGTTCGTATGTCCAAAAAATGGTCCTCTTCTTCCTCTGTCATCCCTTGGGGAATTTGGATGGTAACAGACACATCCTCCGTGGACCATTTATAGTCTTCAACTTCTACGATAGCATCTGGGTATTTCTCATGCAGGCGCCTGGTAAACTCTTTAAGCGACCGACCGACACGTTTATCCACTGTTGATAACTCCCTGTATCTTGCGTAAAAGTGATTGGGCTCGTATTAAAAATCGTTGAGTTCGTATGCTGTTTAGAGGTCCCAATTCATAATCGCCGCGGAGTCGTTCAGCATAGAGGTCGCGGAGGGTATCAGAATCTCTCTTGTTGAAAGACAGATAGCCACGATTACAGAACTGCTCCGCAAATATCCTTTGTAGCTCGATATGATTCCACCGTCTTCTAACTATACCACCTCGAGCTTCCAGCAATGATGAAACCGAATGGAAGAGGGCGTAGTAGGCCCTGGACACACATGATTCGTTGTCTCCATCATCGTAGGCTAGACGAGCTGTTCTCAGGAATCTTTGGGCTTTGGCAATCTGGCGATACCCGAGTTCCAAGTGACGAGCCCCTATGGAGTTACTGTACCGGCCGCATCTGGGGGAAAAGCACCGCGTCACGGATAGTGGGCTGGCCTGTCAGCAGCATCACCAGCCGGTCTATGCCGATACCTAGCCCTCCAGTAGGGGGCATTCCATACGCCAGGGCCTCTACGAAGTCTTCGTCGGTGCGCTC
This sequence comes from Dehalococcoidia bacterium, assembly GCA_965248905.1. GTDB lineage: Bacteria > Chloroflexota > Dehalococcoidia > Lucifugimonadales > JAGWBF01 > CBDFKS01. Next base: position 1,996,089 of record CBDFKS010000007.1, on the reverse strand, counting down.
GGCCTCCTCCTCGCCGAATTCGGTCCTCCATTCCTGTTGCTTAATGAAACGCCGCGTTTGCTCGTCAGGGTCGTTCAGCTCGGTATAGGCGTTGGCGATCTCCATGCCACCGGCGAAGGCTTCAAAACGCTCGACCAAATATTTGTCGTGTTCTTTCTGCTTGGCCAGCGGTGACATCTCCATGGGATAGTCTAGAACAAAGGTGGGTTGAATTAGCTTCGGCTCCACGGTCAAAGAGAAGAGTTTATCGAATGCCTTGAAGCTGGCTTTTCCCAGGTCCAGACCCTGTCTTCTCGCTTCGTCCAACAACTCTGCTGCCGGCTTCCCATCGTGAACGTAGGGAACCAAGTCTATACCGCTGTACGTATGAATGGCGTCACAGAAGGTGAGCCGGTTCCAGGGAGGTGTCAGGTCTATTGCATGCTCTCGATATTGCACTTGGTGGCTGCTTAGCACGTCCATGGCCACTGCGGGGATCATCTCCTCCACCATGCTCATTACATCGTTGTAGTCGGCGTAGGCCTCGTAGCTTTCAAGCATGGTGAACTCGGGATTGTGGTCCTGGTCCATGCCCTCATTTCTGAACACTCTCCCGATCTCGTAGACCTTATCGAAGCCACCCACTATCAATCTCTTGAGATAGAGCTCAGTTGCGATACGAAGATAGAGCTCCTGATCAAGGGTATTATGATGGGTTACGAATGGCCGAGCCATCGCACCAGCCGCCACGGGCACGAGCACCGGCGTGTCCACCTCTATGAATCCCTGTTTGTTCAGGAATGAGCGGATGCCGTTGATTATGTTGCTGCGCTGGACAAAGACGGTCTTGACTTCGGGATTAGAGATTAGGTCGACGTAGCGTTGGCGATATCTCTGCTCGATATCTCGCAGTCCATGCCATTTTTCAGGCAATGGTCTCAGTGATTTGGCTAGAACTGTGAGCTGCTCTACATCCACGGTTATCTCGCCGGTACGAGTGCGGAATAAGGCTCCACTGACTCCCAGGAAGTCACCAACGTCCAGGTCTTTTATTAGCTGGTATTGGTCGTCCAGCTTGTCCCGGCGCAAGTGAGCTTGAAGTCTTCCTGAGCCATCCCTAAGGTCGAGGAAGGCGGCTTTACCCATAACTCGCAGAGACATAACCCGCCCCGCCACCGACACCTCACCTGTTCTGCACCCCACGCCTTGGCTTTCTTCAGCTTCCTGGAACAGGTTTATGGCGCGTTCGGTGGTATAGCTTCTGTGGTAGCGTGGGGGGAATGGGTCGATGCCTTGCTCACGAAGGTGGTCCAGCTTGTCGGCGCGACTACGAAGAAGTTCGTTTCCTCTTTCCGGCATGTAACGGTATCTCTGACTACGATCCTAGTGGATCTTTACAATCTCAAGCTTGATTTTTCCCGCTGGCACGTTAACTTCAGCGACCTCTCCCACACGTTTTCCGAGGAGGGCTTTACCAATGGGCGAAACGTTGGAAATCTTGCCATGTGCGGGGTCGGCTTCGGCGCTTCCGATAATAATATATTTGTCTTTGTGTCCCTTATGATTCAGTACCGTAACCTTGGAGCCGATGTTGACTATCTCCGAAGGTTCGGATGACTTCGATATCACGGTTGCGGTGTTAATGAGAGAGTCAAGAGTGAGGATTCGGCCTTCAATGAAAGCCTGTTCGTTCTTCGCCTCATCATAGGCTGCGTTGTCTACCGTTCCGCCTATCTCTTTGGACTTCTGGATGCGCTCCGCTACTCCCTGACGACGAACGGTGCGAAGTTCCTCCAACTCAGCCTTGAGAGCGACTAAACCTTCGGAGGTAAGGTATGTTGGCTGAGCCATGGCAAATCCTCCCGCTATAAAGAGAAAAAGACTGAGAGCCTTCTGCAGGCACGTCCCCAATCACCTGGATTGTATACCAGGCTAAGGCCCTTGTAAAGTATCGTGGTAAGGGTATGGCCTATTATGTATGATCGAGCCATATCTATTGCGGTTTCTATACCAATTTAAGAAAAAGGCCAAATGTTGTAAAAAATTGCCTTTACGACCTTATCCATTCTTATGTATAATGCGCGGCTAGACCATGCGTGTGGTAGGCGGTGTTGCGAAGGGTAAAAGGTTAAGGGGAGCGACAATTTCCGAGGCCAGGCCAACCTCGGAACGGGTTCGGGGAGCCATATTCAACGTCCTCAGCTCTTTAGACCTCAACTCAGTCAGGGCGTTAGACCTTTATGCTGGATCCGGCTCCTTAGGTATTGAGGCCCTCAGCCGCGGCGCCCTTTGGGTGGACTTCGTAGAACGTCATCCTCGCCAGTGTGCCGCCATCAAAGAGAACCTTGAAGCTACCGGCCTTGGCGATCGAGCCAGGGTCTACCGTAGGGACGCGGAGAGAGCATTGAACGTGCTGGAGGGCCGTTACCAGTTGGTCCTTATGGACCCGCCATATAAACTAACAACCCTTGACGAGGTGCTGGATCGCTTGGCAGAGTCGGAGCTGCTGGAAAAAGGCGCCACAGTTGTCGCCGGGCATTCGAAGAGGCTCACATTGAAAAGCAGTCATGGAAATCTGAGTTTGGTAGGCCATTATAGCTACGGCGATAGCATCGTTGATTTTTTCGTAGAAGGAGGCGCCTAATGACCGTAGCTATATACCCGGGGTCCTTCGACCCTGTCACCCTGGGTCATATAGATATAGCCGTCAGGGCTGCTGCAATCTTCGACAAGCTAATAGTTACGGTATACGACACACCATCCAAAGAGCTGATGTTTAACACTAAGGAAAGGGTGGAGCTATTTTCAAAGGCTGTGGAGCACGTGACCAATGTGGAGGTGGCCCCGTTCAAAGGGCTTGTCGTCGAGTGCGCACGACAGAATGGGGCAAACGTGATCGTTAGGGGTCTACGCAGCGGTTCAGATTTCGAATATGAGTTTGAGATGGCCTACATGAACAAGAGTTTGGCTCCTCAAACAGAGGTGGTCTGCCTTATGGCGAGCTTGCCATATCAATATGTGAGTTCTAGTCTCCTGAAAGAAGTGGTGAGTCTAGGAGGCGATGTAACAAGACTGGTTCCACCACACGTGATGGAGGCTGTGAAAGGAAAGCTGCAGTCGCAAGATTAGAAGCCTAAAAAAGGGAAGGGGGATGTTATGGACATTACCAACGTTATAGATAGGCTGGATGCTCTGGTCAATACTAGTCGCAAAATGCCTGCCACCCGTAGCCGGCTCGTGGATGCGGAGAAGGTTATGGAGCTGGTGGAGCAGCTTCGCCTAGCGATACCTCAGGACATCAGATCTGCTCATGAGGTCATCGAGAAAAAAGATAATATCATCAATCAGGCCCATATTGACGCTAGACGCACCCGAGGTGAGGCTGAAGAGGAGTTCCGTCTCAGGGTAGATCAGAGCGACATCCTGTCGGCGGCCCGCCGCAATGCTGAGGAGTTAATGGCGGATGCCGAGCGAAAGGCTACTAGATCGGTAGAGCAAGCTGAGGTTGAATCCAGTAAGAGCCGGGCAGAAGCGGACGCCTACATAGTTCAAGCACTACGTAATCTCGAGCGTGAGTTGACCACTGTGCTAACCACTGTCAGGAAAGGACTGGACAATCTGGGAGCCAAAGTACAGGTCTAATCTCTCTTTATATTAAACTGCCGAGCCATTCCTCAACAAAAGAATCATTTTGTACAACAAGCCCAGATTAGGTCTCAGGTCACGTCGCGCCTTATCGAATCGTGCATCATTTGGGTCCGACATGAACACCTTGCAGCGAATACTAGACTAGTACTCGGCCAACCTTAGAATCGATGCATCGTTTCACCCCCACTCTAACTCTCCCCCATCGAGGGGGAGAGAACAAGTCCCTTCCCCCTTGATGGGGGAAGGCTAGAGCCTGCCCTGACCCGGCCAAAGGGATGGGGGTGAAAGGCAGCTATCAAATCTCAGCTGACTGAGTACTAGCTTAAATAGCATGACCTGGATGTTGAGGCTGCGACGAGTGACCTGGGCCGCATATGGGGAATCCCGCTTCAAGATATAGACTTGTAGAGCTTCGGTCTTCCTCGTGGCCTTCTTTATAGCAGCAGCTCCGTCTCCTATGGCCACACTATCTCCGCCCTCGGCGTCACGCCGAGAGGTACGTCCATGGCCCGTCCAGCACTTCTTTCCGATGGACCCCCCTCCGCATTCTCACACCTGCCAGCCCAGGATACTCAGAGTTTTTGGGCTGAAGCCTGATCGCGCTTGCTGACTGGGAATGTGAACGCTCCTATGTCAACGCCGCGAGCGGTGCCGGACAGGTCATAACTCACCACGGTTCTGGGTATGAGGACTGCAACGGCAACTGCGGTCCAGAACAAGGGATCTTGATATGCTGGGGATACGGAGGGACTTGAGCTAACCAACCCCACAACAATCTTCTCAAACTCTTCGTGTGCGGGGACAGGGGATGGGAAAGTGAGGGCTACTTTTGAGGTAATGGCGGTTTCGTTAGCTTCTGTGGCAAAATCTATTACGTCCTGCTGACTACAGACCGTGGATTAGCGCATAGCATAGAAGGCCAATGCTCATCGTAAGTATGGTGGCGCTAATCCACGAGATGGAAGTGCCGCTTATGAACATGCGAGGAGGTCGCCGGTCTGCCCAGTTACGCTCCCCCAATCGCACCAATTTCTGATACCTCAGGCGACGGTTTACGTATTCGTCAGCTAAACTAAATTGACCGTCCAATGGGACACCTCCAACTCTGTCGCTTGTGCACTCTCTGCCGGCCGACGATAATAATATATGGTGACTATCCCTTGGCGTCAGGTAATAATGTGCTATACTTATGGTAGCAGAACTCTGCAAAGGGGGCTACCTCTATGGCAAATGATTCTATGCAGCCGTTTGGGATGGAACAGGGGATTGCCTCCTCTGAGTCGTTGCCGATGTACGTTGCGAAACGATGGAGCTTCCCCATCCAATGGCACGAGCGTGAAGGGGCCGTGTTCTACAGCATTAGAGACTGGATTGCTGGCATCACGGATTCGAGTACTGATAAGGCTCGTATCATCTGGAAAAACTTCAAGAGTAAACATGAAAATGCCGGGGGGGTCATTTCTGTAGCCCTCCCCTACATCGCGTCTGATGGGAAACCATATGAAACGGAATTTACAGACGACGAAGGACTCTACAAAGTTGCCATGGGGATGGGTGTTAGCAAGAACAGGCCAGCTCTCAGGGCGATTAAGGACTACTTGTCTAAGGCTGGCGTTTTTGTTGATGAAGCAAGGCGAGACCCAGAGACCGCTTCTGAGCGGCTTGGCATTGCACGGCGCAACCAAGCTATAAGAGCTGGTAAATCAGAGGAATGGATTGCTACCAGAGAGATAGGCGTTACTACCCGCAAGCAATTCGTGGCTCGAATCCATGCGCTTGTGCAGGACAAGAAGGCTTTTGGCCCCATCATTGGCTCCATAACAAATGAGGTATATAGAGGTGCATTCCAGTCAGATGTAAAAGGTTTACGGGAACGCCTGGGTATCTCCTTAAAGGAGAGTCCCCGTGACCACTTTACTATAATCGCCCTCTCATATACTACAATTGCAGAGGAGACCATACGCATTCACTTGGGGCAGTATAGCGACAATGAAGTCGTACCTATTGCTGTAATCCATAATGTGGTGAATGCTATCGCTGGGGCTATCGGGGCACAGACAGAGATTATATCCAACGCCTTGCAGATTGATGTTGTGTCCGGTAGAAAGTTAGGAGACGAGCCACTTACCCAAGGGCAGTTTGAGAACATTCTTACGGCGGCGGCTCAGCCTAGAGGCCTCAGCACAGACGGTCGATCAAAGTCACAAACATAGGAGCATCGTCATTGCGATGGTTGAAGCGGAAGGTGTAGGAGTCTAGGTAGTGTTGCAGGTACTTGGGGCTGACAGAGTGGTGAACTCCGTCAATGCCGCGCTTGGTGTTGCTCCAAAGGCTCTCCACGTTATTGACGTGGGCGGACCCGTTCACGTACTGCCTGGCGGCGTGCTGGACAGTCTCATGGGCATAGCCGATCTTCCCCAGACGACCATAGGAGCGGAGTTCGTCGGTGTAGATAATCGTGCCAGGAGTCGTGGGGATGTGCTCCTGGATGATGGGAAGCAGGGTCTTGGCCTTCACGTCGGGCGTGACTTGGGTGAAAGCCCGTCCACCACGTTCCACCATACCAAAGACGACAGTCTTACCCGCTGCGCCACGTCCACGTTTTCCCGACCTTTTCCCACCGATGTAGGTTTCGTCGGCCTCTACTGCGCCAAACAAGGACATCCCGTTTTCAGCCATCAAAGTGCGGATTTCCCTGAACATCCTCCAGGCTGTCTTGTAGGTAACGCCAAGCTCCCGCTCCAGTTGCTTTGCGGAGATGCCTGTGCGAGTAGATGCCATCAAGAACATCGCGTAGAACCAAGACCGCAGTGGCGTTGGAGACTTGTGAAAGATAGTGTCGGCGGCTGGAGAGACTTCAGTGCCACAGAACTGACATCCGTAGGTCTTGCGCCCACTAATGCGGTGGTGCTTGGCGATGCGTTGGCACGTTTCGCAGAAACCCCCACTCGGCCAACGCTTCCTGAAAAGGAAGGCAAGGCAGGAATCATCATCAGGGAATTGGGCAGTGAAGGCATTTAGTGTGTACTTTCGCATTGGTAGACTTCCTATCTAATCTAGATATAAGTCTAGCATGAAGAGTACCTGATGTAAAGGGATAGTCACCTAATATATATCTCAACGCGTTAATAGACAAGGAACTTAAGTTCGTCCATATGTTTCCGATGGCCTTGCTCTGACCGAAGGAACAAGAGTCGAAGGAGTCGCAATGAATATCGATGATATGAGTGTCCTGGACCGGCGCAGAATTGAAGCCCAGGTTCTAGGTCCTATGATACGGGCTTTTCAAGGGGAATTCGGGGAGGCCAAGACCAACGAAATCGTCCGTAAGGTTATAGTCAAAATAGCTAGGGATCAAGGCGGCCACTTGGCGCAAACCTTAGGCCGGAACGATTTAACCTCCTTCTCTCGCGCCAAGGAGCCCTGGACTAGAAACGGTGCTTTAGAGACGGAATTACTGGAAGAGAGCCCTACCAAATACTCTTTTAACGTGACGCGTTGCAAATACGCCGAGATGTACAGAGAGCTGGGCATAGCGGACCTGGGATTCCTGCTATCTTGCAACCGGGACTTTTCTCTATCCGAGGGGTATAGTCCCAAGTTGAAGCTCACTCGCACTCAAACCATCATGCAAGGGGCGGCCTTCTGTGATTTCAGATACACCCAGGGTGAAGGCCCGCCTGACCGCTCAGCCTGATCTTGTCGCTCGGGCACCTGTTTAGCAGCTTCAAAAACTTGTGCTTCGTATGTGGTATTGTATTAAATAGCGCGGCCAATCCAGATCGACCAACGACTCCTAATTTATCATTGAAAGGTGCGCTGCGATTCAAATGCAGTGGACGATTGATCAAGGAGAGGAAGGTGGCTCGTTATGACGGCGACAACTGAGGGAACGATGCCCATGATTTTGCCCAGGGAGCGACCTTTGTTGATGCTGATCGATGGCCATGCTTTGGTACACAGGTCGTGGCACGCGATAAGTGAGCGCCAACACTTATCGGTAAGTAAGACCGGCGAGAACATCACGGCCGTATTCGGCTTCACCAATACCTTCCTAAAGGCTCTTCAGGAATGGACGCCGACTCACTGCGCTATAGCGTTTGACCTGCCGACGCCCACGTTCCGCCACCTGAAATACAAAGACTACAAAGCCCAGCGCCCGTCGATGCCACCCGAGCTTAGGCCTCAGTTCGACCGCATAAAGCAGCTCATGCGAGCATTCAACGTGCCTATATTCGAGGCGGAGGGCTTCGAGGCCGACGACGTTTTAGGCACACTGAGCCGAAAAGCGGAAGAGCAAAAAATAGAAGCGGTCATTCTCACAGGAGATACTGACACCTTCCAGCTGGTCTCCCCTTGGGTTCGGGTTGCTCTTCACTACAGCATCCAGGACAGAAAGGTTTATGACGAAAACGAGGTTCGCGCTCGCTACGGAGGTCTGATTCCATTCCAACAGCCTGACTTAAAGGCGCTCAAAGGCGACCCGTCGGACAACATACCAGGTGTCCCTGGTGTGGGGGACAAGACCGCCATCAAGCTCGTAGCAGAGTTTGGCAGCCTGGAAGCCATCTATGAAAACATCGATAAAGTTAAGCCACCCAAGCTCAAGGAAGCCCTTGTCGCCAACCAGGAAAGGGCGTTCCAGGGCAAGGAGCTTACTACGATAGTTAGGGACGCGCCCGTCGAGCTTGATCTGGAGACGTGTCGCTTCTGGAGATACAACCGGCAGGACCTGGTGGACCTCTTCAGAGAGCTGGAGTTCTCCTCGGTGGTGCCAAGGATTCCTGAGCCTATGGAGAGCTCTACTCCAGCCATAACGGAGGCTGCACCTCAGGTTGCACAGGTCTCACACACCGTTGAATACCAGGCTGTAGATGATCAAAAGAAGCTAGAAGATATGCTGAGCGAATTAACCGCTGCTGGAGTTTTCGCCTTCGATACGGAGACTACCGGCACCGATCCAGTGCGCGCCGATCTGGTAGGGATGAGCTTTTCGACGGCTCCCGGTCGGGCCTGGTACGTGCCGGTGGGACACAATGACGGCCTCCAGCTTCCCTTAGAAGAAGCCCTCGCTAAAGTAAAGCCTATTCTCGAATCTCCGCGGATAGCCAAGACAGCCCACAACGCCAACTATGACCTCAGCGTCATGGAAAACTATGGTATCAAAACCCAGAACATGGATTTCGATACCATGGTGGCTGCCCATCTTTTGGGCCGAAAGGCCGTCGGACTAAAAAACCTTGCCCTGGACATCTTGAATGTGGAGATGGAGGTCATCAAGGACCTGATCGGCACAGGCAACAAACAGATAACCATGGCCCAGGTGCCGATAGAGAAGACTAAGGACTATGCGTGTGCTGATGCGGATATGACCGGCCGTCTGCGCGCTATATTCGAGCCCGAGATACGACGGGAGGGCTTCTGGGAGCTGTTATCTGAAGTCGAGATACCACTAGTGCCTGTTTTGGTAACCATGCAGCGCATTGGTGTGGCTCTGGACGCAGGAGCGCTGCACGAAATGTCTCGGGACTTGCATCAACAGTTACAGCAACTGGAAGGGTCCATATACGATCTGGTTGGACATGCGGTAAAGATTAATTCGCCCCAGCAGCTAAGCGATCTGTTTTTCAACGAGCTTCAACTCCCCAAAACTAAACGGACCAAGACAGGGTATTCCACCGACGCCAATTCCCTCGAAGGACTTAGGGGCCATCATCCGGTGATAGATCGCATCTTGGAATATCGCCAGCTATCCAAGCTCAAATCCACCTACGTAGATGCTCTGCCCGAAATGGTAAATCCCCGTACCGGCAGGCTGCATACCAGCTACAACCAGACTGGCTCCGCAACCGGTAGGGTCTCAAGCAGCGACCCCAACCTGCAGAACATTCCCATAAGAACTGAGCTCGGACGCCAGGTACGGAAGGCCTTTGTGGCCGAGAATGCGCCGGACTGGCAACTCCTCTCAGCCGACTACTCCCAGATCGAGCTTCGAGTTCTCGCTCATCTCTCCCAGGACAGCGCCTTGGTAGAGGCTTTCCAGAGAGACGAGGACATCCACTCGGCGACTGGCTCTTTGATGTACGATGTGCCCTCAGACGAGGTGACCGCTGATATGAGGCGAATCGCCAAGGTACTGAACTTTGGCGTTATCTACGGCTTGTCGCCCTACGGCATCTCCCAGCAGACGGAGTTCAGTCCTGAAGAGGGACAGAGATTTATCGAAACCTATTTCTCCAAGTATCCCGGCATCCAACAATACATCGAGTTGACCAAAGTCCAAGTTAGGAAGGTCGGTTATGTAGCCACGATGCTGGGTCGCCGTCGCTACCTTCCCGACATCGATGCCAGCAACTACAACGTCCGGCAGGCAGCCGAAAGAGCTGCGGTGAACATGCCCATTCAGGGCGGCGCCGCGGACATCATGAAGCTGGCCATGTTACGGGTACACCGCCAGCTAAAAGAGTCAGGAATGCGTACGAGGCTGCTTCTTCAGGTTCATGACGAGCTGGTTTTCGAGGTGCCCTCGGATGAGATAGAGAGCCTTCAAGAGCTGGTGTACCAGGAGATGCCCCACGCACTGGAGCTGGCGGTCCCCTTGAAGGTGGATGTGAAGATGGGATATACCTGGGGCGACCTGGAATAGAGACGTTGGCCACAGAAGTACTGAGACACAGAGGAATTAATAAATTATCTCCGTGTCTCAGTGCCTCCGTGGCCAAAGACTATAAGGAGTCGCAGTATGGACCTGGGAATAGCGGGTAAGGTGGCCATAGTAACGGGCGGCAGTCGAGGGCTGGGCCGAGTGTCGGCTCTGGCGCTAGCAGGAGAAGGGGTAAACGTAGCCATATGTGGCAGGACTGATAGCACCTTGGACAAGACTGTGGACGAGCTAAAGGTCCTGGGCGTTTCTGCAACCGGAATCATGGCCGATATATCCGAGCCCGCATCGGCGCAGCTAATCTATGAGAGTACGGTGGAGAAGCTGGGGCCTGTGGATATAGTGGTGAACAATGTGGGTGGGCGTCGGGGCAGCACCATGGCCGACACCAGCGATGAGCAGATGGTCCTGGGCTACCAAGTGAACCTGTTTGGAGCCTTGAGGCTTATGAGACTGGCCATTCCGGAGATGAAGGCAAGGAAGTGGGGTCGTATCGTTAACATATCCTCCATCTACGGCCGGGAATATGGTGGCTCCGCCGACTACATGGGGGCCAAGGCTGCTTTGATAGCCTCCACTAAGTACGCAGGGGTGGAGCTGATCAAGGACAACGTGCTGGTCAACAGTATAGCTCCAGGCTCCATCATTCATCCCGGAAGCACTTGGGAGCGCTTCTCCAACGAAGAGGCCCCGGAGGTGGTGCAGGAATTCATAACACGGAACCTGCCCGCGGGCAGGTTCGGCTGGCCCGAGCCCGTGGGTGACCTGGTGGCGTTCCTGTCCTCGGAGCGGGCCAGCATGATTACTGGAGTGTGCATACCCGTGGACGCAGGCCAGGGGCGCTCGTTGATATAACTACAATTGGTCGCTAGAGCGCTGCAGCTCGTTCCAAACGGTCTATCAGTGGGTCCATAACTGTCTGCAAATGCTCTGGGCTGGCTTTCTCGAACAATGCTTCGACCACCCCAGTGTCACTGAATCCATGTTTTATGACTGGCTTTACAAGCTGGAACATTTCCTTGCTAGAGTCGAAGGTCACGCCATAGTTTCTTATGGTCTGTATCAGCCCTTCGATGAGTTGGCGAAATCGAGGGCCGGCTGGCCTGAGAGATTCGTCCAACAGAAGCAACTTGATTAGGTAGTCCTCCATTGAGTGACTCGTGATGCCCAGGGCGTTAAGATCAGGGTCATCGTAGAGGCCCATCGGAATTACTACAACAGTGACATTTTGTACCCGAAACATGTCACCAGTGTCCGATAGATCGGTTGCAGAATGTCCTAAATGCCTTGAGACAGTATCGCGGTGGGACTGAATTATCTGATCTGGAGTCTTGCCGTTGAAGTCTTCAGCCAATATCAGTCGTTCTACACCGGCCGTAACAAGAGCCTCGACTGCACCAGGAATGTTGTTCCTTCCTCCACGATTCTCCCCCGGAGTGCGGGGCTCCAGTGAGGTGCCTGGAAGGAGGGGAACTAACGAGGCTAACTTGCGGAAGAAGGCAACATCGGTAGGGCCCTCGACCACTATCGGTATCGCTGGCATCTATTGAGCCTTGATGTACTTATCGGTAAATCTGATGTCGTGGCCGATATCCGCAAGGAGCTTGGCATCTGGACTAGGAATTGCCCTTGAGTCAAACTCGCCTTTTTCGCTCAGCCTCACGTGGTGCATCGTAAGGTCTACGTCTTTTTCCTCCGCGGCCTCCAGGGCGTAGGTCATCAGCTCCCAGCTATGGGTGGTGAGGAATAGCTGGAGGTTCTGCCTTTTGGCCAGCTCGAAGAGGGTCTGGGTCAGCTTCTTCAGCGACTCGGGGTGCTGATGGGTCTCCAGCTCCTCCACCATCAGGATGGTGCCCTCCAGGAGCATTCCAAGCGCCAGAATGTTGAGGGCGTACCGCAACCCATCGCCCATCCAGTCCACGGCTCTGCTGCCCAGAGGTAGACCGGCTACTAGCCGGGGATGGCCACCAAATGGCATTAGGTTAAACCCATCGATATTCAATTGATATATAGTGTTTATCCAGTCGCGCAATTCAAGGTCTAACCGTTCATCCAGGGTGAGCTTCTCCCAGAGCTCCTCAAGCATGGGAGATCTTAACGAAGTAGGGTCTAGTAGATGGATTTTTGCCAGTAATTTATAGTTCTCTTGACCGATGCCGTTCGGATGTAATGCTAATCGGCTCCATAAAGCGCTGTTTTCCAAATCATCAATTCGCCGCCTTTCCGGAGTCCGATTCGGCACGCTGAAGAACTCTTTTGTTGTTCCCTTTGAAGTTACGTTCAATTCGGGTACAGCACCTGGCCTAGCTTGCCAGTCTTGCGTCAATTCTTCACCGCTGTTGAACGTACATCCTAACTGTATTCGTTCTTGATGGGCCATCTTGAAATGCAGTTCTGGATACCCAGATACTTTTGCTCTAGAGACCTTTCGCTCTATTGTTTGATCTACGCCATCTCGTTCAAGAAAATCAATAGCGGCGAAAGCGCACCTCATTAACAGCAAGGCGTCCAGCACCGTTGACTTGCCCGAGTTGTTACGGCCCACCAGGACATTCACCTGGGCAAGGTTGGGAATGGTGCCTTCTTTTATGCCCTTGAAGTTCTTGATCTCCAGGCTGCTCAACATAGCTAACGCTCCGTGGCCGCTGCGCTGCATATTTTCTTGTCACCCTGAACCATTCGTTCCTCAGGGTAAACTCCGTGAAGGGTTTCGGTTTCGATGTTGAGATCCTTCGGCTTAAGCCTCAGGATGACATCATGTAAGAGAACCTTGGTACACTCCCCAAGTCCGATTATAGCATGGCTCTTTTGTGAAATTGGGTAGAATACAAAAAATCTACCTTGACTTCCGACATGGTCTATTATATGGTACCTTCACCCCGTCTTCCGTGGTATATCTTGTAGTTTCACCGGCTATTTAATGTTTACTCATCTGCACGTACATACCGAATATAGCCTCCTGGATGGCGTCAGCCGCATCCCCAAATTGGTGAGGCGCGCCAAGGAGTTGGGCATGGAAGCCCTCGCCATCACGGACCATGGCTCCCTGTATGGCGTGGTGGAGTTCTACGCTGAGTGCATGGAGGTCGGGATAAAGCCCATCATCGGCTGCGAGGTGTACGTGGCTCACCAAAGCCGCCACGAAAGAGGCGCCTCGGAGCGAAGTCCATTCCACCTGACAGTCTTGACTAAGAATAACCAGGGCTACCAGAACCTGATGAGGCTGGTTACCTACGCCCATCTGGAGGGGCAGTACTACAGGCCCAGAATTGATAGAGAGCTGCTCGAGCAGTATCACGAAGGTCTGATCGTGCTGGCGGGCTGTCCCACCGCTGAAATACCTAAGCTCATCTCAGAAGGCCAGCTACCCGAAGCCAAAGAGGCAGCCCTTTGGTACAAGAATCTCCTGGGCAAAGATAGTTTCTTCCTGGAGCTGCAACGCCATGAGCATGTGCCCCAGCTGCCCACCATAAACGAGTCTTTGGTGGAGATGAGCCGGGAGCTGGACATACCGCTGGTGGTTACCAACGACTGTCACTACGTTCATAAGGATGACGCCGAGCTGCAAGATGTGCTCATCTGCATCCATACCAACACGACAGTCAATGACGAAAAGCGTCTGAAGATGGAAGACGACTCCTACTATCTCAAGGACCCCCAGGAGATGGAGGAGTTATTCCAGGACTTTCCTGAGGCCCTGGCAAACACCGGGCTGATAGCTGATATGTGTGACGTGAAGCTCTCCACCGGCGAGCTTCACCTGCCCAGCTACCCGGTTCCAGGGGACTCCGACCCCGACGAATACCTGTCACAGCTATGCTGGGATGGATTCAAGAGGCTCTATCCCAAGCTTCCTGTTGAGGCACAGGAACGGCTGACTTACGAGCTAGAGGTCATCAAGCTCACCCAGTTCGCCAACTACTTTCTGGTGGTTTGGGATATAACGTCCTTTGCTCACCAGAACAACATTCTCTTTGGAGTCAGAGGCAGTGCTGCCGCCAGCTTGGCCCTATATTGCCTGGGTGTCACCGAGGTGGACCCCCTGGAGTACAAGCTGGTTTTCGAGCGTTTCCTCAACATTGAGCGCAAAGAGATGCCGGACATCGACATGGATTTCCAGGATGATCGCCGGGACGAGGTGCTCTCCTACGTTACCAGCAAGTACGGGCGAGACCGCGTCGCACAGATCATAACCTTCGGAACGCTAGGCGCCAAGGCATCCCTTCGGGACGTGGGACGCAGCCTGGGCATGAGCTACGCCGACGTGGACAGGATGGCGCGTATGGTGCCTTTCAAGGCCCGCACGCTGGAGGACGCTCTCGCGGCAAACCCCGAGATGAAAGATGTCTACGATTCCGACGAGTCCATTCACAATCTGGTGGACACGGCCCAGAAACTGGAGGGAACCGTCCATCACGTCAGCACCCACGCCGCTGGGGTGGTAATCGCCAGTGAGCCCTTGATGGAGTATGTGCCGTTACAGAGACCGGTACGAGGAGACGACGGCAGCCAGATCGACATGACCCAGTATGCCATGGACCATGTGGCCAAGTTGGGGCTGCTAAAGATGGACTTCCTGGGTCTCACAAGTCTGACCATCCTTGATCGGGCCGTGAAGATGGTGGAGCAGACCCGGGGAATCAAGATAGATCTTCACAGGTTGCCATTGGACGACCGTAAGACCTTCGAACTCTTGTCATCGGGGGAGACTACCGACGTATTCCAGCTTGAGAGCGCCGGGATGCAGCGGTATATTAAGGAGCTCAAGCCATCGGAGCTCGGCGACATCGCGGCGATGATCGCACTATACAGGCCCGGCCCCATGGAGCACATCGACACATTCATAAACGCCAAACACGGTCGCGCCCCTATCAAGTACCCCCATCCGAGCCTTAAGGCGATACTCGAAGATACCCACGGCGTGATCGTCTACCAGGACCAGGTGCTTCTCATCTTGCAGGCCTTCTCCGGATACTCCCTGGGCCGCGCGGATACCGTTAGAAAGGCCATGGGTAAGAAAATACCCGAGATGATGCGGCAGGAACGAGAGGGCTTTCTAGAAGGTGCGGTAAGTAAAGGGTTCACCCATGAGTTGGCCCAGGAAGTGTTCAATCTGATTGAGCCATTCGCAGGATATGCTTTCAATAAGGCCCACAGCGTCAGCTATGCCCTAATCTCTTACTGGACTGGATACTTCAAAGCGAACTTCACACTGGAGTACATGGCGTCGGTGCTGAACGCACGGCTAGACCATCCCGACAGGACGGCCAGCGCCATCAGCGAGTGTTTCCGAATGGGTATCCAGGTTAAGGGGCCGGATATTAACCGTAGCGGAGCATATTTCACACTGGACAAAGATGATGCCGGAGACCCTGCCTTGCGTTTTGGACTCGCAGCAGTGAAGAACGTGGGTGAGGGAGCAGTCCGAGCGATCATAGAGGAGAGAGAGAAGGAAGGTCCATTTAAGACGATAGATGATTTCTGCACACGTGCCGACCTGCGGGGGCTGAATCGTAGGGCGATGGAGAGCTTGACAAAGGTAGGCGCTTTTGACGCCTTGAGTAATCGAGGCGCCTTGCTGGCTGCAGTCGAACAGATTCTATCCCTGGCCCAGAAAGAGGCCCGCAGGCGGGAGGCGGGCCAGTCAAGCATGTTTGACGTGCTTCCCCAATCTGCGGACGCGGCACCTGTTGTTAACATAGCGGCCGCCGGCGAGGACGTGCCACCCGCAGAGAAAGTGGCCTGGGAGAAAGAGCTCCTGGGTGTGGCCTTATCCGCCAACCCGTTCAAGTCAATCATCCCAAAGAACTCATCTGATGCTATAACCTCTCGCGACCAGCTCGACGTTGAGATGGATGGCCAGAGGATAAAAGTTCTGGGTCAGCTTTCCTCAGTTTCAGAGCGGTACACGCGTGACCAGCGTCCATACTTGATCGGCACCTTGGAGCTAATGTACGGAAGCACCGAAGCCATCGCCTGGCCGGATGTATTGGAAAAGACCCGTGAAGTATGGCAGGAAGGGAACTTGATTCTGGTGTCGGGCAGAGTTAAGGTCCGGGGCGACGAGCTATCGGTTCACTGCGATCAGGCCAAGATATACATTCATGAGAACGGTGTTGGTCATGGCGAACGTCCCTCGAAGAAGCCTGACAGCATTGTTGAAGTCGCTTCAATCCAAGCCGAATCGAACGGTCATCGGGAGCCAGAACAGCCCGCTAATCTTCTCATCGGGCTCGTTGAGTCTGAGGACCTCGATGAGGACGCCCACCGACTCAGGGAAGCCATCAAGACAATGCTGGAGTTCTCTGGCAAAAGTAAGGTACACCTGGAGATATCGACGGGTACAAGGCGGGTGCGATTGGACCTGCCCATGATCACCACCGGCTACTGCCCAGAGCTTTGTGCGCGCTTGGAGGAGCTATTGGGGGTAGGCTGCGTTCAGTTAGACAGTAGTAGTAATGGGTCCAACGGTTAAGATCGGTCCCTCTTCCTAACTTCCTCGTTCCCCGGCGTTCCTGTCCATCTCCAACAGCCGCGCCTTCTTGTCCAACCCACCTCCGTAGCCGTGGAGGCCGCCGTCGCTACCGATTACCCTGTGACATGGGATTACGATGGCTAACGGGTTCTTGGCCATTGCTTGACCTGCCGCTCTGAACGCCCTTGGTCTGCCCGCCGCTGCGGCCAACCACGCATAGCTCCTGGTCTCGCCGGGTGGTATGGTACGGCAGGCTTCCCATGCAGCCTTGAAGAAGGGTGGCGCGTCCTCCATGTCCAGAGGTATGTCATCCATGGACTGTACTGCCCCTTGAAAGTAAGTCGAGAGTCGTTGGCGGATATCATCTACAGCGACCGGGTCTTGCTTTGCTCGCGCTACGTCGGGGCCCAGGTCGTCCAGTGCTTCCACGGGGGTGGGCTTCAAAGACAGCCTGCGCAACCCTCGCGGTGAAAGCAACGTCCCTATCCACCCCAACTCGGTCTGAAATACGTCATAACTGAGATTATTCATGTCCACCACACAAAATTGATTATCTAGTCTGAGTGATATAATACCACGGGCCAGTCTCTCCAAGGAGAGTGAGTACAATCCCACTATTTTTGGTTCAGAATACAGACAAAGCATCCTTTTTTCGAATACTTGCGTAGTATCTGTCGGATGAAGATGATAAGACTCATAATACCTCTACTAGCATTCTTAGTGTTGATAGCTGCTTGTGGAGGGGATGATCCAACACCGGTTCCCCTGGCCACGTTTACACCCCAACCTACGGAGACCCCAACACTGGAACCTACGGCGACCCCCACCCCCGAACCCAAGGTCGCTGAGGGCCCGCCGGCCGCGGAGATTGTAGGGATCCAGGCCTGGCTGAACTCAGAGCCGCTGCAACTGAGTGACCTCAAGGGCAAAGTGGTGCTGATTGACGTGTGGACATACACCTGCGTCAACTGTATCCGCACTATTCCCTTTCTCAAGTCATGGCACGCTAAATACGCAGACGATGGCCTGGTGATAGTGGGAGTACACACTCCGGAGTTCGACTTCGAAAAGAATCTGGAGAATGTGAAGGAGGCGGTCGCCAAATTCGGTATAGCCTGGCCGGTAGCATTGGATAACGACAAAGAGACCTGGACCGCCTACAAAACAAGGGGCTGGCCCTCCAAGTATCTGATAGACAAGGATGGAATCCTTCGCTATACCCGATTCGGTGAGGGGAAATACGCCGAGACCGAGAAGCAGCTCCGGGAGCTCCTTGAAGAGACGGGAGCGGACTTGGTCGAGCTAGACTCAGAGCTACCCGAATATCAGACCGTGGACTCGATTTTCGCTTCGGGTCCTGGCAACCCGGTCACGAACGAGATCTATGCTGGGTGGGTGCGAGCAATTGATGCCTCCGAGTTCACGTCAGCATATGTGGGCAACGATGAGTACCTCCAAAACCCCGATAAGACGGTTGACTATGAAGACCCGGAGGACCATATCGCCCACCGCATCTATCTGCAAGGTCCCTGGTTCTCAGGCGAGGAGAGTTTGAGGCATGACCGCGAGACCTCCAACTTCGAAGACTACATGCGATTGCGGTACGGCGCGAAGAGCGTAAACGTCGTAATTAATCCGGAGGGAGAGGATATACAACCCTTCAAAGTGCTGGTCACTACGGGTCTGGAGGACGAATATCTCACCGAGGAGAACAAGGGAGAAGACGTGGTTATTGAGGAGGACGGCAGGAGCTTCCTCTACGTTGACGAGCCACGAATGTACTCGGTGGTACAGGCGCCGAGCTATGGTCTGCGCTGGCTCAAGCTAAGCTCCAACTCCCCCCATTTCGCGGTTTACGCTTTTACTTTCGGAGTGTACGACTCGGGGGTGTAGGTTTCCTGATCGTTCGATAAATTCGTTCTAAGCGAACAGCCCTTCAAGGCTCCACGATCCGTAGTTCTACAACCGGAGCACTCTTCTGAGGAGGAAAATCAGGTGAAACGACTAATCCTGGCGTTGTTTTTGGCCACCTCTACCATGGCCTTGGTTGCATGTTCCGACGCGAACACGCCGGTACCTGAACTCACACCAACCGATGAGCCCCCTCAGGCTAGCGAACAGCTAATGCCGGACAACTTGACTCTAGTCAAAGGCCCTGTGTCCCCCGATGGTCTGCAAGCCATATTAGGGACTCCTGATCTGGGCCTGGGAGAGAACCGAGTAGCCTTTGTGCTTACGTCTCCAACAGACCTGGTGCGTGCGCCAGAAGCCCGGGTCTCGTCCCTTTTCTTCCCCAATGAAAACTCGGAGGGAGAGCTCGACCAGACCGCCCTGGCAGTCTTCAGGCCATGGCCTTACGGTGTTCGTGGGCTTTACACTACCAGCTTGAGCTTTGACCATCCGGGCAGGTGGGGAATCAAGATAGAGATTACAGACAAAGACGGATCAGATCAGGAGGTAGAGCTATTCTTTGATGTGAATGCGGCCGCTTCCGCCCCTGTGGTGGGCTCTTCAGCTATAAAAAGCAACAACAAGACGATCGACGACGTTATGAACATCGAAGAGCTGACCACTGGCTCATTGCAAGACCCCGAGCTATATCAGACGACCATCGCGGATGCGGTAACCAATGGATTGCCTTCTGTGCTGGTTATGGCCAGTCCCGCATTCTGTACTAACGCCGTCTGCGGGCCCCAGGTCGAGGTACTTCAGGAGCTCAAGAACAAATACAAAGGACAGGCCAACTTCATTCACGTGGACTTCTACGATAACCCCGTTGAAATTCAGGGAGACCTCACCCAAGCGCGCATCTCGCCGACCGCGCTGGAATGGCGGCTGCCCAGCACCGAGTGGTCCTTCGTGGTGGGAAGGGATGGTCTCGTATCCGCCAGGTTCGAGGCTTTTGCCACCTTCGAGGAGTTGGAACAGGCATTGCAGCAGGTACTTTAAACTTTCCGGTTGTTCGCCCTGACTCCCAAATCCTCAGCTAAGAGTTTAACCTCCAGCGATGAGATAAATGATTCAAAAGAAGAGGGACGTTCGATTGATATCGAACGTCCCTCAACCTTAATTGGATCAGCACCGCAGTAGCTGCGTTTCAACTGTAGGAACTAGCTCTTCTTCACGTATTTGGCGACATCAGGCACGCCTGCGCCTGTAAGGTAGAGGTTGCCAAGGGAGTCACCGTAGAGCCAGTGGGCCTGTGGGGCCTCCAGCCGCTCTATTAGTTTGCCACTTTTGTCCCAGATGCTCACACAGGGCGCGAGCTCGGTGACATAGACCGTTTCATCCGCGTCCATGTAGATAGCCGTAGGCCGGTGCATATCTGTCCATTGAGCTATGAACTTCCCGTCCGCCGTGAACACCTGGACCCGGCTGTTCTCCCTGTCACATACATAGACTATGCCCTCCTTGTCGACCCAGAGACAATGGGGGACGTGGAACTCATTGGGAGCGGTCTTGCCCGGGTTCCCCCAAGAGGCCTTCAGGCTTCCGTCCGCTGAGAACCTATGGATACGGCTATTACGGTAGCCGTCGGCCACGTACAAGTCGCCTGAGGGGGCACGGACCATGCCCGCGGGCTTATTGAAGGGTCCCGCAGCACGTAACACCGTCCCGGCATCCTCGGTACACCCCGTATCCGAGTGCTGGCCTCTGGTTCCCAGGATCATTAGAGGTCGGCCATCCAAGGTATAGGTCATTGCAACGTGGTCATCCCTGTCCGTCAGATAGACCACGTCATTTGTATCGATGTCGATACCGTGGGAGAAGTTTAGAGCACCGTTACCCCAGGAGCCAAGGAAATTCCCCTCCGTATCGAAGACCAAGACTGGCGGGTCAGTCCGTTGGAAAACATATACCTTGTCCTGAGAGTCTACGGCGACTGCGCTAACGTCTTTAAAGGCCTGACCCTGGGGCAATTTCCCCCAATTTTCCACAACGTCGTACGTATACTTGCCGGTGCCTACGGTAGTCATACAGGATGTACCTCCTCGGTAAATTATTCTTAAACTACGGACGCCAAGAATTATGGCATGGCCGGTGCGTCCGGGCAAGCAGGGTCAGAAAGCCCCAGTGAGGTTTGATCTGTAAGGGGTGACTCCGCTTAAGGCCCTTCCTCACCGTAGCCACCCATCTCGACATATCCCCTGCCGGAAACTGCCTCACCGGCATTCTGGCCGGCGAAAGTAGCCGCCCCCTCCCAGTAGACCAATGGCCTGATCTGGCTCATATGAAACTCAGCATCCAGGTGGACGGGCTCCACGTTTATAGACAAGCCCAGCGGAGCAACCTCTAGCTGCCAGCCCATATCATATGTAATAGCGGTATTAGGGCTTGTCCATGAATCGATCGGTATTACTTCGATGTCTTCCCATTGCAGATACTGGGCCTCGCCTGCTGAAGGCAGGTAGGTACCATATCGTAGGATCAATTCTCCAGTGGTTATGTCCCAGAAGAGGACAACCATCAGCTCGCTGTTGTCGTCTAGCTGCAGGCTGAACCAGTTCCACCTCACTCGCTCCTGCCCGAAGTCACCCCATTGGTGGTCCATCCACGCCTCGCCCGATACCTCCAACGGTCCACCTTCGATTGTTAGGGTCCCCTGGGCCTTCAAGCGGGTGCGTGAGTAGTAGTAGGACTCTCCCGCAGGCCCCATGTCTATGATTCCGTCTTCGCCATGCAGGACGGGTGACTTGGTTTCCTTTAGGCGGAGGCTCAAACCATACTCACCATCCGCGGCCTTGAGATCGTATTGCTCGTCGTCTCCTTGAATGTGCCAGTCATCTACTACCATAGAGAACCCGGTGGGTGGATGCGCTCCTTTGCCCAGGGCTACTTGCTCCGCCTTCACTACCACGCTCTGCTCTGGAGTAGCCAAGGTGAGGTTCATAACTCTACCCTGGAGAATCTTCGACGCTGAGGCCTCCACTCCTACGAAGTGGAAGCTGTAGTAACGACCTTCGCTATCAGTCAGATGCCCGTTAAAATACCACCACTCGATAGGTACGTCGTGGGCAGACTCGTCCATGGGGAATTTTACCAGCGGGGTGCCATCGGTGACGGACATAGATGGCGGGCTGGACGTGGCAGTTGGAGTGGGCGTAGGAAATGGTGTTGGAGTGAGCGTGGAAGTGGGAGATAGAGCAGGAGTCGAGGTTGGTGCCTGGGTAGGAACGGATACGGGAGCAGCATCGGGCTCCGATTCGCCGCACGACGCCACGAGAGCTATCACTAATATTAGGAGCGGAACAAAGTAAGTCTTCAACAATATTATGTGCCTGCCGTTTAGATGGGCTACCAATAGTGTATCACCACCTAAAGCGAGAAATACGCGTTGACCCTCAAGTCGGGTAAGGCTATAATGTAGCTGAAGCTAAATCAAAATCATCCAGAGGTAAATCTCGAAGTGGGCAATGAGACCGGGAAACGGTACGTTTGTACCAAGTGCAACTCAGAGTTTATTGTTACTAAAGGTGGCGACGGGAGCATGAGTTGTTGTCAACAACCAATGTCCCTTAAGAGCTAACCTCTATACGCCTCCGCTACATTCGTAGGAGGATTACATGGCCAATCAACTGGGAAAGCGTTACGTCTGCAACAGCTGCAGCACCATGGTGTTGTGTACTAAGACGGGTGACGGGGCCATTCAGTGTTGTGATGTGGACATGGAACTGCAGCAGCCGCGGAAGCTGCCTTCGTCAGACTAGTAGTCAGTCTGAATCTGACCTAGCCCACCATACGGATTACGCCTACGACCCTGCCCTGTATCTCCACGTTCTCTGCCTTTGAATAAATGGGTTCCATCTGGCTGTTGGCGGGCTGCAGGCGAACTGAATCCCCTTCCTGATATAGGCGTTTGAGGGTGGTCTCGTTTTCCAGCTTGAGCCTCGCCACTACCATTTCACCGTTGGAGGCCTCTCGCGAAGGCTCCACGAGCACGATGTCTCCATCGTCTACCAGCGCGTCGATCATTGAGGTACCCTTGACCTTCAAAGCGTACAGATTGTGCTTGTCTTTGAGCATATCGGGCGGAATTTCGATGCTTTCCAAGGCATCGTCAGAGGCCCAACCGTCGGTGTCCAGGAGGGGTAGCGGTTCACCGGCAGCAATGTAAGCCACTACAGGGACGCGGCGCATTGGTGAGGCGTTCCTATAGGGCATGGCCATCTCATCCAGAAGCTCGATTCCCCGGGCCACGTCGGGCCTACGCCGAAGATATCCATCCCTCTGGAGGAGACGGAGATTGTAGTCCACTACCGATGTGGAACTGATGTCGCAAGCTTTCTGGATGTCCCGAACAGTGGGTGGCAGCCCATTCTCCTGCATGAAGTCGCGGATGAACTGTACCATGAGCTCTTGTCGGGCTGAAAGCTTTTTCTTCGGCTGCATGTTTGCACCTTTAAAACTAGTGTTCTAGATTGGAGAGTATCAGAGGGACTACATATTGTCAACAGGCCGCTGGCGTAGGTCCACGCTGTTGAGAAATGTTCCAATTGCCTTAAATTACCGGTTATCTGAGGCTAGGGACTTCGAATGGATTACTACTAAGGGTATGGATGAGCTTGCTCAATGCCGATCTATAGCTGCGTTGCAGTTAGCTGGCATCATGGCCTTGTCCTTAACTTGATGTCTCTTCCAAGACTGAGAGCTCGTTCTGTTAAGACGCTTTGATTGCGTTCAACTTGGCCATGAGACGGGATTTTTTTCGAGCGGCGTTGTTGCGGTGTATGATCCCTTTGGTGGCTGCCTTATCCAAAGCCCTCACCGCTGTGGCAACAGCAGACTCGACATCCTCTGATTGATTTGCTTGTAGAGCGCTGACAGCGCGGGCTACCATCGTGCGGGTGGCACTGCGAACTCTGCGGTTCTGAATTCGCCTTCTCTCTGATGTACGGGCGGATTTTTCGGCGGGCAACGATAACCTCCTGTGTGCTTCTGGGTTTAAGCGTTCCTGATAGTATAAACCTTAATGACTACTTAGGTGAAGGGATCTCGGCATCGGTGGAGCTTCGAATTGCGCTAATCACGCCTCGAACACCCTCTAGTTTGGAAAAGAGACGGCTGAGCTGGCCGACACCCGTTGTGTAAAGAGTTAAGGATGTGGTAGCTGTACCATCCGAGTTTTCCGTGGTGGTCGCAGAAGCTATATTGACACCCTGTTCAGAGACCTGGGTAGTGAGGTCCCTCAGAAGGCCTACCCGGTCCCATGCCACGATAGATACACGTACAGGATATAGTTCCTTTGTCTTGGCCCACTCGACTTTGACCAAACGCTCCTGCTCGTCTTCGTTTTTCAGGTTGGGACAACTCCGTTTGTGGACTGTGACGCCTCTGGTACGGGTAATGTAGCCGATTATTTCCTCACCCGGTAGTGGGTTACAGCAGCGGCCCATTCGAATCAGCAGATCACCCACCCCCAAGACCTGGACCCCGGTTGTGGGGCTGGACAAGGGCACGGAAGGCCTCAAGTCCTCTTCCGGCTTATCCTGTTGGGCAGTAAGCCTGGCAACGAGCTGAGTATCCGAGACCCCTCCCGATCCCAGAGCCGCCAGGAACTCCTCGAGGGTGTCGTACCGGAATAGTGCGGCAACTTCGGTCTCGTCGACCTTCATGTTGAGGCGTTTGAGGTCTTTGCGTAGGACCTCCCGGCCTCTCTGAACGTTTACCCGACGAGTTTGCTTTCGGAACCACTGGCGGACCTTCTCCAGAGCGCTGGCGGATCTCACATATCCTAGATTGGGGTTGAGCCAGTCCAGGCTGGGCCCCCTGGCCACCTTGGTAGTCAGGATCTCCACAGTGTCGCCATTGTTCAACTGGTAGTCCAGCGCCACGAGACGGCCGTTGACCTTGCTTCCAATGCATCGGTGCCCCAGTTCGGTGTGTATCTTGTAAGCGAAGTCAATGGGAGTGGAGCCGCTGGGTAGCTCGATAATGTCCCCTTTGGGGGTGTAAGCGAAAACCTGGTCCTGGAACAGGTCCGTCTTTACCGATTCCAGGAATTCATCGGTGCCACTAACGTCCCGCTGCCACTCGAGGAGTTGGCGAAGCCAGGTCATTTTGTCCTCGAACCGAAGGTCACCAGCGCCGCCTTCCTTGTATCGCCAGTGAGCGGCTACTCCATACTCTGCCACCTGGTGCATATCATGAGTGCGAATCTGCACCTCCAGAGGTGTTCCACCCTCGCACATAACAGTGGTGTGGAGGGCCTGGTATACGTTCTCTTTCGGGTTAGCGATGTAATCGTCGAACTGCCCGGGCATGGGATGCCACAGGTTGTGCACCAGTCCTAGGGCGTTGTAGCAATCGGCCTGTGTCTTGACCAATAGCCTAAGAGCGTACAGGTCGTATATCTGGCTCAACTCCTTGCCCTGGATAGCGTATTTTTGCATCTTCTTGTAGATGCTGTAGATGTGCTTGGGTCTTCCAATGACTTGAGCCTCGAGATTGGCTGCATCAAGCTCCTTGGTCAAAGTCGCAACGACGCCCTCTACGTATGCCTCCCTTTCACCACGCTTAGCAGATAGAATACGAGAGATTTCTTTATACTTGTCAGGTTGTAGGTGTCTGAAAGCCATATCCTCCAGACGCCACTTGATGTCCCAAATGCCGAGCCTATGGGCCAATGGGGTATAGATGTCTAAGGTCTCCTGGGCTATGACCTTGCGTCTGTCGGGAGCAAGAGCTTCCAGAGTGCGCATATTGTGAAGACGGTCGGCGAGTTTAATGAGAACAACTCGCACGTCTTCAGCCATCGCTACCAACATTTTGCGTAGGCTCTCAGCCTGGAGGCGATCTTCTTGAAAAGCGGTTGGTTGCTGAGAGTCTTCCGTCTCAGGGCCAATGAGCTTCAGGTCCATCCGAGTTAGTTTCGTAACGCCATCCACCAGTTTGGCTACGTCCTCACCAAAGCGCTCGGACACCTCTTCGTAGGATATATCGCAGTCCTCTATGACGTCATGGAGGAGAGCGGCGGCGATGGTGGTGAAATCCAGATGCAAGTCTGCCAGGAAGAGGGCCGTTTGGAAGGGATGCTCTATGTAGGGTTCTCCGGACACACGTGTCTGGCCATCGTGGCATTCCGTGGCAAAATGGCATGCTTTTTCGATCAGAGCCACTTTATCCTCAGCGAGGTAGCTCTCAACACGGTTAACGATTTCTTTGACCTTAGTGGTCACTGACCCAAGACTCCATCAGAACTTACGCATATGATAAACTCTCGATAGCACTGAAGTCCAGAGCAGTTAAGCGTTTTATCGAAAACTGTTACCATCCCTGAGCAAGACTCTTATTGCCATCGCTCAGATAGAGGCGCCAGCAGATACTATTTTTACACGGTAGAACCTATCCCAGTATGGTAACCTGGAGAATATGTCTATGCAGTACAGCGCACCAAGAGGTACTACAGACCTGTTACCAGAGGAGCAGAAGTACTGGCGATACATAGAGGCCAGAGCGCTGAACCTCTGTCGTCGATACGGTTTCTCTCGTCTGGATACGCCGGTATTCGAATATTCACGGTTATTCATTCGCTCCGTGGGTGAAGGCACCGACCTAGTCGAGAAGGAGATGTACACTTTCGAAGACAGGGGCGGAGATTCCGTTACCCTTCGCCCGGAAGGTACGGCGCCGGTGTGTCGAGCCTATATGGAATATGGTATGCACAATCTCCCTCAGCCAGTGCGACTCTACTATTTCTGCCCCGTTTTCCGCTATGAACGTCCCCAGGCGGGACGCTACCGAGAGCACCACCAGTTCGGTGCAGAGGTCCTGGGCGACGGTGACCCATCAGTGGACGCGGAGGTAATAGAGCTGGCCTGGCAACTGATGTCCGATCTGGGGTTAGAGGGACTTTCTCTGCTGGTCAACAGCATAGGCGACAGCAAGTGCCGTCCCGGATACATAGATGAGCTGAAAGGGTACTATTCGGGTCATTTGGCACGTCTGTGTGCGGACTGTAGGTCGCGGCTGGAGCGGAATCCGCTGCGCCTCCTGGACTGCAAACAAGCATCCTGCCAGCCACTGCAAGAACAGGCGCCCCGATCTACAGATCACCTGTGTGAGGAATGCCAAGATCACTGGAGCAGGTTACAGCGTTATCTCGACTTTACGAAGATGCCGTATAAGATCGACCATCGCCTGGTGAGAGGTCTGGACTACTATACCCGCACCGTTTTCGAGATACAGCCTGCCCAAGAGGGGGCTCAAAGCACCATCTGCGGCGGAGGACGATACGATGGGCTGATCGAGCAGCTGGGTGGCAGGCCCACTCCGGGTATAGGCTTTGCCACGGGCATGGAGAGGTTGGTCCTGAACCTTAAACGTCAGGAAGTGCCGGTACCCGATGAGCCCAAGCCCCAATACCTGGTAGCCAATGCCGGTGAGGAGACGCGGGATACAGCAGTCCGTATAGCCAGCAGGATAAGAGAGGCGGGGGTTGGAGCCATCCTGAGCAGCGGTTCGAGAAGTCTCAGAGGGCAGCTAAGGCAGGCCAATGCCTTAGGTGTTCACTACGTGGTAATCATTGGCGAAGAAGAGATGGAGCGGGAAGCGGTGAGCATCCGAGACATGGTGGGTGGGGGGCAGGAGGTTCAGCCGATCGAGGAGTTTTTAGGGGAGTTGAACGAGGTACGACACTAGCAAATAGTTATGGTCACATTCCCCAGAACCCACGCGAGATTTTGGGGAAAAGGCGTACCAATAATGTAATGGTTTCTCTGGCTTCGTCTTCTACTCCCACTCCAATCAACTGAGGTGCCACGAATTTAAGATGCTGGTAAAAAAAATCTTTTCTGTAGTCAGCGACGGCTTGATCGATCAGATCAGAGCTCTCGTTCCTTTTCTGACTGTCATGGGTATGTACATAAGGATTTCGAATATCGCGGCGAAGCCGATGAAGCGCTTCGGCTTCTTGTTGGTCGACCCAAGCGTCGTCGACGGCTTGATCGATAAGATCCGCGAACGTCGCATTATCCACTTTCTTTCCTCTGTCTAGGGTACCACCGACCCCATTTGCGACTCTGTAGTGCGCCCGGAGCATCTGTTCAAAGGTAAGCTGACTCATCACAATTGTTGCCACAAAGGCCCCCATATACCAGCATAGGCGAGCTTCTTGATAGTACTCATAGGCAAGTCCATCCATAGGAGTCAGATCAACGTCCTCTGTCACCATCAAAAGTCGGAAACGATCTAGACGCCCTTTTTGCGCACTATCATTAGCGGCTTTTATGAGTTGCTCTAATTTACTGTCAAGGTATTGTCTTTTTATATTCATATTTTGCATTAAGTCTATGATTCTTTAGTCTTAGGAGGAAAGTCTCAGCCAGTATAGACATGATGAATAGTCCCCCCATCGGCCAAGGTGACGACACTTTAGGCTATTGCTACAAGCTGCTGACCTATATCTATAATCGATTCCATTCCTGCGCGGCGATCGATCGACCTAGTATATCTCTGACTTCCCGTATCATCATCCGAACCTGGGCTACAGAGAATTCTGCATTTGGAAGGGATAGCTAGCCGGTGTCGCTCATGTACCATGAACTGGTGACGCGTCCCAGAAAATGGCCCTTCAAAACCCAGTCTACGTAGGCGCCGAATGAAGTCACGACGTCTACACGGAGTCCACCGGCTCATGTGACGGCTCCTCGTTTAGATCAATGCCTCCAATTACCGGTAAAGGATGACCGAGTTTAAGACCCACTAAAGTCCAGTCTTCCAGAGTTGATCGCAATTCATTCTCGCAGTGTCGTAACGTCGTTCCAAAAGCAATTACACCTTTGCATGAGGGAATCCGACCGGAATATGTACCATCTTCTAGCTTGTCGTACTCCGCTCGTTCCATGGCCTGGTCGAAATATTCGGTCAAAACGTACTGTATCGCCATCAGATGCCTCCGATGCCCTGGCCGCCAAAGCGCCAACTCTCTCGCTCTACTTTACCTGGTTTCTGTTTACTGGTGCAACATAGCTCTAGTACTCAGTCAACTCGGTTTTGGTAATTGTTTAAGAAAACGTCTAAGGTTGCTACCCTTTTTTAGGAGTGTTGACGTAGGAGGGTGGCAGCCATGGGACGAGAACGGTATGTGGTCCGGTTGGAAAGGGAAGAACGAGACCAGTTGGAACGACTGATTCGCGGGGGAAAGAGCCCAGCGCGAAAGGTTGCCCGGGCCCGTATTCTGCTAAAGGCAGATACGGGCTGGGGGGTGATGCGCATCGTGGAGGCGCTGGACACGTCTGCGGGTACGGTGTGCCGTACCAAGCGGCGGTACCTGGAGGGAGGACTGAAGCGGGCCTTGGAGGAAGATCCTCGGCCAGGACATCCGACCAAACTGGATGAGCGGGGGGAAGCGCACCTGATTGCCCTGGCGTGCAGCGAGGCCCCCCCAGGCCATGACCA
The DNA here is from genome assembly GCA_965248905.1 of Dehalococcoidia bacterium. Classification (GTDB taxonomy): domain Bacteria; phylum Chloroflexota; class Dehalococcoidia; order Lucifugimonadales; family JAGWBF01; genus CBDFKS01. Next base: position 1,966,930 of record CBDFKS010000007.1, on the reverse strand, counting down.
CTGGACCCTGCGGCTCCTGGCAAACAAGGTGGTGGAGTTGGGGCTGGCGCCCTCCATGTCCCACGAGGGAATTCGCAAGCGGTTGAAAAAAACAGTCTCAAGCCGTGGCAGAAGAAGGAGTGGTGTATTCCCCAGGTGAGCGCCGAGTTTGTGGCGTGTATGGAGGATGTGCTGGACCTTTACGCGGAACCCTATGACCCAGAGCGCCCGGTGGTCTGTTTCGACGAGACCTCCAAGCAGTTGCTGGCGGAAAAGAGGTCTCCGATCCCGCCCAAGCCGGCACGACGGGAGCGATACGATTACGAGTACCAGCGCAATGGCACCCGAAACCTGTTCATGCTGTGCGAGCCCCTGGCGGGCTGGAGGCATGTGGCAGTGACCGAACGTCGTACCATGGTGGACTTCGCTAAGCAGATGCGGTGGCTGGCCGATGAAGCTTACCCAGCGTCCGAGAAGATCCGGGTGGTGCTGGACAACCTCAACACCCACAAACCAGCTTCCCTCTACGAAACCTTCGAGCCCAAGGAGGCTAGGCGAATACGCAAACGCTTGGAGTTTCACTACACTCCCAAGCACGGTAGTTGGCTCAACATGGCAGAGATCGAGTTCAGTGTCTTGGCCAGGCGAGTCCTGCGCCGGCGTATTGCCGATGAAGAGACTTTGAGTGGCGAGATCGCGGCCCTGGAGGCAGAACGAAACCAAGCCGGAGCAACCATTGACTGGAGATTCTCCACTGTGGACGCCCGAGTCAAGCTTCACCATCTCTATCCTGCCAACAATTAGGTTGACTGAGTACTAGTGATTCGAGAACGTCACTCCTTTTCCTTGACAGCCTATGGAACCTGGTCTAAATTGTAGTTAACAACAGTATTTGCAACTGGTGAAGGGTTTATGACTAGGCATAACGACATTTTAGAAGCAGTGAAGGCGCAGGGGTTACGCCTTACCCCTCAGCGGCTCATCATTCTTTCGGCCATCGCCGAGGGTAAGGGCCACATGAACGTGGACGAGGTATATAACCGCGCTAAAGAGGCGTACCCTTACATGGATATAGCCACTGTCTATCGCACTCTACACCTGTTCAAGAGACTTCGCTTCGTCACCGAGGTAGGCATGGGCGACAGGTTGCATTACGAACTCACCGACCCACACACACGTCATCAACACATGGTGTGTCAGGATTGCGGACAGGCTTTTAACCTGAGCCCCAGCTACCTCGATGAATTTCGGACCAGACTCGTTAAAGAGTTCGGCTTTGAGCCGGACCTGGACAATTTCACCGTCTCGGGAGTCTGCTCCAAGTGTCAGTCCACCCATCAGACCAAAGACCAAGAAGATTAATAGCGTCTTTGCTAACCCTCTTCCAATCATCAAACTGAATATCGAAAGTGGGTGTCAGCCTGAAACGGCCCTATATTCAGAAATTCGAAAACCAGTAGTAGAAAAGAGTAAGTTGGTGCGGCAAGCAAGTCGCATTAAAGTGAAGGTACAGCCCAAGGCGTCCCGAACGGAAATCCAGGGATTCCGAGCGGATGTGCTCCATGTCAGGGTGATGGCCGCACCGGAGCGAGGGAAGGCGAATCAAGCCCTCGTGGAATTGCTGGCGAAAACCCTGAGCCTGCCCAAAACTGAAATCAAAATCCTCAAGGGCCACGCCACTCGAGATAAGCTGGTGGAGGTAAATGCCCTCTCTCAAGACGATCTTCAACTCCGGCTAGGGAGCGAGAAGAGATCGCTCCAGACATTGGACTAGATTTCTATACGACCATGTCTCGAAGAGGTCTAATTTAGATACGAAGTGTGAGGAGATGAATTTCAGCTGGGTGATACCAGGCAAGCTCGCCGGCTCCATGGGGCCGGTCCTGGACGAAGAGCTACTCTACCTGAAAGAGCAAGGGATCGGTGCGATCGTAAGAATGGAGCAACGCACCATCTCTGGAGAGCCAGCAGGGCTGGTTGATATGGCCGAATTCGTTCCGGACTTCCAGGCTACCAGCCTGGATCAAGCTCAGCGGATTCTGAACTTCATTGATGAGCAGATAAAGAAGGATATTCCGGTAGTGGTTTCCTGTAAGGCTGGAGTGGGCAGGACCGGGACCATGTTGGCTTGCCATCTAGTAAGAACGGGCTACCGTGCCGAGGACGCGCTACGCTACATTCGCAGATTACGGCCCGGCTCAGTAGAGAGTCCTCATCAGCAGGACTTCGTGTATACCTACGAGCGGTGGTTGAGGGATAATCCCGAGAACGCCAAAGAGGAACGTGAGTAGCGATGGACATAATTTTGCGTGTGGCCGGAGGCGCCCGAGCGAGTCAGACCGCGATATTCGCCCGCCGTCTGGAAGAGGTCGGATTCGCAGGCATGGGTGTCCCCGACACCCAGTTGATAATGCGGGACGTGTACATCGCCCTGGCACTCGCAGCTCAATCCACTTCCAATCTGACTCTATACACAGCGGTAACTAATCCCATTACTCGCCATGTCTCGGTGCTGGCCTCTTTGATACAAACGGTAGAGGAGCTTGCCCCCGGTCGCCTGGGAATCATAATGGGGACCGGCTACAGCGCTGTGAGGACCATCGGGAAACCTGCGGCCACCTTAAAGCAGATGCGAGAAGCTGTGGTCACGCTAAAGCGTCTTTTGGCCGGCGAAAGGGTCTCTTTGGATGGGTTCGAGGCCCGTCTGCCCTACGCCTCAGGACACAATATACCCATCATGATCGCAGCAACCGGCCCCAAGACCATCGAGCTAGCCGGTGAAGTCGCCGACGGCGCCCTTCTCGCCGTTGGTCTTCATCCTGCGATGCTAGACGGAGCGAAAAAGCTGTTGGAGGCCGGAGCGAAAAAGGCGGGTAGGGACCCAAGCTCGTTGGATGTCATATATGCAGGTCGGGTCCACTTGGAGAAGGACATTGAATCGGCCCGTGGCATGGCGCGGCCCATATGCGCTCAGTGGGCCCTTGAGCCTTATCGTGTCCGCTGGCTCAGAGAAGCTGGGCTGGACATACCGGATATCGAGGTCCCCCCGGAGCTCCAGAGCCTCTATCCGGACATACCCCACGCTGAGAACTGGGAGGAAGCCCGGCGATTAACCTCTTTCCTCTCAGACCAACTGGTGGCGGAAATATGCGAGGTAATTGGGCTGTTTGGCACCACCGATTACTTCGTTCGTAGACTAAAAGAGCTGGAGGAGTACGGGGTGCCTCGACTGTTCCTCCAGACCCTGGAGTCCTATGGCTTCCCAGAGGCGACCTTCCAAGCCTTTCGCGACGCTATCTTTCCGGGGTTGAAGGCTTAAGACCCTACTTAATGACTGCAATGAAGTCGCGGAACCCTGACGAGAACACCCTGCATCAGACCTTCGCAGGCTCTGCCTCGTTGTGTGCCCTCAGAGGAATAAACATAATGAGAATCGCGGGAAGCAACGTCAGAGCCCCAGCGTAGTAATAGATGGACCCATAACCTCCCAGATGGTTAATCACGAGGATCGCCACGAAGGGAGAAGCGGCGCCAACGATCCCATTGATGCCGAAAAGCATGCCTATGGCCGTGGCTTCCGTACCTCGACCGACTACATCCAGAACCGCTGCTTGAATAATCTGGTGCAGGGCAAAGCTGAAAAGCCCCATACCTGCCATTACCAGAGCCAGAAGGAAACTGTCTCCCGTGCTGACGACCAGCAAAGAGAGGGTTGCTGCGACTATAAAGCCTGGTACCAGGACCGCTTTGCGGCCGAATCTATCGGACAACGCACCCAGCACCGGCGCGGAAAGTACGCCCAGGCCGGAGAGCAGGCCCAAATGAAAACCTGCCTCGATGCGGCCCATTCCTAGCTCGTCCCGCAGATAGAAAGGGGTCCAGTGAGCAACAGCGTTAAGCCCTATTCCCCGGAGCATCGCTGATACCACCAACCACAATATCACAGGGTTCTTGATCACTTTCCCGGCCTGTCGGAACTGGGACCCTATCTCCCTTCGCTCTTCCTGTTCACCCCCTCTCCCCACATCCTTCAGGGACCACCATACGAAGACCGCCGTTATCAGGGCTGGTACGGTGTAAAGAAAAAGAACGTATCGCCAGAACAATACGCTCAGGAGCACGCCGGCTAACAGGGGACCGAGGTAATTGCCTACGCTTGGTACCGTGCCGTGAATGGACATGGCAAAGCCACGTCGATCAGGAAAACGCTGCGATAGGGCCGCCGCCGCGGGCAGGTGCCAGAGAGTACCCGGTATCGATACACAAAGTATTGCTACTACCAGAACGCCGAAGTTGGGCGATGCCCCAAGAAAAGCGTAAGAGATGGCGGACCCCACCATGCACCCGGTCAGGATGAGGCCCCACTGGTTTTTCAACATGTCTACAAAAGGGCCACCGCCCAAGTTCACGGCACCGGAGCCGGCCTGTCTTATGGAAAAGAGGCTGGCAACCTGAAAGTTACTAAGGCCCATCGCGGAGGCGCGAGCGATTTCAGAGATAATCAGAGGCAGACCCAGGTCATAGAGGTGAGATATACCGTGGCCAACCGAAAGGCTTCCCAGGATGAAGCCGCGATTCTGCCTTCGGTCAACTCCTGGGTCTTGTCCGGTCTGAGCCTGAGAGGCCTCTTCCAAATGCACCTCCCGAGAGAACGGCAGAGAAAGTATTGTTATTAGACCTAGAACGGTGGATCCGAAGCCACCGGCTTCTACGATCTAAGGTCGCTAGAGGGGTTAAGGGCAGACTCACCCTTTCTGTTCGACAGTGACAGATACGTTCTGTTTATAAAAGGGTGTAATAGCCACAACCACCGCGGTAGCCGCTGTCAGAATTCCCGCATAGTAATAGATCGACTCGTATCCGCCCAGGTAATTAATTATAAAAGCTGCCAGGAAGGGCGATGCGCCCGAGACTACTCCGTTGAGTCCAAAGAGCAGTCCGATGGTAGTGGCCTCGGTGCCCGTGCCGACGGCGTCCAAGACAGCCGCCTGAATGACCTGATGCATGGCGAAGCTGAACAGACCCATCCCGGCCAGGACCAGGGGCAGCAGTACACTGTCGCCGGCGCTCGCAACTAGCATCGCAAGTACCGTGGCAATGCAGAAGCCCGGCACCAATACGGTCTTCCGCCCAAACTTGTCTGAAAGGACCCCTAACACCGGTGCCGAGATAATGCCAGAGCCCGTCAGGAGAGCGTAGTAAAACCCCGCCTTGAAGTGGCCCATACCCAGATCTTCCTCCAGATAAAAGGGCGTCCAGTTGAAAAGGGCGAATTGGCCCACATTGATAAGCGAGGCAGCCACTATGAGTCCGGACACGGTGGGGCTCTTGAGTATGGTCAACGCATCTCGGAACCGGGCGGACATCTCTCTGGGCTCACCCTCGTCATCTTCCTTTCCCAAGTTCCTCAGCGACCACCACACGAAAACCGCGAGGATGAGAGCAGGGGCAGTGTAAATAAAAAAGACGTTTCTCCAGAAAAATACGCCCAGCAACGCGCCCGCCAGCACGGGACCTACTACGTTCCCTATGTTGGACCCGAAGCCGTGCATCGATATGGCGAAGCCCCTCCGGTCCGGAAAACGCTGGGAGATAGCCGCTGTCGAGGGTAGGTGCCATAGGGCCCCCGGCACGGATACGAACATAACCGATACGATCAGGACTCCGAAGTTGGGAGAGGCTCCCACCAGCGCAAAAGCGAGACCAGCCCATACCAGGCAGCCTGTGAGAATAAGCCCCCAGTGGCGCTTCATCCTATCCACCAAGGGACCGCCGCCCAGATTTACAACTCCGAAGCCTGCCTGTCTCAAGCCATGGAGAGCCGCCACTTGAAGGGTACTCAGCCCCAACGATAAAGTGATGGTCGGCATGAACACCGGGAATCCCTGGTCGTAGAGGTGGGAGATGCCGTGGCCTACCGACAGGCTCCCCAACATAAACCCTCTGGTCTGTTCTCGGCGTTTCGGAGCCTCAGAGGCGTCTTCCAAATCTGTCTCCTGGATAAGCTTGTCTAGCCCGACTTATGATAAGGTCGACGGCGTTAAAAAGCCAGGCAAAAGAAAAGAAGGCCGTTTCAATTAATCGGCCCTCCTTCTAGCTGTCTGGTGTGCTGTGGCAAGGCTCTTTGCCAGGTCTACCTCGACGTCACCCAGTTGCTATCATGACTTCCTCAACATCTCCTGGGTCATACCTGGGCTTTCGACACCTCGGTGTCATCAAGTGATGCAGCCAATATGGGGTAGGGATTCAGGACCTATTTGGTTAGGAGAATCTCCATGACTCTGGGCAAGGCCTGTCTGGCCCGCGCCATCACACCATCGCTGTCCAATGTGCCCACAGGATGGGTGACGATGGCGAAGGGGTAATCGGCGATGCCCCTTATCTTGGCAATGGACTTCGCGGTGGGAGTGAATGGTTCGGTGCATATTAGGGCGGCGGGCTTCCCAGCCTTCTCAACGGTGATGGCGTCGTGCATACTGCACGAGCTGCAGGAGCCTCAATCACCTGTGGCGGTTATCACCAAGTCACACTTCTCCAGTAGCTCGTCCATTATGTGCTTGGGCGCCGGGCGGGATGCATCGCCCTTATTGAGACGGACCACATCCTTGAAATCATATGTGTCCTGAAGCAGCGCGAAAACAGCATCCATCAGCTTGTCGGCATTTGGCTTGCTGTTGGAAAGGAGTCCAACGATCTTCCCGTCCAGCCGCTCGGGTCGTGGAGCAAGCACTGTGGAGTCTGGCAGGGCCTCGACTGTGGGGTCCAGCAGCCTCAGCTTCGTTGCCTCGATAACCATATCGGCACCTCCGACCTGTTTTCTTAATGACTCATTATAGCACCAGAGGAGCTATTAGAGTATATTGCTGGTATCGATTTTCTTGGTCAATGAGCGTGACATTATTCCCTTACCCCAGCGAGGTATCAAGGCGGACCACTGACCTCCCGAACCGCCTCCGGCCAGTAGAACTACCCCTTCAGGGGTTCGGCAAACCGGGATTTCATCCTTTTCGGTACCTGGAGGCTGGGGATCGATCTTCTGGGCAGCGACCCACTCCTCGGCGGTCCTCCGAGCTTTCTGAAACAGGAAATCCCTCACCTGCTTTTTGTCCCAGCCGGCCTCTTTCATGAAGTTGCCGTGCTCCTGAGAAACCACCAGCAGCATTTCGCCATGGCCTGTGCCGAAGGCGAGCATGCTATCCGCCACGGCCGTGAGCACCTTCTCAGGGGTGCCTGCCCCCGCTGCCAGCTCGGTCTGTGTAGGACCCAGGGAAGTGAACAGGGTTACTGTGCTAGACTCTAGGGGAAAGCCTCGTTCCACGTGTAGTGGCTCCCAGGGGCTGTTCTCCTCGTCCTCGGCGATGCAGTAGCTGTACTTGCCGGGGTGGCCCAACGTCGAGCGGTCCAACACTCCGGGGTGGTTCTCGAGGGCATTGATGAGCAGCAGCCTTATGGCCCTTCCGACGGTGGCATTGGCCCGGCGGTCGGGCCCTGGCCCGAAGATGTTGTGGCCGCTGGCGAATCCCAGCTTCTCTCGGACGGGCCCGTTAATCACCAGCAAAGGCGCCGAGCCACCGGTGCTGGCGGAGCTGCCATGCAGATTGTAGTCTGGCTCGACCATGCCTTCCGCCGCGGCCATGATAACGGGCATGTATTCGGGGCGACATCCGGCCATCACGGCACTTATCGCAACCTTCTCGGCAGTTATCACTCGACCTCTGACCGGTTCGACGCCGATTACGTCAGAGGGGTGGCGGCCCACGAAATCCAGGAACCTTAGCACTCGGTCCTCAGTGGGAGGTATTACCGGAAGGCCATCGGTCCAGCCCTGCTCATAGCAAAGCTCAATGGCGTCGTCGATGCTGCCGTCGACATCGACGCGACGTGAAGTGAGGGCATCGGAACTCAGAGTCATGGCTTCACCTGCTGCTTAGTTTGGGGTAAGGTAGCACAACCGGAGCGGGGTTTCAACAGGTCTGCGGAACCCGCAGGGGTCAGGCCCAGGGCTTTCATCCCACTTGAGGAACACATCCTATGGCAATTATGCACTTGACACAACCTCTGGAATGTGATAATATTTAACCATCGAATTGATGGAATTAGTGCAATGGCTAGCCAGAGATTGACGTTCCAAGCATTTCTTAAGTGGTCAGATGAAGAATGTCGTGAATTCCTAGAGCGGATGCGTTGGCCTAATGGTGCCCACTGCCCCAAGTGTGGCGCTCCAGAGCCGTACAAGGTAGAACGTCGGAAAGCCAGCAAGAACACTGTCACAAAGCTGTATAAGTGCCGCTCCTGCAAAAAACAGTTTACCGCTACCGTAGGCACCATCTTCGGAGATTCCAAGATTCCTCTAGGGAAATGGCTGGCCGCATTATTCCTGATGACATCCTCGAAGAAGGGTATCAGTGCCCACCAACTCTATCGCATGTTGGACCTAGGGTCCTATAGATCGGCTTGGTTCATGGCTCACAGAATCAGGGAAGCCATGCGAGAGAAAGACTTACTCGAACCAATGGCAGGGGATGTCGAAGCGGATGAGACTTTCCTTCACGCTAGGCGTAGGCGGGGTGCTCCTGCCTATCACGAGCGTGTGAAAGATGAAATTGAGATGGGGATTCGGCCAAAGCTGCCAAAGAAAGATTGGCGTGAGGGCAAAACTATTATCTTTGGAGTGGTGGGCCAGTTCGAACTATCAGGGTTAATGCAGTTACGAAGGCGGAGCTACATCCAATCATCGTACAGTGGGTTGATACCTTAGACACTCGGCTTATAACAGACGGGAACCCTGCTTACCGCTATCTAAACAGTGAGCTACCGCACGATGTGATTGACCATGAAGTGGAATATGTGAGTGGCGATATCCATACGCAGAACATAGATAACTACTGGTCAATACTCAAGAGCGGAATCTATGGAACCTTCCACCACATCGGGGATGATTACATTCCGTGTTATCTAGGTGAGTTTGATTTCAGGCGGAATCGTCGGAATGAGTCTGATTCTGTTCGCTTCGCCGCTTTGATGTCCCAGACTCAGGGGCGCTTGCTTTGGTTTTGCAAGACTCCTCAGCCTGTGAATCCTCACGCTTAGACTCATCCCGCACTAACCCTGACACTGCTTCCTCAAAAGACAGGTGCGCAAGCGAGATACTTGTGTCTTGGTGCTTTCGACTGCTCTTTGGCTTTTTCAAGGTTGATATTCAAATCCCCATATGCTACGCTACCTTTGTAGGTGGGCGGGAACCTTAACTACAAAGGTAGCGTATTTCGTGGGGCGGTCAGCCATGTGCATAGGCCCTTGGTTTAAACCCAAGGAAACGGGGTTGGAATCCCCGCCGCTCCACACCATCGACGGTATCATGTGACCTTCGGTCACAGTCAAGTCACACTAAAACGTGAGGTGCAACATGAATGGACAAGGTCTCATTCAATCTCTACAAGAGATGATCGGTAATCGCAGAGCAGAACGCCAGGAGATATCGGCTCAACTTCAACTTCTTGACCAAGAGATTGCTACCCTAGAGGGGACGATTCGTCTATACAGAGAAGACCACAACATAGCTGAGCCAGAGCCGATATTCGTACCAACACAAGGCAAAACGCTATCTAAGCAACGGGAAGATGCGATTGTCCAATGGGCTAGGAGCAACGGGAATGTGTTGTTGCCCAGAAAAGCTAAACGAGACCTCCTAGCTGCTGGTCTGTTTAATAACCCTCAAACTGCTGGCTGGATTATCTACGGTATGCTTGGCAACATGGATTGTTGGGAAAAACTCAAGCCTGGGGTTTACAGACTCGTCGAATCGACGCGCAAACGTAATGGCCATGAGCAGGAGCAATCTGAACTAGTCGAGGTTCGATAGGTTGTCCTGCAAAGCTGAGTGGCAAGGAGCAGCTAATGGCTGTTTCCGAGAAAGACGCCAAGGCCGATGGAATCCTCCGTTCCATGCTGGCTAGGGGCAAGGCAACTCATAGGCAGATTGGGTGGCTCATAGGGTACATCCAGGGTCTACGAGGTGACGAAGGGCTCCAGGTCAAAACCTAGAGCCCAACGCTGGAGCGGGCATCTCACTTTTCCAGGCGGGGTGCCCGCTTCCTTATTCTTCACACTCTTTTCTATTCTGTCAAGCCAAATCAGGCACCGTAGAAACCATTTTGCATATTCTTAGGCGAGGGTGTGTAAACCGCATCATTGCCCATCCTATTGACATTGCCATCTCAGTGCTGTTAAAATCGATACTTAATTTCATATTCTCGCTATGAAAGGGAGTAGTAAGGGTACGCTGCCCAAGAGAGTCGGCGGAGGGTGAAAAGCCGGCGGCAGGAAGGCCTTGAACTCGCCCTGGAGCGACCCGCCTGAAAGTTCTAACGGGCTCACGTAGAGCGTTGGATGGCAAAGTAGGGCGCGGCGGTGGACACCGATACAGTCCTTAAAGATGTCCCGACAGCAGAATTGTTGTCGGGGAACGAAGGGTGGTACCGCGGGAAGCAAAAACCCGTCCCTGGAGGACGGGTCTTTTTTATTAAACCGGATAAGGGGTAGGATATGAAACTCACAGGCGCGCAGATAGTATGTGAAAGTCTCCTCCGAGAAGGGGTTGACGTTGCCTTCGGACTGCCTGGAGGGGCTATCTTGCCTCTCTATGGAGCCCTGCCACAGTATCCGCAGCTAAGACATATCCTGGTGAGGCACGAGCAGGCAGCGGTAATGGCGGCTGATGGCTATGCCAGAGCAACGGGTCGAGTAGGCGTATGTATCGCCACATCTGGCCCCGGAGCTACCAACTTGGCCACGGGCATAGCCTGCGCTCAGATGGATTCGGTGCCCGTTGTTGCAATAACCGGGCAGGTGCCGAGGGCAGCCATCGGACGGGATGCCTTCCAAGAGACTGACGTTACAGGGATAACCCTGCCCATAACCAAGCATAACTACCTGGTGATGAGCGCTGCTGAGATCCCAATGGCCATCAAAGAGGCCTTCTACATTGCCAACACTGGCAGACCGGGACCTGTGTTGGTCGACATTCCCAAAGATGTATTGCAGGACGACATGGCCGAGTTTTTCTATCCCGACGAGGTGGACCTCCCGGGGTACAAACCTACCCTTGAGGGCCATTCCTCCCAAATACAGAAAGCGGCCAAGCTCATTGCAGAGGCTGAAAGACCGGTCATACTGGCTGGACACGGCATCATTATCTCACGGGCCTACGATGAAGCGAGAGAGCTGGCCGAGAAGGCTCAGATACCTGTAATAACCACCTTATTGGGCATCAGCTCCTTCCCCACCGATCATTTCCTCAACGTTGGAATGCCGGGCATGCATGGGATGAGCTACGCCAGCAGAGCTATAGACGAGGCTGACCTACTCATCTCTCTGGGAATGAGGTTCGACGATCGGGTTACGGGGAGGCTCAGTTCCTTTGCTCCCAACGCTAAGATCATCCATGTGGACGTGGATCCCTCGGAGATCGGCAAGAACGTCAAGCCTACCGTACCCATCGTGGGTGACCTCAAACGGGTTTTGCGAGCATTGCTTCCTCACGTACAACCGGCAGTGCATACCCAGTGGATACAGCGGATCGAGCAGATGCGCATTGAGCACCCATCCCACAAAATCAGAGAAACGGATAAGCTGATTCCCCAGCATATCCTTAAAGTGCTGTCCGAGGTAACTGACGGCCGGGCGATTATCGTCACCGGAGTGGGCCAGCACCAGATGTGGGCAGCACAACATTCCGTGTTCAAAGAGTCCAACTGCCTGATCACCTCTGGTGGTCTGGGAGCCATGGGCTTCGAGGTGCCCGCAGCCCTGGGCGCTAAAGTGGGCAGGCCGGAGATGCCGGTGTGGTCCATTGCCGGGGATGGCGGCTTCCAGATGACTTTGTGCGACCTGGCCACTGCCGTGGAGAACAAAATCGCGGTGAAGTTCGCCATCATGAATAACAACTTCCTTGGCATGGTGCGGCAATGGCAAGACTTCTTCTACAACAAGACATATACCGCCACGGGATACACGGCTAATCCCGACTTTGTGAAGCTGGCGGAGGCCTATGGTATCCCAGGTATACGGGTTTCGGATAAGCTCCAGGTCGAGTCGGCCCTTCGCTGGGCCATGATTGAGCCCGGCCCGGTAATCCTAGACTTTATGGTGGAACCCGAGGAGAACGTATTCCCCATGATTCCGGCTGGGGAAAGCCTCGCCGAGATAATAGAGGAACCCTACACCGAGCCGGCTTCCTTGACGCCGCCACAGCAGAGGTCGAGATGACAGAGCCCCTTCACACCATCGTTGCCCTTGTTCAAGACAGACCGGGAGTGCTGAATCGAGTCTCCAGCCTTTTCCGGCGACGGGGTTTCAACATCGCCAGCCTGGCCGTGGGCAAGAGCGAGCAACCCGACCTCTCTCGGATGACCTTTGTGGTTGAAGGCGATGAGGACACTATTGAGCAAGTGACCAAACAGCTTAATAAGCTGATAGATGTCATCAAGGTATCGGAGCTTGAGGAACAGGACATCGTGGCAAGAGAGCTCGCCCTAATCAAGGTCCACTCCACTCCTGCTACACGAAGTGAGATCATTCAGATGGTGGACATATTCCGGGCTAACATCGTGGACGTCGGCCCCAACTCCCTCATCATCGAGACCACTGGAGAAGAGGACAAGATAAACGCTCTCTATAATCTGCTTCGTCCATTTGGAATAAGAGAGCTTATGCGAACAGGTCGAATAGCTATGATCAGAGGGGCGACCGAAGGTGGTGGTAGTCGCGTCCGAGGCCAGTCCAATGGTGCCGGCGAGGAACATCATACCTAGAGAACAAGATTTAGTCTGAGCTGAAACGAGAAAGGTGAGTAACTAAAATGCCCGACGTTTACTATGACGAGGACGCAAATCTGGACCTGCTTAAGGGAAAAACCATCGGAATAATTGGCTACGGAAGCCAGGGCCACTGCCATGCTCTGAATCTAAAAGACAATGGCCAGAAGGTTATGGTGGGGCTGCACGCTACAAGCAAAAGCCGCGATGCCGCCAAACAGGCGGGCCTCGAAGTGGGTGACGTAGACGAGGTTACCAAGAAATCGGACATAGTGATGGTGCTGATACCTGACCACGTTCAGCCGACTGTCTATAAACAGGCCATAGAGCCCAACCTTCAGCCCAACAGCACCTTGATGTTTGCTCACGGATTCAGCATTCATTACAAGGGCGTGGTGCCGTCCTCCAACGTCAACGTTTCCATGATTGCGCCCAAGGCCCCAGGACACCGCATGCGTGAGATGTTCGTGGATGGCATAGGTGTTCCTGCCTTGCTGGCCATCCAGCAGGATGCCACGGGAGATTGCAAAGACATCAGCCTGGCATACGCCAAGGGTATAGGCTGCACGAATGCGGGTGTGTTGGAGACCACCTTCAAAGACGAAACTGAGACGGACCTTTTTGGAGAGCAGAACGTTCTATGCGGTGGTGTCACCTCCCTAATCAGGATGGGATTTGAGACCCTTGTGGAGGCGGGTTATCCGCCGGAACTGGCCTATTTCGAGTGTCTCCATGAGATGAAGCTGATAGTTGACCTCATCTTCCAGGGTGGCTTCAAGTACATGCGCTACTCTGTGAGCGACACGGCCGAGTACGGTGACCTTTCCAGGGGTCCCAAGGTGATCGACGAACGCGTGCGAGATAACATGCGCCTCATCTTGAAAGATATACAGGACGGCACTTTTGCCCGTGAGTGGATGGCGGAGAACGACGAAGGTCGCAAACGCTTCCTTCAGATGCGGGAAGAGGCCAACGACCACCAGATCGAAGAAGTAGGCAAGAAACTCCGGCGCATGATGCCATGGATGAACCCGGTGGAGTAGACAACAAACCATTAATCACGACAGATATTCAATCTTCAGTGTCTAACTAGGCAAGGAGGCTACATCGGTGATGGAGGAGGCAACTGCGAGCGTAGTTCGCCGCCAACCCCCGGTCCTGGCAGGGCTTGGGACGGCGGACTACGTTATCCTGAGACTCCCTTGGGTTGCGGCGTACTAAGGCGCCCCTGGTAAACACCTATCCAATTTCACGACATTATTCAGAAGGGAGTCTCTAACAATGGCTAACGACAAAGTAACTATATTCGACACCACACTACGGGACGGTGAGCAGTCCGCCGGAATCGGCATGAGCGGCGAGGACAAGCTGGAGATCGCGAAACAGCTAGCGCGCCTGCAAGTAGACGTAATTGAAGCGGGATTCGCGGCTAGCTCGCCCGGAGATTTTCAGGCGGTGAAAACCATCGCCCAGGAGGTCAAAGGTCCCACCATCGCCTCCCTGGCACGTGCCCATCCCTCAGATGTTGACCAGGCGTGGGAAGCCCTTAAGGGAGGAGAGAGTCCTCGAATCCACGTTTTCCTGTCCAGTTCCGACATCCACATCATGCACCAGCTACACAAGAACCGAGAAGAGGTCATGGACATGGCCGTGTCTATGGTAGGCCGGGCCAAGAAGTACTGTAGCGATGTGGAATTCTCGCCCATGGATGCAACCAGAACTAACCCGGAATACCTTTACCAACTCCTTGAGGCGGTGATTAGCGCTGGCGCGACCACGGTGAACATAGCCGATACGGTTGGCTACGCTATACCCTCCCAATTCGCACAGCTTCTTACGGAGATACAGGAGAACGTCCCCAATATCTATAAGGCTACTCTCAGCGTCCACTGTCACAATGACCTAGGTTTGTCAGTATCCAACAGCATCGCCGCCATACAAGCCGGAGCACGGCAGGTAGAGGGGTGCATCAACGGCATTGGAGAGCGTGCAGGCAACGCCTCATTGGAAGAGATAATAATGGCGCTGCATACCCGTAGAGATTTTCTTGACGTGACCACCAATGTGGATACGACCCAGATCTACCCCACCAGCCGTTTGGTTAGTCGCATCACTGGTATGTCGGTCCAGGCCAACAAGTCGGTGGTAGGTGAGAACGCTTTCCGCCACGCCTCTGGGATACACCAGGACGGAGTTCTCAAGGAGCGCACCACCTACGAATTGATGGACCCCATTTCCATTGGCTGGCCGGGTAACGCCCTGGTGCTGGGAAAGCTGAGCGGAAGAGCTGGGCTACGTTCACGTCTAGAGGCCCTGGGCTACGTTCTTTCGAGGGAAGACCTGGATTCCGTGTTCGAAGCATTCAAGGTACTGGCCGACAAAAAGCAGGAAGTCACCGATCGCGACCTGGATTCACTCATGGATGAAGAGAAACGGGTGGCACGCGAGCCGGTTACCTACACCCTGGATCATGTGCAGTTCTCCGGCGGTGACCATGACATAGCCACCGCAACAGTGCGGATAACCGGGCCAGACCAGCGAGTGTACAGCGATGCCGCCACCGGCAACGGTCCCGTGGATTCTGCCTGTAAGGCTATCGACCGCGCCACTGGAGTCTCAGTCAAATTATTGGACTTCAATGTTCACTCTGTGACGGAAGGGCTGGACTCCATCGGCGAGGTGGTAATCCGAGTCGAGCAGGACGGAAGAATATACACCGGTCGTGGCGCGTCCACGGACATTATTGTAGCCAGTGCCAAGGCTTACCTGAGTGCTGTTAATCGCCTTATCGCTCAGGAAGGCCTGAGCACCGTCCTTGAGCCCCTGACCACGCCTGACTAACGAAGGTGACGAGGGGACCTGGAGTCCCCTCTGAGTCTACCATTAGGGTCTGAGTAGAAGACCAAGATTGATGTATTGCCTTGCAAGCTTTACAATTTCCTTGGTGCCCTTTACCCGTGAGCAACGCCGCAGCAACTTTCACATCGCCATTCCACGCCTTTATCTTGACGACTATGTTTAAAGAAGGGGGATTTCATGCCACCTAAGACCATGTTCGATAAAATTTGGGATACCCACGTGGTCCATGAGGAACCCGGCCAGTCCACGCTCCTTTATATAGACCTGCACCTAGTGCACGAGGTCACTTCGCCCCAGGCCTTCGATGGACTACGGTTGGCGGGCCGGAAGGTACGCCGTCCCGATCTAACGGTGGCCACCGCCGACCATAACACTCCTACCTGGGACCGATCCATCCCTATCAACGACGAGATGTCCATGAAGCAGCTGGAAGCTCTATCTCGTAATGCTCCGGAGTTCGGAGTACCGCTATACGACATGTACAGTCCCCTTCAGGGTATAGTGCACATCATCGGCCCCGAGCAGGGATACACCCAACCAGGCAAGACCATCGTCTGCGGCGACAGCCACACGTCGACCCATGGTGCCTTCGGGGCCTTCGCGTTAGGCATCGGGACTACCCAGGTGGAGCAGGTCCTCGCCACTCAATGCCTGGTTCAGGCAAAGTTCCAATCCATGGAGCTTCGAGTCAACGGCCCTCTGCCCTTCGGTGTCACAGCTAAAGACTTGATACTGGGCATCATTGGCCAGATAGGCATCGATGGCGGCGTGGGCCACGTGATTGAGTACACTGGTGAAGCGGTCCGCTCCCTGTCCATGGACGGCCGCATGACCGTCTGTAATATGACTATCGAGGCAGGAGCCCGCGCAGGTATGGTCGCGCCCGACGACACAACATACGACTACATGAGAGGGCGTGCTCAGGTGCCCCAGGGTAAGGATTTCGACGCAGCCGTTGAGCGGTGGCGGACCCTTCCCACAGATTCGGGAGCCGCCTTTGACAAGGTGGTGGAGATAGACGCCTCATCCTTGGAGCCCTTCGTCACCTGGGGTACCAACCCGGGCATGGTGGCGCCAATAACCGGTAGGGTGCCAGACCCGGCATCATTAGAGGAATCCACTGAACGGGAAGCGGCAGAACGGGCCCTGACTTACATGGACTTGGAACCTAATACCCCGATACAGGAGATCAAGATCGACAGAGTGTTCCTGGGTTCCTGTACCAACTCCCGGATAGAAGACCTTCGCAACGCCGCCGGCATCATCAAAGGTCGTAAGGTGCACTCAGACGTTTACGCCATGGTTGTGCCAGGCTCTTATGCTATAAAGAAAGAGGCCGAAGCCGAAGGCCTAGACGGGATATTCAAGGACGCAGGGTTCGATTGGCGAGAGGCGGGCTGCTCCATGTGCCTGGGAATGAACCCTGACATCCTCCAGCCCGGTCAGCGATGCGCCTCTACATCGAACCGCAACTTCGAGGGCCGTCAAGGCAAGGGTGGGCGTACTCACTTGGTCAGCCCTGAGATGGCGGCAGCTGCGGCAATCGCAGGCCACTTTGTGGACACCCGGGAGTGGTAGGAAAACGGAAAATGAATGGACAGGCTGTGCGTCTGATCGGATGACCACAACAGAGAGGAGCATCAGATGGAACCCTTTGTAAAGATGACGGGCGTCGTAGCCCCCCTTGATCGAGTAAACATAGACACTGACCAAGTAATCCCCGCCATATACCTGAAACGGATCGAGCGCACGGGCTATGGCCAATTTCTGTTTTCGAGGTGGCGGTTCAATGAGGACGGCAGCCCCAACTCAGATTTCGTACTCAACGTGCCCGAGTACAAGAACGCAAGCGTACTTATAACAGGGCGTAATCTGGGCTGTGGCTCTTCGAGGGAGCATGCGCCCTGGGCCCTTCTGGACTACGGCTTTCGAGCGCTGATAGCCCCAAGCTTCGCCGACATTTTTCACAAGAACTGCTTTGACAACGGCATTGTGCCTGTCCACCTCCCAGATGAGCAGGTTAGCCAGATCATGGAGAACGCGAAAACCAAGCCCGGTTATAAGATAACGGTTGATCTGGAGTCCTGCCTGATAACGGACGATGAGGGACTCAACCTACCTTTCAAGGTCCATAACGATCCTGGCACCCACGAATTTCGGCGTCACTGCTTACTCAACGGTCTGGATGACATAGCCCTGACCTTGCAACACGAAGACAAGATTACGGCCTATGAGAAGAGCCGAGGGCTCTAGCGCCAGTACTGATAGATAGACCTCTGACGACCCCGGCTAGATGAAGCATATGACCGAAGATGTCATTACAAGTACAACCTCAGTAAGCCCCTGGAGTGTAGTGGAAGAATTCCGCTGCGGGTTGAGGGACAGGTGGGGCTCTGAACTTAAGGGGCTGATTGTCTTCGGCTCATTGGCAAGGGGCGAATGGGCGCCTGAATCCGACATCGACCTTATGGTGCTGCTGGACAACTCGCTGGTTTCCAAGGCTGAACAGGAAGAGGTCTCGAGGCTGGCAAGGGACCTGACCCATAAGTACGACCTGTATGTACAAACCCTCGTATTCACTGAAGCGGAGTACCAGCGAGGCCGAAGTCCGCTTTTCTTCAACGTACGCCGGGAGGGGATGTTCATGGAGCCGGAAGACCAATCCACCGTGGTGGAAGAGACTTTGGCGATGGCTCGGCAGAGCTTACACGCAGCCGATATATTGCAGCATGAGAGCATTTACGACGACGCCGTCTCCCGTGCCTACTACGCCATGTTTAATGCGGCCCACGCGGCACTTCTCTCGAAAGGTATCGCCAGGTCCAGACACAAAGGAGTTCTCTCGGCTTTCGGCTTCCATTTCGTCCGGACCGGCCTCGTTTCCAGCGAACTCCATAACGCCTTTGAGGCTGCATATCAAAGGCGGCTTACCGCTGATTATAGTCCTCAATCCACGTCCCAGGAGGAAGCTGAGACCGTTCTTAAAGACGCTCAAGAATTCGTCGAGGTCATTGAGGCAGTTCTGGCGAGCCAGTCCACAGAGACACAACAGGGCGGATGAATATCTGCGGAATCATTCAAAGGGAGACAGTCTGCGAATGAATGTACACCAGGAGGATGCCCAGAAGTAGTTGTCCAGCATATCGTGTAGTTTCTTTTGCGCCTCACCCACAATGGGCTTGCCATATCCGACGCAGGCCACGTCGAACTCCAATTGGGCTAGCCGCTCCACCGAACAGCGATAAGCTTTCAAGTCTGTTCCTGGAAACTGGAAGGGCCGCGTGAACCCTCTGCCAAAGCCGATAAGAATATCACCAGTAAACAGGACCTCTCGCTCCTCCATGTACAGGGACACACTCCTACGGGTGTGACCCTGGGTATGCAGCACCTTCAAGCCACCTAAGATGGGCAGCGCTTGGCCTTCCATTATAAGATCGTGGGCGAAGATCTTTCCTGTGGAAGGCATGTTCCTGTGAATGCTAGTCTAAAAAGCACCCACCGCCAGATATGGGGTGATGGTTGAAAACACACCCACCTGAGGAGCATCTCCGGTAGGTTAGAGAAGGCTTTGGCCAGACTAGTGACCGGAGGGGAGGAGTGCTCACAGTGGACCAGCGGGAACAGATACCACGGGCCTATTTCATCGAAGGCAAGAGCATTAGACGGATTGCACGGGAGGGGTTGCATGACCGCCGCACCGTGCGGAAGTTCCTTCATGACGCTGGCCCGCCCCGGTACACCTTGAAGGTTCCCCGGCGC
Organism: Dehalococcoidia bacterium; assembly: GCA_965248905.1. Lineage (GTDB taxonomy): Bacteria > Chloroflexota > Dehalococcoidia > Lucifugimonadales > JAGWBF01 > CBDFKS01. The sequence goes on along the minus strand of CBDFKS010000007.1, from coordinate 1,947,518 downwards.
CGCCCGGTTCTGGTTACCTCTAATCTGGACTTCGCCAGTTGGACTGAGATCTTTGGTGATCCCCGGTTCACCGCGGCACTCTTGAATCGCCTCACCCGCCGCTGCCATATCGTCGAGTTCCAAGGGGACTCTTTCCGGTTCAAAGAGAGTCTCCGCAGACAGAGAAAGCCAAATACCTAGATTTCTTCCACCCAGCAGGCTGCGATCCATGCCACCGACAGGCCCTATAAGCAGCTCTGGAGTATATATCAGATGGTCCACGAGTTTGCTGGAGACTGGTCGGTTCCATTAGCTTTCGGACGGCCTTAATGCCGGTCCATCAGCCTATTCAGACTTCCTAACATAGAACACGCAATGGTCGACTGGCTTGGGGTCAGTGAAGTACATTATTCCGCCAAGGCTTTCGGGCTCACCCGGCTCCACAAGGAGGAGGTGGAAGGACTTCAGCCGCCCGAGCAGCTCACCTTCGTCGTAAAGATGAAATGATCTCTCGGCGCCATAGTCCTTGTCGAAGACTGTAATCACACCAGTGCCATTCTTGAACATCAGCTGAAGAACTCCATCGGGTCTCAGCACGCGAGCGAACTCCGAGAGGATCGTAGCTAGATTGTCGGGCTCAATGTGCTGTATCACAGCATTGCAGATGACGAAGTCGAATGATTCGTCAGGAAACTCCAGAGCGTCACGCAGGTCTGCCACCTGGACCCGGTCGGCTATTTCGGGGTGAAGCGATTTAGCTACCTGAATATTCTCTTCGACGGAGTCAATCCCGTAGACGTCGTAGCCTCTACTCCAAAGGTGGTGGACGTCCCGAGCGCCGGCTCCACAGCCAGCATCGAGTCCCCGCTGGCCCGTCACCAGCCCAGTCAGGCACTCTAATAAGTCCATATCTGTTTTCAGTGCCGGGTGGGAGGACGACACGTAGACCGACTGAATCAGCTGATGGGACACCTCTGAGTACCGTTGGGAGTAGTGCTTGTAAAACTCTTCCGAGTAATCAACCGATTGGGACTCGCCCATTAACCTGCCTCCATCTCTATCCTTCCCGTCTGGGCTTGTGTGTCAATGACCCTGCGGATGATTTCGGTAGTGGAAATGCCTTTCGTGTATGGCACAGTGCGGAAAATCCCCATTCCAATTGGGATCTTGTAGAAATCCTGTATATGGTCGGGAGAGAAATCGTCACCATGTACCACTAACTGTATGTCATGCCTTTGGATCCAGGCCTCGTCGATGACAAGTGGCGCGTCAGGTAGCACTTCGTCGACATATCGGCATCCAGCCGCCGAAGTCACGCGTTCTTCCATTGTAAGTATGGGCCTGCCTTTCTTGTATGAAACCAAGACAGCATCGGCATGTATACCCACTAAGAGATAGTCTCCTAAATCTCGCGCCTTTTTCAGGAAGGCGACATGCCCGTAATGGAAAAGGTCCGCGACCATATCGACGTACACTCGCACCATTCTCAACCCCTTCTTGAGGCGATCATCAGTGTGTCGGCCAAATCGTCCGGCCCACTCTACCCACTTGGGTCCGAAAACTCTGTCATGTCCTAATGGGACCTATGGAAAATTCCAACGGCAGGTCCTGCAGGTCCAGCTCGCTGTTTAAAGTCTTGGAGTCCCCTTTCTGGATAAGTAGTATCGTCATGCATACTTCAGGGAAGGGGGTCTCCGCCATCTCAGCGACCTTGTGGAAGTATCCTGTACCTCTCAGGGCCTTTGGCTTCGGGTCCAAGTCCAGGATATAGTTCACGACCTCATCCGCGTCGGAAACCACATAGGGGACGGTAGCTCCTTTGAAATCCCCTTCGAACTGAATGCGGTACTGGGAATCCCCCAAACCCGGGTGGTTCGCAATGTCTTTCAGGAGCCTGATATCGGCAAGAACAAATCGATTTGAAACCCGGTACATCTCTTTTAGCAACTCTTTATATCTGGGCTCAATCACCAAGACACTAGTGCAATGTACCAGGTCGAAGCTGTGATCTTCGAAAGGGATTTCAATCCCGCTGGTTTTGAGGAATCGCGCCTCCGCATGCTTCTGCTTCGCTAGCTCGATGGCAGCCTCTGATATGTCGATTCCGGTGTATTCTATATGCGGCTCCAAAGAGCGCATGATGTTAAAGAAGCCCCCGGAGGCGCAGCCAACATCCAGCACCTTAGCGCCGGGAAACAACACCCTGGGCAGGAATACCTGCTCAGAGGGATAAAGATCTGATATCTGGTTGCGATGCTTGTCATAGAAGTCAATCGCGCTGGTCTGGGACCACGCTTTCGATGTGTCCACTAAATAAACCTCCTGTCACGCGGTGCGCGACTACGTTCTCGGACATGCTGACTCTTCGCCGAGACTGTGCAATAGAAGTATTGTCAGGTATCCCCGAAACAAATCGCTCGGCACGGCCATCGTCGGGAAAGAGCTTTTCAGCCAGCTTAAGGTCCTCTATTGTATCTATTTCAGCCCACTTTGTCGCTTTTGTTTGGAGGATGGAAAGCTCCAAGACCTCTCGGGAGACCAAGTCGGCAAAAACGGCCTCGTAATACTGGTCGGTTTTCTCTTCAACCACGTACCTAGTCAGCTCGGGAATAATCCGATGTGATAGGTCCTTTCCAGAGAGCCTGTATATGTTGACCGTTTTGAGTGCTCTGCTGTAATCGAAATTGCCTCCCTGGTCTTTCTTGAGCACCATGGTTTTAGCAACCCGGCCTTCCGCCAGAATCACGGTACCATCCATGAAGGGCTGATACCGGTCCACCACAGCTACGTTCGGCTCGGGGATGGCGAAAAGCTGCTCCAGCAGCGCATCCTCGAAGATCAGGTCTCCCTCCAACAGAGTTATATCGTCGTCGAGCTCCTTGATGGCTAGCCAAAGGGAGTACAGGTTGTTCGTCTCGGCATAGCGCTCGTTCTCCACGTATGAAATCTCGACGCCGCAAAACTCTCTGCCAAAATGTTCCCGCAGCTGGTCCGAAAGGTACCCCGTCACTAGGATACACTCGGCGACTCCCACATTCGCCAGGGACTCCAGCTGGTGTTGTACGATTGGCTTGCCGTGAACCTCGACCAAGCACTTAGGTCTGGAATTTGTTAGGGGGCGCAGCCTCGTGCCCATCCCCGCTGCCAGTATAACTGCCTTCATAGTTACCTCATCGATTCCCCGCTGTCTCCTGCTTCGTAGGTACCTGAGCCATCTCTTTTAGGACCTCCACTAGCCAGTCGTTCTCCTCATCTGTACGACAGGCTATTCGAATAAAGTGATCGTCAAGCCCATACTTGGAGCCACAGTTATTGACCAGAATTCGGCTCCGCTCGAAGAGCGTATCGGTAAGCTCTTGGGACGTGGGTCCGTAGAGGATCCGACATAGAACGAAGTTACCTTGTGTTGGATAAGGATACAGGTATGGGACTTCTTCCAGCCGCTTGTATAAGCGGCTGGAAGCCGCTCTGACTCGGCGACAGGAATCCGCGAACTCTGCGTGGTAGGCATCGACCTCTTGTAAGAAAAACTGTGCAATCGAGTTGATGTTCCAGATGGGCAGGTCGCTACGCAGGGAAGCAATCCGGTCGGCGTTTCCGGCGGCCGCATAACCAAGCCGAACACCAGGGATCCCGTAGTTCTTGGAGAGACTCTTCAAGATCATGAGATTGGGATACTCGAACATCAAGTCCAATGCTGATGGACTCGACTCGGCGTCAACGAACTCAATGAAGGATTCATCCACCAATATCAAGTCCAGAGTACGCATGGAATTCAGGAAATGAGTAAGCTCAACTTTCGAGACGTAATTCCCTGTAGGGTTATTAGGCCGTATGAGCAGTGCCGAGTTGGCACAGGTCGACCTGACGTATTGGATAAACTCGTCGATATCCAGCTTGAAACCGGCGGTCATTGGAAACAGGCTGACCACCTTTCCCTGAATCCGCGCTCGATTGATGAACTCGTCGAAGGACGGTACTGGCACGGCCAGATTCTCAACGAAACGCTGAGTGATGGCACTGATGAGCTCGCTGGCACCATTGCCCACCACCAGATCTCGGTGGCTGAGGCCTATCGGTTCGGCCAAAAGGGAAGAGAGGTACCAATTAGTCGATGGATAGGCCTTCATCAATTCAACCTGCCGGGCCCGAATGTCTTCCAGCAGCCGCTCCGGCGGGAAGTAGTGGTTGGTCATGTAGCAGAAGTCGTGAACCTCGTAGTTCCAGTAACCTCCGTACAATGAAGAAAGAAAACGAACGTCGTCAGCTTCCATTGCCTGCTCCTTCCAGAAAAAGGTTGGACACACCCCAAACCCGGTCTAACCATGCCGAAAGCAGGGTTATCGTGAAACAGGGAAGGGGATTGCGTTACGGGACGGGGTATTTAGCCGGGACAGAGTAGCGCTACAGCATGGAGAGCGGACAGCAAGAAAGCTTCCTGTAGTTTAGAGGACTACAGTGGGAGAATTTACAGCACCGCATGTTGCCTCCATTTGGTCGCTGAAACTGGCCTAAAGCTACTGGCGAAAGGGCCGACCTCATCTTTTGATTGAGAATATCATGCACTCAAGACCAAGTCAACTTTGACCGAGGTAGCTAGGCTCCGGATCCGAGCCATTCCCAATCGTCAGGTTCTAGTGGCCGGGTGCATCAGGGTGGGTGGCTTTTCGGTTGACAAACCCAGTTCCAGGGCAGCGACACGAGTTGGCCGGGGTAGAACAGGCGAAAGCTGCCGTTTTCCTCCTTGATAACCTCTTTTTCGTGTACTAGAACTCGTACGTCCGCGCGGTCGAGCAAAGAGGGAATGGCGCCGGTGTGGTCCGGGTGGGCATGGGTGAGGATCAGATGGCGCAGGTCCGCCGGACTTCTTCCCAGAGATTCAATGTACCGTATTATCTTTCCCGTGTTGCCGGGCAGGGCCGCATCTATCAAAGACAGCTCGTGATCGTCCAGGAGGAGATAAACGTTGCCTCCCCAGGTGTCGTCTACTATGTGGATGCCGGGGACAATCTCCACTATGCTACTCGAGGACTATGTCGCCACTCTTGCCGCCACGTTTGCTTACAAGTCTGACGTCCTGGATGCGCATCCTTTTATCCGCGGACTTGCACATGTCGTAGAGGGTCAAGGCGGCAACGGATACTGCTGTGAGGGCCTCCATCTCCACACCGGTCTTGAAGGAGGTTTTGGCGGAAGCGGTGATGTGAATGCCACCTCGTTCGCCGTCAAACTCGAACTCCACGCCTACATGATTCAGGGGTATGGGGTGGCATAGAGGGATCAGATGAGGGGTCTGCTTGGCTCCCATGATTCCCGCCAGCCTGGCGGTGGCGAGGACGTCGCCTTTGGAGACCTGGCCGTCCTGTATGAGCCGTAAAGTTTCCGGTTGCATGGCCACAAAGCATCGGGCGACGGCTTCTCTCTCAGTCTCTGGCTTCCAGCCCACATCCACCATACCGGCCTTGCCCTGACTGTCCACGTGGGTGAGCTTGGTTGCCTCGGTGCCAGCCCTTGGGCTCTGCACAGGACCGGGTCTAGGGGCGGCTTCAGCTTTACGCTGCTCCTCCTGAAGTCCAGCTTCCAGGTTGGCCCAATCGTTAGCCTCCTCGTTACCCGGGTCTCCGGCGTGGCCTTGCACCCACTGCCAGGTCACTTTCCGGGCCCCGTTAAGGGTGTCGAGGTGTTCCCAAAGGTCCAGGTTAGCGTTGCGCTTCCATCCCTGGCTCATGGTGTTGACCACATACTGACTGTCGCTATGGATGGTGACCTCTGAGCCTTCGGGTACGATTTCCAGGCCCTTGATGGCCGCCATGAGCTCCATGCGATTGTTGGTGGTATCATCCGCACGTCCAGAGACGACCCGCTTGGTGTGGCCCTCCAAAAGGACGGCTGACCATCCACCTGGGCCCGGGTTTCCCTTGCTGGTACCGTTGATGTGGATATCTGTTCCCATTATCCGCAACCTGGCGCGTTATCCAAAAGAATCGCCACCCGACCACTTAGATCCTGCGTATCTCATGCACACGCAGTTGGCGTCGACGTATATCTTCGATTCAGCTGGCATATCGGTTCTTAATTTGACTTTCCAGGTTCGGGCGTAAATGGATTAGGACCATCATGCTGGGACGTTTCATACCCCTCGTCCACCGGCAGGTTAGGTTGGCGAGCCGCCTTCGTGGCCAACTCATCGCAACGCTCGTTTTCAGGATTTCCCACGTGGCCTCTGACCCATGCGAACTTCACGTCGTGGTGCTCACAGAGGCCCAACAGCCTTTCCCACAGATCGGGGTTCAAGGCTTTCTCCCTCTTGTTGCGTCTCCAGCCATTCACCCGCCACTTGCCAGCCCAGCCCAACTCCATCGCGTTGACCAGATATTGGGAATCGCTGTAGACCTGGATGTGGCACCGCTGTTTCAGCGCTTCCAACCCTACAATCGCGGCCAAGATTTCCATGCGGTTGTTGGTGGTCTTTCGATAGCCTCCGGATAGCTCCTTTCGATGTTCATCGTACAGGAGGACAACGCCATATCCACCTGGGCCGGGATTACCGATACAGGCACCATCGGTGTATATGTCAATCTTCACGGCGATTCCATTTGTAGGGCTTCAGCTTCTACGCCACTGCCGTCGCTTCGATCTCTATCAGCAATTCGGGAAAAGCCAGGCTCGCTACACCCAGCAGAGTACTGGCTTGCCGACAACCCGACTCTGCCAGGCGGCCAGCCAGCGCTTGCCACGCTTCGAAGAAACCGTCGACATCCGTGGTATAGATGTTCAGGCGCATCACGTCCGATAGCTTGAAACCAGCATTCTTCAAGACCGTTTCAAGATTATCTAGTGCCTGGGTGAGCTGGGCACGCATATCTCCCGGATGCGCCGGTCTCCCTTCGGCATCCATCGATGCCTGCCCTGAACAGATGAGAACTCTCTGCACACCACGCACCTCGTTGGCCTGGACGAATCCGAACTCGTCCTGCCATGTCCAAGGGTTGATGACTCGCCGTTCCATAAAATGCCTCCTCTACCCGCCGATCTGGTACATCTCTACCTTCTTGGGACGGTTCTCTGGGGATGTAGCGATGGTCCTAAGCTCGGAGTATCGGTCTTCTCTGCGGCTCCAGACTCCGCTGATCAATTCCAGCAGCTCATCGTCGCTCATTCCAGCTCTCATGGGACCTCTGAGGTCTGTGCCGTGGCTGGCGAACAGGCAGGTATACAGCTTCCCGTCAGTGGAGAGCCTGGCCCTAGTGCAGTCCCCGCAGAAGGGCTTGGTGACCGAGGCGATAATGCCGATCTCTCCGGTACCGTCCACGTATCTGTAACGTACCGCAACCTCTCCCTTGTAGTTCGCTTCTATAGCCTCGAGGGGCATCTCGGCATTTATCATCTCGGCGATCTCTTCCGCGGATACGACCTGGTCCATCTTCCAGCCGTTCAGGTTTCCCACGTCCATGTACTCGATGAAACGCACGATGTGGCCTGTGCCTTTGAAGCGCCGCGCCAGGTCTACTATGGTATGGTCGTTTACTCCTCTTTGGACAACGGCGTTGATCTTTATGGGAGCGAGCCCAACCTCTTCCGCCTTTTCGATGCCGTCCTGCACCCTTTTGACAGCGTAACCCCGGCCATTCATGGCCTTGAAGACCTCTTCATCGAGGGAGTCCAGGCTCACAGTGATTCTCTGGAGACCGGCATCCTTAAGGGCCTGGGCGTTCTGGGCCAACAGATAGCCGTTGGTGGTGAGGGTGAGGTCCTCTATCCCGTCGATTTCTGTGAGAAGCATCACCAGGTGATGCAGGTCGGTCCTGATTAGTGGCTCCCCACCGGTGAGCCTAATCTTTGAGACTCCCAGCTGAACGAACAAACGGGCAAGGCGTGCAATTTCTTCGAAAGTTAACAGCTCAGGCTTGGGGAGAAACTCGTATCTCTCCCCGTATATCTCGGCCGGCATGCAATAGGGACACCGGAAGTTACACCGGTCCGTGACCGAGATCCTCAGGTCTCGAACAGGCCTTCCAAACTTGTCCCTGATATCTGTGGCGCCTCGGACCAATGGGTCTCCTTTCAATAGGGCTACCCTAAACTTGGACTGCTTTCGTGGACTACGGCTTCATCGGAAAACATGGACATAAGCAGAGTTGCCGCCTTCCTCGCCGCTTGGGACCTGTGGCTGAGCTCGTTTTTCTCTTCTAAAGAGAGCTCCGCCATTGTGCGGTCGAGGTGAGGCAAATAAAACACAGGGTCATAGCCGAAGCCGTTTGAGCCTTTAGGCTCGTACTGAATGATACCCTCCACGGATCCCGATACGGTTTGCATCTGGTCCGATGGTGAGGCGATGGCGATCACGCAGCGGAATCGGCCTCTCCTGGCCTCCCACGGAATGTCTTTCAGATTCTTGAGAAGAAGCGCTACCCTGGATTCATCGGAGCCCTCAACTCCACCGTATCGGGCCGATCGGACACCCGGCTCACCTTCCAGTGCGTCTACCTCCAGACCTGAATCGTCGGCCAGGGTTAACAGACCGCTCAACGAGGAATAAGCTCGGGCCTTGATACACGCATTCTCTTCGAAGGTGTCTCCCGTCTCCTCTACCTCTGCTACTATGCCTTCCTGATTTAAGGAGGTGATTTGGTAGGGGATTCCTGAGAGCAGCTGTGTGTACTCTCTGACCTTGCCAGGATTGGTTGTGGCTACCAACAGCTTACGAATAGTGTTTGCTCCATGCTCTTTTGAAGCCTAGTTTTAAATAGGATAACTAGGATTCAGTCAACCATGCTTGATTCCCTCGTAACAAGGCCTGTTTGAGATGAGCCCTGGCGTGCGAAGGTGGTCTGGAGCGGAGGAGTCCACGAGATGCCGGCTGCTGCCTCACCGCCCCATCTGCTGCCCTCAGGACAAGCGTGATCCCTTGCGGGTACCCCTTCCGTGGCTCAGGGCACCCGGTGGAAGTTGTGGAGCGGCGCCCTCATGCGGCCGCGACCGCAGGTATCGTCCCGACCGCCCGCTGAGCCGTGTTCTCCATCTCCACTAGGCGTGCATGGACCATCCGCTTGAAGTTGCACGCCAACGCCTTCAGGTAGACGGCAAGCCGCACCCGACGGCCCCCTCGCACCCGCAAGCGCCCAAGCCCGTGGGCGCGCTTCAGCTCGGAGTTCGTTCCCTCGATCCCGGCCCTTATGGCATACCGCTTGCGCCACTCCACGGTGGCCTCGGCCCTCCGGCGCCGCTCGATGTTCACCTTCACCAGGTCCGCCTTGAGGACGTAGGCCCCCGCACGCCGGTCCAGCTTCACTGGGCAACGGGACCGCAAGGGGCAGGGCTCGCATGTTGTCCTGGCAAAGTGGACCTCTACCCGCTCCGGCGCATCCTCCAGCTCGTACTCTAAGGTGGACGGGTGGCCGGCGGGGCACACCGTGGCCTGCTCCCCTGTGACGTCGATCTGGAAGTCCGCGGCGGTGAGCGGCGGTGGTCCGTCACGCTCTCCTTCGTGCGAGTTCCCCGGCGCCGACCCCGCCACCGGGCTTACCAGTTCCGTTCCCCGGCGCGAGGCTTCGAAGGCGTTGCGGCCCGAGCCATACGCCGTGTCGGCGAAGAGCTCGTCCGGTCGGACCTTCCGCTCCGCGAGCCCGTCAACGACCGGCACGCTCACGTCTGTGTCGCTCCCACTCGAGGGGGTCACCTCCACGTGGGTGATGAGCTGGGTGGCGTTCTCCTCGTGGCAGGTCTCCGCCACCTGCACCTCGTACCCCTTCCCCTTGTGGCCGCTGTAGGTCACATCCGGGTCGTGGGGCGATTGCAGCGAGTCGGCGGACACCTGCTTCGGGTCCTTCAGGACCACGGGCGCCTTGCCTTCCCCAGCATCGTCGTCATCGTCCCCGGGGCGCCCGTCCCGGTGTTTGCCCACATGGCATTGCTCCCGCAGCAGCCGCTCCAGCAGCCGGTACTCCTCCAGCTGGGCAGCAGTCGTGCCACGGAACCGGTCCACCAGCCGGTAGAGGTCCCGGGCACAGACCGAAAGGCGTCGCCGACCCTCCCCCGAGCGGGCGTCCTCGTAGTGGGTCGCCTCGTCTTCTTCCTTCAAATAGCGCCCCAGGACGCCCTCCGGAACCACAGGGCGAAGCTCTGGGTGCTCCCGGCGCAAGGTCCGCAGGAACAACCGCATCGTCTCACAGAACAGGCCCAGCCGGGTGAGTGTGGCGATGTTGCTCATGATGTGGGTGGAGTCCAGCCGTTGCTTTCCGGTGCGTATGCCCAGCGCCTGGATGATCCGGTCCGTGGTCTCCTGGAAAGCCAGCCGGCCACCGTCGTGCTGCATCAGGCGAACTCGGAAGTTGTGGAGGGTCTTCTGGGGCAGGTGGGTCTCCTCGATGTCCAGCCGCAGGGCGTGGTGCCAGAGCAGGTTGAACTCTAGTTGTTCCAGGGCTTCATCGTCGGTGAGGTTGAACATCTCTTTGAGAAGGTGGACCCCGAGGACGGTCTGCACCGCCCGGTTGGGACGGCCGTTGTCGGCGCAGTACATGGGAGCAAAGCGCTCCTCGTCAATCAGGGGGAGCGCCTCGTTTCGGAAAACCTCGGCCCAACTTCTCTCCAGGCGCTTAGCCTTCTTCGGCGTCACCAGGAACTGGGACTGCCAGAGGCTCCCTTGCGGGTCTCGTATTCGGAACATCCTCCCCTCCCTCGCCCAGGTGCAGCACCTCGCCGCTTCCCCACATTATCCCTGCCTTGCCCCAGGATGGCAAGGGGTTTTTACGAGAGAATCAAGATTTGATAGGTACCTTTCACCCCCATGCTAGCCTTCCCCCATCGAGGGGGAAGGGACTTGTTCTCTCCTCCTTGACGGGGATGGTTAGAGCGGAAGTGAAACGATGCATCGATTTTAAGGTTCACTCAGCACTACGATTTATTCTATCTCTTGCACGGTCGTTCGGTAAAGATAGCGACGCGTAACTTAAGGGGTCTGTAGAGTCGCCGATTCCGGCTTCCACAGACCCCTCTGTCCCATTCTTTAATTGGTCGTTCGAGAGTATTCAGACCACTTAGTTAATTCCTTAGCGAGCGGTCAGCTTTTCTCCAGCCACGGCCGCCTCTTTTCCGTTCCTGAATGCGAATCTGTCTACCAGATTCGTGACGGTATTGCGGAAGCCGCTGTACTCAAGCTCGGTGTAGGGCAACATTGCCGCCCCTGACCAGCCCTGGCTTCGCATCTCCAGACCCTTCTCCTGGGCCTTATGCCGTACCACGTCCCAGGCCGGGTTATCAAAAAAGTCTATATGGGAGTCGGAAAAGCCTCCCCTAGCATTGAGAGAGAAGCCAACGCAGGAGACTAACGGGAGACAATAAATGCCGGTGACCGCTGTGTTCAACGCAACAGGCATGAGGGGCATTACGTGGGACCCTCTGGCATCGCCCCCCACATAGTGGGCTTTGGCGAAGGGCAAAGAAAGCTCCTCGGGGGCAGGGAAAATGCCTTGATTACGCACGATAGCTACTGGATCGTCCTTCCCGGTGTATGTCCCGGCAATGTTGTGCATCCGTTGGGCAGAAACTGCGACAGCACGTTGGCCGTGAGTGCGGGAGTAGATTCCATCTATGCCGAATCGCTCATTGTCTCTCAACAGAGCTGACAGGTGGTAGTAGTCCTCGGGAGCGTTGAGCTCGATAATGCTGTCCCCTTCTGTATTGTCCATGTCGATGACATGGAAGGTAAATCCTTTGATCATCGGGGGCAACATCAGTCCTGCACAGTACATCGGGTCCGCGAATCCGAGGAACAGAGGCAAGTTGTAAGCGCCGGGTCCGCACTTATCGGCCGCCAGAACCATGAATGATTCCGCTGCCCGCGTCTTGTTGCCCTTGACCGGGTCGTGGTCGAATTCTATCTCAGCGACGGCGGGCCCTGCTCCGCGGATGTTTCCAGATGGGGCGTCCACCAGCAGGTCCTGACCAGCACCGTAAAGGCCGTGCTCTTGGGCAATCGACGTGGCATTTATAAAGGAGTTCCAGGCGAACTGGTGGATATCCACGTCGTCGGCTCCCCGAGTGTGGGACATGATAATAGCAATATCATCGCCGGTATGCGAAACGAATGCGTCCAATATCAGGCCCTTCTCGATGGCTCTCTGAGCATCCGCCCTCACCGCTGTCATCATCTTATCCGTCGGCTTGGTGTGCCCGCCGACGGATCCAACATCCGCTTTCAGGATCGAGAGGGTTATTTTCATGCTTCCTCCTTATTCAACTAAGTACTTTTGACGACCCTCGAAGAATTTTCTATTTCGGGGCAAAAAACACTCTTATGCTTGTTGTAGATTTACAGGAAGGGCAACGCTACCGCTTGGGAAGAGGTGCTATTTTTGTAGTGGTCGGTTGACAGTTTAACAAATATTGGGGCTGCCTGTCAATGATGAGAAGCTGGCAATTGGTGCCTGAATATACGCAATCTTAAATTGTAACCCTATTATTAGCTTGGAACTACTATCACATTTGTAGTGCGTGACTGATATCGTAACAGTTTAGGGAAGCTCTAATATCCCCACGATGGCTGGTACTCGCCGAAAACCTCACGAAACACGTCCATCGCTTCACCAAGGGTCGCGTAGGCTTTGACGGCTTCCAGCAAAGGTGGCATTAGGTTCTGCGAGCCCCTTGCGGCCTGCTCCAATGCTCGGAGTCTCTCGCGCACCTCACGATTGTCGCGCTCTCGTCGGACCTGATTGAGACGTCGGACATGGAGCGCCGCTCCCTCCTCGTCCACTCGGAGCAGATGTATGTCAGGTGGAGCTTCGGTCGCGTACTCGTTGACTCCCACGGTAATCTGCTCCTTGGTGTCCACCTCTTTCTGATAACGGTAGGCCGCTTCCGCGATCTCGCGCTGAAGATAGCCGGTCTCGATGGCTGGAATTACGCCTCCCATATCTTCGATACGACGGAAGTAGTCGATGGCGTGTTCCTCGATCTGGTTGGTCAGGGCCTCCAGGAAATAGCTCCCACCCAACGGGTCCACCGTGTCGGTGACTCCAGTCTCGTGGGCAATGATCTGCTGAGTGCGCAGTGCCAGGAGGGCTGCTTGCTCTGAGGGCAGGGCCCAGGCTTCGTCCATGGAGTTGGTGTGGAGGGATTGGGTCCCTCCAAGAACGGCGGCCAATGCCTGGAGGGCTACCCGGACTACGTTGTTTTCCGGCTGTTGTGCCGTCAATGTCCAGCCCGCGGTCTGGGCATGGGTGCGCATCCACCACGAGCGAGGGTTCTTCGCATGAAAGGTCTCGCGCATTTCCCTGGCCCATATTCTGCGGGCCGCTCGGAGCTTGGCGATCTCTTCGAAGAAGTAGTTGTCGATATTAAAGAAGAAGCTGAGCCTGGGAGCAAACTCGTCTATGTTCAGCCCTCTCTCCAGGCACCATCTCACGTACTCGAATCCATCCTCCAGGGTAAAGGCTAGCTCCTGCACGGCCGTGGCCCCGGCTTCCCGTATGTGATAGCCGCTGATGCTGATGGGGTTCCAGAGAGGAAGATGGCTGGTGGCGAACTCCACCGTGTCCACCACCAAGCGCATGGAAGGCTCTGGGGGGAATATGTACTCGTTCTGAGCAGTATATTCCTTGAGTATGTCGTTCTGGATTGTCCCACCCAGCTTGTCTACCGGTGTTCCGCGCTTGTCCGCCATTGCGATATACATGGCCCAGATGATGGCGGCGGGGCTGTTAATGGTCATGGAGGTAGTTATCTGGTCCATGGGAATCTGGTCGAAAAGCAGCTCCATATCTGCCAGAGATGAAACCGCCACCCCACACTTACCGAACTCACCAGCGGCTTGGGGTGCGTCGGTGTCGTAGCCATAAAGGGTGGGCATGTCGAAAGCCACGCTAAGGCCTGTCTGCCCGTTCTCCAGCAGGTACTTGAACCTGGCGTTGGTTTCTTCGGCGGTGCCGAATCCGGCAAACATGCGCATGGTCCATAGTTTGCCCCGGTAGCCGGTAGCATGGACCCCGCGCAGGAATGGGAACTCCCCGGGCAAGCCCACGTCCGCGATATAGTCCATCTGCTTCAGGTCGACGGGCGTGTACACCTGCTCTACCGGCATGTGGGACAGGGTCTTATAGCTGGACTTAAGCTGAGGCGTGGATGAGCTCTGATCCCGCCACTTTGCCTGTCTTTCCTGTAGCTTCTTAATGGACTCAGCTGAAAACAAAGGATTGACTCCTGTTTGTTGGTCGTCTAAGGACTTGATCCAAGCGATCTTAACGGATTAGAGATAGCTGCCAAGCGGGTTAAGTCTAGCAACGGCCTACCTAGCAGTCAACGATGGGAGTGGCCTACACCGCCTCATCGCCCTTCGCGGGCTTGAGCACCTCCCGCACTCGACGCTCTAAATAGGAGCGCTGGAGGAGTACCCTGCGTTCGCACTTCTGACACTTTATGCCGATATCAGCTCCCAATCGGACCACTTCCCAGAGGTTATTGCCGCAAGGGTGGGTCTTCTTGAGCCGGAGTACGTTGCCCAGCCTGAGCTCTAAGACCATCCCATGCCCTCTTGCACTAGAACGTCGTTTATCGAATCCCTCAGCCGCATGGCCTCTCGTCGCGCGGCTACCGCAAAGTCCTTGTCTTGGGAAGCGTACAGGACCTGCCTTGAAGAGTTGATGATAGCCAGGCGACCCTGGGCATCCGTGCCCAATTTAACCACCTCCTCAAGGCTACCGCCCTGAGCTCCGACGCCTGGTATGAGGAGCGGCATGTCCGGGCATAGCTCCCGGACTTGTTCAAGCTCTTTTGGATAAGTGGCGCCGACGACCAGACCCACATTGCCGGCGCCATTCCATTGGCCGGACTTCAGTGCCACGTGCTGATATAGCGGGCGTTCCTGTCCGTTGAAGACCGCCTTCATGTCCTGAAAATCACCAGCGCTTTTGTTAGAGGTGCGACAAAGTATGAAAATGCCTTTTCCTTCGTACGTGGAGAGAGGGTCTATCGAGTCCTGGCCCAGATATGGACTAACGGTCATGGCGTCTAGATCCCAGGCTTCGAACATCGCCTTATAATATGCCTTCATCGAGGAGTCGATGTCTCCCCGTTTACTATCGCCGATAACAATCACGTCCGGAGCTACTTTCCGGATATGTTCCACGGTGGACTTCAGAGCTGCCATCCCGTCCAACCCCAGAGCCTCGTAGAAGGCGAAGTTGGGCTTATAGGCACAGACCAGGTCGGAGGTGGCATCGATGATGGCGCGATTGAACTGGAACACGTCGCCGACAGGCATCCGCTGAGGGTCCGGATCCAGACCTATACAAAGAAGGCTCTTTCGTGACTCGCAAGCCGTTTTTAGTCGCTCAAGGAATGTAGACATACCGATTACCTCGATCAGGCATATTATATCCTCCCACGGTACCCCTTGCCATCTGCTATATTTCTTAGTTGTCTCGGCCGCCGTTGCTTGCTACTATTGACCGTACAATCTCATAGGAGAGCGCTGGCAAAAGTGCGTTTCGGAAAAATCGTAGAGGCCCGGTTCATACGTCGGCCGAACCGGTTCGGAGCATTTGTTAGTATAGATGGCGTTGAGACCTACATCCACGTAGCTAACTCGGGGCGGATGAGGGAGCTGCTGGTGGAGGGACGTCGCATGTACCTCAAGCCCGCTCCTGGAAACCACCGTAAGACCGCCTTCGATTTGGCCCTGGTGGACCTTGGCCACACGATGGCTTCAGCCGATGCCAGGCTGCCTAACCTCCTGGTATACGAAGCTATAAAGGACGGGCGACTACCCGAGTTCGCAGGCTACGATACTCACGTACGAGAGGTCACCTACGGTGAGAGTCGGCTGGACATCGCGCTATACGGGTCGCCCGGTACCTTCTATATCGAGACAAAGTCGGTGACGTTGGTGGTGGACGACACCGGTCTTTTTCCGGATGCACCCACTACCCGGGGCCGCAAACACATGGAGAGCCTCTCAAAGGCCGCTATGGAAGGACACAGAGCTGCTGTGATATTCGTGGTCCAGCGTGACGATGTCCGGAGTTTCGCACCCAACGCCGCCGCCGACCCCGAGTTTGGTGTGGCTCTTCGCCAGGCAATGGATCGAGGTGTTGAGGCGTATGCGTACAAGTGCAACGTGACCACGCGAGAGATATCCCTGGCGGATAGACTTCCCGTGAGGCTGTAGCGGCAATGCCATCCGGAAAAGAGACCGTACATGCCACGGGGACCTCCATGAATGACATGAATGGAGTTGTGCTTCTGGACGTTTATGCGCGTCTGTACGCTCGCTACGGTCCCCAGCACTGGTGGCCGGGGGATGGCCAGCTCGAAGTGATTCTAGGGGCGATCCTGACCCAGTCCGCGGCCTGGACCAATGTTGAGAAAGCGCTGGCCAACCTGAAAGCTGCTGGGGCATTGTCGGTGGAGGCCCTGAGACGGATCGATGAAAATGAGTTGGCCACTTTACTGAGGCCCTCGGGATATTTCAACGCCAAAGCCAGGAAGGTAAAGGCGTTCATGGACCATCTCTGGAACAACTACGAAGGCGATCTGCAGTCCTTCTTATCCAAGGATATCGTGGAGCTGCGAGAGGAGCTGCTGTCCCTGTACGGCATCGGCGAGGAGACGGCCGACGACATCGTGCTGTACGCAGCAGACAAGCCATCTTTCGTCATAGATAGCTATACCAGACGTATATTGGGACGCCTGAGATTCTCTCCAGAGAGCGAGAGCTACCAGGCCTATCAGCAGCTATTTCACCAAAATCTCCCGACAGATCCCGCATTGTACAACGAATACCATGCCCTCCTGGACAGGCACGCCAAGCTAACCTGCAAGAAAGAGCCCCTGTGTGAAGAGTGCTGCCTGCTGGAGCTGTGTCCCACGGGAAAGAGTTCTATTGACAGGCCCAACGTTGGAAACCTATAATCTCAACCAAACAGAATACATCTAGGCCCGTAGGGGAGCTTGGTTAAGCCAGCCTGAGAGGGCGACCCGAAAATGTCGCCGATCCTTGCGAACCTGATCTGGGTAATGCCAGCGTAGGGAATTGGCGTCCATAGATATGTGCTTATTGCGAAAGGCCGCCACAACAGACTGGCGGTCTTTGTATTTTTAAGTTCATGCTTGATCCAACAGTAAAAATTCGGCTTCATGACATACACAAGTCCTTCGGCATGAATGGAAGGCGAATCCCCGTGCTGGACGGAGTCGACTTCTACGCTACCAAAGGAGAATTTGTAAGTGTCATAGGGCCAAGCGGCTGCGGCAAGAGTACCTTGCTCAACACAATCGCCGGCCTGGAGCAGCCCGATACAGGCTCAGTCGAGCTCGACGGCACTACCGCTCATCATCGTCTCGGGCTTGTGGGATACATGCAGCAGAAAGACCTGCTACTGCCATGGCGCAGTGTGCTGGATAACGCCATCCTGGGACTGGAGATTCATGGCATGTCGCGCCGTGATGCCAGGGAGCGGGCCATGGAGCTGTTGGACGTATTCGGCTTACGGGGCTTCGAGAACGAGTATCCATATGCTTTGTCAGGAGGAATGCGGCAGCGGGCAGCCTTCCTGCGCACCGTCCTGGTGAGTCGGGACCTGATGCTGCTGGATGAACCCTTTGGCGCCCTGGACGCTCTGACCAGGACGCGAATGCAAGAATGGCTTATGGATCTATGGGACTCGCTGGGAAAGACCATTATTCTCGTGACTCACGACGTCGACGAAGCACTACTCCTCTCCGATCGGATTTACGTGCTCACGGCCAGGCCCGGGCGAGTGAGGATGGTCATAGAAGTCACGCTGCCACGCCCCCGCTACTACCAAATGGTCACTGAGGGGCCCTTCGTTGAGCTCAAGGCAACCATGGTGGAGGTATTACGAGAGGAGAACCTTCGTGTCGGGGAGGAATCGTGGCGATGACACTATCTGAAAGAGGGTCATCAGAGGACGCGAAGTCCAATAAACCAAAACTTTTGAGGTTCTATGGTAGCCATGGAGTCCCGTCAGCGCTTGTTCGCTGGTCCCCCGCGGTGCTTATCATTATCGCTGGTATCGGCATCTGGGAGGGAGTCGTAGCGATCAACGACATTCCTCATTGGAAGCTTCCAGCTCCCTCTGCCATAGGAGGTGAGTTATGGGACAGCAGGAGCCTGCTCCTCGATCATACGTGGGTAACCTTACAGGAAGTATTGATCGGATTCGCCATAGCTTTCACCGGCGGCGTTCTTCTAGCGTTCCTGATCAGCTTGTCGCCGACCCTCGAGCGCGTTATCTATCCACCGGTGATCGCCTCCCAAACCACGCCGTTGATCGTGATAGCTCTGCTGCTTCTCATATGGGTTGGCTATGGAATGCAGCACAAAGTAGTGGTCGTAGCCCTCATCTCCTTTTTCCCCATCGTGGTGAACACCGTAGACGGTCTAAAGGCGGCTGATGCGGACACCATAAATCTATTGCGTACCTTGGGAGCGAATCGATGGCAGGTGTTTATAAAGGCCCAGATACCGACCTGTCTGCCCTTTATGTTTTCGGGCATAAAAGTGGCGTTGCCCTTGAGCGTGACCGGCGCGGTGGTAGGAGAGTGGGTGGGTTCCAGTCAGGGGCTCGGGTACCTGGCCATCAGGTCCCAGTCCCAGTTCCTCAGCGAGAGGGTTTATGCATCCACCGTTTTGTTGGTGCTGATGGGGATAGTTTTGTTCCTTATAGCCGTGGCGTTGGAACGTATTCTCTTGCCTTGGTATCACAATCAGAGGCGTCAGCGCGCTCTGCGTGAGGTATAACCACCATTACTAGTCACGGAGGTTAATGGATGTTTCAGAGACTTAAGGTGTTCCTTGCGGTATTGTTCCCCCTATTGATTATCGTGATTGTTGCTTGTGGCGGTGATGCGACGGACACGCCGACTTCCGGACAACAGTCCATTGCCGGTGTGCGCACACCTGTCGAGCAGGTCAAAGTGAGGCTGGCACTGGATTGGTATCCCAATGCCAATCATGCCGGGCTCTACATGGCGCAGGAGCGGGGGTACTTCGCCGAAGAGAACCTAGAGGTGGAGATGTATACACCTGTCGACCCCTCTACCGTTAATCAAACTGTGGCGGCGGGGGCCGATGACTTCGGCATCAACTATCAACCGGACGTGCTAATCGCCCGGTCGCAAGGAGTGCCCGTGGTGTCCATCGTGGGCCTTGTCCAGCACCCCCTTAACTCGGTACAGGTCCTGAAGTCCTCGGGGATCACCAGACCCCGTGACCTGGTGGGGAAGAAAGTCGGCTACCCTGGTATCCCGACTAACGAGCCCCTTCTGGATACTATGCTCAAACATGACGGAGTGGAAGGCGGTCTCGACGAAGTGGAGCTGGTCAACGTGGGTTTCGATCTGGCGGCGGTGCTCATAAATGGGACGGTCGACGCCTGCGTCGGCTGCTACTTCAGCCACGAGTCCATCCTGATGGAGAACGAAGGCCATCCAGTCCATGTCATGAGAATGGAGGAATGGGGTGTTCCCGACTATTACGAACTGGTAATGGTAGCCAGTGAGAAGATGCTGTCGGAAAAACCCGACTTAGTACAACGGTTCGTGCGAGCCGTGGTCCGAGGCTATCAGGACGCGGCCGCAGACCCGGATACGGCCATCCAAGTCCTGTTGAAAGGTACCAACGAAGAGGTTGACGAGGCAATTGAGCGGCCTGGGATACAGGTGATCGCACCCCTTTGGAAGAACGGGCTCCCAGTGGGCTGGCAGACCCAGGAGAAGTGGACGGACTTCGCCGGCTGGCTGCATGAAAACGGGTTGGTACAGGACCCGGTTGACGGGAATGAGGCATTTACAAACGAGTTCGTAGAAGCCGTCGAATAGCGTTCTTATGATTCAGGAAATCCAGGGTTTGAACTAGGTGCAGCATGAGTTTACCTGAAGACCTCCGGCAGAGCGTCGGCCCGTTGTGGGAGAAGACCATTTCCCACCCCTTTGTTGTTGGGATGGGTGATGGCACGTTGCCTCAACAGAAGTTCCACGTCTATTTCCAGCAGGACCACCTGTTCCTGAAGGACTGGATCGCCTTGATGTGCAGCGGCGTGGTCAAGGCGCCCAACTTTTCCGCTGCTCGCCCCCTTGCGGCGTTCATTCACCTGGCATTACAAGGTGAAGAGGGGCTGTTTCAGGAGTATTTCAAGGACGTAGGTCTATCCCAAGATGAGATAGCCGTCCTCCAACACCTGCCCACTACCTTTGCCTACAGCAGTTTTCTGAGACGGGTGGCAAGCGAAGGAACCTTCCTGGAGATAATCACTGTTCTGCTGGGCATAGAGTGGCCCTACCTGGAATGGGGCAAGCAACTCGCTTCTGAGGGCAAGCATCCTCAAGACATGTACTACCAGGCTTGGATCGACATTCATGCAGGCAAGGAGCTAGACGACTTCGTGACCTGGATGCGAAGTGTGCTGGATACAGCGACGGTACCAAATGTGCCCAGACTAAAGGAGATTTTCCTCACCACACTACGCTATGAATATCTCTTCTGGGAGATGGCCTATACGGGGGAGAGTTGGCCGCAGTGAGCGCGGTCCCCAAGGCGTTGACCATTGCCGGTTCCGACTCCGGGGGAGGAGCCGGCATTCAGGCCGATCTGAAGACATTCGCGGCCTTGGGGGTCTATGGCTCCTCGGTGCTCACTGCTATAACCGCTCAGAACACTGTGAGCGTGACCGCCGTTCATGAGGTGCCGGTGGATATCGTGGCGGCTCAGATAGAGGCGGTAATGTCAGACATCGGTGCCAACGCAGTGAAGACCGGCATGCTCTCCAGTGGCGAGATAATAGAGACTGTCGCCAGAGAGCTAAACCATTTCCGAGTGGACCGTGTGGTGGTCGACCCGGTGATGGTAGCCAAAAGTGGAGACCGTCTACTGAGAGAAAATGCCGTGGACTCCTTACGCCGAAGTCTGTTACCGATAGCCACCGTGGTCACACCCAATATTCCCGAAGCCGAGACCCTTGCCACCATGACAATAAGCTCAGCGGAGGATGTCCGCCGGGCTGCCCAGAACATCCTTAACATGGGAGCTAAGGCAGTGGTTGTCAAAGGAGGGCATCTCTCCGGGCCGCCGGTGGACCTGTTCTACGACGGCCGAGAATTCCGCGAGTTCGGTGCGGTGCGCATCGAGACCAGGAACACCCACGGCACTGGTTGCACCTTCGCCTCGGCCATAGCGGCCGGTTTAGCCAAGGGTATGGACGTATTGGAAGCTGTTGCCGCTGCCAAGGAGTACGTGACCGAGGCTATCAGGCACTCCTTCTCGGTAGGACAGGGCCACGGCCCCCTCAACCACTTCCACAAGCTATGGGGATAACGGACTCACCGCTCTTCATACACCTCGGGGTTATAACAGTGGACCAGACTCTCCCCCTTCAGTCCGGCCAGAAGGTTTCTGGCAGCAAGCATGCACATGCTTTTCCGTGACCTTATCCCAGCGCTCCCTACGTGAGGCGTTACTATCACGTTATCCAAAGAGAGTAGAGGGTCGTCGGCAGATATGGGCTCGGGTTCGGTGACATCCAGGGCGGCCGCCGCAATCCGGCCTTCTTTTAGGGCACTATATAGAGACTTGGGATCCACCAAGGGCCCTCGGGATGCGTTAATCAAAATGCTGGTGGACTTCATGGCCGCCAGCTCCTTCTCTCCTATGAAGTGGCGGGTTTCGGGCGTCAGTGGACAGTGAAGGCTGACGAAGTCTGACTCCCTGAGCAGCGTTGCCAGATCGACGTAGACGAATCCGTAACGAGCCTCCTCGCTCTCCTTTCTGGTACGGGAGTAGTAAAGCACCTTCATGTCGAAGCCCAGGGCTCGTTTGGCCATCTCCAGCCCGATGCTGCCCAAGCCGATGATGCCGATGGTAGCCTCGCTGATGTCCGCGCCAAGCCAGTACAGGGGATGAAATGCCAGCCTCCAGTTGCCTTCCCTGACCCAGCGGTCGCTCTCCACCACCCGCCTGGCCGCCGCCATCAGTAAGGCGAATGCCAGGTCCGCCGTGGCTTTCGATAGCACTCCAGGGGTATAGCCCAAGGGTATGCCTCGACGAGTGGCCGAGGCCACGTCTACGTTGTCCACGCCCACAGCCACCTGGCTGACTACTTTAAGTCGAGGAGCCGCGTCCAAAAGAACACCGTCTACGCGGTCCATGATGTTGGTAAGGAGGCCCTCTATATCTCCCACTTTCTCCTTCAAGATCGCTGGAGAGGGTGGGTGCTCTTCAGGCCACACTTCCATCTCTGTCTCGGCGTCTATTAAGTCCAGAGCGTCCGAGTCCATCCTTCTAGTCACGAATACCTTGGGTTTGGGCATCACTTTACCTCCTGTGGTTACAGGGCTACAACTCCGCCATTGTAATAGGAGCTACCTACAACTTCCAGCGTGGCCAGTGGTTCCCTAGGTACTCGAGAGGCGGCACTTTGGAGCAGGGTGAGGGCGGCCGTTAGGAGTGCCTTAGTGATACGGGTTATGAGAAGAAAGCTAAGGCATTTTCATTGACAGGGTGGTATCCTGGAGTTATACTAATTCCTGACCTAACAGGTCGACAATAGCGACTAAGGAAAACGACTTACATTATGACCTCAACAAGAGTGATATCACGAGATGGGGGCCTTCAGGACTCGGAATATAAGTGGGGTTTTACCATCGACATAGAGTCGGACGTAGCCCCCAAGGGTCTAAGCGAGGACACAGTACGCTTTATCTCCGCCAAGAAGGGTGAGCCAGACTGGATGTTGGAATGGAGGCTCAAAGCCTACCGCCACTGGATTAAGTTGAACCAGGAAGAGCCCAAGTGGGCTAACGTACATCATCCTGCCATCGATTACCAGGATATCATATACTACGCTGCTCCCACCTCCAAGGCTAAGGGCCCCGAGAGTTTGGACGAGGTCGATCCTGAGCTGGTGGCCGCATTCAACAAGCTGGGGATCCCCATCGAGGAGCAAAAAAAGCTGTCTGGAGTGGCGGTGGACGCGGTCCTGGATAGCGTTTCAGTGGCCACTACCTACAAAGAGGCCCTGGATAAGCACGGAGTTATCTTCTGTTCCTTCTCGGAAGCGATTCAGAAACACCCGGACCTGGTGAAGAAATACCTCGGCTCAGTAGTTCCGTACAGTGATAACTTCTATGCCACCCTCAACTCCGCCGTCTTTAGCGACGGCTCCTTTGCATACATACCCAAAGGGGTGCGTTGTCCCATGGAGTTGATGACCTATTTCCGTATCAACCAGGCAGACTCGGGCCAGTTCGAGCGCACCCTTATCATCGCTGAAGAAGGCAGCTACGTGAGCTACCTGGAGGGATGCACCGCGCCCAGCCGCAAGACCAATCAGTTGCATGCTGCCGTTGTTGAACTGGTTGCTCTGGACAACGCGGAGATCAAATACTCGACGCTGCAAAACTGGTTCCCGGGCGACAAGGAAGGCAAGGGCGGCGTCTACAACTTCGTGACCAAGCGAGGAAAAGCCCAAGGCAACAATTCCAAGATATCCTGGACTCAGGTGGAGACGGGCTCGGCCATCACCTGGAAGTACCCCAGTGTGCTCCTCCAGGGAGACAACTCGGTGGGAGAGTTCTACTCTGTGGCGCTGGTGAACAACTATCAGCAGGCTGATACAGGCACCAAGATGATTCACAGCGGTAAGAACACGAAGAGCACCATAATCGCCAAAGGGATATCCGCTGGCCACGGCAATGGGACCTATCGAGGACTGGTCAAGATTATGCCGTCGGCTGCCGGTTCTAGAAACTTCACTCAGTGCGACTCCTTGCTCATAGGTGACCAGTGTGGCGCTCACACGGTGCCCTATATCGAGGTGCGCAATCCCACTGCCCGCATGGAGCACGAAGCCACAACCTCAAAGGTGAGCGACGACCAGCTCTTCTATCTGCAGCAGCGAGGCATCTCGACTGAGGACGCTCATCACATGATCATCAACGGCTTCTGTAAGACAGTCTTCAAGGAGCTACCTTTCGAGTTCGCCGCCGAGGCCTCTCAGCTCCTCAAGGTGAGCCTGGAAGGCGCCGTCGGGTAAATGGGCGACACCGTCAATGGAAACAGCCATCCAATGCTCGTAGTACGTAATCTCCACGCATCCATCGGAGATGTTGAAATACTGAATGGTGTAGACCTCACGGTGAATGCCGGCGAGGTACACGCCATCATGGGTCCCAACGGCTCCGGCAAAAGTACCTTTGCCAACGTGCTGGCCGGCCGGCCGGAGTATACGGTAACCCAGGGAGACCTCCTCTACGAAGGTAAGAACTTGCTGGAGATGGAGCCGGAGTTCCGAGCTCGCGAAGGCATCTTCCTCGCCTTTCAGTATCCTATAGAGCTACCGGGTGTCCGTAGCTGGCAGTTCCTTAAAGCCGCCGTGGATGCCGTCAGGGTCCATCGCGGAGAGGAAGCGATGAGCATCCGTGGCTTCGACAAGCTGCTGAAAGAAAAGATGCAGGTGGTGGAGATCGATCCTGACCTGACCAAGAGGTCGGTCAATGAAGGGTTTTCCGGCGGCGAAAAGAAACGCAACGAGATACTCCAGATGGCAATCCTGGACCCCAAGCTGGCAATCCTGGATGAGACAGACTCGGGGCTGGATATAGACGCACTGAGGATAGTCGCCAGCGGTGTGAATCAGCTACGAGGGCCATCGAAAGCCATGGTGGTTGTGACCCACTATCAGCGCATTCTCAACTATATAACCCCAGACTTTGTCCATGTTCTACTGGATGGGCGCATCGTCCGTTCTGGTGGACGTGAGCTAGCCCTGGAGCTTGAAGAGAAGGGCTACGAGTGGATCAAAGAGACCGTAGAGAGCGGTGCACAGGCTGCCGGCTAGTGGTGTTTTACAAGCGCTATCTATGTTAAAACGGTCATAGGACGGACTTATGGTTCGACAGGCCCACCACGATCGGATTCAAGACGTCCACTCATCCTGAGCTTGTCGAAGGATCTAGAACCGGATTGGGCGACCCGTAGGAGGGTACAACAGCAATATGACACAAGCCCTGGCGGAGAAAGATAGGTATCTATCAGACTTCCAGGCCTTTCAGCAAAGACACGAGCCAGGCTCTCCTAAATGGATTAACGATATTCGCCATCAAGCCTGGTCTCGCTTTGCCGAGTTAGGCTTTCCGACGGCCCGCCGGGGTAACGAGAAGTGGAAGTACACCAGTGTAGTTCCAATAGCTAACGACCTCTTTCAGTATTCATCAGAGCCGGTCGCAGACGAGCTAGAGCTGGACCAGGTCAAACAGATCGCGCCATGGGATGAAGGCTGGATCAATCTAATCTTCGTGAACGGCCGCTACAGTGCAGCCCTCTCCAATGCTCCTACGTCGGCCAACGGTTCCCGTGTGTCGACCCTGGCCAATGGGATCTCGTTGGATGAAGACCTGGCTCAGAGACATCTCGCTACTGTGGCAGCCTTCGAAGACGACGCTTTCGTCGCCTTGAATACCGCTTTTCTCGGCGATGGAGCTTTTATTCACGTCCCTAAAGATAAATCGCTCCAATCTACTATTCACCTGTTGTTCCTAACCACCGATAAAGGAGACCATACGGTATCCTATCCACGGTCTCTAATAGTGGCAGACCAACACAGCGAGATGACCGTCATAGAGAGCTACGTGAGCCTTTCGCCAGGCAAGCGATTCACCAATGGAGTGACGGAAATAGTGGTCGGCGACGGAGCGAATATCCAGCACTATAGACTTCTATCAGATAGTCCGGACGGCTTCTATGTGGGGACTACACGAGTGCATCAAGGTCAGGACAGTACATTCTCCTCAGCATCTTTTGCCCGGGGTGCCGCCCTCGCGAGGAACGACCTGCTGGTGACGTTGGACGCGCCCGGCAGCTCCTGCTTCTTGAACGGCTTGTACATGACTTCAGGCAGCCAGCACGTGGACAACTTCATCAACATCGACCACGCAAAACCCCACGCCACCAGCCGCCTGTACTACAAGGGAATCCTAGATGGGAAATCCAGGGCGGTTTTCGGTGGTACGGTGCTGGTCAGGGAAGGTGCCCAGAAAGCCGACGCCCAGCAGACCGACAAGAACCTTATCCTGTCGGACGATGCCGAAGTGGACAGCAAGCCCAGCCTCCTGATCTACGCCGACGACGTCAAGTGTGGCCATGGAGCCACGGCGGGACATATGGACGATGAAGCCATCCACTACATGAGAAGCCGTGGGCTGGACCTAGAGACGGCTAGAGACCTGCTGATACGGGGATTCGCTAGCGAAATCGTGGAGACCGTTCGTGTAGAGCCGCTGCGAGTCTATCTGGACAGCCTGTTCTCAACCTCGCTACCAAACCATCGATTTAGAGGAACATCATGACCACCAATGACTCTAAAGGCAGTCAGCTTGCGTTCACGGAGGCCCCCGAAGTATTCGACCCCAAGAAAATCAGGGAAGATTTCCCGATTCTAAAGCAGCAGGTACACGGCAAGCCTCTTGTCTACCTGGACAATGCGGCCACGAGCCAGAAACCCCAATCGGTCATCGACGCCTTGATTCACTATTACACCACTGAGAATTCCAACGTTCACCGGGGCATCCACTACTTGAGCGAACGAGCTACATATGACTACGAAGGTGCCCGTGGCAAGATACGCAAACTCCTCAACGCTTCGGATGACCGGGAGATAGTCTACGTGCGAGGCACGACTGAGGGGATCAATCTGGTGGCCCAAAGCTACGGCGGGCAGCACGTCGGAGACGGAGATGAAGTTATTATCTCCGCTATGGAGCACCACTCCAACATCGTGCCATGGCAGATCCTATGTCAGGAGCGAGGGGCCCATCTCCGTGTGATACCCATGAACGATGCCGGCGAATTGCTAATGGACGAGTACGAAAAGCTGCTGAGCCCCCAAACGAAGCTGGTGTCCGTAGTTCACCTGTCCAACTCTTTGGGGACTATCAACCCCGTGGAGCAAATCATAGAGATGGCCCACAGCCGTGGGATCCCCGTATTGCTCGATGCAGCCCAGTCGATTCAACACATGGCCATAGATGTCCAAAAGCTGGACTGCGATTTCTTGGTATTTTCGGGGCACAAGCTCTTTGGGCCCACGGGAATAGGGGCGATATACGGAAAGGCCGACTTACTGGAGTCAATGCCACCCTATCAGAGCGGGGGCGACATGATCAAGTCAGTCACCTTTGAGAAAACTACGTACAATTCCCTGCCCTACAAGTTCGAAGCCGGGACCCCCAACATCGCCGGCGCTATCGGACTTGGCGCAGCCGTTGACTATGTGACGGACGTCGGATTGGACCGGGCCTCAGCTTACGAGCATGAGCTGCTTGAATATGGCACGGAGCGCCTGTCCACTATAGGTGGACTTCGCATGATAGGCACGGCTAAGAAGAAGGCCGCTATCCTCTCCTTCGTCCTGGACGGTGTGCATCCCCACGACATCGGCACCATCCTGGACTCGGAGGGCATCGCTATCAGGACCGGCCACCACTGCACTCAGCCGGTGATGGACAGGTTCGGAATACCAGCGACGGCCAGAGCTTCCCTGGCCTTCTACAACACCAGGGAGGACATCGACGCCCTGGTCAAGGGGATCGACAAGGTGCTTGAGGTTTTCAGCTAGTGACCGATCTCCAGGACCTTTATCAGGAAGTGGTCATAGACCATAGCGCCAGACCCCGAAACTTTCGGGAGCTGGAAGACCCAGACCGGTCAGTGGAGGGCTACAATCCCCTTTGCGGCGACCGGCTGACTCTGTATGTGAAGTTCCAAGGCAACACCATTACAGATATCGGGTTCACCGGGTCTGGTTGTGCCATTTCCAAGGCCTCCACCTCGATGATGACCGAGAGCGTCAAGGGTAAGAGCAAGCAGGAGGCCCAGGAGATCTTCGACGCATTCCGCCGGATGATTACTCGCGAGCCGGGCTCGAACTTCGACCCGGATGAGGTGGGCGACCTGGAGGTCCTATCGGGAATATCCGAGTTTCCCGCCCGCGTCAAATGTGCCACCCTGTCCTGGCATACCCTCCATTCCGCGTTGGAAGGGGGAGAAGAGTCGGTCTCCACCGAGTAGGACCATATGCCAATCACAAGCCACCATCTGCAGGCAGTAGCTAAAGACAGTAATAGCACATAAGAGAGGGAATGAAAGTGCTCAAAGAAGGCGACAAGGCCCCTGACTTCACCACAATAGACCACACCGGTAAGGAGTTCAGGCTCTCGGAACTGAAGGGCAAGAAGGTCTGGCTCTGGTTCTACTCCTCACCCGGCGGCGGTAACTGAACCCGCCACAGTCACGGGTACCGTGACAACTACTCCGACTTCGCGGCCAAGGATGTGCTGGTGTTCGGAGTTAACGACAGGAGTGAGGAAGACGCTCGCGCCTGGGTGGAGAAGGAAGACCTCCCCTTTCCCATTCTTCTAGACACCGACAGGGCCATTGGGATAGCCTACGGCATGTCCAAGGCCGGCGATGAGCGATATCTGGCCAATCGGGAAGGGGGCCGCCGCCCGGCGGTGATTATAAATGAAGAAGGCGTCCTTCTGAAGCTGCTGCCCGATCTAGCTACAGTGGAGGGTCAGATAGAGGCGCTGGCAGAGCTAGCGTGACCGCGGGTTGCCCATTCCCCTGATTGATAACCAGTCCATTAGCCAAGGCCCTGAGCCAGCAATGACGTGTGTTTTACTTAGCTAGCTGAGGCCGAGGATGCGGGCTGCGTTCCCACCCAGGATAGCGTCAACATGATCGTCCCCGAAAGAGTGACCATACTCTCCGCCCAGGGCAGGCAGATTTCGAAAAACGCCCACCCACTCCTCCAGGCTCATCGCCCTTCGCAAGCCCGGAAAGTCACTTCCCCATAAGATGCGCTCTATGCCTATGGTGTCACGCATTCTCGCGATGGCAAACACGAACTCGTCGATGAACTTGAGCCTGGACTGCCACATGGACAGCTCTAAGTAGATGTTGGGCTTGGTGCGGGCCACGCTCAACGCTTCGGGCCATAGCTCCTGCCCAGCGTGGGCCAGTATCATTGTTAGCTGGGGAAAGTCGGCGGCCACGTCGTCGAACTGCAGCGGCTGTGTATAGCGACTCAGAAGTGGAGAAGGCATGGGACCGCAATGGAGCGTCACGGGCAGTCCGTGGGCCACACAGATTTCGTAGAGGGGATATACCGCTCTGTCGTGGGGAAAGTATCCCACCGCAGGGTGCAACTTAAGCCCTCTGACACCCTGCTCCTTCACCGCCTGCTCGAACGCGTCCGCCGCTCCGGGCCGCCTGGGATCGATGCCGAAGAATGGAATGATACGCTCTGGATACCTACGGGCCAGCTCGGCATTGATGAGGTTCTCTCCGTAGACGGAGAAAACTCCTTCACCCATTCGCAGGCCGTAATCGGCGAGAAAAAGGACAGACCTGTCCACGCCGGCCTCGTCCAGCTCAGCGACAAACTTCTGGCCGGCCTCCTCCCAATCGGGCACCAAGGGCAGCTTTTCCACAGACGATAGGGACATCCCACCCCGTGCTGCCAGCTCGGCGGCCCGAGGATAGCGCTGATAAATTGACCACAAGTGACGATGCATGTCCACTATCATGGACAGCCTCCTCTAGATGCCATCCGCTACTGCAGCTTCAGGATACGTGCGGCGCTTGCTCCCAGGATCGCCTCAACTTCGGCGTCCGTGAAGCTGTGTCCGTACTTTTTAGCCAGGACTGGGAGGTCCTGGAAGATTCCTATCCACTTCTTCAACGGCACACCGGAGATCCGGGTCATGCCGGGGTGGTCGCTCCCGAACAGGATGTGCTCGGCACCAAGGATATCCTTCATGCGGCTGATAGCGGTTATCCACTCCTCGGTGAACTTAAACTCAGGCTGCCAGTAGGAGAGGTCTACGTAGACGTTGGGTTTCATGCGGGCCACGCTTATGGTCTCCTGCCACAGGTCCTCGCCCGCATGGCCAAGGATCATGGTGAGGTTGGGGAAGTCAGCGGCCACGTCATCGAAGGCCATGGGACGGGCGTACCGGCTATAGAAGGGGCTGCGCATGGGACCGCAATGGAAAAGCACAGGTACATCGTACTGAACACACAGCTCGTACAGAGGATATGCGGAGCGGTCGTAGGGATAAAACCCTACCGTCGGGTGAATTTTCAGGCCCTTGGCGTCGCCGTTTCGGAGGTAACGCTCGAACATATCCGCCGCTTCGGGACGGCGGGGGTCCACGCCAAAGAAGGAGATTAGCCGGCCGGGATGTCGCCTCATGATCTCAGCCTGGATCAGGTTCTCCCCTTCGACGGAGAAAACGTTGTCCTTGAGAAGAAGGCCATACTCCGCCAGCACCAACACCGCAACATCTACTCCCTCTTCGTCCAGCCAGCTTGCCAGCTCCCGCTCCCGTTTCTCCCAATCGGGCACGAGACCCAGATCGAAGCTGGCAATCTTTTCTCCGCCCAGCTCCTCAGAACGGGACGACGCTTCTCTGGTGCTCGGATGTTTTTCGAAGGCGACGAACAGGTGCCAGTGAACATCTACAATCATGAGTCCTCCTGGTCTGGTCAGAGAGTTTGGCTGTGCAAGCTCGAAAACCTAGCGAGCAACCGGGGCTTGATGGTGAACTCCTTCAGCACGATAGCCTCATAAGCATAACAAAGGTACCCGTGCCTCTATAATTTGTCAATCATCAGATCGGACCCATCCGTAAATGGCGCCACGTTGCGTGGCGTGCCCATTGTTGTTACTGTTGAACTATGCAGAAGTTTCCATTCGACGAAATCGACACTCTATATAGAGACATAATACTGAAACATTATAGAAATTCCAGCGATAGAGTATCCATAGATGCGCCTGACATTGAGTACGATGGGTACAATCCGATATGTGGCGACCGGGTAGTAATTCAGCTAAAGGTCAAGGACGCCCGCATCGAAGAATCCAGCTTTCATGGTGAGGGCTGCTCGATAAGTCAAGCATCGGCCTCCATGATGGCCGACATACTGGCGGGCAAGACTTTGGAAGAGGCCCAGGATCTAGCCGAAGCTTTCAGAGAAATGATGCAGGGAAGCGCTTCGTCTGAGGATAAGCGTGTGAAGCTAGGCGAACTGGAGGCCCTTCAGGCTGTGCGTAAGTTCCCTGTGCGAATAAAGTGCGCTCTTCTCGGATGGACGGCGCTAGAAGAGGGTATAGAAGAGTTCAGGTCCGGCGCCCTGTAGGGCCGTTCATACTGACCTCACTCCAACCAAGTCTCAGCCCAGTAGAAGTACTCCGAGGCTGCCGTGTTGGGATAGAATCCCTTCACTCTAGGACTTAAGGCCCATCTCGCTGCACCGGTTACGGGACTGAACATATACGCCTGCTCCAGCAGATGTCGTTGTATCTGCTGGACGATTTCCTTCCTCTTGGCTGAGTCCCGCTCCACCGCCTGACTCAAGGTCAGGTCATCCAAACGGGTGTCTGAATGTCTTATCACGTTTCCTCTTGCGGATAGTCCAAACAGAGTCGCGAAGAGGAAACTGTTCGTGGAAAAGCTGGGAGGAAGCTGGCCCAGGGCGAGCTGGTACTCCTTGTCCCTCCATATTTTGTCTCCGTACTCAAGGCGGCCCAAACGCTTAAATGTGGGGGCAAAGCCGACCGAGCGCAAGTCTGATTCCACTTTTCTGCCCTGCTCAAGGTAAGTGTCGCCGAAGTCGGCCACATCGAGCTCGAAGGGAATCGGCATCGATAGTCCCGATTCAGCTAGCAGAGCTTCCGCCACTGTGGGATCGGCGAAATAGCCTTTCCTCATCTCGTCTCTGGAAAGAAGCCAGTCGGAGCTTAGTACCGGCACTCCCAGGCTTACAAAGCCCTGGCCTTCCCAAATAGAGCGTACGTCGTTCCAGGGGTCCAGTGCCTTCAGTACGGCTCTGCGCACCTGGAGATTGTCAAAGGGAGGAGCGGAGGAGTTTATGGTGAGAACCATGCCCGAGCCGCTTTGCTTGGATAGATAGCTACTAAAGTCTCCCATGCGCGTGTCTTGTAGCTGCCTCCAGCTTTTCGGAGGAATTCTGTAGACGTCGATCTGGCCCGTGACGAAGGCCGCTAGCCGGGTCTCATCCGTCCCTCTTATGATGCTTATAACCAGCTCGTCAAGGAAGGGCAGACCTGTCTCGAAGTATTGGGGGTTCTTCTCGAACACTGAGCCCACGTCGTTCGTGGTGCTCTTCCATAACCACGGGCCGCTGCCTATTACAGGCCCAATCTTCAGATGGCCGTTGCCTTGCTCCACTGCCTCCTTCGCCACCACTTTGGCGTGGCCGTCAGCCAATGCGAGCATGAAATCAGCGTCTGGGAATTCGGGATTAATGGTTATGTTGAGGGTGTGCGTACCCTCCGCACTCACTTCGCGAATGTTCTGAAACAGTGCGGCGTTATCCCAACCGGGAGTGCGGAGCCTCTCGTAGCTGAAGACCAGATCGTCCGCGACCAGCTCCCGCCCCTTAACCGGTGAGATGTCCTGCCATAGTACGCCCTTTCGAAGCTCGAACCGATAGCTCAGCGGGTCAACCACCTCCCACCATTCACAAAGCTCACATTCCAGCTGAAGACTGGGCTGGGATAATTCATCCTCTGCCCCTGTTCGCAGTCGCAAGAGTCGGCTGTACACGATGCCCGGCCCCAAGGAAGTCAGCGTCTCCTGTACCAGCTGGTGCACATCCAGATGAGGTACGTTGACCAACGCCACAGTGGTGAGCCTGCCGCCCGATTTCCCTTGAGGCGGTGGATAGACCACGGGTGTAGCGGTTGGTGTAGGAGTGGGCGTGGGAATTACGGTAGGTGTGGCCGTAGGAGTCGGCGTGGGAGTTGCTGTTGGCGTGGGAGCAGGTGTCGACGTAGGAGTGGGTGTAGGTGGCAAGGGAGCAGCCGTGGGGGTTGGCTCCGGAGTGACCGTTGAAGTAGGCGTAGGTGAGAGTGTAGCGGTGGGGGTAGCTGAACTACATCCTACCAAAAAGATCATCAACGCAAGGATGGCTATGTGAGGGAAGCCGAAAGGGAGTCTCAATGAGCACCGCTCCCCTGATTATCAATGAGTATTGTGCCTCGCTTGTCCATGGGCTCAGGAGCGTGCCCTTTCTTGAGAGGATTAATCCCTATGCTGAAGAACATCACCATTGCGATGATGATCGGGGGCAGAAACAACACCGCATGGATGACTAATCCATAGCTAAAAGCGAGCGCCTGCGAGACGTCGAAGAATTTCAGCACGTACACCACAGCGAACTCGAAGGTGCCCGCCGCGGCAGGCAGCGCCGGCAGAGCGGTGGTGAAATAGAGTGTCCCCAGTATGGTCAGCGTGGCCACGAATGGAGAGATACCCAGTCCCATTCCGTGGGAAAGGACCCAGGCACATAACCCTATTACCAGCCAGTGGACCAAAGTTAGCCCTAGTGCGTAGCTTAGTGCCGCTTTAGCCTTGACCAAATCCAACAGGAAATCAACAGTGGATGCCAGGACTGGTATCGTACGTAAAATGGGTTTGCTGCCCACCCATATGAATAATGGGATTGCCAGCACCGATAACAACGCCACTACAAAGGCGCCGACCACGTATGGCAGGAAGTCGCCCACGTTTGGTAACAGGGTCAGGCCTGCCATCAAGAGAACCGCGGTAACCACCATGTCCAGCACTCTCTCCACACCCAAGGTGGCAATAGCTACCCCCTTCTTGACCCCATAACGCATAGTAAGGAGGGCGAACTGGACCCCTTCCCCGACGATCCTCACAGGCACCACGTTGTTAAGGCCTATGCCCGCGTTCTGGACCATGAATAGTCGCATCAAGGAGGGACGCTGCTGAACGAAGAGCCTTTGCCATCGGTAGGCCCGGAGGAAGCTGGCGAGGATAAGTAGGAACAGAGAAGCGACCGCCCATCCCACCGGAAAGCTATGGAACTGGTCTACCATGAGACCCCAGTCCATCCCACGCACTGACAGCCACCCGAGTATCAGACTAAGGGCCACTCCGATCACAACTCGTGCCTGAGAGTCCCAAAGCCAGCGCTTCACGAGCTGCGCTAAGGTTTCCAGTCCCACCACTATCACTCCCCTTGTTCTGCCCTATAGGATAGTATAGAGTAACTGCAATATTTAAGCATAGAGGAAATATTTATGATTCTGGGCGATTGTCACACTCATCTCGACGAATACGATTCGGCCGAGGTCCCTGAGATACTTCTTCGGGGTAATGAGGCCGATGTTGGTGTTGTGGTGTGTGCCGGTACTACGATCGCTTCGTCACAAGCCTGTGTGGAAATGTCGAGGAAGTATGATCCCTGTTTCGCGGGTGTCGGGCTCCATCCCATGCAGCTAGAAGAGCAGATCGATGAGGAGACCTATAACTCCCTTCGGGACCTGGCCGTGAGCAATCCTAAAGTAGTATGTATAAGCGAGATCGGCCTGGACTTTCTGCCTACGTCACCGGACAAGGCCCTACAGGACCAGGCTTTCAGGGAGCAGATACGCCTGGCTAGGGAGCTGGGCCTGCCCATAATCTTTCACTCCAGAGAGTCCCATCCAGAGGTGCTGAAAACATTGCGCGAAGAGAAGGCCTACGAAGTAGGGGCAGTGATGCACTACTTTCAGGCCGACGAAGCTACCGCCATGGAAGCTATCGAGATGGGGTTCTACGTTTCTCTGGCCAGACCCCTCCTTCGAATGCCGGAGCTACAGGAGGTTGCTAAGGTGGTGCCACTGAAGAGCATCGTTCTGGAGACCGATGCCGCACCCCAGCCCTTCAAGAAATACCGCCACAACTGGACGGAGCCGCGTCACGTTCGCGATGTGGCCGAAAAGCTGGCGGAACTCAAAGGTGTCACCCTGGACGAGGTGTCTGAAGTTACCACAGCTAACCTGAGCAGGTTGCTAAAGCTGGACCTTGGTAAATAGCAATTGGAACTCTCCCCAAACTCTGAACTCAACTTCCACCAGATACGTATCTTCCACACCGTGGCCCGCCTTGGCAGTTTCTCTCGAGCCGCGGAGGCAATGGACATCAGTCAGCCTGCCGTGTCCATACAGGTGCAAGAGCTGGAAAAGAGTCTTAACATTGCGTTGCTTCATCGTAAGTCCCGGGGACTCCAGCTTACAGAGGCAGGGGAGATTGTCTACGGCTATGCCCAGCGCATCTTCTCTCTATCATCCGAGATGCAAGGAGCCATTCAGGACATCCACGGTCTGAATAGCGGCCACTTGATCATAGGCGCCAGCACTACACCAGGCGAATATGTGCTACCAGTAGCGATCGGCCGATTTCTCCAACAGTACCCTCATATTCAAGTGGAGCTGAAGATCTCCAACACTCGCACTATAGTCAACCAAATTCTTCAGCGACAGCTGGACATGGGTATGATAGGTAGCCACCTGGAAAGCAATGATGGAGAGTTGGAGACCTCCACCTACGTGATGGATGAAATCGTGCTGGTCACCAGTCCATCCCATCCCGTGGCGAAGCAAAGGAGAATTTCTCTGAGCGACGTGATGGAGGCAGGGCTGGTTTTGCGCGAGGAGGGCTCGGCGACTCGGCAGGCTGCTGAGGAGTGCTTTGCCCGCCTGGGTGTTGAGCCGAGGATTGCCATCGAGTTAGGTAGCAACCAGGCAGTGAAGCTGGCAGCCCAGACGGGGGTAGGGATAGGAGTGATTTCGCAAATGGGTATCGTCGCTGAGCTGAAGGCTGGGCTCCTATGCGTATTGCCGGTGAATGGCTGGCGATGCACCCGGCCTCTGACATTGGCGTATCTGCGAGAAAGACGCCTTTCGCCTGCCCAGCGTGCCTTCCTTGGTCTCCTGGAGTCCGAACGCCCCCTGCCCTAGAGCAACCTCTCGTTTCTCGTGAACCCCTCTCCACCTGTGTTGCATCCTAATGAATGTTCGCGCTCGTATTTAGAATGTATCTCGATTCTGAGAGGTGAGATTATGGTGAATAAGTGGCTTCGGAGGCCTCATTTGCCTGTCATTATTCTGTCCTTTGTGGCCCTGGTGGCGTTGGCCTGTGGATCATCGTCTCCTACAGCCATCCCTACAGAGGCATCGACGTCTCCTACGGCTGCACCTACACAGGCATCAACGGCTTCGACATCGTCCGCAGGAGCGGTGCCTGGTGCATCGGGTACCGTATCGTCACGCATAGTCTTTCACTCAGTCAACGACGGCAAATCCGATATATACGTTATGAATGGGGATGGCTCCAACCTGACCTCTGTCACCGATGATACTTCGATGAATGGTTGGCCCGTCGGGTCTCCCGACGGTAGCAAGATAGCCTTCGAGTCCGATAGAGACGGCGACTTCGAGATATTCGTTATGGATGTTGATGGCTCCAACCCGATCCAGCTCACCGACATAGGTTTGGAGGACCACGCCCCCCATTGGTCGCCGGACGGAAACAGGATTGCTTTCCACTCTACGCGGGACGAGGGCTGGGACATAATGGGCAATCCGGACGGTAACGTCGAGATATACACCACGAATCCAGATGGCTCAGAAACCTCGCGCTTGATGAACAACCCGGGCATCGACACCTTCCCAAGCTGGTCACCAGACGGCAGCAAAATTGCCTTTATATCCAATAGAGACCAAGAGCGAGAAATATACGTGATGGGGTTCGACGGTTCGAACCCGACCCGTCTGACTGAAATGCCTAAGCTACCGGCCATCTACGGAGACACCGGTTTCAGGCCCAAGTGGTCACCGGATGGCAGCAAAATTGCTTTTGTTTCAGAGAAGGATGGCAACAGTGAGATATACGCGATGGATGTCGATGGCTCCAACTGGACCCGCCTCACCGATAACACCGCAACCGATCAGCATCCATCCTGGTCATTGGACGGAAGTAAGATTGTGTTCGCGTCCGACAGAGATGGGGACTTCGAGATATACGTTATGGACGCCGATGGCTCCAACCCGAAGCGCCTGACCACCAACGCCGGCGATGACATGGCCCCCGATTGGTTCCCGGATGGTGCGTCATAGTGACACGTGGAGCACTCGCTCCTATGTGCCGCGCCCAACCATGTCGAAGAGGAAGGTGAAGGGGCCCAGCTTCTTTCGGAAGTCGTGATAGGTCTTTTCGTTCCTGAGAAGCTGACAGCCGGCGGACCACGCCCGGTCTGAGTGCTTCATGAGAGTGTATGCCAACCATGGAAACCACACTCCAATCCTTGTCATGGTCCGCGCTATGAGAAGCTCGGGCATTAGCTGCTCATCTACGGAAGCCTCATACAGCTCAAGGTCCTCGGCTTTGCCATCAAGGTAATCGTAAATGGCCGGCGCCGCCAGTTGGGCACTCTTGATGGCATAGTAAATCCCTTCTCCAGTCCAGAAATCGACCAATCCAGCCGCATCGCCAACCAGTAAGGCTCCTTCTTTCTGGATGGCCATCCCTTGCCTGCGTCGAGGAAGCCTGTGCCCCTTGGTTGACTCCTCTTTGTAGTCTCCCAGCTGAAGGGAGCCCAGGTATTCATTGAGGAGAGTCCGGAACCTATCGCGGGACTTTATGAACCCCGCCACTCCTATGGATAGGTGGTCTTCCTTTGGAAATACCCACATATACCCACCACGAAGGGAACCGAAGTCCAGGCCGGCTGTAGATTCCCATGGGTCCTGATACTGGGGCTCGGTGTACACCTCGCTCTCCAAAGCTGCGCCTATCTCGGCGTCCCGGAGTAGCCCTAGCTGGTGAGCTACGACGCTATTTGCGCCATCAGCTCCCACCAGTACCTTCCCTATGAAACTGTCTTTCTCCCCAATTATGTGGGTCTCTCCATTGTCAGCTTCAATACGGTTTACGCGGAATCCGTCCATAAAGCAGGTACCGGCGCTGATGGCCTGGTCGACGAGGTACTGGTCGAACTTAGCCCGCATGGTCATATAGCTGAAAGGCTGGGGGAAGCTGCGAGTGAACCCTTTGTTCAACCTATAGGTGAGCTTGGCCTTGTCTATGACCCGCTCCACCACCGGGGTGATGGGGAAATCCAAGAGCCGAACGGCCCTCTCGTTGATGCCGCCTCCTCAGGTCTTATAGCGAGGCATGAGCTCCCGCTCCACCAGCAGGGTCTTAACGCCTCGCCGAGCCAGTTCATAGGCGAGGGTACTGCCTGCCGGGCCGGCGCCAACTATTACAACTTCGAACCGCTTCACTACTTTTCGACTGACTACCCACAGTTGATTTGGATTGTTGCTATTATAATCGCCTTGCCAACTAATTCTATAGTAGAGTTAGTCACAGGCTAATCCACTGGCCAGCGAGGTTGCCGTTCATTGGTACCATATTGATCATCAGGCGTCGAGCGCTTGAGGCGAAGGGCTCCTGGTGATAATATAGACAAGGTGAGACTATCCCTAGATCAAGGAGCCGATCAAAGTGTTGCCAAACGCCTGCCAAATCGCCTTTAAAGAGTGGGCTGTGGCCGTGAAAGCCTTCGAGCGAGGCGATCAGATTCTCTTGCTGCGCAAGGGAGGAATCAGCGAGGAAGGCAAGAGCTTCCGCGTACAATATCCCGAGTTCCTTCTATACCCCACTTTCGAGCATCAGAAAGAGGAGCTGTTGAAGGATAGGTATCATGACGATCTACGGGAGGTGGTTGCCCAGCCCCAAGACAGCGACTCTATTACCTTTACGCACTGGGCCAGAGTAGAGGAGGTCATAGAGCTGACGGACCAGGAGAAAGTGGACAACCTCTCTCCTCACCATATATGGACAGATGACTATGCCCAGAAGCGGCTTCATTGGAAGCCTAGGCATCCGCTGTCCATAATGCTGTTGAAGCTCTACCGGCTGGAGGATTCGAAGAAGCTGCCCTATCTACCCTACTATGGCGGCTGCAAGTCATGGGTCGAGCTATCCCAGGAAGTGGCCCTTGGACGCCTAACGCCGGTGCTAAGTGACGAGGAGTTTAATGACAAGGCGAGCGAGATTAAAGGCGCTTTAGGGCTCTAAGGTGCGTAGTCGAGGAGTGGAATAGGCATGAAATATCGCCACCTACCCAGGACTGATCTCGATCTGTCGGAGGTCGGGTTTGGTTTATGGACCCTTGGGACCACATGGTGGGGGCGAATCGAGGAATCGGAGAAGGTACGACTTCTCGAAAGGGCTGTGGAGCTTGGGATAAACTTTTATGACACCGCGGATACCTATGGAGAAGGGCACGGCGAAGAGGTCCTGGCCAAGGCTCTCAGACATGAGCGGCACAACATAGTCATTGCCACCAAATTTGGATACGACTTCTACGACAGTATCGAGCGAATTGGTCATCAAGAGAGGACCCAGCGATTCGAGCCCGACTTTATCCGCTTCGCCTTGGAGGAGAGTCTCCGTCGTCTCAACACCGATTATATAGACATCTACCAGCTTCACAATCCCCGCATCGATACGATAGAAAAGGATGAGGTCTTTGACCTGCTAAATGACCTGGTCAAAGAAGGTAAGGTGCGTTACTACGGCTCCGCACTGGGGCCGGACATCGGCTGGTTCGAAGAAGGTGAAGCTTCCATGCGGGAGCGCCAAGTCCAATCACTGCAGATAATCTACAGCATCCTGGAACAAGAGCCGGCCCGCCAGTTCTTTCCCATAGCTGAGGATGAGCAGGTGGGCCTGATCTCTCGTGTGCCCCACGCTTCAGAGGTGCTGACAGATCGGTACTCCCAACCTCCTACCTTTGACGCAAGTGACCACCGGGCCCACCGTAAGCAGGAGTGGCTCGCCCAGGCCTTGAAAAAGGCGGACCAGGTCAAGTTCCTGGCAGAGGAAACCGGACGCACCATGGCCCAATCAGCCATCAAGTTCTGTCTTGCACAACCGACCATTGTCTCGGTCCTGCCTAACATCACTAACATGCAGGAGCTGACTGAATACGCAGCTTCTCCCGATACACCCGACCTGAGCATTGAGGAGTGCGAGCAGATCGACGACCTTTGGGAAAACGGCTTCTATCTGGAAGAGGCCTCCCCCGCTTCCGCCGAAGCAACCTAAGAATCCGCCATAGTCGCATCCACAAACATTGACAGGCGTCCCTGCCAAGTAGCAATCTGTTATCTGTATACCTCATTAAACGTTTTGAGCCGTCAGCGATGAAAAGGAGCTAGTATAGGCTATGGTGCAACAAAAGAAGAAGCTGGTTTACCGCTTCGACGAGGGTGATGCCAGCATGAGGGAGCTACTGGGAGGCAAGGGTGCGAACCTTTGCGAGATGGCTCAGCTAGGGCTGCCTGTACCTCCGGGATTCATCATCACTACAGAGGCGTGCATCGACTACTACGACCGAGGTCGGCAGCTACCCGAAGGTCTGTGGGAAGACGTTCAGGAACACATGGCGTGGCTGGAGAGCTCCATGGAGAAAAAATTCGGCTCCACCACCAACCCGCTGCTGGTATCGGTACGCTCGGGAGCCAGGATATCCATGCCTGGGATGATGGACACCATACTCAACCTTGGCATCAACGACGACATCGTAACGGGTCTGGCGCATCTAATGGGCGACGAACGCCCGGCTTTGGATGCATACCGCCGATTCCTCCAGATTTTTGCCAGTGTCGTATTAGGCGTGGAGTCTGATGTCTTCGAAGGGATACTGTCTCGCCATAAGGAAGAGGCTGATGTTCAGCTAGACTTCGAGCTCAACCCGGAACAGCTTCGCAATGTTATAAAGGAGTTCAAATCGGCCATCAAACATTCGGCTGGTAGAGACGTTACGGAAGACCCCTCTCAGCAGCTGAAGGAAGCCATACAGGCGGTTTTCCAGAGCTGGCACAGCGCTCGTGCAACCACATACAGAGACCACTTCAACATCCCCCACCACTGGGGCACTGCCGTGAATGTCATGGCCATGGCGTTTGGTAATCTTGGGGAGGATAGCGGCACCGGAGTCCTGTTTACCCGCAACCCCGTTAACGGCCAAAGGGAGCTGTATGGAGAATATCTGACGAATGGCCAGGGCGAGGATGTAGTGGCAGGAGTACGAAACCCCGAACCTATCATCAGCCTGCAGCAGCAACATCCTCAGGTGCACGGCCAGTTATACCAGATGGCGCAGCAGTTGGAGGGACACTACAAAGATGTTCAGGATATGGAGTTCACCGTTGAGGCCGGACGGCTGTATCTGCTGCAGACCCGTAGCGCCCAACGCACCGTCCAGTCAGCGGTAAAAATCGCAGTCGACATGGTTGAAGAAGGGTTGATCACCCGTGAGGAGGCGCTAAAACGAGTTAATCCCGATGAGCTGTCCCAGCTATTCGTGCCCCGGTTTGATGCCCAGGAGAGAAGCAAGGTGGTGGCTTCCAAAGACTTACTGGCCCAGGGGTTCGCCGCTTCTCCCGGAGCCGCCACAGGCAAGGCTTATTTCGACGCTACCAGGGCCGCCGAAGCGGGGAAAAAGGGTATACCGGTGGTTCTGGTGCGGCCTGAAACCAAACCCGACGACATTCACGGCATCCTGGAGTCCAAGGGCATCCTCACCAGTCGTGGTGGCGTAACCAGCCACGCCGCGGTGGTTACCCGGGGCCTGGGTGTGCCTTGCGTGGTTGGTTGCGAAGAGATCCGCGTGGATGTGCAGGGCCAGCTTTTTTCCGCCAATGGCCGGACCATTCGAGAAGGGGATGACATCAGCGTCGACGGGACCACCGGAGAGGTGTTTGCCGGAGTCATATCAACCTCTCAGCCCGACCTGAATGAGCTAGAGGAGGCCCAGACCTTGCTCTCGTGGGCCGACAAAGCCAGGCGACTGGGTGTTTGGGCTAACGCAGACACACCCACCGATGCTCAGCGGGCCGTTTCCATGGGAGCTGAGGGCATCGGCCTCTGCCGAACTGAGCACATGTTCCTGGGACCAGACAGGGTTCCAGTTGTCCAGAGGATGTTAATGAATGCCGACGAGGCAGAGCGTTGGGAAAAAGCTCATCCGGAATCCGCCAATAACCGTTCCCCAGAACCTGAGTTGCCCGTAGGGGTCGGGGAGTTCTATAAAGCACTGTCCCATCTCAAGGAGTTACAAATTGACGACTTCACCGGAATCCTGCGTGCCATGGGAGAGCGTCCGGTGATCATTCGTCTGTTGGACGCTCCTCTGCACGAGTTTCTTCCTAGATACGATGAGCTTATACGCGAGCTGGTACAGTTGGAAGCCAAGGGTGCTTCGCAAGAGGAGCTCCAGCCCAGGCAAGAGTTCTTGGACTTGGTGGAGTCCTTACGAGAGTCAAACCCAATGCTCGGACACAGGGGCTGCCGTTTAGGTATCACTTTCCCTGCCATCTATGAGATGCAAATGGAGGCCATTATTACAGCCAGCGCTCATCTGATAAAGGAAGGGGTCGCGGTCCATCCGGAAATCATGGTTCCCCTCACATCCCACGTAAACGAGATGCGCATATTGAGGACACAGCTTTCGGCGGTGGCCGACCGAGTGCAGCAGGAAATGAACGCTAGCGTAGGTTATCTCTTCGGGACTATGATCGAGGTCCCACGAGCGGCATTGACGGCCGCGGAGATAGCAAAAGAGTCTGACTTCTTCAGCTTCGGCACCAACGACCTCACTCAGACTGCATACGGTTTCAGTCGTGATGATGCAGAGGGTAAGTTCCTCAACAGATACATAGAGGAGGATGTGCTGCCGTCCAACCCCTTCGCTACACTGGATGTGGAAGGAGTTGGCGCTCTCATCCGCATAGGCGTTCAGGAAGGCCGCAAAACACGTCCCGATCTGGAAGTAGGCATATGCGGTGAGCATGGCGGCGACACAGCCAGCGTCGCCTTCTGCCACCGGGAAGGTCTGAACTACGTGAGCTGCTCTCCGTTCCGGGTGCCGACTGCGCGCCTGGCCGCAGCCCAAGCGGCGTTGGAGGATGGGTCTCCATCTGCCTAGCATTTCGTCAGGTTGATTTTGATAAAAATTGGCGCCAATGGCTCATAACGTAATCGCAGTCATCTGTGACTGCGATGGCACTCTGTGTCCGGACACTACCAATAAACTCGTATCCAGTCTGGGCCTGGACCTGAAGGAATTCTGGACGGAGGTCTCCCACCTGGTGGAAGACGGTTGGGACCCTCCTCTGGCCTACCTCAACAGGCTCCTAGAGCTAGGTCGTCTAGGTAATGTTGGACCGATCACTAGAGACAAGCTCCATGCGATAGGCAGTGGTGTGCAATTCTATCCTGGGGCCCTGGACTACGTGGACCAGCTTAGGACCAAACTTCAGGAGAACGTAGAATTTCGAGATGCGGGCATAGTAATTGACCTATATATAGTCAGCAGCGGCATCGAGGAGATACTGAAAGCCACGCCTCTTAAGCGCCTGGCCAATGATGTTTTCGCCTGCGCCTTTGATTATGACGATGATGGTAAAGCTACCGCGGTCAAGAGGGCGGTTAGCTTTACCGAGAAGACCAAGTTTATCTTCGCCATCAACAAGGGAATCTCAGGGGATGTGCTTCGTAAGAATCCCTATTTGGTTAATGATACTGTGTACGCCGATGAGCGGCGGGTGCCATTCGACCACATGGTATATATCGGAGACGGCCCCAGCGATATTCCCTGCTTCTCAATGATCAAGCAGCTAGGGGGCCATGCCATCGGGGTCATGCCACCGGAGGATAAGGAGCTCAGACGGCCCTATGAGCTGGCCCGTGGCCAGAGGCTCACTGTGGGCCCTTATACTGCAGACTACAGAGATGGCAGCGACCTGTTCAAGATGGTTTGGAGAATCGTGGAGAGCACGGCCATCTCGATACTGGAGGAGAGGGCCCAGAAGATACGCCCCGCGCCCAGCCACTGATGGCGGAACCAGGAATTAGGAACAAGGAAAGGGAATATTTTCTCGGCTTAGAGACTCGGAAGATTTTGAGCAGTGGTGAGGTTTTTTCTTATTCTTGAGCAGGGCTAGCAGCCCGGCCCGTTGAGGATTTCCGGAGCGGTCTTGCGGTTGCCAATTAGCTGACCGTCACTGACGTCTCCCAACAGCTTCCCATCCTCCACCACCACTTTTCCTCGCAAGATGCTCATCACAGGCCAGCCCTTTATGTCCCAGCCATCCCACACACTGTAGTCGGTCCCATGCAGATCGGACAGGCTCAGGCGCTTTTCGGCCTGGGGGTCGATTAAAACGATGTCCGCGTCGCTGCCCGGGGCGAGGACGCCCTTCCGGGGGTACATACCCATAATCCGCGCGGCGTTGGCTGAGGTCACGTCTACGAATCTCTGTAACGACATGCCTCTTTTGACCACACCTTCTGTATAGGTGATCCCCATTCGCTCTTCGATGGCTGCGTTGCCGCCCACGGTGTCCTCAATGGTCTTGCCATACAGTTTGATGTCGCGGGAACACCACAGCACGTCTGTAGCCACGGTGGAAAGGGGGCCCTTGACTACTCCATCCCACAGGGAGTCGGCGTCTTTCTGGAACTTCAGGCCCGGGTAGGTGTGGTATAGGGGGCCTTCTGGCTTCTTGTACTGTTGGCTGTTGAACGTGGCGTAATGGTGCAGTGTTTCGCCATAGACGGGCTGGCCGTTGCTCCGTCCCTGGGCGATGGCCTGTACCCCTTCCTCCGCACTCACGTGCATCATGTATATGGCCACTCCGGTCCAGTTGGCTAGCTGAACAACTCGTCGGAAAGATAGCTCCTCGGAACGGTTGTCGTGGGCCTCGTGCAAGTACTCGGTCCCGATGCGCTCCTCTTCGTGAAGCTTACGGTTTGCGTACATGACGATGTCCTCATCCTCGGCGTGCACAGCCAGTACCCCCCTGGCCTCTACTACCTTCTCCATGATGGCCCAGACGTGTCCAAATCCAAGCATCTGCTTTGGCCGGGTCGGAGTGGTGTTT
Source organism: Dehalococcoidia bacterium (assembly GCA_965248905.1). Taxonomy (GTDB): domain Bacteria; phylum Chloroflexota; class Dehalococcoidia; order Lucifugimonadales; family JAGWBF01; genus CBDFKS01. The sequence goes on along the minus strand of CBDFKS010000007.1, from coordinate 1,902,696 downwards.
GTCGTCCAGACCTTGATTGTATTGAATCCCCCCTGAATGATCTCAGGAACCTGATCGATCACGCGAAAGGGAAGCTCTATCCCTTCCTCCGGGGTAGCGCCTTCCGTGCCCCAGCCCACTAGAATGCAGTGAAAGGTGTAGTCGGCGTAGCTGTTGCCCTTATAGGTAGCATCCTTCTCTTCCATAGTCTGGAACAGGTCTATCCCGGGCCTCCAGTTGGCGAAGTCCACCACGGTGGTTGTGCCTCCGAAAATGGCGGCCCGAGTAATCTCATGCGACGGGCCGGAGACATGCCCTTCGGCCCTGGCTCCGGGGTAGGGCAACTTAAAGCCCGAGTGGGCATGGGGCTCGATACCGCCGGGAACTACGATCTTGCCCGCCGCATCTACCCGCCGTCCCACGTCGTCAGGAAGGGTCCCCGGCTGCGCCACCGCGACGATTTTCTCGCTCTTAACCGCGACGTCCCAGCTACCTACTCCCCACGGTGCTACTACCTGTCCACCGTGAATCACAAGATCAAGCATTGGTGCTCCTTTTATCATCTCGTCTGGCGAGGTTTCTAGTGCATTAGCGATCCTTGCATGGACATCTAGTTCACCCCCACTCTAACTCTCCCCCGTCAAAGGGGGAGAGAATAAGTCCCTTCCCCTTCGATGGGGGCAGGCTAGAGCCTGCCCTGAGCCTGCCGAAGGGATGGGGGTGAAGAACATCTATCAAATTTTGGTTGACTAAGTACTAGAGCCTGCCTTGAGCTTGTACAACGGTGAGGGTGACTACAGCGTCTCTACGAGATCGATACGGTCTCCGCCTCAAGCTTCTTGATGTCCCGCTCGTCCAGATTGAAGTATTTGGCGTCGGGGTGGTGGAACACCAGGGCCGAGACCGAAGATTCCGGGTCCATCATGTACCCTTCGGTCAGCTCCACACCAATATTAGGCGTGACATCCAGTAACCTGAAGAGTTGCTCCTGGTCTTCGAGGCGAGGGCAGGCTGGGTAGCCAAATGAATACCGTTTTCCGTGGTAATGGGCGCGAAACAGGTCTTGAGGGGTGATCGAAGAGGGGTCTCCGAACCCCCATATGTTGCGTATCTGCTGGTGCAGGAGCTCCGCGAATGCCTCTGCGCCCTCTAAAGCGGTCGCCTGGAGGATGTGGGAGTTCAGGAACTGTCCCTCCTGCTTCCATTGCTCTGCCAGATCGCGCACTCCCGGACCTACGAAGGTCACAAACATGGCAACGTAGTCCATGCGTCCTGACTCTTTGGGAAGTACGTAATCGGATAGACATAGGCCATCTCGCTGGGACTGGCGGCCAAAGTAGAACCTCTCTACAACCGTTTCGTTGTCGGGCCCATAGATGAGTACCCACTGGCCGTCGGCCTGACATGGAAAGAACTTGAAAATGGCGTTTGCGGTAATCTCAGGGTGGGCCAGCATGGCGTCCTCTACTCCGCGCACCGCCTCGTGCAGCTCCTGAGCAGTGGCGTCCCCATCTTCCAGAGCCTCTGTAAACCGGCCTTTGAATCCCAGATGGCGCACATAGAGCATCTGGGGGTTGATGTACGGGAAGAGCTTGTCCATGTCGTAGTCCCGTAGCACGTGAAGTCGTAAATCCGGTGGAGTGGGAATGTCGAAGTCGTGGCGCACTTGAGCCGGGGCCACATTACTCGAATCTTGACCGGCGCCATCGGTCTGGCGGCGCCGGTCGGCCTCAAGCATGCTGGCGGTCTCGGACTCCAGAGTCGCCAGCAGACGCTCCCGTTCGTCAGCCTCTTGAATAGTATTGGCCAAGGCCAGGCCTGTCATGGCGTCGCTGGCGTAGGCCACAAGCTTGCCGTATTCGGGTGCGATTCGCAGCCTGGTGAACCGGTTGGACAGGGCCGCGCCACCTACAAGTATGGGGCTCTCGACGCCGGCCTGGCGAAAATCTCGGACGGTCTCTACCATCATTTGAGCGGACTTTACCAGCAAGCCTGATAGGCCGATGATGTCCGGATTGTGCTCATTGTAAGCATTGATCAGCTCCTGGGGCGGCACCTTGATCCCCAGGTTGATTACTTGATAGCCGTTATTAGACAGTATGATCTCCACCAGGTTCTTGCCTATGTCGTGGACATCCCCTTTTACAGTGGCCAGTATTACTCGACCTTTGGTGGTAGCGTCTAACTTGTCCATGTGGGGCTCGAGGTGGGAGACTGCGAACTTCATGGACTCCGCGGACTGGAGCACTTCGGCCACGATCAACTGATTAGCGTTGAACTGCCTGCCGACCTCGTCCATCCCGGCCATCAAGGGCCCGTTGATTATCTCCAGAGGAGTTCGGCCATGCAGGGCCTCATCCAGGTCTTCAGCCAGTCCTTCCTTGGTGCCTTCGATGATGCACAGGGCGAGACGCTCGTCCAGCGGCAGGCTCTTTCGTTCCTCCAGAGAGGCCTTTGGGGCCTTGTCGCGGAAGTGGGCTGCGAATGCGGCAACCGGGTCATCGCCGTTGTACCATATGAGGTCTTCGGCGAGCTTTCTCTCTTCCTCTGGAATAGATGTGTAACGCTGCATCATCTCGGAGTTGACTATGGCCATGTCCAGTCCCGCCTGTACACAGTGATACAGGAACACCGAGTTGAGCACCTCACGCCCGGCTGGAGGCAGTCCGAAGGATACGTTTGATATGCCCAGAACGGTCTTGGTATTGGGCAAGGCTTCCTTGATGAGCCGTATCCCCTCTATCGTTTCGGCGGCTGAGCCAATGTAGTTCGTATCACCGGTGCCTGCCGGGAAGACCAGCGGGTCGAAGATGATGTCTTCTTCAGGGACGCCGTATTTCTCGGTTAACAACTTGGCTGACCTGAGTGCGACCTCCAGCTTGCGTTGCCGGGTCACGGCCTGCGCCTGTTCTTTATCGTCGTCGATGCAGCCTACCACCAGGGCAGCTCCGTAACGGCGGGCCAGGGGAACTACTGCCTGGTATCTGGTCTCACCGTCTTCCAGGTTAATTGAGTTGATGACCGATTTCCCTTGCAGCCTTTTGAGCGCCTCTTCGATCACATTCGAGTCGGTGGAGTCGATCATTATTGGAGCCTTGACCTTCTTGGTGAGGATCTCCAGGAACTGGATCACATCGGCCAGCTCATCCCTGTCCGGGTCCTGCAGGCAGACGTCCAGCAGGTGGGCGCCGTTGCGGACCTGACGGCGACCGACCTCCGCTGCTTCCTCGAAGGCTCCCTCCGCAATAAGCTTGCGGAACCGGCGGCTACCCAGGACGTTAGTGCGCTCCCCCACCACGGCCGGACGTACGTCCTCGTCCACGACCAGCGCTTCGATGCCGGAAATACGGGTCTGATTGGAGTCGGCGGGTATTTGTCGAGGTGTGCCAACCGCTGCCTGGCCGAGCAAACGGATGTGCTCGGGCACCGTACCGCAGCAACCGCCCACAAGATTTACCCAGCCGGCCTCAACGAAGCGGCCGAGCGTCTTGGCTATCATTTCTGGTGTTTCGTTATAATTGCCGTCTTCATCGGGCAGCCCGGCGTTGGGCACGCAGGCGACAGGGAAGCGAGATAACGATGCCAGGGTCCTTATGTGGTCGGTCATGAACTCCGGGCCTGTCGCACAGTTAAAACCGATCCAGAGGAGGTCTCGGTGGGCCAGAGAGGTATAGAAGGCTTCGGCATCCTGACCTGCCAACAAGGTGCCCATTGGCTCTATTGTGCCCTGGACGGCAACGGGGATGCACACACCCAACTCCGCAAAGGCGCGGTCGATTCCTTTGAGCCCCGCCTTGACGTTCAGTGTGTCTTGGCTGGTCTCCAATAGCAGGACATCCGAGCCTCCTTCGATGAGACCGGAGGCCTGCTCCTGGAATGACACGGCCAGATCATCGAAGGTTATGCCGCCGGTGACGGAGATAGTCTTAGTGGTGGGCCCCATGGAGCCCGCTACGAATCGTGGTTTGTCAGGGGTGCTGGCGGCATCCGCCGCGCTTCGGGCTAGTTTGGCCGCTTCCACGTTGATTCGTCGACCTTCGTGGGCTAGGTCGTATTCGGCAAGTACAACCGAGGTGGCGCCAAAGGTGTTGGTTTCGATAATATCCGCGCCCGCGTGCAGGAATCCCTTATGGATTTCAGCGATTACTTCGGGCTTGACCAGGTTCAGGTATTCGTTGCAACCCTCGTATTCCGCACCTCCGAAATCGTCGGGCCCCAAATTGTACATCTGAATGGAGGTTCCCATGGCCCCGTCGATGACCAGAATTCGTTGTTCAAGTAACGATTTCAGTGTTTCTATGCGCTTTGTACGATCCATTTTATCCCTCTCAGTGAATGCAGATGACATTATAACATAGGGCTATTGATGGTTGGGATACGTTCAAGGAGTGGGCTTAATTTGGGCCGGATTACTCACGCTCCTGATTCAGAGCATACAACCTGGCGTAGAGCCCATTCTTGGCAAGGAGCTGTTGATGGGTACCTTCCTCTACGAGACGACCCTGGTCCACCACTACTATGCGGTCGACACTTCGGACGGTGGAGAGCCTATGCGCTATTATCAGGGCCGTTCGTCCTTCCAGGACGACCTTCAACGCTCGCTGAAGGAATAGCTCAGTGCGGCTGTCCACCGTGGCCGTGGCCTCATCCAGAATAACTATGCGAGGGTCACTTACCAGGGCTCTGGCCAGTGAGATGAGCTGCCTCTGACCGGGGCTGAAGTTTACGCCCCGCTCCTCTACCCCGGTATCATAGCCCTTCTCCATCTGCGCGATGAAGTCGTGGGCTCCGACCACCTTTGCCGCATCTATAATCTCTTGGTCCGTTATGTCCGGGCGGGAGTATCGAATGTTATCCTTGATGGTACCAGAAAAGAGGAAGGGTTCCTGGGGGACCACGCTGATCTGTTTTCTTACCCCGACCAAGGAACCGTGTTCTGGGTCGATTTGATCGACGAGAGGCCCTCCTCCTGTACCCACGTTTGTCTTAGATAGGGAGCTGCTGTCTGCGTTCACACCGTCGGTCAGTGTATCCACCAGAGTCTTAGTGTGGAACAGGGACTCTCTGGTCACGTCCCGTAAGTCGTGTCCATCGATCCTTACGCTGCCTTCGGTCACATCGTATAGTCTGGACAGCAAGGACACCATAGTGGTCTTTCCGGCCCCTGTAGGCCCCACCAGAGCTATCTTCTCTCCGGGCTTGATGTGCAAATTGATGTTCTTGAGCACCGGCACTTCGGAAGTGTAGCTGAAGCTCACGTTCTCGAATACCACGTCCCCCTGGGCAATAGGTAGCTCAACGGCTCCAGGTTTGTCGTCGACCTCTGGCTTCATGTCCAACATTTCGAAAATGTGTTGACCGGAGGTCATGGCCCTTTGCAACTGGCCATACTGCATGGTCAAGCTGCGTATGGGGTCGAAGAGCCGCTGGATGTAAAGGGCGAAAGCAACCAGCACGCTCACGGCCAGATCGTCCCTCAGCACCATCATGCCGCCGAATACAATGACAAGGGCAATAGCGGCGGCCGTCAGAACTTCTACCGAGGGGTTCAGCGCCGAAGATAGGCGGCTGGCTCGCAGGCTGGCCTCCAGATAGCCTTGACTGGTGCGGTCAAAGCTTTGAAGGTTCTTCTCTTGACGGTTGAGACTTTGGATGACCCGTACGCCTGAGATGTTCTCCTGAAGTCCAGCGTTGACCTCAGCTATAGCCCTTCTTACGCGCATGAAAAAGCGCCATGCGTAGCGCTGCCACAGAATCATGATGGCGAAGAGCAAGGGTATTACCGTTAGCGTAATCAACGCCAATTCCCATTTCAGTAACAGCATTGCTATGATGAAACCGGCCAACCGCAGGAGGTCTCCTAAGGCCAAGGTGAAGATAGATAAGAACTCTTGAAGCTGCTGGACGTCGTTCTGGACGCGGGACATATTGGCCCCGACCTCTGTTCGGTCAAAGTAGGAGATAGATAGCCGTTGCATGTGATTGAAGGTGGAGGTGCGTAGCCTAAGAAGCAGATTCTGGCCCACTCGCGACAAAATAATAAGGTGGACGTAGTTGGCTCCATAGCCCACCGTCGCGTTCACGACCAGAAGTACTGCGGCCAAAGTGAGGTCCGACGTATCACGGGTGGTGATGACGCTGTCCACCGCCTCCTTGATTAGCCAGGGATTGACCACCTCGGTGGCGGCATACAGAAACATAGACAACACAGTGACAGAAAGGAGAATCCGATAGGGACGTACGTACGCCAGCAGACGTAGCATAAGCCGATAGCTATCGACTAGGCTTAGAGTCTGTTCCTCGGATTCTGCTCTTCTCATCATCCCGTGGAAATGCATCGTTTGACTGCCTATTCAGTACTATAGAGGATCTTTTTCATTTTTTCGGACCAGAAACCCGTATCTAAGCGCCGCCGTCTCCAATAGGCCTTTCCACCAAAGACTCCTCCTCCGCCTGTAGCTGAAGATTGTATATCTCCTGGTACAGTCCACCGCTTGATGCAAGCTCCAGATGTGTGCCTCGCTCTACTATCTCGCCATCTTTCATCACGAGAATGGTGTCGGCTCTCCTGAGACTGTTGATACGATGGGCGATGATAAATGTTGTGCGACCCTTCATCAGCTCGTCCAGGGCTCGTTGAATGAAGGACTCGGTCTCTGCGTCCACGCTGGATGTTGAGTCATCCAGAATCAGTATTGGTGGGTCCAAGAGCAAGGTCCGGGCTATTGCGACTCGCTGTCTCTGGCCGCCGGAGAGGGTCACCCCACGTTCTCCCACCAAAGAGTCATACCCATCGTACAGGCCCATGATGAAGTCGTGCATTTGGGCGGCCGTTGCGGCTTCGACAATCTGCTGGTCAGTGGCATTCACCACGCCGTAGGCGATGTTCTCTTTGATGCTGGCCATGAACAGGAACACATCCTGGAATACGATGCCCACGTTTCTCCTCAGGGACTCTAGGGTAACCTCACGGACATCAACTCCGTCTATCGACAATCTACCGTGGGTAACATCGTAGAATCGAGGTATCAGGTTGACCAATGTGCTCTTGCCACTCCCGGGGGCGCCCAGTATAGCAATCTTCTGGCCCGGAGCGGCCTCCAAGTCGATATTGCGAAGGGCGGAGGGCGGACTCGGGGGTTGGGCATTCGTCGTGTCATAGCTAAAAGACACGGACTCGAATCTCACATCACCCTTAACGTGACCCAAGGTGATAGCTCCCGGTCTCTCTTCGACCGGAGAGCGGGCATCCATGACCTGGAAGAGGCGCTCGCCAGCTGAAATGGCTCTGGCGTAGTTGTTCACCACCCAGCCGGACATCCGGATGGGGAAGACCAGCATGCCCAGGTAAAGAATGAACTGGGTAAGTTGACCCGCCGTCATGTCCGTTCCGGCGTTGATAATCTGCCATCCGCCGAACCAGACCACCACCGCGGTGACTAGGGTAAACAGAAGGTTGAGAAGGGACGAGTTGGCCGCGTGCAGCCTGTTGACGGTGAATGTCTCTTCGGCGACCACGTTAGCGGCTTCTTTGAACTTGTCTTTCTCGAATTCCTCAGCACCAAATGTCTTCACTACTCTCATGCCGCTCAGGTTCTCCTGGAGGACGGTGGTCATACGACCGGTATCGATCTGTACCCCCATCCACAACTGCCTAAACCGGCGGCTAATCCTGATGGCAATAAAGGCTGCGATGGGCACAGCAGCCAGTCCTATCAATGCCAGGTCCCATTTCATGGCTAACAGTAGACCGGCTACCGCGCCCACTAGCACCAGAATGTGAATCGAGTAGATTAGACCGAAGCTTACAAACCATCGGACGCTTTCCACGTCGGAGGTAGCCCTAGACATTAGGTCGCCTGTTCTCTGACGATCGTGATAGCCAAAGCTAAGGGACTGGAGGCGGGCAAGGAACTCGTGCCTTAGGTCGAAGGACACCTTTTGGGAAATGTACTCTGCTAGATAGCTTTGACCGTAGGCGAAGCCCCCGCGGACCAGGCTGATAGCAAGGACCAGCATGGCCCATAGCACCAGGTCGATCGTTTGTCCCTCTTCGAGGGCAGTGTCTATGGCTATTCCAAGGAAACGAGGAATTGCGAGGGAAAGGAGAGTGGAGCCGATGAGACAGATGTAAACTTGAAAGAACTGCCGCTTGTATCGCAGCGCGTAGCCAGCCAGTCGCAGCAGCACTCCCATGTTATGCCAATTATAGCGCTTTTACGCTTGTGATGCTGATGGCGGCGGCCATTGCTGTCTGTTTGATACGGTATCACCCCGACCGCTGATGATGGAACCGAGGGCGAAGAGAATGGCACCTGGAACCCTCACCCCGACCCTTCGACAAGCTCAGGGCCACCCCTCTCCCACTGGGAGAGGGCCGGGGGTGAGGGAACTTTCAAAACGTGGTCCAAGCTGAGGTCATGAGGGCTACTGGGATTCGGCAACGAGGCTGACGACCACCTTATTGTCCGGCCTGTAGAAAACAGCCTGAACCTTGTCCCCTACATTCAGGTCCTGGGTTGACTTCGCCTCACCGTCTAAACTCACTATTCCAGGCTTGTTAGGCAACAGGAGCTCGATGGGTTCTCCTGTAGCGGGGGCGAGGGTCAGGACCCCCTTATCCTTGTCCAATGCGGAGATGGTCCCCGTGGCTTTGATGGACTTGGCGGGCATTACGACGAGCTGACCCACCTCGGGCGTGAGAGGATTGTAAACAGTAGACATGACCCGCTGGCCTACCTGGAGCGCCTCGAACTCCTCGTCGGATATGACGAGCCTCACGGTTATAAAGTTTGACTGATCTGTGGAGACGGTCAGGTAATGTTTTCCACTGGACGCGGTTACCTTACCTCGGATGGTACCCTTGAACTCGGGAGGTCTCACCGAGATTCTTCGAATCTCACGATTCTGTGTGTCGTAAGTGGAGACGGGCCTCACTATGTCTCCCCATGAAATGGCCTTCATATTGCCCCTCAGGCCGTCCCGCTCAATAATCGTGTTCTCCGTGATGATCAGAGTCCTGGTCTGACCGTCTATGGAGGTTATGGATATGTTTCCATTCTCAGAGCTTTGGGGTATGTTTTCGCCGAACTTGGGAATAAAGCTCCTGACGATGCCGGTTATGAAGGTCTGATCGGGACTTTCATCAAAGGTCTCTATGCTGACGGCTTCACGGGTTGAGGCATTGTGCCGCACTTTGACCGATGCCAGTGGCACCAGGTCTGCCAGCTCTGCTGGCACCCCGCCCACTAAGATTTGAGTGTTAGGGGTGGTTGTCAATGTAACAACTCTGCCGGTTATCAGAGTAACGGACACGGTTGGAGGCGTAGCGTCGGGAACCACCGCGTCCACTGTGCCCTCGACCTCGCCAATCCCCACCTGAGCCAGCAAGCTTGCTATGGTGTTTTCGCCAAGGCGAGGAAATATCACATCTACGGACCTGGCTAGACCTCTTATAGCAGGGGCTTGGCTTGCATCTGGCTCGTAGAGCACTGCTATCTCTTGAGCGCGCTCCAAATTTTCCGCAGTGGGTGACTCTAATCTGAAGTGGCTAATATTCGTCGAGTCGGTAAGCTGCAGCTCCGCTCGGGGGCCCTGTTCGAGAGATACGAATATGAGGCCCTGAGTGCGGTCTATGTCCTCTATACGGCCAACGATCCTAATCGTTGGCTTACCCAGGTCGAACAGTGCTAATTGAGCGCTGTAGGCTTGAACCGCACGTTCCAAGGCATCAGTAAAGAGGAACGATATACTGGGATCGGCCCGGTTTTGTATCTCCTGCAAAATAGTCAGGTGGCCGGTTATATCTGCCGTTGCTCGGTTCGCCAAGTTGGACAGGTTCTGAAGGGAACCGGACCGAGCAGCCGCTTCCAAGGCACTGGTGAGCCGCGCCGTCGCGATGTCCACCGGCTCTGCTGCGAGCAGGGAAAGGGCCCCGGTCTTGAGGTCCTGTCTTACTACTGCTGTCACTATCCGTCCAGGGTCGATTCTCACGCTATCGGGAGAGATGTCCGCGGCAACACTGTTTCCATCTCTATTCATGAGGATGATCTGGTCGCCGACTCCTCCAACCTTGGACCCGATGATGTGAGCGTGAACCACAGGCATGTCGGGCTTGACCATTATGTTTTGTGCGATTAGCCGCGAGTCCTCTGCTGCGGCTAGGACCGCAAGGAAATTCCCCACCGAGATATCATTGACTGAAGCGGTCTCCTTGCCTGGCACGATGATTGCGCTGTTTTCTGAGGCCTCTATTTGTTGGGTGCCGTTGTCGACGGTGTCGACAGAGATGACCGTGAGGCCGGGCGAAGGTGTTCTTATCTCGGTCACCTGCCCAAGGATGCCCCTTTGCTGCTCGGTGAATACTATGCCATATACCTGGCTGCGCACTCCTCCGGCTAAGTCGCTGGCGATGACCTCGATAAGATTAGGCCCTTCTTTGAGGAGAATCGGCCCGTTGATGCTAAACTTCCCAGTAGCTTCGACCGTTGCTAGCTGACCGTTGACGCTGACAGTAGCGTCGGGAGAGGTTACTCCGCTTACAGAAATTTGAGGTGAGCTAACCGCAAGATCACCTGCTGGCGAAGAAACCTGTAACAAAAGATCGCGGGATTGGGTAATCTGAGGTACTGGAGTTGGAGTGGGTTCAGGTGTGGGCTCGGGAGTCGATGTGGGGGTCGGCGCCACGGTGGGTCTGGGGGTAGGCTGAGGCGTAGCGGTGGGTATGACCACTTGCGTGGGCCTAGGAGTCGGCTCGATGGTGGGTGTAGGTATCGTAGAGATCGTAGACGTGGGAGTGGGCAGAACAATGGGAGTGGGAGACGGACGGGGAACTGATGTGGGAGTGGAGGTGGCCCGTCCCCCGCAGGATGCAAACAGCAGAGCTGAAACTATCAGGGCAGCGAGTAACGCCACCATGGTGATTCTGCCTCGGTTTATCCTGACCAGACCTGAAATCTCGACAGTCACTGGTCTGGTTGTCCTGTGCCCCTTGTAAGGATGAACGAAGTGCTTGGACTGTCTCTTTGATCTGAAGGAGCCATTGAATAAGGCGCGTAATAACGCTAACAGGGGTAATAATCCACTCAGGTTCAGGCGCCTCATCAACCCACCTCCACCGACGGGCAGAGCCCTCGCAAGAGTCTGCCAACGGAAACATTAGCTATAATAATTTTAGGACTACTTCGAAAGTATAGTCTCTGCCAGGTTAAATTCAAAGTAAAATAACCAGACGATATTCGTCAAATTTGCAACAGTTACAGGAACTGATCACACTGTGTGATCTAGCTGGCCGAAGGACGCCGACATGGTTCAACTGGCTCACCATGAGCCATAGTCTTTGAACCAGCTCGGAACAATCGGAAAATACCTCTCTGTAGAGTAAGAATCAATAGGCCCTGAGGGGCGTTTACGCTTGCTTGACGCCACCTCTGCTCTATGCCACAATGACCTTCCCAACGGTGACGTACCAAGGAGGCTCGCTGTGACGGGGTTAGCCGGCAGTGTCTTGGAACTGGTAGGCAAAACACCTCTGGTACGGCTGCGTAGGGTTGTGCAGGAGGGCCATGCCCAGGTTTTTGGCAAGCTTGAGAGCCGCAACCCAGGCGGAAGCCTCAAAGACCGAGTCGCGCTATCCATGGTGGAGGATGCTGAAGCACGGGGAGCTCTCCATCCAGGCAACACCATCGTCGCCGGAACTAGTGGTAACAGTGGCGTAGCCTTGGCCATGGTGGCTGCGGCCAAAGGCTATAAGCTGGTCGTGTTCATGCCGGAGAACGCGCCAGCCGAGCGAAGGCGACTCCTAAATCGATACGGAGCAGAGGTACAGCTGACTCCTTCATATCTGGGCATGCAGGGCTCCATGCAAGAAGCAAACGACTGGGTGGAATCAAACCAGGAATCTGTGATTCTTGACCCTTTTCAAGATCCGGCAGTAGTACGGGTCCACCGTGAAGTGACGGCGACGGAGATAATGGAAGCTTCGCCGAATAGTGTGGACGCATTTGTGATGGGTGTAGGCACCGGTGGAACGATTACCGGAGTCGGCGAGCGGTTAAAGGAGCTAAACTCTTCTGTTCTGATCGTGGCCGTGGAACCCGAGAGCTCCCAGATCCTTGGCCAGGGGAAGGTCGGGTCCCATGCCATACCGGGCATCGGAGCTGACTTCGTCCCACCTCTGCTGAATAGACAGATACTCGACGAAATTGTAGCTGTCACCGATGATGACGCGGCACAAATGTCCCTGCGATTGGCCAGAGAAGAGGGCATTCTGGTGGGTATATCGGCAGGCGCCAACGTTGTTGCCTCTCTGAATATAGCAAATAGGCTTGGTACCGGTAAGACCGTAGTCACCATGCTGCCCGATACCGGAGAGCGTTATCTCTCCTTCCCTGCGCCTATACAGCTTTAGCTTTGATCAAGCGAAAGACCGAAATAAATAAGCTGTGAAAATTCTTGTTACAAACGACGACGGAATACGCTCTCCCGGACTGTGGGCTGCCGTGCAGGCCGTCCAGCATGCGGCTGAGGTATTCGTGGTCGCTCCCGATAGAGAGCAAAGCGGTGTGGGCTCTTCTTTGTCACTTCACGCGCCAGTGCGTGCCTACGAGGTGCCTTCGAGGTTACCCGATGGAGGCGACAGCGTTAAGTCCTATGCGGTGGAAGGCACTCCTGGAGATAGCTGCGTTCTGGCCCTGGAAAAACTTGTGGGTCCGGTGGACCTGCTGGTGTCCGGCATAAACAACGGCTCGAACCTGGGTGAGGACGTTCTTATATCTGGCACCGTTGGAGCGGCATTTCAAGGCTACGTCAGAGGCTACCCTTCCATAGCTATCTCCGTGGGTGCGGTGAAAGATACCCGCTACGACATGGCTATGGCATTTCTCCGATTAGTGGCTGATAGGCTTGCCGAGGGACATCCCCTTCCGGGTTCGCTTATCAACGTAAATATTCCCAACCAACCTGCTGACAGGATAGAGGGTGTGCAAGTCACCCGACTGGGTCGCAGGAGCTATGGCGAGTCGGTAACCGAAAGGAACGACGGCAGACATATATCCTACATGCTGTCACGGGATAAGCCTGTGTTTCAGGGGCAGGACCAGGATGAAGATACAGACACATGGGCCTTAAAGCACAACCGGATTTCCATCACCCCCATCGGCACCGCCCTTACAGACGTACAACGGATTCCCGAACTAGAGAGCCTGTTCCAAGGATACTCCAACTGTCTCCTTGGCCGAGAGACCAGCCGAGGCCAGTAAAGGCACGCCCGCAAGTACCTGACTACAAGGAGGACTCCCTTTGACGCCTTTCTGAAATCCGGATTGAATGCTATACTAGTCGAGAGCTACCAAACAAGGCCAAAGGAGGCTGACCAGGATGGTCGACTACAAGGTGATATCGGCAGACAGCCACATTGTTGAAGCCCCCGATTTATGGGAAAAATGGATAGACCCCGGCTTCAGGGACCGAGCCCCCCGCATCGTGAGAAAAAAAGGGTTCGCATCGGCTAAGGGAGACTGGGAGTCCGACTTTTGGGTTGGCGGCGGCATCGAGATGGCCGCCTACGGCTTCTTTGCACAGGCCGGTGTGAAGTATGAGGACCCGGAAGGGATCGGCTACGCCGGCAGATGGGAGGACGTTCCCAAGGGAGCCTACGACCCCCACGGCATGGTTCAGGCCCTGGAGCAAGACGGGATTTGGGGTGCGATCGTCCAATGTACACAGGGCCTGCTGTGGTACAGGATTCATCCCCAGGAAAGTGCCCTACTCTCAGCAATCTGTCGTGCCTGGAACTCCCACATAGCCGACTTCTGCTCAGCCTATCCAGACCGGCTGAAAGGCATCGCTATGCTTAATGTAGACGACGTGGTAGATGCCTGTAACGAGTTGGAGAGGTGTGCCAAGCTGGGCCTGGCCGGTGCATTCATTCCCGAATATCCTCTGCCCGAGAAGCCGTACAGTGACCCCGTGTATGAGCGTCTGTGGTGGACGGCCCAGGACCTGGGGATACCACTGCTGTTGCATGTTGGCACCACTAGACCTGGAATCCCTGGATGTGAGCTTGACGCGGACCAAGAGAGCTGGACTCCAGCCGGGATGTGCACCGTGGACCACTGGGTACAGTACAGCCTCGCTGCCATGATTTTCGCCGGGATATTTGACCGCTATCCGGGGATAAAGGTCGGGTCCATCGAACATGAGCTAGCATGGGTCCCCCACCTGTGGCACCGCATGGACTTCGTCTACAGCGAGAGGGTTGAGATGGCGGGAGGCTATCGCTCTAAAAGGGGCTTGCTTCCCAGCGAGACCTGGCGCGAGAACATATTCGTAGCGTTTATGGAAGACGCTCTTGGGGTTAGGATGCACGAGATAATAGGTGCAGATAGCATGATGTGGGGAAACGACTACCCCCACGCCGAGTCCACGTGGCCTAGGTCCATGGAGTTCCTTGACAAGGCCTTCGCCGGCCAGCCCGATGAGGTCAGACGAAAGATCACATCAGAAAACGCGACCAAGCTGTACCACTTCGGATAAACAGGCCCGATCAAGGGCCCATAGCGATGCGGCGGTCTTGAAGTGCGCGGGCCGGCCCAATAGCATAGCCCAGGGCTACATTGGGCCCTAATTCTGAAAATCTGGAGGAGTTACTGAATGGCAGACTACAAAGTACTATCGGCTGACAGTCATATCGTTGAGACCCCTGACCTCTGGGAGAAGTGGATCGACCCCGGCTTCAGGGATCGAGCGCCCAGGGTGGTGCGAAAGAAGGGATTTGCGACGGCCAAGGGTGAATGGGAGTCGGATTTCTGGATAGCTGGAGGCATGCAGACCTCAGCCTTCGGCTTCCTTTCTCAGGCGGGCGTGAGATTCGAGAACCCTGAGGATATCTCCTTTGCTGGCAGCTTTGAAGACGTGCCCAAAGGGGGTTACGAGGCCACAGAGATGCTAAAGGCTTTGGAGCAGGATGGAATCTGGGGCGCAATTATCCAGCCCACCCAAGGCCTTTCGTGGTACAGGATGGACCCCAAAGAGAGTGACCTGCTCTCCGCCATCTGTCGTGGCTGGAATACGTATATAGCTGAATTCTGCTCGTCCTACCCGGACCGATTGAAGGGCATCGGAATGCTCAACGTAGACGACGTGGTGGATGCCTGCACAGAACTGGAGCGTTGCGCCAAGCTGGGCCTAGGTGGCGTCTTCATTCCCGAATACCCGCTGCCCGAGCATCCGTACGGCGACCCCATTTATGAGCGTCTTTGGTGGACAGCCGCCGACCTGGAGATTCCCATTCTGCTACACGTTTTCACACCACGCCCTGGCATTCCAGGGTGTGAGTCCACTGCTGATGAAAGCGCCAGAACGCCCGCGGGTGGCGCAACCACGGACCACTGGGTCCAGTACTCCCTGGCCTCGATGATTTTCGCTGGGATATTCGATCGACATCCCAAGCTCAAGATAGGGTCGGTGGAGCATGAGATAGCCTGGGTACCTCATCTCTGGCATCGCATGGACTTTGTGTACAGTGAGCGCGTCGAGATGGCTGGAGGCTATCGCTCCAAGCGGGGACTGCTCCCCAGCGAGACCTGGCGCGAGAACATATTCGTGGAGTTCATGGAAGACCCCATGGGTGTGAAGATGCACGAGGTCATAGGGGCCGACAACATGATGTGGGGGAACGACTTCCCTCACGCCGAGTCCACGTGGCCCCGCTCCATGGAGTTCCTGGACAAGGCCTTCGCCGGCCAGCCGGAGGAAATCAGGCGGAAGATTACCTCTGAGAACGCAGCAAAGCTGTACCACTTCTGGTAGACCGACTGCTAACCAAGCCATGATGTCCAAGCAGGGGATGAAATCCCCAACGTCCGACTAAGGAGACGTAGAAATGCCAGACTACAAGGTGATATCAGCGGATAGCCACATTGTCGAGGCCCCAGACCTCTGGGAAAAATGGATCGATCCCGGCTTCAGAGACCGGGCCCCTCGCATAGTGCGCAAGAAGGGCTTCGCCTCGGCCAAGGGCGAATGGGAGTCCGACTTTTGGGTGGCCGGTGGCATGCAGACCACTGCTTTTGGCTTCCTATCACAAGCTGGAGTGAGGTATGAGGACCCCGAGAACATCTCCTTCTCCGGCAGCTTTGAGGACGTGCCCAAGGGAGGCTACGATCCCCATGCGATGATCCCTGCGCTGGAGCAAGACGGGGTTTGGGGGGCCATTATTCAGCCCACCCAGGGTCTCTCCTGGTACAGGATGGACCCCAAAGAGAGCGACCTGCTGTCCGCCATCTGCAGAGGCTGGAACAGCTATGTGGCAGACTTTTGCTCGGTCTACCCGGACCGGATGAAGGGCATAGCCATGCTCAACGTGGACGACCCTGCCGACGCGTGCAATGAGCTGGAGCGGTGCGCCAAACTGGGAGTAGCGGGGGCATTCATACCCGAATACCCGTTGGGAGACAAGCCATACAACGACCTGATATACGAGCGACTGTGGTGGACGGCTGCCGAGCTGGAGATACCCTTGCTGTTACACGTCTTCACCACCCGACCTGGCGTTCCCGGTTGTGAGATTACCGCCGATGAGTCCGAGGCGTCGCCGGCGGCCATATCGACCCTCGACCATTGGGTGCAGTACTCACTGGCGGCCATGATATTCGCCGGGGTGTTCGACCGCCATCCCAAGCTAAAGGTTGGCTCTGTGGAGCACGAGCTGTCTTGGGTGCCCCACCTGTGGCATCGCATGGACTTTACCTACAGTGAGCGGATCGAGATGGCGGGAGGCTATCGCTCCAAGAGGGGACTACTCCCCAGCGAAACTTGGCGTGAGAACATATTCGTGGAGTTCATGGAAGACCCCGTGGGAGTCCAGATGCACGAGGTGTTGGGAGTGGACAACATGATGTGGGGCAACGACTATCCTCATGCGGAGTCCACGTGGCCCATGTCCCAGCAGTTCCTGGACAAGGCCTTTGCCGGTCAGCCCGATGATGTCAGGCGCAAGATCACTTCGGAGAACGCCGCCAGATTGTACCACTTCTGGTAAGCCAACGCCTGAAGAGCAGTCGTTATTGGTATGACCGATAGCCTATTGCGAGGCTGGCAAGCACTACCGCTAAGAGACGACTAGGCTTTTGTTGAAATGGACGTGAGGTGGATGCCTAAAAAAGGGCATCCACCTCGTCTTTTACTCCACAAGCTGAGCTAACACACCAGCAGATCATGTCAGCTTGACACACAGAGTGGGTTGATATACGATTTTTGTGGGTACTAGGAGTGATTTCGGAACAAGGTCCAACGGGAGGGGATATAGCTCAATTGGGAGAGCGCGGCGTTCGCAATGCCGAGGTTGGGGGTTCGAGCCCCCCTATCTCCACCAACGTGCCCCTGTAGCTCAGCCAGGATAGAGCGGCGGCGTCCTAAGTCGCGCGTCGGGGGTTCGAGTCCCTCCAGGGGTACCATATAGGAGCGTAGCTCAGTTTGGTCAGAGCGCTGGTCTCCAAAACCAGTGGTCGGGGGTTCGAATCCTCCCGCTCCTGCCAGCAATAGATATGAAAAGAGGAGGGTTAACCCCCTCTTTTCTTTTTGGCTCAGGGGTTTGCTAACATTTTCCTAACGCTATTTGGCCGTTTCCATTGCTATCCATCAAGTCTCGAGCCAATCCTTCCTCGAACTTTATGGCCGCTTCCTTCTGGGTGTCGGACATCAGGTGCCCGTAGATGTCCATTGTGGTGCTGATGGTGGAGTGCCCCACCCGGTCAGCGATTGCCTTGGAATATACCCCCTGCTTTATCAGCATGGAGACGTGGGTGTGTCTGAGGTCATGGAAGCGGACGCGGAGGCCAGCCTTGCGGACAATCTTATTGAAGGCGTGGGTCACCGTGTTGGGTAGCATCGGGGTGCCAACGGCGTTAGCAAACACTAGGTCATCTTGCGCCAGTGGCGCCCCGAGCATAGCCGCGGCCGCCTCCTGTCTTTCCCTGTGAGCTTTGAGGGCCAATACTGCCAACGGCGATAAGGTGACTGTCCGTTTTGACCGGGGGGTCTTAGGTTCCTGGAATACCACCCGACCACCTGGAAGGACGCTCAATGTCTGAATTACCGTCAGGCTATCGGCTTCCAGATGGATATCCCGCCACCTTAGCCCCAGTATTTCGGACCTTCTGAGCCCAGTAAAGAGGCCCAAGTGAATTAGTGGATAGTATATGCTGTTACGTGCGGCCTCCAGTAGCCTCCTTATCCCATCGGCGTCTAGCGTTTGCATCTCCTCATTGACTGGCCGTGGCGGGTCCACCGCTAAGGCTACATTCCTCCCACCAAGCCCCATTTAACGGCATGGGCAAGAGCTTCCGATAGTACCCGGTGATGATGAAGCACAGTCCTGGCCGAGAGTCCACCTTTGCCCCCTCTATGGCCTTCCTTGAGGGCCTTGGCATAGTAGCCTTGTAAGTGGAACGGTGTAAGTTGAGAGAGAAGTATCCCACCTAGGCCCAATACCAGATGCTTCTCAACAATAATCCTGTATCCCTCTGCCGTTGAAGCTCGGACACCCATAGCAACGTAGTCCTTTAGCCAACGTTCCAAGAACTCAGCCAAGGTGAGCTTGGCAGGGTTGCTGAGGCTGCCCGTGTCGATCTGGTGGACTAGCTCAACCAGTCTGGCCTCTGCCGTCTTTTTGTTTCCCTTGACGCTAACCCACTTCTGTTTCCGCTTGCCGGTTTCAGGGTCATTGCCCAAACTGAGCACGATAGTCCAAGAATCCTTGCCGCGCTTGGTGACATGGCCTCTCATAACGGTTCCCCTTCCTCAGCCATTTGAGTGATCTTGTCGCTTTCCGAAACTGGCCCGACTGAGTACACACGCAGGATGCGCCCAATCGTCGTGTAGGACATAGCCTTCTGTCGGACCCCCTTTAGCTGTTTGACGAGCCACTGGACCCGTGGTGCCTTGTCCAAGTCTTGGTGTCGTGTTTTAACCCCTTTCCAGAGGCTGACAATGTCTCGGAGGCTGTATCCCAGGCTTGCCAGCTCCGAAACATAAGGCTCTATTGCGTCGCTGTCATTCATCCTCCACTTGTGAAGCCGGTCTCTCCACGCGGGATCACGACGAACAGTTTGACCAGGCTTCCTCTCGCCGATCGGGATATAGTCCATTCCCGGTCCGAGGTAGAGTGTGTCCGTTAACGGATCATAGTAGGGGCTGAGAATAATCTTGCCGTCGATCCCCCAGTCGTTATATAGGCCAGGCCATTTCCGGCGTCGGTTGAGCAGGTGCCATATCTCCAGGTCTGGGTCGCCCTCTTTGGCTGAGTTAATCCAGCGATTCAGGTTACTTTGGTTGAGGGAATCCCAGGCTGAAGCGAGCCTGTGGATCTCTTTGAGCCGACCCTTATGTTGAACCATCTCGCCTTCAGTGTGGCCGTCTCTGTAAAGCTGAATAGCAGCCTTCTTTAGCTCAAAGTTTCTACGCAACTGTTGTGTCATAATAACCTACTATTACTGCGTGTAGACTCATAAATTAGCTGTATAGATTGACACAGTATTAATTGGTATTATGAGGTTTGGGAGATGACCTGTCAAGAGGAGAAGAGATGAAAACAGCGGACGTGCTCACTGTGGAGGAGGCCCGTCAGATTCTGCGCTTGGGGCGGAACGCGGCCTATGAAGCAATCAGGCGAGGCGAGATACCGGTCCTACGTTTTGGTCGCCGGATCGTCGTGCCCCGCGCTGCCCTGGAGCGTATGCTGAGCGAAGCTGGCAAGGCCGAACCGAATCAGGGGCTTTAATAGCGAACGCCGCCCCGGGCGTAGCGGCTCGGAGCGGCGTCATAGTGAGAAGTTTGTGCACAGGGATTATAGCATAGAACCATTGGACCAGCAGAAGCCCGTGGGGATTGAAAGCCCCACAGTGTCGTTCTCTGGCCTCCGTGACCTCTTGCGCACCCTTGAACCGCAACTATCTCTAATATCCCCACTAGGAGCCCGTCCGAGAAACACGGTTGGCGAGTGTTTGGGGGTATGATGGGCCCAGCCCAGTAGCGGGGAGTCGTTGATGAGCAAGACCTACCTTTCCTACGAACCCGACCAGCAGTTGCTGTTGCCAGCGGCGTTGCAGGAGTGGCTGCCTGACGACCATCTGGCCTACTTCATATCCGACGTGGTGGACCAGTTGGACATGTCGGAGGTCACCGCTCGCTACGAGCGGGAACGGCGTGGCGGGCCGCCGTATCATCCACGGATGATGGTCAAGGTGTTGCTCTACGGCTACTGCGTGGGGGTGGCGTCCTGACGCCGCATCGCCCAGCGTCTCCACGAGGACATCGCCTTCAGGGTGTTGGCGGCGAACAACACACCGGACTTCCGGACCATCTCCGACTTTCGCAAGGATAATGTGGATGCGCTGTCGGGCCTGTTCGTACAGGTACTGGCGTTGTGTCAGCAGGCGGGGCTGGTGAAGCTGGGGCACGTGGCGCTGGACGGCACGAAGGTCAAGGCCAACGCATCGAAGCATAAGGCGATGAGTTACCAACGGATGAAGGAGAAGGCAGCGCAGTTGGCGGCGGAGGTAGCGGAGTTGTTGCGACAGGCCCAGGCAGCGGATGATGAGGAAGACCGGCGGTACGGCAAAGACAAGCGTGGAGATGAGTTGCCGCAGGAGTTGGCCTTTCGAGAGGGTCGGTTGGAGAAGATACGGGAAGCCATGGCGGCGCTGGAAGCCGAGGCGCAGGCGGCTGCCGAACAGGCCGAGGCCGAAGGTGGTAATCACCCGGGGGTGCCCGACGACAAGGCCCAGCGTAACTTCACCGATACCGAGTCGCGCATCATCCCCGCACCTGGAGGAAAGGACTTCCTGCAAGCGTACAACTGTCAGGCGGTGGTGGACAGCGCTCACCAGGTGATCGTGGCGGCGCGGGCCACCAACCAGGCTTCGGATAAGCAACAGGCTGCGGCGATGATGGAGGAGACCATCGACAACGTCGGTGCAGTCCCCAGGGAAGTATCCGCCGATGCTGGCTATTACTCGGCAAAGGCAGTCGACGAGCTCTATGCTCTGGGCGTGGACCCGTTCGTCGCGCCGGAGCAGACCCGCCACGGCCGGGTTGTGCCACCCGCGCCCCGAGGTCGCATACCCAGCCATCTGTCTCCCAGGGACCGGATGCGACGGAAGTTACAGACCAAGCGGGGTCGGCAGCGCTACGCTTTGCGGATGCAAACTGTGGAGCCGGTATTCGGCCAGATCAAGCAGGGCAGGGGATTCCGGCAGTTCCTGCTGCGGGGACTGGAGAAGGTGAACGGCGAATGGTCGCTGATCTGCACCGGCCACAACCTGCTCAAACTGTTCCGCTTTGGGGTCAATCTGCACAGGAAAGCACGGGCCGATGGGCCAGCCCAACGCATCAGGAACTTTGCCGAGGTAGTGAGCACGGCGCTATTCGCAAAGCTATCTGGGGGCCGGCTGGGGCAACCGGCAAAATTAGTTGTCGCGATCCATTGGCGCTGACCCGCAAGCACCGTTAGATAATCCTCGGACGGGCTGCTAGCGAGGTTGTTTGCTTCAGAGTTGGAGGCTGAGCTAAACAAAGCCATTGTCGGCGGTGGAAAGGGGTTTAAACATGATGACTGCCGCTAACACCCTAGTACACGAAGCTGAATGCCTGAGCGAAATCTGCATTCCCCTGGTGATACTCCAACATGGCCAGAAAAAGCCCATCAAAGGGCCTGGTGGTTCATGGTTAATCCTTACCGAAACGGAACATATAGGTCCAGCTATCGAAAAGGCTGCCCAAGGTGGTGTGCCAAACCTGGGGGCAGTCCTGGCTCCCAAATGCGATTCACAGCTTGTAGTCTTGGATGTCGAGGCGGGTGCAAGTCTGCAAGTTTGGGACTTCCTGCGTGAACTAGTACTCAGTCAACTCGGTTTTGGTAATTGTTTAAGAAAACGTCTAAGGTTGCTACCCTTTTTTAGGAGTGTTGACGTAGGAGGGTGGCAGCCATGGGACGAGAACGGTATGTGGTCCGGTTGGAAAGGGAAGAACGAGACCAGTTGGAACGACTGATTCGCGGGGGAAAGAGCCCAGCGCGAAAGGTTGCCCGGGCCCGTATTCTGCTAAAGGCAGATACGGGCTGGGGGGTGATGCGCATCGTGGAGGCGCTGGACACGTCTGCGGGTACGGTGTGCCGTACCAAGCGGCGGTACCTGGAGGGAGGACTGAAGCGGGCCTTGGAGGAAGATCCTCGGCCAGGACATCCGACCAAACTGGATGAGCGGGGGGAAGCGCACCTGATTGCCCTGGCGTGCAGCGAGGCCCCCCCAGGCCATGACCACTGGACCCTGCGGCTCCTGGCAAACAAGGTGGTGGAGTTGGGGCTGGCGCCCTCCATGTCCCACGAGGGAATTCGCAAGCGGTTGAAAAAAACAGTCTCAAGCCGTGGCAGAAGAAGGAGTGGTGTATTCCCCAGGTGAGCGCCGAGTTTGTGGCGTGTATGGAGGATGTGCTGGACCTTTACGCGGAACCCTATGACCCAGAGCGCCCGGTGGTCTGTTTCGACGAGACCTCCAAGCAGTTGCTGGCGGAAAAGAGGTCTCCGATCCCGCCCAAGCCGGCACGACGGGAGCGATACGATTACGAGTACCAGCGCAATGGCACCCGAAACCTGTTCATGCTGTGCGAGCCCCTGGCGGGCTGGAGGCATGTGGCAGTGACCGAACGTCGTACCATGGTGGACTTCGCTAAGCAGATGCGGTGGCTGGCCGATGAAGCTTACCCAGCGTCCGAGAAGATCCGGGTGGTGCTGGACAACCTCAACACCCACAAACCAGCTTCCCTCTACGAAACCTTCGAGCCCAAGGAGGCTAGGCGAATACGCAAACGCTTGGAGTTTCACTACACTCCCAAGCACGGTAGTTGGCTCAACATGGCAGAGATCGAGTTCAGTGTCTTGGCCAGGCGAGTCCTGCGCCGGCGTATTGCCGATGAAGAGACTTTGAGTGGCGAGATCGCGGCCCTGGAGGCAGAACGAAACCAAGCCGGAGCAACCATTGACTGGAGATTCTCCACTGTGGACGCCCGAGTCAAGCTTCACCATCTCTATCCTGCCAACAATTAGGTTGACTGAGTACTAGGACTCATCAGCGACGCCCCAGTCTGGATTGCTCGAACAGGGCGAGATGGGTGGCACGTCTATTTCTACTGGCCTGGGCCAGAGCCTCCACCGCCAAGGTGCATTAGGGCTGGCGGCCTGCCCGTGGACCTGCTGAGCGACGGCTTTGCGGTTCTTCCACCTTCCAGCACCCACCGGGAACCCAATGGCGGCGGGCCTTACAGGTGGGTTCAGGGCCATAACCCCAGGAACATCTCCCTGGCCGAACTATTGGATCTACCGCTAGGATTGCTCGGATGGTGGCAGCAGTGTTCAGATCGGAATTCCCTGGGCGTCAATCCCGGAAATACTGCGAAGGCGGGGGCGTGGCAACTGTTGGAAGGCCCTATCCTTGAAGGCTCTCGAAATGATTCTCTGACCCGCATAGCTGGATGGCTCAGACTGTATCATCCTGCCCCGGTGGTAGCGGCCCTGCTCCTGACCATCAACGATGCCAGATGCCAGCCCCCGCTAGACGCCTCGGAAGTTGGAAGGATCGTGAGGAGCGTTTTTAAGTACTGTCAGGCTGGCGTCAACGGCCATCCCAGGGCAGTTGTTCCGTCCTTCATACGCGGGGAGGTGAGTAATGGCTAAACCGTACGGGATCAGCAAAGGCGTCTTTATCTTTCCAGGCGAGAATTGTGAGCTACGACTGAGCAACGTGCACCGGGACAGATTCGGACATATCTTCGCTGATGTGGCGATAGTGACACCAAATGGCGAAGGCTTCCTCGCCTACGACCAGGGCAATCTAGCTCAGGGTAAATTCAGAACCGCCGTAGCAAGCCAGGCTGCCCTCCGAAACTCGGGCAATGTGATCGGAATGGAAGACCTCCTGATGGACGCCTTTTTAGCCCTGCAGCTAGACCCGGATGTTGTACCGATGGCTTCCGGGCCTGCCTTTGAATCCATCCAAGCTTTCATTGATCGAGTACAACCAGAGGGACCATCGTTAGTGGAAGGACTGTTGGAAATGGGAAGGAGCTACAGCCTCGCTAGCAAGCCAAAGGTCGGAAAGACAATTCTGATTCTCAATCTCGCCGTTGCGACTGCAAACGGGGGCACATGGCTGGGTCAGAAGGTAAGTCAGGGACCAGTGTGCTTGTTCCAGTTGGAGGATTCAGAAACGACCCTGAAGAAACGATTACAAGCCATGACAGGCGGCCTTTGGCCCGCCAACTTCTCTATTCAGACAGAATCCTTCCACCTGACCGCCGACAACTATGACTTGACCGTACAGGCATGTCAGGGCGCATCGCTTGTTATCTGTGACCCCATCATCCAGGCGTCCAAAGTGCGGGACTGGAACAGCCAGCAGGAAGTCCGGGACCAATACGACCTGTGGAGGCGGTTAGCTCGGGACACTAATGCCTGTGTCCTGCTCTCGACCCACCACCGGAAAATGACGGGCGACTATGGCGATCAGATGGCCGGGAGTATGCAAGCCCAGGCCACAGTGGATGGCATTATCGAACTCTATAGGGATCACAATTTAGATAAAACACAAAGGCGAGTGAGTTTTACAGGCCGAGAATGGACTGATATGGAGGACTCGGTCATCACTCTGAACGCCTCAACTCTCATATGGGAGCCCTCCGGCACCTTAAATGAGGCACGTGATCAGGCGAGAGAGGGCCGCCAACAGGAAAAGGCAACTGATCTGGATTGCGTGCTGCCGGTAGATCCACCTGGTTTTACCTATAACGAACTGGTAGAACTTACGGGCCTTAAGCGAGGTCGGGTTCGAGATGCATTGAAAGTGTTAGGAGAGAAGGTGATCACTGGAGGTCGAGGCACCAAGCCGGATCCATACCGATTTCATAAAACATCATGATGTTGTTGCTCTTATATATATACCACCAACATCACCATCTACCCGGCCAAAGATTGAAACAGAAGAACCCAAAATGTTGCATTGGTAGATCACGATCACCATGGCCGTAGCTACAACATCTATCAAAAAAGTCCCTAACAGGCATTTCAGGGGCTTCATCAACGACACCAAGTTTGTAAGACAGGTGGTGGAAGCCCTCGAGGCAAAGGCGACCGTTGGTTAGCGCTATGGTGGGGCATCGAGTGGGCCATAGTGATCGCCTACATGGCAGTGACCTACACCGGCATTTTATAAGAATTTGTAAGATAGCTACCGATATGAATAACGGCTTGCGTGGACGTCCAGCCCTGAACCTGAAGTTATCCGACATCCTGTCTTGTGTTCGGAGGCATGGAAAGCTGCTTACCGCTGCTAGGGAGTTACACTGTTCAGACTCCTACATCCACGTCCGGCTGAAACGTGCCGGCATGTCCTTGAGAGACGTGCTGGAGGCCAAGAGCCTGGAGGAATTGCTGCATGACAATCCGCAGCCGGAACACTAAGTCCAGGCCATCTACCTCAACAGCTCTAGCCCGGGCTCAGGTGTCTCGCCAGCTCAGTCGACGCTTGCCCTACTACCTGACGCCCGAAGAGGCCCATCAGATCATCGACGCCGCTGAGAGCGAGCGAGACCACCTCTTTCTTCAGTTCCTATGGGAGACTGGTGTCAGGGTCTCCGAGGCCATTGCTATGCGCCTGGAAGACGTGGGCAGAGACAGCATCCGAGTTCTGGGGAAAGGGAATGTCGAGCGGATAGTGTATGTACCAGCGGGGCTGGTGAGCGCCATCCTGTTTCACGCCCAGGATAGTGGATTGGGCAGGGGTGATTTCCTGTTCCCTTCCCGTAAGGGAGGGTATATCATCAAGCAGAGGGCCGACCAGATCATTAAAGACGCAGCACGTAGGGCTGATTTGGATCGCAATGTCCATGCCCACCTCTTCCGCCACGGCTATGCAATCAACTTCCTGAACTGTAGTGGCAGACTGGACGCCCTTCAGGAGCAATTGGGTCACCGGGACATCAACACCACTCGCATCTATCTGAGGCTGTCCGATGAGGACATTCGGCGAGAAGTCCACAAGGTCCGATTCTGAGTCCCCTTAGCCCGAATCCACCGATGGACAGGGATGGACGGCGTGAGGGCAGCGGAAGGGGGTGAGGGAGTTACAGGCGCGATGATCCGGGGGCTCGAATTTGGGTAGACGGGAGGTTGGCGGGCGGTCTGCAGGCGCTTTTGGGGGCACCGATAGCGGCCTACAGTGGCTGTGGCGAGCGAGATGGCGGGATAGGACACGGCAAGAGGCGCTCGCGGACTGGGCTGGCGCGAGTTTGCGGGGACGTTGGGTTGGCTGGCGGGTCAGTGGCGGACGGGCGCCGTCAGGCTGGGAGTGGAATGGCTCGCAGTCGGGCTAGGGCGCGGCTGAACTGCTCCTCCCAGGGCCAGCGCCGGGGAAGATGCAGGGTCAATCGGCGTGCCGAGCGGGTGATCCGTCCGGCCAAGGCAAAGACCCGTCGTCTGAGGGTCTTGGTGGTCACGATCTGCTGACCCAGGCCGATGCGGGCTGTCCAGCGGGCCAGGTTGTGCGCCATCACCTGTACCGCCAGCCAGGCGCCGTTGGCGGCGAAGCGGCCCGAGGGGAGATGGTTCAGCCCCACGCCGTACTTGAGGTCGCGTATTGCATTCTCGATCTCGGCGTGACGGCGATGATCGGCCTCCAGTTCCAGCGTCTCCCCGTCCCGGTCGGTGATGAAGCCGTGATAGCTGTAGGTGGCGAAGAGAGCCAGTTGAGAACAGGGCGCCGGCTTCACCCGCCGGACGATGAGCCGTACCGGCGCGGCGTCCGGCTCGGCCTGGAATGGGGTGTAGGTGGTCTCGGCCACATCGGCGGCGCCGTCCATCCAGTAAGGAATCGGCGTCCAGGCATCTTCGGGTATCGCCTCGATGAGATTGTGCAGGCGGGCGCGCTGGCGGATGGCGATGGAGAAGCGGACATCCATCCGGCGGCAGACGGCGACCACGGCGTGGGTATAGAAGCCGCTGTCGGCCCGCACCGTGAGTTGGCCCCTGGCTCCGCAGTAGCGCACCCGCCCCACCGTTTCACGCAGGAAGTGGGCAGCGCCGCGGGCGGTGTTGGCCCGGCCCTCGCGCAGGCGGGCCATCAGCACGTCGCCGGTGCCGGCGGCGACGGCCAGCAGCGGGTGATAGCCCCGCGCACCGGTGTAGCCGTGGTGGCGTGCGCCCTCCTTGGCCAGTCCGTAGGTCTCGCAGATGGTCGAATCAAGGTCGATGGTGAATGGTGCGTCGCCGGGTCCGGCACCGGCCTTCCAGACCCGGTCCAGCAACTCGCGGCTCACCCGGTCCAGTTGGCGGACATGGCCCCACCGGAAGCTGCGCAGGAAGGTGCCCAGGGTGGAGGGAGCCTTAGCCGTGAAACCGAGCACGCGGGCGGTCCCGCCGGCGCGCAGCACATCGGCGTCGTCGATGCAATCTCCGCCGGCTAGGGCGGAGGCCACCAGGGTCATCATCTTGTCGCCGGTGTTCGCCCGGCCCGGCGCGCCGCCGAGGTCGAGGTGCTTCCGGAGGAGTTGGGGCAGGCCAAGGCGCAGGGCGAGGGTGGCGGGAAGGATCAGCCCGGCATTGGCCACCAGGCGGTGGTCGTCGAAGGCGATTTGGATCCGGTCGGGGTGGTTACGTGGTAGCATCTATCGGGTGCTCCTTTTCTGGGACCGGTTTTCTGTTTCAAAACCATTATCCCAGATTCAGAGGCGCACTCTTTTGTTTCTTCAGCAGGCCTCCTACACGCCGTCCTTCGGTGGATTAGGGCTTAGCCTGGCTGCGTCCCATTTTCCGCGATGGCCGCTGGCCAATCCCAGTCGACAAATAGGCTCTTGAGTCCGTATAATCTCGTTAGTCATTCGACTAGGTGCCAATGGATCGTTACCACAGTCCACATGCAACTTGGCCTCAGCCAGCACTTGCGTCTAACCGAGCGTGCCTAGATCGAGACCAGAAGTCGACCGTGCTGGTTCGTAGTTTTCCAGAGTCTTCGGCCCTAAGGAAGTCGCCTGGGAGCATAGTGTTACTTGGAAGAGCTAGCTAAAATCTTCCTAGAAGAGGCGCCGCGGCCATTGTTGGTGGCATTTGGCGCATGCGCGACCATTCTTCTATTGCTCCACATTGTAGCCCGGCTACACAAAACCCTCGCCGAAGAGATCTGGCCGCTGTTTTACGACGCACAAAGGACCCGACGCGTCGGTCGCCGCCGACGATTCGCGGATCATATAGAAAATGAGGTTAGACGATTAACTAATTTTGATCTGTGGAGTGATTACCGCTTCACCGAACTTGAAGCTGAAGTCGAAGCGGAAGGGAGACACAGGGTTGTCGGTATAATCCCGTTTCTCTCATTCACTAGCCGGGGCCTTCGTCACGAACGGTCGCTGTCTCGAGCACTGGAGGTAAGCGTAGAGCGGTTAATCTTGCTCGAAGGAGAACCCGGTCCTGGCAAAAGCGTAGCACTTAGGCACGTAGCTCATTTGCTGACGGCACGCGCCAGGAAGGCTCGAAGGATCAACAGCGTGATTCCGATATACATCAACCTCAAAGAGATTCATCGAAGTCAGGATTCAAAGATAGATCGGCGGCTGATCCAGGCTTTCATTATACAAACCTTGAATAGAGTAAATGACATTGATGTTGAATTATTTGTAGAAGACGAGTTCGATTTGGGACTGAGGGAAGGTACGTGGTTCTTCCTGTTCGACTCATTCGATGAGATTCCCGAAATTTTGAGCTCAACAGACGCCGACGACAAAATAAGAAAATATGCGGCTGCGATAGAGGATTTCCTTCATGGCATGAACCGCTGCCGAGGGATCATTGCCTCTCGACAGTTCCGTGGTCCGAATGGTTTTGCGTGGCCTCGGTTCCGCATACTTCCGCTCACCGAAGCTCGACAGCGTGAACTAATTCGAAAGGCCGACCTTGATAGAGAATTGGAGCAAAGTCTTGTAGGACAAATGCCAACGGCCCCACAAGAAGTTCGCGCTATGGCTAGCAATCCGTTGTTCTTAGGGCTTGTTTGCGAACATGTCCGTGACGAGCATTCGTTCCCTGAGAACACGCATGCCGTCTTCGAAACCTATATAGAAAACCGGCTTACTCGCGATAAGCAAAGGTTGCAGCGACGCTTTGGATTCGGGCCGGAGGAGATACGCACCACGGCTGAGAACCTTGCATTCTGCATGGCAGCGGATCCAGGTTTAGGTCTCAGCCCTAATCGTCAAGATCTCAACAGTGCTGTATCCCGTTTCGCCCTCGGAGTTAATGGGGAGTTTGATGCCGAACTTGATGCTCTCGAATTCATCAAACTTGCCCGCTCTGAGACGGCTACCACCTCGATTGGTACGAGACCGTTCACATTTTCCCATCGAAGGTTGCAAGAATACTTCGCTACTTGCGTCGTCCTTCGTGAACCTCACCGTGTCCAGCCGGATCAGCTCATAGGAAATGCTCGTTGGAGAGAGACCGCCGTGGTCACATGCCAAACGCAACCTTTGGATGCATTAACACCCCTTCTTGAGGAGATCCGGCGGCGCCTCATCGAGATTAACAATAGCATTACTGCGAAAGACGATTTGCTCCAGAACGCGGCAACGGAAGAAGAGGGCGATTACTCGGGAGCTCATTCCCCAGAAAGCCACTCACTCCCAGAGCAGTTCCGTTGGCCTTCCGGGTCACTCTATATGCTCGCTCTGCTCCAGGATGGGTTCAGCAGCCGATTAGCTCACCTTCCGCCTGACATTCGCGCCGAAGCCGGGAAACTTCTGCTGACTGCTACGAGAAATGGCACCCTGTCAGATAGAAAGTGGGCATTGGAAACGGCGGGAACAGTCCCTTTGCCGATCCTACAATACCTGCTTAGAGCGGGTTTCCGCTCTTCGAGCCAATGGCTGAGTGAGGTCGCCTACAGGCAAGCGAGCCGATTAGTGGTGTTACCGAACGACATTGCCAGATGGATTCGAGAGGCGCTCGTAGACCAGGCAGTTAGAGGCCGCTTAGCTCCCGAACGAGAATCAACTTTGGCTCACCTGGCTCGATTTGAAAACGCGAAGCGTTTTATCTCAACAACTAGACTCCTTCTGTGGGCCCCGCACATCGATTTCGGCCTCCATGTCGTCCTCATGGCGGTCACGCTAGCTTTGTTTGCACAGGCAGGCGCCCTTCCACCTCCGCTAGCTTTAAGCCTTGTCATCGCCACTCTAACATCGTACCTTGTATTTTCTCCTAACGTTGCTCGCGCTCTGGGTGGACACCTATTCACTGGGGCCACGGTTCGCATCATTGTCGGAGGCGGGCTGTTCTTCGCTTGGTTGGTACTCAACGGCTATGATCTGTTGCTGTTAGGACTCTCTACTGTGTACTTCTACGTGGCTGCTTGGAGGGTGTTGGCCTTCTACTACGCACTGCAAGATCGCTTCCACTTCCCTGTAGCTTGGCCTCTGATACCCCTTCTTTGGATCTTGGGCATAATGCTGGCGCTTTGGCCCGTAGCAATCAAGCTATTGGAATTATCAATCAAGTTGCGATACCGTCGCTTCCCAATCATGATGTTGCAAATCTGGCGCCTGACGCCACGGATAGCCCGTGGGACCATGCCACTCCTTCTTTCCGCACCATTCATGGTTGGTTTAATTTTTGCGCTGGACTATCTGCCCAGTTTCGTTCTGTGGATATTGTTGGGTTCTTTCTTTGGCACTGGATTCTTATCGCTCATCAGTATGGCCGCTTATGAAGGCCTTAAACATATTAAGGATTGGAGGCTCTGGAGTAACTGGGTGAGAGTTCGTGATACTCCGATTAACGGAGGAGACTTTCTAGAAGGAGTCGGACGATTCTCGACAAACGCGTACCGGTCGCATTTCGTGGTGACAGTACGTGAAGGAGCCTTGCTCGTCGCAACGGAAGAATCAGAAGCAATAGTAAGAAACTTAGCACTACAAGTCGAAATAGACCGAAGGCTAAGTCTTGGGCGGTCTAAACGCGTCATCACGAAAGATCATGGCGATCCCCCGCTGAGAGTAGCCAGCAGCGGCCATCTTTCGGGCTTTTTCACGCTTGACGTCTGTGGGAGTCTTCTGACCCCGTCGGGGTGGGGCCATCTTTTTGTTGCCGGCCGGGCGCTGTCCTTGGCTGAGCTCCGATCGTCCACTGCCGCCCAGTGACACAATCGTCTCGCCGAATATGGTGCTAAGCCGATCCGACCAGAAGCTGGCCAATTCGTTCTGAATCAGCTTACCCTCGATACCAGCATTTGGTGCGAACACCCATACGGACCTTTTGCGCTTTGCAGGATTCGCGCTGGCAAAGGCAGCCCTGGCCGAATCCATCATCGGCGTCAACTGACTCCGTTCGAAGGCTTGTTGCAAAGGTCCCGGCTGTTTCACGAGCACGATGTCGGCCTCGGAGATGATGTTGCGGTCCAGATGAGCTGCGTTCTGAACATCGAAAATCAGGGTGTGGCGCCGGTGCCGAGACAGGTTCACCAGGTCACTGACGGCCCGGCCCTGGGCGCTCTGGGTTGACCGGGAATGAAACAACCTGTAGCTTTCTGCGAAATAGATAACGGCGTTCTGGGGAATAAGCCCAGGATCGTCAGCGAGACCGTACCAGTCGGGCAGCAGCCTGCTCGCCCTAGAAGGCAGCCCAATAGCATATGGTGGCGCGATGTCTCGGAGAAGTTCCTGGAGCCGCACTGCCAGGGCGCTCTTGCCTGAGCCGCGGTGGCCCAGGATCAAGATTACCGCCGGATGAGGTATCAGTTGGGCCAGGGCTTCATCTACCGGTGGGACATAGGCCTGGACCTGGACGGCGGTGTCCTTAGGACTTACTCCGAGGTTAGCTATTAGCTCGCCTAGGCCATAGTCGTCAAGGACTGAACGAGCCGGTGGCAGCGTCATCGGAGGTTTAGGTGTTGGCGTCATCGGTGGTGGCGGTGCCTGCAGAGCTAGGCGCTGTAGCCCCGGCGAATTCTCAATTTGGTCTAAGAACCAGATGACCTTGTCAGGATTTTTCCAGGCCAACAACCCTGCCAGCAGTCCCCCAAGGACTAACAAACCTTTGCCGCCCATGCGCCACCTCCAAAACTGTTGTTCTAATACAGTTTACTCCCTTCCCCAAGCGTTCGCTGCCCTGTCCTATCTGAGTGAACAGGTGAACGTCCACTTTTCATAGCTGAGTGAATGTCGCTTCGGTGCCCCGCATGCGACCGTGCCGCTCCGATGTTCTACGACGAAATTGGGAATCCGAGTAATGTCTTAGGTTGCTTCCACCACCCACACCATGTCCTCGCTGTCCTCTTCTGGGTCCTGGCGTTGGAATCCGCCGTATATCTCAAGTACCCGGAAGCCGCACGTCGTCAGCAGGTGCTGCATCTCATAACGGAAAGAGTAGCGCATCTGGAAGCTGTGGTGTAGTCGGTGCACCAGCACGCCATCGGAGTCCATCTCGTCGACAACGAGGCGGGCATTATTGATCTGATATAGGTGATCCCACCCGTTCTGGTGCCACAGGGACAGAGTGTGGCCGGTGATTGGGTCTGACACATCTCGAAAGTGGGATGGGGCGGTGCCGTCGTCGGCTAGGGTGTGCACATCCGGTGCCCAGATATCGAAGACCAGGCGACCACCTGGAGTCAGGTGCCGCCGTACCCGGTTCAGGGTGGCCTGTTGCTCGGCAATGGACAGCATGTCCTGAAAGGATCTGAAGGGCATGATGACGAGGGGGAAACGTTGCCCCAGGCGTATCTCTCGCATGTCACCGAGGCGGAAAATGCAGTTGTCGGCGACACCCGCCGTCCGCGCCTTGCTTCTCGCAACCTTGATCAGGCTGGGCGAGACGTCTATTCCCACCACAGACATTCCGGCCTGCGCCACCGGCACACTCACCCGTCCGGTTCCACAACCCAACTCCAGCACTGGCCCGGCCGACGTTACCGCCTGCTCCACGTAAAAGAAGATGTCCTCCGTTAAGTACGCGTACACCCGGTCATAGATGTCCGCCCACGTCGAATCTCGGTTTTGGGAGATGGGCTGTCGTTTACTCATGTGAGCACACCACTGCAATTGCCAGTTGACCACAGCTGCTAGTCCGTCCCCGGCGAGAGGACGGTGGCACTGACGGTCTCGTCGTCGAGACTACAGGCCCTTTAACTAGCAGAAGGACGAAGGTTCTCCAGGACCTGCGGCAGAGACGTTCGAGTTATCGCGGCCGAGAAGGGATCATTTAAAATAAAGGGGAGGTGGCCTTGGTCTACAAGCTGCCCGGTAAAGCTCGTTTCACCACACTGAACATCGTCATCGCCGCTTGTTGACCTCTGTGTACATTTTAATGCCCGACATGCTGGGCGTGGAAGTTTCGGTGAATTTGTCAGCCATTGATCCACATTCCTTTCCGTGGTACCCCCTCAAATTCTCCCCCGCCAGTGCGCCGTTTCGTCGGCGTTCCTCAGCGGCCTGTGCTTTGTCTGTATCTGACTGGGACACATCTGCTCCTTTCATGAGGTACTCTACCGTCACCTTAGGAGCTCACACCACCCTCCGACTCTCGGGTTCTATGACCCCTAGATGTGTCCCATTATCGCTGACCGTTTACAGTCACGGCAATGGCCATATCGCCACAATCATGGCGGCTATTGCAAAGCCACTTCTAATACCTGGTGGAAAGTGTAACCTTCCACCACGGATGGCGAGCCCTCTGGACATGCGCAGCCCTCAGGCACGAGCACATTGCAAGTAGAGCAAACGCTTCAGTGCTCCACCTGTGTACCGCACGTAGGACAGCGGATCGGGCGTTTTGGGTGCCAGACTACGGATTTCTTTCCGTTACGTTCCGTCAGCACCTGTATTTCTCTATCTGGGAAGTCACCTATAGACTCTGCACTGTTTCCTGGGGGCGATAATTGTGTATCGTCGCTAACCAGTGGCCCTTTCTTGCGCAGCTCCCGCTGCACCTTGTCCACCGTGGAGGGTGCATCGCCTAATGCGATTACGTGCGTGCTAGAGTTCCCGTGCCCAAAGTGCTCTCTGACTTGCTGCATTATACCTTTGGTCTCCATATGGACCCTCTCCCACTCCCCTTTGACTGCGGCCTTGCTGCGTGTAGCATTATAGAAAGCGTTACGTATCACGAGAGCGAAGTCAACTGTATAGGTGAGTGTAGTGTCACTGCACATTCGCGTCTACTTTCCGCATAGGTGCTCCGCAAGGGGAGTCCTGTACAGCGTACCTAGTGTAGGGGTAAAATGAGGGGTGTCAAAAGGACTACCCTGTGGCACCCATTGCCGCTTGGCAGCACATTATCTCTGGTACCCTGAGAGCTAGTGCATAAATCGGCTTTTGACCTGCTGCGGAAGACCGAATATGATACGAAATCATGTTGGCTGACAGACCAAATCGAGATAAACCTCACAAGCTCTGGGTGAAAAGTACAATAGAAAACGTTGTTTGTGTTTGTAGTAGCTGGACAGACCCATGCTCTACGGAAATACGCCGAGCCCATCTGCCTCGTCTCGGCAGGTGTCCTCTGTCAGCTCATTCCGGTGAATTCGAGAGGAAGATATGCAGAGCAACGATGAACAGAACCTGGAGCAGGCCCTTAGCAAAACCGAAGCGGATGCCGCAGCCACTTTGAAAGCGGCGGATGCCGTGCGGGGTTCCCTGCGCAGATTCCTTGGTGCCGCCAAGGTAGGGAACCTGCGGGACCTACATTCTTCGATTGAATCTGCCGAAAGAGCCATGGTCCTCCTGCGGCAGCAGTTCGCCAACGCCAAAGAAGGCTGGAACTTTGACGAGGAGGGATATTTCGCAAACGGCCTTTACTCCAAAGAGCTCATAGCTACCGGGCAGCGGATGGATGTCCGCATCTTTGAACGTGACGAACGCCTGTATTGCTATCCGGCACTGATCCGGGTATCCTCCAACGAAAAGGGAGTGTTCGTTGACAAAAAGATCGAGAGGCGTATCCGTCCATCTGTTTTGGCGACTCGCTTGAAGGAGATGCAGCGCAGACCGGCTCACTTTCGGCCAGAGCCTTTCCTGGCGGCGCTGTTCGAGGCCTACGCCAAAGCCGTAGCGATGCGCGGTAAGGACATGTTGCAGATGGCCCCGGTAGTGCCGTTAATGGATATCTATGAGCTATTTACCATGTTGCCGGGACAGACCAGAGAGTATTCCGGGCAAGAGTTTGCCCGTGACATTTACCTGCTTCACCGCAGTGGTGTTGATACGGCCAGAACCGGAGCCAAGGTTAACTTTCCGATCAGTCGAGGGGTTCGAGGTAGGACACTTACCGTGATCGACGAAGCGGGAGAAGAGAGACGCTACTACGGCATCACCTTCGCCCCGGCTTCCAAGGAGCGTTAGCCATGCCAATAACCATGCCGACTGATGAATGGCTCTCGGTGCTTCGTAAAGAATACTTGCAAGATTTTATTCCCAGCGGAGGCGCCGCGGTCAAGTTTGTGGTTCCGATGGATGGCCTGGAACACCAAGGCCTATTAGATAAGCTGAAGCAAGACGCCGAAGCAGATGGCTACCTTTTCGTTTCTCTGGATGCAACCACCACGAAGCTCCACATGATTGACCAGGTATTCCATGCCATTGCCAAACAGGTGGCTTGGGATGACCTGGCATATGCGTTCCTTCACACAACGTTGTCGGTAGGTCAATATCGTCTTCCTGAGAACAGGAACGACTTTGACCTCGCGCAGATCGCCTCGCTCAACGGTCTCGACCTGGGGGAAATGAGAGTTATCATCAACAACCGGCTGCGGGACCGTCTCTTCAGGGACTATGCCATGACCCAAGAGTTCCGAATCGCCGTGCTCAGTCTGTGTCGGGCGCAACTGGACCCCCAGGATGTCGGGGTAGGTATCACGGATGCCATCAAAGAATGGCTCAGGGGAGAGTTGCGTTTAATCTCTTCGCTGAAGTCGTCCCTGATATTCCAAAAGGTAGGCCGCCATAACGGGCGACACATGCTGTTCTCCCTATCCCACTGGTTGCACCTTACGGGCAAAGCGGGACTGGTCATGGTTCTGGACATTTCCCGTTTCCTTGAAGTCAGGAGGCCGCGGGAGCCGGACGGCTCGTTGTATTACAGCCTTTCAGCGGTTATAGACGGGTATGAAGTCTTACGGCAGTGCATTGATGGCACGGACGAGATCGAGTATTGTTTGCTGGTTGTCGTAGCTCCACCAAGCTTCCTCAACGATGAACGACGCGGTCTGAGCGCTTATGACGCCCTGCGGCTCCGTATTTGGGATGAAGTGCGCGACCGACAACGGCCCAATCCGTTGTCGTCGCTGGTCCGCCTCGCCGACGAAGAATCGACCGCCAACTGACAGGCTTCAGGAGGCCCGCCATGAAATCAGAAACCCAGGTGCAGAGCTGGCGTGCCATCGAGGCGCTTCGCGCTGGTGTGCCCAACCGGGACGCCGTCCGGGAACTGGGCAGCTCGCAGTCTGCCATCGAGGACCGTTTCAGAAAGCAGTTGGCGGCGGCGAAGGACGGGTTCTCAGAAGGCACTGCGGCGGCGGGGGCCCTCATTGCTGGCGACTTTGGCTCGGGCAAGTCCCACTTACTGGAGTATCTCCAACATATCGCCCTGGAGAATAACTTCGTTTGCAGCAAGGTGGTCATCAGTAAGGAGACACCCTTGTACGATCCAGCGAAGGTGTATAACGCTGCCATACAATCCGCAACGGTGCCAGGCCGCACCGGAGCAGCGCTCACGGAGATCGCCGGGAAACTCGATTTCGACAGCTCCGGTTACGCTGAATTTAACAAATGGGTGAACCGCCTGGGCAACGGATTAAGCACACGCTTTGCCGCCACGGTACACGTCTTCGAACGCGGCAGGGGGGAACGCACCCCCGAGGTCTCGGACCGCATCATACAGTTTTGGTCAGGAAGC
Source organism: Dehalococcoidia bacterium (assembly GCA_965248905.1). Lineage (GTDB taxonomy): Bacteria > Chloroflexota > Dehalococcoidia > Lucifugimonadales > JAGWBF01 > CBDFKS01. Next base: position 1,865,735 of record CBDFKS010000007.1, on the reverse strand, counting down.
AAAATATATGTTGGCGAACTTAAAGGCTGGCTTAGGGAGTTGGGAGAGGCCGCCACTTATAAGATTGACAAAGTGTCAGATAAAGAGTTGGCGTTGCAGCGTTACCAGTTTGTACCCCGATTGATGGTCGCGGCAGGATACGCCGGTTGGGTGATTCTAATCGATGAGGTCGAGCTTATGGGACGCTACTCTATACGGCAGCGGGGCAAGTCCTATGCTGAGCTTGCTCGTTGGATGACAAAGCTGGAGGGACTTCCCATTCCAGGGCTTACAACGGTACTCGCCATCACCTCAGCCTTTGAGGGCGAGGTTCTTAACGACCGTAACGACGAGGAAAACATTCCTGGCAGGTTACGAGCTAGAGGGGGGGATGCAGAGTTGCTCTTGGCCAGCAGGGCAGAACGCGGTATGCGCACCATTCAGCGAGACAAGGTGCCCATTGAACCTCCCAGCGAGGCCATCATCCGCGAAATCTTTGACAAATTGACTGGTGTCTATGCCAAAGCATACGGCTGGAACCCTCCGATGGATTACGGCGCTCCAGACAGGACGGCCCGAATCAGACAGCACATCAAGCGATGGATTAACGAGTGGGATTTGAAGCGGCTGTACCCAGAGTACAAGCCGGACATTGAGGTCACCGAGCTTCGCCAAGACTACTCCGAAAGGCCGGACCTGAAGGCGCCAACGTCGGATAACCCAGGCGAAGGTGGTGCGAACCCGTGAAAATGCTGAGCGAGGGCTAGAGAAATGCCGGTCCCGTTCCGTGACGCAGACGACCTGGAAGAGTTGGGCGCCGCCGGGTATCTGAAAATCGATGTTTTACCTGATGGCGCTACGTTTCGAGGGGCTCTCTTTCTTATCAATGCCCGGGGAGAACCCCTGGAGTTCACCTACAATCGGATTCAGACTCCCAGCACCTTCCTCTGGCGGCAGGATGATATTCGCAGACATGCTGTTCGGAAGCTGACGACGTCCTTACTTGACACATGCCCAAAGATTCCCAACTTTATTATTTGCTTGGCCGAAGAGGTCCATAACGAGCTTTTCTGCAACGAGGTACACCTCTCGATACCGGTCTGCCGTGTCGCTTCGCTCATGCAGGCCACCCCGCATTCCAAACTGGAAATTCAGGCGACAATAGAAAGCCCGGAACCGATGCACCTTTTTTGGTTTCCATTCAAGCCTCCTGACGAGTCCATTGAAGAGCGTCTGGTTAACCAGCTCATCTCGCGTGGCCTCTTGCTCGAACCATTTGAGAGAGCCATCGTTGGATTGAGAGAAGTGTATTCAAATGAGACCGAGCGAGCGAAAGCATGAGCCTGGATACAGGAGCAGTTGGAATGCCATCTGTAGGACCCTGGTGGGCGTTAGCCCCCGATGCAGAAGCATCCTCTGCACGGTGGTTGGGAATATTCCGCCGTACGATGCCCTTGAAACTCGCCACTCCCAGCTTGCTCACCGTCCCAACAGTAAGAAGCACCACTCCTGAAAGCCTCAATTGTGACACTTTAACGAGTCAAGCAGTCACATTGGGCTCAGAAGCAACCTTATCAGCGGCCCGAAATATTCTTACTAGCGAAATCACGCCTTCCACTACGGAGGGTGGAACTGTTGCTCTGGCTGGCGTCCTGGTCGATGAAGAGTCTTTGCGTCCACCGCTCATTTTAGATACCCATGAGAGCCGGCTGTGGGAGCGTCTGAAACTGCGCGGGCCAGATGTCGTCCCCGGTGAAGAACAGGCCTCATTAGCAAAACGGCTCGCTTACCTTCTCCAGCCCCCCACGGATCTCTTGACTTCGCCCATCGGCCCCTTGGAGTGGCACGGGACATTGTTCCCCTATCAATTGGAAGGAGTTCAGGCACTCCTGTCACGTGATGCCCTTCTACTTGCGGATGATATGGGCCTGGGTAAAACAGTCCAGGCAGTCGCCGCGCTCCGCGTCCTTGCCGTTCAGCGCCGCATGGAGGCAGCATTAGTGGTTGTCCGAGCCAGTCTGCTCGCACAATGGAGAAGAGAGATACGAACCTGGGCGCCAGAGCTACGTACCTCTACCGTTCACGGGCCAGCGGCAGAGCGGGCGTATCAGTGGAACGCCCCGGCTCATGTGTACTTGACCACCTATGGGACATTGTGCTCCGATCTTACCGACAACCCCGCATCACCGCCCCGCCGACGTACCTGGGATGTGGTCATTCTGGACGAGGCTCAGGCAATAAAGAACCGGGAAGCGGAAGTCAGCCGCAAGTGCAAGATGCTGACTCGTAAAAAGGCCTGGGCACTGACAGGCACACCACTGGAAAATCGGTTAGATGACCTGGCATCGATTTTAGAGTTTGTGTCTCCTCTTCGCGAGGGCGAATCACCGGCACGACTCCGCACCGACTCCACCATGTTGGAAAGGCATAGGCAGGTACAGCTACGCCGAAAGAAAGCTGAGGTGCTGCCACAGTTGCCGCCTAAAACGACCAGCCATATTCTATTGCCTCTCGCCGATTCACAGGGAGAAACCTACAAGAGGGCCGAGGAACAAGGGATCCTTCAGCTTCAAGAAATGGGAGAAGAAGTTCAAGTCGAAAATGTGCTTGAGTTAATCTTGAGACTCAAACAAGTCTGCAACTTCTGCCCTAAGACAGGTCAATCGGCTAAGCTCGAAGACATCCAAGAGCGGATGATCACCCTAAAAGACGAGGGGCACCGTGCCCTGATCTTCTCACAATTTACTGACAATCAGTTCGGTGTTGAAGCCATCGCCTCCAAATTGGAGGATTTCCGACCTCTCAGGTACACGGGAGCCCTCTCGCTCTCGCAGAGGCAGGCTACTATCCAGGCTTTCAAAACAGACCCATCTCGTAAAGTGTTAGTGCTTTCGTTACGGGCTGGTGGACAGGGCCTGAATCTGCAAGAGGCTTCGTACGTCTTTCACTTTGACCGATGGTGGAATCCCGCAGTGGAGCACCAGGCGGAAGACCGAAGTCATCGCCTGGGACAATCTCTCCCGGTACATGTATACGAATATACTTGCGAAGGGACCATCGAAGAACGGATCGACCAGATCCTTAAAGGGAAGCAGCGGCTATTTGATGAAATTGTCGATGACGTCTCTCTTGATCTCAAAACACATCTAAGCGCAGAAGAGCTATTTGGCCTATTCGAGTTGACCCCACCACCAAGGGCTAGAACCTCAGCAAACCGCTCCAGCGCTCTAACCGATTACACCAGAATGACAGGGACGGAATTTGAGCAATACGTCAAGGGGTTGCTGGAGCACCGGGGCTGGACTGTGGAAACAACCCCACTAACTCGTGACGGAGGGATTGATCTCATAGCTAATCGGGTCGTCGACTTGGGAGGCGAGGTCGCTCTTTACATTCAGTGTAAGAACTATGCCAACCCTGTTGGTGTAGAGGTGGTACGCCAACTGAACGGCGCACTACCCAAATCCCAGCCTGGCTCTCGTGGGGTTGTCGTCTGCCCTAGTGGATTCACTGCCGATGCCCGTTCGTTCGGGAAAGACCGTAGTATCCTTTTGTGGGACCGGCAGCATCTGTTAGAGTTGAGCAGATAGACCACAAACCGACTCTACCAGAAGGGAATCCCTGTGGCAAGGGTCAAAGTCGTGCTACGATAGATACAGATTTCCCGAGTGCCTTGTGGCAGGGATCAAATCGCGATGCAAGAAGATCCTGCCAGAACACAGTCTCCATTGTCAGACCATGGGGCAGCTTCCTGAATCACCTGAAAGGTCTCATTGTCAGGGGAACTGAAGCCGAGCGGGCCGCTGATCCGCCTATCAAAACCTGTTCTGGAACAAAATAACTTGAAGGGCCTTCTTATCGTTGGTCTGCCAACTCCCGACTGAGTGCAACGGGCCGATTGCGGCGGAATCATTCCGTTGGAACTGCGTCAGACCAACACATCTTGACCTTTCGAACGATGGATCAAGTTGGCCCCCAGTTCCTAGTTTGCAAGGTTCTGAGACACCCTCAGATATCCCGGTTTCTCGCCTCCCGAATGCCAGCCTGCCATCCTGCGTTGTAAGAACACCTCTGTAGAACGCGTAGAGCGGCGAAAATCAGCCTCTCCTTAAGCGGTAATCGGGCCTCTACGTACCCTTTCCAGTCAGAAGTAAGGTCTGCCCAGATGGTCCTAGGCGATATTCGCGATGGCAACAACTCGTTTGCCCATGACATAGCCACATCCTTTCCCGTACCGGTAAAAGGTATGTAAGAAGTATCTGAAACTTTCTCGGTACTCGTGAAGAACGGTCGCGCGGGGTTCAAACATGAATCGATACCCTCTAGTTCGGACATTTATGGATAGACCTGAATCCTCTCCACCCGCGGATTTGATTTGAGAATCAAACCCGCCGACTTCAAAGAGCACCCTTTTTCGATATGCACAATTGGCAGTGACCAAATACGAGCAAGAAGAAGGAGGCTCAAGGATTCGGTGAAAAGTATAGTACCGAGAGAACATCCCGGAGTGGAGCGGGCGGACCTGACCTCCTACCCCTGCAACGAGGCCATCTTCTTGCTCTAGTCTCCTCACTAGCGGCCAAGGCCAAGGCTCCACCGGAACGCAATCGTCATCCGTAAAAACTACATAATCTCCTGAGGCGACTTCGACGCCTCTATTGCGTGCTGAAGCTGGGCCTGCTTGGGGTTGCCTAATATAGACAAGGCGTGGGTGGCTCACCCGGGCAATAACTTCCTCAGTTCCATCCGTGGACCCATCGTCTACAACTATCACCTCTACGTCAGTAGGCTGATGTGCTAGATTGCGTAAAAGGGCCCGCTTTCGGTTGAAGGTCGGAATCACCACAGAAACATTTGCCTTTTTCATCATGCCAAGCACCGCCTTCTTTTTCAATCTGACAGCACATTGATCGTATCACCGGCCTGTCTACAGGCGGAGGTCTCCCAAGCTGAATGCTATAAGATAGGCCTAAGCATACCATATGTATTGTGAATTCGCCGAATGGCTGGAACTGTAAATTGTCTTCGTAGAAAGCGAAGGGAGTTTTGCTGACCGTCCTCCTAGGAACTGATACAATACAGCAATCGAATGCTCCTATGGAGACCCCGGACATGGCCACAAAGCGAACAAGACCCCCACCGAAAAAACGCTCAGGCACCGTGCCGGCAAAAAAGGTGAGACGAGTGGTGAAAAAGGTGTCACCGAAGAAGCGTCGTTGATCGTCGCCTCCTAGGGGATCGGTACTTCCTATGGTCGCTAAAGCAACTGACAGCATCTTCATCAATTGCCCATTCGACGATGCATATAAACCCATGTTCGATGCGATTGTATTTGCCATTTATAAGTGCGATTTCCTTCCTCGTTGCGCGAAAGAAGTTGATGATGCCAGCGAAAGCCGTCTAGGAAAAATCGAGAAGATCATACGGGAGTGTAGGCTCGGAATCCACGATATCTCACGGACTGACTCTAACGAAGCTGGACTCCCGAGATTCAACATGCCATTGGAACTTGGCTTATTCTTGGGCGCAAAGCAATACGGAACTAAAGAACAAAAACAAAAGAAGTGTCTGATCTTTGATGTAGACCGACACCGCTACCAGCAATTTATTTCGGACATTGCGGGGCAAGACGTGACCTCCCACGACGGTGATGTCCGCACTGCTGTGATCAAAGTAAGAGATTGGCTGAATACAATTCGGACTGCGATACCAAGTGGAAGCCTAATCTGGCAAGAATACGAAGAGTTTCAAGTTTTCCTGCCTAAGATCTGTGATGGGCTTAGCTTGGTCGACTCAGAGTTCACTTTTCAGGACTATCTTCGTGTAGTCTATGAATGGATTAACTACCAGGAAAGTATTGCAAAAGAGCAGGAAACAATTGGTGCAAATTAGCAGTCTTGCTTTGAAAAGGACACACTATCAATTCTGGACATTTGGAGCCGACCGCTTGCGATCATTTGATATTGAGGTACCACGACCCAGTGACCGGACTGTTAACTTTCCGATTAGACATAATCGGAAGGTATCAGATAATCGTGCATCGATCGAAAAGAAGATTACTCCGATTGGCATGTCGCCGAAAACGCCCTGCGAATCGACCCAACGATTGGACTTACCTGGCGGCCACTCGCGGATTTGACCCGTGGATGCGCCTCCGTTATTTCTCTCCAACTGTAACCTTGAGTCCTAAGCCGCACCACCAAATCTGCATCCACCTTATCCACTACTACAGGTCTCCCCACATGCTTACCCCTCGCTTTTGCCTTCTCCATTCTCAGGGTCACTGCCTTACCCTTGCGGATGCTCTCCTGGTGAGCAAGCCAGGCAAAGAGGGGTATCAAGAACCCAGCAAAAGGCCCTGTGGTGTCCAGGAAGGGCTCGTTATAGCTGTAGAATTGGACCTTCCAGTCTTGGAGGCAGGCCATGATTCGGCTCACTGACCACTCACCCTCCCGGAGACAAAGCCATCGAAGTCGACCGCGATTGCAGCTGTTGGGTACTGGGGCGGGCCAAAGCTGCGGGTACCGTGCCCGGGGACAGGAGACCAGCCCTTAGCGTGATAGCCCGTAGCGCGGTACGTCTACGTCTAACAAGGCATTGGAGGCAGTGCTATGAGGTAATAGTCCGACACGTGCTGGAGACGGCCATCTCCACGGATGGGTAATCGAGCTGACTCCTCTAAGAGGTCGCCGCTCCGACTCTTTTACCCACCTATTGACGTAAACTCAACTATTACCTTAGTTTGTTGTTTGTGTTCACCATACCGTGTCGGTGTTCGTATCTATGCCAAGTAAGATGTTTTCGCTAACATTTTGCTAACGCACTGGTTAACATGGTTCAGGACACTGTGGCACATTAGATATAAAAAATGCGGTTGCTGGCGGATGCGATGTTCTAAAACTGTAGTTGATGGGATAGAACAACACGTGTGGCATTACACTCCAAAACCAGTGGTCGGGGGTTCGAATCCTCCCGCTCCTGCCAGAACTCAGATACGAAATGGGGAGTGGAGCGCTCCCCATTTCTTCTTAGAGGAGAAATGGCTCCGATTGATAAACCGCACGGGCCATCGTATAATGGTCGGTAAATAGCAACCTACGATCTCTTAATTCCTTTGGAGGCATCAGCATGGCAGACACAGGTACCTGGAGAGTCAAGGCGGGCCTGGCCCAAATGCTCAAGGGCGGCGTCATTATGGACGTAGTCAACGCGGAGCAGGCGCGGATAGCCGATGAGGCAGGCGCCGTATCCGTTATGGCCCTGGAGCGAGTGCCCGCTGACATACGGGCTGCCGGAGGGGTGGCCCGCATGGCAGACCCAACCAAGATTCTGGAGATCATGGACGCGGTCAGCATACCTGTGATGGCCAAATGCCGCATCGGGCATTTTGTGGAAGCCCAGGTACTGGAGGCCTTGGGGGTAGATTACGTCGACGAGTCAGAAGTACTTACCCCCGCCGACGAAGATAACCATGTCTGGAAGCGCAACTTCAAGGTGCCCTTCGTGTGTGGCTGCCGTAACCTGGGGGAAGCCCTGAGACGCGTTTCCGAGGGAGCCGCCATGATCCGAACCAAGGGTGAAGCGGGCACCGGAGACGTGGTAGAGGCCGTGCGACATATGCGGTCTGTTATGGGCGAAATTCGGCGATTACAGACGTTGTCCGAGGATGAGATGCCCACAGCGGCCAAGGAACTTGGAGTGGACATAGACTTGCTCGTGGAAACTCGCAGCCTTGGTAGACTTCCAGTAGTGAACTTCGCGGCAGGTGGTGTCGCCACGCCGGCCGACGCTGCGTTGATGATGCAGCTCGGAGCCGACGGGGTTTTTGTGGGCTCGGGCATATTCAAGTCAAGCGATCCTGCCAAACGCGCCAAGGCGGTTGTGGAAGCCGTTACGCACTACAATGACGCCAAGATTGTCGCAGAGGTTTCCCGGGACCTGGGAGAGCCAATGGTTGGCATAGGGGTCTCATCCTTGCCAGAGGCGCAACTGCTCGCCTCTCGTGGGAACCTGTAGTTCTTAAGATGGACGTTTCCAAATTGACACGAGGCCTTAACTGAGGCAAAGACTGGGGTGAAAGTAGGAGTCCTAGCTATACAGGGAGATTTCTTCGAGCATATAGCCGTTCTCAAGCGGCTGGGAGTCGATACGGCAGAAATCAGGCTACCGAGGGACATGGATGATGTGGACGCGCTCATAATGCCTGGAGGCGAGAGCACCACGTTCAGCTACCTCATGGACCTATACGACCTCAAAGAGCCTATTAGGAGCATGTCCGAGCGCGGCGTTCCGATCTGGGGCACCTGTGCAGGCATGATCATGATGGCCAGAGAACTGACCGAGAGCAAACCAGTCCCTATGGGACTTATGGACATTCATGTAGTGCGCAACGCCTTTGGTAGGCAGTTAGACAGTTTCGAGGCAGACCTGGATATCCCTGTTGTGGGCCCTGACCTGTTCAGGGCCGTTTTCATCAGAGCTCCAATAATATCTCAGGTGGGTGAGGATGTGGATGTGCTGGCCACTCTGCCCGATGGACGGCCTGTAGCGGTGCAACAGAACAAACTCTTTGGGACCGCCTTCCATCCAGAGCTGACCCAAGATACAAGATTACACAGCTACTTCTTAGACCTAGCATAGGTAGCGCCGTATAAGGGAATGATCCAGAGTAAGCCCGTTTCAACCGTTACCTTACTTGCCTCAAAAAGAGCGTGCTCTGATCTGCTGCAAGCGGTCGTCCACTGTGGGCGGATGTCTTTGGAGTCCCTCTCTTTTAGTTTGAAGATAACCAGCTCTCTGACGACTGAATCTCATATCTCCCGAAGATTTGGCTTGTCTCCAACATCCAGAAGCTTTTCCAGAAATCATTAGTTCAGGAAGGTTTCCCTGTAATCGCCAGATACGATATGCTTAATAACGCGATAATACCGCAGTTCAGAGAACTCTCCCTGATAATGGCGGAGGCACGAGTTTGGTAGCAGTCGATAAATGGGTTCAAGATGACCTGGATACCCTGTTGGATGCGTTGCCACCCAGAATAAGCACGCCGCTGAAGACCATGACGGAGCTCCACGATCTATTGGAAGTGATCCTGGACTTGGGAAGGGTTCCTGAGGCCCGGTTCCCTTCAGGAGATGTGACCCTGGACCCTAGGGAAGTGGATGACGATGACCTTCAACACGTAGTCACCCGAATTGGAGAGTTCGGTGGCGATAACCGTGCCGGTATACCTCGAACGTTGCATCGGATATCGGCGATTCGGAACCGCAAGGGCAAAATAGTGGGAATAACCTGCCGGGTCGGCAGGGCGGTTTTCGGTACGATTCGAATCATTGAGGACCTGGTCTTCTCTGGCAAAAGTGTCCTACTTCTGGGCAGGCCGGGCGTTGGCAAGACCACCATGCTCAGGGAAGTGGCCCGTGTCCTGGCCGACGACGCCCGCAAACGTGTGATAATAGTCGACACCTCCAATGAGATAGCTGGAGACGGAGATATACCTCACCCGGCTATTGGCCAGGCCCGTCGTATGCAGGTTTCTACCCCGGCTCGTCAGCATTCCGTTATGATCGAAGCCGTCGAGAACCATATGCCCGAAGTGATAATCATCGATGAAATGGGTACAGAGCTGGAAGCCGCAGCAGCTCGCACCATAGCGGAGCGGGGCGTCCAGCTAATTGCCACTGCTCACGGCAACACCCTGGACAACCTCATAATTAACCCCACCCTTTCTGACCTGATCGGTGGGATCCAATCGGTTACTTTGGGCGACGAGGAGGCACGGCGCAGAGGTACTCAGAAGACAACCCTCGAAAGGAAGGCGCCTCCGACCTTTGATGTGGTGGTGGAGATCCAGAGCTGGGAGCGAGTGGCCATTCACGATGAGGTGGCTCGTGTCGTGGACACTTGGCTCAGAGGCTATCCCATTACCCCGGACACTAGATGGTTGGACGAGTCAGGTCAGGTCAAGAAGGTGAAAGAAGTAAGCCCTACCCCCGCGTCTGTAGGCACTCAGATTGTCGAGACACCGAGTGAGGATGGTGTGGAAAGTACCGACTCCACACCTGTAAGCTCCAAGGTGTTTCTCTTTGGGGTCGGTCGCGAGAGGACAGAGCAGGCCGCCGAGAACGTAGGCGTGCCTGTCGACGTTGTCAATGAGCTGAGAAGCGCGGATGTCGTTCTTACCACCAAGACCCACTATCGACGGGGCTCTCAGCTGGTGAGAGTCGCCGAAAATTCGGGTAAACCCATTTATGTGCTACGAAAGAACACGCTGCCCCAGGTCGAGCATTTCTTGAAGACGATTGCCAGAGATCAGGAGGACGGAGGCGCGGTCGAGACAGCGCTCCAGGAGGCTCAAGAGGCCGCTCAACGCGTGCTCGACGGGGTAAAGTCCATTGAGCTTAACCCTCAGCGCGCTTACGTGCGCCGGCTTCAGCACCTGTTGGCCGAAAGATTCCATGTGGCATCGGTGAGCAGTGGCAGGGACCCAAACCGCCGAGTTATGCTCTACGGGTCTTAGGACCTAGTCTTTGGCTGCCTTCATAGTCTTCGAGGGTGGTGAGGGTGCCGGTAAAAGTACCCACGCCAGGTCACTGTCCCACCGCCTTACTGATGCAGGCTACCCCACAATTCTAGTCAGGGAACCAGGCGGAACAGATCTGGGAGAGGCCGTTAGACGTTGGCTAAAGACGCCCTCAGGGATTGCACCCCTCACCGAGCTTTTCCTGTTTGCCGCCGCAAGGGCCCAGCTTGTGAATAAGGTACTTCTTCCTGCCCTGGACTCTAATCAAAACGTGATATGTGATCGTTTCACGGCTTCCACGGTGGCGTATCAGGGATATGGACGGGGCCTGGACATGGACCTCATCGACAGCCTCAATAAGGCGGCCACTAGCTCTCTACGACCCGACTTGACAGTGCTCCTTGACCTCCCAATTGAGATTGGTCTGTCGAGAAAAAGGGACAGCAGCCGTGATACATTCGAACGGGAGGCTATGGAGTTCCACGAGAGGGTGAGGAAAGGGTATCTCGATATGGCATCCCGGGAGTCCGCCGGTTGGTTGAGCTTAGATGCCACACAGAAAAAGGAAGCACTTGAAGAGCAAATCTGGACGAGAGTTCGGCCACTTCTAACCTAAAGGGCAATAGTCCAAAAGACAGATAAAGCGCCCATTAGTCCAACCGTAGAGCTAAGAACCAGAACAATGATCGACGAGGCTTTTGGAGCGAGTGACACCGATGTCTCAGAATAAATTCGGGGTTCCACCATTGGCAGGTGGAACCCCGATTAACCAGCCTATACAGGACGCGAATTAGTCGTCGGCGTGGGCCGGGATTGAGTCAAGCTTTGCTTGGACCTCAGCCTTCATTTCGCGCACGCGCTTCAGGTTATTTTGGTGTACAGGGTAAATGTTGCCTTCCTCTTTCCGGTCGAAAATCTTCCGTCCGTCCAGATATACCTCCATTCGGCCGTTTCCACTGGGCGTTAGTGAGATGGCCACATCGGGACCGAAGGCTCTGAAAAACTCGTTCGCCATCCACGTGGCGGTAGCGTGGTGCTGTCAAGGCACGCAGTAAACAATATCTATATCCGCTTTGCACTTGTCACACGGCATAAAACGCCTCCTTCGTATCTCGCTATCCAAGGCCTTATTTTGGTGTACCTTGGATGATATCGCAATTCGATATTGAGACACAGTTTAGCGTCCTTTGCCCACTCAGTCAAGGAGTGGGCTCAAGAAACCACAGACCTAGCGTTGACAACCCGGTGTCTGAGCCTTAAAATCGCCTAAGCGATCAGGCAGATTTTCATCAGTCAGGACGATAAGAACATGTTGCGAATTCGTTTGAGACGAGTAGGTAAAAAGAAGCAACCATCCTACAGAATTGTAGTGGCCGACTCCAGGACACCCAGGGACGGTGCATTTGTAGAATGGATTGGCCAGTACGAGCCACTTTTTGACCCGCCGAAAGTCACCCTTAACCAGGAAAAGGCCATAGAATGGCTGAAAAAAGGTGCTCAACCTTCGGAGCCGGTCCAACGCATTTTCAAATGGACCGGAGTCTACGAGCAGGTTGAAGAGCAATGAAGGAGCTCATCGAGTTTATAGCGACAAACCTGGCCAGTAAGCCCGATGATGTCAAGGTCACCGAGGAAATTGAAGACGACAGGGTGGTGCTGCGGTTGGAGGTGGCTGACGAGGACAAAGGAAAGATTATTGGAAGGCAGGGTCGGGTAGCTCAGGCTATGCGAGTGCTTCTGAGGGTGGCAGCGGTAAAAAACGGCACAAGAGCAATTCTTGAAATTGTCTAGCAATACAGTCTTTGAAGCACCTGCGTCCCTGTGCCAGTTGGTCCGCTAACGGACACATCTCTCCATCACATTGGGTTATTAAGCGGCAAACTCCTTCAGTCGTAACCCTCGAATCCCGTTCAGCGTTGAGGCCCGCCCTTTGGATCAAGATAGACTCCCCGAAAAGTCGGTCGTAGTAGGCAGGGTACTTGGGCCTCGTGGGTTGCAAGGTGAGCTACAAATAGAGGTAATCAGCGATTCCCCCGGGAGGTTCTCTTCCGGGGGCATATTATTCATAAATAACCAGATTTACAAGATTCAGCGCTCATCCACGCTACCTAAAGGGAGAATGACTCTGAAGCTGGATGGTATTGACGGCCGCGAGCAGGCCCAAGCCCTCAAAGACAGCTTCGTCACGGTAACTGAAGACCTGGTGCCGCCTCTACCCGAAGGCCAGTACTATCACTTTCAGATCGTTGACATGCAGGTGTACACCCAGGATGGGGAGCACCTGGGCCAGATTACAGATATACTCTCCACTGGAAGCAACGACGTGTACGTAGTATCCCTCCGAGGAACCGAGCTGTTGATACCCGCCCTGGACGACGTGATCAAAGATGTCGACGTGGAACAGGCCAAAATGGTAGTGGCGCTCCCTGAGGGTCTAAGGCTTCCCGGTTGACTTCAGGCAGGGCCACTGCTACCATCCCTTTCAGCGCGAACAGACACCTTTGAAATCAACAGGTTACAGGAGGTAATCATGCCTATCGAACAGTTTGCTCCTGAGCTAGAGCGTATTCTATCCCTGGACCAGGAAATAGAGATTTTAGGCGCGGGCTATGGAACCCAATCAAACCCGGCGGAAGGGCCGATCTGGTGGAAAGAGGCTGGATACTTGATATTCAGCGACATTGGCAATGACAGGAGACTCAAGTGGTCGCCAACGGAAGGGGTGACCGTGATCAAAGAGCTCAATGGTAAGGCCAACGGGCTCACCCGAGATCCCCAGGGCAGGCTTGTAGCCTGCGAGAGCGGCATGCGCCGTGTAACACGGCAGGAGACCGATGGCAGCATCACCGTTGTGGCCGACAAGTACGAAGGCAAGCGTTTAAACTTTCCCAACGACGTGGTGGTTAAGTCCGACGGAAGCGTCTACATCACCGATCCCTGGACGGTGCCCTGGGAGCCGAATCCAGCCTGGGACCAGCCTTGCCGAGGAGTGTATCGAGTCTCCCCGGATTTCAAGAAGATCGACCGGCTGGTTGATGACTTCACGCTGCCTAATGGATTGGCATTCTCCCCGGATGAGAGTGTTCTGTACATCAACGATTCAATTGAGAGTCACATCAGGGTGTTCGACGTGCAATCCGATGGGACGCTTAAGAATGACCGGCTCTTCTGCGAGCTTAAAGGAGATGGGGCGGGCACCCCCGATGGCATGAAGCTAGACGTTGAGGGGAATGTTTACTGCACGGGGCCCAAAGGACTGTGGATCATGGACTCCACCGGAAAGCACCTAGGAACCGTGGACTTTATGCAGTATGCGGGGCACCAGCAGACGACCAATTGTGCCTGGGGCGGAGATGATTTGAAGACTCTGTTCGTCACCACCACCGACTCTCTGGCCAGGATTCAGTGTAAAATAGCCGGCATTCCTGTCCCACGATAATGCCCTTAAACTCCGCGATTGGCTAATCGAAACGTAGTCGTTGTTTATAAGGCTCGGCGAATATTCCAGGCGATGCTAGAGAAGTCAGGGCCGGACATCTAGCTGGAGGCCTTCGCCGATGGTAACCTCGACCACCTCTTGGGCGTCCGCATCAGCTACCTTGACGTGTGATAACGTCAGAGCGGTCGGCTGGCCGGTTGGCGCGGCGTCCAGGACCGCGAAACGCATCGTGGCGAACAGGCCGGGCTGAGTGGGAGGCTGAGTTACACCTACTCTTGCAAGGGTGTACTCCACGGTGCCTGCTGTCTCGTCTATGAACGGCCCTGCCTCCACGGGTTCGTCGCCTAGCAGAACTCCTGGAGTTACCGTGATCGGTTGGACAACGGCCGGGTCGTATTGAATTCCCACGGTCACGCCGCTTATCCCTTTATCCTGAGGGTCTACCCTTATACTAACATCGAACTCGCTCGATGGACTGACGATGTCTGCGGTGGAGGTCATGGTAATGGTGACGGGCTCTATCGTTGGCGGTACATCGGTCGGCTCAAGAACCTCTATAGGTGTCTCTGCTGCGTCCGCCAATATCACCGGCATTACAATCTGCACAGTGTCGAGGTCCGGTCCAATTACCAAATGGGTTAAAGGACCTTCAATAGTCAGGAAAACGCTGATATCATCCCCGGTCCAGAGGCGTCTGCTGTCACCTGTCTCTAGTTGGCTCCATTCCTCTTGGCTTTTCTCGATGACCAGATCTAAATAGGCGTCATAGAATTCCTGGGCATCGGTCTCGGTATCCCAAGAGTTACGTAAGGCTAGGAGTAATCGCCCGTCGGTGTCCTTGAATAGAGCATATTGGTCGCCTCCCCAACCCTGTGCAGCGGTCTCCGCTTGGTCCTGGCTTAGGAAGGTGGCAAGGTAGACCGTGGTGAGCAGCTCTCCGAGAACACTGGTGTCCCGTTGCTGCCATTCTTCTCCGAGCTCCGACATCAAGTCTGGCAGCTCGACTAAGTGGGGCTCTTCGCCGGCCAGGTATTTCTCGGTGTGGATGATCTGCTCCGTCGACTGCGGTACGTTCTGATATGCATTGTTAATCGCTTCAAACCCGCCCTCCAGATAAAGCCGAAAAACGAATTCAGGGCCCGTGCCGTGTTCCCATCCCACGGTCTCTCTAATGATCCGAGGAGCTTGAGTGGCTGCAGGAGATGTGGAAAACTCTTCCGATCGTCTTTCCACGGCTGCCCCGAGCTCGTTCTGCTGCGCAGAAGTAAGGGACTCGTAGAACAGGAATTCCGAAAGATTAGCATCACCTTCTACCAGCGCAAGCGCCGCCTTCGAGGAGTCGAAGCCGTCGTTCTCGCGCCCCAACAAGGCGGTGAGATCGAACTCCTGGTCCTGAAGGGCGTGGGTGTATTCATGGCCATAGGTCAACCAGGACAGTGGATCGGGTTTCTCCTGACCTGTCACTATGGTTAGCGACTTATCGTCGGTATCGTAGAAACCCAGCACACCCTGGTCGTGGAGGTCCAAAATAGCTTGCCAGAGGTCATCCGCGGGAGAACACAAGTCCAAGATCACACACAAATCCTTCAGCAACTCGATCTCCGCTCGCGTGTCCTCACCGAGCAAGTCACCGGAGCCTTCGCTTATGAAACTCTCTCTGGTCTGGAACCTGCGCTTGGGATCAGACAACGCCGGTAGCTGACGGATGGACGTGACCCGGTCGCCGATGACATCCAAAATATCCTCGAAGGGCATGTCTGCATCTATGGGCTCGATGGCTGAGTCCAGCTTTATCTCGACCGACTCTATAAGCTGATTGAGTTCCGTTCGGTATAGCTCCTGAGACGGTTCCAGGGCGCTCCCCAATATGATCATTAACCGGGCTCCCTCGAGCTTGATTACGAAGTCGATAAGGATGGATGCCGTCGGTATGCTGGTGTTCTCGTAGCTGAGGTGATATCCGGCAGTATCACCGGTGAGGACGGTCCTAGAGATTTCGCGCAGTCCCGGAGTCCCCGCAAGGACGTCCACTATCTGAGCTAGCTGGGCATCGAGGGTGGTGGGTCCCACCATGAAGCTCTGTACCAGAAACGAGAGTCCAGTGTCCGTGGTTATAGGTGTAATCGTGGGATCTCCGGTGTCTATGGACCACCTGGCTGGATAGGACAAGGTCAGTCCTAAACGCTCGCTGCTGTAGCTTTGTAATGGTTCAGCATCAGGGATTTCCGTTGGGTTAGGGGTCGATGTTGGGAAAACCGGAGGGACTGGGGTGGCGTCCGGAGCGATAGGGGTCGGTGTTGCATCCCCAGTGAGTATGGGGGCGGGTACCTCCGGTGTGGGACTGGGAGTAGCTTCAACGGTCGGTACGGGTGTGAGTGGAGGGATCGATGTAGCCACCGGCAAAGGAATTATTGTCGATGGGGGAGTGGGCTCTAACACCGGGGTAGTGTCTGGAGTTGGGTCTACGAACGGGGTGGGTGTCGGAGTCGGGGTAGGTTCTAGGATGAGATCCGCGGTTGGGGTGGGCACCGGAGTCAAAACGGGAAGCGTGGTAGGTTCGGAGGTCAAAGTCGTTTGAGCAGTCGGCTCCGGGACAGTCTCGGTTGCTGGTGGTGGCGTCTCAGATTGGGTGGTGGGAGTGCCAGAGGTAGTCATCTGGCAGCTCAAGGCCACCGTGACACCCAGTATCAACCAAAGGAGAAGCAACTGCCTCAGCCGGAATGTCATCCTAATGCTCGATAACTCCTCGATGGAATCGCTTCTGGCTCGGTACTCATAGACTTCTTCGCTAGACTCGGACCGAAATTGGGTCAGTATGAGGCCTTCGTGGGGTTACGTAAATTAATGTCTTATTTATTAATGAAATTCCAACACATCGCCGTCGGAGATAACGTAGTCTCGCCCCACCCTTTGGCCATCGAACTTTCCGGAGCCCCAGAGCACCGCGTATTTCATCTTCCTCTGCCAATCTTTATGGAGAGATAGGGCTGCATCCTCCGCCTTGCTCCCCTGGTCAAGAACTATCGGGGAATCGTAGCTGGGCTGTCCGCCGGGCGGCTTGGTATAGACCCGTACTTTATCAAGGGCGTTGAATATCGCTGCTTTGAGCTCATCCAGTCCCACATTCTCCACCATAGAGACCATTACTATCTCGAATCGATGTTCATAGGCGACCACTAGCCTTTGGTACTGGTCCAGGGCCCTAGCTTCGTCCGCCTTGTTTGCTATCAGGATCGCCCGCTTTTGCACACGTTGCTCGTCAGGATCGGGAACGTCTCCCTTGCCTATTAGAATGTAGCCCCACTTGTTCAGCTCGGCCTCAGTCTCATCGATCTGTAGCATGACATCCGTGGAAAGGTCCAGGGCCATGAGAAGAAGGTCTGCATTCCTGAGTAGGCTGAAGAGTCGGGTCTGCATATCGCTGTCGTTGATGGCAGGGGTGTCCACCAACTGAATGCGGACGTTCTGGAACTGGAGCATCCCGGGTAGTGGCACTTGGGTGGTAAATGGATAGGCGGCAACCTTTGTGGCGGCTCCGGTCAAACTGGCTAGGACCTGGGACTTGCCCGTGTTGGGAAGACCTATCAATATAGCCTGGCCCACTCCCTCTTTCCTCAGGGCAAAGGGTGAAGGCTGACCACTACTGATATTCCTGGGCCGCTCCAGCTCTTCCATCAGGCGGGCCATCCTGGCGCGCATGTCCGCCCGCAGATGGTCTGTGCCTTTGTGCTTGGGCGTGGCCGACATCATCTCCTGAAGGGCAGCCACCTTCTCATGGGTGCCCTTCGCGGCGCGAAACCTTCGTTCGGCCTCGTAATACGGTGCTGGTAAGTTGGCAGGCATTCTTACCCCCTGTTGCCAACAGGAAGCGGTACTACTTGGCGTTCTGTAAGCAGTAGCCTTTCTGGCGAACCGTTAACGTATGCGACGCTTTTCCATGGGCTACGCTGTAGTTGACAGAGACTATATCAGTAGCGGCTTTTTCGGTCAAATTTCTGACAGATTATTCTTGAAATACCAGAACGTGTGTTCTATAATTAAATCCATATAAGAGTGGAGTGAAGGCATGATGTTGAGACGAGTAGGTTCGGATGTTCTGATAGATGTGATCCCTGAGCGCTATCCATATCATGATGAGGGATGTGAGGTCTCCCCTTCCTGTTTGAGATGTCCCCTACCCCGGTGCAAATACGATGACCCGGGCTGGTATCAGAGGCAGAAACGAACAGGGAGGGACCTGGAGATTGTAATGGCTCTGCGGGAACAAGGACTCTCCGTATCCGAGGCCGCGGCCCGCTTCGATGTTAGTCAACGCACCATATTTCGTATCCTTAGCAGGATGTCGGAGGAGAGTCGACAAAATGTTCCTAACTGATGGAAAGATATTTCGATAGTCCATCAGCTTGACACCCCCCATCGTAATGATATGATGGAGTTGCCATCCACCCGCCGGGGGGTGAGCGGACCAAGGGTTTAGTAAGCTGCTGGGACCACGTTGGCCCAGACGGCTGATAGAGTACAATAGAATTAATGACGCCTTCCCGGCCCCGCCAGGAAGGCGTCAAGTTTTATCGAGAAATCATCAGCTATGGTTAAGGGTATTACTGAAGTTGCCGGCATAGAGGTAGGCCACTACACCGACCGGGCAGCCGCGACCGGTTGCACGGTCGTGATCTGTCGCAATGGTGCTGTGGCGGCGGTGGACGTGAGGGGTGGCGCCCCTGGCAGCAGAGAAACGGAGCTTCTACGTCCAGGAAATCTGGTAGAGCAAATAAACGCAGTGCTCATAAGTGGCGGCAGCTCCTTCGGGCTGGATGCGGCGGCCGGTGTGATGAGGTACCTGGAGGAGCAAGGGGTTGGCTTCAAGTTGGGCCAGTCCACTATTCCCATAGTGCCGGCGGCGATACTGTTCGATCTGAATTTAATTACCGGCCGAGTAAGACCAGGCCCCGAGGAAGGGTACCAGGCCTGTCTTGCCGGCTCCTCGGAGACCGTGGAAGAGGGAAGCGTGGGGGCTGGTACAGGCGCCACGGTAGGTAAGCTCCTGGGTATGGAGAGAGCTACGAAAGGCGGTATCGGCACGGCAAGTCTTCGACTACCTGACGGCACAATAGTGGGTGCCCTAGTGGCTGTAAACGCCTATGGTGGGGTGGTCGACCATTGTACGGGAGAGATTGTAGCCGGGCCGAGGAAGGATGACGGGGCCGGGTTCCATGACTCGGTGGAGCTATTGCTAAAGCATGATAAAGAGTCACGGCATTCCGCTTCCTTGAATACCACCATTGCGGTGGTCGCTACCGACGCCATCCTCACCAAGGACCAGGCCCATTACCTGGCGCGGGTGAGCCACGATGGATTAGCCATTACCATCAGGCCTTGCCACACCATACGCGACGGAGATACCGTTTTCGCCCTGGCAACCGGAGCCACCTCGATCACTCCTAATTTGACCCAGCTGGGCGCCGCTGCTGTCGAGGTGGTAGCTCGATCGGTGCTGAGGGCGGTAGACATGGCTGAAGGGCTAGGCGGGGTGCCTTCGGCTAAGGAGGTAAGACATGGATGATCCTCGGATCGGATTTATCGGCGCCGGGACCCTTGGGAAGGGTCTGGGCCAGGCGATCGCTGCCAAGGACTATCGTCTGGTAGCTGTCAGCAGCCGTAGCTCATCATCGGCTGAAGAGATGGCTCAGAAGATACCTGGATGTCAGGCAATGGAAGGACCCCAGGAAGTGGCCGACTATAGTGATGTGGTCTTTATCACTACCCCCGACGGAGTGATAAACCAGGTGGCTTCCCAGGTGCAGTGGCGTCAGGACCAGGGGGTGGTCCACTGTAGTGGCGCCGCGTCCCTGGACATACTCGACCCCGCGGCAAGCATGGGCGCTCTCGTTGGCTCCTTCCATCCCCACCAGACCTTGGCCTGTCTGGAGACCCCGGAGGAGGCGATGGAGCGGTTACAGGGCACCACCTTTGCCATCGAGGGACAAGGCTGGCTTATGGACACCCTGGAGCAGATAGCATCCCGAATAGAGGCCAAGGCCATCTTCCTCAAGCCCGAGGACCGGGCCCTTTACCATGCGGCAGGGGTGATAGCCTGTGGCTGCCTGACCGCCCTTTTCAAAGCCGCCACGGAGATGTGGGAGGCGATAGGTGTGTCTACAGAGGATGCTCTTTCTACAGTCCTCCCCATCGTGGGCACCACCGTGACCAACGCCTCAAGGGCGGGTCTGGAGGGGAGTCTCATTGGCCCCATGGTGCGTGGCGATACCGCGACGATAGAGAGGCATATGAAGTCCATGGAGGGGCGTGTGCCCCATCTCATCCCGTTATACGGGACCCTCCTGCTGGAGTCGCTGTCTCTGGCCAAAGACCGGGTCAGCGAAGAGAAGATGGCTGACATGAAGAGGCTGATCAATGATTACATACGCCAATATATCGAGCCTGTTGACGGCTAGCCAGTATCCCGGAGGATAGAGAGATGGCTAGAAGAGTGACTATACGGGACCTCGCTGACATGAAGGCCAGAGGCGAGAAGATCCCCATGCTCACGGCCTACGACTACACCAGCGCGAGGCTGGCGGACATGGCAGGCATTCCCATCATCCTGGTTGGTGATAGCCTGGGCATGGTAGTGCTGGGCTATGACTCTACTATCCCTGTCACGATGGACGATATGGTCCACCACACCAGGGCTGTGACCAGGGGGACCAGCCATGCGTTTGTTGTGAGCGATCTGCCCTTCATGACCTATCAGATCGAGACTTCCCAGGCTCTGGCCAACGCCGCGCGTCTCCTACAGGAGGGTGGCGCCCAGGCAGTAAAGCTGGAAGGCGGGGAGAGAGTTGAGGAAACGGCTCGAAGGATCGTTGAATCAGGGATACCGGTCATGGGACACATAGGCCTCACTCCTCAGTCGGTGAACAGTCTCGGGGGCTACAGGGCGGTGGGCAAGGAGAAGCGGGAGGCGGCTCAGCTCATCAAGGATGCCATGGCTCTAGAGCGTGCCGGCGCATTCGCCATCGTTCTGGAGCTGGTGCCGGCCCCCCTGTCGGCCCTGATCACCCGCCGGCTCTCCATTCCGACCATCGGTATCGGCTCAGGCCCCCATTGCGACGGACAGGTCCTGGTGCTTCACGACATGTTGGGACTGGTCCCAGATTTTGTACCCAGGCACGCCCGAAAGTACGCCGACCTGGCCGAGACCATCGGCGACGCTTTCAGCCGTTACATCGCCCAGGTGAAGGAGGGCGCCTTCCCCGGCGACAAAGAGAGCTTGAGGATGGATGAGAGTATTCTGAGCGACCTGGAAGAGGTGTCTGAGCAGCTGATGCTGCAGGGTTAATAGCCTCCCTCCTTCCTCGAGTTCAACGGCTACTCAAGCTACGACATCAGGCTCATATGCAGGTCTTACACACGATTTCAGAGTTTCGGACGGCGCGTGGCCGACTTCGAGGCACGTTAGGCCTCGTGCCTACCATGGGATATCTTCACGAGGGTCACCTTGCGTTGGTGAGGCGAGCCAAGGCAGAGAACGATCTCCTGGCTGTGACAATATTCGTGAATCCCTCCCAGTTCAGCCCCAACGAGGACTTCTCCAGCTATCCCAGGGACATGGACCGGGACCTGTCGTTGCTTCGCGATGAAGGGACAGACCTGGTGTTCACTCCCACCCCCCAGGAGATGTATCCTCCGTCCTTCGATACCTGGGTAGAGGTGGGTCAGGCGGCCCAGCGCCTTGAAGGCCAGCTCCGTCCGGGTCACTTCCGGGGGGTAGCCACAGTAGTAGCCAAACTTTTCAATGTGGTCAGACCAGATAGAGCCTATTTCGGCCAGAAGGACGGACAGCAGGTAGCGGTAATAAGGCGGATGGTGGAGGACCTGAACCTGTGTGTGGACTTGGTGGTGGTGCCCACGGTGCGCGAACCCGACGGTCTGGCTTTAAGCAGCCGTAATGTGTATCTGACCCCCCAGCAGCGGAGGGCCGCTCCGGTGATCTACAGTGCATTGTGCAGGGCGAAGGAACTCTGGGAAAGGGGCGAGTCCGACGCTCAGCGCCTTCGCCAGGAGATACGCCGGGTTCTGGAACAGGAGCCACTCATCGACTGCGTGCAGTACGTCAGCGTGGCAGATCCGTCTACTCTGGAAGAGCTGGACGTGGTCATGACGTCTGCCATGGTTTCCGTGGCGGTGGTGATGGGAAACTCTAGGCTTATCGACAACGTGTTGTTAGGTCAGGCAGATGGGTCCTGAATGAAGTCAGCGGGATGAGAATGTACCGAGAGACGTGAGCATATGATGGAGATGGAGCAGCCCCTGCTGCCTCCTGGCATTGGATACCAAGCGTTCCCAGCCCTTATCCTCACTGTGAGGAGGGTTAGTGGAGTGGGCGTTTCGTAATGGAGCGAAAAGCCGCTGCCACATCTCCCTGGTGATCTCATTGTCCTGAAGCTTGGGAAACCGGCGGTAAAGCTCGAGAGCCGCTTCCGCAAGAGGGTAGTCATCGCTCATCCGTCCCAGGGCGTGCAGAAAGGGCAGCGCGCAGTTCACCGCCATGTCCCGAGCTCTGGCTGTTCCAATAAGATTCCCCTCTCTTATTCCGAGGGTATCCTTGCGAGAAGGGTGCGAGCCCATGCCCATCAGTCCCGCTTCAAGGACCCTGCAGCGCCGGTGATCGTCTCTCTGTTCCGTCCCGCTGCTTACCAGTTGGGCCATGCCAGTCACCAGCCCTAGGTTTGCCCAGGGAGGGACGGGATCTTCGCCGTTAGCCATAGTATGAGTAGCCTCGCTCGACCTGTCCATCTCAGATGGCCGTGAGACAGTCCAGGCTCTCGGCTCAAAGCGGCCATCGACACCTAGGGCTTGATGGGTAGGACTGACGGTCTCGCCGGGCAAGAAGAGGTCCAGGACCCTTGCGAAGCCCATGATCCGTCTGCGAGGGTGGTTCTGAGGCCGCACTCGGAACAGATGCCATCCTAGAGTGTTGGTAGAGATGGTCTGAGATGGGTCGGCAGGGAAACCGGCGACCTTGAGTAGGGTGTCTTGAATCGCCAGCCGCCTCCCAGATCGTGGGACTTTGAGTGCAGCCTTTAATAGGCGGCTGTAAGGCACCCTGTGGGCCAGGTCCAGGAATGGCTGGCGGTTCTGGCTGTAGCCCAGGGCCTCCATCAAGGATGAATAGAGTAGCTGTTCCGGCTCTTCCTCTTGAAGCAGCCGCGAAAAGCTGTCGGTCACGTTCGAGAACCAGTGGTCTCCCGCCCGGTCCAAAAGGCTGGCTGCCTCGTCTGCGTTTCCGGGAGGGAGGTATTCATAGGACTCCAGCAGCGGCCACAACCCCGGTTCCTTTCCCAAGGGCTGTTGCTGGTTGAACAAAGGTCCTATGGAGAGTACCGGTGCCTGTCGGCCCCCGCTCAGTCTGGAGTAGGCCTCATCCGCCCTGCCAACTACGTGGAGAACCACTCCGTTGTAGCGGGGGTCTTGGTGGTGGCCGTGGGCGCGCCAGCCCGCTCCGGTTACGTGGACCTCCACGTCACCCCGCACCAGCCCAACACCCTCTTCCTCGAACAGAGCGTCACGGAAGTCAGGCCCGGCGGTGGTACCTTCCCTACCGGGATAGATGACCTTGATGCGCCGGCCGTTGGCTGCCCTCAGGGACTCCGCTCGTGCGGCACGCTCTTTCCACAGCTTAGCTAGAAGGCTTTCCGGTATCTGCTTCAGCCGGGATGGCATAGGATATTCTCCAGCATCTTTGCTCTGACTATCAGCTTGTGCCCTCCAGTATACCAGTTTAATTATGGTTGACGGTTGTGGAGTGAGGTCTCGGCAGTGTGTCGCGACGTTCTGTCGGTTGCGTGACCGTACCCATAGGGGTCATTCTCGGCTTGCCAAGGTCATCGCCCATGCCTATAATGGCCGCAATTGGCCCTGTAGCGTGTGATCGGGCTAAAATTTACGCAAGGGGGGGAACTCTACAATGAAATGGAAGCTCATCGGGATTTTGGCTATGGTGGTCATTGTCGCCGTGGCGGTCACTGCCACCATCTACGGTCAAGAAGCCCCTGGCTCTGCTCCAGATGCAGACCAGGACGGCATCGCCGGAGTACAGTCGCCCCAATCCTCTAGCGGGCAGCCAGCGGCTTCGGTGCCCGTTAACGTAGGAAGCTTGCTGATAGACAGGACCCACGGCCAGGACTTCGCCGTTTCCGGATTCACGGACTATCTGCAGACCAACGGCTGGACGGTAGATACAGCCATAACCGGGCCGATTACCGCTGCCACGCTTGGCCCCTATGACATCCTCCTGATACCTACTAAAATCACTGGTAGCATTGGGGTATTCTCGGCTGCGGAACAAACAGCGGTGACCTCCTGGGTGACTGGAGGGGGAGGCATATGGGGAATTCACGAAGCCCACGAGCCCCCCATACATGACGGAGACCCCACTGGAATTGACTCCATTACAACTAATTTTGGGGTTACTTTTAATGCCGACCTGTTGACTGATCCCACGAATAACGAAGGGAACGTTATGTTCCCAACCATCCATAATTTAGATGTTCACCCCGTCACCCAAGGAATTAACAACTTTGGGTATTATATGGGCGCCTCTTTGAACGTGAGTCTTCCCGCAGAGACTATAGCGAAGGGGGATGACGATACTACGTCTGCGGTAGGAGCGTTCCCACCGGTGCTGGCCGTTGCTGAGATGGGAAGCGGATGCGGTGTATTCTACGGCGACGTAAGTCGCCTTCATCCGGGCAACTATCCCTCTCAGCTGGATGCGGATGAGATCAGATTGCTGGACAACATCGTCGACTGGCTTATAGAGTGTGGCCCAGAACCTGTGCCCAACTTGACCTACTCGGTCAAGATCACCTGCGTGCCCCACCTCGGTCCCGCCAGCCCGGCGCTGATGCCCGCCAAGTACAGGACCGCGGTCAACGTCCATAATCCGTGGCGAGACCCTGTGGAGCTGACCAAGTCGTTGACGCTGTCGCCGCCCCAGGGCGAGCCTGCGATACACGGAGACCCCATCACCGAGGTACTGGGTCCTAGAGAGGCCTTCGACGTGGACTGTCCCCACATGCGCGACGAGTTCGGCATTCCCGCGAACTCGAAGGTGCCGGGCGGAAAAGGCTTCATGGTAATCGAGTCGGACCGTGAGCTGAACGTGGTGGCCATATACACGGCCAGGGGAGAGGGCTCCGCCGCCAGCAGCGGCGTAGGGACTAGCATAGACGTGGAGTACATTAAGCCCCTTAGGCCACCGTCGCCTAGTCCCTAGCCAGCCAGGCAGTGGGCCGCCCAGGGTATTTTCATTCTTCTGTCATACTGAGGAGTGAAGCGACGAAGTATCTGGTGGGGAGTGGTCTCTCCGCCTCCGAATATACTTTTTTGGGATGAGCACCCATCCCCGCCAGACCTTTCGCCGAGTTTACCCTGAGGAACGAAGGGGCTCAAGGTGACATTGAAAAGGCCCTAGTAGGCCGCCGACGGCCTTGACCTGCAGGTTAATTGTCCCGAGAAATCAGGGGCCCGGCTAAACTTAGCCGGGCCCCTTTTCTATCGGCAAGGCGTCCCTCCCGCGGCTATCCCTGATATGCGGTGATATACTGGCATCAGCTTTAGGGCCAGGAACGAATCACTATGAAGCGCATTCCCCTTGTCGGATCTGTCTCCTATCCCTGGATAGTTGTGGGTCTGGTCATGATAGGGCAAATGGGCCAGACCCTGTACACCGGGGGTCTCCCCACCTTATATCCCTTTATAAAGCTAGAGTTCGAGCTCAGCAATGCAGAGGTCGGCTTCATCACGGCGGGGATTATCCTGGGCGCCACCAGCACGAACATCCTGACCGGCTGGCTTACCGATACTCTGGGAGTCCGCTGGGTGATGACGGTCTCACCGGTGTGCGTGGGAGTGCTGGTTGTCTTGTTCTCCCAATCCCAGTCCCTCATCCAGATAATTCTTCTCGCGTTTCTAATGAGCGCAGCCGGCGCCGCACTTTATCCCGCCGCCATCAAGGCTGTAATGGAGTGGATGAGGCCTGAGCGACGCAGCCTTGCCATGGGTGTCGAGCAGACCAACATACCGATGGCAGGAATTTTGACGGCGTCCCTGCTGCCCTTCCTGGCCGCGACGTATAGCTGGCGTACCGCTGCCGTGGTGCTCGCTATTCTGATCGCATCGGCCGGGCTGGTGATTCTGGCCTTTTATCGGGACAATCCCGACAGCAGCTATACCAGGAGACGGGAGGGCAGTCCAAGAAAGAGCCTGGCTGCCGTGGCCGGCAACAGGGATATATGGGTAGCGTCTCTTTGTGTGCTTAGTATAGGCTCAGTACAGCAGGTCTTCGTGAGCTTCCTGATCCTCTATTTAAAGGAGCACCTGGATATATCCACAGTTGAAGCGGCCAGATATATGGCGGTGGCCCATGCCAGTGCAGCGGTGTGGCTTATCGCTTGGGGGACGGCCAGCGATGTTCTGCTCCGTGGCCGCAAGGTGGCGTCCCTGGCCCTGATGGGCCTGCTGTCCACCGGGTCCATGGCTCTAATGGCAACGCTTCCGGCCGATGGCTCCCCCATTTTGGTGGGTACTATAGTCTTCTTTGTAGGGGCCGGGTTCTTCGGCTGGGGAAGCATGCACCCCGTCCTATTGGCCGAGCTCGCGGGTCCCGGGCTGACGGGAACGGTCATGGGCTTCAGCCAGGCTGTCAGAGGCGTATTGGGGTTTGGCCTGATACCCCTGTTCGGCTTTGTGGTGGACAAGACCGGCTCATACGACGCCGGATGGTGGATGATGGCATTTGTGGCAGCTGCCGGCATACTGGTGCTGGCTTTTCTGCGGCCTGAGGCGAGGCGTCTGTGAGGGGTATCACCCCCATCCCTTCGGCAGGCTCAGGACAGGCTCCAGCCTTCCCCATCGAGGGGGAAGTAGCTTCTCTTCTCCCTTAGGCCAAACCCATCAAAATTATCTTAATATAGCGCTACCCTTCCCTCATCTCCTTCTCTATGGCTGCCAGTCCCTCCACGGCCAGCCCGTATCCCAGCATGTCCCCAAGGAGGCGCTTCAGAAACATGGTGAACGCCACTCGGGTGTAGCGTAAAGTCAGGGGCGACTTCTGGGCAAGCTGCTCCGCCAGCTCCCATGCCCTCGGCAGTAGTTTTTCTTTGGGCAAGATCTCGTTTACCAGTCCCAGATTCAGCGCCTCAGGCGCCGTTATCTCCTGGCCCGTTAACAGGAAGTATCGTCCCCGGTTCGCGCCCATCAGTAGAGGGAACACCACGTGGACACCGTCCGCCGCGGGTATTCCCCTGGGGAAGTGTCCAGGGTCCTGGATCACCGTATCCTCCTGGGCCAACACAATATCGGAGAGTAGTGGTATCTCGGCGTGGACCCGCGCGGAGCCATTGATGGCGCTGATGACCGGGACCTCGATGTCCAGCAGGTTCGTTAGCAGTTTTTTGCCCTCCCAGTAGGTCTTGTCCCACAGAGCAAAGAGATTCCAGTCGGTACCGGAGTCCTTCGGCGCCATGGTCCATGCAGGCTTGGTGCTGGAACCGCGCCCTATAAAGGCGTCACCGGTGCCGGTCATGATTATGACCTTGTTTTCCCGGTCGGCGCCAATGTCTGCAAAGGCGAACCCTAGCTCTCGATGGGGTACCTCGGCCCACTCCAGGTGGCCTTGGTTGGTGTGAAACGTGATCTGCAGGATTCCATCCCGTCGCTCCATGTGGATGCTCTCGTACTTATTGGCGTACTGCTCGAAGCTATTCATCCCGTCCTCCTTTACTGTGATCGTTCATAGGACAGTCTCACTATCGTTGGCTGAACTAAAGAAGATCCTAGTCGGTGCTTGGGCTAATATGTTCGCCCGTGTCTGGCTGGGCCAATTGTAGTGGCAACGAGCGCCATCGTCAATCACAAGCTGGAGGTTGCTTCTAGCTGTGCTGTATTCCGCGCCATTGGAGGTCGAGACTTGTAGAGCGGTGACAATGACGGCATAAAGTAAGGGCGGCCCATTGGCCGCCCTTACTAGGAATCCTCTACGTCTAAGGTTCAGGGACTAAAACTCGTCCATATCGTCAACGTATTCTTTATCGGCAAACATGGCATCCTGAGGTCCCTTCACTACCGTTTGCAGGCTGGCCCGGAATTCGGCCCAAACCTTCTCTCCCTCGGGACCCTCCGGCACCTCTCCGGCCTGGATCTTGGCCTTTAGACCATCCAGGAGGTGCTGGTCTGCGTACCCTTCTGGGATATGGAAGAAGTCAGCGTCGAATCTGGGCAGATCGCCAGGGCCGAAGTAGCCCATGTCGCGTATGTCATAGCCTTCCAGGTTGTGGGTACCTTTACCCAGCACCTGTCCGGTCTCGGCGTAGTGCTCCATCACAACCTTCATGCCGAACCGCTGAATGGGGCATACCTTCATGCAGACACCGCAAGCAGCGTAGCGGGCCATTACAGGCCGACAACGCTTGGCTACGATCTTGAACTTCTCGACGCCTCTCCACCAGACCTTTTCTCTCATCAAGGCTCGGCCAGGACAGCGGTTGACGCACACCTGGCAGATGGTGCAGAAGGCTTGAACACCATAGTCCACCGGCTTGTCATAGCTGACGATGGCATCGGTCGTGATCATCATTAGCCGGTGGCGAGAGCCGAAGTGAGGTGACAGCAAGTAACCCATTGCACCCTGCTGGCCCAAGCCGGCCGCTACGAACATGGGGATCACTACAGAGCCGGGGTCGTTGGGACTGTGCACTTGGGCATGATAGCCGAGAGAGCGTATATAGTCAGCCAGCTCTAGCCCGGCTGCTCCCTCACGCCTGTAAGTGGCGAAGACCGCCTCTTCCGCAGGCTCGCTGGGGATTGTCTGGGTCAATTCATAAGGCTGCTCCATGGCAAGGCAAATGGTATGGGGGAATGGCTTGACCCACTTCCTCTTGCTTACATAGGTATAACGACTGTCATAGGCGGTGATACCTACTACGCCATAGCCCAACTCGAAGGCTTTGGCTTTGATTTCCTCGGTAACATCCTTGCCTGGTACAGGCTCGGCCGTGGGCTCGATATCACCGGAAACGGCGGCTGCCCTCACGATGGGTTTGTTCAAATGCTCGTGCTCGTCCCGTACCTGTTTGATATCGCTTATTTCTCTGGACCATTTTCGATAGACGAAATTCTCTACGTTGTGGCTTTCTACCGGATAGTTCCTGGTATAGAAGTTCACGGTATCCTGGTCTTGAAGCGCCCCGGGGACACCCTCCAGCTCTTCTGGAATAGGTATTGTCTGGTTCTCATCCTTGGGCTTCGGGCCTCTCAAGTGGTGCGGTACCGTTACTGTATGGCCGATTTTTAGCATACTGCTCCTCCTATATTTTGAGGCCAGCCTAGATAGGCCGTTGCTACAATTTATACGCTTTCTTCAGACGTTTGTCAAGGAAATCACACGTCCACCCGCGACAGTCTACTATTCACCGATAGCTATGTGTTGTGGTGATCTTCGCACCGGGGAGTTGGCTTTGCTCTTCGATACATTACACAGCTATAGCGGACTTATCAGAGCTTTACACAGCCTGACCCCAGAGGGACCATGCGGTAGTATCGCAACGTTGTGTACCGGGTTAGGCTGTCAGATTAGCCTGCATGGCTCTTTATGACTTCGGCGACTCGCTTGTCTATGTCACCCAAGTCCACTCCAGCGTCTGACCTGGCTACACCCACGTGAGCGTCTCTGAGGAGCTGCTCCCATTCGGAGCTGCTTCCATACTTGCCCCTCAGATCGTCCCAGAACTTGTCCAGCGCTTCTTTGTTGAACATTCTACTCTTGCACCTCTCAGTGGTTCCCCAATTAGGGATTTTCTAGTTATGATAATCCAGGGCCAAATACTATCCAACCGAGAAGCATTCTACGACAACTATCCTGACCCGTCAACCGGAGTTTTGCTTGGGCCGCTCCGCGAATACTATTCCATCTTTTCCCACATACCTATCGCGAATGTCCTCGAATACCTTTAGTTTCTCGGGCTGAAAATCCGTAGCGTTTTCATTATCGTCCAGATAGGGATTGGGGAAGTAGACTCTTACTAGAGTCTCTTCTTGGGCGTCGGAAAACCTCACATAGTACAGATTAGGCACCTTACCGTGATCCTCCGCCTCGACAAACTGCACTCCGGCCACAGAGTCCAATTTCAGGTGTAGGTGCCAGCCCTGAGCCTCCACTGTGCAGTAACCGTCGTCGAAGGTGGGCTCCTTAATGTCCTTGGCCATGTTTTCCGTGACGGCCCCGCTGCCTCCGATCACCCACAGCATATGGTCAACGCTGGCGAGCTCCAGAAGAAGAGGTTCCAGTTCCATACTCCGCCTCTTTTCTTACCGGTTTGCCGGTTCCGCTCATGGAACGGAAGTGAACCGGGAAATATTGGGTAAGGGTGTAGGGAATGCGTTTACGTTGGGAATCCCATGATACATCCGAATGGACGATTTGCCAATGCCACGGCCAAATCGGGCCCGGCGTACCAGGAGCCGCGAGCGCAATGGGAGTTAGGGTATCTGCACAGGACAGGGATTCGCAGCTTTCGGTCCGGCGGTTTGGCTGCAAATCAAGAACGAAGACGTACCATCACCAGTATTCATCGATATTATATATGGCGGAAAAATGGGCGGTGGGTTGTTCATGGCTATCTTTCCCTGGGAATCAACGATGCGCAAGTCCAGGTCAGATGGCCCGGCAACCTCGTCTTTGGCCCAGGAAAATCTCACTTCGAGTTGCTTCGGATATGACACCTCCACTACCCATCTTTGCACCTCAACAGGTGATAAGAAACTGTGTGATAGATGTACTTCACCATCGCAGTTGTATTTGTCTGTCGGAGGGCTGCACACGTAAACTTGAAAAGCATCGACTTCTTCTGGCCTGGCGAACAGCCTGGAGGCTGGATCTATGGCTGCAGACTGACAGCCTACCGAGTCAGGGCATCTATCATCCACACCCACGTGCAAGGTTCCAAGACCTATCACGTCTCGCGGTTCCCATGTCAAGTTCAGGTCCAATTTCCATTCGGGCTGTATCAGAGGTCCCACCGGAATCGGAGTGGATGCAGGTGTCGGACTTGTCGGTTGGATTACGGGTGCGGATGTGGGGACCGGTGTTGGCCCCTGGATAATTGGCGAAGGAGGGGTTGCAGTTGGCGTTGTTGGGCCTGTGGGTGTCTCTTCGGCTGAAGGCGTAGTGGGTAATATCGGGGTCAGCGGGTTCTCTATATCCTCTGGAGCGGTAGTGGGTACCGGAGTGCCAGTCGTATCGGGCGTTGTGGTTGGTGAACCCGACGTTGGCCCATCGACGATGTCTGGCTCCTCTGTAGGTGATAGCTGTGGAGTGGTGGTTAGATCTGGAGTTGCTTCCGGGGTCATGGTTACCGTGACGTCGAAGCCGGGCGTCACAGTGGGAGTGAAGATAACGACCGGCCTGGTAGGGCTTCCGTCATCAACTATTGTGGTGGATATGGGCGTTGGAACGACTGGGGAGGTGGGGCTAGTAAAAGCTTCCGGGCTGGGCGGCCTTAACGTTGAAATGGGAATTGACCGCGCTCTCGAGATGGCCGTAACCGTGGATGTTGAAGTCTCAAGGGGCTCTTCAGTGGCAATGGGCACCGCAACGGGTAAAACAATGACCTCAGACAAGAATGGTGCGACCGGAGTCGGAGTCGGTGTCGGGTCAGAACCTCCACAGGCGACGGTAATAGCCAGAAGCAGCAACAGGGGTATTCCAAATGTTCTCATAGATGCACCGGGGTTGGCTTGCTATCTATATTCCGATACGGGATATGAAAGAGTCAAACCTGTTCTTCGATTAATTCGGCGAACTGATCCGCGGTCTGGTCTGTTTTCTTTCCAACTATACACATCCGTAACGCCTGACCGAGGGTAGCTGCAAACAGGAGTTGAATTCCCGCTACCGACTCGCAGGCCTCCTGGGCGGAAGCAGGAAGTAGGCACCGGTCGAATCCCAGTCGCACAGCTTCATTCAGACGACGCTGGAGCTGTGGCACGCTTCTTAGCTCTCCACTAAGCCCTATCTCTCCCAGTACGACTGTTCCAGGGCTAACTGGTGAATTCCGAACGCTGGAGGCGATGGCCATAGCGATAGCAACGTCGGTAGCCGGTTCCTGAATCCTAAGCCCGCTGACTACGTTTACAATGATGTCCTGGTTAGACAAGCTCAGTCCCACTCGCCTGCTCAGCACTGCTGTTATCATTAATAGTCGGTTATAGTCCACTCCGTTGGCTATCCGTCTAGGCACTGCCAGCACTGAGTGGGAGGTCAGGGCCTGCACCTCCACGAGCAAAGGTCGGCTGCCCTCCAGGACAGGAACTATGGCGGAGCCAACGGCCTCCTCCTGGTGCTGAGCCAGCATAACTCGCGACGGGTCTTGAACTTCCTGAAGCCCGTTGCTGTCCATCTGAAATATGCCTAACTCGTTGGTGGAGCCGAACCGGTTCTTCTCACTTCGGAGAATCCTGTACGCATTCAGAGATTCTCCTTCCATGTAGAGCACCACGTCCACCATGTGCTCTAACACGCGCGGACCGGCCACGGATCCGTCTTTGGTCACGTGGCCCGCCATGATAACGGGGACAGCGCGGGATTTCGCCCACTGCATGAGCTTGAGGGCGCATTCCCTCACCTGGGCAACGCTCCCTGGACCGGAGGTCGCATATGGGGAGTACAACGTCTGTATGGAGTCCACGATGGCGAGGTCCGGGCGGAAGCTCTCCAGCTGCTGTATGACATCGTCTACGTTAGTCTCAGCTAGCAGATAGACCCCCTGCCCGGAGAATCCTAGGCGGTCTGAGCGCAATTTGATCTGATGGACCGATTCCTCGCCCGTTACATAGAGGACCTTTTTGCCAGTAGACGTCAGTGATTGGGCAGTTTGAAGCAGAAGGGTAGATTTACCAATCCCCGGCTCCCCCGCCAATAGGACAAGAGAGCCCGGTACCACTCCACCTCCAAGGACTCGATTCAGTTCCCCAAATGCCAAGGGGATCCGCTTCTGGTCGTCTAGGGATACTAAGGAAAGCTCTTGAAGGGACTGCGTGGATTCGGTTGCCCAGGTCTGATACCCTTTGCCGTTGGTTCGAGGAGCCTCGACTAGTGGACTATGCTGGCCGCACGAGGGACAGAAGCCCATCCATTTGGGGCTTTCATGGCCACAGCCCTGGCAAAAGAAGGTTGATTTATCCTTTGGCAACTCTACTGACCCTTGCGAGGACTTTACTTGTCCCTACGGAGACTCATTTCAGGCCTAGTACAAGGAGGCTCCGGCTAACCGGAGCCTCCTCTGAGGGATCTTTCTCTTAAGCTACTATACTGAAGGAACTGCGGCTACCTCTTTGATGCGAACTACTATCTCTTCGTTTTCGATGTCTAGAGTCGCGACATCTCCGCTATTTAGCCGTCCGCCAAGCAACTCCTCCGAAAGCTTGTCCTCCACTTCGTTCTGGATAAGTCTGCGCAGCGGTCTGGCTCCGAAGTTGGGGTCGTATCCCTTCTCCGCCAGGTACTCCTTCGCTGCTTCAGTTGCCTCCAAACCGACGTTCTTCTCCGACAGCTCTTTCCGCACCTCGTTCATCATCAGGTCCACTATAGACAGTATATGGCTCCTGGACAGCGCATGGAACACGACCGTGGCGTCAATACGGTTGAGGAATTCGGGCCGGAAGAAACGTTTCACTTCGTTGAGAACCTTATCCTTCATGCGCTCGTAGGACTGCTTCTCCGTCTGGGCCTCATCGCTTTTCACCGAGAAGCCCATGGCCGTCTCTCGCTTTATTAGGTCGGAGCCCAAGTTGCTGGTCATCACAACGATGGTGTTGCGGAAGTCCACCCTTCTTCCCTTTGCATCGCTCAGGTGGCCGTCGTCGAATATCTGTAGCAGGATATTGAACACCTCTGGGTGGGCTTTCTCGATCTCGTCCAGTAGGATGGCACAGTATGACTTGCGGCGCACGGTCTCTGTGAGCTGTCCGCCCTCTTCGTATCCTATATAACCTGGAGGCGCTCCAATAAGCCTGGCCACCGTGTGCCTCTCCTGGAACTCCGACATGTCGAGGCGAATCATAGTCTCTTCGCTGCCAAACATGAACTCGGCAAGGGCCCGTACCAACTCCGTCTTTCCGACACCTGTGGGCCCCAAGAACATGAACGTGCCAATCGGGTGCCTCTGATCTTTGAGGCCGGCCCTGGCGCGGCGCACGGCTTTGGATATACTTACTATGGCTTCATCCTGACCTACGATGCGCTTGTGTAGGTCCTGTTCCATGTGTAGGAGGCGCTCAGTTTCTTCCAAAGCCAGCCGCGTTACCGGTATACCTGTCCACATACTGACCACTTCAGCAATATCTTCGCTGGTCACCGTGCTGCGCTCTTTACCCTGCTCCTCGTGCCATTCCCGTTCCAGGGATTCCATCTTCTCTACTAAACGAAGCTCTCTTTCCCGCAGTTCAGCGGCGTACTCATACTGTTGAGCTTCGATGGCTTCGTCTTTCTCTTTACGCACGTTTTCCAGTACCTTTAACACCTCTTTGACCGAGAGAGGCGTGGTACTGTTTCTGAGTCGGACACGAGAGCCGGCTTCATCCATCAAGTCGATCGCTTTGTCCGGGAGGAAGCGGTCAGCGATGAAGCGGGCTGACAGGGTTGCCGCGGTGCCCACAGCCTCGTCTGTGATGTCCACTCGATGGTGCTCTTCATAGCGGTTCTTTATGCCTTGTAAAATCGCGGTGGTCTCTTCGACCGTGGGCTCTTCGACCAAGACCGGCTGGAATCTCCGCTCAAGGGCCGGGTCTCGCTCGACATGCTTTCTGTAGTCATCCATAGTGGTGGCGCCGATGCACTGTAGCTCGCCTCGTGCCAGGGAGGGCTTCAGAATGTTCGCAGCATCCACAGCTCCCTCTGCGGCGCCAGCTCCGACTATGGTATGCATCTCGTCGATAAAGAGGACGCAGTTGCCCGAGCTTTTGATTTCCTCGATGACTTTCTTCAGACGCTCTTCGAACTCACCTCGATATTTGGTGCCCGCCACTAACGCGCCCATATCAAGAGTTACAAGACGCTTTCCTTGGAGGGTCTCGGGAATGTCGCCACCCGCGATGCGCTGTGCCAGCGCCTCCACTATGGCCGTCTTGCCTACGCCTGGCTCTCCCATAAGAACCGGGTTGTTCTTGGTCCGTCGGCTGAGTATCTGAATTACACGCTGTATCTCTTGACTCCGGCCGATGACCGGGTCCAGCTTGTTGGCCCTGGCGGCTGCCGTCAGGTCTATGCCCAACTGGTCTAGAGTCGGAGTACGAGTGGTGGAAGACCGAGAAGAGTAGCCAGAGGATGATGGGGAACTCTGACTCAGAATGCGATGGGTCTCGGTGCGTACCTTGTCCAAAGTGACCCCGAGGCTTTCGAGCACGCCAGCGGCTACGCCTTCGCCTTCCCGCAACAATCCGATCAGCAGATGCTCCGTGCCAATGTAGGTGTGGTTCATCCTGCGGGCCTCGTCGACGGCCAGCTCGACCACTTTCTTGGCCCTGGGAGTTAGCCCGATCTCTCCCTGAGCCGGCCTCTCGCCTCGGCCAATTATGAACTCGACAGCGGAACGGACCTTGTTCAGGTCGACGCCTAGATTCGCTAGAACCCGGGCGGCAACCCCTTCGGTCTCTCGCACGAGCCCCAGCAGAATGTGCTCAGTACCGATATAGTTATGATTAAAACGTTGTGCTTCTTCTTGGGCTAGAGATAGTACTCTTCGAGCCCGTTCTGAAAACTTTTCGAATCTACTACCCATTTCTGGTACCCCCTATTTGGCCACCGTGAATGGGAACTCCGTTGCCCTCCGGCAAGGCCACATCAAGTGAATTAGCTGCTTGTTCGACTGGTATCGTAGAGACCAGTCTGCTCTGGAGCTTGTTCGGAGCGCTCGTAAGAACTGCTCCCTGAATCCCCTACGCCGGTAGATCGTTGATACTGCGTTCTTGAAGTTGATCAGAGGAGGTTTTCTCTCCAGTATTATAGGGTGTCTACTGCGGTAATGTAAAGGTAGGAAGCACCTGGTTATAGACTTTTACGATGACTCTTTAGTGTGTGAATTATTTAACAAAGTGTTTGGTCAAAGACAATGTATCACAATACCAGCGAGATTAGAAGGGATCGTCCGGGGATTTCCTGAGGTCTGCCTTTGGCGTTAACCGTCCCTTCTGGCACTATAACGCAATTAAAAGGGGGGTTCGGTCACAAACTCAGATTAGATTGTAAAGCCCCCAGGCGGCGGCCTATTTTCCCACTCCGTTGCCAGAGCAGTATCGTCAGCGCTGGGGCGTTTCACTGCCGTGTTCGGGATGGGAACGGGTGGGACCACCCCGCTCTAGCCACCAAGGGACTCTTTACAGTATCCAGTATGAACTATTTTTCGCCGGCTGGCAAGGGCTTTGGTGACCAGTCGTTTTGGTCTTCCGATTATCTTTGATGGGTGTCTATATCTGCTCTCCCTGAGAGCTTGTGAGTTTATGATTATCTGGTTAAAAAGGACTCCATCGGTTTTGCTGGCGGCGTATGGTTTGGTTCAACGAGGAGTTGAGTTAGGCTAGGCTGGTTTTCAAGCTTGGTCATTATCACGCTCATGTCAGCTACCTGATAAATGCTGCCCACCGGAGCAGATTATGAGCCACAGCCACCAACAGCATTACTGTGGTGACTTTAACCAGTCCTCTTACCGTGAACTGGGATACTCCATGTTGGCGCACCTGGGCGTTGGTCCATTCGGCGATGGCGCCTCTCTGCCGGTACACCGCCTTGGCTTCGTCGGTACTCATGCGCTGGCGCCATTGCACTACTTCTGGAGTATCACCGTAACGAGGCTGATAGCGCTCCTCCTCCGGTCTCGTTCTGGGAAGCTTTATCGGAGCATACACGGTGATCTCCCGTCCCTCCAGGGAGGTGATATCCATCGCTGATGGCAAATCCACCATCCATCAGATAGGATTGGGGCTGCTTCCCCGTCCGGTTCACTACCTGCTTCTCCATGGGCACCGCTTCCCCTGCATCCGTGCCTTGGGCAGTTACCCTCACTCCAATAATCACTCCCTTGGACTGGTCAGTGGCCAAGCCCACGTTATAGGCCGGCCGATACCCACCATCAGGCATTTTCATCACCCGAGCCTCAGGGTCCGTGGTCGAAGTCCTAGGCGCAGTCACTTTACCCCTCTCTTTAATGGCCTTGCTCTCCAGTTGGCGTTCCTTGGCGGCTTGCGCCTCAGGCATGTAGTCGAGGGCCTGCTTTACTCGTTCTACACGCTCCCGCGCCCCACGCTCCCGTGCCTGCCGTTGTCGCCGGCTTATCTCGGGGTCTGGGTGCTCTCACTCACGGGCCAGCTGTTCCACCCGTTCTCTGGCCAGCCTAAGGCACTCCCTAAGCCGCTCCTCTCTCCGGAAGGAACTCGCTCCCGCGCTGGCTCGAACCCGCATCCCATCCTGGGCCACCCGTTCCAGCTTCACTGCTCCGCCAGCCATCAGCGAGGCCACAATTTGGGTCAGCAGGTCGTCCAGCGACGCCTGATGGGCCACCCGGAAATCCGATAGCATATGGTAGTTTATCGGGACTCCACCACACAGCCAGCGGTAAGCATCGTGCTCTTCACACAGGCGTGCCAGTTTCCTGGCGCTACCTACTTCCTGTACCGTTCCCAACAACCATACCGCCAGCAGTACCTTGGGGTCCGTGGTGGGGCGCCCAGGCCGGTCCAGCACCGCTTTGATGGAACCATAGAATCCTCTCAGATCCAACTCCTCCAAGAAGCCCCAGATGGCACGCGCCGGGTGCTCTTGGGGCAGCGTAGCTTCCAGGTCTCGAGCTACCCACTGCAATTGCTCCCGTACCGGCCTCAGCACCCGCGCCTCCTCCGGCCTCGTCGACGGCCTAGGCTCCCTCTCTTCTCCTGGCGGCAGCTCAAACAACGTCCCTTCACTCATCACTTCCCCCTAAGATCTGGTTCCACCTATTATCCCCCATTCCAGCTCACCACAAGTTATATTAATAACCCAATTTATTCACAAGCTCTGAGCCTGTCGAAGGGCGCCGTCATGGTTCGACAACCCTTCGGCTTTGCTCAGAATGTAGCTCACCGTGAGCGTTAGTTTCCTCCCACCTCGGATAATCGAAAGATCACGGAGCGGCTCCAACTGCGGTGGCTCCCCCGCCTACATGCGTGGAAGGTCCGCTAATTGAGTATGACTGGTGAGAACCGTAGGAAGTTGCCGATCAGGATGTCCAGGTCGTCCTGGTCTACGTCGCCGTCCCGGTCAAGGTCCACACGGGCATCGAAGTTCTTGGTATCTCCATCCACCACCGCAGACAGGACCGCAGTACTTGTGCCGAACGCCGCGACCAGCACGCTGGCGTCACGAGCGTTGATGACGGGTGACAGATCTCCGGGCCCGTCGATGGCATTGCCCTCCAGAAGCACGCCCATATCGATCGTTAGCTGACCCTCCAGATCAATGGGCGGCCTGTCTATGTCAACGTCGTCTTTCAAGTTTACCAAGGTGTCTCTCAGGTCTCCAGAACGTTTGGTTCCGATAGTAATGACATACACGTCCGTGTCTATCTGATTTGCTCCTGTCAGAACTAACGTGAACTCGGTGCCTCCGAAATCATCCGCCGCCACAACCAGGTCGATGGTTCTTACCGGTGCTTGATTGAATATCAGCCAAGGCTGATCAGCGGTGCTCGTGGGGAAGTCACCACTGGCGTAGAACTTGACCTGGAAGGTTTCGGTGTCGTTGGGGGCCGGCGCTTGAAGGTCAACCTTGATCTCCACATCCACAAGGCCCTCGACCTTCACCTGCGCATCGAAGGTGTCTCGCAGCACAGTGGCCCCGCCAAGTTTGGCGTCCGTGTCAGGCACCGGCGCAAAGTTCACGTCCGCTCGACCTATGTTCGCTGCGGTGAACGTGAAGATAGCAACATCGAAGTCTCCTGTGACACCCTTATCGCCCGTGGTGGCACTGCAGATTATGGTCCCGTCAGTGGTGCCCACGGGTGGGATGACGTTGCATACGGGGGCATTCATCTTATTGTTCGGGCCTGGCGTAATGTCGCCTGTATCAATTTGTATGCGCCACCCAAACTTGATTACCACATCTAGTCTGGAAATGGGCGTGTCGGCGGTTACGTGTAGGGCCAGCGGGAACGGGGCCCCTTCCGCTGGAGTGGAGTCCGCTGGCAGAACGGCCAGGTCCACCGCCGCACCAACGAGAATCGTTATGCTATCGGTATCTTCGCCTCCATCACCATCATCCACCTTGACGTTGATCTTGCGGACGGGTGGGGAGCCTCCAGCCAAAGTACAGGTAGCCACCACGTTTCCAGCCTGGGGGCCTAGCTCAAAGATGTCGTCCCCATCGCAGTCATAGGAGTACGATAACACGTCGAGGACCCCGTCGTCGACGGCGGTGACCGTTACGACCACATCTCCGCCGGCACTTGGCAGTCGAGTGCGATCACCAGTAACGTTAACGATTGTGGGTGGCACGTTGTTTACCGTTACTATGGTGAATCCGTTAGTGATTCCACCATCCTGGTCGTCAACCTTCACGTTGACCTTGTGGATCGAGTCGTCTGGGAATTTACAGATCGCGAATGTATCAAACGCGTCGTCTTTGATGTCCCCCGAGCTCGGATCGTCGAAGTCGCCATCGCCATTACAGTCTATGGAGTATAGGAGCACGTCGTTGGGACCCTGGTCAGAGGCGGTCACAGTGATCGTACTGGTCTGACCCTCATCTATGATCGGAGGATCGGGGTCGATGCTGTTTATCGTCGGCGCAACGTTGTTCACTATGACGGTTGCGGATCCGATAGTAACGCCACCATCTTGATCGTCCACTTTAACGTTGACGGGATGGTCTGAATCGTCGAGGAAGTCACAATCTGTATTGTCGCCCGACTGCGGCAACACCTCGAAGACGTTATCGTTATCACAGTCAAAGGAGTAGAGCAGTGGGTCGTTGAGTCCAGCCGGATCGGTGGCAACCACCCTAATGTTGCTACTCTCGTTTTCGTCAATGGTCGCAGGGAAAGGTACTACGCTGTTGATGGTAGGCGCCACGTTGTTCACAGTCACGGTCGTGGATCCGGTAGTAACCCCCCCATCCTGGTCGTCCACTTTCACGTTAACTACGTGGTCGGAGTCGTCGGGGAAAGAACAATCACCGGAATTGCCAATCTGAGGACCGACTTCGAACCCATCAGGGCCTGTAACCGGGTTGTTGTCGCAGTCGAAGGAATAGAGCAACGGGTCGTCGGGTCCGGCCGGATCGGTGGCGTCGACTGTGATGGTGCTCGAATTGCCCTCATTCACGGTATCGGGGGCGGGAGTCACGTTAGTAATAGTAGGGGGCTACGTTGTTGACTTGAATATTGAAGGAATTTGACGGGTAAGGACCACCTTCTTCGTCGCTAGCCGTGGCGCTAATGGTGTGGTTGTCCGGGCCGTCGGTATAAATATGGTCGGCAGTGACCGCGTCGCC
Source organism: Dehalococcoidia bacterium (assembly GCA_965248905.1). Lineage (GTDB taxonomy): Bacteria > Chloroflexota > Dehalococcoidia > Lucifugimonadales > JAGWBF01 > CBDFKS01. Next base: position 1,825,217 of record CBDFKS010000007.1, on the reverse strand, counting down.
GGACACCGTATCTACGTTGCCGTCCCCCCAAGTAATAGTCCAATTTTGGATAGTGTCGTCGCCCGCGTCGGTGGAGGCCAGGCTCAGGGTGTAGGTGCTGCCCTCATCCGTGCTGCTGTCTCCGCTGATTACCAATGCTGGTGGAACGTCGTCCACGTTGACGTTTATGAAGCCTGGGGTTACGCCGCCGTCCTGGTCGTCCACCTCCACATTAACACGGTGGATCGACCCGTCCGGGAAAAAACATATGGTCGAATTGCCCGTCTGAGGAGCTACCTCAAAGATATCGTCGTCGTTGCAGTCGAAGGAATACAGCAGCTGATCGTTGGGCCCGGCAGGGTCGGTGGCGTCGACGGTAATGGTGCTCGAATTTCCCTCGTTTACGGTGTCGGGGACGGCGGCGATGTTGTCAATGGTAGGCGCCACGTTTTCGACGATTAACGCCCTGTCTTGTGTGTCTGAGTCTCCAACATCGTCTGTGACAATGACTTCCACCGTGGGCGTCCCATCGTCGCTATAGAAGCACTGCATGGTGACAGTACCTGTGCCAAGCGGGGGCGTGTGCTGTTCGTTCACCGTGGGGCCGCCTACAATAGTACCGTTGTCTCCGCAGTCTCCGGTGGCGGTGTGGGTGTCGAGCCAGCTGGGGTCGGTGAAGTCGCCGGTGATGGTCAGGGTCGAGCCCTCCAGCGCGGGTAATGGTCCAACGTCTAGAGGGAAAAGAGTAGGGGCAACGTTGGCTACGTTCAGCACAAGCTGTTCAGCGTCGCCGGAGCCCAGGTCATCGGTTACTGTCATTGTGACGGTGAACACACCTGCATGGCCATATATGCACTGGCCGAATATGGAGCCGGTGCTATCAGGCTCCGCGTGTTCCTCGACCACGAAGGGACCGAAGGGGATCGCGTCAGGGGAGCCGCAGTCCAGGTCGCCGGTATGCACGTCCAGCCAGCTGGGGTCGGTGAAGTCGCCGGTTATGGTAATGGCGGTGCCTTCGAACAGGGATAACATGTCGGCTGTGAGGAGGAAGAGGGTGGGGGCCACGTTAAGTATGGTGATGTCATGGGTGTCAAAGGCGTTGCTTGGCCCATCCGCGCTGACCACTAATCCAACGGTATAGTCTCCGGCGTGCCCGTATGTGTGCAGCACCGAGTCATTAGGGGTAATTACATGGGGTGTCAAATCCCCGAAGTCCCAGTCATAGGCTGTAATGGTTTCACCCGTACCGGGCTTTGAGTTGGCCCCACTGAAGAGCACCTGGGTTCCCTCATCGGCTGTAGCGGGGGCGTCGATGACGGCGGTGGTGGGCTGAGGGCCTTCGGATACCTGCACTGTAAGGTCCACCGTCAAGGCACCGGCGTCAGTCAGTGTAAACGGAATAGTGACTGTTGTTTGAGCTCTTAAGTCCGCAAGTTCCGTTGCACCGTCGAGAAGGATGGCTCGCCTCGTCAATGGTTGGGGAATTGTTGCTATTTCCGCGGCATTCCAAGTTAGGGTAACATCGACATCCAATGGTCGGCTGAATACAGGTGGGCTGATTACTAGCCGTAGAGGCCATGTCCTACTTGCGGCGGGGTCTATTCTGCTGATGATCAGATTTGTATATATGAAATTGCCGTCCTCCGGGGGCACATTACCCGGGTAGTGGTAAAAGGCTGACAACTGTGTTGCCGGCGTAGCCTGCGAAGTCGGATCATCGCATACATCGAAATTCGGGGAATCGGTATCAAACTCAAATAACTCCGAACAATCCGGACGGACGCCAAAGGTTATGGGCAAGGGAGGCGACAACGGACCGGGACTGGGCCCTGCTGGCATTTCTGCGGTTAGCCGCTTCGGCCGAGTTGAATTCGGCTCCCCAGTCCTCTGTTGGAAGAAAATCGGACAGAACAGCCTCATTTGGAGCCGCTTCGGCCGAGTTAATCTGCCCGGCAACGTAAACCCCTATCTATGCCAATAACCCTAGCACTCCCAATGACAGGAGTACCGTTACACCAGTTCGGCCACGCCCCATGCGGAAATTCCTTTGGCTATTAAGTAGCATAACTTGCTCTCGAATAACTTACAGGATTAACTCTATCAGAATCAAGCGATAGGAACATTAAGTTTATGCCACTATGGGCTACTCCTTGTATGTTCTACGATAGGCTCACCAGGTATTATTAACATAACATCGGTTGGACTGATCGGAGGTCCTAGATTGACGATGTATCCAAAGCTAGGAACCATCTCGGGGTGCCTCGGGTCACCTACGAACACCGGTGCTATACCACGCCCACTTATCGGTAATGGAGTAGCGGGATCTGTAAACCACATCGTCACACCGAAGACCCTTAGTCTTCGGTCTTCTCTAAGGGAAAACCTGTCTGGATCTCGGAACTTGAATATGTCAGCTACCTTGCTTCCAAAAATAGGTTTAACGGTTAGAGAAATTATCTGTGTACCTTCCACCAGCCTCAATGCTTGAACATGGGCCCGCGTGATTACAACTGTGATGTCTCTGCTACCCTGACCATTGGCGTCCAAGGGAACACCCCCAGGGATGGAATAGGTTCCCATGGTATTACTGCCCATGTTGATGATGTTGAACGCTGGAAGGGTGTCATGGTCGATCAAGAGCACTGTAATGAACTCGTCCGGAATGGAGTCCATTTCCCACTCGACTGTTACGTCAGCGGAACTATGTCCTGGGCTGTTTATTTCGACGCGTACAGGGAACATTAGTGTTCTTCGCTCTGGTAGGGGTGGAGCTATTCGTGTTTTCAACAAGCGCTGGTAAATGAAATTTGCGTCTTCAGGTGGGTACTTTGGATAGTCGAAGAACGCGGACAGATTCGTGGCAGGAACGGCTTTAGAGATCGGATCGTCGCATTCATCGAAATCAGGTGAACCGGTGTCAAACTCGAAAAAGTCAGTGCAGCCCGGGCGTATGCCCAGAGTAAGTGGAGGGCTTGGTACAAGAGGCCCACTTTCTACTGTGCCACTAAAGCTGAGGTTCCCCGTCCAGTCATTAACGTCAACGTCCGACTTGACGTTCACATTGACGGACCCTTCCGCGATACCACCGTCTTGGTCGTCAACTTTCACATTAACTGTGTTGTTGCCGGTGTCGTTTTGGTCGAAGCTACATATAGTTGATATTCCCAGCTGGGGCCCGACCTCGAATACAGAGTCGTTGTCGCAGTCAAAGGAGTAGAGCAAGGGGTCGTTTACTCCAGCGGGGTCAGTGGCGGTCACGGTGATGGTGCTATCACCGCCAGTGACCGGTAGTGTGTCAAGAACTGCAACTACGTTGGTGATGTTGGGTGGCAGGTTGTTTACGGTTATCGGCAGGGCGTTGGCGTTGTAGGGGCCGCCGTCCTCGTCTTCTGCGCTGGCCGTGATGGTTGGATTAGCCGGGCCGTCGGCGTAGGTGTGGTCCACCGAGGCCGGGTCACCCAGCACTACCTCCGCCACGGGGTCTAATGGGTCATCCCAGAATATGGTCCATTGCTGGATGGTGTCGTCGCCAGGGTCGTCGGACTCCAGATTCAGGGTGTAGCTCTCGCCCTCGTTCACGCTGGGGTCTCCCGAGATGGTGAGGGTGGGGTCAACGTTATTCACAATCACGTCTACAGAGTCCGTGGAGACCCCTTGATCGTCGTCTTCCACCTTCACATTGACGGTGTGAACCGAGCCGTCGGGGAAGGCGCAGTCGGTGGAGCTGCCGGGCTGAGGACCGACCTCAAAATTATTGTCATTGTTACAGTCAAAGGAGTAGCTCAACGGGTCGTTTACGCCCGCTACGTCGCTGGCGTCCACGCTGATGTTGCTGCTCTGGCCCTCATCGATGTCCGGGAGCGTTGCTGTTATGTTATTAATGGTGGGCGGGACGTTGTTTACGGTTATATCATCGGAGGTGGAATCACCGGTGCCGTCGTCGTCGGTCACCGTTAGGGTGACGCCGTAAACAATGGTGTAGGTGTCGTCATCGTCGTCGTCGTCGTAGGTATATATCTCAATGGGTTGATCACCGGTTCCGCCGTCTCCGAAGGTCCAGTCGTAGGTAAGGTCGCCGGAAGCTGAGGTGGAGCCGGTGGCATCGAAGGTAACGGGACTGGCCTCGTCGGCGGGGTCTGGAGTCGCGGTGAAGCTTGCCTTGGTGAACTGTGGCTCCACCACCTCGATCCAGGCTTCCGTGAAGTCTTCCAGGTTCTTCAGGAGCTGTCTTTCGGTTGTATTGGTGACGTAGCTTTCCCTTCCGTCGTCTACCAGGAAACGTATTTCCGTGGGCGGACCTTGGTTGTTCGCCAATGCCTCGGTGGTTGACGCAGGGCCGGTTGCCACGTCCTTTGCCCTAAAGGTGACACGTCCTTTGCCCTAAAGGTGACGATGGCCATGTTAAATGGGTCCGAGAACTCGAAATCTACCCCGGCCGCATACCGTATGGTCCCGGCAACGTTATCGGCCAGGTTTTCGAGAGTGAATGATGTCAAAGGGCTGTCTGGGTGGGGTTGTATCTGAATATCGGGTTGCCCAAGGTCGGCGTCTACCACCTCCAGGAAGGTGGGGTCGAAGGTCATGGATAGACCTGCAGAGTTCATGTTCTGACCATTGGGAAGGACTCTGACCGTGAATTGCCGGGTGCCTCCAAATTGCATGATTACGGGGTCGAGTGGGCTTGAGTCCGGGTTGTCAATCACAAGCTCAGCACGCCTGTCACTGACTTCGACCCAGGCCCCCGTAAAGTCCTCAGTGTTTTCTAGGACCGAGTGGCCGGCTCCGGCGGCTACCGCTGTGTCGTTTCCGTCGTCTACCAGGAACTCCACTTCGGTGGGAATGTTCACAACGGTCTCAGTGTTCTTGGCCTGGAAAGTTACTACGGCGAAGTTGAAGTCAACAGACGCCCCTGAGGGGTGTCCTGCCGTAAACAATATGGTGCCATTTATGTTGTCGGCAATATTCTCGGTAACGCCAAAGTTTAGGGGGTTGGCGGGATGGGGGCGTATCTCCACTGCCGGTGTTAACGGGTTTTGGTCTACTACCTCCAGAAAGGTGGGGTTGAATCTCATGGAGATAGTTACACTGTTTACAAGCGCTCCCCCTGGCAGCACGCGCACGGTAAAGTCCGCAGTGCCCCCCAATGTCATTATCTTGGGACTTGTCTGAGTTGTGGCGGGCGGGTCGATTATGACTCGCGCAACGCGCGGATGGTTGGCCTGGGCCAGCGATAGACCGACGAGCACTGATATCGCCACTATGAGTAGCGCCGATACGGGAAGCAGGAGCTTGACGAGCATCTTAGCCCGCGCTTTGTTTAACATGTTATGTTTCAGTTCCTGTCTCGATAACTATCGGCAAGCTACTCCTCCTGAGGGGATTGCTCCTGCCAGTTGGCCAGGAAGATGCTAAAGTCCAGCACGTTGACGCTGCAGTTCTTGTCGAAGTCGCCCCTGGAGAAGTTGGCGATACTTGTGACCAGCTCGGGAGCGGTGTCGCAGGTCTCTCTCCAGGTGCCCAACCATCCGCCGAAGTCCAGTCCGTCCACCGAGTCGTTACCGGTCAGATCGCCTTCGTGAAGACCCTCCTCACCGGCGGGATCGTGGGCTGGGCCGACGAAGTCCACGGAACCGGGCACTTCTGCGGACCTAAGCACCGATCGCAGGGTGCGGTCACTTTTAATTGCTACGTCGAAGGTGCCGATCTGGTCTACCTCTACTTCACACACTCCACGGGGCATTCCGTCCGCGCCGGTGCCTCTGATCATCTTTTCACAATCATAGATTGCCACAGGAGCGTCGTTAAGTATATCCGCGTCCGTATTGGCCGGCCCCCGCTGATATAGCTGGACCTGCAGGGGCATCTCGTATCCCTTGGGGTCCAGCCTGGCCGGCCCTTGGAGCTTCGTACTTACCACCAGCTCTTTCTGGAACACATTGATGACCGCCGCAGGATTACCGAAGCCCACATTTTGGAGCATGACCACATCGCCATCGGTTTCTACGCGCACCAGCCTGATGGTAGGGCCGAAGGCAGGATTGGGATTGAAGAAGTTCAGCGTAGTAGTTCCAGGATTTCTGGCTATGAAGGTTGCGCGCGCCACGAATATCTGACCGGTTACGTCAGCCATCAGCGACGGCGTCCTGTGGTTCTTTACATCGGCTGGGTCTGGATTACCCAAGAGGGTAAAGACCAGGTCGCCGGACACCTTTACGACATCATCCACAAGGGCACCTATGGCGTCGTTATCCGCCACGAAGTATTGGGCGGTCCCTTCGTTGGTCGGCTCCGTGGTGGGAGAAACGGAGACCATGAGGTCGAATTCGTACCACTCTTCATTGTACAGAATCTCTCGACCAATTCTTTTCATTCTCGAATGGTAGACCGAGCCTGTGCCAGGGTCTACAAAACTGACCGGCCAATAGTCATCGCCCGTGTCAGGAGTGTCGCCCGTCTCCAACACATCCGAGAATGAGCGGCCCACCAGCCAGTGAGAGCTACCATCTCCGGAGAGGATACGCACCAACACGTCTTCGTCCCCGGTGTCCAACTCGTTCGCGTAGGCCTGGAAGAATGGCCGATTGAACACCTTGATGACGAAGTCCCCGGTGAGACCCACCGAGCCAATGTAGTCGGCTATTCCGTCAACCACATCGTTATCAGTGGCGCCATCGCCGGTATCGGTGTTCATCATCATGCCGATGGTGGCTATGGCGTTGTATTTGTCTGCAGTCGTGATCACAGGACCCGCGTGCGGGATGAGGTTGGCGGCGTCGCCTGAAAGGGTCTCCGCGAACCAGGCCAGGCTTATGCCCGCCGCCGTAGCGGCGCACCAGCCATCGCCCCACTCGGGCCTCTGATGCTGGTCCAGCAGCTGTAGCTCTATCGTAGCGTCGTCGCCGGTGGCGCCCTTTACAAAGGTATATATGGAGTCGTCGCCTAGGGGCGGGGTGGGGTCGAAGTCACAGCCACGGACGACGTTGCCGTTCTCTGCAAAGCCCTCGATAGTAGTCCTGAGCCTCTCTGTGTCGGCAAGAGCGAGATTTTCGCTAGAGACGCTGAACATGCTAAAGTCTGGAGTCTGAGGGTCCCCTTCGATGAAACCTAAAACCCCTCGGGCCTGTTCTACGTTAACGTGAAATTCCCCTGCGTAGAAGTGGTCTCCGGGAGATGGGAACTCCACTGTCAGGTCTATCTTCACCTCGTCCCCGACGAACATATTGAGAGGCGTTGCGGGATTGGAGAGATCCTGGGACGGGTCATCGGTGGACACGAAGGTTGCATGGGGCCCGTTATGGTCCGCGGAGGCGGACTGTGCTGCGAATGCGATCATTGCCACCACAGCCAGGAAGGCGGGCACAAGCAGGTACTTCAAGTCCATGCGAAGTGCCAGCTTGAATGACTCGCCCATAATGCCCTCCTTAAAGAGTGGCCCTCTATCGCAAAGAACAGAGGAAATTAGACATCAGTGGATCGGAAGCGATTGAGGCTTCCAACTGTGGTGGTACCTACGAATACAGCACTATTTCGGACAATTTTGCTCGACTAAATATATATGTCCCTGTCTCCAGGGATTCAGGCCGATTCTACAGGCAATGTATCCAAAATGCAAGCCCTTTTTGCTCCTACCACCGGATCACGCCTGGGACGTCGGTGTTGGGTGCAGAAAGGGCTGATTTGTTGGGACTGAAGTAGCCTAAATTTAAGGGTTCTTAGAGCGTCATGATGTGCCCTTCACCAGAGAGTGATCATGGCTCTCACAGGACACCCAGTGGTACCCATCTTCGAAGAACTCCTTCTTCCAGATGGGTACCCTTTCCTTGAGACGGTCCACAGCTTCGTGACAGGCCTGGAAGGCTTCTTTCCTGTGGGGGGAGGCCACTGCTACCACCAGGCTGATCTCCCCTATGTCCACCCTCCCGATGCGATGAACGATGGCCACGTCCTCCAGGTCCCACTCAGTCTGGATTTCCTGACGTATCTTTTCCATCTCCTTCAGGGCCATCTCTTCGTAGGCTTCGTAGTCCAGACGGACTACCTTCTTGCCCTCGGCGAACAGCCGTGTCGTGCCCAGAAAGGTAACCACAGCGCCGTTAGTGTCCTTCCGTACTTTGGCAGTGACTTCTTCGGGCTTAATGGCCTGATGCGTGATCTCTATCATGTCATCACCTCCGCTTACTGGCGGGATTAGGGCTACATTGTCACCGTCGCGCAGTACCGTGTGTGGGGCGGCATAATCAGTGTTCACCGCCACCACGATGTCCACTGTCGGCGGGGCCAGGTCCGGGAAAAGCTGCCTTATCTCCTCCACCAGCCGCGAGACGGTGGCTTCAGACTCCAACTCTAGAGTAAGGTGGTTCCGGCCGGCCCTCTCACGATACAGCGCGAAGAAGCGGACCTCTATCTGCAAAGCGACCTCCGGAGCGCCCGTATCATTCGCATAAAAAGCCGCTGATCCTTGGTATCGCTTTTCAAGATGTCCTCTCCTAGTGCTGGATCTCCCCGGCGCATACCATTATATGTAACGCCGTATTCCCCTGTCCACCGTACCCACCTTGGTTCCAGGGTCTTTCAGTTCTCCCCTACTGTCATTGCGAGTGAAGCGAAGCAATCTCTTCTTGCGTTGGGAGATTGCTTCAGGGCTTTGCCATTCGCAATGACAATTAAAAGGCCATGACTTTGGTTCAACAACTTCTTCTGTCATCACCCCAGTGACAAGTTCTGCACTCCATGATTCTATGTAAAGAACATTAGTTCTTACACTGCTCGTAACAGACAGGAATTGGGAGGAAATGATATGGCCAAGGTGAACTATACGGAGGTCGAGACTGCAAGTGCTCTGAACCGGGTCGGTGGGATGGGATTCAAATGGTCTCTCAATCCATATCAGGGGTGCCCCCATGACTGCCATTACTGCTTCGCGAGGCACTACAACTATATTCGAGACCTGGACCCCGACGATCAGTTCTCCCGGGACATCCAGGTAAAGGTCAACATCGCTCGCGCACTGCGAAAGGAGCTTTCTCGTTCCTCGTGGAAACGTGAGACTGTGGCGGTGGGGACGGCCACCGACCCCTATCAGCCCATCGAGGGCAAGTATCGGCTGACCCGCTCATGTCTGGAGGCCTTCTGCTTGAAGCAAACACCCATAAGCCTGGTAACCAAGGGCACCATGGTGGTGCGGGACGTGGACCTATTATCAGAGCTATCCCAGTCGGCTGGCTGCACAGTATGCATCAGTATGACTACTCTGGACGATGATCTGTGGCACCGACTGGAGCCAGGCACCCCGCCGCCCCGACAGCGGCTTCGGGCCATGGAGAGGCTGGCTACGGAAGGGGTACGTGTAGGAGTAATTCTCGCGCCCATCATACCGGGCATTACGGATGGGGAAGCCAATCTGCGAGACGTGGTGCGTGGAGCCGCGCAGCATGGAGCGTGCTTCCTGGACGGTAACGTGCTCTTTCTCAAGGATGGCACCAAGCAGCACTTTATGGATTTTCTGGAGCGCGAATATCCCTCATTGGTGAGTTCGTACAAGACATTGTATCCGGGCATATTCGCCCCTTGGCAAATGAAAAAAAGCTTTCAGACAAAGATAGACCAGCTCAAGCGGGCCTATGGATTACACGAGAGATACGTGAATCAGGCCACGCCTCAAAGGATTGGTCAGCTACAGCTTGCCCTTTGATATGCCGTACGTAATGTTAACCATCCGGGACCCTCATCTTATGGCCAGGAAGACAGGGAGTCTATTACCGCGATGATGTTGGCATCATTAGCGTCGCTGAAGTAGGGTCCTCTGGTGTCCGGGGATCCCGCTGAGCCGGGCAACATCAGAGATGGACCACAGAGGAAGTCCAAGAATCCTCCGGTGCACTCGATTGTAGTCCCGTCTCCGTGTCTGCCGCCAATGAGGTGGCCCCACTCGTGGGCCAATACCACCCATTTGGTCTTTAGAGACTGGCTGCTTCGGGCCTCGCTGTAGACGTGGTTTAGACCGGGACCGCCTCCGATTCCTCCAGCCGCCGAGCCGATGCCAGCGGCCCATCCGTACGCCCCCGACACGTTGTAGCCCACGAAAAGGATGTGTAACTCGTTATCGTTCAGGGAGTTAATCAGGAAGTAACCCGGGTCGACGATCTCGTTGAGCAGGTCCTGGTTGTCGGTGGTGGAGGGTCCACCGGCAATCCAGACCTCCATCCCCTTGACGGGTATATGAAGTGCCCAGCCATTGGTGCTGAAGGGCTCTATGAGCTCGTAAATCACTGACACGATATTGTGGACCGCCTCCATGCGGGACCACACAGTGCTGGGGTCGATATTGTAGAACTGACGATCACCGTCCAGTACTACCTTGGTCTGCCTTAAAGTGTCGGCAACAGGCCGGGGGAAGGGCGACGCTAGACCGGGCACCTGTCTGGCAACGGCGCCGGCCAGTGTAGGAGACTCTGGAGCACTAATCCCTGTGGAAAACACGGGCGGAACGGTGTGTTCGTGATTATAGATCACATGCAGGCCATCACCGTCCCAGTCGCCTACTATGCCCAGCGCGTGTCTGGCCGGCTCGACGTAACTCATGCCAACCCTCTGGTCGAAGACGACGCCGCTAACCATGGTCTTGGCATCGTTCAATATCGTAACCGCGCCGCACGTTGGTTCCGTGGATGTGGGCCCCAGAGTGGCGCACCCGCCGAGACGCCAGTTCTGCTCCAGCGGCAACAGCACGAGTTGGGTTTTGATGGGCATCAAGGCAATCTCGGACTTAAAGGTCCCTTTAGTTAGCTCGAAGTCCCGCAGCTGGACTCGGGCAGCGGAGTGAGCAATGTCCAGGTGGATATTGCCTACCCCATCCGCCACCGGCAGGGTAGCGGTCCCCAGATCAAGCTCCTGCGCCAACTTGGGCACATCCAGGTCTACCAGATGGAACTGAAGTACGTCATCCTTCAGCGCGTGGGCCAACTGACTCGTGACAAGTTCCTCAAAGGTCGTGGTCACGAGCTTAGGCTCGATGGTCTCCACGTCTATGCTGGTGCCCACACCGTTCTTGTTGGGTGTCTCCGCTCTGGAGCTATATACAGCTACCACATCCAGCTCCCGGTCCGAGCGGATGACCATGAACCCCTTGCCGCCGGGTACCTGAGCATCCTTGGGGAGGCCGAACTGGTCCCGCATGTGTGGGCAGTCTACGTCGAAGGCCGACCAGGATTGGAGGGTCTCACGTATCCTGTCTCCCGTGATAGGTGGGATGCCCTGGGGGTTGGACAGAGTCACCCATTTCTCTATGAGAGCGGGCTGGCCGGACCCAAGTGGGGCACGCACATGATCTTGACCGAATAGACGTACATGGTCTGATCCGGTGGGGGTTCGGGAGGTGGGATGACGTTGATCGTGACTGTATCGGAGGCCGTCTGCCCGACCGTGTCGCTGGCCGTTGCCTTCAAGGTGAGGGACACAATATCCGTGGGCACGGTTATCTCCGCCGAGTAGGGAGCCGCCAGATCTGTTGAGGCCAGCACGTCGTTGGCGAAGAAATCCACCTTGGCCACGCCCACGTCGTCTGTCGCGTCGGCATCAACCGTGATGGTCGTCCCTTCGACAACTTCGGAACCCTCAGTAGGCGATGTGATGGAAACCAATGGGGGCTGGTCAGGGGGTTCGGATCCAAGCTCATAGGCCCCGATGTCGCAATCCGGGCCTTGGGGACGAGATACGCCCCGCTGGTCTGTCGTGACGGGGTTGCCGCTCGTGTCAACGCAGTCTGCAACGGGGATGGCGTCGATGGCTGGGCTATCTACAGGGCTCGCTAAGAGAAGGGCGTGGGTCTCGGTGGGGCCGCCGTTATCCTGCAAGGGGCCGAGGATTGGATCAACGTTGATTAGGTCACCGGCGGCAGGGGTAAAGTTGCAGCCAGTGTCATCTCCAATGAGGTTGTGGCCCTGGGAGGTGGGAGAGCCTAAGCAGTCGGGTTGCCCTCCGCCACTGTTCCCGGCGATGACAGTGTTCTTGAGGCTCAGCAGTTCGCTGTTGTAGATGCCGCCGCCGCAGCAAGCCGAATTGTTGCTGATGGTGCTGTTGGTGATGGTCATGATAGCGTTGTTGTAGATGCCGCCGCCGCCGCCGTTGATTTCCGAATTGCCGCTGACGGTACTGTTAATCAAGGTCACGTTGCCATGGAAGTTGATGATACCGCCGCCTCCGTTACCAGCGGTGTTGCCGCTGACGGTGCTATTGTTCAGGGTCAGCGTGCCGAGATGGTTGTTGATGCCGCCGCCCTGGGCCGCCGTGTTCTCGCTGACGGTGATGTCGTTCAGGGTCAGGGTGCCGTCAAAGTTGCTGATGCCGCTACTGTTCCCGTTCGTGACGGTCAGGCCGGAGATAGAGACGGTGGCAGCGCTACCGATGTTGAAGACACGGCTGCTGGCGTTGCCGTCGATGGCCAACGACCCTGCGCCGGGCCCGGAAATGGTCAGGTCCTTATTGATAGACAGCAGGCCGCTGGTGAGGGTGATGGTGCCCGTGACGGCGAAGTCTATGGTGTCCCCGGCAACCGCGTCGATGATCGCCTGACGCAGGGAATCTGCTCCGCTGTCGTTGAGGTTGGTGACGGTAAGGGTAGCGGCAGCGGGTGCGGGTTCGGGAGACCCACTACCCGACCCGAACACAACCCCTGCGGTGATACCCGCAGCCAGGACAACCACTAGAGCTACCGCAGAGATCTTTTTCACAGACATACTCCCAATTATGTTGTCGGCCACACCGCGCCCGAACACTAGGCTGAACCGAGACATAAGGAACGGGCTTGCGATAGCATAGTCAGTCATAGGCGAACCGTCAAGCCGGTGCACCTATCACCGAGCACTTCCCAAGGGTCATATATCCAGCCGGAGCTATCCGCAATGCGGCGCCCTACGCCGGTACGGCGCGATAATCGCCAATGATGTCATTTGAGGGGCCACTCGCCGGCCCCAAACGCCGAATCAGCCGGTGGCTGGACAGCAACTATGGTATGGTGCCCGTTGTCATGTCTGGTTCGATGTATTCCACGTCAATGCTGGTCCCAACGCCGTCTTTGGTCTTGGTCTCCGTCCTGGAGGTGTACACGGCCACTACCTTTATCTTCTGGTCCGATTTAATGGTCATGAAGCCTTTGCCTCCGGGCACCTTTGCGCCCTGAGGCAGTCCGAAGTCGTCCCTCATGTGGGGGCAATCAACGTCGAAGGACCACCTGGAAGGCAGGACTTCATTGATGATATCTCCTGTTATAGGCGGCACGCCCTGGGGATTCGATAGGATTATTGACTTTTCAATAGTAGCCGGCTCGTCCCACGGGTTATGTACGTTGACTGCCGTCCTGTATTTGCCCGGCATGAGTGCGGGGTAGGCATTCCCTAAGTGGGGCACGCACACGGTCTTGATCGAGTAGACGAAGATGTCCTGTTCAGGTAGAGGTTCGGACTCGAACTCATAAGCGCCAATGTCGCAGTCTGGGCCCTGTGGTCGCAATACACCACGCTGGTCCGTAGCGGGACAGGAAGCGATATCTCCGGCGTCGATGGCGGGGCTGCCTGATAGCAGGGCATGGGTAAGGGTGGGGCCGCCGTTTTCCTGCAGGGGACCCAGGAGTGGGTCTACGCCCACCAGGTCGCCAGTTATCGGAGTCAATGTGCAACCATCGCTTGTGCCAATCAGGTTGCGGCCCAAGGAGGTTATCTGGTTACAGTCAGGGCTATTTAAGGCTGCGGTATTTCCAGCTACGATTGTGTTGACCACCTGTAGTGTACCCGTGTCGAAGATGCCCCCGCCTCCTGATAAATTAGCCGAGTTGCCGGTGATTGTACTGTTAACGACCGTCATTGTGGCAGCCGCGTTGTTGCGAATTCCTCCGCCTGCATCGTCTCCGGTATTATCACTTACTGTGACGTTGGTCAGGTAAGCCATTCCTGAGCCGGAGTTGTCGATGGCACCGCCCTGTATTTGAGCAAGGTTGTGTTGAAATGTGGTGCCGTCCGCAGTTAGGGTACCAAGATTGAAAATGCCTCCGCCACTTGCAGTAGCAGTATTAGCCTGGACGCGGGTGGTGCTCAAGGTGAGCCTACCGGCCGCTTGAATAAGGATGCCACCTCCATCTGGCGATGCCGCGCCGTTCCGCACTGTTACACCAGAGATCATGGAATTACCGCTGGTGTTTGTAATCAAGAAGACACGACTGGCGTTATTGCCGTCGATGTTCAGGTTATCTGGGCCGGGACCGTTGATAGTAAGATTCTTATCGATGACTAGATGGCCGCTGGTCAGTATGATGTCACCCGTGACGGCGAACTCAATGGTATCGCCCGCCGCCGCGTCAAAGATCGCCTGACGAAGAGAGCCGGCACCGGCGTCGTTAAGATTCGTGACTGACAGCGTCGCAGAAGACGGTGCAGGTTCGATGCTGACTGGCGGGGAGCTGCTCCCTGAGCCTAGCACAGCGCCCACGGTGATTCCTGCAGCCATCGCAGCTATCAGCGCTACGGTAACCGCAAAGAGTAGTTTCTGCTGTACCAGGGATCGTGAGAAGGACAACATATCAACACCCCTTTCGGTAATTCTTGATTATTTGGGAGGTCGGCCCCAAAGGGAACAAGCTGCCCTAGCCGCCTCTTGCTTCGACCTTCGGCTGAGTGACGTGGACTGATCCCTGGCTGTGGTGGGTGCCCCTACGACTGCGGGTGTGCTACTACTCCACGATCTCGCTTATCTGAATCTGGGGCTTGATGGTAGTGTAGTTGGGAATATCCCCCATCACCTGTTTGCCGGCGGCAATGAAGGCCTGGTGGACCTCGTCGACCGTTTTGAAAAAGAGGTGATTGGCTGCCACGAATGGCGCAGGGGCTTTGGGATCGGCTGCCGAGATTCCCTTGTCTAGCTCCACTTTGACCAAGCCCAGAGGGCTCAACAGCTCCTTGACCATGGGTATATGCTTTTCCAGGTTATAGGTGTGGTCGAATTTTGCGCCTTCCTCGTAGGGGTATAAAGCTGTCACGCGTATCATGGCTTCCTCCTGCATAAAATAATAATGGGCATCGATGGGAACAGGGCCATCATAACCTCGGAAAGGTACTCTGGCAAGCGAATCCATTGGGGGCATGAAAGGTCGGACCGGCCTGCCTAAAGCGGTTTGAACATGGCTGCATGGCCGGTGCTCACCGAGCTTCCGTATTACAGCTAAGGCGGAAGGAGTGGGATTCGAACCCACAAGCCTCCAGAAGGGGCTGGGGGAATTAAGGCCTGATTCAAAGAAGGCGACCCAACTGTTGGTTCGGAGTCGCCTTGCCATCATCTATCGGTTACCGGGTCCACTCTGGAGGGTGCAATTACTTTCAGCCTATCTGGAGCATCAGGCCGATCCACGGGCAACGTGGCGTCCACGGCCTCGATGAACGCGGGACGCTCCTCTCACCCAGTCACACATGACGTGCAGGACCAACTACCGTTTCAGGCCCTGCAAGAAATCGGCCACGGCGGCCTCATACCTGTCACGGTCTACGTTCCACGCACCGACATGAGGGGCGCCGGCGACGCGTACGTATTTCACGATATCCGGCCGGGACTCCGCCAGCGCGTCACTGGTGTCTATTGGGACGAGATCGTCTTCGTCGCCGTGAAATAACAGAATAGGCGCTCTCAACTCATCGGCACGGTCCAAGTAGTCCAGCTTGCCCCAGTCGATGTCGAATCGAAGTTTAGCTATGTACTTGGCTAGCGCGACAAACGGTCCCGGCAGGCTTCGCTCACTAGCACCGAGATCGACGGTGGCGTTAAAGTTGACCATTGGCGCATCCAAAATGACGCCCCGCACCTTTTGAGACAGCGAGGACTGGTAGAGGAAGTTGGCGATAATGCCGCCACCCATGCTATAGCCGACCAGAATCAGGTCTTCAGCCCCGTGGTCGATGGCGTAAGAGGCCGCTCCTTCCAGGTCCTCCCATTCGGTTTGACCATATTGGTAATATCCGCTGGAGTCCACATGCTCTCCCTCGTCGTTTCGGTACGTGATTACCAAAAAGGGGTGTTCTGCCTCAACGACCGTTGGGAGTATTCTCAGAGCCTCTGTGCGTTCGGACCCTTTGCCATGCACAAAGATGACCCAGGTGCTGCTAGAACCGTCAACAAACCACGCATGAAACTCGCCCAACGGGGAAGAGAAGGACACATTCTCAAAGGGGAGCCCAAACGCTACCAAGGGGTCATCTGGGAAGGCGGTTCCTTCTACCCGTACCATCTCACCACTTGTCAGGGTTCCTTTTAGCGGAAGGTACTCTCGAACCACGTGTTGATCGCTTATTTCCAAAATCGCGCCGACCTGATCGTAACCTTCGGCGCTCTCGAGTCCCCAGATTCCGGGTCTTATCCAGGCCCCGTCCTTAGAGGTATCTGATGTCGTACGCAGAGTGACTTGGCCCTCACCGATATCGGACACTATCATGTCGAACTCTGGATCATCGTGATCCGGCAACAGCCCGTCTTTTTCTAATATGTCCGCAATGTACCACCCGCCTGCAACCAGAGCGATCACTACGAGCAAAACCGCAAGCAACCCCGAAACCGCAATTTTCGATCGCAGGAATCGCTTCATTTGATCGCCCTAAGTTGGATCCGGAGAAGGAGTTGTCTTAAGCGACCTGACAGATTCTTCAAGCTGCTTTCGAAGATGCCAACAGAACTCTCCAGTATTGGCCTGTTACAGGTTTGTCTCAGTCTTAAATAAACCTCGAACCTACAGGCCAACCGGAAACAGGCTTCCTGTGTTTTAGCGCCTCTACCGATTCAAAGATGTCTCGATATTGCCAAATCAGTCTCGAGTTGTAGCTAACCTATGGCGGAGGGGGTGGGATTCGAACCCACGAACCCCAGAAGGGTTAGCGGTTTTCAAGACCGCCGCCATCGTCCACTCGGCCACCCCTCCCTGCTCAGCGCCTGAGCTCCAAAGCTAGAACTATCCGGCCACTCCCAACGCATCTCTTACGGCTTGACCCACGGGGGTCAGAGGACTCTCATCAGGGGGGCCGTGGGGTATCATGCGATTGTGGGTGATGGCCACTGACAGCCGTGCGTCGGGATCTGCCCATACTACGGCACCGCCCGCACCATTGTGGCCGAACATGTGGGAGTTGTTTCCAGCCGGGCCCATGCCCGGGCTGCCCGCTGTGTGGAAGCCGCCTATCGAGCCATTGTGGGGTACGCCGTGGACCGGGTCATAGTGTGCAGGTGGGCGAGGGATGTGGAATGTACGGACCCGGTCCTCTGATAGGAGCCGTACGCCGTCTAGCTCACCGCCGTTGGCCAGCATTGCGAAGAACCGCGCCTCACTGCGGGCGTTCATGATGCCCTGGGCGCCTGGAATGCAGGCTCGTAGCACATCGTGACGGCCGAAAATCTCTTGGGTTACGCCGACCTCGGCGGGCATAGCTCTATTCATAAGGGAGTCGGGTGGAACTTTGCCCACGAAGACGGGCCCGTTGATGAGCTTTGCGACCCTGGGTTCGACCTCGTCCGGAATGCCTATCCAGAGGCTATCGATGCCCAAGGGCTTGCATAACTCCTCCTGAACAAAAGCGCCAAAGGGCCTACCCTTGGGATCTGTGCGTCGCACCACCTCTCCCACAACCCAGCCGAAGGTGTAAGCCATATACCCGCTCCCGGTACCCGGCTCGAACAGGGGGTGCATATCCGCTAGCTCGCCCACCATCCAGTCCCAGTCGCACATGAGCTCTGGGGTTACTCCATACGGCATGAGAGGAACCCCAAGCCGATGGGTGAGGGCATCGTACACTGTTCCCTTGTCCTTGCCGTGTTTTCCGAACTCGGGCCAATAGTGAGCGATAGGGGTGTAGTAGTCCACCAACCCTCGTTCCGCCTGTATATGGAGCGCGGTCGCCGTAACAGCCTTTATGTTGGAGAACGTCTGGAAGACGGTGTCCCCGTCGACCTTCTTGCCCGTGTCTGGGTCCGCGATGCCTCCCCAAACGTCTATCACAAGCTTGCTGTCCTGATAGGCGGCCACTTGCATGCCGACCTCGCCGCGCTCACTTATCGCGATATCTACCGCTTGTTGTACTATCTTATTGGGGTCACCTGCCATAGCTACACCTCCAGATTATTTGATACTTGTTCAACTTGAACACGAGATTCCCGTACATCTGCTGGATGGGGAATCTTCAATCGTGAGTACCTCCTATCGTTGAATCTTGCTGCGTTCTGGCTTACCAAAAGTGGTATACCCGGGCGGCGTTTTCCGAAGTGATCTTGCGCCTAACCTCGTCGGACTCGCCAACAAAAGCCTTGTCCAAAAACTGCATTGATCTGGGCCATGTGGACTCGGCGTGAGGATAATCATTCCCCCACATTATGCTGTCGACCCCAATAATTTCGTGCAGCTTTACCCCCAGAGGGTCTTCCATGAACTCCACGAATATGTTTTCGCGCCAGGTCTCGCTGGGCAGCAGCCCCCGTTTGGAGCGATAACCGCCTGACAGTTCGATTCGTTCGCTATATATCATGTCCATGCGGCGCCACATGTCGGGAATCCAGGCCAGCTCATGCTCGACCGACCCGATCCGCAGCCCCGGATATCGGTCAAATACGCCTGCGAAGATCATGGCCGCAAAGGAATACTGGCACCAATGAACGTTGGTGACGATGCCAGCGGCGGTAGTCAAGGATTCGTCTGCCGTTTGCTCGCAACCCGGGATACCGGCGCGACAAGTGAATGTATGTAAGAGCAACGGAATCTGCAGGTCTTGAGCCGTCCACCATAAACGCTCATAGATAGCGTCACGGTAGGGATGCTCAGGCAATGGGTACTCGGGTATAAATGCTCCGGCAAGTCCCATCTTGGCGCACCGCTCAAGCTCGGTGCACGCGTCTACAACGTTGTCTACGTTAAGCATGCCGATACCCCTGAGCCGGTCGGGATAGGCGGAGCAAAATTCGGCAACGTGGTCGTTCCAGCCTCGACAGATGGCCGAGAGCAGGTCACTCTCCTTTGCATCCATCCGGTACCAGGACAGCCCTTGAGTGGGCTGAATTATTGCCCCCCATATCCCGTCCTGTTCCAGCGCTGGAATCATGGCATGGGCGTCATAGGCGCCGGTGGGCACATCCTCGAAGCTTCCCGCGTAGGTTATATTTTCCGGCTGCTCGTACTTGACTCCCGCCTGGGAGAGGAATCCGAAGGCCGTGGTTTGCATTCCTCCGGCTACCCAGAAGTCGGACTCCCATTCGCCCTTGGAGGACGCGAAGCCCTTCTTGCGCACTATGCGTGGAGCCCGGTCCCTGAAGCTGGGATCGATCCGTTTTTCCCAGAGGTCAGGAGGCTCTACGATATGGGTGTCACCCGATATGACTTTATAGTCCGCCATATTGGACCTCCTCCAGTATTCTTTGACGGATTTATATTACTCTTTGACATCGTCGTATGCAATCTCAGATCACATGTGACCCATTGACTAATATGAAAGGGTCTCTAGTACTCAGTCAACCATAAAACCGATGCATCGTTTCACCTCCACTCTAACTCTCCCCCATCAAGAGGGAGAGAACAAGTCCCTTCCCCCTCGATGGGGGAAGGCTAGGATGGGGGTGAAAGGTACATATCAAATCTAAGTTGACTAAGCACTAGTGTAGAAAAGTTTTCACAGGGGCTTCAAAATCACGATGTCGCCTATGGGAGCAGCGGGCCGAGTGCCTTTCCGTTCGATGCTGACACCGAATGCGTCAGCTCCCGAGAGGCTCTCGGATAGAGCTACTACTTGATCCCCTTCGTCCAAGGCTAAGAAGTTTCCAATATTAGTTGGCACGTCACCCGCGATTCGCCACATATGGAATTCCTGGTCCTCGCCGAGACGCGGCATGTTCCGCAACAAAATGAATGATTTACCGTCACCGGGAGTCTGAACTAGGCTACCACTGGCATCTGGCGCTTTTTCTGTGCCTGAGAGCTCTGTGACCTGAGCTCCGGCGGCTATCGCCTCAATCAGACCAAGCTGCTGCTTAGCCAGACCGGTTCCATCGCCGAGCTGCAGTGAGATATTCCAGCCGATAAGTCCCGCTATAACAATGACCAGGACGGTAGCAGCTCCTAACCGGACTGGAGTAAGCCAGCCGGGCCACTGCCACCCTACTCCAGTTCGCATCTCTTCAACGGGCGTTGACGGGCCGGGTGTAGCTCCAGGTTCCAGGTCTCTTCGGGCTTCAGTAAGAATCCGCTCCTTTAGCCGGGCCGACGGCCGCTCGCTTTCAAGAGTTTCGGGTAGAAGATTGGCAACTGTTTGGAACTGCCCAACAAGCTGTCGACAGAGGGCGCAACCCTCCAAATGTCCCGAATACTCCGCTCTCTCCTCGTCGAGGAGAGCTTCGAGGGCGAAGGCGGCAGCTAACTCCTCCAACTCGGCAGAGCTGAAGTTGTGAACAACATTTGTATCAAAGGGCAGAGGGCTAATCGGTCTCTCCTTCGGCGGGTTCGAATAGTACGCTTCTTAGTTTTTGCATCCCTAATCGTGTGCGACCCTTGACGGTGCCCAAGGGTACTCCTGTGCGCTCCGCAATCTCTCCCTGAGTAAGACCTCCGAAGTATGCCATCATGATGGCCTCTCTCTGCTCCGGCGGCAACGCATCCATCGCTTGCTTGACTCGATCCTGGTCCAATGCTTTGCTCACTTCCTGCCAAACATCGGGGTAGCGAGGTTCGAAGCCAACCTCCTCCAGGGACAACCGCTCTCTGGTGTAAGAACGCTTTCGCGTGAGATCAATAGCCCGGTGCCTCACGATGCTAAAAAGCCATGAACGCACCTTCCCTCGTTCCGGCCTGAAGGTCTCGGACTGACGCCACACAGCAAGAAAAGCCTCCTGCACCACGTCCTCAGCAAGACTGCGGTCTCCCAACACTCGGAGCCCCACAGCGAGTGCCGTATCTATGTGTCGGTCGTAGAGCTCCTCGAGGGCGTCGAGGCTATTTTGCTGAATGGCTTGGATCAACTCGTCGTCGCTGGCTTTCTTAAATTTCATGCCCCTTATCCACTAGTACGAGTTTCCACCATTCTGGGATCAAAAAGACCCCTGCAGCCTCGATCGCCTCGTCGTTTCCCTACTCCAATGATCCAAAGGGTCAGGTTATTCGCATAGTTGGTAGGTGACTTTGCGGAGGATTATATCACAGCGATTCTCCCAATCTGCCCGGTCTGGCTTCCAGTTCAAGACCGTAGTGAAGGGAGGTGCGAAACAGAGACTAAGAGTAAGGTACTTTGGTTCTTTGAGTTCCACTCAAGCCCACATTAATTAGAAAGCAAGGAGATAGCTAATATGCGTGGCAAAGTCTTGATTATAGCTGTGGTGGCCCTCATGATCGCTGGAATATCGGTGCTTTCTGTGAGCGCATCCAGCCACCGTGAGGCACCCCTCATTTCCCAGGACCCGGCGGTGGACGGCACCGACGTGTACGCCTTCGTAGACCCCAACGACCCCTCGAAGGTTAACTTGATCGCCAACTATTACCCGGCTCAAACCCCCAATGGCGGTCCCAATTTCTACCGATTCGCAAACGACGCCGTTTATCAGATCCACATTGATAATGACGGTGATGCACGAGAAGACGTTACCTACAAATTCATATTCCATGACCAGACTCAGAACGAGAATACGTTCCTCTACAATACCGGGCCCATAACCTCTTTAGACGACCCTGATTGGAACATTCGCCAGGTGTATGACGTCTGGAGCATCGAGCGGTCCGGTCCCCGGAAGTCGACCAGGCTAGGGAAGGACCTGGCCACACCGCCTGCCAACATCGGGCCGAAGTCCACCCCGAACTACGGGAGTCTGGCTGCGTCCGCTGTCCACGACATTGGCGACGATATAAAGGTATTCGCGGGCCAAAGAGATGACCCGTTTTTCGTGGACCTGGGTTCTGTGTTTGACCTGCTGACCATCCGAAAGTTGCCTGGTAACGACGGAGGTGGTGTCGATGGGTTACGCGGCCTGAACCTCCAGACCATAGCGCTTCAGATCCCCATTGACCAGCTTGTGGATAATGACGAGGTTATCGGAGTTTGGGCGACCGCAAGCCGACCCAGCGTTAAGGTGCTCCGCGGCAAAGGGCGGCAGTGGGTTGCAGGTCGACCAGTACAGGTCTCTCGGTTGGGTATGCCATTGGTCAACGAAGTGGTCATACCGGTAGGCAAAAAGGACCGTTTCAACGCCTCACATCCCTCAAAAGACGGGCAGTTCCTCGAGCATGTGACTGACCCTGAGCTTGCGGTGCTGTTCAACCTGCTCTACGGCGATATCCTGGCCCCAGTGCCGGAGACAGACCGAGGCGACCTGGTAGCCGTGTTCCTGACTGGAGTTCCCACACTGAACCAGCAGAAGGACGGAGTACCGTCGGAGATGCTTAGGTTAAACACGTCCATCGCACCCAGTGCTAGTCCCAACCGCCTTGGTGCGTTAGAAGGAGACTTCGCCGGCTTCCCGAACGGTCGACGCCTGTCCGATGACGTGGTGGACGTCGCGCTAAGGGCCGCCGCTTGCGGATATGGCGACATACTGGAAGATGCCCTTGGCCTCTGCAACCTGTCGCCCAACAATCTGCTAGGCGACGGAGTCGATGAGAACGATTCGGAATTCTTAAACACCTTCCCCTATGTAGGGACACCACACTCGGGATTTGAGCATGGCCAGAGTTTCCCATTGTCGATATCAACAATGTCCATGGGACTTGGCGCCAGCTTAATCTTCGGTGGGATCGTGCTTGGAGCAGCGTACGCTATTAGGCGACGCTCTGCTCACAAATCTCACCGATAGACAGCTCTGGGGAGGTCCATCGCCATCTGATCTATGTTTGATGGACCTCCCCATTCCAAATATTAAACCAGCAGCGACATTAAACGAGGAAAAGCCTTGAAAAAGCTGTCCTACAATCTTACAGTCCTGGGTCTTGCATTGGTCGTGCTAGCCGTTGCCACCCTATGGTTCCAGAAGCACCAGGGGTCCAATTCGGCCCAAGTTTCTGCTTACCCCACGGTAACCGCTACCGACCGAATGGTTGAGAAACTTCAAAAGCGCATTCAAATCAGACCACAAGACCAGGTTGCTTATGTCCAGCTTGCTGACACTTATCTCCAAAAGGTACGGGAAACGGGAGACCCATCTTTCTACACCAAGGCCGATGCCGCACTCCAGAGAGCGTTAGAGCTCGATCTCAACAGCGCGAGCGCCATGCGGGTGATGGGCGCCTTATCGCTCAGTAGACACCGATTCCAAGACGCTTTGGAGTGGGCGGAACAGTCCCTCAAACTCGACGGACACAATGCCAACACATATGGAGTTTTGGGAGACGCTCAGATTGAGCTGGGGTTGTATGACGAGGCGTTCCGAAGCTTCCAAACAATGGTAGACCTGAAGCCCAATCTCGACTCCTACGCCCGCGTGTCATACGCACGTGAATTGGTCGGAGATATCGATGGGTCGATCGAGGCCATGGTGAAAGCAATATCGACCGGGCCTCCTCGCAATGAGTCTACGGCCTGGGCCCGCGTACAACTGGGTGACCTTTACTTCAGATCCGGACATCTGGACCGGGCACAGGAACAATATGAGGCTGCGCTTAAGGCTTTCGATGGCTATCGTCTGGCCTGGGCCTCACTGGGCGACGTGCGTGCCGCGAAGGGTGAGTACGATAAGGCCATCAATTATTACGAAAGTGTTGTGAATATCGTACCTGAGCCCACAACCGTTGCTATCCTGGGTGATTTGTATTCCAAGATCGGGGAAAAGGACAAGGCCGAGCTTCAGTACGACACAGTGGAGTTCATCGCAGATTTGGCGGCCATTAATCAGCAGGTCTACAACCGAGAGCTAATCCTATTCTATGCCGACCACGATCTGAAACTAGACGAAGCGTTGGACCTAGCCAAGAAGGAGCTAGAAGTGCGGAAGGACATCTATGGTTACGATGCCCTTGCGTGGGCATTGTTCAAGAATGGCCGTTATGAAGAGGCAGCAGAGGCAATTGGCGAAGCGATGAAGCTGGGTACCAAGGACTCCAATCTGGATTATCACGCCGGTCAGATCTATTTCCGATTGGGTGATTTGGATCAGGCACAACATTATCTGGAACGAGCCCTAAATCTAAACCCCAAGTTCTCGGTCCTTTATAGCGACGACGCCACGGATACCCTGTCGAAACTACGGAACATGCTGGACATTGAAAGCGCTGGAGCAGTTTCCTGATGATGCGAACTCGGGCCTTAAACTTAAAAGTCATTTCATTTGCGCTGGTTGCGTCATTGATACTGGTCGGCGCGTTTATGGCGACCCAGCCTCCAGTGGCCTCGGCACACCCTTTGGGGAACTTCACCATAAATCGGTACGCCAGAATTGAGCCCGGCGTCGGTCAAATCCAACTCACGTATGTTATCGATATGGCCGAGATTCCCACATTCCAAGAGATGCCCCAGATTGATGTAGACGGTGATGGAGAGGTAAGTAGCAAGGAGAGCGCTGCCTATTCAGCAACTCTTTCAGAGACGCTAATAGGCGAGCTATATCTGTCTGTCAACGACTCAGCCGTGGATTTAGACGTTGTCAGCCATCAGCTAAGTTTCCCACCGGGCCAAGGAGACCTCCCCACGTTGAGATTGAGTCTACTTTTGCAGGGGCAATGGAGCCAGACGGACCAACAAATGGCACAAGACCTGTATTTTCGAGACGGGAACTACTCCAACAGGCTGGGTTGGAAAGAGATAGTGGTAAAACCCGGACAGGATGTGTCCTTAATCAACTCCACTGTGCCGGAGCACGACCAGAGTAACGAGCTCCGCAGCTATGGTGAGGACATGTTAAGCTCTCCCCTCGACCAGCGTGAGGCGCGCTCGACCTTCGTTCTAACCGGCTTGGAAATCAACAGTGAAGTTCAATCGCAAAACATGGGGTCTGAGGCGCCGGAGGAGTCGAAGGATATTCTCACCTCGTTGATCGCCAACGAGAATCTAAGCTGGTCGGTAATAGCAATATCCATCTTCGTGGCCCTCGGAATTGGAGCGCTTCATGCCCTGTCGCCCGGTCATGGCAAAACTATCATGGCTGCTTACCTGGTAGGCACTCGTGGGACGGCGAAACACGCCATATTCCTCGGTCTGACCGTAACCATGTCCCACACCTTTGGAGTCCTGATTTTAGGTCTGGTCGTCCTCTACGCGTCCCATATCATTGCCCCAGAGCGACTGTATCCATGGCTTAATCTGGTCTCAGGGGTGATAGTCATTGGGATCGGCGTGTGGCTGTTAACCGGCCGGCTACGAAGCAATCGGAAGGCTTCTGTGCCTGCGCACCGGCACAACGAACCTGCCTGGCAGCGCCACTCCCACTCCGACATTGATCCCACGGCCTCCAGCCTGGTCCGATACTATCGGCACATCAAAAACAAGAGCATGAATGTTGTGCATGGATATTCCCATGGTCAGCCTCAAGCTTACGCTGATGAGCTATCGCATAAGCACAACGACATCCCGATCAGCTGGAAAAGCTTGACCGCTCTTGGATTAGTTGGCGGCCTGGTGCCGTCGGCCTCAGCCATAATAATCTTTCTGGCCGCTATGTCGCTGAACCGGATAGAGTTCGGCATTCTTTTGATCATGGCCTTTAGCGCGGGTATGGCAGCGGTATTGGCTGGTGTGGGGCTACTGCTGGTCTACGCCAGACGGAGATTGGAGCGGTTTCGATTCCAAAACAAGCTGATCCGCTCATCTCAGAGACTCATCCCAATGGCTACCACGCTGGTGGTGCTCATTTCGGGAACAGTAGTAGCCACACGAGCGTTATGGCAAATGGACGTAATCTGACGTTCGAGGGTATGGGTTGTCCTGGGCGCCCGTTCGACTAGGACAAGCCTGTATCGGCCACTACTTTAGAACTAGAGCTTAGTCAACTTAGATTTGATATGTACCTTTAACCCCCATCCTAGCCTTCCCCCATCGAGGGGGAAGGACTTGTTCTCTCCCTCTTGATGGGGGAGAGTTAGAGTGGGGGTGAAACGATGCATCGGTTTTATGGTTGACTGAGTACTAGGCTCCGGAAGACGCTCGGCTGTAATCTGCGAAGTGGTCATGCGCCGATAGGGCGACACCGGTGGATGAAAATGGGTCGTACTGCACCTCATGGTTCGACAGGCTCACCATGAGCGGACCACCTCGACCTCGTTCGTCCTGAGCCCGTCGAAGGACGCTGGGCTATTTTCAGAGAAGTCCCATGTGGCATACGGATCCCGTCCCACACCTCAGCTAAAGGGTCAGCAGGACATCCTGGTAATCGGGGTCCTTCTGATAGACCTGAATGCGGTGGTGCCTGGACTCCACGATGAGGATTTTGTAGTCTTCGCCGACGTTTACTGCAACTGGTGTACGTAATCGCCATTCGGGCTCCAGGTCCGCCCGGGCCCTGGCCTTCACAATGTCGGGGTTTGCTTCGAGCAGCAGTTGCCTCCAGGGAGAGGGCTCCATGGCGTCTCCGATAATGGTTACCTTGAAGTCTCCGTCGGGATTATATACGTGAAGCCGATGATTGCCCCAATCACACACGTATACGTCGCCATCCTTGTCCACCGCCACGCTGCTGGGCCGGTTTAGCTCCCCTCTGCCGGTCCCCGGTGTGCCGAATGTAGCCAGGTAATGGCCGTCAGGGGATAGCTTTTGCACTCTATCGTTTCCCCAGTCGGCAACGTAGAAATCGCCATCGGCATCCATGCTGATGCCCCATGGGCGGTTCAACTGTCCCTCGCCGGAGCCTCCCTCTCCCCACTGGTCCAGGAACTTGCCGTCCTTGGTGAATATCTGGACGCGGTGGTTCAAGGAATCAACTATATATATGTTCTCCTGTTTATCCAGGGTTATGCCGCTGGGCTTGTTAAATTCACCTTTTCCTGAGCCCCTAGTGCCCCATCGGCCGAGGAAGGCGCCGTCGTTACTGTACATGACGACTTTGTGGCAGGCCTGGTCGGTGAGGAATATTGTCTCCTCGCGGTCCAGGACCATGCCACCCGGCCACAGGAACTGTCCATCCTGAAGGTTATCAACCGTGAGGATGTATGTCCCAGACCCTGGGCCTTTGACACCTATGTCCATGATCCATTCGTGGTTGAACGTACACTTGGTTATCCGAGGGGAGTTGTTCCATTCGTCGCTCGCATTGGCCACATAGAGGATGTCGTCCTTGCTCCTGGCAACAGCCGCAGGGTGCTGAAAAGACTTCTGCGAGCTGGCCATTGGGCCTCCTATGCAGTCAACATATGTGAAGGCGCATCCCGCTGCTACATATGTGGTAGGCAATTCCACCTCCATTGGCCTAAGGTCAGGGAGCGAAGTGATCGATAAACTCCCTGGAACCAAAGCTTTCTACGTTACTATGAAGCGGGTATGCCATATGCACGCCCGTAGGAAAATAGCAGGCGCCTATACTAACAGAATTGGTACTCCTTGGCAGCCGCAACGAGCCGTAGGATCTCCGTTACTCGCTCACTGAACACCTCCGACTCCCGTTCAGTGGAGCCCTGCTTAATGTCAGCCCAACCCCTCGCGTGCTCGATGAGTGTTTGCCGGGTTTCTCCATCCAGACGAATGGCGCCCAGGAGCTCAAGGCAGCCATCCACAAGATTTTCCGGTGACAGACTACCTTTGGAGGCTAGCCCGTCGATGATGTATCTGACGCCGGGCATACTTGTATCGCTCAGCCGGTCCGCGCAAAAGTTGATTCGTCGCACCAACGAGCCCCCGTCGATCCACTCATGTCCGGTGTGCCAGCCTTCCACACTGGGCGGGTCTAGAAGGGTCTGACCCTGATACACGGTCTCCTGGTGCAATAGCATCACACCCTGCTCCGGCTCCTTGAAATCTCCTATTAGGCGGCTATTGCCGGCTACAACTTCGGCGGGGCTCTTGATCTTGGCGAACCAGGTGCTCTCATCCTTGAAAAACTCGGAGTTGAACAGGAACCTCAGGGTAGATCGTATGTCGTAGCTTGAGCTTACGAAGACCTCGGCGATGGCCTGCACGGCCTCGGGGTCCCGGGGCGGCACATCATTCCAGCTGGGCACCTGCACGTCGTCGGCCACGAAGAAGTTGTACAGGTGCCGTGCGATAAACCGGCTCGTAGCAGGCTGCTGGACAATGATATCGATAGCATCTTCGCCGTTGAACCGTCCCTGCTGGCCCAGAAACAGCTTCTCACTGGAGTCGTGGTCTTCAGGCCTGAACTCGAAATCCCAAAGATAGAATCCGGGGACCTTTGGCTTGATCGTCCAACCTGTAAAGGCCCGAGCAGCTTCGTACACATCCTGCTCGGTATAGTTCCCCTGGCCCATGGAGAACAACTCCAACAGCTCTCGGCCCCAATTCTCGTTAGGGGCAACCTTATGGTTTTCTTGATTGTCCAGCCAGAAAATCATGGCTGGGTCCTTGGCCAGCCGGACTAACAGGTCTCTATAGTTACCCAGGCCATGCCTCCGAAACATGGCGACCTGGTGCACCATCTGACTAGGATTCGCCACCTTGCTAGCCCCGGTAGCGAAGACCATGTGCCAGAAGAGCGCTACCTTCTCTTCCAACGCACGCGGCGTGGTCACCAAATGGTATATGAAGTTGGCTGCTGCCAAGTAGGAATTGGTGGGGAAATCGTGGCCCGGATAGAACCTGGCCATCTCCAGCTCATCGAATTCGGGAATGCCATAGGCATCCGGGTCCAGGAGCTCCTCTACGGTCGCTTCGTACCCCTTGGAGGCTCTGGCTTCAAGTTCAGACGGGTACGGAGCGCCAAAGCCGGCCCGTCGCATCAAATGGGCCATCAAGGCTATTTCTTTGCTGGCCACGTGTGTACCCCCGTTTTCAGAGGATTATGCCGCTGACATTCAATCATCGGGAGGGACTCTACACCATGTCAATACTAGCTCCGTTCCCCAGTCATTTCAAGAAGCGGATTCACCGAGCATGCAGACTAAGTAACTATCTCAAAACGGCCGAGATTGGCAGACCCTGTCCTTCGACAAGCTCACCACGAGCGGATCAGGTCACCCCACCCGCTCGTGGTGAGCTTGTCGAACCACCTTTTGAGATAGTTTCTAAGTGGGCATAGCCCGGGAAAAGAGAGTTGTCGCACTTCATTTACGAAGGGTAGAGACAACTCCATCGGCCAGGTCCACCACTTCCAGGGCCGAAAGGGCGTGGGATAGACTGTGGTAATAGCCGATGAACACCAGCAGATCAACTACTCCCACATCCCCCAAAACCTGCTGGACTGCCGTGAAGCTGGCGTCGGAAACCCGATGTTGCCGAAGAAGCTCCTGGGTGAACCCCACTATGGCTGCGTCCTCAGGACTCAGAGCCTCCTGGGCACGACGCTCTCGGATAGCATCGATGATTTCGTCCTCCAGCTCCACGTTGCGGGCCTGGCGTTCGTTTGCGGTCCAGACGTAGTCACCATCGGCCTCCCGAGCCGTTGTGAGGGCCGCCAGAGACTTGACTCTGGGAGATAGGGAAGTCTCGAATCGGACGTATGCCCCCATAGCGGACATCCTGGAAGCTGCCTCGGGGCTGTTAAGGAGGGCCTTGAAGTTCGGCTCGACACGCCCGCGGCTGGCCTCGATCTCTTCGTAAACGTGCCTCTGCTCCGGCTCCAGGTCCTCCCTCTCTAAGAAACGTACTCTCGCCATTCTGCTCCTTTCTGCTTCTGGGGATATATCCCATATCAAACGTATCAGGATATCCTATGCGTTGGGAAACTGGAAATAGTCGCTGGTGACTGTCTTGAGTCCTTGTTCTGGACAACTCATGCGTAACTGTGCCATTCTTGACCTCGTTGAATCTAGCCGATCAAGGAGGATACCGTCCATGTCGAAGCTGCAAATCAAGACCAAGCAATTCCTGTTTGTCGCCGCCTGGGAGGAAGAGAAGGCTCCCAAAACCTGCAACGCCATGAGAGCACTCATGCCCTTTTCGGGCAGCCTCATTCAAGCTCGATGGTGCGGCGAGACCGCTTGCGTTCCTATGGACCATATTGCTTTGGATATTGAATATGAGAACCATACCACATACCCCTCGAAGGGGGAACTTCTGGTGTATCCGGGCTATGTGACTTCCAAGGAGATTCTGCTTCCGTACGGTCCTTCCATCTTCGGCACAAGGGTGGGCCTGGTGGCTGGAAACCATTTCGCGACCCTCGTCCAAGGACGGGAAGATCTAGCGGAGATGGGACGCATGGTCCACTGGCATGGATTCCAAGACGTAGAGTTTAGCGAAATACCTTAATAAGACCGACCGATCAGTCATCCTAATGACCGACGGGGAAATCACCCATATTCCTGGTTAAAAGGGGCTATGCTCCGGCTATCATAGACAGCGGAACGGATCGGAATCACCAAAATAACGGTATAGGAGGAAGATATGGAAGAGGTAGAGAAACTACTCAAGAACTCTGTGGAGGAGATGGAGAGGCTGCTAAGTGCGAAGACTGTGGTCGGAGAACCCCTGACCGTGGAGGGAAACACTGTCGTCCCTCTCCTAAGTGTCGGATTCGGTTTTGGGGCCGGTGGTGGAAGTGGCAAGGGGAAAAAGGATGGACATGATGGAGAGGGAGGCGGCAGCGGGACCGGTGGTGGTGGAGGAGTCAAGCCTGTTGCTGTCATCATAATCAACAAAGATGGCGTCAGAGTGGAGCCCGTCGCCGGGTCTCCCTCCGGTCTTGAAAAGGTCGGGGCAGCAATAGGTGCGGCGCTACAAAAACACGGCGAGAAATCTGAGTAGAGAATAGCATATCATGTGGTGGGTCTGGGTCCTGGTCTCGATATCTAGCCTGGCGGGATTGCTAGTCCTGATCCTGTCCGTACCCTTTGATCTGAGCTTTTCTCTGGAGAGGAATGAAAGGTTTCAGTCGAGGGTGCGGATAGGATGGCTCTTTGGGTTGGTGGGAAAAGACCTCGGTGGAGGTGAAAACGGAAATGAGCCGAAGGAGGAGAAGCCAAAGGAACAGGGCCGAAGAAGGAAGAGGAGCCTCAGGCGATTCCTAGCTGCGATCAGGACAAGAGGGCTTCCCGGACACTCCTTGAGGTTTGCCAGACGGATGCTACGGGCCATCAGAGTTAGGGAGCTGAATGTGAGCTTACAGGTTGGGTTGGGTAACCCGGCAGAAACGGGGCAACTCCTGGGGCTGGTAAGTCCAGTCACAGCCTGTGTTGGAGCTATACCTGGTGTTCAGATGAGTGTGGAGCCAGATTTTTATGAGGAGACCCTTCGGGGTTACTGTAACGGTTCCGTCAGGATTTTCCCGATTCGGATGGTGCCGCCTATGGTCCTCTTCGCTCTCTCACTAACGAGCTTTCGGGGGTTGAAGGCAATGCTGGGAGCACGACAATGATAGAAGATGTCCGTACCGGCCAGCCTGTCGTAGTCGGAGAATTGACCATTACCCCCATAGAAAGGGTGCGGGTTTATCGTGGTGCCGGCCATATGGGAATTTGGGTTTACGCTTACAAAGAACCCGTAAGTATCATCATAGACTCGCCAGACGGACACAGGACCATAGATTTGACCGTACATTAGCCTGTCAGAGAGAGATGACCTGAGAAGCCCCGTCTGAAAGTACGGATGGTCCCCAGATGCCCACCATTGGGTGTCTATGACCCATACGCTTCCAGGCCTGGTGCAGGACACGTTCCCATACAAGTCCATCGTCGTGCCGCCTGGGACTTCAGGGCGGTGGAAGGAAAGCGGCATGAGTCGGCTGCTTAGAGGATGCTCCTTTGAGGCACCCCAGGCCAAGGTATAATACGTTGCAGCTTAGTGGTAAAGTGGACAGGACAGCACCTCTCAGAATGGAGGCAATAGGTTTTGACATCTGAAAGCGATGTGTATCATCTCGGGAGCTGGCGGGAGTACGTTAAGGACGTCTCCTGGATGGGAGAGCGATACTTCCCGCTGGAGCCGGCGAGTACGGCCCTAATCGTAGTAGACATGACGGAATACCAATGTTCCGCGAACGCGCCCTTTGGCGTGGCTCGAACTTTGCGTCACGACGGGGGCAAGGTAGCCGATTACTATTTCGGTACACTGAAGAAGGCCGTTCCCGCAATCAGCAGTTTGCTGGACTTCTTCCGGCGCAATCGATTACCAGTGCTGTTCCTTACTCAGGGGCCCTTTACAGAAGGCGGCCAGGAAGCACCGTATCACCTCCGATTGGCCCACGATCGCATCGTGGATACGGGAGAGCCCGGGGCCACTGGCTCACCCCAGTTCGAGATCATTCCAGAGCTACGGCCCGAGAGCAATGAGATGGTCTTTCACAAGGTTACTAACAGCGGCTTCGTCGGCACCAGCCTGGATTTGGTGCTGCGGAACCTGGGAGTGACAACCTTGGTCTACACGGGGGCCGCTACCGACGGCTGTGTGGAGTCCACCGCTAGGAACGGCGCGGACCTGGGATACAAAACGGTCCTGGTGGAAGATGGGTGCGTGACCCAATCGCAGCTATTCCACGAGGTAGTGCTGATGCACTGCGTTCAGATATGGGGCAGAGTCCTCAACGGCGACCAGGTTGTCGCGGAACTGGCGGAAAGAGTTTAGCTGGGCTAATGTCTAAGTTTTCCGACAGGATGTCATTCTGAGGCGTAGCCGAAGAATCTGGGGTGGGGAGACCAGTTCTGAGCAGTATGCCTTCTCCTCAGGCCCTTCGCTTCGTTCAGAGCCTGTGCTGAGTTTGCCGAAGTTGTGACATAAAAAACCCGCACTATCACCCAGATGCTGGAGGATTGCGGCGGTACCAGTCCACTATCTCTGAGCCAGTGGCCGCCCATACCCCTTGGGAGCCCATCATGTGGCGCAGGGCATCGTCCAGGTATCGTATGCGGAAGGGCTGGCCTATGAGCCAGGGATGCAGGTTGATCACCAGCAGCCGGCCATTCTGCGCCCCGTCGTCATGCATAACATCGAAGCATTGCTTAAGAAGCTCCGCGTATCTGGCGATGGTGACCCGCCGGTCCCATAGGGCGTTCACGTCGTCCATATCAAACATGATGGGAATGGACAGCAGCTCGCCCTTTGAGGTTTTGAAGGGATAAGGCTGCTCATCGTTGGCCCAGTCGCACACGTACCGAATTCCCGCTTCCGCCAACAGTTGGGGCGTCCTTGTGGACTCACCGTACTCAGGCCCCAGCCACCCCGTCGGGGAGGAGCCGGTGGCCTGCGTGAGAGCATCTATCGACGTCTGAATATAATCTCGCTCCTCTAGCTCTGTCATATTGCTGGTTATCATTCGGCTCGCCGATATGCCGTGGCCCATGATTTCACAGCCCCGGCTCAGGCAGTGGGACACGAGATAGGGGTAATTTTCGGCGGTCAGGGCGTCCATGGCCACAGTGGCTTTTATGCCATGCCTGTCGAGCACGTCCAGGACCCGGAATATACCCACCCGGTGGCCGTATTCCCGGTGGGAAGGCCGGGCGAGGTCGGTAAAGGGCCGGTGGCCCCAGCCACCGGGCAATTCCGTTGTGTAGCTCCCAACTGGGGGACTCCACTCCATGTGCTCCAGGTTCACGATGACGCAGAGAGCCAACCGGGCGTTGTCCGGCCACCTGAGTACCCCTCGATTCACAAGGGGAGACCAGTCGTAATGCTCGTGGTCCATCCCGAAACGGCGCTCTGCCGGCATACCTTGAACTCCTTCGGTTGGGACTACTTGCTGAGTTGGTCCGCGTGGGCTACGGCTCTGTCGTAGTAGTTGGCTATATAGTGCTCGGCTATCTCATCGGCCGTGGTCATCCACACTCTATCGTGGGAAGTAACATAACTTAGGATCTCATCCAGGGCCTTGATCCTGTGAGGCTGCCCGATGTAGTAGGGATGGAGGGCAATACACATGACCCGTCCGCTCTCCTCGCCCTCTTCGTAGAGCTGGTCAAACTGGTCCTTACACATCTGGACGAAATACTCGCCCTCGTAGTGGTTCTTGAAAAGGGCAGCGTCGTTCACCTCCACAGAATAGGGGACGGATACTAGCTTTCCTGTCTTAACCTTGATGGGAACGGGCTGGTCGTCATGAAACCAGTCGGCGTGGTAGATAAGACCAGCTTCGGCCATCAGGTCGGGTGTGCGCTCCGAAACGGAACAGGCCGGACCCAGCATCCCTTTGAGTACCTTTCCAGTGTGGCGCATCAACGTGTCAATGCAGTCGCGGTAAAACTCCCGCTCCTGCTCCTCAGAGTAGGTGGCGATATAGCGCGTGTTGTAGATGCCGTGGCTCATGAAATCCCAGCCCCGGTCCAACATGGCCTTGGCAACCTCCGGGTAATGGTCCAGTACGGCAACGTTCAGGGACACGCAGCACTTGATACCATATTTGTCCATCACATCGAGCATTCGCCAGAAGCCCACCCTGTTGCCATAGTCGTTGTAGGAGTACCCTCGGACGTCGGGGTATGGCGT
Organism: Dehalococcoidia bacterium; assembly: GCA_965248905.1. Taxonomy (GTDB): domain Bacteria; phylum Chloroflexota; class Dehalococcoidia; order Lucifugimonadales; family JAGWBF01; genus CBDFKS01. The sequence continues at coordinate 1,790,742 of CBDFKS010000007.1, read as the reverse complement.
GCGGGGCCAGGGATTTCGGACTCCGTCGTAGTCCGGGAGATAATCATAATGCTCTATATTAGGGGAGACCCACAGCGCGACACGGGCGTCCTTGGGCCACTTGATGGCGGGACGGTCTATTAAAGGACTATAGTCCACTCGGTACGGTGGCAAGGGCAATTCTGTCTACCACCTTTCATGAATAATTGTCTGATCCTATTCCGGCACTAGGACCTGTGGCTTAAAGCTAAACCCCGGCCCTCAGGTGATGCCTGTTGCCCGGTAGTTCCCTCGCCTGCCGGGGAATGAAGAATAAAGAGCTTGAGGATTCTTTGGTACTGGTGAAGGAGCGACGGGCGGTCCGCTGAGAGCTTTTGACATTGTGTAAAATGGTAGCGCATACGGGATTCGAACCCGTGATCTCCGCCTTGAGAGGGCGGTGTCCTAGGCCACTAGACGAATGCGCCGTTTTGCCTCGCCCGTCTACGAACGTATTGGACTACCTAAGTCTTCCAGAAACCTGGTGGCCCAGATAACGTATCCCGTGCCTGCGATAAAACCCTGGTTATCGGGACGAGTCTCCTAGATTTGGCTGGGGATCGTGGATTCGAACCACGGCTTGCAGATTCAGAGTCTGCCGTCCTACCACTAGACGAATCCCCAATTTTCATCGATTATAGCATCCAGATATGCGATGAACAAGGTGATAGCTGGGCAACACGCGCTGCGCGGTAGGAGGGACGCTTTACTAGTGGAAGCGGGCCTGAGTTATAGGGTGGTTACGCTGCTCAACCGCCTGCTGAGCGCCTATAAGGACATCGTTCAGTAGGTTTCTTAAACAGTGCTATAACCGTTGGTACACGTAGGAAGACCTCTGTTTAAACCCGGCTGACCATGGGTTCTACTCAAATAGATTAGTAAGCCGCTTTAGCTCTAGGCCTGCTGGGAAGAGGCAGTAGATGAGCTTTCAAGTTCAAGAGGGGGAGCTGCGCAATAGGCGGTCTCGTCCAGCATCTTAACCTTTTTGAGCTTAAGCTGTTGTTCTACCAGTTTTTGAATTAGCTCGTCTCCGCCTACAATCTTTCCTCCATGGCCCATTTTGCTGCCATCACGGGTAATGTATATCTCTACCTGGTAGGCCAGGGTGACAGGCTCTTCTATACTATCTATCAAAACGTCTGCATCGCCCCAGACCTTTAGCATCCTGGTTCCCCAGAACAACCACATATCTTCGTGGGGGTTGCGGGCGTTCTTTACTATGTGGGTGACCCTGATACGCTGGACCTGGCTGGCCTGTTTACGAAGAAATCTTTCGACCTCTTTCTGTATTCGATTAATCGGTACGTGTCGATTCAACTGCCTCACTGTATCCCTCTCCTCTATCTTCCCTTAGCTCATTGAATTGAGTGTGGCTGAAATGTGGTTAGGGTATTGTCATTCCCTGACATAACTCTACCTTCCTGGTTCCCATTGCATACCGTTACTGAAAAGCAGACTTGATACGTCGAACGTTCTGGAAAATCTTATATATCAAGTGTCGCCGCGATGCCGACCTCATGAGTATGGTGGGAACACCTATGGCTAACAAGGCAAACCCCTGAAGAGTATCTGTGAGCCTGACGATCTCGATATCAGGCCGAATCTCGCACGATCTAGGGGGTTGACACGGCCGATATCGATGAGTATTATGCTTTTTAGCGGAAAAAGCCTTGGGTTCAGGCACAGGCGGTTTGGCAAGGGCGAGTTCCGCTGGACAATTGAAGATAGCTCGAAACAGAACCAAACTGCAGTAACATAATCTTCGGGCTGTTTCTGCGGATAGCTTTGATGAGCGGTCAACTTCCGTATACGTAAGGAGCATAGATGAAATCGGAGGAGTCCTTCCCAGACTACTATGGCGTATTGGGTGTACCGAGGCATACAGACAAAAGCGGTGTTCGAAGGGCCTATATCAGGAAGGCCTGGAAGAATCACCCAGACCTCTACCCAGATGTCTCGGACGCGGTGTCCGAGATGAGCACCGTTAACGTGGCCTACTCCACTCTGTCCGACTCGATGCGTCGAGCCGAATACGACGCTCAGCGCCAAACAGCTCACATCCAGGTGTCCAAGCACACGCCCATGACCCACCACAGGCCCATCACCACCCGGTCTCGAAATAAATGGAGGAATGAGCCTGGAATGCTTGATGCCACCCTATCCCTGTTCGCCCGGCTGATTCGCTACGTTGCGGCTTAACGTCAAAAGGCCGCTACGCCCCTCAGCTTAATCTACCGCATCCCGCAGCACTTCCACTAGATGGCGAGCTTTCCTGCCCGTACCATGCTCGATCTGTTGGCGGCAGGAGATGCCCATCACGGCCACCTCCCAGCTTTCATCCTTGGCTTCCACTGCCGGGAAGAGGCGTTGTCGGCCGATGGCCATGGAGATGTCGTAGTGCTCCTTCTCATAGCCGAATGAGCCGGCCATACCGCAGCAGCCTGAGTTTACTTCCTCTACCTGATAGCCTGATGGCATCCGCAAAGCGGCCATGGAGTTGCGCGTGCCCACCAGAGCTTTTTGGTGGCAGTGGCCGTGGAAAAGTACCTTCTTATCTATACCAGTGAATTTCAAAGCCAGCTTTCCCTTATCTTGGAGCATGGTCAGGAACTCGTCGATCAGGTAGCTGTTGGATGCTACAATTGACGCTTTGTGCCTATATTGCCCTTCTGCAAGGAGGTCGGGGTACTCGTCCCGCAAGGTGAGCAAGCAGCTGGGCTCGCAGCCCACGATAGGAATCCCTTGCTCTGCGTAAGGATAGAGCGCGTCCACATTGCGCCGCGCATGGGCCCTCGCCTTATCCAACATACCCTTGGAGATCATCGGCCGGCCGCAGCACCATACGCCTGTCCTGAGCTGAGCCGAAGGGCCTGTCCTGGGCGAAGCCGAAGCTGAGGGACTCGCCAGCACTACTTCAAACCCTGCCCGCTCCAGCAGCTCTACCGCAGCCACTCCAACTTCAGGGTAGTTATAGTTCATGAACGTGTCGTTAAAAAGGACCACGGTCCCGCTCTCATGCCCTCCTTCGGTCACCCCTCTCCCGCCTGGAGAGGGGCCGGGGGTGAGGGCCGCCCTCCCCTCAAACCAGTCTGGGAAGGGCTGTCGGACGAAGGGTGGTAGGGTTCTTCGAGAATGAATCTTCAGGAATATCTGGTTGATGAGCTTGCTCAGGGGGTTGCCAACGGCCCAGTTGGATAGAGGAGCGAACCTAGACCCTAGCCTGCTGAGCAGGTTGATATCTGCGAATATTCGGTCTCGCAGACTCATTCCATGGGTCCTATTGTACCGGTCTAGGAACTCGTACTTGAGCTTCGCCATATCCACACCGGTCTGGCATTCGGCTTTGCACGCTTTGCACTCGAGGCAGAGGTCCAATGCGTCGTGCAGCCGGCGGCTGGCGAGGTCTTCGCCGGGCATGGCGCCCGTGAGTACCGCCCGCAGTAGGTTGGCCCTGCCACGGGTGGAGTGCTCTTCCTCCTTCGTCACCATGTAGGACGGACACATTGTGCCCGTCGCCTTGCGACAGGCTCCCATACCGTTGCACATCTCGACAGCGCCGGCGTAGCCCAGGTCGGCGGAGAAATCCAACTTTGTATCAATCTGGTCGGGACTATACTCGGCGCCAAATCGTAGGTTCTCTGTCATGGGAGGGCAGTCGATTATCTTGCCGGGATTCATTATGTTATGGGGGTCGAAGGCCCGTTTCACCTCTCGAAAGGCCTGGTATATCCTTGGCCCGAACATCTTCTCAGTCCAAACGCCCCGTACGATGCCGTCTCCATGCTCGCCGCTGAGGGAGCCTCCGAACTCCAGCACCAGGTCGCTGATGTCCGAAGCGATAGACACCATCTTGTCTATCCCATCTTGGTTCTTGAGGTTCACCAGAGGCCGTATGTGCATACACCCCACGCTGGCGTGGCCGTAGTAGCCTGCCGTTGTGTCGTGGGCCTTCACGATCTGGTCAAAACGTCGTATGTACTCTCCCAGCTTCTCCGGGTCCACGGCGGTATCTTCCACATAGGGCAGAGGTTTGGAGTCTCCCCTGATGCTCATCAGCAGTCCCAGCCCGGCACTCCTGAGAGCCCAGACGCCGGCTTGCCGGCCGCTCTCCAGCATGTTAACGCAGGAGTAGCCGAGCCTCTTTCGCGCCATATCGCTTTTCAGCCCGTCCAGCTTGGCAACAAGCTCGGCCTCGGAGTCGCCGCTGAACTCAACCACCAGGAGGGCGTCGGGTTCGCCGTCAACGAACTCCAACAGCTTGGCTGAGCCCAGGGACTCTCGGCAGCGGTCCAGGATCATCCTACCTATCAGCTCTATGGCAGCCGGCCTGTGCTGGAGAATTTCCCATGTGGCCTCACAGGCCTGGACCATGTCGTGGAAGTGGAGCACGGCCAGAGCCTTCTTCGGGGGAACCGGCACTAGATTTACCTTCGCCTCCGTCACCACACACAAGGTGCCTTCGGAGCCAACTACCATCTGGGCCAGGTTGAAGGGCCTGGACGCGATGTCGGCAGACCTATGAGAAGCAACATAAGAAGATGGGGCAGTAATGAACTCATTTGGAGTGGAGCCGCCCATAAAGTCGTCCAGGTTATAGCCGCTGACCCTGCGCATGATCCTGGGGTAGCGGGCCAGGACCTCATCCTGGTATTCCCGGCCGATGTGTCTCACCTGGCGATATATCTCCGACTCCAGCCCGCTGCCAGCCAGCTTGGACTCTAGCTGAGATGGGTCCAGTGGGCCCAAGGAGGCTTGGCTGCCATCGGACAAGACTGTCTCAAGCTCCAGCACATGGTCGATGGTCTTACCGTAGATGACAGAGTGGGAACCGCATGTGTTATTGCCTATGCCACCGCCAACGCAGGCACGGTTGGCGGTGGTGGGGTCGGGTGCATATTGGAGGCCGAAAGGCGACAGATGCTGGTTTAGCTGTTCCAACACTATGCCCGGTTCCACCCTGGCCCAGTGCTCTTCCCGATTGACCTCCAGGACCCGGTCCATGTACTTGCTGAAGTCCACAACTATGGCGTGGTTCACGGCTTGGCCAGCCAGGCTGGTGCCGCCGCCGCGAGGTAGCACTGGGACGTTGTTTATGCCGGCTATCTCTACTACAGCCAGCACATCCTCCAGGTTTCGCGGTACCACCACTCCCACCGGCTCCATCTGGTAGATACTGGCGTCGGTGCTGTAAAGGACACGGGAGTAAGGGTCGAAGCGCACCTCGCCCGACACCCGCTTCCGCAGCTCCCTGGCCAGCTCCTGACCCTCGCGGACTTTAGCCCTGGCACTCAGGTCTGTCGCCACAAACCACCTCCTGCAGCTAGGTTAATACTGTAGCTTACAAGGGAAAATAAGACAACACAGGGTAGCCTGATCGGAGCCAGGGCGAAGGAGAACACTGCCATGATTGATTTGATGGTGGACTATCTTACTATTTAATATGGGTAAAGAATTGGATCAAGAGTAAGATACACGGTTACAGCAAGAGTGTCTTCAATAGGTCAGAGCACCTTGCCAGTGTATTAGAGCGGCCTGTGGGCTAAAGAAGGCTCAGTGGTGAAAATATCTTTGGAGGATCACAGACTGGTGTTGACCCCGGTGCAGGAAGATCCGATCTCTCAACTTCGCGGCTCGGTGAAGGTGGAAGGTCCCCAGGACTTCCGTTTGGCCAGGGAGAAAGCCCTGAAAGGTATGGCGTACGAGGTGGCGGGAGAAGGGAAGTCTAAGTAACGACAGTTTCACCCTTCCAGAGCACGCCACTAGTCCGCTGTCATGGCCAGCACTGCGATGGTAGCGATGGTGGCGAGTACAAAGCTCCATGTGAGTGAGAATGCTGCCAGTCTCCTTAGGTTAATCATTACTTTGTCTCCCTTTTTAGCGATTTGTGAGATTAAGCCGTTCTGGCACTAGGACGGATGATGGGGGACAAAAGTTCCCAGCCTTAACCCCTATGGTATTATTCAGCCATGCCTCGTGCCTTTGAAACTCCGGTTAGTAGTCCCACCATAGCTGTCCTGGGCGGAATAAACATGGACCTCGTGACCTTCTCACCCAGGTTTCCGGAGGCGGGAGAAACGGTGGTGGGTAGCCGCTTCCTGACCTATCCCGGTGGCAAGGGTGCTAACAAGGCTGTGGCTGCCGCACGGCTTGCCCTAAGCGGAGCCGAAGGGATGGGCGCCAGGGTGCGGATGATCGGTCGGGTGGGCAGCGACGCTTTCGGACGGCAGTTATTGGAGTCCTTAGAGGGCAACGGTGTCGATGTATCCGGAGTAGGAGTTGATTGTGAGAGTAGCTCGGGTGTGGCAGTGATCAATGTGGACGCCTCGGCCCAGAACCGGATAGTACAGGTACTCGGCGCCAATGCCGCTTGCGGCCAACCAGAATTCGAGCAGGCGCGGATAGCCTTAGAAGATGCCTCGATACTCATGCTCCAGCTGGAGGTCCCCGTAGAGCTGTCCCTGGCGATCGCCAGGGAGGCGGCTGCCAAGGGAAAGATTGTGGTGCTGGACCCGGCACCTGCACAGGATATACCCCAGGAGCTTTACAGTCTGGTAGACTACATAACGCCCAACGAGACGGAGGCTCAGGCCCTGGTGGGGTTCCCTGTGCAGGATGTGGCCTCTGCCAGGAGAGCCGCGAAGGAACTCCTGGGCAGGGGGGTTGGATGCGCCATCATCAAGATGGGCGGGATGGGCGTTTACTATGCCACCGGCGAAGTAAGTGAGTGTCTTCCCGCCTACCCTGTGGTCGCCGTGGACACGGTGGCTGCGGGCGACGCATTCAATGGTGCCTTGGCTGTAGCGTTGGCCGAAGGTAAGAATCTCGACGAGACTATGCGATGGGCAATGGCAGCGGGGGCCTTAGCCGTCACCAAGACCGGTGCTCAGGACTCCATGCCGACTCGTGACGAACTTGGGGAATTTTTAGCCTCTCAGGAGCCCCGTTAGCTGCTTGACGTCGCCCACTTTCTCCAAGCTGTACACCATGACCAACACCTCCCGTTCCCTGGCTTCCGGCATCATATTCTGGGCACAGTCATGGAACTTCTCAGCCAACTCCGCTGGTGTCATGGGACGGTCGGGGGTCCCGCGAGAGGTGGAGGACTCCCTGGAGATGGTCTGGCCATCCTTGAGCTTGATCTCGATCAGACTACGGATCCTTGTGAAGCCCCTGGCCTCTATCTCATCATGCAGATAGGGCACCACACGTGCCATCATCTTCTTCACGTCCTGCCTTAGCACCACCTCGTCGGTAAACTCGCCGATGCCACCCTTGCGCTCCAGCACAAGAATGGCCATACAGAATGGGATGCTGAACTTGGCTTGAAGCTCATTCTGGGGCTCCCTGTATCGAAGGGCGTTGAGCACATTCGAGCTGGTACCGACCCGAATCTCTTCCACGGCTCCGGGCTTAACGTCGTGCTCCAGGATAAGCTCCATCATGGTATCCATGCTTGGATGGGCCAGGGAACCGCAGGGGTAGGGCTTGATGGATATTCCAGGGTCTACCAAGGTGTACGGGTTACCCAGCTTGCCATGAATCATTTCCGGGTCGGCGCCACCGCCAGCCACTTGGAAGAATCCCCAACGGCCGTCCAGGGCGTTGGCATCTGTCCTGTATCCCAGGCCGGCCAGCTTGGCGGCCACTACTCCGTTCTCCCCAGCTGCTCCTGAATGATAGGGCTTGGTCATTGTGCCGAAAGCAACCCTTATTCCTGCGCTCTTGCTGGCGGCGATGCCGATGGCGTGGCGGGTGTTCTCGGTTGAGAAATTCATAAGTCTGGCAGCGGCTGCGGCGGCGCCGAAGACCCCCATTGTGCCCGTGGAATGGAATCCGCCCTGATAGTGGTGCGGTTTTATGGCCTCGGCTATCTTGCAGGCCACTTCAACTCCAGCGCTGAATGCAGTCAGGAGATCTTTCCCCGTCGCCCCAGTCTCCTCGGCTACGGCCAGGGAAGCTGCCAGCACGGGTACGGTCGGATGAGTCAGCAGTCCGTACACTCGGTCCGGCGCCGATGAGATTTGGGTATCGTCGTAGTCCAGCGCATGGCCGCTGGTACCGTTGGCCAGGGCTGCGAACTGGGCAGGCAAACTGGTTTTCTCACCCAGCACTGAGGACCGGCCTGACACGCCCAACTCCTTGAGGTAGCGTCTGATGGTGCTGGCGGAATCACTGGTGTAACCCGCCACCATGACCCCCAGCCCGTCGATCAAAGCCTGTTTGGCCCGTTGAATCACATTGTCTGGAATATCGTCGTAGGCAATACTGCTGACGTAATGCGTTACTTCATCAGTGAGAGACTTGTCGGCTGACGGCATATTAGAGTGACCTCCCTCGGACCGATTTCTAAGCCCCTATATTATGCACGAGGCGGAGATATCATGGTATCCTTATATGGCCATGTTGGGGGATGATAAGTTCTGTCCGCGTTGCGCGGCCCGTTTGGAGCTCAAACATGAAGCAGGCAAGGAAAGGCCTGCCTGCCCGCAGTGTGGCAGAGTAATCTACTATGATCCCAAGGTCGCCGCGGCAACCGTTGTTGAGAGGGAAGGTAAGGTGCTGATGGTGCGCCGGGCAATGGAGCCCGGTTTGGGATTATGGAGTCTTCCCGGCGGCTATGTTGATCGTGGCGAAAAGGTGGAGGGAGCCGCTGAGCGAGAGGTTCTGGAAGAGACCGGGCTTGAGGTGCAGGTTAAGGACGTGGTGGGGGTTTTCTCTGACCCTGGGCATCCAGTAATCCTGGTTATTTACGACTCTGAGATTTTGAACGGGAACCCAACACCTGGTCCAGAGGTGCTGGAATTGGACTTCTTCTCTCCAGACGAACTGCCCCCTCTGGCCTTCTGCCGAGATGGCCAGATACTGGAGCAGTGGAAGCTGATGCGAGATGGACATCACTGAGAACCGTTTAGGATTCGCTACCCTGACCATATGCTGGAATCTTACGGACCAGGAGCAATGAAATGGGACTCACCGTGTTGGAAATCGAAATTGGTAATCCGGCTGATCCCGAAGTAACTGAGAACCTTGAGTTCCTCATAGACTCAGGTGCCGTTTACTCAGTGGTGCCCGAAGCGATCCTGACAAAGCTGGGAATTAAGCCCCTGACCCAGGAGCAGTTCCGCCTTGCCGATGGGACCAAGATCCTCCGTAAAAAGGGTGTCGCCCTCTTTAAATATGGGGAGAGGTTGGGTGGAGCCGACGCCATTTTTGGCGAGGAAGGCGATGCCACTTTCTTAGGCGCCCTGACCCTGGAGGCTTTAGGCCTGTCGCTCGACCCCTTGAAGAGGGAGCTGAGACCCCTGCCATTGCTTCTCACCAACGTATCATTGGGTTCGGCTATACCGCCTGGCCATTGATTGACAGGGAAACAACTTAGCCACATAATCGATGCGCGTTTGATTACGGACATAGCTGCGAAGGAAGGCTGACCATGAGTCCTCCCATCGGTTTCATCGGTCTTGGCATCATGGGTAAACCCATGGCGAAGAATCTACTCAAGGCCGAGTACTCGCTGATCATACACGACAAGAATCCGCAGCCCTTGGAGGAGTTGGTAGCCGAAGGAGCAGCCAAAGTCCCAACCAGCAAGGACGTGGCCCAGAATGCTGAGATAATAATTACCATGCTTCCCGATTCTGCTGACTCGGAGGAGGTGATCCTGGGGAAGGATGGGGTGTTGGAAGGCGCAGGAGAAGGCTGCATCATCATAGATATGAGTTCCATAGCTCCTTTGGTATCCCAAAAGATCGCGGCAGAGGCAGCCAAGAAAAATGTGGAGATGCTGGACGCTCCGGTAAGTGGTGGAGAGCCAGGCGCAATTGCGGGTACACTGGCTATCATGGTGGGAGGCAAACAGGAGGTCTTCGACCGGTGCTTGCCCATTCTAGACGTTATGGGAAAAAGTGTAGTCAGAGTAGGAGAGGTGGGGGCCGGCAACTTCGTCAAGCTAGCCAACCAGATCATGGTGGCGGCCAACATCGAAGCTATCGGTGAGGCCTTCGTTCTGGCCCAGAAGGCAGGGATAGACCCAGAGCTTGTCTTTAAGGCGGTCAGGGGCGGTCTTGCGGGGAGTAACGCCCTGGAAGCCAAGGGACCAATGATCATGGACCGCAACTTCAACCCCGGGTTCCGTATCCGATTGCACCAAAAGGACCTGCACAACGCCCTCCTTACCGGCAAGGAGTTGGGAGTGCCCCTGCCGGTGACCGGCCTTATACAGCAGATGTTGGGGGCCTTGATCAATCAGGGCCGTGCGGAAAACGATCATTCGGCCATAGTCAACTTCATCGAAGACCTGGCGAATGTTCAGGTGAGAAAGCAACAGTAGTTTATCGAGCGCTGAAGTCCTCATTCAGGGGAGGTCATGAAAGTCCACGAGTATCAGGCCAAGTCCATTCTTGCCCACTACGGCATTCCGGTGCCTCGAGGTAACGTGGCCTCTACGCCCGACGAAGCCCATGACATTGCCAGGGACCTTGGTGGCGCTGTGGTAATCAAAGCGCAGGTCCATGCCGGCGGTCGTGGCAAGGGTGGTGGAATCAAGGTCGTCAAGACTCCTACCGAGGCGAAGGAGGCGGCCAATTCGTTGCTGGGACATTCCTTGGTCACACCCCAGACAGGACCTCAGGGCGTGCCTGTTGGCAAGGTGCTGGTAGAGGAAGTAGTTGGGCTGGCTAGAGAGCTTTACGTTGGTCTCACTATAGATAGGGTGTTGATGGGGCCCGTAATGATCGCCAGTGAATCGGGCGGCATGGAGATCGAGGAGGTCGCGGCGACAGCCCCCGATAAGATTCACAAGGAGGCAATAGACCCCCTGATAACATTTCAGCCCTTCCAGGGACGCAGGCTGTGCCGCCAATTACACATAGAGTCTGAGCTGGTGAGGCCGGCAGCGCAAACGATGATGGCTCTTTACAAGATATTCGTGGAACACGACTGCTCTTTGGTGGAGATAAACCCCCTTGGAGTCACCCAGGACAATCGCATCGTTGCCCTGGACGCCAAGCTGAGCTTCGATGACGACTCCCTATTTCGGCATCCCGAGCTGAAAGAGTTACGTGACGCTGAGCAGGAAGACCCGTTCGAGGCCCAGGCCCGAGAGTACGACATCTCTTATGTGAAATTGGATGGAGACGTGGGTTGCCTGGTCAACGGTGCTGGACTGGCAATGGCAACCATGGATGTTATTAAAGAGTCGGGCGCCAGTCCAGCGAATTTCCTTGACGTGGGTGGTGGCGCCAGTGAGGAGAAGGTGGCCAGGGCCTTTGGAATCATGCTGTCTGATCCACAGGTCAGTCGGATTTTGGTCAACGTTTTTGGTGGCATCCTGCGCTGTGACATAGCGGCACGGGGCATAGTGATGGCTTGCAAGGAGAAGGACGCCAACCCGCCCATGCTCGTCCGAATGCTGGGCACAAACGTGGAGGAAGGCAAAACTATTCTAAGGGAATCGGGCCTTGATGTGACTTTCGCCGACTCCTTAGCAGAGGTGGCCCACAAAATGAAGGTGGCTGTGACCTAATAGCAAAGGAGTCCACCGGTCTTCACTGGAGAGTAGATTGAGTATTCTGGTTAACGAAGATACGAAGGTGGTAGTACAGGGCATAACTGGCAATGAGGGGAGTTTCCATGCCAGGAACTGTATCGCCTATGGAACCCAGGTTGTAGCAGGCGTGACCCCTGGGCGTGGCGGCCAGCTCTTTGATGACACTGTGCCTATTTTCGACTCCATTGAACAGGCCGTGTCGGAAACCGGCGCCGACACCTCTCTCATCTTCGTGCCGGCTGCTTTTGCCACCGATGCCGTGCTTGAAGCAGCAGACTCCGGTGTGCAGCTCATTGTGTGCATCACGGAAGGTGTGCCAGTGATGGATATGGTTCGGGTGATTCCTTACCTGAAGGCAAAAGGCGTACGTCTCATCGGCCCTAACTGTCCGGGCTTGATATCTCCGGGAGGCCGATGCAAATTAGGAATAATGCCTGGCGCTATTCATCGCCCTGGCAGAGCGGGGGTCGTCTCCCGCAGTGGGACCTTAACCTACGAGGCCGTTTCCCAGCTTACCCAGCTCGACATTGGCCAGTCCACCTGCGTGGGTATCGGCGGAGATCCCCTGATCAGCACCAGCTTTGTAGACGTGTTGAGGTTGTTCAAGGAGGACCCGGAAACGGAGAGAGTCGTGCTAATAGGCGAAATCGGAGGCACCATGGAGCAGGACGCTGCGGACTATATTGCCGAGGAATTCGATAAGCCCGTGGCAGCGTTGATCGCCGGCTCCACAGCACCACCGGGAAAGCGCATGGGCCATGCCGGCGCCATAATCACCGGAGCATCTGCCACAGCGGAAGCCAAAACCCAGGCGCTGAAGAAAGCTGGGGCTCGAATCATTCCCTCCCCTGCGGAAATCGGCGTTACCGCTGCTGACATGTAAGTAAGTCGTCCCTGTCCTCTTCCTTGACCCTGATAACTAGGCCTACTTATAATTAATGAACCGAAGGATAAATCGACGAAATTCGCAATCAATCCAATGACCATCTGCAGAGGCGGTTTGTGGCGCTCCAAGTAAACACTGAACTCATCGAAAAGCTCCGTGCAGAGGCACTGTCGGAACTTGAAACGCTTGATAGTCTTGAATATCTTGAGAAATGGCGCATATCCCACCTGGGAAGGCGTGGCCGCTTGACCAGTGTATTAAGGAGTGTCGCTGGCCTGCCTCCTGAGCAGCGGCGCAGCGTAGGAGCCCTGGCGAATCAGACCAAGAACCTCCTAGAGGAGCAGCTGGAGCACAGAATCCAGTCCCTTAAAGAGGCGGCCATGGATAGGCTGGCCGTCGAAGAGCAGATAGACGTCACTTTGCCAGGACGGCCGATCCACACCGGGCGCCTACACCCGACTACTCAGATCGTGAGGGAGATCTGTAACGCCTTCGTCGCCATGGGATTTCAGATCGTGGAGGGGCCGGAGGTTGAGTGGGACAAGTATAACTTCGAGATGCTGAATATACCCAAAGACCATCCTGCCCGCGATATGTGGAACAGCCTCTGGATAGACCATCGCAACCAAAATGGCGAGTATTCGATGCTTCTTCGCACTCATACCTCTCCCATGCAGGCGAGAGTGATGGAGAGCACGGGACCGCCGATTCGCGTAATCGTACCGGGCAAGTGCTATCGCTACGAAGCCACCGATGCCACCCATGAATGGCATTTCTTCCAGGTGGAAGGACTGGCGGTGGACGAGGGGATAACCTTCGCCGACCTGAAAGGCACTCTATATGAGTTCGCGCGAAGGGTGTTCGGGCCGGAGCGCAAAGTGCGCTTCCGTTGTGACTATTTCCCGTTCGTAGAGCCCGGTGTGGACATGTCCATAGATTGCTTTGCTTGCCAGGGTGCGGGTTGCCGCATCTGCAAGGATTCGGGGTGGATCGAGATCATGGGTGCAGGTATGGTCCATCCCAAGGTGTTGGAGGGGGTCGGTTACGACTCAGCCAAATACACCGGGTTCGCCTTTGGCATGGGCCCGGAACGTATCGCCATGCTCAAGTATGGGATCGACGACATAAGGCTGTTCTACTCCAATGATTTGAGATTCCTACGCCAGTTTTAGAAAGCACATTTCTGCGAGGAGGGGAGAACACATGAACGAGGGGCTTATAGACCGACTGCGTATCCAGGTTTCAGCCAAGAGCCTGCTGGATCACCCGTTCTACCAGGACTGGAAAGACGGCAAGCTAACTCTCGATGACCTGCGACTCTACGCAGGCCAGTACTATCATTTCGAGGCTAACTTTCCAAGGTTCCTCAGCGCCATACACTTCCGATGCCCTGACTCCAATGTCCGGCAAAGTATTCTCAACAACCTTTGGGACGAGGAACATGGGGAGGACAACCACCGGGCCCTGTGGCTCGGCTTCTGTGCCGGACTGGGCCTGACACAAGAGCAAGTCGAGCAAGCACCGGTCCAACCCAAGACTCAAGCCATTTTGAACACCTACAGCGATATCTGCTCCACTCATTCTTTCCAGGAGGGACTGGCGGCTATCTACGCCTACGAGGTCCAGGTGCCCCAGGTGGCGGCGGAGAAATTGGCGGGCCTGCGAGACCGCTACGGAATAACCGAAGATAAGGCCCTGGCCTTTTTCCAGGTGCACCAGGAGCTAGACGAAGAGCACTCTAGGCTGGAGGCTGAGGCCATCGCGGAGCACACCAGCGGCAACGATGAGTCGGCGGTAGAGTTGGCCTTGCAAGCGGGGCTGGACGCCTGGTGGGGATTCCTGGATGGTGTGAACGAGATGAGGGCTGGAGTGAGCGCTGCGGCGTAGGGCACGAGTGGTAAGATGCTTAGTCGAGTGATTATCAAAAACTTCAAGAGCATCGGTGAACCAGGCGTTGACCTGGAGCTAAAACCTCTTACGATACTCGTCGGCCCTAATGGGGCTGGGAAGTCGTCTATAGTTGAAGCTGCGCTATTGGCATGGGACGGAGGGCAGAGGAACGATGGACACGTAATAGCACCCTGGCTTAATGAAAAGATACAGGTAGAATGGCTGTTGCATAAGAGGCAACAAGGGGTCACTACTTATATAAGCTCCGCATTTGATAAGCTTGAAGATGCAGCAATCCCGCTTTGTTTCACTTATGCACTCAAAGTTGACGATGCCAGTCATAGTTGGGGATTGCTCCCATCGGAAGATGGTTTGTTACATGAGCCGCCACCTTCGTTATCTGATAAAGTTTGGCTCGCCTTACGAGAAAAGTCTTATGATAGATACAAGGCAAATAAAAGCAAGGTTTTCTTCGTCTCCGGGAGCCGGGGAAAAATGAAGGTGGAGGAATGGCGTTCAAAAGATCCTTCTTCCCCAGGAATATTCGGAGAAGAGCTTCTTCCGTACCTTGCAAAGATATTTGGTAGCAACGAACACAATCAAGAAGCTAGCGCTATTACTAATTGGGCAAAGGAGTTCGGTGTTTCTAGCCTCCGAGCGGGAATTCGTACCCGCAACGGTAGCGCCCTTACAGGCGCAGACTATGTCGATGCTGAACTTAATGTGTCCTTACAGATGGCTCTCTCCAGCACGGGCGCGCGCCAGGTTATAACCGTAATCGCTCAGGTATTCGGTGCCCCGCGTGGAAGCCTCATCATGATTGAGGAGCCGGAGATAAGCCTTCATCCTGAAGCCCAGACGAAGCTGGTGGAGATGTTCGCTAAAGCTATTGAGAGTGATAAGCAGATTATTATCACAACCCATAGCCATTACCTGCTGCTGGCATTAACTGACGTGATTCAGAGTGAATTGCTCAAGCCCGAGGACGTAGCGATCTGGGAAGTGAAGAAGGAGAAGGAACGCGGGACCGTGGCCCAGCAGCTACCGATCAGTGAGGACGGTGTCATCAAGGGTTGGGTATCTTCCTTTGCCAAAGTAGATTCCAAGCTTTTGTCGAATCGAACAAAGCAACGTGCGAGAGCCAAAACCTAGATGCTAGATGTCTTTAACGGTCGCATTGAATTCATACTATTTCTTAGATGAAATGCTGTTTGAAGAAAGTCACATGCGCATGTTCATCAGAGACCAAGGACATCACATACTCATCACTGAGCGCCCAGAAAGGAACAGTATTCGACGGCAATACGAAAAAGCTGCTGTAAAGAGGGGTCTAGGACCGCAGCTATTGGTGGCGTTAGACCAACTGGACGTCGAGGGGCTTATAATTAGACCTAATGTACCCAGAAGGCGTATTCCAAATCTCAGGCAATATCACTCAGTGTTTATAGAGGATGCAGTCACCGCTGGTGCCGATTATTTTGTCACTGACTATGGCCCATGGCTACGCCTTGATAGAAACAGAAGGATGTGCCCCAACTTAAGAATCGTGACCGGTAGCGGCTTCTTCAGGATGACTAGGAGACGCTAAATATTCGATGGTTGATTAATGAAAATCCCCCTTTCATGGCTTAAAGAGTACGTAGACATAGTGGTGCCGGTGAATGAGCTGGCACACCGCATCACCATGGCCGGCACCGAGGTGGCCGAGGTGGTTACCATCGGTGGCTGGAAGGACTGCTACGTCGGGTCGGTGACCAAGGTTGAACGTCACCCTAACGCCGACCGCCTGACTCTATGTACCGTGGACGTAGGTGATGAACAGATGCAGGTGGTGTGCGGAGCACCGAACGTCGCAGAGAATCAGAAGATCGCCTTCGCCAAGGTGGGCGCTGAGCTCTACAATACCCATAGCGACAAGGTAGAGCCGTTGAAGGCTGCACGCATCCGTGGAGTTGTGTCCGAAGGAATGATCTGCTCCGAGCAGGAGTTGGGTATGGGCGAAGACCACACGGGGATTCTTGTCTTGCCCGAGGACGCCCCGGTGGGCGAACTCCTTTCAAGCTATCTGGGTGACCATATCCTTGACCTAGACGTGACACCCAACCGCCCTGATTGTCTTTCTGTACTTGGTGTCGCCCACGAAGTGGCCGCCCTCACCGAGACTGCGGTACGAGAGCCGGATTCTTCCTATACGGAAGCTGGAGAGCCCATAGGGACCTTGGCTACAGTGGAGGTCGCGGACCCGGACCTGTGCCACAGGTACACCGCAAGTCTTATCATCAACGTTCAGATTGGCCCGTCGCCTCACTGGCTACAGGACCGGTTGCTCAAGGCTGGCATGAGACCCATCAACAACGTAGTGGATATCACAAACTTCGTAATGTTGGAGTACAACCAACCCCTCCACGCTTTCGACTTCGACACTATTAAAGAGAGAAAGGTTGTGGTTCGGCGAGCAAAGCCCGGCGAGGTGCTGGTTTCATTGGATGGGGTGGAGCGCAAGCTGGCCCCGTCTATGCTGGTTATCGCCGATGCCAGAGACGCCGTTGGACTGGGCGGCGTAATAGGTGGCGCCCAGTCGGAGATGACAGAGCGGACTACCACCGTTCTACTGGAATCAGCCACCTTCAATCCCACCAACAACCGCCAGACGGCTCAAGCATTACGACTTTTCACGGAAGCCTCCACTCGATTCGAGAAAGGCCTCCGTCCCGAGCTGGCGCCTATAGCCCTGAAGAGAGCCACTCAGCTCATCTGCCAAATTGCTAGAGGGGTCGCGGCCAAGGGTATCATAGACATTTTCCCCAATGGCGATGAGTACCGTGCTCCTTCAGTGACCCTAACGATGGAGCGGCTTCAAACGGTCCTGGGCGTGAATTTGCCAATTCAGAGGGTCCAGCAGGTGCTCAGGTCCCTCGGTTTCGCGTGTGAGAGCGTTGATGGAGCTGCGGTCCGAGCCATGGTGCCCTACTGGCGCAGTGACATAAACATAGAGGATGACCTGGTAGAGGAGGTCGCTCGTATTGTCGGATACGATGAAATTCCCACCACCATGCTGTCCACCCCGATACCCAGATATCACCCCCAGCCTTTACAAGAGCTGAAGGAGCGGGTAAAGGACTCGCTGGTGGCTTGCGGTATGCAGGAAGTCATTTCCTATTCATTGACCAGCCTGGATGATTTGGCCAAAGTAAAGGCTCAGGAGAATGGACATGCGCCCCTGAAGCTACAAAACTCCATGAACTCCCAACAGGAATACTTGCGTACAACGCTGCGTGCCAGCCTCCTATCAACTCTGGCGTCCAACCGCCTCCACGAGCAAGGTCAAATAAGCATATTCGAGTCAGGACACACATATCTTCCTCGGAATCATGACCTGCCAGAGGAGCGGGAGGTGATTGCAGGTGTAATCTCCAGCCCTCAGTCTGATGGATCTGGGTCGGCTGCTGAAGGCCGATCAGGGTTTTTCGATGTTAAGGCGATAATCGAAAAGCTGTTAGAGGAGTTGGAGGTAACGGCTGCCTACGAACCAGCTCAAGAATTTGGTCTACATCCCGCCCGCTGTGCTCAAATTGTCGCTGGAGACGTAACACTGGGCCTGGTGGCTGAGATACATCCCACTGTGGTAAGCAGTTTCGACATTGAAGGTGACTCAGTAGCGCTGTTTGAGCTGGATGTAGAGGATTTGCTTAGGGCATTACCTCAAGGGAGACGCCGCTACAAACCCATTGGGCGTTTTCCCAGCGCAACCAGAGATCTGGCCATCATCGTGTCCCGGGATATGTCGGCTGCTCGCATACAAGAGATTATCGAAGGGCATCCACTGGTGGCTGGAGTTCGCCTATTTGATGTCTATGCCGGAGAGAATATCCCTGCGGCAAAGCGCTCCTTGGCTTACCATATCGTCGTTCAGTCTCTTGAGAAAACATTAGCCGCCGAGGAGGTGAACCAGGTCATCGAGACCATCCTCGACTCCCTCAAGCGAGAGGTCGCAGCCGAGCTCAGGGTATAGCAGGCGAACCTGATGTCGACAAAGATACTTCCGTCCCATCTGGATCAAATAGTAAAGGACCTAATTCCTTACGATGCGGAACGAATTATCCTTTTCGGCTCCGCGGCCCGTGGCGACACGGACGAATACAGCGATGTCGATCTGATAATCATCAAAAAAACGGACAAAGGATTCGTCCATCGCCTCCAAGAGGCCGGCTCTTATCTGACTCTATCTATTCATGTCGATATATTCGTTTATACACCCGATGAATTACAGAGCATGATTGAGGAGGAGAATCCGTTCATTCAAAATGCCGTTCGAGACGGGCGAGTAATCTATGAAAAGGCCCCATGAGCAAGGGCAGCGCTGGCTAAAGCAGGCGGAACACCAGTTTGAAGTTACGAGCGCTCTCCTTGGCCTGGGATTCTGGTCCGATGTGTGCTTCATGTCGGAGCAAACGGCCCTGATGGCCCAGAAAGCGTTCCTATATGGAAAGGGCAGGCGCCATGTTCTTGTCCACTCCATCCAAGAGTTAGCCATTCAGTGTACGGAGATGGATGAGGCTTTCGCCCCAGCTATAGAATGGGGTAAAATCCTAGACAGGTACTATATCCCGACTAGGTACCCTAACGCCCTGGCCTCACCGGCCGTACCCTTCGAATCGTTTACAGAGGTGGATGCTCAGTCAGCGCACGGGTACGCCGAAAGCATCGTGCAGCTAGTCAAGAGACAGTCTAAAGCATAAAGTTAACATCGAGGCTAACAGTAGTGGCAACGACCCACGGACATAAGAGCGAACGTCGCCACGGGCACGGACACCGCCACGTAGACATGCTCAGCGTGGAGGACGCCTATGACAGGATCATGGCCTATTTCAGTCCTTTGGAGCCGGAAGAGAAGCCTATTCTCCAAGCGCTGGGGCAGGTCTTGGTCGAAGATGTGACCGCGCCCTTTCATCTACCTCCCCTGGACAACTCTGCTATGGATGGCTATGCCGTCCAGTACCAGGACATCGCGGCTGTGAATCCAACCTCGCCAAGCATTCTGGAGATTATCGGGCAGGTTGCGGCAGGCCAGACGCCCACCAAGGAAGTGAGGGCAGGGACAGCCATAAGAATCATGACGGGCGCTCCTGTGCCAGCGGGGGCGGACACAGTCGTGCCCTTCGAAGAGACCGACGAGCTGGATAGGAAAGACAAGGGCCTCAGCACAGACCAAATCGGGGTCCGCGCAGCAGTTCCCCAGGGGTCCCATGTCCGCCCTGCCGGTGAGGATGTGCGCGAGGGTGAGGTAGTACTCAAGAAGGGAATAGTGCTGAGGCCCTCAGAAATCGGTGTTTTGGCGTCCCTGGGCATGGAAAAGGTTAAGGTGGTTCGGCGGCCTGTGGTGGCCATCCTGGCCACTGGAGACGAGCTCCTTGGTCCGGGCGAGCAGGTGCAACCGGCAAAAATTTACGATAGCAATAGCTATAGCATGGCCGCATCGGTGCTAAAGTATGGCGGCATCCCCAATATGATAGGGATAGCAAGGGACAACCTGGAGGACATGCATCAAAAACTTTCCCTTGGAGCCGCCTCCGACCTCCTCATTACCTCGGCCGGCGTCTCTAAAGGTGACTATGATATCGTTAAAGACGTATTGATGGAGCGTGGTGAGATCAGCTTCTGGTCGGTACGCATGCGCCCTGCCAAGCCCCTGGCCTTTGGGGTAGTCCATGGCAACGATGGAAAGCGCATTCCCCACCTGGGGTTGCCGGGGAACCCCGTAAGCACCATGGTGGCCTTTGAAGAGTTCGCGCGTCCCGCTATATTAAAGATGCTGGGCAAGACGCAACTAGCAAAGCCCATGATTCAGGCTGTCTTGGAGGGCCCAATATACAACCACGACGACCGTCGAGTTTTCGCAAGAGTAGAGGTAACCCGAAGGGATGGTATATACTATGCCAGCCCTACAGGTCCCCAGGGTTCGAACATTCTCACGTCAATGTCCCGTGCTAACGGCCTCGCCATATGCCCGGAGGATGCTCCTGTGATGGTGGCAGGACAGATTGTAAGAGTTAAAATGCTTGACTGGAACGAAGAGGTGCAGATTTGACCACACCGGAAGACATGGAGATACAAGAACCCCAGATATCCCAACAAGAGGCTGAGCCAAGCGACAAAGTATCGGAATCCATAGCTGATCTGGAAGAAGTCATGGCTCCGGATACTGAGCCTATTGAGGAGGAGGCCGAGGAAGCTCCTCCCATGATATCTTACTACGTCATCGACCCGGCTCGTGCTGAGGAGCTTGAGCGCTCTTTGAGCGTGATGCTGATGAGCCGTCGGTGCTCTTCGTGTAAAGACCGGATAGCGGCCAGCCAGGAAAAGCCATCCGTGAATGAACACCTGAAGCAGATTGCGAAGTGCTGTTCCGGTCAGGAGGGGTTCATTAGACCAGAGATGCCTATGCAGGAGATAGTGTTCAGGTCGATCCTGGCCGAGGGAAACAAGCCGGTTAAGCTAGAGGTGCTCCACGACCTGGTTACGGATAAATGGTATACGCCGATAAACCCCCGGAACCTAAGCGTGGTCGGACTGAAGCGTGTATTGGACAACGATGTATATTACGGTCTTAAAGAAGTACCCATGCCCGCATAGGACGACTAGTACTCAGTCAACTCGGTTTTGGTAATTGTTTAAGAAAACGTCTAAGGTTGCTACCCTTTTTTAGGAGTGTTGACGTAGGAGGGTGGCAGCCATGGGACGAGAACGGTATGTGGTCCGGTTGGAAAGGGAAGAACGAGACCAGTTGGAACGACTGATTCGCGGGGGAAAGAGCCCAGCGCGAAAGGTTGCCCGGGCCCGTATTCTGCTAAAGGCAGATACGGGCTGGGGGGTGATGCGCATCGTGGAGGCGCTGGACACGTCTGCGGGTACGGTGTGCCGTACCAAGCGGCGGTACCTGGAGGGAGGACTGAAGCGGGCCTTGGAGGAAGATCCTCGGCCAGGACATCCGACCAAACTGGATGAGCGGGGGGAAGCGCACCTGATTGCCCTGGCGTGCAGCGAGGCCCCCCCAGGCCATGACCACTGGACCCTGCGGCTCCTGGCAAACAAGGTGGTGGAGTTGGGGCTGGCGCCCTCCATGTCCCACGAGGGAATTCGCAAGCGGTTGAAAAAAACAGTCTCAAGCCGTGGCAGAAGAAGGAGTGGTGTATTCCCCAGGTGAGCGCCGAGTTTGTGGCGTGTATGGAGGATGTGCTGGACCTTTACGCGGAACCCTATGACCCAGAGCGCCCGGTGGTCTGTTTCGACGAGACCTCCAAGCAGTTGCTGGCGGAAAAGAGGTCTCCGATCCCGCCCAAGCCGGCACGACGGGAGCGATACGATTACGAGTACCAGCGCAATGGCACCCGAAACCTGTTCATGCTGTGCGAGCCCCTGGCGGGCTGGAGGCATGTGGCAGTGACCGAACGTCGTACCATGGTGGACTTCGCTAAGCAGATGCGGTGGCTGGCCGATGAAGCTTACCCAGCGTCCGAGAAGATCCGGGTGGTGCTGGACAACCTCAACACCCACAAACCAGCTTCCCTCTACGAAACCTTCGAGCCCAAGGAGGCTAGGCGAATACGCAAACGCTTGGAGTTTCACTACACTCCCAAGCACGGTAGTTGGCTCAACATGGCAGAGATCGAGTTCAGTGTCTTGGCCAGGCGAGTCCTGCGCCGGCGTATTGCCGATGAAGAGACTTTGAGTGGCGAGATCGCGGCCCTGGAGGCAGAACGAAACCAAGCCGGAGCAACCATTGACTGGAGATTCTCCACTATGGACGCCCGAGTCAAGCTTCACCATCTCTATCCTGCCAACAATTAGGTTGACTGAGTACTAGTACTCAGTCAACCAAGATTTGACAGGTGCCCTTCACCCCCATCACTTCGGCTGGCCCTGGGCCTTCCCCATCGAGGAGGAAGGGACTTGTTCTCTCCCTCTTGATGGGGGGGAATTAGAGTGGGGGTGAAGCGATGCATCAATTTTAAGGTCGACTGACTACTAGCCTGCCCAGGCCATACGTATCAGTCCTGGGAAGGCTCGCACAGCACTCTCGACGGTGCTCTCCCGGGCCGTCCTTACTCCTCAATCTCCTTTTTACGCTTCCTAATCACCTGTACTGGGGGAACGGAAGATATAGGATTACCCGTCGCAATTTTCTTATCGTCCTTTTTCGCCTTTTTAGTCTCTCGACGTCGCGTGTTTTTATTAGCCATAATTCACCTCTGAAATTGCCACCGCATAAAACTCTATTAATACAATTTTACAAACCTTTGTGAAGTTGTAAAGGTCATAGAGGGCGAAATTCCTTATCCTGGTTCTTTCGCTCTGGCTGCAACCCTTCCCCAGGGCCTTTTTATTGTCTCCCTGAGCCCCTTCGTTCCTCAGGGTAAACTTCGCGAAGGGTCTGGTGGAGCCGGGGGGCTCATCTCGGCAAAGAGTATACGGAGGCAGAGACCATCCCCCACCAGATGCTTTGGCGCTTCGCTTCTCAGCATGACAAAAGAATGAAAAGGCCCTGATTCTTTCCCTTGGGCTAGCCGAAGCGGAAAAGCTTAATGGCTACCACCGATGAAACCACCAGCCATCCCGCAAGCATCGCCAGCTCCTCGCCGACCTGCCACAGTGCCTGGCCGTCAATGGCAACCTCTCGCATCGCCTCCAGCATTGGAGTCAATGGCAATACCTGGACCAGGTCCGGTAGGAAGGACGGCAGGGTCGAAGTAGGAAAAAAGGTGCCGGAGAAGAACATCATAGGAATCGCGATAGCATTTCCCAGTCCGGAGGCGGCCCGAGGACTGTTGGTCCACCCGGAGATAATGAAGCCGATGTTCAGAAAGATGGTGTTAGCGAAGGCTACTATGACGAATACCCACAGTATGTTGCCATGGATGTTGGCGCCAAATACAAAGACTCCTACTCCGATTACTACCGCCGCCTGTACCAGGGACAGCAGCAGATGGGTAACTATCTCGGAGGCGAAGTAGTTCCTGACTCGTAAGGGTGTGACCAGCAGGCGCTTCAGGATTGACTGATTTCGGTACATGCTGATCTTTACGGCAATGAAAATGATGGAGTTGGTCATCATGCCCATACCCACGAGACCTATCAACAGTACGTCGAAGTAGTCCACCCTTTCGGAATCCACCTCTTTAGGCAGGACCTGGAGAAGCTCATTTCCTTCGACGAGTCTGAGGTTCTCCTCGTCCACGAAATGACGAACTGTCTCTACGATGAGCTGACCACCCACGGCATCATTGGCATCGTAGTACAGGTCGAGTCGCAGGGGAGAAGAGCTGTCCCCATCCGTATCCGAGACGGTATCGCTGGTGAGTAATTCATCAGCGCCGCCGGGAATCACCAACAGATACTCTAGGTCGCCATCTTTGAGGGCATTCAGGGCTTCTGCTTGGTTTGAATAACCCTGGCTATCGATTCGAAGATATTCGATATTGTTAAGCTTTCGTCTAAGTTCCCTCGAGAAGTTGTTCTGGGATTGGTCGATGACAGCCATATCCGCCGAACTCACTCTGTCCAGGTCGAAGACGCCGAATACCAGTACCAGAATCAGTGGGAATGCCAGTGCCCAGAACAGCGCTTGCCGGTCCCGGAGCATGATTCGCATATTGGCTTTCAGTAATGCCAGCAACTTCTAATCCCGCAACTCTCTCCCCGTTAGGTCTAGAAATACATCCTCTAACGTGGCTGGCATCACTTCCAGGTGCTCCAGTGTCACTTCTTGGCTTGAGGTCCACTCCAGTATACGGGCCATGGCCTTATGGGCATCTTTTACGTGCAACTGGTAAGAGTGGCTGTTGTTGGCGACGACTCCTTCCAGCGATCTATTTAATGCGTCGGCCGCCTCAGGAGAAAGAGTCCTGGAAGTCACGAATTTCACAAGGTAGGGGGAGTCCAGGCCTCTCAACAGATTGGTCGGCGTATCCAGAGCAGCGATCCGGCCCTGGTCCATGATAGCCACTCGATCACACAGCGCCTCCGCCTCCTCCATATAATGCGTGGTAAGCACTATAGTTTTGCCGGCTGCGTGGATCTGTTGAATCAGCTGCCACAGATTTCGTCGTGCCTGGGGATCGAGTCCTGTGGTAGGCTCGTCCAGGATCACCACCTCTGGATCGTTCACCAGGCTAGCGGCAACGGTGAAGCGCTGCTTCTGTCCGCCTGAGAGTTTCTTCAGTGTGGTATCCGCCCTTTCCACGAGTCCTACGTTGCTTAATAACTCCCTGGGTGGGATGCGTTGGGAGTAGAAGCTGCCAAACAGGGTCAGGATTTCGTCGAGGGTGAGATAGTCGAAGTAGGCAGATGCTTGAAGCTGGACGCCTATGCGCTCTTTGACAGCGGATGGGTCTTTGTGAGTGTCCACCCCGAGCACGAAGGTATGGCCGGCAGTTGGCTGCTGTAGACCCTCCATGATTTCAAGGGCAGTGGTTTTGCCGGCCCCATTAGGACCCAGGATGCCGAATATTTCGCCGCTATATACGGAGAACGAGATGTCATTCACGGCTGTGATGGCGCCGTACCGCTTGACTAGACCTTGGACCTGGATCACCTCTTCCATTTCAACGGATTATAACATAGGCGTGCGGACAACTCGTTTTCAGCTAGGCGCCCTCCTACCGATGTACCTTGCAGCCCGGGTTCGATGGTGGTAAGTTGTACCTGAACCGCCTGTTAATTGGATGAACAGTTAGGGAGGCCATTCATGTCAACGCTGAGGGCCAGAGAGGTGAGCTACGATACCATAAAGGTGGGTGACGAGCTTCCAATACTGGTGAAGCACGAATCTCAAGATACGATAAATCTGTATGCCCGCTACGCTCCGCCTGGCCCTCGCCCCGGCTGGAGCAACCTCCACACCGATGAGCAGTTCGCGACCCAGGGTATCTTTGGTGGGACCGTAAACATGGGAGTGGCAACTGTTGCCTACGTGGCCGAGCTTTTGGAAAAGGCCTTCCCTCTGACCAATCTGATGAGCAAAGGCAGCCGCCTGGAAATGAGGGCTACGGAGCCAATCAGGTCCGGAGATACCATCACATTTACGGGTGAGGTGACTGGCAAACGGGAAGAGGATGGCCTTAAACTGGTGGACTGCGAGGTTATCGGGTCTAACCAGCTGGATTTGGTGGTGGCAAAAGCCAGAGCCAGCGTGCCATTTCCTTCCTAGTGGAGAGTTATGCCCTAGAAGGAACAATCATGCAAGCACCAGAGAAGATTGATCCCCGTGGTCTGGCTGACTACCTCGAAATTATGAGTAAGTCAGTGTTCCAGACTGGTATTTCCTACAAGGTTGTTGAGTCCAAGTGGCCGGGTATCCGGGAAGCTTTCAAGAGCTTCGATCCGATGTCCGTCGCTAGATTCACCGAAACAGACATAGATGAGCTGGCCAAGGACACCCGGGTAATCCGCAACCGGCGCAAGCTCGGAGCTATCGTTGAAAACGCGCGCCAGATGCTTGACCTGGAGAAGATTCACGGCAGTTTCCCTACCTACCTGCGTTCTCACGATGGTTTCGAGGGAACTGTAACCGACCTAAGGGAAAAGTTTCGTTTTCTCGGCGACATGGGAGCCTATCACTTCCTGTGGGTGGTGAATGAGGAGGTGCCTCCCTACGAAGAATGGTGCGCCTCCCGCGGCCGCACACCACACTAGGCGGCGCTACATGGTCTGATCATTCGAACCCGTGACCCTGGCCTGCCATTGCTGTCAGTGAGGCGAACCGGCCCCTGTAGTGAACAGAGGTATAGTCGTTTCAAAGTTTATGTGGACTCAGAGGAGGACATCATGGCAACTGATTCTACTTACCCTGTGTCAGTCGAAGGAGAGTTGGATCCAGCACTGAGCCGGTGGCTCTGGCTGGTCAAGTGGCTCCTGGTCATTCCGCACCTGATCATCCTGTTTTTCCTTTGGGCGGCCTTCATCGTTTTGACCATAGTAGCCCTGTTCGCCATCCTTTTCACGAGCAAGTATCCCAGGGGGCTCTTCGACTTCAATGTGGGTGTGCTGAGGTGGACCTGGCGAGTTGGCTACTACAGCTACAGCGCTCTCGCCACCGACCGATACCCGCCCTTTAGCCTCTCCATCAGAGACTACCCGGCAAACCTGGAGGTTGAGTACCCCGAGTCGTTTTCACGGGGTCTGGTGCTGATCAAGTGGTGGCTCCTGGCCATTCCGCACTACCTGGTGGTCAGCCTTCTTCAAGGGGGCGGAGGTGAGCGTACCGCCGGTCTGGTCAGCCTGCTGGCCCTGTTCGGGGCCGTGGGGCTGCTTTTCAAAGGGCGGTACCCAAGGGACATCTTCGAGCTTGTGATGGGATTTAACAGGTGGACTATCAGGGTTACGGCGTACGCTGCTCTGATGACCGACGAGTACCCGCCGTTCCGGCTAGCGCGGTAGTGTGGCAAGGGCCAAGCCCAAGGAGGGCACCATGGCCAGAGAAGTAGCAGACCCCTGTCCACTGACCAGGCTCGAAGCGAAGCCCGAGTCAGAGGTAGAACACATAAAGCCCGAGCTCAGCAAAGGGTTTGTCGGACCACTATCCTGACGGCAGAGTACCCCGAAAATCCCGAGACTCCTAAATACCCTCCCCTTACCCAGCGCATAACGCTCCCTCACGGGGAGCAGCCATGGCATCAGACTACCAACAGAGCCTCCAGATGGTCTGTGTCGGTCAAATCATTGGAATCGGGTGTCAGCAGAAGCCAGGGATTGGCTTTAAGCTCGCCGCTACAACAACGAGGACACCGGGGCTCAGGACCGTCGGAACTGAACCAGGGAAAGTCGTGGCGGCAGGCCTGACAGGTATATTCCGTTATCGCCATTTATTGTTTAAGTCCCTAGTCGCCTTCAATGGTGCGGTTTCCAATGAGAGTGAAGACTCCCAGGAGCAAAGCTAGTTTCTCGCCAGAAGGATGTGGAACTCCAAGGCTCCTAACTGCCGCCTTTCACGTATGGACGCTACGGCGTACTCGATGGCCATTCGAGCGAAACCGGAATACTCGAGGATGTTGGAGCCCAGCACAACCTGGGGCGCCGGCCTCTCCAGGTCTAGCATGATCTGGGTCTTGTCTTCCCTGTCCAGCTGAAGCTCTATCTCTGTGCCCGCAAGCCTCTCTATCTTCGCTTTGACCCGGTCTAGGAACTCCTGGTCATCCATGGTGGGAACTCGTCCTTCTATGTGCGGTAGCGTTGGCTTGAGCGACCAGTTGTTTGAGTCCGTTCGGACTCCATATAACGAGATTATACCATCTCATTGGGCTGATTTAGATAACGGGTTGACATATTGGGCCTAGGACCCGTAGGGGCAGACCTACGTGTCTGCCCAGGTTTGCGATGCAACCAGGGCGACCACACAGCGTCGCCCCCACCGCGATATAACCGACTGGTGAGCCCGCCCCACCAGTTGACGGGGTAATGGGCCGCCACTACAATTGCCTCGGTAAGCGAAGCCCATACGTCCCTTGGACAGGGGCATCTCAGCACCTTCGATCGATTTATCCACACCACAGGAGGAACCATGGCCGAATACAAGGACATCATTTATGAGAAGAGGGGCCGGGTGGGTATCATGACCATGAACCGTCCCGCCAAGCTCAACGCCCTGTGGCCAGGCATGGAGGACGAGATGCGCCACTGCTGGCGCGACTTCAACAAAGACCCGGAAGCACGGGTACTGGTCTTAACCGGCGCGGGGCGGGGATTCTGCACAGGCGAAGATATTGAGGCTCTGCGACAGATACTCGAGGACTATTCCAAGCCAGGCGTAACTCCGCAGCGGGCCAGCGGTATGCCCCAGGACCTGATAGAAATGGTGGAGAAGCCGGTTATAGCCGCCGTTAACGGCGCCGCAGCGGGAGCTGGATTCGGGTTGGCTCTGGCCGCTGATATACGCATTGCCTCCGAGTCGGCGGCCTTTCACTGTATCTACCTGAGGCGCGGACTTGTCTGTAGCTGCGAGGTCTGGTTCCTGCCGAGACTAATGCATCTGGGTCCTGCCGTCCACAAGATCCTCCTAGGAGAATCCATAGATTCCAAGGAAGCCCTTCAGTATAACCTGGTGTCCGAGGTGGTGCCCGACGGCCAGCTCATGGACCGGACGATGGAGCTGGCTGAGCGTCTGGCTGCAGGCGCCCCATCCGCCTTAAAGTTCACCAAGAAAGCCATCCAGAACGCCCTGGTATCCGACTTAAAGAGCTCCATGGAGTATGTGTCCTACCTAAGAACCGCCGCGTCTGCCGAGGAGAGGGATGAGGGTGGTCTGGCCTTTATAGAGAAGCGAGCACCCCGATGGTGAGGGTCACTAGAGGCGTGAGCGTCGACAAGGCGAAATGAGTATCAACCTGCTGGAAGGCATACGAGTCCTGGACGTGTCCGAAGGCATCGCCGCAGCCTATACTACACGGCTTCTGGCAGACCTGGGTGCCGATGTCGTATTGGTGGAGCCCCCAGGAGGAAATCCAACGCGCCAAGAAGGACCCTTCCCAGAGGACATTGCAGACCCTGAGAAAAGTGGGACCTTCCTCTATCTCAATCTAGGCAAGCGGAGCATCTCACTAAACCTGGAAAGCGAGAAGGGGCGGAACATCTTCCATCGCCTTTCCCAGATGGCCCACGTCTTAGTCGAGGACGTGGACCTTGGAGCCCGCACGGAGTTAAGACTGGACCCAGCCTCATTAACCCAAGAGAATCCCGCGCTTGTGGTCACCTCCATTTCCCACATGGGCAAGGGCGGACCTTACCAGAACTATCTGTGCCTGGAGCTAACCGACATGGCCTTGTCGGGTCAGATGAACCTTCTGGGCAGACCCGATAGAGAGCCCCTTAAGTTCGGTGGAAACCCGGGCCAGTTTATAGGAGCCTTCGCAGCCTTTGGTGCTACCATGGCCGCCGTCTATGAGGCCGAGGACAGCGGAGTTGGCCAGCAGGTAGAGGTCTCCATCCGCGAAGCCTTGGCCCTCTCCCACGTGGAGCTCTTCTGCCGCTACAGTTACACGGGCGAAGTGAAGGAGCGGGGATACCAGCAGCTGGTGTATCCCTGTAAAGACGGTTACATCTCAATACAGTTATTGTTGGACCTGATGTGGCCAAGGATCTGCAAGCTCATAGGTCAGCCGGAGTTGGCGGACGATCCCAGATTTTCCACCTTTCATGCCCGCAGGGAGAACGCCGAGCTATTGGATACCATGATTATTCAGTGGACCATCGAACGGACGGGCCAAGAGATATACCAGCAGGCCCAGCAAGCGAGGGTGAGTGCGGGCTATCTTGCCAAGATGCCCGATATTCTGGCGTCTCCTCAGCTTCAGTTCAGAGGATTCTTTCAGCAGGTGGCTCATCCTCAGGCTGGGACCTGGACATACCCCGGTACGCCTTTCCAGATGGATGGAACTTCTCCAATCCTTCGACCGGCACCTACCGTGGGTGAACACAACAGCGCGGTGCTCTGCCAAGAGCTGGGCTACTCTGAAGCGGAGTTAGAGCATCTACGCAGAGATGGTGTGATCTGAGCGCAAGATGATGATGCAATGACAAGCGGGCCGCTGAATGGGATTAGAGTTCTTGACATGGGCATGTTCATGGCCGGGCCCCTGACTGGCCGCTTGCTTGGAGACATGGGAGCCGAGGTCATCAAGGTCGAGGCCGGGAGCCGGCCAGACCCGCTGCGTCTCCAGACTCGGGATATTTATCCTGGAGGAGAGCCGGGAGAGCGGCCGTGGAATCGCTCGGGCATGATCAACGAGCGCAACAGATCCAAGATTGGGTTGTCCCTGGACCTCAAATACCCCGAAGGACGAGACATATTCCTGGAGTTGGTCAAGGTGAGCGACCTGGTCCTGGAAAATTTTCGGATAGGAGTGATGGGCTCCTACGGCCTCGACTTCCCCACATTGCAGCGGGTCAACCCCACCATCGTCCAGCTATCCCTGACCAGCCAAGGTGGTGAAGGCCCCGAGGCCCATTTCGGCTCCGCAGGAGGTACTCTGGAGTACATGAGTGGTCTCATGAGTATCACCGGCTATGAGGGCGATTGGCCAGACTTCTCCGGGCCCAACCTGCCGGACTTTCTGGCTGCCTATATGGGTCTCGGTCTAGCGGTGGCCGCCCTTCGGCATCGAAGGCGAACGGGCCGGGGAGTCTGGGTGGACCTGTCGCAAAGAGAGCTGGCAGTATGTGCCATCGGAGACGTGATGATGGACTACACCATGAACCGGCGAAGCGCTTCTCCCAAGGCTAATCACCATGAGAAGTATGCGCCCCATGGTACTTTCCGGTGTAAGGGCGATGACAGGTGGGTCACCATTGCGGTGAGAAACGACGAAGAGTGGGTGCGGCTGTGCCAGGTGATAGGTTGTCCTGAGTTGGACCACGATCCCCGGTTCGCCGGTAGCAGTCAGAGATTGAAGCACCAGGAAGAGCTTGATCCCATAGTCGAAGAGTGGACGAATATGCGGAGTCCTCTGGAAGCGATGAAACAGCTTCAGGATGCAGGTGTTCCGGCGGGAGCTGTGCTGAATGCGGTGGAGATGTACGAAGACCCCCATTTGCGGGCACGCAGCTTCTTTGATCAGGTAGAAGAACCCGACGCCGGCATCTTCGAGTATCCTGGTCGGCCCTGGCGTTTCTCTCGCAGCGCAATAGGAAATAGCTCTGCGGCGCCCCTCTTCGGTCAGCATACCTCCTATCTATGCCAGGAGCTTCTGGGCATATCCGGTGACCGCTTCGATGCTCTGGTCGAGCAAGGCGTGTTGGCGGAGCAACCAAATATGCGCTAGCGGCTATTCCGAAATCCAGCCCGTAAGGGCAGACCTAGGTGTCTGCCCAGGTTTGCGATGCAACCAGGGCGACCACATAGGGTCGCCTCTACTACCCATCATGCCGGTGGCGCTTGACGAGGTTATGGGCCACCCCTAGAATTGCCTCGTCCTATTGGCCATTCATCGAGCGACAAGGAGCTGAAATGAATAAAGCAGACATACCCTTTCTTTCTGCCACCGAGCTCTCCAAGTTAATTGAGAAGAAGGAAGTCTCTCCCGTCGAAGCTACCGAGGCCTACATAGACCGCATCGACGATGTCGACTTCAAGTTCAACGCCTACCTCACCGTGAACCGCAAAGGCGCTCTCCAGGCTGCCAAGGAGGCGGAGCAGCAGATATCTCAGGGTAACTATCTTGGGCCCATGCACGGAATTCCCGTGGCCGTCAAGGACCAGATCTGGAGCAAGGGCATTCGGACCACCAATGGCTCACGGATTCTCATGGACTTCTTTCCCGACGACGACTCCACCGTCGTAGCCAACCTCAAAAAGGCAGGGGCTATCCTGCTGGGCAAACTGAACGTCACCGAGTTCGCCATAGGCATGCCCCACCGTTTCAGCATCCCTCGTAATCCTTGGAACCTGGACTACTTCCCAGGAGCGTCCAGCAGCGGCTCCGGAGCCGGAACGGCGGCTTATCTCTGTGCATCTTCTCTCGGTGAGGATACCGGCGGGTCTATTCGGTTTCCCTCCTCGGCCTGTGGGCTGGCGGGGATAAGGCCAAGCTGGGGCAGGGTGAGTCGCTACGGTATCAATCGCGGTGTGTGGTCCATGGACGCCGTGGGCCCTATGTCCCGAACGGTGGAGGACGCCGCCATGACCCTTGGAGCCATTGCAGGATACGATACTAAAGACCCTTATACCTGGGATCAGCCCGTACCTGATTATAGAGCGGCGTTGGACGGCAATATTAAAGGGCTACGGGTGGGAATAATAAAGGAGCAGCTCAATGGCGAGGCTGTGCAACCCCAGGTGAGAGATGCGGTGCTGAAGGCAACCTCGGTAATCGGCGAGCTAGGTGCGTCGGTGGAGGAGGTCTCAATACCTCTAACGAAACACGCTATGTTGGTCACGTTGGTATACCTAAACGTGGAGCCCTCTGCCAACTACAGGGACTACGTCAAGGACCGGTTGCACGACTTCGCCTTCGACAACCAGGTAGCGCTGCTCACGGGCAGCATCATGCCGGCCCAGGCTTACTACAAGGCCCAGAAGCTACGGAGCATGATCTCCCAGCAATACCGGGAGGCCTTGGATAGATACGACGTCCTGGTTCAGCCCACCTTGGGGACTCCCCCGCCCATGATTGAGGGCCGTGGCTCAGAGTCAAACCTTCGCCTGCCCTTCGTCCTCACGTGGAACTCCAACATGCTGGGCGCGCCATCGATGTCAGTGCCCTGCGGGATAAGTGCCGAGGGTGTGCCCATTGGAATGCTGATAGACGGCAAGGTGTTCGACGAGCAGACCGTGTTCAAAGTGGCCCACGCCTACGAACAAGCCACACCCTGGCACAAGATGAGGCCGCCGAATGCGTAATCGGGGGAGGGCGGTTAACTGTCGCCACTAATGGTGAGAAGCCTAATGTTCATCCATGGTGAGCATGTCGAATCACGGGGTAAGCAGTAGCTGTGGACTCTAATCGAGCTTGGACTCTTGTGATCGAAATATCTGAATTCTCGAGCTACAATCCCCAAACGGCCACGGATATCAGCGACGTGGTCAGCCGTCATGAGCTGTCTGGGATTTCGTCACACGAGGTTGTGTTCAACTAGGTAGGCACGTCCTTTGGAGTCCAGAGCGTATCTCGGGGCCTGTCCAGTCCAATGATACGCAGCGATTAAGTAAGCTCGTTTCTACAGTTGTTCCAGGAGGTATTCCGCCTTTGTCTGGTGGATGTGAAACTCCGTTGCAAGTTCAGCTATAGTGAGACCCGTGTCACCGATCTGTGCCATAAGGTTGAGGATTTTCACTTCACTCTCTGTAAGTTCATTCGTAAAGCCGTGTCCAGAATACAAGTTGGGCGTGTCAACAGCCGCTTGCCCAGCCATGTCTTGGCGAGTATCTGCTCCACTGATCTCGAAGTCGCCCTCCGTATGCCAATCGGTCCCACTAAAGTCCACGCTACATCCGGCTGATTTAAGTCGGGAGGCTAGTGCATGCCTCTTCTCTGTGCTGTTATCCAGGCGAATCGTATGCCGTCCGGCAATGTCGCTAAATGGCCTATTGTGACCGACTTCGACCAGGACTGTCTGATCAGGCGCACGTCCAAGCGCAAGTCCAGCCTCGAACAACACGTTGGATCGTGGCTGAGGAGTTAACTCACGCTCGTATTCAGGGTCACTATCCGTGACATATAATTGCCGCAATCTGGCCTCGTCATCCGGAGTCATAACTACCACGATGGCTTGAGCGTTAGCTAGCGCATTATCAAGAATCTCACCGACATAAGGTGTGGCTTTCCCGGTCATCTCAACCGCCTTGATCCATTCAATGGGATCCAATCCCAGTGCTCGAATAAATGAGAAGATTCCTCTTCGAATTTTCTCGTTTCTCCCGTAAACTACGAAAACTCGGCGTCGATTTAGCTCGTCTGTCATATCGCTGGGCCTCGCAGAATCATGCTCGTGTTCGGATGACTCGTCCTGCATTTCCCCTTGGACGACGTGAGTTATTCTTTCTTGGGTAACAACAAGCTTGCCGGCCTTATTAACTTGTAAGTTAACGTATATTAGTCCTTCATCCAGGGTGTCCAGTGCTTGCTTGTGGCTGGACAGCCTACCAATCCATTGTGTCGGATCGCAGAAGGCTTGGATAACCTTGGCTATATGATATTGACCATCCAGACTAGCTTGGAATTGCTTAAAAGTCCCATAGAGAAATCTCCACTTGGTACCTGCGAACAGGCTTTCTTTGGAATAGCCGGCGATCCTGAGAAGTTCTCCTATCTCCGAGCCTGTTCTGTAATTGCTAATGGTCCTCGCGACATGTTCAAGGACACCTTCTGGGAACGGTTCGAGTTTGTTCTTTTCCATCTTGTTCTCAGAACGACATTGTTACCGCACCGAATGGTCAGCAACCATCGGCTTAAGCGTACCTGAGCAGGATGTCCGCCACCTGTTTCGGACGCTCTATAAGTACCTCGTGGCAGGCGTCCAACTCTCCGATTACCTCTACTCCTTGGAGTCTGCTCGCCATCCTCCGTTGCAACACCGAGGGGACCAGCTTGTCTCTCCACAATGGCACATAGGTGATGGGGCAGGGTGGCTCCAGCTCTCGCAAGAAGAGTTTGGTCTGGAAAAGCTGGTACGGTAGGGATGTGAAGCGCCCGACGATTTGTATAACGTCGAAGGGGTCCATTCCGTTGCAATAAACGTTGGTTATCGCGGCGTTGGGCAGCCGCATCTCCTTCCGCGCGAGGCGATTCAACCGGGCCAGCATCTTGAAGGCGAACCTCGTCTGCCTGGGTAAAATATCTAATGTGGATTTTCCCTCCTCTGGAATGACCCCAGCGAACAGCACGATCCTTTTGGGGGGCTCGCTCAACTTGTGAGCTGCCTGGAGGACCACGGGTGCCGCCAGGCCATGAGCCGCTATTACAAGGTCGTGTAGGCCGTGGGACTCTATCTCGTTGGTCAGCTGAGCGACCAAATCGTCAAAGGAGGGTGGAGACTCGTCCTCTTCGTCCGTTGGGGGAGGGAAGTAGAGGTCCGGTGCGACCACCTTATCCGCGTTGGTTTTGGCATATAGCCGTGGAGGATGGTCGACAGGGGCGGTAAGATGCCCCCAAACACGCCCCCAACACCAGCTGCCATGCCCGGCGTCATGAGCTAGAAGGAAATCAGCCACATCTGTCCCCCGTCATAAGGCTTGCTGTCCCCAAACAATTTCCTCTGTTGGCTTTGTTCACCAAACAACCGCTCGGCTCGTTCTAACAGCAGTAGTATACACAGTTCTGGGCTGCATTCAACTTTTTGATATCTGTCGATACGTACGAACTGGGTCGTTGACGCACTACCTTAGTCGCTATAAACTGAATCATCGCACCGCCGTGTCCAGGCGGTCAGCTGAGGGGGATTGTAAAATGTCTGAATATGATCTAGTGATTCGCGGTGGGACAGTCGTTGATGGTACCGGCATCCCTCGTTACAAGGCTGACGTGGCTGTCAAGGACGGAAGGCTGGCCATGATCAGCGGTAAGATTAAGCCCGGTGCCGGCAAAGAGATCGATGCCAGCGGCTGCATCGTGGCTCCAGGGGCCATCGACCTACACACCCACTACGACGCTCAGCTCAACTGGGACCCCTACGCTTCCCTGTCTGGTTGGTTCGGGGTGACATCCCTCACTATCGGCCAGTGTGGCTTTGGATTTGCGCCGACCAGGCCTGAGGACAGAGACCTGAACATGCGCATGATGAATCGGATAGAGGCTATTCCGCTGGAGTCGATGCGCAGGGGTATGCGCTGGGACTGGGAAACCTTCCCGGAGTTCCTGGACAGCCTGGACCGCCAGGGGTTGGGCGTTAACATTGGAGCCCTATTCCCTTTCTCTCCACTGAGAGGATACGTACTGGGCATGTTACCTGCCAGACAAAGAACATTGGTCACTGAGGCAGAGCTAAATCAAATGAAGCAGCTCTTCCACGAGGCGATGACAGCTGGAGCTTTCGGCATTTCCACGAATATGAACATGGAAGACCGGCCAGAAGACGGCGGCCACCTGCCCAGCCACGTGGCTTCCGACGAGGAATATCTGGCCCTTGGAGAGGTCCTGAGCGAGTTCGGCGTTGGCCACATCGGATGGAGTATTGGCTTGGGTCACACACCGGAAGAACGTACTACCATCCGATCGCTCCTGACAAAGATGATGCACCAGAGTGGCCGTCCGCTTCACGTGGGATTGAGCACAGATGATGACCGAGCCTGGCTTGAGTCGTCTCGCAGCGAAGGGCTGCCTGCGGTCGCCCAGCTGATCTGTGTCCGTCAAGATGCCGAGTTCCAGCTAGCTGAGTACAACCTCTTCGACTACATGCCCAACTGGGTGGACCCTCTGGTAGGGAGCCCTGAAGAGCGAGCCGCGAAGCTACGGGATCCGGCGGTTCGCGCCGCGATGAAGCGAGACGTGGAAGAGAGACCGATGATCCGGACCGACTGGACAAATATCAAGGTGCTTCAAGCGGTGTATGAGCGGAACTACAAGTACGAAGGGATGTCCATGGCGCAGATGGGCGAGATGGAAGGGAAACACCCTCTGGACTCGTTCCTTGACCTGGCAATCGACGAGGAAATGAAGACTGAGTTTGGACACCTGGCCATCGAATACAATGAGGATTCCCTAGAGCAACGCATCAAGAATCCCTACTCCCATATCTCCAACTCCGATGGCGGCGCCCACACCAGGTTCCTCGCTATAAGCGTGTGGCCTATCCAGTTTTTGAGCCATTGGGTTCGCGACAAGGGTATCATGAGCCTGGAGCAGGCACATTACAAGATAAGCGCTTTGCCCGCGTGGTTCGCGGACTTCAAAGACCGTGGCACTCTACGTGTTGGGGCGTGGGCCGACATCATCGTCTACAATCAGGAGGAGCTCGGGTATTTGTACGACAAGCCCATCTACGTAAATGACTTCCCTGGTGACGAGCGTCGCCTCGTACAGAAACCCAAGGGGCTTCGCTATACGATAGTCAACGGAACCGTCACGTTCGAGGAGAACGAGTGCACCGGGGCCTTGCCTGGGAGGCTACTCCGTAGCTATGACATGGTCAACTAGGTAAAGTCAGACAACGTCTAGGAGGCGCCTTTCAGCTCTCCTTTACTGTCTTTGCGAGCGAAGCCCTGAAGCAATCTCTTATTGCATCGGGAGATTGCTTCAGGGCTTCGCCCTTCGCAATGACAACTAAAAGACCCTGAGGGTGCAGGAGGAATAATGGAAAAACTACGTCGAAGCTATCCGGATATCGCCCCCGCCATGGGTCAGTTCTACCGGGCAGTCCTAGCCGGCAATATGCTTTTCATTGCTGGTACTACCGCCAGGGAAAGCGATGCCGAGAACGGGCCAATGGGGGACCAACTCAGGGTCACGATAGACAGGCTCAGGGCCATCGTCGAGGCAGAGGGCGGGTCGGCAACCGACCTGGTAAAGTTTACCACCTATGTGACCAGTATGGACGAGTGGAATGCCTGCCGCTCGGAGCGAGAAGTTATCTTCGACCAGTGCTTCCATGGCGAGTACCCCACCAATAGCCTGATAGAGGTCAGCGGACTGGCTTTGCCCGGTCTGAATATCGAGATAGAAGCTATCGCAATACTCTGATCCTGAATGGGCCACTAACCCTTCCCGATAGCTTCAAGAAAACCCGCGGAGTTTATCACCGTCGCCTGACTGGGGAAAATCTTCTCGGTGAGCACGCGGTGCACCTCTTCGTCATTGTCGGTGCAACAGTCGGCCAACACCACCAGCTGATAGTCGGCATCGGCGGCCCACCTCACAGTAGATAACACCACTCCAGAGGTGGAAATGCCCAATAGGACAAGTGTAGTTACGTCCTTGGCCTTGAGAACGGTCTCCATATCGGTGGTGGCGAAGGCGCCTACTCGCCTCTTGGTCACTACAACCTCGCCAGGTTGTGGGGCCACGGCAGGATGTACTTCAACGCCGTCGGTTCCTCCTTTGAGGCGACCAGCGGCCTTCATCGAGCTGAAAGACTTGTTCTTAGCTGAGATCTCCGGATAGCAGTCACGAAAGCCCACTACTACGTAGACGACGGGAATCCCTACGTCTCGGGCCCCACTGAGCACAGCCGCCGCCCTATCAAGAAGGCCGTCCTGAGCGGTTGGGAACAGGTCAACGATCTCGTTCTGGTAGTCCATGATAAGTACGGCAGTCTGATTTCGGTCGATATCAAGTTGAGTTGTCATAAGCCGAGGCCTCCTTATTAGTTTTGATCGGGACTTAGCAATAAGGTCATCTCAGAGTGCTGGAGCTTCTTGACTGGATATCATTTTACTCTCTTGTTCAAGGTCAACAACGATTTCTTCTACCGTTACTGGAGAGAGATGATTACCACCCCGGCGGTGATGGCCGTAATACCAGCTATCTGAGGTTTAAGAGTGCCTCTGGTTATCCAGTCCTTGAACTTTATGGGGAATAAAGTCGCAAGGCCCATGGCGTAGAAGAAAACCATGGTGGGCTGAATGGAGCTGAGGGCGGCAACCAGGGATACCGGACCCA
Organism: Dehalococcoidia bacterium; assembly: GCA_965248905.1. Taxonomy (GTDB): domain Bacteria; phylum Chloroflexota; class Dehalococcoidia; order Lucifugimonadales; family JAGWBF01; genus CBDFKS01. Next base: position 1,752,320 of record CBDFKS010000007.1, on the reverse strand, counting down.
GATTAATGGCCAGCGACCGCACAACCAGGGCCAACGAGACGACTATCTGTACCATGAGGACCAGTCCCATAAATCCTCGGTCGCGCACCATCCCTGGAGCTGCCCTTCTTACTTCCCGGAATACCAATAAGGTCATCATCACTGGTGACATGCCCAAACGGTACCCTCCAGTGAACTGCCAGAATATGTCACCTTCCAGAAAGTACTTGGTTAATACGAAAGCTACAGCCATCAATACCGCCGCGGATAGGGCCAGCACCGGTATCAAGGGATCGCCGAATGTCCTTCCTCCCGGGCTCCTCTGCCAGGAGACCAGCACTCCGCCCGCCACTGCCAGAACAACGGCCACTGCTGCCAGGACTGACAGCCTCTCCCCCAGAAAACCCGCTGCCATTGGGGCCACCATCAATGGGTACAGGTACCAGATGGGCACTACCCTGGCTACTTGGCCGCGCTTTAAGGCGGAAAGGTATATCAGGAGGCTGGCAGCCGTCACAGCTCCGGCAAGACAGCCGCCTAAAGTGCCTCTGAACTCCAGTCCCTCCAGGCTGGCAATTCCCAGTATGACCGAACCTATGATGAACTCAAAAACGCCAATCCAAAAACAGTAGTAAAATACTCCCGCCCGATATCGGTCCACGAGCATCTTGTCCAACAGGTTCACTATCCCGAACAGGATAGGAAATAGGAGAGAGAGCAGTATCCAGAGGGGCAACGGTGTTACCGCCTAATCAAGCTAATTGAGGGTTCTACGTTGGCCGAGATCCTGTAAAGAGGGAGTCGAAGAACATGGAACATGGATATGGAATATGCTGACGAGAGTTGAAGTCGCTATCGCTTGATGAGCGCACTGCCTGTTCCAACAGCAGTCGCATCGCCGTTCTGGTTCTCGCATCGAAGCTCCACGAATATGCGAGTGCCTCCATCCTCTTCCAGCTTCTCACTGACCTTGCCATTTATGGAGACCGTGTCACCGTCCTTGACCGGCCGGAGGAACTTCAGGTTCAGGGAGCCCGAGTGGCTGAACACCTCCGAACCGAAGAACCTTCGTAGCGCCTCTGACGCGTAGGTAAGGGTCATTCGCCCCGAGGCGACTGGATAGGTGGTACCCAGACTGCGGGCCGCGACCTCAGGGTCCGTGTGTATGTTGGCCCGCTCCATGATGCCGCAGCCCTCGAACAGATTGATCTTCTCTTGAGTGACCAGCTTGGTTATCGGTGGCAGCTCAGTGCCTATCTCCATTAGCTTTGTGGATTCCATTTCTTCCCCAACTCATCAGGTTTTTTCAGCTGGTAGGTGCGAGTCTTCTCCAACAGCCTTCCGTCTTCGTCCACTGCTGTGGACTCCAGAACGAGATACGGCTTATCGCGACGCCAATATTTGTCTGCGATGCTAGCAGTTACCCGTATCTTTTTCCCTGGAATCGGAGGATTGAAAAACTCCACCTCGTTGCCCGCGTTAACGGTGCCGGTCTGGTCGTCATAAACCATCATTAACGCCGTAGCATCGTGCTTCACTGCTATAGTAGCGTAACTGGCCTCGGGGTCGTCCACTGATTGCCTGAACCTGTCCAGCATCTCTTGGGTATACTCGTACTCGTAGGAGCCCAGCTCCTCACCTATTTGCGCATCGTCGTAGCTAAACAGCTTTCGAGCCGTGTCGGGCATGTGCGTCACCTCCATTGGGCTGCCCGTTGGTGGCAAGCCAGATTACCTTGTATCATAATGGCTAACCTGCGTCAATGTGCTTTATCCATGGGGCTTCCTCAGAAATCGAAGAGGGTGACCATTTATGGTCACCCCTTGTTATCGAGTAAGCTACATCGAAGACTTCTGAGGAGGTTACGCTGTCCCAGGGGCCGTGGGTGGAGAAGCGAATCTGAGTGCTACTCGCTTGACCTCTTGGCCGCCTACAAGCCAACTCACTGCATAGTCCCCGTAGGACGGGAATGTTACGTTGTGAAATCCTAAGTTAATTCGATGGCTCCTATAGCTGTAGCCCGGCGCTGGTGATTCGACGTTTACAGTTGCATCTACAGGCGCTACGACATTAGCGCCGTCGGCATCGATCAGGCGGACACCCACTTCTTTCTGGCCAACTTCCACACTACTGAACTGGAGGCCAATCACGGCAAAGAAATGCCGGTGAGTCGCGGGCGTTTTCGCCGCATAGATGGTATCGATGCCTATTCCCAAAGCGTGCAGCTTACCACCCGTTTGGTCGGCGTAGTCACATATGAAGGCGAAATTGACTTCCAATCTTGTCTCCTAAAGAGTGGCTGTCCAAGTTTCGGTCGAATCACCCGCACTGGGCAGCGAATTATATCGCTCACTTACGCTGAACTGCAGCCCTTCCTTGTCAGCCAACGCCGGCTCCAATTGTAGCTCGGTATCAACAACCTCCGATTGGGCTTCGAGGACTGCCTCGATCGCCTCTTTTATATTGTGCCTGAATTCCTCGAGATTTTCCCCCTGGGATACGCAGCCAGGAAGTTCCAGAACCTCTCCCCAGTAGCCACCTTCTTCAGCTTCGTGTATCAATACTGTATATGTTCGTATTAAAGAGTTAGAAGTTACCATGTTACTCTCCGTCACAGGACCTTTATGAACTCATCCACAGTAAATCCCGATACCTTAATGAGATTCCTTAAAAGTCCCTCTTTCACGATCCCGTAAGGGATGGACAGATTTCTTTGATTAAGGTTCACAACTCGGTGGCTTCCTTTGCCGCGTCTTTCTATCCCACCCAGTCTTACAAACGCTCGAACAGCCTGAGCTTGCCTTATGTTATTTAGTGATGCCACTTCGTGCGAGCATTATATGTATTGATATAGTACCATACTATCGCTACTGCCTATCCACGTACAATAATGTGTTGTCTAATGGTAGAATGTACGACGGCCTCAACAGGTCGGCATCAATAGCATGAGGTGGCAATTGTGATTCGCAGCTTCAACGGCAAGACCCCCAGAATTCACCCTTCCGTGTTTATCAGCGAGGCTTGTTACATCGTGGGAGACGTGGAGATCGGCGAGAACTCTAGCGTCTGGCCGGGCGCCGTTATACGTGCTGACTTCGGGAGTATAACCATAGGCAAGGGGTCGGTTATTCAGGACACTTGCGTGGTCCACTCCGACGACTTCCTGGAGATAGGCGACAATGTACTGGTCACCCACGGAGCTGTGATCCACTGTCACCGCGTCGGGAACAATGTGCTCTTGGGTATCAATCCTGTCCTCCTGGAAGGCGCCGAAGTCGGGAACTACTGCCTGGTTGGCGCCGGAGCTGTAGTTCGCGCCGCCACTAAAGTACCTGACGAGTCCCTTGTTATAGGAGTCCCGGGACAGGTAAGGGCCCTTAGCCCAGACAACCGCAAACGACTGGAAGACCCCACTGCCAACTACATACGAAATGCCAAGGCCCATAAACAGGCTGGCTATGGCCTAGATATCCCCACATTCTGAGGCGGTTGAAAGAGGTCCACATGGTTACAAATGGTAAGCATCACGGGAATGATCGTACGGTGCCCCCTCCTCTTGAGGGCATACGAGTACTCGATAGCACCCACATCATTGCGGGCCCATTCTGTTCCATGCTCCTGGCCGACGCCGGAGCCGAGGTCATTAAGATTGAACGTCCACAGACTGGCGAGGCGGGGAGATTGACGAGGCCCCTCATCCGCAACGAGGATGGAGAGGCCGTGAGCGTTCGGTTCATTACTGTTAACCGTAACAAACGGAGCGTAACCCTGAATCTGAGACACCCTTCCGGCAAAGCCCTGTTCGAGGACCTGGTGAGAATTTCCGACGTTGTCCTGGATAACTGGGGGCCCGGAGCGATGGAGAGGCTGGGGCTGGGTTATGAGCGACTAAGCGAATTAAACCAATCCATCGTCTATGCCAGCATAACCGGCTATGGAGACAACGATGCTCTGCGAGGTCCCTACTCAGCGTGGGCGGCAAACAATCCCTGTGCCCAAGCGATGGCAGGTTGGATGGAGGTTACCGGCGAGCCTGGCGGACCTCCTCAGATGGTGGGTGATAACATAGGTGACACGATTCCAGCCGTCTGGACCGCCTACGCTATACTCCTGGCCCTGGAGAGCAGACGGAAAACAGGGCTGGGTCAGCATGTGGACATGGCCATGTATGATTGTATGGTGGCCCACAACACCAGCTCCATTCCTCTTTATCAGTTCATGGGGAAGCCACCGGGCCGCGACCGTGAAGCTATGACCACTGCCCAATTAACTCTGAAAGCAAAGGACGGTTACGTTGTGCTGGCGGGCGCCAGGCAGGAAGCCAAGTGGGAGGCTCTCTGGAAACTCATCGGCAGAGAAGAGCTGATCCAGGACCCGCGGTATCTAGGCCGGGACGTCAGAGGCGACTTCTTCGTGAATGAGATACAGTCAGCTCTGGAAGAGTGGACCAAGGACATATCGAAGTGGGACTTGACTCAGACCCTGTTGGGAGTAGGCTTTTCGGCTGGAATGGTGCAGAATGCCGAGGATATGGTGAACTGTCCCCATCTGGAGGCCAGACACATGTGGACTGAGATCGAGGACCCTATAGCTGGGAAATTCATCGTCTCATCCAATCCGGTCAAGATGTCCAGGGTTGCAGAGAAGCCGGTTCTTAGGCCGCCTCTGCTGGGAGAGCACAACGAAGAGGTACTTGGTGGATTGGTTGGATTGACTTCCCTTGAACTCCAGGAAATGGCATCGGAAGGAATCATTTGAAGAGAGCCCCGTTACTGTCCCAGGGAGACATAGACGAGAGGCTGGCCAACCTGACCCATTGGCGCCAAGAGGGTCCCTGTATAGCACGGGAGTTTACCTTCGCCTCGTTCAAAGAGGCTATCGACTTCGTCAATCAAGTAGCTGAGGCGGCTGAGGACATGGACCATCATCCGGACTTCAACATCAGCTACAAGCGCGTCACCCTCTCAATTACCACCCACAGTGAAGGTGGTCTGACCAGGCGCGATTTCAGGCTGGCCGAGAAGATAGACGCGCTGCCAGGAAGCAGTTGAGGAGCATAGAATCCTTCAGTTACAGGTTACGGCAGACTTCGCTTCGAGGAAGAATTCTTGTGATTACAACGTCGTTACCTTCTACGTGGTATACGACTCGCCAGTCGCCCACACGAAGACGATATAATCTCCGCCCACTACTGTGGAGGGATTTTATGTTAGGGCCATGAAAGGGACTTTGCTCTAAAATCGGAAGTTTTCGTATGATCCGACGGGCGATTTGAGGAGGAATTCCCTCCAACTCCTTTTCATCAAGGTGAACATTATAGTCCAAAACGTTTCTTTGCTTCGTTCAGACTTATCGTTTCAGTACGCTCTCCAGAGTCCTTGACTAGACTTTCATCATGAGCCAGGATGATGTCTTCCACATCTACCATATATTCATCAGCTGCAGCGCAAAGCGCTCTGATTGCTCCTGGGTTCCAATCCCTTGCTTCGCCTACCAATACCACCAGAACCGCAGAAATGCACATATCTGCAGCTTGCAAAGAGTCATTGCACTCCAAGAAAACTTCTAGGGCGTGGGTCTGGTTAGAATCCAACATCGCGTTAAGCGCCCTGGTTAGCGTGTGCGAGCCCTCTATCAGTGTCAGCAACATTTCTCGGTTCTGTGGGCTTAATACTATTGTATCTGCCTGTATTAACGCTGACACTTCATCGTGAATCTCTTGCAAAAGCTGGGCGGAGGTATCGGTCGCTTCAGTAGCTAACGTGCGCATGAGTTCGAATCTGAGATGCAGATACTCTCGCTGAATCTGAGGTATCAATTTATATAGCTGGCGACGAGTACGTGCAAGGAGAAGACGCAACAGGAGACCCTTCAATTGCTGGCTTATATCATCCAGCCGGCTAGCTTCCTCGTGGTCTTCCAGTGCAGTATGTGATTTGATAAGAGTTCCTGGCCGCCAGTTCAGCAAGGGCAGAGCAACTACCATGTATACACTTTTCCTGAAATGAGAATGGATCAGTAAACTCATTGGGATTATATCATGGGATGCTTTTCGACAGTCCCGCTCCCTCCATTCGCCTCTCGGCTACTGCCTCTGCGATTGCCTCAGTACCCTCCGCGATGATCATCCGGCGAGCCTGGACGAAGCCGACGATAGTGTTGAAGAAGCGTCCGATGGCAAACAAGATAATGCCCATGCCAAACAGCATCCACGGCTGCCACGATGCGCCAATGAGATTGGTCGCCCAAAAGGCGGTCTCGAACCGGTCTGAGAACGTGTCGGGACCTCCCAAACCCAGGAACACCTGCTCCATCCTTTGGTGAGTGAATATCGACAGCAGAACGATTATAGGCAACGTAGCGCTGATGGCCACAACGGCCCCTGCCAAGATGGGACGAAACAAATCCCACGGGGCTAAAGCCATGGGATTGTAGACCGTCAAGTCTTCCTCATCGGCCTTTTCCCCCTTTGCCACCGTGATAATCTTGCTGAAACCCGCGGGTAACAGCATGGCTGTCGCTCTGAGGTTAATCACAATGGTTACTAACGCCAGGCCAATGCCCAGCATGATGGAGATGGCACCTATGAACCGGGTTGCGCCGATTACCGGGCCGAGCATGCGATCCAGGCGTAACGCGTTCTGGAAAACGGCGGTGTCGGTCATCCCGTGTCGGTCATCCCGGCAAACTGAAGGTTGAGCAAGTGGTTAAAGTTGAGTTCGCGGACTCCGGTCATGGTAAAGGAGAAAAAGCCGATCACCAGGATGCCGAAAATGGCGAGGGGCGGTACCAAGCGCGTAGGCCACAAAGGGAGCTCGACCACAGGCTGGGGAACCGCTCCTCCGGACAGGTCCGCTACTACGTCTCCAAAGTTCTGGCGAAATGTCCGAAGCGATCGGATAATATTGAGCAGTAGCAAAGCAATAGTGAAAAAGAGGACGCCGAGCCCCATGAAGGTCATCGGGTCTATGATCCGTTGAAAGGCGCCATCTAGGCGCAAGGCCGTTTCGCTGGTAGCGCCTTCGAACATCCTATCCAGTTCCCAACCAATGATCCCAGAGTGGACAAGAGCCAGGGGAGTGGCAATTACCATCACCACTAGGCCCGCAATGCCCAGCTTCAGAAGGGTCCTGGGAACGTAGGGACTTGGAAGATCGGCTTCACCATCAGCGTTTCTTGTTTGCAGTGCCCGCCTGGTCAACGTAGGCAGAGCGCGGGCTTGGAAGCTCAGGTTCCATATTATGGTCGCCAGTCCCGTGAGGATGCCGAAGATAAGCAGGCTCTCTCCCAGGAACTTGCCCGATCCAATTACAGTACCCAGCACACGGTCTACCATTAAGTACGTGTTGTAGGCAACTCCGCTGGTGTGGCCATCCAGCTCGGCGTCAACCAGACGAACGGCGTTGATATCCCACCACAGCATGAGCACGAAGAAAAATCCCATTACCAAAATGCCGGTAAACAGGAACTTGGTGAACCATCGTCCGTACCAGGGCTCTGTTGGCAAGCGGTCCGGAGCGCCTCCAACTCCTGCTGAGGAATAGGCGTTTAGCGTAGCCCGGCCAGTGGCCCGCAGGTTCTGAACGATTGTGGCTATGGCGAACCCAATCCCCAGCTTTATAAAGCTGAGGCCGAGGAAAAACCACACCGTCAAGGTGTGGCCGAGGGCCCGGTCGGCCATCTGGGAAGCCTTGAACAGGCCTTGGTCAGTCTCTCCGTCGAAGAATTTGGTGACCCAAACCGCGATCACAGCATCCCGTCCAGCCGTCAGAAGAAAGAGCCCGGACGCCACGATGACCAGCCCAACTATCAAAAAAGTCGGGTACCTGGGAATAAGTTTCTCGATCATGATGACCCCTTTGATTACTTTGGGCTTGTCGCAGCCTGTGAGGTTATTGTTTTGTCGCTAAGGTCTTAATCCCATCGTTCCCTAGAGGATGGGCTACCGCCCACCCTCCACGGAAAAGCCAGCGGTGATGAGTGGTTAGTGGCTCTGATCCTTCGTTACGTTCTTCCAGGACGATAGGAAAGCCGTCCGAGCCGGCTCTGATACCTTCGGAAGCACCTTCTCCTGGACACGGCGATCGGCTTCGTCCAGCTCAGGCGCAACCCTAAGGGCTGCGGCACGCGAAGAGATAATCGTGCGACGGTCGTCTTCCGGCATTTCACCTATAATCTCAACCCTCGTGGCAACTAGGAGCCCGTCCGAGAAACACGGTTGGCGAGTGTTTGGGGGTATGATGGGCCCAGCCCAGTAGCGGGGAGTCGTTGATGAGCAAGACCTACCTTTCCTACGAACCCGACCAGCAGTTGCTGTTGCCAGCGGCGTTGCAGGAGTGGCTGCCTGACGACCATCTGGCCTACTTCATATCCGACGTGGTGGACCAGTTGGACATGTCGGAGGTCACCGCTCGCTACGAGCGGGAACGGCGTGGCGGGCCGCCGTATCATCCACGGATGATGGTCAAGGTGTTGCTCTACGGCTACTGCGTGGGGGTGGCGTCCTGACGCCGCATCGCCCAGCGTCTCCACGAGGACATCGCCTTCAGGGTGTTGGCGGCGAACAACACACCGGACTTCCGGACCATCTCCGACTTTCGCAAGGATAATGTGGATGCGCTGTCGGGCCTGTTCGTACAGGTACTGGCGTTGTGTCAGCAGGCGGGGCTGGTGAAGCTGGGGCACGTGGCGCTGGACGGCACGAAGGTCAAGGCCAACGCATCGAAGCATAAGGCGATGAGTTACCAACGGATGAAGGAGAAGGCAGCGCAGTTGGCGGCGGAGGTAGCGGAGTTGTTGCGACAGGCCCAGGCAGCGGATGATGAGGAAGACCGGCGGTACGGCAAAGACAAGCGTGGAGATGAGTTGCCGCAGGAGTTGGCCTTTCGAGAGGGTCGGTTGGAGAAGATACGGGAAGCCATGGCGGCGCTGGAAGCCGAGGCGCAGGCGGCTGCCGAACAGGCCGAGGCCGAAGGTGGTAATCACCCGGGGGTGCCCGACGACAAGGCCCAGCGTAACTTCACCGATACCGAGTCGCGCATCATCCCCGCACCTGGAGGAAAGGACTTCCTGCAAGCGTACAACTGTCAGGCGGTGGTGGACAGCGCTCACCAGGTGATCGTGGCGGCGCGGGCCACCAACCAGGCTTCGGATAAGCAACAGGCTGCGGCGATGATGGAGGAGACCATCGACAACGTCGGTGCAGTCCCCAGGGAAGTATCCGCCGATGCTGGCTATTACTCGGCAAAGGCAGTCGACGAGCTCTATGCTCTGGGCGTGGACCCGTTCGTCGCGCCGGAGCAGACCCGCCACGGCCGGGTTGTGCCACCCGCGCCCCGAGGTCGCATACCCAGCCATCTGTCTCCCAGGGACCGGATGCGACGGAAGTTACAGACCAAGCGGGGTCGGCAGCGCTACGCTTTGCGGATGCAAACTGTGGAGCCGGTATTCGGCCAGATCAAGCAGGGCAGGGGATTCCGGCAGTTCCTGCTGCGGGGACTGGAGAAGGTGAACGGCGAATGGTCGCTGATCTGCACCGGCCACAACCTGCTCAAACTGTTCCGCTTTGGGGTCAATCTGCACAGGAAAGCACGGGCCGATGGGCCAGCCCAACGCATCAGGAACTTTGCCGAGGTAGTGAGCACGGCGCTATTCGCAAAGCTATCTGGGGGCCGGCTGGGGCAACCGGCAAAATTAGTTGTCGCGATCCATTGGCGCTGACCCGCAAGCACCGTTAGATAATCCTCGGACGGGCTGCTAGGCTCTCGCTGGTCTTTCCTTTGACCTTGGGGCTATGGAAAGCTCCGATCATGTCCCGGACAGATTCCTGCCTCTTTTCCTCTGACAAGGACAGGAGCTGATTTATCCGACCTTTCATCATCGGCTTGCGCATCATGTGGGGCATTCCACCCAACATCTTCATCATCCCCACCATGTCGCTTCCCCATTCTCCACCCTCCACGTTGCCACCTTCTTTTTTCCCGCCCATTCCGAACAGTCCCATGTTAGTCCTCCTTTTGGCCTGGGTATTGATGGGCTTAGTTCTTTATTTTGCCCATCGCAATATCAGCATATAGTGGAACCTATCGGAGCACATCCACGCGTTTACTGACTCCCAAAAAGAGAAGGGGCTGATGCTAGCATCAGCCCCTTGATGGATGGAGGTCATCCAGACGATTGGCTACACGTATCCGTGGTCACCGACGGCTATTGCTCATAGCACCCCATGTGGCTACAAGGAAAGGTATGCAGTAGGTCAGTGGGATTTTCCAATACAGATATGATTGCCAGGAGCCTTTGAGTATTATGGTCCCCTGGTTCAGGAGGACGAGTATCGTTCCTACCACCAGGGCAGTGAGCAAGGACCTTCTCAACATCGGGCTATGTCGCAGGGCACAGTACAGACACTTGAGGGCATCTCCCCGGGCCGTCTTGAAGGAGAAAGTCCTGCCCTGTTGCAGACTACGAGTACAGTTCGCGCAAATATCGGAAATCATTAGGGTGCTGAAGAGGGTCTTCGAGTTAGGCGCAAGTCTAGCCAACGCCAACCGGTTTGGGTGCTTTTGCTCTATATTTGATGCGTTTGGAGGTAGCTTTCCTGGAGAATCGAAGCGGACTAGCCAGCCCTGCTCACGGCCTCCTCCAGCGCCCTGCTAGCCATTACCTGGGTTAGATGTTGGCGATACTCGGCGGAGGCATGAATGTCCCCTAGAAAATCTATGCCCTGCGTGGCTTTCTGTGCTGCCGCGGCCAGGTTGTTTGCTGAGGGTTGGTTGCCTTCAAGGGCCTTTTCCGCCTCTGTAGCTCTCGCAGCTCTGGGGCCGGCGCCTGTGATACCGATCCGGACTCGCTGACAGGTGCCTCCGGCAACGGTGACAAAGGCCGCCACCCCAACAATGGCGAAATGGGAGGCCCTGTTGGCGAACTTCTTATATGAGCCGCCCGTATTTGCGGGCAAAGCTGGTATACGAATTTCGTTGAGGATTTCGTTCTCTTTCAGGGCCGTGGTGAAAGGGTCGGAGAAGAACTGGCTGGCGTCCACGCTGCGCTGACCGCCGGAGCTGGAGGCCTGTATCTTTCCCTCCAGAGCAATCACCAGGGCAGGCAGGTCCGCTCCTGGGTCGGCGTGAGCCAGGGAGCCGCCTATGGTCCCCTTGTTCCGGACCTGGAGATCGGCCACCTGAGATGCGGCCTCGGCCAGGGCTAGGTATTTATTTCGGACTAATGGTGAGCTTTCCAGCTGGTAATACGTGGTCATGGCGCCGATGGCCAGGCCGCCATCCTGCTCCTTGATATAAGACAGGTCCGATATCTTGCCAAGGTCGATCAAATGTCCAGGTTGTGCCAGACGCAGTTTCATCATGGGAATCAGACTATGGCCCCCAGCCATCACCTTGGCATCAGCGCCGTATCTGGCGAGGAGAGTCTGGGCCTCGGCTAAGGTGGTAGGCACCGAATATTCAAATTGGCTTGAGACCATTTCGTGACCTCCTTTGGACATCTATCTGTACATTCACCCAGACTGGACATTCATCCTGAGCCTGTCGAAGGACGAGCTTGCTCTCTGTTCGTATCCCTCCCGGGGAGCTATTGACAGGACTTTCGCCAAGGGTTGGTCTAACGGCAAATCTACACGCCCGTCTACAGCTTCTTGGCGGCGTATTGGATAGCCTTCACTATGTTGTGGTAACCAGTGCAGCGGCAATAGTTGCCAGCCAGACCTCGTCGGATCTCTTCCTCGGTGGCGCCCTTGTTCCGTTCCAGTATCTGATGAGCGGTCATAATCATTCCCGGCGTGCAAAAGCCGCACTGGAGGCCGTGTTGCTCCCAGAAACCCTCCTGCAATGGGTGAAGCTGATCGTCTTTGGCCAGACCTTCTATGGTGACTATATTTGCTCCATCGGCTTGAACGGCAAACATGGTACAGGACTTGACCGCCTGCCCGTTCACATGAATTGTACAAGCGCCGCACTGGCTGGTATCGCAGCCTACGTGGGTGCCCGTCAGGCCCAGCACGTCTCGCAGGTATTGCACCAGGAGCAAGCGTGTTTCCACATCACTACTGTGTTTGGTTCCGTTGACAGTGACAGTGATGCCGGCCATGGACTTCACCTCCACAGGATTTTGGGGACGTGGGAATTCTACTTCATCAATTTGGGGGTGTCAATTGGGATGGGCATTTAGTCTCAGTACCCTTGACAGGATAGCAGACTGTCCAGACAATAGGAAAGGCGGGCACCCTGCCGAGAAGCAAAATGCCCGCCGTTAGCAACTAGGCTCTGGATCTTTCCTGTAGCCTTGGGTTCACGACCAAGACCTCGACACGAGCCCAAGCGTGCGGATTCAAAGCCGGGTAAACCCCCGGAGGAGGATATAAATGACAGTAGTGGAGGCAGCGGGTCCAAAGACATCCACAACTGACGGGCGTCGTGTTGTTGCGGGCCTGCGGAGGCGAATCCACACGTATGAGCGAAGATATGAAATGACATCATCTGAGATGGCTCGCAAACTTAGTGCTGGTGATGCTCGTGAGACAGCGGAGATACTCAAATGGATGCAAGCCTATCACGCTCTGGCATTAATCGTACAACAGACCCGCATGAATGGAATTCCTACGACCACTACCGAACCATCCACGAAAAACGACTAGCCGAACACCCTTTTGTAGACCATGATCACCCAGACTCCCTCGAATTCAGGTTTTTCGAGTTCGAGGGAGTTACATTTTTGTCTCTGCAAGGGCGGGTATTCTGTAAATCAAACGTAGTACTCGAAGTAGAAAAGCTTTTTGAGACACGATACGCAGGCGACCGGTTGCAAGTTAGATGCGCCATATATAGATATGTTGCTTGGACACGCAACCATCAATCGATTCTCAGATACCATAATCTGCATGAAAACCATGATGAATATCATCATAGGGTCTTTAACCCTGACACCGGTCACCAAATATTCTACGAACGGTTGACCAGGGTTCAATTCCCGGTATTTACAGAAATATTGGACGAGATCGAATTAGTTCTCCAACGGTATCAAGCGTAAGGACGGCGTTGCTGGAGCTAAGCGCCGCTCATCGTGCTACACCAGAGCTAGCAGCCGCACTATCTCGTCTCCTACCTCACTCGTAGTGGCGCTACCACCAAGGTCCGGAGTGCGGACCTTAGCCTGATGTAGGTTAAGCTGCACGGCCTTGTTTATCTTGGTGGCTGCCTCTTCTTCGCCCAGATGCTCCAACATCATGGCAACAGCCAGTATGGTGGCTAGGGGATTGGCTATTCCTTTACCGGTTATGTCGAAGGCGGCGCCGTGCACGGGCTCGAACATGGAAGGATAGTGTCGTTCGGGGTTGATATTCGCGCTGGGAGCCAGGCCCATGCTTCCAGTGATTATGGCGCCGATGTCCGTTAGAATATCGCCGAATAGATTCGATGCCACTACAACGTCAAACCACTGAGGGCCGCGAACAAAGTCCATACAGGCCCGGTCAACAAGAAGGGACTCTGTGCTGATGTCCGGGTACTGAGCCGCGACCTCAACGAAGACCTGGTCCCAAAAGACCATGCCGTATGCCATGGCGTTGGACTTGGTCACTGAGGTGACCTTTCGTTTTTTGTCGCGCTTGCGGGCGTATTCAAAGGCGGCTCGAATAATCCTTTCTGTACCTTTTCGGGTGAATACACTGGTTTGTACCGCTACCTCCTGAGGTGTATCGCGATAAAGAAATCCCCCCATATTGGCGTACTCCCCCTCGGTGTTCTCCCGGAAGATGACCATGTCGATCTCTCCGGGACCCACTCCGGCGAGGGGGGAGTTGACTCCCTCGTATAAGTAAGAGGGCCTTAGGCAGATCCCCTGGTCAAAGCCACGGCGTATGGGCAGAATAAGGCCGTTGAGGGTGATGTGGTCGGGTATATCAGGGTCGCCCACTGCTCCGAACAGAATGGCATCATGGGGCCTCAGCTGGTCCAAGCCGTCTTCTGGCATCAGTCTGCCGGTCTCCCTGAAGAAGTTGGAGCCCCATGGATACGAGGTGTACTGGAACTTCATGTTGCCGTCCTGAGCGGACAGGGCATCCAGCACCTTCTTGCCCTCCACCACCTCCGGGCCTACACCATCTCCCGGTACAAGAGCCACGTTGTAGCTAGCCATATCCAACACCTCCTCGCAGTAATACTACTCAGCCTTGGGTATGCCTGCAAGGGGTACATGAACTTTCCGACTGGACTGGACGCAAACGCGGCCCTATAATCGAAGCAATCAATTCACCTTCTAGAGAGGGGAGACATGAGCGACGGAGTCATTCGAGTGGGCGTCGTTGGCGCAGGCGATAACACCCGGGTAAGGCACATTCCTGGTCTTCGTGAACAGGACGGAGTGGAGATCGTGAGCGTTGCCAACCGTAGCCGGGAGTCCAGCGAGCGAGTGGCAAGCCAGTTCGAGATCCCCAAGGTCTACGATAACTGGTTGGACCTGGTGAAGGCTGACGACACCGACGCCATCTGCATCGGTACCTGGCCCTACATGCACTGCCCGGTGACCCTCGCAGCATTGGAACACGACAAACATGTGCTCTGTGAGGCGCGAATGGCCCTCAACGCCCAAGAGGCCCATGACATGCTGTCGGCGGCGCGGCGAAAGCCTCATCTCGTTACCCAGATCGTCCCTTCCCCGCTGACCTTCAAGGTGGATGCTACGATACAGGAGCACGTAACCAACGGCTTTCTTGGAGAGGTGCTGGCTATTGAGATGCGAGTTACACCCAGCGCCTTCGTCGAAACCGAAAGCCCGTTCCACTGGCGCCAGAGCCGGGATCTAAGCGGTTACAACATCCTTCAAATGGGCATTTGGTACGAAGCCATGATGCGCTGGGTTGGACCTGCATCTGAGGTTATGGCCATGGGCAAGGTGTTCGTGCAGCAGAGGAAGGACGAGGTTGGTGAAAGCCACGTGATCACGGTGCCCGATCACGCAGATGTGCTTTGTCAGATGGCCTCGGGCGCTCAGGCACACATGCGCTTCAGTTCAGTCACCGGATTGTCGTCTGGCAGTGAAGTATGGCTGTTTGGCAGTGAAGGTACTTTGCGCCTGGAGGGGCCACCATCCCTGGCTCTTTGGGGAGGGCGCCGTGGTGACAGCCAGCTCACAGAGATACCCATACCTCCAGAGAAAGAGGGTAAGTGGCGGGTGGAAGAAGAGTTCATTAACGCCGTTCGCGGCAAGGAGAAAGTTACCCGTACTTCATTCGAGGTAGGCGTTCAGTACATGGAGTTCACCGAGGCCGTCACACGAAGCTTTCAGAGTGGGCAGGCAATACCCCTGCCCCTGTAATGCTGACTAGACGAAATGCCATTAGGCTATTCTGACCCTGGCGTGCAAATTGTCGGGATAGGTGTGGTATCCTCTACACCGTAGGGACGTAGACATGAACACCATACAACGGGCTCTGATGAACCTCAAGGGTTCGGGATTTCTTCTGATAATGGCGATGGTGCTGGTAGCAGCAGTCGCCTGCCAGGACAGAGATTCGACCCAACGAAATGATGGGGCTCCAACCGCGCCACAGGTTCAGAGTGAAGCTCCAAAGAAAGAATCTTCCTCCGTCGCCGCTCCTGAACGAGATGCTGATGGGCTACGAGACCGAATAGCGTACTTGGGGTCGGATGGCAACATTTATACCATAAGACCAGATGGCACTGATGTCCGTAAGCTGACCGATACCGATACCAGGGTTGGCTCGTCAGGCCCTGTTCTAGCTCAACAATCCGAAAGGCGAGCTCGTTACGAGTGGCCTACCTGGTCCCCTGATGGCACAAAGCTGGCCGTGTCCAGGGTCATGGAAGGTGGAGGTCCGCCCTCCTACTCCCTCGAGGTCCTGGATGCACTTACTGGACGCGCGACCAGAATCTTCGATAACGGGCCGAACACAGTCTCCGTAGCATTTGGCAACTCCCATTACACGCAATGGTCACCGGATAGCAAGCATCTTGCATTCCTGGCCTCCACGGAGACTTCCGTTGCCATGTATGTGACTACACCTGGTACATCAGGTGAACCCGAATTCTTGTTAGAAGGCATGCCCGCCTATTTCAGTTGGGCGGAGCCTCACAGTTCCTTACTGATTCATCTTGGAGGTGAGCTGTTCCTCACCTCTCCTGGAGACGAGAGGCCACAGCTACCACAGTCTCTTGGGAGGGTGGGATTATCGTTTCGAGCGCCCGCCATCTCGCGGGACGCCCAGAAGATGGTCTATTCAACCCAAGGCCAAGGGGTGTCCGGCTTCCATATCAAGGATACTCAACTCCAGCTATCCGGTTCGGAACCTACCCGCTTAGCTGGCACTCTGATAGCCTTTATGTGGTCGCCCACCAGGGATGAAGTGGCAGTGGCAGATAATCTGATATTCGGTGAATCCCTTTTTCAGGTGCTGAGCATCATGGATAGCCAAGGTGTCGAACTCGGCGATCCAGTGTTCGAGCCGGTGTTCGCTTTCTTTTGGTCTCCCGATGGAGAGAAAATCGCGTACGTCACATACGTTCAGGAGAAAGGTGTTTTTATATGGAGCTACCTGGACAGGTCCAGCGGAGAGACGGTAAAGTTGGCGGAGTTTTGGCCTTCACCGGAGTTCACTAACCTGTTAGCCTTCTTCGACCAGTATGCCTACTCTAACTCAGTGTGGTCACCCGACAGCACCAGAGTGTTGTTTAGTGGGGTCCTGGATCCCAACACGATACGTAACACTGGAAACCAGCCCCCGGATAATCAGCTATTTGTTATGGATGTAGAGGCAGGGACCGTTCCAAGACCGATCGCTACCAGCGTGTTCGGTACCTGGTCCTGGCGGTAATCTTAGAAGCTATCCCTACCAGCTGGTCGCTACCCGTGGAACAATCAAGTCATATTCAAGGGACGTCTACAGTCTCCTCATGGCAGAGAATCAAATCGCCTACGTAGGCGTTGACGGCAATTTATCTATCATTAATCCCGACGGCAGCGATGCACGGGGATTGACGGTAACCGACCCCCGAGCCGGTCCAGGGGGGCATGTGTTTACCAGCGGCTCCGACAGCCAGATTTACTACGCTTGGCCCACATGGTCTCCTGATAACACCAAGTTGGCTGCCACTCGTATTACCATCTACTCTGGACGCCCGACATACTCCCTGGAGGTGGTGGATACCGCAACAGGGCAGGTGACCAAGGTTTACCAGAATGAGCCGGGCACCTCTCCGGTGGCTCGCGGAAACCCTCATTGTGTATGCTGGTCTCCGGACAGCAAGCATCTCGCCTTTATAGCCAGCACTCAGCGAGGCCTGGTACTTTTCGTCAGTAGCCCGGGGCAGAACAGTGAGCTCATGTTACTTGTGGAGGGGATGCCTCTTTACTTTAGATGGTTACACGATAGCGACGCGTTGGCGATACACAGGGGAGAGGACCTAATCCTTGTCTCCATCCGAGGCCATCAACGCCAAACAATAGCAGAGTGGGGAAATGTGGGCTTTGGGTTCAGAGTGCCGGCCATTTCCCGCGACTCCAGCAGGATGACATACACATCCACCAGTGACCATGGAAACGCGGTCTACATGGCAAACATCCAGCCACAGGTGTCAGAGACCACTCTCATGAGGGATATTGGTACGCAGACGGCCTTGATGTGGTCACCAACCCGTGATGAGCTGGCCATCGCCGACAGCCAAGAGGAGTCCGGCCCACAGTTCGAGTTTCTGACTATAGTGGACAGCCAAGGGTCCACGATTATGGCTCCGATCTCCGGCCCCATACTCGCCTATTTCTGGTCTCCCGATGGAGACAAAATCGCTTATGTGAGCTACCAACAGGAAAGGAACCGGTTTACCTGGAACTACGTCGACCGGTCTGAAGGGCGGCCCGTGGACCTGGGAGAGTATTGGCCATCCGAAGAGTACGTCACCATGCTGACCTTCTTTGACCAGTACGCTTGCTCCAACTCCCTTTGGTCCCCGGACAGTACCTCCATAGTATTTGCCGGTACCTTAGGCCCCAGGTCCGACACCGGAAATGGGGCATCTCCCATGAAAGATAAGGTACATGTGCTGGACGTGAGAGATGGCGCGACTTCTAGGCCCATATCGACCAGCCGGTTTGCCAGTTGGTCTTGGGGCTAGAGCTTGCTGATGAACTCAATATCTAACTCAGAGGGGACAGCCAAAGGTTCTGCCCTGAACAGATCACTATTTTGGGCCTTTGGTCTGATGCTGATATCCTTTTTCTGGGCGTTGTCTTGTGGCTCATCATCCGATTCCACAACCACACCCGATCCTACGGCCGCTACGACACCACGTCAGGTGATAGAGCGCTCAAGCGCAAGGATGATTGCTCTGGACACCGCCCGATTCGCCCTCGAACATGAAGCTGACGGCTCTGCGCTACTCTTTCCAGGGTTGGAGCTCAAATCGGTCGAAGGAGAAGTGGACATGCCGGACCGGTTTGAGGTGGAGGTGGGCGCCGAGTCTATTTTTCCTCGCTCATTCGTTGAAATAGACGTCGTAGTGGCCGAAAACCAGGCATTCATGACCGATTTCATTAATAGAGAGAAATGGAATTCAATCTCCGCGGATAGTCTCCCCTTTAACTTTGCCGACCTGGGTCGTACCTTAGCCGACATCATGCTGGCTATGGAAGGTCCTGTCTTTAACGGCACTGAAGCTGTGGATGGAGTCCCTGCCCGTCGTGTGAGGGGGATGATACCCTCCGAAGCTCTGTCCGTGCTAATCCCCAAAACCGCTGAGGGTTTCGAGGTTGGGTTGGAGCTGTGGATAGGTGAGGCAGAAGGGTTGCTAAGGAAGGTGCGGATAGAGGGGCAGATACTCGCCAGCGATCGCATCGATGTGGTGCGTGTGTTAAGGATATTCGAGTTCGACGAACCTGTGGACATCTCGCTGCCGCAGGTATAAATAAGCGGTCGCTGTCTTTAAGACTTCGTGAATCTGCAGCATTACACCGCGGGTAACCAGCTGCCGAAGTGGTAGTATGGAAAGGCATGGAGTCTCGGACAAGCCCTTCAGCTCGCCTTGTTCTTGCCATCGTGTGCCTGGGGGTGTTTTCCACAGCCCTTGATCAGACGGTGGTGGTAACCGCCCTTCCCAGCGTAATGCTGGATATCAAGATACCCCTTGCCGAGATAGACCAGGCGTCCTGGATCATCACCGGATACCTCCTGGGCTACACCGTGGCAATGCCCCTGGTAGGCAGAATCTCCGACATATACGGGTATCCACGAATATATCAAGCCTCTCTGGTCCTCTTCTCTATAGGGTCTCTCATGGTGGCCTTAGCCTCTAGCCTGCCTGAAATGGTCACCGCAAGGGTGATTCAGGCGGTGGGAGGAGGGGCTACAGTACCCATCAGTATGGCCATCGCCAGCAGTGTTATGCCACCCGGTAGGAGGGCGCTGGCCGTCGGTCTGGTTGGTGCGGCGGCCGAGGCCGGCTCCGTGTTGGGCCCCCTGTACGGCGGAGCAATAATCCACCTGCTGAGCTGGCGATGGATTTTCTGGCTTGACATCCCCCAGAGCGCTCTTCTTATAGCCGCCCTGGCGTTGCTGACCAATCAGAGGCGAGGGGAAGGGCGAATAGACTTCCTCGGCGGCATTCTGCTTGCCGGAGCCCTAACAGCCCTGACCCTTTCATTGTCCATGAGGGATGCGTTTACCGGGAGTTCCCCAACTCCCTATCTACTCATTGTTCTAGGAGTGTTTCTCGTTGGAGTGTTGGCCCTGGTGGAGAGACGGACCTGGCAACCACTATTGGCCCCCTTTCTGTTCCGCTCCTTATCATTCCTGACGGCTAACGCCAGCCAGCTACTCGTGGGAGTAGCGCTGATAATAGGGATGGTCAACGTACCTCTGATGGCTAACACCATCATGGCAAAGGAGCCCCTGGAAGGAGGGCTTCAGCTTATGCGCCTGACGGCAGCCATTCCTGTTGGTGCCATAGCTGGGGGTTACATGCTGAGTGAAGGGAGTCTTCTCCGATTGCTGGGTGCACGCGGAGTGATGGTGGTAGGCCTGAGTCTTGTCGCCTTGGGGTTCTACTTCATGAGTGGCTGGGAAATAGACGTCGATGAGCCTTGGCTCACACTCCATCTAATTACTTGTGGGCTCGGATTCGGTCTGGTCATAGCACCGATTATGGCCACATCGCTGAACGCCGTTACAGAGGATTATTGGGGCACCGCTGCTTCTCTAGTGACGGTGAGTAGAATGGTGGGCATGGCTCTGGGCCTGGCCGCCCTGTCGGCCTGGGGCGTGGAGCATTTCCACGGCTTGACAGCGGGCCTCGACCTTCCTTTGCCCCTGGATGGAGAGAGCGCCCAAGCGTTGCAGCTACGGCAACAGGAATACCAGACTGCTGTGTCGGAGGCCGCGCTGACCCTTTTCCAGGACTTCTTCCGTGTGGCTGCGGTGATTGCGCTGATAGCTATAGTGCCTGCCCTGGGCATGAAGCTGGCCAGACGGTGAGGATAGTCCACTATAGACCCACGGTCCCTTTGGAATGAGCTATAGCAGATTTACCAGCTTAGATCGCAGCACGAATCTCAGTGCTGAGAGGATAGTCGCGCCGCTGATAATGAACACCACCGCCGACCAGCTCCACTCGGGAATAATCAACCCTAAGGCCGTGCCCGCGGCCGGGGCGTGCTCCGTGTCCGTTGTCACCATTAGGAGTGTACTCAACCCCACCGATGCGGCCGCGACTGCGTAAACCACGTAGCGAGAGTCTCCGGAGGACGCATCGATGCCCTGAGCCTTCAGAATGGCAGAGAAAATAGACCCTACGACAACAGCTACAAGATGACCCCCGATTACTCTTCGCGGGCTGGCAGCCGTGCTATTGGGGACTACGAAGATAATAAACGCCGTAGATGCTATTGCGACTATGATTGCAGCTCTGATCACTATGTCCTGGACCAGCAGGATTACGAATAAGGACGTAGCAGCCAGGCCGCACTGGAACAGATACTGAGGTACCCGGTATCTGAATTTTCTATCCAAAAGTCGCATAAAAATACCTTAATGGTTGATCGCTCGGATAAGGACAGCGGACCCAAACCAGCCTGACAATTCACTCCTAACGACATGTCGCATGGGTACGCGGTTTGATGATCGTCGCATGAAAGTCGAATGGTACTTGCTAAATGGCCGTCGCTTTGCCAAGCTCCCGGCCAAAAAATACTGGACCGCGAAGGATTCCATAATCGGGTTTCAAACTCGCTATGTTAAAACCCGGATGGGGTGCAGAGCTCTACTCGGTTCCCGTCGGGGTCCCGTATGAACAAGTAGCGCTGGCCGTCGTGACGAACTCCGGAGCTTTCGATACTGAGGCCCTTGTCTTCTACGGCCTTCTTGGCGGTGTCGAAGTCGGCGACCTCGAATGCGTGATGAATGTTTGGTGGATGAGCTGGCCCATCCTCCTGCTCGATGAGATGAAGCATCACTCCACTGGGTAGCTGAAGCCACGTTATGTTCTCATTGTCGACCTGGCTCTGTATCTGCTTGAAACCCAGGAAGTCGCAATAGAACTCCATGCTTCGCTTGGTGTCCTTGACGATGGTTACAACATGGTTAACATGATTCAATTTGAGCCCGCTTGTGGCCATAACGGTCCTCCCTAAATTGTATTGACACATTATAGCCAATAGTAAGGCCAAGGTAAAACTACGATAGATAGGCACAATCTCTCATTGACATGCTAAGGTGTTCTAAGTACACTGGGAACCGTTCAACCAGTATGGCGGCTTAAGGCAAGTGATACATAGGGGTGAAGATGCGTAGGGTGGCGGCTTCGCTGAGGTAACCATACCCAGTAATACAAGGTTCTGGTAGCCGGATATTTTTGGTGGTACGATAGTCCCACAAGCATCAATTAAGCCGCATATGTAGTGTGGGTCAGCATGTTCGACTCCACGGTTCGAGCGCTATAATCGGGGGCAATGAGGGATAAGAGTTGAACCTTTTCAGGACGGCGCTACTCAAAACACTATATACCCTGGAGAACGGGTTTCAGGTCAATGGCGGCGTTATCGGCTCCCTAGCCAGTGGCCGAGCCAGGCAACGAACTGAGGTTGCCCTGCGTCATGGAACGTGGAAAAAACTCTTTAACCTCTGTCGTATTGAGTTGCAGCTTCGATTCGGCAGAACCAAGGTCTCGGGCTATCCCTATGAGTGGGAGATAGATACCACCAACATTTGCCAGCTCAAGTGTCCCCTATGTCACACTGGCTTGGGCACCGTAAATCGCCAGAAGGGTGTAATGCACTTTGATCTTTTCAAGAAGACCATTGATGAGATTAAGGATTACTGTATCTGGCTGAGCCTCTACAGTTGGGGTGAGCCGTTCTTAAACAAAGAGATTGACCAGTATGTAGCCTATGCCCACAACGCCAACATTGCCACGATAATGAGTACCAATCTAAATAAACCACTAACTCCGGAGATGGCAGAGGCTATAGTACGGTCGGGCCTCGAGTCCCTCATAATCTCTCTGGACGGTACCACTCAGGAGGTGTACCAGGTCTATCGAGTTGGTGGACATCTGAACCGTGTCCTCGACAATATCAGACTCCTTGTCCAGAAGAAAAACGAGCTGGGCTCCAAGACCCCCTTCCTGGAGTGGCAGTTCATAGTGATGCGTCAGAACGAGCACCAGATACCCGAGGCCCGTCGGATGGCCAAAGAGCTTGGGATAGACGATATAATATTCAAAAAAGTGGATTTCCCACACGGAGAAGACGATCCGAAACTGGCGGAGCAATGGCTTCCCATCGCCTCCGACGGATTCCGTAGAGACCAGCCCTTCGACAAGCCGTACAAGGAAAACGGTCTACGGTGCTGGCGGCTGTGGCGCAGTGGAGTCGTCAACTGGGATGGTGGTTACGCCCCATGTTGCTACCTGACCGACGCCAAGGATGACTTCGGTAACCTGAATACCCACTCCATCAAGGAGATTTGGAACAATGGCCGTTACTCGACGGCCCGAAAACTGTTCAATGAGAATTACGTTCCGACTACAAAGATAGGCTGTTTGAACTGCAACGTCTATCTGGAAAGCAAAGCCGGCCGGAAACGGGGAGTTGCTATCCCATTGGTTCTGAACGGGCATAGGGAAGAGGAGCCGGTGCCCATCGGTTCTGCCCTGGTACAAAGCGCAGAGACCAAGGCCGATAAGTAGAAGTCAACGTGAAAAAGCTGCTCTTACATAGAGATCGTCTCAAGGACCTGAAGCAGGTCGCGATCATCGCGGGCTCCTACTTCGTATACATGCTCGTGCGCAAATTCGTGATATCCGATGTAGAGAATGTGGCCTTTGACAACGCCCTGAAAGTTATCGCATTTGAGATAGACGTTGGGATTTTCGTAGAGCAGAAATGGGAAGCCTGGGTCATAGGGCAATCCCAGGCGCTGATCATTGCATTGAACTGGATCTACATCGTCACGTTCATCCCGATCCTGATGATTACAGCTATCTTCGTTTACTATAAAGATAAGCCCCAATACTTCCACTATCGAAACATATGGCTTTTGAGTTTTGTCATCGCGCTCCTAGTGTTTGCGATGTTCCCCCTGGCGCCTCCGCGCTTCATGCCGGAATACGGATTCGTCGATGCCATTCAGCGATTTGGCCCTTCCTGGTATGGCGGCACAGATATGGCTCAGGCGGTTTACTACAACGTTTTTGCTGCCATGCCCAGCCTTCACTTCGGCTGGACCATCTTCTTCGGCATCATTTACTTCAGGATGAGGCGTCCCGTATTGATGGTCTTTGGGGTAATGTATCCGGCGATGACCTTCTTCGCCATCACCCTCACTGGAAATCACTACATGATGGATGCCGTGGGTGGCGCTGGGGTTATCCTAATCACCTTCCTGGTCTATCAGGGCTTGCTTCGACTAAAGTCCCGCTCCACGCGGCAGTTGGCCCTGGCAGGGGCGCGTTCAGGCAGGGCTATGGCATCCTTCCAGGGTGGCCTATTTCGTGTTAGAGCCCGCGCCCGACAATTCGCTGACACGGCTAAATGCAAGTACCAGACGCGGCTAGAGCGCCTATCTATCCGCAAGTGGAAGGCGGGGTTCCCCCAGTTTTAGTGATGTAAGGTTTCCAGACGACTGGGAGCAACCACCTACGATTTCCGGTTGCAGATAATAACCAATAATATTCCCAGAATGCGCGTGTCGCTACGATAAGCAACTGAACTCTACGGCAGCTCCGGTATGCGCCGCACCATCTCCTGCCATTCCGCTGCCGGCACGGACTGTGAAAGCATTTGGGCCATGCCCTTGAACTGCTCAGGCGGGAACATCTCCATCCCCTCTCGCAAAAAAGCCTTCCCGGTCGTCCACGTTCTGGGCCTTGAACATCTAGGGCACTAGTTGCATCATCAGGTCCGGCGGTATGTGTGACATCGCCTGCTCCACCATGTTCTTGCTCCCTGCTCTTCGATGCTCCAATGCTCCTCTAGGACGGGTAAGAGCAGCTCATTCTCCTTTGTGATGTGAATATCCATTTCCACCGCAAGAGCCGTAGCCTGGCGATTAAGCTGCCGGGCCAATTGGGATTGCTCACTGCTACCTCGGGCTTTCGTGAGACCGGTAAGCATCTCCTCCACTTCGTCGTATTCGCCTGCATGGTGATTGTGGTCAAACAGGTATGTTCCCGCTATATACCGAAATTTCTCCTCCAAGACCGGGAAAATGAACTCCTCCTCAGTCCCTTCGTGTATCTTCAACACTCCTCGAAAAAACTTGAAGCGGTCTAGAAGAGCCGTAACCTGAGAAATGTCCTCTCGATTTAGCTCTCTTACCGATTCTTCGAACTCGTTCACTTCTTTGTGTATGGCATTATGAATGTAGATAATACCGTGCATGGGTCCTGGCATCGTCTTCCTCCTCTTAATAGTTTGCGTGTGGCATTTTAGATTGAGCCGTCCTGCCAGGTCAAGGTCTAAACCAAAGATTGACCAGCATTACCGGTCTTTGCTCACTTGGACTGGCTATCGGACAACGATACAATATAGAGACGAATATAAGCACAGTTGGATTATAATCGATGATTGATATAGGGGACCGCAACTCCATCCAAAGGTACAAAAGCCGAAGTCTCCAATTTCGAGATAGTGCCCTTAAAGAGATGCGCGACGGGCACTGGTCAAGGGTAGAAGATCTACTCTGGGGCAGCCTGGTGGCCGCGATAAAAGCTGTAGCCCTCAGTCGTGGCTATCGATTGGCTGCCGATGATGAGTTGCAACGCTATACAGTCGCGCTTGCCGAGGAGACCCGGGATAGGAGGATGGCAGAGGTTTTTGATCAACTGTCCAACTTTTCAGCGGTGTCTTACAGAGTCCAGGACTCCAGGATGGTCCTGGAGCAACTGTATAGGGTTGCAGAGCGAGTGATCTATACATTGGAGAAGCTGTGGGAGCTCTTGCCTCAAGAGGAAGAGGTGCAGGATGGGTAGCGCTAAGAAAACAGAAAATGCTCATGATCAACGGAATGTCCCTGGCACCGTTTCCATTCAAACCCATGGCTGCAAACTAAATCAGGCGGATAGTGAGGTCTTGGCTGCCAGGTTTCTTCAAGCTGGATACAGATTGGTTGACTCCTCGGAGCCGGCGGACATCTGCATAGTTAACACCTGTACGGTTACACATGTGGCCGACAGCAAGGCTCGCCAGGCTTTGAGGGCGGCCCATCGTCAGAATCCATCTGCTCTCGTCGTGGCCACCGGTTGTTACGCTCAGCGAGCACCTGTCGTGCTTTCTAAGGTGGCGGGTGTGGACATGGTACTGGGCAATCGGGATAAAGACCGCCTCGTGGATATGGCCATAAAGGCGCGTGGCGTGGAGACCGTGCCCAGGCCTAATGGCCATGAGAGTTCATCTTCATCGCAAGGACGAAGCATAGGCCGTACCAGAGCCATGATCAAAATTCAGGAAGGATGCGATCAGGTCTGTGCCTACTGCATCGTGCCTAAGGTGCGAGGTAGGGAACGAAGCGTCCCGCCCCACGTGATTTTGAGCCAGGTGAACCAGAGAATCGAAGAGGGGTACAAAGAGGTGGTGCTAACGGGTACCCAACTTGGCACCTATGGATTTGACATCGAAAGCGCCGGCCTGGCAGGCCTGGTTGAGCTGTTGCTCAGGGAAACAAATATCGAGAGGCTACGGGTTTCCTCTTTACAGCCCCAAGAGATTACCTCAGAGTTATTGGAGCTATGGCAGGATCCACGTTTGTGTCCCCACTTCCATATGCCGCTGCAAAGCGGTAGCGATTACGTGCTGAAGGGCATGAGGCGCCGCTACTCGGCGAACCAGTATGCCCAGGCTGTAGAGTTGGTGCGGTCCAGAGTCACAGGGGTGGCGATTACCACCGACGTGATCGTGGGCTTTCCTGGTGAAGGTGAGCCACAGTTCCAGGAAAGTCTGAAGTTTGCCGAGGAAATGGAGTTCGCCTCAATGCACGTGTTCCCATACTCGGTGCGACCTGGCACCAGCGCGGCCTATATAACGCCAAGAATAGGTGATACTGCCAAACGGGCTCGAATGGGTGAAATGCTACAGCTGGGGCAGGAACATGCATCAGCCTTCCGGCGCAAGGCCATCGGTACAGTCAGGCCTGTTTTGTGGGAGAGGCGCCAGGTCAAGAACGGGACAGACGTATATACGGGCCTGACCGATAACTACCTTAAAGTCCTCACCAGTTCAGCCATACCGGGTCTCAATGAGGTCAGCGATACACGCCTGGTGGCCCTCGATGAAGAAAGCATGATTGGGCAACCGTTATAGGGCCATTCCTAACCACAAGTTTAACAAAGGGCGGTCGTTTGCTCCTCTAAGAGGAACAGTTGTCCCACTGAGCTATTCTCGCGTTTGAGAGATCTATTGATAGGGTCTGTCTAGGAATGGGCCAGGTTGGTGGTTACAGGTCCACCGGCCTGAGGTAGGCGGTTCCGTTCCTTCTTTCCAGATAACCCGCCTTTTGGTCGTGACCGTGGGCAAATATAATGAGCCACCCCTCTTTTTCCGCCTGCTTCAGGAAATCGCGCTTCCTCTCCAGAGTCTCCTCTGGGAATTGGTCGAAGGCTGAGATTGCAGCCAGGTCCAGGTGGTACGGGGTGGGCACCAGGTCGCCCATGAAGGCAATTCTCTCGCCACCGTGATTGAATAGCACTATCTGGTGGCCTTTGGCGTGGCCATCTGTCACTTTCACCCATAGTCCGGGATAAACTTCTTTATCTCCGTCCAAGAGCTCCAGTTGGCCTGCGTCCTCTATTGGGCTAAAGTCCTCTTCCCTGTGTACACCTTGGCATCGTTCGTTAGGGCTGCATGCATCTTCCCAGCAACCACCTTGTACGAAATAGCGGGCTCTCGGAAAGGTCGGGACCAGGGTCCCAGCTCGGTCTAATCTAGTAGCCCCACCACAATGATCAAAATGTAGATGAGTGAGGATAACCGCGTCGACCTCCTTCGGCGAGATTCCCAGTCCGCGTAGTCCCTTTACAAGTCTGCTGGGAACGAGCCCGTAGGTCTCCTTATCGTTGTCCAGTTCTTTGGATCCCACGCCGGCGTCAACCAACACGGTCTTGCCAGCTATGCTGATGAGTAGGCAGTTAAGTCCTAGGGTGATTCGGTTCTTTCTGTCAGTGGCTACTTTGTTCTCCCATGATACCTTGGGCACCTGCCCAAACATTGTTCCACCATCAAATTTGATAATTCCGTCGCTTAATATTCTTACAGATGTTGTCATCATAGCCGCACTCAACACCTCCCAAAAGATTTACCACCCCTATAATTGGACAAAACCTGCCTTTTTTAACCTACATCAGCAACTGGGAGCCATGTGCCTCATTAAAATTCGGTTACTTTCACCCCCTTTCTAATTTGCTTGTATTATTGAAGGACAGACTTCATGGTTAGATCAAAACGGAAGAATATAAAACGATGTGATGATGACCCTATCCCACTGTGTCCCTCATGCTAGGCCGGACTTTGTTTGAAGCCTGCCTTATTGACCCCCTAAAAAAGTTGACCCACAGCATAATAAGGCCAACAAGGTAGGTGTTGTCAAGGCAAATTTCATTGAATTTATTTGATAATTATTTAATCTTAATTTATGTATTGGTTCAACAGGCTAGATATGGTGGTCAAGCAGCATCAAAAATACAGTCAGGGCAAGCTGAGAATAGCGACGGGTTGCCTCTACGGACAAGGAGCGTTGTTAGAGTAGAGCGTCAAGAAAAAGGTTAGTGGAATTTTATAAAAGTTAGTTAATTGTAAGCGGGGAGCTAAACTCTTCCTTTTATCCTGCTGTCCTCTACCGTCTCTGCCAGCGAAGCTCCCAGTGGTACCATCGGGTACACATTCTCCTGGGACTCCAGTACGAAGTCAATCAGAAATGGTCCTGCGTACTCCTGAGCCTGCCTGAGGGCTGCGCCTACTCCTTCTCTGTCGGTAACCTGAAGCGCGGGTATCCCATAGGCTTCGGCAAGTTTCACGTAATCGGGACCTGGTATCGGCACGGCTTTGTAATGCTTGTCGTAGAAAAGCTCCTGCCATTGGCGTACCATTCCCAAGTGGCCATTGTTGAACAGCGCTATTTTGACGGGCAGATTCTCGGCCACGATAGTAGCCAGCTCCTGCAGTGTCATCTGAAATCCACCGTCACCGGCGATGGTCCACACAGTCGCGCCCGGCCTGCCGAGCTGTGCGCCCATGGCGGCCGGAACCTCGTAGCCCATGGCTCCGAGACCACCGGAAGATATAAAGGAGTTGGACCGATCAAAGAACAGGTATTGGGCAGCCCACATCTGGTGCTGGCCTACACCGGTCACTGCTATCGTGTCCTTCCCTTCTTGAATCAGGCTGTTGATCCCTTGAAGCACGTGCTGGGCCAGCAGACCATTGCTCTCGGGTATCTCCAGAGAGGGGTGCTGTCGCCTTAGCGTGTCGATCTGGTCCATCCAAGGCGACCTGTCCACGTGATGCACCATGGGTAGAAGGGCTTGCAATACAGGCTTGACATCTCCCAGCAAGCCCACTTCCACGGGCACGTTGCGTCCGATCTGGGAAGCCTCGATCTCAACGTGGATTATCTTGGCATTGGGTGCGAAGGTCCCGGCACGTCCGGTTATGCGGTCGTCGAACCTCATGCCGATGCCTATTAACAGGTCTGAGCGGTCAACGGCTATGTTGTTCCAGTACATCCCGTGCATACCCAGCATGCCAAGGCTGAGGGCGTGGTTTCGTGGGAAGGAGCTGATTCCCAAAAGGGTATTGATTACAGGTATGCTCGTCGTCTCGGACAGGGCCCTGAGCTCCTCCAGGGCTCCAGAGGTTAATACGCCGTGGCCCGCTATTATAAGAGGCCTTTCCGCCGCGTTTATGAGCTGAGCTGCCCTTGGCAGGTTGGCACGTGTGTCCGTCAAGACAGTCGGCATCGTCTGCTGGGGCACTTCCATGTAGTCGAACTCGGCCAGCTCTTGCTGCACGTCACGAGGTACGTCTATGAGAACTGGGCCGGGGCGTCCATCCATGGCTACTCGGAAGGCTTCATAGAGGGTAGGAGCCAGATCTTCTGCGGACATGACCAGATAGTTCTTTTTGGTGCATGGCGCGGTAATGGCGCAGGTATCGCACTCCTGGAAGGCCTCGGTACCCATCGCGGCTCTGGCAACTTGACCCGTTATTACTACCATCGGGACGGAGTCTGCCTTGGCTCCCATGATGCCAGTGACCAGGTTGGTAGCCCCCGGGCCCGAGGTCGCTACACAGACACCTACCTTGCCGGTGGCCCGAGCGTACCCGTCGGCGGCGTGGGCCCCGCATTGCTCATGGCGCACCAGTACATGGCGCAGTTGGCTGTACTTGTAGAAGGCGTCGTAGAGGGGCAAAACGGCTCCGCCGGGATGTCCAAATACGACCTCGACACCCTCGCGGATCAGGGCTTCGCAGATGATTTCAGCACCTTTGAGTTGCATTGTGGTCTCCTCTTTTCTCTGGTATTCAGCGCTGACCCTATACCGGACCTTTGGTGTGACGCCAGCCTGAATCTCAGGGCTTATTAAGGCTGAATCCCTGCCAGAGACCTTGGTCACCCCGAGCACCGAGTCCAGTCTTTACCGAATTTAGTTCAAAGACTCGATGTTTGTCCGTGGTGAGGGAGAGGCCACGGTTCTATATAATACAAAATCCCATCCCATAAGGGACGGGACTTATCAATTCCCGCGGTACCACCCTAGTTGCCTTTTCTACCTTTTGAATCCAGTGCTCAGTTTTTGAGCCTATTCTCACTAGGAACCGAGTTAGATGTTCGAGATAGAAGGGCCCTCTCAAGCAGGACACTATCATGCCCCATCGTTGGTAACGGGTGATGAGCCCGGTCCGGCTTACTTACCTAGGTCTTTCCGCTGCATCTTGCAGGTCTAGAACCTCGGGTTCAGCTGACGGCTCCGGAGGGATGTTCGGCGGATTTCACGTGTCTGCTCACACCGCACCAGACTCGCTGAAACGCTTATACCCGTCTACTCGTCTCCATCACAGCCATTGATTGTAGCTGAAGGTATCATACATCAAATAGCATTGTCAATCCCAGGCACTACCAGTCTCAGGGTCTTTTAGTTCTCCCTTACTGTCATTGTTACGAAAGTGTCTTTGCGAGCCCTTCACTCAGTTCAGGATAAACTCCGCGAAGCAATCTCTTCTCGCATCGGGAGATTGCTTCAAGGCTTCGTCCTTCGCAATGACAATTAAAAGGCCCTGCGTCACTACCAGTCTCGTTGACTTGCCGACGCCGTCCATGCTAAACTTTGCTATAGAACGTCCAAAAAATGTTTAATCCATCGGGAGCTTGGGTAAGCCAGGCTGAGAGGGTGGCCAATACTCGTCACCGACCGTCTATACCTGATCCGGGTAATGCCGGCGAAGGGAGAAGAGGTTGGAAGGTAAAGGCTCACCGCCAGGTAATACCCTGGCGGTTTCTGTTTCTGGTGGAGCAAGGGGAGATATAGTCATGCAAGATCATTTGGAGATTGCAGGGAAAAGATTCGGCTCCAGGCTAATCCTGGGGACTGGAAGATACCGTACCATGGAGGAAATGGCGGAGTCGATAGAGGCCTCCGGTACTGAAATGATCACCGTGGCTATAAGGCGTTTGGACCTAGACGACCCCAACAAGAAAACCATTTTGGACTACATCGACTGGAATAAGTATCAGATACTTCCCAACACAGCCGGATGCCGTACGGTAGAAGAGGCTGTCTTCATCGCCCGCCTGGGGCGGTCGGTGACCAACTCCAACTGGGTAAAACTGGAAGTCATACCTGATCCTAAGTATCTCCTTCCCGACCCCGTGGGCACCCTTGAGGCAGCGAAACAGCTGATTGATGAGGGCTTCGTCGTTCTGCCCTACATTCATGCCGACCCGGTGCTCGCTCGGCGTCTGGAAGACGTGGGTTGCGCCACCGTCATGCCGCTCGGTTCAGCGATCGGCTCGGGCCAGGGTATCCATACCGCTGAAGAGATACGCATTATTATTGAGCAAGCCAACGTGCCCGTGGTGATCGATGCGGGCCTGGGTGTTCCTTCCGACGCGTCTCAGGCTTTCGAGATGGGTGCTGATGCCGTGCTGGTTAACTCGGCAATAGCCCAGGCCAAGGACCCGGCCCTCATGGCACGGGCCTTCAAGCAGGGTGTCGAGGCAGGGCGCATGGCCTACATGGCTGGCCGTATTCCCCGACAAGCATACGCCATGGCCAGCAGCCCCACCCAGGACGTTCCCCAACCCATGTCGGTGTCCAGCTAGGGTCATGAAGCTGCCCGTGCCCATGCCGTGCCTTTGCCTTGTGACAGACCGCAGGCTGTGTAACTCTAACCCTGATGATCTGGTGGATGCGGTGGCCCAGGCCGTAAGGGGTGGTGTCAACCTAGTCCAGCTTAGAGAGAAAGACCTGCCGGGTGCCCAACTTCTGGATCTGGGAAAGAGGTTACGGAAAGTAACCGCAGGCTCTGCTCTGCTCTTCATTAGCGAGAGAGTTGATGTGGCTTTGGCCTGCGACGCAGACGGCGTCCAGCTTGGGGAAAACGGCCTTCCCGTAGAAGCTGCTAGAAACGTGGCAGAAGAAAGGCTTCTAATAGGGCGTTCGGTGCACAGCGCGGAGGGAGCGGTGGACGCCGAAATCACTGGAGCTGACTTCCTGGTAGTTGGTACCGTATTTCCCACGAAGTCCCACCCAAACAGCCAGCTTCCAGGCACACAACTTCTATTCGACGTGGCATCACGAGTGAATATCCCTTTGTTAGGAATAGGTGGAATTAACGTGGCCAACGTGCACGAGGTAATCGAGGCGGGTGCTTCAGGGGCGGCGGTTATAAGCTCTATTCTGGCCACCGATGACAGGGAGGGGTCAGCCAGGGCTTTGGTGGAAGCAATGGAAGTGACCTCGCGACAGGCCCATCCGCCATTCCTAGCGGAGACCGGGATAGGTGCAACTCACCCGACAGTGCACGGGCGTAGTGGGTAGGAACTTTAACACAATGCTCAAACTTACGGTGAATGGAAAGCCCAGGGACGTAGAAGAGCGCATCGATCTTGTGAGCTTTTTGGAAAGCTACGACGTGAATCTGGAACACGTGGCTGTGGGATATAACGGCGTGGTGTTGGAGAAGGACAGGTTCTCAGAGGTACTGCTGAAGGAAGGCGATGTGCTGGAGATAGTCAGGCCTGTGGGCGGCGGATAGTCCTCTTCGGTTGTTCCGGGCCGTCAGCTACTTCATAAATCCGTAAAGTTTCCCCGCATTCTCACACACCAGCTTTCTCTGTACCCTTTCATCCAGCTGTCCAAGGTTCCGCCGTATAAACTTCTGTGACTCCGGCCAAATACTATCGGAATGGGGATAATCGGAGCCCCAGAGAATGTTATCCTCTCCCACTGCCGCGACTATCTCTGGAGTGAGGGGTTCATCCTGGAACGTGGTGTATCCTTGCCTGCGCCAGAACTCGCTTGGCTTCATGCTAAGGTTCAGATGGAACAGCCGGTCCTCGTACTCCTGGTCAAGTCGGTGCAGCATGTATGGTATCCATCCAACGCCGCACTCCCCCAGTACGAACTTCAGGTCTGGGTGCCGGTCACAGGCTCCTGAGAGAAGTATGCTGGCCAGGTATTCGGGGCCCGAAAGCTGAAAGAGGGTGTACATTAGTCCCAAGGCTACCCATTGATACTCATCTGCGGTCGGTTCTTCGGGTTGGCGAAAGGGCAGCCCAGTGGTATGGAAGGATATGGGCATCTGACAATCGACCGCGGCTGCCCAGAGATCATCCCACTGCCTGTCATATATCGGCTTCGCTGCACTGGACACGTTTATTTCGGCGCCTCTGAGTCCCAGCTTTGCGGCCCGCCTCAGCTGTTCGGCGGCTTCTTCGGGATCGTGGCATGAGATACAAGCCAAACCCACGAAACGCTCAGGGTTGCTCTGGCAAAAGTCGGCGATCCAACGGTTGTAGATGTCATAGATGGCCGTAACAACTTGGGGGTCGGAGATGCCCTCTCCGGCGTCGGAGAATCCGGTAGTAACTCCCAGAATTCCGTAAATCACTTCGGCCTGAAGGCCATCCACTTCTTGGTCCTTGATCCGAAGCTCCGGGACCGTGGGGTGGAATCGACCCTGCACGGCGTCGGAAAAGAAGCCGGCCTCCTCCATCTTGTCCAGGTGATGAGATAGGCCGGGCTTGTAGGGCTCGTAGGAACCGGTGAGAGCGGCCGCAGCAACGAAGCCCAGCTTTGTCCCGTTGGCCATCCAGACACGCCCTTCCTCAGTGTCCACAACCTTGGGCATGCTATCTTTGAGTGCCGTGGGGGCCTCGGAAGTAAACAAATCCTCAGGCAGCCACACGAGGTCAGTATGGCAGTCGGCGGATATTACCTTGTAGTTCACGGTTTGAATCTCCCTGGAATAGAGCAATTTGTGGTGGGGTCCCGTGGGTGCTTAGTTGTTTTGTAACTATACCCAAGGCTAACATTTTCGGGCTCGTAGAGCGTGCCTGATAAAGCAGATGTGAGTATAGTAGGGCCTGTCACGCCTGTCAACGGCATCTGATGACCGCCTGGCTCGATTTTGCGTAGTCTATGGAGTAACCCGCTCCAAGGTGGCCCCAAGAATCTTTTCCATGTGACTGAGCGCCCAGCGATGGGCATCCTCGTCGAAACTAGCGACGCAGTCGGTGAATACCTCAACCGGGTAGTCGAGATTGCGCGCATCGGCGGCCGTATGTAAAACGCAGATGTCGGTGCATACCCCAACCACGATTACCCTCTCTGGAACGAAAGCCCGGAGCTCCTCCTCCAGCCCAGTTCCAAAGAAGCCACTGTAACGATTCTTCGGAATGATATTGCCCTTTAATATGAACTCATTCAGCTCTGGTATCACTTCCGTCTCTTCGGTGCCAACCACGCAGTGTTCCGGAAATATCTGAAATTCCAGGTCGTTGGGGTCGTGGTTGTCGCAGATGAAGAAGATCCTGGATCCGGCATCTCGCTGCCGCTCCAACAGCTTTTTAACGTTAGGGATGATACCCCGGGAGACATCCCCGCAATAGAGGTTGTGGCCGGGCTGCAAGAATCCTTTCAGCATGTCTACGACTAGCACCGCATTGGCCATAAGACTACCTCCTGGCTTCATCCCTGTAGTACCAATTTATAGCCGTGTTCGAGAAAACACAAGCCTGAAGACCATTGGGAAGCGCCTGGCTAGCCGAACCTGTTGTTAAGCCAAGGTCTTTTATTTGTCATTGCGAAGGGCAGAGCCCTGAAGCAATCTGTCATGCTGGTTGCCACCAGCACCATCAAAGATGAAAATGGCACCTGGGCCCTCATCCCCGGCCCTTCTCCCACTGGGAGAAGGGCCGGGGATGAGGGCCATTTTCGTAGCAATGACAGTAGGGGGGAAACTAAAAGACCCAGGTTGTGAAGCACTCGTAAAAGACATATTATATATGCGGCTGAGGTTAAGTCGGTTCAGGGGCTCCCTCTCAAGGTATAAGAACGTCCCCATTGTCACATATTAAACAGGAGGTCTCCAACTCATACTGGGTCAGAAGATAGGGGATTTCCAGGGTAGGGTTACAGGTCGACGGGTCCTTCCAACCAGTGGAGGTGCTCCCAAAGTAAAGACGTCCGCGGAATTCATGGGTCCCATCCTGGGAGTTGAGGCTATGATATAGTCACCTATGAGTCCGAGGCGAGGCCAGACGGTACCCTTTACGGCGTAGGCCAGGGCGTCTCTATGTCCCTGGGCGGAGATATGGCCTCCTGGAATGGAGGGGGCGTTGGGTAGGTTTCCTGAGAGTGATGGCATTAGCTTTCGAGGGGCGGTCTATGAGTATGACGCGGACGGAGAAGGAAATGTAAAGGGCACCATCTGGGAGTGGAAATAACGAGGCCGAATAGGGGCTTCCTTACCATTTCTTTTTGCTAGGGAAGCCCCTCGTAGACTCGAATCTCAATAAAGGGGTGGCTTGAGTGCTGGAACAGTTCCACGTAAAAGAGGAAGATGCAGTCCGCGTTCAGGAGGACTCCCTCCGCACCACGGTCACGGATATCTTCGAGAAGGTGGGAGTACCGCCTGAGGA
Source organism: Dehalococcoidia bacterium (assembly GCA_965248905.1). Taxonomy (GTDB): domain Bacteria; phylum Chloroflexota; class Dehalococcoidia; order Lucifugimonadales; family JAGWBF01; genus CBDFKS01. Next base: position 1,716,691 of record CBDFKS010000007.1, on the reverse strand, counting down.
CGCCCGGCTGGCCGCCGACGTTCTGGTATCAGCCGATCTCAGGGGAGTGGACAGCCACGGCGTGTCCAACATGCTGCGTGTCTACGTGGACGAATACAACATAGGGGAGATCAACCCCAGGCCCAACTGGAGAATCGTTAGGCAGACTCCTGCCACGGCCAACATAGACTCCGATGCCGGCCTGGGCATTATCATAGCGCCCAAGGCTATGGACATCGCTATAGAGAAGGCCAGAAACGTGGGTGTGGGCATGGTCACCATATCCAACGGCCGGCACCTGGGCATGGCATCCTATCATGCCATGATGGCCCTCAAACACGACATGATAGGCATTTGCATGACGAGCTGTCCTCCTCTGGTATTGCCCACCTTCGGCGCCGAACCCAGGATGGGCACCAATCCCATAGCCCTGGCTGCCCCTGCCAGAGAGGAGCCCCCCTTCGTTTTCGACGTGGCGACAAGCGTGGTAGCTGGGAACAAAATCCGACTTGTCCAACGCTTGGGCACCAAGATTCCCGCTGGTTGGATGGCCGACGAAGAGGGCAATCCCGTCATGGAGCCCATTGATGCACCTGAAACCCATCGACGTTTGCTTCCACTGGGCAGCACACGGGAATCGGGCTCTCATAAAGGCTATGGGTTATCCTGCATAGTTGATATTCTAAGCGGCATCCTGTCCGGCACCGGCTACGGCATGGTCCCAGGACGCCCCAACTTTACGCATTTCGTTGGGGCATACAGTATAGAAGCGTTCACCGACGTGGACGTGTTCAAAGGACTTATGGACGATTTCCTTCGTACTCTCAAGGAAACGCCCCCGGCTCCCGGCCACGAGCGGGTCATGGTCGCGGGCCAGCCCGAGTGGGAGACCGAGCTGGACCGGCGCGAGAATGGCATACCTCTGCATAAAGAAGTGGTGGAGTGGTTCAAGGATATATGCAGCGAAATGTCTGTTCCATACATCCTCTAGGATTAAAAACCGTCCTCTTTATCACGCCTTACAACGTGGATAATCCTATGAGTGCTAACCCCCTCATCTTTGGAGACCCTCTATGAATTCTCGAAAATACGATGTGTCGATAATAGGTGGTGGCATCATCGGTCTGGCCACCGGCTTGCAACTCGTGAAGCGATACCCCAGGTGTCAGATTTGCGTAATTGAGAAGGAAGATGAGCTAGCCGCTCATCAGACCGGCCACAACAGCGGGGTAATCCACTCGGGTATCTACTACAAACCAGGCTCCCAGAAAGCTCAGTTCTGCGTGAGCGGCGTGAACTCCTTGGTACAGTTCTGCCAGGATAACGGTATCGAATACCTGCGGTGTGGCAAGGTTATCGTGGCCATTCATGAGTCTGAGCTGGACCGCTTAGAGGACCTTTACCAGCGAGGCACCGCCAACGGGGTAGATAACCTGGAGATGATAGGACCCGAAAGGCTAAAGGAGATTGAGCCTTATGCAGCGGGCATAAAGGCCCTTTATGCGCCAGGAACGGGAACGGTGGATTATACAGCAGTAGCCAACGCATTCGCGGATAAGATACGTATCGCCGGAGGCGACATTTTCACCGGCAGCCGTCTGATCGATATGATCAGGTCTCAGGGTTCCATGGCCTTGGAGACTACAAAGGGCAGTGTGGAATCCAAATACCTGATAAACTGCGCGGGGCTTTACGCCGATCACGTCGCACGAATGATGGGCGTCACTCCCGATGTAAGGATCATACCCTTCAGGGGAGAGTACTATACCCTCAGCTCAAAAAGTCAACATCTAGTAAAAGCGCTAATATATCCCGTACCTAATCCCAAGTTCCCATTCCTTGGAGTTCACTTTACCAGGAACATGCACGGACAGGTGGAAGCGGGGCCCAATGCCGTGCTAGCTCTTGCCCGCGAGGGATATAAGAAGACTAACTTGAACATTTCGGAAATGCTTGACACCTTTAGCTACCCTGGTTTCTGGTCTGTCGCTATGAAGTATTGGAAGACCGGACTGGGCGAGATACATCGCTCACTGAGTAAGGGAGTGTTCCTGCGCGACCTTCAGCGTTTGATTCCCGAGGTCCAGGATACAGATCTGACTCATGGCGGGTCGGGGGTCCGCGCCCAGGCAGTGGACCGAAAGGGCCGGATGCTAGACGATTTCAGTATCCAGCAAAGCCCCGGCGCCATCCATGTGCTTAACGCCCCCTCTCCCGGAGCTACCTCTTCCCTTTCCATCGGTTCGTATATCACGAGCCTCGCCACCGAGTCTTTTCAACTGGAAGCCTCGCTAGCGTAAGGTGTGGCCCGAATCCAATGGCAAGTTAGACACAGGTGTGTCCCAATCAGGCCGAATCGTGCTCCTTGATAGAAACAGTCCAGGTGGTCAACGAAGCCCTTAAGACTGTAATATAAATTATTGCGTCCGGTGTGAGATTAGGTAGCACCCTTGACTGGTGAAACCTGGCCTCTATAGAATGAGCCTGTGCAGCCGAGCGTTAAGGGAGCAAAGCGATGACGACGCCCCAAAGCAGCTCAAATCGCGGGCAACAGGCGGCAGGATCGTCGGCCATCCTCAATTTGTTGCAGAGGGTGCCTCTGTTCGAGTTTCTGCCTGCTACTGAGCTGGCCGGAGTGGCGTCCCGGATGAACCTGAGCACCTACGAAGCAGGCACAGTCATCTTTCATAAGGACGATCCCGGTACTGACTTACACGTCATTGCCGCCGGCTCGGTGAAGATATATATGCCTGCGGAGTCGGGTGAGGAGGCCCCCCTCACACTGCTCAAATCTGGAGACTACTTTGGAGAGCTGGCCCTTCTAGACACCGGCTTGCGGACCGCCAGCGCTATGGCCTTGGCACGTACTGCTACCCTTACCCTCGAGCGAACTGAGTTCTTGAAGTTCATAATGACGTATCCGCAAGGGGCAGCAGCAGTACTTCGTGCTTTGGGAGCGCTGATAAGGCGCCAGAACGTTCAGCTCTTCGGAGAGTTCTTCGAGACCTAGGCGCTGTTCTTGCGGTTTGCTGCTGGCCCAAGCAGTGGCTAAGGCAGTACGGATTTTAGGCCCGGCCCGGTGTTGACCAAAGAGCTATCTGGCCAGGGCGATGCCCCAGACTGACGAAGCGCCCGAGGCTTTCAAGGCCGTAGCGCAGGCCAAAAGAGTGCTGCCCGTTGTAACCACATCGTCCACCAGAATGAAGTTGCCTCCATAAGCCCCGCCATTACATCCGAAGCTGCCTTCTACGTTTCGTATCCTCTCTTCGTGGGATAGAGATACTTGTGGTTGTGTATCTCTGGTCCGAACGATAAGCTCCTCTGCCACGGCCAAACCGGTTCTGCGGGCCACCTCTTTCGCCAGCAGCGCAGACTGATTGTATCCGCGCATTCGAAGACGGCGCTTGTGCAGGGGGACTGGTACCAAAGAGTCTCCTGGAATTGAGCTTGATTCCAGCCATTGGCCTAATAGCTCTCCAAGACGTGGAGCGGAAGCCCTTAAATTACTGTACTTCAGTTCGTGGATGGCTTCTCGAATGGCGCCCTCCATCAGATAGGGGGCTCGGATTCCATCGATGGCCGGCCTCACCAGGGCGCATTGCCAACATATGGTGCTGGACTGCACGGTCTGGGCGCATATTAGGCAATACGGAGGCTGAAACCGACGCGAATTGGCTTCGCATGAGGAGCAGAGGTAGCTTCCCTCTTCGCCGCACCCTGGACACTGGCGAGGGAATAACAGGTCTAGGAGTCTGAGCAATTAGTGATGCCGGTCATGGGAGCCTCGAGCAGCGTGGGGCAATAGGGAGACCGCGCGGATGGCCGTGGACGGATTGATCGGATGAATCGCGCCACGGGACCGCTGAAGAAGAGGAAGATGAGCGGTCGCAGCTTCGAAATGGACCGGTTCGCGCCCTCGTCGCCAGCGGCCTGCTCCGGGTTGACCGGGTGACGCTGGATGGGCAGCAAGGCCGCGATCTTCTTAACATTGAACGCGGCGCACACCAGGTTCCATTCGCTGCCCACGTTCTGCCTACCCCGATACCAGAACCGCCGGAATCCCATGCCGACCTTGATCTGCCCGAACACCGGTTCTACCGTACATTTGCGCCGACGATAGAGCTCTCGATGGCCCGTCCCGTCCATAATCCGCTTGAGTTCGCGTTTGGCCAGGTGACCCTGGCCCACGCTGATCACTTCACGACCATCAGCGGCTTCGTACTGGCCACACGTGCAGGCCACGGGCTCCATCGTCTTGTATGTTCTCGCCCCGTTGGTGGGATGCTCATGAGCAAAGGCGAAGGTGTGACCGCGGGGGCAAACAAACCTGTCCTGATCCCGGTCGTAGCTGAGGCGGTCCAGTTTGCCTACCTCCTGACCTTCTTTTCCCTCTCGGGTCGTGGCACACACCGGCGTCACGCCCCGCTTCCGGCAACTGTCCAGCGTGTTCTGGTTCCCGTAGCCCGCGTCAGTCACCAACGCCCGGGGCACCTGGTCCAGCTCCTGCTCCATGTGCGCCAGGATCGGTTCGGCTGCGTGTGCGTCACTGACCGAGTCCTCGATATGGTTCGACACGATGATCTGGTTGTCCATGTCCACTGCGGCCTGGGCATTATAGACGTATCGAGTCCCGTCCCCCGGCTTGCTAAAGCACCGTGCATCATGGTCCGCAAAGGAGACCTGCTTCTTCGGGTCGATCGGCTCGTCGGGGTGTTCCCTCTTCTCCCGCTCCTCCAAGGCGGCCTTGGCCTCTTCGATCTTCTCCAGCCGCTGTTCCCGCCGCGCCAGTTCGTCCGACACCCGGTAGCCATCCGAATCGGGGCTGCATTCCTGGTCCTCCTGCTCGTCGGTGGCCTGCGCCGCCTCGAGCAACTGCTCAATTTCCACCCTCAGCTTCGATTCCTCCTCCAGCATGCGGCCGTAGCTCATGGCCTTATGCTTGGAAGTGTCGGCCTCTACCTTGGAACCATCCAGTGCCACCGCACCGAGCCGCGCCAGCCCTAAGGCGCGGGCCAGCTTCACCGTCTGTACGAAGACCTCTTTCATATCGTCCCGGTGCCGCTGCCGGAACTCGATGAAGGTCCTGAACACCGGGGTCTCCATGCCCGCCAGGTACTTGAAGGCCAGGTTCTCCTGGCAGGCCCGCTGGAGTTTGCGAGAGCTGAATATCCCAACGGTGAAACCGTACAGGATGACCTTCAGCATCAGGCGCGGATGGTAGGCGGGCTGGCCGAGGTTTCCGTAGCGCGCTTCCAGGGCACTCAGATCCACTTGGTCCACCAAGTCATTGATCAGGTGAGCAGGGTGATTCTCATCCACGAAGTCCTGCAAACTCGGGGGCAGTAGGAATGGTTGGCTTTGATCGTACGATCGAAACATTGGCGCCTCCGTAGCGTGGACCTCCAGTCTACAAGAACTCCCTGTCCCCACCCAAGCGTCGCTCCTTGCGGAAATCGCGCGAGTACAGCAGTGCCCCGGCACCACACGACTAATTGCTCAGGCTCCTAGTGCAGTATGGCCAAGTCGAAGGATGGTGGCTTTCATCTTATTTCAGGAAGTCGACTACCGCCGAAACAAAGGCCTCCGGTCCCTCGATTTGAGGGATATGGCCCACGCCGGGCAACGTTATCTTCGACGCATTCGGTATGTTGTATGCCAGGGTATCAGCGGCCACTATCAGTACGTCGTGTTCACCGTAGAGTACTAAAGTTGCACTGGAATTAATGCTGGGCAGACGCGAAAGGGTGTCGTACCACGCCAGTGCCTCCATTGTCTTCAGCATCCATATCCCGGCTTGGGCTCTGGTCTTACTGTTCTCCTCTATCCACTCGGGCTTGGGATTAAAGAACGAGTTTCCGGCCTTCGCACTCTCTAGGGTAAATGGTCGTGGAAGGCCCTGGCTGTCGTAGCCGTCAGCCGATTGGGCCAAGACCTGGGAAGCGGTGCGAGGGTCGGTGACAGGGGCGCCTACCAACACCAGCTTGTCTACTCTATTTGGATATGAGGCCGCTAGCTCGATGGCCAGGAGTGCCCCGACGGAGTTCCCTACGACATGGGCTCTGGGGATATTCAACGTCTCCATGGCTTGATTCAAAGTCAGGCCGAAGTCGGGCATGGAGAATTCCCTTTTAGGCTTTTCCGATAGACCGTGTCCGAGCATGTCGAAGGCATAGCAGGTAAAGTGTTGGCCCAACGGTTCCATGACCCTATGCCAAGCCCATGTCGAGGTTCCCAGAGGGTGGAGTAGGGCCACCGGCGGCCCGCTACCCGCTTTCATAAAGTGGATTCGGCCTTCGGGGACCGATACGTAGTCATCGGTAACTGGTTGAGCGGTCATGGGGCCTCCTTTAGATGCACCACAGCCTAAAGGCCGTGGCATATATGCCCCCGTCTGAAGGCGGGAGTTTGGATATATCTTCTTGGTTGATACGTGAAATCGTTAGATCCATGGCGTCATATTAAGTACCATATGATTGTAGGTCAAGGAATACTGGGAATTGTTACGAAAATGGCTTTGCGAGCGAAGCGAAGCAGTCTCAAGACGGGAGATTGCTTCGTCGCTGTCGCTCCTCGCAATGACTTTTTCATCCTTGGTGGTGCTGGTGGCAACCAGCATGATAGATTCTGAAATAGGCATGGGCAATGTGAGATCATCTCTCCATTTGATTTTTCAATACTGTATATCAAAGAATATCTCTTGACAGTAAATGGCTTCAGTATCAAAATTAATATCGAAAAGTCGATTATTGCCATGTTAAAAGCGTTTATCGTCTAAGGCTGCATACAAAGTGCAAACGATAATCGCCTGATCATTTTCGAGAAGCGATAATAAGAGCGGAACTATCCGGGGATTACATCGCCATAAATCGGGATTCAGGAGGAGTTCAAGACAGATGGGTAGGCACCAGAAAAGGCCGTTGCGGCTCCTTACCAATGAGGAAAAGGCGGAGCTGGAGCGGATCGCAACGTCGGATGTGGACAGAGTGGAACGAATGAGAAGGGCTAGAGCGCTACTGGCGGTATCCAACGGACAATCATTTACGGAGGCCGCGAGAACCGCGCGAATGCGTAGCAGTAGTGGTGTATCCACGATAGTTCGGCGCTTTCATGAACGCGGGATGACAGCTTTGGATACCATGCCCGGCGCCGGCAGGCATCCGATATACAGTGCCGAGGAGCGAGACCTTATCCTGGAGGAGGTCCAGAGAGAAATAGATCGGTCTAGCTTTTGGTCCTTATCTACTCTTGAGCACGCTCTGAGGAGAGCCTTGAACGGCGCACCCGTGGTCAGTGCCAAGACGATAGGGCAGGTACTGCGAGACGCGGGATACAGCTGGCATACCGAGCATCAGACCTGGCTCAAAAACGTGACCGCAATGCCTGAGGCGACCGGAAATCCTGCAGACTAACTCCCGCAGGAATCGACACACTGCCTCTTGTTTACCCGCGTCAGATCGACCTCTGTGATATCTTAACCATGCGTCCCACGACCGTGCCCGTCCCCAGAGCCTAAGCGGACTACGCGATCGCAGCCTTCATCTACCCAGGTTCTTTCCATTCTTGCTCCGATGCAGATTTTTCCGCTCGCCCTGAGCCAGTCGAAGGGCGTCCCCATGGTTCGACAAGCTCACCATGAGCGGTAGTCTCGCCCTATCAAAGACAATCGAAAGGCCCTGCCCTCCACCACATACCCTTGTGCTGGCGCTGCCCATGGTCTACGATGGTGCGGTGGCGGTAGGCTTTCGTGCGCCGTCGAAGTTTTGCCACTTCCAGATATAATAGGCAAAGACTTCAACCACTATCTCTCTATCCAGCCGCCGAAATCACAGGACTAATATGCTCAAGGTTAGCGTCAGCACCGATGGCGTGCGTATTGGGACGCACCGGCTACATTACGCCTGGGTTATCGTAGCACTTGCCGCCCTACTATGGCTCACCAGCGGCTCCATCCGGATGGCCTCCAGCGTGCTGGTCCCGTACCTGGAAGACCCGGAGAACTTTGGATGGAGCTACGGAGCCATAGGCTTCGCTTTCGCCCTTCAATGGATTTTTTCTGGAATGTTTAGCCCCTTGGCGGGATGGCTTGGTGACAGGTACGGGATCCGGCGGACGATGGTCGTGGGAGCGTTCCTGTTCATCGTCGGTATGATGCTCACGGGCACTATGAACCATCTCTGGCAGTTCTACCTTTATTTCGGCGTCATACTCAGCGCGGCAATGGCAATGTTTCAAGTACCTCTGACGGCGTCTGTCACCATGTGGTTCAAAAAGCACCTGGGTTTGGCCATGGGGTTGTTACAAGCCTCCATGGGCCTGGGTACCGTGGTTGCCATCCTGGGGGTGGTCTACCTTTTAAATCAATTCGGCCTTAGATGGACTTTCTGGATTCCGGGTATAGTTGGGGGCGCATTACTCTTTCTACTGATAAGGCCATTCCATAATGAACCTGGGGAAATAGGTCTAAGACCCTTAGGCGCCTCTGAGGATGAGCCCATACAGAGGTTGCAGAAGGGCGCCGCTGGTAAGCTCAGGACCAGCGTATTCCTTCACCATGCGCAAAGCACCGGCGCTTTTTGGAACCTGATCGGCATCCATTTCTGGGGTTGTGTCGGCCATAACATTATCCTGGTGTTTATCGTGGCCATGGCAGTGGACCGTGGCTTGTCTAGCGGAGTGGCCGCCGGCGTTTTCGTTACCCTTAGTGTTGTCAGCACCATAACCAGGTTTCTGGTGCCGATAGCCGCCGACCGCATGGGAAGCAAAGGTGTGATGGGCGTATGCTTCTTTTTGCAGACCATCCCCGTGCTCATCCTCTTTGGGGCCAATGATACCTGGGCCTTCTACCTCTTTGCTGTCTTTTTTGGAATTGGCTTGGGTGGTGAGATGACCGCATTCCCCATCATCAACCGCCAGTACTATGGTAATGCGCCTCTGGGTACAATATATGGATGGCAGATGTTTGGAGTAGGCATAGGCATGGCGTTGGGCGCGTGGGCAGGTGGTTTCCTTTGGGACCTCACCGGAGATTTCACGGCCACTGTGGGTCTCTCATTTGTGATGAGTTTGCTGGGTACCCTTTCCATCATAGCTCTGCCTACAACTTCCCGCCGTCTAATTCCCCATTGGGAGGACTCTCTGCCTCCCGAAGCTCGATCTGCGGCATCTCCATGAATCATATATTGAACGTGGTGTGATAAATGCTGCCTTCTACTAAAAATGACATCTAACGGACAGAAGAAAGGAGAGACATGGCGACTACAAAATATTCTCTAGAGCACCTGGTAAATGACATGGAAGAGTTGCTGAAAGGCCAGCCCGATCAGGAGAAGATCTTCGATAAGGGCTCATCCTATCTAGAGCAACTAATCGTAAACGCTGATGCCGTTCCCGATGAGTACCGTGTCCCCTCGATGAAGGGCCGTAGACCCAACCATGGCTCTTATCTACTCTATCGTGGCGATAGCGGCCTGCTGGTCACGGCCGTGGTATGGGGGCCCGGAGACCATGCTGCACCCCATGACCATCATACCTGGGGGATGATCGGCGTTATGAACAATGCACTCACTGAGACGCGATTCCAGCGCCTGGACGATCGCTCGAATCCCGACTACGCCCACCTCGAAAAGAACAGAGTAGGGACCTTCGTTCCGGGAGAAATCTCGCTGCTGGTGCCCGATGTGGACGAGATCCACCAGATGGATAATCATACCGACAAGCCCACTGTGGAGGTCCATGTGTATGGCAACGACTTGGTGGGCATGGACCGATGTCAGTTTGATCTGGAGACCGGTAAGGTAAAGCACTATGTGTCCAAAAAGTACGACAACGAGTAAGGCATATCAAACCAATGATGAATGGCTCTAGGCTGGAGGTAAGGCAGCGTGGTGCGTGAGATTTGTCCCGTAGACCTAAAAGCAATTATGGATAGTGGGTCTTCCTTCGCCTTGATAGATGTCAGAGAGAGCGGAGAGTACAACAGCTCCCACATACCAGGCTCCAGCTCGCTGCCCCGGAGGCAACTGGAATTTCAAGTGACCTCACTGGTCCCTTTCAAAGGTGTCCCGGTAATAGTTTGTGACGACGACGGCCGACGTGCCAAGCTTGCCGCGGCTACTCTTGAACGCATGGGCTACACACAGGTGTCCATGTTAGAGGGCGGAATAAACCGCTGGAGTACGATGGACTACCCCACAGAATGGGGCTCCAACGTTCCCAGCAAGGACTTCGGAGAGAAGATGGAAGTGGTCCATCACGTGCCCGAGATAGACGCGTTGGATTTGCACACCCGCATGGAACGGGGAGACAAGCTGGTAATCCTGGACACCCGTACACCCGAGGAGTACCAGCGATTTTGCATTCCTGGTGGCCGTAGCCTTCCAGGCGGTGAGCTCGCCCTACGTATCACCGACGTCGTCAATGACATAGACGAAGATACCACCGTAATAATTAATTGCGCCGGCCGCACTCGCAGCATAATAGGCACGCGTGTATTGCAGCGTATGGGCATAGCCAATATTTACGGCCTGAAGAACGGCACCTCAGGCTGGGTTCTGGCTGGATATCAGCTAGAGGCTGGAGCCGATAGAGTGGACCTGCCAGAGCCCTCCCAGGTTGGTCGGGCCGCCGGTGAAGAGTACGCTGCCAGGCTAGCCGCCGAGGATGGAGTGTCGTATCTTACATTCCAAGAGCTCCAACATCTCATGGGTCGAGCAGATAACGAGACGGTCTATCTCATAGACGTCCGAACCGAGAAGGAGTACATCGATGGTCATATCCCTGGATTCCGGTGGGTTCCCGGGGGCCAGTGCGTGCAGCGGACCGATGACGTGGCAGCCGTTCGCGATGGCAGCATCGTCTTCGCATGTGACGGCAAGGTAAGGGCCACAGTAACCGCCTCCTGGTATCGGCAGATGGGCTTTCCAAATGCTTACGTACTGGATGGAGGCACCGCTGCGTGGGTCGCTGCTGGACTCGCTCTGGAGAAAGGTGTCCCGGAACAAGTGGCCGTCGGACTGGCAAAGGCCAGGGAAAAGGTACGTCTCTGCTCCCCTCAAGAGTTAAATAGCGACCGGACCTCTACGATCATATTCGCGGATACCAGCCGGGAGTTTGCCGGCGGCCACGTTCCCGGCTCCCACTGGGTCCCTCGGGGCTGGCTAGAGTTTCGAATAGAGGCTGTGGCTCCGGCCAAAGACGCCTCAATTGTGGTAACCGACACCGATGGCCTCAATGCTATCCTGGCGGGCGCCACGTTGGTGGAGATGGGATATGTGAATGTGTCCGTGCTGGACGGTGGGATGGCCGCATGGCGTCAGGCGGGAATTCCGGTGGAAGCTGGGCTAACGGGTGTAATGGACTCTCCCGATGACGTTGTGCTATCCGGGCCGGACCGCAGCTATGCGGATATGATGAACTATTTGAGGTGGGAGGAAGAGTTGGGGAAGAAGGACGAGACTACTACAAAGGAGTAGGAGGACCTACCCATGGCTAATCAGGAGACGCTAGAGCCCCTTATTCGCAGGGACGAGCAGGGGCGCATACAGATGGTCCGCACTCCAGTTATGGAGCTTGAGGGACTGATCACCCCTACGAATCTTCACTACGTAGTCCAACATTTCGGAGCGCCGGAGCCCGTACGCTCAAATGAATGGACACTCACTGTTGAGGGTGAAGTGGGGCGCTCTCTGAAACTAAGCTACGAGGAGCTTCGCCGCTTTCCTGGCCGCACCGTTCGTACCGTTATGGAGTGCTCGGGCAGCGATGCCGAGTTCTTCGAGTATTTCAAAGGCAAATTGCCAAGGCCTTCCAGGACCAAGGACTGCATGATCCTGAGCGCCAGTGAGTGGACCGGGGTTTCTATGGCTACCGTTTTGAATGAGGCCGGACTCACGGGCAAAGCTGTAAGTGTCCGTGCCGAAGGCTGGGACAAGGGAGTGCCCGCCAACGTCACTCCCGATGACGAGATGAGCTACTATGACGTGGAGCCCTTCAACTACGACAAGGCGCTGCCTATAGAAAAAGCCCTCCATCCCGACACCATCCTGGCGTGGGCCCAAAACGGCGAGCTACTCCAGCACCTGCATGGTGCCCCGGTGCGTCTGTTGGTGCCGGGATGGTCCGGCAATTGGTCGGTGAAGTGGCTACGCAATATCGAGGTCCTGGATAACCCTGGGAGCTGCTGGTACCATTACAACTTCTATTACTATGGGGATTCAGCCAACGATCCGAACAAAGAGCTGATCACGACCATTGGAGTGAAGTCCCTAGTGACTTTTCCCAAGGACGATGATTCAACCCTGCGAAGAGGGACTCATGTAGTGAGAGGCTTCGCCTGGAGCGGAGCCGGCGCCATCAGCCAGGTGGATGTTAGCGTGGATGGAGGCCGAACATGGCATCCTGCGCGGCTGGAGGAGCCTCGTGAAAGGTTCATGTGGGTCCGCTGGTCCTACCTCTGGGATGTTCAGGAGCCCGGTAACTACGTTGTCATGTCCAGAGCTACGGACGAGGTGGGCCGAGTGCAATCCATGGAGCCCAGGTACAATTACATGAGTAAGAACTTCAGTGCGGTAGTGGGCAACGAAGTGACAATTCAATAGGGTCTGTCCTGAGAACTCTAGCGCGCAACCAAGGACAAAATGATACCTATTTCGCGACTAGGGGGAGAATCCCTTCCCCATCGATGGGGGAAGGTCAGGATGGGGGTGGAAAGCATCTCTTCAAACCACCACTCTTTGAATTATATTGGCAGCTGACTAGAGTTTTGGGATTGTTGGCTCAACGGTTATACCTAAGTAGGAGGTCGTATAGTGGCAATCGGATGGGGAGTCGTCAGCTTAGGAAATTTCCCTAACACTAGAGTGGCTCCGGCCATAGGGTTGGCGGAGGATGCAGAGCTGGTGGCCGTGTACAGCCGAGACAGTGGTCGTGCCGAGGCCTTTGCCAGAGAGCACAATGCCTTAGCCGCCTACTCCTCTGTAGAAGCCCTCCTGGACGATTCCAGAGTGGATGTGGTTTGGATATGCTCGCCCAACCATCTCCATGCGCTCTACACGAAGATGGCTGCCCAAGCCGGGAAGCAGGTGCTGGTGGAGAAGCCAATGGCGGTGAGCGTCGATGAAGCGGTGGACATGGTGAGTACCTGTAGGCAGCACGGCGTTAAGCTGGGAGTGGGATTTCATCTGCGACATCATCCGGGCCACATCGAGGCCAAGCGGCTTATTGATGAAAGGGTGGTCGGTACCATAGCGTTGGCCCAGGCCCAGATGGGGGCCGGGATTAGGGGAGAAGCTGAGCCTCCGCCACGCACCGGCCTGAATGAGTGGTGGGACATCCCCGAGATGGTAGGTGGCGCCACCGCTATGATGGCCATGGGAGTACACTGTGTAGACATTCTCCGGTTCTTCCTGGGCCAGGAGGTAGTGGAAGTGGCAGCCATGACCGATGGTCATACCCAGGAGAGACCCTTGGACAACCTGACCACTATGTGCCTGAGGTTCAGCGATGGCGCCATAGGGATGGTCGCCACCGGCCGTAGGATGCCCGACTCCAAGAACGACGCTGTTATATATGGCAGCAACGGCAGAATAGTAATAAGAGATTCGGTGACTGGTCCGCTTCGAGGCGACCTTGAGGTGGTAAGCGATACAGTAAACACTACTGCTTCCTACCGGCGAGATGATCTGGGCTGTTACAAACTGCAGGTCGAGGCCTTCAATAAGGCTATTCGCAACGATGAAGAGCCCTCGGCCTCAGGGCTTGACGGCGTCCGGGTGGTCCAGGCTACCGTGGCGATGATCGAGTCGGCCACAACTGGAAGAACGGTAAAGATCGAGCCCGTGTCTGTCTAGTCTGTTACAAACTATCTCAAAACGGTCGAAATTAGCAGACCCCGTCCTTCGACGAGCTCAGGATGAGCGGGCACGGTGATCCAATCCGCTCGTGGTGAGCTTGTCGAACCACCTTTTGAGATAGTTTCTTAGCGCTAAGAGTTCTTTGGGATGGTCATGTCACACCAGGACCCCCGCCTCTTTTAGTCTCTTGACTTCTTCGCCGGGCATCTTTAACAGATCGCCAAAGACGTACTTGTTGTCTTCTCCCAGCTGATGACATTGCTCTACCCTGCTGGGCGCCTCTGACAGGCGTACGAATACGCCCGGGTAGTCAACCGGGCCTGTGTCGGGGTCGTTCACCGGCACGATGAATCCCCGCTCGCGCGTGTGGGGGGACTGGAACAGCTGCTCCCCGTCCATGACTGCTCCGGCAGGAACGCCGGCCTTCTGAAGTATCTGCATGGCCTGATGAGGAGTGTGGTCCCGGGTCCACTCCTCAATTAGCAGGTCTAGCTCCTCTTGATGAGCGAGTCTCTCTTCATTGGTTTCGAATTTTTCGTCATCAGCCCACCGAGGAGAGCCCAGAGCCTGGCAGAGCGATCTCCATTCATCGTCGTTGCGGACTGCAATGGTGCACCAGGCATCCTGTCCTTTGCACCGGTATGCGCCGTGGGGCGCCAGGTATCGGTTACGGTTGCCAATAGGGTGGGAGACGTGGCCGTTGTGCAGGTAATCCATGTACACGCTGCCCAGGGCGAAGGCCGTAGCGTCCAGCTGGCTTAGCTCGATGAGCTGGCCCTGGTCTGTGCGGTCTCGATGGTGGAGGGCCGCCATGAGGGCCACGCTCGCGAAGCCCGCGCTCAGATAGTCGGGAGTCCACACCGGCGGCCCAGCGGGCTCGGCGCTGTCGGGATAAGACCAGAGGTAATACATGCCTGTGATACTCATGGCCACGGCTGCCAGTCCAACGTAGTCCCTGTAGGGGCCGCTGAGGCCGAAACCGGGAAGTCGTACCATGATAATGTCTGAGCGCATCTTACGCAGTGCATCATAGCCCAGACCCCAGTTTTCCATGACTCGCGGGCTGAAGTTCTCCACCACCACGTCACACATAGGGACCAGCTTTTTGATGACCTCTCGGCCCTCCTCGCTGCCCATGTCCACGGAGATAGACCTCTTGTTGCGGTTCATATCGGCGAAGGTGACCTTCTGCTGGAGCACGATGCGAGGGTCCAGACCGGGACTCGCTCGGCCACGCTGCTGATGGGTCGATGACTCTACCTTAATCACCTCGGCGCCTTGCTCCGCAAGGATGCGTGTCAGGAACGGCCCTGCTATAGCCTGGCTGAAATCCAGGACTCGGATTCCATGTAAAGGTAGAGATTGATCTTGAGAGTGAGGGTCTGTTGTTTTAGCACCCTGATCTGCAGGGAATTCATGTCCATCATCTTTCAAGATTTCGTTGTTGTGTTGGCCCAGGAGTGGTGCCGGCCGGAAGAGGCCGGTCGGTGTCTCGCTCATTCTAAACGGGGGTCTCAGCAGCTTGTGCACACCAATGACCGGATGCTGTGAGGTCACCCACATGTCCCTTTCAAGAACGTGCTGATCTTGGAGGAACTGGTCGGGACGGTTGATAGACCCGACAGTGATGTGGCGTTGTTGACCCTGGGAGAACAGATCGGCCTTGGCGAACTGGCTCGTGAACTCTATGGTCATCGGCTCGATTAGCTCAGGACTGGCGTTACGGACATGCCTATTGTCCCAAATGGGGTCGTTGAGCACATCCGGATTGCCCATCCACTGAACCAGATTGCGCCAGTGGGACAGATTGATGACTACCAGATGACAGTAGCCATCGCTGGCTGGATAAACTCCATAGGGCATGCCTCCGCCTATGGGGCTGCGGCTGCCGACTCGCTCCAATATGGTGGCGTTGGCGCTGTAATTGACTACGATGTGCTGCTGTGCCGCCAGCACTTCCTGGCAAGCGACCTCCACCTGTTGGCCCTGGCCGGTGCGCTGTCGATGTCGCAGTGCCAGGAGTATCCCGTAGGCCGCAAAGGTTGACGCCAGGTCGTAAGGCACATCCTGGGGCTCGGCCAGGGGAGGGCTATCGGGCGATCCGCAGAGATACATCACTCCCCCCATGGCGGCGCATACTATGCTGGGTGCCTTGAAGGTGCTGTACGGTCCTGTAAGCCCAAATCCGGTGATGGACGCCGTGACCAGGCCGGGGTTGTGCTTTCGAAGAGAATCATGGTCCAGACCCCAATCCTTCAGCTTGCCAGGTAGAAATGTGTCGACGATGACATCGGCGTTACGGGCGAGCCCTCTGAGCGTTTCGCGCCCCTTCTGGGTAGTCAGGTCCAGTGTAACGCTCTTTTTATTGGTGTTGAGGTTGGCGAAAAGCAGGCTGGCCTCTATGTTCGGTGTCTCTCCGGCGAAGGGGCCTGTATGGCGAGCGCCGTCGCCGATAGGAGGTTCGATCTTGATGACCTCGGCTCCCAGGTCTGCCAGCAAACGCCCGCAGAGCTGTCCCTCTCGCTCGGTCAGGTCCAGGACTCGCAATCCTTCGAGCGCTGTAACCATCTATTAGTTCCTCTAACTTCTCAGCATCTAGAGTTTTAGCAGACAAAAGGAATGCTATACGACTCCGTCTCGATGAAGGCTGCCGTACTCGTCTTCTGTGATGGATAGGTAGCGGGATAGCACCTCCTGGGTATGTTCTCCCAGTAAAGGTGCCGGTCCTTGAATGCTCAATGGAGTGTTGGGTAGCTCCACGGGACTCCGAAACACGTTGACAACGCCCGCTTTGGGATGTGTGACGGTGTGTTTTAAGTCGTTGCTTATCAGCTGTGGGTGGGCCAGCGCCTGCGCGATATCGTTGATAGGCTCAGCCAGGACACCGTAGTCGTTCAGGATAGCTAGCCACTCTTCGCTGTTCTTGGTGCTTAGCGCGCCCTCTATTATCTCTCTCAGCCGTTTGCGGTTTCGCACCCTGTCCGCGTTGGTGGCAAACTCAGGGTCCTTCGCCATCTGCTCCATGCCCAGAGCCTGACATAGCTTGGGGAACACGTTTTCCCTGGAGGCGCCCACGTTTATATAGCCATCGGAGGTCCGGTAAGTTCCCGAGGGAGATAAAGATGGGTGGGTGTCCGGAGCCATGCGGCCTGGCGCCTCCCCCGTGGCCATGTAGCCATAAGCGAGCGAGCCCACGATAGCAACCGCCGAGTCCAGTAGGTTCACGCTTACCTTCTGGCCTTCACCGGTACGGTCGCGGACTCTTAGTGCGGCCAGTATGCCCACCAGCCCGTTGTAGCCCGCCAGGAAGTCGGAGAAGGAGATGTGGGACCGGATGGGCGGCCCGTCGGGCTGGCCGGTGACACTCATGGCGCCGCTAAGCCCCATGATGGCCAGGTCCTCGGTGGCTTTCTCGGAGTAAGGTCCATCCTCTCCATAGGCGCTTATCCAGCAATATATTAGACTGGGGTTCAGCGCTTTCATGGACTCGTAATCCAGGCCTATGTCCCTGACCCAGCCAAGCTGATAGTTGTGGACCAGGATGTCGACCTTGGACACCAGGTCCCTCATGAGCTCAAGCCCTCGAGGATGCTTTAGATTGAGAGCTACGCTCTTTTTCCCGCGGTTGTAGCCCATGAAGTAGGTGCTTTCGCCCTCAATGAAAGGAGGCCCGTAGGCCCTCGAAATATCACCTTTGCCTGGCTCCTCAACCTTCAGTACCTCGGCCCCCATATCGCAGAGCAATAATGTGCACCAGGGACCGCTCACCACACGGGTGAAGTCCAGCACCTTGCATCCATCCAGAGGTCCGGCCATAGCGTCCTCACTTTGAACACGTCGACGGCAAAGGTATGTTAGGTAGTTCCGGAATCAACCGAAATGGTTGCTGGGTCGCTACAGATGAACGATATCAAAGTCACCCCATTTGTCTTTCAGGTACTCCGCTACGAGACGACGATGACAGTGATGCGGCTTATCTTCACTACACAGGAGGCAAGCCTCGTCAATTGCCGAGCAGGGAATGGCTCCCTCGATCTTGCGCGTAGTCATCAACTCAAGGAACCGTTGCTCGTAGATTACCCAGTCGCCGCGATGCTTCTTGTACGCATCTAGGATGTCCTGTGTCGGTGCGAGCTCGGGCCTATGCTCGTAGCCAATCCCGCAAATCGCCTTCAGGAAGTACTGCAGGTCATTCTTTTTCGCGAAGCCAGCGAGCTGGGAGACGTTGTTCAGACGCACGTCGAGGACTTTCTTGACGCCCGCCTTCGAAAGGCGTGAAAAGAACGACTCCGCTGATGTCTTCGTGAACCCGACTGTATACAGCTTCACCGTCGGACTCCACGCATCGTCTCCTCCTCCGATGGCGCTGACTCCGTGTAGGCGATCTTTTGCCCCCGCCTCGTGTAAGCTTCTTCGATGATCTCGTTCCGACTCCTGAAGAGATCGCGTTCCGGGAGTCCTAGCTCTTCCAATAGCCGAGACAGTGCTTCTTTGTGGCTCTCGAGCCGGCCATCCTCCAGTATGTGCTCTACTTTCAATCCATGAGCAACGAGCTGCCGACAGACTAGGATAGTGCGGTGGCAGATGAGCGGATCTTTTTCTGCGCACATGAGCGCTACATGGTGGTTGCTTATGCCTTTGAGTAAGCGCTTCAGACCGGCTTGAAAGAGGGTGGTTCCAGCAAGTACGTCATATTGGACCTTTCCATCGACGTAGCAGCTTGGGTCCTTAGAGCGTGCTCCAAGCTCACTCCCGAGAAACACGTACGCAATCCCAGCTTCCTTCAACTGCGAAGAGAACGATTCGCGGTTGAACTGCGGGTTCATGCGGCTGTAGGGCTGAGAGCGGACATCCGCAACTGCAGTGACACCGTGCCTGCGCAAAAACTTGATGACGTGGTTTGACGGCTGCGTTGAATGTCCGATGGTATAGAGTATGTTTCCCACGGTTTATGTACCTGCGAAGTTCGAAGTGATTACGGCGGCGGCCAGCTTGTATGCGTACCCGTGGAACGGCTCACCAAGAGAAACGCACAGAAGCGCATCTGCTAGCGGCGTCTCTCCTTCACCTCCGGGCAGATACATGCGTTCGATCCGCGGATCCGTTACGACGATGCGATAGCGGTATCCGCACAGATCGAAGCGGGCCCGCATGCGACGCCGGGGCGGGCCGAAGTCTCCACCTTCACTTGCAATCGCCAGCGCGAGATTCTCGGGGCGAACGAGGTAAAGAGAGCGGCTCAACCGTGCTGCCTGGTGCTCGGGAACGCGATCGTTCTGGCCGCTCCAACTCGAGTAGTCATTGACCCATAGCGGACCCGCGGGGTCCTCGACCGCCTTCTGGATGTCGGGCCAGGTAACGCGACCGGCGAGTTTCCAGCAGTAGTCGGCATCAATGACGTGGTTTTCTTGTTGGTGATGTTCGGGTTCGGGCTGCGCAAGGGTGACTTCGACGATATCAAGGATCCGTGGATCTCGCCCGTCTTCGAACCGGCGCTCTTCTTCCGAAACCTCGCGAGTAATGCGTTCGCTGACCGGACGAATCCAGGCCCCGAAGCCCCCTGGAAGCACCTCTCGGCCAGCCACACACCTACCGGACGGCGGTTTTCGGGAATTGGCTAAACAAACGATTCTTTTCGTATAGCTCATTCTTACGTTCCGACGCGCCAGGCTAACTATTGTTTCGATGGAACTCTTCCGTACAATGCCCTCCGCGCCATCACTTCTCGCTGGCCTAGCCTACCTATCCATCCTCCGGTCTCCTACTCAGCCAAGCATACCCACTATAGGATACGGTAATTAATGAGTCAAGCGGAAAAGTGGAACATACACCTTGACGAAGAAGGGTGCCGTTGATACCATGGCAGCACTTCACAATCTGGTGTCTTAGGAAGTCACGCCATAGGTGAATACCCACTCCAACAGTGGTCCGTCCGGAGGTATCAGTCATGGCCAAGATAGCGGTCGAGAACCTTTCCAATCAAGAGCTAGGGGACCTGTTTTACAATCTTCTTGGGGGATTTCCAGAGCCGGAGCTTACCAGGGAGAACACAGCCTTGATGGTCATCGACGTTCAGTACGTGGATGCCCACCCCGACTACGGAATAGGGGCCAGGGCAAAGGAACCGGAGATGGAAGGTCTCTTGGACTATTACTTCAGCCGATGTTCGGAGGTGATGCTCCCCAACATCCAGCGTTTGCTGTCGGCAGCCCGAAAGACGGGGATCGAAGTGATCCACGTCCGTCTTGCCACCCAGACCCAGGACGGCCGAGATAGGGGACAGATCTTCAAATCCAAGGGTGTATCCATTCCCCCACAGTCCAAAGACGCCGAGTTCCTACCGGAAGTGGCTCCTGTGGGAGATGAGCTGGTTATCGGCAAGACCACCTCCAATGTATTCAACTCCACCAACATCGACCGGATTTTACGCAACATAGGAATCGAAAACCTCATTATCGCCGGCGTTGTGACCAACGGATGCGTGTATTCCTCGACCCACAGCGCGGCCGAGCACGACTACGGCACCATTGTTGTGGAGGATGCCACCGCCGCCTTCGCACCCCAGATCCATGAGGCGGCCATCCTGAACATGCACCATCAGCAGGTCGCGTTCATCAGGTCCACCGAAGATATGGTAAAGAAGATACAGGCTCTTTAATGTCTAGTGCAGGTCCCCAGATTCATCGGACCTCGGTATGGCGTTTTTGCCTGAATCCGGGGATAGCACAAGCGCTAAAATTCCCTGCGGACAGGGGGCGAAACCATGGCTAACGTGAAAGTTGAAGAGATGACCAACCAGGAGCTGAGTGAGTTCCTCCAGACACTATTTGGTAAGCTACCCGACCTCCATCTCACTAAAGAAAATACGGCGCTTCTTGTCATCGACGTGCAATACATGGACGCTCACCCCGATTACGGTCTTGGGGCCAGGGCACAGGCAATGGGACGGGGGAATGCTCTGGACTACTTCTGGAGCCGTGTAGGCGAGGTGGCGGTGCCGAACATCCAGAAACTTTTATCAGCAGCTCGTAACGCAGGTATCGAGGTGGTCCATGTTCGAGTAGCTTCCCAGACAAGTGATGGGCGGGACAGCACCCTCCGCTATAAGGCCCTTGGTATCCGCACACCTCGAAATACCAAGGACGCAGAGATCCTGCCAGAGGTAGCACCAATGGAGGATGAGCTGGTATTCGACAAGGTGACATCCAGTGTCTTCAACTCCACCAATATAGACCGTCTTTTGCGAAACATGGGTATACGCAACCTGATAATCACGGGTGTGGTGACCAACGGCTGCGTGGAGTCCTCGACCCGCAGCGCCGCCGAGCTGGATTACGGCACCATCGTGGTCGAAGATGCCACTGCCGCCATGGCGCCCCAGCTCCATGAGCACTCTATTCTCAGCATGGGCTACAAGGACGCGGTCATCAAATCGACCAGCGAGGTCGTAACGCTGTTCCAGGCTCTCTGAGACCTACCACTGAAGACGGGACGGCGCAACGGCCCACCGAACCTCGGCTCCCGTTGCGTTTTGAATCTGACCGACCCTATCTTATTCGTTTGAGGAGGGACTATGCTGGACTTACTTGTTCGCGGCGGAAATGTGGTCTCGCCGGAGATGACCCTCGAGCAAGACGTGGGCATTGCTGATGGCAAGATAGTCTCAGTGTCGGCGCCCGGCGCAGGCCCTCAGGAAGCCAAGCGGATCGTTGAAGGGGCGGGTAAATACGTTATCCCCGGCGGCATCGATGCCCACGTCCATTTCGGAATCCAGTTCCCGGATTTCAAGGTGCAGAGCCCCTTCGACGCTAGTCGGGCGGCGGCATGTGGCGGCACTACAACCATCTTCGACTTCGCCTGGCAGCAGCATCCTAACAATGGCCTTATGGAGGCCATAGAGACCAAGCGGGCCGAGATGGACTCGGAAATGTCTATCGACTACGCGCTCCATGCCATCATGTCGGGGGAGATTACCCAGGAAGAGATCGAGGAAGTTCCCAAAGCCATCAAATACGGGATCCCCACCATCAAGCTGTTCACCTGCTTTCCCGCCGGCCCCGGCTCTCCCGGGTTTATGGTGGAGGACGGCAGGATTTGGGGAGTTTTCCAACAACTGGCTCAACACCGGGGAATGGCCCTTCTCCACGTCGAAGACCAGTGCATCATAGAACATTCCATCCGGCAGCTGTACCGAGAGGGCCGCACCGAGGGGAAATACATCGGAGAAGCGCGGCCCAGCCTGGCTGAGGTGGCAGCTCTGAATCGAATGTTGGTCCTGGGACAGTGGACTAACACACCCATGTACTTCGTTCACATGTCCACCAAGCAAGGGGTGGCGGCCATTGCTCACGCTAGATCAGAGGAACGTCCTGTATACGGAGAGGTGCTTCATCACTACATGAACTTCACCAGAGAGGACTACTTCAAGCCCGACGGTCTCAAATACCACAATTACCCTCCCTTGAGGAGCCAGGACGACCAGGATGTCCTCTGGTCGGGTACGCGTGATGGGGCTCTGAGTGTAGTGGCCTCCGACGATTTCACCGTTCCCCTGTCCGATAAATTGAGGGGCCAGACCATAGACAACGTGACTGGAGGCAATAACGGCGTGGAGATCCGCCTTCCGATCACTTACTCGGAGGGTGTCTCCAAGGGTCGCATGAGCGTTAACCGTATGGTAGCTGTGACCTCCACCAACGCGGCCAGGCTATTCGGCCTGTATCCACGTAAGGGTATTATCGCACCGGGGAGCGATGCCGACGTTGTCTTGATAGACCCCAACCTAAAGAAGAAGATAGCTTTGGCCGACCTTCATTCCGTCTGCGACTACAGCGTGTGGGAAGGGCGGGAGTTCCATGGTTACCCTGTGATGACTATCTCACAAGGGAAGGTCGTCATGGAGAACGGTCAATTCTCGGGCGTCAAAGGCGCTGGACGGTTCCTTCCACGGGAGCTACCCCAAGAGGTGTTGGAGGGACCTGCCCTCTAAACGCTTTTAAAGCAATCTTTCCCGCAGATGCATCAAGGGAGAGTTAATGGCTGAAACAGCTGATGTGATCGTGGTAGGTGCCGGGGTTATAGGCAGCGCCATCGCCTACTATCTCAGCCGGGACGGCGCCAAGGTGGTGATGCTGGAGCGGGACTCCATCGGAAGCGGCGCCTCGGCCCACGCCACCGGCTCCTTTGGCAGGCTAGGCACCGAGTTCAACCCAGGGCCGTCGTTCCTCGCGGCGTTGGAGTCCTACCGCATGCTCGCGGATTTGGTTGCGCCCCTTGAAGAGGAGACTGACATAGACCTGCTTTTCCAGCAGCGTCCCTCTCTGCGGCTGGCCATTGAAGAGGACGAAGAGGGCCTTATCAAGGAGCTGATGGAGTGGCAACGACAGTTCGTAGACATTCTTTGGATAGACGGGGACGAGGTACGAAAGCTGGAGCCCCGCTTATCGACAGCCATCAGGGGCGCTGTCTACGAAAACGAGTCCATTCAGCTGGACAGCTACAGGTTCACATTGGCCTTGGCTCGTGCCGCCGAGTCCTTTGGCGCCAGGACTGAGCTTCGGAAGGTCACAGGGCTGCAGAAGAACGGGAGCCGAATAAAGGGAGTGCGTTCCACGGGAGGGGACTACCTCTGCGATGCCGTGGTGCTGGCCACCGGCGCCTGGAGCGATGAGTGTTCCGAATGGCTCCAGTTTCAGGTACCGGTGCGTCCCCTTAAGGGGGAGAGGCTGTTGCTGAAGTACGATGGAGAGCCTCTGCCGGTGCTCATCAGCTCCCCTCGCCGGGGACATATGATCAGTCGCATGGATGGCCTACTCAGCGTGGGTAGTACCGCAGGCCGCGACTACGATGACAAGGAGCTGTACCTAGGGATAGAGTTCGATCGTCAGCCGACCGAGCGCGCTAGACTGGAGATTCTCCAACGGGCCATAGACGTTTTCCCGGGCCTGGAGGACGCCCAGCTAGTCCAGCAGCTCGCAGGATCACGTCCCCTGAGCGCCGATGGAATGCCTATAGTGGGTCCGGTGCCCGGCTGGGAAGGGGTGATGCTGGCCACTGGACATGGCACAAAGGGTATACATCTGGCGCCGATTACGGGCCGGGTAATCGCCGACTGCGTTCTGCGTGGTCGAACCGAGGTCCCGGTGGACATGACTCCATTTCTGCCAGAGCGTTTCGCGACCCAGACCGATCAGGACTTCGGTCCCGCCAGCGATAAGGTGGAAGAGTAGTCGAAGCTAGGATTCCCTTGTTTCGCATAGAATGTAGCTAGCCGCCTTCTCCTCCGCCCGGCCCTCTTTCTGCAACTTGGCCAGGTGGGTCAGCACGTTCCGTGCCGCCGCCTCTTTGAGTCCCCTTCGCAGGTTGGGAGGATAGACGTAGCGTACTATCTGCTCAACGTTGGTCAGTCCCTGTTCGAGGGCAGCCATTACTTGCTGCTCCCGTTTCCGGCGATGGGCGATGTAGGACTCGATCCGTGGTAGCGCCTCGGTCACTACCGGGCCGTGGCCCGGGCAGATGATTCTAGGGCGATAGCGGGCCAGCAGCTCCAGGGACTTCATGTATTCATAAAGGTCGCTCACAGTGGTGGAAGAGCCTCCCAGGATGGTGTCACCGCTGAACATAACCCGCTCGCCGGGCATGTAATAACACACGTGGTCATCGGCGTGGCCAGGAGTGTACAGAGCTCGAAGGGATGCGCCGCCTCCCACGGGTATCGCCTCTCTTGAGCGTAACTCCTTCACAGTTTCGTGCCCCAAGATTCTCCCCAGCTTTGTGTACAGCCGGGGATGGCATCGTACCTGGCACTTCATTCGGTCCTGTAGTCGATCCAGGCCTCCGATATGGTCGTTGTGTCCGTGGGTGATGAGTATGGCGCTGATGCGAGGGCTGCCCAGCTCAACGTGGAAATCCAGGATACGCCTGGTCCAATCTCGATAATGCTCACCGGTGTCGACGAGCACCATGTGGTCCGAGGGGTCTCCCACGAAATAGATGTTGGAGCCGCCGGGGTACATAACCCCACCGTCGTTTGGGTCCTCGGCGATGTGAAGTCTGTAGACGTGGGCGGTGACTTGCATGATACGCGCCTTTCTAGCGTGGATGAACTGTGATGCCTCATCTCGATTGTATCCACTGACATACAGGTGTCAACATCGGGTGTTAGAAGTGGGGTCGGTATGTATAATCGAACGTGTTATGAAAGATAAAGAGATCAAGTTCGGAGTCCGTATCCACCAGGGTGGATACAGCTACGAGTCTCTTCGGCGCATCTGGACCGACGCCGACAGGCTTGGCTATTACTCGGCTACCTTGTACGATCTTCTGAACGTGCCTACGCTGGAGTGCTGGACCACCCTTTCGGCGTTGGCCGCCGAGACCGAGCGTATCAGGCTGACTCCTTTGGTGCTGGCTAACCCCTACCGGCCTGCCCCTCTCCTGGCCAAGATGGCGTCTACACTAGACGTTATCAGCGGTGGCAGATTGGAGCTGGGCATCGGGGCGGGTGGGGGAGGGGATGACCACATAGCCTCCGGATACTCTTTTCCATCGGTTTCTGCGCGGGTGAGCATGCTGGAAGAGGCCATCGAGCTGATTAAAAGACTATGGAGCGAGCCCGAAGTCAGCTTTCAGGGCCGCTACTATTCCCTGGACAAGGCAGTCAACGAGCCCAAGCCGGTCCAAACACCCCATCCGCCCATCCTGGTGGGAGGCCATGGCGAGACCTATCTGTTCAGGGCAGTAGCCCGTTATGCCGACATCTGCAACATAGGCTTCGAGATGAGCCTGGAAGAGCATCGAGCTAAGCTGCAGGTGTTGGAGCAGCATTGCCGGATGGCCAGCCGAGACCTTTCCGAGATCGAGGTGAGCCACAACACACGGGTGTTGATCGCGGAAAATGGCGTGGAGTTCGACAAATTGGCTGCCAAGGAGGCAGCCAATTCAAACACTGATGTCGACTCCTACCAGCGATCGCTGAGGAAGGCCATCGCTGGCACGCCCGAACAATGTCGCGAGCAAATTATGCGCTACGTAGACGTGGGCATCACTTATTTCTTCTTACTGTTCCCCGACCCGATCTCTTCGGAAAGCCTGAGCCTCTTTGCTGAAGAGGTGATGCCCCACTTCAATAAGCGTTAAAGCGCCTCTAGGGCCTTGATGACCTCGTCTGTGGACTTGATCGACGCGTCCTTGTGGCCCATGCTGACGATGGCCATCTCATGAAGCTGAGGTGCGAGGGCCGCTGCCGCGTCCTCCACAAGGATGGTGCCGTAGTCCCTCTCCGCAGCGCCCCGGACCGCCCCCTCGACGCAACCGTTGGTGACCACACCCACCACGATCACGTTGGCGATGCCCATGTTCCGCAGCAGGCGATCTATGTTGGTGGAGTTGAATACGCTCTCGGTGGTCTTGCTGATGACCAGCTCATCACCCTCAGGCCAAACCTCGGGCAGAATCTGGGCCTCTTTGCTATCCGGAGGTGTCTGAGCGCCCCAGGACTTGAAGCGAAGGGAGCAGTCCCGACCATCGTTGGTATTGGATGCGACGCGTACGTGGACGATCTCCACACCCTTCCTGCGGGCGGTGGCCAGGATCCGCTGGATGTTGGGGACCATAACGTTTTGTACCCGGTCGAAGTACCACTCCAGGAACTCCATGTCACCCAGTTCCCTGGCTCGAAGTCCCAGGCCGGCCTCACGGCTGGCGTCGAAGTATTGCACGTCGATGACCACTATAGCCGTGTTCTCCTTGGTTAGCTTGGGCTCTGGGACCGGCCCCAGTAGCTGTCGCAGCTTAACCAGCAGCTCCTCATTGGAAATCGTAGTTGTCTTGCTTGCCGTGTCAGTCATGCTACCCCCTTTAATTCAGACGGGTTATTTTGAAGTTTTCGAACATCTTTAATCGTAGAGATCATCTGTTGTTGCGAGATTCAACCTCACAGGGACTCGATAATTTTCACAACTTCGTCAGTGGACTTGATCAGGGCGTCCTTGTGGCCCATATTCAGGATGGCGTGCTGATGGAGCTGCGGTGCGAAGGCGGCGGTGGCGTCCTCCACCAGGATGGTGCCATAGTCCAGCTCCACTGCGCTTCTGGTCGCTCCCTCCACGCATCCGTTGGTTACCACACCGACGATTATCAGGTTACTGATGCCCATATTGCGCAGAGTACGGTCGATGCTGGTCGAGTTAAACACGCTCTCAGTAGTCTTGCTTATGACCAGCTCGTCCTCTATGGGTGCGACCTCGGGCAAAATCTCTGCGTCTTTTGTATGACTTGGCGTGGGGCGACCCTTGGACTTGAAGCGGATGCTGTTGTCACTACCGTCCTTCTTGGAGGCGGCTACCCGGACGTGGATGACCTCGACTCCCTTTTTCCGGGCCGCGGTCTGAAGTCGCTGGATGTTGGGGATAGCCAGGGTCTCCAGCCGGTCCCAGTAGTAATCGAGGAACTCCATGTTCCCTATCTGCTTGGCCTTGGCTCCCATGCCGTAGTCCCGATGGGCATCCATGTACTGTATGTCGATGACCAGGAGAGCTGTGTTCTCTGTGGTCAGCTTTAGCTCGGGGAGCTGACCTATCATGGCCCTGAGTTTCTTGTCAAGCTCTTCGTCAGAAATCACTCCTAATTGGGGCTTCGCAGCGGCTTCGGTCATGGGCTCCTCCTTCTGACTGTGAAGTCTCCTCAGTTTGGGAAACCCCAGCAGCACTTAAGCGAATTTGCGATAAATATACCATCCCCGTCTGGCCCACGCAACCACATCCGTTACCGGCACCTAAGATCGTTGAGAGTTATTGACGGTCATGCCGGCTCTGATGGGTTTATGATAACGGCCAAGGGAATTCAACCGGGTCCTATGGAATGTTGACTGACAGCCGTTCCTGTGCTAACGTCGGGCTATAACAGGAATCGATGGGAGACGTATATGGAGTTTGCTCTGGCCTACGAGATCC
The DNA here is from genome assembly GCA_965248905.1 of Dehalococcoidia bacterium. Lineage (GTDB taxonomy): Bacteria > Chloroflexota > Dehalococcoidia > Lucifugimonadales > JAGWBF01 > CBDFKS01. The sequence goes on along the minus strand of CBDFKS010000007.1, from coordinate 1,688,910 downwards.
AGAGTCCGACGAAGGACCGCCACAGGATGCTTGAGGAGACCATCGAGCAGTGTATCCTGGCTGACGAGATGGGCTGGGATGCGGTGTGGCTCGTGGAGCACCATTTCCTGACCAACTTCTCCATGTCCCCCGCTCCCGAGGTCATCTTAGGGGCTCTGAGCAGGCTCACCAAGCGTATCAGGCTGGGATTCGGAGTGGTCGTTCTGCCCTATCACCACCCTGTTCGGGTGGCGGAGCGGGTGGCTATGGTGGACCACTTGTCCGATGGCCGGGTGGAGTTTGGAACGGGTCGATCCGCCCCCTATGAGCAGACGGGCATGGGAATAGATCCCAGGGAGACCAGGGCAATGTGGGACGAGTCCTTGACCATGATTCCCAAGATATGGGAGTCCGAAACCTTCGAGTGGGAGGGGAAGTTCTGGAAGGTCCCTCCGAGGGCCGTCCTCCCCAAGCCCTACCAGAAACCCCACCCGCCAATATGGGTAGCGGCCCTCCAACCCGCGACCTATGAGTTGGCTGCTCAGAAGGGCATTGGAGTGATGGCTCAGGCTATGAGTGCCCCCAAGGCCCTCGAGCCCTACATCAGGAAGTACAAAGAGGATATCAAGAGCGCCCAGCCGGTGGGCGACTTCGTGAACAACAAGTGGCTCAGCGCGGGCATGGGCTACTGCGGTGAGAACGACCGGGAGGCCCGCGAGCTGTGCCTTCAGTCTTTGAAAACCTTCTACGGCCCGGACAAGCCATACATTCAGGGCCAGAAAGACGTGTACTCGAGGCTGCTCGATCAGTGGGGCGGCGTACCCGACCACCTGAAGCAGAACTTCTCGCGGTACATAAAGACGGGCGAGAACAATAGCACTGGAGAGCTTAGTGATGTCCTGGACTTGTCGGGCGGCGAGGCGGTAGCTCACCAGGTCTGGAATGACCTGGACGCGGACACCTTGGTGGAGCGAGGAGTGCTGGTAGCGGGAGACCCGGAGAGTTGCATCAGGGCAGCCAGGCTCCACGAGGAGACTGGAGTGGACCAACTCCAGTTCCTCATGGCAACCGAGACCATCAGCCACGACCAGATGATGAAGTCCATCGAGATGTTCGGTAAGTACGTCATCCCCGAGTTCAAGAAGGCCGCTACCCCGGCGCGGGCTGGATAACCATCCAAAACAGAGTTATGTTGGTTCCTGGGACGTCTGGCCAGAGCACGTCCTTGCTTATTGTCAATTCACAATGATGCGGCCGGCTTCACTTGTTTGAACCGGTCCACATCAACAGCGACAGGTGAGATATATGGATTTCGGTATCTTTACCGACTTTCACATCCGGGATGGCATGACTCAGGCTGAGGCCTTTGAGGAGTCCTTCGATCAGGTGGACTCAGCCGAGAGGATGGGAGTGGACTCCATCTGGCTGGCCGAGCACCATTTCAGCCCTGACCGCTCCGTGCTCGCCTCACCCTTGATAATCGCCAGCGCCTTAGCAGCCCGCACGAGCAGAATAAGGATCGGACTGGCGGTCCAGGTGTTGCCCCTTACAAACCCTCTGCGAGTTGCAGAAGAAGCGGCCACCGTAGACCATATCAGCAAGGGTCGCTTTAACTTCGGTATTGGGCGAAGTGGCTTGACCAAGTACTACCACGGATACAATGTGCCCTACACTGAGAGTCGCAGCCGGTTCCTAGAGGCGCTGGATATTATCGTGAAGGGCTGGAAGCAGGAGAAGTTCTCCCACCAGGGCGAGTTCCACTCCTTCGAAGACGTCACAGTGGTGCCCAAGCCCTATCAGAAGCCCCATCCTCCTATTCGTGTCGCAGTGGCTGGCGCCGATACCTTCGCACTGATGGGAACCCTGGGGTATCCGATATTCATCAGCGCCAATACCCAGATGCCGGTGCTCCAAGAGCGGCTCGAACTATACCGGCAAGGGCTCAAAGAGGGAGGACACTCGGGCCCCGAGGATGTGGTGCTGCGCATTCCGGCCTATGTGGCCGAGACGACCGAAAAAGCTCGGTCAGAGCCTGAGGCCAGCACTTTCCATGCCATAGATTACGGAGCCAGGGAGCTTCTGCGTGTGGCGGCCAGCGATGAGGTTGCTGAGAGGATGAAGCGCATCGCCAACACACCCTACGACGAGATTCTCAGCCGCAGAGTGATGTATGGTACCCCTGAGACGGTCGTGGAGCGGCTGCAAGATTACAAGGAGAAGCTGGGTATATCCGGAGTGGTGCTGGAGATGAACTACGGCGGCCAGATCCCCAGTGAGCTAGTCCTGAACTCCATCAGGCTTCTCATGGAAAATGTAGCTCCCAAGTTCAAGTGATGGCATTCACTCTTACCGGAGCCTAAAGACGGTGCATCATGCCGCAGCCTGAAGGCTGCGGTTTCCTTGGGAGCCAGCATTCCCTACTCCAACACCCCGTCGCTTTGCAGCGACTGGTACTCATCCGCCGATAGGCCAATGATCTCCGTCAGTACGTACTCGGTATCTTGGCCCAGAAGGGGCGCAGCCCTATCCAGGCTCCCTGGAGTCCTTGATAGGGTGAACTCGCTCCGTTCGGTGGCGTAGGGTCCGATCTCAGGGTGGTCTAGGTACTGGAAATGGGCCCTGTGTTTTAGCTGGGGGTCTTCGAATAGGTCTCGAGAGTCGTTGACCACACCGGCAGGCACTCCCACCATTTGCAGTGTATCCATGAGCTGCCTCGCGTCCCATTCCTTCGTCCAGTCGCCTATTATCTGATCAAGCTCGTCTTCACAGCGCTTCCGGCTCAGGAAATCTGAGAATCGCTCCTGTTCAATTGTGTCATTGCCTGTCCGCGCTATGACGTCCCGCAGGGCCTGCCATTCCTCATCGGAGAGGCAGGCTATGGCAATCCAACGGTCCTCTCCTTTGCAGGGATATACCCCATGGGGCACTGCTCCGGGGTCTCGGTTGCCTACCCGGTTCTGCTGCCTTCCATTCACCGCCCGGTCCAGCAAAAAGGGTGCGGAGAAATGAATAGACGCCTCAAGCTGGGACAGGTCTAAGTGAACTCCCTCGCCCGTTCTCCTGCGATAGTCCAGGGCCGCCAGGATGGCGGGCACTGCGAAGCGAGGCACCACGAAGTCGGTATACGCCCCGTAGGGATTGGTCGGGTCTCTATCCGGCCAGCCCGTGACGTGGGTCAGCCCTACCAAGGAGGAGAGCACGGGCCCGAAGCCCGGCTGTCGCTCCATGGGCCCTCCCCGGCCCAGCATGGAGGTGCTGAACATTATTATGGACGGATTTACCGCCCTTAGCTCCTGGAATCCCAGTCCCCAGCTCTCCATGGTGCCTGGGGTAAAGTTCTCCGTCACCAGGTCTGCCCAGGTGGCCATTCGCAGTGCCAGCTCCTTGGCCTGCGGGTGCCGCATGTCTATGGTGATACCGTATTTGTTGGGATTACAGTTGGCGAAGTATCCGCTGCGGTTTATGCCAGGAATCCCGTCCTTGAAGGGAGCAGCGCCTCGCAACGTCTCCGGCCTCTTCGCCGACTCTACCCGTACCACGGTAGCGCCGTGCTCCGCCAGGTACTTGGTTGTCATGGGACCAACTGCTACCCAGCTAAAGTCCAGCACTTTTAGTCCGTCAAGGGGCTTCTGGGCCATCAAATCGCCCCAGATGCTTTCAGCGTGGCCAGTTGGTCTCCGCTGAGGCCCAACTCGTCGCCGTAAATCTGCTGGTTGTGCTCCCCTATCAACGGAGGTCGTTTCGACCGTCCATCTAGCCCTTCGACATCGTATTTGACGAAAGCCCCTGGGTAGCTCACGGTGGTGCCGAGCTCTGGGTGCTCCAGCTCTATGAAGTATTCTCGCGCCTCAAGCTGGGGGTGCTCAAGAAGGTCGCCGTGGGTGGCCACGGGGAAGAGCATGATGCGACGCTCCATACTTTCTTTGGTAAGCTCTTCCTTGGTGTGGCTGGTGAAGAAGCGTTCCAGAGGGTCCCTTGCTTTGTCCATGATCTCAGTCCTGACGAGTCCATATCCCAGCTCTTCCCAGTTGATCTCCTTCAAGTATTCGTCTCCCATCCCCTCTTCATCCATCCATTTCAGCAAAGACCGAGTGCTCCTGGCCACGGTGCCTCCCTGGAGCATGTAATTAATATGGCCGTCTTTGCACTTCCAGGTTACTCGGGTCAATGTATCTGAAGTAGTCTGGCGATAGACACCCATACGCTTCAGGACCACACCCTCTAGGTCCCAACTCTGAGGTGCGTGAGAAAGGGATTTGGTCACAGCTTGCTGGCAAGACACGTCCACGTGCTGACCCTCGCCCGTGGCGGCGCGGTGGGTGTGGGCCATCATAGCGCCGACGGCGCCGGCGGCAGCTCCATGGAGATAGAACTGAGGGAAGCCCACCCGGACGGGAGGCCGGTCGCTGTCACCGGTAAGGTACGAGAAGCCTCCCAGGGCCATCCCTGTGATGTCGGAGGCCTTGTAGTGAGCGTATGGGCCGTCCTGACCGAATGGCGTTATCGAAACCATAACCAGTCCCGGATTGATAGCCTCTACATCTTTGTATCCAAGACCCAGGCTGTTCATGTAGCCTGGACTAAATGACTCTATTAGAAAATGGGCGCTCGCTATCAGCTTCTTGAGAATAGCCTGTCCGTCATCGGTGGCCAGGTTCAGCGTGATGCTCCGCTTGTTGAGGGTGTAAGCCCACCAGAACAGGCTCTTCTCGGGATCAACATCGTCGTGGTAAAAGGGCCCGATGTTTCTGGCGCTGCTGCCTCCGGGAGGCTCCACCTGAATAACGTCCGCTCCAAGGTCCGCCAGAATCTTGCCACAAAGCAGTCCCCGCTCATCAGTAAGATCGAGGACCCTGTAAGGACTAAGCATCAGCCTCCCACCACCGAATTTATGGCCTGGCCCACGTCTTCAATATCCTCCATGGCGGACCATATGTCGATAGCCTGCTCTACATTCTCCTGCTTTATTGCAAGAGCGGCGTTTGTGCGGAATTTGCCCGCTATGTTGTCAAAGCTCCAAGGGTTTTTTTGACTGCCCAGGACCTGGTCACGGGGTGTGGTATGCTCCAGGACCCGTCCGTCAGTCAAGACTACCTTGACTGGAGTGCCGCTCCGGTACTCGCCTGAACCCTTCTCCCATTTCGAGCGTACATTGAGGCGGACCTTGCTCATGGCCTCCTGAATCGCGGGCTCTCGTATCTTGGACATGGTAAAGGTATCGATACCCACCGTACCGTCCACTAGGGCGGCGGCGGCGTTGTAGAGAGCGCTGAATTTTCCCTTGAGCTCGTCCTCGGGTTGGGTGTAGAGCATGACCACCGATACGTAGGACTGGTCCACCTCTACCCTCTCCACATCGCGATAGTCGAACTGGTGCTCACGCATCATATCCAGGATGGTGTCCACCATGCCCTGATTTCCGCCACAGGAGGGGTACTTCTTGATCATCAGGGCCTCTTGGGTGCGGAAGGGCTTGCCCAGATTAAGGGCCATCTGGTCCAGGTCATAGGTTCCGTCGCCCAGTATGGTGCTGGCGAAACCTACTGGATGCTCGATGACCTGCTCTCCGGCGGTGAAGTCCATCTCTGCTAGTTGGGCGGCCATCACGCCGTCTCGGCAAGTGAGTCCCGCGTGAAGGGGCTTGGTCATCGTACCGAAGTTATGCACAAGGCCACCGGCCATGGATCCAGCTATGCCCAGGGCCATGGTGGTCTTGTGCTGGTCCAGCTTGAGCAGCTTGGCGCAGGCGGCGGCCGATGCCATCCGCCCTAAGGCCGACGTGCTGTGAAATCCCCTGTGCATCTGGTTGTATTTAGTTGACTTGTCCAGCGCCAGCCCCAGCTCGCACCCGACCACGTACGCTTCCAGGAGGTCTCGGCCCGTCTTGCTATGCTTCTCTCCTAATGCGAGCAGAGCGGGAAAGATCGCGACGGTAGGGTGGCCGAATCCGCCGTAGTCGTCGAAATCAAGGGCATGGCCCATGGTCCCGTTGGCGAGGGCTGCGTTCGGTAAGGAGGTTCTCAATCCCGTGCCAACCATCGTGGCCTCTGGAGCGCCTCCCTGGTCTTTGACGTATTTCTGTATGATCTGACCTACCGGTTGTGCCGACCCGGCCAGCATCACGCCCAGGCAGTCGAAGCACGACTCCTTGGCAACCCTGATCGCGTCAGGAGGTATGTCCTCAAAAGAGGTGTTTACGATCCAGCTAGCAACAGTCTCAGTCGCTCCCATGGGCTGTGTCCTCCAGTTCAACGGGGCTTTATCAGCCAGGCTAGCAGGGCCTTTTCATTATCTTCCAGACCAAGTCCGTCCATGTCATTCTGAAGGAGCCCTTCGGCTTTGCTCAGGGTACACTTCCCGACTGAAGAATCTCTCTTCCGAGTAAAGAGGGATCTGACCGTTGAGATGCTTCGCTTCGATCAGCATGACAATGAAGAGACCCTGGCCAGGCTAGTCTATTACTAGGGTACTGTGACTGATATCTGGTAGAATAAATCCCGTTCATTATATACCGGTTTATGGTCAAAGGGGGATGTATATGCTAGCTTTTCTTGGAGGGACAGGGCCGGAGGGACGGGGCCTTGCGCTTCGGTTGGCCCTGGCTGGCGAAGAGATTATCATCGGCTCGCGAGATGAGGCCCGGGCCAAAGACTCCGCCAAGGCCTTGAATGAGCTAGCTCCCGGAATAGCCATTTCAGGAGAGGTAAATGAGGTGGCCGTTCAGCGAGCAGATACGATTTTTGTGACGGTGCCCTACGCGGGTCAAAAATCTCTCCTTGAGCAGGTTGCAGCCCACCTGACAGGCAAGCTGGTGGTGGATGTAGTTGCCCCCTTAGCTGTATCGAAAGGTCGTGCCAGAGCAATACCGGTGGAGGAGGGTTCTGCGGCCATGCAGGCGCAACAGATCCTCCCCGACTCCTACGTCGTGGCCGCTTTCCAGAATATAAGCGCCGCCGATCTGATAGTTCCCGACAAGGTAATGGAAGGGGACGTGGTGGTCTGCTCCGACCACCTGGAGCCCAAGCAGCGGGTTATGGAGATGGTCAGCAAGATCAGGGACCTGAGGCCGATAGACGGCGACGGCCTAGAGAATGCCAAGTACATCGAAGAGTTCACTGCTATGTTGCTCAACATTAACCGCATCTACAAAGCCCACTCCATGATAAAGATAGTGGGAGTGTAAGCTACTCCGCTCCCCTCTATCCGTGTCCATTTCTACCACTTGATTATTGACGCCACAGGGAATGCCATGCTATAGTGAAAATAGACCCCCTCCCAGGGGGTATGGGTTAAGACTATTGAACGAGCGAGGATGATATGCTGCCCCAGGTAAAAACGGAGACATTGAAACGCCTCAACTACATCGAAGGACACATCTCGGGGGTGAAGCGGATGGTAGAGGAGGATGTGTACTGCGTGGATGTGCTCAAGCAGACCTATGCCATCAGGCGCGCCATAGAGAAGGTGGAGGCCATGCTACTGGAAGGACACCTGGATACCTGTGTCGTAGAGGGCATACGCGGCGGCCGGGAGAAAGAGGTCATGAGCGAGCTGGTCGAGCTATATAGTTTGGCTAACAAGTAAGAGGCCAGACTCTATCAAACTCCAAGAGTAACACCAGAGGACTAACACCGCTTTCCCATAACCCAAGCCAGTACGATAGATGCAATAACAAATTTGGAGATAAGGAAGACCGACTATGACCACCAAGGACACCAAAGAGGACTTGAAAGGTCTAATCGACCAGTTGCCTGAAAGCGAACTCCAGCCTGCAAGACGTTTCTTGGAGTACCTTAGGGATACTTGCGACCCGGTTCTACAGGCTTTTCTGAATGCCCCGGAGGATGATGAGCCGGAAACGGAGGAAGAGCGCACCGCCGTAGCCGAAGCGTATGAGGCTTTAACAAGAGGGGATGTAGTCTCAGATCAAGAGTTGGAACGAGAGCTGGGTCTATGACATGGGGGGTGGAATGGACAGGGCCAGCAGCGCGAGACATGAGTCGACTGGACAGAGATATCGCCAGACGAGTTCGGCAGATAGTGCTCAGGCTGGCCGACGCCGGCCAGGGCGATGTAGTGAAGCTGAGGGGGTATGAAGGAGAATGGCGATTACGAGTAGGAGACTGGAGAGTGCGGTTTACCTTCGAGCGTGAAACCCATACTATCAGGGTCTTGAGGGTACTCCATCGGAGGGAGGCATACCGAGGTTAGCACATGAAGGAAACGGATAAAAAAGTCCAACGGCTGCAGCTACCAGTGGAAGGGATGACCTGCGCCTCTTGCGTAGCCCATGTGGAAGGTGCTCTGAAGGATGTCCCTGGCGTGTCCTTGGTGGCGGTAAACCTGGCTACTGAGAAGGCATCTGTGGAGTTAGACTCTCAAAATGTGTCCCCGGAAGCGCTGATCGCGGCGGTAGACGATGTTGGCTACACCATACCCGTGGAACGGGCCACATTGAACATCGGAGGCATGACCTGTGCCTCCTGCGTAGGTCACGTTGGAGAGGCCCTGAGAGAAGTACAAGGCGTGCTCTCCGCCGATGTGAACCTGGCAACAGAGAAGGCTACGGTTGAATACATACCTGGGGTGGTCTCCTTTGACGACTTTCGCAAGGCTGTGGAAGAAGTGGGGTACACGGTCGAGGTGCCGGCTGATGACAGCCGGACCGAGGCGGGTGAGCTGGACCGCCTCGGCAAGGTCAAAGAGATTAGGGCCTATCGAAACAAGTTCGCCTTCGCCGCATCTTTGGGCGCGCTTCTCCTGCTAGGCAGTTTTGACGGATTCCCATGGGTATCAAATCTCATGGACCGGACTTATTTCCCCTTTCTCCTTTGGGCCTTGGCCACGCCGGTACAGTTCTGGGCGGGCTGGACCTTCTATCTCTCAGGCCTGGGAGCGGTGAAGCATCGCACCGCCAACATGCACACCCTCATTGCTTTGGGCACAAGCGTTGCCTATTTCTATAGCGTGGTAATCGTACTGCTTAGCACCTTGTCGCCAGAGACCCTCTCCGACCGCGGAATCGGAACAGGGGTATATTTCGACACTGCAGCCATCATCATAGCCTTGATACTCCTGGGACGCTTCCTGGAGGCACGTGCAAGGGGGCAGACCTCTGAGGCAATACGTCGCTTGATAGGGCTAAGGCCCAGCACCGCCACAGTTGTCCGCGACGGCGTAGAGGTGGAAACTCCGTTAGAGATGGTAGTTCCTGGTGACGTCATCATGGTGCGTCCGGGCGAGAAGCTGCCTGTGGACGGAGAGGTTGTCCAGGGGTATTCCTCGGTGGATGAGTCCATGCTTACCGGAGAGAGCATGCCGGTTGAAAAGAGCGGAGGCTCTCAAGTCTACGGCGCCACCCTCAATAAGACCGGTACTTTCCAGTTCCGCGCCACCAAAGTGGGCAAGGAAACAGTGCTATCCCAAATGATAAAGCTGGTAGAGGAAGCCCAGGGCTCCAGGGCACCCATTCAACGCCTGGCTGACATAGTGTCCGCCAAGTTCGTGCCTTCGGTGCTGGGACTGTCTGCGATTGCTTTCCTATTTTGGCTATTCCTGGGGCCTGAACCGGCCTTAACCCATGCCCTTTTGGTAATGGTGTCGATATTGATAATAGCCTGCCCCTGCGCGTTGGGGCTGGCCACTCCCACTGCCATCATGGTGGGCACTGGCAAGGGGGCCGAGAGAGGAGTGCTCATTCGCAGTGCCGAAGCTCTGGAGAGAGCTCATAAGGCCGAGGTGGTTGTCATGGACAAAACTGGGACCCTGACTGCCGGAGCGGCCTCGGTGACCGACCTCTTTGCGGTGTCCGGTGGTGAACAAGAGCTTCTCAAGCTGGCGGCCTCCGTTGAGCGTGGTTCGGAGCATCCTCTAGGAGAAGCCATTGTGAGGGCGGCCCAAGAATGGCACATACAGTTGGAAGACGCGGATGGGTTCCAGGCATTGCCAGGCCAGGGTGTCCAGGCCAAGGTAAAGGACAAAATGGTCTTCCTTGGCAATAAGTCCCTGATAGAGAGCCGTGGGTTTTACCTGGATGGCCTGGATTCCACGGCCGGCGAGTGGGCGAATCAGGGCAAGACCGCTATGTTCGTGACTGTTGATAGCCAGCTACTGGGCGCTATTGCGGTGGCCGATACCTTGAAACCGGAAGCGGTCGAGGTGGTTTCTCGACTCCATGATTTTGGTCTGGAAGTCGTAATGCTGACCGGAGATAACCAGCGCACCGCGGAGGCCATAGGTAATCAGGTCGGCCTAGACCGTGTTGTCGCCCAGGTGTTGCCTCAGAATAAGGTCGATGTGATCAAGGGGCTCCAAGGAGATGGAAAGGTTGTTGCTATGGTCGGTGACGGTATCAACGACGCTCCGGCGCTGGCTCAGGCCGACATCGGCATAGCCATGGGCACTGGCACCGACGTCGCCATGGAGTCGGCGGATGTTACCCTTATACGGGGCGACCTGAGAGGCGTGCTCACCACATTCAACCTCAGCCGTAGGACCATGAGGACTATAAAGCAGAACCTCTTTTGGGCCTTCTTTTACAACGTCGCGTTGATCCCCATTGCCGCCGGAGTGCTTTATCCCCTCTTTTCCAATCTCGGCGGCGTCCCCTCGGAGCTGGATTTCTTCTTCGGCGAGTCTGGATTTCTCAACCCGGTGCTGGCAGCCCTGGCCATGGCATTCAGCTCGGTGACGGTGGTAAGCAACTCCCTTCGATTGCGAAAGCTAAAACTGGCGTAGAATATTATCCGATTTGGAGGTACCTGTCATGGCGATTGATCCTGTATGCAAGATGGAAGTGGAGGAGGCTAGTCCTCCCGGTGGCAAGAGCGACTATCAGGGACAGACATATTACTTCTGTGCGCCTGGATGTAAACGAGTCTTCGACAAAAACCCTGAAAAATACCTCGAGAAAAGCTAGCCTTTCACTCCGGGTTGATCGTGGATTCTCCATGACCGTTGAAAAGGGTTCCAGGCTGGCATAAAATAGGTACAACAATACCGATTACCGTGAGGTGGTGCCAATTGACTCAGGAGAAAGTAGCAACCATTATCCTCTACACCCACCCCGACTGTGCCTACTCCGATGCTCAAAGGGACGACTTCAAAAAGCAAAGAGTGGATTTTCACGAGATAGACGTGAGTCTTCATCCCGAAGCCGTGCCTGAGCTAGAGAAACTCACAGGTGGTGAGCGGATCACACCGGTGGTCGTCGAAGGGGACAGCGTTACGGTGGGCTATCACGGTGTTGGTTGAGCGTTCTAGTTAATGGGGCAGTCTGCCCCTTCAGCGATCCGAATCTCGTTGACAGAGAATCGGCAATCAGCTTAAAATCAAGATGCGGTAGTTACAGTACAGGCCTCAGATTCATCTTCACGGACCCGTGGTGTAGTGGCCTAACATGCAGCCCTGTCAAGGCTGAGATCGCCGGTTCGAATCCGGTCGGGTCCGCCACTATTTTCGTAGCTAACATCCATCCCCATTGGCTTTGCAGGTATTGGTCGCCCCGACCCCTTAGCTTTGAGGGTCGGAGCAGAGGTCTGTTGTCGACTCATCAAATTCGCCTCTCCCATTGATATCATGGCAGACCTATTCTGACCTGTCTCACAAGATGCTCACTGCTGTCCACGATCAATCTCCCATGCGTTGAGCAACACTGCAAATTTGAGTTGCTTATAGACCGACGTCGTACAAACCCGTGAAAACTTGGGAGGTACAGTTAACTTATTGCGGTTGATAAATGGCTATCCCTCTAAGATACTACAGCAAACCCGCAACATGGAAAGAGGAGAACGTACCGTGACTACCATAATACACCCTAATCGCTGGTGGCTCTTGGACCACACGCCTGATAAAGAAAACGGAACGGCGGGCAAAGCGCCCGGCATTCCGTCTCCCTCTGACACCACTAGTACCTTGTCAACAAGATTTCGATAGATTGTCATTCTTCGGTCGCTTCGGCTCAGAATGACATGCATCAAATCTAAATTGACTGATTACTCGCTGAAAAGCCTATCCACATGCCATGGAGTATACCTGAGTGGCCCCCTCCGGAAGCGGGTGGCTAGACCAGTTCTGCCCGCTGTCCTGGCTGGCCCAAACGTCGCCATCGCTGGAGGCGCAATACATCATGCCAGGCTGGCGTTGGTTGAATGCTAGGGCGAACATGGTGCTATTGGGCTCGAATCCTAAATCTGCGCGGTCCCAACTCACCCCGCCATCAGAGCTGCGGAACAGGGCGCCAACGTCGCTCTTGAAGTTCCCGCCCCCGGCTACCCAGATAGTTTTCGGGTCTCCAGGCACCTCTCGGATGCTACGACAATAGGTCTGACCTTTCGCATTCAATGGCTCTACCGGCACGTGTTGCCAATGGTCGCCCCCGTCCAGGCTGCTGAAAATGCCTGCCCTGCCGATAGTGAAAACGGTCCCAGGTCGGAAGCTGCTGACCAGCACACCGTGCATGTCAACGTAGTCATCATTGAGGTACTGGCCGTGGCTTAGATTCTCCCAGTGCTCCCCTCCGTCCAGACTGCGAATAATCCCGCCCACCTCTACCGCGCCGTACAGCTCATTTTCATTGGCGGTACTGGCGCTGAGCATCAACAGGCGTTTCGCCAGATTGGCGCCCCGGCCTGTAGTAACTTCGGGAAACCGAACACTTACGGGGAGTTGGGCCCAGCTTTCCCCATCGTCATCGCTGCGATATATTTCGCAGGACTCGTAGCCAGCGTAGATGACATGGGAATTCCTGGGATGGAAAAGCAAAGACCACACCGGCAGACCATGGTCAGGTACATTTACTTTTTCCCAATGGTCGCCGTGATCTGCACTGCGATATGGGCCATCTTGAGTACCTGCGTAGACGATCTCGGGTTTCTGGGGGTGCACAGCCAGGGCCCTTACAGCGGGGGTTTCGGGAAGCCCGTCTGTGAGCGACTCCCACTGATCATCTCCTTCCGCCATGCGATAGAGACCAGATTGAATGGGCCGACCCGGAGCAGTTTCACCTGCTAAGCCCACATAAACGTAACTCTTGCTGTTGTTAGATGTGCTTGTGGTCATGGACCGGACCCTCCTTGCGCGCAGAATAGGTATAGTAAGGCAGAAAACGTTTTGGAACGGTTACATTGCACCACAAAGGTTTTTGGGTGTCAACGGCTGCCTAGAAAGAGGACGCGAGACGATTTAGGAGGTACCAGGTTGATCGGCCTATGCAGAACCCGCCTTGGCGACTCCGACCATGGAATCCCGGCTTACGAGTCCAACCAGCTCCGCCTCCCTCAGCTGGTCAGTGCCCTCAGGACGCTCGGGCAGCACCATGTAGCGGACGTCTGCGGTGCTGTCCCAGACCCGAATCTCCACAGACTCATCCAGCTCCAGACCGAACTCCCTTAGAACAGCCCGCGGCTCTATGACTACCCGTGAACGATAGGCGGCGGACTTATACCAATCTGGAGGAAGTCCGAGCACGGGCCAGGGGTAACAGGAACAAAGAGTGCATACGATCATATTGTGGACAGTCGCAGTGTTTTCCAGAACAACTATCTCTGAGCCCTCAAGGCCACCAAAGCCCAACTCCCCGATAGCCTCTGTGCCGTTGTCCAGTAGCCGCTTCTTGTAATCGGGATCGACCCAGGCCCGGGCCACCACTTTGGCGCCGTTCATCGGGCCCATGTCCTGTTCGTAGGTCTGCACCAGGGCATCCACGGTGTCGGTTGAAACTAACCCTTTTTCAGCCAGAATGGACTCGAGGGCTTTGGTGCGTAGCGCTACATCGGCCTCGAACTCGGGATGGTCGGCAGCATCGTGATCGTCACTCATGGATGTTCCTCCGTGGCATCGAAGCTAAACCGGGTTCAATGTCAGGGTCTTTTACTTTTTCCCTACCGTCATTGCTACGAAAATGTCTTTGCGGGCGAAGCGAAGCAACCCATCATGCTGGTTGAAACCACCACCAAGGATGAAAATGTGCCGGAGTCCCCTCACCCCGGCCTTCGGCCACCCCTCTCCCATTGGGAGAGGGGCTGGGGGTGAGGGCTATTTTCGTAGCAATGACAGTTAAAAGAGCTTGGGTTCAAGATAACTTTCCCACATGTCTATGTGGAGGGTTTCGTGGGTCTCCGCCGATTCGCCCCAAAGCTCTCGACCTTCGAAGCGTACGTTGTATAGTGGTTGAGGCTGAGCTTTGGTATCGCTGTCTTCAAGATCGGAATCGCGGATGTCGTGAATACCGTGTAGCCGGAAGATGACTCCCCGCTTGCCTCGCACGTATCTCGGTAGCCTGGAGTGGCCTCGAGAATGAACGTTGCGTACGATGACCGCATCCCCGATCCGGAATCGAGGCACCACGCCGGTCTCACGATGAAGGGACTTTCGGTCGTATACCAATCGAAGCATGCGGTCTCGTGATTGAGTGTCTTCTTGGCGAGGAGGGGTGGCCTGCGGCTGCTTTCTAAAGGAGTCCATCTTTGCGTCTAGCTCTTCCTGAGTCAGGACCCCCTTCGCTACGAGGACTCTCTCGGTCACCAGGAGCCATCTTTGGTAGTAGCTGGAGCCCAGGTATTCAGCCGGCTCCATGCTTTCTAGGTCGAACCGCATGCCGTTGGGGTCGTATATACCCTGCTGCCCAAGAGTCAGGGCAATCCCGAACATTCTGCCCTGCCATGGTTCATGAAAGACGGAGTCTCCCGTCTCTTGCGGTATCGGACCGAAGCCGTGCATCCCACCCATGTCATGAATGCCGTTCATATACCAGCCTCAATTTAGCCTGAAAAGGCTTCTATGGAAGCCTTAAAAGAGCCGACGGCATCATCAGCCACGGTGAACGGAGCTATCACAGGGAGATTCAGTCCCAGGGAACGGAGAGATTCTACTTGCTCCCGGCAGTACTCTGCGGAGCCAACGATGCCCAGCTCTCTCTGCATCTCCTCGCTTACAGCAGCGGCCGCTCCGTCCATGTCACCCTTATCGAAGGCTTCCGAGATGGTGGCGACCTCACTCTCAAACCCACTCTGGGCGAAGAAATTTCGATAGAAGTCCATGCTAAAGTAAAACGCGATTCGAAGCTGAAGAGCCTTACGCACTTGTTCGGGGTCGCCGCCTACCGCTGTTCGCAGATAGCACGCTACGTCGATTTCGCCGGGGTCGCGCCCGGCCTTTCTAGCACCCCGATGAAGGTGCTCCAGAGCCTGGGACAGGTAGGTGGGTGATACCCAGTTGAGCAACACGCCGTCGGCGATCTCTCCGGCCAGCTCCACCATCTGAGGCCCCAGGGCTGCTAGATATATGGGCAGGTCAGGTCTCACTACAGTGAATGCCAGGCCCGCATCGTTCAGTGTGAACAGACGGCCTTCGTAAGTGACCTTGCCCCCGCGAAGCAGGCGTCGAACAATCTCCACAGTTTCCCGCATGTGAGTCAGAGGTCGTCGAAAAGAGATCCCGTGCCCGTTTACTATAGCCTCGGGATGTCCAGTTCCCAGACCCAGAATGAAGCGACCTTGGGAGATGGCGTCCAGGCCGCCGGCTGCCATGGCAAGCAAAGTTGGAGTCCTGTGGAAGATAGGTAGGATACCAGTGGCTAGCTTGACTCTCTGGGTAGAAGCAGCGAAGGCCGCCAGTTGTGTCATGGCCTCGGCTCCGTTCCCTTCAGGGAGGCAAACTACCTCATAATCCCGCGCCTCGGCCAGCTTCGTTAGCTCCAACAGGTTCTGAGGTGTAAGATGTGGTCCTGTCTCTAGGCGTACCCCGATTCGTGCCATCTATTCTGTTCTCCTTCAATAAACGGTCGGCGACAGAGATCCAAGGCAGATCGCCGGATGTTGGCATATGACAATGGCGGACTTAGGCTCTTTGGCCTCCATCTATCTCGATGCACTGCCCAACTATGAACTCGGCATCCTGGCTACAGAGCCAGGCGATAAACCTGCCGATCTCTTCCGGTCTGCCTGCCCTGCCAATTGGGATGGACTTCAGACGCCGCTCCCACCGCTGGTCACGAGGATATCCGTATACACTGTCGTTGCGCGCGGTGTCGGTGGTCCCAGGGCTTACACAGTTCACTCTGATACCGTGGGGAGCCGCCTCCTTGGCCGCTATGGCAGTAAATGTGTACAAGGCGCCGCTGGCAGTCGCATAAGCACAGTCGTTGGCAGGCGTCAGCTTCGCTTCCACGGACGAGACGTTGACGATGCTGCCGCCCTGTTTCTGCCGTTGCATAACTTGAAGCGCAGCGCGCGTACACAGGAATGTCCCTGTCAGTTTCACGTCGATGACCTGCCTCCAGGCCTCTTCAGGAAGGTCTACCAGTGGCATGAGCCCAGCGGTTCGGCCGGCGCCGGCGTTGTTTACCAGATAATCGACGCGTCCCAGCTCTTCTACGGTACGGTCTATCATTGCCTGTACTTGGCTACCCTGGGAGACGTCCAGTGTGATGGGAATGGCTCGTTGACCTTGGGCTCGTACCTCTTCGGCCACGCTGTCCACATCCCGCCATCCGGCAGCCTGTTCATCCACGGGGAAGGTGCCGGGATCACGCCCTGTCCCGGTGACAACCACGTCGGCGCCTTGGCGGGCAAAGGCGACGGCCGTTGCGTGGCCGATTCCACGCATGCGTCCAGCCCCCGTGATTATGGCTACCTTCCCATCGAACTCTCCCAAGGTTTACCTCTCTATGTCGCCAGCTTAGTGACTAACCATCCATCTCGGCGAACTCAATGTCCTGTGCCCCTTCCCAGACGATCCTGCGCCCCAGCTCTTTCAGCTGCTCCAGGCCGTCAACGATGGTGGCGAAGTGATTGCCCGGTAGCGGACCCATCTTGCTGGCGAAGGAGGTAGACCCATAAGGAATGAGGATTTCTTTGAAGCTTATGAAGCCTGGATATACGAGCAGCTCCCCTTTGGAGGGGTAGAGGGTGTGGTTCTCAAACTCGATGCCCAAATCCAGGTGGTCGATTTCGGTCCATCCCGCCTCGCCACTCCATTTAGCCTGTGCAATTTTCCCTACGATGGGAAGGAATCTTCTAATTGCGGCGCAGGTCTTGGGCGCCATCTTGTCTTCCCAGCGAGCGACAAAGAGCAGGTCCTTGGTCTTGATATGCAACTGACTCGCCACTAGATACCTCCAACAGATCAGTTCCTATAACAAGAATGGTCATCATGTGGTAATCGTGGTGAACTCAATGTCCTGGGCGCCCTCCCAGGCTACTCTGCGCCCCATCTCTTCCAGGTTGTCGAGTCCTTGGACTATCGTAGCAAAGTGATTACCGGCTAACCGTCCTACCTTGCTGCTGAAAGCCGTTGGCCCGTAGGAAATCATGATCTCCTTCATACTGATAAAACCCGGATACACAATTAGCTCACCCTTCGAGGGGAAGCTCGTGTGGTTCTCGAACTCGATGTCCAGGGGGAGGTGGTCTATATCGATCCAGGCGGAGTCACCACCCCAGCGAGCCTGGAGCAATTTGCCCCAAAATGGTAACAGCTCTTTCATGGCGGTGCAGGTCTTGGGGGCTTTCCCGGTCTCCCACCTGGCGATGAAGGCCAGGTCCTTCGTCTTGATCTGTAGCTGACTGATCAGCAGGCACCCCCAACGATTCAGTGGAGCAAGCGGATGATAATGCAGGATGCATCGTACACTCTTTAGCGTCAACCGCTAGACGGGCAGCAATTCCTCCGTCCTCTCCGCTGGAGGCTCGGTCTCGAATGCATTGACGTTAAAGGACTGCATCGCGTACCAACCCATGAGGTTGGTGAGCTCAGACAGTCCCCGAATACCGAACTGGACTAACGCAGCATCAAAGGTAAGCTTGCTAACCTTATGGGTCCGGAAGAACTCCCGTCCGTAGTTCACTATTACGCTCTCTTCGGGAGTCAGACCGGTAAGCTCCTTCTTGTCGCGCATGTTGTCGATTATCTCATCACGGATTCCCACGGTACGCGCCACTGCAGCATGGTAGTTCCAGATGAACGGGCAATCCATCTCCCGTGCCGTGGTGATGATCGCCAGCTCCCTTGTTTTTGTCGATAAGGTGGAGAGTTCGATTAGATATTCAGAGAGGTGTGCCGCTCGACGCGCCATCTCGGGTACGTTCATCATGACGGAGAAGGGCCCACCATTGGCAATGACACGGCCTCCTTGGACGAGCTCATCGAAGGCTGCTCGCTGGTCCTGAGGAACACTGTCGCCAGTAGCTAGAGGTATTCGGGCCATGTGACGCTCCTTTCGCCTGCAGTGCAGGACGCAGGAAGATGTTTCCTATAATCGATCGACCGAATCCCGATCCATCAGGGGTCTGGCGTCTGCTTACCGGGCGGTCCAGCCGCCGTCTGCCAGGATGGCTGCCCCCGTGATGTAAGATGCCTCATCGGAGCAGAGGAAGGCGGCCACGTCAGCCATCTCTTCTGGAGCGCCAATTCGTTTAAGGGCTGTGCCTTCAATACTGGCCTTTAGGGCAGCCTTGGGGTCTACCGACGCCTCTCTGCTTGCGCGGCTCAGGGCCGTCTCGATGGGCCCGGGGCAGAGACTGTTGACGCGGATGCCATCCGCTGCATGGTCCAGAGCTAAACAGCGAGTCATCTGAATCACTGCGCCCTTGGTGGCAGGATATGCAATCGAGGCCTCCCTACCGACCAACCCCATCTGAGATGCGGTGTTGAGGATGACCCCACCACCTTGGGCCTTCATCAGAGGCACTGCCTCCTTGCATCCAAGAAAGACCCCCTTAACGTTCACGGCAAATATCCGGTCGAAGCCCGCCTCATCTACATCCAGTACCGTTCCTCGAACGTTTATGCCTGCGTTGTTGAAGAGGATGTCTAGCCGGCCGTAGGTATCGACCGCCTTCTTGATCATCTGCTTGACGGACTGGGAATCGGCGACGTCGGCCGTAGTGGCGACAGCCTTGCCGCCCTCCTTGCTGATCAAGCTGACAGTCTCGTCGGCTGCTGAAGCCTGTATGTCCACAACAACAACCTTCGCTCCTTCTCGAGCGAACTTCAGCGCTGACGCCCGGCCTATACCTGCACCAGCACCGGTGATTAGGGCTACCTTATCCTTTAGACGCATAATCTCCCTCGCTGTCTCGCCATGTCAAGAATTCCAATGTGCCATGGTCTCCTGCTCCAGGGTCTGCTTGACTGCCATCAGCGACTCTCCCATGGTTCTATGAGGATAGTCGGGCATATCACCGTTGAAAGCTACCTTCAGAGATACGAAGGTTGGCCCGGTTTGATTTATTACGTCCTCGACGCTCAGCACCAGCTCCTCTAGGTTATCGAATTGATAGGTTCGGCGATAACCCGCACTCTCGGCGAGGTTCCTGAAGTCAATTCGACCCAGTCCGGGGATACTCTCTCCATCGGTCGACCTATGGCTGCCGTCTTCAAACAGGAAGTGTATCAGATTCTTGGGGGTGGCATTGGCTATGGTGACCAGGCTACCAGGACTGGTGCGTAAAGCGCTGTCACAGTCCAGAATCATAACTCTCCTGTCTGGCTGAGCTAAAGAGACGCCCAAACCCACGGCCGAGGCTCTGTCAATGCAGTCCGAGATATCAAGGTCGAGGTCTCTGTGGTGGGAGATGGAACTCCACATTCTCAATGTTTCCGTGACCGCTACCACAATCGCGTCATCGCGCCTGGCGTTTATTGCCTTGAGAGCTTCCAGAGAGCTTATCAATCCAGTTCACTTTCTCTAGATCATCGATAGAGCTAATTACACCTATAAGCCAGATGTAATCTTACGCATCGTCGCCATGACCCACATTCCCAAGGGAATCATGGCGCCGCCTACGATGCCTATTGGCACATTTGAGTCGATGAATCCTTTAAACAAGAGCCAGAAGCCGCCTGAGAATATCGCCAGACCCAGTGCTTGTCCCGCAAAGCCTCTGGCTATGATCTTCAACATGTTTAGGGCGACTTCCGAAGGAGCTCAGACAGCTCCTTAATTGCTACTTTGATAGTCCTGCTGGGCTTTTTGCGAAGATGTACGGGGGTGTTTTCAATTTCAGGGGCTATTTTTAGGCACACCAGCACAGGCCCATTGTGCGTCAGTACATCATCTACGTTGGTAGCTAGATCCTCAGTATCATCGAACTCGTAGACGGCGGCGTAGCCCGCTTCCTTCGCCATCCCTGTGAAGCTGAGCTTCCCTTCGCCCGGAATGGGCTGCCCTCCCGTGACTGCATAAACTCCATTCTCGAAAACGAAGTGGTAAAGATTTTTCGGCGCCTTGTCGCTTATTGTCGTGAGACTGCCCAGGTTCATCAGAAGACTTCCGTCACCGTCCAGTATCATTACCTTGCGTTCTGGCTGCGCTAGAGCCAGGCCCAACCCTATGGAAGAAGCCTTACCCATGCCTCCAAATACAGGAAAGTCCAGCTCCGCATGTTGAGTAACCGCCGGCATTCCGAAATCCGCGTTCCCTGCGTTCATTGTCGTTAGGATTATGGCATTCCCGCGGTGCTCGTCCAGGATCCTTACGGCGTCGATGTTTTTGATCATGGTCGCGGACTCCTTTCGAGCTATCCGATAGCCGGGGTATTAGGCTCCGTACTCGGTGCCTATAAGTACCGCTACGGGTTTGGCGGTGCGTTTGGCCTCTTCGAGGGCCAGGGAGATATGGGGAGCGTCGCTATCATATTCAACAAGATAATAGTTGATGCTCCAGGCATGGAGAATGTGTTCGATGAATCGGGCTGCGGAGTCGTTTGTCACGCCATGCCTGGACCAACCTCGATATCCTATGAGCATCACAAGGGGCTGGTTTATGTCGAGGGCCAGCCCTCGGATCGAGTCTCCCGACTCCATGACTCCGGTGTTCTGAATCAGCACTATTGGATTCTTGCCACCCACCCAAAGGCCGGCGGCTATGGCCATGGTTTCCCCTTCACGACTTACCGGCACCAGGTCTATCTCGGGGTCAGCCTTTAGCTGCTGGAACATGAAGTTGGTCTCGCTGTCCGGCAGCCAAACTACGTGGGTGATATTGTTCTTCTTGAGCTCTGCAATGATAGAGGAGGGGTGGAGTACCACTTCCTGTTGCATGCCCTCTCCTTTTGGCGCGTGGTCAGAGGTAAATTTAGCTTTGACGGGCACTATTATATGCGAGGGCAAAGCTAAGGTCAAACGCTACCCAAAGGCTTGTTGACAAACGCATCGGTGTTCTTTAAACTGAGCTTAAACGTCACCTCTCCGGTTAACCTGGAGCTGCCTTCAGCCTCTAATGTAGTTAAGGTTCTCAATCCGTGAGGTCCCTACACTAGCCAGTACGTCCTGCGGTGGTTGTCCTAATAAACGTGTACTTCAAGTTCAGGCCAATATTGGAGCATCTGTCACGTGAGGAGACCAGAACCCTTATGGGCCCACACAGGAGGATGAGATGGCTGTCGTAACCATCCACGGCCACATAGGCACCAAGGGCCACGACGTTGGAGCGTCGGCAGCACAACTGCTGCACGCCGACTTCGTGGACAGGCTGGTCCTCGCCGAGTCCGCTAAACGCATCGGATCTACTGTGGAAGTCCTGGAAATAAAGGGCGAGCGTCGAGTGGCCTTCAAAGACCGCCTGGCGTACTTCCTCCAGACCATGCTTGAGCGTTCCGCGATGTCGGGCGCAGGAGGGGAGCCCTACTTTAGCCCAGGGATGGAGTACTTCCCCTCGGAAGAGTACCCGGATCTGGCTCAGGAACCCCTTACCGCAGCGCAGAGGCTCAACGATCAGCACTTTATTGATGTGACCGGTTCCGTCATCAAAGACCTCGCGACGGCTGGAGATGTCGTCATTGTGGGACGTGGTTCCAACATGGTTTTGAAAGATATGCCTGGGGTACTCCATGTGGGCTTGATTGACCATATGGAACAGCGGATATCGAACATAATGGAGAGGGAGCATCTCGACAAAGTGGGCGGGGAGAAATACATTATCGAGATGGAGAAGGAGCGGGTATCCTATTTCAGGAAATTCTTCAAGGTCCATCCCGACGACCCGAGCTTATATCACATGATGTTAAACCTGGGAACCCTTCGGGTAAAGACTGCCGCTGAGATCGTCGCTCATGCCGCTGCTGACGTGGCTGATGCTGTGAAGCGAGAGGCTGTAGTTGAATCCGGGGGCAACCTGGACTAAAGGTAGTTACGTCCTCACGTGGGGGTGTTGAGACGTGGATACCCGCGAGCGAGATGAATCGCCCGGGCCGAAAGCTGGATCAATGCTGAACGAGCGCACGGCTGAGATTGTGGCCCTCAGAGATGAGGGTATGCTTCTTTGGGAAATAGCCGAATGGGCCGGAGTAACGAAGGAGAGGATTCGCCAAATCTTAGCAGGGGCCAGCTCCAAGGGTCTTGGCCCCGGGACTCCAAAGCAGGTAGTTACCCGACGCGCCTTAATGTTTCTTGGCATGTCTGCGGAAATGCGGCCAGGCTCCTTTCAAAGACTTATGGCCAAGTTCGGTGTAGCTCCAATAGCCACCAAAAGAGGGCGTCTGTACTGGGATGTGAAAAGCCTGTCGAACATAGAGCCGCCCAAATGTGTGGTCTGCAACTCCCCAGTCCCCTTCGATAGATATTCCAGATCGTCAACCTGCAGCCGCAGTTGTTCTATTTCGAGACGCACTCAATACTCTCGTAGCAGGAAAGAGCACTCCTTGCCGTCATAAAGCGGATGCGCCTTACCGCATCCTTTTCTGCCGAATTGGAGACGATAGCGATATCACTGGTACACAGGGGAGGAGTTGGAATAGCGCCGCGGTATATAGGTAATGCCAAAAGGCTCAGGACTCATAATGAATACTATAGGTGCTTGAGCAAGGTGCCCGCTACGTCTCCTGGATGACTCAGAAGTGCTCCGTGGCCCGCATCCAACTCCTCGAGTTGAGGTGAGTTCAGGGTCTGGGCGTACCGACGTTGCAACCTGGCTCTTATCGACTTATCTTTCTTGAGCACCACGTATGTTGTGGGAAATCTACCGTCGAACCCCTGGCGAGATACGGGAGTTTGCCAGGGCAGGAACGGATCAGGGACTAACCTCGATAAGGTACTTTGAGTTGTTTCTTTGTCCAATCCGTTGCACATGATCCTGCTGAAGATAAAGTCAGGGAACCTGAACCCCTTCTCGCCGGCCTTAAACGCTCTTAACATCCCCTTGTCCCATTTTGAAAGCCTGTCATAGGCCGATTTGCCTTCCGGTGGCAGCTCTCCACCTATGAACACCACACGTTGGACTATGTCGCCAAGCTGCAAGGCTACCTGAGGCAGAAAAGTACCGGCAAACCCGTGTCCCACAAGAACTACATTCTCTAGGCGCTCCACCTGTACTAGGGTCGTGACCGCGTGGATATACTGGTCCATGGTAATGCGGCGGATCTCGGACGCGAAACGCTGGCCGTGTCCTGGAAGTTCCGGGGCCAGTATCTCGCCCACATCATAACTATCCCTGGCTTTCTCTAGGTGTCCTATCACTGTCTCCCAAGACCAGGCACCCAACCAGGCTCCGTGAACCAGGACAAAGTTGACCACAGTACTGTACCTCAAGCTATTTAGTGAAGATGTCCCAGGCCAAAGGACATAGTCGAAGGGTTTCCCAAACGCGTGCTTATTTCTAGGATGAAGGACCCCAGGCTTCTCTTACGGCACGAAGAAGGCTCTCTTCTTCCTCCATGAACACTGTTCGCGGGTCTAACAGCACTCTGTCCTCACCGATGCGCGCCACTACCGGTGTAGTGCTTTCTCTCAATCGCTGCACTACCCCTTCAGCGCCGCCCGGAAGGACGCTACCCTCCAGGCCCAGCAGCCAGGTATCCAAGGTTTGACCCGGCAGGCTACCTCCGCCGATAGTCGAGAGGCCCCTCGTCACTAGGGCCCTGTTTGTGAGGGCGGTTTGCCAGTGGTAGGCACGATTCTCCAGCTCTCCGGGTGAAGTATTTATCATACGCCACACGGGTATCTTGGACTCGGCTTCACCCTTTATGTAGTGTAGGAGGGTTGCGGTCAGGGCCGCTAAGTTCAGCTTATCAATCCGGACCGCCCTGGCCAGTGGATGTCTCTCCAGTCTGCTAACCAGCTCTCGTTTACCGGCTATTATGCCCGCCTGTGGCCCGCCCAGCAGCTTGTCTCCCGAGAAAAACACCAGGCCGACCCCAGAGGCTATACTCTCCTGAGGCATTGGTTCATGGGCCAACCCGTACTCTTGGGTGTCTAAGAGGCAACCGCTTCCCAGGTCGTTCAGCACTGGAATTCCATAGCGTGCACCTATCTCCACCAGCTCTCTGTCTTCCGCGGAGTGAGTAAAGCCGGCTACGCGAAAGTTGCTGGCGTGGACTTTGAGCAGGGCTGCGGTGTTGTCGGTAATTGCCGCTTCATAGTCTGAGGAATAAGTGCGATTGGTGGTGCCTACCTCTACTAGGGTAGCCCCGCTCTGGAGCAGCACCTCTGGGATTCGAAACCCCCCACCTATCTCCACCTCTTCGCCCCTGGAGACGATCACCTCTTTTCCTCGGGCCAGCGCCGAGAGGCCCAGCAACACCGCGGATGCGTTGTTGTTGACCACTATGGCGGCTTCGGCTCCCGTAAGTTGGGAAATGAGCGGCTCAATATGAGACTGGCGAGAACCTCGCTTTCCCTCCAGCAGGTCCAGCTCGAGGTTGCTGTAGCCCTCGGCAGCTTGAAGCGTGGCCTCCATAGCGTCCAGGCTTAGGGGGGCGCGGCCAAGATTGGTGTGAATAATGACGCCGGTGGCATTTATTACCGGTCTGGGATACATCCTGGACAGATGTTGGATACGATTAGCTACCGAATCGGCGATCTGTTCCTGGGACGGCGCCTTGCTTCCCATTCGGATTTCATCGCGAGCTTCCTCAATCTGCTGCCTAACCAAGCTCGCAACCCAGCCTCGTTGATACTCCTCTGTGAAGGTTCTGATGCGTCTGCTGGACAGCACGCTTTCAACACTGGGCAGGTTTCGTAGCTCCATTGACGTGGCGCTCCAGAGTGCTCGAATCGTGGGGTGTTTCTCATTGTATCACGAACAGCGGGCTGTGAACGTAGAGACTCGGAAAGCCACCGGAAACGAATGATGTACGACGTGAGAATGGAATTTGGCCATATCTGATACAGCAGTATATAATATCGAAGATATTCTGGAGTTGGGAGGAATGCCATGGTGGACCTACCTGTGATTACAATCAACGGAGCTGACTCCACACTAAAGGAAGCGGACGTGGAGAGCTTCATTGGGAGTCTGCGCGGTCCCGTGCTTCGACCCGGTGACGATGATTATGATGAGGCCCGCAAGCTCTTTAACGGCATGATTGACAAGAGGCCTGCTCTCATCGCTCGATGCGCTGGAGCCTCAGACGTTATTAAGTCGGTCAACTTCGCTCGAAGCAACGACCTGCTGGTTGCGGTTCGGGGCGGAGGTCACAGCTTCCCAGGCAAGTCTGTGTGCGACGGGGGTATCGTAATCGACCTCTCGGCGATGAAGAGCGTGCGCGTTGACCCAGTTAAGCGTACGGCCCGGG
The DNA here is from genome assembly GCA_965248905.1 of Dehalococcoidia bacterium. Taxonomy (GTDB): domain Bacteria; phylum Chloroflexota; class Dehalococcoidia; order Lucifugimonadales; family JAGWBF01; genus CBDFKS01. The sequence goes on along the minus strand of CBDFKS010000007.1, from coordinate 1,663,420 downwards.
CTGAGGCCGGGGCCAAATGGATTGATTTGGACAGTGAAACTCAAGGCTTCGGCCTGGCCACCACCGGCGGCACCGTCTCCGACACGGGCATTGCGGGCCTCACCTTGGGCGGAGGTTTTGGCTGGCTAATGAGGAGCCGCGGTATGACTTGCGATAACCTGCTGTCGGCGGACGTGGTCACAGCAGACGGCCGGTTCTTGGTCGCCAGCGGAATCGAGAACGCGGACCTGTTCTGGGGTCTACGGGGCGGCGGTGGCAATTTCGGCGTTGTCACGTCCTTCGAATATCAGCTTTATCCTCTGGAACAAGTTCTTGGGGGCATGATCATTTACCCCTTCGATAAAGCGAAGGAAGTTATCCGATTCTTTACCGAGTTCTCGGCCACCGGGCCCGATGAGCTCACTTTGGGATTTGGTATGGTGACCTCTCCAGAGGGACATCCCGCCAGCGCGATCTTAGCTTGCTATTCGGGACCAATCGACGAGGGAGAGAAGGTGCTCCGGCCTCTGCGAGAGTTCGGCTCCCCGATTCAGGACATGATTAGCCCAATACCCTATGGCAGGATGCAGACCTTGCTGGATGAGGCAGCGCTTCCCGGGAATCGCTACTATCTCAGGTCGGACTTCATGACTACCCTTAGCGACGATGCTATAGATACCATGGTAAGCCACTTCGCAAAAGTTCCCTCTCCCCACACCGTGGTGCTAACCTTCCAGATGGGTGGTGTCGCGAACCGAATTTCAAAGGAGGCAACCGCCTTTGTTCACCGAGACGTGACATATGATTTTGAGGCCATATCTATCTGGACCGACCCTGCGGACGACGATAAAAACGTCGGTTGGACTAGGGCATTCGGGGATGCGATGCGCCCGTTCGCCTCCGGCGGTGTCTACGTCAACAGCCTAGAGGACGAGGGGGAGGACCGGGTCAAGGCCGCCTACAACGCTTCGGCTTACCAGACTCTGGTTGCTGTGAAGAACAAGTACGACCCCACAAATCTGTTCCGCCTCAACCAGAATATCAAGCCGACGGTTTGATCGTGCCTAATCATTAGGGCCTTCTCATCTTTGTCACCTTGAGCGTAGCGAAAGGTCTCTCTTACATGACAGAGATTCTTCGGCTTCGTCTCAGAATGACGGGCATAGAGAACCCTACCTAAACGTACATAGTACTATGCTAGAAAGGTAGTTTCTTCATGGACTTCAGACTTTCCCCGGAGCTTGATGCTCTGAAGCGCACAATGCGCCAGATTATCCAAGACGAGTGCATACCGCTGGAGCCCACGTATCTGGCTCACCCACCAATGGAGGGTGTGGAGGACGCAGGCCCACGGGGCATCGCAGAGGCGGTGATGGGCGTGGTAGGCACCCTTCCCAAGGAGGACTGGGACCGGCTGACAGGCCTGTCCAAAGAGACGGGGATTTTTACCGCCCACCTCCCCGCGGAGTACGACGGTGGCGGACTGGGTGCCCTGGGCCATGGAGTAGTAGATGAGGAGGCCCACAAGAGTATCGTCCAGTTTCCCGTTTCTCCCGTGCCCATGATGCTGTTCGGTTCCTGCACGAAAGAGCAGGAGGAGAGATACCTCTATCCCTCTATCCGCGGAGACAAGATATACGCCTTCGGCCAGACCGAGCCCGAGGCCGGCTCGGACCCCGGTGGCATGATGCAGACCAGGGCGGTCAAGGACGGCGATGACTGGATTCTCAACGGCACCAAGATGTTCATCTCGGGCGCTGCCAGCGCTGACTACATTCTGGTCCAGGCGGTGACTGACCAGGAAAAGCGGCAGCGTGGCGGCATCACCATGTTCATCGTGGATAACCCCACCCGTGGCATGAGCTTCGAGCCTATTCGGGTGTGGATCGTGCCTACGAAAGCGCAGCAGTATTTCGTACATCTGGACGACGTCCGCATTCCGCAGACTCAGGTGCTTGGCGAAGTGGGAGGGGGGTTCTCCTTGGGCCAGAAGTGGCTGGTGCACCATGACCGGCTGCTCAGAGGCACCATGGCACTGGGCATCCTGAGCCGTGCGCTGGGTATGGCCATCGATTGGGCCAAGCAGCGGGTGACCTACGGCAGGCCCATAGCCGACAGGCAAGCCATCCAGTGGATGCTCACCGATGTTTACACGGATATTATGACCCTACGAGCTATGACATATCAGACTGCCTGGCGCGCCGACCAGGGCGAGGACGTAAGAGTGGAGGCGTCCATGATCAAGTACTGTGCCGGCGAGTGGGGCTGGAGAAGCATAGATAAGATAATGCAGATATATGGTGGCTTGGGCGAGACCCTGGACATGCCCATACCCCACTGGTACCACATGCTGCGCCACGCTCGCATCGGCGGCGGCACCTCAGAGATCCACAAGTTCATCATGGCCCGGGCCCTTCTCAACGGCCGCGTGTCCTGGGAGGCATGAGCTGGCTGCACCCCTAGCCTTATATGTGCAACGCTCTCCCACGTGGAGAGGGACTGAGGGTGAGGGTTGGGCGAATAGCTCCTTGACAGTAAAATCTTTGGATTCTACAATCCCTTCAGACTAACCGTACGGGCGAGGCATGCTTCGTCCTACTACAGACACTTTAAAGGGGGAACTGATGGCGTACAAATGGCCCAAAGTGAATTTCAAAGAGGAAGGCATGCGTGAAGGCATGCAGATCGAGGATGCCAATATCTCGGTCGACGATAAGGTTAGATTGCTGGACGCCCTCTCGGAAACGGGTCTCAAGCAAATAGTGGTCGGCTCTTTCGTGAGCCCCAAGTGGACGCCCCAGATGGCCCGCATCGACGAGATAGTCACCAGGTTCACTCCCAAGCCTGGGGTGACCTATACGGCCCTGGCATTGAACCAGCGAGGCGTAGAGAGGGCCAAGCAGTACTCTCCGCCCCTCACCATAGAGCAGGACAAATGGCCCAGACTGTCCTGCCACATGTGCGACTCATTTGTGCGCCGAAACACCAACCGCTCTCAGATGCAGGAGATGGAGCGCTGGCCCCAGATTGTGGCTCAAGCTCAGGAGCGCAACGTCAAAGAGGGGGGCATTGGCACCAACGCAAGCTGGGGCTCCAACTTCGTTGGCGACTTCGCGGTGGACACCCTGATGACCATGCTGGAAAAGCAGCATCAGCTTTGGGATGAGGCCGGCATCAAGGTCACCAGTGTCAGCATGGGCGACCCCATGAGCTGGTGCAGGCCTGACAAGGTAGAGGACAGCGTGTCCCGGGTCAAGGAGAGGTGGCCTGAGGTTAAGCACTTCAGACTCCATCTGCACAACGCTCGCAACATGGCCATACCGTCAGCCTACGCCGCCCTGCGTGTCTTGGAGCCGGGAGACACCCTGGATGTAGATGGGAGTATTGGCGGCATCGGAGGCTGCCCCTACTGCGGCAACGGACGGGCCACCGGTCAGTCTCCCACCGAAGACCTGCTCCATATGATGGAGGATATGGGAATCGAGACGGGTGTGGACATCGACAAGCTCATCGACTGCGTGTGGATGTGTGAGGAGATACTGGGTCGGACACTACTTGGCCACGTCTCAAAAGCAGGACCACGACCCAAGACGCCTGACAAGTTCTACGACATCAACGCTCCGTTCATCGAGACCATGGAGCAGGCAAAGCACTTCAAGACGGGACCTGAGGCCTACGAAGGGGGCATATACCCGTACAACGAGCCCGTTACCAGCCCTTACAAAGACCGCGTAAACAGTGGACTGCCGGCCTTTGAGGACGCCGACGGCGAGTGGCCCTGGAAACAGGACTGGTTCCCCGTGAAGGACTGAAACAGGTTCGGATTTAAAGGAGTTCAACCATTCGGTGTATTGAGGGTAAACCTGAATGACGCGGCCAAAAGCTATCGATCTGAGTTCATTGTCCAAGTTCGAAAAGCACCCTTGGGTTCGCGCCTTGAAAGAGCGGCACGAAAAGGATGCTGTTCTCGCCGACCACGCTACTCAGTGCCTTTATAGGGACCTCGTCGATTCGAACCAGGAACACAACGAGCATCATGGGCGTGTGTTGTTCTCGACCATTGAATTTCGGGTCAAGACTCGATGAAGTAGAGAAAGCTCGCAGCTTTTTCAGAAAGTTATGGAGGACTGCTGTCAAAGAGGGGAACCAGCGCGGAGTAACGCAAGATACGTTGCGTGATATGTACGATAGCATAAAGGATTTAGCGGGAGTGAGATTCTGCTGCCCATATCTCGATGAAGTAGAGAAAGCGATTAATGATATTATTAGACCAGCGTTGAACAGTAGAGGGTACGCAACGGATTTCGGTGCGGATCCTCGACTAGCTGACAAGAACTGGTTGGATGATGGGGACGAAGCTGGGTACAGGTCGTACCACTTCTACGTCAATGTACCTACACCGGTCGATATATGGGATAGCAGGCAGCTAGTCCTGTGTGAAGTGCAGGGCCGAAGCGAACTCCAGCATGTATGGGCAGTTAAGTCGCACGATTTGTTGTATAATAAAAAGGAAGAGGAGTGGAATTTCGAGTTGGAGCGAGAAGATATGAGGCACCTTGGCAACGCGCTCAGCGGGGCCGATGGTTTTCTCCAAAGTATCAGAAATAGAGTGATGGAAAGGGAGAAGCGGGATGCATCATAATTGTCTTATCTGTGGTCACCGTCCTACGACGTCATTGCTTCCATCCGCCAATCCGCTGCATTCCCATTCACTTTATGCCCGCAGCCCCTCAGCATATGGACACCAAATTGCCGAGCCACTTTATTACATTTATAACCCTATCAGCGGCACATCCGGATGCGGGTTAACCTACGGTCAGCACTCTTTCAACGGACAGCCAGTCACTCCGCATTCCAAACTTTCAAATGTTTGATCTATGTCGATCCGATTCCGCTTGGGCCGTAGAATCGGGTAGATCATCTTGTCGCCAGTCCCAGGCTCAGCGGGCTACTTTCGCATTCCGGTGCGATGCTTCCCACTCCCACTCATTCTTCAGCAGTCCGTAGAGCAGCGTGTCCCACCATCGTCCCTTGAAGTACTCGTTTTCTCGCAGCCGGCCTTCCAGTCGCAGACCCACTTTCTCCAAGACCTTAGCCGAGGCCACATTCTCGGCAATGCACCAGGAAGATATGCGGTGTAGCTCCAGTTCTAGGAAGCCGAAATCCACCATCGCTCTAGCGGCCTCTGTGGCATAGCCGTGGCCCCAGTGTTCCGGAGCCAGCTCATAACCTATGTCCGCTTCCCAGTCATTCTCCGGTTTGCGCCGAATTCCACAGTTGCCAATGAGTTGGCCATTGCCTTGTAGGGTGATTGCTAGCTGGAATTTGCGGCGAGGCTGATCCTTTTGCTGATCCAGAAACATTTGGACGAATTCGCGCACTTCGGTTTCGTTGCGACTTGACCATGGGTACAAGCGGAGATAGCGTGGATCGGACTGATAGGTCAGCACATCCCGCCAATCCTCAGGAACGAACTCGCGGAGGACAAGCCGAGATGTGTTGATGTGCATGGCGACCTGGATGTGGGTCCACTGTGGGATGTCGTATGGAAGGGTCTGTATCGTCTAACGAGCCGCTTGCTTTTCCTTGAGCAGTGCCTCCCGTGACGGCTCCACCTTCACTGTGTCCCCGACCCTTAGCTTGCCGCCGTTTAGCACCGTGGTTATTATGCCTCTACGACCGTCGAGCTCCTTTCGCAGACCAGGCCTTATCTCATCCATGCGGGTGCAGGGCTCGCAGGGGCCGTTGGCTTCTAGAGTGACCTCATCGCCTATGAAGAACACCTGTCCAGCCTGGATAGACGATAAGTCCAGGCCCTCGATGGTTACGTTCTCCTTTATCACCCCTATGGGCAGTCCCAGAGTGTCCAGCGTCTCCTTGTCCATAACCACCACCTGTCGGGCGCTGTCCTTCATGGCGTGCCGGTCACCCTCCAGGCCCAAATTTGAGATCGCGACGGCCTCTTGGACTGGCGCCATTGGCTGGCGATGCTCCTTGCATATCTGTACTGAGATAACTCTTCCCTGGTCCATCGCTCCTCCTTTATCGCCCCGCGTGGTTTAACTACCACATTATATGGTTGGATGGTAGAATTGTCACGTCTTACGCAGGCTACTCAAGGCCTTTTCAAAGTCAGCCGTTGGAGCCTATTTACTCTTTGCCTCGACCTGTTGGAGCCCATCCGCATGGTTCGACAAGCTCACCATGAGCGGTAGTGATGGGCCTAATGCGGACTTTGAAGTAGTCCTGCTAGCTATCTTGGAGGGAGCCAATGGCATACCAGTTCATCAAAGCGGATAAGAGCGACGGCGTTCTCACTATAACTATGCACGACCCCAGCACCCGAAATGCCCTCGGCCTAGAGATGGCCCAGGAGATGTTTCAGGAGCTAGACCGGTTCGAATATGATCCTGAGGACCGGGTTCTGCTCATCACCGGAACGGAGCCCTCCTTCTGCTCAGGCGCCAACGTGAGGCGTTTCAACCGCGACATCCAGCAAAGGGAAGAGACCACAGATCAGGGCAAACCGATGCTTTCATGGGGAAAGATGGAGGCTCGGTTAGGAGCTCGTAACCTGGAGGACGGGGTTGCAATTAGCCGCATGCCCTTGAGAATTCAGGAGCTTCAGAAACCCTCCATAGCCGCAGTCAACGGCCACGCTGTGGGGGTGGGCATGGGGATAGCCCTGGCCTGCGATATCCGTATCGCCTCGGAAAAAGCCAGCTTCTCGGAAGCCTTCGTGCGGATGGGGCTCATACCCGGGGACGGTAGCTGCTGGCAACTACCCCGTCTGATAGGCCTGAGCAACACCCTTCTTTTGCAGTACACGGGAGACCGAGTTGACGGGACCGAGGCATATCGCATGGGGTTGGTCAGCAAGGTGGTGCCCCATGAGGAGCTGATGACTGCGGCAATGGAGCTGGCTTCACGACTGGCTCAGGGAGCGACTCAGTCCATGTCCCTGATCAAGTACCTGGTGCACAAGTCCCTTGAAACCAATCTGCAAGAAAGTCTGGAGATGGCCCGCGTAGCCCAGGAGATTGCCAGGCAGACCGGGGACCACAAGGAGGCGGTACAGGCGTTCCTGGAGAAACGGAAGCCGGAATTCAAGGGCAAATAGTGGGAGTTGAAGCGATATATCACAGCCTAAAGGCTGCGGCATCTATACCCTCGCGTTAAGGCGGGGATATGGCTCTACTCACTCTGGACGCAGGGCGAGTTTGCCTTGCTATACCTGAGGCATGGATAGTATGATAGCGAAAACAGGCCGAACGTTGAAGATCTGCGATTGAGTCGTCTGACCAGTCTACCGATAGCCCCCTTCTGGTAACTGGTCCGGAGAAAGACATGTTGTATAGCCTTTATAACTACTCTCGCTGGGACGGTACGCAGAATATCTTTGACGTCGACACCGAGGAGCTTATGGACCACCTCTCCAACGAGCTTCTTAATCATGGCGACGTGTGGAAAGCGCTACGCGAGCTGATGCGCCAGGGCATACAGAACCGCCAGGGCCAGCAGATGCCCGGCTTGAAAGATCTCATGGAGCAGCTAAAGAATCAACGCCGGCAGCAGCTTCAGCAGTACAACATGGACTCTGTAATGGATGACATCAAGCAACGCCTTGACGAGATTCTCAAGACAGAGAGGGAGGGTATTCAGAAGCGGCTGGACGAAGCTCGGCGAGAAACGGATGATGCTGAAGGCCCTGAGCGCGTGCAGATGGAGGAGCTGACCTCGCTACTGAATCAAAGAGCTAACCGCAATCTGGAGAAGCTGGACAAATTACCTGACAGCACGGGCGGCGCTATTAAGGACCTGATGGAGTACGACTTCATCGACCCGGAGGCCCAACGCATGTTTCAGGAGTTGCTGGACACGCTGAAGGGTCAGATGGCCCAGAACTTCTCCCAAGAGATGGCGGAGCGCATGCAGAACATGTCTCCTGAGGAGATGGGCGCCTTAGCAGAGATGCTGCGGCAGCTAAATCAGATGCTACAGGACAAGGCGATGGGTCGCCAGCCTGATTTTGACGGCTTCATGCAGCAGTTCGGCTCCATGTTTGGCCCCAATCCGCCGGGCAATCTGGAAGAGCTCATGGAACACCTGATGCAGCAGATGGCCCAGATGCAGTCTCTCATGGAAAGCATGTCTCCGGAAGCCAGACGTCAGCTGGAGGACGTGCTCAGCTCGGCGCTGCCTCCCGATCTTCAAAGGGAGATGGCCCAGCTTGCGTATCTTATGGAACAGCTTATGCCTATGGACGAGATGCGCCGCCAGTACCCATTCCTGGGAGACGAGAGCCTCACCTTAGATCAGGCTATGGAGCTTATGGGCAACTTGCAGGATATGGATGAGCTGGACCGCGCTCTGAGGCAGGCCATGCGGTCCGGAGATCTGAATGAGGTAGACCCGGACAAGCTGGCCGAGCTCTTGGGAGAGGAGGCTCGGCGCACCTGGGAGCAGCTTCAACACCTGATTGACGTCCTGAAAGAAGCCGGTTACATAACAGATAGCGACAAGCCGGAGCTCACACCAAGAGCCATCAGAAGGATAGGCCAGAAGGCTCTTAAAGAAGTCTTTTTCAACCTCAAAAAGGATCGGCTTGGCAACCACGAGACTACCATGCGCGGCGGCGCCTCCGATATGCTCAGCGATACCAAACCCTACGAGTTTGGGGACCCGCTACAGCTCGATCTTCAGGCCACCGTCAAGAACGCCATCGTTCGGACAGGCCCAGAGCTGCCAGTGTCCCTCTCCAAAGATGACTTCGAGATATATCGCAACGAGCATATGACACGAGCTGCTACAGTGGTGCTTCTGGATCAAAGCAGGTCCATGGGGTTATTTGGCAGCTTCCAGGCGGCCAAAAAGGTGGCCTTGGCCCTCTTCGCCCTCATCCATAGCCAGTACCCGAGAGACAGCCTCTACGTCATAGGGTTTTCCGACTATGCCCGCGAGATAAAGGAGCAAGACCTGCCCAAGACGAATTGGAACGCCTGGGTATCGGGCACCAATATGCACCATGCCCTTATGCTCTCGCGCAAGATACTCTCCAAGGAGAAGGGGGGCACTCGCCAGATACTCCTAATCACAGATGGTGAGCCCACAGCGCATTTGGAGGGAGACCGCTCCTTCTTCAGCTACCCTCCCAGCCGCAAGACCATCATGGAGACCCTTAAAGAGGCCCGTCGATGCACTCAGGAGGATATCCGTATCAACACCTTCATGCTAGAGAATAGCTATCAGCTCATGGACTTTGTTGACAAGATGACCCGCATAAATCGTGGAAGGGCCTTCTATAGCACCGTAGATAATCTTGGAGAGTACGTCCTCGTGGACTACGTCGCCAACCGCAAGAAGCGTGTTACGTCGTAGCCCGAGTTACGTGCTCAACAAGAAGAACTGTTCGACTGAGAAAGGCCCCCCGGTTGGTGTTAGGCAACTAGGCAAGTAACCATGCCAAGCCCTGCTGGGGGCACACTATATCGCAGGAGCGGATTTGAGTTTCATATTTGGGGCCCTGATCGTCTTCGTCGTCCTCGTGGTAATTGGCTTGGTGATAGGTGGGGCGGTCTTCCTGTTCTTAAGGTTCCGGTCCGGTCTGACCATTCAGATCTCGATGCGTTTCCTGTTGCGCCTGTACATGTATGTGGTGATCATAGTCGGCCTACTTCTTTTCACTCAGGGCGTTTCCAGTCTCGTGAGGGCGGGCATGGCAGGCGCAGGTGGGAAGGATTTCAGCTATCGGCCGGTGTTTGTTGCTGTTCCAGGATTTCAAGAGATCCGCGTGCCGAAGCCGGTAGAGCTGAAGGAGCGAGCCGATCTTACTGACCAAGAGTTAGAAGAGCTTGCTCAGATAATTGCTGAACGTGAACGGAAAAACCGTGAACTACGGGAGGAGCAGCAACGGAAAGGACTGGACCGAGCCTTCAAGGAGGGCCTGATCGAGGGAATCAGCTTCACCATCATTGGGGCCATCATCTGGCTTGTTCATGTGCTTGGCCGCATGCGATTAGAAACTCAGGAAGAGCGGGAAAGCCCCTTGAACCGGGTCTACCTCATTGTTCTGGTTGTAACCTTTGGTGTCATAACCATTGTGAACCTGCCACAGGCAGTTTTCGAAAGCTTCCGGTTCTATCTGCTGGACCCTGTGGACGAGTTTAGCAGGCGGTACCAACCCGGAGGGAAACTGGCCCTCTCAATCGCCTCTTTGCCGATCTGGGTACTCTACTTGACGGCCGCTATTCGATCCGTGAGACGGGGGAGCTGACAAGTACACAATAGTGCTTGAGGGAATGATGACGCCGAAGCGTCATCTTGGTAACCTAATAAAAAACAGAGGCCTTTCGGCCTCCGTTATCTGGTTGTTGCAATGCGACCACAACCCGGTGGCAACGCAATCATAACTCTGCTATGCGCCTGTTGTAAAATAGATCTGCCGAGCTGGATGTGACGTCTCAATCCTCACCCAGCCTCCACTCGAGAGCGGCGGCCTCTGTATCGCCACATGGCTACCGCCCCTACTGCGGCTATAGCCAACACTATGATGATAAGGTGCCAGGCTTGCAGACCCGAGCTCTCCTCCGGGACAACCACTTCCTCATTGGGGGTATTGGGAGCGACAACCGTGCTTTGGGGGATCGGCACACCGAGTTCCAGGCAGACCCGATTGGAGAAATTGGATCGAGCCGTCTGGTTCGCCGCGTAGACTCTGTAGCAGACCTCGCCCGAAGAAGGGAGGTTCATGTGCCGGTACTGGTTGGCGGCAGGCTCAAAGATCGTCTCCAATGGCGTCCAGCCATCAGCAGCCTGGCCGTTACTGAAGCTCACCTGTACGACGAAGCAACTGGCATCGGCGGCCTCGTTGACCCAGTGTAACGTGACCCGTTCTTTTGACTGTGTGCCACTCTCTGCTAAACTCCGAAAGCCGACCAATTTCTCGGGCGTATTTGGCGAGAAGGGAGGCTCTGCGTAAACGTCACTACAATCTGATTGTGCCACGACCTCCGATAGTGAGCCGTTCCATACCCCTGTCGCGACTCCAATGATCAGACAGAGGACGGCCAACATGATTTTACCCATACGTCCTCTGACGTGAGACTCGTCTAGACATCTAAGCATGGACATTCGACGGTCACGGCACCTTATTTAGGATTGTATCAGAGACATTTGATTAAGTATAACCAGTTTGATATGATGTCCATTAGACAGGGTATTATCTCTAAAAGGCAAGGGTAAATGCGGGAAGTAATACAAGAGGTGGTACAGCTACTAGAGGACGAGCAACCGTGCGTCTTGGCCACCGTTGTAAGGACGAAAGGCTCTACACCTCAGAAACCAGGCGCTAAGCTGGTGGTGAGGCAAGATGGCAGTGGCGTAGGCACTCTAGGGGGCGGATGTGTGGAAGGAGACATATGGTTTGCCGCCAAAGAGATAATGCGCCGTAAGGGCGGGCCGGAGTTCCGGGACTACTACCTGAACGAAGACATCGCCACTCGGGACGGGCTCGTTTGCGGCGGCACCATGTATTTCTTTATAGAACCCCTGTGGAAGCCCGACGCTTTCCTACCCTTCGGCAAAGCAATGATGGATGCCTACGAAAGCGGTCAGCCAGTAGCAGTGGCTACTATAGTACGGGCTTTGTCGAATAGAGGTATTTTAGGGGCGAAGCTTTTACTGAACGAAGACGGTGTGGTGAGCGGTTCTCTGGGAGACCCTGAGTTAGACAGCCTGGCCATGGAGGCAGCTAGTAAGGTGTCAGACCTGGGCACCAACCAGCACGTCATGACCCATGACGGGGTAGAGATATTCATCGAGGGCTATACGACGCCCCCAACTGTGGTTTTGGTAGGTGGGGGTCACGTAGCCAAGGCCACCTATACCCTGGCTAGACTCCTGGGTTACCGGGTCTATGTTGTGGATGATCGGCGAGAATTTGCCAATAAGGAGCGCTTTCCTGAGGCAGAAGATACCGTTGTTGTGCCCGACTACACCGAGGGTCTGGACCAGGTTCCCATAAACGCCAATACCTTTATCATAGTGGCCACTCGAGGCCACTGGTTCGACGATCTGGCCCTTGAAGCGGCTATTCGAACTCCCGCGAAATATGTCGGACTCCTTGGTAGTAAGCGTAAGACTATCCTTATTTACCAACGTCTGGTGCAGCTTGGAATTTCTCCCGAACGGTTGAAGCAGGTGTATGCCCCGGTGGGATTGGAAATAGGAGCCCTGAGCCCTGAAGAGCTAGCGGTGAGCATTATGTCGGAGATTATCATGTTTCGACACGGAGGCTCAGGGGGTTCCATGAGAATGGACGAGAAGTACTTCAACCGGGCGATCGATAAAGCCTTGACCACCGAGACCGTAGCGGATTAACGGTTGCCATGGCTGGCATAGCAGCCATTCTCCTTGCCGCAGGAGAGTCCACCCGCATGGGAGAGCTCAAAGCCTTGCTTCCATGGCAGGGTACCACCGTCCTGGAACATCAACTAGGTTCCCTTGTGTCTGCCGGAGTGTCGCCAATCATTGTGGTTCTCGGCCACCAGTTGGAGAGATTAGAACCTCTTTTGAGACACCGGCCAGACGTAAAATGGGTCCACAATCCCCGGTATCGACATGGCAAGACCACATCGGTGAAGGCGGGAATTCGTGGCCTAAGAGAGACCAACCAGAGCTTTTCCGCTACCGGCTATGAAGATGCTTTTCTTGTGCTTAATGTAGACCAGCCACGCTCTGCCCAGACCATCCGAAAGATAATCGAGTTACACCTGAGTGCCAGCTCCGACAAATCCCGTGACCAGCCCAAGCTGATTACCGTTCCCACTCATCGCGATAAAGGAGGACATCCGATAATCTTGTCGACCTCTCTCCTCGACGAGGTCTTGGCTATATCGGAAGACAGCTTGGGACTAAAGGCTCTGGTCAAAGACCACGAAAGTCAGACACAGCGGGTGGAGATAGACTCTCCAGAGGTGCTAGTCGACCTGAACACTCCGGAAGACTATCAAAGAGCATTGGAAGTATTCGCATCCATTTAGATTATCGGCGAAAACCTAATCGGGATAGGACCGTACAGAGGAGGCAACCATGAAGGCGCTTGAAGGAATAAAGGTACTGGATCTGACCCGCGCTTTGGCAGGACCTTACTGTACCATGATGCTGGGAGATTATGGCGCCGATGTCATCAAGATAGAGCTGCCCGGCCAGGGCGACGACACGCGGCACTGGGCGCCTCCCTTTATAGGCGAAGAAAGCGCATATTTTCTAAGCATCAACCGCAACAAGCGCAGTATGACGCTGAACTTGAGGCACCCGCGGGGCAAACAGATATTCATGGAGCTGGCCAAGGATGCGGATGTGGTGGTCGAGAACTTTACGCCTGGAGTGGTGGAACGCCTGGGAATCGACTATGGGGCGATTAAAGCCCTGAATCCCCGTGTGGTGTACTGTTCCATCTCGGGCTTTGGCCAGACTGGACCGTACAAGACCAAGTCCGCATATGACCAGACCATGCAGGGCATCGGCGGTATCATGAGCCTCACCGGGGATAAAGATGGCCCGCCCGTAAAGATGGGGATAGCCCTTACCGATATTGGCGCCGGCATGATGGCTGCCTTTTCCATTTCCACTGCGATGTTTCATATGCAGGCCCAAAACCTACAAGAAGGACAATACATAGACATAGCCATGCTCGACCTGCAGGTTGCCTGGCTCACCTATATGGGAGGCTATTTCTTCGCCACAGGCAAGAACCCTGAAAAGGTTGGAGCAGCCCATCCGACTCAAGTGCCTTATCAGGCCTTTATGTGTGAGGACGGACGGTACATCAACGTCGCGGTCGGGTCGGAGCGACTGTGGGAGAGGTTCTGTATTGCTGTGGACCGGAAGGAACTTCAGAACCACCCAGATTACGCTCTGAACGGGGACCGGGTGCGGAACCGTGGGAAGCTGGTGCCAGTTCTTCAAGAGGAGTTCCTCAAAAAGCCGGTTGACCAATGGGTCCAGCAGCTCGAGGAAGGCGGTGTGCCTTGCGGACCCATCAATGGGCTCAGCGATGTCTTCTCTGACCCACAGGTGCTATTCCGGGACATGCTGACCGAAATACCACACCCGACCTTGGGCAAGATAAAGCAGGCCGGTATTCCCGTCAAGTTTTCCCAGACCAAGGGCTCCATAGACCGGCATCCTCCTCTACTGGGCGAGCATACTCATAATGTGCTTAGTGACCTAGGCTACTCTGAAGACGACATTGCGGGTTTAAAAGAGGAACAGGTTATCTAGATAACTTCGAGCCTCATCTCTTTTCCTCTGCTTAGCCTCGAACTGTCTTGGTGGGCGAAAGTTTTCCCCCTTATTGACTATTGCCTCTTATTCCGCTGAGGATTATCATTGGACGGGACTTATCCTACCAGGAGGTAAGAGCGATATGGAGCTGGGGCTTGAAGATCGGGTAGCCATAGTGGGAGGCTCCAGCAAGGGGATGGGCCTGGCTGCGGCTCTGGCTTTGGCCAGGGGTGGCGCCAGCGTGACCATCTGTGCCCGTAACGAAGCAGACCTCCGAAAAGCAGAGATGGATATCGCCCGAGTGGGTTCCCAGCATCACGTGCTGGCTATACCTGGTGACCTCTCCCGCATGGAGGACATCAGGCGGGTCGTTCGCAGCACATTCAATCGATTCGGCAGGATAGACATCGCCATCAATAATGTGGCCGGTTCTCCATTAGGTCGCCCCTCTGAACTGGGCGATGAATCCTGGAACGAGGCGCTGGACGAGAACTTTTTCAGCGTGGTGCGAATGAGCCGGGAAGTTATCCCCTATATGAAGCAGCAGCAGTGGGGCAGGATAGTAAACCGTCTATCGATGTCGGCAAAACAGCCTGTAGATGGTATGGTGCTCTCAACGGCAAGCAGGCTCGCAGCTGTTGGGTACTCCAAGATGCTCGCTTCGGAGCTGGCCCCGTTTAACATAACCGTGAACAACGTCCTTCCTGGATATGTCCTTACCGACCGACTGGCTTCCCAGTTCGAGACTCAGGCCCAGGAGCAGAGACGGTCTGCTGAGGGTGTAATGAATGGCGTTACCGAAAAGATCCCCATGGGACGCCTGGGCAAGCCCGAAGAGATGGGCGACCTGATTGCTTTCTTGGCATCGGACAGGGCTAGCTATATTACCGGGGCAAATATCTTTCTGGACGGTGGCGCGCTACAATCCACCCTTTAGGGTTCGTCGGAGGCCAATGGTCTACCAGCGATAGTTCCGAATCTCACATTCAGATGGAAATAAAGATATGCCAACTACACAGGTAATAAAAGAGGCCCAGGAGTATATGGCCGGCGACGCCGAGCCGTCTGTCGGCGGTTGGCTTATATACGACTATCGGAGATCTAATCCCATATTCTGGCAGATTGTAGATGAAGGCGTTGGTCCCATAACCCGTCCATGTTTCCTTTTTATTCCGTCTGCCGGAGACCCCAAGCTACTAGTTCATCATGTGGATGCAGGCAGGTTCCAGAACACCACGGAAGACCATTTAGGGCCGGAAGCTCTGGTGGTATATCGCAATCGCCAAACGATGATGGATGAGCTAGGAAAACTTCTTTCGTCTACAGACCAGGTAGCGATGGAGTACTCTCCCATGGCCACGATTCCACGGGCTTCGCGGGTGGACTCGGGTACGGTGGAGCTGGTGCGGAGTCTTGGTACGGAGATAGTGTCGTCGGCAGACCTGCTTCAGTACGCCACTCAGCGTTGGTCTGAGGCACAGCTTAACTCTCACATGCGCTCGGCTGATAAACTGGGGAGAATAGTTCAGGAAGCGTTCCAGTACATAGGCCAGAATCTAAAGCAAAGACCAACGGAATACCAAGTGGCCGAGTTCATACGCCAACGATTCAGAGAGGAAGCACTCACCTCTCCAGATGGGCCCATCGTGGCTGTTAATGAGCATGCCAGCGACCCTCACTACGAGCCTTTAGAAGACAGGAGCAGCACTATCAATGTAGCCGATTGGGTGCTGATAGACCTTTGGGCCAAAGAGATTGATAAAGGCAGTGTCTATGCCGATATCACGTGGGTTGCTTATGTGGGCGACGAGGTTCCCGAGAGGCACCAAGAGGTGTTTCAGGTGGTGACCACTGCCAGGGACTCAGCCGTGAAATACCTGGAAGGCTCGGCCCGTCAGGGTATAACCCTTCAAGGGCGCCAGGTAGACCGGATCGCTCGGGAATATATCGCTCGGAAAGGGTACGGAGACTACTTCACCCACCGATTGGGGCATAGCATAAGCCACGAAGTACATGGTGATGCCGTGAACCTGGATAGCTTCGAGACGGAGGATACTCGTAATATTACTCCCGGAATATGTTTCAGCATCGAGCCGGGGATCTACTTACCCGAGTTTGGAGTCCGTTCGGAGATTGACGTGTATATGTCGGAGGAGGGGCCGTCCGTCACCACCCCGATACAGCAGGAAGTGGTGAAGATATTACCGTAGTTTACCATGCTGTCTGCTCCTGTAGTTTTGGGGTTTGTGGCGAGGGATCACCCTCTATACTCGCCGTTTATACCTTAAGTACTGTTCATCGCTCCGTTACACGATACTGATTTACAAGGTCTCTTGGACTAATCGAAAATGCCACGTGCTAGTGCATAGTCAACCAAGATTTGATAGGTGTCTTTCACCCCCATCAAGGGGGAGAGAACAGATCCCTTCCCCCTCGATGGTGGAAGGCTAGAGCTTGTCCTGAGCCTGCCGAAGGGATGGGGGTGAAACGATGCTTCAATTTTAAGGTTGACTGACTGCTAGTGCCGTGGGGTGGTTACTTTGGTTTTGTCAGCATGCCTGGCCTAGCTCTTTCTATTCTGACATTAACGATTAATCCGCCAGACAAGCAGGCCCTACATACATTTCACTAACGGATAAGGCTGACTGTGGAACCACGAAGAGATTCAATGCCCGAAACAATAGAGCAGGCCCAGCAGCTCATGGGTCAGGTAATCGAGTACCTCGAACGCCGGCAGCTGGAATCGGCCCGTGAGGTATTCAGCAGCCTTCATCCCGCCGATCAAGCCGAACTGCTGGCCGAGCTGGAGCCTGAGCAACAGCAGGGTCTGCTGGCGGCTCTGGGTGTTGAAGAGTCAGCCGAGATTTTGGAACAGATGGAGCCGGAAACGGCTGCCGGAGTGTTCGGAGATATGGCAACGCCGGCTCTCTCAGATATCCTGGACGAGACTCGTCCAGAGGTGGCAGCGGACTTCCTGAAGCAGCTTCCGGAAAAGCAATTTCAACAGGCCCTAGAGGGTATGGAGGAGAGTGAAGATGTAGCCCCGTTACTGGACTACACCGATGAGAGTGCCGGCGGCATCATGACACCACGGTACATCTCGGTACGGGATGACGTGACGGCCGCGATTGCCCTGGATAGTGTTCGCATTCTCGGGCCCGAAGCGGAGGACATAGGCTCCATCGTCATAGTTGACTCCGACGGAAAGTTGGTGGGCTCTCTGGGTGTGATTCGTTTGGCGTTGGCGCGTCCCGCAACTCTGGTTAGCGAAATTATGGACCCGCAGATCGTATCTGTGGCTACCGGAACGGACCAGGAGGAGTGCGCCCGTCTTATGGAGCGATACGACCTGAGCTATCTTCCGGTGGTAGATGAGGAGCGGCGGCTTGTCGGTGTGATCTTGGTGGACGATCTAGTGGATGTGTTGAGCGAAGAGGCCACCGAAGACATGGCTAAGATGACCGGTATAGCACGAGAGAGTCTCTTCGGCCCCTTGGGCGGCTCCATCCGAAATCGTCTGCCCTGGCTTTATCTCAATCTTGCAACAACCCTCATTGCCGCTTTGGTTGTGAGCCTATTTGAATCCACCATTGGCAAGGTCGTGGCCTTAGCAGTCTTTCTCCCTGTTGTCGCGGGGCAGGGAGGCATCGTGGGAACCCAGACCCTTACGTTAGTGGTCAGGAGTATCGCTACCGGAGACATTCCTGAGAGACGGGTGTCTCAGCTGGTTGCCAGGGAACTTGCCTTGGGCTTTATTCACGGTATCTTGCTGGGCTTGATAGTGGGCCTCCTGGCATGGGCTTGGAAAGGAAACTACATGTTGGGGGTGGTCCTCGGCCTGGCGATGGTGGGTAACACAGCTGTTGCGGGATTGGCGGGGGCCTCAACTCCACTGGTCCTACGACGATTCGGTCTGGACCCCGCGTTAGCTGCCGCCGTTATCGTCACAACCATCACTGATGTGGTCGGTTTACTGCTGTTCCTTGGTATTGCTGCTGCCCTGATCAGCTATCTGCTGTAGCTCGAGCTCTAGAATATCTGCTCCATGTACTCCCCAATCTGATTGAGATGGAAGTCCTTCACCGCCACCTCCGGAGACCAGGTAACTTGGTCCGACGCCCAACGTACCGTGCCGTTGCGTTCACTGCCGATGCCCAAAATGCTGTTGAGCATGTTGTGTATGTTTTCGTTCATGCGAAGAGTGTTCGGCTTGATGGGCGCCGCCATTTTCCCGTCCTTGATTATGTAAGAGTCGCCTACCACCGTGCCACTGAAGTCCCCGGGCCCAATGCCATTAACCGGGTAGGTGTACCATATGCGGCCGATATATAGTCCGTCGCCTACCATATTCAGCAGCTCCTGATGAGAGTATCCCTTGCCGCTCTCTACGATTAGGTTAGTAGGAGTAGTCGAGGGTGGCGAGTCGAAGTTTCTCCCTCCTCCGCGGCCGGTGCGGAAGCCGTTCCATGGGGCGATGGCCCCGGACGCCTCTTTCGGATCGACTCCCAGCTTCTCCCGCCCTTTAGGGTCGTTGAGCATTCGCTGTTGATCGTAGTAGTTGGCAAGAAGTCCCACCAGGACTCCGTCCTTGATTAGCTCGGCTCTACCGGTAGGAAGCCCTTCGTCGGTGATGGACTTGCTGGCTGCCAAACCAGGCATGGAGCCGTCGTCATACAAGTTAAGGCTGTCGGATGAAACCTGCTGGCCCAGTTTGCCCAGGAAGGTGGAAGCCCCAGCGTAAAAGGTGTCTAGCTGAAGGCTAGGCATCAAAACCCACTCCAGGATTTCTGTCAGGGTCTGAGGTCCCAGAATGACACGATAGGCGCCATCGGGCACCCGTTGCCCGTTCACCGACCGGATAGCGTTGCGGGCCGCGTCGGCGCCGGGCCCGCCGCTGTACTCGGATAGGCGGTTACCCACGGACCAGCCACTGCCCTTGGCATATTGGTCCTCCAGCATGGCGGTGGTGAAGGCCATGACCATGGTAGACTCGTCGGTCTGTACTTTGGGCATGTGGTATGAGCCTATTGCCATGCGCTCTTGGAGCATGACCACGTCTCCCCCGAGAATTATTCCCAGGTCTCTGACTCCCTCTGGTGAGCCGGCCAGGTTAAGCAGGTCCTCCGAGGTGCTGAACACCTCAAGGGCACGCTCAACGGTGTCCCAGCCCGCCTTGACCAGCCGGTTATTGCTTATACGCATAACGGCGGGATCATGGTTTTTGCTCAGAGTAGGCCGCTGACCGGTGGGCTTGGGCAAGGACACGTACTCCCTGTCCAGCACCGCCCCATGACGAGCCTTCTCCAGAGAGCGCTTTACTCCCTCGATGGACAGGTCTGTGGGCTCGCTGCCGAAGCCGGTCTTCAGACCTTCGGGTGTGGAGATGGCCACCCTGATGCCCAGTCCGTAGGACTCCAGGGACTTGGGCTCCTCCACACCGTTGCTGGGTATCCGAGAGGTGTAGTTCAGCCGCACCGTCAGATTGCCGTTGGCCGAGGCGAATACCTCCCCTTCGGCGATGTCAGGCTGGGTCTTGAGATAGGCCAGGCCTTCGCGCACGGCACGGCTGAGAGCTCCTAATGGCTGCATCTATGTCTCCTTTTCATTCTCTTCCGCAGGCCACGACAATGAATTGACGGGCACACCATCATTATCATCAATGGACCCTACGAACATCTCGTCGTATTCTTCGGCAACGGGCAGCGATCGCTGTTTCCGTAGCTGCTCGATTCTTCCCAGTGGTCGCTCCAAGGCTCGGCGCCTTGTTCCACTGAGGTCATCAAACGCCTTTTGTGCCGAACTGATCCGCTTGCCTAAAGTGTCCATCGACTCGGTGAGCTTTCCCCATTGTTCGTTAAACGAGCCGAACAGAGAGATAATTTCATTAGAGGTCTTACTCAGGGCGAAGTTGTCCACTGCTTGCCGCACTACCGCGAGCACGGCGTACAGGGTAAGGGGTGAACACCATATGACCTTTCTCTGAAGGGCCATATCGAGGACATTGGAATCTGACTCATGAATGAACGCATATATGCTTTCATTAGGAATGAACAGTAACACACAGTCAACCGTGCCTTGCTCAGGGTCTATATACTGCCGGTTGCTGACTTCGGTGATTCTTGCCCTTACATCTCGAAGGAAGTCACGCCGGTGGCTGTCTTTATCCGTCTCCGACTCTGCTTCTATGTATCTGACGTAGTTATCCAACGGGAATTTTACGTCCATGTTCAGTTTCAGGTTCTGTGGTAGGAAGAACACGAAGTCTGGGCGGGAGTCTCCGCTTTGGACGGTCATTTGCTTCTGGTAATTGATCCCTTCCACAAAGCCCATTAGCCGCAGAATGTCTTCGGCCATGCGTTCTCCCCATTGGCCTCTGGTTCGTGAGCTGGCCAGTGCTTCACGTAAGGTTTGAGTCGATGTGGTCAAAGAAACTGTTTGCTCACCAATTATTTTGAGCTGCGCACTTAGCTCTCCGAACTTGGATTCTCGGTCCTTTTCCAACCTTTGCACCACGCTCGAGACTTTCTCCAGCTCATCTCGAACGTTTTGATAAAGCTGGTCTATGCGGCCGGCGGCGTATCCATCATTGGGCTCTTGTCGAATGCCAAGAAATCGAAGGAGTAATCTCCATAGCCATCCCAGTATCTGTAGCATCGACCTCCCACTCTCCTCTAACTATGCCCCGTTAGCCGGGCGATGCCGCGCATGGTTGGGCCGCCGTTGCTCATGCGCTTGGCCTGCATCGGCTGGCCCTTGCCACAGTTGGGTATGGGGTACATGCGGAAGTCGTTGCCCACCGCATCGATGCTCATGAAATAGTCCCTGGAATCCGAGGTTATTCCCCCGTCCCTGTATAGCTGCCCGAGCCGCCCGTTCTTGATCTCATACACTTTTACGGCCGTGATACGGAAGTTTTCTCTGGCCTCGGATACCGAAGGGATGCGGTGGCCGGAAACGTAGTACCCGTCCTCTACTTCGCTGATTATCTGCTGGGGGTCGCTGTCTCCAGGGGCGAACACGGTGTTAGTCATGCGAATCAATGGGATGAGGCTGGCCTCGGTAGCCCTGGACGAGCCATTGGGCTCTACGCCGAGGATACCGGCCGTCTGTCGATTGTTGAGGAACTCTTCGAAGGTCCCTCCACGTATATGATAGGCCCTTCTGGCCGGAGTCCCATCGTGGTCGTACTTGAAGGAGCCGAACCCTTCTATGGTCGGGTCCGAATAGGCGTTGACCAGCGGCGACGCGATCTGCCGGCCCATCTGGTTCTCCGCCATGTCCTTGAGGAACCAGCTTCTACCGGCATAGGAGGTCTCGTACTTGAGACCACGGTCCAGCTCAGACGGGTGTCCCACCACCTCGTGGACCAGCAAGGTGTTGAAGTGGGGGTCGGTAACCACAACCACCGGTTTGTCCGGGGGCCGAAGAGGTGGAGAGCTGGCAACCTCCGAGCCGTCGGCGCCGAGCTGCTTGCAGAAATCTACGAAGTTGGGAAGGACGATGGAGCCATTGTTGTATCCATCAGTTAGGATCTCCCAGCCGCGCTGATGGCCGGTGAAGTCATAGATTTCAAGGTTGCCGTGCTCGCTAGTACATATGGCTATCACGAAGCCTTCGGTTTGGGCGAAGCTCTGGTCTACATCGGTGCCTTCGGAGCTGCAGAAGAGCTCTCTCATAAGGAATGTGCTGGCTGACGCGGCGGCATACACCACCTGATTGCTGGCTCCTTGGGCTGCCCTACAGCCATCCACCGCCATCTTGATGGTATCTTCCAGGGGCACCGTGCGGGGATCGACCTTGTACGTCGCGCTGGTCGAGTCGCGGCTAATCTGGACGGGGGCCAGCTGCGCATCGTAAAGACTTTCTCCGAGGAGTCCAAAGCGGCGGCGTGTCCTGCCCTTCATCTGAGCGCTGGCCTTGGCCCTCTGGTAGGCCTGTTTGATTCCATCCAGCACCACTTCTTGAATGCGGTCAATGTCGGTGGCGCCCAGCACCTTGCCGTAATATCCAGGAGCTGTTGCACGACCCCCTGCGATTACCCGCACTCCGAAGTCGAACGCGTAGTCCTCCGCGCTCATCTTCTCATTGCCATTCTCGGCGACGGCCCCCTTCTCTTCCTTTACCTGCATTCGCACGTCGCAGTAACGCAGGCCCGGCAGACGGCGGGCGTCTTCGGTCACCAGAGCGTTGATCTGGGGTCGGACCCTCTCCAGAAATTCCACATCTACTTTTTGGGGCATAGAAGCACTCCTCAATCGGTAGCCACAGAGACACCGAGGCACGGAGAATCCAATTAGTCTTCTATCTCTGTGATTCTGTGGCCATTCAGTTTAATTAAGTCCTAATTGTCTTCTAATGAGCTGGCAGACACTATCTCTGATCTCCGTGTGTCTAGGAATAGGCACTTTTCTTCCATTCTTGGGATTCTCGTATATATCATGCCTGCTACCATGGCGCCGTAAATAACATCCTGAGGCTATCAGTTCTCTGATAAATTCCCTGCGCCTCATACCTCTATGGTAATCTCTATGGTCTGGGAGTCAGGATGGACCAATCCCTGATCCTCTTCTCCCATCATTCGGTAGGCATCTCTAATATTATTTTCCAGCTCTTCCAAGGATTCTCCCTGGCTAAAGATGCCTGGGACCTCCTTTAATTTGCCCACATGCCAGCCGTCGTCTATCCAGTATTCCAGGGTAAAACGTCTTGTCATAGCCTGGTCACCTACCTAGTTGGTTATGGACCTGTGTTAGCTGGTAACCGCGCCCTCTGCCGCCGACGATACCAGCCGCGCGTACTTGGCAAGCGCTCCCGTGGTGTAGTGCGGGGCGGGCGGCTGCCAGGCCTTACGGCGATCTTCTAACTCTTCCTTGGAGACGGCTATGTCAAGACTCCGGCCGGGCACATCGAGAGTTATGATGTCTCCATCTTTGACCAGCCCGATGGGTCCGCCGACTGCCGCCTCCGGAGCGACGTGGCCCACCATAAGCCCGCGAGTGGCGCCGGAGAACCTACCGTCGGTTACCAATGCGACCGACTGCCCCAGACCCTGACCCATCAAGGCCGCTGTGACAGCCAGCATTTCCCGCATGCCTGGCCCGCCTACGGGGCCCTCGTGTCTAATTACCACTACGTCGCCAGACTGTATTTTCTGCTGCTGAATGGCCTGGAAGGCGTCCTCCTCGCGGTTGAAGACCCGGGCTGGGCCCTCCTGGCGGATATGGTCCTGGCTGGCCGATACCTTGACTACTCCGCCATCTGGGGCCAGGTTTCCATGCAGAATGACCAGTCCTCCGGACGGAGCCAGAGGAGAGTCCACGGGATAGACTACATTTTGGTCGTTGGGTGTAGCGACGTTTTGAAGGTTTTCTCGTACCGTTTTGCCCGTCACAGTCATGGCGTCTCCATGGAGGAGACCGGCGTCGAGCAAGCGCTTCATGACTACAGGCACTCCCCCAATCCGGTCCAGGTCTGCCATGACGTACTTCCCACCCGGTTTCATGTCGGCGATGAAGGGCGTGCGACTGCTCACCCGGTCGAAGTCGTCGATATCGAATGGGACGTTGGCTTCACGGGCGATGGCCAGTAAGTGGAGCACAACATTGGTGGAGCCACCCATGGACGCTGCTACAGCTATCGCGTTTTCGATGGATTCACGGGTAATGATGTCACGGGGCTTGATTCCATGCTCCAGGAGCGCCATAACCGCCTCTCCGGCCTCGCGGGAAGAGTCGAGAATCCTGTCGTCTATCGCCGGTATCGAAGCAGCACCGGGGATCGACATCCCTAGGGCCTCGGCCACCGAGGCCATCGAGTTGGCCGTAAACATGCCCGCGCAGGAACCTGCCCCGGGGCAGGCGCACTGTTCCAGCTCCGTCAAGTCCTGGAGTGACATATTTCCTTTGGAGTATGCGCCTACCGCCTCGAACACGTCCTGAACGTTCACGTCCCTCTGTTGAAAATTGCCTGGCATGATGGTACCGCCATATATAAATACAGTAGGGATGTTCAGCCTTGCGGCGGCCATGAGGGTCCCTGGCAGGTTCTTGTCGCAGCCGGCCAGTGTCACCAGACCGTCAAAGCGCTGACCGAAAGCCACTAGCTCGATGGAGTCGGCGATAACCTCCCGGCTGATAAGGGAGGCTTTCATTCCCTCGGTGCCCATGGAGATTCCGTCGCTGACAGTGATGGTCCCAAACTCGAACGCGGTGCCCCCCGCTGCCCTGACACCTTCTCTGACCTTCGGGGCCAGTCTGTCCAGATTAATGTTACAGGGGGTCACGTCGCTGGCCAGGTTGGCGACCCCGACGAAGGGTTTGTCGATGTCTTCCCGGGTAAGCCCCATGGCGTAAAAATATGACCGAGCTGGGGCTCTCTCTGGGCCCTCGGTTATCTCCCAGCTCCGGTGCTTGAGTTTACTTCCTTTTGTAGTCACCACTGGAGGACCTCCTTTTACGTTGACAAGGGCAATATAGTGATTCGAATGGCACGTTGGCAGCCACCATTATAGAGGCCATGGAACCTGCGGACAACTATAAGAGCAGATTAGAATAGAGGTCGTGTCCTCTGATACTATTAGGAACACTTGGTGCTGGGCTCAGAAGGGCAGCTCCTGCCCGATACCCTGATCCTTTGCTTTATGGTATATGTGGACTGCGGCGGCCACGTCCTCAATGGCAACTCCTTGAGATTCGAAGAGAGTGACTGATCGATTGTCCGGGCGGCCTTTTATTCCCCCCGCTAGCACATCCTTGAGCTCGTGAGCCCTGCTCCATCGGAAATGACCTCGCTCACTGGCCCAAATGAGATCACCGCACTCTATCTTCGCCTGGTCTAGGTCATCGACCACGATAAATTCGGACTTATCAACCGCCGAATCGTCTATCTCTCTACGCATCCAATGGTTGCTGCCCGCTGCGTTAATGTGAGCGCCGTCAGCCAACCACTCTCCTTTCAAGACCGGTTCGCGGGAACTGGTTACGGTGATAGCTATGTCTGAGTCGCGGATACACTCTTCGGCGCTCTCAACGGGCATCGCCTCTATATTCAGTCGTTGGCCTATTTTTTCAGCAAAGGCTTCGCGTTTCTCCGGGGTACGGCTGAAGGCGCGTACCAGTTTTATGTTCCGGACAGCGCAAACAGCTTCAAGCTGAGTCCTGGCCTGATAGCCCGTGCCAATCACTCCCACCGTAGAAGCATCGGCGCGGGCCATGTGTTTAGTAGCTAGCCCGGACGCGGCCCCGGTGCGAATCTGGCCTAGGGCGTTGGCTTCCATGACCGAGAGCAGCCCACCCGTCTCGGTATCGTATAGCATGACCAGGAATTTCCCCCCGCCTCCTGGAAATGTGGTATAGGCCTTGTATCCGAACCCGGATAAATCGGGTCCGACGGAAGCGGCGGCCATCAGGTGTAGGAAACCTTGAGGTAGCCTGATGCGTGACCTGGGCATGTTGTTGCCCAGACCCTTTCCCAAGTGGCCGAAAGCCTTTTCCAGCACTTCGATACACTCTGCCATTGGCAGAAGCTCTACGACCTGCTTCTCAGTCAAGAACAGGGCCATGTATTCCTCCTTGTTACCATCGGCAAATTCAATTCAGCAAACTAAAGAACAGCTCGAAAACTCGTTTGCAATCCAAATCCTTCGAGACATTGACCGTACCTGACCCTGTTACTAGGCTCGTTTGGCCCAGGAGCTCGGGCGACTCGGTCTCCACCCCTATGCGGCCTTGCATAACAGTAACCAGGTCTGGCTCCAGAGCTACGGCCATGGCTAGCGGGTCACAGAGCTCGTAGCTTTCCTTGCCGGGGTTTCGTTTGAACCAGTTAGTGAGTATCCTACCAGCTAGTCGAGCAGACTTGCCACCTTTTAACAGTGGCGTCAACCTGTCTCTGTTAATGGTGGCTCGGCGGCATACCTTCAAGTCTACCAAGTTAATGGGAACCGGTGAGGATAGCACGAAGCTCGCCGCCAGAGGGTCACTGTAGAAGTTGAACTCCGCGTAGGGAGTAACGTTACCCGGTACTCCAACGGCGCCTCCCATGACAACAAGTTTGGCAAGGCGATTACTAACCTCTGGATAGGTTTTTAGCAGCTTGGCTATGTTGGTAAGGGGCCCAAGGGCTACGAGGGTTACGGCTTCTTGGTTCGCCATAAGCAGGTCTTTAGTAAACTCCACGGCATTGACAGAGCATGGTTTATTGCGAGGAGTGGGCAACCTGACGGAGATGCCTCCGGGCCCGTGGAAGCTGTAAGCGTAAGGGAAAGCGCCTCGTAACGGCCTGGAAGAGCCCTTGGCAACCGGTATGTCCTCACGATCGGCATACTCCAGGATGGCTAGGGTGTTACGTGTGGTGCGGGCCAGTGATGCGTTACCGCCTACGATGGTTATTCCTAATATGTCCATCGATTCGATGGCCATGAGTAGAGCTATGGAGTCATCGGTCCCAGGGTCTGTATCTATGATGGCCTTAATGCTGCTCATTCCTGTGCTGGACGTGCAATTTCTTTACCGAGCGACTAAGGTCTCAGGTAGTAGTGGCCCTGATACATTCCCTAAGCAGCACTATTGCGAAGGTAGGACATCAGGGCGTCTTCTGAAGTATAGAAGAAGCGAAACCCGGTCTCATGTTTTAGTTTGCCTGTGCTTACGACTATAGGATAGCGAATGAAGTTCAGTCCCACGGCTGGAGAGTCTTTCTGTATTCCCAGGTTCCAGGCCATCTGAGTCAGAGGAAATGCTACGGCGGAAGGTAAGCTCAGCAACTTGCGTTGGGATAATCGGGCCATCTGTTTATAGTGGACGACCCCTTCACCCGCCACATTGAAGGTCCCAGGACGTGGCGTTAAGATAAGCCGATGGAGGAGCTTTGCCAGGTCGTCCTCGTGTACAAATTGCAACGGCGGATTGGACCCTCCGACTCCGATGAGTAAGGGTTTGAAAAACGCTCGGGTAACGTAGTTGTCTGCAGTGGGCCCCATCACCACGCAAGAGCGGAGGATCGTAACGCTGACGCGTGGGTTCTCCTTGGCGAACTCCTGGACGATATCTTCGCACAGGGCTTTATCGCACGAATACTGGAACTCTGTAGAAGGACGGGTAGGGTAATCTTCCGTTATAGGGACAGGGTTCTCTCTGTGGGCTCCGTATACCGTGTGAGAGCTGAGGTAGATGAAATTGCTAACCTTAGCGGCGCTACAGGCGTGGAGAACACTTTGGGCGCTTGCGAGATTAGCTTTGCGTACCCTCTCTATTTCTTTTCGGCTGTGGCCCGGCTTAAGGATAAATGCCAGGTGCACCACCGTGTTTATGCCGTGATCGCGTAACGTGTCATCCAGAGGGCGAGTCACGTCCAGCCTTTCCGAAAAGACGTTATGAAATGGAATGGGCAAAGGTGTGGTGTCTATCGCTAATATCTTGGCAATCCCCTCGTCCCCTTCCAACTCCTGGAGGAGTCGAAAGCCCACGTAGCCTGCGGCGCCGGTAACAGCTACCACCGGAAGTCCGTTATTCATCGGATGGTGCGTCCGTAAAGTCGAACTGTAACAATCCCAGACCTGGCACCTCGAATTTCATGCCAATGGTGTGGGGATCTTTGCTCAAGGTCATGTCCTTGATAGTGATGGTGGTGCTCTTGTTTAACTCTAACGTGAAGGGGGTCGTATGGGACACTGCGTCGAACGAAAACTGTTTGCCATCCACGGAGAAAAAGCACCGTTTTAATGGCACTTCCACTCCATCGAGCGCCAGGGGCAACATCCGCCGGGCATAGCCGGCTCCCAGTTTATTCAACAGCTTGAACTGGACACCCATATCGGTGTTGCATAGGCTGCCTTTAACGTAAAGCTTGCGTAATAGAAAGCTAGGGACTGTAACCACTCTGGTCCCCTTGTGCATAGTTATTGCCGGTATTCGGCGATTTTGCGTACTCTCTCATTCGGAACAGCTCCTGTTCCAGCTCAAGCATCTCCGGAGCTGGAAAGGTGGCTTTCCCAACCATGGAAGCATAGATGAAAATCTTCGCGACCTGTTCAACCAGTTCACACACTTCGAGCGCTTCCCATGGTGTATGCCCGACCGCGACGAGGCCATGGTTTCGTAGCAGCACGGCTTTCCGGTCTCCTAGGGCCGCAGTAGCTCTTTGGGCCAACTCTTCGCTGGAGGGGAATCCGTACTCGGCCACCTTTACACTGCCACCCACCTTGATCACCATTTCGTCCACTACAGGCGGAATTTCCAGACCAGCCACGGCGGCCACAGAGGCGAATGTTGAATGAGTATGCATTATGGCGCCGATGTCTCCACGCATCTTATACATCTCAAGATGAGTGGTGGTCTCGGAGGACGGAATCAGACTTCCTTCCACGTCCTCACCGTCCAAGTCAATAATAACTAGGTCCTCCGGCTTTAGGTCCCTGTATGCCAGTCCTGTGGGAGTTACTAGAATGAGAGCCTCGCTGGTATTCCCCCCTAAACGCATGCTGGCGTTTCCGTTGGAGCCGGTGACCAGCCCGTGTTGGACCATCTCCCTGGTGACTTCCCATAGAAGTTGCCTTTCCGAGGACCACTTTCCCATCAGTTTATCCGGTTCCACACGTTCAATCCTGGTCCCATTCTAAGCGTTCGTAAAGGCGAAGCCAGTTTGAAAAGCCTTCAGCGTATTGAGCGATCTCGCTAGCAGATCCTGGATCAATCTGGTCATGATCAAGGACCGCTGCTTCTAATGTCTGCTCTAGAGTCCGGGATGGACTGGCGTACGAGGCCGCTACCAATGCCGCTCCTCTAGCACTAACCTGAGTCATTTTGCTTCGTCTAACAGGGAATCCTAACACGTTTGCCAGGGTTGTAGCCAAGGTGTGGCTGTCAGCCATGCCGCCGCCTAAATATAACATTTGAGGACGTAGGTTAGTTACCTCTGCCAAGATTCTTAGGTTGGATTTAACGCTGTAAGAAAGATTCTCCAGGGCAGCTCGGAACAATTGTCCTCTGGTAGTTTCCTGAAAGCTTAGAGGCGTGGGGAATAGGAGACCTCCCAACCGTAGGCCGGCCTTCAATGAGCTCACCGGCCCGGGCCCTCCGAAGGCGAATACCTCATTCGGAGCCACCGGGGCCTCCTTGGCCTGCTTCTCGGCTTCCTCAAAGGTAGACTGACTACCCAGGAGGGTGTCTTTAAGCCACCTGTATGCGTTCCCCGAATCCCCCAGATTACTTTCTGCTATCCAGGTTCCTTCTACCACATGACAGCCTACCCACGTACGCATTCTCTTGTCAAAGCATGGCCTGCTCGTGACCATTTGAAGAGCTCCACTCCACCCCAAAATGGCTCCTGCCTCGCCTTCATGTCTCAGGCCCATTCCTAATAGACCGCATTGGGTATCGGCTCCTGCCACGATGACGGGGATTCCTGGGTTCAATCTCCATGAGGCTGCCACGTCGTTTTGAAGGGTTCCGCTGGATGTATTAGTCGGTGGCAACAGCGAGAGTGGTACTCCCAACTTGTCCATAAGGTCAGGACTCCGGTCTCTGCTATTTAAATCGAGCAAACCCGCCTCAGCCTCCAGCGATGGCTCACTTAGCAGATCACCGGTCAGTCGATAAGCGAGCCAGCCGGCGATGGTGAGGACAGAGCGTGTTTTCTCGTATACTGGAGCGCGATTCTTACGAAACCACTGGAGGCGGGCCGGCGCCAGTAAAAAAGAGGGTATATGGCCTGTTATCCTATAAATCTCTTCTCCATGCTGTTCGTCGATTTCCGCGCCTTCAAAAAATGCCCTCAGGTCCACGTTAGGCCCGCTGTAAACCTCGCGTCCGTTGTTGTCCAGGAAGACCACGCCCTGGCGCTGGCTGCAAATACCGATTGCGGAGACGCGATCGCTGTCAATGTCTCCGTCCTGGAACGCCTTTGCCGTAAGCTGCCTCAATTTGTCCATCGTTAGTTCAGGGTCGAACTCCTTCGCCAATGAGGAACAATCGTCGGGAGTGTAATAGCTTATAGGTGTGCTGGCAGTGGCGACGGGGTTTCCCATGGAGTCGGCTACAAGGCAGTGAAGTGAGCTCGTGCCCATGTCCAGGACCAGAACGTTGCTCCCATTTCTTTGCGAGATGGGTCTAGCCACGCCGTCTCCAGACTTCCCGATTTACCAGGCGTCGTGGCCTTTGTCCATTAAGAAAACGACGTATCTCCTCCACCATCATCCATGACTGCCGATCGACTGTGCCGTCGGTGGCCCCTCCGATGTGGGGTGTGAGAATGACGTTCTTCAGGTCCAATAGTGGGCTGGACGGAGGTATGGGCTGAGTCTGATGAACGTCCAAAGCTGCACCGGCCAGGTGGCCTGAATTGAGATGCGCGACCAGAGCGGGCTCTTCGATTACCGAGTAAGCTGCTGTGTTGATAAGGTAAGCCCCCGGCTTCATAAGGCTGAGTTTGTTATTGTCCAGAAGCTGCTGGGTTGAGGCGTCGTTGGATGTATGAATGGAAAGGAAGTCGGCCTGGCGAAGTACCTGATCCATAGTCTCCAGACGGGTGCCGGCTTTTCTACTCCCAGGTATGCCGACGTAAGGGTCGTAGGCCATGACATCCATTCCGAAGGCCTTGCCTAGTCTCGCCACGGTCCGACCTATGGACCCGAAGCCAATTATGCCCAAAATCTTTCCTCCCAGCTCCACTCCTCTCATAGATGTGTAGGGTTCCACGGGATTCTGCCATTTTCCTTCTGTAACATAACGATCGTGGCTCGGAATGCCTCTCGCCAACGAAAGCATAAGGCCCATGGTCAGCTCAGCTACGGCCTGGGCATTTCGGCCTGGGGTGTTTACTACAGCAACACCATGCTTTGTGGCCTCAGCAACATCTATATGGTCCAGGCCGTTTCTGCAAACACCTAAGAACCTCAACGGTTTGGACTTCGCGAACACCTCATCGAAAACGAAGTCCGCCTCAACCACGAGGACTCTTATGTCTTCCGAGTTTATACGCTCAACAAGCTCCTCTGGCGCGTATAGCCGTCGTGTGTCCATCCAGCTCTCATATTTCACCGGTATCGAGAGTGACAAAGCTTGAAGTGGGCCTTGAGAAAATGGAGCCAGAACTAGTGCCGAGTTAGCCACCTCACTGCCCCTCTACGGCGCGGCCTTCCATGACCTTTACGATGAGTAAGAAGGCATGGGTAGCAGGCTTTTTATCCAGGTTTGTGCTGTGACAAGGTATTTTTCTCGCTTGCTCAAACTGATTCGGCCGTTGAACACGTTGAATTCCTTGGCTTCGATGCGGTCCAGGATATGGCTGTATATTTGCCCGAGGACCGCTGGACAGGCCCTGGAGCGCGGAGTCAGGAGCGGAAGCAGCCTGAAGCCGCTCTCGAAATAGCTTCGGGCTCTCTGGGCTTGAAACCTCATCAGCTCTTTAAAGGGTTCGTTGACCACTCCCGCCCTCAGATCTTCCTCGGAGTAGCCAAAGTCGCTCATCTCGTCCGAGGGCAAATATATCCGGTCCCGATCGAGGTCCTCCTTAATGTCCCTAAGAATATTCGTCAATTGCATCGCCAGACCCAGGTCTATGGCATGTTCCTTAGCCTTGGCTTGAGAGTAACCAAAAATCTGTATGCAGATCAGTCCCACCACCGATGCTACCCGGTAGCAATAGGTACGAAGCTGGTCCAGATTTTCGTAGCGAGTCTTGGTAAGGTCGGTCTCGACTCCCAGTATTACCTCTCTAAAATACTCCTCGGGAATGCAAAAAGCGTCCGCAGCGTGGGCAAGGGCGGTAAACACAGGCCCATCTGGGTTTCCTGCGTATGTCATTGACAGATTACTCTGCAAGTCGTGCAGAAGCCTTAGCTTTTCGTCGACGGGGGTCTCCTGATCGGCGGCGTCGTCGCATAGTCTACAGAAGGCGTAGGCTGCATAGATGGCTTTGCGTTTTCTAGGAGGGAGGGTGACAAAGGCGTAGTAGAAGTTCTTCGCTTCACTTCTGGTGATTAGGCGGCACTCGTCGTAAGCCAGGTCAAGTTCCGTCATGTTATCCTTTTACGAGCATCCTACGATTTCGAAGGCGCCTTTGAGTCCGAAGTGCTAAGTTACGATGCCAATTCCGAGGCTCTAAAACTACCAGGCCATCGAGGCTACGACTCTTGTAAGCGATATCAGCCAACCTTGGAGCATTGTCTAAGTTGTCTCCGATAGTTCGCTCCGTTGGTTGCTATTGGGCGGTGAGGTTGGATGGCCTTACTCTTACGATCCCAGCACCTGAACAACCACCTCTCTGGGTCGAGGGTGGTCTAGCTCTATCATGAAAATGCTTTGCCACCGACCAAACTGCATCATCCCGTCCACTATGGGAATAGTCTCGCTGGTGCCCAGCAATAGGTGCTGGCAGTGGGCATGTCCGTTGGGGCACTCGTCTTCATTCATGTTTACAGTGCGTATGGTGAAGTCATTGTGTTTATAGTTCCCGTTGCGAGGCGAAATACGCTCCAGGAACTGCTCCATGTCCTGGAGCAGAAGGGGCTCGTTCTCGTTAATCTTGATGGCCGCAGTTGTGTGTTTGGAATAGACCACAACGAAGCCAAAGCGCACATCAGATTCAGCCACGCACTCCCGCACTCGCTGCGTTATATCCACGAATTCGGGGGCCTTGGTACTTTCAAGTTTCAGGCAGTAAACCTTGGTCTTCATTGTGCCCGCCCCATCCCTTCGACCGTCCGTCCCGCCCAATGGTACTGGTCTATGGCCATCCGTCCTTTGGTCGGTGGTGACCTTGATATCCTGAAGTACTTGAGTGGTACCTTCTGGAAGAACTCGGTCGCCCATTAGACTATCCCCTCCACCATGAATTATGAGCACCTATTTTAGTGCGCCTCGGCTTATCGATGCTACATTCATCGATCCGTGATTTTTCGAATCTCCGTTGATACGTCCTTTGATTCTCATTGACTTTCGGCATGACTCGAACATTCGGCAACTATGCTAACCGGAATGAATTGACGAAGCGAGACAATAGTATCTCCCCAGTGCCGCCGGAGGCCATGAGTTCCGGTACATGTGGTAATTTATCATAAACCCCGCAGGCATGTCTGATCCCTGGTATCCAGGTTCTCCCGGTTCAGGGAGATGTTGTAGCCGCTTACCTACCCCGTAGCCTGGGAATCCTGTACCCGTAAAGTAGGGCTCATCCCAAGAGCCGTCGCTCTGTTGGGTATCCATGAGATAGCGAACTCCTCGTTGGGTGGCCTGATTCTCCACGGCATCCTTGCCCAGGCCGGCCAGCAGAGTCAGAAGTGACCAGGCAGTTTGTGATGCGGTGCTGGGTCCTTTGCCCCTCATCGAGGGGTCCACGTAGGAAGCGCAGCTTTCGCCCCAGCCACCATCCGGGTTCTGGTGATCGAGCACCCAATCAACGGCTTTCCTTATATATGGTTGGTTCATATCCTCCCCGATAGCCTCCATCGCGGGAAGCACGGCCCCAGTTCCATAGATATAGTTGACTCCCCATCTTCCGAACCAAGAGCCATCATCCTCCTGCTCGTCCCTGATATACTTGTAAGCTCGCTGGACCGCAGGGAAGTCCTTCTTGTAGCCCACTTTCCCAAGCATCTCCACTACGTGGGCAGCCACGTCTACGCTGGGTGGATCAAGCGTCTCACCGAAATCGCTAAAGGGGATCTTAGCTACGTAGCTTTTGTCGTTGTCTTTGTCGAAGGCTGCCCAGCCTCCGTTTTTGCACTGCATGCTCAAAATCCAGCGCACACCTCGATCAATAGCTTCTACCCTTCTTGATTCATCGCCGCTGTCCAGGCGGGCGCCGTTCAGAGCGATAATCACCTCTGCTGCGTCGTCCACATCGGGGTAAATATCGTTGTCGAACTCGAAGGCCCAGCCTCCAGGCTCTGCCTTACTATTTTTGACCTGCCAGTCGCCGCCAGCCAGTATCTGCTCTTTGAGCATCCAGTCCGTAGCCCTTTGAATAACCGGATCATTGGGCTTCATCCCCAGGTCTAATAGTCCGATGACTACCAGGCACGTGTCCCACACTGGAGAGACACAGGCCTGAACCCGCCAGGTGTCTCCCTCTTCGATGGCGAATCCTTCGAATCCTTCCATGCCCTTTTTCATGACCGGATGGTCTAACGGGTACCCCAGATGGCTAAGGGCGATCAACGAGTAGACCCACGGTGGTTGAATTCCAGCCCAGGAGCCATCCGCCTCTTGATGAGACACAATCCATCGGACCGCTTTATCCATGGCCAGTTTTCGTCCTGGTTTTATCGGACTCCATTGATACACTCGGAGGAGTTTGTCAGCTATGTGAAAGAACCTTCTCCATCCGATCAGAGCTTGTGGTCTGGGTAGGGAATAGTCGGTGCCGTCTCGCCCCAAGGGGTACAATTCGTCTATGTCGGCCCATTCGGCCACCGGACGCATGGGCCTCTCGGTAAGGATAATAGTCATGGGCACGAGTGTTGCCCTGGCCCAGCTTGAAAACTCGTATATGTTGAAGGGAAACCAGCTGGGAAGGAACATGAGCTCCGGCGGCATCATGGGAGCGCCTTTCCATTCCCACTGGCCGAAGAGGGACAACCATATTTTGGTAAAGATGCGTACTTTCGGCACGCCTCCACGGGAGAGAATGAATTCTCTGGCTTTCTGCATCACTTCTGTGTCAGCCGACATCCCAGCCAGTTTCAGCGCGAAATAGCACTCCACTGAGGTGCTCAGGTCTCCCGGCGCAGCGTAGTACTGACCCCAGGAGCCATCTTCACGCTGCTTGCTGAGTAGATAGTTGGCTAGCTTTCGCCTGCGGTTTTCGTCGACTACTCCGAGGAACTGGGTAAGCATCAGATACTCAGCTTCCATTGTGGGGTTAGACTCCAACTCGCCCCACCAGTAACCGTCGGGGTGTTGGATAGACAGCAAATATTCCTGTGAGCGGTGGATAGCTCTATCCACCCC
Organism: Dehalococcoidia bacterium; assembly: GCA_965248905.1. GTDB lineage: Bacteria > Chloroflexota > Dehalococcoidia > Lucifugimonadales > JAGWBF01 > CBDFKS01. The sequence continues at coordinate 1,628,207 of CBDFKS010000007.1, read as the reverse complement.
CACCAGAAGCTCCTCATCTACTCTATTGCGAAGTTCAGTCATAACGCTGTTTGAGCGGGGTTAAAGTCCTTTCACCTTACGGGTACCATCGGCGTACCCGTAATCTCTGAACCACTTGACCGCCTTCTCCAGAGCGCCCTCTATGGGACTCTGGGGCAATCCCAGTTCCTTTATCGCTTTCTCACAACTCACGTGCATGGCCTTACGAGAAACTTTCAAGCCCTCCAGAGGTATCCTAGGTTGCCTCTTTAGAATTCGACCCTCCAGAAACTCATCGACGTATCCTGCGGCCAGGGCTGCCCACATGGGTATTTTGACATTTGGAGCCCTTTTGCCAGAGATCTCCTCCAGAACCTTGAATATCTCCGTCAAGATCATGTTTTTGTTGCCCAGGAGATATCGCTCCCCTGACTTCCCCTTCTCGAGGGCCAGCACATGGCCCTCCGCCACATCAGCCACGTCCACCAGGTTCATTCCTGTGTTTATATACCCGGGGATCCGGCCTCGGATGAAGTCCAGTACCATGCCCCCTGTGGGTGTGGGTTTCACGTCCCAAAGCCCAACTGGCGCTGTGGGGTTGACCACCACTACTTGAAGTCCCTTGGAAGCTGCTTCTAGAGCCTCCTTTTCGCCTAAATACTTGGACCTTTTATAGTGACCTACCAGCTCTTTGGACGACGGCTGGACTCCTTCGGTGCCTATGCCGCCCTTGGGTATACCTACCGTGGAAACCGTGCTCGTATAAATACATCTCTCAACTCCGGCGCGCATGGCCTCTTCGAAGACCGTCCTTACGCCGCCGACGTTAATGTCGTACATAAGCTTAGGGTCCGGCGTCCAGAACGTATATAACGCCGCACAGTGGACCACTGCCTGACAACCGCTCATCGCCATGGCCACCGAGTCCCTGTCTCTCACGTCGCCGTAGGCCGTCTCGATCCCAGTGTCTTTTAAGGTTAAGGTGCTGCTGTCGGGCCTTATAAGGGCCCGGACTTCATACTCCTTTGCCGCGAGGGCTCGGGCCACGTTTCCGCCTATAAATCCTGTGGCCCCTGTTACTAAGACTTTCATTCATGGATTTTCCTTAGGAATGGACCTAATCTAACTAGATCAGACTGCCACTGCGCTCGGCCGCCATCCTGGACACGAAGGCTTGACCGAAAGTCGCCAGGCTAGCTTGTGCTATATTTACCTGTCGAGACAGTTTCAGCACCGTAGGCAGATAACCGGGTCTTACTGCTAGATTGCCGATTACGCTGAGCCACTGCCTGGTATGGCTTACATCCCCAAGCCTCGACACAAAGGACGGGAGTTGTTGATGAAAAGTATCTAGGATCACACGCACACTGATGAACGGTATACCTCTCTGAATCGCCTCTGTCCCTATCCAGTAGTCCTCCATATTGGTTATCCAGGCGGTAGTAGATTGGGCAAGCGTCTCCTTGGCGTTTTGGCTGGAGACAACATGGGGGACCGTTATCGTATCTGCTACCCAGTGGCGCTGTGGGGCGGATTCCTCTAGGGCCTCCTGCGCAAGGTTCGATAGCCGGGCATCACTCTCGATGAAAGCCGGGCCGTCTCCATTGTAGAGCCGTCTGGATATCACTAAATCCCCTGTGGAAAGTTCAGTCCTCAGAGCTCCCGCAAATCCAAGGGATAGTATGCACTCTGGTTGGGGCTGCCCGTCCAAAAGGGAGCTAATGGCCGATATCGCTCGTTCCCTACCGACCCCAGTAGTGTGCATTGATACGGCACTTTCAATGGGCGTTCCTCGGAATGTACTCGATAGCACTTTCCTGAGCGCTGATATCTCTCGCTCCATTGACGCGACTATAACTATCAAAGATATCCTCTCGCCTTGCAGGCTTAGCTGGCTGTTATCCCGCTTTTGCTAACGGCCCCCGACTTGATGAGGGTAACCCAGTCACTTGGTGTCGAAATGGCCTTAAAAATAGTCGCTGACTCGAACCCACAATGCATCATACAGCCGGCACACCGTGGGTCCTTACCAACTCCGTATTTCTCCCAGACCGACTCATCGAATAGCTCTTGCACATCTTGGACGTGCTCATCGGCCAGGGGATAGCAAGGCTTGCGCCAACCCAGGACCGTATAGGTCGGATTTGACCACGCAGTGCATTGGTAGTCTCGCTTGCCCCGGAGAAAGTCGAGATAGATGGGATTGTTGTACATCCTGAAGCCTTTGATACTCTTCTCGTCGAGGATCTCCTGGAAAGCGGCTTTCGATTCTTGACGCGTCAGGAACATGTCGCGATCAGGAGCATGCTCATAGTCGTATCCAGGCGACACCATGCAACCTTCCACACCCAGTTCAGTCATGGTGCGAAACAAGGTGTGCAGGTCATTCACGTCACAACCGCGGAAGATCGTCGTGTTGGTACATACCCGGTATCCGCCGTCTAGGGCCAGCTCTATGGAGTTAATAGCCTTCTTGAATACGCCCTTTCTGGCCACCGCTTCGTCGTGTCTCTCTTCCATGCCATCCATGTGAACGACCCAGGAGAGATATTTCGATGGAGGGACCTTTTTCATCACCCTCTCCAGAAGAATACCGTTGGTGCAGCAATATACGAAGTATTTGCGACTAACTAGCTCACCAATAATCTGATCAATCTTGGGGTGAATCGTAGGTTCCCCTCCGGCGATGGAAACGATAGGAGCGCCGGACCTCTCGACCGCCTCTACTGCCTCCTCTACAGGCATCATCTTATCCATCACTGGCTTATACTCGTGGATTCGTCCACAACCTACACATGCCAGGTTGCACATTTCCAAGGGTTCCAGCATGGTGACTAGTGGAAAACGCTTCCTACCCTTTAACCGGTTCTTGAACATGTAATAAGCCAACCGAACGGGAAGCTCCATGGGCCTCGTTGCTCTTTTCATTTCAACCTTCTTCTTCCTGGGCTTTACATTCATATGTATCAGTCAACATTCTTTGTAACTTTACTCTAATATCGACGGGCCGCAAGAAACTCGATTAGCTCCTCCAGCTCATTGCGTGCCCAGGGTTCCATCGGCACCTGCTTCACTTGCTCTAATGCAAGATCAGCTTTGGTATTCATAGCATCCTGGGCATATTCCGCAGCGTTAATCTCTTCCAAAACAGTCAGGACATCCTCCACGTCCCCGTTTTCCAAGCTTGATTTGCTATAGGCCTCTGTCAACCTTTGTCGAGACGCTTTTCCAGCTGACTCCAGGGCATAAACTATGGGGAATGACTTCTTCTTCCTGCGGATGTCATTGCCAACGGCTTTTCCAGTAGCCGCCTTGTCTCCCCAGATTCCGAGCACGTCGTCCTTGATCTGAAAGGCTATCCCTAGCAGACCGCCACAGCTGGCGAATGCACGAATGGCGTGTTCATCTTCAGAACCCACGAGTGCTCCCATCTCCATGCCGCAGCGGATTAGCGCGCCCGTCTTACAGGAGATCATGGTGAGATAGTCATGAATGCCAATGTCAAGACGGTTTTCGAATGCCAGGTCGAGACACTGGCCCTTGGTCATATTCAGGTAGCCCTGTGTTAGCAGCCACGACGCTCGGAGAGCTCTGTCCCGGCACGCTCCTCGTTGAGTGAGCTCTAGAGCCGCGTAGTCGGCGAGGCATCTCATGGCGTTGCCTGCTATGAGGGCTTGTGGCTGACCCCAAAGGGCCCAGACCGTCGGCTGGTGCCGTCGCTCTACATCTCCGTCCTGGATATCATCATGAATAAGAGAGAAGTTGTGAATTAGTTCCAATGCGGCCGCGGCTGGGAGTGCTCGGGTCCACCCGCCACTTAATGCCTCGCAAACGAACAGACACAAAGTAGGTCGTAGAGCCTTACCTTGTGTGCTAGGCAATAGCGGCGACTCACCGTCCGCATTAACCCAGCCCATATGGTACTGCAGCATTCTACTAATGGAAGCCGTTGGGCATTGGTATTGCAATTCTGCCTGAATAATAGTGACAGTAGACCGTAGTTCCTCCTCCAGGTCCTTCCTATACCGACTGAACATGGGAGGAAGCGCTGCCGCCCCGGTAGCATTAGGTTCAGAGTGAACGATGTGAGCTGTATGCATACTTTTCACGAGCTAATGGGCTCGCCCAGAATACATCGTGTTACGATGCCTGAAATGCTAGCAAAGGCCTTGACTGCTGTCAAGACTGTTTTAGCGTGCAATGTGAATATTATGGGAATCTGTCGCAAACTAGAAAGCGAGCAGGGTCAGTTAAAGAGACTGCGGAACATGGAGGCGGAACATGGAGATAGAGTAAGGGTAGAGTAAAGATAGATTTAATAGTCATCTAGTATCTCCAGTCAATAGAAGGTGGAATGGGCTTGGTGGGACGCCTGCGCCGACAGGCTACTTAACTTCTGTAAATGAAATAAATACCCTTGACTTAGTCTTACATGCGATGCTACATTAACAATTACTTTCCTACGGTGGGTATTGATATGGATATGGAAGTCTCGCGACAGCGAGGAGAGGCCGCGTGACTCAAACTGTGCTAAAGAGATATGCACCGTTTTACATTGCGTTAATTGTAACCGGTGTCGCGACGGTTCTGTTATTTCTGCGACCGCAAGCCGCAGTAGGTTTTTCCTTGTTGGTTGAGCAACCGGCCAACGTTCGGAACAGTGAGTCCGGATTTAGAGTGCTGGATCCTACCACAGGGAAACCTGATGTCGTTCCGATCTCCAGTAGTTTGCAGTTTGATGGCGAACCCAGACTTGTCAAATCGGCGACCCTGGATATAGAAATGGAAACCGGTGATCCGAGTTTCAAGGACGAGATTGGTTTAAATCTACCCTTAGAGCCGGTCACCGGAGACGACATAACCGACCAGTTGGCAAACAGTGGCGATGGCAGTTCTGGGTCGGTCAGTCTTACGGCCGATGCGGTCAAGAAGGTCCAGCAAGGCATCAATTATTTCTATGGGTATGACGGCATCGGTGAAACGGGTGGTATTTTTACGTGGGACGTCGCATATGTTCCTCCTCCTTTTACCGGTGACTATAGGGCGACTATTAGGATCACCACCGAAGATGGAAACGATCCTCCCCCTGCGGTAACTAGATTCAGCGTATTGGGCCCTCTACTGATAGCGCAGGTTCTATCAACCCTGTATCCGAGGAGTGACGTGGAGGCCCTTCCGGATGACCTCGTGATACTCCAGGTTGATTTCTCTGCTAAACCTGAGCATTTGGCGATTGATAACGTTACCGGCTTGCCGAAGGTTACGGCGACCGGGCAGATTATCGGCAGCACCGCATCAATGATGAAGGCGCCTGACTTTCATCCCTCCTTGCTAGCGAAGTGGGAGGTGGATGCTGATGCCGACGTCCTTTTGCCTCTAAGGATTCCTAACACGGCTGTGGCGGGTTTCGATAGTGCAGTCGTGACCGTGGAAGATATAGCAGGTCAGACATTCACGACAACCGCTGCTACCTCCCCCAGCGTAAAAATAGCCAGCACCCGAAGCGTTTTCAATGTATATTTCATGCCGGTATTCAACTTTATAACTCCCGCATTGCAATGTTCTCCTGTGGGAGCAGCATGTACGGCCGCCTTTGAGTTTGTAATAGCGGAGCTCCTCAAACAGACGGTCAAGGGCGATAAGATAAACCCGGCCTTTTTGACGGCGATAGATAAAACGGCTGCCGATGACATACCTATGAGCCAGCTCGTAGAGAAAGTATTCTCCTACGATCCTCAGATCAGTGACTTTCGGCGCTACAACACAGATCCCCTCTTCGCTAGCGATCTCGACAACATCCGAGCGGGACTGGGCTACATCCTTAAAACTAAGGCTACCGGTGACAACATCCCTCCTGATATAGAGCCGTTTGTCACGAATACCGACCCGACTAACCGCCAGCATCCTACTACGGCGATACCGGTGCCTTTCAAGCTTCCATTTACAGGCAAGATCGTAGCCAAAGAGGATGAAGCGGTGTTACCGACCACGACGGTGGAACCCGAGTGGAACCTGGTGGGCGCCCACGCCGAAATAGATACCACCGTTGGTGTCTTATTGGCGGGAGTCACAGTACCCCTCCGCCTCTGGGAGCAGGTCCTCGCCTTCAGAAACGAGTTGGATATATCCCTTGACGAAAATGGAAGAGTACGGCTGAACCAGGGGAAGCCCGAGATTGTGTTTGAGCGTAAATTCCAGTCATTGCTCGGACCAGACTTCGGCCCTGAGCCATCAGGAGACACGGTGGAGGCAGGCGCAGGTTTGTGGCTCTTCATGTGTGAAGCACCTGCATCTGACTGCAAGGGTGGAGAGATTGGCCCGATTCTCCAATAGTGGAGGGTCGCAAGGGGGCAACTCCTCTGCGGGAGGGTCTAACATTTGAGTATGAAATGCAAAGAAGAGAGTCTGGCTATAGGGAAGTCAACTAGGCTTTGCATTTAATCCAAGAACCCTCCTTTGGCGTTAAGGGTTATAAAGCCGGACAGCTGAGGGAGGGCTCTTATTTGCAAGCGATCAATGGCGGATTCAATGGATGAGATTTCCGAGGTCGATGAGCATTGCGGAGCAAAAGGGCTTCCATAGTCTTTGGCGGAATAGTTCTTGGCTCCCTTCTCCTGCTTTTGGCCCAAATCGTCCTGGCTGCTACACAGGCCCAACCTCCGTTACCCCATGACCTTTCTGGCCAAGTAACGGTCGGAGGATCGCCGGGCAGCGGGGTCGAGATAGCGGTCAAGGTCAGGGAAGGGAACAAGCTGCTGACCCTGGAGCTCAGTCCCAGGTCAGTCAAGTTTGCTTCAGGCGATGGCACTTATGGTCGCCACGACTTGTTCGCAGTCCCCGGTGACAACCACGACACGCCTGAGAGAGACGGCGCTTTCGACGATGAACCCCTGCACTTCTTCCTAGTCGCCACAGATGTTACCGGCGATTCAGCTCCAAAAACTGCCCTCATTGTTGATCCTCTCAAGAGAGTCGATCTCTCTCTTTCGGTCCCAGCCTCCAGTGCTTTCCTGGGCGAAACTGTCCCCGTTGAGATTAATGTAAAGCCCAATGGTGTCGTAGACCGAGTCGAAGTCTTGTTGTACTTCGTTACGGGTGACCTGGAGGTCGTAAGTATTGATACCGGCACAGCTCTCGATGAGGTGCTTGAAAGCACTGCAGATAACGTCAACGGCACCGTAAGGTACAGAGCGGCGACTCTGTCCCCGTTTCCTCCCGTGGGCGATTTCCGCCTAGCGACCGTGAATTTCAAGCCCGTAAAAACCTTTAATAAGACAGAGATAGACTTCGATGCCGTCCAGTCAGTGGCTCTCAGTGGTGAAGCCGTTGTCCGTAGAAGTTTGGCTGGTCTGCAGTTTACGGACGTAACGCCGGCCGATGTAGTGCAGGCTGCCACGTCTATTCCCTCGGACCCGTTGAACACCGTTCCTTTCGAAAGCGGAGCGTCGACCTTGCTCGACCTCTCCGTCTTCGGGCCGCCATTAAACATCATCATGTCACCGGAGAGTCCATCTTTTAACCCCCGGCCGACCTTCTCATGGCAGGCCCCACCTGGAGATAGCATCACCGGTCCAGTTATCTCATATGAGGTGCGTATACTTTCGGACCCGGTTCCGTTCATAACCGAAGATGCTACCGGAGACCTGCTCACCGATACCAGTTTTACACCTGACTTCGACATCGAAGACGGAGAGCACCTCTTCCAGGTCCGAGCCGTCGGTACCGGAGACCGAAAAGACTTCATTGGCTCGCTGGCCTTTAGCGTTGTGACGGTGGTTATAGGCCCACCTATACTAGTGGCCCCCGCTGACGAACAGTTCATCAACACCTCTACTCCGCTGTTCGACTGGACCACGGCCACTGGTGATGCAGCGAACTATCGGTTAAACGTAGTACGCTCCGGTGACGATATTGAGACCGGGCCCTTTGCCATAGACGAGGTGATCATAGGAGATCCCCCTGCCACCGAGTTCCAAACTCCCCTTGGGAACCCGTTGGCGGAGGGTGGTTATCAATGGCGAGTCATCGCCAGTGATGGTCAGCCCACTCCGAGGACTGCATCGTCGGTCGTACAGGCCTTTTTTGTGGACACGGTGAATCCAACGACTCCGCTAAACCTGACGGAAATTACGACGGCGGATGAGCGGGTCCGAGTCTTCACCTTCACCCGCTCGGTAGACCCCGGCTTTTTCGGCACCGGCAACGCCCTGAACACCGGTTCCGGCGTGGATTTCTATAGAATGTCCATAACGGGTCCACAGAATGTCATCGTTACCGCGGACGACAGCGACGCCTTATGTCCGGGAGACCTGTGTACCTTTGCCACACCCGAGCTGAACACAGGTAACTACAATTTGGAAGTAAGGGCAATAGACAGAGCCACCAACCAAAGCGCTCCTGCTACCTCGGATTTTCGAGCTGGAGGCATTGACGAAATCCGGAATCTGGAGGTGTTAGACCGAGTCGGAGAACCAGACCTGGTCAACACCGTGAACACATCCGCGCCCAGATTTCTGTGGAACCCACCACTGGTATTTCCATTTGGCTTGAATACCTATGAAGTGACTATCACTGGTGATGTGGAGTTAATTCCATTCACTTCCTACACCGACCCTGACTTCTTTATAGCCGAGTGCTTTAACAGCACGGGCGACAAAATCGGCTCTGGAGACGAATGTACGGCCATTGGGACTGGAGATGACGGGGATAGTATCCAGATTACGGTCACAGGCCCCGGCCTCCCTGGTGGAGTCCCTGACGGTACGCGATTCTTGGCCGTTAAAGTGATACCCAACACTGGTGACACAGGAAGCGCTGTACAGATTGAGTTCACTGTAGACACTACAGCACCGGACCCCCCTCCATTGCTATTACCGGCCGACGGAGAACTCCTGACCACAGATACCCCATTCTTTGATTGGGGGGATTCTTCAGGTGATGTGGACACTTACCGCCTTCTGGTAACGAGCGGGGACATCGTCAACGGCCCCTTTGACATAGATAAGGTGTTTAACCCGGCGACGGAGTTCCAAGTACCAACGGGTGACGCCTTGGTGGACGCCCTGTTCCGGTGGCGGGTGACAGCCAGGGACAAGGCTACCAATACTGCGTCATCTGTAACCCGAACATTTACAGTGGATACCACCGCTCCGGCGCCGCCACCGCCGCCACCGCCACCACCACCACCACCACCACCACCGCCACCACCACCACCACCACCACCACCGCCACCACCACCGCCACCACCGCTGCTCGTGAACCTGGCGCCGATCGCGGATCCTGGACCTGCCCAGACGGTTAGTGAAGGGTCAACCGTGACGCTGGACGCCACCGCCAGCTCTGATCCAGAGGGAGGAGTTATTACCTTTGGCTGGACCCAGGTAGCTGGACCTACCGTAACTCTGAGTAACGCTAACTCGGCGAACGCCTCGTTCACCGCGGTTGATAATGGCACACTCCTGTTTGAAGTAACGGTGACCGATCCTGAAGAACTAGCTAGCACCGCGACCACTCAGGTGACGGTCAACAACGTCGCACCAGCGGTCCAGCTGAGCGGAGTTCCACCGGACGCCAGAGTGGATGAAGAAATCGATGCGAGAGTCGTGTTTACTGACCCTGGTATCCTCGACACCCACGTGGGTACTATCGATTGGGGCGATAATAGCCAGACCGACTTTGATCCTGCTATCAGTCCTTTGGAGGACACTCATACCTACGATCAAAGCGGCAACTTCAACGTAGTTTCAACGGTAACGGATAAGGATGGAGGAGTCGGAACCGCCAGCCAGCTAGTGGTTGTATCGCAAAATGAGGAGCCGGTAGCGGATGCCGGTGACGACCAGACAGTTCCCGAAGGGACGACGGTGCTGTTCTCCGGTTTGAACTCCTCCGACAGCGACGGGCAGATCGTGACTTATGACTGGGACTTCGACGATGGAGATACAGACACTGGTCCTACGGTTAGCCATGAGTACGGAGACGACGATGTATTCACGGTAACGTTGACCGTGACTGACGACGAAGGTGCCCAGGGTCAGGATACAGTTGTAATCACGGTTGAAAACGTAGCTCCCACGGTTCGCCCCGGCGATGATCAGGCTACCGATGAGGGATCACCCGTCGGCATATCCTTCGAATTCGACGATGTAGGTCTCCTTGACACTCATAGCGCCGTCATAAATTGGGGTGACAATAGCACCACTAACATTCCCGCAGCCACTAGCCCTGAGACTGTTTTCCACGGGTATGCTGACGATGGCGCCTTCACGGTGGCTATCTCGGTCACGGATGATGATGGTGGCACCGGCAGTGGAGACCTGACTGTGACGGTGAGCAACGTCGATCCCGATGTTGACGCTGGAGCTGATCAGTCAGCCTTTGTGGGTGACACGGTGGTTTTGCGCGCTGAATTCGATGATCCTGGTACCGGTGATACCCATACCGCTACCATAGATTGGGGCGATGGCACCTCGGAACCGGGCGTAGTAACCGAGCCCACGAGCCCCGGATTAGTCGAAGGCTCGCATGTTTACACATCTGCAGATGTCTTCTCTGTAACGATAACAGTGGAAGATGATAATGATGGCGTCGATTCGGACAGCCTGCAAGTCCAGACCTTGACCAGGGTGGGTGCGCCGGCAGGAATTGGGACTCAGTTGAGTGTGTCAACCAATCGGCCGATTCCGCCCGAAACAGTAGGAGTGCTGGCAGTTCTGACTAATACTACCGGTGCTCCCATTACCATAAACAACATGCAGGTTCTGGTGAATGGGCAAGTGGAATTTACGTTCCCCACGTTCACCGTGCCGGCCGGACAGTCGATTCAGCAACGACATATCGTTTCAAGACGTGTGCCGAGCACCTATGCAGTGCAGGTATTCGACCAGGTCGAGAACCTCGTGATTAGTGGTCCTCTGGGTGAGGTGGTCAGTCTATCGTCGTCACCGCGACTGGCTGGCGCAGGCAATACGGTGGTCAACGTAGCAGGCATTTTGAACGCTGGTAGCCTTGCAGGCACCATTACCGTACCTATAAGGATAGATGGCACAACATTCCAGAGAGATATATTCTTGCGCTCAGGACAGATCGGTAATGTGGTTGTGCTTGTGCCCATACCCAGCGTTCCTCCGGCCTCGGGAATAGCCAGCCCTGGTAATCACTCGGTAAGGGCTGGAACCAGGCAGAGTCGCTATGAGGTGGCTAGGCGGGATATATCGACCGAAGTTCGTCGCAGTACGCCTGTCAATGGCTTGACCACCAAGTCCAGAGCGCCCGATGGCACCGAATACGATATTGGGACCGACCCCGTCAATTTCGGGTCAGGCTCCATCACCATTACAGTCCCGGCCATCGCGCCTCTGGGTGCAAGGGTGTCCAGCTTTGTGGATACAACCTCTGGTGTGAGCATTACCCAGAACGATGTCAGGGTGCCGGTGAGAGATCCGGACACTAACGAAGTTATTCTCAGATTGCAAGGAATACTGGAAGGTGACGGACTGGTTGGAGCCGGTAATGCTGCCAGTGCGATCTTCAAGAGCCTTAACCTGATAACCCAGGAGAGAAGGCGAGACCTTAGCGCTGACGATCCCAATGTTGGAAGGTTGGGCGTCTCCTTTAACGCTGGTCTAGATAGTCTACCCGAAGGTGTCCGTCTGGACATGACAATCAAGAAGGAGCTGTCTGACGAAGACAGGACACAGGTCGAGATAGAGGCCAGACAAGACGGCAAGGTGGTGGCCAACCAGGCTGCAGCTATCACTGTCCAAACTACTAATCTGGATTCGGAAGCAGACATAAATGATGTGACGGCAACTCTCAAAGTCTCGGCTCGGTGGATAAATATCTATGGCCGTGAAAATGTGCGTATCGCTCACGTAAGCGATGACGGAACGGTGGAACTCCTGGTACCGGTATGTACCGGGCCGGACGCTCAGAACGAATATACCTGCGAGGGGACTACTACCAGAGGCTTCTTTGAGTTCTCCTTGCTGGCTCTGACAGACGTGCCTCCAGCCTTCACGGCACGCAACCTGGTGGTTACACCCGACTCTACAGAGCCCGGCGAGACGGTCCAGATTACCGTTGACATCTTGAACGATGGTGTGCAGGCTGGCTCCTTCAGCGCAATCTTGAAAGTCAGACAGCCTGACTCCACCACGTTTGATCCCGTAGCAGTGAAAGAGATCACCTTGCAAGGAGGAGAACAAGGTACTGTCAGCTTCTTCGTACTCAGGGAAGAGCAAGGGCAGTACGACGTGGAAATTGAAGGTCGCGAGGGCGAGGTCTTGCAGGGCGCCTTCAGCGTGTTCAGAAAGATCGAGCCGGCACTATTGAGCTTCACCGATCTAGTCGTTCCTACTGAGGACGTTATTCCTGGAGATCCGATTACGATCCGTATGTTCGTTACTAACGCGGGTGAAGCCGATGGTCGAACCGAGATCGAGTTCAGGATCAACGAGGTTCTCACAGAGCTGCGGTCGCTATCCGTGCCCGGACGTGGACGAGTTGAGGTGCTCTTCGAGTTCATACCACCGGCTGAGGGTACGTTTGATATCGAGCTGATTGACCCAGAGGAGCTGGTATCCTCCCTTACTGGAACGATCAGGGCTACATCTCCCATACCGCCAGCCGAATTTGAGTTCGGGGACGTCGAGATATCTCGGCTGGAGGTCTTCTCCCGGCAGTCCGTAACGGTAACAGTGCCCGTCGTCAACCTTGGAGAAGAGCCTGGAGTTATGGTCATCAGCGTAGTAGTCGATGACGACGTGGTCGCCAGTCAGGAATTAGCCTTGGAGGAATTGAGCGGCGAAACTCTGGAGTTCACGTTCGAAGCACCGGAAGAGCTCGGGGAATATCTCGTAATAGTGGAAGGCCTTGTGACTGTTGGTGCACCGGATATAGAATCTGTAGAAGTCCAGATTAGTGTTGTTGAGTCTCCGATAGTCATAGAGCAGCTGACGACGCCAGAACAGGTGAGGATTGGAGATCTGGTCACAATAACTGTCGAAGTAGTCAATGACAGCAATGAACCAGCCAGCCGTACCCTGCGTCTCAGCGTAGCGGATGTGGTGGTGGAAGAGCGAGATATTAGCCTTGGAGCGGGCCAGACAGCCGAAGAGACCTTCGCCTTCCGTGCACCCACTGTTGAAGGAGACTTCGAGGTAGCCATCGCCGGACTCACTCGGGTGATCAAGGCGGTGACCGATGTAGAGGTTCTCGCCCCGGCGTTAATCAACCTGGTGCTACCGTTGGCAATCTCGCCCGAAGAGGTGGAGCCTGGAGACACCGTCAGGATCACCGCCACCCTCCGTAACGACGGTGATGAGCAGGGGCTAACAGATGTTATCCTGCGGATACGGGGCCAGGTTGAGGAAACGAGAGAGGACCGAGTGATCCCAGGGCGGCAAGAGGTACGGTTGAGCTTCGAGGTTACCCGACAAGAGCTAGGCGTCTACAATGTAGAGGTAGAGGCTCCAGGTGCCACGGATGTAAAGTTAGTTGAAGGCGAATTCATCGTCATAACTCCCAAGGTCGCCAATCTAGTGGCCGTGTCAGGGACTCTTAGAGTAGAGCCCGATACGGTGACCAGTGGCGAATCAGTCACCATTTCAATAGACGTGAAGAATGAGGGCGACGCCATTGGTAGCCGTACTATACCTCTACTGGTAGATGGCGTTGAGGTTGTTGATCGGCGGATTACAATCGAGGCAGCCGACACTGTAACCGTTACCTTCACCCATGTGGAACCCGTTCCCGGTAGTCACCGCGTGGAAGTGGATGGCGAAGTCGCTCAATTCACAGTGGTAGAGGCACCGGCAGCGGGAGGCTCGCCCATAATCATAATTGTAGTGGTCGTGGTGGTGTTGCTGCTGGGTGGCGTTGGTGCCTTCCTATTCTTCCGCAGCAGGAAGGGTAGGGCCGCGGCTTAGACTGCGTAGATGTAAATGACCAGGGCCATAGTAGAGAATATTTAAGGCCTCTGTAAGCCCAAAAGTTAAGGCCATGGCAACACGCCATGGCCTTATACATTAGCTACTATACCTGAGGCGCTACGGTTGGCCGATTACGCTTTCCAGCTTGTGCTCGCTGATGAGTGCAGTGATCTGCTCCCAGGTTTCATCCTCGATGTAAATGCCTTCTTTGAGTCGGCGCTGCTCGGTTTTCCACTCAATCTCTCCGGGGTAGTACACTTCGTTAAATCCTTTCGCGGGCGGGGTGTCTTTTACAAACTTGGCGAACTCTGTCATCTCTTTCTTGAATTCCGCCAGCGGCCTGAAGGCGTCCACTTTGAACACTGAGATAAAGCAGCCGTCGTTGTGGCGGGCCTGGGGGTCTATGCCGAAGCCCAGACCTGTGAGGATGCCGGAGAACATCTCCACAATGAAGGAGAGCCCGAATCCTTTGTGCCCTTGATCAGCCCCTAAGGGAAGTATGGCGCCCCCGTTAAAGTAGTCGTTGGGATCAGTGGTGGGGTTACCATCCTTGTCGATGACCCAGCTGTTGGGTATTTGATCGCCGCGATTTCTCGCCAGGCTGACCTTACCCGCCGCCACGGCGCTGGTGGCCATGTCCAGAATCACTTTTCCCTCGAGATTGCTGGGTACGCCGATGCAGATCGGATTGGTTCCCAGGCGACGTTCTCTACCACCAAAGGGCGCTACTGCTTTGGGTCCGGCGCCCGAGTCAGCGGTAATAAGCGCTATCATTCCCTCGTCCACTGCCATGGCTGGATAGTCTCCCAGGCGGCCTATGTGACTTTGGTAATGGACGGTGATTGCGCCCACGTTGTGGGTCTTGGCTTTCTCAATGGCCATGCGCATCGCCCTTTCAGTTACAACGAAGCCGAACCCCCAGTGGCCGTTGATGCGGGCAGTTGTGGGAGACTCGGCCTCCACCTCGAAAGGCGCCCCGGGAACGATGTGGCCTCTGTGAATACGGCCAACGTACTCGGGGATATGTATCATTCCATGGGAGTCGTGTCCAACGAGGTTGGCCTTGACCTGGTGTGTGGCGACGATGGTGGCCTCATCCTCAGGAACTCCTTCCGCCCTGTAGATATGGAAAGCCACTTTATGTAGATAGTCGTGAGTAAACGTGGGCATCGCGGTTACCTCCATAACAAACTAAAGGGATGATCATTAGCTACTACTGAAAACTACTCCACAAAGTTTATAGCCGAGTGTAGACTTTGTCCACCGAAAGAATTGGCGAAGGTATAATAATTTTGACGCCGATAGACCTGCCTGCTAAGATGTGAGGAATCGATTTGCTTCCTCGTTAGGGGCACATCGGCTGTAGAAGAGGAATTGGTTTCATATGCGACTAGTATTGGTAAGGCACGGGGAGACCGCCTGGAACAAGGAAGGCAGGTTCCAGGGCCAGAGCCTCGTGGGTCTTAACTCGAAAGGCGTAATACAAGCGAGGCAGATAGCTAAAGCCATCGTGCCTATGAAACCGGCAGCTCTCTATGCCAGCCCTCTGACAAGGACGCTCATGACTGCCGAGGAGATATCTAAATTAATATCCATCCCAGTAGTGCCCGTGGAAGGCATAAAGGAGATCAATCTAGGAGAGCTGGAGGGTATAACGGGACAGAGAATGCGTCAGGAGTACAGTCATATCTATTCAGCCTGGCGTACCGATCCATCGGAAGTGGCTTTCCCAGGTGGAGAGTCGATGCGCTGCCTTCAAAAGAGGGCCTGGAATGCCATCTCGGAGATACAGAAAGCCCATCCCAAGGATCTTGTCGTAGTGGTTTCCCACAACTTTGCTATTCGATCAATCCTCTGCCGCTTTTTGGGGCTTCCATTCTCACGGTTTCATAGGCTTCGGGTGGATTTAGCATCCATCAACGTTTTGCAGGGGAATGGAAGTTATCGCCAGGTGCTTAGTATTAACGACAAATGCCATCTGGTAGATGATGAAGACCTTCAACAAGACTGATCTGGTTCCCTCTCTTACCCAAAGAAGTAAGCACAGGATAGCCAAGAATAGAGTTGGCTCATGTCACTCAACCTATTGCCTAGTACTCATTCAACCAAGATTTGATAGGCGCCTTTCACCCCCATCCCTTCGGCTGGATCAGGGCAGGCGCTAGCCTTCCCCCATCTAGGCGGAAGGGACTTGTTCTCTCCCCCTTGATGGGGGAGAGTTAGAGTGGGGGTGAAACGATCCATCAATTTTAAGGTTCACTAAGTACTAGGCTCCCGATACAGGGATAAAGTATGGAACTGGTCGAGACTCGAGTAAAGGCGTCCCTGGAAAGAGCCGGGTATTCTGCAACCGATAGCTTATTGGTCGTAGCTGTCTCCGGAGGTCCCGATTCGCTAGCCCTGTTACATACGTTGCTTGCCTTGAAGGAAAGCTGCGCCCTTCGAATTCATGTTGCCCATCTGAACCACAATTTCCGAGGTGAAGAGGCGGAAGAGGACGCTCGCTTTGTTGGCTTGGTAGCTAGCCAATTGGGGCTTCCCGCGACGGTGGACCGAGCCGACCCCGTAGCGTACCAGCGGACAATGGGCATTTCCTCCTTTGAGGAGGCGGCGAGAGAGGTGCGGTACAGCTTTCTGGCCAGATTAGCTAACGAGTTATCTGCTAAAGCTGTCGTTCTGGGCCATACCGCCGATGACCTGGCCGAGACAGTATTAATGCACATCATACGGGGCAGCGGTGTCCCGGGGCTTCGAGGTATGCAGGAGCTATCCAACTGGGATGGAAGAACAGAAGACCCACCGACGCCCCTTTTCCGCCCGCTGCTCGAGGTAACCAAGGCCCAGACAATCGCCTACTGCCAGCAACATGGCATCGCCTTTAGAACGGACTCCGGGAACCTGTCTCTTCGATTCACCCGCAACCGAGTCCGCCATGATCTCATTCCCACCATGAGACAATACAACCCCAAGGTGTCTGATGCCCTGGTGAGACTGTCTCGCTCTGCCTCCATGCAGATGGACTATCTGGAGGGAGAGTTGGCTAATGTTTGGCCGACTGTGGCTCGGGAAGAGGGCGACTCAATCATCATGGATACCGGACCCCTGTCCTCACTTCATCCGTTGCTGCGAAGAATGATTTTGAGGCGTGCCTATCAGAAGCTGACTGGCGCTACTCGCAGGCTTGAAGAGGTTCACCTTCAGGCTATGGACAAATTCATCGAAGCCCCTGCCGGCAAGATGCTGGTTCTGCCCAAGGGGCTCAGGCTATATGCGGGCTATGGTCGCATTACCATGGCTCGCGATGCGGCGGCTCCCTGCCCATTCCCACCGTTGGAAGGCGAGCACCAAATAGATCTGTCCTCCGTTGATAATAAAGGGACTACTGAAGTGCCAGGCTGGCGGATCGAGGTCCGTATGCTCGAATCGCCTCCTGCGGAGATAGATGACCCCTATACGGCGCGTTTTGATGTCGGTGCTCTCGGTGACCGGGTTAGGGTACGATCTCGACGCCCTGGAGACCGATTTCAGCCATCGGGGATGGGCGTCGAAAAAAAGCTACAAGATTTCTACGTCGACCGGAAGGTGCCCAGGGACTGGCGAGACCGGATTCCCTTGTTGGTCTCTGAAAGAGGGGTCGTCTGGGTGGTGGGTTACCGATCAGCGGAATGGGCGCGGGTAGTCCCGGACTGTAAGCATATCTGCGAGATAAGGTTCTCTGCTAGAACATGAGCGGAAACCGGTTAGCGTAAAGTTTGCCGCTATTCGGCGCGGATATATGTTTTAGCTGTGAATAGCGTGGGCCGGTAAGGATGAGCTACTGCGGTAGGCCTGATGTCGAGGCCTAGCTGCCCTCGGTGTCGTTGATCGCCCGCATTAGGTTTGCCATCTCGATAGCTCCGGTGGCTGCGTTGTAGCCTATATTCCCAGACTTGCCACCCGCGCGGTTAATGGCCTGGTCCATACTCTCCGTGGTCAGCACACCGAATAGCACGGGTACTCCCGTGTCCATTGCGGCTCTGGCAATGCCGGTGGATGCCTGACTAGCCACCAATTCGTAGTGAGTAGTCTCCCCGCGGATGACAGCTCCCAGGCACACTATGGAATCGTAGCGATGGCTCTGGGCCAAGGCCTTGGCCACGATCGGTAAGTCGAAGGCGCCAGGCACCCACGCCACCAAAGAATCCTCTTCCTTTACGCCGTGACTTCTGAGGGCGTCCTGGGCTCCATCGAGGAGCCGTTGAGTAACGAATTGGTTAAAGCGAGCTACAACAATCGCAATGCGAAGGCCCTGCCCTTGTAGATCGCCTTTAAGCTCTGTCGACAATATTTGGTCCTACCTTTCGGCCTTCAATTCCGCTACGGCGTACCACCGGAAAGGCTAAGGCTTTGAAGCCTCACTGGTTTCCTTTACTCCCGCCTCCAGCACTCGTTCCACGAATTCCGTTTCCTGAACAACTCCAACGAACTGCACTTGTGGAAGTACTCCCGCCAGTTGGCTGACTGTGCCCATAACGGTCTTTGGGACGCCTCGTACTGCGTACATCTGCGCCAGGGAGGGGAACTCCTCTATTTCGATCACATCGGAGGTTATGAGCGGATTCTCGAGGGCTACGGCGTGGGCCAGTCTAGCGACCGTCGGACAGTAGCCACAGGAAGGCGTCACGAATACCTGGATATGTACCGGCTGATTTACCTTACGCAGCTTCTTTCTCGAATCCATAGTGAGGGGGCTGACGCCTCTGGACAGGATCTTGATGTTCTCAACGATGGTAGCGAACTCATGGCCAGAGGGGATTCCGTAGAACTTGAGCCTAGAGTCATCGCCATTGCCCATAACGATGGCGGGTATGCGTTCTACTCCATACTTTTCCCGCTCCTCGGTCTGGCTGTGAAAGTCGTAGACTTCCAGGTGAATCTTGGGGGAAAGGGAGGTCAGCTCCTCCATTAACTCTTGTGTCTGGGGACAGAATTTGCACTCTCTGCCAGGAATGGTCAGCAGTGAGGACCCCTGAGTGAAAAGTCTCAGAGTGACGTCCTTCTTTAGCTCCTTACGAAACGTCCTCTTTAGATTGTCTCTGTCCCGGTCTGGTAGAACAGGCATCGTGCTCCCTCTTTAGCATCTTTGAGGATAGTTTACAGCGGATCGCGCCTCTTATCCAGCCCTCCGAAGTAGGTGTCCGTTCAGAGTCTCTGACGTTTCGCAGTTTGGCATGCTGAGCCCTTCGTGCCTCAGGAT
Source organism: Dehalococcoidia bacterium (assembly GCA_965248905.1). GTDB lineage: Bacteria > Chloroflexota > Dehalococcoidia > Lucifugimonadales > JAGWBF01 > CBDFKS01. The sequence continues at coordinate 1,609,061 of CBDFKS010000007.1, read as the reverse complement.
AAACTCCGCGAAGCATCTAGGGTGGGATAGGCACTTCGCGTGGCTTATAGGGACGATGAAAAGTTTCTGCTGCCCAGGACTCTGGGTTCAGTTCAGTCGACGTTGAATATGAATGAGGCGTTGAATGAGGGTGAAAAACGACACCGCTGCGATTATTATCAGCACTATCTCCAGCGCCCCAAGCCCCAGAATTAGTCCCAGAAATAGTAGAGCCACGCGCTCCGGCCTTGTCATTAGCCCGGTCCTGGTAGCGATTCCCAAGCCTTCTCCTCGCGCTCGGAGATAGCTCACCATCTGGGAACTGACCAGGGCTAGGAAGAGGACCACAACGAGGAAAAATAATCTCTCGTCGCTCAAGTCGGCCCGTAGACCGTAGATAGCGATGCCTAACATCAGTGCTGCTTCCGACAGCCTGTCAATCACTGAATCGAGAAGAGCACCGAAGTCGCTGACTTTGCCCGTGAGTCTGGCCAGCGCACCGTCCATCAGGTCAAGTAAACTACCGCCGAGGAAGACGATACCTCCAGCGATCAAGAACCCGGCGCCAACAAGCGCAGCGGCAATCAACGTTATGGCAAAGCCCAGTAGAGTTACCGTGTTGGGAGCGAACCCGATAGCATTGAGGGCTCTGGCGCCAGGCACCTCCATGTACCGAAGGACTATGGCTCTAAACTGATCTCTGCCTGGAAAGACCATTAGACGATCCCATCAAGTCCATGTAGTAGTCCATGACCTGACGAGCCACTTTGTTCCATCGGTACTGCTCGACCGTTTGTCGTCCCCTTGCCCCCATCTGTTGACGAAGCTCCGGGTTTCGTATGAGCAAAGCCAGTGCCTCGGCCAGGGCCACGCTATCTTTGGGCTGTACTAGTACCCCTTGCTCGCCGTGATTGAGTACAGCGGAGTATCCATCAATGCGAGAGGCTACTACAGGCTTTGATGACGCCATGGCTTCGAGGAGCACGATGCCAAAGCTCTCTCTTCCCGTGGCCGGAGAGCAGCATATGTGGGCGCTCTGGTAATAGCCGGCTAGATCTTCATAAGGTACTCCGTTTTTGAACACGACATCCTGGATATTTCGCTCGCTAAGGACGCGATAACAGTCCTTGTCCAGATTGCCCGGTCCTACTACCACCAGCCTAATGTCCTGGAAGTCCCATTTTAGCCGGCTATATGCTTCTAGAAGATATCGAAGGCCTTTGCGCTTCTCCATTCGGCCTACGAACAGAATGTTTAGCTTGCCGTCGTTTAGCTCTGGTATGGGAGCACACCCACTTGAGAAACGGTCCACGTCTATCCCGTTGGGAATAATCTCGTATTCCCCGGGGAAGAACCGGCTCACGTATTGGTGCGCAGCCGGAGAAACGGCTATTCGACCATCAAGCTTCCTTGCCCAGTATTTGAGGACGGGGTGGGACCAGCCGTAATTCCTGAAACGACCATAGACGGCGTGGAAGGTTGCTACGTTGAGGGCGGTCTTAGAGCATTTTAGTACTGACAGTGGCAGTACAGGCATCAGCGGTTCGTGGAGGTGCACTACATCGAAACGTTCACTGGCCAGAAAATTGCGAATTCGACGGTGAAGCCAGACCGATAGGGACAGTCGCGCTACGGAGCCGCCTGCGGGTATGGGCACCGATGTGCCCAGGGGCACGAAATTCTGGTTCTCCGGCAACTTTCTAGAGGGGGAGTGGGGCGCCAGGATTTTCACGTCATGGCCCATGTTGGTGAACTGGTCGGCGAGGTGAGAGATGTGGACGGTCACACCACCGGGCCACGTGAAGTCGTACGGTGAGACTAGCGCTATTTTCATAGGTGAGTCTCGATATAGATATTTCCTAGGCCTGAATTCAACCCTGTGCCAAGCTGTATTGGCCGTTCAGCCTTCTCTGCCTTCTATAAACTCATCCACCATTTGGCGCGCTTGGTCGTCGGTGTATTGGATTGGAGGAGACTTCATAAAATAGGCGGATGGGGCCAAGATAGCCCCGCTCATTTCTCTGTCCATGGCCAGCTTGCAGCAGCGGATGGCGTCCACCACCACGCCTGCGGAGTTAGGACTGTCCCACACCTCTAGTTTCAGTTCAAGGTTGATGGGTGCCCCTCCGAAGAGCTGCCCTTCCATTCTTATGTAGCACCATTTTCGGTCATCCAGCCATGGCACATGGTCGCTGGGCCCTATGTGTATATTTCCATCACCCAGATCGTAATCAAGCTGGGACGCGACCGAGTTAGTTTTGGAGATTTTCTTGGATACCAGGCGTTCCCTCTCCAGCATATTCAGGAAATCGGTGTTTCCGCCAAAGTTAAGCTGGTATGTGCGGTCTACCTTGACACCTCTGTCCTCAAAGAGACGGGTGAGCACGCGATGGGTGATCGTGGCTCCAACCTGGGACTTGATGTCGTCGCCGATAACAGGAAGGCCTTTCTCTTTGAAACGCTTCTGCCAATAATCCTCTCTCGCGATGAACACTGGAATGCAGTTCACGAATCCGCATCCTGCTGCCAGCACCTGCTCCACATACCATTTTGTGGCCATCTCGCTGCCTACAGGAAGATAGCTTACCACCACGTCACACTGGCGTTCCCTCAAAATGTCCGCGATCTCCGAGGTAGCGCCGGGGCTTTTTTGTACCAGGTGAGAAACGTACTTACCTATGCCGTCGTGGGTCATACCGCGTTCCACGGTCACGCCAATGTGGGGCACCTCGGCGAACTTCAGAGTGTTATTAGGTGGGGCGAAAATCGCCTCCGACAGGTCTTTGCCTACCTTGTTCCGATCAATGTCGAAAGCGGCTACAAACTCTATATCCCCGATGCCGTATTCCTGGACCATGGGATGCATGATCCCGGGAACTTCGCTGTCTTCAGCGACGTCTTTATATCTATGAACACCCTGCACGAGCGAGGAGGCACAGTTGCCAACCCCGATAATCGCGGTTTTGATTTTCCCCACTACCGGCTCCTTTCTGCACTCCTCCCGGGCTTTACTCACAGGAGAAGCGGCTGAATTGTAGCAGTTTTGCCAGATCAAGACAAGGGATTCGAAACACGCATCATAACCACAAATTGCCAGGCACACTGGCATGGTGTTATAAAGCCTTACCAGATATAATTATATATCAGAGCATTATTACAACTAATCTCCTGATTTATTAGATCGCATCGATATATGGGACACATATTAAGGGAACTATTAGAGGCTGCGGTTCTGGCCGTTGTTGTTTTCTTCGTCATCCAGATAAGCGTCAAGAACTTCCGGGTAGAGGGCCATAGCATGCAACCCACCTTGGATGGTGGGGAGTATCTTATGGTGAACAAGGTATCCTATTTGACGATCGATATGAAACGGCTCGCCAGACTTGTTCCCTTTTGGGATGTGGAGGGCCCTGAACAGAAGTACCTCATGTGGTCACATCCACCGAAGCGTGGCGACGTTATAGTATTTCATGCTCCGACTAAACCTCAGCGAGACTTCGTCAAACGAGTTGTGGGCCTGCCAGGAGAGAGGGTGGAGATCAGGTCAGGCGCGGTGTACATCGACGGCGTTGTGTTAGACGAGACTTACTTAGAGGAGTCCAATATCTCGGGATCAATGGATTGCATACCCAATTTGGGCCTCGTCGGCTGCACCCTGCAGGAAGACCAGTTCTTCGTTCTGGGAGACAACCGGGGCAGTAGCAACGACTCTAGGGACTGGGGGCCGGTACAGATCGACTCGATAGTTGGTAAGGTGTGGTTTGTTTACTGGCCCCTGTCTAATCTGCCCCTGCCCTTCTTCGGCAAGGTACGAGATCAAGGGTAACGATCGAGATATATCGAGTCCACTGCCTCAGGCCGCTGACATATGTACCGCAGCCTAAAGGCTGCGGTACAGTTATCCACTAGCCAGCTCATCTACGTATACGGTAGGAATCCGCGAACTCAAGGGGTTTCCTAGCTCATGTTCGAGGGCAGAACAGAACCGCCCGCTATATCCGGCCTCGATCTCCTTAAGACGCCACTGACTTCGTGCAGGTATCGAATAATCTCCGTGTAAGACTGGACCACCCCCGTCTCATGGTACGAAATAGAGCGAGATTGGCAGAACTCCTTAATGACCTTTCGGGCCGACTTTAACTTGTTCCTAGGGATGCTCGGGAACAGATGATGTTCGATCTGGTAGTTCAGTCCACCGTACACGAAGTCAACTATGGGGTTACCTTTGATGTTCCGGGAAGTCAACACCTGGCGTCTGAGGAAGTCCAGTTTGCTGTCCTTCCCCACCATGAGCATACCCTTATGGTTCGCGGCAAACACCGTTCCCATGTATACCCCGGTAAGTCCCTGCTGGACCAGGATAAACAGAGTCGCATGCCAGGCGCTCAGCAGATAAAAGATCAGCCCGAAATACACCAAGAAGTGGGCTCCGACGAAAAGGGATTCGGCCAGAGGGTATTTCACATTTACTCGTCGTATCAGGTATTGGGCTCCGTCCAGTCGAATACTTATGGCCTCTAGCAACATCAACGGCGTAACCAGGATGGATTGATACTTGATCACCCACCTGTACAGCCCCCGTCTTTCCATCGCCTGTTCCTCGGTGAATGCCAGGAGCGGGAGATTGACGTCGAAGTCCTTGTCAACATGGTTGGGATTGTTGTGGTGCCTGGTGTGCTTGTCAATCCACCAGCTACGGTCTAGGCCTATGATGAAGCTTACGACGAGGAGTATGACGTCGTTCCTAAACGGGGAGCGGAAGATTTGTTGATGGCCGGCGTCGTGACCTACGAGACCTATCTGGGTGAATACGAAGGCCATAAACACAGCGTTTAACAACTGCACCCATAAAGTATCTACGGTAACCAGAACGGCCAGGCTCAGCGCCAGCAATCCTAGGGTCAGAAGGATTTTAAATGTGTAGTAGCCAGGCTGTTTATCCAGCAGTCCCGGGTTCTTCACCAACAGCTTCAGTTGGGCGAACTCCTTGGAATCTAATAATCCGTCCGGCATTGATGCGCTTGCAGTGTTTAAGGCGTTGGGTAGGGTGTCGGCTTTTGAACTTGTGCTCATAAGATCAACTCAATCACCAACCTACAGTCATTAGCTGACGGTTATTTATAGGATTCAACTCAGGATAGCAGGTCTGTAGCTACGCGTCCAGGCTGATACATGGGTTTCATGGGCCTTTTCTTACATGTGTCATGCTGACACGCGGAGCGACGAAGCATCTGGTGGGGAGTGATCTCCGCCTCCGAAAATTTGCCTCGTCAGATCGGCCGGACTTTTCTGAAACGAGCGGGTAACGCGTAACTGTGGCACCTCTGCAGGGCTATTCGATTCTTGCTTCGAAGAAGGTAGTTTCCGCTCACCTTGAGCTTGTCGAAAGGCGCCGCCATGGTTCGACAAGCTCACCATGAGCGTTAGTTTCCTCCCCTCAGACAATCGAACGACCCTGAGTGCCTCCATACAAACGTTGATGGGTATGGGGCGTTATTGTATAATTATAGCTCATTCAACCAACGGGCGAATCAGCGACTGCGGTTAAGGGTTATCCCAAATTACTAAGAATAACGTTAACGAAGGTCAGCGGAGTTAAAGCTGTTTCTGTATCGAATATAAGAACACGGTAGAGTTTAGGAGGGCAACGAAGAATGAGTTCCTATGAAGTTTGGTCATCGGATTCCCATATTATCGAACCGGCGGACCTCTGGGAGAAGCGAATAGACCCAAAGTTCAGAGACCGCGCTCCCCATCTTGAGCACGAGGGAGATATGGACCAGTGGTACTGTGACGGAGTGCCTTTTGGTGTCATAGGCGATAACCAGCAGGCAGGGCTGCGATACGAGGCGCCCGAAAAGCTGACCTTGAGTGGCAGCATGGCCGACGCGCCGATGGGTGGGTTAGACCCCCACGTGCATGTCAAAGAGATGGACGTTGATGGCATCACCGGTGGAGTGCTCTATCCATCACAGGGCTTGACCTTGTGGGACAGGATTCCTGCCAGTGATCTCCTTTCAGCCGTATTCAGGGCCTACAACGACTATATCGCCGAGTTCTGCCAGCCTTACCCAGATCGTCTAAAAGGAATAGGCCTGGTGAACGTCGACGATGTGGAAGACGGTGTTTCCGAGCTAAATCGAGCGGCTAAAATGGGGTTGTCAGGGGCTATGATCGCCACAAAGCCCATGCTGCGCTACAGCCATCCTGCGTATGAGCGATTGTGGGCTACGGCTCAAGACCTGGGGATGCCCCTCAGCCTGCATATCGGCACCAATCGTTGGCGGCCAGGCGTGCAGATGGACCTCGCACTGGAAGACCACACGGTGTTGGTAAACGGCGATTTCGATGTTCGCCAGTGCATTGCGGACATCATTATTTCAGGGGTCTTCGAGCGATATCCGAAGCTGAAGGTTGGCGCAGTGGAGTTCGAGGTAGCGTGGGCTCCTTATTTCCTTCAAAGGCTGGACATCTGGTACTCAGAACGAGCGGCTGGAGTGCACGGCAACCGGTTAAAGGCAGGCATGATACCCAGCGACTACTTCCGCAGCAACGTATTCATCGGCTTCCAGGAGGACGATCTGGGTATACAGACTCGTGATTCATTGGGGCAGGACTGCCTTGTTTGGGGGTCTGACTACCCTCACGCCGAGTCTACCTATCCGAAATCGCGAGAGATCATAGAGCGGATACTGCAGGGTGTGCCTGAAGAAGAAAAGGCCAGAATAGTCGGAGGGAACACGGCCAAGCTATATCACTTCAACTAATGGCCTAAGACCCACCCTTGGAAATAATCTCCAAAGCCTGGCGGAATTCTTCTGCTCTTGTAAAAGCATGACGCCGATGCATCTAATTCCCGTCGGTACCCATCATAAGCCTCGTGTGTCTCAAGTGATAACTCACCTTAGTGCATCAAGGGAGATATGAGGATGGCAAACTACACTGTACTATCATCTGATTCTCACATCATTGAGCCTGAGGATCTGTGGGAAAAGCGCATTGACCGCAAATTCAAAGATAGGGCTCCTCGCATTTTTCGCCAAGGAAACAGCGACCAGTGGTACTGCGATGGCGTACCCTTTGGAAACATCGGTATCAATCAGCAGGCGGGAGTCCGCTTCGAGGACCCGGAGAAACTTACCCGTGAAGGCAGCATGGACACCGTCCCTCTGGGAGGTATTGATCCCGACGAGCACGTCAAGGATATGCAGAAGGACGGGGTTTCGGGAGGCGTGCTTTATCCGTCCCAGGGATTAACCCTATGGAGCAGGGTACCCGCAAGCGACCTCCTGTCCGCGATCTTCCGAGCCTACAACGATCATCTGGCCGAGTTTTGTAATGCCCATCCCAAGTGGCTCAAGGGCATTGCCACGATCAACGTGGACGACATAGCGGATGGTGTTGGAGAGCTGGAACGGGCGGCGGACATAGGGCTGGCTGGTGCAATGATATCAGTGCGTCCCATATTGCGATACGACCATCCCGGTTATGACCGGTTGTGGGCTGCCGCCCAGGAACTGGATATGCCCCTTAGCCTTCATACAGGGACCGAGCGTTGGATGCCGGGAACCGACCCCCGCAACATCGTGGGCCAAGACCCGTTTGATTTTCCCAACAGGGAGTACGATGCGCGTCAATGTGTGAACTCAATGATCTTTTCAGGGGTGTTCGAACGCTATCCTAAACTAAAGGTAGGCGTTGTGGAGTTCGAAATCGCATGGGCGCCTTACTTCATGCAGAGGATGGACGGCTTCTATGGAGAGCGGGCGTCGGGGGTACACGGAAAGCGATTCAAGAATGGGGCGCTCCCCAGTGACTTCTTCCGTAGCAACATTTTCATCGGCTTTCAGGAGGATGACCTGGGCATAGAGTTGCGCCACCACATAGGGGTAGACGGTCTGCTTTGGGGCTCGGACTACCCCCACGCCGAGTCGACGTTCCCCAAATCTCGGGAGATCATAGACCAGATTCTTTCGAACGTACCCGAGGAGGAAAAGGCGAAAATCGCTGGAGGAAATACCGCGAAGCTCTATCATTTCAATTAGCGTCCACTTCGCTGATTACCCAGGAATTCCGATAGCCGCAGGCAGACCCTTGATACAGCCTGCGGCTTATGTTATCTTTTATACATCTCAGGCCATATCCTACGTAGAGCGCATGTCCAATTCGTTCATAGTACGAATATAGTCGAATATAGATGATGGTTAGCGCGTTTCAGTATTTCCAAACTAAAAGGCAAGAATAGCAAGAGCACCAAGGTCACCAGATGTCCCTACCGGACCAGATCGAAGAGCAAAAGGAGAATCAAGCCATGTCTACTTATAAGGTTATATCGTCGGATTCCCACATCATCGAGCCCGCAGACCTGTGGGAGAAACGGCTTGATCCGAAGTTCAAAGAACGAGGCCCTCGTCTCATCCACGAAGAGGAGGGGGATCAGTGGTACTGCGATGACGTAGCCTTCGGAAACATCGGTATCAACTCTCAGGCGGGGTTAAGGTTCGAGGACCCGGAACAACTCAGCCGAGCGACCAGTATGGATGCCGTGCCCCTCGGAGGGCTGGACCCCCACGAGCATGTGAAGGACATGGAGAAGGACGGCGTTTCCGGAGGGCTGCTGTATCCATCCCAGGGACTGTCGCTGTGGAGAAGGATTGCTGCCAGCGACATGCTTTCGGCGGTGTTCAGGGCCTATAACGAGCACGTAGCGGAGTTCTGTCAGCCCTACCCCAAGCTTCTGAAGGGCATCGCCATGGTCAACGTTGATGATGTGGATGACGGCGTAAGGGAGCTGGAGCGGTCGGCGAAAATGGGACTTGCAGGGGCCATGATATCTGTGCGCCCCAGGGAGCCCTACCATCACAACGCCTACGAGCGTTTGTGGGCTGCGGCCCAGGACCTCGATATGCCCCTTAGCCTCCATACGGCCACAATACGCTGGGTTCCGGGGACGGACATTGCCGGCTCAGAGCAGGATGTATTCTTTTTCCCCAACAGAGATTTCGATCCTCGGCAGTGTGTCAACAGCATGATCTTCTCAGGGGTCTTCGAGCGCTATCCCAAGCTCAAGGTTGGAGTGGTGGAGTTCGAGGTGGCGTGGGCCCCATTCTTCATGGAGAGGATGGACAGCTTCTACGTGGAGAGGGCCGCAGGCGTCCATGGCAAGCGATTCAATAACAATATGCTCCCCAGCGACTTCTTCCGTAACAATGTGTTTATCGGGTTCCAGGAAGACAATCTGGGCATCCAGCTACGGGAGCACATCGGGGTGGACAACCTGCTTTGGGGGTCAGACTATCCCCACGCCGAGTCCACCTTCCCCAAGTCCCGGGAGATCATCGAACAGATCATGGCTGACGTACCGGAAGACGAGAAGGCCAAAATCGTGGGAGAAAACACGGCCAGGCTGTACCACTTCGACTAACACCTCTGGTCGCTACTAATAATGGCCCGTCTAAGGTTAACCTTAGACGGGCCATTATGTTCTCATATCGAAGGACTGGTTTTTTCTTTGATACCCGGCGACGCGAGCGCTCGGCTACCCCTGGGCTGCGACCACATACTCGAAGTGGTCAAACCCCGCATCGATCGTCCCAGGCCAGGTATAATCGGCGACCACCTTGGGGTCGGCGACCACCTGGCTGGGTACCCAAAACAAGGGAGCTTCCGCGTAGTTATCGAACTTCCAGTCACCGATCTCGGTTAGAAGTTGATCCCGTACAGACTTATTTGGTGAGTTCAGCCACCGGGTGTACAAGTCGTCTAACACTTTGTCTTCCAAAGAGGTAATGCTCCCCAACGGTGGGCTCACGTTGTAAAAACGCAAGGTAGTTCCGGGAGAGGTATTCTGTCCAGTCCGCATGGCCCAAATTGTGTTATTGACGGTCCTGCCCCTCGCCGAAGTTATAAGGCGGCCAGAATCCGTTTCCCTTATCGATACGTCTATCCCAATATCATTCATCCAAGTGAACAGCGCCTCAGCCAACTGGGGTATCTCAGGGAAACCAGCAAAGAGCGCAAGTGTTATATCGGTCTTAAATCCATTCTCGTAACCGGCTTCGGCCAAGAGCTCTTTGGCACGCTCTGGGTTGTATCCGTATTTCTCGTCGAACTCGTTCTTCCATCTCTCGCTCCATCCTACTAAGTTTGGGCGATATCCCCAGACGTAAACAGGTTCTCCTACCCCTTTGAATATTTTGTTCTGGATCTCGTCCCTAGGTATGATTCGATTGATCGCCTCACGGACCAAGACATTGTTAAAGGGATCGTCGGGGTCGTGTGCTGCGTCATCGGGCCGGTAAACCGGCCCCATCAAAAACATGGTCTGACTGGCAGGTTGCACACTGCTAAAAACCTTCATGCCCTGGGCTACCAAGCCCTGGTGGAGGTCACGCGGCAACTCCACCATGTGAGCTTCCCCGGTCAACAGCATGGCCATTCGGGTGGCGTCCTCAGGCACCAACGTCATCTCAAACTCTTTGAAGTCGGGTAACTTCTTCCAGTGTTTGTCCACAGCCTCCCATAAGATCCCGAACCCAGGGCTGTGTCTTATCAATTTGTAAGAGCCCGTACCGGCCGGCTCTTTCCGGGTGCCCTCGAAGCCCTGAGCATCCCATTGGGCTTTGCTATGATGTAACCAGTTTCCCGCCGCTGCAGAGGCGTGTAGGTCCAGGTCTGCCTCGGACCTTAGCGCGTTGATGACGACTGTGTGGTCATCGGGGGTCTCGAAGCTCTGCTCGGCCTCTTCCAAGGTTTCGCCAAACAGACTCTTATTAACGCGAGCATCTGACGACAAACCCTCGGTAATCTGCATAACGGCGGAATGGACAACGTCTCTGCTTGTAAACTCGCCCCAGTCATAATGGAAGGGAACGTCCTCGCGGAGGTTAAAGGTCCAGGTCTTTGCATCGGGAGTGGTCTGCTCCCAGCGGGTGGCGAGCCCTGGGATAAGCTTTCCAGTGTTGTACTCCGTTTCGATCAGTGGCTCTGCGTGGGTCCTCACTACCAGGTTGGAGCCGAAGCTGCCTCCCTGCCACGAAAGGACGATCTCGATCCAGGGCGCTACGGTGACGAATCGCAGGCGTTCCACCTTGGCCATCATTGCTTCCGGCGCTGGGGTTGGGGTTGCCACTGCAAGCACCGTCACGGGTACCTCTACCTCTTTGACAACCTCTTTAATGACCTCTTTTATAACCTCTTTAACGACCTCTACCGGTACCTCTTTGATAACTTCTTTGATGACCTCTACAGGTACCTCTTTAACGACCTCTACAGGTACCTCTTTTATGACCTCTTTCTCGATTACCTGGGGTACCGGCGTCGCATCATCACCGCAGGCTACTGCCACCACAAGGAGCGCTACGAGGGGTAAAAGAACCAGCGATTTTGACCTAAGAAATCTCAAGCCTACCACGACTCACCTCCATGTGATATGCGTAATCCATAGAGAAACTCCGGCTGTATTGGGGGAGTTTGACGGGAGTGTATCAAACATATCCCTAATATGTCAACGGTTTCGAAAAAACTTAAGGAAAAGCGTTCTATAACTGATCATCTCCCAGCTATATCGGTGTTTCCTACATCGAAAGGGCCCTGCAAATTTGGCTATTCGATTGACAGGGACACTACTTGATGGTAAAGTCAGCTAGGAAAAGAGACATGGTATCAATAAGAACTAAAAGACAAACAGCCTACTCTAAGGGTGACCAGGTCCTACGGATACTGGAGGACCGGGGATATCGATCAACGGGTCCCCGGCGCACGTTGGTGAGGGCTGTCACGGCAAAGGATAAGCCCTTCGCTGCCGAAGAGCTATGCAGGGCTCTTCCTCAGGTCGGCCGAGCGACGGTGTACAGATGCCTGAATCTGCTGGAGGAAGCCGGCATTCTATGCAGAGTGCTGCTGGAGGACGGCAGCTTACATTATCAGCTGAGCTACCGAGGGCACCATCATCACCTGATATGCACCGAATGCGGTCAGTCCCAGGACCTTCTGGGATGTGACATCGACGGTATGCTTAAGGATAAGGCATCGCAGCATCGATTCGAGGTGGAGGGTCACCGACTCGAGGTATATGGCCGCTGCGACAAGTGTGCTGCTCTTACTGTCTCCGTGGCCTAGTCTCTTTTTTTGACCCCAATTGATACTTTATCTCAATAAGTTTTAGAAATGATACCGAGTCTTAAAATAGCTTTAAGTCGGGGAAGGCGCGACAAGGCAGGTGCTGCGTTTATAACGCTCCTCTCGTTGTTGGTATTGATAGCTTTGTGTGTGGCGGGCTGTAACGGAGGCTCCGCTCCCAAGTCTGAGAACGCTAACGAATCGAAGTTGGCTGTGGTCACCACTACAGGCATTCTCGCGGACTTCGTGAGAAATGTAGGGGGCGACAGAGTCCAGGTACGGCCTATCGTGCCCCCCGGTGCGGATATCCACACCTTTCAGGCGACGCCATCAGATAGCATTGCCATAAACGAGGCCGCAATAATCATCTCTAACGGCTCAGGGTTGGACGACTTCCTTGAGCCTGTCATTAATAGTGCCAAGAGCTCGGATGCCTTTCATCTGGTGGCATCACTAAGTCTAAAAATCCAGCCGTTAAAGGTGTTGGCGTTCCCGGGTGGCGTCGAAGAGCAGGGTGACGAATTCCGGGATGAAGAAGATAACGTTAGACACGGCGACCCCCATTTCTGGCAGAACCCCCTGCACGCGGTCCAATACGTCGAGCGTATAAGAGATGGGCTCATACAAGTAGACCCCGCCGGCGTTCAGCGGTATCGAGAGAACGCATTTGCGTACGTAGAACAGCTGAATGCCCTGGACCGAGAGATAACCGACACGCTAAGCGTTATTTCTGACTCACGGAGACATCTGGTTACGTTCCATGATGCCTTCGGCTATTTCACAGCCCGTTATGGATTGAGGGTCTCGGCCTTTGTGCCGGATGATGCAAGCGACGTAACTCCAGGCAGGGTAATTGATGTAATGAAGAGGATCAAGCAGCAGGGTATACCAGCGGTGTTTGCCGAGCCTCAGTTCAGCCCCAACGTGATGGAACGGGCTGCCAAGGATGCGAATGTGCTCCTTGGGCCCATCTATTCGGATGCCCTGGATGCCAACGCTCCAACCTACATAGAGATGATGCGTTTCAACGCCAACAGCCTGGTCAAATATTTGCGCTAGAGCTGCTACAGGAGGATATAGGAATCTCATGGGCCACGTAAACGGCGGTACGGCCGTTCTGGACATTAAGGGCTTGTGGGCGGGCTACAACGGGGACGTGGTCTTGGAGGATATTACTCTCCAGGTGCCCGAAGGTGAAATAATGGGCATTATCGGGCCCAACGGGTCCGGTAAATCAACTTTGTTTAAAGTGATCCTCGAGCTTTTGAAGCCTTGGCGCGGTGAGGTGTTGCTTTTTGGTGAGCCGAGTCGCTCGCAGAGGTCTCTGGTTGGCTATATGCCTCAAATGGAGCTAGTGGACTGGGACTTTCCGGTCACCGTGGATGACGTGGCTCTTATGGGCCGCTATGGCCGTCTGGGGTTGGGAAGGCGGCCAACAAAGGTTGACCGTCGCGCTTCCGAAGAAGCCCTGGAAAGGGTAGGGATGGCCCACCTGCGAAAGAGGTTGATAGGTGAGCTCTCCGGAGGTCAACGACGGCGAGTGCTGCTGGCCAGGGCGCTGGCGGATAGCCCTCGATTGCTCCTGCTTGATGAACCGTTGGCCGGACTGGACTCCACGGCCCAGCACCAACTTCTGGACATCATCAGGCGACTGAGGGACGAAGGCGCCACGGTGATCCTTAGCACCCACGATCTGTCATGTGTGTCCATTGCCTGTCACCACGCGGCCTGCCTGAACCGCTACCTGGTCGCCTATGGGACACCTGAGGAGGTGCTAACGGAGCCGGTCTTGAACGAGACCTTCGGTACACATCTGCTGATGGTCCATTTGGATGGACAGGCCTACGCCTACCGCCACCACACCCACAGCCGTGAGGTAGAGCGGAGCAATTAGCACAGTCCATGATCGACGTATTTGCCGACCCCCTTCAGTATTCCTTTATGCATCGTGCGTTCATTGCCGCGTGCCTTGCGGCAGTGGTATGTGCGGTGGTTGGCACCTTCGTGGTGTTGAAGGGGCTGGCCTTTATGGGGGATGCCGTAGCCCACTCCTCTCTGGCCGGTATGGCCACTGCATATGCCTTCGGTGGCAGCGTTTTTTGGGGGGCCATGGGCTGGGCCGTGCCGGCCTCCATAGCCATAACCTACATCAGTCGCCGCGCTAATATCCGGTTGGACACCTCCGTTGGCATCGTATATGCTGGCGGGTTCGCCTTGGGCATCGTCATCGTGAGCCGGGTCAGCAACTACACAGCCGACCTGTTTAGCTTCCTGTTCGGCAACGTGCTGGCGGCTTCATGGAACGAGGTGCTGCTGATTGGGGTGGTGTCGGCGGTTGTCCTGCTGCTCGTGACATTGTTTTACAAGGAGCTGCTATTTTCCTCGTACGACGCTACCATGGCCGCCGCCTCAGGGGTTCCGGTCCGTTTGATGCAGTACCTGCTGCCGATGCTAGTGGCAATAACCACCGTGGCAGCGCTAAAGACAGTGGGGATTGTGCTGGTGCTGGCTCTCCTGGTAACCCCTCCAGCGACGGCGAGCCTCTTGGCCAGGCGTCTTCCCGGCATCATGGCGATGGCGGTGGTGATAGGCCTGGCGGCTACCGTAGCGGGCCTGTATCTCTCTATCCACCTGGACCTGCCTTCCGGTCCGAGTATAGTGATGGTGGCTACGGGGCTCTTCATTCTAGCGTTGCTACTTTCACCTTCAAAGGGCGTGCTTGCCCAATGGCGAAAGCCGGGTAGTATCATCGCCTCGCGGTCCGAGTTGATTTCTACTCGGCAAGATAGAATATAATGGAATTATGCCTAGACTGGAGAGCATATATTACCCGATTATCACCTCGGCGTTGCTGTTTGCCTTAATAGTAGGTCTGATGGGCGCTGCCTTTGACCACCATTTCCCGGAACGCCAGCCCGGCCATACCCACCTTTACCTGGACGCAGTGTCCCAAAACCATCTACACCCTTACGAAATCCTTCACAGCCATCCAGTAGATTCTCTAGGCGGGCATTTTAGCGGCTTTTCTTTGGGAAAATCTTCCACTGAAGAAATCCTGTACTTTGCCCCGGACGGCGGGTTGCATTCAACCTTTGATTCTTTTATTTCTGCTCCGATACATCTAGGTGTGGTGTTTGGTGACTTGCAAGACCACGGGTCTTTATGGGGCTTTTCTAACAACGAAAACGTTCCACCAGAAGCCTATATCGCTCCTCCTCAGAGACCTCCCGCGCTCAAAATCCTCTAGGTTCCCCGACGTCCACGCGTCAGTTGTTCTGCTGCTACTGGTATCCGGTATGCCACGCCAATAGCGCCTGCTCCGGACCAGGAGTGTGCCTTAATTCAGGTGGCCTTAAGGAGTGCCGTTCCATGGCCCGAAAAACTAAAGTCAGCAATGGTCGTTCATCGTCTCTCATGTTGGGAGTGGCGATCACCTCGGTTATAGTCGGTATACTCTGGGCAACCGTCGGAACGGCCATAGCCAATGGCGGCACTCGCCCAGTAGTCAAAAACGAGCGAGTCGGGCCTTACGAGCTAGAGGTGGGCATTCTCCCTGGCAACCCCAGAGTAGGCACCTTGCATTTAAGTATTCTGGTTAAGGACCTGCAAGAAGGAAAGACCATAACAAATGCCGATGTCACGGTGATGGCGAATGGTCCTGAGGGTGCTACCAACGTGGATCGAGTGCGGGCGGCAAACACTCTCCAGACCCCCCAGTTTTATGAGAAGAACATACTGCTGGATATGAAGGGCAGCTGGACTCTTACCCTGGAGGTGGCGAGCGATTTAGGCGAGGCCGAGCTTGTGGTGCCGTTGGAGGTGAGTAGCCCCAGCGGATTTAACTTCACCTATGTGATTGCGGTGGCTATCGCGTTGCTGGCCCTCTCTGTGTGGACGTGGGACCGAATAAAGGGACGAAAGCGTCGACGACAAAAGGCCTGAGGACATAGACACAAAGGAGCGCAACCCGTGTACATCTTCAAGAGCCGGCTGACAGCCCTAAGAAGTCAGTATCCGATGCTAGCGTTAATGGTGATATACACGGTCCTGAGCCTCTGGATCATCGCCCAGCCCATTGTCGAGTAATCTTGTAGCGTCGTTTCTCGAATCCAACATCATGAGGATTGGGTCAGCCTTTGTAGATAGGTCTCAGCAAAACACTTCCACTTCCAGACGATGTCCCCAACCCTGAGCCAGCAAGGTGTGCGGGCCGGCTGACGCCCCTGTAAACAAGAACTCGCCATATTGGCCGTCTGAGCTAAAGGTTTCTAGATTGGGGGAGTCACTATCCAACGTTACGGACCTGTACCCACCCGGACCAAACCAAAACACAGCCGTGATGGTGTCGTCAGACGCTTCCACCGAGCGTAGCTCGATCTCCAGGAATGGAGACGGAGTTGGGGTGGGCTGACCTGGCGCTACAGGCGTCGGTATTGGTGCGGGGAGCACTTCGCATGGCCGTAGTCCAGATGTCATGGTTTCTGTTGGTGCTACGGTTGGAGTGGCAGCTACTGGTACGGTTTCGGCTGGCTCGATAGTTGTAGTGGTGGTAGGCACTATGGCCGTGGCATTTTCGAGGGGGAGTGGTGTCGGTGTCTGAACGAGTGAAGTCGGGGTGACTGTAGGATCGGAGGTTGGTGTTAGCGCACTGATCGGCTCGCCGAAGGTACAGTCCTCTCTGTTAACCGGATCGAAGCCTGAGGGGACGCGATCGCGGCCTGGAATAGTTTCGATGGTGCCCACATCTCCTTCCGTATCCCGCGCACATTCATGGGTCAACGTTTCAACAGGCTCCGTGATGGGCTCAGATTCAACATCTGAGCCCACACCACAAGCTGCAGAGACCGTAGCGGCTACGAGGACGATACCTCCCACGATTCCAAGCCAACTTTTTTTCATCGTTACGATGACTCTCCTAACCTGGCTACTGGGCGACAAAGGTCTTGGTCACGTCGTTGACCACGACAGTATAGGTCTCGCCAGGCTCGAATTCGCTGCCCATATTGACGTTGGTCTCTGTGATGCGGTAATTGTCGGTGCACGCCACCTCGACATCTGCCGGGAATGAGTTGATCACCTCGATTCGGATGGTTTCGTTTTGACGCTGCTCAGTGTAGTGGTCAAACTCTGCACAACCATTGGGAAGTCCTGATATCACAGTTGCCATGTATTGCGGAGGGAAGCTCTCCAGGGTCAGGATATTCACGCTTTCGATGGGAGCCGGGACCAAAACTCTGTCCGCAGTTCCCACCTTTAATCTGAACTCGTAGTCCATCTGTCCGTCGGCCCAGTTTCCTGAGATACGAACGTTGTAAGTCCCATCATCGAGATCAGTGCCCAACGATGTCTTCAAACCTGGTTCCAGTTCGAAATGCATTGGTTTAGTTCCCGGGGCTACGTCGAAAACGGACGCCCTCAAGTCCTGGGGTGGCTCGTCAGCCTGAATATGTACGGTCACGCTGCTACTGTTGCGAACGGGCACGGGGTCTGCGTCATCAAGCCCGTTCCAGGCAATCTTATCGGCGCATATGCCTACCAGATTGTCTTCATCATAATGGGAGGACCAGCAATAGCTACCCTGAACACCGTCATAGCTACGGCCATTGTGGGCGATGCTCATTACGGGTAACTGAGGCACGGTTTTGGGGTCGCCACCCACGTCGGCAGGCGGCCGACCATCGGAGGCCCCGGGCTGACTGGAAGGGGTCGGCGTGCTGCTATCACCGCAGGCGGCGACCACCAGGATCCCAATTGCTAACATCAAAACCGGAATGAGGCTTCTTCGGAAAAGTTTTGCCATTGTCTATTCCTCCTGAAAATCCCATCAATGGAGCTGTGTTCTGTAATTCAAGACGGGATAGGGGGTTAATTTGTTCCCGATGGCGATACACCGTATTCATCATGAGCGATCATCTATCTAAAGGCATCGAGGCTGGGTTATAGAGCAAGGTGATGGGCCGATGTAGGGACGCTGCAGAGAGGATGGCGTTCCTGCTTGCCTTGACACTCGGAAGAGGCCGACGATATAGTTACGCCATCCGTATTTATTCAGCAAAGCCAGATTGGCTAATACAATTTATTAGTGGCAGGCATATGATCAAGGGGGTGTAGAGGTTGGCTAAGGAGTTCGATGTAGTAGTTGTGGGGGGTGGAGCCGCGGGCCTCACGGCAGGGATGTATGCGGCTCGGTATGGGTTGAAGACGGCTTTGATAGAGCAACTGATGGGCGGAAACCAGATCATCAATGTAGAGAAGATAGAGAACTTTCCGGGCTTCCCCCAGGGTATCTCCGGCGCCGAGCTTGGCCCGTTAATGCAGGAGCAAGCGATGGACGCGGGAGTCGAGTTTGTCATGGGAGAGGCTTCCGAGATCACCTTGGATGAGCCCTACAGAGTGCTCACGACGACGGAGAATAGCTATCGGGCCAAGGCCTTAATTATTACGTTGGGATCAAGCCTGAGAAAGCTGGGTATCCCTGGCGAAGAGGAGTTCTACGGCAACGGAATCTCTCATTGTGCCACCTGCGATGGGCCCCTCTTCTCCGGTGAGGTAGTGGGGGTAGTCGGAGGCGGAGACTCCGCGGCGGATGAGGCGCTGACCCTAACAGAGTACGCCGACAAAGTGGTGCTGTTCCATCGGCGAGACCAACTCCGAGCCCAGAAAGTGCTCCAGGACCGGCTCTTTAGCAACTCAAAAATAGACGTCGCTCTGAATACGGTGGTGGAGTCTATTTCCGGGGAGCAGACGATAAATGGAGTTCAGGTGCGGAATGTGATCACCAATCTGGCCGATCGTGTGAACCTTTCCGGGCTTTTCATATATGTTGGTCTGAAGCCGAATACCGATTTCGTGCAGAACATCCTTAAAACGGACAAAGGTGGCCATATTCCTGTGAACCTGTGGATGGAAACGGAGGTGTCGGGAATATACGCCGCCGGTGATTTGAGGCAGCACTCGGCGGCTCAGCTTGCCAGCGCAGCAGGCGACGGCGCCACCGCAGCCGTAGCAGCCTTTCGCTACATTGCCGGTCGGGAGTGGGACCGTAATTAGTAACCGAGTACTGGGGAGGTGCAGTCGTGAAACGACTCAGATTCATAGTGGAAAGGAGCTCCGATGGGTTCGTGGCCTATCCTATCGGAATCAAGGGAGTGGTGGTTGGGGAGGGTGATACCTACGAGGAAGCCTTAGCCGATGCAAAGTCCGCAGTTAAGTTCCATGTAGAAACATTTGGCCTGGAAGTTTATGTTACTTAGCATAGGTTAAATGTCCAAGGCAACGAATTTAGAGGAGGAATCAGGTTATGAGCACTAGGTCTAAGTTAAGACAGATGCTTAACTCAGAGGGGATGCTGGTGGCGCCCTTCGTCTTGAATGCGTTCCATGCCAAGATCGCGGAAGCCACCGGGTTTGAGGCCGTATACATGACGGGAGCCGGCACTTCCGCCGAGAAGGGCTTTCCCGATGTGGGCCTGCTCACTCAGACCGAGATGGTGCAGAACGCCCGCTATATCGCCAAGGCCGTCTCTGTGCCCGTGGTATGTGATGCCGACACCGGTTACGGCAACCCGATCAACGTGCGGCGCACTGTGCAGGAGTACGAGGATGCGGGAGTGGCCGGCATCCACATAGAGGACCAGGTCTTTCCCAAGAAGTGCGGCTTCTTCCAGGGCAAGCAGGTCATACCTCAAGAGGAGATGGTGCAGAAGATTCAGTCTGCTCTGGATTCCCGTACGGACCCCGACTTCGTTATAATAGCCCGCTGCGACGCCTACGCCGTCACTGGATGGGACGATACGGTCCGGAGATGCCGGACGTACATCGAGGCGGGAGCCGACATGGTGTTCGTGGACGGCATCAAGACGGTGGAAGACCTCCAGACCTATGCAGCCGACCTGTCAGACCTGCCACGAATGTACAACGGCGATCTTCTGCCCACCCAGGACGTGGAGAGGTTGGGCACCAAGCTCATGATCTGCGGCAGCACTATTTGGCTGATATATAAGGCAGTCAAGGACTCTTTCGAGGAGTTGAAGGCCACCGGCAAAGTAAATCCGGACCGCTACGCCACCCGCTGGGATGTGGCCAACCTGCTGGGCCTGGAAGAGATCTACGAGATGGAGCGCAAGTACGGAGTGTCAGAGGTGAAGGCTTCAGCCTGAACGTCTTAGGGCCTTTCGACTGTCTTTACTGAGCGGATATTTCCGCTCGCCCTGAGCCTGTCGAAGGGTGCCGCCATGGTTCGACAAAGCCTGTCTTGAGTTTGCCGAAGGGCTCATCCTGAGCGTTAGTTTCCACCCACATCGGATAATCGAAAGACCCTGCTGAACCCTTCAGATTAGATTTCCCAGCGCGTCTGCGTTTTCACTATGGTGAACTTTGACTGGATTTCTTGGGCACGATGTACTCTATGTCTATGCTCGTGCCAACGCCATTCTTATTGGTTGTCTCAGCCCTCGAGGTGTACACCGCTACTACGTCCAACTCCCGGTCTGATTGGATTACCATAAAACCCTTACCGCCGGGGACCTTCGCACCGGCAGGCAAACCGAAGTCGTCTCGCAGGTGTACGCAGTCCACATCGAAGGCCCCCAACGGGCCCAGAATCTCATGAATCCTGTCTCCGGTTATGGGTGGAATTTGTTGTGGATTCGCTAACGTAACCCACTTCTCAATGTTAGCCGGCTGGTCCCAGGGATTGTGCACGTTGACAGCCGTCCTGTATTTACCCGGCATCAGCGCGGGACTGGCGTTGCCCAAGTGGGGCACACACACGATTTTCGCCGAGTAAGTGAATACATCTACAGGTTCTGGGGCAGGTTTGACCGTGACGGAAACCTTGGCCCCTGTGCTGACCTCCTTGCCATCGGTAACGGTGAACATGAAGCCGTCCGTACCGCTGAAGCTCACATTGGGAGTGTAGGTAACCGTGTCGCTGGACAGCGGATGGGGCGCCGAATTTATTGCGGTGGGTCCTTCAGACAGGTCTCCGCTTCCCGGTAAGGATTCGATGACAAAGGACAGGGTATCCTGCACGTCGGCGTCAGAGCCTGTCGTGGTAATATCCACCGGCGTGTTGTGGTCGGTCATAACGGACTGAGCATGGGCCACCGGTGTGCTGTTAGTAGTGAAATCCACGACGAGCATCGGGCGATTAGCTGGAGTGGTGTTTTCTTTCGTATCAAATCGTTTGGTGGTTGTAGTAGTAGACTCGTTCCCTTTGAGGAGCCATCCGAAATTGGTCGCGGGATCATCGAGCCAGGACTGAACGTCAGCTACCATCTGGGCTGTTGATCCCCAGGTGTAGCTAGCGATTCCGGTTACTGGTACGTTTGCACTGCTTGTGGCTGAGAAATCGCCTCCGACCGTTGCCCAGTTTAGCGTGTTGAAGAACCTGTGGACCCAGGTGGCGTCGCCGGGTGTCGCAACGGCGCCACCTCCCTCTTGACCTGATGCGTGGGAGACCCCTTCACCCCAGTCGGCCAGCAGTCTATGTAGGTCTATGGTCTGGGCCCCGGACAAGAAGGTCCGCGACATGTGTAGGGTGAGCGTTACGCTGTTAATCGTCGACCCGGTAGGAATATTGCTTGCGATGTCGAACGCTACGACTCCCCGACGAACGCTCCCACCAGCAGTTTTTCCAGCGAAGAAATGGTTGCCGGCTCCGTTGCTTATGTTACCCGCAGCGCTCTCGTACAGAGTGTTGTCTTTGCTAGGGCTAATGGTGACCATGGATAGTGAGGGAGATTCAAGTTGGGAGGAGAGATCATCCCGTGTAACTTCGGCTCGGACATTTGTCTGCGCATGGTCCAGTTGGTTAGCTGCTATGGCTGACATCAACAGGATTGTAGCGACAAAAACCAGATTCACTCTAGGCCGTAAATGCCGGCCCAAGTTTGAGGAGGATCGTTTGAAGATACCTTTGTTATGAAAAAACAAGTTAAACATTTACTCCAGGATATTACGCCATATGCGCCAAGTAGAAGCCAATCGCGATAGTACATACGCTGAGTCTACCCCGTGTGGATTTCTCATTTGAAATGAATTCATAGTATGTCCTTACTATTCGCATTGGTGGCCAGGCGGGTTCGATCCTTTCAGCTAATATTTCTAGACGAATAGTCATCAAAGGGTTATTTACCTCGACCGTATGCCAATCCAGCCAGAGGTCCGGCTCGTATTTACGATGAGAAGTGGACTGAGGAGGCGGTGACGAGATCAGGACTTACGTTGGAATACTGATTGCAATAGCAGGCTTTGTGATAGCTTCCTGCGGAGATAGTATCATTCCCACTGCTGTGCCCACATTGTCACCGACGGCCACCCCAACGCCCCCACCTCCGCTTGCCACAGCAGCCGCCACCGTCGCTCCGTCCCTGGTTACTTCGATGGTTTCAACTCCAACCTCCGTTCTGATCCCCACTCCAGCCCTTACTCAGCCCCCTACTCCAGCTTTAATTCCTACGCTGGCTCCCACTCCTGTTGATTTGCCAGCCTCCAGGTCTGAGCTAGGTTCTACCTCTGATCAACCGACTCCGACTCTTGGCCCTACGGTCGCTCTAACACCGACTCCAAAACCCCTTTCCACCGCTACCCCCATTCCACTTCCGGCACGAGTAGCTACTTCCACCCCTAGATTAGCCCCTACACCCACGCCGATTCCTACTATCACGCCAACACCTCTTCCCATACCCACGGTCGCACCAACCGTTGTGATTCCCACCGCCACTCCGACACTGTTGCCAACTGCAACGCCTGTGCCAACGCCGACTCTCACGCCCACACCAACGCCGGTACCTGTTTTCACCATCACGGAAGACGATTTCGAGTACGCACGAATCTCCGGTGGCACCGGCTATTGGCAGACCGACTGGAGACTGGCCGGCCGCACTTCCATAACCGATTTCATCTCCAGGGGCCGTCCCCATAGCGGAAAATTTCACTTGTCGTTGAGGTCGGGCGGGGCTGAGGCCAGACGCGCGGCTGACCTGTCGCGAGAGACTAACGTGCGTCTTCAGTTCTGGGCCAAGGCCAACTCATTCGAGCCAGGAAATACGGCGAGTTTGTTAATCTGCTCTCAGGATTGCGAGGACGACGCCAATTTGGTTGTACTCAAGGTCTGGGAAGATGGCGAGGATGATGGTATCTATCACTTCTACGACTTGATTATCCCGGGTGGCATGTTGAAGAGCAAGTTTGAGATCATGTTCCGGACCGGTATCTTCGACCTTCAAGACTGGCTATTCGTAGATGACATCCGATTCGTCTCAACCCTGCCCGGTCCCACGCCCACACCTACACGGATTCCGGTGGCCAGACGACCAGCGGCACCTCGAATAATTAACTTAACGGCGGAGAATTTCAAATTTACGCCGCAGAGCCTTTCGGTCAAAGCCGGAGGACAGGTCACTTTTAACGCCACCAATACCAGCCCAACTCCTCACACCTTTACCGTCGTACCCTCGAAACTGGATAGGAGTAAGTTTTTCGTGAACCTGGTCCTGCCTAGTCTTAACGATACCGCCAGCAAGACTATAACCGTCGAGCGGGGAATAATTTCCCTTTACTTTTACTGCACAATCGGGGGAGGCGCTCCGAATAGCCATGAAGACAGAGGCATGTCGGGTACCATCACAGTAAATAACTGAGGCAACTTGCCCATGTCTGTAAGGAGCTATATCAAAACCCCCGCCTGAAGGCGGGGGTTCATCAAAACAATTTTGTTAAAGGCTCTAAGTTGGCATTCTCAGTTGCCCGCCCATGTCCCATCCGCTGAACTTGAGAGACTTGCCCTTTCCGCGACGGGTTGGGCAGCCAACCTTCGTCGCGATGTCCTCGAGTGCTAACTACGAAACCTGCGTTGGAAAGTCGCTCTAATGGGCGGCTTCCCGGCCCTGGTATGCTTTCTCGGTGGTCTCCGCCTCTATCTGGTAATACTCGGGTAGGCTGATAAACTCTTCAACACGCCGTCTCCGGTCAGCGACCTCTGCTGCTTCCATGCCCGTGGTGCCAGTCTCCTTGAGGCTCTTGTAGGTGTCATAGATGGCGATGGCGGCCGCGATCATTGGGGTAGCGGCGTAGATGACGATCTGGTATCCCAGGTCCTCATACTCCTTTACCGACAGCTCGAACTGAGTGCCTGAAATCACAAGTAAGGGTATGTCCGGTACTTCCTTACGGAAGTGGGCCAGGTCCTCTCTGGAAGTAACTCCGCGGGGCATCACCACGTCCACTCCCAGGTCTCTCAATGCACGGCCACGCAGAACCGCCTCTTCCATTGAGCCCTCTACCGCGGAGAAGGCGTCGGTGCGTCCAATGATCAGGAAGTCTTTATCCCGTCGAGCCTGGAGGGCGTAGCGCATCTTGGCAATGAACTCATCCCTGGGTATGATGTGCTCCAACCCTTTGTGGTACGACGCCCGCTTGGGATACACCTGATCTTCGATGTGCATCCCAGCCAGTCCTGCGTCCTCATATACTCTTACGCAGCGCGTGGCGTGCACGGGGTCACCGTATCCAGCGCCGGCATCGCAGATTACGGGGAGATCGACGGCATTGGCCACTTTTCTTGCCACCTCGACTTGCTCTGTCATGGTCATGAGAGGCTCTGAGACGGCCAGGTGGGCCCCAGACATGTATCCGCCGGTGTAGACGGCAGAAAAGCCCAGCGTCTGAACCACACGAGCGCTGACGGGGTCATAGGCGCCCGGTGCAACTATGGTCTCACCGTTGGTTAGCATTGCCTTTAGCTTGCTTCTCACTGATGCCATTCCAATCCTCCTTATTTTGGTTGTTTTATCGCCGTTTCGAGGTTCCTATTCTGATGGAAGAGAACACTAAGTAGTGGACCCTACTTTTGAGGCCTGCATTCCTGGATGACGTGCATCGCGTTCTTCACGCGATCTTCCCCTGTTGTAGTGGGGAATACGATTGGGAGCGTGATTCCAGCTTCACGGAAGTCCTGTATCTTTTTCCTGCACTCGGTGGCGGTCCCAACCACTCCAATTTTATCGATGAGCTCGCTGGGAACGAGCTTTATGGCACGCTCTCGGTCACCCTGCACCCACGCCTGCCTGACCGCTTCTATCTCATCAGGGAAGCCAGCCTCTACCATGAGCCGTCGGTATCTGGGGAAAAAGCCGGCGTAGCTGGCGATACCTACACGCAATGGATAACCGGCTTTCTCCTTGTCGTCGGACACGGCGCAGTGTAGCAATGTCGACACCTCAACGTCCTTGGGGTCCTTTCCTGCTTGTTTCGCGCCCTGAGCGACGTTCTCCGCGGCCGTCTTTACGTGCTCCAGGGTAGACCAGGTGAGCATTGCGCCTTGAGCAATCTCTCCACAAATCTGAAGCATTTTGGGACGGACCGCTGCCATATGGATGGGAATCTCCTTGCGAAACGGCTGGAAGGGAATGTCGAACTTGCTGATATTGAACACAGTCCCGCTGTATGACACCACTCCGTCCCGCAGCAGTAATCGCACGATGTCGACGGTTTCCCGGAGACGCTGAACAGGCTGGGTGAATGTCAGGCCGTGCTCTGGCTCGACCTGGACCTTGTGGCTCGATCCCAGGCCAAGAATAAACCGGCCGTCGGAGTAGTGGTCCACGCAGGCGGCGGCCATCGCAATGGTCGGGGCGCTGCGTACAAAAACGCTGCTGATGCTGGTGCCCAGGAGGATTCTCTTGGTGGCTACGGCGCAGGCAGTCAATATAGAAAACTGGTCGCCGCCATGGCCTTCCGCCATCCACGCAGATTCGTACCCCAGCTCCTCCGCAAGCCGCACACACTCCACGATTTCCTTCGGCTGCAGTCCTCCAGTGAAAGCTACTCCGAGACGTTCCATACTTGCTCCCTTCGCTAGACCTGGCGGACCGGTAGAGGAGGCGGTTTCACGGGTAAGGCGTGATCTGTCACTATGTCGGTGAGTATACCCAGGGCCTATTGGGATGTCAACGCAGGTCGGGTCCGACGCAACTTATTTCGATTCTTGCTCCGAGGTAGACATTTTCCGCTCACCCTGAGCTCGTGGAAGGCCGCCCCCATGGTTCGACAACCCTTCGGCAGTGCTCAGGATGTAGCTCGCCATGAGCGGTAGTTTTTGGCCTGCTTCGATTCCGGGCTATGGTGATATAATTCTCCGAGGTCAATCTGGTCCTGATTCTTAAAATGTGGAGATGAACATGGTCGCGGCTTTGGAAGGTATCAAGGTTGTGGATTTGACCCGCACTCTGGCGGGCCCATTTTGCACCATGATGCTGGGTGATATGGGTAGCGACGTTATCAAGATCGAAGAGCCAACGCACGGGGACGAGACTCGCTCGTGGACTCCTTTCTGGAACGAGCAAAGCACTCAGTTCCTGGCCTTCAACCGTAACAAGCGTAGTATTACCCTCAACCTGAAAGAGAAGAAAGCCGTTGATATATGCCTGGAGTTGGCGAGTCGTGCTGATGTGTTAGTCGAGAGCTTTCGAGCAAGGACTGCGGACAGGATGGGTATAGGCTATGAGGCGATACGGGAACGGAACCCCCGCATCGTTTACTGCGCCATCTCCGGGTTTGGCAGGACAGGTCCTTTGGCGGATAGGCCGGGCTATGATCTGATCGTCCAGGGGTATGGCGGGCTCATGAGCACCACCGGCGAGCCCGACGGAGCACCTGTTCGAATGGGATTCTCTCTGGTCGATCTGTTCGCTGGAATGATGGCCTACGGCTCCATATTGACCGCACTCTTGGCCAGGGAGAGAAGTGGCGTGGGCCAATTCGTTGAGGCTTCGCTCCTCGAGGGTCAGGTGGCGACCATGAGCTATCACGCTCTCGCATATCTGGCGACCGGCCGCGATCCCGGGCGTATGGGCTCAGGACACCCTAGCCTGGTGCCCTATCAAGCATTCCCATCTTCCGATGGCTACTTTATCCTGGGATGCGGCAACGATGGGCTATGGCGCCGGCTCTGTCCGGCCATCGGGCGCGAAGATCTGATCGACGACCCCAAGTTCAGGACCAACACGGACAGAGTCAGCCATCGCGCAGAGCTGGTTTCGATACTCAGCGATCACTTCGCCACAGGGAGTTCCGCCGACTGGCTGGAAGTGATTGGGAGTGCGGGGGTGCCATGCGGCCCCATAAACCAGGTCTCTCAAGTCCTCGATGATCCCCAGGTATTGGCACGGGATATGGTCGTGTCCATCCCCCACCCTCAGATAGCGGACCTCAAGATGCCCGGGAGTCCCCTGAAGCTGGCCGATACGCCCCCCGATGTAAGGTTGCCTCCACCGTTGCTGGGGCAACATAACGAGGAGGTCCTTGGGGAGCTGGGTTACGATAAAAGTGCAATTGCCCAGCTAAAAGAGGGGGGCGTTATCTAACGATAGATCAAAAACTTCCTCTAAAGGCGAGGGCATATATACCGCAGCCTTTAGGCTGCGGTACACAATAGAGTTCTGTTAGGCGTGTTCAGCGGCAGATAAGCCAATTGACTGTATCATGATTGGTCGCTTGACCGCCTGCCTCGTCTGAAGTAGAGTTCAACGATGGACACGAGAACGACCACTGGTGAGAGTAGTACCACCCAACATCTAGGTTCACAGGAGGTAAGCGATGCCCGCAACAAAGCCTGAAGACGCGGACATACTGCTGGGAGAAGCAGTCAACGCCGGAGACCTGGAAGCAGCCGTAGCCCTCTACGATAATAACGCCACATTCGTGCCGGAGCCAGGCAAGGTGGTCACCGGTATCGACGCAGTACGGCAGATCATGAGCGATTTTATTAACATGAAGGCCACCATAACCCTACACGGCGTGAAAGCGGTGCAGTCGGGGGATACAGCGCTGCTATATTCCGACTGGTCATTTACAGGCACCGATCACGATGGGAACCCCGTTACCGGGGGTGGACACGGCAGGGAGGTAGTGAAGCGCCAGTCCGATGGAACATGGAAGTTCGTGATCGACGATCCCAACGGAGGGAGCTCCGGATAATTTGCGACGAGAGGAACGCTATGAAGCGGCTTACCAAGGATAAACATATCTATTTTCTAGACCCCAAAAACCCAGCAGCCATCAAAATCGAATCTGGTGAAGAGCTGATTGTCGAGACCTGGGATGCCTTCGAGGGTTCACGAGGAGCGCCAGAGTGGGAGCAGAACCCCCTGAAGGGCCCTGCCACTGGCCCTATCTATGTTGAAGGGGCAGCTCCTGGCGATGCCCTCAAGGTAGAGTTTCTGGGCATTAAAGCCATCAACGAAGCCGTGCATGTGATAAGAGCGGGTCACGGCTTCCTTGAGAACGATTTCACCCAGCACCATGCTACCATCATGCCCATCGAGGGAAACAACCTGGTCTTCCCGGGTGGTATAAAGCTGCCTCTACGGCCATCCGTTGGTCTTGTAGCCACTACACCTACTTATAAACAGACCACCGCGGCGGACAGCGGCCCTTATGGCGGAGACCTGGACATGAAGGAGCTTGTGGAGGGGACAATTCTTTACCTCCCTATCTTCGTGGAGGGTGGAATGCTGGCTATGGGAGACTGTCATGCAGTAGTGGGGGACGGCGCGGTATCCGGGACCGGCGGAGAGACTGAAGGGGAGGTGCATGTCCGGGTTACAGTCGAGAAAGGGCTCAACCTCAAGTCCCCTCGTGCGCTGACGCCCGACTACTTCGTCACCCTGTCCTATGGCGAGGACCCGGCTCCCGCCATGAAACAGGCGGTGCGAGCCATGGTGGACTTTCTGGTTGACGAAAAAGGGATGGAGCCCTATGCCGCTTACAGCTTGCTGGCAATGGCCGGCGACATAAGGATCTCTCGCACCTTTCGGCCCATTAGCCCTGTGAAGATGATGTTGTCCCGGCAGGTGTTTGAACAGCTCGGTTAATGTATGTCGGTCCTCTTTGCCGTCACCCTTGTATTGCTGCTGGTGATCTCCTCTTGTGGGAGCGACGAAGGCGAGAGCGTCCTTGTCTTTGCTGCCGCTAGCCTGGCCGACGTAATGGAAGAGTTGGGCCAGGAGTTCACTGAGCGCGAAAATATCGAAGTGAGCTTCAATCTCGGGGGCTCGACGGAGTTGGCCCAGCTCATAGTTCGAGGCGCTCCCGCTGATCTCTTTCTTTCCGCCGGTTCTCAGCCCATGTTGAGGCTCGAAGAGCGTAATCTTATATTGCCGGGCTCCCGAGTAGACTTGCTCAGCAACGAACTGGTGTTGGTAGGTGGTCCTGACCTGGCCCAAGCCGATGAGATCGCCTCGGTGGAGGATTTGGCCGGTTCTGACAAGAGGGTTGCGATTGCGGCGCCGGATCTGGCTCCAGCCGGATGGTACGCCAGGGAAGCATTGATGAACCTGGGGCTATGGAAGCAGGTCGAGCCCCGAATCATCCCGGCGCCCAACGTTCGAGTTGCTATGAGCTACGTGGAAACGGGCAATGTGGACGTCGGTATCGTTTACTACACCGACGCGCAGATCAGCGAAGGCTTGGAGATACTCGCTTCCATCCCCCCGGACAGCTATTCCCCCATAGTCTATCCGGCGGTTATTGTGCGGCGTTCTCCCAGTGTGGACTCGGTGAGGCGGTTCCTCTCATTCCTTACCAGCGATACTGCACAAGAAACCTTTCGTCGGTACGGCTTCATCCCCCATAATAGCAGATAAATCTGCCGGGTCGCCGTGTCGAGAGTTCCTGTGTTGTTTACCACTGCCTATACGTCCGTAAAGTAACTCCAAATACCCTGTTCAGGAGAGTTGCCAGGTGATTTCTTCCAGTGAGTTTCAGGTTATTGCTTTATCGTTGCAGGTTGCTGTGGTCGGGACATTGATCGGGTTGCCCATCGCCCTGTGGATAGGATGGCTGCTGGCCAAGTCCTCCATGCGTGGCAAGGCACTGCTGGATACCGTAATCTCCTTTCCTCTGGTCCTGCCTCCCGTAGTGACGGGGTACTTTTTGCTGCTGGTTTTGGGCTCCGGTGGGCCCATAGGCCGCCCGCTGGAAGCCCTTTTCGGAGTAGATGCTGTGTTTACCTGGGTGGCTGCGGCGCTGGCTGCGGGTCTCGTTTCATTGCCCCTTATGGTGAGGTCTATTGAGGTCGCCATGGCAGGCGTCGATCCCCGGCTGGAGCTGGCGTCCCGCAGCCTTGGGGCCGGGCCTCTGAAGACCTTCTTCAGCGTCACCGTTCCCCTCGCTTATCGCGGCATTCTGGCCGCATCGCTTCTTGGCTTTGCGCGAGGTTTAGGAGAGTTTGGGGCTACGATAGTCGTGGCGGGAAATATACCGGGCAAAACTCAGACCATGTCCCTGTTTATATTCAACAGGTTGCAGGTGGGAGACGATGGGGCAGCGGTGCGACTCATAGTCGCCTGTATGGTGCTTGCCTTTTTGGCCCTGGCCGCCCATCAGATGCTGGGACGCCGGAGAGCCACCACTTAGGCTATGACCGACTCTCTCTTAGATCTGAGGCTCTTAAAGACCTATCCTGGATTTCAGCTGGAGGTTGATGCCTCGTTTCAGGCGGGTGTTACGGCCATCTTTGGGCCGTCCGGTAGCGGCAAGACCACGATCCTTGACTGCATAGCCGGACTCGGCACTCCAGACCGGGGAGAGATCCTCCTTAATGGGCGCTCCATATTCTCGTCCTCTAAGAAGACCAATCTGCGCCCGGAGCAGCGGCGAGTGGGCTATATGTTTCAGGAGAATCTTCTCTTCCCCCACCTTCGTGTCCGCGACAATATCCTGTATGGCTACAAGCTGACAGCGCCGGAATATAGGAAAGTCGAACCTGAGCAAGTGATAAAGCTGCTGGAGCTAGAGCCGTTGATGGAGCGGCGCCCCTCCGCTCTGTCGACCGGGGAGCGGCAGCGTGTTGCGTTGGCTCGCGCACTGGCAACCTCGCCTGAGCTGCTTCTGATGGACGAGCCCCTGGCCTCCCTGGATATTGCTTTGAGAGGTAGAATCCTACGTTACCTGAAGAAGCTTCACTCCGAGCTAGCCATATCCATGGTCTATGTTTCCCACTCCATTGCAGAGGTGCTGGCCATAGCGGACAGGGCGTTGGTCGTTTCCAGGGGGAAGCAGCTCGCCTTTGATGAGCCTCACAAGGTGCTTATGGAGCCCTACGTACACTCTCTGGTGGAGACTGGAGGCCTGGAGAACCTGCTGGACGTGGAGATAGTTGAGTCTGGACAGAGTAATAGCCTCACCTCCGCAAGACTCGGAGATGCGGTGCTATGGATTCCCAATGTGCCATCCCATCTCAAAACGGGTGACACCATCTCAATAACAATTAGAGCTGGCGACGTCATAGTGGCGGTGGACCATCCCCACCGTATCAGTGCCCGGAATATACTCCCGAGTCGCATTCGCGGGATTCACAGAGTGGACAGCAACGTGTTGTTGTACACCGACGTTGGAACACCTTCCCCTCCGCTGAAGACAGGCCCTCTCGTGGTGGAGATTACCCCGGAAGCCCTCGATGCCCTGGAGCTTTACGAGGGCCAAGAGGTGTTCCTGGTTATCAAGTCCAGCTCCATCATGGTGCTGGAGTAGAGAGCTTATGAGGGTTGATCTTTATAGTAACTGGCCGGGGAGATCACGCTCTTAGGCAGGACGCACATCGATACTAAGACTTGATTTCTGATGGTCGAGTCTGGTCTCTGGAGGTCGACTCTTCATAGAGTGGCAGCGCGTCGGGGGGTGTCTAAGAACATTTCATTAGGTAGAATAACCAAGTCCTACGGGGCACAGCCCCGAATGGCCTCAAGGATTTGGTCCCTGGCGTCTTTCCCGGTGAAGCGGAGAGAGAGCAAGGGAAGGTCAATGCCGGCTTGTCGGAACTGCTCGATGCGAGCCCGGCATTCATCCGGGTTCCCTGCCAAGGTAAACGCATCCATGAGTCCGTCCGAGACGAGTGACGCCGCGCGATCATGGTCACCGTCGGACCACGCTTTATTGATCGCGGCCACCTCTTCGCCAAAGCCCGCGTCCACCATAAGCCGGCGATATCGGGGGAGCACACAGGCATAGTAGGCGACGCGCGCCCGCATCCGGCTGCGCTCTATCTCCCGGTCCGTGGACACCATGGTCGGGATCATCGTTGCGATGTCCACATCCCCAAGGAGTCGGCCAGCACGCTGGGCGCCCAGGCGGACGTCTTCCCGGGCCGGTGCAACGCGATGGAGCGCGCACCACGTCATGATGACACCCTGGCCTATCTCTCCACAGACCTGGAGCATTTTTGAGCGCACCCCGGCTACATAAATAGGAATTTCTGGCCGTAATGGTCGAAACCACAGGTCATAATGTTCAATGCTGAACACCTTACCCTGGTAGGAGACTTCACCATTTCTCAGGAGGATTCGGATAATGTCGATGGCCTCCCGGAGACGTTGCATAGGCTTGCCGTACTCCAGGCCGTGCATGGGGCCGACCTGGACACGGTGGTCCGACCCGAGCCCCAACAGGAGGCGTCCATTAGAGAAGTAGTCCACCGTGGCAGCAGCCATCGCGATGGTTGGCGCGCTGCGAACGAACACGCTGGAGATACTGGTGCCGAGCTTGATGCGCTCAGTCGTGAGGGCGGCGCTGGTCAGGATGGAGAACTGGTCACCGGCCCGTCCTTCGGCCATCCAGGCGCTTTCGTACCCGAGCCTCTCGGCAAGCTGGAAGCACTCGACGGATTCAGGGGGTGTGATATCCCCAAGAATTCCAATCCCTATTCGCGCCATTGAAGACCTCTGTCTAAGATGACGATCAAGGTCTAAGGTCGAAGCCGATAACGATGACGACTAGTGCGCCTGACAGGAGCAGGAGCACCCCGAGCGGCTTCCCTAGCTGCCTGCCCCAGGGCATGTTTTTCTCGATGGCCATCACCATCCCTAGCACTAGCATCCATCCGATGCTCCCGGCGCCCACCGCGAACATGATCAACATCAATGACTAGCAGCAGCCTACACAAAATATGCCATGATGCACTCCCAGCCGGAAGGATTGCATCCGCTCGTGCCTTCCTGTCCAGTGCTCCGTGATGAAGCTGAGGGGTGAGCGACACTTGTCCAGACATTGGTACTTCAGGGGAGTAAACTGGTAGACTCCTGCCAGCATCAGAGTGCCCGCTCCAAGCACCCAGGAGTTCGATTCCAGCCACGTGCTCTGCTCAACGGCTTCATGCAGTCCTAAATCACCCAGGTGGACCAAAACGCCGAAGGTCATCCAGATTCCCAGGTAGCCGGCGATGAGCAAAGACACCAGCCACAAGTGATCGGAACGCCTTCGAGTCATAGTGTGAAATAGGGCGATGAGGGGAAGGCTGGTGGGCAGCATCATGGCGAAGACCATCAGCGTCCACCCCAGGACGAAAAACACCAGCAGACCTGCATCCTCGCTGGTGATTTCACCTAGCTGATCATGGTCAAGGTATCCGCCGTAGGGAGAGTGGTCCCAGAGCCACAGGCCAAGCCAGGCCACGGCAATGAGTGCTACGATAAGGGCCACAAATAGCTTTCGGTTTTCTACCCTTATCAACATGTTTCATCCCGAACGGTTGACGAAGTTACTTGACCATAAGGCGCTTACAGAGGGCAGAGAAGCCCCTCAGAGAGGAAAAACTAGCAGAGCGAGGGGCGAACATCCCCTGATAGGCTTTATGTCCACCCGCGGAGGTGTCCAGCATGGATACTTAAAGAACGCACTAGGCTTCAAAGACGAACTTCCCCTGAACGACGTTGTGGTCACGGAGGTTGACATTCATTCCGAGAGCCTGGTGCGTGACCCTGTAGGTCGGCGCCTTACCAGCATAGGCAGGGGCGCCGCCGATACTGGAGAAAACACTGTTGTAAAGCATTGTGGGCTCACCCTTGGAGTTCAGGTAGGGCACCATCTCCGCATCGACGGCCTGACCCATTTTCAGCGTTCCCTTACCTTCTTTAGCCTCGAAGGTGATGGGAGCTCGCTCCACGCCAACCACCTCGCCGATCAACTTCACTATGTCGGCTACAGGTCCACCCTGTTTCCCTGTGTACACGTTTAGGATGGCTTCCTCCTGCTGAGGGGTCGCCTTGTCATCGACTACCACTACGACGCGCCAATTGCCTTGCAGGATATTCCCCGGGACGTGGGCCATTGCGCCCAATGTAAGGCCTGAGACATCTACGCCGTCTATGATGCCTTTGTCAAAGTGCCACGCCACGGCCACGTCGCAGGTGCCACCGTCCGGGTCTTCACCTAGCCAACAAGGGCAGATAGCGTTACAGGTACAGAATTCCAGCAAGCTTCCTTCCAATTTATATGCCATTTTCTCGGCCTCCTTTTTGCCTTTGGCACGAATTTAGTGAGATTCACCAGGTTCTGGGTTGACTCCAGGCTTGTGAGTTGAACTCCCGCAATCCCCGCACATTTTCATGAGCGTGAGATATTCGGCGCAAAAGCTGAGTGAGGTCAATTATAAGAGTAGCTCCAATCTGAGGTCAAGATGGTGTTACACAGCAGGCACTGTACTTTCGTGCACTCTTTTGTACAATCAATAAGCAGGATATGCCTGTTGATTCAGGTTATCGTCGTTAGTATCCATCCTTATGGGGTAATAGAATGGAGTAAATGAGGCTGTGGACTGGAGTGGGAACGCCCAACTCTTTTCCGATCCTTACTACAGCTCCATTCATGGTATCAATGTCAATGGGGACCCCCAATGAAAGGTCGATTTGTATGGATGATCGGACATCCTTAGGGGCGTTCAGTATCTGGGTCATGGCTACCTCAACGACGTCATCGTCAAACTCAATCCCTTTTGCTCTCCCTACGGCTTCAACCTCTGTCAGGGCAGCCAGGATCGTATCGCGAGCCTCGGCGTGCTGCACAAACCGGCTCATGGGTACCCTCGCCGCAGCTGCCGTGCCCGCAGAGCTTGAGGCGTACAGGAGCTTGGACCAGAGAGTCTTGGCGATGTCCTGTGAAAGATGGGCATCCAGGTTAGCATCCAGAAAGGCTTCCAGGATGAGCTGTGCACGTGCCGAGAGTTCACCTCCCATCTCGCCGAACACGATGCGTGCTACGTCGCCCGACTGCCTGACCACTCCTGGCGACTCGATGTGGCTCTCAATATATATCGTTCCCGGCAAGGCCCGTTCGGGGCCCACGACCTTGGCCAGCTCCTCATAGCTATCGACGCCGTTCTGCAAGCTGAGAATTGAGGTGTTCTCGCCGACCATAGGAAGCAGAGCAGGGATGGCCTGGGCGTTCTGATTCGACTTGACGGTGAGGACCACTAGATCAACTATCCCCACTTGTGCGGGGTCGTTGGTGGCGGGCACCGCTATGGTGTAGTCGCCGTTGGCGGTTTTCATCTGTAGCCCTTTTTGACGCATCGCTTCGAGGTGACTGCCTCTGGCTACGAAAGAAACATCGTTTCCCGCTTTGGCCAGTGCTCCACCCACGTATCCGCCGACTCCGCCCGCACCCATGATGGCTATACGCATGGCACCTCCCGTCAAGACTAGGACCAGCTACAATGAGAGTTCAGTAGTAGACTTGAACTTTCATGTGGCAGGTGTAGTGACGCCAGGACTACTTCTCCG
Organism: Dehalococcoidia bacterium; assembly: GCA_965248905.1. Taxonomy (GTDB): domain Bacteria; phylum Chloroflexota; class Dehalococcoidia; order Lucifugimonadales; family JAGWBF01; genus CBDFKS01. The sequence continues at coordinate 1,573,405 of CBDFKS010000007.1, read as the reverse complement.
CAGCTTGCTTCACATTCTCCAAGGTCTTCTGCATGCCGGTCGCGACAGCCGCGCCCCTACCTGCATTGAAGGTCTCAACGCCTCCAAACTGTTCAGCCGCTTGGCCCAAATCGACTTCGACTTGGTGCGCAAGCTTGGTGCCCTCACCCTGTTGGGTCAGTTGAAACCACCATTGCACACGGCGAAGGGGGAAAGGCGGTACCACTATCCATGAGATATTGTCTGGAGAGTGATAGCCAACCACAACTGATGTTGTGCTTAATTCGATAACTTGATCACCCATATGCACGGACTCGTTAGCCTCAAACATTGAACCGAGGCCGACGGGTCCTTCGGTTAGCTTCCGGACATTCACCAATTCGCCGAGGCCAGCAAGTTCCTTATGTCGCCCGAAATCACAGATTATGCCGAACACAGTTTCGGGTGGCGCGTTGATGGAAATCTCCCTGTTTGCTTGAAAGTCGCTCATGGGTATATCTCCTTTTTTTGAGTGTTTGAATGGTTACATCGGGGCACTGCTGAATAAATTAAGTGAAGTGGGCCTTATCGATGGTTCCGTCGCTTCTGGGTAGTATACCAATACGTTGATTAGTGACGACCTCCTCACATCATGATATCTTTGTCGCAAAATTACGGCAAGCGGAGTTTTCTCTTGCTCGCGCTGGCTTTAGCTGTCTCCAGATTTGCTGCTTCTAGTTCGCGCCGCCCTTGTGGGGCAGCAGTATGGTGTAGAGGAAATGGTTTACTGGGGTGGGAATACCCAGCTCTTTACCCATCCTTACCGCTGCGCCGTTCAAGGCTTCCAGCTCCAAGGGTTTTCCCAGCTCCAGGTCGGTATGCATGGACGCCTGAAGGTCCTTTGCCGAGGTCTCCATGTACTCCATGGTCTTCTCGACCACATCCGGATCAAACCTGATCTCCTTGGCTTTTCCTAGAGCTTCAATCTCTCTCATGACGGAGAGGATAGTCTCTCGAGTCTCTGGATACCGCAGAAGCCGGCTCATGGGTGCGCGGGTGGCGCTTGTTACGCCTGCCAAGGTGGATATGAACAGAAACTTGGTCCACAGGGTCTTAGTGACATCCGAGGAAATCTCCGTCTCTATTTGAGCATTTTTGAAGGTTTCGAGGATGCGTTGTGCACGAGCGGTCTGCTCACCCCCTATTTCGCCGAAAACGATGCGCACCACGTTGCCTGACTGCTGGATTACGCCCGGCGAGGCAATTTGGCTCTCGATATAGGCTGCTCCTGGCAAGACCTTCTCCCGTCCTACGGCTTCGGCCAACTCCTGATAGCCATCGACGCCGTTCTGAAATGTAAGGAGGGCGGTGCCCTCGCCGACCATTGGTTTCAGGGCGGGGATTGCCTGGTCGTTCTGGTAGGTCTTCACGCTAAGAATGATCAGCTCAACGGGACCAACGTCTCTGGGATCGTCTGTAGCCGCTACGGTAACTTTGAAACGTTCCGTGGAGCCTTGTACCTCAAGACCGTTCTTGCGAATGGCTTTGAGATGTTTGCCTCTGGCTATCAAGTAGACGTCATTGCCTGCCCTGGCCAGCAATCCTCCGAAATATCCTCCAATGCCGCCCGCACCCATTACCGCAATGTGCATGATGCCCTCCTGGCGAATGCTCGTTCCAGGATACTCCAGGAGTCGTGAGGGTTCAAGGAAAACCTTGCAGTCACGAGCCTCACACTGTAAGCTCTAACGGTCTAGAATCAGAACGCTCCTTCCCCATTGATTGGGGGAAGGTGGGATGAGGTGATGCCCTCACTCCGGCCTTCGGCCACCCCTCTCCCATTGGGAGAGGGGCCGGGGGTGAGGGAATTTTCGGAGCAATGACAGGCGCGGAATCATCCCTTTGAGCGTAAGGAGTTAGTGAAATGGCCAAGCTCACCGGATCCCATCTGATGGTGAGAGCCCTCAAGCAGGAGGGGGTTCGGAAGATATTCACCATTGTTGGGGACACTATTCTACCTCTCGTCGACGCAGTCGAAGATGAAGGGTTGGAGTTTATCGATACCCGCCACGAGGCTGCGGCCATGCACATGGCCGACGCCTGGGCCAGGATCACCGGAGAGCCGGCCGTTTGCTTATTCACCGGAGGGCCTGGATTCTCCAATGCGGTTTCAGCTCTCCCCAACATCTACACCTCGGAAAGTCCGGTGATATTCATAAGCGGCGCCAGCGAGCTTTCTGAGAGTGGGATGTACGCCTTCCAAGAGATAGACCAGGTGAGCATGGCCGCGCCCGTGTCCAAGGGAGCCTGGCTTGTTCACGAGCGCCGTCGTATCCCCGATTTTGTGGCGACAGCCTTTCGCACGGCTTTATCAGGCAGGCCGGGCCCCGTCCACTTGACCATCCCGGTGGATATACAAGAACAGGAGAGTGATGAAGCCGAGCTACCCCAATATCCGCCTGGCCAGTACCGAGACCGTGGACGCGCCCACGGTGACCCCAGCCTGATTGCTGAAGCTATTGAGCTGTTGCGGCGAGCGGAGCGACCTGTGGTTATCGCCGCCAATGCGGCCCGTTACTCCTTGCCTACCTCAGCATTGCAGGAGTTCATCGAGCCTCTAGGATTGCCCGTCTTCACTGTCGAGCAGGCCAGAGGGCTTATCTCCGACGACCATCCCCTATGCTTTGGTTACGCCGACGGTGCGCTCAACGCCACAGCCAGGCACTTCAGAGAGGCGGATGTGGTGCTCCTACTGGGAAAGCGTTTGGACCACCGCTATCGCTACGGTCGTCCTCCCTTCTTCAGCCCTACGGCCCATCTAATCCAAGTGGACCCGTCTGCGGCCGAAATAGGCAGGAATCGGGGGGTTTCTGTGGGTATCCTCGGCGACATAGGCGCGGTGGTACAGCAGCTTACCCATGAAGCGAAAAAGGGTTCCTGGGATGAGGCGCGGTTAAAGCACTGGCTGGACCAGCTTTCAGCGGACCGAAAAGCTTGGCTGGAGCACCTGGAGTCCTTTGCCGAAGAGGCTACTCCCTTACATCCTATGAAAGTGTTCACTGAGGTGCAGCGATTTACCGACGACGACACGGTTCTGATCTTTGACGGCGGAGACTACGCCCAATGGGGGCGGGCGTACCTAAAGGCGCGAAGACCCGGCCACTGGATGCGTTTGGGACCGCTGAGCCAGCTGGGGTGTGGACTGCCTTATGCCATGGCAGCCAAGTTGGCTTTTCCCAGCAAAAAGGTGCTGCTGTTCATCGGCGATGGTGCTTTCGGCTTCTACTCCATGGAATACGATACAGCCATCCGGCATAACATAGCTATAACCACCGTTATGGGCAATGACTCTGCCTGGGGAATAGATAAGAACTTCCAGCTGGCATATTTCGGCAGAGCTGTGAGCACGGATTTGCGTTTCGTGCGCTACGACAAGATTGTAGAAGATTTGGGCGGCCACGGTGAATATCTAGAGCGAGCCGAAGAAATATCGCCGGCGCTGGAACGGGCAATAGCTTCCGGCAAGCCGTCACTTGTTAACATAAACGTAAGATCGGCCCAAAGTCCGCTGGCCGATGCCATGATAGCCAGAAAAACAGGCTCCAGATAGGCCGAGGTTCGTAGAACGGAATCCCTCTTAGCTCTGTGCCATAAACATCAATTGCCTTGACAGCTAAACCCAGGAGTGGCACAATCGGTAGTAATTCGAAACTGGATGTGGAATAACCACCACGTCCCAACAATTGGAACTCAAATTCGTACCAAATATGGCATGGAGGGACAGACCATGTTAAAGGTCGGACATAAGGTCACTCGCCCCGGTAGGAGACATGGTGACGAACAGGTCGTTATCAATGTGCCGGAAGAGTTAGCGACGGTACCGGGGATCCCTCAGAACCGCGTGGACGTGGAGTTCTATAACAGGGTATATCCTTTGGAAAGCCCCCAATACCAGAATACCGGCGACACCGAGTGGGAAGAGTCTGTCTGGACGCCAGAGATCGTGGAAGCGCGGAAATTCTGGCACACCGAGAACCTTCCCTTCATCATAGCGGCCCAATTCGGCGCGGACCTTGAGCCGACGGCGAATCCGGTCCCGGAAAAGGACCTGACCGAGGAGATCAGATTAAAGGCTCGAGAGCTCGGGTTCGGTGAGGTCGGATTCACCAAGACGGACTGGAGCTATGTGTACAGGGACACACGGAACTGGGTCAAGTTTCCCAATGCTGTCTGTTTGGCTTATGAGCAGGACTATGAACCCAGTCAAACGGCCCCCAGCATCGCCGCAGAGGGGCAGCACTTCGGAATATACAGAAGGATGAGCTCGGCAGCGATGGTCCTGAGCGACTTCATTCGAGGCCTAGGGTACCATGCCCAGGAGCATGGCGGCATGCATAATACGTCTGCATACATTCCTATGTTCGTAGATGCTGGACTCGGCCAGCTTGGGGCCAACGGCCAGCTACTCTCTCCCCACTTCGGCTCACGTGCCAGGCTCATGATGGTAACCACTGATGCTCCTGTCACCTACGACCATCCCATCGACTACGGCATTCACGCATTTTGCTCTGTATGCCAGGTTTGCGTAAACCGCTGTCCCGGCCGTGCTCTCATGAGGGAGAAGGTCTGGTGGAGGGGTGTGGAAAAGCATAAGCTTCAATACAAGCGTTGCCGCCCTGTACTTGGTAGATATGATGGTTGCGCTGTGTGCATCAAGACATGTCCGATACAGAGATTCGGCGTGAAGAACGTGATGGACCATTATGTTTCGACGGGTCAGGTGCTGGGTAAGGGCACGCACATCCTGGAAGGGTATACATTAGGAGATAAAGGATACTTCGGCCCGGGTGAGCTGCCCCACTTCGATAAGGAGTTCTTTGTCGGACTGCCCGTCAACACCAGGTCGGAGGACGTGGTTTTCCAAGAGCTAAGAGAGGCAATCCAGTCCGGAAACGTTTCTAACAACGATGAAGGCAAGGAAACTGTCCAGGCGTTTAGAAAGAGAATAGAAAAATACATGCTCAAAGAGGACCCAGAAAAGGCTACGGAACGTCTGATAAAGGCAATGGAAGGGTAGAAAGTAACTTCGAGCTACCGGTCATGGGTTTGACGACCCAGATCAATGAGCAGACATAGATAGGTTTAAAGGCCGGCAGGTCCTGTTCGAATCGGGGCTGCCGGCCTAAGCTATTTAAGTGGGAGAGCCAGCTCGTGCAATCCGCTCAAAGCTTGCACACCCGGCATCGCCCGGGATCGTCAAGGCGAATCGTCGCTATTGGAACATTGTTCGTGTTGCTGGTAATGGCAATGACCCTTGGGCTGTTGCACGCTTCCAGTGGCAAGGAGTTTAATCTGCCGATAGTGGCTACCTTGACCATAAATCTGCAGGGCCCCGAAGAAGTAGCCGATGTCAACGAAGACGGGCTGGTGGATCTGGTGGACCTGAGAATTGTGGAGCGAAACCTGGGGGCCGGCCCACCGCTGGACAGCCGAGCCGATGTCGATCGAAATGACTGGGTGGATATTTACGATCTGTCCTTCGTCGCCCGATATCTTGAATTGGCGGCACAATAGGTAAGAAATTGGCTGTCGGCGGCGCAACTTCTGACTCGTGCCCTGATGAGCACGTCTCTTATCTTCTGATAACCTTAAACCCGTGGGTCCGTGAGGCTATTTCTTACTTGGGTCAGTGCCTATGATGGCGCGCTTGTGAGTACCCTCGCCTATCTTAGTCTGCCCGTCAAAGGCCTCTACTTTGAACGTCAGCTTGTTCCTGTCTATGGCTGTAATCTCTGCGTGGGCGATTATAGTGGCTCCAATAGACGCCGGAGCTATGTGGCGGACATTCACTTCATAGCCCACTGAAGTCTGGTTAGGCTCGAGAAGATGGTGGATAACCTCGGTGGACGCACGCTCCATCAGAGAGATCATGGATGGGCTGCTGTACCTGTTTACATGACGAGCAATGTTATGCTCGCAGACAACAGTCTGGGTTTGAGCCTTGAGTCCTGGCACGATTTTGTCGCTGGCCATGGTACACTCCTTTTATCAAGACGCGTTAGCGATTCGTTGAGTTGGTTGGTATACAGAACACCCGTTGGGATAGTTATCAGCATTGAAGAACACCCTGACCATTCTATGCCTTGCCAGTTACGATGCCAACCAAAGGGGTTCGTTCCTTCGAACCGTGGCCTCCTGTGTAGCCTTGAAGATGACTCTATTTTGATATATGATGCTGGCCGACGGGGGTCGTATGCAAGGGAAAGACCTGTTATCTATCCTTGATCTGGATCCCGAGGATATAAATCATATCGTCTATCGGGCCCATCAGATGTCCAGCGGCGTTACCAGCCGCGCACTTGACGGCAAAACGGTGGCTCTACTCTTCGAAAAGCCTTCTCTCCGCACTAAGGCGAGCTTCCATGTGGCCGTGCAGCAGCTCGGTGGCTATTCATTCTATATGGGTCCAGACGAGGTAGGCTTGGGCGTAAGAGAGGCCGTGTCCGATGTAGCCCGCGTACTGTCACGATATGTGGACTGCATCGTTGCCAGGGTTTTTTCCCACGCCAGTCTGGAGGAGCTAGGGAAGCATGCGTCCGTTCTCATAATCAACGCTCTATCGGACGTGGAGCACCCCTGCCAGATTCTAGCTGACCTGCAGACAATTCATGAGCACAAAGGCGACTTGGCGGGACTGAAGATGGTTTACGTAGGAGACGGCAACAACGTGGCCAGAAGTCTATGCCTTGGAGCGGCCTCGGTAGGGGCGGAGTTCACCATCGCCTCGCCGTCAGCCTACACATTAGACGACAGAACTTTGGCGGATGCACGCCGACGCGCGTCCGCCTGGAATACGACGGTAGAGACCTTGGTTGACCCCAGAGAGGCCGTCTTGGGCGCTGACGTGGTCTATACCGATGTATGGACCAGCATGGGCCAGGAGAGCGAAGCAGAGATGCGCCGAAGGGAGTTCGAAGGTTACACTGTTGATGAAGACCTCCTGTCCTTAGCTAAGTCAGATGTTCTGATGATGCACCCAATGCCTGCTCACTATGGTGAGGAGGTAGCTCCCGGAATGCTAGACCATCCGCGGTCCGTGGCCTTCGATCAAGCTGAGAACCGTCTCCATGCCCAGAAAGCGGCTTTAGAGTTTATAATGGGAAGAAGATAACAAAGAGGCTATCGATATATGCCAATCCCGTTAGTAGCCATAGTGGGACGCCCCAACGTTGGGAAGTCCACCCTTTTTAATCGCCTTACCAATAGCAGAGAGGCGATAGTTACCGACGTGCCCGGCACGACCAGGGACCGCCTGTTGGCCGAGGTGTCTTGGGATGGGCGTAGATTCACCTTGGTGGACACTGGTGGACTGGAGCCCAGGCCGGAAGATACTCTACGAGACAAGGTCAAGGCCCAGGTAGAGGTGGCGGTCTCCGAGGCAGACCTAATAATCTTCATGTTGGACGTAGCCAGCGGGCCGATGCCCATGGACGAGGACATTGCTGACTGGCTGAGACGTACTAAGAAACCTCTGGTGGTGGCGGTGAACAAGGTGGACAATGTAACTCGGGAAGCAACCGCCGCCGAATTTTACCAGCTAGGTCTCTCCGACACCCTACAGGTGAGTGCTTACCATAACCTTGGGATCTATGATCTCATGGACAAGATAGTGTCCCTTCTGCCGCCCGTCGATGAGGAGCCTGAGGACGTGACCGAAGGGGTTATGAAGCTGGCGATAGTAGGCAGAACTAATGTGGGGAAGTCCATGCTCATGAACGTCATCCTCGGCGAAGAGCGTGCCATCGTTAGCGACGTCCCAGGCACCACAAGAGACGCCCTGGACACCCAGTTTACCTATGGTGATAAGCCGGTAGTGCTGATCGACACGGCAGGGATCCGGCGCCCCGGCAAGATAGAGAGGGGTATAGAGTATTATAGCGTGCTCAGGGCCGTCAGAGCTGTACAGAGAAGTGATATAGCCTTGCTGGTTATGGACGCAAGCGAGCTCGCCACCGCCCAGGATGCCCACGTCTCCAGCCACGCATGGGATGGCTATAAGGGTCTCATCGTTGTGGTAAACAAGTGGGATTTGGTGCCAAACGTAGATGGCACCGAGCAAGAAATGGCTATCCAGATAGTGAGGCAGAGACTTCATTTCATGCCCTATGTTCCTATATGCTTTACTTCCGCCCTGCTGGGAGATGGCATACAGAACTTGATGACATTGGCGGCCGACGTCTATCGAGAACGAATGGTACACATTCCTCCGGGAAAGCTCCATTATGCCCTTATGGATGCCTTGGCAGATCAACTCCCCCCCTCCACCAAGGGAAAACGTCCTAAGATCAAACAGGTGCGACAGGTCGATGAAAACCCACCGACTTTTGTGTTTGCCGTAAAGAACCCAGAGCTGATACATTTCTCTTATGAGCGCTATCTGGAAAACCGGCTGAGGTCGACCTTTGGATTTACCCACACGCACCTAAGGTTGGTGTTCAGGGAAAGGATATGAGCAAGTGCTCCCGGTTATCCTGAGTCTTCTCGTGCCGCCCGTCCTCGCCGTCTACGTTATGGCGATCGTTATCGTCCTTGATAGGGACGAGGCCTATACCCAGTATGCTGTCATATTGCCTATCGCCTATGTCGTGGGCTCGATACCATGGGGGTTCCTTATAACCCACGTGGTAAAAGGGGTGGACATAAGGCAGTATGGTAGCGGGAAAACGGGGACCTCCAATGTATTACGCAGTGTTGGAGGAAAACTTGCGGCCGTAGCACTGATTCTGGACTTGAGCAAGGGCCTTTTGGCGGTGTTTCTGGCAAGAGCCGTTGCCGATACGGCCAGCGCCGAGGTAGTAACGGGTCTGGTAGCCCTTGCTGGCCACAACTGGTCGATTTTCCTGGGCTTCAAGGGTGGCAGAGGCATAGCGACAGGGTTGGGCGGGTTGCTTGTGATGGCGCCCATTGCCGGTGCTATCGCCTTGGCCAGCTTCACTCCGATTACATTACTGACCAGGTATCTGTCCCTGGGCTCTGTTATGTCGGTAATGGTTGCCTTCCTTGCCGTCTTGGTGCTGGTCTTGCTCGACCAGACAGATGCGACTTATCTCTACTACGCAGGCATTGGTGGGGTAATAATTATCTGGCAACATCGAGACAACATCCGGCGTCTACTAAATGGCACCGAACGAAGGCTTGGACAATCCGCTGACAAGATAAGCGGTGTAACTAGCCCGAGTGTAGGTCCAGGATAGGACCGTTGGACAAGGTCACCATAATAGGAACCACCACCTGGGGAACCACCCTCGGCATTATCCTGGCCAGAAAAAGCATACCAGTAACGTTGCTGGCCCGCACTCCCGATGAATCTCAAGAGCTTCAATCCAGCAGAGAGAACTCGAGATTCCTTCCAGATATCCCATTCCCCGGCCCTTTGACGGTGTCCGATGACCCGGAAAATTCCTTACAGGGTGCCGGTATGGTTATTCTGGCGGTGCCTTCAAGCAGCTTCCGAAGTAATATAAGGTGGATTCGAGGGGCTATATCGGGAACTCCCATACTTCTCAGCGCCTCTAAGGGCCTGGAGATGGACACTGGCAACCGAATGAGCCAGATAGTGGAAGAGGAGCTTCCTCCCACGCTCCACTCCAGACTCGCCGTGCTCTCCGGCCCTAATCTAGCCATGGAGATAGTGAAGGGAAAGCCCGCGTCCACAGTGATCGCCTCAGGTGACAGCGGGATCGCTCAAGTGGCCCAGCAGGCACTAATGTCGTCGAATTTTCGGGTATATACCAACGAGGACATCGTGGGAGTGGAGCTGGGTGGGGCGCTGAAAAACATCATTGCCCTGGGAGCGGGGATATGTGATGGAATGGGTTACGGCGATAACGGCAAGGCGGCTTTTATAACCCGTGGGCTTGCGGAGATCACCCGCCTGGGGATAGCAGCAGGGGCCAGTCCCATTACCTTTGCAGGATTGGCGGGCCTGGGTGACCTGATTACCACCTGCGCCAGTCCACTTAGCCGAAACCACTTCGTGGGCCGGCAGTTGGCGGCAGGCAAGGCGATGAAAGATATACTGGCCTCAATGAAGAACGTAGCGGAGGGCGTCTACACCACGGTAGCCGCCCTCCGAGTGGCCGAGAACCTTAACGTAGACATGCCCATTACCAAGGCGACTTACCAGATTCTTTATGAGGGTCTGGGTCTCACTCAGGCGGTGAATGAGCTTATGGGAAGGCCGCCCAGAGCCGAGTGGGAGGGCCTGGTATAGCAATGGCCGGATACGACGTCCCTGCCTCTTTCTTCATAGCATCGGGCTGGAGCGGGTACTCTAGCGCTCCAGTCCTCCCATCTCGTACAGGACCGCTGCCACTGCGGCAACAGCCGCCGTTTCCGAGCGTAGGATGCGTCTGCCTAGACTCACGGGTACCAATCCTTGCGAGCGGGCGTAGTCCACCTCTTCTTTATCGAAGCCGCCCTCGGGACCGATGAAGATGTTAACGTGTCGAGATTCTATGCCTCTTAAAACCGGGCGCAGACTGGTCGTTATTTCTTCTTCCCATGGCATTATAGAGGTGGCGTGGCCATCAACTTGATCGCAAGCTTCTTGTAGGGATATAGGAGGCTTTAGCTCAGGCAAGGTGCATCTACCGGACTGTTCGGCCGCCTCGGTTATGATTTTGCGCCAACGGGGGTATCGGGTCCTTTCCAACCGTTCTTGCCCTTGGGGAACCGTGCGCAGAGACCTGAGTGGAACGAATCTGGAAACACCTAGTTCGGTGCATTTCTGCAATACCCACTGGAACTTTTCTCCTTTGAGCAACCCCTGATAAAGGATAAGCTCTAACGGGGACTCGACCTGAGCCTCTATTACAGAAACTACATTCCCTTCCACCGCACTTTTGTCGAATCTGGTTAGTTGTACGCTGTACTCTCGTCCGGAGTTATCCAGCAAGATTATTTCATCGCCAGCGGACATGCGGAGGACGCGACTGACCTGATGAGCAACGTCTCCCTCCAGCCTGGCGCGTTGCCCTTCGATCCAATTGGGGGGTACAAAAAACCGGTGCACAGAAAATACGTTATCAGACCGCAAGTGAGGAGGCAAGCGAACGGAGGTCGTTATCAGAAGGATAGATTGGAATTCTTCTATTCAGCCATTGTCAGAGCGCTGATAATCCCAATCCGGCAACGCTAATCGGGTTTGCCCAGTAACAGGGCTACCCAGTCATCAGTGTGATAGGTGGTTTTGTGGCAAAACCCGGTGCCTACCAGAACATCTTTCAGCTCTTGACATTGGTTCTCGATAAACCCTGATACCAGTAGAGTGCCCCCCAGTTTCAAAACATCCATTATCTGTTGGGCCTTCCCCTGGATCACTTTAGCACTTATATTAGCCACCACCAGATTGAAACTGTTCTCCGTGGCTAAGGACTGGGGTAGAGTTCCTCTGGCTAGTCGTATTTGTTGGCCTGGATTCTTCGGGCCAGAAGCCCTGGTCAAAAGGCCGATGGCCTTAAAGTTTTTTCTGGCCGCTTTCACCGCTATAGGGTCCACATCCAAGGCCAGAACCTCTTTTGCTCCTAGTTTAGCTGCAGCTATAGTGAGGATGCCCGACCCGGTGCCTAGGTCGAGCACCTCGGAATCGGGTTGTATGAGCCCCTCTAAGGCCTCCAGGCACATCTTGGTTGTAGGATGGTAGCCTGTTCCAAAGGCCAGGCCGGGGTCCAGTTCGATTATCACCTCATCGGGAGCAGGCTCGTACGCAATCCACGATGGCTTAATGGCCATCTTCTTGCCGACTTTTAGCAGGTTGAAATGAGTCTTCCAAGCAGTCTCCCAGTCTTCGTCTTTAACCTCCTTGATCTCCATCTCTCGCATGGGCTCAAGCACTCGAACAAGGTTTACACCCACCTCTATTCGAGCCAGGTTACGCCTTGAAGTGCTGGGCAGATATGTCTTTAGAAGTACCAGGTCATTGTTGGCCTTTTCAACGGATAGTGCGCGTCCATATCTGCTGAATAGATAGGATATTGGCTCTACGTACTCCTGTGGTACTTCAATACTCAGTTCATTCCATAGCATGTTTTACTCGCATAAAAAACCCCGCCCTCTGTCCTTGGACGAGTCGGGGTGTAAGGTTGAATAAGGTTGAGATAGTTGAGTTCCGGCAGGCGGCTGGTCTATCCGAGGACGTCTTTGATCCGGTCAAACAGGCCCTTCTCTTTACCATGAGAATCGCTGGGCTTCTCCATGGTCTCTGAAAGCTCCTCCAGGAGTTTCTGCTGGTTAGGGTCTAGTGACGTAGGGACTTGCAGCTTTATGGGAACTATCAGATCGCCCCTCCGATGGCCGTTGAGCTGATGCGCACCCTTGCCCCTTATGCGGAAAACGGTCTCCGGCTGGGTCCCGGCTGGTATCTTAAGCTGTTCATTTCCATTTAAAGTGGGCACCTCCACCTCATCCCCCATCGCAGCTTGGACAAAGTTAATAGGCAACTCGTATATGAGGTCGTCCCCGGAACGCCTAAACAACGCGTGTTCCTTTACTGAGAGGTGAATATAGAGATTCCCAGGTGGACCACCGTTGATACCCACGTCTCCTTCTCCGCTCAGGCGAATCTGCATGCCGTCCTCTACTCCTGCGGGTATCTTGCACACTATATTTCGGCCGCGCCGCTCGGTGCCTACTCCGTGACAGTTGTCACAGGGGGTTTCTATTATGGTGCCTTTACCTTTACAGGTGGGACAGGCGGTTATCTGGCTGAACTGGCCAAACACGCTTCTTTGTGAGCGGCGTACCTGTCCCATCCCTCGACAAGTCTCGCATTTACTGGGACTCGAGCCTGGTTTACTCCCTGACCCGGTGCATGTGTGGCACTGTTCTGTTCTCTGCACCTCTAGCTCTCGCTCGGTGCCGAAGATGGCATCTTCGAAGGGGATGGTGACACCCTGTTGAATGTCACTTCCTCTGTAAGCCCTTTGTTGCCTACCCCTCCCTGATACATCTCCGAAAAAGGAGTCAAAGATATCGCCGAAGCCACCGAATATGTCGAACCCATCGAAATCTCTTGTAGACCCGCCTCCGCTGCCAGCGGTTACACCGGCGTGGCCGAAACGTTCGTATTGGGAGCGTTTTTCTGCGTCTATGAGTACCTGGTAAGCCTCGTTTACCTCTTTGAACTTACCCTCGGCATCCGGGTTTTTGTTCCTATCTGGATGATACTCCATGGCTTTCTTCCTGAAAGCCTTGCGTACTTCCTCCTCGGAAGCGCTTCGGGAGACTCCCAGCACTTCGAAGTAGTCTCTTTTAGCCATGGATGTTCACCTTAGGCCGCCTTCGCCTAACTGGATGGAGATTTTCCGGTGTGTGTTCAGAGAGGGGGTTAGCACAACAATCACTAAGAAGACTTTCCGTGTATGCCGCCGATCAGCTCACTCATGAACGAGGAGAGAAAGTTCACGCCGCCGATTACGTTGGCGTACTCCATTCTGGTCGGTCCTATCACCCCTATGGTTCCCGAGGCTTCCATTGGTATTCCATACTGGCTTAGTATTACACTAAAGGGCCTGAGTGCCTCTTCTTGGTTCTCCGTTCCTATGAATACGCCGGTGTTTCCAGTGTCTGGCGCCTCTGAGAGGATGGTGCGCAGGAGCACTTTTCCCTCAAGAATCTCCACTATATCCTTAGCCCTTATGGTCTCGATGAACTCAGGCTGGCTTAGGAGCAATCGCAAGCCGTCAACGCGATGCTCTGCCGCTTCTTCAGTATATATCTCTTTCAGGATAGTGACCGTTTCGTCCTTGACCGTTTCCTCAAAGGGAGTTAATTCGAGCTGTTTCATCGTGATCTCTGGATAAGTCAGCCCGGACAGACTTTCGTTAAGCTTGTTGGCGACTTCAGTCAACTCACTTTGAGTAGTTGGCTCCCCTAAAGGCAACAGGTGTCGCCTTAGTGTGGCCTCCTGAAGCACGATTATGAGCAAAGCCAAGAAGTCTTGCAAATACACGAGTTGGATATACTTGAACCTCGATGACGCTGCACGGGGGAATGTTACAATGGCCATATTCCCGACCATTCTTGAAAGCACCGCCGCCGCTAACTGAGTCCAGGCCTCCAGGTCCCATTGCACCTGTCCGAATTGGTCTCTTATTTGGCGTTGGACTCCCAAGGGGAGTTCCGGTGCGTTAGCCAAGGACTCGACGTAGAATCTGTATCCCTTGTCTGAAGGTATCCCGCCGGCTGACACATGAGGACGAGTGATGTATCCTTCTTCTTCAAGCTCAGCCATTTCGTTTCGAATTGTAGCTGAACTCACCTTCATTGATGACCTGCGAGCTATATCTTCGGAAGCTACAGGAATTGCGCCGTTGATGTACTCGTCTATCAGTATTTTGAGTATTGTGCCTGTTCTGGCCTTCAGCATATTATCACCAGTAAACATGCTAGCAGTCAGTACTTCTGACTGCTAGTACTTTTAAGGGAATCTAACAGTATGCTAATCCCATGTCAAGCGTTGACTAGACGTCTACATAATATTATACTCTCCCATGGCCTTAACTCCTAGGTCGAACCAGGAGGTAATTTGAGAGCTCCAACCACCTATCGCACCCTATCCGATGCACTTTTCCCTGTTCCCCAGGCAGATAGTCGCGTTGCAAGGCTGGCTCGAGACGCGATTCTGGTAGCGGGCTTTGCAGGCTTTGTAACCTTGTGTGCTCAGATTGCCATCAGGCTGCCATGGACGAGTGTGCCCATCACTGGCCAAACCTTTGCGGTGTTAGTGACAGGTGGCGCGTTAGGGGCCTGGCGTGGTGGCAGTGCGCTAACCCTATACATGCTGATGGGTATGATTGGTATCCCGGTGTTTGCTCCTGGCGCCAATGCAACGGTTGGCAGTTGGGATGTTCACTTCATCCTCCCATGGAGTGGGACTGGTGATCTACCGTGGGATATTTCCAGCGGAGGGTACATTGTAGGTTTTATTCTGGCTGCTGTGCTGGTGGGATATCTAGCGGAGCGCCAGTGGGACCGCAAATCCTGGATCCATCTGGGGATGTTTTTGGGAAATGTGGTCCTGTATGTGCCGGGCATCTTGTGGCTGGCCTACCTAATCGGTACAGATTGGGTCCATCCGGTGGGCAAGCCGTTGGGCGAGCTCATCTCTGGTTCTGGCACCTGGGACAAGGCTCTCAAGGGCGGACTATACCCGTTTATCGTGGGAGATCTTATGAAACTATTGTTGGCTTCCCTGACGCTGCCCTTGGCATGGGCTATCGTCAACCTACGCCGGAGGTAGTGATATGGAGATAACCTGGCTGGGGCACTCTTGTTTTCGGCTTCGGACCAACGATATCGCTGCCATAACTGATCCGTTTCCGGACTCTATTGGACTGAGCATGGGTGAGCCGGAGGCCACTGTAGTTACCCTTAGCCATACCCACGAGAACCATAACTACTGGCAAGGAGTGGCTGGCAATCCCAAGGTTCTACGAGGACCCGGCGAATATGAGCTTTCGGGAGTTTACATTACTGGCGTGATGACCTCCAGAGGCGAGACAGACCCTCAGGAGAAGCGAAACACGGCGTATCTGTTCGAGATGGAGACTCTTAGACTATGCCATCTGGGCGACATCGGGAATGCCTTAACCGCTCAGCAAGTAGAAAAGCTTACCCCGGTAGATATACTGTTCCTTCCCGTTGGTGGAGTGTGTACTGTGGAAACTACCCAGGCTACAGAGATGGTGCAGGCATTAGAGCCCAGGATAGTGATACCCATGCACTACAAGCTGCCCGGACTGCGCACCGAGCTCAAGGGCCCTGACACGTTCCTCAGAGAGATGGGACTGCGAGATGTGGAGCCACAGGTACGACTGAACGTCTCAGCGTCAACGCTGCCCCAGGAGATGCGGGTGGTGATTCTCCAGGCTCAGGGAGCTCAAGCCTCGACTTCTTAAGGCCTGGAAACAGGCGTTCCGTGCGGTTCCTTCCATGGGTAAATAGGCCTATCTCCATGCATGGTGGCTTAAAAAGCAACGGCCCTCTTCTGCTTAACGCAGAAGGGGGCCGTTCAATCAAAACTCTATATTTACGATTGCCTGATTAAATACCCTTTAACATTCCTCGTTACACTGCGTTGCGCCGGCGCACCAGGAACAGTATCGATCCTCCAGCTACCAGTGCTATCATCCCCGCGATCAGCGCAATTCGAGGTATCTGTGTTACTGAGGGGTCGCCAGGTATCGGAAGCACAGGAGTTGGGAGCGGAGTGGGTGTTACTGTAGGAGTGGGCGTTGGCGTTGGGACCGGCGCCGCAGGTGGAGCCTCGGGGAAGCTAAGGTCTAGGACATTGTTCAATCCAGCGGAGGTTGTGAGGTTTACCTGCACAAAGATAGCGGTCTCGTCGGCCTGCACGTCGCCGAACCCTCTCGTAGCATGAAACGTTATTCGCTTACCGATGAAGCTATCCTCAGGCGGTGATATAATCAGCCGATCGTATCTGCCGTTGGCAACCAGAACTATCTGGCGCACCTCCTGCTCTTCCCTGGGAACGTTGGTCTGATAGCCCTGTATCCTGGCGAAAATCTCGATACCATCGTCGGGCGCAATTCCACCGATTAAGACCTGGCCACCGTAGGTGTTGGGAAAGGGAGGAGGATTGCTCGTTTGGCTTGCGCCAGCGCCCAATAGAGCAACCAGAGATACGATATAGCCTAGTAACAACGCTAACCTGATCACATTGAGCCGCACCGCTAAGTACCTCCTCAACCCGGAACTTGAGACTATTATACATTCTGGGTTCTTGAATATCCGCAGGTTTTCAAGACCAGTTGGCACCAATTAACGTTGTCCCCAAATAGGCCAAACGAAGAAGCCCTCCCCCAAAGCCGGGGAGGGCTTCTTATTGGATTCCGATGGGTTACGGTACTATGGTGCCTGCCTCGTTAGCCCACACCCAGTAGCCTCTACCCACTAGCACGTTGTCTGCTGGTGCAGCCTCGGGTATCTCTTTGTCCCACCTGTTGTTCGCGGGGTTCCAGGTGAGCGCTGCTGACCACATTATGCCAGAGAAGTACTGGTCTGCGGGTACAGGTGACAGGAACGCTGGCAGAGTTAGGTCTATGATGGGCACCAGGTTCCAACCCTCTAGGACATCTATGGTGGGCGGGAACTGGCCTACCAGCGCCTGAGCGGGTATGTCTACCGACAGGGTTACGAAGGAGCTTGCTCGCATCCAGTAGGCGTGCTGGGCGTCTATTGTCTCGAGGACGCCTATGGAGCCTGAATCGATACCCTCGTTGAAGGGGTCGGTCCCCGACCGGGTAGCCTGGAGCCATGGAACCGGGGCGTCCGGGTCGTAGGTGAGCACGTGGACTATTCCCTCAGCGGCGCCGAGCACGTCGTTGATGTCGGTACTTGTCGGGTCGCTGGGCAGTGACACCAGGTTGAAGCCAGGCCTGAGCTCTAGGGCATACTGGGCCCGCTCCACGATACTGAAGTCGAAGGTGTGACTATCCACGGAATCGCCGCCAGGTGTCAGGTCCGTGTTGCCCACGGCATCGCTGGCTTCAACGGCCAGTGTGTAGTCTCCGATTGCCAGGTCTGTCGCGGCAAACACCCATGTGTCGTCGTCGCTCGCCTTGACGTTGGTTAGTACATCGGTGTCGTTGCCGTCGCCATCGGTCACCGTTGCCTTTGTAATGGTGACCGTAGCGTGGTCGTCCACGTCGATACCAAGACGTCGCAGTCCCGCGGCTATCTCGTACTCGTTTGATTCACCGGCGAAGTCGATGCTAATGGATGGGTTGCTTACGTCGGTCTGATCGAGCTCACCGGTAATGGTGGGACTAAGCTCGAACGCAGGCGCGGCTTCGTTGTTGAGCACGTTGTCGAACTCGAATACCAGGGCGTCATCAACGATAGACCCTGCGTCGGCGACTGCTGTGCCATCGGGATCGGCCACTCCTGAGGTCGCCCTCACACCGCTGGTATCCTGAGCGGTGAGCTGGACATTGACCAGTCCTCTCTGGCGTGACCGAATAGTGGTTATGTCATCCACCTCAATTATGGCTTCGTATTGGTTTGTCTGCGCTAGAACCGCGTTGAATATGAGGTTGGCTGTTCCGGCATTGACTGCTTCCACCAAAGATGTGCCGTTGTCGGCGGTCTTGAGATAGCGAGCAGTGTTGTTGGCCGATGGGAAGGTCACGGTCTCACTAGCAGTGACCGTTATGACCACCTGTTCTCTGCTCACAGGCCTGCTGGCGGCCTCTCCGGTTACCTCGACCGTCATCTCGGACTGCAGACCGTCACTGGCGTCTTTGGCGTCAGTTCCGGTTACGATGGCCACGGCATTGGTCGCCTTGTCCTTTATTGTGGCACTGGGAATAGTTAGTGTTGGCTTGGCGTCCGTGGGCAGGTCCTCAGCCAGGGTTAGTAGCACTCCCGCACCGTTGGCGCCAATCGTTGCCTCGACGATGGTCAAAACAGCAGTACCCTGTCTCAGTGTGAAGTCGCTTCCAGTGGGGCTCACAACGTCCAGAGGAGCGCCACCAGAACCTAGGTCGAACAGTATTCTTACGCCCTTCCGGTTTGTCTGGTCGTCTATCACGTTGCCAAGGCCCGGATTCTCGATGGTATAGGCGTCGCCATTGTCGAAGTCGTTGTCCGTTCCTAGGGTCAGTGCTCCAACCGTCACGGATGTAGCAGAGTTGACTACGGTAACGTTTCCGCTGGAGCCGTCGGTAATGTTGGTTACGTTGTCACCGATCCTGACGTCCGCCGTAACGAAGTCGGCATCTGGGTCATTTAGAACCGTGGCGCTGGTGCCGCCGGTGTGAGTGCCACTGGGCGGGGTCTCCAGGCGATCATCCAGCTTGCCGCCGGTCTTGGCGGGTACCGGAGTGCTGGTCAGCAACGGTGACACGTTATCGAATGTGAAGGTGAATGGGTTATCTGGTTCGGTGGTTGCCAAAGTCGGATCACCGGCGCCAGCGACGGCGTCGTCGCCAGCAAATTCCGGTGCGTTACCTACCTGGTCCCTCACCGGGGCCCAGAACTTGACCTCACCCTGATTCTGAATTTCCTGGGATAGGGTAAGGGCAATCTTGTCTGGGTTGGACGCCTTTAGCACGGGCTGCAGGTTGTGAGCGACCACCGCTGCGCCCGGCGCCAATATGGTAAGGATGCCTGCATCTCCGCCGATTGCCTTATCCAGTCCGGCGGTTGGTGCTCCTGGAACGCCTGGGGCATCTTCGATCTCAACCTCGAAGGTTACGGTGGAAAGGTTGCTGTGAGTGACCGATGGTCGAATATGGATAATCGTAGGTGGAGTTAGGTCAACCACGGCTGTATCTGTAATGGTGGCGGTGCCGGCAGAAGCCGTTTCCTCGTCACCGTAAGTAACGGTTAGAGTGTCACCGTCGGCTACCGATACCGCTAGGTCGAGGAACTCATCGTCGCCACTTCCGACTGCCAGTGCGAGGGCTGTGGCCGCAGCACGGATACGGGCTTCTAGCCCGGTGCCGTCTATGTCCGCGGAGTTGGCCAACTGGTCAATGGTGGTTACCCCAACTCCTGCCGCCGCAGTGTTCATGGTGTCCATGTCAGAGGCAGAGAATAGGGCTACGCTCGCCGCAAACTTGTTGGTGGCGGCACCCCCGGATTCAACTCCAGTGACCGTCCTTGACTCATTCCTTATACCGGAGGTCTGGCTGCTTACGGTAGCGATCTCTTCTACAGTTTCCGTTACGTTGTACTTGAACTTGACCAGCACGTCAACGTCAACGGCAGAAGGAGGAGTGATAAACGGAGTTGTCACGGTAAGCTGGCCCGGTGGGCTGTCGATGGCGTCGACGCCTTTCGTACTGGTGCCAGAATCGAACGCTGCAGTTGTGTCTGTGGCGAAACTGACTCGGTTATTGCTTACGGCGTCGTCAGACCCGACACTTGCTATTGGGGTGTTGGCCGGGTTGGCAAAGTCGTACTCTGAGAATTCGTAGGTTATTTTTACGTTATCTGCGATAGCAACTGGGGCTGCACCCAGGATCCTCACGATGCCGGGATCGAAGAGGGTGCTATAGCCGGCAGCGGTTAGCGCTATGCCTCCCGCCGTCACCTGAACGTCGTCAACGCTAGCCGCTTCGTAAGCGCCGTCGCCGTCAGCATCGCGAGGCCGCTCTTCCAGCCCTGAGCTGGTGTATATCACTTCTAGGGCATCGCCAGCCGCTCCGACGGTTGCATTATAGGTAAAGTCCAGAACTTGGCCCGCCGTTCGGGCGGTGAATGTCACAGCGCCACCGGCCGTTGGATCGGCAGTCAGGGCCGTAACAACACCGTTTACTCTGAAGACAACGTCACCAGAGGTGACTGCTCCGTCTCCATCATTGTCCCTGGGTAGATTGCCGAGAGTGTAGGTGGTCTGGCCGGCCAGGGCCACGACTCTCTCGCGTACTATGCTGCGGTGGTTATAGGTGAATACCAGCACGTCGTTGACCGCAGTTGCATCAAACGTTACGGCTCCTGCTGCAGTCGCTGACCTGACAGGAGCTGCATTGCCGTTGACCGTTAAGGATAAGTCATCTCCGGTGACAGCACCACTGCCGTTGGTGTCTCGGATTCCTTGGCCCAAGTTACCTGTGGTCCTACCTCCGGTCACGATGGTGATGGTTGTTACTCGCGTCAAGGCAGCGAATCTGGCGTTATCGGCGCCGTCAGCAGTGGCCAAGGCAAGCTTATTGCCTGCGACCCTGACGTCTATGTCTCCCGTATTTACGCCGCCGTCTCCGTCACGGTCCAGGGGAGCGTTATCTAGTGCAGACGCTGTCTGGCCGGCGGTGACCGTTGAGACCGAAACGGTGTAAGGGAAGTAGAGAGCTCGCGCGTTACCGCTAAAGGTCTCGATCTTCTCCGTCTCACCCTCAAGAACTATGGTATACGGATCGCCCGCGTCGGACGTCGGAGCTATGGCATCGCCCGTTACAATCAGAGGTGTACCGGAGGCGGCGTTGCCTCCTGTCCCTTGAAAGCCCAGAATCCGCACTATTGCGGTCCTGGCTGGGCTGAGGTCGCCATCATCTACCGTAAAGGTCAGGATGTTAAAGCCTGTTTCGTCGGAGTAGAACTTTTCTCCGTCGGCTCTCTCGAAGAAGCCGTCATTTATATCCACTGTGCCTGATGCGGCGCTGCTGGGTGCCGAACTTGGGCCGGCGATTAGCTGGCCAACGGCCAGCAGAGAAACCAGTATGGCTACTATTGATAAGAGGCCTATTAGCTTGAGTCTGGTGCGCTTCATCGAATTCCCCCTTTGATTACGTAGGTCCCGGTATACATGTGGCTGCTCACTATATCTCCCACTGAAGGGTAGCGAGCCCTGGGTACGACCGAAGGGTCTGCCTGGAACATACTAGAGACTGAATAATGCATGGATGTCCCTCTCCTGGAAAGGATTGCACCTATTAATATCACTATGTGGTTTTCGTTGTCAAGGTGTGGAAGATGGCTTTTCTCAACCAAAATGGCCCTAGTTGCTACGCTCCAGGGCCCCATCCCATCCCTATATTTGGCGAGTGTCTCTCGCCCATTGGTTACAAGCTACTATTTCCCCTGTTAAAACATTTGGAAATATACAAGGTATTACATCGGTTGTCAAGAGGCGTAGGTTGCTGCTTACGCACAATTTCGGAGTTTGGGACGCCTGGGTGTTCCTCGGACCTTTGGCAAGGAGTTCGGGGTCCAGGCCAGCCAGCTGAGTCACGGGTGAGGCTTGGCTTTTTAGGCCTCTTTGGACAGGTTCGCCAAGAACTCTTCGTTGTTGCGGGTCTTGGAAAGTCTTTCCAGTACTCGCTCGGTGGCGTCGGCACTGTTGACAGAGTCGGTGGCTAGTAGTCCAACCATGCGGCGGAGGAGCCAGACCTGCTTGAGCGTTGTCTCGTCGAAGAAGAGCTCTTCTCTGCGAGTTCCGCTGCGCTGGATGTCTATGGCTGGGAAGAAGCGACGTTCGGCAAGCCTGCGGTCGAGGTGAAGCTCCATATTGCCGGTGCCCTTAAACTCTTCGTAGATGACCTCATCCATTCGGCTACCCGTATCTATTAGGCAGTTGGCAATAATGGTTAGACTGCCGCCTTCCTCTACGTTGCGGGCAGCTCCGAAGAACCGCTTGGGAGGGTATAGGGCCACCGGGTCTATTCCGCCGGAGAGAGTACGGCCGCTGCTGGGTAGGGCTAGATTATATGCTCTGGTAAACCTGGTGATACTGTCTAGGAGGATCACCACATCTCGACCGGCTTCCACCAATCGTTTGGCGCGTTCCAAAGCAAGCTCTCCAACACGGCACTGATCTTCCACCGACTCGTCGAAGGTGGACCCGAAAACGTCGCCCTTTATGGAGCGCCGCATGTCGGTTACCTCTTCAGGGCGCTCGCCGATGAGCACTACCATTAGGGCCACGTCTGGAAAACTGGAGGTTACGCCAGTGGCTATATGCTTCAAGACGGTGGTTTTGCCAGCTTTGGGCGGTGAAACGATGAGTCCTCGCTGGCCAAGGCCAATGGGGGAGAATAGGTCTATCATTCTCGTGGTGAGGTTGCCTGCACTGGTTTCCAGGATTATCTGTTTGTTGGGAAAAATTGGTGTGAGAGATTCGAACGATGGCCTGGAGCGGGCATTTTCCGGCTCGAGGCCATTGACCTGTTCTACTCTGACCAGTCCGAAATACCTCTCTCCGTCTTTGGGGGGCCTCACCTGTCCGGTGATGGTGTCGCCCGTCCGCAGAGCGAAACGTCTTATCTGGGATTGGGAGACGTATACATCTCCTGGCGCTGGGCGAAGCCCGTTTTGCCGCAGAAAGCCGTACCCTTCGGACATGAGTTCGAGTATCCCAGTGGCCATTAGGCCTTGATGGTCTGAATACATTTGGAAGATGCGGTGAAGAATTTCTTCCCTGCGTTGACTTGCAAGGGCATCACCGTCCTGGAGTCCTACTTCGTGAGCTACGGTCAGCAATTCTTCCTTGGTTTTGCTTTCTAGCTCAGCTACATTAATTACCCGTTCGGTAGTCACAGATATCACCCTTTCGTTGGTTGAATTTGGTTAAGGAGTTGTCTAGAAGTGTCCTGGATAGGGCTATCAACTGTAGGTCGCCCGGGTCCAGAATTCAATTATCATGTAGGTGGTTGTTGTGTTAAGTGGCTTCGGTTATGTGGGAGTTCGAGTCAACAGTGGTGGTGTGCTCACGGCTTGCGTAGCTTGAGATTACGGATCACTAAGTCCTCCCTGCCATGTTGAATAACTTGCACTTAGGATAGCAGGTGGTAATAGTTGCTGACCTGAGGTCCACAAGCATATCGTGACTCATGACGAAGCACGCTGCCAATCCTCCAGAAAACGGGCTTGCCCCGCGTCGGTGAGGGGATGCCGGATCATCTGGGTGAGTACCTTATAGGGTATGGTCGATATGTGTGCACCTGCTTGCGCCGCCATTACACAGTGGAGAGGGTGACGGATGCTGGCGGCCATCACCTTGGTTTGAATGTTGTAGTGATTAAATATGGAGGCGATGTCACGCACAAGGTCCATACCATTATGTCCGGCATCGTCCAGCCGGCCCACGAAGGGGCTGATCACGGTAGCGCCTGCCTGGGCTCCCAGTAGCGCCTGATTCACTGAAAAACAGAGAGTTTGGTTGACCTTGATGTTGTCCTTTGTAAGAACAGCCATGGCTTCAAGTCCCACGGGCGTACTGGGTTGTTTGACCCAAGGATTGGGAATCCAATCGGCTATGTCTCGACCTTCGGTAATCATCCCTTCAACGTCGGTGTTAACCACCTCGACGGAAATTGGTCTATCAATGATCTGGGCTATCTCTTTCACAGCTGATTTGTAAGCCTCAAACCCACCGATGCTCTCTTTGGCAGCCAGGGGAGGGTTAGTGGTGACTCCTCGAACTACGCCAAAGCGAGCAGCCTGTCGAATCTCGTCGATATTAGCAGTATCAAGAAACAGCTCCACAACACCCCTCCCAATGATTCTTTCCTGTGTCCGGGGACTCACCAGTTCCTATATCTACTATCATGTTCACCATATAGAGAAATGGAATGCAATCTGGGCAACGACTGAGTGATCAACCCTTACAGTTGGTCCATCATTTACAGAGGGAGAGGCGGCTGAGCTCCTTCTCTCAGGGTGTCCTTTGCGGCGGCGATAAACTCTCGAAACAGAGGGTGGGGTCGGTTCGGCCTTGACAAGAACTCCGGGTGGAACTGCACGCCCATCATGAAGAAATCTCCGGCCAGTTCGGTGATTTCAACCAGCTTGCCGTCGGGAGACATTCCGGCGGCCATGAGCCCGCTCTCTTCCAGCGCTTCCCGATAACTATTGTTTAGCTCAAATCGATGGCGGTGTCGTTCGTATACCAGCGGCTGGTCATATGCCTTATAAGCCAAGCTACCCTCCAGTAGTTGGCAAGGGTAGGTGCCTAACCTCATCGTGCCGCCTTTATCCTCGACCGATCGTTGTTCCGGCATGATATCTATTACTGGATAAGGAGTGTTGGGATCCATCTCGGAGGAGTTGGCGGATTTAAGGCCCAATACATTCCTGGCATACTCGACGACCATGGCCTGTAGCCCCAGGCATAGGCCCAGATAAGGGATCTTGTTTTCCCGAGCGTAGCGCGCGGTTTCGATCATGCCCTCGACGCCTCGCTGGCCGAATCCTCCAGGCACGATTATTCCACAAGCCGTCTTTAGTAGGGAATCTGGGCCCTCTCTCTCGATGTCCTCTGAGTGTATCCACTGAATATCTATGTCTCGATCATGGTAAAGGCTGGCATGTTTGAGGGCTTCTGTCACCGATATGTAGGAATCCGGCAATTCCACGTATTTGCCCACCAAGGCGATGGGCACCGTCTCCTTGGGCTGGTTCATGTGCTCCACCATGGAGGCCCAGTCAGCCATGTCCTTGTGACGGTCAGATAGATTTAAAGATTTAACCAGCAGGTCACCCAATCCATACTCCTCTAATATCAGAGGCACTTCGTATACTCTGGGGACCGTCTGAAGGGGAATTACCGCAGCCTTTGGCACGTCGCAGAAAAGGGAGATTTTGTCTTTGATCGGCTCGGGCATGGGGGAATCGATTCGACATATTATTGCGTCCGGCTGTATTCCGATGCTTCGTAGCTCCTTGACACTATGCTGTGTTGGCTTGGTCTTCAGTTCGCCTGTGGTGGACATCTGGGGCAACAGAGTCACGTGGATATAGAAGACGTTGTTTCTCCCCACCTCGTTACGAATTTGTCGAATGGTCTCTAGAAATGGGAGACCCTCGATGTCTCCGACCGTGCCGCCGACTTCGACTACTATGACCTCGGCTTGAGACTCCTCGGCGAGTGTGACGATTCTTCCCTTAATCTCGTTTGTAACATGGGGCACGGCTTGAATGGTCCCTCCCAGGAAGTCTCCCCGCCGCTCCTTACCGAGCAAAGATAGGTATACCTGACCCGCTGTTAAGTTGGAGAGCCGAGTAAGTTCCAGGTCGGTGAAGCGTTCGTAATGTCCCAGGTCCATATCGGTTTCGCTGCCGTCTGTGGTAACAAACACTTCGCCGTGTTGGTAAGGGGACATAGTGCCTGGGTCAACGTTAAGGTAAGGGTCTAACTTCATTACTGAGATGGAGATTCCTCGGCTTTTGAGGATGCGTCCGATGGCCGCTACGCTGATCCCCTTGCCGACTGAGCTAACCACTCCGCCGGTGACGAAGATATATTTAGCGCTCATAGGTTCACGGAACGGGTTTTAGCCATAAAAAGCGCCCTAACATACGTGGAATTAAGACTGAAGGTACATGTGGGGCAAATGAAGACGTGTAAAGCGACTGGTCAGCTTCGACATTTTGATTATAGGCCGCTTTTCTCGCCCCTGTCAATACTATCGTGATCTGTCCTGAATGCAAAATTCATGGGAGCATAATGATCAGAGCCAGGTGGGAAGTTCGACATCCATTTAGGACCAACTCCTGTTGCGTCCGATACTGCAGGTTGATAGAATCAGGGATGGTAAGCGTTGGATAGGGTTTGTTCGTTCAGGGCCGTTAGCTCAGTTGGTCAGAGCACCGGACTTTTAATCCGGGTGTCCAGGGTTCGAATCCCTGACGGCCCACCAACTTCAGATACAAGTTCGAGCAGCTGGAGCGTCTCCCGGTGTTTTTTATTTCATTACGTTATTAATATAGCTTGAAAGCATTATAAGGAATGGTTCGTTGAAGCTATCACCTGTGGCTAGGTTCACGTAGACCGAAACGTATATTCAGGTCTGACGGAACGTACGGTCATGCAAACGGAGAAAGCGCGCCGAGGATTTTCAGCACTATGGGTCACTGGCCCGTCGGTGCGGATCAGTTACTTAACCCCCCCTACCCAGCTTCCCCTTGAATGACACTTCAATCAAGCCGACCTGTATTTCTGGTTCAGATTCTGGTTTGAAGTAGATAAGGACGTCCGAAATCGCGTTACCCATCGATCTGCGGTCGAACGCCGTGAAACGTAGTTCCGTTACCGTTCCAGGCTCAAGCTGGCCTTTAACCTGGTAGCCTCCCACCCTGAGTAGTCCGCTCTGATCAGACTGCGCTATCAGAACGACCTTGTCGTCCACAGTGACATTGATAGTATCGGGGACGAGTTTCCCATTTACTATACTTACAGCGTGTTCCATCTCCGAGGCTCCACCACCGCCGCAGGCCGCTGCAAGGAGGCCAATCAGCACCGCTATTGCTACGATGATGCCCCTCAGAGTTGTCGGTCTGACTAGATGTTGTTTCATGACGTCCGCTCCTGGCTTTGGAATACGTTGTTTCATCCTGTCTAATTCCTGGGAACGATTTCAGGTTACCATTTTAGCATAACGTATACGGTCTCGAAAACAATCCCGGATGGTTGGATTGCGATCCACATCAACGGGTGCGTCACAAGATTTCCATCTTGCTGGCCGCTTCTCTACGCCCACATATTACTTATTGTACGTGGTGCCTATGAAGCCGATTTGTGCTTCTGGTTCGTTGTCCGGAGTGAAGTAAATATTGCGGCCCAAGCTTGCCACGTTACCAAACCTGGTGTCGAATATCGAGAAGCGGAGCTCTGTCACTTTACCGGGCTCAACCCGCCCCTTCACTTCGAGGCCTCCGATTCTTACCTCACCGGGCTCGTCAGTCTGTACTTGCAGGACGACTTTATCGCCCTCCTTGACGTCGATAGACTCGGGAGTGAGTTTGCCTTCCTCAATTCTCATGGGGAACTCCAGCTCCTTCGGTCCACCACCGCAGGCCGCAGCCGTGAGGCTGACCAGCACAGCGAAAATTACTATTAGCGCGCTCAGAGTTGTTGGTCTACCTAGCATTTGTTTCATTTCGCTCCGTCCTGGCTCATAGCCTTCCTTATATTGGAACACGATTGCCATACCGACATTGTTTCACCTGACCTGTTCCAGTTTTCCGGAGGTTAATTAGCTGGTATCCCTAAGAATCGTAGCATACTACGTATGGGCCATTTTAGTATCAGCCAGTAACGCAGTCAACCTTGAGACTTCGGCAGTCGCAAATCCCTTAATGGCATCCACCGGCCAGCGTTCAAGTTACCTAACAGGCATGGTTATGCTCCGGTGCCTTAAGGGCGTAATAGCCTGGTCAGTTCTTCGATCGCTGATAGATTTTCCAGGCTCCAAACTGCTTCCCGAATAGCGTCGGCGCGATCCTTGAGAATGACGGTGGATACCAGCTCGTGGAACTTCTCTTCGAGCTCCTGGTCGCTGGCCGGGTTTTCAGGCATGCCCTTGGCGGTTTTCGCGGTTTCTTCCAGGAGCCTGCCGTCCTTCGTCTTGACTACCACCGTAGCTGAAATCAGATAAGGAGGCGTCACCAGCGTTTTGTCGTGTTCCGGGTCAAGCTCGATGTTGATTTTGCCCATCACTTCTCGCACATTCGGCTCGTTGAGCCTATCGGGCGCCATGTGGCTCGCCAAGACCTTCCCATCGATTAGGGCTCTTGAGACACAATAGTAGCTACTTTGGACCGCTCCGAAGTTAGTTTGCGGGTCCGGCACGTTGTGGTTGGCCACTTCCAACCTATTCCCTTTCACGGTTATACTTTCGACGTCCTGGGCTCCGATTCCATGCTTTCGCACCAAGGCCAGCATGGCATCGATGGAAGGTTGTATTCCACCGGCCGCCGCATGGAACTTGAAGCCAACTCCCCCTATCCTATGGGTGGTGCCCAATCCATCTACCAACTGACTTGGGTCAGCTTCATTTGAAAATACGTTCAGGTAACCCCTTTTGCCTTCCCTACCCTCATAGATGGTATCCCCCGCCGTTAGCCCGTTGCCGGCCAAAGAGGCGGCAAGTACCCCGTTCGTGGACGCCTTGCCAGCGTGTAGCGGTTGGGCGGAGCTCTGAATCACTCCGTCCTCCCACATTCCAGAAGCCATGGTCCCGATCAGCCCGAGGGTGTGGCATGTTCTCTCGACGTCCAGCCCAAGGAGCTTGGCTGAGGCTGCGGCGGCTCCGAAATGGGGGTTGGCCGAGCCTTCGTAGAACCCCAGCTCAGTGTGGGAGCGGCCCACGGCATCGGCTGTCCTACATGCAATCTCATAGCCCACAACCACGGCATTTATAAAATCTGCACCACTAACGTGCCTGCTTTCGGCCAGCGCCAGCGCAGGGGGTATTACACAGTTGCCGGGGTGTATGTGGGATCGACCTGGGTAGATATCATCGATCATCTGGGAATATGCCATAGTGCCATTGGCCATTGGAGCGAGTAGGGATGGGAATAGGGTGGACTCTCCGATGATAGTGGACTCCTCCTTGCCGCCCCATAGCTTTATGGTCTTTACGATCGCTTTTGCAGGGAGCGAAGTAGCGCCTAGAATAGCGATCCCCAGGTGGTCGAGGATCAATCGTTTGGCATCGTGAATGACCTGCGGTGGGAAATCCTGATACCTGGATTTCGCGATGTACTCCGCTACCTTTCTGGTTTCTCCTGCCATTGGACACCCCCGCATATTTAACTTTGATCAGCTTTATAATACCTCATGACATCGTTCATGAAGTCCAACTGAGTGACGAATGTGGCTGAACAATAACACGGATACGTCGCTAAGCATAAGTGCACGCTTGACAAACGGGGGGAGGGGAGCAAAAATATCGTGCAGAGTTGGAGGCAGTCGAATTTGTTCCTAAGGGGGAAGGCACCATGTCAGGGTGGAGAATTGCAGGTGTTTTAATTTTGCCATTGATAGCACTGATAGCCTGTACCCAAACTAAATTGACAGACGCTCCTACGATTGCTTTGGAAGGTACGGCCACCCCTGCGTTAGAACCAATGCCGACACCGACATCTCCACCCACCGCTGACCTACAGGCTACGGTTACGGCTGAGATATCCAGGATAATGGCTCAGATGCAAACTCCGACACCTTTTGTCATCGAGAAAGAGGTGCGTGTGGAGGTAGTAGCAACCCCAACGCCAGGTCCTACGCCAGAGCCGATCATAGTTGAGAAAGAGGTAGTAGCAACTCCGACGTTAGGTCCGACCTCTACACCAATAATCGAGCTGGTGGTGGCAACTCCGACTCCAGGAGCTACGCCTACGCCGATTATCAAGGAAATAATAAAGGAAGTCATAGTTACTCCGACACCTACTCCTACTCCGCCACCCACACCGACGCCTACCCCTACTGCCACACCGGAACCAACAGCGACTCCGACACCTACGCCTACTGCTACCCCAGAGCCAACAGCGACACCGACGCCAACGCCTACTCCCACTCCCACGCCGGAACCCACGATTCAAATGGAACTATACTCAAGCGCCCGATACCCATTTTCGATTCGGTTCCCTTCAACATGGTCGACTACCACCGCGCCAAGCGGTGTCTCCCAGGCTTACATAGGCACTGAGGGGGGCTTGCTTATAGTTGAAGAAGACTTATTTGCCCAGAGGATTGGACCACTCACATTGGATGAGTATGTGGCGTGGACCGTGTCGGCGATGAAATATATATTCAGCAACTTCGAATTGCAGTCAAGGCAACCTTTGACTACCGCTGAAGGTTGGCCTGCAGTGGTGGTCAGGGCAAGAGCGGGAGACCTTAGCGCCAGCATCTTCATCTACGTGCATCAAAACTCATTAGGCTTCAGCGCCACGTATTACTCCTGACCGGCGGTATATACAACGATCTCTTGCCGAACATCGGATTTTCGTTTAGCAGTTTTCGCCTAAAAGGTTAACCAATTATTCCAGCTAGGGTGTTCTCGGCGGTCCCATTTACGGTCAGGGCTCGCCCCTAGCCAACATCTTTTAACCTAGATGTCATGGATGTATACAATGTGCCCTGCGATTTGATGCCTCGGCAAACATCTGTGTATGAATTCCTTCGTCTCGTTCTGATAGAAACAATACGATGTCACTCAGCGAGGAGGTATCTCCATGCCGCCAGAATCATCCGGGGTCAGTGCCGAAGAGCTGGCGATCATATCCCGCTATGCCGGGCTAAACCTGACCAACGAGCGATTAAAGGAGCTTTTGCCGGGATTCCGTGTATTCCGGGAGAGGGTCCGTCGAGTCGAAGGTATTCCGGCTAAAGAGGCTATCCCAGCTCACATCACCCCCTTAACAAAGGATTAAGCAAGGATTAAGCATGGATACAGTGCATATGACCATAGCAGAAGCGGCCGGTCTTATCCGTCGCAAAAAGCTCTCCCCGGTGGAGCTGATAACCAGCCTGTTCGAACGCATCGATAAGCTGGAGCCTGTTTTCAACACCTATATCACCCTCATGAAAGAGCAGGCCCTTGAGGCGGCCCAGTACGCTGAAAAAGAGATCCTATCTGGGGCATACAAGGGTGCTCTCCACGGTATCCCGGTGTCATTAAAAGACGTGTTTTATACCAAGGGTACCCGTACGACCGGGGGCACTCGCATTTTCAGGGACTTCATGCCCGATTATGATGCAACGGTGGTAACCCGACTCAAGGAGGCGGGCGCCATTATCGTGGGCAAAAACAATATGAACGAGTTCGCGTTGGGCACCACCAACATTAATCCCCACTACGGCACCGTGCCCAATCCCTGGAACCATGACCACATTCCCGGTGGCTCCAGTGGTGGTCCCGCCGCGGCAGTCGCCGCTGGGATGGCCATGGGCGCCATGGGGGGTGACTCAGGCGGCTCCATCCGTATGCCTGCGGCCTTCAACAATCTGGTGGGCATCAAACCCACCAACGGGCTTATCAGCAAGTACGGGGTATTAACCGGTACATGGACTCTGGACTCCAGCGGACCCATGACCAAAACTGTAGAAGACAATGCGATCCTGCTTCAAACGGTGGCTGGGCATGACCCCCTGGACCGCTCCACCGCAAAGGTGCCGGTCCCCAACTATCTTCGAGGGATGAAGAGAGGGGATGTCAGGGGCATCAAGATCGGCGTGCCCAAGGAATATGCGTTCGAGATTTCCACTCAAGAAGTAGCGGAAGCAGTGCGGAACGCCATTGATAAGCTAGTTGACATGGGCGCCAGTGTGGTGGAGGTTTCCCTGCCCACGGCCAGGTACGCCGTCGATGCAGGCGCGGTTATTTCATGGTCCGAATTCGCCACCAGCCAGGAAGAGCTAATTCGAAACAGGCGAGATGAGTTCGGACAGGACATCATTGATATATTAGAGCTCGCCAGCCTCCATCTGGCCACCGACTATATCAAGGCGCAGCGGGCCCGCACACTCATGATTGAAGAGTATGACAGGGCCTTTCAGCAGGTGGACGTCATTATCACCCCGACAAGCCCAGTCCCACCACCCAGACTGGACGAAGAAGCCTCTCTTCAGGTTGTGCTACTTACCAGAATAGCAAACATGACAGGCGAGCCAGCCATCTCAGTGCCCTGCGGCTTCACATCCACCGGGCTTCCCATAGGGGTACATATCCAGTCCAAGAGGTTCGACGAGGTCACTGCCTTGAAAGTGGCCTATGCTTATCAGCAGGCCACCGACTGGCATCTGAGACGGCCGCCAGTGGATTAGAGCTCCTGCGGGGATAATGTTTGACACGGGAGGGAGGTATCACTATACTCGTTCTCTGCAAAATTACTGCGCTACGGTTGATAGCGAGGTAGTAGCTCATCCGGGTCATAGGAGGGAGTCTGAATGTCATCCACGCGTACACTCGCCAGCTATATTTCCAAGTTGAAGTACGAGGACCTTCCCAAAGAGATCATAGAGAAGGGGAAACTCGCCATCCTGGATGCCCTGGGCAACTGTATCGGAGGGTATCACTTGAACCTGTCCAGGGCCTTTCTGGACATCGCGGAGGAGTTGGGAGGTGGCAGAGAGCAGGCTACTATTATTGGGAATGGAGTCAAGGTGTCCGCCTCCGCCGCTGCCTTTGCCAATGGGGCCTTGTCCACCATGTTGGACTATTGCGACTATACCCGTAGCGACAGTAGCAGGTGTGCCACCTGGCTTGGAGCCATGGCAGTGCCGGCCGCCCTGGCCGCCGGAGAGTCCCGGGGCATCTCTGGGAAAGAGCTGATCACCAGTGTCGTGGCCGGGTACGAAGGCTCGGCGCGTATCGTTCACTCTATGGACATGTCCTTGGAGCAGTCGCAGAAGCTTTCCGGCGAAACGCCCTCCACCTTTGCAGCCACATGCGCAGCGGGCAGGGCTCTGGGGCTGAGCGAAGACCAGATGGTGTCGGCCATAGGCATGTCAGGCATTTATACCCCGGTACCGGCATGGTACAAGTGGATTGGTGACGATGGACTCACTCCCAGGAAGGATATCAAACAGGGCTGGGCCTGGATGTGTATGACGGGGACCTTCTCGGCGGTTTCGGCGCAAAAGGGCCTCAAAATGTTACAGCAGAATAATATTCTGGACGGCGAAAGAGGGCTGTGGGTGATGGTGGGCATGGACATCTTCGACGAGAAGCGACTGACGGAGGGCTTGGGAGAGAGATACTACCTGCCTGAATTCACGTCCAAGATATACCCCGGCTGCGCCGTAACTCACACTGCCATAGAAGGTGTTACCAATATCGCAAAGGAGCATAGCATCGCTCCTGGCGACATAGAGAGAATCGAGGTTATTACTAACGAGCAAGACGGTATCGGTTTTGACGATCAGGAGCCGGTAGGTCTGTCCGACATGGAGTTCAGTATGCCTTATCAAGTAGCCGCTTCCCTGGTGGCGGGCGCCGGTGGACCAAACTGGTACACTCAAAAAACGGCCAACAGTCCTGAGCTGACTAACCTGTCTAAGCGCGTTGTGCTATCTTTCGATGAAGAGTGCGAGAAGATTTTCCGTGAGAGTCACACGCGCATGTGCAAGGTAACGGTCCATGCCAAGAGTGGACAGAGCTACAGCCGTAGGGTAGACAGGGTGGGCGAAGTAACAAAAGCCGATGATGTCAAGAGCAAGTTCGTGACCACTGCTTCGCAGGTGATCGATTCAGACAGGGTAAATAGAATCGTTGATGCCGTCGATAGCCTGGACTCAGCGGGTAACGTGTCGGAGCTGATAAAACTACTCAGTCCGTTGCCATCGGAGACCCGCTAGCCCTACGCAGGTTTGCCTTACTAAACCGGCTCCAAGACCAGGTCGCCGAATTTGCCAATGCTACCCTGGTATCCGGGCGGGACTACGATGGTGGAGTCGAACTCGTTGATCATGGCAGGACCACGGATAACATTGTTAGCCGTGAGCTTGAGCCGCTCATAGTTCGGACAATCCACCCATCCAGGGCCCTTGAAGAACACATTCCTGGTGCCCGTGTATGCTTGCCCGGAGTCCGCCGAGCCTTGGGGGAGCTCCTTAAGCTCCGGCTTTGTGAGTCTGCTGAGCCCTCGGGCTTTGACGTTGACTACCTCCACAGGGGCACTCGAGTCGCTGTGACCGTAGTTGCGCTCGTGCAGCGCGTGGAAGCTCCGAAGGACCTGGTCCAGGTCTTCCTCGGTCTTCATCGGGTTATCTACGGAAACTTCAAGCTCGAAGTTCTGCCGCACGTATCGCATTTCCAGTAGCCGCTGTATTTCCCGGTCTGGAACCTGGACTCCCTCCGACTCCAATCGCTCTTTACATTCTTCTTCCGCTATCTTCAAAGCCTCTCGGATAGCATCGATGTTGTCTGATGTGGCCCGTACCAACCGCGTCATGCTGTGGCTGACCTGTATGTCGCTGGAGACCAGGCCCATGGCTGAAAAGAGTCCTGGTGTGGGCGGGATGATGATTCGCTGAATTCCAAGCTCCTGAGCCAAGTCGCACGCGTGAAGGGCCCCTGCTCCTCCATAGGCAACCAAGGTGAACCGACGCGGATCGAAGCCGCGGGTCACAGACACGAGTCTTAGGATTCGGACCATATTGGCGTTTACCACGTCCAGGACACCTTGAGCCGCCTCATGGGGCTCCATATTGAGGCGCCGGCCTATCTTCTGCTTCAGCGCATCCTCGGCCAACTCTTTGCTGATTGTAATGCGTCCCCCCAGGAAGAACTCCGGCGCTATGCGTCCTAACACTACGTGGGCATCGGTAACCGTGGGCTCGGTGCCACCGGCGTTGTAACACACCGGCCCCGGGACTGCTCCGGCACTTTCCGGGCCCACCTTCATGAGGCCAGCCGCGTCCACCCACACGATGCTGCCGCCGCCGGCACTGCACTCCACCAGATCTATGGCCGGCGCCTTAACTGGCAGTCCGGTGATCCGCACCCCGAAGAAGCCTGTAGCCTCTCCTCCAACCTCCAGCATACCTAGCATTGATGGGGTACCGTCGCGAACCAAACTGGCCTTTGCGGTGGTACCGCCCATATCGAAGGATATGAGGTCTTTGAGGCCCAGTCGCTGTCCAAGGGCAACCGCAGCGAGCACACCAGCCGCAGGGCCTGATTCTATCGTGAGGTGGGGCCTTCTGGTTGCCGTCTCAGCACTGGACATACCACCCGAGGACTGCATTATGTACAGCTTAGGTGGAGGAGTGAGCTCCTTGGCCAACGCTTGGATAAGTCTTTCCACGTATAGTCGGAACGTGGGTCCCACATAGGCGGCGGTGGCCGTTGTACTACTGCGTTCAAACTCCCGAAACTCTGGGCTGAGCTCCGATGAGATGGTTAAATAGGCTTCGGGGTATGCCTCCTCCAGGATGCTGCGGATACGCCTTTCGTTGATTGGATTGATGTAGGAGTTGAGCAGGCACACCGCGACGGCCTGTACTTCTTCACCTTTGAAAAACTCCACCGCGTCGTATACATCTTCCTCCCGTAGAGGGACCAGGACTTCACCCTTGCTGTTAACCCGCTCTTCTACTCCAAGTCGCAGATACCGGGGTATCAGAGGAACGGGTCTGTCGGCATACACGTCGTAGAACTTGGGGCGGTTCTGTCGCCCGATCTCCAGCACGTCGCGGAACCCCTTGGTCGTGATCAGACCACACTTGGCGCCTTTGCGCTCCAGGATCGCGTTGGTATTCACCGTGGTGCCATGGGACACCCAGGCGAGGCCTTCAACTCCGCCTGAGCGTTCTGTTGCGAACCTCTTGATGCCTTCCAATACACAAAGGGACAGGTCTTCGGGTGTGGATGGAGTCTTGAAAGTGTGGACCTCACCCGATTCCTCGTCGTAGAGGACGTGATCGGTAAAGGTCCCTCCTATGTCTACACCTATACGAAGACTCGCCACGATATCGATTACCTCCTTTAGAAACAGTACCGGACAGTCGTGAATCCCGACGCCAGCTCTATTACGTCCCTCTCCACAACGGCCGGGTCTTCTTTGTCCACCACCCTGCGTATCAGTCTGGCCGCCTCTATCATCTCCGCTTCGCCCATACCTCTTCTGGCACACGCGCTGGTCCCGAGACGCAGCACAGTTCTCTCCGGAGTTGTGTGCCGTAGCTCCATTTGTGAGCAGGTGATGCGTGCGGCTTCCAGGCGATTCAGAATCTCCGGTTGATTCGCCATGTCCGTGATGTCTACTAGCACTATGTGGGACTGGGTGAACCCACGGTTTTTACCAACGACTTTAAACCCCTCGTGATCTAAGGCACGGGCGAGGGCCTGGGCGTTCTTGACCACGGCACTGGCGTACTCTTTGCCGAAGGCCACCATCTCCGCCAGCGCGATAGCGAGAGCTGCCGTGCGACTGTTGTTATAGTTGGATATGAAGAGCCTGGTGTTCTGGGCTACCCGGTCCGCGATGTCCTCGTCCTGCATCAAAATGAGTCCACCCACCGGGCCGGGCAGGGTCTTCTGAGTCGAGCCTGTCATCGCCGCTGCGCCTTCGAGAATGGGATTCTGGAACTGACCGCCCGCCGCCAGGCCTAGGATATGGGCTCCGTCATAGAAGATTCTCGCGCCAGCGGCCTTGGCGATCTCTGAAATCTCTGCCATGGGGTAAGGAAACAGGAGAGTAGCGGTCCCGAGGACCAGCCACTTCGGCTTGATGCATTCTACTGCGATAGCCAACAATTCAAGATCGATTGTCGGGTATTCGTCGTCGGTGTGGGGGATCTCGCTGATGTCCAGACCCTTTAAACCGGCATAGCTGTCATGCCAGTACGTATGGTGGCCGCCATAAATCGGTGGCACTGCCATGATCCGATCGTAGGGGTCCATGGCCCCGAATATGAAGATGCCGTTGGCCGTAGCGCCGCTGGGCGCCCTGATCTCCACGTGATTCGCTCCGAACAGCCTTTTGGCGAGTTCCACCAGTCCGGTCTCGATGCGGTCCAGGAGGACGTTGCCTGTGTGGTCTCTGGCGCCTATATCTCCGCCGGCTATGTTTTGCGCCAAGTCGGACCCTAATAAAGCCTTGACCCTGGGGCTGACTATGTTATGGGATGCTACCAAGTTCAAGCTATGCTCGTGCCAGTCGTTGTGCTCCTCGCTAAGTTTATCAACCAGCTCGGCGGTGTGTATGGCATCATTTCCCCAGACGAGCTTCTTTACATCTTCAGGGCTGATGGCCGAGCTGGTTGTCGTGAGGTCTGCCATTTTATGCTCCGTTAAACTCTGGGACGTTCTTGGGCGGCTGAGGCGATGTCGTTGCTGTGGTAGCTAATTTACACCATCTCACGAAGCGGCCGAACCCAGACTAGTTCGCCGGCTTCAACTCTTAGAGCGAGGCAACCCAGGGGACCCAAGGGGATCCGGTCTTCCGGTGTCTCAGTATCGAGTTTGACCCACGCCCTAAGGGCCGCGGCTTTTTTGCTAACGTATTCAATAATGTCTCCATCTTGTAGTCCCAAGGAGCTGGCCAGCGCTACGCTGATCGGCCCTACGCGACGCCCGGACTCCAGGAGATCCTCGGTTGTCTTTTCTACCATAAGATAGCGGCGCGAGTCCGCTAGCTGCCTTCTTAGGATGGCGGTGGCCTCCAGGTCGACTGAACCCTGCTGGAGCACCACTCCGTAAGCAGTCTTCGCGTGGGCTTCCGTAACGTATCCGTTGATGATGTCCCGCAGGACCAGGGCGGGCTCTCTTTCCAGCGGATCGCCATAGCCGGCACCTGTAGAGGTTACGAGCTCTATCAGGTCGCCACGCTTTAATGGGAATCCTACGGTCTTTCCGTTGACGGGACCGGGAACGAGGCGTTCGTTGTCTCGTATTACGGTAGCCTGATACGTGGTCCCGCCGCTGGAGCCACTGAACAGCCCGCTGGTGGGATACACGGAAGGCTCTGTGTTGGAGGTCAGGGAGGCCGTCTCGGACAGAACCCGGAAATGGCGCCGTAGCCCTAGACCGCCCCTACTACGACCCGCGCCTCCACTATCCGCGACCAGCTCTGTGCGTTCAACCCTGAGGGGAAAGGCCGTCTCCGTGGACTCGGCGGGCATAATGCGACCGAAATCGCTGCGTTCATACCCTGCCAGCACATTGTTTCCGTCGTGCTCTTCCACTCCGCCTGTGCCTCCGATACCGGACTCGAAATGGATATATCGGCGCTGACGTTTTTCATCCCAGCCCGACAGCACGTTCATGGCATAGATGGGTACTGCGTCGGCGACGACTCCCTCGGGATAAGCGGGCGCCAAGGTTTTCATCACGGCTTCGGTGGTGGCGTTTATCACGTTCATCGCGCCACAGCAGGCGGCCGGATACCTGGCTCGCAATATTGAGCCTTCCAGGGTGATCACATCGATGGGTCGGAAAGCCCCGGCGTTGACCGGTGAATCCGGGTCCAGCGCGGCTTTGAGCGCAATAAATGCACCACAGGGAGCGGAGGCGGTCCCCCCGTTGATAGCGCTAGCGGTCTGGGGAATCGATCCTGAGAAGTCCACGACCACCCGGCCGTCTTCATTGACTGTAAGTCGAACGCTGATGAGCAGCGGCTTGCCATCGTTGGGAGACTCCATGTACTGCTCGTGGTAGTACTCCCCGACCTCCAATCGTCCTATAGCGTCACGCATTCTCTGCTCGCCACGGTCCAGGATCACCTCCGCGCACTGCTTAACCGTGGTCTGGCCGTACTTGGCAATAACCTCATCAAGGCGTGCATGGGCGGTTGTGGCGGCTCCTGTCACCGCGATCAGATCGCCCTCGAACTCCTTGGACTCCCTTACGTTGGCCAGCAGTAGGTCCAGAGCCGCGTGATTGGGCTCACCCCGGTTGTAGATTTTGATTGGAGGTATGCGTATCCCTTCCTGGTGCACGTCAGTAGCCTGGATGGCAATGCTGCCTGGGGACATGCCACCTATGTCCAGGTAGTGGACCCTCACGGAGACCCACAGCGCCAACTCATCATCGATGAAGTAGGGGTGTAAGGTGGCGGTGTCGTTCATGTGGGATCCCAGGACGTAGGGTTCGTTGACCATGATGACGTCGCCAGGATAGATGGATTCACCGAATCGCTCTTGAGCCATCTGCACTGCCAGGGCCGTAGGCAAGATGTGGGCCGGCAGGTCCTCGGACAGGGCCAGAATCTCTGCATTAGAGTCCAACAGCGCACAGGAGAAATCGTGCATTTCGTATACGATGGGCGAGAAGGCGGCTCGAGTTATACTTGCCCTCATCTCCCTGATAATGCTGATGAACGAGCTGCGTACAACCTCGATGGTGATGGGATCGGTGGCAATCAAGCATGCCTCCCTGAAATCATCAGGATGTTTCCGACCCCGTCCACTTTTCCCGACCAGCCTGGAAAGATTACCGTGGTTGACCCCATCTCTTCTATAATGGCAGGGCCTTCTATCTCCTGCCCTACCTGGAGCTGTTCTCTCTCATATACTGGGGTGGACCTGGAAACCCCTTGGAATTGGACGTTCCGAGTGCTTGTGCCAGCTCCGCTATTCACGTGACGATTTCCGGACTCAAGAGGCTGAAAGCCAAGCTTACCTACATTACCGACAGGCAGCACTCGTAAGCTGGCGAGCTGGACGGCATGGCCCTCACGAGAATAGCTGTATCGCTCCTGATGAGCCTGGTGGAAAAGGGCTTCCAGCCTGCCAGGATTCAGGTCGTCCTTTGTCAGTTGGACGTTCAACTCATGACCCTGGCCAACATATCGCATATCGGCCGAGTAAAGAAACTCCATCTGATCTGGGAGGATAGCCTCGCGCTCCAGGAGCTTGGTCCCCTCTGATACCATCTCTTGAAAAAGCCGATGCATCCGTTTCTCCTCGATCTCTTGCAGGGTAGTCAGGTATGTCCGTATAAGCTCATGTTTGACGTTGGAGGTCAGCAGTCCCAGCGCCGACAGATTGCCGGGGTAGGGCGGTATCACGACTCTGGGGATACCCACCTCTTCTGCGACCGGGCAGGCGTGCATGGGTCCCGCGCCGCCCATGGCGACGAGCACATAGTCCCGGGGGTCTTCGCCCCTCTCCACCGAGACCTCGCGGATGGCGCTGGCCATGTTGACGACGGCGATTTGCACTACGCCTTCTGCAACCCTGTACACGTCATCTATGGCTAATTTTTCACATAGGGAACGGATGGCATCGAGGGCCAGCTCCCTGCGCATGGACAAAGCACCGCCCAGTCTGGTCTCTGAGCTTAATCGGTTGAGAATAAGATTGGCATCGGTCACCGTAGTGGATTCGCCGCCCCGCCCGTAACAGGCCGGCCCAGGCTCCGCGCCGGCGCTCTGGGGACCTACATGGAAGCTGCCATCGTTATCGACCCAGGCAATGCTTCCACCTCCTGCTCCCACCGTGTTGATGTCCAGCTGTGGGGTTTTCAGAGGCAGACCTCCCACGACTCTCATTGGTGCGGCGGAGGGCTGGAGATTCTTGACCAGGCACACATCCGTGCTGGTACCCCCCATGTCGTAGGTAATCACGTTTTTTAATCCGACGGTTTCTGCCACAGCGATTCCCGCACTCACGCCTGCGGCGGGACCGGAGAGTATAGTCATGACGGGGTATCTTATGGCGCTTTCAGCGGATACCATGCCCCCGTTGCAGGTCATTATCAGCAGATTCCGCCCGTACTCCCGAGAGCTCAACCAGTCGGCCATGCGCCGGATATAGCGGTCCATCAGGGGTCCCAGGTAGCCGTTGAATACTGTAGTACTGAACCTCTCGTACTCCCGGTATTCAGGAAGGACGTCGGAAGAGGTGCAGATGAAGGCCTGAGGCAAGCTCTTCGCTAGCAGCTCACTAACTCGCTGCTCATGGGTGGAGTTAAGGTAGGAGTGAAGCAAGCAGACAGACACTGCTTCGACGTCCAGACCTGCAAGATGGCTACCCAGCTCGCGCACACCCTCCTCGTCCAGGGGTTGATGCACCTCGCCGGAGGCGTCGATGCGTTCCTGGACCTCAAATCTCAACGGTCGTGGGACCAACGGTGGTGTGCGCACGAACTTGGGGTCGAAGAGGCCTCCGGTGAGCCGTTGTCCGCGACCGATCTCCAAGAGGTCTCGATATCCGGTTGTGGTGACCATGGCGGTTCGGGCACCCTTGCGCTCGATAGCAGCGTTTGTGCCGACGGTGGTGCCGTGTACGACCCTCTGAACGTCGCTTAGGGGAACGGTGATGGCCTCGATCCCCCTGGTAAAGCCGATGGATGGGTCTTGGGGAGTGGACGGCACCTTGGCCACCCGTATGTCACCGCTTATTTCATCCAGTACGACGATATCCGTGAAGGTGCCGCCGACGTCAACTCCCACGTTTATCGTTGCCCTATTGTTATTGTGATCAGCTCTTTGTTGGGTCATAACCTCAGGTTCAGACGGTCGTGAAAATACTTGTTAATTGCGCTTGGATGATCCCTAGGATTTAGACCCACTGGGGGTCTGTTTAGCCTGTTCCTGTCGCTGGCGCGCGGTCCCGTCCAGGTCAACATTCCGACTGGTCTTATCAATGACGACACCGTAATCTCGGAGGGCGCCTTCCACGGTTACCTTACCGTCGAGGAC
This sequence comes from Dehalococcoidia bacterium, assembly GCA_965248905.1. Taxonomy (GTDB): domain Bacteria; phylum Chloroflexota; class Dehalococcoidia; order Lucifugimonadales; family JAGWBF01; genus CBDFKS01. The sequence goes on along the minus strand of CBDFKS010000007.1, from coordinate 1,532,053 downwards.
GTCCTGCAGCACCAGCATAGGGTCTCGCTCCAACGGGTTGCCATAGCCACCGCCGCCTCCGGACATGATGGTGACCACGTCTTGCGATCTAACGGGAATGAACGCGCCTTCCCGAGGTAGCTCCTGGCGGTTTTGACCATCGGGATTGTGGACGATATGCGTAAGGGTTCCGTCCTTGGCGCCTCGTAGCCCAGGCCCCGGAATTCGGTGTCTGTTAGAATGGGTAGCCACGAAGGTGTCCGACAGCATACGGTAATCTTTACGTATTCCTACACCACCCCTGAATTGCCCCGGCCCGGCAGAGTCGGGGATGTACTCAAGCTGGTCGGCCATCATCGGGAACTCCATTTCCATCGCCTCGATGGGCAGGTTGGACGCAGTGTGTACCCCTTCTATGCCGTCTTTGATCGGCCTGGCTCCACCACCCCCGGCAACTGTCTCATAGTATATGAAGTTGGGTGGTCGTTGGCTGCTGAACCCCATACCATGGACGCCGTGGGCTCCTGCCTCAAGATTGCCTACCAAGGCAGGCTCCAGCGCCGAAAACAGTAAATCCGGTAGCTGGGAGCACACCTCGTAGCGTGCTCCAACGGGGGAAGGTGGCCGGGCGTTTAGGATGCAGCCCTCAGGAATGATTAGCTCGATGGGCCGCCAGAATCCATTGTTACCCAAGACGCTCTGGTCAAGAACGGAGCGTAGTACCCAGTAAGCGCAGGCGGCCGTACCTGAATAGGGGTTATTGACGCCCCAGCGTGCCGGGCCTCCGGTCCCTGTATAGTCCAAGGTGATGGTAGGTTCCGGAGTGTGTCGCACCGTCACCTTGATTCTCAGGGGAATAGGCTCATCGCTGTCTAAATCGTCATCCAAGTAGTCGACCGCTTCGTAAACGCCCTCCTTCAGTTGCTTGATGCCGTAGCGTACCTTGGTCTCCGACACCCGGAGTAGCTCTTCCATGCTGAGGCGCAACACGTCTACACCATGGCGCGTCGCCAGATCTTGCATTCGTTGGACGCCCAAATGTACTGACCCTACATGAGCCCTGATGTCACCCTGGCGATTATCGGGGTCGCGAACATTCAGTAGCACTATCTCCAGTATCTCCCTTTGCAGCTCACCTGCCCTGTACAGCCTTACTGGTGGTATGCGTAACGCCTCCTGAAATATCTCGGTGGCATCTCCCAGAGCACACTGACCAGGTGCTTTACCTCCTACGTCGGGCCAATGACCGGTGTTGCCGACAAAGGCGATCAGCTTTTCATCGTGGAATACCGGCGCTACGAAGGTCACGTCCGCCAGATGAGACGGTCCTCCAGAGTAGGGGTCGTTGACAAGGAAGATGTCGCCTTCCCTGATAGATTCTCGAGGAAACCGGTCGAGAATCGCTCCTCCAGTAAACATAAAGGAGCTCATGTGGACGGGCTGGCTCATGTCCCCGATACATACGATTCGTCCACTGTCGTCCATCACCACGCTGGAGCAGTCCTGACGCTCTTTGATATTGGTGGAGTAGGCGGACCTGATTAGCGCCGCCATGATCTCGTCCGCGATGGATACCAGCGCGTTGCCTATCACCTCCGTGGTAATGGCATCCAGGCGTTCGATGGCCATGGGTCCTCCTTTGCCCTTGCTGGAATAAAAGATCGTAGGTACAGGCCGAAGTACGGGATCACTAGGTTGGAGCGATTTATTATGGCTCTGAATTCAGAGCCATAATAGCTTCAAAACACTATGTTAATCTGGGCGCAATTTTAGCAACGCCTATGAGGGCTGTCAACAAGCGTCATATGCCCTGTAAGCCGGAGGTCCTCGATAGCAGTATAAGTATCGGCCGCATTGCTAATGGCAAACTGGTGGCAGGTTGGATTAGCTGGGATAATAGCGACCCGGGCGGCTCATCCTGATCGCTAATGTACCGCGATTCAGAGTGTTGTTGCAATAATTGAGTAGTGTACAGGGGAGAATTGGCCTATAAAGGGGTAGAAATCTGAGCCTACACCCGTTAAAATATGTCCATCCAAATTTAGGAGGTGAATCGTGGAGGCTTATTGCGTGAAGTGCAGGGCTCGGAGAGAGATGCAAGGTGCTCAATCGATCACCATGAAGAATGGAAGGCCAGCGACTCAAGGTACGTGCCCTGTCTGCCAGACCAAGATGTTCAGAATAGGCAAAGCGTAGGCATTAAATACTAATGTTGCCGTAGGCTGAATTCTTAAGAACATCTGAAGACAGAACTAAACCAGCGTTTTTATCAGTACAGCGATATATTTATCGCGCATGAAGATTGCTGTCTTGCTGGAATCTGGAGGGGCAGCTAGGCTAGCACAACTGAACCGTAATACGGCACCACAAAAGAAATTGGCCCTGCTCAATTAAACTTGGCAGGGCCAATTTCTTTAATGCTTCTTACCCTTACCCTTTGATGTAGACCTGAATGCGATGGCGTAAGGTTTCCAGCACGATAATCCGTCCATCAGGGTCTATCTTGATGGAACTAGGCGCCCAGAACAGCTTTATGGTGCTTCCTGACTCGTATCCCAGCTGACCACTGTAGGTTGGGTCTAGCTCAGGCTCCAGGTTGGCATTCTGCCACTCTTCCAGAAGATCCTGGTTGGCAGAATTGAACCACTCTTCAGCCCATTTCGACCACCCTGCCTCGCCACGGAATTTGGCGATGAACTTGCCATCGGGGTCGAGTACCTGCATTCGCTCATTGCCTCTATCGGCCACGTAGATGTACCCTTCTTTGTCGACAGCCATTCCAGATGGTCTATTAAATTGTCCATCTTTGTCACCAGAGGCACCCCATGCGGTTAGGAACTTGCCGTCCCCATCGAACTTCTGAATTCGATCGTTGCGCCAGTCAGCAACGTAGGCGTTGCCAGCCTGATCTGTGGTGATTCCCCATGGGAAGTTGAACTGTCCGTTGCCGGTCCCCTGGCTTCCCCAGCCACCAAGGTACTTACCGTCCTTGGTGTATCGCTGGATACGGTGATTCATGCCATCCACTACCAGCAGGTTGCCGTCCTTGTCAAAGGTGATACCGGTAGGGCGGTTAAATTCACCTTCTCCGCTCCCCTGGGTACCCCATTTACTGATAAATTCGCCTTTTTTGTCGAGGATGGAGATTCGCTGGAGTGCCTCATCGGATATGTAGAGGTGGTCATCTTTATCCATGGCGATGGAGGCCGGCCATACAAACCCACCGTCTTGATCACCAGCGCGGCCAAATTCGCCCAGATAGTCCCCAGCCATGTTGCACATAGTGATCCTCTTAGTGAAGCCGTACTCGCCCTCTCCATGGCCACGGCTGAGAACGTACATTACCTGATCGCTGTCCAGGGCTACATCCACTGGGTTAAGGAAACCGGGACCCTTCAGGGCATAACAGCCAACGGTATGGCTGTACCGAATCGTAGCAATACTCACCATGGCATACTCCCATAGGATGATTTCCTGTGTTTCCAGGTGTTCGGACTTTATGGATACCGGTTTAGGCTAGCTGGTACTCCCGAGTCGCGACGACCAGCTGGAGCAGCTCTTTTATGCGCTCAGCCGAAGCACTCGCTTCCTTCTCGGTACCGAAACGCAACTCGCCGAATCCCTTGGCGTGGTCTACCAGTTCACCTCTAGTAGCGTCGGATAGACTGAGGGGGCCCATCAAGTCCAAAACGGCATCCACCAGCTTCTCGGGAGAAGAGCTAGCACCTTGGTCCTTTATCCCGTTGATGATGGCATTGACACCGGGCTTACTGGTGTCTGCGAACTGCCCGGAGGCAAAGTTCACTCGGCTCACCAAACTTCCAGTAGTGATCCATTCGTTGCCCGTATGCCATCCCTCAACACTGGGCGGGTCAAGAAGCTGCTGGCCCATGTCTCCGGCTTCGACGGCCATTCTGTCATCGCCCACCTCTGGGAACTGTAATCCTCCGGACATACGCACCGATCCGACTACCAACTCCGTAGGACTCTTGACCTTGGCGAATGCGGCATTCTTGAAGAAGTCGGAGTTGAACAGCACACGCAGCATGGACCGAATCTCGTATTTCGAGCTAAAATAGGTATCCATTAGGGTTTTGATGGCCTGAGGATCGCGTGGCTCAACTGTCTCCCAGGCCGGGACCTGGGGCTCGTCGGCCACAAAGAAGTTATACATGTGGCGCGATACGAATCGGGCTGCGGCTTCCTGCTCGCAGATTATATTGATGATGTCCTCGCCATTGAAATTCCCGGTGTGGCCCAAGAAGGTCTTCTCTCCGTCGTCATGGTCTTCGTCGCGATATTCGAACTGCCAGTCAAGCCGGGCATACGGCTCGACTGAGTCCTGGGCGACTCGGGCGGCGTGTAGAGAGGCGTTGCGCAGGGTCCAGCCGGTGAACGCTCTTGAAGCCTGCCGCACATCGACTTCGGTGTAGTTCCCTACACCCATCGAGAACAACTCAAGGAGTTCCCTTCCGTAGTTCTCGTTAACAGCGTCTTTGTGGCTGTCCTTGTTGTCCAGGTAGAAGAGCATCGCAGGATCCTTGGACAACTGTAGCAACAACGTGTGGAAGCTCCCCATACCATATTGGCGGTACATGTCGATCTCTTTGAGGATCTGCTTCGGCTGATTGAGCTTAGTGTACCCGGTAGGCAAGATCTGGTGCCAGAACAGGGCTATCTTCTCTTCCAGCGGTCTGTCGGTATGGATCATACGGTACATCCAGTAATGCTGACCCGCGGGAAGGAGCATCTTACTGCCGAGGCCAATATGGTAGCGAGTCATCAGGTCTTCATCTTCTAGCTGCGCAGGGGCATCTACCGGGCGCAGCAACTCCTCGACCGTTGCCTCATACCCTTTCGCAACGTAACGCTCTAATTCATCTCGAGTTGCTCCAAAGCCCGCACGACGCATCAGATGGGCCATAAGAGCTATTTCATTTTGGGCCATGGTTTTGCCTCCTCTTGTCGACTAATGTTTGTGTTTCAGACAGGGTCAAAATAATCTCTAGCTAGTATAATTAGACGCTAGCACACTGTCAACACTACCTATTCACTGTTTTTAATCACCCTCGATCATCCGGCCTGAATTCAACTGTAGTGGCAATTATATTTCCGGTGGCTACCGCGTTGATCGGAGGTTGCCGATGAGAACTCACTCGCACGCACCCGATTTGCTCGAACCGGATAGCCAGAAGAATCGCTGCTAGGACATGCGGCTTGGGCCCCATTGGTATGATGGTTATATCCGAAGCATTTAGGTGGGGAGAAGTGAGTTCAGACAAATGGTTGAAGGTTAGCTCAACACTGTCTAGTGGGAGACCCAGGGTCGCAATAGCGTGTTTACTTATCATTTCTTGGTTGCTAGAACGGGCTCGCTCCGAGTATTCTGCATGAGCTCCAGGTTGCGCATAATAAGCGTACACGTCATCGGGTTCGAGTCGATCTAATACGCATAAGCTGGCAAACCCGTCGAATCCTAGTCCGAAAATGGAGACCGACTTAGCAGATGGAACTGCCCTTCCTTCAAGTCCGGGGACAGATAAGATGTCGTTGATAACCATGATCGGGCGTGGCTCACCTTGATACTGCCCCACCGTGTATACCATATCGATCACGAGTTGTGATTTGGTTGGCGAATATCTCGACCAGTTAAGTACGCCGGCATACCAAAGTCTGGACATTGAGGAATAATCTACTAACATATTGAGCCTCTCTTTCCCTTGGCTTAACTTAGAGAGAATCTCGTAAATCGGTGCTTCATCATTAGCACTGATCGCAATCTGACCTTTCCCCCAATTCTCGTTGAAGTATAGATCGTTCTCGGTCCGCTGGTCGCCGTGATTAAGTTCGTTGAATCCTAGAACAACGGGATGATCAATCTTTCCACGATCGAGTCGCTTAGCCACATACGTACATCGCTGTTCATAACCACTAGCAAATACCGCGATGTCGTAATGGTTCGCTATCAACCGTTGCAAATTCGAATCGGTTACACGATGGAACCTCAACTCTCTCGTCCCTCCAACGACATTTCGGCTAAGGGGAGCTGATTTGGGTCAGACCTCAATCCGGCTGATGGTCTCGCGTTCACAAACGCGGATAATCGTAGGGATTTCCCTCTTCTGGGAAGAAGCCGAAAATAGGGGGCGAGCACATACGCCAAGTGAAATATTCCTTCCCGCTCAGGCATCTGGTCCGGGTTATTCGTGTTTACGTTCGGGAACAAGAGCCCTAGCCCAACAGCTCGCTTGATTAGTTCCCAGGTGTTCTCATTGATCCACGAGTCAATCTGGACTGACGAAATTTGATCGGTACTTAGAAGCTGTTGGTGAACACGGCGGTACATGTAATCGCCAATATTCATGAGCAACGTGTGTAATTGAGGTCCATATTTCTCCTCACTTTGAACTCGTGCAATGGTGCTTTCCGAGAATTCGAACAAGACTCTGTTCTGCCTAGTTGGCGACAAAATGGGATTTCCGACGTTCCTAGGTCGCCTGTCGCTCCATCGCACTTGGAGTAGCAAGCTGTTGAGTATTCGAATGAGTCGTCTGGGGTTGCCATCACTGCATCGCATTATCATCGCAGACCCAGAATAAACGTCTAACTCCTTTTGTCCCCGCAAGTTTTCAACCGCGCTTCGAAGGAGCAGCGTTCCATGCATTTTCCGCGCTATTTGGTTCATGAAACTAGTCTTGGAATTAGCGAGCCTCTGAGCTCGCTGAACTGTTTCGGGGGTACCATACTTCCGCAGCAGTCCCATATTCACCGAATCATACCCCCATCGACCCATCTTGGGGTCTAGTAATAAAGAAGGGCCCAACAGAGATATCAAGGTTAGTCCTTGATATTTTGAACCCGAGATCTGGGCTCGTTTGGCGAATAGCCTTTGGGCGAATTTGGAAGAGTCGGCATACTTCCTGCCTGACCAATGTATAGGATCCTGATCTATGTAAACATACTCAAAGTCGTGACCGACATCGAGGGGAACCAGAGTGTTTGTGTCCAGCGTGTGGTGGACATACGGCATCGTCGTGATCTTGAAGGCCAGATTTCCCGCATGAAATCGAAGATATGAGTTAAGAACTCGGTGGTGGAAGAGCTCAAGGGACTCGGCTTCATCAAGACACAATAGCCAAGTGCAATCGGCTGGAAATTCCAGCTTTGATTGCACAAGGTTCATAGCCGTCCTCAGAGGTGCGAATAAGTCTATTTCAAAGCTAACCCCTACACGCTCCTCATTCTCTCTTAATTTTCCGAGGATCCGGCCTCGATGTATCTGTTGAAGTCGCTTCAGCTCCAGTGCCTGTAAATAGCTTTGAAGCTCGGCGATAGTGCTGCAGGAAAAATCGCCTCCAGTCCACGAAGTGGCTATTCTTTGAAGTAGGTCCTCTTCGACCCGTGCTCTTTGTCCCTCGTCCGCTACATAATGATCCAAACAACTCCTGAGCGTGACCAGGAATGCTAGACAAGTGGAAACGTTGAGACGCCATTGGAATAACTCTTCAGCTTCCCGCTCAGATTGCCACGGCTTGTTTTTTAATCCACCCACCCATTCAATGCTAGTTGGAACGTATATTCCAATAAATGCCTTGGCCTTAATGATTTGGCGAGCCCGTTCATCGGGCAATTGAGCAAGATGATCGTGAGATAGCATTTTCGCTAGCGCAGTTTTTCCAGACCCCCTGGCTCCTAGCACGATATGATTCTTCGCTGATAATAGTCTCCAGAATGCTCGCGTAGGCACAAATGTGCTAACCATTTCATCTCGAGTGAGATTCCGTGCGTTCTCGATTTCGAATAGATTTCTTGAAACAGTTGCCACTTCTCGAACCATCATCCTTTTCCTTTGAGCAAGATGACCTTATCGGGTGGCGTGCCATGGCGGTGGTAACCTAGCTCGGACGCGAGATTATCAAGAACTTCGACTGTACGCTCTGTTGGTAGGTAAGCAAGATAAGGGATCACTGATATTAAATCGTCCCAACTTACGAATTCCTTGGCATTTAGCTCTTGTTCTATAATCGGTCGCAGGGTGCTAGCCAGTTGATTTGGCTGAACGTAGGTTCCAAATGGGGCTCGGTGAATGATGCCGTTTTGGGGCTGGCTAGACATCCAAGAACTACCACTCAAATACGTCCAACTGTCTACGTATCCGGCGATGCATTTAGTCGCATCGTCTCTCTCATCAACGTGTATTAAGTGAAACTGGTTGTTGACATGACCGCTCCACCGAGTGTCAAGTTGTCGTGAGAAGCTACCAGCGCACAGAATCGCCAGTGGAAACCCAGAATCGATGCTCAACGATTGGAACCTCGGACTATGTTTGTGGCCATGTATCAACATATCAAATTGCTTGGTCCTAAGCAGAGTTAACAAGTTCTCGGCATTCGTCATTGCACTAAAATCTGGTTCATTGGGAATCGGGTCACTGTATTGCACTGGATGATGGTGAACAAGAAATATCTTGAGCCTGGTGTGACTGGTGTCGATTTTGTCTAGGTTGCTTTGTATTTCATCAAGAGACCCCGAAGAAATCTCTCCGTGATGAGTCGGTATCTCCGGACTATCTTGCCAAGATGAATTATATCCAACGACTAGTAAATCGTCGAATTCCCAGATTGTAAAGTAAGGGAACTCTAGCAGATTACCAACCCCGTTGGCCATAATTTGTCGAAAAATGCACTCATTTTGCTGGAGTGGCTGATAGCGTTGCGCTCGTCGAAAACCACTCTGATCATGTGGATAATTCGTCGTAACGGTCCAGTCAACGTCGTGGTTGCCAGGGACGGATACGATCTTGTCGAGTGGTACTTGAAGAAAATTCGATATCTCGGAAATAACCTCAGAAGCTAGGATAAACTCGTCGGGCTGTGCACTATCGCTAATATCCCCTGGTATAAACAGGTAGTCGGCGCCGATCCTCTCTCGTTTCAAAAATTCCAAAAATCCATGTCTGTATCCATCCTCCACGGCACCACTATCATCGTAGGGACAAAGGTCTTTCGCTCTCGCTCCTCGCCCGATGTGGAGATCGCTTATGACTGCAATATTCATATTAATTCACGGTCTCAAGTGATGAGGCTCTTGGCGTGTTGGAAAAGATTAATTCCATCGCGCGTCCTCTGTGGATAGAGAATCCTGCAATGTTTCGGTAGGTTGATACCAATTCAGATTCCCACTTGCGGAATGCTTCTATGGCTTCGTTGCAATAGGCGTAGCTGAGGACGAAGTGCCCACCCCTTCGGTCTATTTCTTCGACCGTTGACCGAAGCCTTTCAATGTCGTTGATTCCAAATGATTGTGGTCCATATTGGAATGAGATCCTTTGGTTTGCTTGTGCGTATGGAGGATCGAGATAAACAAAGTCCCCAGCTTGTATTTCTTCGATCAAGATCTCTTGAAAATCTCCGCGTCTGACATCAACGCTCTGCAGTTCCCTAGAGCATGCAGAAAATTGTGACCAATCCAACAGCCTGCCTGTTTTAGCGGGGGAATATGGTACGTTAAATTGTCCCGCCTGGTTGGTTCTATATAATCCGTTAAAGCAAAACCTGTTAAGGTAAATGAACCGGGCCGCACGATCGATTGGATTTAACATTTGTTGTTTCATTGCCCTGATATGATAGAATGCCTTTTCGCCGAGTGGAAAGCCCGTCAAGCGCCGGTAAACTGGGCCTGGATAATCTCTGACTGCTGCGAATGTCTCCACTAGACCACCGTTGATATCGCTCAGAAGCGCATGGGCCGGGCGCAGATAAAAGAAAAGGCACGCCGAACCCATAAATGGTTCGACATAACGGCGATATGATTGTCCCCAATATTCGGCTAGCGTTGGCAGCAATTGGCGCTTGCTACCGGCCCACCGTAGAAACGGCTTTGAGCGTCGTAGTGGTGCTTCCATTAACCGCACACTTCATAACCCAAGTTCGTCTATATTAACTGAATTCGAGTTGACACGCAGTCACTCCGACAGTCGTCAACAACGCGGTTTCGAGGTAGCCAGAATACTTAGTAGATTCTAGCCTTTTTGTTTTGCTTGCCACTCAGCAACTATATCGGTGCAGTCTTTTTCCAGAACACGGGTGGTGACCTGGAGCTCGTCCGTTCGGCCTGCGATCTCCACCAGGGCTTCTATGGTGTATGAGCCCCAGCGATGCTTCCCCGGAACGAATCGAGCACCCGCTACCACGGCATCCACTCCGCTTTCCATTATGGCTCCGCAGCACATCGGGCATGGCTCGAAGGTGGTATAGAGGGTGGAGCCGGACAGATCGAGGTTTCCCAGCGCGGTCCCTACCTCTCGGAGCGCCACCATCTCCGCGTGGGCGGTCAGGTCGATGGTTGAGGTGGTCAGATTTCTGCCGCGGGCGATGACTTCCCCGTCTTTCACGATTATAGACCCAACGGCGATGTTGCCTTCGGCTCCCGCCTTGGCCGCCTCGTCCAAGGCTATCCGCATAAATTTCTCATGATCTTGGGGCATGGCACTAACTCCTCTCTGCAGACCCTGCATGTTCTCTCACTATAACCGGAACATTATAAACAGGCCTCGACTAGTAATCAAACCATCAGGCTTGAGCAGTTTTCCACATAAGGGGTATAATCCCTTAACTTTAAAAGGTGAGGCGACATAGATGGCGAAGAAACCAAGTGGCGGCCAGGTACTGGCCGCATTTCAAGAATTGTCCACGTGTAACATCTCCGACGCACTGGACCGCATGGGTCTGGTGGGACAGATAACAGGCGTCCTTCCCCTCTGGCATGGTTGCCCCAAGATAGCGGGGCCCGCAATGACGATGAAGCTCAGCCCGGAGGCCAAGCACTCTACTGTGATGGGTACGTTGGAAGCCATTCAGGACAGCCGTGCGGGAGAGGTGCTGGTGATTGACAACGGTGGGAGAGCCGGCTCAAACAGCTTTGGCGGCATCGCCACCTTCTCCGCTAAGCACTACAACATGCAGGGATGCGTGATCGACGGGGCCACCCGAGACGTGGATGAGATGGCCGCGCTCCACTTTCCCGTATTCGGTAAAGGAGTCGTTAACACCTCGGTGCGGGGTCGCATCGGTTTCGAGGGGTATGACATACCGGTTAAGTTGGGAGAGGTAGAGGTAAAACCCGGTCACTTCGTTTTTGCCGACCAGAATGGAGTTGTGGTGGTCCCGCCGGAAGCTATTGCCGAGGCGTTGCGCTGGGGTCGTCGCCTCGGTGAGATGGAGCAGCGCATCAAGAGGGATATCGCCTCGGGTGTCAGGCCCACCACCGCCCACAGGCGCCATCATTATGAAGAGGCGGCACGGCAGGACACTAGCTAGTTAACCCCACCAGATTCTTCAGTCGCTTTGCTCCTTCAGAATGACGGATTCTTAGGAGCAAATCTGCTGCAGGAATTATTCTGGCTACCGGGCTACTCCCAGCTACCAACTCCATTTTCGGGATAAAGTCTATGCCTCCGGGGCGCGCCTTGTGTGCCAAGGCGTAGCCTGCTCGTAGGCGTAGGAGGCTCTCAGCAGGGTCTCCTCGGCGAAGGGACGGGCGCCAAGTTGCAGGCCAATCGGCAGATTATCTGTCGTAAACCCTCCAGGGATGGAGATGGCAGGCAGAGCAGTCAGCGCGTAGGAGCCTGTATACGATCTTCGGAAGAAGAAGCGGGCTCTCACGTCGTCGGCGCTCTGAAATGATGCAGTGAGGTTGGCGTGTTTGGGTGGTGGATAGGGAGACGTGGCCGACACCAATATGTCCACACTCTTGAGGGCTTCCATGAACTGCTGACGTAGCAAGGTGCGCGCTTTCATGGCCCGGTTGTGGATCTTGGTCGGTACCAGAGCTGCCGATTGCAGGCGGGTCCTTGAGGCCGGGTCAAGGTCCATCGGCGTGGTTCTCAGCACTTCATCCCTGGCGCCCGCTCCTTCCGTGTCGGCGATGCCCACGAACATGGCCCCTGCCAGGGAGATCAGAGGGATGGACACGTCCTTGATCACCGCCCCCTGCTCTCTGAAGACCTCAAGGGAACTCTCTATGGCCGACTTGACCTCCGGGTGAACGTCGTTGCTGTCATGAAGCTCGCGAATCAAGCCAACTCTTAGTCCACGGATGCTATCTCGGAGATGGGACGTGTAGTCAGGGACGGGTCTACGACTTGTATAGGGGTCCTTGGGGTCGTAGCCCGCGATGGCGCCCAGCAGAAGGGCGCAGTCCTCTACAGTCTTGGTCATAGGGGCAGCGGCGTCCATGTACCAGCACATGGGGGTGGCTCCATGACGGCTGACCCTGGTAAATGTGGGACGGAAGCCGATGGCGTTGCAATAAGCCCCTGGCACCCGGCCTGATCCTCCAGTATCTTCGCCGACAGAGGCGCCACATAAGTGGGCGGCCAGCGCTACGCCCGAACCGCTGCTGGACTCGCCCGGGGTGCGTTCCAGGTCCCAGGGGTTCCGGGGTATACCCCAGGGTGGGTTCTGCGTGCCTCCCATGGCCAGCTCGCTCAGGTTCAGTTTGCCGAGAAGGATTCCGCCCGCTTGCTTGATCCTTGTGATAATCGTAGAGTCCTCGTCCGGCACGAAGTCTTTGTAGACCTTCGAACCGTTGCTAGTCAGGATGCCTTTCGTCCAGAACTGGTCTTTGACGGCTATGGGAACACCGAAGAGGGGTCCCGATACATCTCCACGGCTCAGTGCCTTCTCGGCTTCGGTTGCTGCTCCCAGCGCCTCCTCACGGCACACGGTTATATAAGCGTTTAGCTTGGAGTCGAGACGGTCAATTCGATCCAGGTAAGATTGCACGACCTCAACGGGCGATATCTGCTTGGCTTTGATGGCTTTGGTCGTCTCGGCTGCCGACAGGAAGGCGATATCTTTGCTGGCCATCTATTCCTCCTCGTCGGGGAACACCATGGTTGGCTGGACTCCATCGAGGTCTAGCTCCTTGAGTCGGTCCATCTCTTTTATCAGGCTGTCAAAGCGGTTAGCTACTTCCGAAAGCTCCTCCTCGGCTATGGTTATGCCCACCAGATCGGCCAACTCACGGACCTGGTCTTCTTTAGACTTCGACATGGCTACCTCCGGTCACTCGGTATTTCGTTCCCTGACCAGTCAATATCAGTGTTTGCTCCGCCATGGCACAAACCATGGTGTTGAGGGAGAGTTGCAGTCGTGGATAGGCGGTTTCTGGATTAAAAGCAGTAATGGACACGAGTAAACGACGACGCCAGGTTCCCTACATCTCGGCCAACTCGAGAGGGCTCCTCACGATCCAGCACGACGCGGCGCATGAGTCTGGCCACCTCTGCCATCTCATTCTCGCCCATTCCTTTTCTCGTGCAGGCTGGAGAGCCGATACGCAGGGTGGTCTTCTGGGAATCAGTTCTGGGCAGAGCTACCGGAGAGCATGAGATATGGGCAGCCTCCAGTAGCGCCTGTGCCTCCCCGCATGCCTCTGCAGTGCCCATGTCCACCAGCACAATGTGAGACCGAGTGAAGCCCCGCTCCTTGCCTATTACCGAAAACCCTTCGGCATCGAGTGACCGGGCCAGGGCCTGAGCGTTCCTAACAACGGCGCTGGCGTACTCCTTGCCGAAGGCAAGCATTTCCGCCAAGGTCACCGCCAAGGCCGCCGTGCGGTTGTTGTTATAGCTGGAGATGAACAGGGTCGTCTTGCGGTTCACGCGTTCGGCCGCTTCTGGGTCGTGCATCAAGATGAGCCCGCCTATCGGCCCAGGCAGAGTTTTCTGGGTAGAACCGGTCAATACGGCTGCGCCCTCGTGGAGGGGGTCTTGAAATGAGCCTCCAGCGGCCAATCCTAGTATGTGGGCGCCGTCGTAGAAAATCTGGGATCCGACGCTTTTCGCGATTTTTTCGATTTCCTCCAGGGGATAGGGAAAAAGAAACGTAGCGGTCCCTAGCAGGAACCACTTGGGCTTTACCCTTTCCGCCTCCTGGGCCAGACCCTCCAGGTCTATGACAGGGTAATCTTCGCCCTGGCAAGGCATGTCGGTAATGTCCAGGGCCTGCACTCCTGGGTAGCTGTTCTTCCAGTATGTGTAGTGGCCACCATACCTGGGTGGCAGCGCGATTACCTTCTCGCCGGGTTCCATGGCTCCGAATATAAACAGGCCGTTGGCCAATGCACCACTCGGAGCGCGGTATTCCACGTGAGGAACATCGAAGAGCTTTTTGGCCAACTCTACCAACAGAGCTTCCAGGCGGTCTATCAGCACGGTGCCACTGTGGGACCTGGCCCCCAGAGCCCCTGATGAGGCGTTCTCCACCAGGTCGGAGTTCAGGATCGCTTTGGCTTTCGGGCTGATGAGGTTGTGAGAGGCCACGAGGTTCAAACTATGCTCGTGCCACCTGTTGTGCTGCTCCGTCAGGCTGGCAACCAGCTCGGCAGCACGAAGCGGCTCCTCATTCCAGGCAATCTTCGCTACCTCATCCGCGCTGATCGATGGCGTGGTTGTCGCCTTCTCTACCATGACTTTCTCCTGGGGCTAAAGTGGCCACCCGGCCTTACATCCTGAAATCTGAAGCGCCGCCCATGCAGTAGAGTACCTGATCCTAAGGCTCACAGGCATTAGCGGTACTTGTTAATGCCGGTAACATCCCACACGGTCTCCACCTTGCCGTTACGGACGCCCAGATAGTAGGAGTGTTGGTTCATTGAGGTGCCGTGGTAGGCAACTTGCAATACCACCTTGTCACCTCTGCGTAGGTCCTCGGCCTCGCCGTCCAGCTCCAGACGTCCATGCTCGGCGTCCAACGCGGTGACCCGGGCACCTTTGGGACTCTCCACCAGTGGATAGCCGCTGTATTCGGGGGGCAGGATTGGGTATTTCTCCCTGGTTGCGTGTCCAGAGTAGTTGAGGTGGCCCGCTTTATGGCCGCAATCGATGATAGCCAGGCCCTTTCGTGGGCGGCTAATCACTGTTGAGAGGATTTTGACCGAGACATCGAAGTCTCCGAGGGGCTGGTACAGGAGGTCTGAAGTAACGTATCGGCCCGGTTGCACCTCAGTTACGCCGGGAATCGTGCCCGTGATGTTCCAGGTCGTAGTTCCACCTCCCCCAACAATCCCACAGTGGAAACCGGCCCCTTCCACCATCTCGCGGGTGTCAAGCAGACGCTGGATCCGTTCCCGGGTCTTGAGGGTCCTCTCCTCGAAGTCGGGCAAGGGCATCGAACCTTCGTAACCTAGGAGCCCGGCGAAGTGGAGACCCGGTGCTCCTACCACCTTCTTGGTCAGCTCCACGGCTGGTTGGCCAGGCGCCACACCGGTCCTGTCTATTCCAACCGACACGTCCACGCAGGCGCCGATGGTCACACCGGCAGCCTGGGCAGCCTCGGACAACTCCTCGACGTTGCCCGGATCATCCACGGCAACGGTAATGTCCCCACGGCTTGCCAGGGCTGTGAGGCGGCGCATCTTGGGCGGCGTTGTAATCTCGTTAAAGATGAGCACCTGGTTAATTCCACCCTTGACCATGGCCTCTGCTTCACCCAGTTTCGCCGCACAGACACCGCCAACCGTGCCTCCTGCGTCCAGTTGTATCTGGGCGATGTCGGCGGACTTGTGGCCCTTGATATGGGGCCGCACCTTGGCCTCTCGGTCTCTGTAGAAGTCGGCCACCGTCTTGATGTTCTGCTCCATAACTGGGAGATCAATTAAGAGGGCTGGAGTGTCCAACTCGTCGAAAGTGGCTCCGGGCGTAGGAAAATAGTCGGCCATAATGGCACCTCAGCGGATAAGAATGACGGAGATGGACGCATTTGAGCGTCTCGGGAAGCTCGCTGCAAAGTTTACTGGAGCACCGATGCTTCGTCAAGCAGTGCCGACCATCGTGGCAGCCTTTCGATTATCCGAGGTGGGAGAAAACTAACGCTCATGGTGAGCTTGTCGAACCATGGTGTTGCCCTTCGATCGGCTCAGAGCGAGCGGAAATATCTGCCCAGGAAAGACAATCGAAAGACGCTAGACCGTCGTCGGGCAATAGTTACGGACCGTGTTCCTTGATATAGGGACCTCTGAAACGGGTCTGGGCGGCAAAGACGTCAAGGGACTGTCCGGTCATGTCTCGAGGAGCTTTGGTTGCAAGGAACAATGCCACCCGAGCAATCTCTTCCGGAGTGCTCCAGTCGGGGTTGCCTTCGGGCATCTCGGCCCTCGTCATGTCGGTATCCACCCCGCCGATGTTGATGCCGTTGACCAGAATTCCATAGGGACGAAGCCAGTGGCCCATGAAGGCCGTGTATCCCATCACACCCCACTTGGAGACCGCATACGGAGCGCCTGTGTAGCCGCCCGGCCCGCGTATATGGGGCACCATACGAGCCCCCATAGAGCCGATGTTGATGATGGTCCCCTTCTGCCTCTCTATCATGTGGGGAATCACTGTGTTGGTGCAAAGAAATAAACCCCGCAGGTTGACCTTCATCACAGCATCCCATTCATCCACAGGCGTTGCCCATACCGGGGTGTTGTACGTAATGATACCAGCGTTGTTTACTAGGATGTCTATCTGGCCCCATGTTGAGAGGACATCGTTAACCGCCTGGGAGACCTCTTCGTCATTGGTGACGTCCAGGGCGAAGGGTCGCGCCTCACCACCTTGGGCTACGATTTCCGCCGCCACACTCTCTCGGCGCTCCCTGGTGCGAGCCGTGACGGCAACCTTGGCTCTCTCTTGGGCCATCATAATCGCGATGGAGCGTCCTATGCCCCTTCCAGCCCCAGTAACGAGGGCAACCTGGTCTTTAAGAAGCAAGCGTACCTCCACTAATGAGTATCTGGACACTCACGGAATAAAGTTCGTAGCCAACTGCCAGGGATACTTGAACTGGCTATACCCTAGAACTCGTCACTGCTTTCTCAGATGCCTGTCTGGCTCCTTTGGCTAACGCAGACATGGTGTTTTGGATCAGGCCGGTGTCCGGTGAACTGGCTAGCACGGTCATTCCGTCCTCAACCATCGATGTAACCTTGGCCACGTCTTTGATTGGCTCGGACATGGCAATTCCATGGCGGTTGCATGCCTCGATAAACTGGCGACGGTATCCGTCCATGATCTTCAAAGCCTCCGGCTCGCCCTCGTCTGCCTGCTGCTTTAGGCCCAGCTCAAGGGACAGGTCTCCCCCACCGTACATGGCGGCGTCTACACCGGGCACCGATAGAATTTCGTCCAGGTGGTCGAAAGCCTCAAGCTGCTCGATGAGCAACATCACCACGGTCTCGGCGTTCATCTCTTCGGGTGTACGGGCTACGGAACCATAGTTGTATAGGCGGGTAATATGGCAGATGCCCCTGGTGCCCAGCGGCGGATACTTTACCCACTCCACTGCCTGCTCAACATCCTTCCTCGTCCTCACTCGTGGCACGAGCACTCCATTGGCGCCCAACTCCATGCAGCGCAGAATAGTTGGGTAATCGTTATGGGTGATCCTCACGATTGAGGTCATCCCCATCGCTGCAGCCGTTCTGTTGAGGTTCTCCAGCTCTGATCCGATGGTTATCGTGCCGTGCTCGGTGCACAGCCACATCCAGTCGAATCCGGCGAAGCCGGCCATTTCCGTAAGTGCCGGCAAGGGAAGGAATTGCTGGAGCCCTACCACCACCTTACGAGTTTTCAGAGCTTGCTTGAATTCCAGTGGTCTCATGACATCCTCCTCTATTCGCGAGTTGTTGACTGGATTGAGCTAAGACTGAGTGTATCCTACTTCTTTTGGTTGATGTCGATGGAGCCGACCTGTATCTCCCGCTCTCCATCCGGTGTGAAGTAGATTGGGCGGCCCTGGCCTTCAACCGATATGTTCGGGAACCGCCCGAGGAAAGCCTTGAAGCGTATTTCAGTCACCTTGCCGGGCTCAACTCGTCCTGTGACTTCGTATAGTGCGAGACGAACCTTTCCGGGCTGGTCTGTTTGAAATTTAAACAAAACCTTGGCGTTCTCATCTACACTAACTACTTCCGGGACCAATTTGTGATCCTGAATCGTTACTGGGAGTTCCACTTCACTAGAACCGCCGCCGCCGCATGCTCCTGCCAGAATACCTATCAGCACAGCGACGACTGTGAAAGTACCTAAGGTTATCGGTCTGGTTAGTGTCGGCTTCATGTCATCACCCCCAGGTTCATATTTACGCAGCGGCATCTTATATGACTGGCGGCCTTGGTATATCCAGTGTGGCCGACTATTTCTCGTCGATCCCGATCACCCCAATCTGGGCCTCTGGTCCCCCTTCGAGTGTGTAGTACATGATAACTTGTTGGCCGCCGGTGGGAGAAAAGTCGGCGTCTTGGCGATAGGGGTTTATAAAGGCCGTAAAGCGCAGCTCCGTGATCTGTCCGGGCTCCATCTGTCCTGTCACGTTAAGTCGGGAAATCCTAATATCGCCTGGCTGGTCCGTCCCTATATTCAGAATCACCTTGTCGCCTTCCGTTACATTAACAGTATCCGGAGTGAGTTCCCCTCCCTGGATGTTTAAAGCGACTATCACCTCCTTAGAGCCGCCGCAGACTCCCCCCAGAACAGCTATCAGCATTGGTGCGACTATGAGAAAACCTAACGTTTTTGGTCTGATTAGCGCCTGCTTCATGCCATCACCTTTCGTACTTCGTTCTATTCAGGTGTTAGGTGGTGATAGAACTTAGTGATCCGAGATGATCTTCTACTGTTTTTAGACTAGGTGCGGATTGCGGCGATTATCTAAACGTATCCATAGGAATATTCTGTCGCAATGAACGGCTCTTCAAGGTTACTTAACTCTCAGTGTACCAATCGACTCACTGGTGGCCTGTCCCGGCCGTTTGAACGTGATGTCAAAGTTCCGTCTAGTGACGCCTCCTCCCTCGGGTCGAATTAGGCGAACGGCCACGAAATAGAGGTCCGCTATCTCTCCGGGCTTCACCTCCCGCGAAACGTCGTAGCCTTAGACGCTGACCGTGCCCGCCTCGTCGCTGTCTATTTTGAGCGTAACCTTGTCCTTGAGGTTAACGTCAAGAATGTTGGGAACGAGCTGTCCCCCCTCAATCCTTACGGGCAACTGTACCCCGTCAGAGCCTCCACCGCCACAGGCGAGTCCGAAAAGGCCGGACAGAAAAATCACCATGGATATCAGTGTCCAAATCTTATATCGTCCTATGAACATTTCTATATCCCTTCTGGTATACATCCTCTCCAAGAGCTGGTTAACCTGGACAGGTTTTTACTATTTGATATGTATTGGCTGCATTATACATTAGGAGTAGGGCCTTGACCACTTTGAGGGTGCCTAAGAGCATACCAACCAAGCTGACTTACAATGTCTCTTATTAGCTGCCTTAGGCTATTTGGATTGGAATCTTTTTCGCCGCCGACTCGTAGGCACTAAGGACTACCTTCAGGTCTTGCAAGCCGTCCTCTCCAGGCATCGATGGCGGCCGGTCAGCTACGATGGAGTCCCTGAACTCCTTGACCATGTTCCCTATACCGGTCCTGTCCTCCGGGAATCTGAACCTGGTCTTTCCTTGAGCAGTTTCAAGGGTAAGGTTTGGCTTAAGAGGCTCGAAATATATTCGCCCCTCCGTTCCGGATATGGACACCCACCGCTGCCAGGATCGCTTGGAAATTCCCCACCCGTGATTGATAAGGCCGGTGGCTCCGCCCTTCAGGCGAGCTATTAGGACGATACCGTCTTCCCCGTCCAGGTCTGAAAGGGTCTTAGGCAGAGTACAAGCGTGCACCTCTTCCAATGGCCCACCCAGGTCTATCATCGCGTCTATCGAATGGATCCCACCATCGATCAAGACTCCTCCACCGGACATCTCACCCTGAGCACGCCAGCCTCGGGGAATGAAATTGGCCTCTTCCTGTATTTGAATGAAGCGGAGCTTGCCCAGCACTCCTTCACCGATCAGCTCTCTAGCCTTTTTGACCACGGGCATAAACCGGAAGTTTTCCGCAACCATGAGCTTGATTCCGGCGTCTCTGGCAGCGAGTATCATCTTCTGGCCCTCATCCAGCGTCCTGGATATTGGTTTTTCCACAAGGACGTGTTTCGAGGACCCGGCTGCCATCAGGACGTGTTCCAGGTGCGTCTGATGGGGGGTGCAGATGTACATGGCTTGTACCCTGGGGTCGGCGGCCGCCTCCTCGTAGCTATCGAAATACCCTTTGCCACCGAACATTCTTGAGTAGGCTTGCGCCTTTTTCCCGTTCCTGCTGGCGAAGAAGAGGTCCAACTCATCCCCATACGCCAGGCCGGAGAAGGACCTGACAGCCCTTACAAAGGTCTTGGAGAACTGCCCACAGCCTACTATGCAAAGACCCAGACTCAACTCTTCCTCCTGCGACGCGGGGTTGGCTAAATTTTACAGGCAGTGCTTGCCTTGTCAAGACAGCGTGTGTGTTGACTGCCTTTAGGGGTATGCTTATAATTCAGCCAGCCATCCCGCCGAAGTGTCGAGAGAGGAGCGGCTATGGACAGGGAAAGCTTACCCTTCCTATCTGCATCGGAGCTTTCAAGATTAATCGAGAAAAAAGAGGTCTCGCCCGTTGAAGTCACCGAAGCCTACTTGGACCGTATAGACGACCAGGACTTCAAGTTCAACTCCTACCTTACGGTATGTCGCAAAGAGGCTCTCCAGGCCGCAAAAGAGGCCGAGCAGGCCATCATCAACGGGAACTATCTCGGTCCTATGCACGGTATACCAGTGGCCGTGAAAGACCAGCTATGGAGCAAGGATGTTCGCTCTACCGGTGGATCCCGCATCTTGATCGATTTCTTCCCTACAGAGGACGCCACCGCCATCGCGAACTTGAAAAAGGCCGGGGGTATCCTCTTGGGTAAGGCCAACGTGATGGAGTTCGCCATTGGCGGCGGCTCGGAGCGCTACAGCGTTCCCCGGAATCCCTGGAACCTGGATAGATACGCAGGTGGCTCCAGCAGCGGGTCCGCTGCAGCTACCGGTGCTTTCTTATGTGCCACCTCTCTGGGAGAAGACACGGGAGGCTCCATCAGGTTCCCCGCCGCCTGGTCAGGCCTGGTTGGATTGCGGCCAACCTGGGGCAGGGTGAGCCGCTACGGCCTTATGCCTGGCTGCTGGTCCATGGATACCATTGGCCCCATCTCTCGGACGGTAGAGGATGCTGCCATAACTCTAGGGGCCATAGCCGGATACGACCCGAAAGACCCCTACACGTGGAATACTCCCGTCCCAGACTACCGGAAAGCGCTGGATAATAACGTGGCCGGCATGCGGGTAGGAGTGGTGCAGGAGCGTATCGATAGCGATGTCGTGGACCTGGACGTGAAACAGGCCGTTCTAAAGGCAACTACTGTGCTCGGTGAGCTGGGCGCGTCTGTAGAGGACGTGTCCCTTCCCCTCGTGAAATACGACCGTGCCGCGGCAGGAGTATTGTTGTCAACGGAGCCTGCCATAAATCACATCAAATGGGCTAAGGAGCGTCTCCAAGACTACGGCCACGCCAACCGCATAGGGGTTCTTACTGGCAGTATCATACCGGCACAAATCTATTACAAGGCCCAAAAGCTGAGGGCCATGATCGCCAAACAGGTCCACGAGGCTTTGGAAAAATATGACGTGTTGGTGCTGCCCACAATGGGGAACACAGCCGTGCCCATAGAGGGATTCGATGTGGAGATTACCAGCAAAAAGGCGGCTGCTCGCATGCCTTATCTGATCACGGGTCTGTTTAACCTGGCGAGTGCGCCTGCCATCTCCGTGCCATGTGGCTTCGGCTCCCAGGGACTACCCGTAGGACTCCAGATTGGAAGTCGCCCCGGGGCGGAAGAGACCGTGTTGAAGATGGCCTACGCCTATGAACAGGCGACTGAGTGGCACACCATGAGGCCGCCAACGGTCTGAACAGAGCTGTCCAGGCAAAGGAGCGAACATGGATAAAAAGGACATACCATTTCTGTCCACGGCCGAGCTTGGGAGGCTTATTGAGGGGAAACAGGTGTCCCCGGTAGAGGCCACCGACGCCTACCTGGACCGGATAGACGATCTGGACTTTAAGTTCAACTCCTACCTCACTGTATGTCGCAAGCAGGCCCTTCAGGCGGCAAAGGACGCGGAACAGGCCATAATTCAGGGCAACTATCTGGGGCCCATGCACGGAATTCCCGTGGCAGTCAAAGACCAGATATGGACCGAAGGCATTCGGACCACCGGTGGGTCGCGCTTCCTGGCTGATTTCTTTCCCGACGATGATGCCACGGTGGTAGCCAATCTGAAAAAGGCCGGGGCGATTCTATTGGGCAAGACGAACATGACAGAGTTCGCCATAACCGCCTACTCCCATCGTTACGCATCGCCCAGAAATCCCTGGAATCTGGATATGTACACAGGAGGCTCTAGCGGCGGCTCCGGAGCGGCGACCGCCGCGTTCCTCTGTTCCACGTCTCTGGGCGAGGACACGGGAGGTTCCATACGGTTTCCGTCGGGCTGGTGCGGACTGGTTGGGCTAAGGCCCGGCTGGGGACGGGTTAGCCGTCACGGTGTTATGAAGGGTGTCTGGTCCATGGATACTGCAGGCCCCATGTCTCGCACGGTCGAGGATGCCGCGATCACTCTGGGGGCCATTGCGGGTTACGATCCCAAAGACCCGTATACCTGGAAGACGCCTGTGCCCGACTACAGGAGCTCTCTCACCGGCAACCTAGCCGGAATCCGCGTCGGGATGATCACCTACCAGCTGGACAGCGACCTGGTGGAGCCGGATGTCAGGCAGGCGTTTCTAAAAGCGACCTCGGTTCTGGGGGAGTTGGGAGCATCCGTCGAGGAGGTCTCTTTGCCCTTGGTAGAGGGCGCTGGGGTGATAGCGGCTGTAGTGCTCGCCGTTGAGCCTGCCGAAAATCATCACGGTTGGATAAAGGACCGTTTGCAAGACTATGGCCACGATAATCGCATCGGCCTTTTGATGGGCAGCATCATACCTGCCCAGGTGTATTACAAGGCCCAGAAACTCCGAAGTATGTTATCCCGGCAGGTCTACGAGCTTTATGAAAAATACGACGTGCTTGTGACTCCCACCTTGGGTACCCAGGCCACGGAGATACGGGATGACATTGTGATTACCAGCAAGGAGATGGCTGCGAATGTGCCGTATGTTGTACGCCGTATCTTCAACCTGGCCAGCGTCCCTGCCCTGTCGGTGCCCTGCGGCTTCGGGTCCCGCGGCCTTCCTATCGGACTCCAGATAGGGGGCCGTGCAGGAGAGGAAGAGACGGTGTTCAAGGTGGCCCATGCCTATGAGCAAAACACCCCCTGGCACAATATGAGGCCACCAACGGTCTAATCGGGCTCCTTGGCCAGGTAAAGGATCGAGGATGGATAAAAAGGACATACCATTTTTGTCCACAGCCGAGCTGGGTCGCCTTTTCGAAGCCAAACAGGTCTCTCCCGTGGAGGCCACCGAAGCGTATCTCGACCGCATAGATGATCTGGACTTCAAGTTCAACTCCTATCTGACCATATGTCGTAAGCAGGCCCTCCAGGCGGCAAAGGATGCGGAACAGTCCATAGTCCAGGGAAACTACCTGGGGCCCATGCACGGGATTCCCGTGGCGGTCAAGGACCAGATATGGACTGAGGGCATTCGGACAACCGGCGGGTCACGAATCCTGGTCGATTTCGTGCCGGAAGAGGACGCCACTGTTGTAGCCAATCTGAAAAAGGCCGGGGCGGTGATCTTGGGAAAGACCAACATGAACGAGTTCGCCCTGATGGCCAACTCTCATCGTTACACTACGCCCAGGAATCCCTGGAACCTAGACATGTACACGGGAGGCTCCAGCGGCGGCTCTGGAGCGGCTACATCAGCGTTTCTCTGCTCTACCTCTTTGGGAGAGGACACCGGGGGCTCGATACGTTATCCTGCGGGCTGGTGCGGCCTGGTCGGGCTAAGACCCGGCTGGGGGAGGGTAAGCCGGCACGGTATTATGAAGGGTGTGTGGTCCATGGACACCGCCGGCCCCATATCCAGGACGGTGGAGGATGCCGCCATTACTCTCGGGGCCATCGCGGGTCACGACCGCAAAGACCCGTATAGCTGGAAGACGCCTGTGCCTGACTACCGGCGCTCCCTCACCGGCGACATATCCGGCATTCGGGTCGGAATCATAAATTATCAGCTTGACAGCGATCTGGTAGAGCCGGAGGTAAGGCAGGCGTTTATCAAAGCCACCTCGGTGCTAGGGGAGCTGGGAGCATCGGTCGAGGAGGTCTCTGTGCCCTTGATAGAGAGCTCCGCAGTGGCAACCTCTGTCATACTCTTAGCCGAGCCTGCCATGAATCATCATGATTGGATAAGAGACCGTTTCCAAGACTACGGTCACGATAACCGCATCGGTCTTTCGATGGGCAGCATCATACCTGCCCAGGCGTACTACAAGGCCCAGAAGCTCAGAAGTATGTTGTCGGAGCGGATATATGGGCTTTTCGAGAGTTACGACGTGCTAGTGACCCCCACCATGGGCACCGAAGCTATGGAGACACGGGATGACGTTGTGATCACCAGTAAGGAGATGGCGGCGACTATGCCATATGTGGTGCGCCGTATCTTCAATCTGGCCAACGTGCCGGCTCTGTCGGTACCCTGTGGCTTCGGCGCCCGCTGCCTTCCCGTCGGACTCCAGATAGGGGGACGTGCGGGAGAGGAAGAAACAGTGCTCAGGGTAGGCCATGCTTATGAGCAAAACACTCCTTGGCACACGATGAGGCCGCCCAACGCCTAAGATATATCAGGTGCCATACGCCGTGAGGAGGAGTTGAAATGAACAGGTCTGATATCCCGTTTCTCTCAGCCACGGAGCTTTCGGGACTCATCGAAAAGAAAGAGGTCTCTCCCGTCGAGGCCACCGAGGCGTACCTTGACCGCATCGACGCCCTCGACTTCAAGTTCAACTCCTACCTGACCGTCTCTCGAAAGCAAGCTCTAGAGGCTGCCCGGGAAGCGGAGCAGTCCATAGTTCAGGGCAATCACCTGGGGCCGATGCACGGCGTACCGGTGGCAGTCAAGGACCAGATGTGGAGCAAAGGAGTCAGATCCACGGGCGGCTCGCGTTTCCTGATGGACTTCATCCCCGACGAGGACGCCACGGCATTAGCCAACTTGAAGAGGGCGGGTGCCATCCTGTTGGGCAAGACCAATCTCACAGAGTTCGCCATTGGCCTGCCTCAGAGCTTTAGCACACCTCGCAATCCATGGAACCTGGACAGATATACCGGTGCGTCCAGCAGCGGCTCCGGCGCGGCCACCGCGGCGTTCCTATGCGCCACTTCCCTTGGGGAGGACACTGGAGGGTCGATAAGAATGCCCTCTGCGTGGTGTGGCCTGGTGGGCGTAAAGCCTACCTGGGGTCGGGTGAGTCGGTATGGTCTCATGAAGGGGATCTGGTCCATGGACACAGTTGGTCCCATGTCCAGGACCGTTGAGGATGCGGCGATCACCTTAGGTGCTATCGCCGGTCACGACCCCAAAGACCCCTACAGCTGGGACCAGCCCGTCCCGGACTACAGGCAGGCCCTGGACGGAAATATAAAGGGTTTGAAAGTGGGGCTCATTAGCGAGCTCACCAATAGTGATGCGGTAGAGCCAGAGACCAGTCAGGCGGTAGTAAAGGCGGCTTCGTTGCTAGGGGAGCTTGGAGCCTCCGTGGAGGAGGTGTCCATCCCTATGGCGAGGCATGCCATGACCATGACCTTGGTGCCATTGGTGGCAGATCCGGCGGAAAATCAGCGGGATTGGGTAAGGAACCGTCTCCATGACTATGGCCACGGCAACCGCATCGGGTTGCTCACCGGTAGCATTATGCCGGCCCAGGCGTATTATAAGGCCCAAAAGCTGAGGACCCTGCTGAGGAACCAGGTGCTAGAAGCGCTGGATAGATACGATGTACTGGTCTCCGCAACCATGGGAAGGCCCGCGCCTCCAGTGGAGGGCTACGAGCGCGAGCCCCTGTCCAGCCTGCAGTACCTCCTTACACCCACGTATAACCTTGTGGGCACCCCTGCCATGACCCTTTGCTGTGGATTTACCTCCGAAAAACTTCCTATAGGCTTACAGATTGGGGGTAGACTGCTGCAAGAGGGGACGATGCTAAAGGTGGCCCATGCCTATGAGCAGAACACTTCGTGGCATGAGATGAGGCCACCTACGTAATTTTAAGTTCACCGAGCTTGAAATTTATGTACCGTTACCCTTGACAGGGGCGGCATCTGTGTCTACAATACAGTCACCGCTTGTGCGGAATTTAGAAAGGTATTCTGAGGAATGCCGGGAGGTGATATATGAAAGTATATTTAAGTAATAGGGGGCGATGGTAGGCATCTGTCTGGACCCGAAAGGGTCAACTGTCTCCTTTAAAATAGCTATGGTTGGTCGGGCCCAGGCGAGTGCCTACCATCGCCCCGGGACCAGAGGTTCCGGCGGATCGAAAAAGTTCAAATGGGCCCAGGCCAACCCAGCATAGCCACAGTTAGCTTTACAACTATCTACACGCAAAGCGTCTCCGGGAATCCTCCTCGAACTTGACCAACATGCCCAACTCCGTATGAGAGCTGTGTCTCTCACGGGGCCCTTTCATTCTTTTGTCATGCTGAGAAGCGAAGCGCCGAAGCATCTGGTGGGGAGTAGTCTCCGCCTCCGTATACGCTTCGCTGGGACGAGCCCCCGGCCCCATCAGACCCTTCGCCTCCGGCTCAGGGAGATAATGAAGAGGCCATTGTGTCACCTGCATTTGGTCTTGCATTCCCCTAAAACTCCGCAGTATATTGTGTTTAACTCGCAGCCTACGGTTCATCATATGTCCGAAAGGAGAAGCTATGCCTGTCGTAGGATTTGATCATGTTGTCCTCCCCACCAGCGACTCAGAGAGGTTTATCGAGTTCTATAAACGTCTTGGCTTCAGCATTATCGACGAGGACAAGTGGCGGAGGGGTGAGTCCAGGATCTTTGCGATTCAGATCGGCCAATCCAAGATCAATGTGCACCCACCGGAGCTGAAGGGTGTTGACAGGGGGCCCACGGCCACTCCTGGATGTGGCGACATCTGTTTCGTCTGGGATGGCACGGTGGATGAGGTACTCCAAATGGTTAACAAGGCTGGAGTAGAAGTAGTTGCCGGACCTGGTCCAAGGCAGGGTGGCCGAGGCGGAGGCCAGACCATGGGAAACAGCGTATACGTTAGGGACCCGGACCAGAACCTGCTGGAGTTCATGGTCTACGAGTGATTATCTGCCCTTAGGTCCACGCAGCCCTGACCTAGCTCCCATTCAAGGCCGTTTACTTGAACCTTGAATGCAACTGTGCTAGTCTGCCCGTGTTATCCCAGAATATAGGTCTACAAGGTGGACAATGCGCCTACTGACACTGGTTGCAGTAATAATCCTGGCTGGAGCTGTGGCAGGTGTACTTATGGGCAATGTCGTTGCAGGGACAGCTCAACCATCCGATGTGCAGACTAGGTCGGCCATGCGGGAAAATCCAGCCTCTGCCGCCACCCAGTCTCGGTTAACGCATGGGCTCCCGGTCTCCGACTCGCCTGGACCGCGCAGTCAAAATGCCCCAGATGTTGTGACGCATCAGGCCCAACAAAAGAACATCATCCCATTGAGTGAACTGTCCACAGACCGAGGGGTAGTCGCGTCAAATAGGGCGATTCCAGGTCCGATTGCTCCCAGGATAGTACCCATTAGTCGTACCATAGACACGGCTAGCTTGCCTCTACGACTTCAAACCATTTCCCCTAACGTCTCGGTGCAGGTTTTCCAGGTCTCTGCACAGGCATCATCTTCACTGAGGCTGCTTCCCATGGGCGACGCTAACCTGGATGAGAAGGTGGATAGAGCGGATCTATTATTAGTGGCAGAATACATAGGCACCTGTGTCTTTCCACCGTGCTTTCGGCCTCCACCGCCACCACCACCACCGCCACCACCACCACCACCACCACCACCACCACCACCACCACCACCACCACCACCACCACCACCGCCACCACCACCACCGCCGCCACCACCGCCGCCACTTATACCAACATCTACCCCGGCGAAGTTCACCCTTGAAAGCAGCATGCCGGACCCCGCACTAGTACTCAGTCAACCTAATTGTTGGCAGGATAGAGATGGTGAAGCTTGACTCGGGCGTCCACAGTGGAGAATCTCCAGTCAATGGTTGCTCCGGCTTGGTTTCGTTCTGCCTCCAGGGCCGCGATCTCGCCACTCAAAGTCTCTTCATCGGCAATACGCCGGCGCAGGACTCGCCTGGCCAAGACACTGAACTCGATCTCTGCCATGTTGAGCCAACTACCGTGCTTGGGAGTGTAGTGAAACTCCAAGCGTTTGCGTATTCGCCTAGCCTCCTTGGGCTCGAAGGTTTCGTAGAGGGAAGCTGGTTTGTGGGTGTTGAGGTTGTCCAGCACCACCCGGATCTTCTCGGACGCTGGGTAAGCTTCATCGGCCAGCCACCGCATCTGCTTAGCGAAGTCCACCATGGTACGACGTTCGGTCACTGCCACATGCCTCCAGCCCGCCAGGGGCTCGCACAGCATGAACAGGTTTCGGGTGCCATTGCGCTGGTACTCGTAATCGTATCGCTCCCGTCGTGCCGGCTTGGGCGGGATCGGAGACCTCTTTTCCGCCAGCAACTGCTTGGAGGTCTCGTCGAAACAGACCACCGGGCGCTCTGGGTCATAGGGTTCCGCGTAAAGGTCCAGCACATCCTCCATACACGCCACAAACTCGGCGCTCACCTGGGGAATACACCACTCCTTCTTCTGCCACGGCTTGAGACTGTTTTTTTCAACCGCTTGCGAATTCCCTCGTGGGACATGGAGGGCGCCAGCCCCAACTCCACCACCTTGTTTGCCAGGAGCCGCAGGGTCCAGTGGTCATGGCCTGGGGGGGCCTCGCTGCACGCCAGGGCAATCAGGTGCGCTTCCCCCCGCTCATCCAGTTTGGTCGGATGTCCTGGCCGAGGATCTTCCTCCAAGGCCCGCTTCAGTCCTCCCTCCAGGTACCGCCGCTTGGTACGGCACACCGTACCCGCAGACGTGTCCAGCGCCTCCACGATGCGCATCACCCCCCAGCCCGTATCTGCCTTTAGCAGAATACGGGCCCGGGCAACCTTTCGCGCTGGGCTCTTTCCCCCGCGAATCAGTCGTTCCAACTGGTCTCGTTCTTCCCTTTCCAACCGGACCACATACCGTTCTCGTCCCATGGCTGCCACCCTCCTACGTCAACACTCCTAAAAAAGGGTAGCAACCTTAGACGTTTTCTTAAACAATTACCAAAACCGAGTTGACTGAGTACTAGAGGAGCCATCAATGGTTTTGGATTGGGATTGGGATGGCGATGTAGATGTAGTGGATTTAGCTATAGTAGCTGCCCACTTAGGGGAGGAGCTACCGTGAGTAGCGTTGTTAACGTCGCCTGACTTAACCAGTAAGCGTTATAGGAGGTGGAGTCATGAAGCTCAGCAAAAAAGGCTGGATTGGAATCGTAGCTGGAGCAGCTTTGTTTCTGGCGGCTTTTGGGGTGGCCTTTGGAGCTGTGACCCTTGTCCAGGTGAGCCAAACTCACGAGGGCGTATTGAGTTTGACCGCTACAGTGGTCATTTCCGGAGACAACATCGCTCTGTGGGACACTGCGAACAGGGACCCCCTAACTACGCCCATTCAGTTCACGTCATTCAAGACCCAGGCGCCATTGCGGAACTTTGGAGGCATTACTCGGCCTGAAGTGTGGATCGAGAACCTCTCTGAATACAATCTACGGCCTATTGATCCCGTCGGAGACTTCCGCATAGCTGACACTTGCTGTTTCCATATTCATGCAGACTTGTATGACGAGTTTGGGGACAACCGCGATAGCACTCATGCTAACGAGTGGCCGGAGGACTGGGTGATGGCGCCGGGCGATATGTGGCGGATGAGTCTATATTTTTGCTGCTGGCCTCAAGAGATTCCATCTGGCGATCACAGCTTCGATATAGTGTTCGGGGCCATAGGGGGCAGCGGCGATGCTCTCTCAGCCTCAATACGGTCCATCAGCGAAGCCGAGGCGCTCGGTCGTGGAGAAGAAAGGGGACAGGAACATCTAGCTAGGTGAGTAGCTATGTTGAGTACCGCATATAAGGGTGCCTGGTATAATCATCAAGCTTTATAGGATGTAGAGTCATGAAGCCCAGCAAAAAGGTCTGGATTGGATTCGCAGCGGGAATCACATTGTTTCTGGTGGCTTTTGGAGTGGCCTTTGGAGCTGTCACCCTTGTCCAGGTGAGCCAGACCCACCCGGGGGTATTGAGTTTGACCGCGACGGTGGTCATCTCAGGGGACAATATCGCTCTGTGGGACACGCTGGACAAACAGCCTATAACTACACCCATCCAGTTCACTTCAGTCCAGACACAGGCTCCGCTGCGGAGTTTCCGAGGGATAATAAATAGTAGAGCGGTATGGATGGAGAACAAGTCCGAATACTATTTGAGACCCATCGATCCGGCTCATGAATTTCTATTTAGCGAGCTCTGCTACGGTTATATAGATGCCCGGTTGGAAAACGAAGTCGGGGTATATCGAGGTTATACCGGGTGGAGTGAATGGCCAGTGAACTGGGTGATGGCACCAAATGATATGTGGGAAATGGAGCTGCGCATGGGATTTGAATGCAGGGAGGGTGACCTGCCAGCGGGAGACCACAGCTTTGAGGTCGTGTTCGGCGCAATTGGCGGAAGCGGCGATGCTCTCGCGGCCTCGATACAGTCCATCAGTGAGGCCGAGGCGCTCGGTCGTGGGCCTGCAGCCCCTCAATAAGCATCCCTTCATGGTTCTCAGCCAAGTCGGGGGTTTGAATGACCAATAGGAGTCCTACCTTGAACTCCCACCGGTCGGTTGACTTTTGAAATCTTATCATAGTATAAACCTTATGCCGAAGCGCAGGCCACGCTGATCATATCCTTGGCCGACTCGGGCAAGGGGTGCTCCTTCCAGGAAGCGCCGCCGTCTTGGGTACCGAAGACCTGGCCCTTGCGACTGCAGAAGTAGATCTGCTCAGGTTGTTGGGCGTTTATCCCCATCCCGAAAGTAGTGCTCTTGGGGGAAACGCCGCGGTCGAACCGCTCCCACGTATCTCCCAAATCGGTGGTGCGCATCAGGCCGCCCTCATCGCTGCCGAAGTCGGCGCCCACACAGGCGTATAGAGTGTTCGGGTCGTTGGGAGTCACTTGAACGCCTCGGGAGTACTTGATGGGTGAGAATCTTTCCAGGTGCAGGTTCTCCCAGCTTCCGCCTTGGTCCCGGCTCCTCCATACCCCTGTCCTGTTTGATATGAACACTGCGTCCGACTTCGGCGAGCCCACCGTTACGCCGTGCTGGTCCAACAGGTCCACGTCTCCCGCGAACTGGTGGTTGAGCGGCTGCCAGCTCTTCCCACCGTCGCTGCTACGAGCGGTGCCTCCGACTTCCAGGGCGGCATACATGTTTTCCGGGTTATTGGGTTCCATGGCCAGTCCCAGAATGCGGGTGGAGAAGGGCATCTGGTGGGCGTCACTGACGTCTATGCTTGCCAGATATTGCCAGCTTTCGCCGCCATCGTCGCTGCGGTAAACTTCGCTGCCCTCGGTGCCCAGGAACATCACCTGCGAGTTGTCAGGGTGGAACTTTAAGGACCAGATGATTCTGCCTTCTGATATATCGGCCCGTTCCCAATGGTCACCATGGTCTTTGCTCAGGTACACTCCCCTCTGAGTACCGACGTACATCAAGTCGGGATTCGTCGGGTGTATGGCTATTGTTCGTGCCATAGGGGCCGGCGGGAGGCCGTCCAACAGCTTCTGCCAGCCGGAGTCGCTAGCCTCCTTGCGATAGAGTCCTCCGGCCTCTGCGCCTGCGTAGATAAACGTTTTGTTCGCCATAATACTCACCTCTTTCGTTTTCTACCGAATATGGGACTGAATTTCTAGGGTTTGTGGTTCTCTACTCCCCTCCGACAGAGTCATTCCAGCAGAAAACCTCAGGTTTGTCAAACGTGGCGCAGCTTGTGTCTGGCCTTGACAAAGACGGTGGCGAATGAGTAGTATCGCTACTAATTCGCTAGCTGTGATCACTATATTATTTCGCCACATGCGGCAGACTCCGAAATATCCACTGTAGATTGCATCGTTCTTTTCTGTATAGCATCGATGCAGTGGATATGGACTGGATTTCCGTAGTGATGGCACTACCGCCGCTAAAGAGTTAAGCGCGGAGACACCTAATATTATGGTTAGCGGACCTGGATCTGCCTCAGGAGGCCGTAGACGTGGACGATAATCACCTTGAAAGAAGCCGTGAAATCGGTGCCAAGATAGTCGCCAACGTAGAAAAGGTTATCGTTGGGAAAAATGAGGTGGTGAAGCTGGGTGTGGCATCCCTGTTTTCCCGAGGTCACATACTTATCGAAGGGGTACCTGGCGTAGGTAAGACCATGCTGGCGAGGAGCCTGGCAAAGTCAATAGGCGCAACCTTCAGGCGAATCCAATGCACCGCCGACCTACTCCCTACCGACATCACCGGTGTATACATATTCGACCAGAGGACTCGTGAGTTCAACTTCCGCCCGGGCCCTATAATGGCCCACATAGTCCTGGTAGATGAGGTGAACAGGGCCTCTCCCAAAACTCAGTCGGCCCTCCTTGAGTGCATGGAGGAGCACCAAATTACCATCGACGGTGTGACCCACTCCATGCCTGATCCATTCCTCGTCCTGGCTACCCGTAATCCTACTGAGCACGGTGGTACGTTCCCGCTACCCGAGACCGAACTAGACCGCTTCCTGCTGAGGGTCCATCTGGACTACCCCACCCCCGACGAGGAAGTGTCCATCCTGGAACGCCAGATACCGGTCCACCCCATCGACTCCGTGGAACAGGTGGCGAGCGACGAGGACATTCGCATGGCTCAAGAGGCCGTGAAGAACATATATGTGGATAGGCTAGTGAAGGAATACATAGTGGCGCTGGTCAGCTCTACTCGCCACCACCAGTCAGTCTACCTTGGGGCCTCTCCTAGAGCTTCCCTCGGGCTTTTGTCGCTGGCCCAGTCGCGGGCTCTATTAGACGGCCGGGATTTCGTCGTCCCGGATGACATCAAGGCGGTCGCTTTGCCGGTTCTTGGGCACCGGATGGTGCTCACCGCTGATGGCCGCAGCAGCAATAGTGATGAAGAGACCATAAATCAGATTCTGCTTTCGGTACCGGTCCCCGGAGCGGCGCCCGTTGAACGGTTCTCGTTTCCAAGTCCAGGTCGAAAAGAGGGTTAGACGACTTACTGACACCGGACCGCCATGGACACCTCCAGCGAATGTGGGCGAGAGTGGATAGGCGATGCAAGTAAAGAGTAAAAAAACTGCTGCCAAGATAATCGTGGGGCTCATAATCCTGCTGCTTCTCGCGATGATAACCGGATTCCAACCTCTGTACTGGATCCTCTATTTGGTGGTCGCCGGAACCGTTGTAGGGTATCTGTGGGCTTGGTTGCAGAGCCGCGCCCTCGACGTTCAAGTTAGAGGCCTTTCGGCACACCCTCAGGTGGGGCAGACCGTATTTCTGAAGGTGGAGATCACCGAGAAGCTTGGTGTTCCCCGAGTTGGGCTTCGTACCAGTCTTGTAGGTGACTTTGCCGATGCCGAGGAAGAGGACCTGAACCTTGAGGGACGAGGTACAGCTAGTTGGACGGTGTCGGGGACCTGCCGACGGCGAGGTCTCAATACTGTGGGCTCTCTCGCAGTTGTCTCCACTGACCCAACAGGCTTCTTACGAATGGGATGCCGCGTTGGCCAGCCCCAGACTATACTCGTATACCCCAGCACGGTGGAGCTGTCAGCAACCTTGATCGAAGGTCAGTCCAGAGGCGGGGAGATCGGTGAGTCAGGTCAGCTCATTGGACATAGCCCCGCGGCCTCCATGGTCCGTCAGTATGTTGCCGGAGACAGCCTGGCTCACATTCACTGGCCGACCACCGCCCGATTAGATCAGCTAATGACCAAGGAGTTCGAGGGCGCCGGCATCAATGAGATATGGCTCTTCGTGGACCTCCATGGAGAGGTGCAGTCTGGTACCGGAGACGATAGTACGGAAGAGTATGGCATCACGATCGCGGCTTCCCTTGCCAAGTGCCTCATGCGAGACGGCCATGCCGTAGGTATGGTGATACAGGGGGACCAGTTTTACAAAGTGAATCCTTCCAAGGAGCCGGGGCATCTATGGGATATGCTCCAAGCTCTGGCCCTTGTGAGAGCTACGGGAAAGACGCCGCTGCCACAGCTTATTTCCCAGGAGAGTGGGAATCTGGGGCCTGGTTCCGTGGCTATTGCGGTGGCGCCCTGGCCTGGCCAGAGTATTAGCGCGCAACTGCAGTTCCTGGCCCGGCGTGGGATTCTGGTGGTGCCTATCCTGCTGGATGCCGCCAGCTTTGGGCGACTCCCTGAGTCGACCTGGCTCGCGGATGCACGAACGGCCAGCCAGGAGTGGGGATTCGTAGTGAGAAGTGGCGACGATTTGTCCACTTCCTTGCGTTACGTGCTAGACCAAATCGCGGCCTATTAGGCTACGGAGGACATGGCGTTGAACTCTCACGGAGGGATAATTCCATCGCGCAAAGAGGCGATGGTCCTTGTCCTGTTGGCCTTGCCTCTCATAGTTACGGCCGCGACTATAGAGGCCGCCGACTGGGTAGACGGACTGCCGTCCCTTATCGCCGTCGTAGCTGTCTCCCTGGTGGGCTGGGCCCTACTGGCCCGAAGCAGAATCCCGTGGTGGATCGGCCATCCAGTGGCCTTGATACTTGGGCTGTTGGTGGCATTGATTCTGGGCGCTTTTACCATCTCCGAAGCCAATGGCATAGGAGACCTGTTCAGCTTGATAGGCAGCTGGTTCGGAGCCATTGGAAGTCAAGAAGGTAATCGAGGCGCCGCCATAACCGGAATTTGGCTCTTAACCGTTACACTGTGGATGGGTCACTTTACCGTGTGGTTCTCCTACAGGCGCTCATTCGCTTTGTTGGCCGCTCTACCTGGCTTCGCGGTACTCCTGGTGGTGTTGACCTTCCTGCCTTCGGACTATTACTGGTACTTTTTCATGTACCTTCTAGCCGCCGCTCCTGGCATAGCGTACCGCTACAATGGCTATTGGGGTATGGACGGTCGCCGCGTACCTTTGGTCGGTACGCTCGTTGTAGGCGCCGTCTTGATGGTAGTGACCTTGGCCCCCGTATGGCGTGCCCCCGCACCGGAAGGGACGGTCATTTCCCTGTCGTCTGCACTGGAGGAGCCTTGGTACTCCTTTAGAGAGGAGTGGTCAGGACTCTTCCATGGGGTACCGAGCAGACAGGAGTGGCCCTTTTTCTCGCCTCCAATTGACCTAGCTTTTAAAAGACCCGTTGGCCTAGGTGAAGAAATGTTATTTGAGGTCGAGTCTGAACGTCCTCACAGATGGCGAATGCGTGTCTATGAGACCTACACCAGCAAAGGCTGGATAAGTAACGAGGAGCCGGTGGAGATGCCCTCTACCGAGGTGCCGTTGAATGAGTACGTGCAGCCATGGGAAGACCGCACGGAAGTGAAGATAGGCGTCCGAATGCATTCAAAGGCCAACGCTTTGATGTCCGTTGGTGAGCCGTTGTCCGCGAACATTCCATCCCGAATAGAGATGCAGCCGCAAACCAGCTTCACTCTGTATCTGGAAGGCTACAAACAAGTGGATTATCTGCCCCAAGAGATGCGGTCTAAGCTGTCTACCCTAGGCCCACGTATTCGTGCCAGTGAGGAAGATGAGCTGCTCTTGCTGGGTCGGGCTGTGCCCGCAGATAGCGGTCTGTTCAGAGCATCTACCCTTGACCTACGGGAAATGGGCTTCAAGTCGGCTCGGGCCGATGACTCCAACACGGCCCCCACTGAGGTGCCCCATATCTTAGTTGAACGCACCGAGTCCAGCCCGGCTCCGCCTGTAGCGCTTCTCGGGCAAAGGGTCCTGGTCCCACCCAAACAATATAAGACTGTAGGTTCAATATCTGTGGCGGAACCCCGTAGTCTGCGTTTAGCTGGGCAAGATTACCCTCTAGATGTAACTGACCGGTATCTGCAGTTGCCGCACGACTTTCCTGAGACGGTTGAGAAGCTAGCCGAAGGGCTGACCGCGGACGCGAACAATCCCTACGATAAGGCTGAGGCCATCAGGCGCTACCTGACCACCCTGCCTTACACGTTGGACTTCGTCTCTCCGCCAGAAGGACGCGATTGGGTCGAGCATTTCCTCTTCGTAGAACGCCGAGGATTCTGTCAAAACTATGCGTCGGCCATGATCACCATGCTGAGGTCTTTGGGGATTCCAGCCAGGCTGGTAGTGGGATTTGCTCCGGGTTTGTGGGACGATTCTAGAGGCGTGGCTGAGATTCAATCCCGACATTATCATGCTTGGCCGGAAGTGTACTTCCCACGCTATGGCTGGGTGGAGTTCGAGCCAACGCCCGTGGATGTCCAGCCTTCCCTGGAAGCCTTGGGGTTCCGGCCCGTTGGAACTTCAGGTGAAGCTGAATTCGATCCGGAAGCGTGTTTCGAGCAGTTTGCGACTCCAGAAGGTTGTATCGCAGCCCTTGGAGCTACGGATAATCTCCAAGACCTTATCGAAGCCCTAGATAGCGGGCCGGCTGCTCTTGGCAACGAAGAGCTAAGAGGGGGAGGAGGATTGGGCTTTTCCGCATTGCTGTGGACGGTTCTGGCCTTGGGGGTAGCGATATTCCTGGTGCTGCCGGTGGGAGTGGTTTCCTATGTTCAGGGGGTCAAGCGACGCCTTGGGTTTGCCACAGTCACCTACACCTCTATGTGGATGCTGGGTCGATTGTCGGGGGTTGCTCGAAGACCCTACGATACCGCTTGGGAATACTCACAGCGCTTGACCAGAACGCTTCCCGACCACACGCGAGGCATATCTCGCATTACTCAGGGGTTTGTCGCAGCCCGATATGGTCCATCCGGCGAGATGGCTTCTGAGGAGAGGGCGGGGATAAAGGCTGCATGGAGCAGGTTACGCACGGCTATGATAGGCCGGATACTGCTCCGTTTTGTATCTTTCGGAAGAAGACGCCGCTCTGTCTACGAGTAGATCTTTAGATCTGTGCCCCGTATTCCTCCCGTAAGGTCCTCTTGAGCACTTTACCGAGGGAGTTGCGCGGCAGCTCGTCGACGAAGGCCACTGATTCAGGCTTTTTGAAGCTGGCTAACCTCTGCCGGCAATATTCAATCAGCTCCTCTTCGGTAGGTGTTCCGTCGGCGCTTCGAACAGTTACGGCCATTACCCGCTCTCCCCAGTCCACGTCGGGGATGCCGATCACTGCTGCATCTTCCACTCCTGGATGGGACATCAAGGTGCGTTCGACCTCTTCAGGGGAGATCATTTCGCCGCCGCGCTTGATGAAATCCTTTGCTCGCCCTGCTAAGTAAATATAACCATCTTCGTCCTGGTAGCCCAGGTCTCCTGTGTAGAGCCATCCGTCCTTGATGGCGCCAACCGTGGCCTCTTCCTGGCCCCAATACCCTTTCATGATCCGTGGACCACGAGCTACTATTTCTCCGGTCTCGCTGAGCACCACAGGCTTTCCATCTTCATCTACTATGCTGACCTCCACGTCCTCCAGAGGCTTGCCTATGGACGTGAGTCGTTTTAGCTTTTTATCAACCTCTTCGTCCGAGCCTTCCAGTACGTGGTCCTCAGGAGGGAGCATGGTTATAGTGGAGGCCGTTTCCGTCTGACCGAATGCGTTGATGAACCTGGATTTTGGGAACTCTCTGATCGCTCTCTTGATAACTTCCAGTGGCATGGGCGCCGCCCCGTAAGTTATCACTCGCAGGCTAGACAGGTCGAAGTCGTGGAACTGGGTATGGTCCAGAAGCTGCTTCAGCATGGTGGGCACCATCATGGATCGATTGGCCCTCTCCTGCTGGACCAGCTTCATCCACTCCAACGGCTCAAACTGGCGGCTGATCAGCAGAGTGCGCCCACTGTAGACGGCGGCCATGACAGCCTGCATCCCTGCAATGTGGTACAGAGGCACTGACAACAGATTGCGTTCTTCCTCATCCGGGTCGGGCAGTGAGACGCTGGACAGCATGTAGGAGGTGAAGCTCTGGTGTGTGAGCATAACCCCTTTGGGCACTCCGGTGGTGCCGGCGGTGAACATCAGCACGGTGGTGTCCTCATCATCTCCTTCAGGGAAGTGGATTTCGTCAGGTGACGAAGACTGGATCAGGTCCTCGTAAAAGAGCCACTCACCGTCGGCCCTCTCTTCGATTGAAGCCAAGTAGTTGGGTGGGATGATCTGATTCCGAACAGACCTGATGAGGTCAATGTATCTCCCGCCTACGAAAAGCACGGCAGGTTCGGCAGCGTTAAGCACATAAACCACCTCATCGCCCCTTGCTCTGAAGTTCAGGGGGACGAAGACTGCGTCGAGCTTGGCGGCTGCGAAATAGGTCTCTACCATCTCGTTGCAGTTCACCTGCATGATGGCAACCCGGTCGCCCCTTCCTACTCCCAGGTCGGACAGGGCGTTGGCCAGCCGGTTTACCCGTTCCTGAAGTTGTTCGAAGGTGAACCGCCTACCCTCGAAAACTACGGCCTCCCTGCCAGGCACAATGGCGCAGGCTATGGTAAGAAAATCTGTGGTGTTCATGTTGTTAACTTCTCCGAAAGTCCATCAAGGACGGGTGACAGTCGGCGCCCATCATTGACACACAACCCCCATTGCAAGGCGCGTTTCCAGGCGCAAAGCTTCAGCCAAAGGCAGCTCTGCTCCCCTCAGTACAGCTTCTTTGGTGGCCCTGACGACTGCTTGGTCCATCGAAAGCAGACTTCTTGCTATACCTTCTACGCCATTCTCCAACGATTCCTTGCTCACTACCTTGCTCACGAGTCCCAGCTCCAGCGCTTCGGCGGCACTAACGCGACGCTGGGTCAGAAGCAGCTCTAGAGCCGTAGGGATCCCAAGAAGCCGTGGCAGGGTTTGTGTGCCGCCAGCCGCCGGTATCAGGCCGAGGCCTACCTCCGGCATACCAAAAACGGCGTCCTCAGCAGCAATACGAATGTCGCAGAGCAGGGCCAGCTCCAGCCCCGACCCCAGACAGTAGCCGTGTATGGCGGCGATCAGGGGCTTCGGCATACTCGCGAGGTTTCCCCAAATGTCTCGCTCCCACCTGACCTCGCGGGCCGTGGCTAGGGATGGTGCCGTGCCGAACTCTGTTAGGTCCGCTCCGGCACAGAAAGCCCGGCCCTCTCCACGAAAAATCGCCAGGCTGATTTCAAGGTCGTCCCTGACCGCGCCTAACACCTGGTAAAGCTCGTCCCGCATCTCGGTGTTGTACACATTTAGATTGTCCGGACGATTAAGAGAGATACGGGCCATTCCGTCCGCTTTCTCGAAGATGATAGTATGAAATTTACTCATCGATCCGCTAACCTGGGTATCAAGGATACTCCGGTCTTATTCTCCCTTGAAGTTGGGAGTGCGATGTTCCAGGAAGGAACTCACTCCTTCGACTCTATCGGCAGTGCTCTGCAGGATGATGCTCAGGTCCGCCTCAAGCCTGAGGCCCTGGCTCAAGGTCATATCCATGCCCTTGCTCACGGCCTCTTTTGTGTAGCGAGTGGCAATGGGAGCTCCTGATGATATGCTTATGGCGATTTCTTGAGTGTAGCTAACGAGGTCCTGGGGCTGTACCACCGTGTTTACTAGACCCACCTTATGCGCCTCATCAGCGTCGATCAGACGGCAGGTGAGTAGCATTTCCAGGGCCCGAGCTCTGCCAATGAGCCTGGTTAGCCTCTGAGTGCCACCGTCCCATGGTATGGTTCCTTTGGAAACGTCAGTAAATCCCAGCAGTGCTCCTTTGGCCGCTACGCGTAAATCACATGCCAGCGCCAACTCCAGGCCGTGGTCGGTCGCATTGCCATTTATAGCTGCAATGGTGGGTATCTCGATGTTTGACAGAACAGACGCTGCCCTGTGAGCCTCTAACCAGTCGGTACTGTGATTCAGGTGTCCTGCTTCGTGCTTAAGAGGGAAGAGGGATTCCCTTCCTTCAGAGAAGGCCTCTCCCGAGCCGGTTAGGATAGCGACATAGGCCCCTTCTTCGCGCAGTTGCTGGCAGGCCAGGCGTAGCTCGGCAGCCATCGCAACGCTTACGCGGTTAAAAGAATGTGGACTATCCAGGGTCAGCCATACCACAGG
Source organism: Dehalococcoidia bacterium (assembly GCA_965248905.1). GTDB lineage: Bacteria > Chloroflexota > Dehalococcoidia > Lucifugimonadales > JAGWBF01 > CBDFKS01. Next base: position 1,491,821 of record CBDFKS010000007.1, on the reverse strand, counting down.
GGGCCGGCTTTCATATTTCAATGTCCTATAGGTCACGGCCGTTCCGTTTAATTTAACGATAGCTTTAGAAGTGCCATTATAGTAAGGGCAAACGCAGTGCTTGACAACCCAAAAAGGATAATCTAATATGTTAGATGATTTAGCAGTCGGATGTGGAGAGTGCTAAAACCGGATCAAAAAACCCCACGATATGAGAAGGAGGTAACCTTGGTAAACTTCGCGCCCTTAGGCGAGAGAGTAGTGGTAAAGCCCACTGAAAAAGAACAGACCACATCCTCTGGAATATACCTACCGGACACCGCAAAGGAGAAGCCCCAAGAAGGACAGGTTGTAGAAGTGGGTCCTGGCAGGTCCACCGAAGACGGCAAAGGTAGGGTGCCCATGGAGATCAAGAAAGGCGACCGTGTAATTTACTCCAAGTTCGCCGGTACCGAGTACAAGGAAGGCGAGGACGAGTACCTGATTCTCAGAGAGAGCGATATTCTCGCCAAAATTAGCTAGAGAGGAGAAGATCACTAATGGCAGGCAAGCAGCTTACTTATTCAGAAGATGCGCGCAAATCTCTTAAAACTGGAATAGATACCTTGGCCGACGTAGTGAAGCTCACCCTCGGCCCCAAGGGTAGAAACGTTATTCTGGACAAAAAATTCGGGCCTCCTCAGGTCTGCAGTGACGGAGTTACCATAGCCAAGGAGGTAGAGCTTCCTGAGCCCTTTGAGAACATGGGGGCACAGCTCCTAAAAGAGGCTGCCAGCAAGACCAACGATGCTGCTGGAGATGGAACAACCACTTCCGTGGTGTTGGCCCAGGCCATCATTAACGAAGGTTTCAGGAACGTGGCTGCCGGTACCAATCCCATGGCGCTAAAACGGGGCATTGAACAGGCAGTTGGAGCAATCGTAAAGGAACTTAAAGGCATGTCCACCTCGGTGGAAAGCAGGGAGCAGATCGCTCAGGTGGCCGCGCTCTCTGCCCATGAGGACGCCATTGGCCAGACCATCGCGGATGCCATGGAGAAGGTGGGAAAGGACGGAGTCATCACCGTTGAGGAGTCCAAAGGCCTTAACGATGAGACTGAATATGTAGAGGGAATGCAGGTAGACCGAGGCTACATCTCTCCCTACTTCATCACCAACGCCGACCGAATGGAAGCGGTCATAGAAGACCCCCACATCATAATCACCGACAAAAAGGTTTCCGCAGTGGCTGACATTCTGCCTACCTTGGAGAAGTTGCTCCAAGTCGGCAAGAAGAACGTGGTCATCATCGGTGAGGATGTGGAGGGCGAGGCTCTGGCGACGTTGGTAGTCAACAAGCTTCGAGGCACGTTAAACGTTCTTGCTGTGAAGGCGCCAGGGTTCGGCGACCGCCGGAAGGCGATGCTGGAAGACATATCGATTCTAACCGGTGGCACCGTCATCAGCGAAGAGACCGGGCGCAAGCTTGACGCAACCACCGTGAACGACATGGGCCAAGCGCGTCGAGTTACCGCCACCAAGGATGAGTGCACGATCGTCGAGGGTAAGGGCTCCGAGGATGGTATAAAGGGTCGCATTACTCAGATTAAGGCCCAGATCGAGGACACCACCTCAGAGTTTGATAGAGAGAAGCTTCAGGAGCGGATGGCGAAGCTGTCCGGCGGCGTAGCAGTCATTAAGGTAGGCGCTGCCACGGAAATCGAGCTCAAAGAGCGGAAGGCCAGAGTAGAGGACGCTCTTTCAGCTACCAGGGCTGCTGTCGAAGAAGGAATAGTTCCTGGTGGTGGAGTGGCCTTGGTAAGGGCGCAGCGAGCGCTGGACACATTGAAGATCGGTGGCGATGAGGGCGTTGGCGCAAGTATCGTAAGGAAGTCCCTAGAGATTCCCCTACGGCTCATCGTACAGAATGCGGGTCAGGAAGGCGCCGTGGTTCTGGATGGCGTGAGACAGGGTAAGGATGACTATGGCTACGATGCTGAGATCGGGGAATACGCCCAGATGCTGGAGCAGGGTATCGTGGACTGGTGAAGCCAGTAAAGGTAACCAGGTCCGCCCTGCAGAACGCAGCCAGCGTAGCAGCCATGGTACTCACCACCGAGTCCATGATCACCGAGATACCGGAGAAAGCTGCCGCTGCAGGTCCTCCGATGCCTCCCATGGAGTACTAGGCCGCGCTACACCAATAAAGAGCTAGCGAAGCCGTTAATGGCCCCGGAGCATTTGCTCCGGGGCCATCTTTTTTCTAGTTTGTCACTTTGGGTGTTCAACATGGGACTTGAACTAGGGCTGTGCTAGAATGAGAGCTAAAATGGAAATAGAATCTCAGATACGTTAATCGGTTGAAGTTTAGCCAGGAATGCAGAATGGAAAAGACACTGGACATTCTGATGCAGACTCTAAAATCCTCCGATTCCCAGAACAGAAGTGATGCTCTGTTTCGCATAGTCAATGAAAACCTCTCCCAACTCGCTGACGATGATCTTAACCTAATGAAGAAGGAGAGAAACAATGATCTCAAAGGGCGCTGCGCATGGGCGCTGGGTAGGCTGTACCACACGGAGTCCTATCCTTTTCTGATTCACAATTTATATAGCCCATCATCCACAGTTCGCAAATGGTCCGCGTGGGCGCTGGGTGCTCTGGAACTCCAAAGAGCTGCTAAACACCTGCACGAAGCAATGGAGAAAGAACGAGAAGACGATGTCAGACAGGCTATAGGTGGTGCTCTGAGGAGACTGTCTGGCAAAAACGTACGTGTCCACACAAGTCAAGTTCAGAACGAACTGAACTCTCTGAAGCTTCCTTTCACCAGAGATCTTGCCATAGGCAAGATAGTGAATCGTTTAGAGAAGCTCCAATGGCCTAGAGATAAAGAAGAGATACTTCGGCTACGAGACCAGATGAAGAGCAGGGACCCGAGTTTCTATCGGTCCTATAAAAAATGGGCGTTAGGAAGACCTGCTCTCTTGAACAGCATGGAAGACGATACTATCGTCTTTTCTTGACCTGGAAGCCTTGCATGAGAAACACCTTGGACCGTCCGGAGATGTAATCATGATCCCTACCAAGCTTAGTCTGAGAAATTTCCTCTGCTACGGAGATGGTGTGCCCACGTTGGACCTGGAAGGCATCCGTGTGGCCTGCCTCTGCGGCCAAAACGGCCATGGCAAGTCGGCGTTGCTGGACGCTATAACCTGGGCGCTCTGGGGCAAGGCTCGGGGCAAGGCCCAGGACGAGCTTATTCACTACGGCCAAGACGAAATGTTGGTTGACCTGGAGTTCTTGGCCAGAGATGCCCGCTATCGAGTTACCAGGAGGCACGCCCAGGGCAGTAGCCGTCGGCGTCAGGGGGCCAGCGACCTGCAGTTCCAGATATCCAGTGGAAATGGATATCACCCGATTACTGGAAACTCCATGCGAGAGACCCAGGCCAGGATCGACCAGACCATTGGCATGGACTACGACACCTTTACCAACAGCGCCTTTCTGCTCCAGGGCCGTGCGGACGAGTTCACCAATAGGACTCCTGAGAAGCGCAAGGAGGTCTTGGCCAAAATATTGGGTCTGGACCTCTACGATCGACTACAAGAGCGGTTTCGTGAGCGTGTCGAGAGCGCGAAGGTCGCATCCTCTATTGCTGAGGCTGATTTGGAGCGTATGCGCTACGAGATATCACGTAGAGATACCTACGACAGTGAGCTAACGATCGTTAACACCGAGCTCAATCAAGTGAGCGAGCAACATGAGGCCAGTGGGCAGTCGGTAGATGCTCTCAAGTTAGCTGTGGATAACCTGAGGCGCAGGCAAGGAGAGCTTGAAGAGATCAGAGCTCGAATCCTAGTTATAGAGGAAGATGTCGCGCACTTGCAAAAAGAGATAGAGTCTCGTGGGTCTCAGATCGAAACTTACCAGATACTGATTGGGGAAAAGGATGATATTGAAGCCGGGCTCGCCCAATACCGGGAGCTGCGAGAACGTTACGAGCAGCTCAACCTCTTTCGAGAGCGCTTTGATGCACTGATGGCTCGGAAGTCGCAGCTGGAGCAGCTCATTGAAGGAGCGAAGACACGCCTGGAAGAGCAGATTAAACACGTCGAAAATCGGATTCGGACTGAGCTTAGGCCAAAGGCTGATGCGGCTCCCCAGATCAAGGTGAAGCTGGACCAGAGCCGAACGCGTTTACAAGAGCTGGCCAGGGAAGAGGAACAAATAACCGGCCGTCGCAACGAACTCCAAGACTTAACAGCTCGAGTAGCCGAGTTCCAAGCGAATGCCCAACGATTCAAGAAGGATGGTCAGGAGCTAAGATCCAAGCTGAATATCGTAAAAAACTCTGACCAGGGCGCTAGTTGCCCCTTATGTGGCACCGAGTTGGGCGCAGATCAGTGCCAGCGCCTCTACGAGACCTATGAAGACCAGATCGCGGAGAAGCTGAGGTTTTATCAGGAGAACCAAAGCACGCTGGACGCGGCAGAAAAAGATAAAGATAAACTGGAGAAGGAGCTTCCACAACGAGAGGATGGCCTTCGACGCAATCGAGGAGAGTCTGAAAAAGCGATTGCTCGACTAGATAGCCAGCTAGAAGAGGCTCAAAAAGCCACAGTGGAGCTAGAGCAAGAAGATCGGCAATTGCTCCAGATAAGCCAGCAACTTGAGAACGGAAACTTCTCGCCTGAAGAGCGCCAACAGCTAGAGGGACTGGAAGCTCAGATTGTAGATTTGGGTTACGACCAAGGTGCTCACCGGGGCCTCTACGACGAAATGCAGAAGTTGCAGCATGTGGAAGAGCGTCAGCGACGCCTCGAGGAGGCCGTATCCCGCCTGCCCCAAGAGCAAAGTTCGTTGGCGGGCGTACAGGATATGTCCAAGCGACGTCAGACAGAGCTGGCGGAGTTGGAGCAGAAGCAGCGAGAGATCAGAGAGGAAGTAACGGAGCTCCCCCAATGGGAAGGGAAGCTCCAAACGGCCGAGGCAGCTTACCAACAGCTAAACGTGAGACGGGACGAGTTATTCCGTCGACAGGCGGGGCTAGAAGGCGAATTGAAGCGGCTGGACCAGCTAGAAGAGGAACTAGATAAGAAAGAATCCGAGCTCAAAAGCTCTCGAGAGCGCCAGGGACTCTATCAGGAGCTAGCCGACGCTTTCGGAAGGCGGGGTGTGCAGGCCATGCTTATAGAGACTGTGCTGCCCCGTCTTGAAGAAGAGGCCAATACTCTGTTGGGTCGAATGACCGACAATCGAATGCATCTGAAACTCGAGACTCAACGTGAGCGCAAAAGCGGCAAAGGCGAACCCATCGAGACCCTGGAGATAAAGATCAGCGACGAGATGGGCCCCAGGAGCTATGAGCTATTCAGTGGTGGAGAGGCTTTCCGCATAAATCTGGCGTTGAGGATCGCGCTGTCCAAGGTCCTCGCCCATCGCAAGGGGGCACCCCTTCCAACGTTGTTTATAGACGAGGGATTCGGCACGCAGGACGCGGCTGGCAGGGAGCGGATACTGGATGTGATCAGCGCCATAGAAGAGGACTTCGATAAAATCATCGTCATAACTCATCTGGACGAGCTGAAAGACGCCTTTCAGACCCGTATTGAGGTCCGAAAAGAGGAGGCAGGCTCCACCTTCTGGATTAGCTACTAGTACTCAGTCAACCTAATTGTTGGCAGGATAGAGATGGTGAAGCTTGACTCGGGCGTCCACAGTGGAGAATCTCCAGTCAATGGTTGCTCCGGCTTGGTTTCGTTCTGCCTCCAGGGCCGCGATCTCGCCACTCAAAGTCTCTTCATCGGCAATACGCCGGCGCAGGACTCGCCTGGCCAAGACACTGAACTCGATCTCTGCCATGTTGAGCCAACTACCGTGCTTGGGAGTGTAGTGAAACTCCAAGCGTTTGCGTATTCGCCTAGCTCCTTGGGCTCGAAGGTTTCGTAGAGGGAAGCTGGTTTGTGGGTGTTGAGGTTGTCCAGCACCACCCGGATCTTCTCGGACGCTGGGTAAGCTTCATCGGCCAGCCACCGCATCTGCTTAGCGAAGTCCACCATGGTACGACGTTCGGTCACTGCCACATGCCTCCAGCCCGCCAGGGGCTCGCACAGCATGAACAGGTTTCGGGTGCCATTGCGCTGGTACTCGTAATCGTATCGCTCCCGTCGTGCCGGCTTGGGCGGGATCGGAGACCTCTTTTCCGCCAGCAACTGCTTGGAGGTCTCGTCGAAACAGACCACCGGGCGCTCTGGGTCATAGGGTTCCGCGTAAAGGTCCAGCACATCCTCCATACACGCCACAAACTCGGCGCTCACCTGGGGAATACACCACTCCTTCTTCTGCCACGGCTTGAGACTGTTTTTTTCAACCGCTTGCGAATTCCCTCGTGGGACATGGAGGGCGCCAGCCCCAACTCCACCACCTTGTTTGCCAGGAGCCGCAGGGTCCAGTGGTCATGGCCTGGGGGGGCCTCGCTGCACGCCAGGGCAATCAGGTGCGCTTCCCCCCGCTCATCCAGTTTGGTCGGATGTCCTGGCCGAGGATCTTCCTCCAAGGCCCGCTTCAGTCCTCCCTCCAGGTACCGCCGCTTGGTACGGCACACCGTACCCGCAGACGTGTCCAGCGCCTCCACGATGCGCATCACCCCCCAGCCCGTATCTGCCTTTAGCAGAATACGGGCCCGGGCAACCTTTCGCGCTGGGCTCTTTCCCCCGCGAATCAGTCGTTCCAACTGGTCTCGTTCTTCCCTTTCCAACCGGACCACATACCGTTCTCGTCCCATGGCTGCCACCCTCCTACGTCAACACTCCTAAAAAAGGGTAGCAACCTTAGACGTTTTCTTAAACAATTACCAAAACCGAGTTGACTGAGTACTAGACCATCGAAGCGTGTTTCCAGAGGGAGACGGACACTTTCACGTGAGGCAACGGCGGTCTGGGCAGGATGAACTTCTCGGCTTTCACCTAGTTGGCTGACTCTGCCTTAGGTACCTCCTCTTTCCATGCATCATCATGCATAGTCATATCTTCTCCTTCACAGTAAGCTTGCTGTATACTCAAGCGTAATAAGGGGAGTTGTGCTGTATGACCATCCACCTTACAAAAAACCAAATTCACGTTGCCCTGCCAAAGGTTGCGGAAGGACTTGAAAAGTACGTCTGGCTCCAGAAAAACCTTCATAAGAGCTCAAATCCAATTTTCAGAAGGCGATTCAATCACTTCTACCGGATTAGGCGCAATAATGAATGGCAGAATAGATTCTATGAACTGCTTGAAAGTCTTAAAGGAAAGGTAGTAAGCTTTCCCTGCATTTTCGATGCGCTGTATCAGTCGACTGATCGATGCGAGGTGTCGTTTGCCAGCTAGCTCTTGGCAACTCTCAACCCAAACATGCCGGTCATCGACTCAATTGTCCTCAAGAACCTTAAGCTCAATCTTCCCGCGCATGGCTCCAAAGATCGCGTGAGGCGCATTTACCAACTCCATTCGCACTTGCTTTTCTGCTTCAATGAGTATCTGGCGACGGAAAATGGGAAGTATCTTGTTAACCGCTTTCGTAAAACCTACCCTGACGCCGATGTTTCCGAAATCAAGATGCTTGATTTAGTGATTTGGCAAACGAGAGAGTAGAGGGCCTACCCGTCCGCAGCAGCGCATGGCGCTGCTAAACTTTGGTTATTAGAGGGTATATGATGGAATCCCCAGTCAATGAAACCCTGCTTAAGGAACTCCTCAAGGAAGCTATCATTGAAGTGATCGAGGAGCGAAAAGACATGCTCCGTGGTCTGCTTGCCGAAGTCATAGAGGATGTCGCCCTGGGCCGGGCGATTCTAGAGGGGGAACAGACAGAGGCGGTGAGTAGGGAAGAAATATTCAGGTTGCTAAATGACCAGGCGTGAAGGTAGAGTTCAGAGCGAGCTTTGAGAAGGACCTCAGGAATATTCAGGATAGGCCCCTGCTGCGGCGAGTCCAAGAGGCCATTGGCGATGGCGAAGCCGTTCCAAATATTCGTGAGATAAGGGACCTCAGGAAACTCAGAGGTGAAGGCAACTACTACCGTATTAGACTGGGAGACTACAGGACGGCATGGTCATAGAAGGTGATACAGTCATCTTCATCAGGTTCCTGCACAGGCGTCAGATTTACCGTTACTTCCCGTAATGGAGACGCAGAAAACTACACTAGAGCTCGATCTCCTTTAAGTCGGAGGCGAGGGTTAGCTTAGGCTCAGTGAGCTCTTGGACCTCTTCCGCAGACCAGCCCGGCGCCATCTCTTTGAGAGTTAAACCGTTCTCGGTAACCTCGATTACGGCGATATCTGTCACGATAAGGCTGACGCATCCCCTGCCCGTGGGTGGGTAGGAGCATTCCTTGACTATCTTTGGCATATTTTTCCTGTCGGTGTGTTCCATGGCCACAATGATACGCTTGGCTCCCACAGCCAGGTCCATGGCTCCACCGATATTACCCACCCCTCGCTCGGGGAGCATCCAGTTGGCCAGGTCTCCCTTCTCCGACACTTGCATGGCCCCCAGCACGGTGACGTCGATATGTCCGCCTCGAATCATGGCAAAGGCCTCGGCAGAGCTGAAGAATGACATACCTGGCACCATCTTCAGGAACTGGCCCCCTGCGTTGATAAGGTCTATGTCCTCTTCGCCTTCGTCGGCGAGAGGACCGCAGTTGAGGACACCGCTCTCGCTGTGATAAAGGATCGTCCGTCCCTCTGGCACGTAGTTGGACACTAATGTGGGTATCCCGATGCCCAGATTGACGTAAGCCCCATCGGGCAGCTCCTTGGCCACCCGCATGGCGATAATATCCCTGTCTAGTCGCTCTTTGTCCATAACACTCCAGACATCCAGAGGTAGACTCTTTTGAGAAGGGCTGGCTATACTTTCGCAGCTGTTATTTTCGTTCTCTGGCCGGGAATTCCGGCCGACCACAGAGCGGTCCCCGTCTTGAAGCGTATTGGGCCACCCCATCTGACTGATTTCGCGGGGTTGGTGTTTGGGAAGCTGACGCAGCGCCAGAGATAGATTGCCTTGCTATATCGATTCGTAAGGCGAGAAGTCAGCTGGTCTCTTAACGATGCGCTGAACGAATATTCCCGGTGTCACGATGGCATCGGGGTCCAGCTCTCTCGGCTCCACGATCTCGTCCACCTCCACTATGGTGATGGCGGCTGCCGGGGCCATTACTGCGTTGAAATTTCGAGACGTGCCCTTGTACACCAGATTACCCGTCGTATCTGCTATGTGAGCGCGCAGCAGTGCGTAGTCACCCTTGATGCCACGTTCCAACACGTACTCTTTCCCGTCGAATACACGAGTCCGTTTGCCCTCGGCCATCAAAGTGCCTGACCCAGTGGGTGTGTAGAAGCCACCAATACCGTATCCGCCTGCCCTGAGACGCTCCGCCAGCGTACCCTGGGGCACCAACTCCAGCTCTGCCTCACCCCGTTTGTATACCAGCTCGAAGGAACTGGGCCGGGACGGGGATGGAGACACAGGGAACGACGCTATTGCCTTGCGGATCTGGCCGTTGTCCACCAGCAGGCTGTGGTCTATGGGTATGAAGCCGGATGGGGTGCCAAAGCTTGCCACCCTGGCGATGCCCGCAGTATTGCTGACCATGGTCAGGTCCTTCGCTCCCTGGTCTCGCAGAGCTAGGATCAGGTGCTGGGCCATGCCTCCAGGGCCGGCGAAGCCGTCCATCAACAGCACGGCTCCGTCGGGCACATCGGCCACCGCATCGGCAGCGCTGGCGAACACTTTGTTAACCCTCTGCACATTGGGTTGGGTGAAGCCCATCTCCTTCAGGTCGGGCGCGACGGTAAGCTCGGCTTCTGTTATTGCCCGTACCTCGTCTTGATTCCAGCCAGGAGCCACCTCTTTAAGGACCAGACCATCGTTGGTGACCTGTATCACCGCAACATCTGTCACGATTAGGCTGACACATCCTGGGATGAGCGCTGAGTAGCTACACTCTTTGACAATTCTCGGGCTGCCGTCGTCTGCGGTGTGCTTCATCATGGCTATCAGCCCCTTGGCGCCTGTTGCCACGTCCACGTATGGTGGAAGCGATTCCAGAGAAGCCAAGCTAGCAGAACGGTCGACCAAGTCACCTCGTTGCGAGACTTGCATCGCCTCAACAACCGCCACGTCGAGGTGGCCACCCCGGATAATTCCGAATGAGTCGGCTTGATCGAGGGAAGCGGAACCAGGAACGAGGTTCATGGGTTGACCATTCGCGTCCACGAGGTCCTCGCGGTTTTCATGGGCTCGCTCGGGCCTCGCTCCATAGCCCAGCACGCCATTTTCGGAGAGAAAAGTAACACCACGGCCGGCACTAACGTGGGGCATGACCATTGACGGCAACCCCGCACCCCAACTCACTATCTGCCCGGACTTGAGTTCAGCTGCCACCCTAAGTGCCATTCTCTCTGGATCGAGCCTATTGGCCATCGGATGCGTCCCCCGCCTGTACTATCCTGTCAACGTAAATCCCCGGAGTAATGATTAGCTCCGGGTCCAATTCTCCGGCTTGTACAACATGGTCCACTTCGACGATGGTGACGTCGGCAGCCATAGCCATGATGGGATTCCAGTTGCGCTGGGATAGCCGATAGATCAGGTTGCCCAAAGAGTCGGCTTTGTGGGCGCGAAGTAGAGCGTAATCAGCCTTTAGAGGTGTCTCCAGCACGTACTCTTCGCCGTCGATGACCTGTGTCTCCTGACCATTGTCAGCGCTATTACCGCTCGGAGCGGGTAGCAGCAGTCCTCCCAGGCCGGCTCCTCCAGCACGAATTCGCTCCGCCAATGTACCCTGCGATACGAACTCCACCTCCAGCCTACCCTTTTGGGACATCTGCGGTACGGGGCTGTCTAAATGTGGGTGTGTCGGAGGAGCCGTTATGGCTTTCTTTACCTGGCCACTGGCTACCAGCGCAGCCGCGTCGTATAGTTGTCCGTCGCCGCTAAGCCAGGGCCCGCTGATGCAGACGAGGCCGCGCAGGTTTTTGTGAAGCAAAGCCCTTATGAGGTTTCGGGGCGTGCCGGGCGCACCGTACCCTGCTACCATGATAGTTGCGCCACTGGCTATGTCAGCTATCGCCTCTTCGGCGCTGGAGAACACCCTTGGAGTGGCCAACTCAGACCTCCCGAATTCTAGAGGCATTCTAGCAGTTATCCATCAGTTGGTGAAGCTCTGCGTCATTAAACACAGATTGCTCTTGCTTGACCCTGTTAAATGCCTACCCTACAATCAACTCATGGAGGCATACAATGTTTGAAGCTCTAACGGAACGACTTAACGACGTGTTCAAGACCCTCACGGGTAAGGGTCGCTTGACTGAAAAGGATGTGGACGACGGGCTAAGGCAGGTACGCCTGGCCCTGTTGGAAGCGGACGTTAACTTTAAGGTAGTTCGAGACCTGGTTAACCAGGTCCGGGAGAGGGCCGTGAGCGAGGATGTGATGACCAGCCTGAGCCCAGGCCAACAGGTAGTCAAGATCATCAATGAAGAGCTTACATCCATCCTGAGCGGCGGCGACCACAAACTGATCCAGGCAAGTCGCCCTCCTACCGTCGTGATGATGGTTGGCCTACAGGGCTCGGGCAAGACTACCACGGCGGCTAAGCTGGCCCTCCACGCTCGTCAGCAGGGACATCGACCTCTTCTCATCGCCGCCGACCTGCGACGCCCCGCCGCTATCGAGCAGCTAGCGACCCTGGGCAAGCAGCTAGATATTCCGGTGTACCAGGAGGACACCTCCTCCACGGCGGTCAAGGTGGCCAAGGGGGGCGTTAAACACGCAGAGCAAACAGGCCTTGACTGGGCTATCGTGGACACCGGAGGGCGGCTGCACATAGATGAAGAGATGATGGTGGAGCTGCAGGACGTCAAGTCCGCCGTATCGCCCCACGAGATTCTGCTGGTCTCCGATGCCATGACAGGACAGGACGCCGTGTCATCCGCCCAGGAGTTTCACGAGAGAGTCAGCCTCACGGGACTGATAATGACCAAGCTGGATGGTGACGCTAGAGGTGGTGCGGCCATCTCGATTACTCAGGTCACCGGCGTCCCCATAAAGTTCATCGGAGTCGGTGAGAGGACCGACGCCCTTGAGCTCTTCTATCCGGACAGACTCGCTTCGCGAATTCTGGGTATGGGTGATGTGCTGTCCCTCATCGAGAAGGCCCAGCAGGCCGTGGACGAGGAGCAGGCAAAACAGCTTGAGAAGAAGATACGCACCGCCAGCTTCGATTTGGAGGATTTCCTGGAGCAGTTCCAAAGCGTTAAGAAAATGGGATTCACCCAGATTCTGGACATGATACCCGGCTTCTCCCAGATGAAGAAGCGACTACCCCAGGAGTTTGACGAGAAGCAGTTGGTCAGGTTCGAGGCAATCATACAGTCCATGACCCCTGGAGAGCGCCACGAACCGGATATTCTGAACGGCCGACGCCGTCGTCGCATCGCCATGGGCAGCGGCACGACCCCCCAGGACGTGAACCAGCTCCTGAACCAGTTTCGCCAGGCCCAGAAGCTGATGAAGCAGATGTCCCGAGCCCGCAGCCCCCGAGACCTCCAGGGGCTGTTTAGGTAGTAGGAAATTCAAGTCGAAAGGACTCCACTACAAAACCCAGTTCCCGCAGGAAGGACCAGCTAAATGGAATGCTCAGTCTGCCGTCATGACAACGCTCCGGAGGCCAAGTTCTGTGCCAGCTGCGGGACCGCTCTGGCTGCTGAGGGCACAGTTAATTGCCCGAATTGCGGTCAAGCCAACCCGAGCGACGAACGATACTGCAATAACTGTGGCACAGGGCTTGCGACAAGCTGTCCCAACTGCTCCCGGAGAGACTCTAGGGGCGGCGTGTTTTGTCAGTGGTGCGACCAGATGCTCGTTGGCCCTGTGGGAATCAAGGCAGCCGGTATCGGACGGCGAGTTGGCGCGTACATACTGGACGCTGTTCTGTTCTTCGTGACCCTCATCATAGGTTACATCATATGGTGGCTATTCACGTTGAGGCATGGCCAGACACCGGGGAAGCAGCTACTAGGCATCCGGGTAATGCGAGCCGACGGCACTCGATCCGACTGGGGCTGGACATTCCTGCGCGAGTTCGTTATCAAATTGCTAGTACTCAGTCAACCTAATTGTTGGCAGGATAGAGATGGTGAAGCTTGACTCGGGCGTCCACAGTGGAGAATCTCCAGTCAATGGTTGCTCCGGCTTGGTTTCGTTCTGCCTCCAGGGCCGCGATCTCGCCACTCAAAGTCTCTTCATCGGCAATACGCCGGCGCAGGACTCGCCTGGCCAAGACACTGAACTCGATCTCTGCCATGTTGAGCCAACTACCGTGCTTGGGAGTGTAGTGAAACTCCAAGCGTTTGCGTATTCGCCTAGCCTCCTTGGGCTCGAAGGTTTCGTAGAGGGAAGCTGGTTTGTGGGTGTTGAGGTTGTCCAGCACCACCCGGATCTTCTCGGACGCTGGGTAAGCTTCATCGGCCAGCCACCGCATCTGCTTAGCGAAGTCCACCATGGTACGACGTTCGGTCACTGCCACATGCCTCCAGCCCGCCAGGGGCTCGCACAGCATGAACAGGTTTCGGGTGCCATTGCGCTGGTACTCGTAATCGTATCGCTCCCGTCGTGCCGGCTTGGGCGGGATCGGAGACCTCTTTTCCGCCAGCAACTGCTTGGAGGTCTCGTCGAAACAGACCACCGGGCGCTCTGGGTCATAGGGTTCCGCGTAAAGGTCCAGCACATCCTCCATACACGCCACAAACTCGGCGCTCACCTGGGGAATACACCACTCCTTCTTCTGCCACGGCTTGAGACTGTTTTTTTCAACCGCTTGCGAATTCCCTCGTGGGACATGGAGGGCGCCAGCCCCAACTCCACCACCTTGTTTGCCAGGAGCCGCAGGGTCCAGTGGTCATGGCCTGGGGGGGCCTCGCTGCACGCCAGGGCAATCAGGTGCGCTTCCCCCCGCTCATCCAGTTTGGTCGGATGTCCTGGCCGAGGATCTTCCTCCAAGGCCCGCTTCAGTCCTCCCTCCAGGTACCGCCGCTTGGTACGGCACACCGTACCCGCAGACGTGTCCAGCGCCTCCACGATGCGCATCACCCCCCAGCCCGTATCTGCCTTTAGCAGAATACGGGCCCGGGCAACCTTTCGCGCTGGGCTCTTTCCCCCGCGAATCAGTCGTTCCAACTGGTCTCGTTCTTCCCTTTCCAACCGGACCACATACCGTTCTCGTCCCATGGCTGCCACCCTCCTACGTCAACACTCCTAAAAAAGGGTAGCAACCTTAGACGTTTTCTTAAACAATTACCAAAACCGAGTTGACTGAGTACTAGTGTTTGAAGCGCTGGGTGACGCTGTGACCAGCGGAATTGCCTCCCTTGTCGATCTGGTGTGGGCGTTCTGGGACAAAGATCGGCAGACCCTTCATGACAAGATCATGAAGACAGTCGTGGTGGACGATCGCGCCCTTCGTTCCCAGGCCGCATGAGCTTCGTCGTCTAGACTTCTCTTCACCAATAGTAGTGAGTTAGAGAGGACGTGAAGTGGAATCCATCCTCTCCGCCAACGCCACGATTGCCGCGTAGGCATAAGGGATGTATTCCTGGGGTGGTATGTCCAGGGGCTGGAACTCCTCTACCTGGTCTGCGTCACTAACCCCCAGTGGGCCTGGGATCACCTGAAGGCTAAGCTCGTACAGCTCACCGTCGGGGCAGACCACCACGCAGCCCCTGTCACGAGATTGCAGTCCATCAGGCTCCACCTCCACCGCCTGAATGCTGCTGATGTTCATGAAGTCCGGGAAGGGGTCTAGCCGGCCGGCCAACTCCTTCAGAATGCCTCGCAGCTGGGACGCAGTCCGCTCTAGAGCCGCGTCCGCCACCGCCTTGTGGGCCCAAGCTTCCAACTGATCCTGTCCCATGCATCGAATTATAGCCGACAAAGAGCAGTTCTCCTATCATGTCCAAGTCCCAGCAATTTCAATATCCAGTGTTGAAACTATTGACGGTGGAAAAAAGAGCTAATATAATAACTGGTTAGATAGCGGTAAATTCATGAACAACATCTAAAGCACATAAGAGTTGGGAAAACTCTGAGCGGCGGCTTGGGGACGACCCAGCCGCCGCTACGCACGTTAAAAAAAGAATTAGGAATGTTTGGAGTTCCTAGCGTGGGTCAAGTTATTAAGGGCCTACGGTGGATGCCTTGGGGCCAAGGGCCGATGAAGGGCGCGGCAAGGCTGCGAAAAGCCTCGATGAGTCGTCTAGCAGGCATAGTCGAGGGTGCCCGAATGGGGAAACCCGCTGCGGTGTTGAGTCGCAGCATCCTCCAGTGATGGAGGAGGGTAAGCGAGGGAACTGAAACATCTAAGTACCTCGAGGAAAATAAATCAACCGAGATTCCCCTAGTAGTGGCGAACGAACGGGGAAGAGCCTAAACCTTTATGACTTAGTGGCTCGAGGGCCTATGTCATAAGGGGGTTATAGGTGACACCTGTCCCAACCTCGATAGGGGCAAGGAGTTACAAACCTTATCTCTAGCTGAAGGCACCTGGAAAGGACCGTCATAGAGGGTGACAACCCCGTAAGCGAAAGGGATGAGGCTCCTGGTGTATTACCTGAGTACCACGGGACACGAGAAATCCTGTGGGAAGTTGGGGGGACCACCCTCCAAGGCTAAATACCCTTGGCCACCGATAGTGTACCAGTACCGTGAGGGAAAGGTGAAAAGAACCCCGGGAGGGGAGTGAAATAGATCTGAAACCGTAGGCCTACAGCAGATCGGAGTTTGCCGAAAGGCGAATGACGGTGTGCCTATTGAAGAATGATCCGGGGACTTACTTTGTGGGGCGAGGTTAAGGAACTGTAGTTCCGGAGCCGAAGCGAAAGCGAGTCCGAATAGGGCGATTAGTCCCATTGAGTAGACCCGAAACCGGGTGAGCTACCCATGGCCAGGGTGAAGGTTCGATAACACGAACTGAAGGCCCGAACCCGTTGCTGGTACAAAAGCTTGGGATGAGCTGTGGGTAGAGGTGAAATGCCAATCGAACTCGGAAATAGCTGGTTCTCCCCGAAATGCATTTAGGTGCAGCCTCAGGTATAGGTGGACGGAGGTAGGGCTCTGGATGGGCTAGGGGGCGTGAGCTTACCAAACTCAACCAAACCTCCAATGCCGTTCAACCGTTTCCTGGGAGTGAGACTGCCGGAGATAAGTCTGGTAGTCGAGAGGGAAACAACCCAGACCACCGGCTAAGGTCCCTAAGAGCAGGCTAAGTGGGAAAGGAAGTAGGGCTCCTCAGACAGCCAGGAGGTTGGCTCAGAAGCAGCCATCCTTTAAAGAGTGCGTAACAGCTCACTGGTCGAGGGGTTCTGCGCCGAAAATGTAACGGGGCTCAAGCCTGTCACCGAAGCCGTGGATGCTGGAGGGAGGGGCACCAGGGACTGGAGTCCAGGGAGCAATCCCTGCACCTCAAGAACTGCGCCCTAACACTTTAGCATGGTAGGGGAGCGTTCCTCGGGCAGAGAAGGTGAGTCGTGAGGCTTGCTGGAGCGCGGGGAAGTGAGAATCCCGGAATGAGTAGCGTAAATCAGGGTGAAAATCCCTGACGCCGAAAGCCCAAGGTTTCCTACGCAACGTTTATCGGCGTAGGGTTAGTCGGTCCTAAGCCGTAGGCGAAGGCCGAAGGCGATGGACAGCAGGTTAATATTCCTGCACCGCCGTTATGTCGTTTAAAGCCGCGGGGGGGCGCGGGAGGGTAGGCAGAGCGCGCGACTGGTAGTGCGCGTCCTCTTCTGTAGGCCATGCCGGAGCAGGCAAATCCGCTCCGGCGTTACGAGCTGAGGGTTGAGGGTAACTGAACTTTCGGGTTCGGGAAGCTGTTGAACCCATGCCGACAAGAAAAGCCTCGCGAGCTATGGTGTAATGGCGTCCGTACCGCAAACCGCCACTGGTGGGCAGGTATAAAAGTACCAAGGCGTTCGGGCGAACCTCCGCTAAGGAACTAGACAAAAGGGCCCTGTAACTTCGGGATATAGGGCGCCCTGGAGGGTGAGACTCCTTGCGAGTGCAGCTTTCCGGGGCCGCAGAAAAGAAGGCCGGGCGACTGTTTAACAAAAACACAGGTCTCTGCTAAGGAGAAATCCTAAGTATAGGGGCTGATGCCTGCCCAGTGCCGGAAGGTTAAGGGGAGAGGTTATCCTGCAAAGGAGAAGCTTCGAACTGAAGCCCCGGTGAACGGCGGCCGTAACTCTAACGGTCAACCAGAGCAAAGAGGGCGGGGGTTTGGGGGTGTTCCCCCAGCTTCCACCTCAACTGCCTAGGCCGTTGTAAAATCCGGCTATATGCTGGGAAGTCCGAGTATCCGGCGCTACTTTTAGTAAAGAGTGACAATGCGACCGGTGCGGACAATCAGCAGGAAAGGCCGAGGGGGACTTAGCCACGTAGGACAGGAAACCCATAGAAGTTAGTCGTGAACCTCCCTCGGAATCCTCAGAGACCATACGCCGGACTCATCTGATGCAGCAGGTGAGAAGATATGATCCGATCTGCACGGCGACGTGCAGAGGGCGGCAGAAATGACCCGTCCCCTTTCGCGGTTGCGGAAGAGTAACAAAATGCCTAAGGTAGCGAAGTCCCTTGTCGGGTAAGTTCCGACCTGCATGAATGGCATAACGACCTGGCCATTGTCTCGGCGGAGGGCCCGGTGAAATTGCGGTGCCCGTGAAGACGCGGGCGACCCGCGGCAGGACAAAAAGACCCTGTGGAGCTTTACTGCAACCTGGTATTGGGCTGGGAGCCGCGATGTGTAGGATAGGTGGGAGGCTTTGAACTCTTCACGCTAGTGAGGAGGGAGCCGCCGTTGAAATACCACCCTTCTCTGTTTTTGGTTCTAACCCGCTTTATGCGGGGACATTGCCTGGCGGGCAGTTTAACTGGGGCGGTTGCCTCCCAAAATGTAACGGAGGCGCCCAAAGGTCCCCTCAGGGCGGATGGAAATCGCCCATAGAATGTATTGGCATAAGGGGGCTTGACTGCGAGGCCTACAAGCCGAGCAGGGACGAAAGTCGGGCAAAGTGATCCTACGGTTCTTTGTGGAAAGGCCGTGGCTTAACGGATAAAAGCTACCCCGGGGATAACAGGCTTATCTCGCCCAAGAGTTCACATCGACGGCGAGGTTTGGCACCTCGATGTCGGCTCGTCCCATCCTGGGGCTGAAGGAGGTCCCAAGGGTCCGGCTGTTCGCCGGTTAAAGGGGCACGTGAGTTGGGTTCAGAACGTCGTGAGACAGTTCGGTCTCTATCCGCCGCGGGCACAGGAGGCTTGAGGGGGTCTCTCCCTAGTACGAGAGGACCGGGAGGGAAGGACCTATGGTGTGCCAGTTGTTCCGCCAGGGGCATTGCTGGGTAGCCATGTCCTGTGTCGATAAGCGCTGAAGGCATCTAAGCGCGAAGCGCTCCCCAAGATTAGGCCTCCCATCCTTCGCTTCGGCGAAGGAGTAAGGCTGCAGAGAGACTATCTGCTTGATAGGCCGGCAGTGGAAGCGAGGCAACTCGTTGAGCTTACCGGTACTAATCGGCCGAGGGCTTGACCCACGCTAAGAACTCCAAACTCTTACATTCAAATGCTAGGCTAGCTTAGCTATCAGTTCACATATCCAGTAGAGAGGATATTTTGGCTCAAGGAAAGTGTGATCACTGTAAAGGCTCAGGAACCTGTAGGGTGTTCAACTGTCCAAGCTGTGGCGGTACAGGGGCCCCGAGAGTCTGTAAGGGTTGTGCGGGTAAAGACGTAGCAGGCTAACAAGCCGCAATTATCAATCTGACATTTCGACAATCTGGTGTCACGGCGCGGGGTGGAGCAGTGGCAGCTCGTCGGGCTCATAACCCGAAGGTCGTTGGTTCGAGTCCAACCCCCGCTACCAATGAAAATATTTGAAGAAGGCTCCATGGTATTTCACGGAGCCTTTTTGTTTGGCTTGTTGTTATAGTATCGTCCGGAAATTATCGGAGACTGTACCACTGATATAAAAGGGTAGAGTGGTTTTCTCAGGCTTGCTTAGAATGGTTGTATAAGATTGTGAATTGGGGGAAGATTCACAAAAATAGATGAAAATCAGGCACAAAAGTTGTACCCCCATTAAGAGTAATGGTCTACTTCTTCTCGATGAATTTCTCAAGGGTTGGATAAAACTGGCGAGGCCAGTCATTCCATGCAGCTACTGGCAAACGCATTTGTTGCCAGATCGATTGGGTCAACTGATTATAACCTGGAGGAAATATCTTTGATTTGAATATGTAGAGCATTCCTCCTTTTTTCCTAACAAGGTCCCATTGTCCTGAATGACGGTGCCTCACAACGAAGAGCGGTCTTAGCCCTAGGTACTCGCAGAGCCTCAATTTGACATCCAGCTCATCGGTCGGTATGTAGTCCCAAGTGTTTTTTACTTCTACGCCAAACCCACTACCATCTTTTTCCATAATGAAATCGAGGTCATGTTCTGTTTCGGTCCAAGTCTTTCCTTTATAGCTGTTTGAATTGCGGGAAATTAAACTTAGCTGAAGTCTGCTGAGCCCCAGTAAGACCAATGTTTCAGCGTAGTCACCGGTTGCTTTGGTTAGTGTCGGCGCTGAATATTCTGTCATAAGATCGACGTGTGCCTTGATCGCTCTCTCTACGTATCGTACGTTTGACCTCCAGACTACCAGAGAACGTGTCGTTCCCGATATCTTGACCTCTCTTTCTGACAGGAACCCCTGGGACCTCAAGTCTCGTATCGCCCTTTGAGTACGAAAGTGGAAGTGGCTATCCTCAAATAACACCCAAAGCTGGGCGATATGATACACTGAGTCAGGAGTAATTTCAAAGGGCGAACCTTTAGACGTATATATCCAGTGTCGGGGATCTTTGAAGAAGTCTCGGACGTCCGCTACCACATCTGCGTGGTCGTCATCGGGCATTGAGTCTGCCGCGAGTTCTGCCAATGACTGGTCATCAAGGTCCCATTCGTGCATAGGCATTTCTGTGATATTATACCCTGCTGCACCGTTTGATAAGCACTTCGTCGGGATCATAATCCGAAGGTCGTTGGTTCGAATCCAACCCCCGCCACCAATCAACACGTTGAAGAGAGCCTGTGATATCCTGGCCTGACTGACAGGAGGAGTCTAGTGAGCAGTAGCGCAACTCGCGGCCGTCCAGAACCAGACCGGATATTGGTGGATATAGGCAATTACGTAGCAGATGGAGTGATCGATAGCGACGTAGCCTACGATACCGCCCGTAATGCGCTTATGGACGCTATTGGCTGTGGGCTGCTGGCGTTGCGATACCCAGAATGTACGAAGATGCTGGGCCCCATCGTGCCGGGTACATATGTTCCCAACGGCACGCGTGTGCCGGGCACTCAGTTTGAGCTGGACCCAGTCACCGGGGCCTTCAACATAGGCTGCGCCATTCGCTGGCTGGACTTCAATGACACATGGCTAGCCTCCGAGTGGGGCCACCCCTCGGACAACCTGTGCGCCATACTGGCCACGGCCGACTATCTCAGCCGCTCCAACGTGGCCAGAGGTCAGGAACCCCTGACTATGCGCCAGGTTCTTACGGCGCTGATCAAAGCCTACGAGATACAGGGTATCCTTTCTCTAGAGAATAGCCTGAATCAAGTAGGTCTGGACCATGTTCTGATGGTCAAGATCGCGTCAACCGCGGTCGTGACCGGAATACTGGGCGGTGGAGCCGACGAGATCGCCAACGCTGTTTCCAATGCCTGGATCGATGGAAGTAGCCTGAGAACCTATCGACACGCACCCAATGCCGGCTCTCGCAAGTCCTGGGCTGCCCCGGATGCCGCTAGTCATGCTGTCTGGTTGGCACTGGTGGCCATGAAGGGGGAGATGGGTTATTCCACGACACTGACGGCGAAAACATGGGGATTCTCCGACGTTTTCGTGAAAGGCAAACCAATTACTCAGGGGCGCCCATATGGCTCGTATGTCATGGAGAACATCCTGTTCAAGATATCGTTCCCCGCCGAATTCCACGGACAAACGGGGGTGGAATGTGCTTTTCAGCTACACGAGCAGGTAAAAGACCGGCTGGACGAGATCGATACGGTCACGATTACCAGTCAGGCGTCGGCCATCCGTATAATCGATAAGACTGGCCCGTTGTACAACCCCGCCGACCGAGACCACTGTCTCCAGTACATGGTGGCGATTGGGCTGATCTTCGGCAGCCTTACGTCGGACCACTATGAAGCGGAGCTCGCTGCCGATACCCGCATCGACGCCCTGAGAGACAAAATGGTAGTGGTGGAGGACCCCCGATATAGCAAGGACTACCTGGACTCGGAAAAACGATCGATAGCCAACGCAGTACAGGTCAAGTTCAAGGACGGCTCATCTACAGAGAAGGTGGCGGTAGAGTATCCACGCGGCCATCGCCGGCGCCGGGCCGAAGGCATTCCCATGCTTGAAGAGAAGTTCGCCTCGAACGTGGCCACCCGGTTCCCGATCGATCGGGCGCGGCGAATCGTGGCGCTCTGCTTGGATCAGAAACGACTTGAGTCCACACCGGTCAACGAGTTCTTGGAGATGTTAGTTATCTAATGCCCATGCGTTCTGTGGCGGCTATGCCATTTATAGTAGCCTAATGCAGGGTTCCCTCCGAGCTAAAGCTGATCGTCGAGCTCAAGGAGACCGGGAACGGGCTGCTTATTTCCGTTGCCATTGACGTGTGGTTGGCCGTTGGACCAGATTGACTTGTTAGATGTTGATCCCTGACGAGCTACCGTACGTTTCTCAACGCTGTCTGCAACGGCGTCGGTGCTGGCTTTTATCCATACTGCTATACTTGTTGCGGTCAATATCGCGACTCCCCATACCAACAGTCCTATACCGAGGCCAACGGCCAACCTTCTTCCCTCGAAATCCTGTAACCCCCAGCCCAAAAACATCACTCCGGCGATCAGCACCACTTCAGCTAGGACGCCCCAGATCATCACCCATGCGAAATAGTGGGAAGCTCTACGAAAAGCTTCCGCCCATGTCATTCCCGGGCTATTAAGTTGGAACTTGGAAAGCCAGTTCGAAGGATTTAGGCTTGAGATTTGGGTCCTTCCAGCCGGCCTCGTTTCCTGGCCGTCATAGTACCCGTCCGGCGGCTCATCCTGGTCCTCGTCCCGTGTGAACCTTTCGCTGAGATGTGCTTGAAAGATCTCGTTAAGGGACGTGAGCTCTCGTTTCTTACCCTCCAACTCCGTGGCTTGGCGGGAAGCCTCTTCCTCTAGATAAACAAGTTGCTTGTTCTCATTAAGCTTGGCCGCGCGGTTGGCTAATGCCTCTGATACGACCCCCAGTAATCTCTGCTTCGTAACCGGTTTGACGACGTAATCGTAGGCCCCGTTCTTAATGTGCTCCACGGCAATATTCAGGTCATCCATTGCCGTCACGAATACAACGGCCGCACCAGGATAGCGTTCCTTGATGCGTTCAAATAGGCTTAGTCCTGTCATCCCAGGCATCAGGATGTCTAGCAGTGCTAGGTCTACCGGCTGAGTCTCAAGTAGGCGTAAAGCCTCTTCCCCCCCGGCCGCCACATGACACACGTAACCTTGTCCTTCGAGGATCCTCTTTATCAGGGTCCTGCTTTCCAGCGAATCATCGACTATAAGTATGTTCTCGTCAGCCATCATCTTCCCCATAAAGTTTCATTGAAGGTGCAGAAGCCGTGCAGACCAGCACTTTCATATCGTTGCCCGCGTCTCCGTCTTTTGAATAGATAGTATTAGTTCTCAGGTGGGTACTACCGTACTGTCTATTCCAGTGTAGAAATAGTGTTCTTCGACATGTAGAGAACTACCACCTATGGCATGAGGGGGATGCACCTAAAAAACTGAGGGGGCGATTCTGATGTGCTCAGAACAGGCGAGCCTCTTAATCTCAGTATCCATCGACGGCCAAACGCACAGATACTTCGGCCTCAAGGGCACGTTTGACACATTATTACCACCGCGCTATACTCTGCCACGTGCCACCAGCGGTGTCTTGCTCAACCAGTTCCAAATACAATATCTAAGCCATAACCCTTAGATAGATTCTCGTCTCTATCTAGTACCCTAGTGGTCAGTCAACCTTGAAATTCATGCATCGTTTCACTCCCACTCTAACTCTCCCCGGTCAAGGAGGAGACAACAAGTCCCTTTCCCCTCGATGAGGGAAGGCTAGGATGGGGGTGAAAGGCAGCTATCAAATCTTGGTTGACTCAATACTAGACTGTCGCATATCTTCCCTTGCTTATCCAGCGAGGTGTTATAAGACTAGCCCCCATTGATGGTACGACTCATTGGCTTTTTGGTGAGCCACCGAAAGAGAGAGTGTTCAGATGACCACGACCGGATCTAAAACATTTACCGAACACATCCTGGATATAGGCGGAACCAAGCTCGAAATGGTGAAGGGTGGTAATGGGGCGCCCCTACTTGTCTTGCATGGTGAGATGGGACATCCAGGATGGCTGCGCTTCCATGAGGCCTTGGCCCAGAATCACACTCTCCATATACCGTCCCACCCAGGGTTCGGCAAGTCGGAGCGACTGGACTGGATCATGAACATCCGTGATCTGGCAGGCTGGTACGTCGGGGCTTTGGAAGAGCTAGAGTTAGACCGGGTAAATGTGATAGGTCTCTCCATGGGTGGATGGCTGGCGGCTGAGATGGCCGCCATGTGCCCTCACCAGTTTAAGACGGTGACCATAGTAGACGCTCCCGGTATTCAACCCCCTGTGGGCGAGATATTCGACATGTTCCTGGTTGTGGCCCGAGAGTTTATAACGGCGAGTTTCCTTGATCCAGCCGGTACTCCGGAGTTTCAGCAGGTGTGCCCCGATGAGCCTACCCACGACCAGAGAGAATCCTGGGAGGTGGCAAGAGAAGAGGCCTGTCGTCTGACCTGGCGGCCCTACATGTTCGACTTCGCCCTGCCCAATCTGCTCCATAGGGTCCGTAATTTGCCGACTCTAATTGTTCATGGACGCCAAGACCCGATTGTGCCACCCAGTGTGGCACAGGTATACCATGAGTCCATCACAGGCTCACGCCTTGTTTTCTTCGACAACTGTGGCCATCACCCGGAGATTGAGAGCTCCGAGAAGTTTGTTCAGGTGGTGGAGGAGTTCCTGTCAGGCAGATAAGGTTTTCTGGACGGTACCTCGCGATGTTCTCAGATCGGGTCATTGCGAGGAGCGATAGCGACGAAGCAATCTCGCACAACGAAAAAGGAGATTGCTTCGCTACGCTCGCAATAACAGCGGGTGGAACTGAGCCTGATGTCAATAACCCTTCGGTGGACAGCCGACTACAGCCATTGCTATAATTCCCATAACCAGTCCAGCGGTATGGGCTAGCTATTGATTCCAACCCAGACGCTCGGATTTCCATCGAGGAGAAGGCCATGTTCATCGGATACTTTACCGAACGCCCTTACCAGGACCCCCAATCCGGTTACTTTGGTGCGACTGGCCTTCCCATAAAAGACCTGGATCTCAGTAACGAGGTCTATGATCCCCGGCTCGGTGCTGACCTGTATAACCGGTACCTGGATGAAAAGGTCTATGCCGAAGAGATGGGTTTCGACGGGCTGATGCTCAACGAGCACCACAGCACCCCCTTTTGCATAGGGGGAGTGGTCAACATAGAAGCGTCCGTTTTAGCACGCATCACGAACAGAGCCAAGATCGTCTTGCTGGGCAACATATTGCCCCTATGGGACGACCCCCTGTGGCTGGTGGAGCAGCTGGCGACAATCGATATGATCTCCCGCGGCCGGCTGGTATCAGGCTGGGTTAGAGGTACCGGTCGAGAGACGGTCTCCCACAACTCACCGCCCGCTTATAACTGGGAGCGGTTTCAGGAGGCTCACGAGTTCATCGTGAAGGCGTGGACAACTCCCGGGCCATTTCGATGGGAGGGGAAACACTTCCAATACAGGTATGTGAATCCTTGGATGAGGCCATACCAGAAACCCCATCCGCCCATATGGCTTCCTGGTGTGGTGAGCAAGGACTCGTTACAGTGGGCAGCCAAGAATCGCATACCTTACATAATGCTATCAACTCAGCACGAGCCTACCAGGCAAGCGTTCCAGATCTACCATGACACTGCCGCCGAGTTCGGCTACAAGTCGGGTCCCCAGAACCTAGGGTATCTTTTCAAGGTCCATGTGGACGAGACCGAAGAGCTGGCCGAACAGGCGGGTAGGAAATTAGTCCAGGGCCCCAGCAATCCCTTCCTGGCCGGGAACGAAGGGACTCAAAATGATGCCCTTCTAAGAATGCCTGGGATCACGTCCCGCACTAGAGTGCTGCCTACTCGAGATGCAGCAACCGCAGCCCGCGGAGGTCAGGTCTACACTAATGCCTACGAGGAACAGATAAAGGACTACCAGATCATCTCCGGAACGCCTAAGACCGTGTTGCCCAAGATTCGCCACGTTTTGGAGTACCTGCGACCCGGCAGCATCTTCCTCTGGGATGGTGACGGCGCCATGTCCCACGATGATGCCATGCGCAGCCTAAGGCTCATGGGCGAGGAAGTGATTCCCGCCGTGCGAGAGATGGCCAAGGAGCTGGATCTGCCCGGCCCCTTCGAGGTAGATCCAGCCACCGGTGAAGCCGTTGAATCCACGCCGTCTGTGAGTTAAACGTTGGTGTTGGAGCCCCGCTACCTGGCGCTGCGGTCCATCGAATTCGTTTATTATTCGGCTTTATTCAGCTCCGTAACCTCCGCGTACTAACCTATGGCTGCTCCCGGTAGGGCAAATCGTCGCCACGACGTTGTAGTTATCGGAGGTGGGCCGGGGGGCAGCACCGCAGCCACAATGCTGGCCCGCAAGGGCATGGATATCCTCCTTCTGGAGCGGGAACGCTTTCCCCGAAGCCACGTTGGCGAATCCCTTTTGCCTGCGAGCATCCCCATTTTCGATGAGCTGGGTGTTCTGCCGGCGATTCGTGAAGCGGGGTTCCTGCCCAAATGGGGCGCTACCATGGTCTGGGGCACGGAGAAGGAGCCGTGGAGCTGGTATTTTCGTGAGACTAACCACAAAAATCCCCATTCGTATCAAGTCTGGCGTCCCCAATTGGACCAGATGCTGCTGGACAACAGCCGAGCTAATGGAGTCGATGTTCTTGAAGGCCATCGCGTTCTTGAGGTGCTCTTCGAGGGCGGCAGAGCGTCAGCAGTCCGCTACCTGGATGAAGCCCAAAGTGAAGCAATTGCCCAAGCGCGCTTTGTAGTAGATGCCAGCGGCCAAACTGGTTTGTTGGCACACCAGCTAGGGCTGCGTCAGTGGGACCCCTATTTCAAAAACCTGGCCGTGTATGGCTATTTTGACCAAGCTCAAGCCCTTCCACCACCCGACAGTAACAACATATTCATCGAATCATATCCGCACGGCTGGTTCTGGAATATCCCCTTGCACACCGGATGGACCAGCGTGGGATGTGTAGTGGATAGCGAGTATGGCCAGAACGCGATGGGTAGCGCCGGAATCGACGCCTTCTTCATGGCCCAGATTGCCCAGGCTCCGCACTTAGCCGGTATGCTGCAGGATGCCAAACTGGTCTCTGGCCCCTTTGTCGTGAAAGACTGGTCCTATCTCTCAAACAGGTTCGTGGGCGACGGATATATCCTCGCCGGGGACGCAGCCTGTTTCGTTGATCCCTTGTTCTCCTCCGGCGTGCATCTAGCCATGATGTCTGGCGTTCTGGCCGCGGCCTACGTGACATCGGCCCTGAAGGATGCGGCGTTGGGTACCGCAGCAGCGGCCGAGTACGAGGGACTCTACAGGAAGGAATACAGTCAGTTTCGCGAGCTGGCCAAGCTTTTCTATTCCAGCAACCGCACGGTAGACTCCTATTTCTGGGAGGCGAGGCGGTTACTTGCCGCTGATTCTGACCTGTCAGACCGGCAAGCCTTTATACGTGCCGTGGCCGGCCAGCCTCCTCAGGGGTATGAACGAGCCGTCTTGAAACACGGCGAGGCTCCTGACGATCTTCTGATGGGTGTTAGCAGGATTGAATTGGAGCGAGCATCGCGAAGAAAGTGGTTTTCAAGTGTGACTGCTGACTCGGAGACTGTGCCGACTCCGATCTTTAACATGGCGCCATGCCTGGCTCGGCAGGTGAATGTCCAAACAAGGCCTGTACTGGGGGAGGGAGAGTTTGTGTGGGGCCACGTTTTGACGTCTCCAAGCCAGCCCGAGGGAACTCCATGTAGTGGTATGGTCGCCAGGATGGTTAGTCTCATCAACGGCCACAATATGGTGGCCGATATCCTGGCTGAGCTCGGCGATGGGATGAATGAAGGTCAGAACACTCAAATCGTGGCCAGTGCCATGACAGCTCTCCAGATACTTTATGTAGATGGCGCCATCACTGAATTTCGCGAGCTATAGATTGTTTACTGAGCAACGGTGAGCGTGTAAGGGTTTTCAGCTTTGGGACAATATGGTATCATCATGGCTGCTCGCTTTTTAGCAGAATTGGAGCTAGCGACGGGCCGACCAGATGAGGAGGCTCTATGAAGATCAAGTACGGGCTCATCAGCTGTGATTCCCATGCCCAGCCCGACAAGGATGCCTTTACAAGCCGCATGTCGAAATCTAAATGGGGTGACGCTATTCCCCATCTAGTTGAAACTGATGATAAGGCACACATGGCCACACCATTTGACCGAGTTGTTGAGAGATGGACCGTTAACGGAAAGATCGAGGGTAACCGGGGAGTGAGCAACTGTCCCACGGTTATGGATGACCCCATGCGCAAGACTTATCCTCAGCGTTGGGAAGAGGTCCCAAGCTCGGTCTACGATCCGGTGGAGCGTCTCGCCGCCCAGGACAGAGATGGTATCGATGCCGAAGTCCTGTTTCCCAACGATCCGGTTCAGCACCTCACCTTCTGGCAGGGTGACCCTGATTTCGAGTTGGACTGTATTCGGGCTTATAACGATTGCATTGCGGAATGGAGGGAGATCAGTGACCGTTACGTGCCCCTCGCCCTCATTCCTTATCTCAGCGGCATCGAGGCTACTGTCGCTGAAGTTACCCGTGCCGCGAATAAGGGACACAGGGGCATTATCATGCTGGCTGAGCCCAGCCAGTCTCATGAGGGGTTGAAGCACTTCAATGACCCATATTGGGAGCCACTGTGGGCGACATGCCAGGACCTGGATATGCCCATTCACTGGCATGCCAGTGCCGGATTGAAAATGACCATAGGCACCTGGAAGGGCTATACTCCTAACCAGATTCAAGCCATGAATCCCTCTGGCAGCTTCGCTGTGCCTGCTCAGTTCATCCCAAACCTGATTTTCTCAGGAGTGCTGGACCG
Organism: Dehalococcoidia bacterium; assembly: GCA_965248905.1. Classification (GTDB taxonomy): domain Bacteria; phylum Chloroflexota; class Dehalococcoidia; order Lucifugimonadales; family JAGWBF01; genus CBDFKS01. The sequence continues at coordinate 1,463,441 of CBDFKS010000007.1, read as the reverse complement.
CTTCCCGAAGCTAAAGTGGGTCAGTGCGGAGACAGGTCTGGGTTGGGTCAACTACATCCTGGAAGGCTGCGATCACGAATGGGAAAGACGACATCTCTGGACCCAGGGAATCAAGACCCGACCTAGCGAGCTGTTCCGGCGTCAGATTTACGTGGACTTCTGGTACGAAGAAGCAGGTATACAGCAGCGACACTTCATCGGCATGGACAACATCATGTGGGAGTCCGATTACCCCCATTCCACTTCGACCTTTCCCGAGTCGTGGCAGTTCGTCGAGCGCAGCCTCGCCGGTGTGCCCCAGAACGAGAGGGAACAGTTGCTTTACCGCAACGCGATGGCTATTTATAGGCTCTAGAGAACGTACTACCTTTCCGGTTGTTGAGCGGCATCCATGGTTCTAAACGCGACGGAGCAAATATCGTGGATTTGAAATACGGACTGGTCAGTGTTGATGACCACGTTCAGGAGCATCCGGATGTCTGGACCCAGCGAATGTCCAGGTCCAATTGGGGCACCAGAGTTCCCCACGTGGAGCGCCGAGACGACGGCACCGAGCACTGGGTCCTGGATGGAGAGGAACTACCGCTATCCGGGGTCGCCGCTGTAGGTGCCACCGTAGACGACAGAGCCGTGGAGCCGCAGCGCTGGGATGATGTGCCGAAGAGCGCCTATATCGCTTCCGAACGGCTGAAGGCGATGGATATGGATGGCGTAGATTACTCGGTGCTATACCCCACGGTAGCCGGTCTAGCAGGCGAGGCCTTCGGACGACTCAGCGACCCCGACCTGGAGCTGGCTTGCGTCCAGGCGTACAACGACTGGCTCATCGAGGAATGGGGTAGCGTAAGCGACCGGTTTATTCCTCAATGCATCGTGCCGCTAACGCCTATTGACCACACGGTCAATGAAATAAAGAGGGCCGTCCAAATGGGGCACAGGGGAGTCGTGTTCCCCGCCGTCCCGATGCACTTGAGAGACCTTCCGCACATCAATGAGCCCGACTACGATCCTGTCTGGGACATCTGTCAGGAGCTTGAAGTGCCCGTGTGCTTCCACGCAGGCAGTAGCACCAAGATTCAGTTTCCAGCCTATCCCGGTCTGTCAACCGAGCTAGCTGCTGCACTGGAGGCCATGACAAGGCCGGTTAGCAGCGTACTGGTGATGGCTAACTTCCTCTACTCCCAGATACTTGTGCGGTACCCAAAACTCAAGGTGGTATTCTCTGAGACCTCTCTGGGGTGGGGCGCATACGAAGTTGAAACCGCCGATCATCAGTTCGAGCGCCAGCGTCTCAATTTGGAAGGGTACAGTATGAAGCCATCGGAGCTGTTTCACAGACAGTGTTACATGACGGGTTGGTATGATCGGTCTGCTATAGAAGCGCGCGACTACCTCGGTGTTGACAACATTCTGTGGGCGACCAACTTTCCTCTCGCCACCTCTACATGGCCCACGACCAGGGACTATGTTAACAAGAGCTTCGACGGTGTACCAAATGACGAACGAGATAAGATGCTGTCTGGAAACGCGGCAAAGCTGTACAGACTCTAGAAGAGGTACGTCGGCGGTAATCTCTAATCAGGATTATCAGTAACTCTTACAGCTTATTACTGGGAGCCATCTTGGCGAGAATCTTCGCCACCTCCGGGCGGGTAATCTCGTCGGCGGGCATCCTGCCAGAATCAAGCATCTTCCGAAGCTCCGTTCCGCTTACCGAAATACGCTCCTGCTGAGAGTGTGGACAGGTCTTCGATGTCGCGGTGGTCTGGCAGCGCCGGCAATAGAAGGCGTCCTCGAAGAATAGCGGCACGATTCCCAGTTCTTCCGCACTGAATCTGTCAAAAATCCGGTGGGCATCATAGGGTTCATAGAAGTTTCCAACGCCGGCATGGTCCCTGCCTACGATGAAATGCGTGCATCCGTAATTCTTCCGAACGATTGCATGGAACACGGCTTCTCGGGGACCCGCGTAGCGCATGAAAGCCGGTAGTACTGATAACACTACCCGATTGCTGGGATAGTACTCCTCCAGCAGCACCTCGTAGCACGCCATTCGCACGTCCGCCGGGATGTCGCCCTGCTTGGTCTCTCCGACCAGTGGGTGGATTAGCAAGCCGTCAAAGATTTCTAGGGCGCATTTCTGAATATATTCATGGGCGCGATGGATGGGGTTTCTGGTCTGAAAACCCACCACGGAATGCCATCCTCGCTGCTCAAACAGCGTCCGGGTCTCGCTGGGGGTGAGGTAGTATTTAGCGAAAGGCCGGTCCTTTTCTTGCGGAGCAAACATATCAATCTTGCCCGCCACCAGCAGCTCTCCCTGTTGGTGTAGTGCATTAACGCCGGGATGGGTCTCGTCGATGGTGCCGTAGACCAGCTCCGCTTCTAACTGCTTGTCATAAGAGTAAACCTCCTCGACGTGAATGATTCCCGCTGTGTTTCCATCAGGACCTGTGAGAGCCGCATCCTGGCCTTTTTTCAGAGATTGGCCGATGCTTCGAGAAACGGCCAAGGTGATGGGCAAGCTCCATACAAGATCGTTTGCCAGGCGCAATCGGTTGAGGACGCTTTGGTAATCCACGCTGCCCATGTACCCATCCAAAGGACTTAGCGCTCCCTGGGCGATCAGATATGCGTCGGAGAGTTGGCGGGGGTCGAGGGAAATCTGGGGAAGACCCTGGTCTTTAGCTTGTGTCTCCATACTGATGTCTTCGACCAAGAAACGATTGATTAAGACCCCTCCATGAGGCTCAACCATAGTTATTCCTCCATATGAAAACCGTTGTTCTTTAAGGGCCTTGGCCATGCGGCTTAGCACAGATTATAGATGACAGTTGGCCTGATGCAAACTTTTTGAAGCGTGAAGTGTGCAGCGAGGTCGCGTCAATCCGTTCCAAGAAGGTCTGCGTAAAGAAATAGGACAGCCAGCCGAGCATGGAAACCTGAATGGCGGCGCTGGCGTCATCTTTTTGGTATTGAAAGACCATGTATGCCAGACCCACCGCAATTAGCGAAACTGGTGTAGCTTTAACGCTTGTCAGTGTGTTACCTTGAAATGAGATCAGGTTTATGAATTGATTGCCGTTATCCTTAAATCTGTGTTCATCTGCCCACGGAATATCACCTGTGGATGACCTTAGTTTCCATCCGACAGGCCTTCAGTGGACAGGGAGCTCGGTACCTGGATAAACCCCATCGCTCATCCCTTCTTTTGAAGCACTATCTATCCTTATTTAGTCCATGAAATAACATGATTTACTGTGCTTAAAGCCTTTCTAGAGTCTCCTATTATTACCCGCATAGCGGCCCTACGTTCTCGACTGGTGATTATCAGCCGTAGATTCCAGGTGTGGATAGCGCCTCGTGTAGAGGCGGGAATCAAGTCGTTAGTGCCGGTGCTTAAGACGCTGAGACAAAAGCTGTCCTCCTCTCGACTGTCCACCGCGAAGCTACGTTCCAGCAGGTTTAGGCCTCAAGACGTTAAAGGAAAGCTTACAGAGTTGCAGTGGACTCAGGTTTCCGTGCAAATCAGACGGGCGTCGAGAGAATTTGTAACTCAGGTACGAAAGCTTGATCTCCAAAGAATATCCCGGTCTCTGAGTGGTGTCAAAGAACTGCTGATCCGCATGGCAAAGCGGGGTCCAGACGTAAGGAAGGTACGGCTGGATGAGTCGGTAGCCTGGGCTAAAACCATACCATCATCCTTGGCAGCGAAGCGGCTTCCAGATGTCAGCGCGTTACGATTGGATGCGTTGATGGTACGGGCCAGACACGTACTATCACTCTTGCGTACCAGATGGCTAGGTCTGGGCCGCGTACAACGGTATGTGGTAGGGGGCGTTGGGGCGTTATTGATCGCGGGTATTATTCTGGGGTTCTTTGCTTGGACCGGCATCTCGGCGGCCCTGGACGCCCGAGATTCGTACCGAGATCTTCAAGCCCAGATGTCCCATCTCACTCCTCTGGACCTCATTCAAGTGACGGCCTACCAAACTCTCGAAGCGGACTTCAAGAATGCCGAAGAGAAGTCATCCCAGGCGCGGTCTCGTCTCGCCTTCCTCAAGCCTTTCGGCTGGCTGCCGGTAGTAGGTGGGAAGATTACTGAAGCCCATGTTCTGCTGGACATGGGCTTCCATCAGGCCCGAGCGGGCCGTCATCTAGCGAGTGCATACCGCTCAGCTATCTCGGTCGATGTGGAACAGATGGAGCCGAACCTGGCTGCGGACCGGGTTGCTCGTACTATCAGGGAGTTGGGTTCCGAGCTGAGTCTAGTGCAAAGCGATTTACGTCGCGTCCGGGAGCTACGACAGAAACTGGGCGCTACTGAGAGGGGAGAAACCTATGGCGTACTAATGGACAGATATCTGCCGGCTCTTCAGACCGTGGCCTATCTGAGCCTTACCAGCCCCGAAGTTATCGGGCATACCTACGCCCTAAGCCGGGAACTGTCCTCGCTTCAGGACTCGGTGGCAGACCCCTTGGACGTGTTGGAGGACCCAGAGCAAGTGGGACAGGTTCTAAGCAATGTCAACGCGCAGGCTGTTGCCTTGGAGCTAGCCATCGAAACGGTGAAGTTGGCAACCAGCGTGAGTGGTGCCGACTCTTCCGATGAGCTAGCGGCGGTAAATGATGTACTGGACACGGTGGGGCCGGGTGTGACTCTTCTGAGGCATGTGACGGCGGGTGCCCGGGGCCTTGTACAGATCGCAGAAGCAGTTGATAGCACCGGGTTTTTGTCGAAGGAGTTCGGGGCTATTGTAGGAGTCGCCCTGGACGAAACCCATACAGAGTTGGCTCTGGCAAAGGAGGAGATGAAGTCTCTTCAGACTCTGATGTCCGTTCAGGGCATCGATGCCGAGTCCTTTTTACCGGCGACGGTATTCAGTGCCGGATCCGATCTTAGCCTTGGCGGTACCGATCGAGTAGAGGTCTTGCTGGATGAAGCGATAAGCACCAGCAACTTCCTACGTTCCTTCCTGGGATTCGACGAGCCAAGGGATTACTTATTGCTGGGTCAGAACCAGAATGAAATCAGGGCCTCAGGGGGATTCATCGGTATCGCGGTACAGGCGACGATCGACAGGGGTGAGCTAACGACCTTGGTGTACCACGATAGCACCACGGTAGACCGTGAACCTCTGACGGACAACCCACTGCCGCCTGGGGGTTTATTTTGGTATCTTTGGATGGGGAGAATGCTGTTCCGCGACGCAAACTGGAGCCCACATTTCCCAGCGTCTGCAGCACAGATTGCCGACATATACCGCACCGGACAAGGGACTCAAGTGGATGGAGTGATTACCGCCACGAAACAACTGGCCTTTGATCTGGTGGATCTGTTCGGAGATATCAAGGTGCCTGAACGGGAGGAGGTGCTCACGAGAGATACGGCGGAAGCGTTAACAGAAGGTGAGATCTCTTACGAGTGTTTACCTCGCCATAAATCCTCTGACAGATCCAAACGATGCTTCGACGAGGACCTTTTCTTCGCCTTGAAAGACCGGTTGACCAGTGGCATACCGCCGGGCTTAAGACGACAGTTCATAGAGCTGATAAAGGCCCAGTTGGATCAAAAGAACGTGCTCACCCATGTGTTTCCTCCCATGGACGACAGTCTTCTCTGGGAAAGAGGATGGAACGGGGCGATATCGGTGGTTGACCACGACTATATCATGGTGGTGGATAGCTCCCTGCCGGGGCACTCAACCGCGGGTGTAGACCGATCTTGGGAGTATCGAGTTTCCCTCAGCCCCAATCAGCCCATAGAGGCGGAGCTTCGCTTGCGTTACGAGAACAAGGATCAACCCAAAGACGAGATTTGTCGCCAGTTCGACTGGCCTACATATCACTGCTATTGGAACTATTTTCGCGTGTATGTACCCAAAATGGCCGATCAGAGCACAATCCAGATGCCTCCCGTGCCCCTGCACCCAGGGGCCCTAAAGCTCATCTGGGGATACCCTGACGCCAACTCCGGCACCGTTGCGTCCAATCTGCCCACCACCCCAGGGCGTCTCACCGAGCTAGGCGGGTATATCGCGGTAGAACCGGGGACTGTCACAACGGTGCCCATAGGGTACCAGCTGCCCAGGGAGATTCTGCGCTCCACGGCGCCCAATGTCTACGAGTACCGGTTGCTGATACAGAAGCAACCCGGCATGGACCGTGACCGTGTGAGCTTGGCCGTTGAGCTGGACTCCAACGTAGAGCTGATCAGCTCAGTGCCTGAATTCACGTCAAGGAGAGGTCAGCAGTTGCTCTTCGACTTCACCCTCGAATCGGATACTCGCGTGGTAGTCTCATTTCGAACGAAGGGCAGAGCCGAGTTCAATTGAGTAAAGCCTAGAGCATAAAAGCGAACTCAACAGGCTAGATGACGAACATTGGTATAATGGTTAAAGGTGGCTGGTGGGAACAAAAAGGCCCATGCAAACCAGCATGGGCCCGTGAGTTGTGAAGCGGGCGTGCGAAGCCCTAGTTCTTACGTTGGGCGTCGATCACCGAGTCGATAATGGCAGGCAAGTCCTTGGTGGTTTTATAGCCAATGGTGCTTCGAATCTTGCTAAGCTCCGGCACTCTTCTTCTCATGTCTTCGAACCCCTCTCCATACACTTGATCGTAAGGAATGTACGTCATAGGAGAATCGCTGTGGGTAGTTTCTTTGATCAATTCGGCCAAGGCCTGGATAGTGATCTGCTGGTCGTTGCCTATATTAAAGATCTGTCCGACTGCTTCCGGGCAGGTGGCCAGGCTTATCATGCCTCGCACCACGTCGCCGACGTACGCGAAACAGCGAGTTTGTTGCCCGTCTCCGTAAATAGTAAGGGGCTCACCGGCCAGAGCTTGTTGGACGAGTCTGGGTATCACCATCCCGTATCGACCCGTCTGGCGGGGCCCGACGGTGTTGAACAGACGTACCACGATCACCGGCAATCGGCGCTCATTCCAGTGGGCCATGGCTAGAGATTCGTCGATCGCTTTGGACCAGGCATAGCTCCACCGGCTTTTCATAGTGGTGTAAAGGAGGACATGGGCGTCTTCCTGGAGCGTGCCGTCGGTGCTGTCGCCGTATACTTCAGATGTAGAAGTCAGCAACACTCTTTTCCCTTTTTTGCTGGCAAGGCCCAGAACTATCCCTGTTCCGTTGACGTTGGTCTCTATCGTGCTTACCGGATTTTCCACCGCCAGCTTGACGCCTACCGCCGCAGCCAGGTGAAATATCACTTCGCAGCGGTCGACCAACTCCGCCATTAGGGGCATATCCATAACCGAACCGATGATGTAATGGAACTTAGGATGGGCTTTGAGAGGATCGATATTCTCGATGTTGCCGGTGGAGAGGTCGTCTATGACGTAAACCTCATAGCCGTCATCCAGGAGGGCTTCTGAAAGATGCGATCCTACGAATCCGGCTCCTCCAGTGACCAATACTTTCATTGTTAGTCCCTTCTTAACCTACTATATTGTCTGTGATCAGTTTGTATGTCGGCTGGAATTTATCATGTTGGTTGCCACCGGCACAACCAAGGGTGAAAAGGTCATTGCCAGGAGTGACAGCGACGAAGCAATCTCCCATCCTAAGATTGCTTCGCAGAGTTCATCCTGAACGGAGTGAAGGGCTCGCAAAGACATTTTCGTAGCAATGGCTAGCCTCAGGATGCGCCTTTGGTCCCGTGTACTACGTCCCAGGGAGCATGCCGTACCATCTGGACCGCCAACTCCTCTCCAACTAGCTTGGATGCTCGCTGGAAACCGTCAAGCATGTTGGGGCCACGGGACCCGTCTTGCCCATGACAATCTGAAGCAATGAAGTGCGCCAACCGCTTTTTTAAGAGAGTCTCGGCGCATTTTCGTGCTTGGGGGCCGAAATGCCCGGTGAGGCTACCCGCAGTCAATTGAAACAGGATTCCTCGTTCGACAGCCTCAACTAATAATGAAGGGTTGCTCTGAATCTGGCTCTGACGCTCTGGATGAGCAATAATGGGCTGCAAGCCGTTAAGCTGCAACCGGAATAGCACCTCCTCCCAGTACAGAGGGAGCTGATGGAAGGGTAGCTCTACTAGAATATAACTGGAGCCGTTGATCGTTAACCCATTTCCCTGCTCTACCTTGTCGACCGTGTCCAGATCCAAGGCGTTTTCCATACCAAGGACGAGTTTGAGCGGAGTCGCGTCGCTCTCCAGCGCTTGATTCAGGTCTTGGCAGAGACGTCTCAACGATTCTACCTTGTCCCACCTTCCTCTATCTCCGCTGTGGGGCGTGGCCACCATGACCGCAGTTTGACTGCTGGCCGCCTTCCGGAGCATTCCCAGGGCCTCTTCCCAGGTATCCGCACCGTCGTCCACACCTGGAAGGACGTGACTATGCAAGTCGACGAATCCCATCGCGTTATCTAGAGGAATTGATTCGGATTGCAGGTCCAATTTCTACTTTCCCCACCGACGCTTGCGCTGCTGATAGCTTCGTAAGGCCCTCAAGAAGTCGATCTTGCGCAAGGCTGGCCACAAAGTATCGCAGAAGTAGAGCTCACTGTATGCGCTTTGCCACAGCATAAACCCGCTCAGCCTAAGTTCGCCGCTGGTCCTGATAATAAGATCGGGATCCGGGTCAGAGTTGCAGTACAACCATCGTGCTATGTCATCTGACGTGAGTTCGTTGGCCACATCCTTCAGCGATACCTCTTGCTCCGCTCTGCCTAGTAGAAGGCTCTTAACAGCCTGTATGATCTCTTCTCTGCCGTCATATCCCAAGGCGATATTCAAGCGCAGAGGTCCCAGATGCTTAGTACGGGCTTCTACATCGACGATCCCGTGGCGCATGGAATCGGGAAGTGCTTCAAGCCGACCAAGGATGTGTATAGAGCGTGGAGATAGCGGTCGAGTACGAGTGTGGGTAAGGTCCTTCAGTTTGTTTTGGATCACCTCTAAGAGTTGGCTCAGCTCCTCCGGGTTACGCTGTAGGTTGTCCATTGAGAGGGCCCATACTGTGACTACTGGAATGGTTAACTGGTCGCACCACTCCAGGAGCTCATCCAGCTTCTCCGCTCCCAATTGATGACCTTGTGACGGAGAATCGAGGCCATTTTGACGTGCGAAGCGCCTGTTCCCATCAAGGATCAATGCGACATGGCGTGGTACTGGGCCATCACTGACCTGTTTCTGAAGCCTCGTGGCATAGAGACTGTAAAGTGCCGACTTGATAAAAGAGCGTATAGCCATTATCATCGCTTCGCCGTAGGGTAGCTACTGATATTGTATCTGCGAGTTGCTTAGCGAAGCAAGCCTACGCCCGGACGGTTACTCTTTATTGCGCATTAGGTGTAATTGTGGCTTAGGCCCATATACACCAAAAGAATGAAGCAAACGTAGGGTTTGTTTGGCCTGGAAGCCCGGATTTTGATCTAGATTCCATTACTCCTGACCGGTTGCGGGCCCCGTTAGACGGTCGGCGATAGCCTGCAAGGCCTGAGTAAAGCAGCTAAGTGGAGCACGAACGATTCCGGCCCCAACCTGTCCAATGCCGGCCTTTTTGTGGGCTATACCTGTATTGATCACGGGTGTTATGCCGGTCTCTACTACCTTACGGATATCGATACCGCAGGGAATGCCTTGAAAGCCCAGAGTAGGTATCGTCAGGTTGGAGTTCCGTCCGACGGTGATCTCACCCATCTCAAGGGTGTAGTTGATGGCATCCTGAAATGTGCCTGCCCCGACGAATCCTGCCACTGCTGGTGAGGCCGCCATGGCGAAGCCGCCAAGACCCATGGTTTCGATGATTGTGCTGTCACCCAGGTCAAGGCTAGAGTCGCCGGCTGTGTAGCCTGGGAAGTAAAGGCCCTGGGCCACTGGGGCTTGCGCCGTGAACCATTGGTCATCGGTACCGCTAACACGAATCCCGAACTCATTTCCGTTACGAGACATCGCCCACACCACCGTGGAGCCGGTAACATGTCCTACGGGATCCATCGTAGCCTTCGCGGCAGCCATCGCTAGGTTCAGGTAAAACTGGTCGTTGTTTGCAATAAAGGCCAGCACTTCTTCAAGGCCGGAGCTCGTTGCTGAGGCACTAGCGAGATGAGGAGCCAACTCTCGAAAAATCAAGGAGGTCGCGGCTACATTTCGTTGGTGCATCTCGTCGCCCATACTGAGCGCACGTCCTGTAATGTTCCGCAATTCGATACCATCGGTTTGCTTGACAGCCTTTCTGAGCGCCGGGGCAAAAGTGTTTTGAATCCACAGGAGCCTCTCTATAACCCGGTCGTCGTAAGCTCCAAAGCGAAGTACCTTTCCTAACCCCTCGTTGATAGTGCAGAAGGCGGTGTTGCCAAAAGCTCTGTTCTCCACCGCGAGTACGGGCATTGACGGGCTGGTGATCCCGGCCATTGGTCCGACGGCGTTCCAGGAATGGTTGGGATGGAACTGTACACCGTCACCCGATAACAGTGCTTCAGCATCACTGTCTGTGGCTGCCCAGCCTTCGTATCTAACTGCGCCGATGGCCGCTCCACGCATTGGGCCGCACATCTCTTCCCAGCTAATGGCTGGCCCAGCGTGCAATAAGACCCCCTTTTGCAACACTGGGATCGCTTCCCTTGCAGGCAACACGTCTATTATGACCGGCTCAGCGTCTATTAGACGTTGGACAGCAGTCTGATTAGCCTCGTCTATATCCAGCTGCTTCATCGGTTAGCTATCTTGCTCTCTCTGTTCGCCGGTGTGCCACTAGGTTTCAGTCGTTGTAGAAGCTCCGACAAATGTGGGTCGCCCCCCGCGGGCGGTCGCCAGTCCAGATGTACCACCGGAACGTCGTACTGTTGAAATGTCAACGCGAATAGCTCAAGCCCCAAATTTAGGACCTGGAGTCGGTGACCAAGTAATCCTTTCCCTGTGTCCATGTCTATATGCTCCCTTGTGACTGGCCGGTTTCACCACGACTGAGGTCCGCCGCTATCTTTACAGCCTGAACGTTACTGGACACCACCAGCGCCCCTGCTGCATCGAGCTGCTCCCTTTGCTTGGCCAGGGATTGTGGATCGCCCGTAGTACCACAAAGTACCACTACAGAGGTCAGGCCACGACCCGTGTCAGAGGCGATCTGTTGCGCCTCTTGCAGTGCCATAGATATCTCTGAGGCTGGGTCTGGATGGGCGCCATAGCCTAGAATGACATCCAGGAGAAGCACACCGACATCAGGATTGGTGGCTTCACAAACTATCCTCTGGCACCGCTCGCGGAGGTCGATCATCGGATGGGGTTTGCCTACTGTGAAGCGGTCCTCCCCCAGGTCCACCAAGGTGTGTCCCCGACTTCCCTCATGACCCTCGAGGGGATAGACTCCAGATAGCTTCAGATTTGAAAAGAGGTCATCTTCCACCAACTCGCGCAGAAGCACCAAGGCTTCGTAGCATAGAGTTCCACCGGAGTAGAGGCCTCTAATATTGCCTTGTCCCGTCTGTGACTGAGAACAGGCCATTTCCAGGCGGTTCCTGGGAATTACTGAATCGATGGAAGGAGGAGGAGTTGTGTCAACCTCCAGCAAGCTTAACACTCTGTTTGCTGTGCTTTCCAGGTTGGGTTCGATAAATATATTCGAAGGATCTTGCTCCATTTCCTCCGTACCGAGAAAACAGACCACAGAGGGCTTCCTGCACTGTCGTGCAGCCGTAAACACACGGTTTCCAGTGTCGAGGTCGGGCGGCTTGGAAATCAGGACGATTATCTCCGTTTGAGGGTCCTCATCAAGAGCGCGGATTCCCTCCAACATCATAGTTCCCCCGACCCGATCGTCCAGGTCTCGGCTTCCTACTCCTAAAGCCTGTGAAACCCCTTCGCCTGCGGCCTCGAGAAGGCAGATAACTTGCTGGAGTCCCGTTCCAGAGGCGGAGACGAGCCCCACACGCCCTTTTGGGACTACATTGGCGAACCCTACGGGCACATTGTTGATGATCGCCGTCCCACAATCCGGTCCCAGCATGAAGCGATCGAGCTGGATGGCACGGCGCTTCAGTGCGATCTCGTCCTCTATGGAGACGTTATCACTGAAGAGTAGTACGTGCAGACCCCGTTCGAGAGCTTTCCTTGCCTCATCGACGGCATACTGCCCTGGCACCGAGATCACGGCCAGATTAGCGTCCGGCAACATCGATAGAGCGCCGTCCAGGCTACGCGGCCTGTACTCTGTCTTGCTGTTTTCACCTCTCTTGTCTGTTGTTAGAAGCTCCCGAGCGCGGGCCGTAATTACGGCTTCTTCCTGGGGCGTTGAAATTCGCGCAGCCAGAATTAGGTCGTTGGCCCTGGCGCCAATTCCCGACTCTGTGAGGAGTTCTGCCTCTTGTAACAACGCCTTGTTATTTTCGGTGCCCATGACGACCGTCGCTTGTTCGATGCCATCTAAGCCCTCCAAATCTCGGGAGAGCCGCATCAACAAAACGGAATCGCGGTAGGTGTCTCTGAATATCAAGTTCGTTGTGTTCAAGTTTGCGCCTACGTTACGTAGCACCTAGGCAGGTCCCAATGGGGACAGCCGCAGCTGGGCTGGTTCTTCGATTATTCCTGAGCCGCAGCCCCAGGTGTACCCCCAAGAGGATCCCCGCCAGGCAGTCCCATCCTGAAGTATGGCCGATCCTTGTGACTGTTATAGCGGCACTGACAGGGCTGGAGTTGCCATCAGACTCGAGAAGCACCTTGAGTAGGCGGTGAACGGTGTCGGTACCAACCCCTGCCGCAGCATGTGAGAGCAGGGCGGCACTAATTGTCGTGGTTCCATCGGCGGCGTGGCGTGAAATAGCCCCTGCTATGCTAGCTATGAGGTTTTGCCGATCTACCCACACGTCTCGTTGAATTGTGCGCTCTTGTACGCTGCTGCTCTCTGCGTTTATCGTCGTGATCAGCCCTACCATTATACCGCCCAGCAGGTCGTCTCCTGAGGGTGTGAGACCTGGGCCAAGGCCTACCAGCCTTTGTACCGCTGCATCGATTTTCCGGTCATCAAGGCTCCATGCACCTTTCACAAGATCGAGGACTGCCGGCAAAGCAAAGTGGGCCACCTTTTCATCACTGCGGAGCAGTATCGCACGACCGTGCGCTAAATCCTCAGCGTGTTGGACCAGCGAGGCCAGCCCCGCATCAGGTGCTTCTGTTCCTAAACGTTCTTCCAACATGCGCAGGCCACGGAGAATCTCGGCTGAAGTACTTGACATGGCAACGGTGGGCGGGACCCATTTCCTCGCTCCCGACGTTCGGAGCAAGATCTCTTCGTCCAGCCAGATATCTTCATCGTGCCATCGTAAGGACGTGCCTGTTTTTATTCCCAGCGCATCCATATCGCAATGATCTGGGAACGCGACTCTAACAGTGAGGGGCCCGTCCTCCAGGCTCTGGTCTCCAATGCACATTATGTTCCCTTTTTCGTCTAGCGCGTAGCACGAACGATGAAACGTCGCAATTACGTTGCCCTGGAGACCATGAGGAGGCACTGTTTCAAGAAGACTGGCGCTAAAAGACAGCACCTGGTGGATCGGGCTAACTCCTTTTTCGACTGGATGCATTACAGATGATATCAAGATCGAGGTGGTCCGTGAACCACCTTCGTCGACTATAGCTCATGCAGGTTATGTTTTCCAATGCTGAGCTGCGCTGGTTAGGACGTGACTCGGTTTATATTCAGGGACCAGTTGTCTGAGGCGGGTCTTCACCTCCTCAACACCCAAGCTGGACAATGCTCGCAGGAACTCTTCCACCTCAGTAGACACACCTGTGAAGGTAGTCTGATTCTTCAGGACCAGGAGCTTTTCGTATCTGGTAGGCTCGAAATCCTCCTCGTCGAAATGCAACTCTTCAGCCATCTTCTCACCGGGTCTCAGCCCGGTGAAAACGATGTCGATCTCTTCATAGGGTTTCAAGCCTGACAAGGTGATGAGCGTCTCTGCTAAAGTGACTATCTTCACCGGGTCTCCCATATCCAGGACGAAGGTCTCTCCCCCTGCGCCTACCGAAGCAGCTTGAAGAATTAGTCCTGCAGCCTCGGATACACTCATAAAGTAACGCTCAACATCCTGGTGCGTTACAGTGACGGGTCCGCCATTGGCGACCTGTTGCTTGAAGATGGGCACGACGCTGGCGTTGCTGCCCAGGACATTGCCGAAGCGCACTGAGATAAACCGTGTAGTCCCCTTGATGTCCATCTCCTGGATCAGGAGCTCTGACAGCCGTTTCGTGGCGCCCATGACGCTGGTTGGGTTCACCGCTTTATCGGTGGACACCAGGATAAAGGTCTCAACACCAATGTCCTGGGCGGATCTGGCTGTTACGTAAGTGCCTCCCACGTTGTTTCTGACTGCTTCTCCGGGCGTGCTCTCCATCAGCGGAACATGTTTATGGGCCGCGGCATGGAAGACGATATGTGGTCGATGTTCTTCCATGAGATTGCTCATCTCTACCCTGTCGGTGACGTCACTCACCAGCGCGATCAGAGCCAGGTCTGGAAAGGATGATTTGAGCTCTGTTTCCAGAAAGAACAGGGGATTCTCGGCGTGGTCTACCAGCAACAGACGGCCCGGTTGTAGCGGTGCGATCTGTCGGGTGAGTTCGGAGCCAACGGAGCCCGCGGCTCCAGTGACCAGGATGGTTTTCTCTCGAATGAAACTCTGAATCGCTCCACGGTCCAGACTGGCAGCGGGGCGTCCTAGCAGGTCAGCGGGGTCTACCTCCCGAATGCGGCTGATGTTGATGGTTCCGTCCAGCAATTCCGGAGTTGAAGGCAGTATTTTGAAAGACACTTCGGCCTGTTGACAAATCTCCACCAGAGCCCGCCGCTCAGAAGGTGTTGCGGTGGGAATAGCTATGACGGCCGAATCTACTTTATATTCGTCAACGACCCGTGGTATGTTGCTGCACAACCCGGCGATGGGCACCCCGAGAATCGAGGTTCCAACCTTGCTAAAATCATCATCAACAAAGGCAACAGGGTTTAGACGGAAGGCGCGGCTGCTTAGAGCCTGCCTGCACAGCTCGGCGCCTGCATCTCCAGCTCCGATAATAAGCAAACGTGCGAAAGAGCGACTCAAGCCCTTCACCGGACTAAACTGTTCTCGAAGCATGCGTACAAAGAGCCGTATTCCACTCAACAGGAAAATGTTCAATATCCAGTCGAGAAGAGCCACACTTCCATGGAAATCTTGGAATCCGAAAATGGGAATTCCAATGGCAGCGAAGGCTACCGAGCTCAAGGTGGTGGCCTTGATGATCTGGGCCAGATCCGGGACGCTGACGTAACGCCAGAGGCCTTGATGCAGGCGGAATAGCGCCAACGCGCCCAGCCTGAGCACAATTATTATGGGCAGGCTTTTAAGCACCAGGCCCCATGGCACCTGATCTGGGGCAAAGTCCCACAAAAGTATGAAGCTGCCAACATATGAGGCCGCGACAATTGCAAGTTGGACGAGTACAACAAGCGCTACCCGATAACGCCTAAGCGGTCCTTCTGTCATCATATCTCTTACGATCTGCATTGGCGAATGATGAGAAATATCGTTAGAATGATAATGCGTAGATCGAACAAGAAACTCCGCTTGTCGATATATTCCAAATTCAGACGTAACTTCTCAGGCAGTATCTGCTGTATATAGCCATCCTCTGACTGGTCTTCGTCGGTCAGTAATACGGCTTCGTCATTGAAATAGAGAGTTCCTGGGTCCGTAATCCCTGGGCGGACGGACAGTACTCGTCGCTGATCCGGCGTGTAATGATCTACGTATTTAGCGACTTCCGGCCGAGGGCCGACAATACTCATATCTCCCTTTAGTACGTTCCAAAAGGTTGGAAACTCGTCAATCTTGAGGCGACGCAGCCAACCACCTACCTTAGTGATTCTCGTATCCCCGGACGTGGTTACTGACCTTTGCAATTCCGCATCCTGCACCATAGTTCGGAATTTAAGAATGGCGAATAACCGACCATTAAGCCCTACCCGAGGTCGGCAGTAGAACACAGGGCCGTGAGAGTCAAGCTTAATCAATAGCCCGATGAATGGGTACCAGGGGACTGTGACCATGAGAGCTATGGAAGAAGCTATGATGTCGAAAAACCTCTTAAATGTCTTTTCTCCCTTAGCCTATCGAACACTATGGATTCTCTGGCTCCCCACTCAGTGTCCGAGATATCCAAGAATCACCTTTCTCAGCTTCTCACAGACGTAGTCAACCTGACCCTCGGTCATGTTTCCATAGAAGGGGAGAGCTAGAGTAGATGACGCCACCGCCTCAGTAATGGGGAAATCCCCCTTACGATACCCTAGATTAGTTTGATAAAAGGGCTGAAGGTGTATAGGGCTGAAATATGGTCGGGTGGGGATGCCTTTCGACTCCATGTCAACAATCATAGCGTCTCGATCTAAGACTGAATCCAATCGGATTACGTACACAAACCAACTCATGCGAGTGGTCTCTGCGCTTATGTACGGTACCTCGACGGCAGGCATTTCTGACAACCGCTCTGTATACCAGGAGGCCACGACACGGCGCTTTTCGAGAAGCTCCTCGATCCGTTCCAACTGGGCAACTCCTAACGCGGCGCTCAGCTCGTCCAGACGGTAGTTATAGCCCAAGCGGATGTGAACCAGCCACGTATTGTTATGATCCCGGCCCTGGTTTCTGATACTGCGGCATATTTGCGCGTACTCCTCATCATTAGTACATATGACCCCGCCTTCACCAAGGGTCATCTGCTTATTGGGATAAAAGGAGAGAGTCGCAGCCACCCCAAAGGTACCGACTCCTCGGTCTTTATACTGGGCACCGATGGCCTCACAGGCGTCCTCTATAACTGTAAGGCCATATTGGTCGGCTAGAGCCATAACGGGGTCCATGGCACATGGCTGCCCGAAGATGTGAACAGGTAGGATAGCTTTAGCAGTAACCCCGGAGGCTTCCAGATCTTTTAGTTTAGCCTCTGCCTTCTGCGGGTCCATATTCAGAGTATTTGGATCTATGTCCACGAAAACAGGAATAGCACGCTCATAAAGGATACAGTTGGCGGAGGCAACAAAGCTAAATGGCGTGGTAAGGACCCGGTCTCCATCCTTTATACCAGATGCCATGACGCAAGTATGGAGCCCTGCGGTCCCACTGTTTACCCCTATAGCGTATTTGGTGCCCACATACTTGGCCATGTCGGCCTCAAATCGCTCTATCATAGGGCCCATACTCAAGTGAGTCGTGCGTAGCACTTCATTCACATAGGCCACTTCAAGTTCGGTAATGTCAGGAGCCGATAAAGTCAACCGCATAGGCTACTACCTCAGAAATTACATCCGGTCCATTGTCTCAGCTTTTAAAAGGTGCGAAGATAGCCTAGACTTCCTTCAGCACCCTATTGTGCCACGTCAGCTTTTGGGCAAACCGCTCGGTAAGGCGGTTTTGCCACTGCTTCAGTTGTTCGTTGGTGAGAGTACGAGTCCGCCAGAAGTCATTACTATATTCATCGGTGGCTTCCCAGTCTACATCGGCAAAGGCCACGCCGTCATACATCTGAGTTCCAGGGTACGGGCAGAGGATGGTGAACCCATACTCATCTAGGTCGAGCTCATCGGCGAGAGACTCCGTTAACTCGATATCCTCGTTTGTCTCCTCTGGCATTCCCAGGATGAAATAGCCACGAACTATAATGCCGGCCTCTTTCGACCATTTTACACATCGCCTGATAGTCTCAACAGTGGTCCCCTTGCCTATCTGCTTGAGGATTTTCGGAGACCCAGACTCGATGCCTATGGCTACCTCTCGGCATCCGGCTCTGGCCATAAGCTCTATCATCTCCTGATTACATATGGTGGCGTGAACGTTGGGATAGAAGGGGAGTCGGAAGTCCCGTCGGATTTTCTCTCTACAGAACTCAACCACCCAATCTATATTGGTATTCCAGGTCGGGTCAGAAAACTTGGCAAGGTCGAGTCCGTACTCCCAGGCCACGGCCTCCATCTCGTTCAGGAGATCACCCACCTCTCTGTAACGGACCTGGGCTTTCCTGGCGTTCTGGTAGAGGACCTTGTTGAACCCGTCCAGGCAATAGCGGCACATAAAGGGACAGGCCCGGTGGCTTTGAAAGGATGTAATCCTATCGCCTGTATCTGCCTGAGCCACGGCGATGTTCCTTTCATTGTGGATGAGCTTCCGGTCAGGCCAATGTAGCTCGCTGAAGTCCATGGGGCGACCATAGACGACATTATCCCGATTACCCGAAACGATCTGGAGCATGGCATCTTCCCCTTCGCCGCTGACCACCTGGTCTATCCCTTCCACCAGGCAGTCGTTGGGGATAGCCGAAGGCCCATAACCCCCTGCCACGGTATGGACGTTGGGGTTGGCTTCCTTGACCAGGCGTCCCAGACTAGCGCTGTAGGGGAAGGCGGGGGTGGTACAGGAGAACGCCACAATGTTTGCATCCCGGCAGGCCTCAACTACCTCTTCATCGCTGTCGAAGCAACCCTGATAAAACGCCAGCTCAATACCATCAACCCTGGACCTCAGGTAAGAGGCAATGTATCCTAGCCCCAGAGCCTCCCAGGAGTTGAAATATTTGCCATGCACAAGTACCATCTTCATGTTGTTTGTCCTTCTGTATTTCTGATCCGTGCGTTAATAGTGAATGAAGTTGAACCTGTCTGGTGTAAGGCCGTTCATATTGCATGTTCGACTCGAATGCTAGTAACTCACCTATTTATCATTAACTCAATTGTGTTGCCGCTTCCCCTCGTTCCTAAGAATGAACCTTGGTAGTAATCCTACTTCGCCTTCATAGGTAGTTGCCCTTCGTCACTTAACAGCAACTACCCCAATCAAATGCTTCCAGTTGTCTCCCAGCCACCTCTCGACAATCCGGTCCACTGTGCAAGCAATGTGCACCAATGCACTACTATGTGAAAACCTATCTTCAAGGATATGGCTAAATAACGTTAAACATTTTGACTCTACGCTCTGGAATCCTCCCAGCAGGCTACGTGGACTCGCTTTTTGAAACTCATGCTTTTTGAAGTAATGCCAATTCCTGCCTGGAAAATTTCTGTGCCTGAGCCAACGGGATACAGGATCTCCCTCTAGCTGCTCTAATAATATGCAAAAGCCACCCTTCTTGAGTGCTCTATGAATGTTCCTCATACTGGCAACTACGGCATCCTCATCCCTTGATGCATACACACCACCGAGCACTGATTTCATAACAACCAAATCTAAGCTATCAGGTCGAAAGGGCAGCATCCCTATGTCTGCTACCGCGTATGAGTGACACAGTTCCATGTTTGAATGCAGTTGTTTTGCACGGGACACAATCTGTGGCTTGCGATCCGAGCAGACCACTTCACAACCCAGCATAGTAAAGAGCAGACTGAGGCCTCCTTTGTTTGCGCCAATCTCCAGGGCACTTTTGCCTGCCCCATCGAATCCTATAGATAGTAAGAGTTCCCTAGTTAGACGATACCAACTAGCTGGCTTCCAACCGAAAAAAACGACTTGATCTCATCATCTACATTATCAATAAGGTCAAGAGGCGCATTTATCACGTCATATACCCTCAACTCTTGGAGCATTTGCAGCTCGCCGAGTCCGATCTTAAGTGTCCTATTATCCAACAAACTCTGAATACTCCCAACAAACTTCCGACGCCGTACGATATATGATATAGAAAGAACACCAATGGTAGGAAAGGCACATATCGTATACCGGCCTTCAGGCCGATACTGAAGGAACTCAGTACAGCGAGAGAGCCATACAAACCAACTAGGGCCAGCAAAGAAAGCCTCACTCCTGGGCTTAGGAAGGAGAGAGGAACAAGCGCCAAAAGGACCGCCACAAAGGCGAATGGAGCGAAGTGCCTCAATCGGAAAGCGGTAGGGTTGGCTTTCCAAGTCACGATATTCCACATTCCGGTTCTCAAGGCTTGCCTAAGCAAACCCATAAGCATTACCTGGTTGTAGTAGGTCACTGTTAAGTGGCTCGTAAGATAGATTTTTCCGCCTCCGGCGGTGATGCGGCTACTCAGCTCATTGTCTTGGTTACGTACGAGTTTCTCATTGAAGAGCCCGACTCTATCGAACACCTCTCTTTTGTATGCGCCAAAGGGCACGGTATCAACGTAGCCATCCGTTAGAGAGGTTCTAAATCTTGAATTCCCTACACCAAATGGATGGGACGTTGCTAGAGCGATACTTGTCGCAGCGAAGGTCCTGGATGAGGGCTTTGTTATGATGGGCCCTCCGACGACGTCTGCGCCGGTCTTATCAAGGTACTGAATACAGGTGGAAATGTAAGTGGTCGGGTACTCTGAATGGGCGTCCATCCGGATGATGACTCTACCCTTGGCACTGTTGATGCCAATGTTTAGTCCCACCGGTGTGATCTTACTCGGGTTATCCAAGAGCTTAAAGTAATTATGCTGATTGACATACCTTTCCACAATCAAGCGTGTGTCGTCCTCACTCATCCCATCCACCACCAGGACCTCTAGACTATCGTGCGGGTAGTCATTGGCCAGGACCGAGTCTAGGCAACGACCGATGAAGCTCTCTTCGTTGCGGCAGGGGATAATTATGGATACGGGAAGGGTAGACACCATAGTTTCGCAGAGTCAAACAAGTTTCTATCAAATAGCTCAGTCCACAACATGTGGCTGGATAGACCAATAGGGGAGGGCTCCTTCGGACTACGTCAGGTTCTGGCGAATCTTTTTGACTCGCTGATTGTGTTGCTGTGCCTGGGATACCACCGAAAACCTGATGGGTACCTTGTAGGCCGCAAGTCGCGCCAGGCAAAACTTGCGTAGACGAACTTTCAACCGAATTGGGTCTTCATCGTTCTTAAGTGACACCCGGGCTGCTACGGTGCTTCCCATCAGTGGATTGGAGACACCGTAGACTGTCGCTTCGACCACATTGTCCGCCGCCATCAAAACAGTCTCTACTTCGATGGGAAGTACTTTTTGTCCTCCGACGTTGATAACTTCCGATTCCCGGCCAAGTATGCGTATGTACTCTCCGTCCACTTCAACCATATCCCCTGTATTCATCCAACCGTCGTCATCAAAGGGACTAGGTTCATTCAAATAACCAACCATCGCTGACTGAGCACGTATGTGCAGCATACCATCCACAACCTTGGTCTCGAATCCCTGTCCTCCCACCTGGACCCACACGGAGGCGGATTCCTTGGACTTGGAACGCAATATCCCGAGTTCGGAAAGCCCGTAGGTTTGCTGAAATCTCGCCGACGGGAAGATCGCGGACACACGCTCGAGGGTTGTTTCGGGCATTACCTCGGTGCCGTATGTGATGAGCAAGACCGACGATAGATCGAAGTCTTTGTAGCTGTTTGACGCCAGCAAAAGATTGAGAAATGTGGGTGTCACTGGAAGCAGTTCGACCCGAGACGCCTCCACCGTCCTGCAGATCTCGTCGGCCATACGGCTCCCTGCCACCACGCCGGTGCCCCCGTAGGCGAAAACCGACATCAGGGTATTAAACCCACCAATGTGGTCCATTAGAAGGAACAATAATGTCCGGTAGCCCCGTCTCTCCGTGGAAAATTTCTGGAGCAGCAGTTCGCAGTCGTGGAGAATGCCCTTAGGCTTTCCAGTCGAGCCGGATGTGAAAAGGATAAGCCCTGGATGATCGCGCTCCCGGAAGCTGGCAAGCAGCTCATTCTGCTGGGAGGTCTGGACAGGTTCGGCAGACCAGCCGTCGTCATCGTCGAAACGAAAGAGGTGCTGTATATTTGCTATTTGGACCAAGTCTTGCTCCTGTACAGCAGAGGCGTGGGTGACGGGCACAATCACTGCCCCCACCTTCATCAGCGAAAAGATCAGGCCGCAGATTCCCGGTGAGTACTCTCCCACCACTCCGCACACCGTTCCATGGCCTATGCCCAGCTCATAAAGTTGCTTCTCCCAGACCTCCATATCACGAATTAAGGATCGATAGGAGTATTCAGCCCCACGCCAGACGATGGCAGGCTGGTCACCCCGCCGGTCCATCTTGCCCAGGATCTCATCTACATATCCTACGATGATAACCGCCTCATCTTACCAGTCCACAATGCACGCGCCCCAGGAAAGGCCAACTCCAAAGCCGACCAGTAGCAGGCGGCTGCCGGGAACGATTCGCCCTTCGAGTTGGGCGTCCCGAATCGCTATGGGGATCGATGCTGACACGGTGTTACCAACCCTGTGAAGGTTCCTGAATGTCTTCTCTTCGGGAATCTCCAGGGTCTTCTCAAGGTAGTCTAGCACCAGTCCACTGGCCTGGTGAAATACAAATAGTGAGATATCATCCTGCGTATAGCCGGTTTTGGCAAGGAGATTCCGTACGCACTTCGGGATTTGCCGCCTGGCGAAAGTCAGGATCGCGGATCCATCCATATGGATGTTCTCTTGGGTCCGTACATTGCCATGGACATCTATTTTCTCGATACACGTTTCCGCAGTATTGCGGATCCTGGTCCCACCTGCCGGAATGATAAAGCGGTCTCCTCCCGATCCGTCCGTACCCAGGATGAACTCGCCCACCCCTTGGGTGCCTTTTCGGAGTAAGGTTACCGCCGCACCATCCCCGAACAAGACCATGGACGCACGATCCCCGGGGTGTATGAATTTTGAATAGGCTTCTGAGGTGACCAGCAAGATATTATCGAGGGAGTTGGATTCGATGAGGGCCTTCCCCATCAAAAGGCCATAGATGTATCCGGAACAAGCCAGGCTATAATCAAAGGCCCCGATCGAGTTGGGTAGCTGAAGCCGGGACTGTAACAGGGTCGCGTTCGGAGGCATAATGTAATCCGGTGACTGCGTACATACGATTATGGCGCCCACATCTTCCCTCGACACTACACCTCGGTCGAACAATCGCTCACACGCCACGGTGGCCAGGTCCAGAGCTGTCTCATCCTCAGCGCAGATAAACCTGGTCAAAACGCCCGTCCGTTTTTCCACCGCCCGCATGGACCAACTCGGGTGAAGCTGATCCAGTTCGTCGTTGGTCACACACTTGGCCGGAAGTGCATATTCGATCGCGGCGATTTGAGCTTTCATGTCTTACCTTCGGGTCCCAACCCTTCGACATAACGCGATTCTTCCCACCAAGCCTTGGCCTCTTTCTGGCTCCAGGGTTGACCGTGCCCCGGTAGAATCAAAGAATTATCCGGGAGCTGGTTTATGAGATGGTGAACAGAGCGGGCGATCTGGTCATCGTCCCCTCCGGGCAAATCGGTACGGCCTAGAGTCGCCTTCATCAAGGTATCGCCCGTGAATACGCACCCGCCGAATTGGAAACAAACACTGCCGCGTGTATGGCCAGGCGCCAACGAAGCTTGGATCCGTTCCCCACCCAGATAGAACGCCTCGGCTCCTTGAAAAGGGGTGATGGAACTGGGCGCCGCGATCCTTCTCTTCTCGAAAGCGAGCGCATAGACTGGCGCTCGCCGTAGCAGCGATACGTCGGCCACGTGAATGGCGCAGGAGAGGCCCGTTAGTTTGCAGATCTCCGAGGCCGCTCCTAGGTGGTCATAGTGGCCATGTGTAAGGAGGATATGGCAGACCTTGCCTCCCGATGCCTCTATCCTACCTGCTATTGTGTCAGCATCGTCTCCTGGATCGATTATTGCAATCTCCCCGCTTTCCTGGTCCTTCAGCAGGTAGCAATTTTCCTTCCATTTCCCCGTAACCAGTTGCTCGACCGTGAAGCTGCCAAACTCATGTAACATGACCCTATTCCACGAATCCGAGCCGGATTACCTGGCCTGTAACGTAGCTGCTGGCCGGACTGGAGAAAAACGAAATGACATTGCATATATCCTCTATGGTGGTCCATCTCTTGATGGCAAGACTTTGTTCATAACGCTGGATAGCTTCCTCGCTAAGGGTAGCCACCATCTCGGATTCCACCAAAGACGGGGCAATCACGTTGCAGGTTATACCCAAAGGTGCCAACTCCTTGGCCAGGACTTTCGAGAATTCCTCGACGGCGCTTTTCGAGGCAGCATACGCCGAAGCACCCTCCATGTGAATAGCCGTCGCCATGGTCGAAATGTTGATAATGCGACCGGATTTTTGCTTTAGCATAACCTTGGCCGACTCTCGACAAACAGCAAAAGTACCCAGGAAATTGGTTCTTAGGGTGGACTCGACCAAATCGTTTGAGGTGGCGAGGGCGAGGGCTGCCGGACCCACACCAGCGTTGTTAACAACAACATCGATGCGACCGCACGAACGGGCCACGGCTCTAACCCACTGACGAACCTGGCCCGCATCACCCACATCTACGATAGCATGCTCGTAACGTTCCTTCTCTAGCGGAGATGGACTTCGACTGCATCCAGCCACTCTATATCCCTGGGTGAGGAGATGCTCAGTGATCCCTAGGCCAACACCTCGGCTCGCACCCGTCACCAGCGCTACGAGTGAATCGCTCATCTCAATGGATCGATTCTAGAATCCGTGCGATATGGCCTCTGAGGGTCGCTACCGTACGAAACGGATTGTCTTCCTCGATAGACTGTAAATCCTTTCCGATTTCGATCTCCCTGCCCGTCAAGTCATATAGGCGCTCTTCGATTGCGGTAACAATTAATACAAAATCAAGAGATTTCAGCATTGCGCCGACCCCAAATAAAACGGTTTCATCGGCGATCGGGATCTGTTCTCCTTCCTCCTTCTCTTCATTCAAATTTACAAGAGAGTCCCTTACCACGCCTTCAATCTCTTGCTGTGTTAGCATCACCTACTTCTCCCGCCGTAGAATGTTACTCGCGTTATTCAGGTGTAATAGACCAATTATGATATATCATATTTCCGAAGTCACGGCACGGGTCAGTCATAGGTTGGACAGGGACCACGCCCGATTTCGGTTGATAGGAATTCAGATCACAGGTGAATGGGGCCATCGCCGTCTCCCCTGTTTATATGTATGTCTGTTTTGTTTGCATCGAAAGGGTCTAGCAATTCGGTTAGCTTCTTCGATGTGGCAAGGATGTAGTTGGAGGGTCCACTTATGTATCCGGACTCTTTCAGAGCTAAGCACCACGACCTGTTGGCCTGGTTCGAAAGGATCAGGTCCACTCCCTTGGCCTCCAGGTACTTCGTAGCGGTCCGAATTACACTTGCGGCATTCTCCGGCAACGCCAGGCAGTCCACGATAGAGCCCACTCGCATATTGGCGAAATAGTTGTGGTTTCGCATTTGTGAATCCAGGACCACCGACCATCCGATCGTCTTATTGCCTTCCAACACCTTTAGCCTGATAAACCTTGGCTTCGCCTTGGGGTAGAGTATGTTGAGGGTCACGCTGTCACGTACGGCGATCATCGCGTATTCGCCTTTGCACTGATGCCACAACTCATTCGACCAATCCGAGAATCGGTCGACCTGCTCGGCCACGATGGTTGCGTTTCCAAACCGCCTTTTAGTATACAGGTTTTGCAGGATTTTTATGCCAGCCCAACCCAGACCCGACATTGCCAGGGCATCCATCAACAGCCTTCGCAGTTTACTTTTCCTCAGGGCTTGGATGTTTCTGAAGAACCCCCATGGATGGTTAACCTTGAAATACAATGGGACCGAGTAAGTGCTGCAGCCCATAGCTTGGAGCACCTTGACAATCGGCTCATCATAGCTGCCCATTCCCAGGGCGTACATCACCGGCAGTCGTCTCAGCGCATCCGCCAGCACCAGAACTCCTACCAGGCCGTAGTCTTTATTGACTATCCCCTCGGACAAGGGCAACTGAAGGAATCCGATAGACCGGGTGGTCTCTTTGAACGAGAATTCCTGGTGCTTTATTATGTAGCCGCCCACCACAGAACTTCCGTCCACCGCCAGGAAATACTCCTGGTAGATCTTCCTATCTTCGACCTTTGGAAGCCATCGTGGCACGGTCTCCTCGGGAAACTTGAAAGATGCGCCGCCTTCCTTCAAGCGGGCATTGAAGGATTTTACCTCCCCTACAAGGGCTTCGATGTACGGAACGATCTTGACAGACATGACGAGCTTTCGGTTTCTCAGCTCGTTCCTACTCTGAGTTTGTGTCGCAGCCATTTTCTACCTAGGCTGGCCCTCTCGCCATCCGTAAGGATGTGGCCTCCATTTTGCTGGAGGAGGTAATCTAGCAGGTCAGAAACGGGAACGAACCAACCGTTCTTGCTGCTGATCCTGTTAATCAGATATCGAAATCGCGGGTTGATAGACCCGTCAACGTAAAACCCGTTGGCAAAATGCGTATACATGATGCAGGCGCCACCTTCGGCTTCGAGACGGTCCTGATTTTTCTCCGAGATGCATCGATTGAACGATGCCACATCGGGACCTTCGGAAGAGGCAAACCAGTAGTTGACGTATGGTGTCTTTGGGTCGTGGTATGGAGTCATCGGGCAGGCTTTCAGCGTGTTGATGTCAGCGTACACGAAGTTCCTGATGTATTTGATCCGCTCTTTGCAAAGGTCTCCCCAAAAATACCTGTCCCCCTCATTATGTCCTCGGGATAGGCCCTTCATTCTGTTCAGGGTAAGAAGCCTATAGACCCACCCGTTTAGGCCTGTCAGTCGGTGATTCCCCCAATAGATGCTCTCTCCTTCCCCGTACGTATGCTGGGCCATCGTGATGGGATGATGTCCGAAGTGATCATTGAACCTTTCCAGGGCGCGGATCACTTCTGATCGCTCTGACTCTTGGAAGGTAGCGCTGTGATATCCGATCTCGAACCCGTATCCCTGTAACTCTTTCACCCACTGGAGGTAATCTTCATCCTCGCAGGTGGAACCCCACTTCCTGCCCGGCTCCCCTTTGCCCGTACCCCGTATGGGCCAGACCGACTTCGTGGTCCGAAGGCCGGACTCCATCAACAGGGAATAAACTTCGGTACCATTTTCCAAGGTCGAGGAGTCAGTATCGTCGAAAATGGTGAATGCGAAGTCTTTATTACCTGGCCATCGTATCCTATCGGCCTTGTCAACTCCGATTGGGGGAACCCTGGAGCTATCGGTTCGCTTAGTCATGTATTTTGACACATACCCGCTTTGAATCGAGATTTTCCATAAATCAACCGGGATTTCCCATGTCTTCGTTCTCAGCCCGCATAGAAAGGGGTTTTATGGCTATGTTCCGTGCCGACAGCGTTTTTGATACCGAGTATTATCCTATCCAGCTCAACTGCGCTCAGACAAGGGTAAACCGGTAGGGACAGTACACTTTGAGCCAGCTCCTCGCTGACGGGTAGGGATGAGATGGGCGCATTAGTAGCGAAGGCCGGTTGCTGGTGCACCGGGCGTGGGTAATGGATGCTGGTGCCTATTCCCTGCGTCCGCAGGGCCGTACCAAACTCGTCTCTACTTATACCTAGCTTAGGCAAGTCCAGCACTACGGTGTAATGGTGGTAAGAGTGCTCTACCTCTTCAGAGACCAGAGGAGGCTCTATGCCGATAACATTTTTCAGACCTTCTGTTAGATACGCAGCATTATACCGTCTTCGCTCTATCAAATCGTCTAGTCTTTTCAGCTGCTCAATCCCAATTGCTGCTGCTATATCCGTCATACGGTAGTTAAAGCCCAGACCTGAATGGAGGTATTTCTCTGACTCCCAGTGAGACCTTAACAGGCGGCACTTCTCCGCCAGCTCGAAGCTGTTAGTGGTGATCATACCCCCTTCTCCAGTTGTCATATTCTTGGTGGGGTAGAAGGAATAACAGGCGATGTCGTCATAACTTCCTACGTCCCTGCCACGGTAGGTCGTCCTATGGGCCTGAGCAGCATCCCAGATGATCTTCAGTTTGTACGCCGTGGCAAGACCTATGATCCCCTCGATGTCGCAAGCGTTTCCGTAGAGATGCACAGGGGCTATAGCCACCGTCTTATCGGTAAGTCGCCTTTGGGCATCGGCCACGTCGAGGGTGAAAGTCCTTGGATCAACGTCGCAGAAAACCGGCTTCCCCATAGCGAACGTCACCATACTGGCCGTCGAGATGTGGGTGAAGGTTGGCACTATGACTTCATCCCCTGGTTCGAGGACACAGAGGTAGGCAGTGTGTAGAGCCGCCGTGCCAGAGCTTACCGCGATGGCATACCTGGCGCCTACTTTCTCTGCAAAGGCTCGCTCAAACTGGACGACCCTCTCTCCCTGGATCAGGTGCCCTGATCTCAGCACAGTCACCGCCGCTGCTATCTCCTCCTCAGATAGCTCGACGCTGGCAATGGGGATAAAGCTCATGAGTCCTCCTGCAACTGATGAATGAGCCGCATGATCTTCAGCGAGTCCTCCAAGGTGTTCAATCTAAGTTGCTCCCCGTTCTGAATAGCCTCAGTGAAGTGCTTGAGCTCCCGTTGAAAGAAGTCCACATACGGAAAGGTCATAATGTTGTTGCCTTGCTTATAGGAGCCTCTCGCCTCTTTACAGTGGATTACAGTGGGGAAATAGTCAAGGATGGATGTCCAGAGAGAGCCGTTACTACCATGTATCTCTATGGAATTCATGTATGATGGAGTGGCCATGTCACTCTGGCAGATCACTGTGGTTCCGCTTTGGGTAACAAGCTGAATCAGTATGACATCCTCGGCATCCGGGAAGACTAGTTCGCCCTCGATTGTACGTTCTTTCAGGATAATATCCTTGTAAAGCACACGGCATTCGGCGATCTCGCCAAAATACCAGAGAATCAGGTCCAGCATGTGGACCATCATCTCAGAGATTGCCCCTCCGCTCGTATGCTTCAAATGCTGCCAGGCCTTGTAGTTGCCACGGCCGCCAGCACGGAAAAAAGCAAGGTGGGGTTGACCGATGATGTCCTCTGATACGACGCTCCTGGCCAGTTCGATGGCGGGGTGGAAGCGGTAGGGATACCCTACCATAATGCTCTTCTGCACCTGCGCTGCCTTTTCAGCGATGCGATTAGCTTCTTCAAGGGTTTGAGTGAAGGGCTTCTCACAGAAGACGTGTTTTCCGCTGTCCAGAGCCTTTAGCATCACCTCGGCATGGGAAGGGGTTGGTGTGCAGACATCGATGACATCAACGTCCTTTCCTCTGATGAGTGCCTCTGGATCGTCGCACCAGCTGACCCCGTACTGCTCGGCGACGGCTTTGCTTTCCGGGACAATATCAGTCACGATTATATTGAGACCACCTAGCTGCCTATAGGCATTCAGATGTCTTATGGCGATATTGCCGCAACCTACTAGGCCGATGCTCAACATATTCCGCTCCTACTTGCTCTGTAAATGCCTTTCAGCATGTGGTTCTGGGGATGTTTTACCGGAGATTCCTTAAGCGTTGCCGCAGCTTTTCCGGGAGGTCTCTCTCATATTCCTCCGTCATGGGTGGGAAATGTTTCCCTTTGGGGACGGAGGGAAACTCTTCTATTGCCTCTTTACTCAGTAGCTGTAAAGTCTCTGGCAACATTTCCAGCTGGGTTTCGTATAGCCTCAACGACAGATCAACAAAGCTGTCGTCCGGGTAAACCTCCATAGATTTTCGAAGGATGATTCTCCCCGCGTCCACTCTTTCATCTATGAGGTGTGCAGTGACACCCAGCGGAAGGTCGTGATAGATAGCCCATTGTAATGTATCGAGACCGCGCACCTCAGGTATCAACCCAGGGTGGAAGTTCACGATGCCACTATTGACCGCTGCGATCACCGGTTTTTTTAGAATTCTAGCACCGGCTATAATCCCAAAGTCGATTTCGTAGCGCTTCAACAAAGCGATTAATTCTTCGGAATCATGTGGCACAGCAAAGAAAGGAATCCCCCAGCGCTCACAGACGATTTTGGGATGCAAAATAGCCTTATGCCGGGGGTTCACGCGCAATGTGTAGGCTGGAAGGTTTAGCTGTATCCGATCAGCTGCAGCCACGAATTCTACTTGATAGCCGTGGAGATGCAAATACGATAGGAAATCAACGCTCTTTTTGTGGGGGAAGTTGTAGGCGAACACCATCAACCGCATATCGTTTGATGCACTGGGACTCCTTATTTCGGACATTTAAGGCGTTTACTCCCGGCTGTTCCACATTTGGGCGGTCGTGCGATCCGAAGTCACCTCCCGACACCACATGCAGCATCGAAAAACTACAATGCAATCAGCTCTAAAATGGTGTCCTTCGGGTTCCCAGCGTTAATGCTATTTTTGCGCCTCTAGTTGGATGATGTCTAAGATGTGTCGCGCAGCATGCCCGTCCCCGAATTGGTCGTCCCATTCTATAGGACCGTTCAGCATTTCCTCCACAGCCGCCACGATGCGATCAGGCTCTGTCCCAGCCAGGCGATTGGCCCCCACCGCCACAGTTTCCGGCCACTCTGTGTTTTCCCGAAGAGTGACGCAGGGCACTTTCAGAACGCAAGTCTCCTTCTGAACCCCTCCGGAGTCGGTAAGGGCTAGCCGGGCGTGGGCAAGCAGCGTCAGGAAATCCAGGTACCCTACGGGCTCATGAATCCTCAATCCGCTGATGCCGGCAGCCCATTCACTTAGTTCGAACTCCTTCAGACGTTTCAATGTCCTGGGGTGGATCAGGAAGATAACAGGAAGTCCAACTCGCTCAGAGGTACGGCCCGCCCCTTCTAGAGAGCCCTTCAGGTTCTCAGGATTGTCCACATTTTCCTCGCGATGCAGGGTCATCAGCAGGTATTGGTGGCAGGTCAATTTCAGAGTATCCAGGGCGGCAGAGGTACGCTCAGCGATCTCCAGGTTCTCTATGGCCGCATCCGCGACTGGATTGCCTGTGATAAAAATCTGCCCCTTGACGCCATCTGCTATCAGATTCCGTTTACTTGTTTCGTTGGTAGCAAACAGGTATTCGGAGATGTGGTCGATGATGACTCGATTGTGCTCTTCGGGCATTCGCCAGTCACCACTGCGCTCGCCGGCCTCAACGTGGCCTATCTTAAGGTGTAGTTTTCGGGCAGCCAAAGCAGCGGCCATGCTGCTGTCAACATCCCCCCCGACTAGAACGATGTCGGGTCTCTCTTCCAGCAGGATCTGTTCCACTCCTTTCAGCACTTCGGCCGTTTGCTCTCCGTGCAAGGTGCAATATTGGACAGAGTCCAGACGATATTCAGGCTCATTCAGTTGTAGTTCCAGAAAAAACTGCCGGTCCATGTTGTAGGAGTAATGCTGGCCGGTATGAATGACAAAAAATGCCATCCCACGCCGCTGAAGTTCTCGGATGATAGGGCCCATCATGACAATATCCGGCCTGGTCCCCAGCACCACGCAGCACCTATTCCGAAGCTTCTCTTCGCACTGGGACTTCACCTGAGGTTCTGGATTCAATCTACGCAACTTCCTGAGCCGTTAAACCCCGATAGGCATTCAGCAGCTTCTCCTGCTCCGTCTCCCAGTTATATTTCTGCTCGATAGCCAACCTTGCTCGTTTTCCCATCTCCTTGGCCTCGTCAGGTCGTTCCAGGAGGTAGATAATAGCATCGCCGATTTGCTGGGAATCGGTGGTGTCCACCAGGATTCCACACTGCTCTTCCAGTACTAGCCTACCGATCTCTCCGAAGTTGGGAGCCACGATGGGTAGACCGGCTTGCATATAACTGAAGAATTTCACTCCGTTCCCTCGGGACACAAAAAGGTTGCGCCCTTCTGGCTGGTGGGGGGCCAATCCGACTTCGCATATCTGTAAATAACGGCACATTTCATCGTAGGGCACCCACGGGATAAACTCAAAATTGTCCAGGAGGTCGTTGGAGCGTAGATCCGACATAGCCGTTCCAGACGGATCGACAAGGGTTCCGATGAGGAGGAGCTTGACATTCGGGACCCTTTCTTTTACCAAGGACAGTGCCTGAAGCATTTTCAGCAAGCCCTTTTGCTCATACATGCCGCCCACATAGGTGATAAGGCGAAAGTCCGTGTACCGCTCACCTAGCTCTTGCACCCACTCAGGATGAGAATTTAAGTCTCCACGAGGAACAACGTTGTAAAGCACATAGACATTGCTGTTGAACTGCCCATATCGTCGTATCAAGAAACCCTTTATTGAATCAATCGTAAGAACCAAACTAACTTGTCTCACCATAATATTCTCGAAAAATTCGATGACGTTCTGCATTGGACGAGACAACCTGGGCACATATTGGCTGAAGTCCAGGGAATGCAGTTCGTAGACGTCGTAGACCACCTTTGCACGTTTCCATTTGGCGAACAGTAGGCTGAAAGGGAGCAGAAATAGATTGGTGCAATGCACGACGTGGGGTTGCTCTTTCCGGAGCCGCCAGAACATCATCAGGTAAAAGATGGGCAGGTAGAATATGAGAAACCAGGACCCTATAGGGGCGTTGAGCTTTACTCTGGAAACCCGGACCTCAGCAGGGAACTCCGTATCCTCACGGGCTTCGTCCCTTTGGAAGTGGACAACATGGATTTGGTACCCTGCACGGGCCAGGCTGATTACCTCATTCTGTACCCGGGGCGACAGCCGTCCCGAGGGGTTGAGAAGCAGGATGTGCGTAGGAGTCATCTCATCATCCCTGACGGCGCAGAAAACGTCCATCCTGAGTCTTGGGCCCCTTCGTCTCCCGCTGGTGCAAAGTCATCATCTCTTCATGACTATCTATGAGATATCTTTCTGTGCAGCAAACCCTAATCCAATGCCAGTTGGCGAAGACATGTCTCCAAGTCGATGGTGGGGGTCCACCCTGTGGTCTCGCGGATGTGAAGAATGTCCGCCGCTAGGTTCTTCCTGTCCACAGGGCGTACCCTATTGGGGACCTGAACAATCTGGAAGGGAGATGGCCAGATGGAGGAGAGGATATCCAACACCTCTTTGACCGAGTAGGCTTTGCCGGTTCCGACGTTGAAGATGTCGAATGAAACCTTCTCCAATCTTGCCAGTTGCACCAGAGCGTGCGCTACATCCCTGGCGTGGACATAGTCCCGCCTTGGTTCGAGGTTCCCAATCTCGATCTGTGTACCTCCACCACGAAGCTGATTGATTATCTCAGGGATCAGGTGAGGGTTGGTCTCATTGGGTCCAATTACGTTAAAAAGCCTGGCTGCTACTGTGGGTACACCTGTTCGCTGGTGAAACAGCTTGACCAGCATCTCGCCGGCGAGTTTGGTAATACCATAGATGTCCATAGGCGCAGGTATCTCTGCTTCACTATGGGCTGTTTCCCCTGGGCCGTATACAGCCGCCGTGGAGGCAACGACGAGCCGCTCTGGGATAAAAGCCTGGCAGGCTTCTAGAAGGGCCACAGTGCCTTCCACATTTACACTAACGGCTTCCCGAGGATTGGCCTCGCACAAGGGGATGTAATGAATGGCTGCCAGGTGGAAGACGGTAGTAGGTCGGAACTCGCGGAAGATTTTGTCCAGGAGATTGCTGTCCCGAATATCTCCCTGCTCCAGCCGAATATTTTTGGCTTCACTCGGTAGATGCGCCGTTTTACCAGTCAGCAAGCTGTCTAGAACGACAATTTCTTCTCCTGTAGAGGCCAATTGCTCTACTAAGTGGGAGCCGACAAAGCCAGCACCTCCCGTAACTAGGACTCGACTCATCTGAACCTCATTCTATGTAGGCGTTTGCCGTAGCTTCCAATGCTTTGCTGAAACCGAGATCAATCCACCCCGTCTCTACATCCATTACAGACATGAAATCATTCCAAATTCCTCTGTCAAAGCCGTGCACCTTTTCCGGGGCATAGCTCGACAGCGATTTTTTGAACGAAATCATGTACTATCGATCTCTCGTACTTCCATCGCCAGTGGATGTGCTGCTCAACGCGCCTCGAACTAAGGTCGCGAACTTTTCGGCCACCGCTTCCGCGGCGAATTCGCTGGATTGCTCAGAGGCTTTCCGGGAGAGTTCCATGTGCAAGTCTGGGCTGGTGGCGAGGCGTTCTAGACTTCCTGTTAAAGCCTGGACATCTCCCGGTTCGATTAGCAACCCGTTTTCACCATCCCGGATCACGTTGGGAATGCCACCGACCCGGGTAGCCACCACTGGAACGCCGCGAGCCATCGCTTCCATTATCACCTTGGGCACACCATCCCCGTTGGAAACGCAGGGCACCACTAATGCGTGAGCCGATCCCCATAGCTCCTGTAACTGGGACTGTTCCACAAATCCCTGAAGGTGGACGCTCCTTTCAATCGAGAGCGTCGCTATTTGCTCTCTGAGTTGCGTCGCATAGGCTCCGAGGGCGCCATCATAAATCGGGCCAACGATGTCCAGCCGGATGTCGATATTGTGTCGGTTTACTAATGCGCAAGCCTCCACCAAATGATGAATGCCCTTCTGGGGGTGTACTCTGGAGAGGGAGAGGACGCGAAAAGGCTCCGCTCCCCGGTGCCATACAGGCGGAGACCAGGTTGAGGGGAACTCCTCCGCCCGCATCACGCTTTCTAAACAAAAGACCGCCCGGTGTTTCTGGGGATTGGGTCCCAGAAACCCCAACTGCCCGTCGGTGATAGTCAGAATACGACGTGCCAGGTATGCTTCAGCCCGACGCAGCCACCACGAGTAAGCATTCGACACAACTCCTTTGAGTGGCCCATTTTGGCGATGACCCTCTTGGAATGCCAGGTCCATGCGGCCTGTCATACGCAATGCCATGGGAATCCCAAACCGTCGGCAGAGCAAGTAAGCTATCTGATTGATGATTGCAGGCTCGTACAGCAGCACCAGGTCCCACTCTTTGTGGTATTGCGAGATGACCCGCTTTAGGGCCCATGCCATGGATGGCAGCTTACCGGATAGTAGCTGCCAGTTTGTGCTCACAAATGGTAGTTGGTGTAGTCGTATCCCCTCAAGATCAAGGGGCCACATCCCCGAAGTCGGCTGCCCCACTCGGACCATCGCTATCAGGTCGATACCGTCGAAGTGCGGACGGTACAAAGGAAACTGAGTTGGCTGGATACCACTCCAGTAGCGATGTCCGTCGGTTACCAGTCCTCCGTAATAAAATATGGCTAGTCGCATCAAACTATCTAATCGCGGTTGTTCACACGCTCTTTTGCCGGGCGCACTTCGCGGCTACCTGACAGGATTAGCTATCGAGAATTGTAGGTGTCGGCAAAGGGTGGTTTTCTGTTTCCCAGAAGCAGTTGCCGTCTAGGAAGGATGTCTGGCGTAGCCAGAATCTTACGCAAGACCTTGATTTGCGAGAGATCTTCGGAGAGGGTTACTTGTCCGTTTGGCAAGTCCATTGGTCACTTCCAACTCGCTGCTACCGGCGAATTCTCGACATTGGCTTCGGGCGCCAGTTTGTGTACGGCTGCTAAGACAGTTTCCGGCTCAAATGACTGGCGGTCGAACAGCTCCTCTAGAAAGGGAAGGAACTGAGCGTGAGTCCAGGGCCCGGTGTAATCCAGGCGTTGGTTCATATTGGGCAGTTTCAAGATCAATAGGACTCGCGGGTCCGGTGTAAGCGCCTCGTCATTGTGGTCCGAGACCAGTATGAGAAGCGTATCATCCCATCTGCCGGAATTTTCAAGTGCCTTTCGTATCTCTCCTACAAAGGAGTCCGCCACTCGGAAGCTATCAAAAGTTGTATTTCCTGATTGAAGGGCCCTGGTTTCCTCGTCGTAGCGCAATAGCTCACCATGTGGGAAGGGGTAGTGAGCGTAGATAAAAAAACCCTCTGCCTCGCTTAAGGCCTCTATAACCCCGTCATGGTGCCGTAGAGTGTATTGGCGAAAGTTTCGCTGCCCATCCAGGCCAAGATTAAGAGCGTTCGATAACTTTATCTCTATTCTATGCGGTAAAAGGTTGTTAATTGCGGAACGGTATGGGTCGATGAATGCCTCAGGGAAGTTTGTCGATGGTAATGGAAGACGAAAGAATGGCGTGGACCGGCATTCGCCAAGGCCGTTCACATAAGTGCCGCAGTAATCTATATACATGCCATATGTTGCCAGCTGGTAACCTTGCTCGTAAGCCAGATCAAAAACGCTTCGCTGCTCCTTCAGTTTCACCTCGGTTCCGTCGCTTAGGTAGGCCACGTCACCAACGTTGGTGTTGATAAAATCAGATCCGGCATAGATTTGTCCGGTCAGCATGATCGGTACATTGTCTTCTGTCCTGCCGGGAAACTTTCGTACATCGTGAAACACGAGTGACTGACTTGCAAGAGAACGAAGGTTAAATAATTCAGGGCT
Organism: Dehalococcoidia bacterium; assembly: GCA_965248905.1. Classification (GTDB taxonomy): domain Bacteria; phylum Chloroflexota; class Dehalococcoidia; order Lucifugimonadales; family JAGWBF01; genus CBDFKS01. The sequence continues at coordinate 1,427,321 of CBDFKS010000007.1, read as the reverse complement.
TATTTCCTGATTTTCGAAGGCAGCCCCGTAAGAAAAGCTGTCAAACAAAAGAACTACAATATTCTTGGGCAAGCCTGGCGTCGTGGATACCGGTTGTGACTCAAGTGATCTCTCGGGGGAGCTTTCCAATGAGACACCGTTTCCCAGGATAGTTACGATTACATACAGAATACCAGCGACTGATAGAAGCGTGGTTGGGGCCAGGATAACCAGAGATGTTCTAACGGTCTTTACCAGCGCTTCACGAACAGCAATAGAAAATGTCAGAGTGACCAGAGCCGCGATCAGAACTATGATTACGACTATAACTGTTACAAGGAAATGCTGTTCGTAGAAGCTTCCCACAGGTTGGAGCAAGCCCAGTTCGAGTCTAAAAAACGCGTTGACAAGAGCCAGGAGCGCTCCAACTCCTAATACCAGGAACGCTAGTTGTCTCACCGTCCTTATCCATCTGTGAGGTTTTCGTCTCAGCGCCGTATCCACGCCCCATACCGCAGCTCCTATGAGGAAGGGGGCGACCAACGCCGACACCATCATCATGACCCAAAGAGAAAGCTCGTTGAACCCTACTACGGGGCTGACAGTCTTCCACGGTTGGATAGCACCATATTCCATAAAAACTGATAGAAAAAACAAATGGGACAGCGAGACGGCCAACGCGAAACGGTACACTTATCGTTTTTCCAGGAGATAAAGTCTCCGGTCCATACCTGTTAGCTGGTGGCTTCGGAGGACGGTGAAATTTCTACCTAGTATATTCTCTTGCGTCTCTAGCGAGAATTCGGCATAGAGGGCGTCTCTGCCTCTAAGGAGACTTTGGAACATGGGGCATTCTCTACCAATAAGCTCTAAGACGAGGTATCTCCTGGTTAGTCTGTGGAAGAGGTTTGTGATTTCCGGCAGTGGAATGCCCTTTGTTATCAGTATATGATGCACAACGGCTAGAGCAAGAACACAATCGAACTCTGCCACCCGTTTGAGAAATGGGGCGCGTTCTTCATTGTTCCATCCGATACCAGGACTTGGATTGCCGACATCTATCCGTAGAGGTAGGACTGCGGCACCCAATTCTTTCGCTCTTCGATAAAGTCTGTCGAGAGTGACCATGTCCGAATCCAGTGCCAGAACCTTAGCCCCTCGTTCAGCTGCCATAAGGCTAAATTTACCGGTATTACACCCTATATCCACAACCGTTTCCGGGCGGACTTGGTCGAGGGCTCTGGAAACGAATTGGTCCTTCTCAACTCCCGCTTCCGTGGAATAGGATTTTGTATCCTCGTAGTCGGACCATTGTGACTTTGCCGGCTTAGATCGCAGGTGTTCTATTTTCCGCTGGAGGGAGCGGACAGTATGGCGCAAGATGAAAAGGTCCCTTTGTTGCTGTATTTCGCTTGGGGGCGCGGTCTTCGTTTTTGTAGGTGAGCCTCCTTTTATTTCCCGGCCACTAAGCCACTGAGGTAGCGTCACAAGGGTCAGGTAGGGAGGGAAGATGCGCTTTAAGGGTCCAACCATCCGGTATGCCTGCTCGGGCTCGAATCCTTCCATGTTATTTAGAAAACTGCCCCTAAAGTCGTAGCCCATTCTACGATAGAAGAGGAGGGGAAGGAGAAAGTGACTTAGGAATTGCTTATAGGGTATCCATATCCCCCTTGTGTCAGGCAGGCGCTCCATTGAGGCTATGTCAATGAAAACAGGAGCTGGGCCGTAGCTACCCGGTTCAAATTGCACGTTGTAAGCCGTAGCATCTTTTAGGCCGAAGCGGTGGTCCATGGCCGCTAACTGCACCTGTAGGGTACACCGTGCAGCATCAAGCAACATCTCTGAAGACCACTCGTAAGGGTAACTGATAAACCACAAACGTTTGTGTCTCACGTAGAAGCGATCTGATAAGCCCTCCTCCTGGTTCAAAGCCTTCTGCGTGGGATCATCCACAAACTCAGTTGGTATTAGCAGTTCATCCTGAGTCAGTCGAGGGTAGACGGGGCTTTGAAGGACTGATCGCACCGTCTCATAGGACTCGCTATTGAGGGAACGATATACACCATCCGCTTTATGAAGGATGTAACCCGATGGGTCCCTAAAAGAACCCGCCTCTCGCCTTATCTGAGTCACTCGCTATCTATATCCGGTTCATGCGGTGTTTTGGTTGGATCAGTGCCTCGCTTCACAAAAAGTCGGACTCGGCTAAAGAAGCTTAACAAACGCATTCTGAAGTAGAACGCGGCACCCAGCATAGCCCCAAAAAATATCTGAAGAGCCAGAAACCCAGTGCCGGGGTCAATGTACAGTGATACGATTGGCAGATCATTAAGCATGTTATGTCCCTTTCTGTCGAACCTGGTCAACAGAGTCTGTGGATGTCTTGACACCGGCCAGTGCAGGGGAGACCTGGAAGTATGGACTATACTTTTCCATTCAGGTTTCTAGTTAGACCTACTTTTCACCCATTCCTGTTGATCCAGGATATAGCGCGGCACTATCTTACGGGGAGAGGTATATCGTCCACAGTGTTCGTCGCTGCACTCCCAGGAGCACTGCTGTTATCGGGACGGGTAAGCAAGCTCGGAATGACGAGGCAGAGTGCCATAAAGAGCCAGAGGTACGGCCAGTCGTGCATGCTCCTCCCCATGCTCGATATGAGCAACATTAGCAAAACCAAGAAAGCAGTCCATGCTAGAATCGCCATATCTCGCCCACCGGACCGGGCTAGAGCGGACATCGCAGCGTAAGCTGCCTTGATAATACCAATAAGGGCCAGCAAGAATAGGGCAAGTCCAAGTAAACCGTGGTTAGCGGCGATGCTCATGAAGGAACTATGCGCATCCCAGATCGCATCTGGCGTTGCAAGGAAACGGGTTGACCGGGTCTTAAGGTACGGTATCACATCTCGTCCCATGTTTCCGCTGCCCACGCCCAGGAGGGGATTATCCAACGCCAACTCTCCGGCGGCCAACCAGGAGTCCACGCGTGTGGTGAACCACTCCCGGTGCGTATTTGTCTGGAGTCGTTCTGCTTGCAACTCGACTCTCTCTTGGATCGGTGAGAATAGGAAGAATAGCGCCCCCAGTAGCATAAATCCCTTGATCAGGGTCGTCAGCTTCAAAGGCCGCCACATGGCTGGCAGGGCTAAGGGAATTACGAGGGCAGTGGCAAGGATAGGATTTAAACTCACGGTGAACAACAGAGCCATGAAATGGAATATACCCATACAAATCAAGGGAACAAAAAGCAAGAGTCCAACACGTCGCCTGATGGTAACTTGCCACAGGCAAATAGTGAGCACCAAACCCATCCCAGCTAGCATGCCAGTAGTCCCAGTACCTCCCGCAAAGCTGGATACCCGCGTTACACCTGCATGTGTGAAAGTTTCGCTGACCGCGAGGTCAAACACGCCCTGGTGAACCAGCAGCGTATACACTGAGATGACACTCAGCGAAGCCCACATGGCCCATAGGACCCGCTCCAGGTCCCACCATGTCTTGACCAGCTGGACGGTGATAAACACCAGGACAAATAGCATTACCTGCGTGGACCAGGGCTTCACACTTCTCTCTGGATCGCTCCCCAGGAGCGAGGACAATCCTGCCAGCGCCACGAACACACCAAGTATCCACAGCTGCCAGGGGATGACGAGCCGGTGCCCGGTTCGAGCCAGGTGGAGGGCTGTAGCCACCGCGAGTGCACCACCCATCGGTATGATCATGCTCCGCCCTGTCTCAGGGATAACCCCCAATAGTCCCATGGGCAGTAGAAAAATGAAAGCCCACAAGGCCGGACGGGCGTCCCGGAGCGAAACTAATAAGATGGGCACGAACAGCAACAAGATCGCGAAGGGACCCTTCAAGGTATCTGGGGCGGAGAGTACTACCCAGGCGCCAACCAAGGCTGTGGTCAACACGCCGAGGGCAATTAGCGCCGTTCCGTTCTTGAGCTGTACCCTCTGTTTTTCTATTCCTATCCCGATGTGCATCAGCTGATCTTCTTCACCTTCCGTGGACGTGTCGAGTGCGCACTATGGCAGCTATCCCTACCGAGACGTTGTTGAAGATACCCGGGCCTTGTAAAGAGCATAAGAAACCATCAAGCAGCCAGTGCTGAAGACCGTCACCTGGGACAGGGGAATGTCAACGCCCTTGCTCAGCATTTTGGCCCAGGCCTGGCTATTGCCCCATGTCCCCCACCCGGCTCGAGGCAATGGTTGGGCCGGTACTTTCGTACCAGGCTATACACCTCCGATGCAATCAGCCGGTTCATGGCGCCCGTACCCTCCCCTATGCTTCCTGTTTCTTGTACCACGCCACGGTTTTCGGAATGCCCTCTTCAAGAGACACCTTCGGAGAGAACCCAATGATGTTCTTGGCCAGGGAAATGTCAGCCAAATGCCTTTTCACATCCCCCGGCCTAGTCTCTTTTTTAACGAAGGGTTCCTTATAGTTCATCTCTGAGGCAATAAGGGAGACTAGATTGTTGATCGATGTCTCCCTTCCCGATCCGATGTTTATGACTTTGCCCCTGGTTGCGGTGTTGCAGCAGATATCGATAGCAGCTTGTGCAGTATCCGTCACGTAGATGTAGTCCCTGGTTTGCTCTCCATCTCCTAATATAACGACATCTTCTCCCTGCATTATGCGTTTGATAGTCAGAGGAATGATACCAGCGAATTTCGCTGCATTTTGCCGCGGTCCGTAAGTATTGAAAGGCCGGATAATGGAAATCTCTATCCCGAAAGTTCGCGAGTAAGTTAACGCAATATGGTCCGTGGCGGCCTTGCTGGCAGCATATGGAGTCGTCGGGTCGATGGGATGGTTCTCGTCCATAGGTATATATTGGGCGGTGCCGTACGCTTCCGAAGACGAGAACTGGATAAGCGTTTGAAACGTGCCGGCGCGACTCAGTTCACAAAGGTTGAGGGTGATATTAATGTTCTGCCGATACGTCCATGCCGGTTTCACGAGAGAAGTAGGCAGGGGGACCATAGCGAGGTTGAAGACCACATCCATTTTTTCCTGTTCGAACACCTTCCGTGTTTCCTCAAAGTCCGTCAGGTCCTGTTCGATCACTTTCAGGTTGGGATATTGCTGTTGGGCCTGAATCAGATTCTCGCGCTTGCCCAGAAAGAAATTGCTCAGGACGATGATCTTCGCCGGCCGCAGGGGGATGAGAGCATCAACGATATGACTCCCGATGAAACCCGCCCCACCTGCGACCACGACTACCTTATCTTGAAGCTTCACGGCAAATCACCTCTACGATCTCTCTGCTGACATCGACCTTGAAGGGTACCTTGCGTTTTCTGATGTCCCTGAGAGCATCATAGTTGTCAAGCAAGGCAGTCGCAGCGCTGTAAATAGACTCGGCGTTTGTACCTACCAAGGAAACTTCAACTTTACACTATCTGAATTGCTCATTTCCTGCTTCCACCTTGTTCATAGTCGGAGCCTGGAATCTGCTGCATGTCCCCAGAGTCCTCCTGGGCATAGCTAAGGCGCGCTCCCAGACCGGGGAACGACGGTATTGCCTGTCATGGTCACGCGCTCACTATTCTTGACCAGAATGACCTGAGTCCCAGGGTTTGGAGGGCTTCCTAAGACATTGCCAGTCACGGAAGCATCCTGCACATTATTAATGGCAAGGGCCTCGTTCCGGCTCTCCATAACGACGTTGCCATGGATCGAGTGTTGGCCATTCTGTAGTTTAGGTTCCCCAGATCCCACAAGGATCCCGATTCCAGCGGTCTTAAAGACACTATTGCCCTGGATAATGTTTTCCGTAGAATTCCTCCAAACCTGAATCCCTTCCCCCTTGGTAGTTCTGCGGATCGTGTTCCCGATGATGAGAGTGCCTTGGCTGTCCACCGAATGAATACCAGAATGATTATCCACGAGGGTATTATGCGCAACGATATTATCGGTAATAACCCTCCGGGATCCAACAATCTCTATCCCGGCTCCAGTAGCACTCCGACCACAATAATTCTGGACAATGCGGTTTTCGTTACCGTCTGACACGTAGTAGCAGTGGGAAGGGTATGGCGATGGGCCTGAAAGACCCTCCACGAAGTTGCCATACACGACCGTGTTATCCGCGTGATGCAGGCTGATGCCGAAATCCCCACCGTTGGTAATTCTGTTGTTACAGATGATGTTGTTGCGGGGACGCAGGACAGGGTCAAATGGATCGTCCACCTCGTCTACCTTGATATAGATGCCCACAGAGCTGAGTTGCTGTAAGTCGTTGCCACAGAACGTAAGGTTTGACGAGTTCTCCGCCTTGATCCCCTTCATTCCGAGAAACTGCATGTCGCCTACGAATGAAAGATCCAACACCTGGATGTTTTGAGACGAATGGATGAGCACAAGAGGGTCAACATTGCCCTGGACAATCAATCGCGTCGCCGACCCCTCCCCCTTTAGGATAATGTTGCGCGCGTTGAAGATGCGCAAGGGGGATGAAAGGTACCAGTCCCCTGCTGCGATGTGGATTGGCCCGCCGCCCGCGGCTACTGTCTCATCGATGACTTCCTGGATGGCTATGCCTCCCCTAGTTGGATCCCCGACATAGGGTGGCTCGCCAACCGCTGGCGGTATCCCGGAGGAGGAGGTGGTCCTCGGTGTTTGCCACGTAGCTGGCGGAGAGACCTCTGTAAGCTGGTCTGCGGATGCAGGATCCGCAGTTGACTGACCCCTACCTGGACCCCCGACATGGACTGGCCCGCCAACCACTGGAGGTGTCCCGGAGGAAGTGGTCATCGGTGTTTGCCATGTAGCTGACGGAGAGACCTCTGTAAGCTGGTCTGCGGACGCAGGATTGGCGCCTGACTGACCTCCGCAGGCCCCCCAAAGCAGCCCGAACAATGCTGCCAGGCAGACCAGCATGGCTAGAACGGCTTTGATCTGTAGGTAAGAACTGACGAAACATATCAATTTCATTACGAGCTGCCCATGCCCTAATTGTCCCGGCCCTTTGCCTTGCAGGGGCTGCCGTCAACAAACATGCGGAACCACAGCTCAGTGGCGACCTACTACCAAATCGGGAAGGCGTTCTCGTCCTTGGCCTAGCAGAGGCGCCTGTGAACCTCGCTCCTTTAGGCGCCTGAATTGAACTACCCGCTGTATAGCTTGTGCTGCGTCCGTTACCAAGATGAAATCCTACTCCTACAGTTAGCTGTCTGGGGTTCTGCAACTGCCAAGGCATGAGGTCGAATACCGCTTGCTTTCGCTGTGGGGTACCTTACATGGAAATAATGTGAACGGCTGCCGTCCTCATGCCATGTTTTAGCCCATCGAACACTAGGGTTTCGCTGATCTGTTAGCTCTCATCTCTAAAATTAGATAGCAGGTTTGGTAGGTGTTCATGAGCCTGAACAATCGTCGAGTGTGGCATTTTGTTCGCTTTCCTTTAGTGGCTAGCACCACTAGGAGCCAACTATACTTTTCTCCGTCTGTTGGAACTGATATTCCGTGAAAAGCTTTGCTTCCTTTGCGGTTCTATCGCCCTTAGGTGTCAGGGGTCTAGGTACTCGTAGGACGTCGTGTTTAAATTTTCTTAAAGCACGTCTGAAAAGGATGGGTAAAGAGTAGTGATCTGTATACTTCCACTGACGGTAGTAGAAACGAAACATCTTATGGGGGCGAATCCAGAGGTAATTTCGGTAATTACGCCTCATCTCCTCCTCTGCCCATTCTCTAACCATCGGGAATTCTTCATCGGTGAATTCCGTTAAGTTGATTACAGGTTTGCCCTTTCGAAAACCCCACTCGGGGAGGGACATTTTTTCAATGTACTCCTTTTCGTCCCCGAGCTTACCCGCCGCCAAGAGAGTACTGTAGATGGGGCTGCCGGGAATAGGAGTCATAACGTTGAATGAGCGGGCAGGGTGATGGAGACGCTTGAACATGTCGATGGTCTCACGGATCGTTTCGCGATTCTCGCCCGGGAAACCGAATATTAGCTGAATTTTGAGCCCCAAGCCCAGCTCTCGGGCTGCGGTGACCGAGGTTTCGATGTTGGCCACTGTGGTCTGTTTGTTCATCGCTTTAAGCATTGTTGGGCTACCTGTCTCCACACCAATGCCTACACTGACACAACCGGCCTCCTTCATCATCTTGAGGATATCGTAGTCTACCTGTTCAGCTCTCGCCTGCCCGTCCCAGATGATGTTTAAGGGTTTGAGGGCAGCACAGAGTTCGGTCATGCGGCGCCGGCTCACTACCAGAAGATCATCCTGAAAGTTCACAGCGCCGATGCCGTATTTTTCTTTGAGCCGTACGATCTCTTCGGCCACGTTCGCCGGAGATCGCAGACGGTACTTTAATCCTCGCTCTCTGCCCCCCACAGAACAGAACTCGCACCAGTAAGGACAGCCCATGGAAGTAATCATTGGAGCACAGGGTATGGGTCTTATTGACTCCTTTACGAAATCATCTCCCATCATACGGTTCTGGCTATAGAACTCCATATCGAACAGGTCATAAGCACAAGAGGGCAGGTTATCGAGCCTCCAGTTGAGCTGCCTCGCTGGGGTGCGCACGATATCGCCATTCTTGCGGAATCGTATTCCGGGACACTCCTCCAGATTGTCAAGTTTGTCTAGCAAGTCCGGAGCGGTAAGCTCTCCATCACCTGGAATGCATATGTCTACCTTGGTGTGGTTCAGCACTAGATCGGAGTTGTCGAAGGTAGGGAGTGGCCCGCCTAGAATAATAGGCACATCCATCTCATCCTTAATGAACTCTGCCAATCCCCTAACGTAGTTATATCTGAGAGTCAATGCACCGATTCCTATGACGTCGACCTTGCCCTTTTTCGCCTTAATAGCCTTCGTCACTTGCTCTCGGTTCATGAGATGTCTTTGAATATCCAGCACCTCGACTTCGTGGCCCTTTTCCATAAGCCCACCGGCAATATACCCTAATCCCAGAGGAAAATTGCTGGCGAAGTCGCTTGTGTTCTTCGGTATGACGTCAGAATATAATGGGTGAATTAGGAGAACTCTCATCGCAACCTCCGTTGGACTTGTGACGGTTAGCCGTCATTTTGACGTATCGTTTGTTATGTTTCAATTCCATAGCTGATTATAGGTCCTTTGTGAGTCGCATTTACCGTATTTTATTGGCTTTCCAGCAAGTCCAGATCATCTCCCGTTAACAGCGCCAATGCTGCTGGTTCCCCTGGTTGTATCTCCAATGACTGAGCTTCAGCCCACGTGAAGGATATTTCGAGACCTTTTTGCTCATGTTTCAGGAAGATATAATGACTATCTGGATTGTCAGGGTCCCAGTCTTGGTACACCAGGATCGTATCGAAGTGCCATAGGCTTCTTCCCAAGGTGCCCTCCCTGATAGATGTTGAATGTGTGAGAACCCCTTTCTGAACGTAGCATCTTTGACCGGTAGCCTGGGTGTTTCCAGAATCCGGGATTTGAGAGATGCCTGCATCCAGACCTTATTTTACCGTGCTAATAATTGCGGTTCGATTCCCCGGATCTATCTGACTGGGATCATTCAGTTGAACAGTGAGCGGCACAATTAAACACAAGGCGGTCAGGAACGATAGATATGACATTCGCTCTGCATTCACCACCATAACACCTGCAGGGAAGAAGAGCAAACCAAGAGGTGGTAACTGCTCGTGACCTATCTCATTCTTAGCCAAGAATGTAGTAACAGTATAGGATTTCCCGATGATGTTTCCCAAAACTCGCATCTGTTGATGTTCCTCGTTCTACCTGGACGGGCGCGGGCGCACCACTGCCACTAAACCCATTCGGAAGTCTCTAATCAGCCCTGGAGCCTTGTAGAGCAATGAGAAAGTCAGCAAACAACCTACGAGGAAAACCACTCCCTGGGACAGGGGAAGGCCCACTCCCATTCCAAGCACCTCTGGAGAGAACTTCCAGCCTTCTGGTGAGCCTGTTTGCCACTTTGCCACCCCAAATATCATGGCTCCGACGATGCTACTGCTGATGAGAACTTGAAGAATCCGCAACCCATATGCCATCGGACGCCAATTCAAGTCACGGGCTACCAGCACCATCAATGCCCCAGCCAGCAATATGTTAGTGACTACAAAGGCTATTGCCGCGCCGGTCGTTCCGAATTCTCGGACCAAGAAGAAGGTAAGTAATATATGAAACGGAACCAATGCGAATTGAATAAATGCGGTCTGCCAAAGACGGCCAAGTACACTAAGGCTCATCAGTCCGAATCGGGCTACTTTTTCAAACAGGAAGCCGAATAGTAGAATCTGGAGTAGGATCAGACTGTCTGAGAAATCCGGTAAGAACAGGGTTACCCCAGCCTGGTAAACGAAAAATATTGCGCCTGCGGAAAGGGCAGAAAGAAAAACGCTCATCACAAATGGCCTTTGCCAGCAACGCCTCAGAAACGCCATGTCGGTCGATCCTAATCGCCCGCGTTCCACGAGGGCCTGGCGGTGTATGACTGTGTACAGCGGGCGCATCAAAGCATCTGTCATCACGAGTGCTCCCATTGCCATACCGAAGAGCCCCAGATACTCCACCGAGGCCATGGCAGCCACCACAGTCAAAGTGCCCAATCGAAAAGCATTGGAGCTTACTCCCCATAGACTAATGGGAAGCCCTACGGAAAGGAGCGACCGCGTGCGACTCAAACTGAATTGAAACCGGACCGAAACTTTGGTTATAGTGACTAAGAACATCACTACTACTGCGTACCCTATTACCCAGCCTAGAAGTATTCCCTTGATTCCAAATAAAAGCACACCCGCGATCGATAGGGAAGCGAACAATACGCCAGATACCACGCTCCTACGCGCCATTGACTCAAAAAGACCGCGGCTTTTCAGCTCAGCATCTAATAGTGTGGCCAGGCGTTCTTCCCATAGTATTGCCGTCACCATCATCACCATCCAGTGATCGAAGGTGTTGCCTGGGTTCACTCCAGCGAGGAATGCGCCCCACAACACAAGGGAGGTGAGCACCATGATAACGAGATTGTTGGACCAGACTACATTTCTGATAGAAATTATCTCTTTTTTGTCCTTGGCACCTATAGCTATAGGCATTTGTCGCTGGAGTCCCGGTATTAGCCCGAATTGATTGAATCCACTGTATTCGCCGGTCAGGTTTACGAACTTAAGAGTCCCGAGACCTAACGGGCCCAGCACGGCTGCGTTGATAAATCCAGATATCAGGGATAGCCCGTGCTTCAAGATAGCCGAGGCCGCTAGAAAGCCAGCACTTCTAGCGATAAAGTGTTCTGTGGCCGATGTTTGTTTCATGCTATCTGATCAACGTGCCCGTAGGATGTCCACTGGTATACACGGATAACTTGAAGTAAGTAAATATCTCTGAGACGCCTAACGTGACAATGAGGTAGCTTGCTGAGGTGCTTTTATTGGAAGCTGCGTGGCGCCGTAACCAAGCCTTTACATATGTCTAACCATGAGACCCTTATCGGATGAACGCATCAGGTCGGCGTAATCCCCGCCCACCTTACAGTGGATTGTGTACCATCCGTCGGGCACCACGTTTAAATCGAGAGTGACTACACTAAATGGTTCCAACTCGAGTTGGATCTTTCGGAGGCGGCCACCTTTGGCATTCCGCAAACCTATATATCCAGAACTTTGTCGAATGCTGGGATTACCCAACAACAGTCTGGATGACTCGAAATCCCGGATCTCTATGCAATTCTGTTTTCCCGATGTATTATGCTGTGAAACTACGTCGAGGGGTTGAGAATGCACTGCGGAATAGCTATGTGCGGACTCATACGCGACGTAGAAGTAGTCATTCGACCGATATTGTTCGCTACCACGCTTAGTCACCTCAGGCGAGATACAACCAAAATAAACTGCGCCCAGAACCGGGTGATTACATTGACGGCTCAGGGTAACGGTTTGCGACTGTAGACTCGTTAGTGCAAGAACCTCGATCGAGTTAATAATACCTTTCTCGTCAGTCACACAAACCATATATTCGACCTCGTCGGAGCCAACAAGGCCGCTCCAATGGTTGTTGAAACGCACTTCAATGTGGTTCAAGTTGGCATTGTCGAGGCAATAAGGAGCCCACGTTCCCAAGCCACCTATCATTAGCAACTCTGAGTAACAATCCTTTAGGTGATTACCGATGTAATTGTTAGGAACAATGGTACTCATAGCTCTGGTATCCTTTCATGCCAGTACAGTTTCAGGTCTAGGATGCGCTCTCTGCCTCGTATGATGCGACTATATTTTTGCAGGGGCTGAGTATGCTCTAATGACACCAGCTTGCTTGACAGGTCACGATTTAGAGTGATAGTTGCCAGACTCTGTTCAGCTCGAGCAAACATTGAGCAATTGCCCCACAAAAGCTCACGTTCATTGGGAGTTGGTAGAAGAACAAATGAATTCTTTTGGATTGTGCACTCGCTTCTCACCAAAACCTCCCCAGCTTCATCACAGATGACATAGTTTACCTTATTAGATTCTGGCATCGTTGGCTCATCACTTTGGTAAGTCAGCAAAGACAATGTATCCCGACGTTCGCTTATCGTGAATTTGGGATTAAGCATGACGAATCCACGGTCCTTGTCTTTGAAGATTGGCCACTTTGTCACAAAGCTTCCCCAAACTTCCGCATCAAATTCCTTCATTTGAATCTCAATGATAGGGAGTTCCGGCGCGTTCGTTTCAACAGGGAATTCGAGGGTATAATCTTCTTCCACAGGTAATTCATTGGCTATAAGAATTGCTCGGAAGTCTACAATGATTGGTGGAATGGGGTTTAATTGAAGGTTTGTCTCGATCACGTTAGTCGGCGCCCAACGGGGTCGAATCTTCACTGGAACTTCTATGGTTTTTCTCAACAGCATGTGGGCATACTTATGCATCGGCCACGTAAAACAATCCTCCGGATGGAGAACCACCCGAGTCGACATGCCTAAGGAGCCGACATGAGGGAGATTGAGTATCGCGTTGTGGTGTGGCGGCCGCCATGCAAGAGCATTTCGTCTGAGCCAGGATAACCTACTTCGCATGGGCACTATTTGCCTAATGACTCGGTTTGTAACCATGACTCACCTCGAACTATCTTTTCGTATCGGCTTCCAACGATTAATGATGACTAAAAGAACTTTTGTTCACTATGAGGGGCTAATTGAAGGTCCGTTTCTCTATGACGAACCAGTTCGATAGCACGAAGGCGTTCTTATAACGATAAGGGTTACCCCAACCCCAACCGATTCTTTTAATTGTCTTTTCAATGACCTCCAAACTTTGCTCCGTCATGCTCAGTAATATGCGCTTCCAACCGGTTCTCGACGGAATATCCCTAATCGGATAGCGAAAATTCTTACCCAAAAGACCGAACTGAATGGTGAAAATGTCACCAGGGTGAGTGAACTGCTCACACGAGAGGACGTACGCTCCATTAATAGCGGCGCGATAATAAACAAAATTTTCAGCTTCTTCGCTATTGAAATACCAACGGTGCCTGTCTCCTGTGGGTTCTGGTGGAAGTCCATAGTTCTTTTGCTCGGAAGCTCCTAACCACATGCGTCTCAGATATCCATGCCAGCAATTTGGGATACTAATAATCACATATCGTCGGCTCACTCTAAGGAGTTCATCAAAAGTTGCGTGTAGATCCGCCATATGTTCAAGTACTTCAGTGGCAACGACGCAATCGAAAGATTCATCACGAAACGGCAATCCCATGCCGAGATCACATACTACATCTGGGTTGCCGAACAGGTCAACACCCACATAAGACCCTGGAACGTACTTTCGCATCTCTGCCTTATCGCACCCGACGTCTAAAACTTGGCCGACCATTAACTCCTGGTATCTAGTGGATGTGTATCTTTGACGGCCTACCCTTCCCCCTTGATAGGGACAGGTGCGTAAGCTTCGGATGCGGCGCAGTTCCAAAGGCTTTTGTTCGATGGCTTCCATTCCCTTCGCAGAGATGGGTCGCAAAAACCCGCCCGAAGCTCTAGAGTAACGGTCTACGAGGTGATGAGTGGTCACTGTTCTGCCTCCATTGGGACCCCTAGAGGCTTGTTTAACCCTCCGTTTATGGTGGGTATCCCAGCCATTTCCAAAAGATATGTTCCAACGCGCTGCCCGGCTTTACCCTCCGATGGCCCACATTCTTGCTGAGAAACGAGCAGCCTCCCTTCCTTGTCAAGTTCAGGATTGTTCAGATAAGCGTTAATTGCTTCTAACAGCTCCTCTTTGTTATCGACAATCCGAGAGCATCCTGAGCTGACCATGCGACGCAACCACGCATGATACTCAAGCCTTTTTCGTAGCGGGCGGTAAGATTCAGATGAGGGCGGCCCTGTCCTCTCGAAAGCGACATTTACGACAGGAACATCCATCAAAGCAGCTTCTATTGTGAGAGTAGAAAACATGTTTATCAGCAGGGCACTATGTTTTATCAAGCTGGCTAACATGACCATGTCCTCGGCGGGCCGGTCCTCATCCAGTTGCCGGGACAGTATGGTAGGACTTTGCTGAATAATATAAGGACATAGCTCTCTAAGATGCGAAATTCGGTCTAACAATCTATGTCTTGCCTGACGGGCATAGTCGGTCTCCTGGCAATAATGAGGGTGAAGCCGAACTACCACCTGACAAAGCCCTGCCGTTCTTTTCTCGACTATCGCCTCCACTAGATGCTCTAGGACGTCCTCATGATTGTCGTAGATTCCAGGAGCATTGGTCGCGAAGAGGAGTAGCTTTCGCTCCGGGTTCAGGTTTAGCCGTTGGCAAAGCTCTGACCAGCTTAGTAAAGATCCGCTGTGATAGACATCGAAATGGGGCACTCCGCCTACCAGCACTCTGTCTCCTCGGAAGTCGTGACCGGTCACCAACTCCTGTTTCATAGTAGGAGTCCAGGCGATTGCCCAGTCTGGCCAGCCACCGCCTATACCCTTGTTGTCAGTATGGTCCCAACTTTGCATGGCGGTAACCACCTTGACTCCCAATCGGCGTGCCTTCCGCATAATGTAAGCCTCTTCAGGGTAACGACCTAAGGTACTTATGACTAGCAGGTCCGGTTGATAGGTCTCAAACAGGCCATTGTGGGAGGGACCTGGGAAGGCAACGGTCTCGAAAAACAACAACCCTCGTCTGGCCCAACGAAAACGTCGTAGAGTCCATACCACTCCCCTCAACAGAGGGGCCAAAGCTCGCTTTTTACCCATCTCCTTGTTGACATAGTCGTCCATGTACCATCGTACGGTACACAGGTGGGCCCGATAGTTCAGCGTAAATAACCGTAGCACTTTGAGAACTCGCTGCAAACGGGAGTTGCGGAAATATTCCCGAGATTCAGTAGCATTTAACCGCTCTATGAATACATTGTCCCCACTGAACTCGTCTTGGAAATATGCCTCATCGGCATTGGGTGCCAGGATTACCACTCTAGCACCACCCATTTTAAGAGTGGGCAGGATATCCGTGCGGAGAAGAGAGCGCGCTGCAATGGCGTCGGCGATCACAAGAAAGATGGTTTTCATTCCCTTACCGCCACAAGAGACAGTTCAACAGGCTTCCCAAGAGGATGTGCATTGGGTCTTAAATCATGCCCGTTTAACAAGGAAATTTTTGTTGATCAGGTCGTCGTGATGTAACTCTTGGGCCCCGTCTGGCAAGGTCGAGAGGAATTCATCGACTGCTGGTCTGGCGCCATGCCAGAGGGATGAGTTATATTCGTCCAAAGCGACTACTCCGCCGACGCCCACTTTCGGCCATAGTGAGCCCAAGCAATCTTTGTAGGACTGGTACAGATCGACATCGATGTGTAACAGCGCAATTCTGGGACCAGCGTAATTTGGCAAAGTTTCGGCAAAGAGTCCCTCCACCAGAGTTACGCTCGTCGTTGCTTCTTCCAGCTCGAATCCATGCCTTTTGAGATTAGCCCACACTTTTTCCTTGCTCGCGTTGAAGCGTGTCCAGTCTACGGTCTCCGATCCTGCCGATCCTAGGTCTATGGGATTCGTCGCGAGGGATGGGGCCCAAGCATCATACCCCCAGATGTGGCGCCGCACCTGGCTACTCCTGACAAGGCTGGCCAGCATTGCGATGCTCTTCCCACCTAAAACCCCGCACTCCACAACGTCACCGTCTATATTGTCGACAATCTGGAGTAACCTTGCGAAGTATAGGAGCTTGTCAAAGTACTTCTTAGAGAGTCTTGGTCGCAGGTCGGCCTGGTTGCCATCTACTAGTACTCAGTCAACTCGGTTTTGGTAATTGTTTAAGAAAACGTCTAAGGTTGCTACCCTTTTTTAGGAGTGTTGACGTAGGAGGGTGGCAGCCATGGGACGAGAACGGTATGTGGTCCGGTTGGAAAGGGAAGAACGAGACCAGTTGGAACGACTGATTCGCGGGGGAAAGAGCCCAGCGCGAAAGGTTGCCCGGGCCCGTATTCTGCTAAAGGCAGATACGGGCTGGGGGGTGATGCGCATCGTGGAGGCGCTGGACACGTCTGCGGGTACGGTGTGCCGTACCAAGCGGCGGTACCTGGAGGGAGGACTGAAGCGGGCCTTGGAGGAAGATCCTCGGCCAGGACATCCGACCAAACTGGATGAGCGGGGGGAAGCCCCAGATGTGGCGCCTCCTGGCAAACCTGGCTATGTCCCACGAGGGAATTCCTGACAAAGCCGCTGGCCCCAGGTGAGCATTGCGATGGAGGATGTGCTGGACTTTACGCGGAACCCTATGACCCAGAGCGCCCGGTGGTCTGTTTCGACGAGACCTCCAAGCAGTTGCTGGCGGAAAAGAGGTCTCCGATCCCGCCCAAGCCGGCACGACGGGAGCGATACGATTACGAGTACCAGCGCAATGGCACCCGAAACCTGTTCATGCTGTGCGAGCCCCTGGCGGGCTGGAGGCATGTGGCAGTGACCGAACGTCGTACCATGGTGGACTTCGCTAAGCAGATGCGGTGGCTGGCCGATGAAGCTTACCCAGCGTCCGAGAAGATCCGGGTGGTGCTGGACAACCTCAACACCCACAAACCAGCTTCCCTCTACGAAACCTTCGAGCCCAAGGAGGCTAGGCGAATACGCAAACGCTTGGAGTTTCACTACACTCCCAAGCACGGTAGTTGGCTCAACATGGCAGAGATCGAGTTCAGTGTCTTGGCCAGGCGAGTCCTGCGCCGGCGTATTGCCGATGAAGAGACTTTGAGTGGCGAGATCGCGGCCCTGGAGGCAGAACGAAACCAAGCCGGAGCAACCATTGACTGGAGATTCTCCACTGTGGACGCCCGAGTCAAGCTTCACCATCTCTATCCTGCCAACAATTAGGTTGACTGAGTACTAGTTGGACCCCAAGGCTCCCGTCGAGAACTTTGTTTAGCCGGCGGATTGTCGACAACAAAGGTGGGAGCGACCTGATTCGCTGTCCAAGCCGCCGGGATTGTTTGGTTGCTTGTTTCATTCCTGCCACCTCCAGACTACGGGTGGTGATTTAACTGGTGGCTGCCTGATACCGAGTCACCATAATGCACCGATCATGGTACCCTTAGGGCATTTCAGCCGCGTTGTTTCTCAGACAACGTGGAAGTGATCTACCCTATAGCCTTGCTGCCCTATCCATCAGGGCGTCTTTGGTTGCCCGGCCCATGAACAATCACGAAATTAAAGTTCGACTCTTGGGTAGGGAGGGAATAGCACTCCAACACAATTGGCCTCCATTGTCATTGAGACCAACGGAATCTGTACATTTACTATCTATTCGAGGCTTCCAGGTTAGCGGACTCCCCCAATTGAGGTTTTTCCACTATTACACTCAACTGCCAACCACTTCATCTATGACCTGGTGGTGTAAGGGGAACCCGTCGCGTGGGCGCCCCTGACATCTTGATTCTGAAGTGGATCCTTGTCAACGAACATCCGAAACCACAGCTCTGTGTTGACCCATTGCCAAATCGGGAATGCGTTCTCGCCTTCGCCCTGGCAGAAACGTTCGTATGCTGTCTGCACCTGAACGGGATCGAATATCCCACGCTCGGCAAAAGAGTGAGAGTAAATAACCTCTTCCACATTAGGACGCAATGTTGTGCGTAGCCACTCTCGTTGGGGTGTAACTACGCTCCGTTTTCCAGCCAGACGTATGGTTTCGGGCAGATGGTCTGTCATGGCGTGCCGCATCAGGAATTTGCTCTGACCAAGCCGGATTTTCTGGTGGGCAGGCAGGCGGAACAGAAACTCTACAAGCCGGTGATCTAGGTATGGCTCTCGAAATTCCCGGCTGAAAGCCATTGAGAGACGGTCATTCATCCTCAGGACTCTGGGCAGCTTCGTGTACCGGAGGTCCCGGTATAGAGCATTCGACAGCCGGTTTCCGAACGGTTTGGGAAACGATGGGACGTTGCTAGCGAGGGAGCGTACTTGCGGCGACACACAGTGGGCCATGAGATGAGCGGAGCCATCCTGGTAGACGTTTAACTCTTCTCCCGTGAGCAGGTCCCGGATCCCATCCAATGCCGTGTCGCCGCCCTTACTGACCCTTAGCTCTCGACGGAAATCGAGCCATCTCCCCTGCTCGAACAAGTCGGCGTAGTAGTGTGGCCGAAAGTAATCGTAACCGGCCAGCATTTCATCCGGGCCCTGACCCTCCAGCAGCACGGTGACCCTGTGGGCTTGCGCGAGACGCTGGAGGTGGTGATACGCTAGAGTAGCGATACCGCCGAATGGAGCTTCTTGGTACCAAAGGGCTTCCCAAGCTATATCCCATACTTCATCTTCAGATAGACGCTGGAAGTAGCGTGCCCATGGAGTATGACTGGCCACATTCGAAGCAAAGTCCTCCTCGTCGTAAAAAGGGTCCTCGAAGCACGCGGTGAAAGTCTGAACTTCACCTTCGGTTTGAAGCAGTCGGTCCACGGTTATCATGAGACTCGCCGAGTCCAATCCACCGCTAAGATTTACTCCCACGGGGACGTCACTACGTAGGCGTAGCCTAACCGAATCCTCGAGTAGAGCCAAGAAAGAGGAAGCGGCCTCCTCATCGTCCATCTCAAGAGGCTCGGCCGACTCTGCTGCCAGGTCCCAGTAGGGAAGGATGGTGACCTGTCCATTGGCTAGGGTTAGAGTGTGGCCGGGTTGCAATGTGTAGACACCACCAAAGAACGTCTCCGGCGTGTGATCGTAATAGCCGTGGCAGAGATAGGTCGCCCAAACCGACATGTTAGGTGAAACGCTGTGCCCAGCCGCCAGAATCGCTTTGATCTCCGAGCCGAATACAAAGCACCCATTGTGCCACGCGTAATGGAACGGTTTGATACCAATTCTGTCACGGGCGCAGAACAGACGCCTACGTCGCGAATCCCAGATAGCAAAGGCAAACATGCCGATGAATCGTTCAACACATGCATCACCCCACCGTTCATAAGCAGCCAGGATGACTTCGGTATCGGTCTGGCTCTGGTAGGGGTAATCCCTCAGCTCTGCCCGTAGCTCCAGGTAGTTATACACCTCGCCGTTGAACACGATCCATGACGTATTGTCTTGGTTAGACATGGGTTGATGGCCTGCGGAGGAGAGGTCAATAATGCTGAGCCGGTTGTGTCCTAATCCCACCCCAGCGACCTCGTCCACGTATATGCCGCTGTCGTCTGGGCCCCGGTGATGCTGTACCGCCACCATCGCCTCCAACGACCGCCGCTCCCAGTTGTGACCTACGATTCCAGCGATTCCGCACATGCTCGGCCCCTCAGCCTTTCACCGCCATCACTCGGTGATGACCTTGCCCGATCACCCGATCCATGGCCTCGTTGAGCGGAATATGGCCTTGGCAGACTGCGTTTTCAAACCAACGTATGCCGTCCATGGTGGATTTTATGGCTTTTTGACCGGCCTTGAAGAGGGCTGAGTTGGGTCCTGGTTGTCCGTCAGCGCCGGCAGCGAACAGCGATAAAAGAGCCTCCAAGTCTTGTCTGTACGTTTCTAGATTCGTCTCATGGTCTAATCGGCAGACGGGGCCCCAGCGCTGAATCTCTAGGAAGTTGCGTTCGCGCAACATCCTGGCCAGACGGTGCCAGTGATAGAATTCGAGCTGAGGACAGAACAGATCGTCAAGAAAGGTACGTCTCTTGTTGGGAGGGAGTGCCGCCAAGGTTATGGCATGTTCCACGTCCGGCAGACCAATCTGAGAGGCCAGGGGCCGTAACAACTGAATCAATGGCCAGCGCACGCCGCCGGTGGCGTACACAAGCAAGTAGAGGTGGCCACCGCTCTTGGTAATCCTGGCCAGTTCGTCCAGACCCCGCTCTTCTTCCGCTGTCGTCATTAACACGCCTGCGCACCAAACCAGGTCGAAGGCTCCATCAGGGAAAGGAGTATCTAGAATTGACGTGTACTTGAACTCTACATTGGGCATTCCCTTAGCTCGAAGCCGGGCATTTTCTAGCCCCTCTTCACCGATATCGATCCCAATGACCTGACTGGCGCCAAGGCGTCCCATCGCTACGCTGTTTCGTCCGCCACCGCACCCGGCATCGAGACATTTTTTGCCCTTAAACCATTCCAGTTCAAAGCCCGCTAGTTGGAGACGCCGTGGGAAAAGCTGTACCGAGTCCTCGAAAAGTCTGTCGTCGTAGGGGGACCACAACTCACCGAAAAGTCGGCCGGTGGCAGATTCCAGGGACGCTCGGTCATCTACTTCCGAGTTCATTTTAGTCCTTCTCCTGTCGTGACGAGACGACTAACCAAGATGCAGCTAGGGCAGTGGCTGTGTAACGCGAGGCGGCCGCATAAGGTAGCCAGATAGATACGCCTTGGCGGTAATCAGCCGATCTTCGGAGCTGTGGTAACCGCTTTTTCTCCATTGACCAGGGAGAGAATTTGCTCCCCGATTCGCCATCCGGCGTGGCCATCCCATGGCTGGGGCCCGCATTCGCTCTCCCGAAGTCTGGCCCGCGCTTCCCTATCTAATTGTGGGTTTTTCAGATACAACTTGACTGACTCGATGAGCTCTTCATTGCTGTGGGCGATTCGGCAGGCTCCCGACCGAAGAATGCGTATGTTATGCGGCCAAGTGGCAGCCAATGTTACGGGATAATATGCTGACGGTCGGATGTCGATCGGTGCATCGAACAGAACGTTGATCAGCGGTGTGTCCACGGCCACGGCTTCGAGACTGAGAGTGGACAGGGCATTGATCACCACGTCGGAATGCTTCAGACAGGCTGCTAACAGGTTGGCATCCGATGGATCAAGATCAAAGGACAACCGCTCCGATACCACCTCAGGCGTGGCTAGAATTAGATTGGGGTAGCGTTCGGTGAGGGATAACAAGGCCTGGCGATCCTCCTCCATGCCCTTGTCGCCGAGGTACTGTCGACGGAAGTAAATCGGATGGAGACGCACCAGAAGCTGACAGTCTGACCATAACCCCTCTTGGGCCAATGCTTCTGCCAAACGACCGACGAGGTATCTGTTGGGATAAATGCTGGGCACGCGAGTGCCAAGGAAAATGATTCTTCGCATTGGGTCGAGGCTATACTTGACCACTAATTCTTCCCGTGAAGGGATCTCCTGAGGACGGTGATAGATGTCAAATTGGGCTACGCCACCTATATGGAGGGTGGATGGAGAGAGATCGGCCATGCAGATTAGCTCCTGACGCATGGTCTCGTTCCAGACAACCACATGGTCCGGTTGTGCGCCAGGATAGCCCATGCAGGTGGGGTAATCTGGCGCTAGGACCACCGATGCGGTTTTTACACCATGGTGCCGCGCCTCGCGCATGAGGAACGCGTGCCAATCAACGTATCCCGGACTGCTCACCACTAGCAAATCCGGCTTGTACTTCTGAAACATTTCGTGGTGATATCTTGGCTGACAGACCCAGTTCTCGAAATGGAATAGGGCCCGTCGCACGAAGCTGAACCGCCGCGCACTCCATACCGCGACCCACAACAGAACCTTGAATACAGCTCCGCTCTTACGCCGGGTGAGGGACTTTATGGCCCACGTAAAATAGTCCTGCAGCGTTTGTCGCCATTCTTTGGGACCTCTGTGCCAATTGGCGGTATACCGCCGTATAGAAGGAAGAAGGCTCTTCAGGCGGTGGGTGTGCCCAAAGGCACGATAATCCTCTATCCGGAGCTGTTCGAGGTATACGTTCTCGCTGTTGAACTCTTCTCTCATGTAGACTTCTTCCGGATTCGGCACGAGCAGGACAAGGCGCGCTCCGGATTCCCGAAGGGCGCTGAATATCTCGGTCCGGAGTAAGAGTCGAGCTTCGAAACCTTGGGCTGCGGCTATGACTATAGTTGGAGCCATAAATTCTCTCGGCACCTACCTTCGGGAACGGCTGAGTGCTTACTTCCCTTCCAACATATCAGCGATAATGGTGGCTACGCGTTCTCCAGAGTTACCATCCACGGGCCCGCACTCCGATCTGAGGACGGCTTCCATCTGGTCGCGCCGCGCCTCCGGATGCTCCAGCGCTTCGTCAAGGGCAGTTATCAACTCGGCTTCGTTACCAACCACCCAGGTTGAATCCGACGCGATGATACGCCGCAAATGTATCTGGTCCATGTCAACTCTAATCGGCCGGAACTCCCTACTCAGGTTGGGGTCTTTCACATCGAAACCTATATTGATTACAGGTACTCCCAGACAGAAAGCCTCGAGCATGATGGTGGAAAACAAGGTGACCACTACGTCGCTGTTGGTCAACTGGTGGGCGATGACGGTTGATTCTTGGTCTCTAAGGTCCATAGGAATCTCTTCAGAAGCAGCTTGAGGACAGTACACCGCGACGTGATCGAAGCTTTTGCTGATGTCTTCGTACTGTTGGTTCGCGTATATGCTGTATTCGGTCCTGGTATAGGAGGGGTTTAAATGAATGGGATGGAGCCGTACAAGAAGCTGGCAAGGTTTGGTCAGCTGTTCACTGTTGATGATACGGGCCAACATCCGACAGATCAAATGGTTTGGATAAGAGTTAGGAGACTTGGTGGCAAAGAGGATAGTACTCCGGTTCGGGTCCAACCCCAACTCATTACACCAGCTTTCTTTTGACTGGGAGTTCATCCTTTTACCATACATGTCAAAGTAAGGGTTCCCAGCTATATGGAGCTGCTCCGAGGGTATCTCCTGGAACTTCTTTATCTCCTCTTTCATGGCTGGGCTCCAACACACCACGGAGTCGGGGACGATACCCCCGTACCCCTGGCTATATGCTTTGTCCCAGCCGTAGACCACCGAGACACCCAAGGCCCCGTTGCGTTGGCCCTCGCGTACAATGTATGTGTCTGCGTGGTAGTAGCCTATTCCGGGGACCACTACCAGTCTGGGCCGGTAGTGATCAAACAGGTCTTGATGTACCCTGGGGACACACAACCGGTTCTCAAGTTGCAAGAAAGCCCAACGAAGGATCTTGTGCTGCCTCAGTCCGCCAAGAAGGAGGTCCCAAAGATAGCCCACAAGCCGGCCGCTCGGCTTGCCCCTGATGCCCCTACCCCCTCCCTTGTCATCCAGGGGTGTCAGGTCGGTATCTTTCCCACCTAGGTACCGATACCTCAGTACCCTAAAACCTCTTTGAATCCGAGACCCACTGTAGTATTTCTCGTATGCACCTAGGCGGAGTTTTTCTATGTGCACATTATCTGCCTCGAACTCTTTCCGAAAAGACTCTTCGTCGGAGTTCGGGCTCAGGATGACCACCTGGCTTGCTCGGGACCTTAGTTCCTTCAAGACCGATGTCCGGAGCAAAAAACGGGCTTCGAACCCCTGGGAGATCGCCAGGAACACCACGTCCGAAAGTTTATGTTTCCGTGCCAAGCTCATAAGGTTGCTGATAGAGCTAATGGGTCTTGTGAACAACAGAGGGGACAAGGGAAGGCCTCAACTGGCCCTGAGGATCAAATACCTCCAACACATCGAACCGGGGCAGGTCTAGCAGGTCTGGGGGATCGCCTGAAATCAAAACCGGGGACAGGTTCACACTCACAGCACAACTTATATCCTCCGCGGCGATGGCACCTTTGCTATCCTCGTCGAAGGTCCCGGGCAAACCAAAGGGGTAGGCAAAGGTGAGTGGACGCTTGCCCAGAAGCTGGGTCAAGAACCCTACAGATTTGCGCACTTGCTCCTTCTGCTCATCAGAACTCAGCCGTGACATGACCTCATGGTCGTGGCTGTGGCATCCGATCTCAAATCCATGTTCAGCTAGTTGCCGAATATCGTCCACGTTCAGGTAGAAGTTTCGAGCCAAGTCAGACTCGTTGCTGTATTCGCTCCTGAAAATCACATCCAGGACCCTGTTACGGGTCGCGGGCGGGTATTCGTAGTTGAGCTTCAGTTTGATTCTCCGAGTGTCGGCTTCTTCGAAAGGGTATATCGTGTTTATGTCGGGCTGCCAGGTATCAATTAACTGGTACGTCTCATCCAGATTTTTTTCCTCAGCTTCGACAGAGGCAGCGAGAGCCATGGGTCCCATCTTTTCCAGAAGAAGGTTCACGCGGTGGATGTGTAATAGCTGATTTTCCACCAGGGGTCGGGTACATGGATAAAAGCTGGCTGGGATACCCAGGCGATGAAGTAAGGGCACAGCATTCTGGATACCGCTCTTCAGTGCGTCGTCGAAGGTCAAGACACATAGGAAGGGATGAGGAGCAAACCCTGATCGGGCATATCCCTCATACTCTGCAACGGTTATAAAATGGTAGGTCCGGGCCAGAGATTTCAGCTGGGCCTCGAACGTTTCGAGCTCCACGCCCCTCAGCTTGTCCTCATCCTCTTTGCTCTTGACCACATGGTAAAGGACCATCAGCAAGGAGGTCTCTTCAATACGCACTGATTTACGTCTTGGGTCCGTCATCGAGGGCTGCCCCCGTCCGGCGGGATGGAAGCCATAGGGCTAGCCATTGGCCGCACCTTCCCTGAGCCGGAGCGCAGTGGATTCTGTTTGCAAGACTTCATCGCATACCGCGGCTAAATCGTGGTTCATGTATGAGAAGATTTCCAGTTTCTCAGACCCCCGATATAAGTCACGGCTCTGGAATATTTCCCTGAGTGGACTCCAATCGTTTATCACCGACCCGTCGAGTGGGCGCACATACATGGCCGTGGCATAGGGTTGCACTCCCTCACCAAAATCAGCGGTCCCGGAGAATTGCTTGAAGTACCGGTAGGGAACCCGATGCTTCTCTAGCATAGCGAGAGGCGTCATGTTATGCGCGACCAGGGGCAACCCGAAGCTTACTACCGTGACATCCTTCCGACGAAGCAAACGGTCAATAGTCGACCCTTCTCCCCAGCAAGTCGGCCCTTCATGGCGCACGATATCCTCAGAGAGCGGCCCTGCGGCCAAATACGAGTACATGGGGTGATTTCCCCGTATAACGTCAGGCCGGAGGCGGAATATTTCATTCGTGAGTCCAATCTCGCAGTGTGAGTGACGATGGTGATAGCGACCAGTCCTGCAGAACTCGAACGTGAACCCCCCTCTGATCAGAGTGGCCCCGGAAGGCAAGGCCTCGAGTAAGGCGTCAATCAGTGCCGCGGCGTCATTGGCAGAGCGCAGGGCACTGTACAGTCCGCCAATGAGATAGTTGACTGGGGTGGCGCCATAGCCCAAATCGGAAAGCCTCTTCACCAAATCCTTTGCCTCTGACGACCTTGTCGGGTTACGGTGCCCAACTTCCTCTCCGATCAGTAAGGCTGTCAAACCCCGGAAAGTGGAAACGGCCACTATCTCACTTTCTGTAAGCTCTCTCCCGAGGGCTCTCTCCGTCTCCACGACCACGACCACATGTGTCAGGGAATCCCAACCTGGCGTATCACCCAGCGCCATGTCAGCGTGAACGGAGTCAATGGGAACTCCGAGAGAATTCGCTAGCACCCCGCGCGAATCTAAAGCCGAGCCGTGGAGTTGGCCAGAGATATCCGACTGCGAGATGGCACGGCTAAGGAGGCGATTTCCCTCGGTCTGCGGAGACTGTTCTTTTGCGCGGATCGCCTCGTTAAAATGCTCGGCAACGATCCGACGTTGGAGCTTACCACTTGCGGTCTTCGGGATCGTGTCTACGATATAGATGTGGCTGGGGACTTTGAACGGGGCTAAATGGTTCTGACAGTGCATCTTTAGGTCGGCCTCTTCAGCGTCGCTACGAAGTGTGACCGCCACAGCCACCTCCTCGCCGTATACATCGCTTGCGACAGCGAACGCCGCAGCCTCGGCTACCGCTGGGTACCTCATCAGCACATCATCGATCTCCCTGGGCGAGATTTTCTCTCCGGCACGGTTGATCAACTCTTTGATACGGGAGGTCAGTGTGAGGTAGCCTTGCTGGTCGAGGAACCCTTCGTCGCCGGTGCGGAACCAGCCGTCCGTGAACGACATCTGGTTGGCCTCCTGGTTGTCCTCGTAGCCATCGAAAACACTGGGGCCCTTGATAACGATCTCGCCGCGCCTGTTGAAGGGGAGCAGATTGCTGTCGTCGTCCATAATCGCGATTTCCACTCCGGACTTCACACCAACGGTGCCAGCGCGTCGCTCTGCCGGGGGCAGAAGATTGGACGACATCTGGTGCGAGGCCTCCGTCATGCCATACGCTTCCAAGACGGGAACCTTGAGCCGCTCTTCCAGCTCGTGCATAACTGGGGGCGGTAACGGTGACGAGCATGCGCGTATAAACCGCAGGGTTTGGTACGATGGCTCGGCACCTTTGCCAAACCGAGTCTGCGTGAGGAGTGCCTGGTGAACGGCTGGGACCGCAGAGTACCACGTCGCCTTGTATGTGTTAACCAAGGACCAGAACGTTGGCGGAAAGAAGCCACTGGGCACGATGACCGAGCCGCCTGACGCCAAAGCGGAGAGGAGGGAGGCGACGATACCGTGGATGTGGAAAAGCGGCATGACAGATAGCGAGACATCTTCTTGACATAGCCGATATGAGTCCACGATGTTCCGCAATGAGGCCACAAGATTGCGATGGCGCAGCGGGACGCGCTTGGAACGATTGGTAGTGCCACTAGTGTGTAGGACCAGCGCGATGTCATCCGGGCTCGGGGCAGGCTCCCGACCGATGGGACTAGACCCCCGCCCGGACGTGAGCGTAACCTCTCCTTCTTCGTTGATGTCAGACGCTAATATCGTCGTCGGGAAATCCGCCGCCGCGCGAGCCTCTGACGCGCCAACGTTCCCGGGCACAATCAAGACTTTCGGTCTGATGTCATCCAGATAGAATTCGAATTCATCCTTCTTGAATGTGGGGTTGAGTGGAGCAGCAATGCCGGCCCCAGCCGCGGCCAGCAACGCTACGACCATAACCGGCCCGTTGGGCAAAACGATACCAACTCGGTCACCTTGCTGGATGCCCATGCCGGTGAGTTGTTTGCCTAGTCGCGCAATTTGCTTCCGCAGAGAACCGTAGGATATGGTTGGCCCGCTGGGAACGTATAGAGCTGGCCGATCATAAGGCACGTCTTGAAGCAGATCGAGCAACGTCTTCGCATTTGCTAATCCTGGCATGGTACACGACCCAGTCTCGTCGGTTCTGACAAACCCGTGTCGCTGCGGCTGCTGTGATTGCTATCTATTCCGATGAAAATCGAGTTCTCTGTTCTGCCTACAAAAATCGGCTTATCCTTCATCGGTGTCTTTATGAACCAGCCACTGGGGTAGTTCTATCTGGACATATGGAAAGGCCCCGTCTCCCACCGGGCGACCCATTTCAAGCAAAACCCCTGCCGACACCAGATCGCCTATCGTCTCCGGGACGACGGTTACCGAGTTCTTGGGCGTCACGTAGCCAAAGACCGAGATTTTGGCGATACTCTCGTGGGCCCTAAGAAACGATATGAACTGGTTGAGAGACAGCAGTATGAGATAGAGGGGATGTTCGAACCGGTAGTAAGCGACATCAATATCGACCAGGTGCTCCCTGATCGCTGCCAGCTTAACGTCGAACAGTACATACCGGCGAGACCAACCGATCATCTTCTCAATAAGCTCTTCAAAACGGGGCTCGTGCTGGCATACTCCGGTTGCGTTTACCAGGTCGAACCGCTCGGTTGTGGAAAAATCCAGGGCTTGGACATCATGGAATCGGTACTCGGGATACAGGCGCCGGGCGCTTTCAATATTGTCCGAGCTCAGGTCTACACCTGTGTATTTAAAGGTCGGTGTGATGTCCCGAAGCAGTTCTGTAAAGCGTCCGCTGGCGCAGCCAATGTCAAGGACTGTGTTGATCTCGTGACCGATTTGCTCCAGAAAGTAAGTCTCGCTCTTGAAGAAATGGGTTACTCCTTTCTGGGCAAAATGGGTCACCATAGACGGGTCCTCCCATTGTCTGTAATGTTCAGTCATTCAAGCCTTGCTCTCACCCTAACGAGTGCTGCTGAACCCATGATCTGAGCTTGTGGGCCATGAAATCCTCGGTCCTCCGCATGGAGTCGTGCGTCGCTCCACCTACATGAGGAGTTATCAGCAGGTTTCTGTTGTCGCGGGCATACTTTATCAACGGGGAGTCTGCTACCCACTTCGAATCGTGCCCACTTTCTTCCGCCATGACGTCCAGAGCGGCACCGCCCAAACGGTTGGACGCGAGATGACGCAACAAGGCCGCCTCGTCGATGATGACCCCTCTGGAAGTATTGATCAGCCAAGCACCCGGGCGCATCCTGCCCAACTCCGCCTCTCCTATCATACCCTCCGTACTGGGAGAAAGAGGTACATGCAAGCTGACTACATCTGACTGCGATAACAGCTCGTGTAAAGATGCGTACGTGACGTCCGTGTCGGTCGGCTTGCTTGGGTCAGACACGTAGACCGGCATTCCAAAGGCCAGACCGTACCGGGCCACCATACGCCCTAGTCGCCCGTATCCTACGATACCTAGAGTCTTGCCTGCCAGTTCACGGCCTTTGAACAGGTCGCGGTCCCAGTATCCCTGACAGACGTGTTCATGGGCCCAAGGAATGTAACGAACAAGAGACAGGAGGAGGCCCCAAGTGTGTTCGGCCGTAGCGGTTATAGTGTCCAGGAAAGCTCTCTCGCCTCTAAGCGACAGCACCTCTACCCTGGACCTCTTGGCCGCGTCCAGATCAATGTGGTCTAGGCCCGTTGTGGCGGTCACCACTGCCTTGAGATGTTGTCCCGCCCGAAATACTTCGTCATCGACCTGATGCCCAAGGCGGACTATCAAGACATCAGCCCGTTCGACTTCTTGTAGCAGGGCTTGGCGATTGGCCGGAATCTCTACAAGGATGCCCAGTTGGTTGAGTATGGATCGAGCTTCCTCGGAGTAGTTCTCCGGCTCGGCGTTGAATATTATCGGGCGCGCCATGAGCGATCCAGTAACTGACTATGAGTCAGTACCTTTTATTTGTCCCATCAAATATTGTGCCCGCTGGAAATCTTCTACAGTGTTTATGTTAACGGTAGTGCTGGGCTGCATTTCATATCCGAGCACTCTGTTCCCGTACAAGCTCCCTTCATTCATCAACACATTTCGCCGCACAATATAGATGGAGCCTTCTCTGCAGGAAGCAGAGGGCAATAGCTGGCGCCTGGGAATGGGCTGGCCCTCTCCCGTGCTCAGATATAATGAGCCGTCTTCTCGGGAGAAATAAACCCAATGGGGATTATATTCATGGGGGACTGGAATCACGCTGATTACCGAATCTGCTTCTCCCTGGAACAGCAGGCCGATACAGTCATCAATATGTTTAGGTTGCCTCAAAGGATTCGTAGGCTGGAGTAGGCAGATAGCATCATACGTTTCTCCCCGCTCTTCTAAGAAGCCGACTGCGTGCTGCAGGACCGGTAATGTTGGGCTATTATTACCAGCCAACTCAGGAGGGCGGATAAATGGAACATCGACGCCACACCGTCTCCCAACCTCAGCTATTTCAGAGTCATCGGTGGAAAGTATCACCTTGGTCAATGTCTTCGCCGCCAGTGCGGATTCGGTAGTGTATTGTAAAAGGGGCTTTCCGCAGAGCAAGGTGATGTTTTTGCGTGGCACCCCCTTCGAACCGCCACGCGCGGTAATGATGGCTAGCACACGGTGTTGTATATCAGACTCTGTGGATCGAATTCTCTGGGGCGTTGATTCCATGTGATGAGCCTAAATTAGTAGGATAACTGTTTCTCGATGGGCAGGGGTAGCTCGGCCAATAGGTGGGCTATCCGCTTACCAGCCCGTCCGTCACCGTAAATTGGATTAGATGGATACCGTCCATTAGAGAGCTGATGCTGTATCGCGTTGACGATATCTTGTCGGTCATAGTTCGCGTTTTTTACGTTGGAGCCCCGTTCTCGTCCCTTTTGACGGGTGCCGATGTCAACGGCAGGGACGCCTAGGAACGCACACTCGCGAATGGCCAAACTTGAGTTGCCGACGATACAACGAGCGTTGCATACAAGTTTGAGGAAGTCTTCGGGGAACATGTTCTTGAAGAAATGGATGTTTGTTGGCTTTTCCTGCTCTCTGAAGGACCTGATTCCCCGAGACGTATCGTCCGAGCCGGCGTCTGGGTTGGGCCAGAACCAGAATGCCGGCAGCCCGATTTTCTTGATGGCATGCAGTGTCTCGCTAACATGCCAACGTGCTTCCTGATATTCGGTTGTCACTGGATGCTGTAACACTACAACATAGTTATCAGCGTAAGGGAAAGCCGCCCCCACACCAAGATATCTCTCGAAAGGGTCGAAATCTAGGTTTGGGGCTTTTAGAACGTTAACAGCCAGATCTATGGATGGGCATCCTGTCACGAACACATTAGATGGGTCTTCACCCATTCGTATTACTCTTTCCGCAGCCTTCTCGTGGGACACGAAATGCAAATTGGATAGCTTGGTAACAGCATGGCGGACCTTTTCATCGATTGAGCCCGTAACTTCGCCTCCCTGTACGTGAACTAAAGGAATAGTCATACAAGAGGACGCCATGGCCGTAGCGAGTGTCTCAAAACGGTCACCTATCGTTACGACTACATCCGGCTGGATGTTTTCAAAAACCCTCGCCATCCCCACCACTCCAAGACCAGTTGACATGGTTGAAGTGACTAGATTTTCGCCCTCCAATACCATATAGACACGCTCCGTGATCTCAAAACCCTCTTTTTCGATCACCTCTACCGCGCTTCCATATCGGTCTAGCAAGGCTGAAGCTCCAACGACCAGTTGCAAATCCAGATCAGGATGCAGGGATATGGCCGTTAGTGCTGACTTGATCCGTGAGTAACTAGGTCTGGCCGTTATTACTACGCACACTTTACGGAGCATACGCGCTAGATGGTTCCTTTTGTTTCGAGAATGAACGCTGGCATAATGTGGTCTTGGGTATCAATTACGTCTTTCTCTAATTCTATTCCTACAGTTGTCAGGATCCTAACTAGCCCCTTGGCCAGTCTCATATCGCCCCCATGATTGTCGACGATCTCGGCTATGAGTTTCGGGTGTTTGTACATGTCGCAGCCTCCCAAATCCTAATAGGGCAGCCTTTTTTCGTATTTCAGACTAACTTCGCCTAGTATACTCGCCATCCTATCCCCAGCTTTCCCATCTCCGTAGAGGGTCACAGATGGATAGCGGCCATGCGCGATCTGATGTCGCATAGCTTGTTTTATCATTGTTCGGTCATGTGGGATGTCCATGACGTTGGGCCCTCGCTCTCGTCGTGATTGACGGGACCCGATGTTAACTACCGGTAACCCTAGGAAAGAGCATTCCCGGATTCCCACACTGGAAGACCCCACGAGACAGGCGGACTTGTTCAGGAGCCTATAGAAGCGCTCTGGGGCCATATTTTTGAAAAAATGAACTAGTTGAGGATTATATTTCTCTCTGAACACACGAATTCCTTTAGAGATTTTATCGCTTCCAGCGTCCACCTTGGGCCAGAACCAAAAAGTGGGCATCTGCATATCATTAACAGCCATCAAGGTTTCTTGGATCTGTTCGTGCGCTTCATCGTATTCGGTGGTCACTGGGTGTTGGAGAACTACCAAGTAGTTGTTCTCTTGGATGTCAAAGGTGGCGCCGACTCCCCTCTTGCTCAGATCCGGCATATCCATCTTTCCGTTCCTAATGGATTCCACCGCCAGGTCTATGGATGGGCATCCGGTGACGAAGACAGTTGACGGGTCTTCGCCCATGCGTTCGACTCTTTCCTTCGCTCCTTCGGTTGCCACGAAGTGAAGGTCCGCCAGTTTAGTAATGGCATGCCTGACCTTTTCGCCGATGGAGCCCGTTACCTCTCCACCTTGAACATGTACCAGAGGAATGTTCATGTAAGCGGCAGCGGCGGCCGTCCCCAGAGTCTCGTAGCGATCGCCAATTACTACCACCGCATCGGGCCGGCTCTTGTCCAGAGTAGTGGCCATCTCCAAAATACCCATGCCCGCAGCCTTGGCCATGTTCGCTGGGTTTTCACCTTCGAACACGAAATTTAGCTGAGACGACACTTCGAACCCATCGGCTTTGATTGTGTTGACCGCTTCTCCGTATTTTTCTAGAAGGGCCGATCCCGCCACTATCAGCTGTAGCTCGAGCGATGGATGCTCTTTTATCCCGCGCAAAAAGGACTTGAGTCTGGCATAGGCTCCTTGGTAGGAGAGTGCTACGGCTATCTTTCTGGCCATTAATTCACGTTCGTAGAGATACCGTTGAGGAACGGCCCTTCCTGCTTTCTTCGCAGGCGTGAACCCCTCTCAGCTGATATCCTCCTCATTCAGGATTTCGTCTCTGGCTATGGACCGTACCAATCGTCTGCCGATGAGTTCGTGCAGACGATTCGCTGGTATGCCGGTGCCCGGTTTTTTGACTGTCAGGTGGGACATTTCCAGGACCGTGCCTTTAGGCAGATCCGTGTGGGCTACTACGCTCTTTGTGAAAAGCTGTCTCATATTAGATAGCTCTTCGGCCATGGCGTCCTTGTCCACCGGGTTGGCAACCATTTTCTCGATGTAACGTACTCCTTGCACCAGACTCTTTAGCTCGCCGGTTGTTATGGAAGCGGGCACGTCGGGGCCAAACATCTCCCGGTCGAACACTACGTGAATCTCCAGGACCGACGCCCCCAGACTGGCAGCGGCGGGGCTGGCGTACACAGTACCGGAGTGGTCTGACAGGCCCACTGCACAATCGTATCGCTCCTGAAAGAATGGGATCAGGTTTAGGCCCATCCTTTCAGGGGGAGTAGGGTACATGGAGGTGCATTGAAGTACTGCCAGTCCTAACTCCTTGGCCTTGATTCGGCCTACCGCATCGTCGATCTCATCAAGGGGACTCATGCCCGTGGAGAGTAGAAAGGGTATGCCGGTCTTGGACATTAGCTCAAACATGGGCGTATTGGCCACCTCGCCCGAGGCGACTTTCCAAGCGGCCACGCCAACTCTCTCCAACATCTCGACAGCTTCGAAGGAGAAGGGGGAACTCAGGAAAAGGAGACCTTTCTCTACTGCGTGTTGCTTGAGGCCATGCCACTGATCTTCGGAAAACTCCATGCGTTTCCAATAGTCGTAGCGAGTCTTATCTTGGAAACTGAACTTCACTCTCCAGGGTTCACCGGGCGTACTCTCCGCGTCGGCGATGTGGGTCTGGAATTTTACCGCATCCGCGCCTGCATTGGCGATGGCATCGATGAATGCATGGGCGGTGCCAAGGCTGCCGTCATGGCCCTGCGCGACTTCGCCGATTATTAGGCAGCGAGCCCTGGAAAATGTTTGTCCGCCGACTTCTATACTGTTCACGTTAGTTGCCCGTCTAAGTCATTTGGTTAACTGGAATATTTTTACTGATCCACGATGACAGCTTCTCTAGACCGTGGGGTACGTCTACTTGTGGATACCAGCCGAATTCGCGTCGTGCTTTGCGTATGTCGCTGACGTATACACGTTGGTCCCCGGCACGCCAATCGTCGAAACTGAACTGTACCTTCTGTCCTGAAATTCTCTCCAGATAGTCGATCAGTTCTAATAAGGACAAGGTGTTTTCCGGCCCGCCTCCTATGTTGTACACCTGACCACTGGTCGTGGCAATCTGAGCAATTGCCTTATCGTAGGCATTTATGAGGTCGCCCACATAGAGCACGTCCCTGATCTGTTTTCCATCGCCGTATATGGTGATGGGTTTGCGTTGCTGAACGGCTATGGTGAACCAGGCCACCCAACCCTGGTCTTCGTTTCCGAACTGCCGCTCCCCGTATATGCAGCTTTTCCGGAACACCACAGACCTAAGGCCGTAGATTCGAGCATAGTCCCGTACGTACTGGTCCGCTGAGCCCTTCGAGCAACCGTAGGGAGAATGAAAATCCAATGGTCTGGACTCGTCGGTGCCGTACTCTAGGTCGGCGTAGGAGTAACGCCCATTCTTCTCGGCGATCTCGACCTCTTCCATCTGCCCATAGACTTTATTGGTGGAGGAGAAGAACAGAATGGGGTCATCGCCATAGTTGCGGATGGCCTCCAGCACATTCAGGGAACCAAAGGCGTTAATCTCGAAGTCTTCTCGAGGGGATGTTACGGATGTGGTCACTGCCACTTGAGCCGCTAGATGAAACACCACATCCTGTTTGGCCACGGCTCTGCAGAGCTCGTCGTAATGACTGCGCACATCTGCCTGAATGAAGTCCATATTCGGGTAGGAGCTCTTCAACCATTCCAGATTAGTGGAAGTGCCGGCACGAGCCAGGTTATCGAACACCGTTACCTGATCACCCCGCGCAAGGTAATGATTGGCCACATTGGAGCCCACAAAGCCCGCTCCGCCTATAACTAGGACTTTCGTGGTGTGTTCCTCATCTATAGGTTGGGTAGGCCGCCGAGCCGTTCGAGGGCGACCAGAAAGCCCTGTGCGCCTTTCTGGTGCCCGCGCCATATCTCTGGCACCCAGCTAAATTCTTGGTCCTCCAGCAAGGCGAATATATGTTGAAAGTCGATCTCTCCTTCGCCTATCTGTAGCCCCTCACCGCCTATGCTGGCCCCATCGGAGATGTGTACATGCTTGACGAGAGGCTTCACTTGCTTGACAAAATCGCTGAGGCGCTTGCCGAAGGCGTTACAGTAAAGCTGGGCATGGGAAACATCCAGGCACATATCCAAGCCCAATTCCTCACAGAACTCCACCATCTCCTCTGAACGAATGAAAGCGTTCTGCCAATACTGGCCCGCGAAATACCATGGTCTTGGAGGAAGATTTTCGGGATAGATAGTGACACCATCGAATTCCAGCTGTCTGAAAGAATCTTCAGCGATCCGGAGCAAATGTTGGGAGTCGAACACCTGGTTCAAACCGTGTCCCCCCACATGGATCACCACCTTAGGAGTCCCTTTGAACAGTGGTGCTATGTCACGCGCCTTATCGATAGTTGCTTGAATGACCTCGATGGACTTTTGCCGTATCGCGTCATCCTCTGAACAGAGGTCTACCATCTGGCGATACCAGTATTCCGGAGCGTGGATGTACAGCTCTACATCCAGATATGGTCCGGTGTATTCGTAGTCCAGGTCTTTATCCGAGAAATGGAACTCTAGCAGACGGGGCTCGTAGGGCATTAGCTCCTGGATATTATGAAATCTGGCCTTGAACCCCCATGGACGCTTGAAGTTGGCTTTGGGTCGGACCAGCTCATGATGGCCCAGATCTTCGTCCAGGAAGGCCTCATCCTGCTGTATGTCTCTGTCAGCCACACGCCCCACGAGATCGAAGAGCCTTTGAGGAGAAAGTCCCTTACCCGGACTCTTGGCTGTTACCATTTCCCGCGTGATGGTAGTCCCCGTTGAGATGGATATGGCTGCCACCAGGCTCTTAGCCAGCACCTCTCGGTTTAGTATCTCGCCCCGGTTGAAGATTTTCTTTCCCGACCCTAACGCCATCTCGAGGTGTCGTAGGTCTCTGACCAAGGTGTTGAACTCATCCGGTTCAAGACTGGCGGCGTGATCAGGCCCTTCCATGCCGCGGTCCAAGGTGATGTGTTTTTCGATTGCGCAGGCCCCCAATGCTACGGCGGCCACGGTCATGGCGGTCCCGCGCTCATGCCCGGAATAGCCCACGGGCACATCGTACCGCTCCTTGAGGCTCTGTATAAACCGGAGGTTCAGGTCCTCGAAAGGAGCGGGATAGGTGCTGTTGCAGTGGAGAAGCACGAACTGGGCACTTTTCTCCTTGAGGAACTGGACTGTGGTATCGAGCTCATCCTGTGTGGACATGCCCACGGAGACCACCATAGGTTTGCCCGTACCGGCTATCTCTTCCAGCAGGAGCAGGTTTGTCATGTCACAGGAGCCGACCTTGTATGCCGGGATACCCAGCTCACCCAGAAACCGGCGACTCTCGAGGTCGAAGGGAGTGCACAGGAAGATCAGACCTTTTTTCTCTGCGTAATCTAAAAGGTCGTAATAAGTTTCTTCGGAGAACTCGAAGTCCCTGAGCAATGGGATCATGTATTGGAAAGACTGCTCACCCAGGTTGGGATTGTCCAGGATTTCGCTCTGATATACGTCGGGCAGACTGCGCTTCTGAAACTTCACTGCATCGGCGCCGGCCTTTGTGGCCGCGTCGATAAGCTTTTTCGCTCTATCGATGCTACCATTATGGTTCACACCGATCTCGGCGATAATGAATGCCGGATTCCCTTCTCCGATGGCCCGGTCAGCTACTCGTATTTCAGTCATTCCTGCCTTTGCACATCCAGTTTATGTAGCCTGTGGTCTGCTACTCAAGATTATTGAGGGAACCATTATAGATCAGTCAGCGGCACAGCTGACGAATCGCTTTGTTCTGGCTGACTCCATGCCTGCCAACACGCAACGAAGGGTTCTTAGGCCATCCCTTCCATCCACTGGAGGAGTTGCGCCGTTCTTGACGCACTCCAGAAAGTTCTTGGCCTCTTCCAGGAACATGAAGTTGCGATCTTGGGTAAACTGGAAGATCTCCCAGCGGCGCTCATCTCCGTGGTACAGCTCGACAATGTTCTTGTAGAAGTCCCAGCGAAGGTTCCCCTTCTCTCCCATGGCTTCCATGGACTTCTGATGAGACCGGCCGAAGATGTCCATGTGAATGGTGCCGATAACGCCAGACTCGAACCGCACTAGCATAATGGCGGCATCGTCGGAGCTTAGCTCCAAGGAGCTCACCTTGTCGTTAAGACATGCGACCTCGCCGATCTCGCCAAATATCCAGCGGGCGAAGTCGATGGTGTGGCTTTCATCGAGGATAGCCCCGCCGCCCTGCTGCTTGCTGGCCATGTAAAAGGTCCTATAATCTTCCCAGGGATGCCAGTCGGGCAGGTATTCACTAAAGCATATACTCGCTGAGTAGACCTTACCGATCGCTCCCTCATTAATAAGCTTATGAAACTTCTGGAGAGGCGGCCAGAAACGGTAGGTATAGCCGTTCATCAGCGTTAGCCCCTTCTGAGAGGCCAGACTGATCATGTCCTCTACCCCTTCGAGGCTGGAGGAGATAGGTTTCTCAATGAAGGTGTGGGCGCCATGTTTAAGTGCCTGGCTCGCCACCTGTACGTGATAGGCCGGAGGAGTGGTCACCACAACGGCATCCCATTGACTCTCTAGTGCCTGGTCCATCGAGGAATACAGCTGTTGGACATTGAACTTCTGAGCCACTTCCTCGAGACGGTCAGCGCGGGTGTCTACTGCTCCAATATCTGTTACACCCAAAGACTGATAGTTGCCCAAATGGCGTTTGCCTGCCGATCCGCATCCTACTACCAGAAAACGCATTATATTGACTCCTGAAGTGCACTGCGCTCCCACATATTGCCTTCCGCGATCATGAAGTCGATGGGACTGTCGATATTGACCGAGTCCGTCTCGTCCATCTCCATTCCGACTATGTGATCACCTGACATTGAGTTCTCCTGAAGAATTACCCAGGGCCTTATCACGTCCACTGACCCATTCTGGACGTACGCTTTGGGAAGCACCTGACGGGGAGAATTATATGGCTCGGAGATGCCGTAGACCGATTCAGGAATATAGGTAGAGAGTTTGCCATCGATCAGGCGCCACATCTTGAGGGGGTGTTGGGGCGCCTCGCAGACGGTTCGGGCGCAGGTTGCCTCGGGATGGGCCATGAGCAGCTCTATGGCCTTGTCGATGTGCTTTACCCTACGCAGAGGAGCGGTGGGTCTCAGGTGGACAACAATGTCCGGGACGTAGTTTTCGTTGTCAGCAAGCCAACGGAGGCAGTGCTGAAACACATCGATGTCCAGGGCATGGTCGTCGGCCAACTCGGGAGGTCGTATGAAAGGTATCTCAGCCCCGTATTGGCGGGAGACATCGGCTATCTCTTCATCCTCAGTCGATACCACCACTCGTGTGATGTACCGGCTCTGCAGAGCCTCTCGAATTGAGTACGCGATTAGAGGTTCTCCAGCCAGAAGTTTGATGTTCTTCCTGGGGACCGACTTCGATCCTCCACGGGCGGGAACGATGGCCAGAATCGGCCTAGCCGTCATCTTGCCTCGCTCTGCTTTCTCAGGAAGTAGATTCCCTCACCGCCGAAGTAGCAGAAGGGTTCTACGTCACAATAGTAGGGGTCGGTAGTGATGTCCTCATCGATGTACTGGTTCATCTTCTCCCAAAGACCCTCCGGTACATCCGCGGTCTTTTGAAACTGGAGCTTTACTTGCCGCTGGATTCGTTTGAGGAGACCTGCTCCCTCCAGGTACTGAAGGAATTTGGTATTGGAGTCCAGGCTTTTTTGCAGCCACTTCTGATATGAGTCGTGGTCCAGGTCCGCGGGTATGGGCTTGTCACGCAACGCTGCCGGCACCCGCTTTATCATATCAGTTACCGCCTTTTCGCCCCATGCGAAGCCGTAGATCGCGCCCACAGTTCTTTCGTGGCTAAATCCGCTCTGCGAGCTCCACTGCTGGATATCATGGTAGTCCACTTGTCTTAGGTCAGCAAGTGACATAGGCAGTCCGAACAGAGTGAGCAAGGTCATATAGGTGTGGCCACGGAAGTTTAGAAAGTTAGGACAGCTAACTATTGCTAAACCGCCGGGCACCAGCATTGAGTTTAAGCGTCTAAGTGTGACCAGAGGGTCAGGGACATGCTCAAGGACTCCGATAGAGGTGATGATGTCGTAGGCCATCCCTTTCCCTGGATCAAAGGTAGAAATATCATCCGCATGGAATCCGATATTGGAGATTCCACAGCACTCGGCGTTACGTTGAGCTATAAAGACAGCAGACTCCGAGAAGTCTATTCCATCGACGTGACTGGCCGAGTGGGCACACATTATGGCCAGACGTCCGGCTCCACAGCCCATGTCCAAGACCCGTTTGCCTTTAATCTCCTCTTTGATCTCGCCCAGTACAACGGAGTGGACTCCATGGGATTTGGTGTATAGCCATGCATCTGACTTCTGGTAGATCTCCTCGTATTTGCGGTGAAGACCATCGGGACCACCATCTTCCACCAGGTAGCTTTGGACCTTACTCACACTACCTCCCTTTGCTGCCGGCCGTCGTTACCGAAGGGGCGGCCGCTGACGAGTTCAAAGTGGTCGATAGTCCTGCGAAGCCCCTTCTCCAAGGGTGTCCGAGGCTCCCTGTTGAGCAGTCGATGTGCTCCGTTGATGTCCGCACATGGACTCAATGGATCAACCGCCAGCTCGTTTACCTCGGAGAAGTCGCCTTTGATAAACGGTACCGTGTCGTTGTTTTTCAGAGAGTAAGATTCCATTCCCGTCCAGTGATCAGATTGTATATCACCGCCATTTTGATATCCGCGCTCGGTACGGTACTCACAGAGGTGAGAGCTCAGAAACCCAGGACTACCGGCAATTAAGAACCTCACGCTTGAGCGCCTCGCATATGACGGGTTCCAACTTCTCTTGGTAACCCTAGCTCGGATTCTGTACTAGTTCCGAAGCCGTAGTATTCGAACCCCAGGTCGTTCATCGTTCGATTATCGAATATTCCTCGACCATCTATTACGATGGGGAGCTCCATCGCTTCGCGCACCCTGGTGAGATCTGCCTGGCAGAAATCCTGCCATTCGGTCAACACCACCAGAGCGTTGCTACCCTGTACTGATGAGTACAAGTCTGAAGAGTAATTGAGTTGCGGGGTCGCTGGGAATAGCTCCTGGAAGCCTGGCATGGCTAGAGGATCGTAGCAGGTGACCTTTGCCCCGGCGGCGACCAGGCTGCGTACAACCTCTATGCTGGCGGCATTTCGAATGTCATTGGTGTTCGGCTTAAAGGACAGCCCCCAGACGGTAACGCGCTTGTCCTTGAGGACCCACAATGCCTGGTTCACCTTTTCCACTAGCTGGCTCGGGCGTCGGAAATTGATCTCTTCGACTGCCTTCATCAAAGAGACATCCACGCCTGCCTTGCTACCGATATGCATAAACGCCCTGATGTCTTTAGGTAAACAGCTGCCTCCAAACCCAACGCCCGGCTTCATGAAGTCACTGCCTATTCGAGGGTCCTTACCCACTCCCTCTAGGAGAGTGTCAAGATTGGCGCCCAAGGCTTCGCAGATATCGCTCAACATGTTCGCAAAGGATATCCTCATTGCCAGATAGGAGTTGGAGGCGTGCTTCACTAGCTCTGCGGTTCCTGGGTCGGTTATGATCTTGGGACAGTCGTGGGAGCTGTACAGCTCCAGCAAAAGGCGTTTGGCTCTTTCTGACTCTACTCCCAGCACAATTCGGTCGGGGTAAAAGAAGTCCTGGATAGCCCTGCCTTCTCGAAAGAACTCTGGATTGCACGCAACCTCGAAATCGGTACCTCTTACTGTATGCCTACGAATTGTATGGCGGATTCTCTCGTAAGTGTGAATGGGTACCGTGCTTTTTTCGACGATTAGGCGGTAGTTCGTAAGGTGGAAAGCGATCTCCACAGCTACATTTTCAATCTGGGAGAGGTCGGCCGCGCCGGCTTCACCTTCAGGTGTCCCTACGCACATGAAGACGATGGTTCCATGGTCCAAGGCCTCTTCAATGTTTTCCGAAAACCTAAGACGGTTTTGAGTCATACCGTCTTGAACGTACTGTTCCAGATCCGGTTCATAGACAGGGAGTTTACCATCTCGTAGCATTGAGAGCTTGTTCTCATCTTTTTCTACGCAGATGATGTCGAGTCCCTGCGACGCCAGACAGCTGGCCGTCACCAAGCCTACGTGGCCGGCGCCTATTACGCTCACTTTATTCATGGTTTGACTTCGCTAACATTATCTGAACTCATGGTTTCTACGTAGCGCATTGCTTCTCGGCGCCCGTCCCAGCGGATGTCGGGAATCAGGACCGCCTTTTTCTCTTCGATGCGATCGCGGTACTTCATCAGGTCCTGTAACATTGTTTGGATTTCACCATCTATATTGCCAGATGGCACATAGCCCAGGTTGAATAGGTGTTTGTGGTCCGGATTGTAGTAATGCTCTTCGGCCTCTTTACGTGGGTTCTCTAGATTGTTAATCTGAACATTCAATCCCAGCCGCTGGCCCACTCGTTGAACCTTTTCCGCCAGCTCATATACGCCATACACATCTTCGAACTGGTTGAACACTCGATATTCTCCGGGCTCGGGAGGGTTTTGGATTGCGATAGTTAAGCATTGCATGGAGTCTCGAAGTGGAAGAAAGCTCCGCCTTTGAGAACCCTTTCCAAATGGCGTCAGAGGATGATCAATAATCGCCTGACAGCTGTACCTGTTGATCACCGTTCCAAAACACTGATCGAAGTCAAGACGCGTGAGAAGACGTGGGTCGTCGCCCATCTCATCGATGCGTGTCCCGAACACTACTCCCTGCATGATGTCGGTG
The DNA here is from genome assembly GCA_965248905.1 of Dehalococcoidia bacterium. Classification (GTDB taxonomy): domain Bacteria; phylum Chloroflexota; class Dehalococcoidia; order Lucifugimonadales; family JAGWBF01; genus CBDFKS01. The sequence goes on along the minus strand of CBDFKS010000007.1, from coordinate 1,385,578 downwards.
GAACGCAGGCCCCAGATGCGACAGGCGAACATGACATTATTGGAGTCGTGGACCTTGCTCCAGTGGTACCAGCTTCCCGCTTGACGGGGAAAGGGAAAGGTGTCGGACCGTCCTCGATAATCAACCGTGAAGAACCCTTCAGGAATGTCCACGTTGGGGGTCCCATACTCTCCCATGGTTCCCAGCTTGACTAGGTGTGCCTCAGGACAGGCGTCCTTCATTGCGTATAGTATATTGAGGGTACTTACTAAGTTGTTGGTCTGCACCCAAGTGCAATGGCTTCCATCGATCATGGAATAAGGAGCCGAAGGACATTCTCCGAGGTGCACTATGCTGTCCGGCTGGAACTCCTTTAGGCAATTATGGACAAAGCCGGCCTGCTGGAGGTCTCCTTCGTAAAAGATCGGGCGCGCGCCGAATTTCTCATGAGCGCCTTGAAGCCGCTGTTCCATCGAAGCGATGGGAATTCCACTTTGACTGCCCATCTCCTCAACCCACCGGCGTCTCCAGTAGGCGTCACAGCCAGCCACTTCATGGCCGCGGGCAGTTAAATATAGTGTCAGTGCCCATCCAAGGTATCCATCTATTCCAGCAATAAATACTCGCAAGTCCTATTCCCTTTAATTTACCTGATTTGCCACTTATGAGCTTAGTGGCTTATAGAGGCGTGCAGATGTTTCGCGTCTCAAAATTGCGTGTATGGAACCACAAACTCGAAGCTAGAATGCGGCTGTTAACTAGGTGATTGGTACATAACTTAGTGGTGTCTGGTCGTCAGTAGGTGATATTTCGGTGGGTTGTGACAACGGTATATTCTGAATCTGAATGTTGAGGGAGGGGCTGTGTGATAAAGAGCTGCGCGTACATCACCGGTATAACTTGGCCCATGCATCCGCCCTTCGGTCTATCGACTGGCAGTTCCCATCCATTAACTGTGTCCCTTATCCTGTCCAACTTTGGATGTCAGTCCTCTGTTCAGAATTTGGGCTCTGAACGGAGGAGTTACCGCAAATTCAGAGGGCGTAAATCTGTATCTGCCGTTGCCTTAAATGGGTTTTATCCGTCGAAGTCCGATACGTCGGCTCTCCAACAACGGCCTGGGGGTCAATGCCCCTTACCGTTTCTTCGGAATCGTTCCACGGCAGATGTAACAAATTCCTTCACTGTGCTGCCGTTGCGGCTCTGGTGTGGCTGTTGTTCCAGCTCATCAGAGGTAATATTGCGAGAAGAACGGCGTTTGCTCCTACTTGCCAAAACCTTTGAAAGTAGCCCAAAGCTACCATTTGGGAACTTTGAAAATAGGTTGAAGCTTCCGTTGGTGGCCTTCGCAGACTCATCGTCGGCTTTGTAGTCGTAGTAGTAGTAGTGGTAATAGTATCCGCTCGTCCGATCCATTACCTTGTTCAGTACTGTACCATAGATCCGAGGAGACCCTTGCTTCAGTGTATTTGCCCCACGCTTTACGGCGTTTCTACCCGTAGTCTTAATGTCCACAACCATGAGCACACCGTCGACTAAGGGTACCAATAGCATTGGATCGGTGACCGACAAGAGAGGAGGGCTATCCAAGATCACTATGTCCGCTTCATTCTGAAGTCGCTGAATTAGCTCCTTCATTTTGGCAGACCTGAGTACGACGGTGGAATCGGGAGGTACGGGACCACACGGGATAACTCGAAGGGTCTCGACTTCCGTAGGCGCCATGATCTCCTCGATGGAAGCATCCCCTAGGGCGAAGTTGGTCAATCCTTTGCGGCCTTGGAGTCCGAATGTTTTATGCAGTGCTGGCTTTCGAAGGTCCGCATCCAACAGTACAACGGATATTCCTTCCCTGCCCATGGAAATTGCAAGGTTCGTTGCTGTAGTTGTCTTGCCCTCTCCAGGGATGGAACTGGTTATCAGCAAGGTCTTGATTCCCGAGGTGCCGATAGCGGCGAACTCCAAATTAGTTCTCAGGAACTTATATGACTCGGTTAACGAACTTCGTTGATGATTGCTGGACAGAAGTGTTGGACCCATGTCACCTTTGGCCACAGGCATTCGAGCTACAGAACCCAACGTTGGCATGCCCGAGCCGAGGTTCGATATTCCGGTTAAATTTTCCAGGTCCGATTCTGACGTTATTCTATCGTCCAGATATTCAATGGCAAAAACCAGAAGTCCGGCTACCGCAAGACCCAGCAGACCTGCCATGATCACCGTTAGATTCTTGCGGTTTGCGAGCGGGGAAGAAGGCGGCAAGGCCCCCTCTACGATCGCAAGGGTGCTTATCGTGGCGGCTTGGGCGGCAATGATGCTTGAATCTGGTGGAATGCCAGCCTGGCTTAAAGAAGCTTGTAACTGGGCAATCTGAGCAAATTGCCGACTACGAAATGAATCTATGAGTGTCTGGGCAACCGTGTTTGCTATATTGGCGGCTACCTCGGGATCGGGGTCTTTAGCTTTTATTTCGATGAGACTTCGTGGGCTACTGACGTTGATTTTGCCGGCCAAGGCGGCGGCGCCGTACGGGATGTCGGGATCCTCTGCTACCTGTTCGAGGATCGGTCGGGTTTTAATCAGGTCGGTGTAGCTACTGGCTAGGGCTTCGCTTGTCTGAATGTCTCCAAAGGTAGGGGCACCGGGGCTCTGTCCGCCTTGGACCAGGACTTTGACCTTCGCTTCATAGATAGGGGTTTGAGACCCTGTAACGAGCCAACCTATAACGGCTGCGCCTACCACCCCAACGCCTAAAAGCCACCACCATCTGCGCAATATACGCAGGTAGACCCGCAGGTTTACGTCAGTCTCCCCCATACACCCTCGCCAACAAACGATCCAATTCTCATCATGATCTGAGCCGGCTATTTATTTCGAACAGGTATCTCAAATATTCAGCTTACACGACGCCTAGTTCACGCTCTGTATCGTATCCTATGGCCAACTTCTACGTCAAGCCGTGAATAGTCAAGTTAGGCTGGGTTCAACGCTCGTTGAACTGTTCTGCAGCCCGTCGGCGTTACCAATACAATGGGTGGGTAAACACCGGGCTAACGAAAACGTTTCTCCCCGGCATTCAGAGGCTCCAATACACGATTTTGTTCTTATCACAGCATTTCGCGGCCTCTTTGAGTACACCCTTGACGTCTATTAGAACCCCTTCGCGGCCATCCGTCAGGAGATTGCAGAAGCTCTTCCAGTCCTTGGTACGAAACTCTTCGTGAGGGACTGCCAGGACTATACCATCATATTTCTGCTGGCCATTAAATGGGTCGGCGATCAGATTCATACCGAGGGTCGTCCCTGATTTGGCTCTATCCAACAGCGGATCATACACGTCCACGGTGACGCCGTAACTCTCTAACTCTTTGACTAGCCCTATTACGCCGCTATTCCGTACATCGGGAACGTTCTCTTTAAAGGTCAAACCTAAAACGACTGCTCTGCTCTTACCCAGCGCTTTCCCGGCCTTGGCTAGTAGCTTGACAGATTCCTGTGCGATGAAAGCTCCCATGGAATCGTTAACCCGGCGCCCGGCTAATATCACTTCGGGATGATAGCCTGCTCCCTCTGCCTTGTATGTGAGGTAATAGGGGTCCACCGGAATACAGTGGCCTCCGACCAGACCAGGTTCGAAGGGCAGAAAATTCCACTTTGTGCCTGCGGCCTCAAGCACAGCTCGCGTGTCCATATCAAGCTTGTGAAATAGGATGGACAGTTCGTTCATAAGTGCTATGTTAAGATCGCGCTGGACATTTTCGATCACCTTTGCTGCCTCGGCGGTACGGATATCCGGTGCTATGTGAATTCCTGATTTGGCCACCAGGCTATATGTTTCAGCCAGGAACCTTGCTGTCTCCATATCCTGGGCGGCTACGACTTTTACCACCTGTGCCAGGCTATGGGCTCCGTCTCCGGGATTGATCCGTTCCGGTGAATATCCGATACCGAAGTCTTCTCCTCCACACATTCCGGACTCTCGCTCCAGGATGGGCAGGCAGACCTCCTCGGTCACACCCGGATACACCGTGGACTCATAGACAACCGTCGCACCTGGGCTGAGATTACGTCCGACGGTGCGACTGGCGTCTATCAATGGGCCTAAGTCGGGTCGTTTATGCTGGTCTATGGGTGTAGGGACTACCACCAAGATGAGTGATGCTTGCCGCAGGTCCGTTGGTTCATTGCTGAATTCCAGGTGAGGGACGCCCAAATCCTCCTCGGAGAACTGGGAATCACGATCTTGACCATTCTTAAGTTCAGATATTCGATGACTGTCTAGGTCATACCCGATGGTTCGTATGCAGCGTCCGAAGGCTACGGCCAGAGGCAGGCCGGCATAGCCCAGGCCAATGACCGCGACACAAGAAGGATAGGTGTTGTTCATGATTTCATCAGCGTTGTCTGGGACGGACCGTTGCATACTGCCCTATGCCTGGTGAATGACTTGCTCGTACGAGCTATCAGGTGCTTGGGAGAGCCAAGTGGGTGCTTTCGCAATTTAATCGAGAAGCGAAATTTTTGAAGCATTCCGACTAATGGCTCAAGAACTCTTTAATAGTCTCGATGATCCAGGTTACTTCGTCATCGGAGAGAGCGGCGTGCAACGGCAAGGTCAGCATTTCTGAATAGGCACGTTCCGCCTTCGGTAGAGTCAGCCCATCGCGTCTGAAGTAGGTATGCAGATGGTTGGGAATGTAATTCACCCCCGTCTCGATGTCGCGGGTCTGCATGAACTCCATTAGATCATCCCGTCGACCATCTTCGACTCTAATAACATATATATGGGGGGCTACCTCTTTGTAGTCTATACAAAGTGTTCGGAGCCCGTCGACGTCCCGGAAGGCAGTATCGTAACGTTTGCAGATTTCCCTTCGGCGAGCGATAAACTCATCCGCTTTTCCAAGCTGGACCAGCCCTATAGACGCATTTATATTGCCCATGTGATATCGAAAACCCTGTGTGGATACATCATAGCGCCGGCTACGGTTCTCCCACGAGGTTGCTGGGTGAGATCTGCGATCAATCCCCAGCTGACGTTTCTGTCTGATAAGCTCCGCCAGTTCGGAATCTCTGGAAACTATGGCCCCGCCCTCGCCACAGGTAATGGTCTTTATCGAATCGAAACTAAAGCAGCTAATGTCGCCGAAGCTGCCAACTTTCTTGCCACCTAGTGTCGAACCAAATGCGTGGGCAGCGTCTTCCACCACACGTAGGCCGTAATCTTCGGCCAAAATAAGGACATCTTCCATATTGGCCGCGTTACCCGCGTAATGGACTGGCATTATGGCCTTAGTTTGGGCCGTAATCCTCTGTCGAGCGTCCTCTAGATCAATTAGCAGCGTGTCCCCTTCGACATCGCAGGCAATAGGAGTGGCTCCAGTCGCCGTTATGGCCTGAAAGGATGCTACGTAGGTAACTGAAGGAATCAAGACCTCATCTTCCAGACCCAAGCCTAGAGCATCACAGCTTAAATGAAGTGCCGCGGTTCCGTTAACGACGCACACCACTTCGGGGACATCCAGGTAGTTTCGGAGACGGTCTTCAAACTCTAACACCTTTTCCGCATGACCATAATAGCCTCGCTCCAGGGCCAGTTTTACGGCGGCGAGCTCCTCGTCGCCAACCACCGGTTGAGAAACCCGGATCATATCAACTGCCTTAAAAGGGCCATGGTTTAGTTAACTCTGACGGAATATTGAACACTGACTCACAGGACTTGGTAAATAAAGATGAGGAGACTATTCTAGGTTTGCAATCGGGTCTATTGCAAGACTTCTGGTCTTCTTTTCGGCTGGAGGCTTCGATAGATATCCGAGCCTGACAAGGCCTGCTAAGATGGCCTCCAGACTTTCTGATGGATCTTCCAGGTCTGTGTGCACTATGACCTCCGGAGAGACGGGCTCCTCGTAAGGGTCCGAGATTCCGGTGAAGTTCTGCATTTCACCGCGCATTGCCTTCTTGTACATTCCCTTGACGTCACGTTCAATACATACGCTCAAAGGACAGTCCACGTGGACTTCAACGAATTTTCCTATCTCCGCCCTTGCCTCCTCCCGAATTGACGAATAGGGTGAGATGGCTGAGGTTATAGCCACTCCACCGACCTGCGTTATGAGTCGAGCGACATATGCGATACGACGTATATTCTCGTCTCTATCCTGTTTAGAGAAGCCAAGCCCCTTTGAGAGACGCAGTCGCACTTCATCGCCGTCGAGAACAGCCACTGAATAACCCTTCCTGACAAGATAGTCTTCTAATAATAATCCTAAGGTGCTCTTACCAGAGCATGGCAACCCGGTAAACCAGACTGTGAATCCTCCATTCACTCCCATGGGACGTTTCCCCAGTGACTAGCGGTCACAGATTTCATATTTCTCCTATTTTCATGCAGGCTAAGTCGGCGATAAGACTGTGTTTAATACCAAAATCCGGTAGGGAATAGTTAGTGGACATCTAGATTACGACCGGTCGTCAAGGGGTTTAACCGTTAATGGGAGTTGGTTCCTGTAAAGATCATTAGATGTCGAACGTTATTAACGTCTAATGGAGGAAGTTGTACTCTTGATGGCGTTGTACGCGATCGAGACGATTGCTAAAGCTAGCTTCTCTGGATCGTGGCGAGTTCGCATAGACGTGTTTATTACGTCGGCCAGAACTACGGTGCCCTCGAAATCGTCGATTTTGGGTTGAGGTGTGATAGCCAACTGATTCCACGTTTCGGGGAGAGGTTCTACGTTGCTGTTCACCAGAAGATGATTGATGGATACACCTGAATGCTCTTTGAATACTTTAAGATGCTGGGCGACGGAGTAGCCGTCGGTCTCGTGTCGCTGAGTCGCGACGTTACATACGAAGATTGTCGGAGCCGTTGTTTTCTGGACAGCTTGGGATATGCCATTGACCAGGAAGTTAGGTATGATACTCGTGTAAAGACTGCCTGGTCCTATAACCACCGCGTCAGCGTCGAGAATCGCTTCTACGGCGGCTTCGCTGGCGGTAGCGTTCGTAGGCTCGATCCACACATGATGCAGGGGCTCAGGTGTATAGCCTACTGTGGACTCGCCGCTAAGAATCTGGCCAGAAGTCGTCTCCGCTTTCAACACCAGGTTGCTGTCGGCACACACGGGGACTACACGGCCTGACAAAGCCAACAACTGGGCTGCCGCATTTAGCGACTGCTGGAAACCACCTTGGGTTTCATAAAGGGCCGCTAAAAGAAGGTTGCCCAGGCTATGTCCGCTCAGACGTGAGTTTCCGTTGAAACGGTAGTGAAACAGCTCTTCCATCAGAGGTTCTGATTTTGACAGGGCAACCAGACAATTACGTGCATCACCGGGAGGAGGTATATGCAGGTCAGATCTGAGTAAGCCCGAGCTGCCTCCGTCATCGGAAGTGGTTACTATGGCCGTCAAATTACCAGTGTGGTATTTGAGGCCTCTGAGCATCGTTGAGATCCCTGTGCCGCCACCTATTGCGACGATCCGCACACCCTGCTTTTGGCGCCGTTCTGTATCTAAAGCGGTGAGGAAATTTACCTTGCCGCCACCGAGCACCGCGCCGGAAACGACCATTCGGTATATCCTGAAAAGGGCAAATCCGATGATCGCGATACCTATTACAGCAAAGATAAGGCCTCGTGCCAATGGGTGAATTTCGGCTAGAGTTAGGGTTCTCAATACAGGCAATACTTTTGGACTCAAGGAAAAGGCCATCGCAAATCCCATGCCTATACCGAACAGGATAATGCCGACAGCAAGAAGCACAAGCCACCGCTTGAGTCCCAGCCCAGGCTGCAACAGAATTTTCAGGTCTATACTACTGACGTTCATGACGTTCTATGTTCCGATTGCGCACCGAATTTTTGGGCTAGCGGATACTCCGTTGAGTCCCTTGCGAAGAACGAGCTAAATAATTAGCTTCAATCGCTTTTGTTCTGTGGCAGCGACGTGCATGACATTTCGAGAGCTGAATACGCCCGTTGGAGATTGTACTTTCCGCTGTAATCCGCATTCTTCAACACTGGCATCCTGAATACAGTCTCCATGCCTCCGCCATCCCGTCTGCGGACAGGCCCATGAGGGAATATTCTATTGTATCTTCGCCTCGCTAACTAAATTACCGTCTACTCTACGATGTCGCAGGTTAACCTATTCCCCATACTTGTATGTCCAATACCAGGACTGAATCCTGGGATCGCCATATTTAGGGACTGCTCTGAAACTGCTGGACCAGGGAGATCGTAAGCTTTCGAGCCTCTCATCGCATGCTTCGATTAGTTGAACGATTCCATCGCAGCACTGTTGGGCTTAACTTTAGTAGCCATTATACCATCTAAACGTACTCGATCGATTAGATGGGTATTCGCCAATCTGTTTGCCAGCCAGGCACCGTTGGAAACCGACTTCCAACCTCCGTTAAATCCTTCATTACCGGCAACGGTTATTAGGACACTGGCTTCCGGATGGGAATTAGGAACGACGTGTAACATTCGCCGGTCCAAGTAGTGAATGTCTGGCGTGTCGAAACGATGAGACCGGTAATGGACGAAATGATAAGAGATTCATTTGTACATGGGCTAAAAATGTTAATTTGCTAACTCTATTGCGTCGTAATCCATCACCATTCCATCCCGTTGGCCACATTCTTATGTTATCGATGCTGCTTTGTTACGTCAAGCCGTCTTATAGCCAATTACGACTAATATGGGTGTTAAGTTAACGTAATGAACAGTCGGTCCTAGCTCACTCGCTATCCCATTTAGAAGTAGAATCTCCCATTGGTATAGGCGCATATTGGGGTCTTAGGAATCCGGTCCGCTGATTCAGATCCTGATGCTTCCTGGAAGCTTTCAGCTGACGAGCGCTTCTCCAGAAATCCATTGAAGAGCCGTTCAGGAAGTGATATACCGCGTAAACCTCCAAGCCAAAGGGTAGGTAGCCTCCATAGCCCAGAATGGGCATTTCGAATATATGGACGAAATCGACGTGAGCTATGGTGTAATACCACTTCGGAAAGGCCCAGAAGTTCCACATTTCCCAGAACCATCCACAGACCAGGGCTCCTAATGCCAGGCAGGCTACCGGGCGCCAATCGCCTTTGCTAATCCATCCCAAAATGCTGGGCCGTCCCCTGAGCAGATTAACTGGGTCCAGAATCAAGAAAAGACAGAGCCAGGCCCCGGGAAAGGCATAGCTGGGCCAGAAGACCAAGGAAACGAGGCACAATAGTCCCAGGCCAAATAATAGGATGACAGAGGACCGAGAGAGTGATATCGCTGGACCACTACGGATTTTTTTTATCATAGTGAAGGAAGCTAGCAGTTCACTAGTCTCGAACACCGCCGGCACGACTATGGAGAAGTGCCAGGAAGCTACCAGTGCGTACCGTAAAGGCGAATACTCTTCAGCTCCGATGTAATGCCAGTTCTCGGTAAAATAGTTGATCCCCTCGAATGCCCACCATAGGGGAACAGAAATTACAAACATGCCTAGGAACGAAGCTCTGCTTCGGGTTAGTGGAGAGCTGCCGGTCCGCCGAAGATTGATGGCGTCTACGATGAGAATATAGCCGAGCCAAATGGGGAAGAACGAATATTCATCGAGGGGACTGAGATGAAGCCAAGAAGCCGGCCATGCCACGCCAATCAGTATCAGTCCTGCTATTCCGTGGAGGGGAATCGGCCAAATGGAGGCCCTTCTAATGTGCCAATTCTTGGCGTCGGCGGCGAGGATGTTTTCCATCGGTGGGCGATACCCTTGATCAAGACCTTGAGAATAATCAATGCGGCTCGTCAGAATATATCACAATCAAACCTGAGCCTCAATCAAAGCCGTCACCTGGGAAATGGGTGGAGAATTGGGATGGACAGGGTAGGTTCAATGATGTACCCGCATGGGATGCCCTGAATTGGGCTTGGTTGACAGGTGGGGAAACGCTACTGGATGTGGTCGTGGGCGCGTTCTAAAGGCAGACCTGGCCTGTATTAGCTTACTTTAACCGGCACCAGAGCTGGTGCACTGCTGGTACGTCGACACGCCTGCCGAAAACGGTTCACTGAAAACTCAGCCTTGGATATAAACTCCACAGACCCGGAGTCTAAGTCTCCTTCGAGGTCCTCCCTTTGGTGGTATGCGCTCATCAAGACCACTCGCATGTCGGGATATCTCGATCGAATCTTTGATGCGGCATTTAATCCATGGAGGCCTGGCATCTCGACATCCAGCAAAACTACATCTGGTGTTAGTTCTTCAACCAGCCTTAGAGCAGTTGAGCCATCATGGCCTTTGGCCAATATTTTGAACTCCGTGTAAGGCTTCAGAAGGTCTTCCACGAGTCCGCAGAAATCAGGCTGATCGTCCACCACTATTAAAGTGGTCACCTTTCCATCGTTCCTAGCCGTTGGATACTTGGTGGATGATCCGTTGCCGTTTCCATTCGATGGCAATGCAGGCGCTAAGCCGTCCAACGTGTCGTTGTCATTGTAAGCTGTTGACCTAGGTTTCTTTGCCGCCAGTGGAAATGACGCAATAATGGATGTGCCCTTTGCGATGGCACTTTCAATCTTCACGGTCCCACCTACGGCACCGCAGTAGTCCTCCATGGAAAGGATTCCGAAACTAGGTGTAGCTGCCTCGGCGTCGAAGCCACATCCATTGTCGCTGATAGTCAATGTAACCTTGTTGTCGCTGGGACAATCGAGCACCATATCTACCCTGGTCGCCCTGGCGTGCTTCAGGACGTTGCTGAAGGCTTCTTCAGCTACTCTGTAGATAGCCACCCGTAGCTCTTCGGGTAGTCCCGTCCTCCAGGGATCCTTTATAGCCGAGCCGTGCCCATTTAGATGGACATCACGTTGAAACTTCTCTGGAACTCGCTCACCATCGAACGTAGGGATGCCTCCAGGCTTACCCTGATGAGGGATGGATGGAGCCTTCGTACAACGGACCGCAGGTCATCCTGGTTGATGGTGTCTATCAGGTTAGCAGCCTTTTCGATGTGGGTCGCAGTCTCGGCCATTTCAGGTCCCATGGCCTTCCGGGCCGTATGCAGCCAGTGGGTGGCTACAAGGAGCCGGTTTTGGACAGGGCCATGAAGCTGCTGCGCAACGCCCTTCCTAAGCTCTTCCTGATTATTTACGATGCGGCGGCGAGAACTCATTAGCTGCTCGGCGGTGGTACTTAACTCGGCGGTGCGTTCCGCTACTCTGACCTCTAGCTCGTCTTTGGACTTTTGTAGCTGTTTCTTGGTCCATTCCAGCTCGGCGATCTTGTTTGCTAGTTTAGAGAACGCTATGTATAGGATAGCTACCGGTATTACCAGAGCTGCGACGATCCAGGGACTCTCTCTGTATACAACAGCGCCTATGAGACCAAAAGCGAACAAGCCCAACTCCGTGGCGCCGTCCTGTTTTGTTCCCATCCACCAGATACGGAGTGGATTCACTCTGAGTTCCAGGCTCACGACGACTGATACCAGTGAGGTATTGACCAGGTACATGCAAGCTACAGCAGGCACTATCATGTAGGTTAACAGACCATCGCCGGTCGCGGGAGCGTGGAAGACTAAGGATGTCAGACCTGCAGTAAGGGCTATCTCGCCCAGATTGAATGGGTATTTATAGTATGGGTAATTGTAGCCGGGTAAGTGGAGCTTCTGTCCGAAGAACTTTACGATGAGGTTGCGCACTAGGACGCCCGTCACGGCGGCCATAATAGCTACTCCCGGCTCTAAGAGCATTGCAGCACCCAACACTACCGTGGTAGTAAGGTCTGCTACAACTGCTGGGGCAACACGTAAGGGAAAACTGCCTGCCACTATGATAAGGACTATGAAGAGGCCCAAGTCGCCCGCTACAGAGGAGTCCCATTTTATCCCGGGGACCAGGGAACCTAGAACGGCAAGTCCCAAAAGCGCGACAAAGCCTGTGTAGACCCGCAACGGTGTCAGCAAGCCTTTGGTTGTTTGTCGTTCCGTTACTTCCTGCATGGTGCTCTTGCCCTAGCCTCGCAGATCCGCTACGGAGAATTGGGTGAATACTGGGGACCTAAGCGCCACGACAGGTGAGTGTTGATTAACAGATAGGTTCGGGACTAGATTATTAGGCCGCACAACAAGCCTCCATGCATCTAGCCCCCTAGATGAGCGGATTATACAAGAAAACGCAGGATTGTCAAGACCGTGTGTGGACCCTCGTGATTCATGATCGGAGTATTCGGACTGCTGCTCTGTGACCTGCAATCCTGGAGGGGTGCATCCATGGCTGTTGGAGGCCCCGATATACGCGAAGGTGGTGACTGTGGAGAATATTGATGCTCTGCAACGGTTTCGGTTCCGTGTCTCCATGGTCTACCCTCCTTCCACACGCTTCAAGAATCGCCCTATTTTGGATTGATGACCAGGTACTGGTTATCTTGGTCCTGGATTTCTTTCAAGAACCGCCTTGTTAATCCCTCAATAGAGGGGTGGGTTTAAGGTGGACCCCTCACCCTTGCCCACTTTCGGGGGGACGAGAGCGGAGCGAGGGCGAGGGGTCGTCAGCCTCTGTTCCCTACACTACTTGTGTGCTTTTCTGGTTCGTTACTTTAGCAGCTACCCGGGATAAGGACGTTCAACTTAATGTTCTTGCCGACCCTTCCAGTATTGCTGCCCAGAATGTTACTGCCGGCGTAAACCGTGACCATCGCTTGATCTCCATCCGCACCGGGAAGGTCACTGACATTGACGGTGACTTTAGACTCTATGCCGTTAGCCGTGCATGATAGTTTTTTGCTGTGGCCTATGGAAACTGTCTCGTTTGGTGAGCTGGAGACCACTGAAGCCTGAGCCTCGTTTGGCACGTCCACGTTGATATCGGCAGTGTAGTAAGCCGAGCCGTCTGCGTCGTCTATCACGGTCCAGTTGACGTGTGTCTCGGTGCCCTCTACATCAAGCTCCGCGTTCCAACTCCAACCGGCGACTGCCACCGCCAGTCCTACAACCATTATTCCCGCGAGAACTCCTGAAACTACCAACGCTCGAAGCTTCCACATATCGGTCCTCCTAATTTTGGTTACTCTGGGGTTTCCGTGACACCCTGCAGCTCTTGTTAGGGTGCACCCACATCTCTTGACCACTGAGCTTTTTTGATCCTGGGCAGAGAAGAGTGTGATCCGTGTGTGATTTGACACATATTATCATAGCGGCGGCACCAATGCCACTAGGGTGCCAACACCCTAGTGCGTGGCAGAAACCCTCTGGCTTCAGGAGTCCCTTCTTTTCTATTCATGGATTATCTACCTGGCCTATGTTTATAGGAGTGTCTGGGCTGCCTGTACATTACGACAGGACAACCTCTAGCTCTGTGATGGGGCTGACACATAACGTGTGACTTTAGTCACATTTACGAGAACATCCTTTTAACCTACGGCAGAACGCTGCCAGGAAGGCGGCGATTTGGGCGTTTGCAAGAGAGATGATTATCAATGTCAGACAACATTGTCATGGAGTGGTTGACGGTGGTATCGAATGTATGGCACCGGTGATATATCTTCATAAGCTACGTCAATTGCTCAGTCCTCCAGCATCACTGCGCTGGAGGACTGATGTGATCGGTGCTACAAGTGGTTTCTGATTAAGGACAGACCGTGTAGCTATCTGATGGGTTTTACTCTCTCACCGTCCATTCACCTTTGACGTTGTAAACCGGCGATGAGAAAGCATTCCACTCTTTTATTTTCCGCAGCCTGGACCCTTCGCCCTGATAAGGAAACTTAGCTCTATTTCCTCGCCGAGGGTCCCAATCTCCTGGGCTAAGATCTCCGAGTGACTCTTATTTTTTGCTGTTGTCACAGTTACTAGCACTTGGTTACCAATCGCACCTGCCAGAGGGTTCACTTCCACAGTGGCACTGGATTCGATGTCTTTCTTGATGCAAGAGAGGCTGTCGGTGTAAGAGATGGATGCCATTTCGCTAATTGCTTCGCTCACGATGCTGGCCTCTGCCTGCTCGGGCAACTTGAGCTCGATGTTGGCATGGTAGTTCTCCGACCCTCCCAGGTCATCGATCACCGACCAAGTCACGTGGGTTTCGCGGCCTTCCACGTCGAACTCGGCATTCCAGCTCCAGCTGGCGGAAGCGACCATCAAACCGGCCATCATCGCTCCCACGAGAACACCCGTAACGGCGATAAACTTGATCCGCCACATTGTTCCTGTCTTTTTACCGATTCCTAGATGCCTCATTTTGTCCTCCTCTCCGGATCAACCGGCTGCGTCCTCGTTGGCAGCCGATCGTCAATTACCTTTCGGTGTGATTAACGCATGAGACTAGGAGTCTGAGCAATTAGTGATGCCGGTCATGGGAGCCTCGAGCAGCGTGGGGCAATAGGGAGACCGCGCGGATGGCCGTGGACGGATTGATCGGATGAATCGCGCCACGGGACCGCTGAAGAAGAGGAAGATGAGCGGTCGCAGCTTCGAAATGGACCGGTTCGCGCCCTCGTCGCCAGCGGCCTGCTCCGGGTTGACCGGGTGACGCTGGATGGGCAGCAAGGCCGCGATCTTCTTAACATTGAACGCGGCGCACACCAGGTTCCATTCGCTGCCCACGTTCTGCCTACCCCGATACCAGAACCGCCGGAATCCCATGCCGACCTTGATCTGCCCGAACACCGGTTCTACCGTACATTTGCGCCGACGATAGAGCTCTCGATGGCCCGTCCCGTCCATAATCCGCTTGAGTTCGCGTTTGGCCAGGTGACCCTGGCCCACGCTGATCACTTCACGACCATCAGCGGCTTCGTACTGGCCACACGTGCAGGCCACGGGCTCCATCGTCTTGTATGTTCTCGCCCCGTTGGTGGGATGCTCATGAGCAAAGGCGAAGGTGTGACCGCGGGGGCAAACAAACCTGTCCTGATCCCGGTCGTAGCTGAGGCGGTCCAGTTTGCCTACCTCCTGACCTTCTTTTCCCTCTCGGGTCGTGGCACACACCGGCGTCACGCCCCGCTTCCGGCAACTGTCCAGCGTGTTCTGGTTCCCGTAGCCCGCGTCAGTCACCAACGCCCGGGGCACCTGGTCCAGCTCCTGCTCCATGTGCGCCAGGATCGGTTCGGCTGCGTGTGCGTCACTGACCGAGTCCTCGATATGGTTCGACACGATGATCTGGTTGTCCATGTCCACTGCGGCCTGGGCATTATAGACGTATCGAGTCCCGTCCCCCGGCTTGCTAAAGCACCGTGCATCATGGTCCGCAAAGGAGACCTGCTTCTTCGGGTCGATCGGCTCGTCGGGGTGTTCCCTCTTCTCCCGCTCCTCCAAGGCGGCCTTGGCCTCTTCGATCTTCTCCAGCCGCTGTTCCCGCCGCGCCAGTTCGTCCGACACCCGGTAGCCATCCGAATCGGGGCTGCATTCCTGGTCCTCCTGCTCGTCGGTGGCCTGCGCCGCCTCGAGCAACTGCTCAATTTCCACCCTCAGCTTCGATTCCTCCTCCAGCATGCGGCCGTAGCTCATGGCCTTATGCTTGGAAGTGTCGGCCTCTACCTTGGAACCATCCAGTGCCACCGCACCGAGCCGCGCCAGCCCTAAGGCGCGGGCCAGCTTCACCGTCTGTACGAAGACCTCTTTCATATCGTCCCGGTGCCGCTGCCGGAACTCGATGAAGGTCCTGAACACCGGGGTCTCCATGCCCGCCAGGTACTTGAAGGCCAGGTTCTCCTGGCAGGCCCGCTGGAGTTTGCGAGAGCTGAATATCCCAACGGTGAAACCGTACAGGATGACCTTCAGCATCAGGCGCGGATGGTAGGCGGGCTGGCCGAGGTTTCCGTAGCGCGCTTCCAGGGCACTCAGATCCACTTGGTCCACCAAGTCATTGATCAGGTGAGCAGGGTGATTCTCATCCACGAAGTCCTGCAAACTCGGGGGCAGTAGGAATGGTTGGCTTTGATCGTACGATCGAAACATTGGCGCCTCCGTAGCGTGGACCTCCAGTCTACAAGAACTCCCTGTCCCCACCCAAGCGTCGCTCCTTGCGGAAATCGCGCGAGTACAGCAGTGCCCCGGCACCACACGACTAATTGCTCAGGCTCCTAGTGTACGTACCGAAAGCTTCATATTCAATGACGCGACTTAACAATACCTCCAACGTTATGGGTGCTAGCACCCTAATGACTGGGTGCTCTCCCACTGCATGCAGCATAACGGCGATGATATTCTCGGACATGCTCAAGCGTTGCGAGGGGCCGGATTTGGGGGAATCGGACCTTCTGCAAAAGAAGGAGTGAGAAGATGGCAGTTCGTAAGATAGTTGGCGAGACTGGAGAGGAATTTCGTTTCGGCGGTCCGGCGAATGGCCGGATGCTCACGGTTTCTGAAGCGGCTCAGTTGTTGAGCGCTCACCCCAACTCAATACGCCGGTGGGCCAACATGGGGATCTTGCCTGCCCACAGAATCGGTTATCGAGGCGATAGGCGCTTTCTGATGGAGGACCTTATCACCTTTCTCGCGGTCTGGAAAGAGCACCATGCTGCACCGTCGAACGGCACTAAGTTCGATAGCGACGACCTCGTTGCGTGAGAGCCTTTAGAGCAGCCGGTCCTTAATCCTCAGGGCAACACGACGATGGGCTGTTGGCCTTTTGCCGTTACCTCCCCGATCACCTCAGCACCATTCACTCCAGCAGATAGCAGTTCCGCCAGCAGTGCGTCTGATTTGCCCCCTGGCACCGAGATAAGAAGCCCGCCCGAGGTCTGAGCGTCACACAGGAGTAGCCTACCCTCTTCATGTACCTCTTCATGCCAGTCCACCTGCTGTCCAACCCCGTCGCGGTTTCGATGAGTACCCCCAGGTGCTATCCCTTCCTCAAGTAGCTCCCAGACGCCTTGAATGACCGGGATCTTGGAAAGCCGGAGTAGGGCACTTGTCCCGCTGCCCTTCATCATGGAGTTGAGATGGCCTATGAGGCCGAAACCCGTGACGTCGGTACTGGCATTTACTCCCACCTTTATCATCGCCTGGGATGCGGCCCTGTTAAGGGTGCTCATGATCTCTACGGCCCTCTCCACTACCTCGGGCTTAGCCACTCCCTGCTTAGAAGCGGTGGTGATGATGCCAGTTCCCAGAGGTTTGGTCAGCACCAGAACGTCGCCGGGTTTGGCCCCTGAGTTTGTGACCTGCTTGTTAGGCTCCACGGTGCCCACTGCCGCTAGCCCGTACTTGGGCTCCTGGTCGTCCACGGTGTGGCCGCCTACTATGAGACATCCAGCTTCCTGGGCCTTGGCATACCCCCCTCTGAGTATCTCTCCGAGAATCTCTTTGGGTAGATCAACGGGAAAGCCTACTATGTTCAAACCCAGCAGCGGCTTCGCTCCCATTGCATATATATCGCTAAGAGAGTTGGCCACCGCGATGGCTCCAAAGCTGAAGGGATCGTCCACGATAGGTGGGAAAAAGTCCACCGTCACCACTATGGCGGTGTCGTCGTTGATACGATAGACGGCGGCGTCGTCTCCAGTCTCGGTGCCCACCAAAAGTGACGGGTCTTTTATTGTAGGTAATTGGCTCAGGACCTGGACCAGGTCCTCAAGGCTGAACTTGGCCGCTCAACCTGCGCAGTGGGCTAGACTTGTTAGCTTAATCTGCTCGCTTTGCATCTTTCTACCTTTCTAATCTATTTCTACCTCAGCGGTCTCAGCGCACTCTGCGGTAAGTTTTTGAGATAGTTTCTTAGTACGGCCGAGGACACACCATTAGGTCTGTGACCCCAGCAGATGGCGGATCCTGCGGGCACTGGCATGGGGAGCGGAGAGAACGGGCACAGAGGCTCTTTCGGTAAGGTAGGGAAGGGCACTTGCCATGGAGAACTGGGCCAGCACCACAGCGTCCACATCAGGGGCCAATGTATCCACCTCTCGGAGGAGTAAGCGCTGGTAGGCGTCCGCCCCTTCGCTCCTAATGACCCTGAAGAGCTCCTCGTTGACACACTCATGCACGTCAATCTGGTCCCCTAGCTCCTGGCCTGCTTGTATAAGGTGCCGGCGGGCATCTTGTATGGTGTTCGTATTGGTGGCGATGAGCCCCACTCGATTACCGTGCTCCACAGCCTCGGCCATTACCGCTTCGTAGGAGGATATTACCGGAATGTTGACCAGCTTGATAGCCGTCTCCACCACGGGTGCGTATACAGAGCAGCCCAGACCCACCGCAGCGGCGCCAGACTCTTCAGCGTACCGGATGAGGGAGCACATGCGCCTACGGAGATCGGGATTCAGGCCACCAGAGCTCTGAAAGTCTATGAGAAGCCCCTCGTCGAGCAAGTTCACAACCTGGGCATCCGGAAGGATGTCGCTAAAAGCTTGCCGCACGGGCGGAATCGACTCCTGCACGGCATGAATCATGACGACTCTAGAGTGCAAAGCTTCTCCTGTTGACTCCCTCACCCTGTCCTCCGGACCTCCCTCTCACATTGGGAGAGGGACCGAGGGTGAGGCCCCAATTCAGCACGCAGGCCTAAACAGCACGTCTGACCCTATCTTGCGCTTAACGAACTTCCCGTCCCTAGGACTTCCCGTTAGCACCCCGTTCTCCACGATCACTGAACCTCTCAGAATGGTGGTGACAGGCCACCCCTGTACCGGCCAGCCTTCCCAGATGCTGTAATCGGAGTCGGCGTGGAGGTCGGAGAGCCCTACGGTCTTATGCATTGTTGGGTCGATGAGTACGAGATCGGCGTCGCTGCCAGGCGCAATGGCTCCCTTCTGAGGATACATACCCATGAGCCTGGCTGCGTTCGAGGAGGTGAGCTCCACGAATCGCTGAAGGGAGATACGTCCCTTCGCAACTCCCTCCGAGTAGGTGATAATAAGCCTTGTCTCAATTCCATTGTGGCCACCCAGCATAGTCTCGATGGTCTGGCCATAAAGTTTGGCCGCTTTGCAGGTAGTAAACTCGTCGGTGGCTACCGTGGATATGGCCCCTCCTGTGAACCCCTCCCACAGGGCTTCCCTGTCTTCGGCGAACTTCAGGCCGGGGTTGGTGTGGTAAATATTGCCATCCGGCTTCTTGTAGTCTTCGGCGGTGAAGCAGAGGAAGTGGTGCAGCACCTCACCGTATATCGGCAGGCCTTGGGCACGACCCCTGACGATGGCGTTCATACCTTCCCTGGCCGTCACGTGGACGAAATAGACCGCAGCACCGGTACGCTCGGCTATACTTACCGTCTTGCTGAAGGTAATGTCCTCTGACAGGTTGTTCTTTGCCAGATAAACGTTGTACGACTGGTCTCGCCCGTCTCGTTTAAGCTCTTCGGTCATAAAGTCTACGATTGCCTCGTCTTCGCCATGGACGGCGATGATACCGTTATGCTGGGCTACCTGGTCCATAACAGCCCACAGATGGCCGTCGTCAGTGCCTGGATTGGGAGGGTAGCCGGGGCGTGTTATGGTCCACACCTTCATGGAGGCAATTCCCGAGGCGATCAGCTCTTTGATCTGGGCGATATGCTCAGGAGGGCTCACTCCATTGAAGACACAGTGGAAGGCAAAGTCTATGTAAGAGTGGCCGCTGAACCGATTCACCTTTTCCTCTACTGCCTCTAAGGGAGTTGCTCCATGGATGGGTCTGGCGAAGTCCATGACCATGGTAGTGCCACCGAAGGCCGCGGCGCGGCTGGCCGCCTCTGGGGACTGGGTTTCCAGTCCTGTTTTGCCGGTCCATAGCTCCGGCACCGGTGTGGCGATATGGGCATGGGGCTCGATGCCGCCCGGGACCACGGTCATTCCTGAGGCGTCTATGGTCCTGGCCGCCTCTATGTTCAGGATACCGGGCTCGGCGACAGCGACGATCTTTTCGCCCTGGACGGCAATATCCAGCTCCGCCACTCGTAAGGGAGTTACTACCTGGCCTCCTCTGATAATCAGGTCAAGCATAGCTAGGCATCCCCTCTCTCTCGTAATACAGCCAGAAGGTCCGCTATTGTCTGGACAATGAGTCGTGGCCGCAGGGCGTATTGGGGCGTCGGCCACCATTCATAGTCGAAGCTACGTAGCACCACTCTTTTGATGCTCAGTCTGAGGTGGGAAAAGACGACAGGAAATCCCAAGACTTTGGTAGCATCGGTGGCAAGCGTCTCTAACACTTGGTCCGGGCAGTCATAGACTACCAGAAACCCTCCCTGGCGCTCGTTGTTGTCCTTTACTCTGCCCCGCACCACAGACCCGAACGTGTCTACCTCAACAAGCTCGTAGGGCATGGATGGTCGTCCGTAGTCCGGCCAGCCTATGTGTATGGTGTCACCTAGTTGCCACATACTCGTCTTCAGACCCTAACTCTTTTCCGACATTTTAGCACGGACATGCCGGAGGCGGATTAACCTGCACCGCGAGTTTGATGCCAGGATGTTGTAATGCTATGCTAGGGCCTGAGTTTTGTCTAATTCTCGTAGGATTCAAGGAGGAATGGAATGCCCGACGACATCGAACGAACTATTATCAAGCCAAAAGGCGTGACTCAGCCGTTAGGAATGTATAGCCACGCTATCTCTGTACGACCTGGGCGGCTGCTATTCATAGCGGGCCAGGTTTCCATCGACGAGAGCGGCAACTTGGTGGGTGGCCAGGAAATCGCGGTCCAGGTACGTCAGGTATTTCATAACCTGGAGCTGGTGCTAGCCAGCTCCGGCGCCACATTCGAGAACGTGGTGCAGTTCACTACCTATCTAGTAAGCTCCCGGGACGTGCAGGGATATCTGGATGCCAGGTTGGATATCTATAAGCGAGTGTTCCCGACCGGAGAATATGCCACAAATACCTTGTTGGTCATTGACCAACTAGTTCGTCCGGAGTTCCTCATCGAGGTGGAAGCGATAGCCGCCTTGCCATGACCGCTAGGGGGTTATTGTGTCGTCACATTTCCGTATTCGCATTCTAAGAAAGGTGGTTCGACAAGCTCACCATGAGCGGATCAAATTGCCATGCCCGTTCGTCCTGGGCTTGTCGAAGGACGGAGTCTGCCGATGTCGGCCGTTTTCACATAGTTTCTCAGGCTCATGACTGGTTGTGAAAAAAGGGACAGGCCTCGCGAAGAGTAATGGGAAATGCCTCCATCCATGGACACCTTGAAATATCGGTATGAATGACAACATAAAATCGCTTGTTGAGCTGATCAACAATTCGCCTCCCCAAGCCGCAATTGTCTTGGCTGGCGCAGGGGGCCAGGCGTTGTCCTGGCTGCTAAGTGTGCCCGGTGCATCTAAGACTGTATTGGAAGCCGTCGTTCCATATGGCTCGCGGCCAATGGTTGAGTTTCTGGGCCACGAACCCGGTCAGTATGTTTCACAGCAAACGGCTAGGGAGATGGCGGCATCGGCTTACCAACGGGCCCTGCGTTTTCGTGAGGGACAGGAACCCGTGGTGGGCCTATCGTGCACCGCTACTCTTGCTACCGATCGACCTAAACGTGGGGACCACCGGTGCTGGATTGCCACCTGGGACGACACGATCGTCACTAGCTACGGTCTGAAACTGGCGAAGGGAGAGCGAGACCGGGCCGGAGAGGAGGAGGTTGTAAGCCGGATCCTCCTCCACGCTTTGGCGCAAGTATGCAGTATCGATTATGAGCTTCCCCTCGGCCTGCTCAGCGGAGAGCGATTAGAGATCGAGCGAAGTAACACCGATGACCTACTCCGAAACCTGCTGGCGGTAAGTGGCGTCGAGGAGCGTGACAAGGCGGTTCGGATGGTCACGGTGTATCCTGACGGACGGATGGCGGCGAATGAGTCGTTCAAGGGGGTGGTGTTGCCGGGCTCATTCAGCCCCTTACATCAAGGGCATGAGACCCTGGCCCGATTGGCGGAGGAGATTTTAGGTATTCCGGCTGTTTTTGAGATGTCAGTGGTCAACGTTGACAAGCCGCCCCTGGGTGAGGAGGAGGTGAGACGTCGATTGGAACAGTTCCGCGACATATGGAAGGTGGTTCTCACCCGTGCTCCCACATTTCATGAAAAGGCAGCACTTTTACCGGGTTGCGTGTTTGTGGTGGGCTGGGACACGGCTGTGAGAATTGTGCATCCTCGTTACTACGGTGACCAGGTCGCCGCCCTGCACGCAGCGTTAGAGCAAATCAGAGGAGCAGGCTGCCGATTCCTGGTGGCGGGTCGGGTTAAAGAGGAGATATTTCACACCCTGGAAGATATACCGATACCCAGGGAATTCACCGACCTGTTTCGTGCTATCCCGGAAGCCCGATTCCGAGTTGATGTGTCGTCTACCGAGCTACGGTCGACGATATAAGTCTATATATAAGCGCTGTTGACCCAGGGCTAATTGGTCCGTATCGGCTCCGAGGGTTGGAATTACCGCAACTCTATTTAGGACTAGGTCTCAACGCTTGACCCCAACCTGTCCCCTTGCAGAAGTTGCATCTGTAGGCAGACTTTCTGCCCTTACCCTGACAATGGGCACATTGTCGGGGCGGTTGAGCTACCATGATGTTGCCGTTGCCCAAACACGCTACGCATTGAGTGCCATTAGTGTTGCCGCTACCCTCGCAGTAGGCACATTTTGCCTCTGCATGGTTTGCTGTTGTCATGGGTCTCTCCTATTCCTATCAATTTCAAGCGGCGCAGTGCTAAAGGTCGCATTGCTACCATACGGCTTAAGGGTCTGTAACTAACGGCCGGTAAATGTGCTGCTTTTGGTCTAGTCGAGATCGTACACTCGGGCAGCATTCCCGCCGGCAATCATGGCCTTCTCCTCGTCGGTGCAATCAGTCAATATCTCTTCGAGGATCTGACGGCTCCTAGGGAAGGTCGATTCGAAGTGGGGGTAGTCCGAGCCCCACTGGAGCTTGTCCACACCGATGATGTGACGGTCTCGTATTCCCAGACTGTCTTCCTGGAATCCCAGAAACACATTGCTATGGAAGAAGTCGCTGGGGAGCATGCCATTTTTGAACTGGTACCAGTGTCCCGAAGCCCGGTCGGTGTAGGTGTAGTCGATGCGGTCGAGGAAATGGGGTACCCAGGCAAGCTCCATCTCTATTGCGCCCATCTGCAGCTTGGGAAACCGTTCGAATACGCCGCTATATATCATATGAGCGATGGAGACACGCACCCAGTGGTCCACGTTGGCGAAGAAGGCAGGTCTCATATCCTCTAGCGATACGAACTCCTGGCCCGGGCCCGGGCGGTTCGTGCCTATGTGGAGGCTCAGCGGCATCCTCAGGTCCTGAGCGGCTGCCCAGAAGGGGTCGTATATCGGCAGGTCGTAGGCCCTGTCTTCCGGAGGATAGACCGTGATCATTGCGCCTGCCATGCCCAGCTTGGCGTAGCGTTCCAGCTCGCGAATACCTTCGTCTACGTCATCGAGGTTGATCATAGCGATAGCCTTCAGACGTTTGGGGTAGGCGTTAGCGAACTCCGCGAGCCATTCGTTGTAGGCCCTGAAAATGGCGGATAGCAGCTGGCCATCCGGTACCGTAGTGAAGAGCGAGAGACCGGCGGTAGGGTACAATATGGTCTTTTCCACTCCGTCCAGTTCCATGTCCTTTATGCGCTCATCGGGATCGTATCCTCCTGGCCGGACGTTCTCAAAGGTATCCGAGTAGGTGAGCTTTTCAGGCTCCTCAAACCTTCTTCCCGTTTGCGCACCTGAGGCAGGGCTGTTGCCCTTAAGTCCTTCGCATACCCACCAGTCACCGTCATCCATGCGCACCAATTTCGGAGCACGCTCTTTGAATTTGGGCTCAATTCGACTCGTCCACAGGTCTGGTGGCTCCCATACATGGTCATCGGCTGAGATGATGTTGTAGCCAGCCATTTTCGATCCTCCGTCTTGTCAGTGATGTAGAGTGCTATTTTACCAAACTTAGGTTATGTGTCTAAGGATCATTGTGGGGTGTCTGGCAGCTAGGTATCGATTCTGACTATACAACCGCTGTTTGGGGTATGTCAACATAAGGTTCCGATATCATTCGGCCTGGATACGTCGAAGGCCGTGGTGAGGGCCATTTTCATAGGAGTGAGAGACTTATATGGTCATGGAACTGGCAGAGGAGCTAGAGGATAGCAAAACTCTCGGAATCAGAAGCGGGTTTGGAGTTCGAAGCGGTTAGATAATGGTCATCCGTTCCAGACCTTTCATGTTGGTGATGGTAATCTTTCTATGGGAAGTGGTCAGCAGACCCATTTTTCGGTAGGACGTCAATGCCCTGCTAACGGTTTCCCGGCTGGACCCCACCAACCTGGACAACTCCTCTTGTCCAATGGGGATGGCCACGTCACCATTGGAGTCTTGACTGTTTCGATATGTTTCGGCTAAAGTCAACAGCTTCTTTGCTACTCTGCTTGGCACGTCCAGGAATACCATGTCACCAATCGTTTCATCCATGGCCCGGAGCCGGCGGACCAGAAGGGCTATTATCTCTAGGGCAACCCTGCTGTGCTCATTAATGAAGGAGACGAAATCCTCTCGTGTGATGGTCATGGTTTCAGTAGCTTCTACTGCTACCGCTGTGGCCGATCTGATCCCCCCATTGAGAACTGACATTTCTCCGAAGCAGTCGCCGGGGCTGAGTAGGGCAATGTCATTTTCCCGGCCGTCGGGAGATACGAGGGATATTTTCACGATACCGTTGGCAACAAAATGTAGCCGGTCGCCAGGGTCATCCTGGTGGAAGATGACCTCGTCCCTTTGGTAGTTACGCCGCCGCATTTTAGCGGCCAGGGGCTCGAGTTCCGAGTGATTGAGGTGGGAAAATATACCCACGTTGCTGAGGAAATCAATGGTATCCATATCCAGTTCCTCCTACGGGCGCTGCCGGTACGACACAAGATCAATTTCAATTATAGCATCAAAGTTTTAAACTTAAGCGCCGCCCAAAATACAGTAACACGGTAAACTTGTCTGTCAACAAATAGGGAAGTCGCTCTATGAGCAAGTTCACGAGGCGCTAACTCTCTCCAATCGATATGAACGCCGCAGTGTAATTCTCTGTTGTCGCCAGAAGGGCGGCTCCGCTGGTGCTCGCCTGAGTTTCGTCTCCGTTCTTCACTAAAAACACCACTTCAGTGGGGCTGCTTGTGGGCGTAACGGTCTCTATCGCTTTGAATGTGATTACGGAGAGGTTGAATTCATTGGAAACAGTATTCGTTGCTCCTCCAGTGAATCGGATTGTGCCATTTGTATTGTCGGCTTTGTTTTCCGGTATGAACTGGTCCAACGGATTGTCGGGATGGGATAGAATCTGCACTCCACTTCGGGACAGGGCATCCACTACCTCCAGGAACTCAGGATCAAAGGATAACGAAATAGATACAGCCTGAATGTTCACTCCATTGGGAAGTACCCGCACCGTGAGCTCGACGGTTTCTCCTTTGATCATCGGAATAGGAACTTCCAAGGTGCTGGACGGTGCCATCAAAATGACTACCTTATCAGGTACCGGAGTCGTGGTGGGTGGAGGCGTTGGCGTTAGGGTAGGAGTGGGTGTCGGAGTAGGCGTGGGAACAGGTCGAGTAGGCGTAGGTATGGCAGTCGGAGTCGGTGTTGCGTTAGGAATAGCATCAAATCTGGCGATGACTACCTTATCAGGTACCGGAGTCGTGGTGGGTGGAGGCGTTGGCGTTAGGGTAGGAGTGGCGGTTGTTTCGGGAGTTGGTACCTGAGGTGTAGGTATCGCTGTGGGCTGCGGCGTCTCGCCAAGGGATACGGTGGCTGAAGGGAATGGTGTTGGCAAGCGCGTGGCAGTAACGCTCGGTTCCAATGTGGCAATAGAGGGCGACGAAGTCGTGGGAGATACTGATGGTCCAGGTTCAGCCGTAGCTGTAGGTATGTCGATTGTCGGAGTCCGAGACACGGATGTCGGTGTCTGGGTAGGCTGCTGTGCATCGGCGGAAGTCGGAGTGGCGGTGGATGAAGAATCGTCGCAGTACAGAGAGCTTATGGCCAGAACTATGGACGCAAAAAACAAAAGATATACGTTGCTGCCAAGTGGGCCTCTAACTCTAAGCTTTCTCATAAGCCAATGCTAGCTCACCGATGTCTTTCAGAGGACAATGCTCTGGAGCTGAGTACGAAAATTGCCTGTTGTCCGGGTACAAAGGAGCAGTGGCTTCGAACAACGCACCTCAATCTTCTGAAAGATGAGTTGTTGCCACTTAAGGATATTCTAACTCAATGCCAGCCTTGGGCCAAACCGCCCTCCGGCATAACCTTTCTCCCATGTTGATGTTCCGTTACGCTGATCAGGAAGCTGAGCGTGGCGACAAAGCAGTAGGCCGGCACGTACGCCACTATCGTGGACTATCTAGGAATTAACGTGAATGAGCTAATCGGACGAAGAATTCCGGGCCTTGAGCAGGCCAGCGACCCTATCCAGGATCTTGTCGGCCACTTCGTGCTTTGACATAAGTGGCAGATCATCTACGTTGCCCCCTTTGTCCACCAGCCACACTTTGTTGTTGTCAGACTCGAAGCCGCTATCCCGGGCTGTGATATAGTTTGCCACGATCAGGTCCAGGCCCTTTTTTGTCAGCTTGCCTCTAGCGTTCTCAATCAGGTCGGAGCTCTCCGCCGCAAAGCCAACCTTTACAAAGCTTCCCTGGGATTCTTCCAGGATGTCTGATGTTTGGGTCAGCTCGAGAGACAAGGCTCCATTCCCCTTCTTAACCTTTTGATTTGCGATAGATGTGGGCCTGTAGTCCGCCACCGCTGCTGCCATGATCAGGGCGTCCGCGTTGCCCAATGAGCCGAGTACAGCGTCCCGCATCTCTTGAGCCGTGGAGATGTTAACGATTCGTACTCCAACAGGGTGTGGCAGACTGGTGGGGGCGGCCACCAAGACTACTTGAGCCCCCCTGTCCCGAGCCGCCTCGGCGATGGCGTATCCCATCTTGCCTGAAGACCGGTTGGTAATCACCCTAACAGGATCGATTGGCTCCTCAGTTCCTCCAGCGCTAACCACCATGGTATATCCCGCCAGGTCGCCGCCTTGGCCGAGTATAGACCGAATGTGGCCCATCAACTCGGGTGTTTCCAGCAGCCTTCCAACGCCGATCAAGCCTGAGGCCAATCTGCCGGTGGCCGGGCCGACGATCACGACGCCTCTCTCCTTTAACTTGGCCAGGTTCTCCTGAGTGGCCGGGTTGTCGTACATGTGCCCATCCATCGCCGGCGCCACCATCACGGGCGCCTCTGTGGCAAGAATGGTGGTGGTCAAGGGATCGTCGGCCAGTCCGGCCCTTACCTTGGCGATGAAGTGGGCGGTGGCCGGCGCCACCACTACTATGTCCGCCCGCTGAGCCAAAGCCACATGCTCTACACTGAGCTCCGAGCTTGGGTCGAAGGTGTCAGTTACCACCGGCCTGTGGGTTATGCTGCGAAAAGATAAAGGTGTTATGAATCGAGTGGCGCCGTAGCTCATTATGGTGTCCACTAGGGCTCCTGCCTGGGTGAGCTTACTTGCCAGGTCGAGGGCTTTGTAGCACGCAATGCTGCCTGTTACGCCCAGCACTATGTTTTTCCGGTCCAGAACGCTGGCCATCTCGTCAGTCCCTATCAGAGTCTGGGCTGGCCAGAGGCCCCAAATTCATTTCGTAGATGATGCGAAGCCCAATGAGGCACATATCAGGGTTGATGGAGTCGAAGACCTCGGTTTCTTTGGCTATGATGCCGGCCAGCCCTCCCGTAGCCACAACGCGAGTGTCGGACCCCATCTCTCCTTTAAACCTCGCTACCATGCCTTCCACCAGTCCGACGTGCCCCAGCAGCAGGCCTGATTGCAGACTGGCCACAGTATTTCGACCGATGGCCGATTTTGGCGAAGTCAGCTCAACTCTCCTTAGCTGAGATGTGCTGAGAAAAAGCGCCTCGGCAGCCACGTCGATGCCGGGAGAGATGGCTCCGCCCAGGTAATTACCCTCGCGGGAGACAGCATCGAAAACGGTGGCAGTGCCGAAATCAACTATGATCACCGGGCCGCCATATAGCTGAAATGCGGCCACTGCGTCCACTATCCGGTCCGCACCCACGTCCTTGGGGTTGTCGTAGAGGATGTGGACCCCTGTCTTCACTCCACTCACCACTGTGAGAGGATCGACGTGGAAGTAGCCTTTGCACATCTCCTCGAAGGTGGAAGTCAGAGTCGGCGCCACACTACACAGACAGGCCCCGGTTATTTGCTCAGGCTTTATTCCCTTCAGCGACAGGATGCTGGACACGAGCAGACCATACTCATCGGTCATCTTTCGTGGATCGGTTGCAATTCGCCAGGTGGACTTGAGGCACTCGCCTTCGAAGACGCCTAGGGTTACGTTGGTGTTGCCTATGTCTATTGCGAGAAGCATGTTATAAGTAGGGTTCCTTGGCCAGAGCGGACCCAGGCTTGTGGGCACAATTATACGTGAGGACATGCCTTTCAGCAACGTTCGGTTGAAAGCCCGGATATGCGCGAGTAAAATGAGCTAACTCTAACGGAACGATGGCTGACAGAACGATGGATGCTGCTGGTGTCATGCCTGCGGTCATTGATTTTCACAAAGGAGAAGAAATGGTAAATCAAGACAAGATAGCTACGAACCTGGCCGCCGTGGAGGCCCATTTCGGAAACGAGGTGTCAGGTAGGGTAGAGGCGGCAGTAGATCTCTATACAGATGACATAGTGTGGGAAGCTCCGGCCCGGAACCTAGTTATCAAAGGGAAAGAAGCCGTGGCGGCCAACTATCGCCAGATGTTTACCGTTCTTAAAGATGTGGAGTTCCATTGCCTGGACCGCTTTGCCACTGAGGATAGAGTCGTCGATGACAGTGTCATATCCTTTGAAGTCACCAGAGATGGGTTCATGCCCCTTCCGGTGGGGACCAAGGGAGAGATGAGACTGACTCACATCTTTGAGATGCGGGATGGCAAGATAAGCAAGGAGATTGGAATCGAAGGGCCGCCGAGGGCGCGATAGATTGGGTTAATATCGGATCAAAGGAGTGGATGTGACTACTACGACGCCTGAAGAGGCCAGAACTCAGATCGTGAACATGGTCCGCGAGTTCGTGAGGCGGGACGTGGAGCCCGTGGTCAGCGAGTACGAGCGTGACGACATTGTGCCCCTGGACTTGATCGAGAAGATGAAGGAGATGGGGCTGTTCGGCATCACCATCCCTGAAGAGCATGGTGGAATGGGCCTGGATTACACCACCTTTGCGATGATCTTCGAGGAGCTGTCCAAGGGCTGGATGAGCATAAGCGGTGTCATCGGCACCCACCACATCATGACCCACGTGGTCGCAAACTACGGTACCGAGGAACAGAAGCAGCGGTACTTGCCATCCATGGCCGCTGGGAAGAAGCGGGGAGGACTTGCCCTCACCGAGCCCAACGCCGGCAGCGACGTCCAGGCTATCGAGCTCTCGGCCACCCGTGATGGCGAGGAGTACGTTATCAACGGCACCAAGATGTTCATCACCAACGGCAGGCATGGCGACACCTTTGCGTTGATGGCCAAGACGGACCGGGACACTACACCGGCATACAGAGGGATAAGCTGCTTTATCGTTGAGAAGGGGGGCGCGGGCTTCGAGGTGGGCCGGGACCTGGACAAGCTGGGTTACCGAGGTCTGGACACCTGCGAGCTGATCTTCAAGGACTTTCGAGTCTCCGCCGACAATCTGGTGGGAGGTCAGGAAGGCAAAGGGTTTCAGCAGGTGATGAGCGGGCTGGAGACTGGTCGAGTCAATATAGCGGCCAGGGCTGTGGGTGTGGCTACGGCCGCCTTCGAGGCCGCCATCAAGTACGCCCAGCAGAGAAAGGCATTCGGCGTGCCCATCGCCCAGCACCAAGCCATACAGCTTAAGCTGGCGGACATGGCCACCAAAATCCAGGCGGCCAGGCTGCTCACTTACGAGGCCGCGGCCAAGAAGGACCGAGGTGAACGGGTAGACCTGGAGGCTGGTATGGCGAAGCTATTCGCCAGCGAGATCTGCGCCGAGGTGACCATGGAAGCCATGCGTATCCACGGCGGCTACGGCTACATCAAGGAGTACCCCCTGGAGCGCTACTACCGGGACGCGCCCCTCATGATCATCGGCGAGGGCACCAACGAGATCCAGCGGCTGGTAATAGCCCGCCAGTTGCTGAAGCGATACGAGATATAATAGCTAATAACGTTGTCATAACGCCTCATGCAAGGGAACAGATGGATGAGCGAGGTGTCAGCGAAGAAGAGGTGCTGCGAACTGCCCTGACAGGAGAGCCCGCGGAAGCCCGAGAGCCCCGCCAAGGTAGGCAGTTGCTCTTCAAGGAAGGTTATTATTGGGTTGGCGATTACTACCGTCATAAGAGGGTGCGTGTGATACTCGCAGAAGAAGCGGACAGTCTAATCGTTGTAACAGTATATGCTTATTATGGTGAATGGGAAGGCGACTAATGGAGATATCCTACGACCCAAAAGCGGATGCCGTGTATATCAAGCTCATCCCGGGAAAACATCAGGTCATTAGTCATAGTGTGAACGAGGATATCGCGCTGAACTTTGATGCTCGGGAGCGTCTCGTAGGCATCGAGGTGCTTGCAGCTTCTGAACGCCTAGATATGGCCTCTCTTTTGCCCCAGGCTGAGATATTGGGAAAGCAAGAGTCAGCGAATCTCGACTGAAGCTGTAGCAACAGCTAATGCAAATAGCTACCATCGTAAAGACCGCCACGGCTACGGTGTTGTAGGTCTACAGTACACCAGCCTGCTGGCAAGTTTACTGCCCTACCTCGCCTTTGGCCACAGCAGCCATCCTTGGCGGCCGGTGTTGCGAACTCGATAGAGATTGCCTGCACTGTCGGTGACATAGAGGGTGCGGAGATCAGGGTCGCCAAAGGCGCAGTTGGTGGGCTGGCCAGCTCCGGGCGGCATGGGATGGGTCTCCAGGATACGGCCCGAGGGCGCGAATACGTAGACCATAGGGCCCGGGCCGCTCCGCTCCCAGCCCGCAGTTGCGACGATGTTGCCCTCGGTGTCGAAGCACATACCGTCGATTCCGCGCTGGGGACCCCTGTAATCTTCCCCGAACTGGTGCAATACCACGTACTGGCCTAAGGAACCATCATCGTTGATCGGGTAAGCTCTTAACTCCCGGATAAATCCCTCCTCTGAATGGCTCTGCGCTACATACAGTGTTCGCTCGTCCGGCGAAATCAGGATTCCGTTGGTCTTGGTCGTGTCGAAGGTAGCCCTTTTCACCGACCAGCTTCCGTCGGGCTGTGGGTCTGCCCGAAAGGCCTCCTCGTGGTCCACATCCATTCGTTCACTGGGGTCGATGTTGCTTTCGTTCCAGGGGTTGGTGAACCATATCCGACCTTTGCTGTCCAGGGCCAGGTCGTTGGGTGTGTTAAAGCGATGCCCCTCGAACCTGTCAACTATTGTCGTAGTGCTACCGTCGGGCTCGAAACGCACGATGGAGCGACCCCCTGAGCAGCAGCCGTATAGGCGGCCATTGGAGTCGAAGTTGAGGCCGTTGGTGTGGTTCGTTCCCGAGCGGTACTCCGTCGTCTGACCTGTTGCGGGATCATATCGCATGATGCGGCTCTCGGAGATGTGGGTAAAGAGAAGCGCTTGCCCATCCCAGGCCGGCCCCTCGGTGGTACTGCCATAGGGACCGGCGAGCAGCTCGAAATTCCATTCCATGACGGCCTCCCTGATATCTAAGATGTGGTGTCCTGAGAACTCCGCATCTCCACACCAGCCCACTGCTCGAATGCTCTGGCTACCGAAATGTTGGGGGTCGTCGGGCCAACTTCATCGGAGATGCGCATGTGGAGCTGGTGCATCAGGTTGGCGATGAACATGGGCACTCCCTGGTCCTTCCCGATTCCGCAAGCGGTGGCCAGGTCTTTACGATGAGCTCCATGGCCATACCGCCTCGGGAGCTGAAGTCCCCCTTCAGCACGAAGTTTGGTATGCGCTCTTGAGTAGCCCGGCTACGGCCGGTACTGGCGTTAATGGCAGCTACCACCTTCTCCGGGTCCAGACCAGCTTTAGTGGCTACTACCAGAGCTTCCGAAGCGGCGGCCAGATTGGTAGCGGCCAGAAAGTTATTGAGGGCCTTGGTCATGTGTCCCGCTCCGATGGGCCCCATGTGATACAGGTTTGTGCCGATCTTCTCCAAAACAGGCCTTGCTCTCTCGAAGACTTCGCCGTCTCCCCCGATCATGATGCCCAGGGTTGCGGCCTCGGCTCCCGGGATACCTCCGCTTACTCCGGCATCGATAAATCGGATACTCTTCTCCTCCAGGCGGGCACATATGGTAGCGGAGTGAGGAGGATTGCCGCTGGTGAGGTCCACGACAACGGTGTCCGGCTGAGCTCCTTCGACGATTCCATCGGGACCGAGACAGACCTGCTCCACAATAGGAGAATTGGGCAGGGACAGGAGGATAGTTTTGCATCGAGACGCTACGTCCTTCGGCGAGGTGGCCGCCTCTGCCCCCTCTTTAAGCAGGGGCTCCATTTGGGAGGCACGGACGTCGTAGACCACCAGGGGATAGCCGCCACGCAGAGTATTGAGGGACATGGGTGTCCCGATGTTCCCTATGCCGATAAAGCCCACTTTGTCGGGCATATCTCTCCTTTCAAGACCG
Organism: Dehalococcoidia bacterium; assembly: GCA_965248905.1. Taxonomy (GTDB): domain Bacteria; phylum Chloroflexota; class Dehalococcoidia; order Lucifugimonadales; family JAGWBF01; genus CBDFKS01. The sequence goes on along the minus strand of CBDFKS010000007.1, from coordinate 1,353,009 downwards.
CATACATGACTCGTGAAAACGCCAGGACCACCTAATATTGGGAGGCTGTCCTTAGCGACCAGCCGCCTTTTTCCCTACCTCCAGGGTATCGGTAACTCGCCTTGGTGGGGCCATTATGATGCGAAACCCCTGCTCGATGCGTTGCTCCACGTTGTCGGCGGTCGCTCCCACGGCGCAAGGCACGTTGAACTCCTTGCACGCGTCCAGCACTCGGAGTAGTGCGTCCTGCACTTCAGGATCGGCGCTATTGCCCCGTTTCCCCAAGGACACCGACATATCGCCAGGCCCGGCCCATACGGTGCCGATCCCCTTCACCTCTCGCAGGATGTCTCTGATGTTCTTGACCCCTTGGGCCTCTTCCACTATGGCGAGGATAACCAGCTCACCGTCGGGGTCAAGAGGCCACAGGTCTGCCACATCATAGTACTGCTGGGCAGTCAGACCCCAGTAGCGAGTCACCAGCCTGGGCCACCAGCCCCGTTGCCCCTCGGGTTGGAAATCGGGCACTCCGGGAACTTGAGGGTAACGCGCCGCGACCACAGCGGCCTTGGCTTCTTCCACCGTGTTCAGGTGGGGAAGCACCAGGCCGAACACGCCGGTGTCCAGTATCTGCTTTATGACCCACTGGTTGCTGCCTACCTCACGAGCGTTGGGCGGGATGCGCACGAATGGGGCCACGTCGGGCTGAAGATTACCCTTTTCTAGGATTCGTTTACGGCTCAGGAAATGCTGTAAAGAGTTGCGCAGATCAGTAAAGTTGAACCCCTCGTGCTCCATCTCGATGATGCAGAAGTCGTAGTCGGAGTCGGCCATGGCCATGACGTCATCGATATTGCCGTTGGATACCATACCGCCACAGAACACGGTCTGACCCCTCTCAAGTAGCTCTATCACCTTGTTCAATCTCACCCCGTCGGCCATTCCTCCCACTCTCCTTTCCGGCTTCCGCACGCTGATTGAATTAACATCCCTGGAGCTAAGGGGCTCGCTTAGCCATCGGCCTCGGCTTTCATGGTCTCTGCCTCAAGACCAGCCTCTGGTTTTCTATCGGCCAGGATGTATACGTGCATGTCACCCTTGCCTTTGACGTCGATGATCCCCCTGTCCTCGAACTCGAAGCTGTCTTTGAGCAGGTTGTAGGTATCTTCCGTTACCTGTACACGACCCGCGACTCCGTGAGATTCCATTCGGGCTGCGGTGTTAACTGCATCACCCCACAGGTCATAAATAAACTTACGGTTGCCGATGACTCCCGCGACCACGGGACCGGAGTTGATACCGATCCGTATGTTCAGGTCAGTCCCATGGCGGGCATTTATGTCTCGCAGCTCCTTGTACATGTCTAGGGACATAGCGGCGATGGCCTCGGCGTGGTCTTCCCGCGGGGTTGGCAAACCACCAACTACCATGTAGGCGTCTCCGATGGTCTTTATTTTCTCCAGCCCGTACTTGTCGGTCAGGGCGTCAAAGGCAGAGAACACTCGGTTCAGCATTATAACCAGTTCGTTAGGGGAGATGATGGCCGAAAGCTTGGTGAAGCCCACCACGTCGGAAAAGAGCACGGTGACCCCCTGGAAGCTGTCGGCGATAACCTTCTCCCCTTCGGCTTCTCCGGCCTTTAGACGCTCGGCGATGGGCGGGGGCAGCACGTTCAAGAGTAAGGCTTCCGACTTTCCTCGCTCAGTCTGGATTTCCTCCAGCATTCCGTTTATAGTACCGCCCAGATTGGACAGCTCATCGTTTCCAGGGACTGAAACCCGCTCGTCCAAGGCGCTGGTCATATTAATTCCGCTAACCTGAGTATTGAGACTGGCCATCCTCGATAGCACCAGTCTGTCCAGTAGAAAGGCGATCACTACGACCAGGACCACACCAACCACCACCAGGGCGATGAGCAGGAAGTTTATGCTTTTGTTGCCTTCGTCGATGATATCCCTGGGCACCTTCACCCGCCACAGTAGGGCTGGGGCACTGCGAACGTCATTCACGAAGCTGTATCCTGCGATAAAGTCATCGTCCAATGGGTCAGGGTAAATATCCGTCTCCGTAGCCAGCGCTGAACGAGCTTCCTGGAAATCGGCGGTTAGGTCGGTGTCGAGGCGGCGAACGGCAACGTCCAGCCGGGTCAGCTCGGCAACGCGCGCGATCTCTGGCTCGTCTAGGTACTTGCCCATCATCATGGAGCCGTTTTCCACCGGTCCATCGTCCATGTGGTACAGAATAGGAGTCGAGACTACGAGCATCGGGCCGCGTTCAGGCAACAGTACCGTGCCTCTGACTCCGCTGCTTCCTTCCGCATGACGCAAGAGAGGGCTATCAGGCGTGAGTTCGTCTCTCAAGCCCTTCGGAACAAAGTCTAATCCCTGGCTCTCCTCATCATAAGTCCAGCCCCAGAATATGCTGTCTGAGGAGTCGGTCCACAGGAATACATTGATGTCTAGGTTGGCCATAAGGTCGGCTAACCTGTTGCTACGTTGATCGCTTACCCTGGCTCTTTCGTCGTCCAGCAGGTTGGCCAGTCTCACTACGTCAAGGTCCTGGCCAGGCTTGGCCCAGTCCACTAGTACTCAGTCAACTCGGTTTTGGTAATTGTTTAAGAAAACGTCTAAGGTTGCTACCCTTTTTTAGGAGTGTTGACGTAGGAGGGTGGCAGCCATGGGACGAGAACGGTATGTGGTCCGGTTGGAAAGGGAAGAACGAGACCAGTTGGAACGACTGATTCGCGGGGGAAAGAGCCCAGCGCGAAAGGTTGCCCGGGCCCGTATTCTGCTAAAGGCAGATACGGGCTGGGGGGTGATGCGCATCGTGGAGGCGCTGGACACGTCTGCGGGTACGGTGTGCCGTACCAAGCGGCGGTACCTGGAGGGAGGACTGAAGCGGGCCTTGGAGGAAGATCCTCGGCCAGGACATCCGACCAAACTGGATGAGCGGGGGGAAGCGCGCCTGATTGCCCTGGCGTGCAGCGAGGCCCCCCCAGGCCATGACCACTGGACCCTGCGGCTCCTGGCAAACAAGGTGGTGGAGTTGGGGCTGGCGCCCTCCATGTCCCACGAGGGAATTCGCAAGCGGTTGAAAAAAACAGTCTCAAGCCGTGGCAGAAGAAGGAGTGGTGTATTCCCCAGGTGAGCGCCGAGTTTGTGGCGTGTATGGAGGATGTGCTGGACCTTTACGCGGAACCCTATGACCCAGAGCGCCCGGTGGTCTGTTTCGACGAGACCTCCAAGCAGTTGCTGGCGGAAAAGAGGTCTCCGATCCCGCCCAAGCCGGCACGACGGGAGCGATCAATGGCTAACCTGTTGCTACGTTGATCGCTTACCCTGGCTCTTTCGTCGTCCAGCAGGTTGGCCAGTCTCACTACGTCAAGGTCCTGGCCAGGCTTGGCCCAGTCCACTAGCTTGCTGTTGATGTCGGACAATTCGTTGTCGATGGCCTCATTTACTCGTTCAACATGCCTGCTTACATCATCCTTTTCCAGGTCTTCGAAACTACCCATCACTATGCTTGAAATGGCGAAGTACAGGATCACGACCAAAGCTATGAGGGTCAATGTCACGACAACCAAGGTTTTCTTGCGCAGTGTCAGTGTCATGTCATCCTCCTACGGTGAGCTTTCACAGAACCTGCCCTGCCGTTGATATCACAGCATCAGTGTCCGGAGGTAACCAGATCTATCGTTGTGAATTATATAAACCTGTTGCCTGTAAGCTCGAATCTTGGTTGATTTCTTCGGGATACCCTAGTCGACTGGATTCATTTTTGTGGCCAGGCGATTCAACCCATTCTACTACAGAATGTCCAAAGACACATTGGACCGTTGTGCTGCAATCGAGCAAGCTGACCTGAATAATTCATTTAGAAGATATATCAAAACCCCCGTCTGAAGGCGGGGGCATATATACCATAGCTTTTAGGTTGTGGTGCATCCAAAGAGTTTTGTTAGGGGCTCTTAGGTCATCAAGAATATCAGGTGTTCATCGCATGGAGGTTCCAAGGAAGATGGAGGTCAAAGGTCGAACTCGTTGCCTTCGCTGCCAACAGTCAAGTCGATCCCCATTTCACGTGCTAGAGAATCTATCTCATCGATGACCTGCTTTTCGTTGGGGACGCTGAGGTGAACGGCTACGATTTTGGGCAAGTTGTGTTTAGCTTTTATAGCATCCTCAAGCTGTTCCTTCAGTAAGGCAGGAGTGAGGTGCCCCGTGAGGTTTGCCAGATCTTTCATTTGACTGGGAAATGTAACGTCGACAAACAGGATCTGGGGGGCAAACTTGGTCTCGAAGAAGGCGGAGATGCTGCCTCCTGTGTCTCCGGTATAAGCCATACAGCTTCCGCTGCCGGAACGTATAACATAACCAATAGAGGGCACAGGATGGGGCTGAGGAATTGGCGTGACCTGGTAGCCAAGTATTTCTTCCTGTTGCCAGGGTTGTATTGGATTGAGACGGTATTTGGGTGGGGCGTCGGTAACCTTTTTGGTGAAGTCAGGATAGATATCACCGTCTAGGAGGTGGCTATGCAGCCCTTCGAGAGTTTCAGATAAGGAGTAAATGTCGATCTGTCGTGGGTCATTAAGGGTCATCAAAGCTAGAGACGGAATGTCTCTAATGTGGTCAAAATGACGATGGGTAAGAAGCACGGCCAGTATGCGTCCCTGCTCCTCAGGGCTTAGTGCGGCAGACAAAGCGCCCATATCTAGCCCCAGCACATCGTCGATGAGGAAGCAGGTGTGCTCCGTGGTACTACTGGGTAAGTTATGTGCGCCGAGAATGCGAACTTTCATTCCTAAGCACCATAAGCATATCTGGATAGTGGTCGCTAACGAACGTAAAATGCAGTTTATTCAACTTTTACGATTAGGTCAAGGGTATTCTCCCCTGAACGGGGTTTTTCGATTGTCATTGCGGGGAGCGACAGCGACGAAGCAATCAGCCAAAGGGAAAAGAGATTGCTTCTCTCGCAATGACAGTAGGTCAGAACTGAAGGACCCTATGCCTGACGCGGTGCGAAAACCCAATTTTTGGACATGGCTTGACCAGGTTCGGGTTGATAACCATCCTTAATTTCAGATTGTTGCCTATCCCCTTAAGTCGGGTTGTCTGGCGGCCTTGGTCTCATCTAATCGCGAAACGGGAGTAGTGTGTGGGGCGCTTCTCACCAGCTCTCCGTTTTCGGAGACCTCTTGATTTATGGCGCGCAAGGCGTCTATAAAGGCGTCCAGTGTCTCCTTGCTCTCAGTTTCCGTGGGCTCTATCATCAGAGCTTCATCCACGATCAGCGGAAAGTACATAGTGGGGGCGTGAAATCCGTAGTCCAGGAGGCGTTTGGCCACTTCCAGCCCTTTGACACCCGCGGCCCTCTGGTTTCTGGCTGACAACACCACTTCGTGCATGCACCGGCGGTCATATGGCAAGTGGTAGGTATCCCTGAGGGCCTGAAGCAAGTAGTTGGCATTCAGCACTGCGTTGCTACTCACATCTGCCAGCCCTGTGTTACCCATGGACCGTATGTATGTGTACGCCCTGACCAGAACACCAAAATTGCCGTGGAACCCACAGACCTTGCCTATGCTCTTTTCAGGGGTGACCAGAGAGTAGGTCTCGTGGCCGTCCGACCCGTTCAGACTTGTTACCGGGGAGGGAAGATAGGGCATGAGTAGCTCGTTGACACATACCGGGCCGGCGCCGGGCCCTCCACCCCCATGGGGGGTCGTGAAGGTCTTGTGCAGGTTCAGGTGCACCACGTCGAAACCAAGCTGAGCAAGCTTCACCTTTCCGAGCAGGGCGTTCATATTGGCGCCGTCACCGTAGACGAGTCCGCCAGCCTTGTGCACCGTGTCACAGAGCTCAATGATATTCGTGTCGAAAAGGCCCAAAGTGTTCGGCTGAGTAATCATCACTCCGGCTAGCTCGGAATCAGCCACCTGCTTCATGGCTTCCAGGTCCATGTTACCCTGGGAGTCCGAAGCCACAGTCACTACTTGAAATCCTGACATCGCGGCGGAAGCGGGATTGGTTCCATGGGCGGTATCGGGAATTGCCACCTTGGTGCGATAGGTCTCACCGCGTTCATGGTGATATGCCCGGATCATGAGCATGCCGCAGAACTCGCCCTGGGCTCCCGCGAGAGGCGCTAGGCTTGCGCCTTTCATTCCCGTTATCTCAGTCAGGTATTGCTGAAGAATGTACATCAGCTTCAGGGCACCCTGAACGGTATCCTGGGGCTGAAGGGGATGGATGGCAGCGAATCCGGGCAGAAATGCCATCTCGTCATTAACCTTAGGATTGTACTTCATGCTACAGCTTCCCAGGGGATAGAAGTTGGTGTCGATAGAAAAATTGAGCTGGCTCAGAGTGGTAAAGTAGCGTATCAGTTCGGGTTCCGTCAGCTCGGGAAACTCCAGGGAATCTCTTAGTACCGAGTCGTCCAACAGAGGCTGGGCGGGCACGTCGAGGTCAGGCAACACGGTTCCGACCCTGCCGGGTATGCTTCGTTCCATGAGTGTGCGTCTGTCGATCGTCTGCCGGCTATTCATCCTACTCGTTTCCTGTGACTGCTGTGTTGATATGTCCATGCTATTTCATCTACCAACAATAAAGCTCAGAGTCTCTATCCTGTGGAGAACTCGGATAGTACGGATGCCAGGGCTTCTATGTCGCGGCGGGTGTTCATCTCAGTGACACAGAACAATATGCCATTGGGTATCAGCTCACTTATGTCCAGGCCTCCAATGATGTCCAGCTCTAGCAGTCTTACGTTAATTTCCACAGGGGCCACTGGACACTGGACTGCGAACTCATTAAAAAATGAGCCGCTATATGGGAAGCTGAAGCCTGATATGGCGCCTATCAGGGAAGCCGCATAGTGAGCTTTGTGATAGCAGAGCTCAGCCACTTGTCTGATGCCCTGCTTGCCCATGGCGGCCATGTATATAGTGGTCGCCAGGGTCATCAATGCTTGATTGGTGCAGATGTTGCTGGTGGCTCTTTCCCTACGTATATGCTGCTCTCTGGTGCTCAAGGTGAGCACGTAGCCGGTCCTGCCCTGGCTATCCACGGTCTTACCCACAACCCTGCCCGGCATCTGCCGCACGTATTTCTGCCGGGTGGCGAAGAGCCCGACGTAGGGCCCTCCGAAACTCACCGGTATACCCAGTGGCTGCCCCTCCCCGGTGACTATGTCGGCGCCATACTGACCGGGTGGCCTTAACAAGCCCATCGCCAATGGATTGGCCGAAACCACCAGCAGAGCACCGCTGTTGTGGGCTATCTGCTCTAATTTCTCCAGGTTGTCGAGGTAGCCGAAGAAATTGGGATATTGGACGATGATGCAGGAAGTATCATCGGACATCTGAGGTGATTCAGCTTTGACCACATCTACCTCGATACCCTGCGGTCTGGTATAGGTGTCCAAGACCTGCCTGTAGGTGGGAGACACGCTGTCCACCACGGCCACACGACCTCGTTGGGTGACTCGGCAAGCCATTAGAGCAGCCTCGGCCAGACTGGACGCTCCGTCGTACATTCCGGCGTCAGCCACCTCCATGTCCAGGAGATTACAGATCATTGTCTGGAAATCGTAGGTGGTTTGGAGGGTACCTTGGCTGGCCTCGGCCTGATATGGCGTGTAGGCGGTTAGAAACTCGCCGCGGCTGATTATGGCGCGAACTATGCTGGGGCTGAAATGGTTGTAAGAGCCCGCTCCGAGAAACGCAGTATGCTCTTTTAGGTTACTGTTTTGAGCCGCAAAGCCTTCGATCTCGTTCCGGAGCTCCAGCTCCGACAGGGGAGGTGGGAGGTTTAGGGGTGGGTTACGAAGCTCTTCAGGAATGTCCGCAAAGAGGTCATCAACTTTTTGAAGTCCCAGAGCCTCGAGAATATCCCTCTGGTCCTGATCAGTGTTAGGTATATAGTGAGACCTGTAAGCCGATACTCTGTGTAGCTCCTGTGTCATCTATGGCCCTCTTAGTATTTATCGTATCGTTGGTTCCCAAATTGAGCGGGCATACTCCGCCTAGGGATGAGGTGTTTCAAGAATGGCGAACGGCGCCCGTGGCGGCTTCTGTCGCGCTGGGTTGTCGATTCGAAGCCAAGAAGTGACCTCAGTGGGAGAGCCCACCGAGTAACGTCTCGTACTGCTCCGCGGTTAGCAGAGCATCCATCTCCGACGGATCGTTGATCTCTACACGTAGCAGCCAGCCGTTACCGTAAGGGTCCTCGTTTACAAGCTCCGGTCGGTCGACTGCCTCCTGATTGATCTCTACGACTTCACCGCTAACGGGAGAGAATATATCGGAAACTGTCTTTACCGACTCTATCTCTCCAAGTTTGCCATGCTGTCCCAAGCGCGTTCCTACCCCAGGCAGGTCCAGGTATACCACGTCTCCTAGCTGGTCTTGGGCGTAATGGGTGATACCAACGAGACCACCTGTGCCTTGGTCCACCTTTATCCACTCGTGCTCTTTAGAGTATTTTCTGTCAGCTGGATTCATTTGCCTTATTTCCTGGAGTAGAAGGGCAAGGGTACCACCTCGGCCTCAGCTATCCGTCCACGTATATCAATCTGGAGCCTCTGGCCCTGGCCTGCAAAATCCACCGTAACATAGCCCATGGCGATATTTCTGTCAAGGGTAGGGGACAAGGTGCCGCTGGTCACGGTCCCTATGCGGTCTTCTTCCGCCATTATGGGATAGTGTCCACGGGCAATACTTCTGCCCTCGACCACCATTCCCACCAGCTGTCTTTTCAGTCCGGCTTCTTTTTGGTTTCTGAGCACATCCGCTCCTACGAACTCTTTATCGAGGCGGACGAACCGGTCCAATCCTGCTTCAAGGGGCGAAGTGGAGGTGTCTATGTCGTTACCGTGGAGAGGCAGGGCCGCTTCCAGCCGTAGAACGTCTCGGGCGCCAAGCCCACAAGGTACCCCTCCCTTATTCATGAGCATCTCCCACACCTGCGAGGCTCTGGCCCCATTGACGATGAGCTCGAAACCGTCTTCTCCAGTGTAGCCAGTTCTTCCGACAAAGGCCGGTGTCGAGTCAACGCTGATCTCGGCTGCGGCAAAGTTGCGGATGGGGGAGGCTTTGGAATCGCACAGTGAGTCCAGAAGTTCGGGTGCCATTGGCCCCTGGAAGGCGATCATTGCTGTGGCTTCAGTCTTATCTTCAATGGAGACATTGGGGAACCTTTCCTGCACCCAACGCTGTATCCAGGGTACCACGTACTGCCGGTTAGAGGCGTTGCACACCAGGAGGTACCGGTCTTCGTCCCGTCTGTAGAAGACTGTGTCGTCTATAATGCCGCCTTCCTCGTTGCAAATCATGGCGTATCGGGCCCTGCCAGGCCTCAACGTCGAGGCATGGCCGGTGAGTATCCAGTCCAACAATGGTCCAGCCTGCGGACCGGAGATATCCAATCTGCCCATGTGGGAGACGTCGAAGAGACCCGCACTGGACCTGACTGCCCTGGCCTCCGCGAGAACTCCCGTATACTGGACAGGCATATCCCACCCGGCGAAGGGCACCATTCGTGCTTTCAAGGAGTTGTGGGTGTCGTACAGCGCAGTACGTTTAAGCTCTTCTGCCATGGAATCTCTTTACTCTCAACGCAAAATTAACCGAATGGGCTACTCTGCTGATGCATATGGCCCTTGGTCAAGCATTGCTGGAACCGTGTGTTGGAATACGCTAGTTTTCAGTAACTATCTCAAAAGGTGGTTCGACAAGCTCACCATGAGCGGAACAGATCGCCGCGCCCGCTCGTCCTGTGCTTGTCGAAGGACAGGCTCTGCCAATCTCGGCAGTTTTGAGATAGTTGATTAGTCATCGTTGGATAGATGACTGCTGTTTCCGTTCGACGGAGTAGAATGCTCAAGACCGTAGTTTATGGCGTAAAGTCTGGCATAGGTGCCCTTAGCCTCCAGCAGTTCCTGATGCTTGCCTACCTCGACAACCTCACCATTGTCCAGCACCACTATCATGTCGGCATTTCTGATGGTAGAGAGTCGGTGAGCAATGACTATGGACGTACGTCCCTCCAGTACTCGCTTGAGGGCAGCCTGAATCAGGAGCTCGGTGTGGGTGTCTATGTTCGCGGTGGCTTCATCCAGGACAAGGATACTTGGATTACCGACTAAAGCCCGTGCAAAGCTGATGAGCTGTCGCTGACCCACACTGAGATTGGTGCCCCGTTCCGACAGTTGGGTGTGGTATCCATTCTCCTGTTCCATAATGAAAGCATGGGCGCCAACTGCCGTCGCGGCAGCGATCACGTCATCGTCGCTGGCCTCCTCATGGCTATAGCGAATGTTTTCCGCTACGGTGCCCGAGAAGAGGTAAGGCTCCTGTAGGACCATGCTCATTTGGCCCACCAAAGAGCTGCGAGATACCTGCCGAATGTCGTAGCCGTCGACCATTATTCGACCTTCGGTTACGTCCGCGAATCTGGATAGCAGGGTCACAAAAGTGGTCTTGCCGGCACCAGTGGCTCCCACTAAGGCTACCGTGTCGCCGGGATTAATATGCAAGTTAATATCCTTGAGAACATCTATGCCGGGTATATAGTGGAAGTTTACTCCTTCGTACCGGATCTCTCCGCGTATGGGAGGCATCTCTGGGGCGTTGGGAATATCTACTACCTCTGGCTCCAGGTCAATAACCTCGAATATCCGCACTCCGGAGGCCATGCCTCTCTGGAGCTGGGTGTATTGCATGGTCAGGTGGCGGACGGGCTCGAAGAAACGCTGAATCCACATGGGGAAGGCCACCATCACCGCCCACTCAGGCTCCTCTCCGAGAGCCATGGAGCCGCCTATAACGACCACCACTCCGAATGCGAACCCGATCAATAGCTCTACCACAGGCTGCAGGCCTCCTGAGAAGCGACTGGCCTGTAGGTTGGCGTCCAGGTGCTCGTAGTTCAGCTCGTCGAAATGCCTTAGGTTTTCCGGCTGCCTGTTGAGACTCTCAACTACCCGTACACCGGTGATGTTCTGGTTGTATTCGCCGTTCACCATCGCAATGGCTCTTCTGATGCGCATGAAGGAGCGGCGCGCGAATTTTTGCCAGTAGGCAAGGATGAAGGTGAGCACGGGCACCACGCTCAGGCATATCAGGGCAAGACGCCAGTCGGCCAGTCCCAACGCCGGCAAAATAACGACCATCACCAATATGATGCCTACGAGACTCAGTATGTCCGCCAGGCTCAGTACCAGGAGCTCGAAGGTCTCGGTGAGCTGAATGACGTCGCTCTGGCTCCTGGACATGATCCGTCCAACGGGGGTGCGATTAAAGAAAGCCGGTGACAAGGTCTGAAGGTGGTTAAACATGTGGATACGCAGGCTGTACAGTATCCCTTGTCCCAACCTGGGCATGTAGATGTACTGGGCGTACATGGCTCCGAAGTGTATCAACGCTACGGCGAGGAAAATGAGTCCTAGAAGATGAATGCGGTTTACGTCCACTTCGTTAATGCCGAACTGGATGCCCAACAGAATGAACAGGGGCACGGTGATATTGCCTAATGAATAGACCGCGACGGCAGCCAGGCTGATCAGAGCCTCTTTCTTAAATGGCTTAACATAGCTTGCCAAGCGGGCGACAACTGCGTGATCGTATGCGCTCCCTTCAATCCCTTCATCGGTCAGATTGTCCATGTTGGGACTGAAGATGCCGCCCGACTGGATGCCACGCATGCCGCCCATCACGCCACCAAAGGCGCCTCCGAATACGCCGCCTCGCATCTAGTTATCCCCTCCGTTGTCTCCGGCTAATGCTCCATACTGAACAGATCGCCTATCGACCCGTGCGTCAAGCATAATCTCTTCTTGGGGCCGCAATTGGAGCTCATATATATCCTGATAGATCCCTCGAAGAGCCATAAGCTCTTGATGGGTCCCTCGCTCCACTATTTTGCCGTTCTCCAGGACCAGAATTATGTCAGCTTCGCGCACAGTGCTTAAGCGGTGAGCGATAACAAAGGTGGTACGGCCCTGCATCACCTGAGTCATGGCCTTATGGATTAGTCTTTCAGTCTCCACGTCCACGCTCGAAGTGGAATCGTCTAGGATGAGTACGGGAGGGTCGATTAGAATAGTCCGAGCTATGGAGAGCCGCTGTCTCTGGCCACCAGATAGGGTGGCACCCCGCTCTCCAACCCAGGTGTCGTATCCATCAGGGAGATTGCTTATATGATCATGAAGCTGAGCCACCTTTGCTGCATTGACGATATCGTCGAAGGAGGCGTCTAGGGCCCCATATGATATGTTGTCCTTAATAGTGGCGCTAAAGAGATAGACGTCCTGCTGAACTATCCCCACATTTCGTCTCAGGCTTGCCAGGGTAAAGTCCCTAATATCCTCACCGCCTATACCGATCTCTCCTTCAGTTACGTCGTAGAAGCGAGGCAACAAGTTGACGACGGTGCTCTTTCCACTCCCAGGAGCACCAAGAAGTGCCACCACCGAACCTGCTGGAATAGACATGCTTACCTGCCGCAGAGCTGGTGTGTTGGCGTTGTAGGAGAAAGAGACGTTATCGAATTGGACGTCTCCCTTGGCCCGACGCATATCGCGAGCATTTGACCTTTCCTCCACGGGAGAGCGCGCATCAAGGACCTCGAATAGCCGTTGACCCGAAGAGATTGCCCTGGAGAAGCTACTTATGATCTGCGGTGTCATGCGAATAGGGAAAGTTAGCTGGTTCATCAACAGTATGAATTTGGCAAAGTCTCCGGCGTTCAGGTCAACACCCTCGCTCCTGATTATCACCCATCCCCCGTACCATAAAATAAGTCCAAGGGCCAGAGTAAAGTATAGGGTCATCCAGGCGCCATTGGTGCCCTGAAGCCTCTCGGACTGGAAATATTCTTCCTGTAGCTCCCTGGCTTTCTTGTCGAACTTCCTTTTTTCGTACTCCTCTGCGCCAAGGGCTTTAACTACATGGATGCCCGCGAGGTTCTCCTGCATGATTGTCCCTAGCTGTCCCATGACCTCCTGAACGTGAAGCCACATGGCCCGTAGCTTCGAAACCACCATTGTGGAGCGGGCCACGAGAAAAGGTACGAACACCAGGCTCAGCAGCGTCAGCTCCCAGTTGATGTAGACCATCAAAAAGGTGATCGCTATTACTCTTATGGGGACCTCAAAGCCTCGCACAAGCCCCATATTGACGAAACGCCGCACTGCTTCCACGTCGGAAGTGACATTCGACATGAGGTTACCGGTGTGCTCTTTGTCATGGAACGCGAAGCTGAGGTGCTGGAACTTGTCGTACATGTCGTTCCGGATCCTGTAGGCTACCTTCTGAGAGAGAGAGTCGGTAGTGTAGGTCCGGGAGAAGTCGAAGAGGCCCCTCATCAAGCTGACGACAAGCAGCGCTACGGCCAGCCAGATGAGGGTGGAGCGCTCAGTTTCTACCAGCGAGACTATCTGACCGCCGTCGAAGCTAACTACTTTGTTGATGGCTACGCCCACGATATGTGGGATCGCCAGAGAGAAGCCTACCGCGGCAAATATGCTTATGTATGCCAGGATGAGCCGCCATCGGTATTCCCAGGCCATCCCGACAAGTCTTAGTAATATCTGCATTTAAAGAAACAAGACCAACTTTGGAAACCCTCTCGGAACGCTGAAGGCTTATGGGGAGGGGCCATCAACCTGAGATAGCTCGGGTGGGCCAGCCTCGGGGGTTCGCAGGGGGCCGGTGTTCTAGGAAGATTGTTACAGAATTCAGACCACTGTCCTAACATGATAATACAATCTTGGCGTTATGTATATGCCGATTGAACCTGAGTTCGGTCAACTTCCCTACCTACCGTGTGCCTGGAGTGGCCCCGATTCGGGCTCCCGGCGAGATTACTGACGTTGAATTGGGGATAGCGATAGCCGTGATATACTGTCACAGGCTTGGTTAGGCACTAATAGCCCCCTGATTTATCTCCATACGGTAATCTGAACCGCCTTATGCGTTTACCTGTCTTACCCGCGATCCCCTATACCTGGGTAGTGGTAGCCCTGTGCATGGTGGCTACTATAAGCGTCGTCTTTGTAGACTTCGGCTTTGGCGCCCTGTATCCCTTCATTCAGGATGACCTTGGCCTGAGTCGTGCCCAGTTGGGCTTGATCCCATCTGGGCTGTTCATCGGTGGAAGCTTGACCTCGCTGCTCATGGGTTGGCTGGCCGACGTAGTGGGCGTACGGCGCCTGCAGTCCCTGGCGCTACTGGCGGTGGCTATAGCGCTTTTGGGGTTCTCTCAGGTACAGTCCCTGTGGCAGGCGGTGCTTCTAACGGTATTCATAGGTATAGTCGGGGCCGCTACCCTTCCCGCTTACACAAAGGCCCTCGTTGAATGGGTAAAACCCGAAGAGCGGGGCCGGGCCATAGGGATTACAGAAGCGAATATCTCCACTGGCACCATATTTGCTACTCTGCTCCTGACGTTTATTGCCGTGAAATTCGGCTGGCGTGACGCGGTACTGGTTTTGGCACTGATTGTCGGGGTGGCGTCGGTGATGTTCTTCGGGTTATACAGGGACACACCGCTACGTAACCGAACGCCGGAAGCAAGTCTGGCGTCACGTTCGATGTTGGCTTCTGTGGCCAGGAATCGCAACGTCTGGATACTAGGATTATGCGGAGGTCCCTTTGTAGGGGTAATAATAGTCCTTGTTGGCTATCTGGTGCTCTTCTTGAAAGAAGAGGTGGGCATGTCGGCCGGCCTGGCCGGAGGCTTTTTGGCCATAGCCACCGGCGGAGGCGCGTTCGGGCGAGTCGTCTGGGGAGTAGTGACCGACATATTAGTGGGACGAAGGGTAATAGTGTTTACGCTGGTAGGGGCAATGGCGGTGCTATCCATGGTGGTCATGATTTGGCTGCCATCTATTGGCTCCGTACCAGTCATGGGAGTTCTGGTCTTCTTCGTGGGAGCCACCGGGATGGCGTTCACCGGCACCTGGTCTTTGGTGGTGGCTGAGCTGGCCGGGTCGGACCTCACGGGCACAGCTATCGGATTGGGTATGACGGTAACCCGGGTCGCGGGATTCGGATTCGCGCCTCTATTCGGCTTCGTTGTGGACCGCACCGACTCTTATGACGTGGCATGGGGGATGATGGCCGGGGTGGCCGTCATAGGCACGTTGCTCCTGGTGGGTCTCAAACGTGAAGCCTGGCGTCACTGAGCCAAAACCCACCTAGGACGCTATAAAATCCGATGTGCGGGTTTGTAGCCCTGGGAACCTACGGTCCTGTCATCGCTTCGAAAATGTCTTTGCGAGCGAAGCGAAGCAATTTAAGGGCGGGAGATTGCTTCGTCGCTGTCGCTCCTCGCAATGACCTATTAATTCTATGCGGTGCTCTCGAAAGAGTATGCATGATTCTGAAGGGGCGAAGCGCCTGAAGGGCGACAAAAACCCTTACATCTGGCTATTTAGCCTAAGGCCAGATGATCCAACCTTGCAACCCCGTATCCCGGACTCGGTAGAGATGCCCCTGATTTGTGGTGACGTACAGGGTGCGCATGTCAGGGTCCCCAAAGGCGCAGTTGGTCGGCCAGGAGTCTGGGGGCATGGGGTGGGTGCTTAATACCCGGCCCGAAGGCGCAAAGACGTAGATCATGGAACCCGGGCCGCTGGGGTCCCAGCCGGCGGTGGCTACTATGTTGCCGTCGGTGTCAAAGCACATTCCGTCGACACTTCTGTGGGTCCCACGGTAGTCCTCTCCGAACTGGTGCATCACGATGTAATCCCCAAGGGAGCCGTCATCGTTTATGGGATATGATCGTAGCTGCTGGACTCCACCCGGTTCCCAGTCTCCTTGGGCTACAATCAGAGTACGTTCGTCGGGGGTTATCAGAATCCCGTCCGGTCTGACACAGCCCTTGGTCAAGCAGGTGAGGGAATAGGTGCCGTCGGGCTGGGGGTCTGCTCGGAAGACCTCTTCACCATCTAGCTCCATAGGCTGGCCGGCCACAGGGGCCGTAAAACCGCCTACGTCTCGGCTGTTCCAAGGATTGGTAAACCATATCCGGTCCCGGCTGTCCACAACGAGGTCATTAGGTGTGTTGAGCTTCTTGCCTTCGAAGCTATCTACGATGGTCGTGGTCCTTCCATCCTTTTCAAAACGAACGATGGACCGACCCGCCTGGTTACAGCCGTATAGGTTTCCCCTCTTATCCATTGTGAGTCCGTCGGTGTTCTGCGTTTCTCTACGATATTCGATTGTATTGCCGGTCTTGGGATCATAGCGCCAGATCATGCTTTGGGCCATCTGGGTAAATAAAACGGTTTCTCCGTCCCACACCGGCCCCTCGGAGCAACCCCCATAGGGCCCCCAAACTACCTCGAAGTTCCACTCCATGTCTTTCCCCCTGTTAAGAATGTTTGAGTTCTGTTTACGTACCTGATTTGGTAGCTAATGAGTGTGTAGCTGAGCGAGAGAATTGTACGGCGTATTAGGGTCTCAGTCAATCTTTGCGTGTTGCGGGCTGACGTGCCTTCTACGATGTTCTAGGCTTGGATCTGAACGGTCTTCTTGCCGTTAGGATTGCTCGAAGGAAAAACAGCGCCCATTTCAAGTTCTGCGATAGTCCCAACTTGCTTGCTCCCGCTGCCCTGCTGGTGAAAACGATGGGGACTTCAAGTATGCGGAGGCCATTGCTCATGACAATCAGGGCAGCTTCGGGCTGAAACTCGTAGTCGTTGCTCTTACTAATGCTTATGACCACCTCGGCCGTCGGTGCACTGTAGACCCGGAAGTTGGACGTGGAATCCAATTGCAAACCCAAGAGCCAGTGGCAGAGTAGATTAGCCAGGCGGCTCTGAAAGCGTCTCACAGGGCCCAACCCCAAGAAGCTGCCCCCCTTTACATAGCGGCTACCTTGCACCAGGTCCACGCCATCCCGCCGGGCGGCCTCCAGCAGGCTCGGCAGGGCTAGAGGGTCATGGGACAGGTCGGCGTCCATAGTTGCGATGTGAGAACAGTCCTGCTCCAGCGCGGCCCTCATACCGTCGCGCAACGCGGAGCCCAGACCCCGCTTGCCGGGCCTGGTGATAAGGGAGATGTTTCCGTAATTTGACGCTAAAGTAGTGGCGATTTCGGAAGTGCCATCGGGGCTATTGTCATCGACAACGAATATGTGGAGGTCTTGGGACAGGGGAAGCCTTTCCAGAGCTTCGATAAGGGGAGGCAGATTTAGCGCCTCGTTGTAAGTGGCAAGAACTATGCCCAGCTTTTCCACGATTCTATTCTACACGTTACTGCTGATCCGTTTTTATTTAACAGGGGCCGATTCGGTATTATCAGAGTCACGTGTCAGGGCACAGCTATCGCCAATACCGCGGCGAAAATAGTTATATAAAGGCCGGTATTGTTACGAAGACACCCTCACCCCGGCCTGCGGCCACCCCTCTCCCACTGGGAGAGGGGGTTGGGGTGAGGGCGAAGGCTCATTTTCATCTCTGGCGATACCGGTGGCATCCAACCTGTTTGATGCGGGACTACACTGGGAATATCTTCTTGTAAACTCCAGGTGAGCCATCCGCGTGGTACATCTTATCTCGGATGCGGGCGGATCGTGAGTCAGCTTCTCTAGCTGTGGCCCACTCGGGGCTCTCGGAGACTTTTTCGTGCTCGAACTCGTAGACCGTGGCGTATTTCGGCTGCTCGTTAAGTCCGGTTACCCTGGTGTAGCGCCTTCCCCGAATGCAGCCCGG
Organism: Dehalococcoidia bacterium; assembly: GCA_965248905.1. Classification (GTDB taxonomy): domain Bacteria; phylum Chloroflexota; class Dehalococcoidia; order Lucifugimonadales; family JAGWBF01; genus CBDFKS01. The sequence continues at coordinate 1,335,306 of CBDFKS010000007.1, read as the reverse complement.
TACCGTCTCGTAGTTGGGTATGTAGACGGTATTGTACCAGTCGTTAAACTCGTCTTCCGTCGCGGGATCTATGTCCATTCGCCCCATCTGGATAGCAGGGGCTAGGTCACTGGACGCGACCGCCGGGCTGACCTCCTTAGGGAAAATCTGCTGGTAAAGTGTAGCAAAAATGCGGTCCGCGCTGCCCGGAAGTCCGATTTTCTTGGTCCACTCTGTGGGGTTCTCTTGACTATCTATGTACTCAGGAGTGTTTATGGCTTCCGGAGTCTCCAGCTCGTAGCATGCCATGTATTTCGGGCCGCCCTTCACCGCCAAGTAGCGTGCGGCATTTAGGAATCCGGGCAGGCTCAGAAGCTGGGGAATGTGCTCTTCGTTGTACCAGTGGTGAAAGTCCTCTTCTATGCCTGCTGGGATGTCGAGCAAAACGATAAACAGTCCCGTGCCCTTCTTGTTCGCCATCTCTAGACCTCCTCAAACGGTTAGTGCAGATATGGTGCCACTAGCCCGATCACCAGGCATAACGATTTCATGGTTGGAAGATCTTGTTGTAGATCGCTGGAGAGCCGTCCGCGTGGTACATTTTATCTCGGATGCGGGAGGACCGAGAGTCGGCCTCTCTGGCAGTGGCCCATTCGGGGCTCTCTGAGACTTTTTCGTGCTCGAACTCGTAGACGGTGGTGTATTTCGGCTGCTCGTTAAGAGCCGTGACCCTGGTGTATCGCCTCCCCCGTATGCAGCCTGGAACCTTCTCGTAGTTAGGTATGTAGACAGTATTGTACCAGTCGTTGAACTCATCTTCGGTCGCCGAGTCTACGTCCATGCGACCCATCTGGATAGCAGGAGCCAAGTCGCTTGATGCGACCGCTTGGGTGACTTCCGCAGGAAAGATCTGTTGGTAAATCGTGGCAAAAACTCGGTCTGCGCTGCCCGGAAGTCCGATTTTCTTGGTCCACTCCGTGGGGTTCGTCCGGCTATATACGCACTCTGGAGTGTTCATAGCTTCCGGACTTTCCAGCTCGTAAATTGACATATATTTGGGGCCGCCTTTCACGGCTACGTAACGGGCGGCGTTGAGGAATCCGGGAAGGCCCAGCTGCTGGGGAATGTGCTCCTCGTTGTACCAGTGGTTAAAGTCCTCTTCTATACTGGTCGGCATATCGAGCAACACGATGAACAGTCCCGTGCCCTTCTTGTTCGCCATCTCTAGACCTCCTTAAACAAATAGTGCCGACATGGCGTGCCTATCCCGATAACCCGGGATCGCTATCTCACGGCCGCAAAATCTTGTTGTAGATTCCGGGAGAGCCGTCAGCATGCTTCATCCTAGGGTAGGTGTCACCCAAGGCGCCACCCGATTGCTTCCTGGCTGCCAGCCACTCCGGGCTCTGGGAGACCTTATCGTGCTCCAGCTCATAGAGCACGGAATATTTGGGCTCGCCCATAGCCGCCGTGTACCTTCTGAACCTGATACAACCAGGCACCTTCTCGTAGTTAGCCGCATAAACGGTGTTGTAGTAGTGGTTGAACTCGGCCTCTTGATCGAGTGGGATGCTCATGCGTCCGACCTGGAGTACAGGCGCCATTTCGCTCTGGGCTACGGTTTGGGACACCTCGGTGGGAAAGATCTGCTGGTAGAGGTTGACGATCAGATTGGTGGCTATGATCCTGGGGTCCATCCTTTTCGACCATTCTGTGGGGTTATCTCGTATATGGACGTACTCGGGGGTGTCCAAAGCGGCCGTGCTCTCTAGCTCATAACATGCCAGATATTTATGGCCGCCCATGACTGCCTCGTAACGGGCGGCGTCAAGGAAGCCGGGAAGGGACAGGACCATCTCTAAATGTTCCTCGTCGTACCATTGGTTGAACTCCTCCTCTTTGTCAGATGGCAGGTCGACCATTACCAGGAGAAGCGCTGCGCCCTTTTTGTTGGCCATATCATGTTGTCCTTTCACACAGCACTACGGTTGGCCCACTGTGCCTCGCCAGTTTAGCCAGCGCTTAAGCCACCGTCAAGCTATGCATTGAGAATCTGCTCTAACTCCTTCACGAGGGAAGGCAAATCATCTGTGATAATGGCCCATACAACTTCGTAGTCGACGTCAAAGTAGCCGTGAATCAGGCGATCTCGTGCACCAGCGATAGCTCTCCAGGGGATTTGTGAGTGGGCCTGTTTTATAGGTTGTGGAACCCGTTTCGCGGCCTCACCTATGATTTCTAGCAGACGGACTGCGGCTAGGGCCAGTAGCTCATCGGTTTCCAGTTCGTTTCGACTGCGTCCCTCTGTGAACTGCAACACTTTGCGAGCCGCGTCCAGCATATGATGCAAGGGGGTCTCATCGCCCTTTGCTCTCATAAAGAACCTCGGCTTCCCTCATGACTTGGTCGCGGAAATACCGGCTCAAGAACTTTGGCGTATTCAAGTCAACCGAACGCCCTAGTAATTGAGAAATCTCATCCTGGATACTGAAAAAGGCCAAGCCTGGTGTACAACCGGGCTCAAACTCAACCAGCAAGTCTAAATCGCTGTCTGATGAGAAGTCTTCTCTCAAAGCAGATCCAAAGAGAGCAAGCCTCCGGATGCGATGCCGACGGCAAAACCGCTCAAGATCACCAGTAGCCAGTTGCTGTTTAAGAACCGTTACCATTTCTATCTTCAATTGGCCTTATTGAGTTAGGTAAATGAGGTCTAAACCGGATACCTCCACACAGGCCCTTGGGGAGGCTCGTCGGAGAGCTTGAACTGAGGTAGGGTAAGTCCGTTTTCCAGGTCCAGATATGACACTTCCACCCGCTTGCCTATCGCTACGTTCTCTTCCTTCTCAGGGTCCATATTTTCGTCCAGCAAATTGGCGGTGATGCGCAGACCATCCGCTGGATCAGGCTTCCCCCGCTGCTCGTCGAGCTCCACCAGCACGATGGGATAAGGGACCCAGTCTTTGAATCCTGCAAGCACCGAGTGGACCGCGATCACGTAGCTGTAGATAGTGCCTTTGCCGCTCACGGTGTGCCACTCCCAGCGTAGAGACTGGCACCAAGGACACCCAGGACCCGATTCTCCCCGTAGGAGACCGCACTCCAAGCACTTCCTGACTACCAGTCGGTGCTCTCGACAGGCTTCGAAGTACTCCTTGTATTCGCTATCGTTGTCAGGGATATCGATTCCCAGTCCCCGATATTCGTAGACGGGCATATGCCTACCTCCTGAGAATCATGGCGCTGCCGATTGCCGGCGTGCCCCAGCCCATGTTCATGCAAATCTTCGCGTCCTTCACCTGGCGACAGCCGCCTTCGGAGTAGTCGTAGGTGTGTGTCCCGTCCTGCCATCTGGGACAGTAGTCGTCCACTGTGCCACGTAGTTGGCGTACGTTTTCGATGGCCATGTTCATTCCGTGGGTATAGGCCTCGCAGAGGTGGCCCCCGCTGGTGTTGTTGGGACGCCTACCTCCCAGATTGATGGTGCCGTTGGAGACGTAGTCTTTACCATCGCCCTTGGCGCAGAATCCATAGTCCTCGAACTGGAGGAGGGCAGTGTATGTAAAGGCGTCGTAGCAGCCGGTGACATCTATGTCGTCGTGGGTGACGCCGGCGAGGTCAAAAAGCCTGGGTCCGATGTATCGACCCGCTACTGAGGTAAGTGAGCCGAGCTGATGGTGAAAATCTCCGCCGGGCTTGGTGCCCCTGCCCTGGACGGCCATGACATATACGGGCCGCTGCTTAAGGTCTTTGGCGCGTTCAGCCGACGTTATGATAATGCAGGTTGCGTTGTCCGTCTCCAGACAGCAGTCCAACAAATGGGCGCAGGGCCTGACTATCCAACGGGAGTTCACCACATCCTCCACCGTCACCCGTTTCTTCATCAGTGCTTTGGGGTTGTTGCTGGCGTGGTTGCTGTGGGCTACCTTGATGTGGGCCAGGTGTTCGTTGGTGACCCCGTACTCCATCATGTGGCGGGTAAAGTTGAAGCCGAACTGCTGTATGGGCATGAACATGCCGTAGGGCTTGGTCCTGACGTCTATGCCGGTCACGTGGGTGACCTCGCCGGCGTCCTTGCTACTCATGCGGTACTGGGAATAGCCGTTCATAGAGCGATAAATGGCCAGCGTCTGACACATCCCAGCCTCGATGGCCCCCATGGCCAGGCCAACTATCGCCTCGGTGCTGGACCCTCCTCCAGAGACGTCCATGTAGAAGTTGGGGCGTATTCCCACGTCGTACATGACGGTAGTGGAAGGAATGGAGTCCCCGGTGGAGTAGCTCATCATCCCGTCTACGTCCTCGGACGACAACCCGGCGTCGTCCATCGCATGGCGAATCGCTTCTGTCGCCATAGCCCGCGTAGTCCGTCCGGAGCCACGGCTATACTCCGTCTCACCCACGCCTACGATGCAATACTTGTCTTTGAGATTACCAGTTGCCATCATGCCCCCTTAACGTTAGGGAGTTCCAAATCCACATGTGCCATTATAGTGGAAAATGGGGAAAGGACAATGGCGTAGCTTATGCCGAAGTAATTTAGACGCTATCCGTCGGTTTCAAGCTGTTGCCACACTAGGGCTGCTGCACCCAACAAGCCGAGGTTGTCTCCTAGAGTGCTGACGAACAGCTTGTAGCCCATCTTCTGGATATGGTCCATGGCGTGGGTCTCGATGTAAGGTTCGACGGTTTGTTTTAAATAATCCCAGTTGCCAGACACGCCTCCCCCGATGACTATAACGTCGGGATTAAAGATGTGCAAGATGTTGACCAGCCCGGCTCCCAGTGCCTGGGCAGCGCTCTGAATTACTTGCTGGGATACCTGGTCGCCCTTGTATGCAGCCTCGAACACCGTCTCCGAGGAAATCTGGCTCAAGTCTCCGGAAGCCAAGTTCGTGAGTATGGACGACCCTTCCGCGGTCGCCATATCTCTGGCTCTATCGGCAATGGCGGTTCCAGAAGCGATCCTCTCGAGACAGCCCACGTTCCCGCACTGACACAGTGGTCCCTTGCTGTCTATGGACATGTGGCCAAGCTCGCCGGCCATGCCATTGGCCCCCATCAGCGGGCGGCCATTGGCTACGATTCCTCCGCCTATTCCGGTGCTGATTGTCATATAGACCAGCATATGAGCGCCGGCTCCCTGTCCATAGCTGTACTCGCCCAAAGCAGACAGGGTGGCGTCGTTGGCCACAAACACCGGCAGGCTGACCTTCTCTCGCCATAGGGTCTTAAACGAGACGCCATCCAATCCGGGTATATTGGGTGGGCTGTACATTATCCCTGACACCGGATCTATGGGGCCTGCCAGGCCGAGCCCTATGCCCACCAGCCTGCCCTCTCCAACCTCGGCAATCCCTTTATGAAGCATACTCTCTATACGGTCTATGACCTGTTGGCTGCTCCCGGACGCCTCTGTTGGAATCCTGTCTCTCCAGATGAGGTCGCCGGCTTGTGTGGCAATGGCAGCCCTGATCCAGTTGCCCCCCACGTCCATTACGAGGGCTAGAGGTCCTTCACTACTTGAATGCGTGCTACTGCTCATGCATAACCTCTCAGTTGTTCTACGAACCCCGAGTGCCTTGCTCAGCTAACCGTCCTCTGAACATTGAGAAAACTGGGGATTAATGTGGCGATGTCCAGTCTTTGAGTCTCCAATTTATTGGAGTAGGAGCTCGTTTAATGCGGTTCTGAGGTCATCTGGGCCCATGGGGCCCACATATTTCCTTACAAGATTCCCCTGGGCATCGATAAAGAACTTCTCAGGAATGCCCATGACCCCGTAGTCGATGGCGATCAGCCCCTTCTCGTCCATGACTGTGGGATAAGAGAGATTAAACTCTTCGACATAGCCTGATACATCTCCTGGATCATCCCAGATCGCCACACCGATAAACTGAATATCTTCGTTATCATACTCACGGTAAACCTGAGCCAGCGTTGGCGCTTCTCTCCTGCAGGGAGGACACCATGAGGACCAGAAATCCACCATTACCACCTTGCCGTTCAGCTCCGATAGGCTCACAGGTTCGCCGGCAAGGCTATTTTTCAGGAAGTCAGGAGCCCGTTGCTGTTCCACCGACACTTCACCGAAGTTGTTGTTAATCCCAAGTCCGCCGGGTGTTCCACCGGAACGCGCTATGCCCCAGCCCAGTAAAGAAAAGAATGCGGCGAGGGGAATTATAGTGGCCAGGATTATTAGATTACGTTTTCGCGTGCCGTACGGCTGCTCCTGGACTGGTGTAGGAATGGTCTCGCTCAAGCGATATCTATCCTTAACAACTTAATCCGATTTGGATGCAAGTACAAGCTGCACCAACCTGGCCTTCAACTGAGTCCTGCGTATCCCGTATTCTTCAAGATCCAGCTCTCCTCGCTGCAGTTCGTTGTCCAGAGATGCTATGGCCTCTATTAAAGGGCGGCGTTGGTCTTCTATCAGGGTATCTGGCCGACTAGAAGTGTCAGTCACTGGATACGAAGCTGCCAACGCCAGCTCAGTATTGGCGCCGGGCGTCCGTTCAGGCTGTTTGAACAGCAGTACGTATAGAAGAACAGCAGCTATTACCAGTCCCACGGCTGCTGGGATGCCTATCTTTAGATAGGGCCCGTCGGCTAGGGCGTCCCCCAATCTATTCAGAGAGGAAGGTCGAGGTAGGCCACCTATCTCCATGGTCAAGCTGTCCCCGGGGCTAAGGTCCGCGGCGCCCCAAACATCCAGAGACCGACCCTCTAAGAAAAGGGGCTCTAAAGGAATTAGATTCGCCGGGTTTCTGAGGTCAGCGGAGCCTTCTTGCAGAAGGAGCCTAAAGGAGTCGGCGCCCATGGGAAAGGACCGGAGAATGTTTATGGCGGTCCCTTCGTAGGGAATCCGGTATGCGTAGGTCACCTGGTGAGAGCCAGGGGTAACCGGCGCGGTCAGAGCAAAGCCGGTCCCAATGGATATAATCTCTCCTCCAGGAAGGTCTGAGCTCACGTCCAGATCAGATGCGCCGACGGGAAGAGAGAACCGTAGGAAGTTCATTTGAGCGGGCTGGGCCAGATTGGGCATGAAGGTGCGATCGCCTACGTTAACCATCCGTATTAGCTCGATGGCCGAAATCCTTTCCTCGTTACCGCCTTCGTTGCTCAGAAGCAGCACGTCGCTTTCCACGTGAATGGTCTCTATATCGTTCGTAGTTTCGTACACAAGCAGTTCTACCGGAGCCATGGGTGAGCTGGACTCTACCCTTGCGCTGTACAGCACATCCTGGTAGCTGGTAGCCACTGCATAAGTGGAGTCGATATTCAGCTCTATGTCCTTGAACTGGAAACGTCCTTCACCGTTGGTGATGGCCGTACTTACGTTCACCGCGCCCAAGTCATCGATTACATGCAATGTCACTTCAAGTGCACCAGCGGGGTCCGCTCCCTCGGTGGCGTTGAGTACTCGGCCCTCGATTTGGAATAAGCCATCCTGTCCGTACACGGAGTTCGTCATCAGGGCAAATGAACCAAAGGCCAGCCCGGCTATTATCAGGACTAGATACTGAAGGGCTCTGGGTCCGGCTCCCTTAGCGAAGGGGGTCACGATCTTGCTCCCCTTCAGCCTGATCCGGGATGTCAGCCTCCCCGTCAGTGTCATAGTGATCGTCGTTCGCCGGTTCAGCAAATGACGCCTGTCTCAAAGGAGAGAACGGTGCGGTACCAGAAGTGCCGTCAGCCGATTCTCGGGCTTTGAGGATTTCCTCTTCAAGGGTTTGTTCTATGCCGACCTGCAGCTGGTCCTGGTCCTTTAAGGCGGCCGCTGCCTGAATACGATAGGCACGTAGCTGCTCTTGATATTCCTGCTCTGCGATACTACCGAACTCGTAATCCAGCTGCAAAGCCTTTATATCGTCATATATTGTCTGACGACCGTCCAGCCCATGCTGTCCCTGTGAGATTTGGCTGGGCGGTGCAATCCGTACGAATCGCCTCTTTACAAAAGGATAGAGGAGCAGTGCTATGGAAAGGATGCCCACCAGTACACCTATGAGGATAGCCATAACACCGAAGCTCCAGTTTTCAGGGGCATACCTTCGACTCAACAGCTCCTTAGTATGGGTGCCTAGTACTTAGTCAACCAAGATCTGATAGGTTGCGCTCACCCCCACTCTAACTCTCCCCCATCAAGGGGGAGAGAACATGTCCCTTCCCCCTCGATGGGGGAAGGCTAGGATGGGGGTGAAACGATGCATAAATTTCAAGTTGACTGAATACTGTCTATATTATACCCCTAACGTGAGTGTCAGGTCAGATTCGGTTCAGTACTGCTGTTGCAACTCAATCGGTGCCAGGCTGCTCGGACGGTTCGCCGATAACCGGTGGTCTGGCCGGCCGGCGCAGCGGTGTTCTGACCACCGCCAGTGCAGGTTGGCGTTGAGGCCAAAGGGCAATCACGGTTCCAAGAATGAACACAGGGCCGGCAACCCACATCCACCACACCATGGGGTTGACGAAGACCCGAAATCCCATGCTGCCATCGTCGATGATTTCGCTGGGAATGATATATAGGTCTTCTACCGGTGTGGAACGGATTCCGGCTCTCGTGGATGCCATGCTAAATGCGGGGTAGAAACTGCGTTTAGGCGTGAGTGTCTGTAGAAAGTCTCCGTCTCGGTAGGCGTTCACCGTAGAAACGGTCTCCGTACGATCTGATTTTGGTGTGGTCCTGCTGCTCAAGTACTCTATCTCGTAGTCGCCTATCCTTGCCCTTTCCCCCGGATTCAGTATCACATCTTTTTGTATGCCGTAGAAGGACGAGCCCACCACACCGAGGGCCAGTAGGAGCACGGCGAGGTGTACGATATACCCTCCGTAACGAGGCCGGTTGGCGGCAATGAGCTTTAAGAAGCCGAGAGGGTAGCTATCCCCCTGGCGATGTCGAGACCTGGTGCCCCGTAGCCACTCCATCAATATTCCAGCAGCCACGAAACTGCATAAAGCGAAAGCGGCCACGGCATAAGGCTTTCTTACACCGAGGGCCATCAGCAAAATCACGACAGCTAGAGCTATTGCGCTGGGCGTGACGAGTGTTCTTCGTAAGGTGGATATCGACGAGTGTCGCCAGGGTAGCAGAGGGCCCACTCCCATGAAGAATATCAGTGCCAGAAACAAGGGGCCGTTGACCTGGTTGTAGAATGGCTCGCTCACCGTGACGGTGTTGCCCTGAGTCATCTCGGATATCAGTGGGAAGACCACTCCCCACAATGTAACGAAAGCGATTGCCAAAAGCAGCAGATTGTTTACTAAGAAAGCAGCTTCTCGTGACAGGCTGGACTCGAGGGTCTGGGCACTCTTCAGGCTGCCGTAGCGAAGGAAGAATACCGTAAAGGGCACCACCACGCCCACTCCAGTGAACATCAGGAAAACCCAACCCAACGTGGATGCTCCAAAGGAGTGTACCGACGGTATGGGGCCTCCGCGGTTCATAAACATGCCGTAGAGAGCGAGACCGAAGGCGATATTGATAAGGACGATGTTCCACATGCGGAACATTCCTCGACGTTTCTGTACCATGATCGAATGTATAAAGGCCGTAAGGGCTATGAAGGGCATGAATCCAGCATTCTCCACCGGGTCCCAGGCCCAGTAGCCGCCCCATCCGAGGATGGTGTAAGCCCACCATGATCCCAGAAGCAGCCCTGACCCCAGCACGGCCCATGCCAAGATGCCCCAAGTTCGGCCTGGATCGACCCACTCGTCCCCCGTCTTACCCTCCAGGAGAGATGCCAGGGCGAATGCGAAGGGAACGGCAAGGCTCACCAGCCCCGCCATCATCACCGGAGGATGAATGAACATCCCTGGATGGGTTAGGAGGGGGTTTATTCCCTGTCCGTCGGCAGGAACAAAGGATGACTCGGCGAATGGGTTGGCAAGAAATGACATAACAGCCAAAAAGAATGCAAGCACAACCATGAGGATGGCGTTGGTGTAGGGCAGGCTGTCTCTAACAGAAATAGGGGCGAGGCGCACGGCCAATGCCGACATTGCAGAGAGAGCGAAAGCGATGTATAGCAACGAGCCTTCGTTGCCTGCGTAGAAGGCCACCCAGGTGTAGATACGGGGCATGGCCAGATTGCTATGCTCGGCCACATACTTTACCTGGAAGTCATGGTCTATGAAAGCGCCTACCAGGCTGACTACCGAGACGGCCAAGACCAGCACCAGCAGATAGGTAGCGTAGCGGGTGCTCTCCAGTAGAGCGGGGACGTTCTTGATCCTTCCCAGCACCGAACCCACCGCCGAGTAGGCTGCCAGGGCCAGAGCAATAGACAGTGTTATGGCGCCCAGGTCACCCATGCTTATTCTCTCTTTTGTGGATGTTTTGGATTTTGATGCTCGAGTCCCATTTCCCGGTCCACCATTGCTAGGTACGGCTCAAGCTCTTGCTCTGATAGGGGACTTTGGTCCTGCTGCTTGGCCTTGGTAGCCCGTCTCATGGATACGACCACGAAGAAGAGCAGAACAGCCGCCGCCAATATGGCTACTGGCGGTACTACCCAGGCGATCAGGTTAAATCCCTCCTTTGGAGGTGCCGCCAGCACGCTTTCACCGTAGCGGTCGACAAAGAACTGGAGTATCTGCTCTCTGGTCCAGCCCTCGGATAGCTTGTCCCTCACCACGGCTTTCATCTGCTGGGCCAGCTGCACCTGGGCCTGGTCTATGGTCTCCCCAGGGCACACTGGACAAATGAGACTTTTATCGATGGACTGGGCCCGTTGCTCCAACGATGCCTGCTGTTCGCTACCGCAGGCCGTAAAGGCCATTGCCAGGGCGAGGGTGGTCAGTGATGCTATCAGCAAGCCATGTTTTCGGTGCATGGATCAACCGCCTTGGGTGCTGGACTAGGGCCTTTCGATCGTCTTTCCTGGGCAGAGATTTCCGCTCGCCCTGAGCTTGTCGCAGGGCGCCGCCATGGTTCGACAACCCTTCGGCTGTGCTCAGGATGTAGCTCACCATGAGCGTTAGTTTCCTCCTGCCTGGGATAATCGAAAGCCACTGGTTCTGGACAGTAACTGCGTTAATGAGTATACCATTTGGTCTTCGGAAAAGGGAAACGTTGCAGTGGGCATCCGAAGCCTACATGTGCTCTTGAAAAGAAGGTGGACTTCAGTTTAATCCAACTTGTAGGGGCTGATAGATGAGATCAAATCCGTATAAGGCTACATGGTGTTGCGGGTAGTTATTCGGAAAGAGTGCGGATGTAGTTCACCAACAGCCAGCGCTCTTCTATGGTAAGCAACTTGTCGAAGGATGGCATCACGGTAACCCCGGTGGTTATCCATCCATACAGCCCGGCGTCGGGTAGATCTTTTACGACGTCGGAAGTGAGGTCCGGGGTAATGGTGTATGGTCTCGCAGCGGTGCCATAGCCATAACTCTCCCGCATGATTCGCAACACAGGTCCCTGAAGTTGTGGGTCCTCTCCGTTGCCCGCTGTCCCGTGGCAGAAGACACAGTTGGCCGCGTAAAGACGTGCTCCCTCGTCGACTCTCTGGCCCGGTATGGGATTTTCCGGGGTGAATACCGGCCTTCCGGTGATTGGCACGGCCCCTTCGGGGGGTGACAGGCGTGGCGGCTCATGGGAGGAGTAGGACTGGGTGTAGTGCATCTCGTAGAAGATGTCCAATGGATAAGTGCCGTTGGCGCAGCCTGCCGCTACTACGCCCAATGCGACTATAATCGCGAGCAGTCCAAATCTAGCCCGCGCTTTCACCCCCATCCCGACCTTCCCCCATCGAGGGGGAAGGAGTTTTCGCTCTCCACTTTGATGGGGGAGAGTCAGAGAGGGGATAGGGAAAAGCCGCTTCCAGATCCTATCAGCCAAGGTTCTTATTTCTCCTCGCTGTGCTTTACTTCAACGGCCCCGGCTTGAGTAAGGGCCTGTTCAACTCTATTCACCTGTTCGTCTTCACACTTTACGATAACTCCAATGTATCCCTCGGTGATGCGGTCGTCGTACAAGCCCAGGTTCGTACTTGGTAGTCGGGACTCGAATAGAATGCCTAGCACCGTAAACAGGATAGCCCCTAGCATCGTTCCTTCGTAAGTTACTATGGCCATGGGGGGCAAGGACAGTATGGGTTTTCCGCCAGTGACCAGTGGATAGGCCATCTGAGTCATCGAGGTTAGGAGGATGCCTGCCGTGAGTCCACAGAGAGCTCCCACGAAGGGGAACACATACAATCGGTGACTGCTATGATGTTCGCCGAACGCTCCTTCCGGGTAAGGTGCTCCGGTGAGAAAGTCGTAGTCGTCGTGGGCAAGGCCTAAACGCTGTAGGGCGTCACCTGCCTCGGCGGCGTAGTTAGCATCCTCGTACAGTCCTAAGACCGATCGTTTTGCCATAGTCACATCCTCCTGGGGGTAAGGGCTATCATTCCTCTCTGAATGTTGCAGGAACTCTGCGTCGTCCTATCTGAATCTCCGTCTTGAGTATCTCGCCTTCTTTGATGTCGTACAGAGGAATCAGAGGAAACACCTTGGCGAAAAGCAGCATTAACATACAAACCAGAGCAAAGGTGCCGATAATGATTACTACCTCAACCGGGCTGGGAGCGTAGGTATACCAGGCGAAGTTAAAGAGCTGCTTTTGGGCCAGCCCAGGTACGATGATCAGGAACCGCTCCAGCCACATGCCGATGTTCACCGAGACGCAAGCCACTATCATCCACACAGGGTTGCGCCTTATGCTTTTGAACATCCACATACTTACGGGAATGAAGTATGTGGTCCCTACGAATGTTATAAACCACCAGTTCCAGGGGGCCTGGGCTGTCAGGAAGTCCTTTACCGCTATCTCGTCTCCTTCCAGAGAGTAGAGCCCAAAGAGGAACTCCATCACGAAGAAGAAGAACCATCCAGTGGCGACTACTATCAACAGACGGCCTAGCGCGTCGAAGTGCTCAGGACGGACATAGTCCTGCCAGCCAAACATCCATCGCATGATAGCCATCACTATCACTACAGCCGCTACTCCTGAGTGAACGGCTCCTATAACGAAGTAGGGAGGAAAGATAGTGGAATGCCAGCTTTTCACCGACACGACCATGCTGAAGTCGAAGGACACGATACTATGCACGGAAACGAAGACGGGTAGGATGAGGGCCGAGAGCAGGATTCCGGCAATAAGCTGCAGCTTCCATTGCCTAGGTGTGCCGCGCCATCCAAGGCACAAGACCGAATAAATCTGCCTTCTAACTCCTGTAGACCGGTCTCGGATAACCGCAATGTCAGGTATTAGGGCTACATAAACGAATAGAACGCTGGAGGTCAGGTATGTGAAGACCGCGCTGGGGTCCCAGATAAGGGCTGATCTGACGTTAGGGTAGACACCGCGAGCCCAGTCATAGGGAAAGACCCAGTAGAAGACCCTCCAGGGACGCCCCGCATGGATCAGAGGCATGAGCATGGCCGTCATCAGAGAAAATACGGTTAGGACCTCGGCAGCGCGGGTGGCGGGGCGTCGCCACTCCGCCTTTGAGAGCCTCAAAATGGCCGAAAGCATGACTCCGGCGTGGCTGATCCCTATCCAAAAGACGAAGTTGGTGATAAAGAACCCCCACATTACGGGGCGGTTCAGCCCAGTGACGCCTAGACCTTGGTTAAACATATAACCTGCGGCGCACATGGCGCCCAGCACCACGACACCCAGAACTGCCACAAGCCCCCAGTACCACAGCGGATTCTGGTACAGGGTGCTGAGCAGATTCCGATTTATTTCCCTGTCAGTAAGGTTTCTACCTTCCTGCATTACGTCTCCTGCGCTCTCACTCCGACCTTCAGTCGCCCTTCTCCTAGTGGGAGAGGGGCAGGGGATGAGTGTTGGTCACTCAGGTTTGCCCAGGACCATATAGCGGCCCTTCATGAAAGGTCGCATCAAGATGTAGAGCAAGCCTTCCTTCGTCTCCCACATAGATATTACAGGCAACAGCTTTGTGCCCAGGATGAATATGAAAGCGATCGCCCCCAGTCCACCTAGGACTATGAAAATATCCCAAACGTCGGGGTGCGCTGCAACTAGCTGAGGTGCAATCTCACCTGCTCGCGCTTCAAACTCTGCGATGGTGTGGGCGCCCAGGTTCTCATGGGGGATGTTGAAGGCAGGCACGTATGTTCGAACCATCATGAAAAAAGCACCGATGATAACGGAAGCCCCGGCGAGAGCAGGACCGATTACGCTACGTCTAAGCCCATTCCATAGTAAGATCAGGAAGGGTATGCCGAAGCTGAATATGAAGTTTACGATAAATGCGCTTCGGTATGATTCCATCATGACCAGCTTGATAACGCTCTGCTCGGTAGGATCACGGCCGTACCAAAAGGTCATAAACTCAGAGAACCAGAAATATCCCCAGAGAAGGGTCAGACCCAGCAGAATCTTGCCGAGGGACCAGAAAGGGTCCACTCCTATGTACTGACGGTATCCTCCCACAGTTCGCATGAGGAATAGGGTGACAAGAACAGTTCCGCCGGCAGCCTGCATACCCGTCAGGGCGTGGTAAGGCGCGAATATGGAATCCTTCCATCCGGGCACCAGGCTCAGGGCGAAGTCCAAGCTGATTAAGGTGTGTACGAAGATCAACAGCATGAAGTAGAAGGCGCCTAACAGGGCCAAGGAAGCCTGCTGTAGCTTCCAATCGCGTTCTGTTCCCTGCCAGCCCATTGCCAGCCTCGATAGAAATCCGACGCGCCATCCAGACCCACGCCTTGCGATGGCAGCCATATCAGGTCGTGCGGAAACCCACAGTATAGCCAGACCACAGAGTGCCAGGAACACCACCGCGAACATGTCCCACCACAGAGGTGCGCCGATGGGTACTTCGAACCAGATGGTCCTGCGGTCCTGGCCCACCTCGAGGACGTTGTCGCCGTTGAGGTCTATAGCGGGAAGCAGGAATATGAGAGGAATAAACCAAAGCACGTTCAAGATTCCCACGAGGGCGAAGAGCTCCGAAGCCCGGGACAGGGGCCTTCTCCAGTGGTTTTTTGTCCAACGGAATGCGATAGCAACCACCGGCACTGAGCCCACCGTAACCAGGAGGAAGCCGTACATGGCAGCGTAATATCCCCAAGCCGGTCGGGCCGAATCGGAGAAACCGTCGCCGACTGCACGTACGACGAAACCTATTATGCCCAGGATGATCAAAAACGCCAGGCCGGCCATGGCAAGCCCCAGCTTACGGTCAAAAGAGAACACCTTGTGACTCAGGTGTTCCGTGATACCCTGGGGAGTCAGCTCAGCCCCAAAAATGGGGTTGTGGCTGTGGCCGGTGCCGTTATGCATGGCCACCGTCCTCTTTGTAATGGGGGTCTATCTTCTTCAGATATATAACGTTGGGTTCAGTGCCCAAATTAGCAAGAAGCTGATAGGCACGAGGGTTCTTCAAAGTCCTGTCCCCAGACACCGTATCAATGTCGATATGTTCGCGTACCTGGCTGTCTGGGTCTTCAAAATCGCCGAATATCAGCGTGTTGGTGGGACAGGCCTGTACGCAAGCAGGGCCGAAGTGGCCCTCGGCCATGTTCTTGTCAGTGATTCGTCCGCCCTCCTGTCCCTCGATCTTCCGCTCCGCGCGGCGTAGCCGTTGAACGCAGAAGGAACACTTCTCCATGATGCCCCGGCTGCGTACCGTTACGTCCGGGTTAAGCTGATTTCTCAGGCGTTCGGGCCATACGGGCTCCCAGAAGTTAAAGAATCGTACCTGGTACGGACAGTTATTGGCGCAATAGCGGGTGCCCACACAACGGTTATAGACCTGCACGTTCATCCCTTCATCGTTGTGATAGGTGGCGAACACAGGGCATACAGGCTCACAGGGGGCGTTCTCGCAGTGCTGGCACATTATGGGTATAAAGCGGGCTTTCACATCCTGGAAGGGAGCTTCTTCCGGATTGTCCCTGTACTCGTCGGGCACCTCCCAGTAGCGCTCGACCCGTATCCATTCCATGGCGCGGCGTTGATGGAACCGGTCTTCAGTATTAAGCTGAATGTTGTTCTCCGATTGGCAGGCCACGACACAAGCCTGGCAGCCGATACACTTATCTATATCTACCACCATTCCCCATTTGTGTTTTTTGCGCTGCGCCATTAAGGGACCCTACCTCTCTTCGTTTTAAGCGCCGCCCTCACCTAGACCCTACGACAACCTCAGGGCCATCCCTCTCCCACTAGGAGAGGGGAAGGGGAGAGGGTTACAGTAAGCTAACCTCGCGTTACGTGGACGATGTCCTCCTCTTTCGTGCCAAAGGGAAATGCGGGCACAATGCCCTCGAACTTGGAAACCCTGATGTTTCGGGTGGTGGGCTGCACCAATACCTTTGAGGCCGCCCAAGCCAGAGCTCCAGTCTCGGTATCCGATGCCGGAGCGAGGATGGACATGGGGTTAGCTCCCCTCTGTATACCCTCTCTGGTGGAATACATGAGGCCTGGGGCCTGACCCAAGCCCACGGGAATGCTTACAACACCCTTCGGTACCGCCGGGTGAAGATAAACAACGGCTTCCAGACTATCCTCGGTGGAGACGACTTTAACTATGTCGCCTTCCTTGAGACCCATCTCTTTAGCCTCGTGGGCATTTATTTCAATCCAGGTCTGCCAGGTTACCGTGGTCAGAGGGTCTGGAGTCGCCTGTAGCCATGGGAGGTGGGCTCCTCTTCCATCCAGAAGGGAGTTGGACAGGAAAGGCACCAAGTAGAAGATTTTTTCGCCCGATGGGCTGGTGAACACGGGCCTGGTCAATCCTTGCGCCAGCTCTGCTAGATCGGGCGGCGCCGGAGGCTGTGCCGTGGAAACGCTATCCCTATCCCACCATCCCCCCTGTTGGAGCAAGGTGTTCCAGAAACCCTCGAAGGTGGCAGCTTGCACCGATCCCCGGTTTAATTCAAATAGCTGCCGCGCACCCTGGCGAAGTATCTCATTAAATGTGTCGGGCAAACCGTCATCAAGTTGCAGATCTTGGGACAGACTCAGCAAAATATCTGGGAAGCTTCTGGGGTCCAGGTCTGCGAGTGGATTCACCACCGGCTGCTGCATCCCCACTACCTGGTATCCCGGTCCCGGATCAGGGATGTCGTCTCCCCATTCCTCCAGGTAGATTCGCTCAGGCAGGATGAGGTCCGCCATCTGGCTGGTGTCATCCATGAAGCTGGAAAAGCTCACGATATATTGGTCGTTATTCATTAGGGCTTCTGAAAAGCCCACTATGTCCGGCAGGCCGTGCACTGGATTGGCGCCCCGCACCATCAGGAGCTTGACGCGACCGGCATTTATGTCGTCGGTAATGCCGACCCAGTCTCTGAGAGAACCGGCCGTTGCCTTCCCGGCGATTCCTTCAATTGGCGGTGGCGGGTTGAAACTGATTCCACCTTGGCCGGGATTTCTGCCGACGCTGCCCACCATGTAGTTAAGAGCATAGATAGCGGACAGGTTAAACAGGCCGTTGGTGTGGGCTGCAGCTTCCCCTCCGCCGATAGCAAGGCTGGGTCGGTGGGATGCAAACTCTCGAGCGATTCTTCGGATAAAATCGGCTGCGGCCTCGCCTCGAATCATCTCTGGCATGCCGATACTGGCAACCACCCGCTCCGGTTGAAAATCATCCAGTACCGATAGCCCCGCCCCTCCCAGCATCGTCTGCACCATGGCCGCGTCGCCGAGGTCCTCGGTGGCGATGACACAGGCAATACTCAGGGCTAGGACGCCCTCCATTCCAGGTGTTATAGGCAGCCACTCGTCGGCATTCGCGGCTGTCATCGAGTATCTGGGGTCGGCGTGTGCGTGTAAACCTCTCTCGGAGCCGCCTTCACTGGAGCGGAACTCCCCATACCCTTGGGCGTAGCGTACAGGGGAGACCCAGGTGGATAGAAAATCATTGCCGAAGGAGAGGAGATATCGGGAGTTCTCGATATCGAAGTTGGGAAGCATATCCTGGTCGAAGACCCGCTTCACAGCGGCTCTCAATACTGTCTGATCATGAGTCTCGAAGGCCAGGTGGCGGCCACCAAAAGCCTCGGTAAACCGACTGGCCACCAGACCCAAGTGACCACGGAGCGGCTCGGTCATCATGACCATGGCGTTTGCGTTATTCGCCGTCCGAAGTTCTCTTAACTGGCCCAGAAGCCTCTCTATGGCGCTATCCCATGCGATCTGCTGAAACTGCCTCGAGCCTTTGGGGCCCACACGCATCATGGGTCCCGAGAGTCGGTCTGGATGATATAGGGATTGCAAACCGCCTTCGCATCGGGCGCTTTGTTTCCCCAGGTTGATGGGATAGAGGGGGTTACCGCGCACCTTTTTTGCACGGCCTTCCATGACCCGGATCAGCACGCCTTCCCTCTCCGGACACTGGCACAGAGTCGCATACCAGTTGTCCTGGCCGGTGACCAGGTCCTCGGGCATGTTAAGAGGGCTCTGAATGGTCATCTCGCGGTCGTCAAAGACGTTGCAAGCTACGGCCCCTACAGCCGCGAGGCTGGACCATTTGAGAAAGTCGCGCCGAGTTACCTTCATAGTCTCCCTAATAGTGACAGGTCGTGCAGTCCGTGGGTGCGTCGTTGTCTCTGTGACAGTCGACGCAATCCCCCATCTTGAGCCTGCGTTCCTGTTTGACCTTCTGCATGCTTCCTACGTCACCGTGACATATTGTGCACACCTGGGTTACTTCCAGCCCTTGCTGTTGGGTAAAGAACCGGATGTGGGGCTCATGCGCAAACTGCACATGATCAGGGACTCGATGTACGCGCTCCCAATCGATCGGCTCAGGTATAAGCGACTCGTCAGGATTGCCCTTGGCGTCCAGCCCCGCATGAGCAAGGAGCTTGATGATCTCCTGGTTCATCTGTCCGTCCACGGTCTCGCCGACCACAGATTTGTGACAGAAAAGGCATTGCTCAACGGCCGGAACGGTGGCGGCATCTCCCTTGGTGACGTTGCGATGGCAAAACTGGCAGTCTATACCCGCTTGTTCAACGTGTACCTGATGGGGGAAGGCGATCGGCTGGTCGGGACCGTCGGCGCCAAATCCGAATATGGGCGTGGACCACCAGGCGCGGAGTATGTACAAAAGTACCAAAACTGCTATCACCGTCATTACCAGCCCGCCAAGGGCCAGTGGCAGCATCTTTAGGCTCGGTTTAATCGGCATTAAGTCGTGCCGCCCATCATCGCCTGCGTTTCACTCCCGGCTCTCTTGAAGGATCCATTTGGGATATGGACCTAAGGTTATCTTCTGGGTGAGATATTAGGCCCATCGGTTGTCAAATAGGAGTCCCATCAGGTTCGGTTCTGGCTCGATATGTCTACGTCAGATCCAGTACCTGTTGTAAACGGTCTCAAGCAAATAAGAGTTGTTTACCGTCCAGGTCAAAAAGAGCATGGCAAGTCCAATCATAATTACCACGCCTGTGTACATAGGTCGTCTCAGTTTAAGGAGCTCTTTGGGAATGTGGCCCGAATCTACTAGAGATGGGATAACAGCGTGGGCGAAGAGGAAGGTGAAAGCGATAATTACGATGATGAAGAAGTAAGCCCACAGCCAATGAAGCCAGTCTCCTATCGCGCTCCAGTCGGAAGCGGCTATCGCTGCCGGGTCAGCTTCGGGCATATGCGCTTTCCCTCTCTCGTCCCACAGGCCAATCTATCCCCATCTAAAGGGTGTCAAGGCCAAGTGAAAATTATCACAGTAGAAAACCGGTGTCAAGTGGAATTGGGTGCTCCCTTGACCCCAGTATAGAGGTGACGGTAGAATACTATCGCTTTCTAAGCTGGATCGTAAGGGAGTTTGAGTCCATTATGGGATGGGCTAACATACGCAGGAGGACCCTATGTCGAAGGGCGGTGGACCGGAGCAAACTGATGGCCATACTCGTCGTAGCTTTCTGAAGAAATTCTCTTTGGGCATTGCCACTTTGGCGGGAGCCGGCATTCTCCTGAGAAACTTCGCCTTTTCCGGTGGCAATGAAGAGCCTGAATCAGGCCCTGAGTTTCCCGGAGAAGACTCCATCTTCCACCCTCGGCGGGACCCTCGACCAGAAGCTCTGGAGCGGAGCGAGAAAACCTAAAGAACGTCGCTCTCCAGGTATACAAGCAGAATGCCGACCCTTACCAGGTCGGCATTTCTATTTATCACTCGATGTCTTCGGTTGACCTTGATTGATTTAAACATGGCTGGAGGCTTCGAACACTCAACTAAACACGCAGATTTACTCTGGCTTACGAGCGCGGATGTTGGCGCCCATGGTCTCGAAGGCCTTGGCCCGCTGTTCAACCTCGGCACCCTGGAACACGTCTACCTCAGACACCAGCTCAACATCCACGAAACCCACGTTCCCAAGAAGCTGCACGTACTCTCCATCCAGGAGAGCGCCGCTTATTCAATCGGTCCATAAATCAAGACTCTGGCGGGCGCTGTCTGGCACGGCTTTGTGCACGACGATGTCCGATAGCTGGAGGCGTCCTCCGGGCTTTAGGATCCTTAGGATTCCTTTGAGGGCTGTGTTTTTATCGGGCACCAGGTTGATTAGGCCGTTAGTGATAACTACGTCAGCGGAGTGGTCGGCCAGAGGGAGCTCCTCCACTACACCTTCACGAAAGCTGACGTGGGACATGCCTGTGAGCTGGGCGTTGCGGCGCGCCTTGTCCAACATCTCGAGTGTCATGTCCACGCCGATGACGCTGCCAGTTGGTCCCACCATGCGGCCCGCGATAAGGCTGTCGAACCCCGCACCGGAGCCCACATCTACAACCGCCTGTCCCGGCTGTATATCACCAAGCAAGAAAGGGCAACCCACTCCTGCGAAGGCTTCGATACATTCTTCGGGTAGTCCATCTAGGATCTCTTCAGGGTAACCGAGGCGTTCCGCCAGCGGTCGGCCGGTGTGGAAGTGGAACCCCTTGTTGGGCGTGCGGGCAACTTTGGCGTACTTGGCCTGGATTTCGGATTGCAAGGCCTTTACATCTGGAGAAACCTTAGTGGCCATACGGTGACCTCCTCGAGTAATGAACTCGTCTCGAAATCTATTATCTTGTGACTATGTTAGTAGTGTAAGAGCAGAATGATATAAAGTCAATACAGCAATAATTATAATTGATATAAACTATAGTAAATGACAGAATATTATTGAAGAGGCTTTAGGTCTTTGCAGGGCGTGACGTAGTGTCCCTGGTGAGCCGTGTCCCGCAGGTCAATTATGTTCTGCCGAACTCTCTTTCCAGGTGATGGGAGCTTAGATGAATCATGGTGGGGCGACCGTGGGGACAGGTGTGGGGGCTGTCGCAGGCCTCCAGTAGCTTCACAAGCTCGTCCATTTGCTGCTGGCTGAGGGCCATACCCGCTCGTACCGCGCTGTGGCAGGCGATGGAAGCGGCCAGGGCGTCCTCACGCTCTTTTACAACTCCCTCGTAGGCCATCATGTCCAGGATCTCCAGTAAAGCCGTCGCGGGATCCGACTTTCCGGTCACTGAAGGCACGGCTCGTACAAGATATGTCCTGTCGCCGAATTGTTCGAGAACGAAGCCATAGCGCCCCAGGAGGTCCATGCTGGATTGGGCCAGCTCCTCCTGGCTGGGTGACAGCTCAACGGCCGCAGGCTCCAAAAGGGCCTGGACCTGGGAAGTCTTCTCTGATACTTCTCGGGACACCTTTTCGAACAGCACCCGTTCGTGGGCGGCGTGCTGGTCAATGAGGTACAGTCCATCGGCTCCTTCGGACACTAAGTAGGTGTTCCTTACCTGGCCAAGGATCCGTAACGATGACATAGCCTCTATGGGTGTGGCGGCTTGATTTTGTGATGATAGCGGCAGTGGTAGGTTTCTATCCTGCCGGCCCATGGGAACTGAGGCAGTTCTATGGTCAGGCCTCTGCCACCTTGAGGGAAATGCCGAAGCGCTGGGGACGTGCATCTCTGGCACGGGAGAGATCGATATCAAGGCTGCCCGAACAGCTCTCTGAAGGGCGGAGAAAACCCTGTCCTCCTGGCGAAAGCGCACCTCGCGCTTGGCGGGGTGCACATTCACGTCGACGTCGGCCAGGGGCGCCTTTAGATTGATCACTGCCGTGGGATGCCGCCTTTCCGGCAGGAAGCCCTGGTAGCACTCCGACAGGGCGAAGGAGAGCAGTGGGCTCTGTATCCAGCGACGGTTCAGCAGGAAGGTGATGTAGCTCCGGTTCGCGCGGTGCAGAGACGGAGGGCTTATAAGACCCATGGCGCTGTAATCGCTCCCCGCCTGGTCGCTAGAGACCTCCAGCATGGCTTGGCCGGTGTCCGCTCCATAAACAGATGTCACGGCATCCCTTAAGTCTCCACTGCCAGGGGTGTTAAGAGTGTTACGGCCCTCCGCGATTAACCGGAACTGAATCTCAGGAAAGGCCAGAGCAAAGCGGGACATCAGGTCACTAATGCGTGTTCTCTCGCTGGAGGGGGACTTGAGGAACTTCTTTCGCGCGGGTAAATTTTCGAACAGGGACCGCACTTCAACAGTGGCTCCGGCGGGGCAACCCTTTGAGGTGCCGCTTATTAGCTTTCCCCACTCCACTTGCATCATTCTACCGACGGAAGCTACGTGGGTCCTGGTGGTCAGAGTGACCTTGGCGACAGCGGCGATGCTGGGTAGGGCTTCTCCCCGGAAGCCCAAAGTGTTTATGGAATCTAGATCGGAGGCGTCGTGAATCTTACTGGTGGCGTGGCGGAGAAAGGCCAGCTCAGCTTCTTCGGCAGGTATGCCAGAGCCGTTGTCGATAACACGGATGAGCTCCGTGCCACCGCCCTTGACCTCCACGGTAATCTGGGAGGCTCCGGCGTCCAGGGAGTTCTCCACCAGTTCCTTCACCACTGATGACGGCCGCTCTATGACCTCACCGGCGGCGATTTTAGCTGCAACATCGGGAGCCAGGACGTTAATTGGCATTACACCCCGCACCACACGATCTCAGATTTCTGTAGCCTTGGTAATCTTTACCGCGAAGAACGTCGAGGTCGCTGAGATTTAATCATATCTTGTTTCTACCTCAGCGATCTCCGCGCCCTCTGCGGTGGGCTTTAAGATTGTTTCTAAGTGTTGGTTAGAACAGAGGGACAGTCGTCCCTTTTGCCCGGTACTGCTTATCTTCCGAGTGGCCTTTTTCAACATAATCGGTGATTATTTTGTAGATCCTGTCCATCTGCTCGTCTTTACTCCTCTTGAAGAAGTAGGGTGGGACCCAGATCCCACCAAAGAAGGCCGTTATCTCTGGATAGTCGTCGATAACGAAATCAGGCCTTACTGGGACCCCCAACTCCGACAGGCGTTCCTCATAATGATTGGTGGGTTTCTCGTACACTCCGCTAACCAGCTCTTCCAGGCCGTGGGTCCTTACCTCCTCCCAGCGTGGCCCCATTCCCGACCATATGTATATCTTGTGTCCATCCTCTATCAACTGCTGAAAGGTCTCTTTAGTACGGGGGCGAAGGCTGTTATCCAGGCCCAGGATCGTGTAGTCTACGTCGAAAAATATGTTCAAAAACAGTTCCTTAACATAACGTTGTATGTGAAGACCTCTGGGAGGCTAGTACCCAGTCAACTTTAAATTTGATGCATCGTTTCACCCCCACTCTAACTCTCCTCCTTGATGGGGGTGATTGGCAACTATCAAAATTTGGCTGACTAAGTTCTAGCCCTGGCAATTATACTTTTGGTACGCTGGCTTCCGCAACCGGGCCGTGGCCATTGAACAGGCGCAAATCTAGTGAAACTCTATCCTGGCAACTGGGCTTGGTAAGAGTTCGCCAGATTCCACTCCTGGCGAATTGCCTGGCGGCCTATCACGGACAGCAGCGCTCCGGCTAGGAAGATGATGGAAGGGACCAGGGCGTAGAGCTGTAGGCCATCCCAACGCCAGTCGAATGCCAGACCACGAGATATGCCCATGGCCATCGCGATGAGGAAAACGACGACGGAGATACGTGGCTTACCGGTTTTGGCCATCACCCCTGAGATGATCCCCAGAACACCGGCGATCAGGTAAAATGAGGCGATCACAAGGAGGTCGCCGCCGAGTACGCCGTAATCAAGCTCGCACCTGAAGGTGTTTGAACAGGAGGGCCTGGCGACGAAGGCGGTGTACGCGCCTCCATACAGCGCCACCATCCCTCCAAGGAATCCCACTATGAACGTGAAGTTGGCCATTAGATAAATTTAGCGCGCCAACGCACTCTCCAGTCCCTTGGTGTCTCCACCGACGATGAGCTCGTTTCCTATCCGTGTTATGGGGCGGCGAATGAGGCGCGGCTCCTTGAGCATAAGCCCGATGAGATCGTCGTCGCTGAGGCTATTGGGGTCGAGTCCCATGGCCTTGAAGCTGGGACTCCTCCAGGCGAACACCTCAGACACGGGACGGCCCTTGAACAGCTCTCTGAGCTCCGCCTCGGAGAATGGGTCCTTGAAGAAGTCCCTCTCCTCTATCTCGGCTCCCCTTTGCGAAAGTAACTCTCTCGTCTTGCGGCACGTAGATCAACGAGTCCACCAGTAAAAGTTGACACTCTTGGCCATATATTCCTCCTTTAACTTGCCGTAAGCTCCCCGGTTCTACATTATATCGCCGTGGTCATATCATCCTTGCCATTCAGCTCCTTGGCCTTTTGTTGGAGCTGGTACAGCACGTTGATCGCCTCCAGGGGAGTCATGCTGGATACGTCTAATTGAGATAGCTCCTCAGCGATAGGCGATGATTTATTGAAGAGAGACATCTGGAGCGATGATCCTGATCTGGCCCGTGCCGGACGGGAGCGTTTCACGTTATTGGTATTCCCCTCCAGATCTTTGAGTACTTCCCATGCACGGCTTATCACCGCCTTGGGAAGTCCGGCGACCTGGGCCACGTGAATACCGTAGCTTTTGTCGGCGCCGCCGGGCACGATGTGATGTAGGAATACCACTTCCCCGTCCTCTTCGGACACGGCGACCGTGTAATTGCGCACTCTGGGTAAGACATTGGCCAGCTGGGTAAGCTCGTGATAATGGGTGGCAAAAAGGGTTTTGGATCCCATCTGGGGGCTGTTGTGAATGTATTCGACGACGGATCTTGCGATTGAGAGTCCGTCGTAGGTGCTGGTGCCCCGACCAATCTCGTCCAGAATGAGCAAGGAGCGATTGGTTGCCTGATTCAAAATAGAGGCCGTTTCCACCATTTCCACCATGAAGGTGGACTGACCTGTAGTCAGGTCGTCTTGAAGGCCCACCCTCGTGAATATCCGGTCCACTAGTCCCATGGTGACTGACTCGGCCGGCACGAAGCTGCCTATCTGGGCTAGAAGAACGATGAGGGCTATCTGGCGAATGTATGTGCTCTTGCCGGCCATGTTTGGCCCAGTGAGGACAATGAGCTGGGCCTCACCTGCTGAGAGACCGAGGTCGTTGGGCACGAAACTGCCTGTAGGCAGGACTCGCTCCACTACAGGGTGCCTGCCGCCCTTAATCTCTATGCCCTCCTCCTCGGTAAGGCTAGGCCTGACGTAGCCGTAACGGGACGCCACCTCCGCCAAAGTGGAGAACACGTCTATGTGGCCAACGCCTTCGGCGAGGGATGCTATGGCCTGGACCCGCTCGCCTATCTGGCTGCACACCTGCTTGTAGAGGTTGTGCTCCAGCTCTGAGATGTGCTCGCTGGCATTGAGGATCAGGGACTCATACTCTTTAAGCTCCGGCGTGATGAAACGCTCTCCGCCCACCAGCGTCTGGCGACGTATATAGTGCTCGGGCACCTGGGCAAGGTGGGAATTGCTGATCTCGATGTAGTAGCCGAACACCTTGTTGTATCCCACTTTGAGGGTTCTAACGCCCGTCTCTTCCTTGGCCTTCAATTCCAGTCCTGCGATATACTCTCGAGCGTTCCGGGAGCCTAGTCTGAGCTCGTCCAGCTCTGGCGAGAACCCCTCCTTGATAACGTTCCCGTCCCCTGGGCCGGTTGTCGAGCCTGGCACGATCGACGCCTCAATAACCGCGATCACGTCGTCGCATGGCTGCAATTTGTCCCTTAGCCAGGATATCGACTCCGCACCCTCTTCATCGAAAAGCGAGGGTAGCTCCGATACCGCCTCTAGGCTACCTTTGAGACCCAACAGCTCCCTGGGGGCGGCCACGCCGAGACGGATCCGGTTCAAGATACGCTCCAGGTCAGTCACATGAGATAGGTGGCCGATGGTATTCTCTCGCGAGATGAGACTGTTGTGGAAAAAGGCCACACCATCTTGACGCCTGACGAGCTCTCCCATATCCAGAAGTGGCTGGCCCAGCCAACGTCTCAATAGACGACCTCCCATGGGGGTCCTGGTCATGTCCAGGGTAGATATCAAGGAAGGTCCTGAGCTACCCCACTTGCCGCCCTGGAAAATCTCCAAATTCCGACGGGTCTGCTGATCAAGAATCATGAACCGGGCAGTAGAGTAAGTACGAAGTGACGTAAGCTCTGCGAGAGAGCTCCGGTTAGTTTGAGCTAGATATTCGATAACGGCCGCCGCCGCGATGACCGCCAGCGGTTGACCAGCGCAACCGAAGGAGTCGAGGGTGGCCACCCGAAAATGGTCTAGAAGGGTCTGTAGGCAGCTTTCATAATCCATCTCGAGGGCTGAAAAGGGGGTCATTGCACAGTTGTCGGTCTGAATGGGCGGCTCATGGCCTTGGGGCAACAGGAGCTCCGCGGGAGATAGGCGGGCCAACTCAACAGCAAGCTCGTCCATTGAGAGCTGGGTAGTGGAAAACTCCCCGGTGGTGATGTCCACGAAGGAGAGGCCGGCGTCGCTGCCGTCAAGCGCCACCGCCGCCAGATAGTTGTTTGCCTTTTGTTCCAGAAGAGAGGGGTCCAGCACGGTGCCCGGTGTGACCACTCGGACTACGTCCCTCTCTACTAGCCCTTTGGAAGCGGCTGGGTCGCTGAGCTGCTCACAGATAGCTACTTTATGTCCCCTCTTTATCAGCCGCGTCAGATATGGCTCCAGGGAGTGGGCGGGGATTCCAGCCAACGGCACCTTGGTGCCCTTTCCCATGCTTCTCGAGGTGAGGACAATGTCCAGCTCCGCCGATGCCAGCCGAGCATCCTCATCGAAGGTCTCGTAGAAATCTCCCATGCGAAAGAGGACGATAGCTTCCGGATATCGTTGTTTAATCCTTAGATATTGACGCCTGATTGGGGTCAATGCATTCCTCGCAGTTGTGGGGCCTACTGCTATTTTACAGCAGCCCGACTCCCTATGGAATGGTTGTCCAGATGAGCCCTGGCAGCTCATGGTGGAATCAGTGGATACTGACTTCGGTTAGACAGGAGACCTCTAATTCAAACCTGGAATGTCACGAAAGAGCATCATGTCTCAACAATAACAGTCAAACATAGCACCGAACTCAATTGACTTCTTGCGAGGCATTACTATAGGCTAACAACGTATTAACCGGACACAGGAGCGGTTGCATCTTGGCATGATTTTGGGTGCTGCGTCGAGTTGGCAACCGTGGAGCGAATTTCCCGTTAAGGGGTGACAGAATAATGGACCTAGCATTTTTGTTTATATTGCCTGCGGTACTGTGGGTGCAGGCGTGGAACCTGCTGGGATTCTACTCCAACCCGAGGATGTTGGGTCTGATTTCTGCTGCGGGAGCGATAGGACTACTGGGCATCGTGCTATTCCAGGATAAGCTGGGGATGATAGTTCAGACTCCCCCTCAGGCCGAGTTTTTCGTGACTGTGGGACCTGCTGTCTCAGCCTTCATTCTTGTGTGGGCGGTCTACACTGTTTTGGTCGCCGGGGTATATATGTGGGGGCTGGACACCCGTAGCCTGGGTTTCTACAGTATGTTTCTCGCGGTGGCGTCTGTGCTGTTTGCGATCTACTTCTTCCTTGGAGGTGAGCTTCTCAACACCGGTATCGTTGAGACGGTGAGCTGGCTTCTGGGAGTCGTGGGCATCATGTTGGCGATGCTAGCGTTCCTGCTGTTCTTCCACCTGGCATTGCAGCCGATAGGCCAAGGGGAACCGTCATCGTCGGCCATGAAAACTGTGACGGGATACTTCTATCTGGTGTTCTCCGTCGCGATATTAGTGCTTGCAGGATTGCTAGTGCTGGGTCTCGATCCCGTCTTTTAGGGGCTTTTGTAGAGCGCTCAGCGGGCGCGAACTCTGGTGAAAAGTGGGCTAAGGGACGGAAGGTGACGTCTAAAATAGGCTAACCAAGAGCGCTACTGTTTCCAGTAGCGCTCTTCCTTTACTTCGAATCCATTGGGACTGAGTTTCTCTTTCACGTCCTCGATCATGCCCGGGTGCCCGCAGGCGTAAATCATAGTCGCTTCGGCGTTTAGTTTGTATTTGTCTACATACTCTTCGACTATGGTATTGACCCTGCCGGTAGTCCCAGTCCAGTCCGCGTTTTCCTTCTCCTTTGGGCGGCTTACGGTGGGCACGTAAATGATGCTGTCGGCGTGTTTAGAGGCGAGGCTTTCCAGCTCCTCTTTGTAGGTGAACTCGTTTTGGAAGCTTGCACCTTGGAGTACGTAAAACTTATTCCCATGGCCTTGCATATGGATGTAGCTACGCAAGGTGCTCATAAACGGGGCTACACCTGTGACGGTAGCTACCATGAGGTGCTTGTTGTACCGTTCGTCGAGGGTAAATATCCCCTTGGCACGGGGCCGGATGCTCATGGCTTCTCCGAGCTTGAGCTTCCACATCAAAGGCGTGAGCACACCATCTGGTAGAGGAACCAGCTCGACAAAGATCTCCAGCTCGGGCTCATGAGGAGCGGAGACTATGGAGTAGGCTCTCTCCACCGCGCCAATTCCCAGCGTGCAATACTGTCCCGCTTTGAAACTGAACTCGATCTCCGGCCGTAGCTTGATGACCATCAAGTCATCAGTGATGTCTCTGCGATAAGTGAGCTTAGCCTTGGGCAGTTTGTCTATGGCATCCCTTAGCCGCTGGTCACGCTCCAACAATTTGGCATCCCTGGCTTCCAAATATAGCTCCTTCGTACTATGAGGTTAGAGCGCCGCGAGGGGTCAATTTTACAAGATTACCTATCAGGTGACGCCTTTATGACTTTGGCAGGCCTGATCGTAAGCACAGGCACCTTTGACATTGGATCAGGTTCCTCGCTCGCTTCCAGCTCTATCGCCATCTGGCCGAAAAGCCTGGTAACCGAAACCGTTCCTCTATGGACATCAGCGTTGATCGCGGCCTTCCCCTGGAAACGCTGCTGGGGTGTGGTGACTTCCAATAAAGCGCCCTCATCGATGTGCAAAGACTGCGCATCCTCTGGGTTCAGTTCCACCAGTTCATAGCGCTCTATCTGGTTGACTTGACCTGGCACGACGTCAAACTCCCGGTCGGACTGCAGCAGTACCCGGCCTGGCACATAAAGGAACGAATATTCCTCGGGCACGGTGATATCGGATCCCCTGAAGTCTGGAGTGGCCAGCTTGGGATTACCCTCTGAGAATCCGTCGGCGTACAGCACCGGCATGCCGTTGTGACTTTCATCTGGGCATGGCCACTGGAGGCCGCGGTGTTCCTTGTCTGAATATAACAACTGGATGGGTAGTGGGTTGGAGGGATCAGGCCTGGCGACCAGCCTTGCTTCCGCTTCAAGCCTACGGTGGGAGACACCTCCGTACATAGGAACGACGCGCGCTATCTCGTCCATCACTTCGGCCAAGTTTGCAAACTCGAAGCCGCTGCCATTCATTCTTTTGGCTATCTCGCAGATTGCCGACCACTCGGGTTGGGCCTGGCTATTTTTTACCTTTATGACCGGATGAAGCCCCTGAATCCTGCGCTCAAGATTGGTGTATGTACCTTCTTTTTCGGCGAAGGTCGAACGAGGCAACACCACATGAGCTTTCTGGGCTATCGGGCTAAGGAAATGGTCCTGAACCACGAGGAAGTCCAGGTCCTCCAGGGCTTTGACGCCATCCCCATCCCACTCATCGTTTTCAGGCCATCCAGAGAGGGAGCTATTGGTGAAGTTCGCACTGTCACCAACTATGATCATTGCTTTGACCTCGCCCTGCGTAATCGAGCCGAATATTCCCCTGAGGTCCAAACCCGTTTCGATGGGTATTACTCCGTCCCAATTCTGCTCGATCTCCAGCCTGTCTTCCGCGCTGCTAGTTTCTCGATAGCCTGGAAGAAGGTGAGGAACACAGCCCATATCCCAGGCGCCCTGCTCGTTAGTGCCCTGCCTGAGGGGGTAGATGCCGGTGGAGGGCTTGCCCAAATTGCCGGTGAGGATGGCCAGGTCTGCTAAGGAACGCACACAGTCTCCCTGAATACTCTGGGCCACATTATCCAGGGCGTAAACTATGGCGCCGGTTGTAGCACCAGCATATGTCTTGGCAGCTTCTCTAATCTGATCTACTTCTACACCAGTTTGAGCGCTGACATTGTTCAGATCTAAGGCTGCCAGAGCTTGGGAAAGCCCACTCGTTTCGACGGAGTGCTCCATTAGCCATTCCTTATTTTCTAGCCCCTCTTCGAGGACGCATTTCAGGAGCCCTCCCAGGAGTAGTAGCTCGGTGCCGGGCCGGGGCCTGAGCCAGATGTGGGCATATCGAGTTAGCTCTACCTCCCTTGGATCAACAACGATGAGCTTGGCGCCTTCTTTGACGGCGCGCTTAATGGGAACTCCAAGGACGTTATGCTCTTCTGTGACGTTGGTGTTAAAGGCGAGTATGCAGCTAGCCTTCTCCAAGTCCCAGGTTGGATTAGTGGCGGCAGCGTGTCCCAACGTCTCTTTCAGGCCCATTACCAGCTCAGGGGTTATATTGGAGGTCTGGTCCACGTTGTTAGTGACCATCACGGCTCTGGCGAATTTCTGGGCCAGGTAGTGCTCTTCGTTGGTGCTGTTGGGAGAGGTGAGGATGGCAAACCTGCTTCCCTTATATTGGGGCAAGGTCTGGGCGATGAGGTCAAGGGCTTCTTCCCAGCTAGCCTCTTCCAGTGTAGAGCCACGCCGAATCAGAGGCGCCTTCAGTCGGTCTTTCCTGTTGACGAACTCCAGGCCGAATTTCCCCTTGAAGCAGGCCTGGCCGTGGTTCGCCGGTGAGTTAAGCTCTGGGATCGAGCGTATGACCTTGTCGAATCGGTTCACTTCAAGGTTCAGCTGGCAGCCGACAGGGCAGTGAGGGCAGATGGTCTTTTCCACTCTGCTGGCCTTTTCCCACTTGTGGTCGCTCTCGACCAGCGCTCCCACGGGGCAGACGTCCAGGCAGGCTCCGCAGAACTCGCAGCCTGATTCCAGGAGGGATGTGCCATGGGAGGTGCCTACCAAAGCCTGGCCGGCCCGTTCGGTAAAGGTGATGGCATTGTCTCCACGCACCTCTTCGCATACCCTGACGCATCTACCGCAAACTATACACAGGTTGTAATCCCTGTCGTAGAAGGGGTCTCCGGTTTCTACGGGCAGGTCACGGTATTTGTAGCTCAACGGCGATTCCAGGTCCATGTTCAATGCACGAGTGGTGTCCTTCAGCTCACAGCGCTCGTTCTTGGGGCAGGTGACACACCTATCGTTCACTGACACGTGGCGAAGGCATACATCTTGAGGCCCACACAGGTCTACGCGATGACAGGTGAGACAGCCGTTGGGGTGCTCCGAGATCAGCATCTCTGTAATGGAGCGCCTTAGCTGGTAGATCTGGTGGGTATCGCTTTTGACGACCATGCCGTCCTGCACCGGGAGGGTGCATGAGGCGGGATAACCTCGGCCGCCCTCAACCTCGACAACACACATGCGGCAGGCGGCAAAAGGCTTCAAGCCTGGGTGATAGCAGAGGTACGGCACGTAGAGCCCGGCCTCGATGGCCGCTTCCAGGACCATTTTGCCGGGCTGGGTCTTTACCGGAACACCATCAATGGTGATGGTAATCTCTGTGGCTTGTTCAACCATTCTTCGCTACCGCCTCGGCTGTTGCATCTCGTCGGGTGCGCTGAGGTGAATACCTTTGGCTCAGACAGCTGCCCGTTGGACACCTTTTCTCAACCATGTGGGTCTGAAACTCGTCGCCAAAGTAACGCAGTGCCGATGATACAGGATTGAAGCCCAACTGCCCATGGCCGCACAGGGAGCCAACCTGCATATTCTGGCCCACCTGCCGCATAAGATCCAGGTATGCGGGTTCGACCTCGAAGTTGCAGATGCCCTCCAATATCTCCAGCAAATGGGTCATACCCAGACGGCATGGGAAGCATTTGCCACAGGACTCGAACTGACAGAATGCGATCAGAGAGCGAGTGAGGTCGACGGCGCAGGTGTCTTCATCGGCGGCGATCAGCCCTCCGGAGCCCAGAATGGCCCCTGCTTGGGCCATGGCCTCGAAGTCTAGGGGTATGTCCAGCTGGTCCGCGCTCAGCACCCCGCCAAGGGGTCCACCGGTCTGAAGCAGCTTAAGCTTCTTCCCGCCGGGTACCCCTCCCGCCACGTCGTAAATGACCTGCTGGAGGGTCATGCCTAGTGGCACCTCGACCATCCCTGTGTATTTGAGGTTGCCCGAAAGACATAGGATTGCGGTGCCTTTGCTCCGGTTCTGGCCTATGCTCGCAAACCAGTCTCCACCTTTGTCCACTATCTGGGGCACGTAGGCAAGGGTTTTGACGTTGTTTATGTTGCTGGGCTTGCCGAATAGCCCTACCTGCGCCGGGAACGGGGGTCGAAATCTGGGCATGGCCCGATTGCCTTCTATGGACTCCATCAGTGCGGTCTCTTCTCCGGACACGTAGGAGTCTCCAGTTAGCGATACCTCGATGTCGAAGCTGAATCCTGAGCCCAAGATGTTCTCGCCCAGCAAGCCCAGCGCCCTAGCCTGGTGAATGGCTTTCCAGGTGCGCTCAATGGGCCCCTTATGGCCCTGACGTATGAACACGTAGCCATAGTGGGAGCCCGTGCTGTAGCCAGCCAGCACCATCCCTTCCAGGAGGGTGTGTGGGTCGCTCTCCAGGATCCCTTTGTCGTTGAAGGCCCCGGGGTCTCCCTCTTCGCAGTTGCACAATATGTACTTAACGGGCTCTTGAGACCGCGCCAGGAAGCTCCATTTTGTGCCTGTAGGGAAGGCGGCCCCACCACGTCCCCTCAGGCCGGACTTGTTAACCTCTTCAAGGGTCTCTTCAGAAGTCATGCTGGTGAGGGCTTTGTGCAGTGCGCCGTACCCCCCGTGAGCTATGTATTGATATATGTCATAAGGGTCTATGGTACCGGCGTTTCGAAGGGCTACCCGAAGCTGTTCCTTCATCATGGGATGCTGAGTCAGGTCTTCGGCGCCGTGCAGACCACCTTCTCCCATATAGCCCAAGGACAAATCGGCTACGGGCTCCCGCCGCACCAGCTGGGAGTAAATAATGGCAGGCACCTCGCTGAGGGTCACATTACCGTAGAAAAGCCTGGAGCCGTTGGGTAGTGTGATGTCAACCAAGGGTTCCGCGTAGCACATCCCGAAACAGCCCACTTCGCTCACTATAGCCTGAATATTGTGCTGCCGCAGCTCCGAGTGAATTGCTTCGATAACCTGGTCCGCCCCGGCAGCCTTTCCGCATAGAGCTGTCCCGACTCTGATCCAGGGGACCTGGCCACTATTTAGCTCCTGCCACCGGCTACTCGCCTCAGTCTGTATGTCCTCAAAACTTCTAGTCATTATCTGTCTTCTGCAAGAGTCTAACTTTCTGTTCCATTAGAGTGGTGTGCATGTCCGATTTCATTTGAAGAGTGGCAAAGCCGTACCACTTCCGCAGCCTTTTCAGGAGTAAGCCTGCCCATGAGTTGGTGGTCTACGCTTATCACCGGCCCCTGAGAGCAGGCGCCGAGACAGGTATTGAAGCGTACGGTCATCCTGCCATCAGGCGTGTCGCCCTCGGTGGACAATTCGACAGCGCCTAGGGCGGCTTTTATGACAGCCATTGCCCCGAGAACGTGGCACGAAGGCCCCCAGCACAGGTCAACCGTGTGGATGCCAGGGGGTGTGAAACGAAAGTTGGTATAGAAGGAGGCGACGCCCCAAACGTCATTGATTGTGGATTTGGTAAACGCGGCTACCTCTTCTACGGCAGTCTCTGGTATATACCCCAGCTCATCCTGAACGGCTAATAGAGAAGACAGAAGGGTTATCGTACCCTGCTCCTGGGAGTTGAGGGCTTTGGCTACCCGTTCTTTAATCCCTTGCGATTCGGTCTTCACTCTCACTTCCAGTTTCGTATTGGTTTAACGGATGGCCTTTGTATCTATAATCCTGTTAGCGAATGAAGAATAGCACGTCTCTGAAATCATAGAAGCCCCTAACCAAATCCAATCGCAATGTTAACACAGCCAGTTAAGGGCTTTCAATAAGAATGCCCGTCCAGGTGTGGCAGTCAGCAAACTTGTGCAGACACATAGGTCTGCCCCTACGGGCCACGACATCTGCACATCGCATGGTGGGGACGACCCTATATGGTCGTCCGGGGGTGCCAGTCAGCAAACCTGGGCAGACACATAGGAGCCTGTCCCAGAATGATGGATTATTGACGACGAGTCAGTCGATAATGCTAGGTCCGAGTCTGTTTGGCGCAGTGGAAACGATGACTCGACAGCGATCGGATCTTGCGGATGGCGCGGTTTACACGCCGTAGTCGGTCATCTCATCATGGCCCTGCTATCGCCGGCGGCGCCCAGCTCTGGCTCCACCTAAGTCTGCCCCAGTCGCGCCATATACGCCACAAGGTGCGCAGGTTGAAGCTTGTGGCCAACAAGGTCCACTCGGCCGACACATTGACAACGCCACGGAGCAAGAACCCCCGAGCTCTTTGTTGCTCTTTGAGAATCCCAAAAGCTGGTTCCGGCAGTTGCATACGCTGCTTGTATGCCTTTTTGGCCTCCTCGGTAGACATCCATACCCGATGAAGACGCAGGACGGCTTCGTAAGGTCCTACCTCCAGCCCACGCCCATGACGCCCGTCCTTGGTGCAAATGCTGAAGGCCGGACACACCCGGCAGATGGCTCCGGAGGCTCGATACAGCCGCATGAGCGTCCCCCTGGTCCGCTTAACTCGGGTGAAGCGGAGTCTCTGGCCCTGTGGACAGGTGTAACTATCCGTCTGCTCGTCGTAGCAAAAGCGGTCCTTGTGGTACGGGTGCTCCAGGGCTTTGTGCTGGGACTCTGGCATGATCACCTGTTGTTCCCGTTGGGCGCACTCCTCCAGGTTGGCGCCGGAGTGATAGCCCGCGTCGGCCAGCGTTACTTGCGCCTTGTCTCCGGTCATCTCCTCCGCTTGTTCCAGCATCGGAGTCAACTGGCCATAGTCGTTGGCGTCACACACTACGTCCGCTGCGGTGATCACCAGCCCAGTGCCTTCGTCGGTGGCCATCTGCAGTGGCGAGACCATCACTTGGGCATTGTACCCAGCCACGATACCCTGTCTACCCTTCATCAGCCCAGCATCGCTGTCGGTAAGATTGATGCGTTGCTGTTCCTCTTCGCCTGCAAGCTGTTCCATTGCCTGCTGCACCTGTTCTCTCAGCGCCTCCTTTTTGGCCAGTTTCTTTGGAAGCCGCGTAGGGACAGCGCCTTCTCCTGCCTCGTTCTGCGCTTCAAGGTCTCTAATTGCCGTCTCCACCCGCTCCAGCAGTCGCTGCAGCCCTTCAGCATCCTGGGTCCTGTCCTTCGCTGCGTTGGCAACTATCTTTGTCCCATCCACCGCCTGCACCGCCAAATCCACCAAGCCCATGGCCACCGCCATGCGCACCGTCCGCTTAAAGAGCTTCCTCATTGCTCCACGATGGTCTCTGTAGAACCGCCACAAGGTATTGTGGTCCGGATGCTGCCAACCTGTCAGCCAAAGGTACGGTATCTGGTCTCGGCAGGCCGCCTCCAGCTTGCGACAGGAACGCACCCCAGTCATGAACCCATACAGCCACACGCTCAACAGCCCACGAGGGTGGTACGCCGGCGCTCCCAATGCCTCTCCATCTACCTCAACACCCAACTCAGACCATCCCCAACGGTCCAAAGCATCCACAAACTCTGCCACAAACCTCGCTGGATGGTCTTGCGGCACAACTTCGTCCAGAGTCGGCGGAAACAACCATGTCTGCTCTCGATTCAGCGGCCGAAGCGGCATTGGACTCTCCTTTGCTCAATTCTTGCAGACAATTCTAACCTTTTCTTTCTTATAAGAGAATGCATACACCTTTTGAGACAGGCTCACATAGGTCTGCCCCTACGGGGTTATATGACCCCTTCGTTTTTGAGAGACTCCAGCTTGTCGGGTTCGTACCCCAGTAGCTCGCCATAGACCTCTTGGTTGTGCTGGCCTAGGGCGGGAGCCAAATGTTTGACCTGGCCGGGGCTCTTGCTTAGTCTGGGCACAACGCCTGGCATCTTGGCCTTGCCAATCACCGAATCGTCCACCTCCACTATTGAGCCGCGGGCTTCGAACTGAGGGTTCTGGAAAATGTCGGCGATGCTGTTTATGGGGCTTACGGGCACCTCTTCCGAGTCCAAAAGAGATACGAGATCGTGCATATCGAACCCGCTGGTCCAGTTCGACACCATGCCGTCCAGTTCCTGGCGATTTTCTACGCGCTTAGCCCCTGTGACGTAACGGGGGTCGGTGCCCAAATCTACGCGACCCATGGTTTTGGCCAGCCGCTGAAAAATACGATCGCTGGTACAGGCGATGGCCACCCACTTGCCGTCCTTGGTGGGATAGTGGTTGTGGGGAACGGCGTGGGCGGTGGCGGTGCCTATCCGCTCTCTAACCAGCCCAAGCTTGTCATAGGCCAAAGAGAGATTGTCCATCAGACGAAAGATGCCCTCGTACAGGGAGATATCGATGCACTGGCCTTTCCCCGTGCGGTGGCGGTCCTCCAGGGCCACCATAGTTGAAAAGGCGCCGAAGAGCCCGGCTGCGTAGTCGGCGATTGTGGCTGACCCTGGGTTTACCGGGGGTCGGTCCGGGTATCCCGCCAGATAGGTCAGTCCTCCGAATGCCTGAGCTACTCTGCCGAATCCGGCTTTGTGGCTGTATGGGCCGGTCTGGCCATAGGCGGATATCCTGACCATGACAAGTCTTGGATTGATTTCCTCTAGGGTCTCGTACCCCAGATTCCATCGTTCCATGGTGCCCGGTCTGAAGTTCTCCACCAATACGTCGGACCGTTTTGCCAGCTCCTGAATGATCTCCTGTCCCTGGGGTTCTCTTAGATTGCAGGTCACGCCTTTCTTATTACGGTTCTCTTGAGCCCACAGAAGGCCCACGTCGTTGTACTTCTCACCCAGTTGGCGTAGGGGGTCTCCCTGACCGGGCATCTCTACCTTGATTACCTCGGCACCGAACTCGCTCATCAATGTGGCGCAGAATGGTGCAGCAATGAAAGTTGCCAGGTCGAGAACCCTGATTCCCCCTAATGCGCTGTGTCCGTTTTCGGAGGGCGCTTGATCTGCACTGGAGATCTCGTCGCCTCTGTTCGGAGAGAGACTCATACTATTCGCCTCCCCTTTTTTGAGTTCGGGCGTGAAGCTGCAGAATTCTTTTGGCTTTTTCGACTATAGGGTAGTCTACGAACTGACCATCCACAAGGATTGACGCGACGTTGCGGGCCTCGGCTTCTGCGAAGGCGTCGACGATTTTCTGTGCTTCGGCAAGCTCGTCAGGGGATACGTAAGAGAACACCCGGTTCACTATCTCCACCTGCCTGGGATGGATACAGCTCTTTCCCTGGAAGCCCAGCCCTTTGGCCCGCTTTGCGGACTCGGCGCATCCTTCGTCATCGTCCAACCTGAGCCATACCGAGTCCAAGGGCGGGCCAATGCCAGCGGCTTTAGAGATCACCACCAGCCTGCAGCGGGCGTAGGCCAGCTCCGTTTCATCTCGAGTCCACTCCATGTTTGCGTCTCTGGTGAAATCCCCTGCGCCAAAGCTCAATGATTGAACTCTGGGGGTACTACGGGCAATCTCGTAGGCGTTCCACACACCCAGCGCGGTCTCTATGATAGGCGCTACTTTAAGGGAACCAACGGGAATCCCAATGGCTGTCTCTCGGTCGGCCAATACTTTATCGACCTCGATAAGCTCTTGGGCGGATTCCACCTTGGGCACAACCACGCCTTCCAGCTCGGAGCAGACGACTGCCTCTATGTCGCCAAGTCCAAAGTCTACGGAGAAGTCGGTCTTAGTGCCAACGGGGTTAATTCTTACGTACACGTGTCCAGCGGAGGCCTTTACCGAAGGGATGGCCTCTCTTACAGGGGTCCTGGTCGCCAGCTTTTCGTTTACCGGCACGGCGTCTTCCAGGTCAAGGATCACCGCATCGGCGCCATAGGTGCCCACCTTGGACACCTTTCTGGGGTCATTTCCTGGGGTATAAAGGAACGAGCTTAAAGCCATTCCTGCCCTCCTTGTCAACGTTATATCGATATCCGGCTACGCGGTGGTGTCCATGCGTGTTTGAGACACCTTTGCAGAATGTCACACAAAGATTCAAGCCTTAGCGTAGAGTGAAATGGTCAGGCACGGTGTGGGCCTCCTGCCGGCCGTCGGCTATCTGGGCCCATGGCTTATCTGTGTAGAGATTCAGCGCGACGAAGCTTTGACCGGACCCAGCGGGCACCCGTTGACCGTTGATGAACATTATACAGGTCGCCACGTTGGTAGCTAACGCAGCCATATGATAGCCCTTTTGAGATATGTTTGGCTTTAATATACCCCGTCCAGGTCTGGCTGTCTAACTAGCTTTTACCGGAGCTAAATGCCGAAGTGCATTCCAGCTATCGAAAGGTCCTCTATCCCTGCGAAACCGTCTTCGTTGAGGTCCGCTCTGTCGTCAAATGGTATACCCCAGTTATTGACCACCATTCTCAGGTCGTGTCTATCTACGCTCCCATCACGGTTCGCATCGCCGGGAGGCCATAGCCTTACCGTGGTGGTATCCGTGGCTGTGTTGTTGGACATGTCCGGGTCAGCGACGTTGCTGGCCACACTTACCATGTTGGTCATGCCGACTAACACGTTGGAAACTATCGTGATGGTTACCACGGTGCTACTTACTGGAGCTAGGGGGTCCAGACCGCATTTAACCTGGTTGCCGGCTATCACACAGTCTGGCTCTGCTGGATTCGACGAAACAAACGTCGCTCCGGCAGGTAAGTCATCGGTGATTTCCAAGCCCGTGGCCGTAGAGGGGCCATTATTGGTTACGGTGATCGTATAGGTAAGCTGGTCTCCCGAAAGGACCCAATGCCTGAAGTCGGTCTTGGTAATGGCCAGGTCTGCCAATGGGTTGACCACAGTGATCTCGCTAATTGTGTTATTGGCCATGTTTGGGTCAGCTACGTCGCTTGACACGTCGGCGGTGTTGATCATGGTTCCGACTGCGATAGCGATTACCCTGATCTCGATGTCCATGCCGGCATCAGCAGACAGGTTGTCGATTTGGCAGGTCACTGTCAGATTCAGTTCGTCGCAGTTCGCCGGGGCTACAACGAAAGTTACGTCTGCGGGTAGCTGGTCAGTCAGAATCACTCCGGTGGCGTCCGAAGGGCCATTGTTGAAGATGCCTATTGTATACGTCAGCTCATCCCCCAACAGCGCGGGGTCAGGGGAATCGGACTTGGTGACTGCCAGGTCGGCCGCCGCCGCAATCGTAAGGTTCACGGGGCGGCTGGTATCGCCGTCCCCGTTTGTTAGGTTGTCGAAAAACAGTGTGTCCTTGTGCACGCCGGCACCCAGACTATTAGCGTTCTCGTTAACAGACACCATTACAGTAGTGGTCTGATCGGAGTTCAAGGTGCCGCCCGTAGATGACAGATTGAGCCAGTCTTGGCTCTTCGAGGTGGCCCAGTCGATGGGAGTCTCTCCCGAGTTCTTCAGCGTGAAGGTTTTTGTATTGGGACTAAACGGTCCCCCCTCTATTCCCTGGGGCCCGAATCCACCCGGCGGAGTCACTGTTAGACTTCCCGGTGTTAAGACGTTGACCGTGCGAGATATGATGTCGAAGCCTTGCTGGTCGGAACCTTCCGAGTTGCTTGGAGTCGGAAAGCGAGCGCAGCCGGCGTGCAGTGCAGAACAGGCCCAGGCTCTGTAATTGATAGTAAATGGCCCGGAAGCTTTTGGAGTGACGTCTATTACCAGCTTGCGAGAGGTGCCGGCGGGCCAGGCTGGGTCATCGCTTTCCACCAGCATGTGGGCTGCGGGGACCTGTGTAACAGCGGAGTTCCAAACGAGGTCACCCTGGTCATAGCAGGTGACCTGATCGATGCCCGTGTCGTAGCTCACGATCGAGACAGAACCCTGCGGCGAGTCATAGCAGGGGCCGGGGCCGATATGGGTCGCTTCCAGGCCCGGGAAGGAGATGGAGACGCCGCCGTTCTCACCTGAACCCTGTACGTCCATGGTGAACTCCATTCTGAAGCTCTGATTGACCGGTACGCTCTGCGGTGGTTCTGTCGCCGAGAGATCGAAGATCGGAGGTGGAGGCAGATAGTCTATGGTGTTCTGATAGAGAGCGCTCAACGCGCTAGAAATGTCGGATTGGGAGCGGTTAGATTGGAACTCCGTCCAGAATTCGGCGAAGGTATTATCGTTCTGTCTCTCGAATGTGTCCCAGATGTTGAGGATGCCTTCACCATAGACATCGTAGCCATCATCTTCGGAGGGTGAGGGGTCATAAATATCCCATAGAGCGCCTGCGACCCTACCTTCCACGTCGTCTCCGTCATGCCAGTTGAAGGATGTCCGTGTGGGCGTCTCAAAGTTGATGTTTACCCGGTTGGGAAAGGTGTAGACGGGATCGTTGAACACAGCTAGGGGGAAGAAATCGGCAAATCCTTCGGTCCATGCACAGTTTACGTGGGAGCTGCGGTTGATGTAGTGGGGAGAAGGGCAAAAGCTATTGGGGAAGGTCCCACCGTAGGTAAACCACATGGCATGGTGGGCGTACTCGTGGGCTATGGTGTCCGGGCTCTTTGCGGAGTCCAGGTCCGGCATATGGATCTCCTGACCGTAAAAACCGCCTGTATGGTAGTGGGGCCAGTTCTCGAAAGGATACCTGGCCACCACGGGGCTCACATCGAATGCCGGGCCTTCGTTCTGGAGGTAATTCCATGACTTGGTGAGCCCTGAATGGTATGAAAAGATCGTCCAGGCGCCTTGCTCGCTGGGAGGCACCGCAAGATTCCCTATGTTCAAAGTGCCGTCGGGAGTGTTCTCGTACACGGCGGAGAAACCGTCGTAAACGTTGCCACTTGGGTCTAGCACTGTGGCCACGCTGGAGCTGGCGAGGACCTGTACGCGAATATCCAGCCGGCCCTCGAGGGGGCCGTCGTCGTTTTCTATGGGGCCAAAGGAGAAGCAGCCATCCAGTCCAGTGAGATCGACTCCCAGGTCCACCGGTCCTGTTGGATCTATGTCTTGTATCCGTACGGTAGCCCAGACCAGGGGAAGTAAAGAATCTAAATAGTCCAGGTAAAAGAAACATCCGGTAACGGTCAAGTCGCCAGCGGGGGCGCCTTGGCTCACATCACCGGAAGACTGGAACTCCTGGACCTGGGCGGTGGGAGACGGCCTCATCTGAATATTATCGATCGAAGCGGGCTGCGGAGAGACGTTGTTGCCAATTATTGGAGCTGCGGAGCCCACAGCGACGCTGATCGGTACATCCCCGATTGGTTCAAGGGGTTTTGAGCTACCGTCGTAGTATGGTTGCTCCCACTCGGACACTATGGCGTTGTCTTTCACCTCCAGATACAGGTAGTCCACGTCCCCGAGAAATTCACCGTTGGGGTCACCCACCAATACGGAGCCCTTGATTTTCCAGGTACCATCGTCTGTGACATTGATGGGTGCGCTGAATCTTATCTCAGAGCCGCCAGCTATATCCCCTTCCCACGTGAAGGTGCTTTCCGCGGGAGCTAACCCTGGAGGCACTACTATTTCGGCGTGCGCGTCTGGCGCTTCGAAAAAGTCGGCTGCATTCACGGTAAGGGTTATCTGTCCCTCGGATTCGGAAACCTGGGTGAATTCAAGCTGGGCTGTAAGGGGGGAAGAGGGTGCCCAAAGGATGTCCCCTAGAGCTCTCGACCCGATCGATTTCTCGTCGGCGAGAAGCGAAGGTCTGCCTGTCAGGATAACTGATATAACCATAAGGGCTAAGATGGTGAGTAGGCGTTTGTTCATTCGTTAGCTGTCATCGCTACGGATCCGGCTTTAGCTCGGGGATTTCGGTGGCCTGAGAGGGCTGAGCAGGACATTGGCCAGTCATTGCTTCGTGGGAATCGTTTCTCAATAGAATACAGAGCTCATCCTTGTCGCCGTACCATGAGTCAGGCGTGAAGTACCATTTCGCCGAAGCTTCCAATCTCCAGTCCCCGATTTCGATAGCATGCACTAGGTATCCCAGGGTTACCGGTACTCGGTCCTGCAGGTCGCCTGTCCACGTCCGGTCGCCGCTCATTAAAACGAGGCCGGGGGGTACATCCAAACTCAACGATACATCATCCGCATCGCCATCGGATAACAGCGTAACCGTAAATCCCGCTTCAGCACCTACCCTCGTTCCGGTAATGTATGAGATATCCATTTCCAGGGATATGGGTGAAGCTGGTGACGGCGGTGGAGGCGGAGATAGAGGTTCGGTTTCAGACTCCGGAGTTGGGGTAGGTACTTGAGATTCCTCTTCAGTGTCGGGCGCTGTAATGGTGCTATCAACGGAAGGCAAAGGTCTGGATGGTTCTGCTCTTCGCGTTGCTGTTGGTTCAGTTGTGGACCTTGGAAAGGGAGATGGCGTGTTGGGCACAAGAGTTGCCCTTATTTGAGTGGCTGGGGGATCAGATGGTTGGGCTGTTTCGGTTGTTGAAGGGCTGTGTGTAGGAGTGATCGCTTGTTCCGCGATTCTGGATTCTGCTGAAGTTGTCTCGTTTTCTTGGTCCTGTGTGCACGCGGCCAGTAGCCCAAGCATTATCAACAGTAACAGAAAACCCCTCAATCTACACTTCCATTCGGCGGACGTTGGTTTCATCTGACCTGTTCTCCACGCCCGCTATGAATCAGACCTCATTATATCTGGGGCCCACGACTGGAGCAAACCGCCGGTCGGTTGCCTATGCTGCCCATGGTGACTTCATCCTGATCATAGCCGACGAGTTGTCGAACCATGGCGGCGTCCTTCGACGGGCTCAGGACGAGCGGAAATATCTGCGTCGGAAAGACATTCGAAAGACCCTGAGGCGTTCGGTATCGCCGGTTCATTGAAGGGCTCTTGATGTGTTCCACTGCCACTTTGAGTGCATTCATTAAGTCAGACCGCCTACTCCTTTGCTATACTTGGAACCGTCGCAGCTGGCTTGCCAAGGAACTATGGTCGTTTCAGTGAGCCCTCTGTGACATCACTCCACACATGGTGAACAGCGCATGACTGGCGAGCTCTTACAGCCCTTACTTTTCTTTGTCGGAAGTGCCGTACTGGTAGTTATTTGTGGCGTGTTCCTGGCAAAGTATGGCGACATACTCGCCGAGCTGACGGGATGGGGAAGGTTGTGGGTGGGCGCCATACTGGTCGCTGCTGCTACTTCCTTGCCCGAGCTAATAGCGAGCATTACCGCGGCAAGCCGAGACCAGCCGGAGCTTGTTGGCGGCAACATTTTCGGGACCAACATGGTCAATATCTTCGTGTTAGCCATAGTGGTATTGCTGTTTGGTGGAGCCGGATTCTTTCGTAGGGTAGCGTCCACTCATTCGTATCTGGTAATCATTGCCATCACGCTTACATCCCTGGCGGTGCTGCTGAGTACCGTGCACATCGGTGTTTCCGTCCGGGGAGTAGGGCTGGCTTCCATTCTGCTTCTGGTCCTCTACCTCGCGGGCATGCGTATCGTCTACATGATGAGGCCCCGAGAGGTTTCCACAACAACCAATGGTCCACCAGCTTACCAAACAAGCGCAGGAACAGCGTGGCTGTATTTCGGCCTTGCCTCTCTGGGCGTGGTCATCGCTGCGCCGTTCTTAGCTTACAGCGTGGAGGAGATCGCAGAAATTACCGGCCTGGCAAAAGGTTTTCTCGGTGTGGTTGCCGTTGCTCTGGTTACCACCATGCCCGAGGCATCAGCCACGATAGCCGCGGCTCGTCTCGGGGCGGCGGACTTGGCTGTGGGCAACCTCTACGGTAGCTGTGCCTTCACTATTCTGGTCCTAGCCCTCGCAGACCCCTTCTATCGCGAGGGCCCGTTGTTGGAGTCCCTGGGGAGGGAGCCTGTTGTCGCGGGACTGATTGCCGTCCTCCTCATGGTGCTGGGCCTGTGGCAGATATTGCTTCGAGGCCAATCTCGACGAATACCTACAAGACCCGTGATGGCCTTAATCTGTCTTGTCTATGGTCTGGGACTGTTCCTCGTTTATTCCCTTGGTTGAGGGTCTCGGACTGTGGATCCAAGAGGAGCAGAATCGGAATAAATCGGGCAATAGGCTAGTAGTTGCCCAACTTTAAAATTGATGCATCGTTTCACCCCCATCCTAGCCTTCCCCCATCGAGGGGGAAGGGACTTGTTCTTCCCCACTTGATGGGGGAGAGTTAGAGTGGGAAAGACCCGATCAGCTGGCTAAACCTCAGGCAGATGACCGATGACTGTGCGGATTGTGGCGATAAAGCTTCCGCCACTATGGTAGTCCAGACGCCAAAGAGCTTCATAGGCGGGTGTCATTACACCAATGGATTCCATGAATGGGCGGACAGTCGTGTCCCAGTTAGTCTCTGGCTCAGTGGTTACCGGAGGAGGGACGTTGCGCAAGCGAAGCTGATAATATCTAAATTTCCCCTGTGCGCCAAA
Source organism: Dehalococcoidia bacterium (assembly GCA_965248905.1). Taxonomy (GTDB): domain Bacteria; phylum Chloroflexota; class Dehalococcoidia; order Lucifugimonadales; family JAGWBF01; genus CBDFKS01. The sequence goes on along the minus strand of CBDFKS010000007.1, from coordinate 1,290,512 downwards.
AAACATGAGAACCACACCGATCACCAGCGCCGGAAGGGCTGTGATGAAGATGTGACCCAATAAGGTGAGATAAAGGGCCGAAATGAGGCACAAGGCGCCGAAAACCATCATGAAGTAGCTTGGCTGCTGCCTTACCTGTACCCCTGAAATCTGGTGATAGGCGAGTTCAGCCATCGGCTCGGCTCCGGGGCCTTCGTCGTAGCGTATGATGCGGCGAGACGTGGCGTAGAGGGGCTTACACTCAGAGAGCACTTTCTCGCCGGGGATCAAGACGTCTTGAAGACTCAACTGGGTGTCTCCCTAACTCCAGTCTCCGCTGCGTCCGCTTACCAGATTATTGTACTACAAATCTAGCTATGGAGAACCGGTGCCTGTCCAGGGGCTTTCGGTTCTCTCCTACTGTCGTTGCGAGCGAAGCGAAGCAATCTCCTTTCTCATCGTAAGAGACTGCTTCGGGGCTAAACCCCTCACAGTGACAGTCGAAAGACCTTAGTGCCTGTCTGGGTTCCTTGACTCTTAGAGGTATATGCGCTACATTTTTTGAAGGATCGCTAAAAGGATATAACATGCCTATATATGAATATCTATGCCCCACGTGTGAATACAAGTTTGATAAGCTACAGTCCATGACTGAGCCTGATGCAGGCTGTCCCCGGTGCGGCCAGCCCGCCCAGCGGGCCATCTCTCTCTTCGCAGCCGTTAGAGCCGGCGACGACGGAGAGCTCGGCTCTATGGCCGGTATGGGAGGTTGTGGGCCTTCCGGTTGCGGCAACTGTGGTTGCTAAATGGACTAAGTCCTTACTTCTCCATACGTTTGGCTAGAGTTTCTGGCTCTACCTGTTCATATGTAGCTTATATTGCTCATGGTAGGGTCGAAGGATTCTGCAAGACGGCCCGCTGTTTCCTACGGCTCTGACGTCGCTCCAAGATCAGAAATCCCCCAGTAATCGCCACTACAACTAAGGAGCCTACGACCGCAGCCAAGCCTACGAATAGAGTGGCGTCGAACCAGAAGCCTTGGGGGAACATCATCACCAGGTAATCCCTGTTAGGGTCTAGCCTCCAAAAGTCGTTAGCGAAGCTCAGCTCGTGGAACTTCGTGAACAGCGAGTCGAATCCCACTAGAGAGAACAAGCCAACGACGGCCACCAATACTATTGTCAGGCCGCTACCCGATAGTAGACGTCTGGATAGAGTGTGGGCAAAGTTACTCCTGCGGACGGCGAAGCCCGCGGCCGTAAATCCTATGAGGTACAATCCGCTGGCCGCCGCGACTCCGTAGACTCCCCAGATTAGGTGCTTAACGTCCCGCATGTGTATCACTTCGCGCTGACTGAAAAGCTCCGTGTCCTCTCCGAAAACATTGGCCCTTATGTCGAGAGGTTCTCTGGTGGAGTTGAAATAGCCCCTGATTTGGCGCGCGGCCGTCATCAGCTCGTCGTGATCAATACCTGTCACGATAGATACGTTGTATTCTTCGAAACCGTAACGGTATAGGCGCAGGTCGTTGATGGCCCAGGTCACGCTGATGGTAATGAGGAAAAGGGGGACCGCAACTATAAACAGGACCGTGGATAGCTGGCCTGCTACCTTAGAGGTTAGGCGCAATCTCATAGATATACCGTAGCATCTCAAGCCTTGTCATTCAACCAAGGCCGTTTATATAATGCGATTGAGAATCTCCCTGTATTGTGCCCATCATATTTGAGGTATTTTATGGAACACAAGCCCGGCTCCTTCGAGACCCTCGTAGATATCATTGAGCGCCTCAGATCACCCGGTGGTTGCCCCTGGGACAGGGAACAGACTCACCAGTCACTAAAGCGTCATCTGCTGGAAGAGTGCTACGAAGTGCTCGAGGCCATAGACAGCAATGAACCGGCCAAACTCTCAGAGGAGCTCGGTGATATCCTGGTCCAGGTGGTATTCCACTCCCAAATGGCTAAGGAATCGGAGGCGTTCTGTATTGATGACGTTGTTGCGGGTATCAGTCAGAAGCTGGTCCGGCGTCATCCCCACGTCTTCGATGACGCTGTGGCCTCCGATGCCCGTGAGGTGGAGCTCAACTGGGAAAAGCTAAAGGCGGCGGAAGGGGGCCGTAAGTCACCGGTCGAAGGGATACCCAAGGAGCTACCGGCCCTGGCCTCAGCTCAGCTGATGCAGGACAGGGTGGGTAAGGCAGGTTTCGAGTGGAACGACATCTCAGGGGTGCTGGACAAGCTGGTGGAGGAGGTCGATGAGCTAAGGAGCGCTCCTGACCAGGAAGGAAAGGCCCAGGAGATGGGTGACCTGCTCTTCACCATGGTCAACCTGGCTCGCTGGATGGGCATCCACGCCGAAGATGCTCTGAGGCAGGCCAACACCCGCTTTCAGGGGCGATATCTCACGATGGAGCGCCTGGCTTCCGAAAGAAGCCAGGATTTTCCTGAGCTTCCGCTTGCCGAGAAGGAGAAGCTGTGGCAGGAGGCGAAGAGGCAGGAGCGGATTGAGATAGAGTTGAAGAAGCAGTAGCGCCTGGTAAGATTAACCTTACTGGACCCTGACGTGGCTATAAGCGAGTCCTACTCGTCTATTGAAGCACTTGGCACGAACCCCGGCGCCATGTAATACAATCCTCCGGCCAACAACCCGTCGAGCTCTGAGACGATCCTCGGCATCGCCGTGGGACCGCCGATGCGACCTACGAAGCGCTCGAATAGCGGTCTTTTGGGCTTTACCCAAGTCGGCCTACGGCGGGTCTTACCCAAGTCCGCGGCCAAGTCCAAGGCCACGTCGAAATCGCCCAGCTCGTCGACGAGGCCGCGCTCCTTGGCGCCCTTGCCGGTGAATATCTCTCCCGTCGCCAGCTCCCTCACTTTGCTCTCTTCCATATGTCTACCTGAGGCGACTTCATTGACGAAGTTATCGTAGATTTCATCTATGAGCCCTTGGAACTTGCCTTCCTCCTCGGAGGTTGGAGTCCGCCAGAAGCCGGTCATATCCTTCAGCCTCCCCTCCTTGTAGACCGAATAGCTTATCCCCAGCTTCTGGAGTAGCTGTTGCAGTACGGGTCTCAGGTAAATGACTCCTATGGAGCCCACGAGAGACGATGGTAGCGCTACGATCTTATGCGCTGCACAGCTTATGTAATAACCTCCAGACGCTCCCGTGCCTCGGATGAACGCCACCACCGGCTTTTCTCGTGCCACTCGGAGAAGGCCATGGTAGAGTAGCTCGGAACCGGAAGCGGTTCCGCCTGGAGAGTCCATCTCCACGATAACGGCCTTGAATCTCCGATCGGTGCGTAAGCCTTCGAACAGTCGGGAATAAACGGGTATGCGAACTCCCACGCCAATGACCCCGGATATCTCTACCACTCCCACGCCGGAGCGTTTAAGAGAAAGCAATGCCATGATACTTCTCCTGTAACCTGATGTGCTTCTATTCTACGATAGAAGAACAGTACAGGGTGGCTTATGCGGGAAATCTCAGGGTGGACAGTAAACGACTCGAGACTGGTTAAAGGGCTAAGCCGGTATCGCTCCTTTGGGAGGTATCTGGAACGGAGGATCGAGGACCGGCATGGGCACCTCCATAACCACGGGCCGGTCGCTCTTCAGAGCATTCCGGAGGGCATCGCCCAACTCTTCCGGCCCGGAAATCTTGATCCCCAAGGCGCCAAAGGAGTCGGCCAGCTGGACGAAGTCAGGGTTCCGAAGGGGAGTGCCGTACACTCTGCCTCCATATCTTTTCCGTTGGTTGGCCAGTGAAGCACCGAAAGAGCTGTTTTGAATACGAGGGTGACAATGTTAGCCCCCTCTTGCACCGCCGTGGCCAGGTCTGGGATGCCATACGTGAAACCCCCGTCACCACAAATGGCGACCACCTGGCGGGCTGGATTGCCTATCTTGGCTCCCACTCCCACCTTTCCGTTAGTCCTAGCATAGCCATCGGCCATGTATGTAGTGGCCTGCTCGTGATGCACCATCACTAATCGGATGCCTGGCTCTCCGTGCAAGACATCGAAAACGTCCATTATCTGGACGCCGGGGAGCCCGAAGATAACCTCGACGCCCTCCCTGGCCAGGGAACGCACCAATGCTTGAGCAGCGGTCATAATGGGCATCTGCTACCCCTCACCACCAGAGTCGTTATCTCAGCCATCGACACGCCATAGCAGCCTTCATTACAACTGCCAGATGCGGCCCACCTGGTGGATTAGGTCAACCTGATAAATAGCCTCACAAGGCCAGCCTACCTCGTTCATCCAGTCCTCGAACTGGGCCTGCTCCACTGATTCGCATTCCGAGATCAGCTTCCCCTCAGACAGGTTGCAGTACACTTTCAATATCGTGGTACGACGGTCGGGCCGCCACTTTTTCACTTCATCCAGGGTTTCCTGGAACTGCTCCTGAGTAATGTTGGGGACGTTGTGAATAGCCATGAATCTGGCCATTATGCCTCCCATGGTTTAGCCACGTAGTCACCGAGGCGCAGAGGGGTAATATTACTGTTCTCTGTGACTTTGTGTCTCTGTGGCAAATCTTAGGCTGTATTACGCCTCGGGTGGTACGAAAGGATAAGGGATGGGTTCGCCATTCTTCAAAGGAAGGACTACCGTAGCGGTGCCGGGCATGCTTTCGACGGCGTCCTGCGTTTTCATGCCGATCTCCAGCTCTACGAAGCCCATACGGGCCTTCTCGTATTTGCTGGTGACCTTGCCCCACAATATAAGTATGTCTCCTGGCACGAGCATGGCTCGATGTTCAAAGGACGCTTTCCATGGCCAGCCATCGGGCAGAGTCCAGTCCTTTATATATTGAGGCACGGCGCTCTGTTTCCACGATCCCTGCACCAGAACGCTGGGTAGCTTGTCGTGGTTGGTGGCGAAGTCCAGATCGTAGTGGATACGGTGCCAGTTCTCTATAGCCGCACTCCAGCGGAACAGGTGAGTAGGAGTGGGCTGGTAGATGTATTTGGGCAGCTCCATGCCCTCGTACACGTCTTCATAGTAGATCTGTCGCTTGTTTCTAAGTTCCTCAGCGGTAGGTTTCTCGTTGTGCTTAACCATCTCCGACGGAGATAGCTTCAGAAGCTCTTCCAGTTCTAGTGCCATGCTCTGTCCTCTCTTTTGCTGTGTGCCCATGGAGAAAGTTAACAGATTTATTTAATTATCGGCGGATGAAGGAATAGCGGGTGATGCAAAGAAGATCATCTTTTTGGTTGCGAAAGGTTGTTTCTTTGGTCACTATTAGAAAATGGTTACCGTCTCGACCCGTTCGCTCATTAATGTCTGCGTACTTGTTCTGAAAAAATATCTTGTCTCCGATGCTGGGGTATTGATAAATCTCCAGTTCATTGCCGGCGTTGAGAATCCTGACAAGGTTAGTGGGTAAGGGTGGCAGTTCACCTTCTAGCTTGACCCCTCCTATGCCATCGGACTGAGGGTTATCCTGAAACGCCAGGGTTACGGCGTCTCCTTTTGATGGGGATAATCTTCCGGGCATGTAGCTCACCATGATTGGCGGAGCTATCAGCTGGCCATATCTAGTGCTCTTGGCGAACTCTTCGTCCCAGTACCTTGGATCCGGGTCCATCACTGCCTGGGTGAATCGTCTCAAGTACTCCTTGTCGACTTCACCCCAGCATTCAACCACGTCTCCTGTCACGCCGATCATGGCCTTGACCTCAGGCGTCAAGGCCGTCTGGGCCTCTTGTGTCATTCGCTCCACCTCCCCGGATGATTCTTCTATAACCCCGGAGCTATGTACAAAAATTGAAAATCAAGGGGATGCTACCTCACCTCAGGAAGCTAGTCAAGTGTTGGCATCGGATAGAACCCGTTGGTCTTTGGTCTATCTCTGGGTTGCCTTGTAAGTTATAATGATGGTCTGCGGGGTGTAGCGCAGTGGCTAGCGCGCCACGTTCGGGACGTGGAGGCCGGTGGTTCGAATCCACTCACCCCGACACTTTCTTACTCCACCACAGACCAAATAGGCGAACAGGGCTTCGTAGGCAGCCTTAGGCCTGACTGCCATCAAGGTCTCCCCCTGCAACCGGACTTCAACGAATATTCCCTTTATTATAGATTCCCTTTGGGCGTCTGTGACCCCGGAATGTGCCCAGAGAGTGGTAAAGTCTTTCAGAAGTTGTACGGCGCGTTCGATTCGGAGGATTCGGTTGCTATTCGACGGCGGATCGATGCGCTTGAGTTGCCTGTTCAGGGCATCCTTTTGGTTCCGGTACGTTTCATCAGTAATGTCTTCCCCATAGATGTTGTTTTCGAAGGTTCTCTAATGCTCGCGTCAGCGCAGCCCACTGAGCTACTTTATCTCGCAGGCCATCCACATCGCCCGACTCGAGGGTTTTGAGAATGGACGTTCGCCATCGTTCATCCAAGCCCATATACGGCACCACGCCCTCGTGAAACTGGACCATCAGAAGTTCTAATGCGGCATATTCGCTCCAGTCAGCGTTGCCCCGTTGTGACCCCCCACACACTATCCAGTAACGCGAACAACGGTCCTTCTGAGCAACCAGGTCGCCAGTTCCTCAGGACAAATATCCAGGCTTGTATGTCCTCCAGGCTGACCATCATGGCTTGAGACCCTTCAAATGCGAGCATCGCCCGCTGTGTGTTGTTGAGGTAATCATATAAGCGTTCGGTTAGAGTCTGTAGTGCTCGCCAGAATCGTTGCTGGGTACTGAATTCGATGGCGTTTCTAAGGATCGCCCGATCTTCCAGTGGACCACCGGCACCATCAGGGTAACGTGATCTTGCCACAATCTCGTCCACACTGTACCTCCAGGCAAATAATCCGTCTGTGAAAGAAACCCGCCTGTCTATGGTGAACTCTAAAGCTAATTATCACAAATATATAGGATATTTCTGAAGAACGCATAATCGGTCTAGTTAGCCATGCTTACGAATGGCAGTTTGATAGGATAACCGCGAAACAGGCGTGGAAGAAGCCTGCCATACCGGGCAAACTGAATCGAGGATTTGGATTTGGCTGTCACACACTTTTCGTGGCTAGCCTAAGCAGGGCCCCTCTTCTAGAGCACAGGAAATGTGGCCATGGTGGGTTGATATATTTCGTTGGGTTGGTTGTTTTGCATCTACCCGTTTCGGGTCAGGCTGCTGGCGGACCGTCTGGCCATCGCTATTCGCCGATAGTGTACACATTGAGGAGCCCGAATTCCCTATTTCATTTTGTCTAACGCTCTTACATCCAATGATATAATCCGGTCAATTGATTCTCGCTCTCTACGAAATGTCTGCGGAGGGGCGAGAGTGGCCATCAAGATGTTGCGAGGAGGACTATGAGCTGGTCAAAAGGCGGCGGAAAGCTGACTGTTGGGAACGTAGAGGTGCTGGACCTGTGCGACTGCGTGGTGGATATTTCGATACCTTTGAGCGAGCTCTTCCCAAAGGTGCCGCCGGAGGCATGGGTACCGTATCGAAAACGCTTTCCGGAAGGTTTCGGTGGGCCCCAAACCTGGCGCGTTCATATGGGTGGGTTCCTCCTGCGGTCTGAAGGCCGCAACATTCTGGTGGACACCGGTATCGGCAGTAGTGCGATCAACCCTGTCGCTGTGGCATTTTTCAATGGCGGAACGGATGGGAGGATGTTGGTAGAGCTGGGGTCGGCCGGAATCAGCCCGGAAGATGTGGACACAGTGATCATCACCCACCTTCACCGGGATCACGTCGGCTGGAACCTTATTCCTGGCAAGGATGGACCAAAAGCCACGTTTCCGAAGGCAAGGTATATCGTTCATCAGGCTGATTGGGATTTCTTCGCCGACCCACAGGTCCGAAAATGGGAGTCCGCCGCGAACTGGGAGACGACAGTAGCTCCCCTGGAAACTCTGGGGGTGCTAGACCTCATATCCGGGGACCGGGCGATTACCGGCGAGGTAACAACCGTCCATTCTCCCGGGCATACACCGGGCCATATGAGCGTTGTCATAAATTCCGGAAACGAGCGCGCTCTGATTACGGGGGACATGGTGGTCATGCCGGCCCAGGTGACCGAGGTTGACTGGGAATTCCGGGGAGACCATGACCACCGCCTGTCCGCTCAGACTAGACGGCGCGTACTAGACGAGCTGGAAGCGGAGGATGCCACAGTGATCGGCTGCCACTTCCCGGCTCCGGGGTTCGGGAAGTTAGTGCGTGTCGAAGGGCGCCGTTACTGGCAGGGCTTGAAAGGATGACGACTAGGGCGACTATCCTTTCATAACTCTGATACCACTCAGCGGGCGAGCTACTCGGTGAAGTAGCCGGCCTGGAACAAAACGTCCTGATATGATCTCCCAGGGCGACGTATCGGGAAGCCTGAGGTCAATTTGGTAATTGACAGATTCTCGAAGCACGGATACCCTGGTTAATGCTCTGACACTCTCGCGCTGACCTGGTACCGTGTCTAGTCGCAGTTGGTCGATAGGTTTTCGAGTTTATGTACGCTAAAGCTCCAAACAAGGGGGACTCATGATTGTTGATGTTCACTGGCACCTGTTCGTCGTCTTCGAAAAACATCCTGGTACAAGAGAAGCCTCGTCCCGTTCTGAAGAGCTAGGTGGTGAAAGGATCGCGACGTTTGATCTTGGACTGATCCCAGATTGGGAGGCACGTGAGCGAGAGCTGGTAACCTGGCTGGACGAGTCAGGAGTGGATGTGGCGGTGCTAGTGCTAGCTGACTATGGACTACTCCTCAAAGACAACGTTTTCTCCATCGAAGGGGAAAATTTGATTCAAGCCGAGATCATGAGGCGACATCCTAAGCGACTCATCTCCTTCTTTGGCATTGACCCTCGGCGTCCTGAAGCGGCAGACATGTTTGAACGCTACCTTCAAAACGGCGATGCCAAGGGCTTGAAGATTCACCCAACAGCTGGGTTTTACCCATACGACCGCTCCGCATATCCTTTGTACGAGCTTTGTGTTCAGCACGATGTGCCAGTGCTTTTTCATTGTGGTCCCATACGCGCCCCCCTTTACAGCCGGTACGCTCGACCCATGGCCTTCGACGATGTGGCAACTGATTTCCCCAACCTCACCATGATCCTCGGTCATGCTGGCGAGGACTTGTGGCAGGAAACTCTAAGCGTGGCTCGCCATAATCCCAACATGTACGTAGACCTATCTTACTGGCAGCCCGAGTTTAAGTTCACCGAGGAATGGATAACCGCTATAAGCCGTATGAAAGATGTTCTTGGCGCTGATCACATTCTATTCGGGAGCGACCACCCGGGCATGACCCGTGTTTCCGGAGTACCTCTTAAGAAGTGGATAGGCATCTTCCAAGATCTTCCAGCCCTGGCCCAAAAGTACGGACATAGCTTTACCGACGGCGAAGTGGAGGCAATTCTGGGAGGTAACGCCGCTCGTATTCTAAAGCTACAATAGACACAGTCATTCTTTCGCTGACTCCTCTTGGCCAGATATCGACGTTGGAATGTGTGATTCCGTTGACCCTTCCAGAGTTAACTCATACAATATCCCATGCTGAGCTAGCGGGGGGTATCCAACTGAGTAACAAGCAAACCCTGCGTCAGGATTTCGTGCAGAGAAAGCAGGAACCTCGAATCAAGACAACACCGTCCTTTAGACATCTATTCACGCCCTTTACTCTGGGCCCTATCAAGTTGCGGAACAGGATAGTTGTTCCTGCCCATGGTACCCACTTCATGCCTCTGGACGGACTACCGACGGAACGGCAGCTGGACTACCTACTGGCCAAGGCTCGTGGAGGGGTGGGTCTCATCATCACCCACGTTACGCCGGTAGTACCTTTCCACACAGGGGCGCCGCCTGTTGCTTTCCAGACCGACGCAATCGTTCCCGCCTATCGGCGTGTGGTCGACGCCCTGCATGCCGAGGGGGTCAAGTATATGGTACAGCTTAACGCGGGTAGCGGAAGCGACTCCCGGCTTCATGGCGGCGTCATTATGGCCCCCTCAGCCGTTCCAGGACCGCGAAGCAGGATTCTTCCTGATCGGATCGAGATTCCCCACCAAATGGAAACTCAGGACATCAAGATGGTGGTGGAGGCCATGAGACAGGCGGCAACTCGGGCCAGGGAGGCGGGGTTCGACGGCGTGGAGGTCCAAGGAGAGGTCTCTTTTCTCGTGGCCCAGTTCATGTCCCCTCGCACTAACACACGGCAGGATGAGTACGGCGGTAGCTTAGACAATCGCCTGCGCTTCGCCAAAGAGGTGATGGCAGCAGTACGGGATGCCATCGGTCAGGATAGGGCCCTGGGCATCCGCCTTAGTGGTAATGAGCTTATCGAAGATGGCCTGACTCTAGATGACATTCTGGAGATAGCGCCGCTGCTGGAGGCAACTGGTCACCTTGACTTTATCCACGTGGGTGCCGGGCCCGGTGTGGGAGCCCACATCCCGCCTTCGTACTACAAACCTGGTAGTTTTCTATACTTGACTGAAGCCATACGCCAGGTGGTCAAGCTCCCTCTGATCTGTTCGCAGCGAATCAACGACCCGTCACTTGCCGAAGGTGTATTGTCCAGCGGAACAGCGGATCTGATCTCCATGAACAGGGCGATCATGGCGGACCCGGAGATGCCTAGGAAAGCTCAGGAAGGGCGCCTGGACGAAATCCGCCATTGCATTGCGTGCAATGAATGCGTTGGCCGCAGCAATATCGGTATGCCGATCGCATGTACGGTTAACCCGGAGATGGGTAGAGAGAAAGATATGGCCCTGGTGACGGCCGCGCTTCCGAAGCGGGTGATGATAGTGGGAGCCGGCCCTTCTGGCCTAGAGACAGCGCGAGTGGCGGCCCTCAGGGGGCACCAGGTGACCCTATACGAGAAGGGAGACCGGCTAGGGGGCCAGTCTCTGTTAGCATCGAAGGCTCCCGGCAGGGAGGACCTTGATGAGTTGCGTCGCTATTACACCCAGGAGCTGCTTAGGCTGGAGGTGAGCGTCCACCTGGACAGCGAGGTTACTGAAGAAACCATGGACCAGGGTGATCCAGATGCCGTGGTTATTGCGACCGGCTCACGGCCTCTAGTGCCTGATATTCCCACCTCCGAAGGTGGACGAATCGTGGACGCTCGGTCGGTGCTGGCTGAGGAGGTAGATGTCCGATCCGGCCAGCGGGTTCTGGTGCTCGCTGAGGAGCACCACATTCAGGCCCTGAGCACAGCCGACTACCTCGCCGATAAGGGCTGTAAAGTACAGGTCCTCACCGAGGCTCTCTACCCGGGGATCCAGATAGACGGGTATACCTTTGAGACCCTCTACAGCAGGGTCCTCAAAAAAGGCGTAGCCATCACACCTCTCACCAGGGTAAAAGCGGTCAAGGGTAGGAGCGTTATGACAGAGCAGGTCATAACCAAGCTGGAGGACAGCATGGAGGGAGTCGATCTTGTGGTATCGGCCTCCCGCGGCCAAGCAGCCGACTCCCTCTACCATACTCTGAAGGGACGAGTTCCAGAGTTACATCTGATAGGAGATGCCCTAGCGCCGCGGGGGCTGATGGATGCTATCTTAGACGGGGCTAGGCTGGGCCGCCAACTCTAACTTGGCATCATGCTAAATTTCACGGGAGGATGGCTATGCCGAGACCCAAGAGGATAGACAGGGTTTTTCAATTTATACTTCGACGCTTCAAAGAGACCGGTCAGGCGCCTCATTACACAGAACTGGCTGCAGAGCTAAAGGTCTCGCCGGAAAAAGGGCGCAAGTTGATGCACGACTTGATCGATACAGGGCTGCCAGCCTGGTTTCACCCTGATACGGACTATATTGCTTCCTTTCCACCGTTCAACAACCTTCCCACCCAGTATCGTATCTCGGTGGATGGTGAGCAGAAGTGGTTTGCCCAGTGAGGATTCGAATCGCTGGCGGTCCGCTGGCATTTTCCTGGAAAGTTGGTGCGGGTCGATGCCCCGTGTCTGGATTGTGGTGAGCCTATATCGATCGAGATGAGGGACGAAGAGGTACTCTCAGTAAACCCCGACGGTATTTATGGGTATAGCTACACCGCAATGAGTACCGGTGGCGACCCCTCGATATTGCCTTATAGGTGAGCCGGCATGAATCTCTTCCGTTCGGAAGAGCATGCCCGGAAATGGTCGCTTTATGACCCAAAGTTTGAAGAAACCCTGCAGCCTCTTGATCATTACCTGGCGCGGTTTAGCGGCGAGCTATTCCGTTCTCGAGAGCGGCCCGACTTCGTATCCTGGTGGCTCGATTGGCGTAAATAGAAGAATGCTGAGTATTCTAATTTCCGCAGATGTGGAGAAGTGGGCTAGTATTTGCGAGGTCGCAGGATCCTATCAGAGGTGGGCAGATTACTCATCAGGACCAATATGCCTAGGCCTTAGGGACACCTCATCCCCATGACCCATGTGCTCCGCTCATAAATAAGATTCTCACGCACTTGTCATCCTACCGGAGTCCGAGGTTTTCAGAGAGCAAGGGCAGTACATATATACCTGTCCCGTCTGCCGGCGTACAGTCAGTTTAGGAGTCGTAGGCAGATTCCCCCCATAAGTCCATGTGGCGGTCTTTAGCTGGGCCGCCTATGCAATCAGGGGAACCTATCATGCTAGGCACCTAGGAAAGAGTGCGTCGCTTGTATGAACTCCTGGGGTTTGTCCACGGTCACCACATGCCCAGCTCCAGCCACATCTATACTAGTGAATTGCTTTCCTACCCTCTGCATCCGCTGAATCGTTTCATCTGAGACCAAGTTGCTCTCCGAACCTCGGACCTCCAGGATTGGGCAGGTTATCTCCTCCATGGCCTTCCAGTAACGACCGATGAGTACTGGGTCTGTCATATCAGGACTCCAAGTATCGAATAGGGAGGGATCGGCTTTCCAAGTCCATTTACCATCCTCTCTCATACGCATCTTGTCCTCAGCGTCCTGCCGGAGACGCGCCTCGCTGGCCCAAGGGTTCCCACGACGCATCCAGTCCACCGCAGCTTCCAGGCTGGTAAACTCCATCAGGGTAGGTGGGAGCTTCTGTCTTGCCTGCAGGTATATGGGATTAGACTCCGGCGCAATATCGACTATGACGATTCTTTCCACTCGTTCAGGATGATCCATTGTGTAGAGTAGCGAGTTCCAACCGCCCATCGATAGGCCCACTAGTATGAACCGGGATAGTCCCAGCGCATCAACGAAGGCTGCGAGGTCCTCCACGAACCTGTCTCTGGCGTATCCTGAGCTTGTCCATTCACTCTCACCGTGACCCCTCTGGTCCACCGCTAAGACATGATAACGCTCACGCATGGCTTCTGCGAATTTATCCCATATATGAGCCTGACCGGTGTGTCCGTGCAGGCAAATGAGGGGAGTCTTACCAGCGGTCCCCCAGTCCAGATATCGAAGCCGTACCCCGTTGACCTTGATGTGCTTCTCTAGCATTCCAGTAGTCGTCATTTTTTCTCTCCTACCGACAGATATCCTCAGAACGGTCGCTACAGCGCACGCCCCACAGCCTGGACCTCAATATGCCGTGAGTCTATCCATGCCTCTTAGCCATGTCAATGGTTGGCATAGGCCGGGGAAGTGCGTCCAACGTGTCCAGCGATAAAGGGGGATGCTATGATCAACCTGTGACATAGTCAACCTTAAAATAGATCCATCGTTTCACCCCCACTCTAACTCTCCCCCATCGAGGGGGAGAGAACAAGTCCCTTCCCCCGTCGAGGGCTCACTGGGGTAGGCATTTGAAATTATGAGCTTTGGGAACCGGTTTATGGTAGGTAATTTGCAAACCAGGGAGTGGGTTTGGCCAAGGTTCAGGTATGAGCCACAGGCGAAGCCAAGGCCTACCCTGGAGCAGTTGCCGAGTCATACAGCATATGCCCTTCTTTATCACGCTATCCTTTCGGGGTCCAGAACAGCTAGGAAGTGGATGAGGGCTTCTGACTCTCTGGGGAGGTACTCCAAGAGAAATAGCGTCTTCTGCTCTGGTCCCATAGGCCGTGGCCCACAGGGTAGCCACCGCCAGAACGAGCCAGTACCGGGCCACTCGGTCCGGGTCAGTCCGTCGAGTGCGTTGCCATTGCCAACCCACACTCTTGAGAGCGCGAAAACCCAACTCGATCCAGAAGCGCAACCCATACCAGCATACCCCCACATCCTCGGGAGGCAAGTCGGTAATCACTATCCAGGGTTCCTTCTGGCCTTTATCCCAAACCACCACCAAAGTACCGAAGCGGTGGCGCTTGGGATTATAAAAGGCACTGCCCCTTCCTACCCAGGCGTGGCCTGGTCCGGGAATCAGCGTCCTGGCTTGCCGGCGTTGCCCCTGCAACGGTTGAAAGCTGGTGTTGTTTTTTACCCGCATCAGTGGATGCCATCCCAAGGCCCGTATTTGCTTCCAAAGGCGGGGGCTCCACAAGCCTCGGTCAGTCATCACCAGCACCTCCATGCTTTTGGACACTTCGGGAGCAAGCAGTTGCAAAAGCCGGAGGATTTCGGGAATCCAAGCCCCCGACCTGTTAGCAGGGAGTATGGTCCAGGCAATGGGAATGGCGCTACCCCGGTACAGCACGCTTACTACCAGGGCGACCACGCGGTCTTGGTGGGCTGTTGCGTCGACGGCCAAGGCCAGTTGTTGACCTTTCCACAAAGACAGCAGCCAGCGGAGCAAAGGCGCAAAACAGAGGGTTACATCCAACTGGATGTTGCAGGGAGTGGCCTTCTCCGAACCATCCCGAAGGAACTCTCTAAGGTATTGTCGCAGAGCATGGAAGGTGGCGATGGAGGATAGAGCATCAATCACCGCGCTTTGGCAAGCACTCTTAGCCATGATTGCCCCATACACCCATAGCGCCAATCCACGTATTTGGCTGGATCTTAGGTCAGGAAAATACTGTTCAGTTGAACGTAGCAAGTGGTACCATTCTCTCGGAAAGCGCATGAGTCACCTCCCCACATCCCAGTTGAGTGATACTTCTAGGATGACGGGAAAGCTCGGCGCTTTCCTAGCTGTTTTTAAACAAGTTTTAGGATATGCCTACCCCAGTGAGCCCTCGATGGGGGAAGGCTAGGATGGGGGTGAAAGGCACCATCAAATCTTGGTTGACTGAGTACTAGTGTGGGCAGTAGGCTCTGTAGTTCGAGCTGGGTTGCCGACGGCTTCATCAGCAACATCAAGTCATCGAACTCCCTTTGTTCTGAGCCCGTTGTCTTTCATCTGCAATGCCAACGTTGCACCCAACAGTATTCGCTCATAGTGAAAGAGCTTTAGCCACTGCGATCCAATCGTAGTGCGCATGGAACAGTTGGCCTTCTGTATCGAAGACAGGAGCAATGCTTAATGATGGAGAAACCGAAGGCACCGTGGAATCGTCTGCGATCGCCCCCCGTGGTTTAGGGGAGCTTCCAATCAAGCCACTTGCAGAGGGCGCGCCCCATGATCAATTCCTTGTCGCTCTCCGACAGCCACGGCAGCTCCTGGGTGAAGAGGGTCACGCACTGGCTCCACGAGCAGGGCATACGTGTGATGTCGGTGCCCCAGAACATTCTCTCGGGGCCGAAGGCTTCGTAGATCTGGCGGAGGTACTTGTGGATGTTGCTAAAGGGGTAGGGTTCACTGGAGTAGCTGGGCGCGCCTGTGGCCTGGACCGCCACGTTAGGATACCTGGCGAGGGCGAGTAGCTCCGGGAGCGTCGCGAACGCTGCCTGATCTTTGGAACCCGAAGGTCTTCCCATGTGAACGACGCTCAGCCGCACTTCGGGATGTCGATCTGCGATCCGTCCGACCGCCGGAAAGAGGCTGGCAGCAGCCTCCATCATCACGAAGGCAAGGGCGATGGGTACCCCGGCACGCGCGGCGGTGGACCACAACCAGTCCATGGTGCCATCCGTCAGCCAGGTCTGCTGATGCGGCTGCATGAACGAGAAGCGCAAGCCGAGCATTCCTGGCTGTTGCTTCCAACCGTCGACCAGCGATCGGCTCTCCGGATCATCTAGCGGGAACTGCCCCAGCACCGACAATCGGTCGGGATGCTGGCGTGCCGCCTCGATCGCCAGCGCGCCGGAGCCGGGGTCCCATTCCGGCGGGTGGATCACCGCCGCGTCTACCCCTGCTTCATCCATCTCCTTCAGGAGATCGTCTGCTGAAAAGGAGGTTATCTGTCGGTGGGCCGGATTGGGGGTGGGTAAGCCAGTCCTCCAGATATGGACCTGTGCGTCGACAATCAGCATGGTACGATCCTTTCTTCTCAGGTGACCACCCGCCGTCTCTATTCTGGATCGCTTGAATCCAATCAAACCCTTTCGTCAGAGAAATCAATTCGTTGGACATTTCTCTTTGACCCTCGGTAATGAATCATCGCCGTCGTCGTCAGGCAACTTTACCACGTGTGTACGGCTTACAGATAGCATGAGATGAGCCAAAAGACTATCCGATATATTCGGCTTTATTGTAACTGCATCCTCTTCGGCGCGATGTGCAGTTGAACTTTAACCCATCCTGTGAATGGCCGAATTTCAGCAACCATTCAGCATCAATACACAAATCTCCCGAAGAGTTTGTGAAGCCGCAGTTGAAGCAAATGTTGCGACAAAAGGATAGAGGCCAGACTGGATAACAGCAAACACGGACTTACTTTGACTGTGGATAGTTCGCCACTCCGACCCTCAAAGCTAAGGGATCGGGACAGGCAATACCTGCACAGCTCACAGAAATGGGTATTTAGCTACGAAAAAGAGCGGACCAGACCGGTCTCGGGGCATCCAATACCTGCACTATTTGTGGTTACATCGGGCATGGTAGAAACCCACCTGCGCAGCCATGAGGAGTTGCTTCCAGTTCTTTTTGAATGAACCCAGCTCTAGGAATCGCTCTTCCCGGACGTCAAAGTCCAATAACATCGCTGAGCCTGACGATGCAACTTCAATAACTCCAAATGATGAGGTGAAAGTAGCACTACCACAGAAGGTCAGAAGATGAACGGAGCGGATGCTGTAGCAGCGGCGGATTTTCGAGCAAATGTCGTATAATACACCGGTTGGGCTCCTCGCTTTCGCTGATCGACTAGAGCTCTGACGATTATTCAAAGGATGTAGTTTTATGCAGCTGCCAAGGGTCATGAGCACCCAGCACCCGGATAACGCCAATCCCCCAACCTTCGCCGAGGAAGGTGTTGTTATGGGCGAGGGCGAGGTGGAAGAAGCCTGCTATGTGTACCAGACCCTTGGGTGTGATGAGCAGATGTGGGACTACGAGGGTAAGGCTGCCGATGTAGACGTAGTCTTAAAGCTCCTCCTCAAGGACCCTGAATACTTTCGAGTTAATGTGTTAGGTAAGGAGATCTTCCTCACTCTCCGCATACCCAACCCAGTAATTGAACGGGCGATGCGAAAGAAGGTAGAGGAAGCGCTTCACACTATAGTGACCAGCTTCGATGTGGCTTCCAGCTTTTATGACGCCGAAATCCCACCCATCTTTGAAGTGATCTTGCCATTTACGTCATCGGCTGAGGAACTCCTCTGGCTGGACTCATACTACAGAGAGATAGTCGTAGGCAAGGAGCGCATCACTCTTCCCGGCGGCAGACTTGTGAGTGACTGGGTGGGGGAGCACAGGCCCCAAGAGGTCAACGTAATTCCTCTAATCGAGGATGATCACAGTATGCTGCAGGCGGATTCCATTGTCGAAGCGTACGTCGCTGGACTGCAACGGACCCTTCCTCATGTGAGGGTCTTCCTGGCCCGTAGCGACCCCGCGTTGAACTACGGTCTAGTAGGGGCGACCCTTCTCGCAAAGGTGGCGCTCCAGCGTCTCCATCGTCTGGAAGCCCGCCTTGGGATTCCCATTTATCCCATACTCGGTGTAGGTAGTTCCCCCTTCCGAGGTAATTTTCGCCCGCCTACGGCAAAACATGCACAGGCAGAGTTTCCCAGTGTACAGACCTTCACAGTCCAGTCGTCCTTTAAATATGACTACGAAATCGACATAGTCCGTGGAGCCGTTGAGGAGCTGTTGGCCCGCCCCAGGGGCGAGCCAATCCCGGTGGATGAGGAGCGGGCGATAAGGCTAATTGAGCGAGTGAAGCTCAGGTACCAGGAGCAGGTCGCTTCCCTTGCCGATATGGTGAACGCTTTGGCCCCATACGTACCCCGACGTCGCGACCGACGGCTCCACATTGGGCTTTTCGGATATTCACGGGAATTGGGCGATGGGAAGCGGGAAGTCCGCCTCCCCCGAGCCATCACCTTTGCCGCGACCCTGTACTCCGTGGGGTTGCCGCCTGAGTTGCTGGGTCTGGACTGCCTCTCAGATTCGGACCGAACATTCCTGTTCGAAGTAGCCCCTTATCTCAGAGAAGATCTCGCTGGGGCCTTGCAGTTCGCGAACGAAGGCAACATACGACGAATCCTGGGTGAGGAGGCTGTATCCCTCCTCCACACCTACGGCAAGGAAGTAAACAGGGAGCACAATGGCCTTACCACTCTCATTTATGACTGGGCAAGAGATGGACTTAACCCTTCCTACATGGGGCAGTTGGTAGAGTGGGCTGCCCAGATCAGGAAGTTCCTCGGCTGAATCCCAATAACATGATTCCACCGAACCATGTTAGCGCTACGGCACGTCTGAAGAAACTAGGCCAGGTCGGCGTAAAAGAGCCTACTATCCCAGTATCCTTCGTAACTGGCTTGGACTTTAGTAGACGAACTTAAGCCCAGTTGTACCACGGGTTTTATCGCTACGCATCTTATGGGAATAGGCCTCGGTCAGATCTTGTTTACAGGGAAGGACCCTAATCTGCCTGTCAAGCCCATCCTTGCATTGATGGGCCTTATATACTTGGGGCCCTCTTCGCCGTAAACACCTTGAGTGAATGGTTCAGCTAGGCCGACCGGAGTCGAACTGGCAATCTGAACCAAATCAACTAGGATGCCAGCAGTAGCGGCTTCTCTTGTTTCAGGTGTAGTTGGACCTTCCTCGTGTCCCCGTGGCCGTATTGGTTTTCATCCGTATTCGGCTCAGAGCGCCATCACTATTCTCGGATAGTGCCAGAGGGTCAGGTGACGCGGACCACGGTTTGGTTGCTTCCCTAGTCTCACAAGGCAGGTTCTACCCCTCTAACTGAGCCATATCTATCAGTCGGACGGAGTTTCAGTAGTGTTCTTCGTACAACACTCTCATTGCATAGGGCTACGAGCGAGGGTCAGTCCACCTGTCGGGGGGACGTGTCACCAGTATCGGCTCGCGGCTCGAGCTGGGCTTTAGCCCGCGCCGGCGTTGAGGTACGCAAGAGAATTCCGGCCAGGGTCAGTGAAATAGGCGCCAGCCCCATTAGGAGAAGGGGCCACCTGAGGGTGTCGAACAACTCTTGCAGGAATCCGGTGATCAATGGACCCAGAGATATTCCTCCCGACGTCGCTGTCATGATGAAAGCCAGGGCCACGGCTACCTGCCTGGGTTGGATACCGGGAAGGTGGAACGGCACCGTGTACAGGATAGGCCAGAAGCCCCAGGCTATGCCGTTCAACAGAGAGAGACCAACCAGCATGGGGAGCGAATCGGTCAGGGCCATGCCCACGTAGGTGCCTGCCATAAGTACACCCAGGACCTTAAGGAACTGTTTAGTACGGCCGGTAACCATGACCGCGTAACCCAGGCCAAGGCCCGCAACACCCCCGACGAAGATGCCAACGGCCAGTACCGCCCCCGACTTCTGTAGAGACATTCCATAGGTGTCCAGCATCAGCGTGGGGAAGAAGCTGGCGAAGGACGACCATGCCGTCGTAGCTCCTATGAACCCGAAAGCCGAAACCCACAGGTCCCTGTAAGCCAAGGTGCTCCTCGCCGGCCGGCATCTCTGGGGAGTCCCTGTGTCGGACGAGCGAGAGCCCCTAGGTCTCTTCCTACGACGGCCCACAAGACCGTTAGAAAGACGAAAAGGGTGCCGAAGACGAGGAAGGTGGTCCTCCAGTTTTCTCCCAGGGCTGCGAGTAGGAAAGGTGCCGAGGCCAGCCCACCGCCGACCACCAGGCCGAACAGGATGTTGGAGAGGCTGCTCACCAGGATTACCTCTCGTTTCTGGAACCATTGGTGGATGAGAATTGCCTGGGCTGGCTGCCGGGCAATGATGCTGAAGCCGAATCCCAGCCAACCGACGAGGAGGACTCCAAAAGACGGTGCCCAGCTTTGAAGAAAGATGACAAAGTCCCCAGAGTGAGGGTGACCGTAGTGAGGACCTTGGGGCCGTAGCGGGAGGTCCACCAGCTCAAAGGCACGGCCAGGACCAGGTTGCCCCAGTAAGCGCTGGAGCCCAGCAGTCCCTGCTATCCGGGGGACAAGCTTAGCTCCGAGCTTATAGCCGGCAGCATTATTCCCAGAGTAGCTGCCACCATGAACCCACTGACGCTGCAGAGCAACCATAGGCCGATAACCAGCCAGCGGTAAGTGGGTGCGGTTCTCTCCAGGTCTTGTGGGGTATCCATTGGCAGCCTCACGATTATAGCACTTGGGTACTATTGACCTTTTTAGATTTTTACGTGCATTCATGAACCGCCTGGTAGAGATTCCCCGGTAACACTGCCAGTATCCCCATCCGAGAGGTAGCGTTCACTCGTGAACTTTCATCTGTGACTAAGTAGAATGCTGATCATTCCTCCCCGATTGAGGGTTCGATTCCCAGCTCAATAAGGGAATGTCTATCCAAGCCAGCCACAGGGCGTGTAAAACTGGTGGGGCCAAAAGATCGTAAATGTGGACACGCGGCATGAGGTTTTCTAACGGGTGACCCAGTTGACTGAAAGTGTCATGCAACCAGCAATGTGAGCGAAGGTGCGGGCGAGAATCAGCTCGTGAGCGACCCCCGGTTTACGGCACTTGACGAAGGAGTCATCGGGGTGTCACCGTCGTCCATCGTTGACGGTCGTTGGCTCGTTGTGCACAAGTGTCAAGCCCAACGCCCTTCATCAGATATTGTGGGCCACCCGCATCTCTGCCCGGTCCTTCTTCGACAGTGATGCACATCTGAGGAAACGCCTCCAACGCGATTTCGCCGGAGTATTGCAGTGTCCAGGTCTGAACCTCTGCTTGGGAACATTCCTCCAAGAGGAGCCGGGCCCCGATCGCAGTGTTCTCGGCCTGCAGACAAAGCTCATAGTGAGGCATGCGTAACACACCGTTTTCAAGAGCGGTAATATCAAACCGTCCGTCCTGGTTCCAAATCCCGTGCTTACAGGTATGCACATGCAGCGGACTCTCTAATTGGACACTCGACCTGTGGCCCGGAATATCCAAACAATAGCCTCGTGCTTCATCAAGCGGTGCGAGCACCCGCAAGAACACACCTTGATCGTTCACCTGCGCCGATTCTGCCGCCTCAGACGTTACTACACCTTGTGTAACCGCGGGACTCGTTAACCCGCCGTTCTTCGAATCCGTACAAGCCGCAACAAGTACCGACACCGCGAGGGTCGTAATAAATTTGGCGACAAACTGATTAGACATTGTGTTCAAACGGGTTTGCCCATTCTTCTGGATGACCGTATTCCCCTATATCGAGCCGTGTCATGGTAATACCACCTACGAGTGCCGTCAACGATCCATGGTAGGGGCAGGTTGGTACGACGAACCGACTTGGGAATAGCTCACCTTGGTGCCACTGATGGGTAAGTTCCTTACAAGATCGACGGACTCAGACGTACCGCTCCACCATCTGTATCGCTTTCTTACTCTCGCCCATTAGTACTAGAGTCTCGGCCTTGGCCATATCTACCGGGTAAGCCAACAGACTTGTGGCAGGCTCGTCGATGTTCCCTGTAGGGCCTAGGAGGTCGATAATCAGCTGGGATTCCTGCTTTCAAGAACCAGCCTAACTCAGTAACTTTTCAAGCTGTTCAATGCCAGCGGCCAAGCCTTCGTTGTAGGGCCAAGGACGAAGGAAGGGCGCGATGGAGCTTGTTGGACCATCTTACGCACTCCTCTTTTCGGCGAAGTCTTTCCCGTTTCTATTCCGAATAGGTACTAAGCGATCCCATCTTGGATGGTGACGGCGATGGTCTCGGGCGGGTTCTCCCCCAACGCCCATTGTTGTACGTACAAGGTCCCCATGACCGGGGGCTTGCCTTCTGTCTGTTTCAGGTACCGAACGGTGTTTTTGGTCTCCCGTTCAACCTTGAACGTGAAAACTTGTGGCTCCCGTTCTGGTACTCCATAGGTAAAGAATCAAGGTGTCCGTTTCATAGTTTCCCATGCTTAAGGATAGGAGGCTACATCCAGAGGACAGTAAGCAGGATGCAACTAAGGAGGAGCGGCGCTACTCCTGAAGATTTAATGATGGAGCTGAGGGGAGTGGAACCCCTGACCCCCTGCCTGCAAAGCAGATGTGACCAAGAGCCCTGCTACGTGCCAAGACCCCTGACCTAAAACGATAAAGTAATGATCTGTCAGAACCCGCTCGCAATGACTAAGAACGGTTTCAGTCCCTGAAGTTAATATATTGAAGCGGTAGTGTGATTTCCATTTCTTTAATTGACTCTATGGTAAGCTGAAGATCATCGCGCTTTTTCCCACTGATACGTAGTTCGTCTCCCTGAATGGCTACTTGAACCTTGAGCTTACTGCCTTTGATCATCTTGATAATTTGCTTACCCAGCGCCTGATCAATGCCCTGGCGAATTAATACCTCCTGACGCAAACTGCCTTTCGTGGCGTTTTGAGGAGACTTGAAGTCCAAAAACCCATTATCGACTCCACGTCTGGCGCAATATTTGTACAACAGATCGTGCATCTGCCGTAGCAACATGTTGTTGTCAGCGGTAATAGTAAGGGTGTTGCCGGAGCGCTCAATGGAGCACATCCTGTCCTTGAGGTCGAAGCGTTGCTTGACTTCACGCGCTATGCCATTAAGGGCATTATCGACTTCCGCAATGTTTGTCTTTGATACGACGTCTAAGGACGGCATTTGGGAGTCCTCCTTAAGTACTCAGTTCTCACCAAGGAGAGGTCTGGCAGAATCCAAAGCCCTTTCTAACTATTATACTAACAAAACTGGAAACCTCTGTAGGTCGTCTCTTCGGGTTCGGCCCTCCCCTGAAGGGGCCCGATAGAGCTGGTGGATGCGGTCATCCCTCTCGGTCGCTGTTAACTCCGCGAGACTATGCTACTATAGTGATGCGATGTACCCAGTCTTCGATACCTAGAACCAGGATTCCGGATGGTAAGGATGTTATGAGTCGCGTCGACTTGAGGCCACTCACCCCGACCATTTCTTGCCCCAAAGCATCCATTCGCGATAGCAGTCGGACATGCTTCCATTATCTAGATGACAACCATGTTTATGCTATAATTGGCCATATTTTGGGAATTGAATCCGATAACCCTCAAACAGATAAGCCGGGAAGGAGCGGAAAATGGACATCAGAGTATTATCGCTGAAATCAATCATTGTTTCTTTCGCAGTATTGTTGGCCCTTCTGGCGGCATCGTGTGGTGGCGGATCCAAGGATGTAGAGATAAGTGTTAAGGTTGAGGGCAGGAAGCTGGTCCCCGAAACCGTAAACGTGAAAGAGAACGCCAAGGTCACGCTCAAGATTCAAACGGACGAACCTGGAGTATTCCGGGTGGCTGACTATAACGTCAAAGCGGATGTCGAACCAGGCAAGATAGTGGACCTGTATTTCGTCGCATTTCCGAAGGCAACGAGCTTTTCGTCCTCACAGATCGGCGTGCACAGAATCATATTTCATGCTGAGACTGAGATCGACGAGGAGCAAATTGGAAGCTTGCGGATAGAAGATTAGTAGGGTTGAGTCTTAGGAACGTATTCTCATATGTGCTGGAGGGATTCGAGTATGTTAGCCAATATGTTGTCGTTAAAATCCATCGTCGTCTCGGGCGCCGTACTGCTAGCCCTCATTGCAGCAGGTTGTGGCGGAGGTGCCAAGGAAGTTGTAATGGATGTTCGGGTAGAAAACAGGACCCTGGCCCCGGAGATTGTTGCTGTGGAAAAGGGCGCCGACCTTACCCTCAACATACAGACGGACGAGAGGGGTAAGTTTCGAGTCACAGATTACAATGTCGGTACGGACGTGGAACCTGGGAAGGCCGCGACTATAACCTTTACTGCGTTTCTTCGAGCGCCGTCCGCCTTCGGGAGGGTATCAGCCCTGGGAACTGGACAGCACTGGATTGTGTTCCAGCCAGATGGAGAAATAGATGAACTGCGAATAGGCCAACTGCATGTGATGGAGTAGTGACCGCTGGGGTGTATTTATAGGCCCTCCCAAAAAGCTAGTACTCAGTCAACCTAATTGTTGGCAGGATAGAGATGGTGAAGCTTGACTCGGGCGTCCACAGTGGAGAATCTCCAGTCAATGGTTGCTCCGGCTTGGTTTCGTTCTGCCTCCAGGGCCGCGATCTCGCCACTCAAAGTCTCTTCATCGGCAATACGCCGGCGCAGGACTCGCCTGGCCAAGACACTGAACTCGATCTCTGCCATGTTGAGCCAACTACCGTGCTTGGGAGTGTAGTGAAACTCCAAGCGTTTGCGTATTCGCCTAGCCTCCTTGGGCTCGAAGGTTTCGTAGAGGGAAGCTGGTTTGTGGGTGTTGAGGTTGTCCAGCACCACCCGGATCTTCTCGGACGCTGGGTAAGCTTCATCGGCCAGCCACCGCATCTGCTTAGCGAAGTCCACCATGGTACGACGTTCGGTCACTGCCACATGCCTCCAGCCCGCCAGGGGCTCGCACAGCATGAACAGGTTTCGGGTGCCATTGCGCTGGTACTCGTAATCGTATCGCTCCCGTCGTGCCGGCTTGGGCGGGATCGGAGACCTCTTTTCCGCCAGCAACTGCTTGGAGGTCTCGTCGAAACAGACCACCGGGCGCTCTGGGTCATAGGGTTCCGCGTAAAGGTCCAGCACATCCTCCATACACGCCACAAACTCGGCGCTCACCTGGGGAATACACCACTCCTTCTTCTGCCACGGCTTGAGACTGTTTTTTTCAACCGCTTGCGAATTCCCTCGTGGGACATGGAGGGCGCCAGCCCCAACTCCACCACCTTGTTTGCCAGGAGCCGCAGGGTCCAGTGGTCATGGCCTGGGGGGGCCTCGCTGCACGCCAGGGCAATCAGGTGCGCTTCCCCCCGCTCATCCAGTTTGGTCGGATGTCCTGGCCGAGGATCTTCCTCCAAGGCCCGCTTCAGTCCTCCCTCCAGGTACCGCCGCTTGGTACGGCACACCGTACCCGCAGACGTGTCCAGCGCCTCCACGATGCGCATCACCCCCCAGCCCGTATCTGCCTTTAGCAGAATACGGGCCCGGGCAACCTTTCGCGCTGGGCTCTTTCCCCCGCGAATCAGTCGTTCCAACTGGTCTCGTTCTTCCCTTTCCAACCGGACCACATACCGTTCTCGTCCCATGGCTGCCACCCTCCTACGTCAACACTCCTAAAAAAGGGTAGCAACCTTAGACGTTTTCTTAAACAATTACCAAAACCGAGTTGACTGAGTACTAGGAACAGTGAAGAGAGTCAGCCAATTGGCTGACTCTCTTCTTTTATCTATCGTCCAGCTTCGGTTAAAGTTGTCTAGTAGAAGCTAGATCTGTCGTGTGGGCAAGCGCTGTTAACCAGCCGCCTCTACATATTCGAACTGACTGTGGACCGAGTCTACCCGGCCTGACCATTCCCATCCCTTGATCTGTGACCGGTCAACCACGACCTGACCCGGTAGCCAGAACAGCGGGGCTGCATCGTAGTTGTTGTACTTGATGTTGCCTATCTCCAGCAGTAAGCGGGAGCGTTCGGCCTTGTCGGGTGATTGCAACAGCTGATTGTACAGGTCGTCTATCCTCTCATTCTCGTAAGAATGGAAAATGTGACAGCATTCAACCGCAGGGCTGGTGTTGTAGATGGTTACGGTCCAGAAGACCGGTTCCCAACTGGTCTTGTTAACGAACACCATGTTATGTAGCTCGCGGTTTCTCGCCTTCGGGAATATACGCGCGAACTCGAGTTCAGTTACTTTAGGGTTGAGACCGATGTCCCTGTAGGCATTAAAGAGGTATTCCGTAATCTGTGCCATTTCAGGGAAACCAGTCAATGTGTAGGACATAAGGTCAAAGTCGAAACCGTTGGGATAGCCTGCTTCCTTGATTAGCTCCCTGGCGCGCTCAGGGTTGTAGCCATACATCTCGTCGAATTTCGCATCCCATTCGGGGTTCCAGGGGTCCAGACCATCATGGTATATCCAGAGCTTTTGAGGCCAACCCACGCCTTTGAAGATCTCCTTATGGAGCAGGTCCCGGTCTATGGCCCGGTTGAGGGCCTCCCTCACCTTAACATTGGTAAGTGGAGCTGTGGGATCGTACTCAGGGGTGTCCTTTCGGTAATTGCCGCCGAACATGATAGCGCTCTGGAGGGCAGGATTGAGGGAGCTGAGAATGCCGAAACCGTTGCTGACCGCATCGGCGTGGAGCTCCCTAGGGATCTCCACCATGGTTACCTCTCCGGCCCTGAGCATGGCGTAGCGGGTAGCGGCCTCGGGCACAAGGATCAGGTTCAACTCGTCGAAGTCCGGGGACTTCCGATAATGGTCTTTCTTTCCTTCCCAGTTCAGCCCGAACCCAGGGGTGTGGCTTTTGAACTTCCAAGGGCCCGTGCCGGCAGGTTCTTTCTGCATGCCCTCGACTCCTATCGCCTCGAACTGGGCCTTGCTATGGATTCCCCAGCGGGCGAGGCTTGTCAGGAAATCGAAATCAGGGTCGTTAATTCTGATGTTAAACTCTACGGTGTAGTCATCGATGATTCGAACACTCTGGTTTTTGGCCTGATTGGTGGCGCCGAAATAGGCGCCGAACTTTCCGGCATCGTAAGCACCTTCCTCGGTGTTGAAGTCCACCAACTGGCGGACGTCCTTGGAGGTAAACTCGCCATAGCCGTGGGAGAATGAGACTCCTTTTCTGAGCTCGTATTTCCACTGCTTGGCGTCGGGGCTGGTCATCTCCCACTTCGTAGCCAGGCCGGCTTCCAGCTTGCCCGTGCGGTTGTTAATATGGACCATGTGGTCTACGTGGTTCCTGGCCACCAGGTTCACACCCCAGCTCCCGGATGTCCATGCGAGAAGGGTCTCGATCCATGGCGCTTCGGTAACGAACCGTAGCCGCGTTGTCTCTTTGGCCATTACTGGTACCTCTACCTCTTTAATGACCTCGGCTACGACAGTGACCGGCACTTCTTTAATTACTTCAACGGGTACCTCTTTAATTACTTCAACGGGTACCTCTTTGACTACCTCGACCGGTACCTCTTTCACTGTTTCGATGACCTGGGGCACAGGGGTGGCGTCGTCGCCGCAGGCCAGCATCAAGATTAACACCACAAAAAGAGGTACGAAGGCCAAATACCTTCGTTTGAGCAACTTAGAGTACTCCATAAACATCCCTCCAACCTTTTCTGAGTCTCGGCTAGCTGTGAAAGCAAAACCGGCTCTGTAACAGATTGGACTCACATTACCAAAAGGGTAACGGCCCTGTCAATAGCATATGCCGGCAGAAATCGTCCCAGTCAGGATTAGATTCGCCGTAATATTTCGAGTTGACAGCGGTTGAGTGCAAATGCATAGTAGAGTTAAAGGAGAGGTTATGCCTGAAGCGCCCGATCTGGAGGTCATAAAGGACTTCCTCAACCAAAGGGTAAGTGGCAGCAGAATCGACGGAGCCGCTGTCTTAAAACCTACTGTGCTGCGGTCCCTGGCTGGGGAATTTTGTGTTGATATAAAAAACCGGACGTTCGACATTGTTCGCCGGGCGGGGCAAGTTCCTCCTTATCGAGCTGTCGGAGGACCGGCACCTGGTTATCAATCCGATGCTGACGGGGGTTCTGCAGCTCTGCCAGGCCCAAGAGCAAACGCAAAAGAGAACCTGCCTGACCTTGAGCTTGGAAGGAGGACAGGAGCTTCGGTATCTGGATGACCGGCAGATGGGGATGGTGTACTACGTTAGTGGAGACCAGATGTCCCAGGTGCCCCGTCTACACGAGCAGGGCCCCGACGTGTTGGACGGTCTCTCTATAGAAGAGTTCCAGGCTCGATTAAAGAGGTTTCATGGGGAGATAAAGGGTATTCTCACCAGAGGCAGCTTAATGTCGGGGATCGGTAACGCCTATTCTGACGAGATACTGTTCGCGGCCGGGCTCTCTCCCTTTCGCAAGTCCAGGACGCTGAGTTCCGACGAGATAGAGCGGCTCCACAAACAGAGTCGCGTGGTAGTGGAGGAGGCTATGGCGGTGCTACGACGCCGGGTGGGCGAGGACATCCACGTCAAGATTCGTGACTTTCTGAAGGTACACAGAAAAGGAGGTCAGCCTTGCCCTTCCTGCGGCGGTAATATCAGCCAGATCACCTCTAATCAGCGAATTACCAGCTACTGCCGGCATTGCCAGCCGGGAATGCTCATCAAAAACTAAAAGCCTTTAGTGGAGCTTTCTTAAGGTACCACAGCCTAAAGGCTGTGGTATGTATACCTCTGCTTTTAGACGGAGGATTAGCATATTTTTTGGCGTGTTCACTCCTCGCTTATTCTCGAAAATCCTTT
The DNA here is from genome assembly GCA_965248905.1 of Dehalococcoidia bacterium. Classification (GTDB taxonomy): domain Bacteria; phylum Chloroflexota; class Dehalococcoidia; order Lucifugimonadales; family JAGWBF01; genus CBDFKS01. The sequence goes on along the minus strand of CBDFKS010000007.1, from coordinate 1,261,979 downwards.
GCGTATAGCTCTCGCAGGCGATCTAGATGGTTCTGAGGGATAGGCGGCAGGTCTATGCAACCTGCATTCTCCTCGATCTCCGCGGGGTTCTTCACCCCTGGAACGGTGGTGTGGATGTCTTCGTTCATGAGGCAAAAGATCATTGCTGCCTGGGATAGGGTGCGTATGGGCCCCTCCAGAAGGAAACCAAGGCTCTTTGTCCTGGCCACGCTCTGCGCCAGGGGGCTGTCCGGAGGCACATCGCGGTCAATCTGCTGGCTAAGGGCACCGGCTCCGTGGGACTGGATTCCTATGACTCCCATGCCCAGGGACCTTGCCAGAGGGATTATCTGGCCGTTGTCGAAAACGTTTGCTCCTGGTGGAGTAGGCCCCTGGGCGCTCCAGTTCAGTAGGTTGTAATAGGCCAGCACCGTGTCGAACTGGCCGCTCTCTATAATCCTTTTCATGGAAGGAATGTGGGGAAACCAGGCTGATACGCCGATGTACTTGGTCTTGCCCGCTCTCTGGACGCTTTTATATGCCTCAAGCACAGGGCCCAGCGCGTCGTCGGCGGATATGGACTCTTCGGCCTCCCCACGCCGTTCGGTAAAAACGTTGTGAATGTGAAGCACGTCCACGGCGTCCATTTTCAGGCGTCGAAGGCTGGCGTCCACGGACCGAGTGACCGCACCTCCGATATCATCCATCTCGTGTTCCTTTAGACGTACCTTGGTCGCCACTATGGACAAATGGCTGCGTCCTTGGAGTGCCTTGCCTATGACCTCTTCGGCCTTTCCGTTGCCGTAAACGGGGGCAACGTCGAAGAAGTTAATCCCCAGGTCCAGGGCTCGATGGACCGCCCGTATCGACTCCTGTTCCGTGGTGGGGCCCCATTCCTGCCCGATACCGCCGCCTCCAAATCCCACCCGCGAAACGCGGAGTCCGGTTCTCCCCAGTCGACTGTACTCCATGCGTGGACCGCCTTTCTGTAATCTGATGGGTAACTCACGTTACTTTAATCAATCGGGGCGGTAGTAGCAACGGTAGGCAACCTTGAGGACCTCTTAAAGAGGAAGAGCTACATGCCATCCGGTGAGGAGAAGGCACAACCCTAATGCGCGGGCCGGTTTGCCCTCACGATAGTGCTGTTGGATCCGTGGGAATCATGAGCTTCGTGGAATTCGCGTTCATAGCCGTCCTCGTGCATGTGGGATGCATGGGACCCTTCTATGTCGTGGTTTAGAACAAAGGCTTGTTCGATTTGCAATTCAGGGAGTTCGGCAACGATCTCTTCGGGAGTTGTGAGGCTCCACAGGTCTTCCTCCGACCAGCCGGAGGGCGGCCCGGACTTGTCGTGGCTGACGAATAGCAACGTGCCTCCCGGAGCTAGCGCCTTTGACATGTTGGCCAACATCTTTGCCCGCTGCGGCGGGAACATTTGAATGTAGAAACACGTTACCAGGTCGTAATGGCCCTGGGGCTGGTATGTGGAGGCGTCGGCCACGGCGAATTCGACGTTCACGCCTTGTTCGGCGGCCATTCGCCTGCCCTTTTCGATGGCGACCGCAGAGTAGTCCACCGCCGTTACCTGCCAGCCCTTCTTGGCCAGCCACACCGCGTTGCCGCCTGTACCGCAGCCGATGTCCAGGGCGAGTCCCGGTGACAGATGCTCGACCTGATCAGCTAGAATCTTATCCGAGCCGGAGCCACAGTCTTCTATATCCGCCCACATTTCGTTCCAGAATTCGGGTGTGTCGGTTGACATGATAGTGGCCCTGCCTTTCTCTAAACCGGAATTCCCCATAACAAGCTGCCTGGAGCCAAGCACCTCACCCTTTCCGACGAGAGCCACAGTAGTCTCACTTAAGAACGCCGTCAACCTTCCCATCAAGCTAACAAAACGACCCTGCAGCTTCGTGAACTGGTGTTCGATGGCAGCGGATGTGGCTTTCTGCGGCTTGAATCCCGGACTCGGCCAATACGGGAAGGGTCCTTGCAGTCAATCCCCGGTTTGTGGAAAACCCTTGGCGACGTGGGCTCCATCCCACAGCTCAGCGTCGGCCCTGAGGTAGCGAGAGAAGAACAGAAATCTTCTCAGGTCTAGCCGCAGGTGCCTGGTGTATTGGGACAACTCCTTCGATACCAAGAGCGATATGTCTTCTAGATTATTAGTCTCGTAACGGGACATGTCCTTTATCCTGTCAATGCGGGTATCTACCGATACCTCAAAGTTAATCCCAGCTCAGGTGGACCAGTAGATCAGGTTCACGACGACCGTGCCGCCTTTGGACTCGACCCAGCTCCTGGCCTCATCAGTCATCTCAATATTCATTCTGTCACCTCTATCAAGCCGGACGTCAACAAGTAAGATGTCTCTAAGAGATCAATGGATGCACGGTGCCCATAACCTGGGCGATGATCGTCAACGAGTCACGTATAGATCACACTTCAGTTAGCCATCAAGCCTGCAAAATCAGATGGTTTCGTGCCTCCACTGAAACGGGGTGGAGTGTGCTGCCTTCATGAATAAGGGATTCGAGCTGTCGGCTCAAAAAATCGAGGGTTGCCTTGTCGAGACTCTCTATGGCAAGTTCCTTCAGTTCCGGTATGAATGGGTAGCGATGTGCTTTTTGAGGGTCCAGCTTGTCGGCCAGAAATATTACCTGAGCGACCGGTGAAATTCCCTTGTGGGCGGTGCTGTGCCAGTACACCGCCTCATATACCTGCTGGTCTTCTAGGCCATCTTCCCGCCGTAGCAACTCGGCGGCCACAGGACCGTGGAGTAGGATGGGCTCATGGGTCTCCACAGGGTCGATAGGTAATCCCAACTCATGAGCTTTTTGGAGCAGTTGGTCTCCCTTCAAGGCCCTGGCAAGGTCATGGGCCAGAGCGCCCAGCTTCACCTTATTCTCATCGATGTCGTGGTGCTGGGCGAGCTCCAGGGCTAAAGCCTGCACTCGAAATATATGCTGACGCAGTCCCGCCGGTAGGGTGGCCAGCCTACTGGAGATTGCTTCCTCTAAGCCAGGTTCCATCACCCCAGGGGCGCCAATTTCTTGCCGCCCATTACATGCATATGGGCATGCTCGATGGTCTGCTCGGCGTCGGGTCCCTGGTTCATGACAAGGCGGTAGCCGCTCAAAGTTATGCCCTCCCTGCGTGCCATCTCCTCTGCCACCGTAAAGATATGGCCCATGGCTGGCTCCTGGCCGGGGCCAACGTAAGCCAGGGACGCCAAGTGCTGTATGGGAATAACCAGTAGATGGACAGGCGCTCGCGGAGTTATGTCCTTTATGACGTAGGCCCGGTCATCCCTGTAGACGATCTGAGCTTCTACTTCGCCTCGGGGTATCTTACAAAAAATGCAATCGCTGGTGGTCATATCACCTCGTCCTCGTAAATAGTGCTCGTGGTTATATAGGAGTCAGATGCCTGGCTCTTCTTGGCGCGGTTTGGCCATTGGAAATTTTAATTGGCTGTGGGCTAACAGCAAAACCATACTGTTCACGGTATATTAACTATCGCCTCACAGGCTGTGGATGGCAAGTCTATACCGCTACCGCCGTCAGCGAAGTCGAAGCCAGAACCGCACCTGATATCGTCAATACCAGGACCGCCCAGCGCTATGTCATTCCCGCTGTGACCCACGAGCCGGTCATGGCCGACGTTTCCCTCCAGCACATCGCGGCCGGCGTTACCGAACAGCCGGTCATTGCCTTTGCCACCCCGTAAGAAATCATCGTTACCGCCACCGAACAGTCTGTCTGGCCCTGTCCCACCTCTGATATCGTCCAGGCCGGCTTCACCGTATAACCAGTCTTTCCCTGAGCCGCCGCTTATGAAATCTGCTCCACTCCCGCCGCAGACAACGTCTCCGCCCTTCAGTGCCAGAATCACATCGTCGCCATTGAGGCCAACAATCACGTCCGGTCCGTCTGTGCCTAGGAGAAAATCGTCCCCGTTCGTTCCCACTATAGTAGCAACCATTCCTCGGCAGAGGTAGGTTACCGGAGGAGCCATCACGGTCACGACGGTGGAGCTGGTGTCAACTCCGCCGTCCTGGTCATCCACCTTGACGTTTACTGTGTTGTTACCTAAATCGGCGGAAGTGAAGGGGCACGTGGCCAAGTTTGATAGCTGCGGCCCGACCTCGAAAATATTGTCCCCATCACAGTCGAAAAAGTATAGAAGAGGGTCATTTACCCCTGCCGGGTCGGCGGCCGTCACTGTCGCCGTACTGGCCCCTCCGGTGTGAGGTAGATTGCTGGGGTCAGCGACCACATTAGTTATAGTGGGCGACACGTTGTTGATGTTGACTAATAACGAGTTGGAGTTGTAGGGACCTCCGTCCTCGTCGGTTGCCGTGGCGTTAATAGTAGGTGTGGCTGGGCCGTCCGCAAAGACGTGGTTCACCGAGGCAGAATTTCCAGGCACGACTTCAGGAGGTGTGCCATCGCCCCAGTTAATGGTCCAACTCGTGATTGTGTCGTCGCCCGAGTCGGTAGAGGAGAGGTTTAGGGTATAGACGCTACCTTCATCGGTGCTGGGGTTCCCGCTGATAACCAAAGTGGGTGGCACGTCTTCGACATTTACGACCCTGAAAGCGGTGGTTACGCCGCCGTCCTGGTCGTCCACCTCGACGTTAACACGGTGGAGCGACCCGTCCGGGAAAAAACAGATGCTCGAGTTGCCGAACTGAGGAACTACCTCGAAGACGTCGTCATCGTTGCAGTCAAAGGAGTACAGCAGCGGGTCATTGGCCCCGGCTGGGTCGCTGGCGTCGACGGTAATGGTGCTATTGCCACCCTCGTTTACGGGGTCAGGGAAGGCGGTGATGTTGTCAATAGTAGGCGCCACGTTGTTGATGGTGATGTTGTGAATCACCGTGTCCATGTCGCCTGCGCTGTCGGTTACGGTAAGACTGCCGGTGGATGGGCTGTCATCAGCAAAAACATGCTGAACTATCTGTCCGCTGGCGGAACGTCCATCACTGAAGTTCCAATCGTAAGCCGTGATGGTTTCATCCTGGGCAGCTGTGGATTCAGTGCCGTCGAAGGTTATGATGCTACCCTCGTCTGCTGTAGCGGGGGCGTCTATTATGGCTTCGGTCAGCACTACCAACTCGATCCATGCTCCGGTGAAGTCATTAGTATTCTCAAGTATCTGCACAAAGTCGGGTGGTCCGGTCAGTACGGTTTCGTTGTCCCCACTTACTACAAACTCTACTTCGGTAGGGATGCCAATGTCAGTCGGCGTGTCTTTGGCCAGGAAGGTAATTATAGCGACGTTGAAGTCCCCGGACACATCAGTAAAACTGGCTACCGTGTAACGGATCGTTCCTGCTACGTTATCGGCCTCATTCTCTATAGGGCCTAAGGTGAGAGGATTGTCTGGATGGATCCCGATCTGTACTCCGAGCTCTCCTGGGTCCTGGTCCACCACCTCCAAATAGGTGGGGTCGAACCTCATGGAGAGTGAGACGGCGTTCACAAGCTCCCCCATGGGTCGTACTTGTACAGTGAATTCCGAGGTGCTCCCAGTGGGCATTACTTTCGGAGTTGCCTGAGTTGTTATTGGGGGGTCTATTAGAATTTTTGCCACCCTACGGGCTTCGGCTACAAGGATCGTGAAGTTTTCCGCCACCGAACTGGTCGCTACTAGTACTCAGTCAACCTAATTGTTGGCAGGATAGAGATGGTGAAGCTTGACTCGGGCGTCCACAGTGGAGAATCTCCAGTCAATGGTTGCTCCGGCTTGGTTTCGTTCTGCCTCCAGGGCCGCGATCTCGCCACTCAAAGTCTCTTCATCGGCAATACGCCGGCGCAGGACTCGCCTGGCCAAGACACTGAACTCGATCTCTGCCATGTTGAGCCAACTACCGTGCTTGGGAGTGTAGTGAAACTCCAAGCGTTTGCGTATTCGCCTAGCCTCCTTGGGCTCGAAGGTTTCGTAGAGGGAAGCTGGTTTGTGGGTGTTGAGGTTGTCCAGCACCACCCGGATCTTCTCGGACGCTGGGTAAGCTTCATCGGCCAGCCACCGCATCTGCTTAGCGAAGTCCACCATGGTACGACGTTCGGTCACTGCCACATGCCTCCAGCCCGCCAGGGGCTCGCACAGCATGAACAGGTTTCGGGTGCCATTGCGCTGGTACTCGTAATCGTATCGCTCCCGTCGTGCCGGCTTGGGCGGGATCGGAGACCTCTTTTCCGCCAGCAACTGCTTGGAGGTCTCGTCGAAACAGACCACCGGGCGCTCTGGGTCATAGGGTTCCGCGTAAAGGTCCAGCACATCCTCCATACACGCCACAAACTCGGCGCTCACCTGGGGAATACACCACTCCTTCTTCTGCCACGGCTTGAGACTGTTTTTTTCAACCGCTTGCGAATTCCCTCGTGGGACATGGAGGGCGCCAGCCCCAACTCCACCACCTTGTTTGCCAGGAGCCGCAGGGTCCAGTGGTCATGGCCTGGGGGGGCCTCGCTGCACGCCAGGGCAATCAGGTGCGCTTCCCCCCGCTCATCCAGTTTGGTCGGATGTCCTGGCCGAGGATCTTCCTCCAAGGCCCGCTTCAGTCCTCCCTCCAGGTACCGCCGCTTGGTACGGCACACCGTACCCGCAGACGTGTCCAGCGCCTCCACGATGCGCATCACCCCCCAGCCCGTATCTGCCTTTAGCAGAATACGGGCCCGGGCAACCTTTCGCGCTGGGCTCTTTCCCCCGCGAATCAGTCGTTCCAACTGGTCTCGTTCTTCCCTTTCCAACCGGACCACATACCGTTCTCGTCCCATGGCTGCCACCCTCCTACGTCAACACTCCTAAAAAAGGGTAGCAACCTTAGACGTTTTCTTAAACAATTACCAAAACCGAGTTGACTGAGTACTAGGTCGATGTTACAGGTTGTTGTCCCAGCGGCAGTATTGCAGTTCCACCCACCGCCAAGGGCAGTGCCAGTGCGAAAGTCTATTACGGGCTGGCCGAGAGCGTCAGGCGTACCTTCCAACAGCAGCACATTCCTTGGTGGGTCGTTGGGAATTGTGTCTATGTCGGTGCTTTGGAAACTGAAGCTCACATTGTAGGTGCCAGCAGGCACTCCATTGAGCTCTATCCGTAAGGGCCAGAGTAGGCTTGTCACGTTTCCAGGGCCTGGAGAATACCTGCTTTCCAGTAGCCTTGTAGTATCGAAGAAAGGGTCAGGCGGGTTGTTTGGGTAATAAAAGGAAGAGATAAATTGTACTGAGAAAAAGCTCAGCCGGGGATCGTCGCAGACGTTCGGATCGCCAAACTCAAATCCTGTTGTGCAATCAGGACGCACCCCAAAAACTCGAGTGCCACCATCCCACGTGATGGTTGGGATTTCCGAGAACTCTAGGGTGACGTCCCACACTTCGGTGGGGTCGAATAACGATGTACTTGTGCTGCCAACCGAAGCAGACGCCTTACTACTCAGGAGTCCTATGGCTGCCCAATAGACCGAGCTACCTAACACCACGAGCAGCATAGTTCCGATGAGTACTCTCAAACCGGTAATGCCGAATGCGAAGGTCATTGCGATCCTCCTTGGCCCATGGCTGGCTCCTGGCCCGGGCCTACGTAGGCCAGGGACGCCAGGTGCTGTAAAGGAATAACCAGCAGATGGACCGGCGCTCGCGGGGTTATATCCGTTATGACATAGACACGGTCATCTCTGTATACGACCTGGGCTTCAACTTCGCCTCGAGGTATATTGCAAAAAATGCAATCACTGGTGGTCATTTATGCCTCCGCGGGGTAGCTACCTTTACCTGGTGAAAAAGCCTTTCAGCTTCCCTTTGACCTTTTCGACTTCTTCGCTAACTCTTTCCTGTAGTTTGTCTGTCTCGTTGGAAGCAATCACCTTGAAGGACTGCGGCACCATCTTCGACTCAAGAATCCGTTTCTCCACGATATCTATCAGCATCTCAAAGTCGGCTGAGGCGGTGGAACTCCACTTGAGAGTCAGGAGTCCAACTTCAAGTGGCGCACTACCAGTTGCGATCAGTCGATACCTGTCTTGAGCCGAATGCTCCGGGTCTGCGTACGTCCACTCAACCTTTTGTTTGATCTGGTTCCGAATGAGCGAGCTGGCTACATTCTGCAACATCGGGGTTCCCTCGGTAACCGCCATGCCTAACATGTGAGACAAGTTATCGATGCTGGATAGAGTCCACTCCTTGGCGACCTCTAGCGCTACTTCCTCCGGGTTCTCTGCGGAAGATCCTCCTGATCCTGGTGGAAGCGTTGGCCTTATCTCTGATCCAAGTGGTGTAGGTGTTACGTGGACATCGCGGCTCATAGATGTGGCGCACTCTCCGCAGAACTTGAACTCCGCCGGATTGTCGAATCCGCAGCTCGGACATCGGTTCATGAGCGGAGTGGCACACTGGCCGCAAAATTTCATCCCTTCGGCACTCTCAGCGCCACCACCTGGACAGATCGTCGTCATTGGATTGCCTCCTTACGCCACGCCACGTAGAAGTTTCCACTCCAACTGGGGCCCATGTCTCCCGCCGGATGGGCCTCGGTCATTTTGGTGAGATGTATTTTAACAAGAGAGTTCAGGGTACTATAACGTTAAATCTGTCCAACGGTCTGGCTAATAGGCCTCATATTTCCAGGGCCTGGGCCACCATCTCTCGGTGGAAGATCGTGTCGCCATAGACCTGCTCCTGAGCCTTGGCGCGGCGGGTATAGAGCTGGAGGTTGTGCTCTTTGGTGAAGCCGATGGCTCCGTGGCTCTGTTGGGCCAAGGCGCAGACCCTATTGTAGGCCTGGCTGACCCAAGCCTTGGCCATTGAGACTTCTCTAGCCGCAGGAAGTCCCTCTCCCACTTTCCAGGCTGCTTGATATGCCATGTACCGGGCACATTCCACGTCGGTGGCCATGTCGGCGCAGTGGTGCTGGATAGTCTGAAAGCTGCCGATGGGCCGGCCGAACTGGACCCGCTGCTTGGCGTACTCCACGGTCATGTCCAATACAGCCTCGGCTCCTCCCAGCATCTCTACACACTTGGCTGCGGTGGCCCTCTGGAGAGCTCTCTCCACGATGGGCCAGCCTTCGTCCACCTCCCCGAGCACTCCACTGGCGGGTACTCTGACTTCGCTGAACACTACTTCACTTTGCTTGTCAGAGCCGAGGGTATGCAAGGGGTTAATATTCACTCCGTTACTATCGCTGGGTATAAGGAATGCCGTTATTCCTGCGCTGGGGTCATCGCCATTCGAGGTGCGGGCAGCCACTATCATTAGATCGGCCACGTGAGCGTCTGGGACGAAGAGCTTGGTACCATCTATGATGTACTGATCCCCTTTACGGCGAGCCTGGACCTGGATGCCGGAGGGGTCGTATGTGGCGCTGGGCTCGGTGATAGCCATAGTCATCATGATCTGGCCGCTACATATCTTGGAGAGAATATCGGATTTTTGCTCGTCGTTGCCCGCATCTAACACGGTCAGCCCGGCCAGAACAATCGTCGAGAAGAAGGGACCCGGCATCAACGCTCTGCCAGTCTCTTCCAGCAACACCGCCAGGTCCAGGAAGCCGCCTTCAGCGCCGCCGTACTCCTCGGGGAACGCCAGGCCGGTCCATCCCAGATCGACTATCTGCTGCCACAGTTTGGGTGAGTATCCTCTCTCGTCCTCTTCCATCTCTCGTACCGAGGAAGGGGGGCACTCCTGAGCAAGAAACTCCCTGGCGCTAGTTTTTAGCATTTGTTGTGTTTCGTTCAATCCCAGGTCCATGGGGCCTCCTCGGTTTATGGTCTTAACTAATTCAAAGGAAGGTGTTGCCTGAGCCAATCGGTGGTCATCTCTAATATCTGGCTCCAGTATGGCTCCTCATATACCACGTAGTGAGGAGCCCCCGGAATAACCCACAGCTTTTTGGGCTCCCTGGTGCGCTCGTACATGTCTATGACATCATCGGCGGGCGTAATGGTGTCTTTCTCCGTGGCGATGTACAGAATAGCTCGAGGCGAGATTTGGTGCACCACGTCTTTCGGCTTGAACTCCATTATTTTTTCTATGGATGCCAATGAGTACGGCGTGCCCTGGTAGCTCTCCATCCCCTCTATTTTCTTGACTGCCGCCTGCGCCTCATCGACCGAGGATGGGTCCCTGGGCAGCACTTCGCTTGGCAACAGAATCTCCGACCTGCCGGTGAGCACCCTTGACCGCCGGTCGTTGGCCACACGGTCCAGGAGCTCCAGCCATTCCACGTGTCTGCGTAGGCTGCGCATCCAGCGTTTGCCGTCGCCCCAGCCCACCGCGCTGATCGCGCACTTGACTCGCTCGTCTATTCCGGCTACGTATGGCACCATGCCTGCTCCGAAGCTCATACCGTACAATGCTAGACGCTCCGGGTCCACCTTTGGGTGAATTTGCAGGTAGGTTAAGGCGTTACGGATGTCGGAGGCCTGCTCCTGAGGATAGAGCCGGCCAACCTCACCCTCGCTGTCTTCTACCCCCCGATAGTCCCAGATCAGTGCCACGCATCCCAGCTCAACGAAACGCCGGGCAATGTGGGGGTACCAGTAGTAATGTTTGGCGGCGGCCATGCCCTGACACATTACGATGCCAGGGCAGCTATTATCCGGCGCACCGTCGGGTTCGAATAGGATGCCCCCGATCTTTACGCCGTCGCTGTAAAAGCTGACCTTGCGCTCCATATTGCCTCCTGATTATCGTTTGGTAGTCTCGAAGTCTATGGCGCACGTAACTTATGTGGCAGGCCCGTGAGACTAAGGGCTAATGGATATGCCCATTCGGTGTAAGGGTTTTGTAGATGGCGAAACCCGCCATTGAGAAGTTCACCGGACCTCGCCTCAGCCCCTGGGGAATCCCAGGCCCCTTGAGGCGATGATGTTGCGTTGCACTTCCGAGGCGCCGGCTGCGATGGAGCGCAGCGGAATTGCCGTCCGGTGCAGGGCCTCGTTAGCCGATGATTTTGTCATAATCTGAATGGCTTCCAATCCAGAACCACTGGATTCCCTCCGGGACTTCGTGGTCAAGTACGCGATAGTGGCTACCTACGCGCACTGACCAAACGGGTCCGATGCGCTTGAAATGGAGTGATGGATGATGTGGTTCGGCCTTGAGAATGTGGAAGTTTTTGTCGGCAAGCGCTCGAACCGTGCCGGGCAATCTGTGATAGAAGGCCCAAAACCCGGGTGAAGCAAAATGTTTCACAGCTCCTGCGCGCGACCAGACCGATAATCATCTTTCGACTTGTTGATTAATGCATCAAGCTTTCCAGCGCGTGCATCCTGCTCAATCTGAGAATCCCATGCCTGCCAGTCCCGTTCAATGATCCACTCACGGAGTTCTGAGAATTCAGTTTGCGAAAGTTCCTCTATCTCCCGTTCGATTCGCTTCACGTCCCCCATCGGATGTCACCTCCGATATGAATGATACAAAAATATTGTCCTGGAAACAAACATCGGGTAACCGCTTGTAGCTCACCTGCGACGGCCACTTCCTTCAGAACTTATGAAATCACCGGGGGCGGCGGTGGGTGTGGACCGCTTAGTTAGGTAGCCTCATTAGTCATTCAGTGGGCGTCCGTGTGGATGACAGCTAGAATGTACCAGCCGACCATTGGAAACCTCAGTAGAGCCACCGTACCTCAGCCCCTGGGCAGTCCCAGGCCCCTTGAGGCGATGATGTTGCGTAGTACTTCCGAGGTGCCGGCGGCGATGGTGTGAGAGAAACTGAACATCCAGTTCTCGGGTATTCGTCCATTCAGAGGGGCCCACTTGTCTCCTGGACGTAGCTGGCCGAACAGGCCAAGGATTTCCAGTCCCGTGGAGGTGACTCGCTGAAGGGTCTCTGACCCGAACACCTTGCTCATGGAGGCCTCTTTGTTTGGGACAAGGCCTTGCCCTTGCATCCATGCAACCCCGTAGGCCAGTAGACGGGCAGTCTCCGCTTCAATGTACCGATCGACTAGTAGGTTCCTCAGGTGGGGCTGCCTGGTTTTGTGGTCTCCATTGCTGGAAGTGCTTCGAAGATAGTCCGCCAGCTCACTTAGGAGCCGTCGCGAGGTGGCCGAGTAATCGATGCCTGAGCGTTCGAAGTCTAGGAGAGTAACCCCAACATACCAACCGCGGTTCTCTTCGCCGACCAGGTTTTTCTTTGGGACCCTTACGTTGTCGAAGAAGACCTGGTTGAAGTCGTGTCCCCCCGCCATGTTGTATATCGGCTGGACGGATACACCCGGAGACTTCATGTCAACCAGAATAAAGCTGATACCCCGGTGTTTTGGGACTTCCGGGTCCGTGCGAGCGAGGAGCATAATCCAGTCGGCCCTGTGGGCCATGGTAGTCCATATCTTGCTACCGTTGATTACATAGTCGTCGCCATCGGACACCGCCCTGGTCTGGAGAGATGCCAGGTCCGAGCCTGATCCCGGCTCACTGTATCCCTGGCACCATTGGACATCTCCCTGGGCTATGGGAGCGAGAAAAGTCCTTTTCTGCTCTTCCGTTCCGTAGATCATGAGGGTAGGAGCCAACATACGCACTCCGAAGATGTCCCGTCCGGGGACTCGGTGGTATGAGACCTCCTCGCTGAAAATAGCGGACCGCACCGGCGAAGCGCCCTGTCCACCGTATTCCTCAGGCCAGTGCATCGTCAGCCATCCGCGCTGGGCCATCTTCTTGCGTATCTCTCGGGTTAAATCCCAGCTGGCCTCCTCGGGCCACCGGCCCAGTCCTTCCCAATCAGAGGGCAGTTCCTGACGAAAAAACTCAAGCAAATCGTGGCGGAAGAGCTCGTCTTCAGCGGAAAATCGGAAGTCCATATGTGTTACCTTTGCGGTTGAAAGCTTGCTTGGAACGCAGACGTCAAGAGGAGTCTAACTACCCACGGCTACACACGTTACCGTTCTGACCACACCGGCCATTGTGTGAATCTTCTCGGTTACTAAGGTGCCCATGGTATTTATATCCGGTGCATCTATAACGGCGATAACATCGTAGGGCCCGGTAACTACGTCCACCGATTGCATTCCCCCGACTTCTCTGAGGGTGGTGGCTACTTCCCTGGTCTTACCCACGGCGGTCTCAATAAGAATAAAGGCCTTGGTTGACATGGCTCGCCTCCCGGGCTGAAAAGCCCCATTACGCTTGGATGAGTCTGGAAAAGTACCTTACCGGGATGGGATTCGCCATCATTCTACGGCCAGGGGTTAGGGGTGTCAAATCAGTTTGGTTGAATATGGTAGGAAACACCTCGGTGCTATAATATCGAAGAGGACCTAAGGGATGGAGCTGCTTGAAAGGGGCGCGAGGGCGTTAAATCTGCGCCTTAGCCAATGCCAAATTAAGGGATTTCAGGACTATTACCGGGAGATGATAGCCTGGAATCGTCGTATGAATATTACGGCCATAGTAGACTATGAGGATGCGCAGCTAAAGCACTTCCTGGATTCTCTGACAGTTGCTATGGTTCTGCCGGAGGAGGCCAGGAGCCATGGACGGGTATTGGACATCGGGTCCGGAGGCGGGTTTCCTGGAATCCCTTTGAAACTGGCTTTTCCTACGATTCGTTTGACCTTGCTGGACTCAGTGGCTAAGAAGACCTCGTTCCTTCGACATCTGTTGGAGACTCTGGGGCTGAACGACGTAGAGGTGTACACGGGCCGCGCCGAGGATTTGGCGCTCGATCCCGATCTCCGTGAGAGCTTTGACGTTGTGGTTTCCAGAGGGGTTGCTCGCATGCGCGTACTTATGGAGATTACCTTGCCATACTGTCGGGTGGGAGGGATAGTGGTAACCGCCAAGAAAGGAGAGATCGACTCGGAGGTGGTGGCTTCCCTGCATGCTATGGAGGTCCTGGGTGGCGGGATTCGAGAGACCAGGGGCGTTAATCTTGAGGGATTGCAGGATGGGAGAGCTCTCGTTGTAGTCGAGAAGGTTAGACCAACGCCCGCCAAATTCCCTCGCCGTCCCGGGATGCCCGCAAAGCACCCACTTTAGCTTCGATATGAACGATGCCCTGGGCCCGCAATAACCCCAATTCTAGCCCCACGTTGAAGGGGCGTTTTTTCTCTATCCGTACCATGGTGGCCTTCGCCCTGGCGGGGGCTTTCCTGGCCTTTCTGTTCACCCGTTTCGATATAGACCTAGGGTCTACGTGGCAAAGTATCAAGTCCAGCAGCCCTGGGTATTTTGTACTGGCGATATTGGTACACTACACGACCTTCTTTTTCCGTGGCGCCCGATGGAGGCTCCTGTTAAAGAACGCCCAAGAGAGCCCTAACGCTCCGGATCCGAGTACTGTGCACTGCAGTGCCCTGATCCTTCTGGGATGGTTCACCAATTCCGTGACCTGGTTCCGACTGGGGGACGCATATCGTGCCCACGCCTATTCCGAAGACTCTGGAGGCAGCTTTCCTCACACAATAGGTACGATATTAGCCGAACGCGTGCTGGACATGGCCTTGGTGTTTGCATTATTGACGGTGGCAACTCTGTTCCTGGCGACCACAGGCGTTGGAAACTACTGGATTTTTATAGTGCTGGCCACCATTATGAGCGTGGGGCTAGCTGCCGTAATTGTCGTAATGGTCGTGTTTCGTTCCCGGCTGCTCCGCTTCCTGCCGGGGCGTTTGGAGAGCATGTACCAACGCTTCCATAAAGGGACTATCGGGAGCTTTCGGCGACTGCACCTGGTAACCTTGTTGGGCCTTTTGGGTTGGATGGCTGAGGTGGGAAGACTCTACTTCGTGTCCCAAGCCCTTGGGATTCCATTGACTGTACCCTTGCTGATCTTTGTTACTATCGCCAATGCCATGCTTACTTTGATCCCTATAACCCCGGGCGGTCTGGGTGCTGTGGAATGGGGGATTACGGGTTTACTCATGCTGGCCGAGAATATAGAGACGGAAACCGTCGCTTTCGCGATAGTTGCTCTCGATCGCTCCATAAGCTGGCTCAGCGTGATAATCGTGGGAGCTGTAGTGTTTCTTGGGCGCGAGATGCTGAAGCGTCGAAACCAGCGGGAACCCGTCTCGGGCAGCCCTTCCACCGGAGACGGTTGAGGTCGATGAGAAATGTGGGTTTCGTGTATTCGATGGCCTTGCCTTGTAGCCGGTCTAGCCCTTATCGTCCTGGGCTGCTCGACCTCTACAACATCTGTTCCGGTTGAGCCTGGCACCACTCCAGTCCTAACGACACTTGAAAGGTCGCAGGATTCGGGTAGCTCTAACCGCACTCCCACGTTCGTTCCAACTCCAACCGGGAAGCCGAAACTCCAAGCCACCGTTAGTGCCGCGATAACAGCCGTACCGACGGAGACCACTACACCTACTAACCAGCCGTCGGTTGTCTCTACACCAACGGTCGCAGCAACCCCGACTGTGATAATTTCCGTTAATCGCCCTCGTGAGCCAATAACAACCTCCACGCCTACTGTCGCATTACCTACATCGACCTCTACTCCGTCGCCTTCGCCGACGCCTGTTCCCGAACCTACCCAGACAGCCGGGCCAAGGTTCACGCCAACATTGGCACCCACGCCTTCACCGACTCCGACTCCTATTCCAACTCCCGACTCAAGTCCGCCTCCTTCACCCACACCGACCTCTCCTCCTGCAACGTCCACTCCCGAACCTTCTCCCACCCCAACTCCTGTCCCAACGGCGACGCCCATGCCGACACCCACACCGACTTTACCTCCCACTCCTACGCCGGCTCCGACTGCGACATCAGCGCCTATAGCTACTGCTGTTCCTCCGCCGTCCCCAACACCCACCAGCATTCCCGTCCCTGATCTACGTATCGATTGCATTCTGTTCGATGGCAAAGTGCGACGGGCCGAGTCCGATGAATACGTTCAGATAACCAACCATGGCACCGGCGGGCAGCAGCTTTTGGGCTGGGTACTGCGTGACAGGGACGACGAGCACCAGGATTTCAGGTTCCCTAGCTACCTACTGCCGGCAGGCTTAACCATCAGGGTGTACACAGACGAAGTGCATGAAGAGTGGGGTGGGTTCAGCTTTGACAGAGGCTCATCGGTCTGGAATAACGGAGAAGCCGATACTGCCGTTCTCATAGATGAGTTGGGCCGGATCGTGTCAGAGAAAAGCTATGACACGGAGTTTCCGCCCGGATGCTTGAGCTGATCAGGCAATAACGGCGGTCTATTCCTCGGTGAATCAACCTCTGTTCTCTTGTGCGATGAGCTGGCGTACGACTATTCTTCGGTTACCTCCTGAATTTTTCGTTGATCATAGCTGTTTATTATGCAGTGTCACCTGGTTGAAGTTAATTCCATTCTATATATCTGTATAAGCTAGCTAATCCGTTATAGAGTTGCCATTTCGTGTCCATAATCAGGGATCCGCCACAGGCTACACCCTCAACTCACACTTTTCTCATGGCGCAATTAAACTAAATTCGTTGATATAGATCATATTGCTGATCTAATAGGGTAATAGTAAAGCTAATATCGATGATTAACGCTAATTTAGTCATCTATATGGTGTTTTAACATAATAGTAATTGTGGGCTACCACCATAGTGAGATTAATCCGCCTTCATCATACTGAATCCTACAGTCAGCCAATAACTCTTGTGAAGCGCTGATCAAATCATAAATGGAGGGCTATATCCCATGTGGAAGATCCGGTTCTTGGTAGTTGGAATGGTTCTGGTGGGCACGTTGGTGTTTGGCACTTTGATTGCCCAGGGAGGCTGGTTTTGGAACGCCCACATAGATGTGGAGGGCGTTGAGACCCACGTGGTCTGGACTGTGGAAGACGACCCGACCGGTGCCGATGATTATAAGGCGAAGATTAAGATGGTGCTGCCAAGGGAAGCGAACGCTGAGCTCGTGGCTCAGGCAGATAACGAAAGAGTGCGCATCAGCCACAGCGATCGGCTGGATTGCCTTCATACTGGGATCCAATCCTTAGTCAATGTAAAGGTAAAGCCAAATAGAGGAGCGGATGGCGAAGATGTCAGGGTTACTGTTTATGAAGGCCCTCCAGGCCCCAGTGGGACCGTTTTAGGAGAAGCAACTGGAGAGGTGAACGAGACTATCAGGATGAGTGTACTCATTCCCACGGCAAGTTTAGCCTGCTAAGAGGTTGACTTCATAGCTTAGCCACGCGTTTCTATAAATTGGGAACAACCAAAGAGGAGAAAGAATCCGATGAATGTATCTAACTTAAAACTCATGGACAAGATAGGGGTGGCAAAGCGGAGCCAACGGGGTATCACCGGCTTGGAGACGGCCATTGTGCTGATAGCTTTTGTGGTTGTTTCGTCGGTTTTCGCCTTCGCTGCCCTATCCACTGGTCTGTTCTCCAGCGACAAGTCCAAGGAGACCATAGCTGCTGGACTGTCTGAAGCCCGCGGAACCCTGGAGGTCAGAGGTTCTCTCGTCGCTAAGACCAACGCGACCGGGGATAAGGTTGACGAGATACATTTCCAGGTTGCAAACGCCGCCGGAGGTGAGTCGATCAACCTGACGCCGGGTGAGACCATAATTACATATACAGACGTTGACCAGACCAAGAATCTTGTCAGTGGCGACTTTACCGTTACCGGACTCGGTAATGCCGACGCCGACAAGCTGCTTGAACCCGGGGAGATGTACGAGATAAAGCTTACCAGTTTGGCCACTGGACTAACCACGGCTCTTGGGAAAGATAAACCATTTACTCTTGAGGTGAAGCCTCCGAAAGGTGCAGTCGTTCACCTGGAGCGCAGGACTCCCATCAACCTGGATACCTTTATGGATCTCGGTTAAAAATGCAGAGAGCCCCTGCCTTCGGAATTTCATGGCCTCAGCCCGAGGGCTAACCGAAGGCACGAGGTGATACAGGACTAGAGGCAGTTTAAAAATTTGGGTCTATTTGCTTGCCTTGGGGCTGGTTCTTCGGGCCACGGGGACCGGTTCCCAAGGCAGGTCTATTGATAGGCAGCGTAGAAGCCTTGTCAAGAACTTACTAGTCGATGGACTCGGATTAACCTAGCTCATTCCCCTCCTCATACAAAGCGCCACCCAGGAAGGTCCAGGCTCCAACCTCCGTCTTCAAATACCATGGGTATGATAAGCCCGGACATCAGCGTGCTCTTGGACATGACCTGCTGGTCATTAGTTACTCCGAAGGGTAGGAAGGCAAAGGCCCTATTGTCATCTATATAGCTTGTGGGAGCCACTCCAAGGTCCGTCAGGTCTTCCAGCGGCCACAGCTTCAGGATCGCCGTTCGGAAATCCTCCATCATGAGGGGAAACATGGGGTGTTGGGGGTCGTGGGCTGCACGATATATTACCTGAAGGTCAATATTCTTCTCCGTTGCCCAGACGCCCTGGCGTACACCCTGGGACTCTTTGGACAGCATACTCCAGGCGGTAAGCATATCATTGTTCCTGACAGCCTCGGCGAATTGGCCAGCCCTTACGCCACACTCGTCCGGCTGCAAATCCCGCCTTTTACCCGGTATCCGCATTGGACCCCTCCCAGAAGACGACGGTGGTTCCAACACCTATCCACAACTAACATGTAATACGAGGCAGTTCTTCTACTCTGCTCTGTACTCGCACTTGATTTTAACATGTGTGGGTGTTCCAATCACATTTGTTTCCTGTCATTGTATTCCTGCTATTCCAGTTCTCTTGAACGAGTGACCCGGCTTTGCTGCGGCCCTTGACATCCCACTAAATTTCTCGTCCAATAATATCCGGTTTATGCATATGTTCCAGACTTCGATCAGGCGTCAGTTAACTTTACAAAGAACGTCAGCCATATGAGCCTTGACGGTCTTTTAGGACTACTCGGTACCCATCCCAAGTTCCAGCTACTGATAGATGGTATACGGTCAAGCAACGTCGTACAGCGGGTAGATTCGCCGGAGGCGGCTAGACCTTACCTGCTGGCCGGCCTCAGTCATCATCTGGATATCCCATTGCTGGTTATTCTTCCCAGACCTGAAGATGCCCGCCGTCTGTACGATCAGTTGCTCTCTTATCTGGGTGATGCGGAGCATGTCCACTTAGTCCCAGAGCCTGAGGTGCTGCCTTTTGAGCGTCTGGTGGCTGATGCGGCTACAACCAACCAAAGGCTGCTCGTGATGGCGGCCCTTCAGCAGTGGAAAGGAAGGGATCGGACTGGGCGCCCTCCTGTAGTCGTTGCTTCAGTATCCGCCGCAATGAGAAAAACACTCCCTTCAGTGACCTTTGAAAAGGCGTGGCATACCCTCCAAGTGGGGCAGGCTGTGCGTCTGTCAGACCTTTTTCCGCGCTGGGTTAACCTGGGTTACCAGCGAGAGGAAGGTGTGGAAGTGCCCGGAACTTTCAGTCATAGAGGGGAGATAGTGGATGTCTATCCTCCGTCATTCCCCCTTCCGTTGCGAATCGAGTTCTTCGGTGACGAGATAGAGAATATCCGTCTTTTCAATCCAATCTCGCAAAGGTCAATACGAAGTGTCGACCAGGTGAGCATCTCACCTGCCAACGAGGTACTTCCCTCTCTTGCCGATAAGGATACGGTATCAGACCTTATTGGTGAGATGAATTTCTCGCGTTGTACGCCCTCCGCCAGAGAGCGATTTGAGGAGGAGCTTGCGGCTCTTTTTTCCGGTTTGTGGGTCGATGAGCTACCTCTGTACAACGGTCTTCTCAATCATGGTTGTTTTATCGACTACTTGCCCAAAGACGGGCTGCTCATCTTGGACAAAGAAGGGGAAATAGAGTCATCGGCTCAGCAGCTAGCCGAGCGAGCGGAAGGGTTGAGGGCATCGAAGGAAGACCGGGGAGAGTTGCCAGCTAACTTTCCATCTAGTCAACTCTCGTGGACGGAGTTTCGTTCGGAGCTCGACAAAAGGCCGAGGTTACTCCTTGGCAACTGGGCCGATGGAGAGGAGCAGTTTGACTTCCAACCCCCCCATTCCTACTTCGGCAGGCTAAATAATCTGGCCAACGACGTCAGCGAAATGCTTCGGGACGAGCGCAGGGTCGTGATTGTGAGTCGCCATGCTAAACGAATGTCCGAAATCCTAGGAGAATCAGGCGTCGGTGCAACCGTCCTGCCAGAGCTCAGTGCGGAACCGGCACCGGGTAGTCTAAGCCTGCTGGCCGGAAGTGTTAGAGAGGGCTGGATCCTGCCGCTGGGCGACGGCAGGCTCACCCTTCTCACAGATGCGGAGCTCTTTGGGACTGTTAAGGAGCGGCGTTCCAGGCCCAAGACACCAGTCAAGCGTCAGACATTCCTGTCTGAGCTGGTCCCTGGCGGATATGTCGTTCATGTGGACCATGGCATCGCCAAGTTCGCCGGTAATACTCGAATGGAGTCTGGCGGTGAGGACAAGGAGTACCTGGTCCTGGAATACGCCGAGTCTGACAAGATTTATGTGCCCACTGAGCACCTGGACAGGGTCTCTCTATACCTGGCTCCAAATGATCAGCCCCCTAGTTTGACCAGGCTAGGCACGGCGGAATGGAGTAGGGTGAAGGAGCGGGTGAAGGACTCCACCAGAGAGCTGGCAAAGGAGTTGTTGGAGCTCTATGCCTCTCGCCGTGTTGTGCAGGGCCATTCCTCATCCGTAGACTCTCCATGGCAGCGAGAGCTCGAGGACTCTTTTCCTTACGAAGAAACGGAAGACCAGGAACGTACGATAGACGAAGTGAAAAAGGACATGGAGCAGATACAGCCAATGGACAGGCTGGTCTGCGGTGACGTGGGATATGGCAAGACCGAAGTCGCACTGCGGGCTTCCTTCAAGATTGTGAATGATGGGATGCAGGCGGCGCTGCTTGTGCCCACTACCGTGTTAGCCCAGCAGCATTACGCTACTTTCAGTGAACGGCTTAGTCCATTCCCAGTGAGTGTGGAGGTGCTCAGCCGCTTTCGTACCAAAAAGGAACAGGAGGAAGTCATTGAAAAGCTGAGACTGGGTACGGTTGACATAGTTATAGGAACCCATAGGCTCCTTCAAAAAGACGTCAAATTCAAGAATCTGGGCCTCGTCGTAGTAGATGAGGAACAGCGATTCGGTGTAGCCCACAAAGAGCGTCTAAAGCGTATGCGCCGTGAAGTCGACATCCTCACCCTCAGCGCCACACCCATTCCCCGCACTCTTTATATGGGTCTTTCGGGGATAAGGGACATGAGCACCATGGAGACTCCACCGGAAGAGCGTCTACCAGTAAAGACCTATCTCAGCGAGTACAGCGACGATGTGGTTAAGGAAGCGATTCTGCGGGAGCTGGAGCGAGGTGGGCAGGTCTTCTTCTTGCACAATCGGGTGAACACCATCCGTCGCGTGGCGGACGACCTGAGACGGCTGGTCCCACAGGCCAACATAGGCATAGGCCATGGCCGGATGCCCGAGGCCGAGCTGGAAGATGTGATGATTGCCTTCGCTGAGGGTTCGGTAAATGTGTTAGTGTGCACCACCATCATCGAGTCGGGCCTTGATATCCCCAACGCCAATACGCTCATCATAGACCGAGCGGACCGATTCGGTCTGTCTCAACTCTACCAACTCAGAGGGCGCGTGGGTCGAGCCAGCCACCGGGCCTATACTTATCTGCTCATTCCCAGAGGTAGGAGAATAACGGAGACGGCGGGCAAGAGACTAAAGGTGGTTCTGGAAGCCACGGAGTTGGGAGCGGGCTTTAGAATCGCCATGCGCGACCTGGAGATCAGGGGTGCTGGCAACGTACTGGGGCCTGAGCAGAGTGGTCAAGTCCATGCTGTAGGGTTTGAGCTTTACACCCAGCTACTCAACGAGGCTGTGGCGGAGATCAAGGCGGGACAGGGCGAGGCCAACGTCAGCGTTGATCTACCGGACTCGGCTTCCCCAGCCCGGGTCAACCTTCCCCTGTCGGCCCATGTACCGGAGAGCTACATCTCCCATCTACCCACCCGGTTGGCCATCTACCAGCGCCTTACCAAGGTGCAGGACCGCCAGGAAGTCAAGGACATCCGCGAGGAGCTTCGAGACCGCTTCGGTCCCGTACCAGAATTGGCGGAAAACTTGCTTTACATAGTAGACATGAAGGCGCGGGCCAAAGAAGCTGGGCTTGAGTCCGTTATACAGTCGGGCTCCACTATCACTCTTACGTTGGTCGAATCGGTGGGCGGCGCAAAACTTGCGTTGGAGAAGGCTCTAGGACCTCTGGTGAAGGTGGGCAACCAACAAATACACGTAAACCTGCGGCGGACGAACGACCGCTGGAAGGGCGATCTAGTAGGCATCGTGGAACGGTTAATGGCATTCAAGGAGCAGTTGCAAACGGCGGTGGTTCCAGGATAGACGAAGCTGTCTTGTCCACAGCTAAGACATGGAAACAACCAGCCCGTCCAGCTCCGGGAGCTGGATTATCCTCGAGCAGTCGTTGACGTCCTCGTGTCTACTTTCTCTGTCGATTAGCACAGGAATCATCCCGACGGCTTTGGCGCCCTGGATATCCGTTTGATATTGGTCCCCTACATGCATCGCCTCGGTAGGGCTGACTTGAGCTTTCTGGAGGGCGGCCTGGAAGATACGAGGGTCGGGCTTTTCGGCCCCGACGTCTGCTGAGGTGACGCAAAAGTCCATGTACGGGTCTATACCTAGCTGCCGGCAGAGCTCGTCCATGTTACGGCGCAGGTTGGAAATGATCCCCAAGGCTATTCCACGCGTTTTAAGAAGCTGCAGAGCAGGTACTACATCGTCGAAGAGGTCAAAATCTTTGGGGACCTGACTCGCCAGCCACCACACCTGCGCCGCAAGTGCATCCGAAACATCGACTCCAGCACCCTTCAGTATGAGCCTCTCGTATTCGCCGAAGAATCGGTCACGTTCTTCTGTTGTGCGCTCGGCCAGCGGATATTTTGCGTTCTCCAGGCTCATGAACTCGTCGGCGATCACATACCCTTTCCTGATGCCCTTTTTGCTTACGTTCAGACCCAGCTCTTTGCACGACGCCTGCTGGATTTCATCGAGGGGCGGCCAGAAGTGCACAAGGGTATTGTAAAGGTCGAAAAAGACGGCCTTAATCATAGACCCTCGTGCTCCCCAGAATGACTGGCCTATGAATCTGCAAACGCGCTTCCTAATTCGGACTTACGGCCCAGAGCCGTGTAGAGCATTGTTAGCTCCTGAGGTGCATGCCGTTTGAATCGGCCAATTGTACCATAACCTTAATGGACTATGCACCGATATTCGAGCGTCGTGCTTGTGAACCAAAGGTTTAGGCTCGCTGCGAAACGCCTTTCTATCCCCTGAAAATAAGTCGACTTCATCACGTGACCTAAGTCGCTGGCTTCGTGATAGGGTTCGTAATCTCCAATATCCGGACCCTCCTTAACCAGGCACAGATGAACACCGTTTTCCTTGTTAGGCACATTTGCTACTGCTATAATGGGACTACCTGTTAAAGAGATATTTGTGTACGAGACGATCTTAATACAGTAGCCGATTTGGTCAGCATAGAGGAGGCATTCCCAGGTGAGTTCCAGCCTGCACAAGAGGCACTCCACTACTCAGGACAGGAGTAGCAACATGCAATCCAAAGTAGAGGGTGCGTTGCCTCTGAAATATAAGCGTCTGGTGGTAAAGGCCGGCACAGGGGTTCTCACCGGCGGCTCCCAGAGCTTGGATGCTGATGTGTTATCGAGCCTAGTGGGTCAGATGGCTAGGTTACATATCTCTGGTGCCGAGGTGATCCTAGTAACCTCCGGCGCCGTCGCGGCGGGTCGGCAGACGTTGGCCCTGAGGGCAGATAGGAGGGACATCCCCTTTCGCCAGGTGCTGGCTGCTATAGGGCAGGGCCGCCTCATGGGACTGTATGAGCAGCTTTTCGAAGAGCATGGCATTAGCGTGGCCCAGGCACTGCTTACCTGGAAGGACCTTTCGGACCGCCAGGGATATCTGAATGTGCGTAATACCCTGCTGGCATTGCTGGAGCTACGAGTGGTGCCCGTGCTAAACGAAAACGATGTCGTAGCGGTGGATGAGCTCGGAGAGGTTTTTGGAGACAACGACAAGCTGTCCGCCCTTGTGGCCAACCTAGTGGATGCTGATCTGCTAGTGATTCTAACCGATACCGATGGATTGTACACTGCCGACCCCCACGTCGATCCCGATGCTCATCTCATCCAACGTGTGGAAAGGGTGGACTCTTCCGTAGAGATGTACACGGGGGAGCATCTTAATCCTCAATCCAGGGGTGGCATGGCCACAAAGCTGGAGGCAGCGAGACTCGCGACAACTTCGGGGATATCTACCGTCGTCTGCAACGGCGCCGAGAAAGATGTTATTCTACGCCTCGCTCAAGGAGTGGAATCGGGGACACTATTTCTTCCGACTGCCAGTCGAATGGAAAGCCGCAAGCGTTGGATGCTCAGCGGACTCTCCAGCCATGGCGAGGTCCAGGTTGATCAGGGAGCCGTTTCGGCATTGCAAGGCCAAAACCGGAGTCTACTGCCGGCTGGGGTCAGTGGAGTAGGGGGTGAGTTTCAGCGGGGCGATTCGGTCTACATAATGAACGGAGAGGGAGAGAAGGTAGCCTGCGGTATCGCCAACTACAGCTCCGATGATATCGGCAGGATAATGGGCATCCGCTCCGACCGGATACAGAGCATCCTGGGCTATCACTACGGCCAAGAGGTAGTACATCGCAACAACATGGTGCTGTTGTAGAGGGAGTGACCGCTATGACTAGATACATCGTGTATTTAGAACCTGCTGAAGAAGGTGGATACGTCGTATCTTGTCCTCAATTTCCAGGATGCGTCACTCAAGGAGACACGGTGGACGAAGCCATCAATATGATAAAGGATGCTATACAAGGGTATATCCTCAGTTTGAAGAAGCACAGAGAGCCGGTTCCCCTTGGTATCGATGAATCCATAGAAAAGATCGAGGTAGTACAAGTATGAGACAGCGCCTCCCGCCAATGAAGGCACGGGAGGTGATCGCGATATTGAAGAGGGCTGGATAGTACGTAGACCACACGACGGGCAGCCACTATATAATGCGACATCCTGACAGTACGGGAAGGGTTCCAGTACCATATCACGGTAATCGAGATATCAAAATAGCGGTTCTTCGTTCCATCATCAGACAGACCGGCATGACAGTGACCGAATTTCTGGACCTGCGATAGAGGAACTGATACATCAACCGACTGTAGAAACGAGAAATCGCAAGCCCATGCGGCCCTATCCAGCGGGCCCTTGGGAACTACGCATTCGTAATCTTCGGGTATACTATGATGTGGAGCAAAAACTAGCTCAGTCCTTTACGTCCTTGCCATAGGGGTAAAACAACGCAATCTGATCCGTTTTGGGAAAGAGGTTATCGAATTATGAAATCACTTGAGATAGCTGATGCTGCTGCTTCTCTTGCTGAATATGCACGAAATGTGGGTCAAGAGCCCTTAATTCTGACCTATGGAGATAGACCTGTTGCCGCACTGGTACCCATCGAAAATGCGGACCTGGAAACTGCGTCCCTTAGCACCAATTCCCAATTTCTGGCTTTGATCGAACGATCTAGGGTACAGCATAAGGCAGAAGGTGGCGTGTCTGGCGAGGAAATGCGAATTCAGTTAGGGCATCCTAAGCCGGCGGATAATTAACCAGGAGTGGAGATGGCGACCACTGTTGACCAACTGGTAGAGAAAGGCAAAGCCGCCCGGGCCGCATCGCGAAAGCTGGCCAGGTTGCCATCCGGAGTCAAGGACCAGGCATTGCTAAACGTGGCCGAGGCCCTATTGGCGAGCCAGGAAGATGTTCTGGAGGCCAACGAAAGAGACTACGGAACCGCCAAGGCCGATGACCTTAGTGATGTTTTGCTGGACCGGCTGCAACTCACACTTCAGCGGCTGGAGAGCATGGCCAGGGATGTGCGCAGTATAGCGGCGATGCCCGACCCGGTTGGAGAGATGTTCGACATGCGGACGCTCCCCAACGGCCTGATAGCTGGTAAGAAGCGTGTTCCGTTGGGGATTATTGGCTCTATTTACGAGAGCAGGCCCAACGTTACTGTTGACATCTCCGCTCTCTGTCTCAAGTCCGGCAACGCCTGCATCTTGCGGGGGGGTCGTGAGTCCATCCACTCTAATGTAGCTCTGGTGAAACTTATCCGAGGCGCAATGGAGCGAGCAGGCGTGCCAGAAGACGCGCTACAGTTTGTGGACAACACTGACAGAGCTCTGGTGGAGTCGATGCTGAAGATGAGCGGATACATCGACCTATTGGTGCCCCGTGGAGGCCAGGAGCTGATTCGCTTCGTGGCCGAAACGGCCACCATGCCCGTGGTGACAGGCGGAATTGGTGTTTGCCATACCTACGTGGACAGCTCCGCAGATCTGGACAAAGCCGTTGATATAGCCTATAACGCTAAGGTGCAGCGTCCCACCGTGTGCAATGCGCTAGACTCACTGATCGTGCACTCGGGCCTGGCGCCCCGCTACCTGCCCCGTATCGCCCAGGAGTGGGCAGGGGCCGGTGTGGAGATACACTGCGACAGTCGGGCCATGAGTATTCTAGCTCCCAATCAGGCCTTGAACCTGGTTCCAGCTTCTGAAGATGACTGGGGCAAAGAGTTTCTGTCTCTCGTGGCGGCCGTGAAGGTGGTGGACTCCCTGGATGAGGCTTTGGACCACATCGAGAAATATGGATCAGGCCATTCGGAGGCCATATTAACCGAGAACTATTCCGCTGCCACCCGGTTTCTGGATGAGGTGGATGCGGCAGCTGTCTACGTAAATGCCAGTACTAGGTTTACCGATGGTTCCGAGCTTGGTCTGGGTGCGGAGGTGGGAATCAGCACTCAAAAGTATCATGCTCGTGGGCCCATGGGGCTGCGGGAGTTAACTTCCTATAAATGGATCGTCATGGGCAATGGGCAGGTCCGCTCCTGATCTACTGAGACCAATCCGGGCGGGAGGTAAGTCTTGGCCGAATACTATTTTGAAAGAGATTGCAGGACTCCCCATTCTGAGTCTTATACCATCCTGGAGGATGAGCAATCAGTGGGTAGGATTGACCTGCATTTCACGTCCACCATTGTGCACGGCACTCTGTGCGTCCTGGAGAGCCTCACCTCCGCGGAGATTCAGGAGCTCATCGAGACCATTGACGAAGAGTTGGTGGATTCGGTAGGCGTCTCCCGGGAGGAGCTAATCGTCCACGTTTACCAGGGGAGAGAGGCCGGGATTTTCAGCGACGACGGCTACGGCCAAGGCGTCAACGGGAACGACGAAGAGTAGGTTCTCAGCGCTCTAAATCCAGATCACCTCAAAGCTCACTGCAAACTCGTGTCCTGACAGCTTCCCTGCCTCGGTTGCCATGGTCCGTAACATCGCTTCTAGGTCTACGCTCTCGGATAGATTCTCCAGATAGACACGATGTTCGGCGAGGGACGCAACGCCCTTAGAGAAATCCGATGTTACATCGACGGCATGGGAGGGATGCGGAGAGCCACAGACGCAGACCATGCGAACACCGCTCCAGGGTTCAAGTCCTTCGTCAAGTAGCTCCGGAAATATCCAACGATTGCCGGCATCTCGAGCCCCATCCAACACCGCCAGACCAACCCAACGGTGGTCTGCCATATTGAGATATGCGTTGCTCCAAGTGAGGTGATAGCTCAGAGTCAGAATAACCTCAGGTCGGTGTTTACGAATCGACCTAGCGATATCCAGCCTCAAAGGCAGTCCATATTCTACAGCGCCGTCAGGATAGTCTAGAAACTCAACAGTGCTGACACCTACGACGCTAGCGCTTCTTCTCTCCTCGACTACTCTGATGGGGCCAGTTTTGTCCGGGCTCATGGAATCGATTCCAGCCTCGCCACGAGTTATTAACAGATAGGAAACCTCCTTTTGTTGGGAGGTCCAACGAGCGATCGCGCTGGCGGTGCCGTACTCCAGATCGTCTGGATGGGCAACAATTGCCAAGGCCCTTTGCCAGTCCTCAGGCAGCGGCTCCAGGAGCTTTGTGTCAGAAACGTGTTCAGTCATTTAAGAGCCGCCGCTCTCGTGACCGCGTTCTCAATGTCGCTAGGTGACAAGCCGTACTCATGGGGTGTTTCTGCCCCTTCAGAACACACAGCCTCGGCGGCTTTGGTGGCCGAGGTTAGTCTGCGTTGCCGAATCGCCCTCGTGGAACTCAAAGAGCACCCTCTTCATCACGAAGCCCCTGATTTTTGCAGCCAGATTATAACAATGCCCCTGGTTTGTGTCTACCAATGTTCCATATCCAGGCTCTATAATTTACCGAAGGATGATCATAGACTTTCATACCCACGTTTTCCCGCCTTCTTTTGCCGAGCGGAGGCAAGAATGTGTCCGGTTAGATGCCACCTTTGCTTGCCTCTTTTCGGACCCTCGCTCCAAGCTGGCCACGGCTGACGAGTTGATTGCCGCCATGGATCAGTCTGGCGTGGATGTGGCTGTGGTCATGGGTATGGGCTGGACTGATAGAGGAGTGGCTGTGGAGGCCAACGACTACATCATCGAGTCCGTGAAAAGGTTTCCCGCAAGACTGGTAGGTCTCTGCTCGGTTAACCCGCATTGGGGGAAAGATGCTGTCGTGGAGGTAGAGCGCTGCGCTAAGGAGGGCGTGGCCGGTATCGGAGAGCTTCATCCTGATACCCAAAGACTAGACCTGAGTAACAGAGACGTAATGGCTCCACTCATGGAAGTAGCTCGTCAGATGGGGTTAATACTCCTTACCCACTCTTCCGAGCCGGTGGGCCACCTTTATCCAGGTAAGGGGATCACCACGCCTGAAAAACTATACGCATTTGCCCGCAACTTTCCTGAGAATATCATTGTCTGCGCCCATTGGGGAGGAGGTCTGCCCTTTTACACGCTTATGCCTGAGGTAGATAAGGCCTTAGACAATGTCTACTATGACACGGCTGCTTCTCCACTACTGTACAAGCCGGACATATTCTCAACTATTGAGGTACTCAAAATCTCAGACCGAGTTTTGTTCGGTACCGACTTTCCTCTGATAGCTTATCCACGAGCACTAAAACAGCTAAGTGAGGCATCCCTGAATTCAGAGACCAGAGAGCATGTTCTGGGCCGAAACGCTCAGAAGCTGCTAAATCTGTAGCTGAGCGGCAGAGAAATGAAGATCAGAGCCTTCATAGCTGTCGACATTTCCCACGAAGCGCGACTGGTTCTCTCCGAGATTATAGAGCGCCTACAAGAGCAAGATATTTCGGGCGCGCGATGGGTTAGGAGCGAAGGCATACACCTGACGGTTAAATTCCTGGGAGACATAGAAGATTCAGTGGTGGATAAGGTCCTGTCTGCCATGGAGCGTGGTATTGGAGAAACGATGCCCTTTAACCTGGCTCTTTCCGAGCTGGGCGCTTTCCCCAGTCTTGCGAGCCCAAGAGTCATATGGGTTGGGTTAAGCGGCGAAATAGACCTGTTAAATCAGCTACACGCGGGCATAGACCGTGAAGTCTCCACTATAGAGGGCTTCTCTCAAGAAAGTCGCCCCTTTGCCCCTCATCTCACGTTGGGGAGAATGCGTGACCATGTGTCGGGAGAGGAGCGCCGAAAGGCAGGTAAAGCCATTTCGGAGGTTCCCCTGGAATCGGAGGTCGTGTGGAAGGTCTCTCAGGTCATCCTTGTTCAGAGTACGCTGACCCAGTCCGGCGCCGTGTACCGGATGCTCGGCTCCTGTCTGCTAAACCCGAGTTAACGGCAGAAGCTGAGGCCAAGAGAAATGCGATTGCTCGCGATGACTCGCTTACCAATTGACAGAGAATTGGCCTAATAATATACTCATCTGTGATATCGAAGTTCGGATTGGGTGCATCCAGTCTAGGTAAGGCTAAGTTACTACTAATATCGAACGGGAGTGAAGATCATGTCCGAGACCAAGATCATTTCATCGGATAGCCATGTGTTTGAGCCACGGGAGCTGTGGACCACCAGATTGGAGCCCAAGTATCGGGACCGGGCTCCCCAGATTGTGCGATTGGACGATGGCGCCGACTGGTGGTTCTGCGATGGGCTGAAACTGTTCAGCGTCCAGCCTGGGGCCCAGCCTGGGAGAAGGTTCGATGACCCCGAAAATCTGAGCCGTGTAGATGTATATGAAAACGTTCGCCTCGGAGGTTATATTCCAGAAGAGCACGTCAAAGACATGGACATCGATGGGATAGAGCTTAGCGTAGTCTACCCCACTATTGGGCTTCTGCTCTTTGGTGTCCCGGACGGGGGGCTTCTATCGGCCATCTTCAAGACCTACAACGATTGGGTCGTCGAGTTCTGCCAGCCCTTCCCGGACAAAATCAAGGCCATTGGCGTGGTCAATTTGGATGATGTGCAAGAGGGGGTCAAGGAGCTCGAGCGTTGCGCCAAGATGGGGCTTGTAGGCGCAATGATTACCACCTACCCTCCAGAGGGTAGGTCATACTTTTCCGATGAGTACGAGCCTTTCTGGTCCGCCGCCGAGGACCTGGGCATGCCTCTCAGTCTCCACGCCGCCACCAACCGGGCACTGATTTTCAATGCCACTCACACCAGGATGTCCTACCTGGTCAACATGGACTACTGGATTAGGATGTCCCTTTCGGACATGTGCTTGAGTGGAGTGTTCGCGCGACATCCTAAGCTAAAGATCGGAGCGGTGGAGTACGAGTTGTCGTGGATACCCCATTTCTTGGAACGGCTTGACTACGGATATACACAGCGGCCCAAGGCGTCCACTCAATTTCAATTGAAGAAAGGCATGGTTCCCAGCGACTATATTCGTCAGAACGTGTTCTTCGGTTTCCAAGAGGACGCCCAGGGCATTCGTGACAGGCACATCATAGGCGTGGATAACCTGGTATGGGGCTCCGACTACCCGCACCAGGAGTCTACCTTCCCCTACAGCCAGAAAGTCCTTAAGGAGATCCTTGCCGACTGCACCGAAGAGGAGGCGGCAAAGATCTATAACAAGAACGGCGCCAGGATATACAATCTTAACTAGTACTCAGTCAACTCGGTTTTGGTAATTGTTTAAGAAAACGTCTAAGGTTGCTACCCTTTTTTAGGAGTGTTGACGTAGGAGGGTGGCAGCCATGGGACGAGAACGGTATGTGGTCCGGTTGGAAAGGGAAGAACGAGACCAGTTGGAACGACTGATTCGCGGGGGAAAGAGCCCAGCGCGAAAGGTTGCCCGGGCCCGTATTCTGCTAAAGGCAGATACGGGCTGGGGGGTGATGCGCATCGTGGAGGCGCTGGACACGTCTGCGGGTACGGTGTGCCGTACCAAGCGGCGGTACCTGGAGGGAGGACTGAAGCGGGCCTTGGAGGAAGATCCTCGGCCAGGACATCCGACCAAACTGGATGAGCGGGGGGAAGCGCACCTGATTGCCCTGGCGTGCAGCGAGGCCCCCCCAGGCCATGACCACTGGACCCTGCGGCTCCTGGCAAACAAGGTGGTGGAGTTGGGGCTGGCGCCCTCCATGTCCCACGAGGGAATTCGCAAGCGGTTGAAAAAAACAGTCTCAAGCCGTGGCAGAAGAAGGAGTGGTGTATTCCCCAGGTGAGCGCCGAGTTTGTGGCGTGTATGGAGGATGTGCTGGACCTTTACGCGGAACCCTATGACCCAGAGCGCCCGGTGGTCTGTTTCGACGAGACCTCCAAGCAGTTGCTGGCGGAAAAGAGGTCTCCGATCCCGCCCAAGCCGGCACGACGGGAGCGATACGATTACGAGTACCAGCGCAATGGCACCCGAAACCTGTTCATGCTGTGCGAGCCCCTGGCGGGCTGGAGGCATGTGGCAGTGACCGAACGTCGTACCATGGTGGACTTCGCTAAGCAGATGCGGTGGCTGGCCGATGAAGCTTACCCAGCGTCCGAGAAGATCCGGGTGGTGCTGGACAACCTCAACACCCACAAACCAGCTTCCCTCTACGAAACCTTCGAGCCCAAGGAGGCTAGGCGAATACGCAAACGCTTGGAGTTTCACTACACTCCCAAGCACGGTAGTTGGCTCAACATGGCAGAGATCGAGTTCAGTGTCTTGGCCAGGCGAGTCCTGCGCCGGCGTATTGCCGATGAAGAGACTTTGAGTGGCGAGATCGCGGCCCTGGAGGCAGAACGAAACCAAGCCGGAGCAACCATTGACTGGAGATTCTCCACTGTGGACGCCCGAGTCAAGCTTCACCATCTCTATCCTGCCAACAATTAGGTTGACTGAGTACTAGATCGGATCGGATTCCCATATCAATTCGGACGCAAAATCTGGCTACAAAATCCCTTGCCAGCCGATGGCAAGGGATTTTTTCTTGCTCTTGAGAAGTCCGGTTTAAGACGCTAGGATGGAGATGAGGGAGCTTAGAAAGGTCGTTAGCTTGGATATCTCTGTGTCGGGCTGGGGAGTAGCCGATGTTTAAGGGCAGTTTGGTAACCATAGAGGACCTGTCCAACGAGCAAATCGAGGACATTCTGGACCTGGCCCAGGAGATCCAGGATGACATGAGTTCCTTCCATGGAGTCGCCGTTCGGAATATCATGGCCAGCCTGTTCTTGGAGCCCAGTACCAGAACGAGGGGCTCCTTCGAGGCCGCGATGAAGAGATTGGGTGGCGCCACCATCACCACCGCTGACTCGTCCTCCTCTTCCATTTCAAAGGGGGAGTCCCTGGCTGATACCATCAGGGTATGGAGCGGCTATTCGGATATGATCGTGATGCGCCATCCCTGGGAAGGGGCAGCCCGCCTGGCCGCCGAGTACAGCGACGTTCCGGTAATAAACGCGGGAGATGGCAGTCACGAGCATCCCACTCAAACCTTGCTGGACCTCTACACCCTGCGAAAAGAGTTTGGGACTCTTGAGGGTCTGAGCATCGTTATGTGTGGTGACCTGAAAAACGGCCGCACAGTCCATTCGTTGATCTTCGCTCTATCGCGGTTTGGAGCAGAGATAATCTTCCTTTCAGCTGATGGCATGGAACTGCCGGACCACGTCAGGCACAAGGTCGAATCGATGTACGGACGGATATTCGAAAAAAGGAGCGCCGGTTACCTGGAAGCCCTGTATAGCAATGGAACGAATAGTAATGCCAAAGGATTCCCAGTCCACGCGATCTATATGACGCCGAGTCAACCTCATATGAGGGCGTTATACGAAGACGAATCAGAGCTGTTGATCAGGATCAGACCGGGCCGGCCAGTAGCAATTTATCAGACCAGGCTCCAACGTGAACGAGAGGCTCACAATGGGAACGAGGACGTAGGGCCAAAAAACTACCCTAAGGTTACACCGCGCAGTCTCTCCGACCGGCGATTTAAACGCTCCATCGTGCTCCACCCGTTACCTCGTGTGGACGAGCTGTCACCGGCGATGGACTCTGATCCTAGAAGCAAATACTTTGAGCAGGCTCGAAACGGTGTGCCAGTGAGGATGGCTTTAATCGCTCTCATGTTGGGACTTAGACCATGGAAGCGAATCCCTCGGGAGCCGGAGCCCACTGGAGACCCATGGTTCCCCGGTAGCTCCCAGAGGTACATGAGATGTACAAACCCGGTGTGCGTGACCCAGAAAGAGCCTCAGAATACCAACCCCAGCTTCGCGTTTTACAACAGACCGGTCCCACGTTTCGTATGCAGCTATTGCGAGCGAGAAACCTTGCCCAGCTACTGTGCTTATCCCAACGGGGAGGTTTACTACCCTATCGACCAAGTACCGCTTAACTCTTTGGACGCCACCGAGTACTCCTTTTTCCTGGACGAAGCAGCAGCTCAGGCAAGCCATCTGAGACCCCATAAGAGGGACTGGCTAGACTACAGAAAGGGAAGGCATGGCTGATATCCTGTTCCAGAATCGATCGATACATGGCTAGAGATGCGTACCTTCTGCTCGAAGACGGCTCGATTTACAAGGGAGAAGCGTTTGGAGCGGAGACCTCTGGCTCCGGTGAGGTGGTGTTCAACACCGGTATGACCGGCTATCAGGAGGTGCTGACGGACCCATCTTACGCCGGCCAGATCGTGGTGCTGACATATCCCCTTGCAGGTAACTACGGCATAAATGAAAAAGACTTCGAGTCCAAGCAGATACAGGTGACTGGTTTAGTCGTGCGAGGGCACTGTGACTATCCCAGCCACGGCCTGAGCACCTCGACTCTCCACGAATTCTTGGCCTCTCAGGGAATCCCGGGGATAATGGGAGTGGATACTCGTTCTATCACCCGGCGCCTACGCAGCCAGGGCGTGATGATGGGGATGATTGGCTCAGGGCAACCGGACGAGGGAAGAGAGACCTTCCCTGCCGGTGACCACACGTCGACGGCTCGAGCCAAAATGGGGAATATTGGTTTGCCGCCCCTTAACGCTGCACAGTCTCCGTTGAATGAAGGGGCTGCTGAGGCTGCCCTGGCCACGCTGCGTGGTAGCCCCCAATACGGCGATGTGGACTATGTCAAACGGGTTACCACGAGCCAGTCCTATTGCTGGGAGGAGCCATTGGGGGTCCAGAGGTCAGAACGGCGCATCCTCGTGGCGGATTTTGGTCTCAAGTACAACATACTCCGTATGCTCAGGAGTAGGGGTTGCGAGGTAACGGCGGTTCCCGCCACCACCTCAGTCGAAGACATGCTGGCCTTGAAACCGGCAGGCGTGGTGCTGTCACCCGGCCCGGGGGACCCTGCCTTGTTGGAATATATTGTGCGGAACGTCCGAAAGCTCATAAAACATGTGCCCATAATGGGTATTTGTCTAGGGCATCAGATCGTGGCACGGGCCCTGGGGGCCAACACCTACAAGCTGAAATTCGGACACAGGGGAGCCAATCATCCGGTACAAGACGTGGCCACAGGCAGGGTCTACATTACGGCTCAGAACCACGGTTATGCCGTGGATTCCGATCAACTGCCTTCAGGTTTGGAGGTGACCTACATCAATCTCAACGATGGCACCGTAGAAGGCATGCGTCACCGGGAGTTGCCCATACTGACCATTCAGTACCACTCCGAGGCCTCCCCCGGGCCGCGGGACAACGAGTATCTTTTCGATAAGTTTTTAGAGATGACCGAGAACTAACTCCAATTGACGACTGACAGCCACCGTTCAGCGGTGGTATTAGTTGCTACTATTGAGCGCACTTCATGAAAGAGCCCGATATGCTGACCAGACAAAAGATTGTGGAAACGCTTCGAGAGAACTATCCCCATATTGCCTCTGAGTTTGGCGTCAAAAAGCTGGG
This sequence comes from Dehalococcoidia bacterium, assembly GCA_965248905.1. GTDB lineage: Bacteria > Chloroflexota > Dehalococcoidia > Lucifugimonadales > JAGWBF01 > CBDFKS01. The sequence goes on along the minus strand of CBDFKS010000007.1, from coordinate 1,226,820 downwards.
CCTGTTTGGGTCTTACGCCAAAGGGCAACCTAACGAGACAAGCGATATTGATGTCTTCGTGGAGTTTGAACGTCCAATAGGCTTCGAGTTTATCGGATTTTCGGAATATCTTGAGCGCCTGCTGGGTAAAGAGGTAGACACACTCACTCCGGCAGGTATCCAGGGGATCAGAATAGCCTAGGTTGCCAAGGACATTACGGATAGTATCGTGATGGTTGTCGTGAAGTAGGACTCTGAATTACCTCAAACTGAGGTTCTGATACACTGGCAAGGCGCAGTAGCCTCGAATGTTCATATCATCGTGGGTAGAGAGAATGGATAATATTGAACAGCGAATTAGAGAGTTACCCCCAGAACTCCGTCGGGAAGTTGAAGACTTCGTAGAATTCCTGTTGGAAAGGCGGGCTCAAAAGCATGGAAGAAAACTGCGCCAGGGCTGGGCCGGTGCGCTAAAGAACTATCGTGATCAATATACATCGCTGGAGCTCCAGAAAAAATCCTTGGAATGGAGAGGCGACTAGTCCATGTTTCTTGTGGACACAAACATATGGCTCGAGCGTCTTCTGGATCAGGAGAGGTCTGGGCAAGTTGGCCTGTTCCTTGATCGGATGCCATCGGAGAATCTCTTCATTTCCGATTTCTCTTTCCACTCCATTGGAATAGTGATGAGCAGGCTGAATCATAATGAAGCTTTCTTGGATTTTGTTCACGACATTCTTATCCATGGGGCCATTGTCTTGATACGTCTAGAGCCTGACGATATGCAACGTCTGACACATGTCATGGGACACCTTAACCTGGATTTCGACGATTCCTACCAATATGTTGCCGCTGAGAAAAACGGTCTGACCATTGTGAGTTTCGACGCCGACTTTGAGCGCACAGAGCGTGGTAGGAAGACGCCATCAGAAGTACTACAAGATTCGATACAATGAAATAAGCGATTCAATTGAAGATCATTCGACGTGAAAACCCACTTGACATTGATCCTTTATTTGATTATGATGAGAGTCCTGCAAGTGGGCCGCCTTTTTGTGGCCCCCTTTTAGGCGGCACCTTAACAGTTGAATAGTGGAAGGAAGGTAAGGTTACTGTAAGAGAGTTTGATCTTGGCTCAGAGTGAACGCTGGCGGCGCGCCTAATGCATGCAAGTCGAGCGAACCTATCCCGATTCGTCGGGACTGGAGAGCGGCAGACGGCTGAGTAACGCGTGAGTAACCTGTCCTTTGGTGGGGTAAAACTCCGAGAAATCGGGGCTAATACCGCGTAAGGTTTTCCAGTTTAAGCTGGATAAAGAAAGTCCTTCTTCGGAAGGATGCCAGAGGAGGGGCTCGCGTCCTATCAGGTAGTTGGTGGGGTAATAGCCTACCAAGCCGATGACGGGTAGCTGGTCTGAGAGGATGATCAGCCAGAGGGGGACTGAGACACGGCCCCCACTCCTACGGGAGGCAGCAGCAGGGAATTTTGGGCAATGGGCGAAAGCCTGACCCAGCGACGTCGCGTGGGGGATGAAGGTCTATGGACTGTAAACCCCTTTTCCGAGGGAAGAGATAGGACGGTACCTCGGGAATAAGCCCCGGCTAACTACGTGCCAGCAGCCGCGGTAATACGTAGGGGGCAAGCGTTACTCGGATTTACTGGGCGTAAAGAGCGCGTAGGCGGCAAGTTAAGTCTCTTGTGAAAGCTCCCGGCTTAACTGGGAGAGGTCAGGGGAAACTGGCTAGCTTGAGGGCAGTAGAGGAGGGTGGAATTCCCGGTGTAGCGGTGAAATGCGTAGATATCGGGAGGAACACCAGTGGCGAAAGCGGCCCTCTGGGCTGTGCCTGACGCTGAGGCGCGAAAGCGTGGGTAGCAAACCGGATTAGATACCCGGGTAGTCCACGCCCTAAACGATGGACGCTAGGTATGGGGGGTATCGACCCTCTCCGTGCCGAAGCTAACGTGATAAGCGTCCCGCCTGGGGAGTACGGCCGCAAGGCTAAAACTCAAAAGAATTGACGGGGGCCCGCACAAGCGGTGGAGCGTGTGGTTTAATTCGATGCTAAGCGAAGAACCTTACCAGGGCTTGACATGTTGGTGGTAGGAACCCGAAAGGGTAACGACTTCGGGGAAACCCGAGGAGCCAGTGCAGGTGCTGCATGGCTGTCGTCAGCTCGTGCCGTGAGGTGTTGGGTTAAGTCCCGCAACGAGCGCAACCCTTGTCGTTAGTTACACTCTCTAGCGAAACAGCCCCCCACAAGGGGGAGGAAGGTGGGGATGACGTCAAGTCAGCATGGCCCTTACGTCCTGGGCTACACACACGCTACAATGGCCGGTACAATGGGTCGCTAAAGCGCAAGCTGGAGCCAATCCCACCAAAGCCGGCGTCAGTTGGGATCGCAGGCTGCAACTCGCCTGCGTGAACGTGGAATCGCTAGTAACCGCAGGTCAGCATACTGCGGTGAATACGTTCCCGGGCCTTGTACACACCGCCCGTCACGTCATGGGAGCCGAGAATACCCGAAGTCACTGAGCTAACCCGCAAGGGAGGCAGGTGCCGAGGGTGGGCCCGGTGACTGGGACGAAGTCGTAACAAGGTAGCTGTACCGGAAGGTGCGGCTGGATCACCTCCTTTCTAGGGAGTCACGATGTGAGCCATATCTCCGCAGCTTCGGCTCCGGAGGGTGTCACGTCCATCTCCTAGGTCGGTCGGTGGGTGTTCTGCTCGAAAAAGACTAGATGGTTGAGCTAAGCTCCCCGGTCTTATAAGGTAGTTCCCTAAGAAAGCCCATCGCCTTTAAAAGAACGCACAAATTCTTCCTTCCACTATTCAGAGGTTAAGGTGTCACTTGGTAAGATAGCCGTCGTGTCCAAAAAGGATTCGGCGGCGTTTCATTTTAGAAAGTGCAAAGCCCATTTCTAGGCGCTTCTATGCCAAGTTCTTCGAGGGCCTAAGTGCTATTTGCAAAACTCACCCGCCTCGGAGATAATATCTCCGACGTTCGAACCGGTGTCTCCAACTAAAAGGTTTAGTAATTACGTCACTGCCACGGATAACGGAACACTTTCTTTGAGCTATGGTCGATCTAAGGCAGTACGGGGTCGGATCGCCGGTACACTGGAACATCTAAGTAGGCAACTATCGACGAAAAAAGAGGGGAGTCTCTAACTATGGACTGGGGAATGGCGAACCGCATGGCCCAAGTGATTCAATCTGACGGACGTTGTCTGTTTCTGGCGATGGACCACGGATATTTCCAGGGGCCCACCAGAAATCTGGAGAATCCCTGGCAAACCGTCGAACCACTTTTACCCTATGCTGACGCCACATTTGTGACCCGGGGGGTGCTGCGTTCGTCCATAGACCCTGGTAAATCGAAACCGATCATCCTTAGAGTTTCCGGCGGAACCAGCATGGTCGGGCAAGACCTGGCCAATGAAGGATTGACTACGTCTATGGAAGAGGTGATCCGGCTAAATGCCTCTGCCGTAGGTCTTTCCCTGTTCGTGGGCACGGATTACGAACGCGAGACCCTTTTGAACCTGTCCAAGCTCGTCAACGAAGGCGAGCGGTACGGCATTCCGGTTATGGCCGTTACTGCCGTGGGCAGGGAGATGGAAAAACGGGATGCTCGTTACCTGGGTCTGTGCTGTCGCATTGCCGCGGAGCTGGGGGCAAAAGTAGTGAAGACATACTGGTGTGAGGACTTCGAAAAGGTTGTACAAGGATGTCCCGTTCCGGTAGTCATGGCCGGCGGCCCACAAGTGGACACGGAGCTGGAGGTGCTGGAGTTTGTCCATGATGGTATGAGTAGAGGCGCCATCGGAGTTAACCTGGGCCGGAACATCTGGCAGAACGACTTCCCTGTGGCCATGATCCGAGCGATACGTTACATCATTCACGAAAACGGCACCGCGAAGGAGGCTCACGAGCTCTTCCAGACCCTCAAAGCCGGCGTTGAAAGCTAAGGGTCTCCGCACCTATGCAAAATCGTTGGTCTGAAGAAGAGGTGCGTAGCCTGTCGGAAGTAGACCTGCTAGTCTACCAAAGCCGTCTAATAGGAGCAGACTCTGGATTGGTGGTTTGGGGTGGCGGCAACACCTCTCTTAAGGTTAACCAGCCCGATTTTCGTGGCCGCGAGACTAGCTGTATGCTAATCAAGGCCAGCGGCTCTGACATGAAGGTCGCCCGAGGCCAAGATTTTCCTGCTGTCAGACTTGACGACATCCTCCCCATTTTCGAGCGCGACTCCATGTCCGATGAAGAAATGGTGGACTACCTGAGTAAATGTATGCTCGACCCGAGTGCAGCTCGCCCATCCATCGAGACTTTGCTTCACGCCTTCCTCCCTTATAAGTCTGTTGTCCACTCCCACGCCGACGCGGTGATATCGCTTACCAATAATGTGGATGCCAGGCATATGCTGGAGGCTGTCTATGGTAACCGTGTGGGCGTGATTGAATATATCCGACCCGGCTTTCGGCTATCCAAGAAGGTGGGCGAGAAGGTGTTAGCCGATCCCCATTTAAAGGGAGTAGTGCTGGCGAACCATGGATTATTAACCTGGGGAGAATCGGCTAAAGCCGCCTACGACGCACATATTGATCTGGTGACTGAGGCCGAGGATTACGTCGCAAGTCAAGCCAAGGGCAAGAGGGTGTTCGGTAACCTCAAGCAAAGGGCTTTGGATACAGCGCGACGGCATGAAATAGCAGCCGCAATAGCCCCGACACTCCGAGGGCTTGTGAGCAAGCGGGACCGTATGGTGCTCCGTTATGACGATAGTCCTGATGTGCTGGAGTACGTAGGCTCCCAGCAGGGACAAGAGCTGAGCTCTATAGGGCCGGCGACTCCCGATCACCTGATACAGACCAAGCGGAAGCCCCTGTGGGTGAATATCACCGATCCCGAAGATGTACCATCGTTGCTCCACGCCTTGCGAATAGCGATCGAAGAGAGTGCGGAGGAGTACAGCCGCTGGTATCATCAATACAGCGATGGCGCGGAACCGATGCTTGATCCTTATCCACGCGTAGTCTTGATTCCTGGACTGGGTATGTGGACTACAGGACCGGATTGCCGTGGCGCCTTAATAACTGGCGAAATCTACCATCACTCCATGGTAGTCATAGGTGCTGCTCAGTCAGTCGGGAAGTATGCCTCGCTTAGCTCCACGGACGCCTTCGAGGCGGAGTATTGGCCATTGGAGCTGTACAAGCTCTCCTTGATTCCCCCGGACAAGGAGTTTGCCCACAGAATCGCCCTGGTGACTGGTGGAGCCCAAGGCATTGGGCGCGCTATTGCTCACCGCTTGGCCGCGGAGGGTGCCCACGTGGTTGTGACGGACATCGATGGGGAGGGAGCGCAGTCCGTCGCCGAACAACTTTGCGATAGCTATGGCACGGGCAGGGCCATCGGATGCTCCATGGATGTCACCAAAGAGACCGATGTGGCTCAGGCTTTCAGGCAGGTCCGTCTAACCTATGGCGGCTTGGATATACTGGTATCCAACGCGGGCATTGCCCCGGTGGGCGCTATAAACGAATTACCACTGGCAGACTGGCAGAGGGCGCTGGACATCAATACCACTGGCCACTTTTTGGTTGCCAAGGAGGCCGTCAACTTGATGCGAGAGCAGGCTATTGGTGGCTCTCTGGTGTTCATGGGCACGAAAAACGTGCCATCGCCAGGACGGGACTTCGGAGCCTACAGCGCTTCTAAGGCTGCGGAGGTCCAGCTTGCCCGCGTACTGGCCATCGAGAACGGTGAGTTCGGCATTCGCTGCAACGTGGTAAACCCGGACGCCATCTTCCAGGGTTCAGGCCTTTGGTCTAAGGAGGTGCGGGAGCAACGGGCCCAAGCTCACGGCATCTCCGTTGACGACCTGGAAGAGTTCTACCGGGGCCGCAACCTGCTAAAGGAGCGTATCACTGCGGAGGACGTAGCGGAAACGGTGTTGTTTCTGGCCGGAGACCGCTCATCCAAGACTACAGGGGCGATGATACCTGTGGATGGGGGATTGAGAGACGCTTTCCCACGCTAGCAGAGGCTTATCTCAACGTAGAAAAATCGAGAAAAGGAGATGCCAAGTATGGCGGACGATAGCCCAATGAGCAAAGAGACCTTCCTGCGAATTGCCGAGGTATCGGGCCTTGATGTCAAAGATACCAAACATATGGACGAGCTTTATAACTTTGTGCTGGGAGTGCTTCCCGCAGTCAAATCCCTTGATGAGCTCGACCTGTCCAGTGTAGAGCCAGCAATGATATACGTTCCCCCACGAGACTAGGTGTTAGAGACCCCCATCCTAGCATTCCCCCATCAAGTGGGAAGGGACTTGTTCTCTCCCCCTTGATGGGGGAGAGTTAGAGTGGGGGTGGCCTCCCCCTCACCTTAATCCTCTCCCAGGGGAAAGGAGATCCTGAGAGACTGCACTTTTAGAACCATGAAAGGAATAGTGATATGGACGCTACCGAGATTTGCTACCTGAGCGCAGGCCAAATGTCCCGGCTCCTTCGAAGCAAGGAGCTTTCGCCCGTGGAGGTGGTGGAGGCCCATCTGGCCCGAATCGATGCCTTAGAGCCCACGCTGAACTCCTTCATTACCGTATTGGGAGACCAGGCTATGGCCGACGCTCGCCAGGCCGAGCAAGAGATCGTTTCAGGCAACTATAGAGGCCCCCTCCACGGTGTTCCCTTGGGATTGAAGGACCTGTATTACGTGAAGGGTATACGCAACACGGCCGGGTCCAAGATACACGATAACTATGTTCCAGACTTTGACGGTACCATCGCTGCGAGGTTCAAAGAGGCCGGGACTATCTTGATGGGAAAGCTTAACATGCATCCCTTCGCCTTCGGGCCCACGGGGGAGAACCCGGAATACGGCAACATGCACAATCCGTGGAATCCCGAGTTAATTGCTGGTGGTTCCAGCGGCGGGTCAGGCTCCGCGGCGGCGTCGGGCCAGTGCACTTTGACTATGGGCACGGATACGGGAGGCTCGATACGAATTCCCAGCGCCCTTTGTGGCCTCGCCGGGCTCAAGCCCACCTACGGGCGTCTGAGTCGCCACGGCCTCACACCCCTTTCCTGGTCTCTGGACCATCCGGGTCCGATGACTCGCACGGTGGAGGACTGCGCCCTGATCATGAACGCCTTAGCAGGGTATGACCCAAACGACCCCGTGTCAACCCGAGAACCAGTACCCGATTTTGTTAACTCCCTCAACGGAAATATCAAAGGGCTGCGTGTAGGTGTGCCGAAGGAGTACTTCGAGGTGCCGGTGGACCCTCAGGTCGAGAGCGCGGTGCGGAAAGCCATTGATGTGCTGGGAGAGTTGGGCGCTACGGTCAGCGAGGTCTCCTGGCCCACCTTTCATCAGTCTGCCGGCATGTCCACAATTATCCTGATCGCCGAGGCCACCGCTTACCACACCAGGCTTGCCCGAACGCGAGGCCCCGAGATCTCCGCGGCGGTAAGGCTGCGAATAGAGTCGGGGTTCTTCTTTTCCGCGTCGGACTATATCCGAGCGCAGCAAGCCCGGGCGATCTTAAACCGTGAGAGCCGAGATCTGCTTAACGAAATAGACCTGCTGGTAGGGCCCACTCTTCCGATAACTGCCTACAAGATCGGCGAGGCCACGGTCAAGGTAGGGGAGACGACTATGGGCTTCACTCCTGCGCTGACGCAGTACACCAGAGCCATTAATCTTAACGGCTTCCCGGCCATGACTGTGCCTTGCGGCTTCTCCAATGAAGGGCTGCCCATAGGGCTTCAGCTCGCGGGAAGGCCTTACGACGAAGTGACGGTTTTGCGAGCGGCCCACGCCTACGAGCAGGCTACCGATTGGCATAAAAGAAGGCCGCTTTTATAGGGACTGCCCGAAGTATTTTCCTACTATTGCCAAGTCTCGAATGTCTACGAACCCGTCTCGGCTCAGATCGGCCCTGGCATCTACAGGTATGGCCCAGTTGGCTATGACCAACTTCAGGTCAGCCACATCCACAACACCATCCCTGTTGGCATCACCCGGAAGTGAGCCTGTGATGGAGACAGCATTGATTACGCCGCTCGCCGTCCGTGTATCACCGAGCTGTGCGTAGACAGTCACCGCCGCGAGTGCCAACGCCAGGAGGGTCAATACGACGCTGGCGGGCCAGACCCTGAATATAGTGGTCAGCATCCAGAATTCACTGATTCTACCTCGCTAGTTGACCGTAAACTGCCAGGAGGCTTCCCACTGGTTCGCGTCACAATTTTCCGTGCCTCCCCCATCCAGTTGGAGTCGTAGCCGGACGTCCTCGTGGTCGCCCGATGCTACCCTGATATGCATTTTGGGCTTGTCGGAAGGGAACAAGGAATCCCGGATGAACGCTGGCACTCCAGGGGGCGCTCCTCCCTCGGATACATTGTCATTGAATTCGTTATAAATCGGATCACCAGTAGCGGTTGTCACCAGCTTACCAAGAACAGTGAAGCCACCGAATTTATCATCGAAACGTTCGCCACGCAATGCTTTGTCTGGGCAATCTCCGGTGGGCGCCGGGCCAGGGTCAACGGTCTCAACTATGTTCAAAGTTACCCCGGTGACCCACCAGTCTCGCGTACCCACGTTCTTCAAGCAAAGGTCCCACTGGGCTAGATCCCCAGGCGCCATGTCCTCTAGCGTCTCGAACACCGCTTCGTCAGCGAGGCTGTCGTCCGAGCCGCAGTCCGGTCCGGCCATGTTGTTAGGCTCGCAGATGTAAAGGTTGGCGGAGGTGGTTGTGACATTGAGAGTGCCGGTAGCCGTTTGTGAATCGCCCAGTTGGGCGTAGACAACCGCCGCCGCGAGCGCACCCACGGCTAATAAAGGTCCCACTATCGGTATGATTCTCCACCGCATGATGTACGCTCCTCCTCTGCGTTAGTCGTGCCGAAATTCTCTCTAGGGGACTACGCACCCACTGGTAGCGGTGCCCTCGTACCTTGACCACCCTGCCTCTGCTAGGTTGCTATCTGCCGCCCTATCCTCCCGCCTCCAGTAGGTCCTTCAGGTTGCCGAAGTCGGACTCGACCTGCCTCTTTACCATGCGGGCCAAGATGGGTTCTGCCAGCTTGAAGAAGCCGCCGGCATCTCCCTGAATGGTGAAATCCAGTTTCGTGCCGCTACCGGAGGACTCTAACGAATAGCCACCTTCCATGGGTACAGGCCCAGAAGTGGTCTTGAAGCCTAGCTTTCTGTCTTGTTCATACTCGGTGACCTCATAGGATGTCTCCATCCGACGTCCCAAAAACTGGAGCATCTCCGACCCAGTAGCACCCACGCCCACTGGTCCCTCCGATGTCTTTTTTGACTCAATTACGCCTGACCGCCATTTGGAGTCGTTCTCGTGGTCGGTTAGGAAGGCGAATACCTCTGGCAATGACCGGTTGATCTCCAAATTTATCTCTATTTTTATCATAATTGCCCTCCTTTGTTGATTGTGGATGATGATAGCACGCTACGCGACCTGCCAGTATCTGTGTCCCTCCAGCCTGACCACTCTGCCGAAGTGTTCATCGGGCTTGAAGTGGCCTGCCGCCACTATGAAGCCATCCCTTTCGAAGCGGTCTAGCATGTCTCGACGGCTTTTTAGACCCAGCTCAGGTTCTACATCGGCCCGGGAACACCACCCGGACTCTTGTACCTGTACCTTGCTGTGCAGCACATCGCCTACTATAGCGCCCTTCTGCCCTCCGGAACTGATCAGCACGTTTATGTGACCCGGCGTGTGTCCCGGGGTTGCCACTGTGGTAATTTCTGGAGTGATCGTATGCTCTCCTTCTATTAACTCCATGACACCCAGGGCCTGTAGGGGCATAACGTTGTCTTTAACATAAGGCGCCGTTTCTAGTACGGAGGGGTTAGTAAAATACTCCCAATCGTCCCTGGGCACCAGATATTGAGCTTTGGGAAAGGTGGCTTTAGGCACGCCTTCCTGCATCGTTACGTTCCACCCCACGTGGTCGTGATGCAAGTGAGTGTGGACCACAGTGGAAACGTCCTCGGGTGCGATACCATGTAACTTGAGCTGATTTAGCAGGTCGCCGTACCGATTGTCCCGACTGGGATGAGGCCCTGGGCCCATACCCGTATCCACCATTATCACCCGACCATTGGAGCGAATGGCGAAGCAAACGTAGTAAAGCTGCAGCTGTCCGTTCTCCAAGTGGTCTGCCTTATAAGGTTCCCAGGCTTCTTCGGGCACCTCAGGGAAAAACTCAGCAGGGTCGTAAGGAGGCGGTACCATGTCTATTAGTCCCAGGATTTGTACGTTGCCAACCGTAATTTGATCTGGCATAGCTTCGCCCTCCTTGTGGGTTCTAATCGAATGGCCGTTGTATATGGGTTAGTATTTAACGAGAGAGAAGATGTCGTAGCCCTGCAAGTGTCGCCTTCCACTCAACTCGGTGAGCTCGATCACGAGAGCCAGTCCGTGCACCTTACCTCCGGCTTCCTCTACCAGGCGGGCCGCGGCGGCGAGGGTACCGCCCGTTGCCAGCAGGTCATCGACTATTAGCACCTTTTGATTGGATGATATCCCGTCCCTATGTATTTCGACGACGTTTGTGCCGTACTCCAACGAGTATTCGGTCCTAATGGATTCGGCTGGTAGCTTCCCTTCTTTACGGGCCAGGATTAACGGTTTTTGCAGAGCATTGGCCAAGGGTGCTCCAAACAGGAAACCTCTGGCTTCGATGGCCAGTATCGCGTCCACCGGCTGCTTCGTATAGTGCTCGGCAAAAGAATCGATGACGTGCTTAAAGGCTTCCGGGTTTGAAAGCAGAGGCGTGATGTCTCTGAACAGGATTCCCTGAGTCGGGAAGTCCGGGATATCTCGAATGTACTTCTTTAGGTCCATTAATACTTCCTCGTCGTAAATTGGGATGATAACTGCTAAGCGTTTACCAGGATTGGAGTGTAGTGGAGGGCATGATTGCAGTCAAGCGACATCATTGGCCGGCGTATCTGCCGGTGAACGTGACCTGGAAAATGGCGGATGCCGTTAGGTTGCAGGCAGTGGGGTGTAGTCCACACCCGTGCTAAGGTGAAAACACCCTATGAGCTGCCCGTCAGCTTCATTAAGATAATAGGCAAAATTAGTGTGTGAATTTGGAGTAGAGGCAGTAGGCAAACGCTGATGTAAAAGCTGCTCTTGCTCTACCGAGGAGAGAAAAGAATGTTCTGGTTTAAAGAGTGCCCTCGTTGTTCCGGAGACCTGTATGAAGAAGAGGATGTATTCGGCCTTTACATAAGCTGCATGCAGTGTGGATTCCAGAAGGACTTGCCTGCGCCAGAGGAGCTGGTCGCTGTCCCACATTACGCAACAAAAGACGCAGCTTAGATTTAACATCGATCTCAACCTGTGTGAGGCCGGAGGGGAACGGGTACACCTCTGAATACATACTCCTAGGTCATCTTTTCCCAGGGTCTTGATTTACCACGCCTGGATAGCTTTAGTTATCCAGGCGTTGATGCGTAAAGGTCATTGGTGCTTAATAGGATACGGGATAAAACGGCGAACCTAGGGAGCAGGCTGCAGGGCTAACCTGGTGGAGACTGAATGACTGATACCCCTCGAAGGGAAAGGGACGTTGATTACTTGAAGTAATTGTAGTTCTTGGCTATATATGAGTGCCACTGAGCGGGGACCGAGTATTCAAAGAAGATAGCATCTACTGGACACGCAGGCTCACATGCCGCGCAGTCTATACATTCGTTAGGGTCTATGTAGTACATCTCGGCGTCGTCAGTGCTATGGATGCAATCCACGGGGCACACATCCACACAGCTGCTGTCCTTAACTCCGATGCAAGGCTCCGTGATGATGTACGTCATGGGCCGCGTTCGTTAGCCCCTTACATTTAGCCTCTGATATTCGATTAAGCAGGCCATCCACATTAACAGCTAACTTAACGCCTGCTGATTCTGGACATTCTCAACTCTTGGCTATTCCGGTACGGACTCTACAATTTTGTGTCCAATAACGTTCGGTTTCTGTTGTCCAGACTTTCTAAGTCTGCGGCTAATTCAATAGGCTGTCAAGAGATATTGTTTGATAAATAATATCAAAATGACGATAAAGGATGAGACTCTCGACGTCTTCAAAGATAGGAAACGGTAGTTAGAGATCAAAGATCGGGATGAGGGATTAGCCTACCTGGCGAAGGCCCTGAAGACTTCGCTTCCGCCGGAAGTGACTCTTCCCAGTTGGGGATCAGGACTTTGGACGTGGATTCCATGTTAGTGATAACGAGCACACCGACTAGGCTGAAGGCCATGGACATTACGAGAATCGTGGTATACGAGTCGGTCACGAATAGGACCAGGCCTGCCAAGCCCGTTGCGATCGCGTGGCCCATCAGTGCTCCAGCCGTCTGGAATCCGTAGCATGTTGCCAGGGGCCCCTGTCCAAAATACTGCCTGTTGACCACCAGATAAGCCGACATCTCTGCCCCATAGCCCAGCCCAAAGATGACTGCGAATAGATAGAACACCCACGCATCCTGGGCCCAAAACAGTATTAGCACCGTTAAGCCTTGCATCAACAGGGCGTATGCAATGCTTGGCTTACCTCCAAAGCGCTCCGCGATAATGGGGGCGGCGAAGCGGCTGATGACGCTGAAGATGTTCACCAACGCGATGACCATAGCAGCCGCTCCGAGAGATGAAAACACCCCTCTATCATAGGCGAGAGGAATCGAGTAGATGAATATGATTCCATGGCCGGCGCATCCCAGTCCATGGATGATAGGGAGATTCCAGAAGGCGCGAGTGCCGCGCATGTGTTGGTTGTAGACCTTGCTGCGCAGACGCTCAATGGACCTGCTCTTGGGCCGCGAGGGTGGATCATCAGGCCTGGTCCCGTAAGGTTCAATCCCTTTGTCGGAGGGATGGTTTCTGTACACCAAAGTTAGCATTAGCAGGATAAGGCCGCCTCCGAGCCCTACGCTGATGAAAGCTTCGCGCCAGCCTACGGTGTCAACCAGATAGCCTACCAGCACGGACAGTATGGCGGACCCAATGCCTCCGGCTGCGAACAAGATCCCCACAGCCACACCCAGACGTCTTCTGAACCAGTCATTTATGGTTGAAACAAGGGGAACGAAGCAGATGGAGCCGCTAAGGGATAGAAGCACACTGTATGCCAGGAAGAACTGCCACGGGGACGACATCATACCCAGGAAAATCAAGCCACCGCCGAAAAGGAAGCTGTTGAAAAGCATTAGGCGACGTGCCCCGTACCGATCTCCAAGCCAGCCTGTTACTGGAGATAAAAACGCGCCCACCAGGTAGTACAGCATCAGACCTGACCCTATGATGGCCATGCTCCAGCGATAGTCGCCACCCTCGTCGGTTAGAGGGACGACTACAATTCCTCCTACCGTGAAGATGGACTCGCCTACCACGTGGACCAGCGCCAATATGCCCGCGATCATCCAGGCATAATGTACGCCGCCAGGGATCCCGGCGGCATTTAAGTCCAAGGGTCGCTTTGTGGGACCGTCCACGATTACTATCCTTCTAAGGCCTGGCTGCTAACCTAGTGTCGAGTTAAACGTAATCAGGGAGACAACTCAAAGGTTGGGTCAATGGAATGGACAGGCCTTAAGTAGTGCCTGTCCCCACCAGGCGTCTTCGATTACCTCGCCATCCTCATTGATAGAGTTGCCTGTGGCGTTTTCCCTTGAGCCTACACCTTCCAACCCACCGAAGCTGGAGCCACCAGCCGCGATGCCAAAGGCCAGGCTCCTGTCTCGATCTTCCACATCGGCCGAGACTGCCCAGGCGCCAAAAAATATCGTCAGGATGATGGTCATTGTAACCACCACCACGAACGCGACCGGTAATCCCGCTATTCTCTTATCCACGTTAGTACCTGCATTGCATGGCCAAATCTATCACTTATTCTGAGCGCAGATTCGTGATATTGTCAAGCGATGTCACTCTGTGAACCGGCATCGACTACGCTTGCTCTAAATACCGGCTCGCCCACGGTTAGAGTTTCCTTGGTTATTGAATTGCTAAATGTTGAGGAGGTCATTCATCGGAATGTAGTAGTATTGGCTTGGGTTCCAACTCGAGTGGCGACGTGCGTGCGTCTCTGGGCAACGACTGCTCCCAGTCCGGTATCAATACTCGTGAGGTGGGCTCCAGAGACATTATCACCCCCACTCCCACAAGGCTAAATATTATCGACATTACTAGGATGGCGTTGTATGAGCCGGTAACGTAGAGCACCAGTCCTGCCAACCCGGTTGCTATGGCATGGCCTATTAGAGCGCCCATGTTCTGGAATCCGTAGCAGGTCGCGATGGGTCCTGAGCCGAAATACTGACGATTCACTACCAAATAAGCCGACATCTCGCCGCCAAAGCCGATGCCAAAAAGCAACCCGAACAGGTAGAACATCCAAACGTCATGGGCCCAGAACAGTACCAGTACGGTGACCCCCTGTATAAACAAAGATGCGGCCATTATGGGCTTTCCACCGAAACGCTCAGCCACTATTGGAGTGATGAACCTACCTCCTATGCTGAACACGGAAATGACGCTTAAAATAATCACTGCCGCAATGTATGAGACACCCCGGTCGTATGCGATGTAAGTGGTATATATGAGAACGATACCGTGGCCGGCACATCCAAGCCCGTGGATAATAGGGAGATTCCAAAAAGCCCGAGTAGCGCGAATGTGTTGGTTGAAAACCTTGACCCTTAGTTTCTCCATCGCCTTGCTTCGCACTGCTTCCGGGGCATCGCCTTCTCTGCTCCCGTAAGGTTTCAGACCCACGTCCGCGGGTTGATTTCGATAGAATATGGTCAGCGCAAGGAGTGTTCCGCCACCTAACGCACCGATGACCCAAAAGGAACTCCGCCAACCGATTTCATCAATGAGTATTCCCAAAACAGGAGCCATTGCTGCAGTCCCTACACCACCCGCAGCTAGTATTATGCCGACACCGAGCCCCAAACGCCGTCGAAACCATGCGGTTACTGCTGCCAGGAGGGGGACCATGCACATGGACTGGGTCAAGGACAGCAATACGCCGAAACCCAGAAAAAACTGCCACGGCTCCGTCATGATGCCGACGAAGCCCATGCTGCCCAGGTAGACGAGTCCTGCCCAGAGCATTATGCTGCGTGAACCATAGCGGTCGCCAAGCCAGCCCGTGATAGGCGAGAAGATGGCGCCTACCAAATAGTAAACCATGAGCGCCATGCCAATGGTGACTATGCTCCATCCGAAAGCGCCGTCCGGATCGCTCAGGGGAATTATGACAACGCCAACGGCCATGCTGATGGAGACGCCGATAACCTGTACCAGTGACAGTATTCCTACGATGGCCCAGGCATAATGGAGCCCGCCAGGTAGGCGGGCGGTGCTTGAAATTAGGCTCGGTTTTACGGCGTTTGCCAATCCGGCATCCCGGTAGTACTTCCCTTCAAGGTCAGAGACGTATACTCAAAGTGTGTCTTTGTGCGTACCTTCTATTCTCGCCTCCGAGTCCCATAGTGTCAAGCAATATTGTATAATATACTGTATCAATAAAAGTGGTGTAACGAGACGTGAACATGGAAATACGTGAGCTCATAAGCTTCTATCATGTTGCGAGGCTGCGCAGTGTGTCCAAGGCTGCCGGGTACCTGGAGATTGGCCAGCCTACCGTCACCACTCACTTGCAAAAGATTGAGAAGGAGTTCGGAATACTCCTGTTCGACCGCATCAAGAGACCCATTCAGCTAACCTCTGATGGAATTACATTCCACGACCTGTGCAAACCGATTGTGGAAGGCATCGCTGAGGGCATCGAGACCTTAAAGATGCAGATGGACTACCCCGAGCATAGAGGCTCCTTCGTGGTAGGAGCGTACCCTGACCTGGTATTACATCATCTGCCCCCCATAGTGAAGGAATACCGCGCTCAATACCCTCGAGTCCAGATTCGGCTGGTGGCCCGGGCCTACGGAACACTCTTGGATATGGTATCTGCCGGGGAGGTTGATATCGCCCTGGGCACAAGACCGGACTCCGGGAATCGAGCCCTGGAGTTCAAGCACTTGTTTACGTCTGACTTTGTTTTGGTGACGCCACTGGACCATGAGCTGCTGGACTTGCCGGATGTGACGTTGAAGGACATTGCCTGCTGGCCCCTGATCCTGCTGGGTCCTGTGAGCCACAGCCGCCGGGCCCTTGAGCAAGCGCTCAAAATGGAAGGATTACAGTACAACGTCGCTCTGGAGACGGACATCATGGAGATGGCCAAAAGGTACGTGGAAATTGGGATGGGAGTCGCCGTGAGCCACGATTATGTGATACAAGGGGACGACATCAACAGGCTGGGAATACGAAACCTGTCGACTGTATTCCCACCCACTCAGGTTGGACTGATCACGCTGAAGGGGAAATTTCTCAGCAGGTCGGTGCGCAACTTTATAGATACCTTGGTAGGCGGGCTAGGCGAGTAGGACCGACGCCCGACACTTGGGGGATCAGCGCTCTCTAGGTGCGGCTGTTGAATAGGTAGTGGGGCAACACCTCCGACGGCTGCCAGCCCTGATAGAACTTCTCGACGTGGGGTATGAGCCGGCGTACCATGGACCTGGTGTCCTGCACCGATTGCTCTAGGGGCTTGGAGTAACGCTCACGGAGCTCGTTAATCACATCCTGCTTGTTTATATTGGTGAACTCGCGGTTCCGCAGGACCACCTCCCCATCAATGATGACCGTATCCACATACTGTGCTTTTCCTCGGTATAGAAGGGCGTCTACGACATGAATGTCGGGGTTCAGGTAAGGTTCTTCAATGTGCTTCATGTCCAGCAACACCACATCTGCCCGTCTCCCTTTTTCCAGGGCGCCAATCTGGTCATGGAAAAATGTCGGAGCGGCAGAGTTCAGGGTAGCGAGGCGCAGTACCTGGTGGGAGTTGATAGCGCGGCCCTCGATTCGCGGCTCCCGGTGGAGCTTGGCGACCAACCGCAGCTCTTGTAACAGGTCCTCGTCATCATTGATGGCCGTGCTATCGGTGCCAACGGCCACGTTGACACCTCCATCCAGCATGCTGTTCACGGGGGCGACGCCATTCTTGAGCCGCAGATTGGAGCTGGGGTTGTGGCATATGGTGCAGCGGTTCTGCCCCAGCAACGCGATGTCCTGGTCGGTAACCCAGATGGAGTGGGCGAAGGAGACCTCTGAACCCAAGAACTCCAGATCGTTGAGGTGAGCGACGGGCGTCTTGCCCCACGTCCGAAGCCCATACTCCTTTTGATATGGGGTCTCTACCAGATGCATGTGGATCCCGGTGTTATATCGGACTGCATACTCTTTGGTGCGCTGGAGGAAGTCGTCGGAGGCCCACTGAACGTTGGCCGGGCTCAAGAGCACCCTTACCCTGCTAGTGGGGTCTGTGCCGTATTTCTGGTAAGTGGTCTCAAAGATGGAAAAGTACTCGTCGGCGGAAATGCTGCCCCTGGCAAGAAATGTCCTCACACTGTTGGCTAGGTCCGAGGGCAATCCTGAAATGAATGTTTCGTCATCGTCGTAGACTACCCGGTTTTGACCACGAAAATAGATAGAGAAGGCCGTACGCATACCCGATTCGTCGAAGGCCTTAAGGACAGAGTCGACCTCATCCTGAAGGCCCGTCACCGGAGTTTGGGTGTGATTGTACATAACCGTAGTGGTGCCCGACTCTATCATCTGCATAGCGCTGTACAGAGTCGCCAGATACCAGTCGAATGGACGTCGCCCCCAACCACTCAGAATCCAGGTTTCGAGGGAGTCGTCGCATCCGCACATCTGGAAGCCCGTACCAATCCTGCCGTGATTGTGGGCGTTCACGAGGCCAGGAAACGCAATGAAGTTCTCTCCACCTATCACTTCATCCGACTCGTGCCGGGACTTCAGCTCGTTGTAGGGGCCAACCTCCTCAATGATTCCGTCTCTCTGAAAGATGGCGCCGTCGGTGATTACGTTGCTGGAACTTTCGTCGGTGCCTGCGGTGGTTATGACGTATTTAGCTCGGATTAAAGACGAAGCCATGGTTGTCCTCCCATATGGCTGATGGATGTCGCTATTATACACGGCTGTCCAGCTACTTTGTACAAAGAGCTCAAGGGCTGCAGACGACAATCTTTCTTGACACTCTACCGGGGAGGCCCTACTCTGGTTATAGCTAATACTGGCTCTATTCAGGCATAATTAATGCAACACGCCGATACTGTTTATGAGAGGGTCAAGGAGCGCCGACTGAGCAGAGCAGGCCTTCTCCGGCTGTTAAACGACCTGGACGCCGAGGAAGTCACTGACGGAATCACACTGTACGTAAAGCCCGGTGGCTTTCAAGACTCTCTTCGTTCAGTGGAAATACAACAGAGCTGGGTGGCCGATGGGCTAACGGAGCTGACTCCCAGTATGGAAAGGTCCAAAACAGGTGCGGTGGTTTTCTTAAGCGAGGGCACCGGCTCCAAAGGCAAATGTGTGGCCATCCTTCCCCCATTTCCCATTGAGCAAGATCTGCTGCTACCGGGCTGGGATGGTTCTCAGCTTCGCTCAATCATGAACACTGACCATACCATCGGAGTAGTGATGCTACGCCTGGGCAGATACGCGGTGGGCGTGTTCCGTGGTACAAAGTTGGTCTCATCCAAGACCGACACCCGTTACGTCAAAGGTAGACACAGTGCCGGAGGCACCTCGCAGAAGCGGTTCGAGCGCATCCGGGACAAGCAGATACAGGAGATTTTCAAAAAGACCTGCTCCATAGTGCACGCACAGTTCAGTCCATTCGAGGACCGGCTGGACTACATCTTTCTCGGTGGAGAGAAGTTCACCTTGCAAGGCCTGCTGAAACGATGCGACTATCTGGAGAGGATGTCTCCCAAGGTCGTAGGCAGGGTGCTCAATGTGAGAGAGCCCAACCACGAGGCTCTTGAAAAGGTCATAGATACGGTGTGGGAGAGCCGGGTATTTAGTGTAGGCTAGATTTGCCAGGGCTGCGTGATGAGAGAGTCTAACAAGCGGACTGTGGGTGAGAGTAGCCTTGTATGTACTCTGCTTAGACAACTATGCGTCAGAGTTGACCGTAATAGAATTCGCAATTTTTAGACCAGGCACACAACCGTAATTAAAAGGTGGAACTGATGCGAATTGCTTCAGAATTTAATACTACAGCTGATGTGGTCTTATTTAGGGGAGATTGCAGAGACTTGATACCGCAAATTCCTGACGAGTTTGTCAATCTTGTAGTAACCTCGCCGCCTTACAATCTGGGGAAACCTTACGAAAAACGCCTGCAGATGTCTGAATATATTGAACAGCAGGAGCAAGTTATCCAACAGTGTGCTCGTGTGCTTAAAGGGAACGGCAGTCTCTGCTGGCAAGTAGGCAATTACGTTGAGAATTCGCGAATTGTTCCTCTAGATATCTTATTGTATCCGATATTCTCTTCAGTTGGATTGCAACTCCGTAATAGAATAGTCTGGCATTTTGAACATGGCCTGCATACGACAAAAAGGTTCTCAGGACGCTATGAGGTCATTCTTTGGTTCACGAAGAGTAGCGACAATATTTTTAACTTAGACTCGGTACGTGTGCCTCAAAAATACCCCAATAAAAAATACTTCAAGGGCCCTAAGAAAGGAGAATACTCTGGGCACCAACTCGGAAAAAACCCTGGGGATGTCTGGATGATTCCTAACGTTAAGGCCAACCATGTAGAGAAAACTGCCCATCCATGTCAGTTCCCAGTTGAGCTAATAGAGAGGCTCATCCTGGCATTGACTAACAAAGGCGACTGGGTTCTGGACCCTTTTATGGGAGTGGGCACTACAGCCATTGCTGCGCTCATGCATGGAAGAAAACCTATTGGCGCAGAAATCGTGCCTGAATATATTGAGATAGCCAATAAGCGCCTAAAAGATGGAGAGCAAGGAAAGTTGAGGATTAGGCCAATTGAACGTACAGTGTATAACCCAGAAGCTCCTCACAATACTGTCCCACCCAAATTCATTCAGTTAGGTTCTGGTGAGCCACAACTCAAACTGCTCGAAGAATCTAAAATATACCAACCAAACGAGGCCGAGTCTTGAAAATTGTGCATGAATATTCGCATCTAGGGGGAAGCGAGATTCTTAAAGTTCGCTTTCCACAAGTCGATGCCGAAATAGATTCTGTCATTAGCGTGGTGAAGGCTCAGCGAACCAAGATCAGCAAAGAAAAAACGATGCCGGGAAAGTTGTTATATTCCCCACGAGACATGAACCGAGAGTTCAAGACTGCGTTTTCAGCCAAAAATTTTAGAGAAATCCGTAACACTTATACTCTTACAATCCCGAATAGTGATGTGACCATCCCAGGAGCCTACAAGCAGATTGACTATGTCAAGGACAAGATTCTTGTAGAGGTGCAGTTTGGTAAGTATGCGTTTATGTTCTATGATATGGCCAAGTTCCAGTATTTCTTTAACGAGAATCAGGCCGACGTGGGCGTCGAAATCGTTCCGTGCCACGACTTGCATGGTCAAATGTCCACTGGAGTGTCGTACGGTGAGCAACTGGTGTACGACATCGAGAGACTGAAGCGTCATTTCCCAGCTGTCCCAGTAAAAGTGATTCTTATTGATGTGGATGACTGAGCAGTTCGGCTCTTTGGACTCTACTCCGCAGCCCACCGGTCTGCAGGAAAATTCGCTCCGACTGCTGGAGTTCTCTCTCATAAGGGAGAAGT
This sequence comes from Dehalococcoidia bacterium, assembly GCA_965248905.1. Taxonomy (GTDB): domain Bacteria; phylum Chloroflexota; class Dehalococcoidia; order Lucifugimonadales; family JAGWBF01; genus CBDFKS01. The sequence continues at coordinate 1,206,086 of CBDFKS010000007.1, read as the reverse complement.
TAGCCGGTTACACCTCATTTGCTCTCGCAGAGGAACTGGCAATGGGGCTGGCTCCCAGCCATGAGACGTCTCAAGTCTCACACATGCAACAGGAGACTGCCGAGGCCCGCCGATTTCTGGATACGGGATCAAGCCTTGACATATCTCTGGCCAAAGACCTAAGGCAGGTCTTTGAGCGTGCAGCCCTTGGAGGCGTTCTGAGTGGCGAAGAGCTAAGGGATGTGCGTGATACGCTGCAGGCGATCCGTACCGCCCGAATCGAGGTTATTCGTCAGCCAGACCTCCCCATTCTTGGCGCTATGGCCCACGGTCTGATAGCCCTTCGTGACCTGGAGAAAGAGATCGATGCCGCCATCGGGCAGTCCGGGGAGGTTCTGGACTCTGCCAGCCCGAGCCTTAGAGCGCTGCGCAGTGACACTAGATCGGCATATCAACAACTGATGGACTCTCTGGAGCGTACCCTCAAACGCATGGAGCGGCATAACGTGCTGCAAGAACCCATCATCACCCAGCGTAATGGCCGTATGGTAGTGCTGGTGAAGGCGGAGATGAAGCATCGTCTTCCCGGTATCGTTCATGACGTGTCCGACAGTGGCGCCACTTTATTTATCGAGCCGATGGCTGCCATTGGACAGGGTAACCAATGGAGAGAGCTAAGGATGGCCGAGCAGCGTGAAGAAGAAAGAGTGTTGGGGTCCCTCTCCGCGAAGGTAGAAGCCCACAGTGATGAGCTGCTTGATAGTCTTAGTGCTCTTGCTCGACTAGACCTGGCTATGGCCAAGGCCAAGTATTCCCGGTCCATCGGCTCTGTGGCTCCGAATATCATTGAGGGCGAGGGTCAGTATATAGAGTTGACGGATGCTCGCCACCCCTTGCTAGGGAGAAAAGTCGTACCCACAACCGTTAAGTTAGGTGATGACTGTTCTTTGCTGTTGATCACTGGACCCAACGCCGGCGGGAAGACTGTGGCTCTAAAAACCTTGGGTTTGCTGATCTTGATGGCCCACTCGGGACTACAGATACCTGCCAAGCAAGCCAACCTTACCATTTTCGACGGCGTCTACACCGATATCGGTGACCAGCAGAGCATCCAGCGATCCCTATCCACGTTTAGCTCTCACATCGATAATCTGAAAGCCATATTGGGCCAGGTCACTAACAGGTCTCTGGTGCTCATCGACGAGTTGGGTACCAGCACAGACCCGGAGGAAGGAACGGCTCTGGCAAAGGCTTTACTCAACCATTTCGTCCAGCGAGGAGTGTCAGTGGTGGCCACTACACACCATCGCGACGTGGCGGCTTTCGTACAGGAGCAGCCCGGGATGATGAATGCCAGCGTGGAGCTCGACCCGCATACATTGGCCCCGACCTACCGATTGACTATGGGTTTGCCGGGTAGCAGCTACGCCCTCACCATCGCCTCCCGTTTGGGTCTGGAGGAGGCGATCATTGATGAAGCTAAGTCGCTCCTTTCTCCCGCCCATCAAACAGCGGAAAGCCTGTTAAAGGAGCTTCAGAGGGAGCGATATCTGGCGACGGAACAGCGTAAAGCTGCCGAGGCAGCGTTGGAGGAAGAGGAACAGAAGAGAAAGGAAATTGAGGAAGAGCTGGCTACTATAGAGGACAGGAAAACAGAGTTGGTTGAGGAAGCTAGACACCAGCTCCAACAAAGGGTGGATGAGGTTATGAGGCGGCTTCGCGAGTCGGAGCGCGTGGTTGAGCAGCCGGTCGTAGCGAAGCAGGTGGTGTCTGAGCTTACCGTGCAGGAGCTCGCACCTCCTCCGGTTGTCGAGGTGGCCCGGAAGGAAATAGCCCAGATTCGCCAGGAACTTCGTTCTCCTGAGTGGCAATCGCCCGCCAGTAGGCGAAGCGACTGGTTGGAAGGTATCAAGTCGGGAGACCGGGTGTATGTGCGCGGAATGGCGAAGCCGGTAGAGGTGATAACTCCTCCCGATGAAACCGGCACGTTGCAGGTATTGCTTGGAACCATGCGAGCGCGGATGCCCATTTATCAGCTCGATCGGCCCGCTAAAGCCCATACAACGCCCTCGCGGGAGGGTATCTATTACTCACGGCCTGCCAAGAAGCAGGTGAACAGGGAACTGGTCCTGCTCGGAGCACGTGTGGACGAGGCTTTAGAACGGCTAGATGCATTTCTTAACGATGCAGCGGTCGCAGGCCTCTCATCAGTGCGCATCGTCCACGGAATAGGAACAGGGGCTCTACGCAACGCTATCCGGGAGTATCTACAAGGGCACCCGCTGGTAAAGTCCGCAGGCAGGGATGAGAACACGACCTCCGACGGTGCGACCATTGTTATGCTTGCGTGAAGATTTTTCTACACGGCCCGTCCAATGACGTACCCCAACGCCACGGCCGCAATGCCGATAGCGATGCTGGCGCTCAAGTTTAGTACGGCGATGGCTACGGAGCCGTCGTGGCTAAACCGAAACGTGTCCCACATGAGAGTAGAGAAGGTGGTATAGCTGGCCAGAAAACCGACGGTGATCGCCAACATTAAGCTAGGTGGCAGAGAGAGTCTGGCAGAAGAAAGGGCAAGCAGCAACCCTAGAACGAAGCTACCCGAGATATTCACGGCAAATATGGCGCCCAGGCCGGTTCCGCTGACTCGCAAGACCAGGAGATACACGAGATACCGCGCTAATGCTCCTCCAGCTCCTGCCGCCATTACAGTCAAAGCCTCTTTCACACGGCTCCTTTCCTATATGAAAATAGCTCCTACCATTCAGTAGGAGCTATCACCTCTTGCGAGGACTTCAGGGCGAGCCCCATCGCCAGTAGTTCAGTTTTAGTTGATTCAATGCATTCTATATCGACTTGAGTCTGAGGTCAATTGATCTCCCTCGGGAAAAGCACGACTCCCCATTTAATCATTCGGTCCATGGTGCCTTTGAGCTGTTCGTACTCCTTCTCCGTATCTAACGGAACGCTATCAGACAGCCGCCCTATGTTATGACCCTCGAAATCGTGGCCCTCGCTTCTCCACGAAAGCGGTAATCCCCTCCTGAAAATCGTGGGTCAGGGCAGTCTCACTGAAGACACGGGCCTCCTCGTCCATCTGCGAAATCAGGTCCGAGTCCCAGGACCGGTCCATCAACGCCTTCGTTCGTCCGTAGGCGGTCGTTGGCCCAGAAGCCAGCCGGCGGGCCATCTCTCCGGTGTGCTTCTCCAGCTCATCGGCGGGAACCACTCGATTGACCAGGCCCATTTCCAGGGCCCGTTGAGCGCTGATAGGCTGGCTCATCAGGTAGACCTCCAAAGCTAGGGCCGGACCCAACAGGCGGGGAAGGTAGTAGGTAGAACCGCCGTCGGCGGTGCTGCCGATGTTGGAATAGGCCAGCGCGAAGCGTGCCTGCTGAGATGCTATGCGCATGTCGCATGCCAGTGCCAGGCTGAAACCGCCCCCCGCCGCCACTCCACCTATGCTGGCGATCACCGGCTTTTGTAGCTGCCGGATGCCCATTACAATCTCATGATGGAATAGGTCCGCTATCTCCTTCAACTGACGAGATAGCTCTTGTGCGCCCTTTGCCAGAGTCTCTGTGAGGTTCTTCACGTCAGCGCCGGAGCAAAAGGCTCCGCCACGGCCTGTGATGACCACAACACGTATGTCGTCGGCCTGGCATTCCTTTAACGCTGTTGCCAAGGCTGCCATCATGTCAGGCGTCAGAGCATTGCGAACCTGCGGACGATTCAGGGATATGGTTGCTACTCCGTCCTCGTTATTAAGTTCGATCTGGCTTTGGTCCAACGGGCACCTCCTGCTGGATGTTCAAGGTATACTATCACATGCCATGCCAAGTGGGATGGCGACTCAGATTCTGATACAATTTCCACGTGTTTGCATAATTGGGAGGATGCGCGCTCTTGAGCCTGCTCAGCCCTTCAACAGACCTCATCTGACAGCGACAATAGGAAACACGCCAGGAGCAAGCCAGGCCCGTCCATCGATTGCCATGATAACTAGAGCGAACAGAGGTGCCGCATGAGCCAGGAAAACGGGGATGTTGGTGACGTGCTCGCGACCAATCTCCGGTTCTATGAAGCGTTCGGGAGCCTAGACATCGATGAGATGGAAAATGTCTGGGAGAGTTCTGAGCGTGTATTATGTATCCATCCAGGCTGGAAGCTCCTTAGAGGCTGGGAGGATATAAGAAGGAGTTGGGAAGGGATCTTCTACAACACCACTCTGATGCACTTCAATATCACGGATGCGGTGGCTATCATCCACGGAGACTTTGCCTGGGTTTCGTGCGTTGAGAATATCAGTAACGTAGTCGACGGACGGGCGACAAACTTCGGTGTTCAAGCAACGAACATATTTGTTCGCGGAGAAAACGGCTGGCGAATGGTGCATCACCACGCGTCAAGCTGAGCTTTACCAGCCCAAGCTAAAGGAGGAGAGATGAAAGGGACAACCCAACTAAGGGACCTGCTCAAAGAGCCGGGTATGCTCGCGGTACCGGGGTGCTACGACTCCGTGTCCGCGCTTATTCATAAGCAACTGGGGTTCAAGGCAGTCTACATGGGAGGTTCCGCAGCCGAGGCCGTGATGTTCGGTCACCCGGACATGGGACTGAAGACGCTGACGGAAACCACCACCCAAGCGGGGCGGATTGCCGATGCCACCGGTCTGCCGGTGATATGTGACGGGGAAGCTGGATTCGGCAGCTACATCAACGTGATTCGGACAGTGAAGCAGTTTGAGAAAGCTGGCGTGGCCGCCATTCACATCGAGGACCAGGTTACACCACCCAACAGCCCCAGCGTCAAGTCTCGGAGACTGCTGCCCAAGGACCAGGCTGTGGGGATGGTCAAAGCTGCTTTGGACGCCCGCACAGATCCCGACTTCACCATCATCGCTCGCAGCGATGGTGACGAGGTCTCCATAGACGAGCTCATCGAACGATGCAACCTCTACAGAGAGGCCGGAGCCGACATCGTAATGCCTCAGATCTGGATGGTGAACGGTGAAGCCTGGACCGACTTGCCCGTAGAGAAGGTTCTAGAGGCCCATAGGCGAGTCCGTAAGGAGGTGCCGGGGCCGCTGCTTGGATTGGCCCTTCCTTCGGAGCTTACCACCAGCCAAATCGCAGAGCTGGGTTACAAGATATATATCTACCCCTCGGAGGCCCTGCAAGCTGCCGCTGGAGCTGTCTATGCTGTGATGAGTGAGCTTAGCAAAAACGGCACCGTAAAGGGGTACTTCGATCGGCACCCTCGGATGGACGCGAAGATATACCGGGACATGCTGCAGACCGCCCAGTGGATGGACCTGGACACGAAGTACGGGCCGTAAGCGGCTGAGCACGACTCCGGGTCGCTGGCGTGCTAATCAGACTCTAGTCGGGCCCTTTCCCTTCCCTGCATTTAGAAACGGCATAGATACCTAATCTTGCCGTTAATGGAAACGTGAAACTATGAAATATGGAGGAAGGTCCGATGGGAGCATTGTTGGGGTTTATCTGGAAGGTGTTGGTTGGTAACTTTATCGCGAAGATAGTAATAGGTACTATCGTAGGCGTGTTGACAGCCGCTGCGGTCGCGGCCATAGGATTGGCCATAACGGATCAGACTGGAGTAACAGAGGTTCGTTCGGTGTTTCAAGGGGACTTTTTACCCAAAGACCTAGGAGTCTGAGCAATTAGTGATGCCGGTCATGGGAGCCTCGAGCAGCGTGGGGCAATAGGGAGACCGCGCGGATGGCCGTGGACGGATTGATCGGATGAATCGCGCCACGGGACCGCTGAAGAAGAGGAAGATGAGCGGTCGCAGCTTCGAAATGGACCGGTTCGCGCCCTCGTCGCCAGCGGCCTGCTCCGGGTTGACCGGGTGACGCTGGATGGGCAGCAAGGCCGCGATCTTCTTAACATTGAACGCGGCGCACACCAGGTTCCATTCGCTGCCCACGTTCTGCCTACCCCGATACCAGAACCGCCGGAATCCCATGCCGACCTTGATCTGCCCGAACACCGGTTCTACCGTACATTTGCGCCGACGATAGAGCTCTCGATGGCCCGTCCCGTCCATAATCCGCTTGAGTTCGCGTTTGGCCAGGTGACCCTGGCCCACGCTGATCACTTCACGACCATCAGCGGCTTCGTACTGGCCACACGTGCAGGCCACGGGCTCCATCGTCTTGTATGTTCTCGCCCCGTTGGTGGGATGCTCATGAGCAAAGGCGAAGGTGTGACCGCGGGGGCAAACAAACCTGTCCTGATCCCGGTCGTAGCTGAGGCGGTCCAGTTTGCCTACCTCCTGACCTTCTTTTCCCTCTCGGGTCGTGGCACACACCGGCGTCACGCCCCGCTTCCGGCAACTGTCCAGCGTGTTCTGGTTCCCGTAGCCCGCGTCAGTCACCAACGCCCGGGGCACCTGGTCCAGCTCCTGCTCCATGTGCGCCAGGATCGGTTCGGCTGCGTGTGCGTCACTGACCGAGTCCTCGATATGGTTCGACACGATGATCTGGTTGTCCATGTCCACTGCGGCCTGGGCATTATAGACGTATCGAGTCCCGTCCCCCGGCTTGCTAAAGCACCGTGCATCATGGTCCGCAAAGGAGACCTGCTTCTTCGGGTCGATCGGCTCGTCGGGGTGTTCCCTCTTCTCCCGCTCCTCCAAGGCGGCCTTGGCCTCTTCGATCTTCTCCAGCCGCTGTTCCCGCCGCGCCAGTTCGTCCGACACCCGGTAGCCATCCGAATCGGGGCTGCATTCCTGGTCCTCCTGCTCGTCGGTGGCCTGCGCCGCCTCGAGCAACTGCTCAATTTCCACCCTCAGCTTCGATTCCTCCTCCAGCATGCGGCCGTAGCTCATGGCCTTATGCTTGGAAGTGTCGGCCTCTACCTTGGAACCATCCAGTGCCACCGCACCGAGCCGCGCCAGCCCTAAGGCGCGGGCCAGCTTCACCGTCTGTACGAAGACCTCTTTCATATCGTCCCGGTGCCGCTGCCGGAACTCGATGAAGGTCCTGAACACCGGGGTCTCCATGCCCGCCAGGTACTTGAAGGCCAGGTTCTCCTGGCAGGCCCGCTGGAGTTTGCGAGAGCTGAATATCCCAACGGTGAAACCGTACAGGATGACCTTCAGCATCAGGCGCGGATGGTAGGCGGGCTGGCCGAGGTTTCCGTAGCGCGCTTCCAGGGCACTCAGATCCACTTGGTCCACCAAGTCATTGATCAGGTGAGCAGGGTGATTCTCATCCACGAAGTCCTGCAAACTCGGGGGCAGTAGGAATGGTTGGCTTTGATCGTACGATCGAAACATTGGCGCCTCCGTAGCGTGGACCTCCAGTCTACAAGAACTCCCTGTCCCCACCCAAGCGTCGCTCCTTGCGGAAATCGCGCGAGTACAGCAGTGCCCCGGCACCACACGACTAATTGCTCAGGCTCCTAGGAGTAACAGAGGTTCGTTCGGTGTTTCAAGGGGACTTTTTACCCAAAGACCTAATAGTCATCTGTACCGAAGATAAGGTATCCGGAGTGACAACCTGTGTGAGGGGCGATTAACATCAATTGGAAGGTTGGTCTCTTATTATTTAACGACGTCCTGTTTCGTTAAACGCTCCAGATCGTCCTCATCGTAGCCTGCATAGAGCAATATCTCCCGACTATGCTCTCCCAGGTCTGGGGCCCGTCGGCGAATGCGTCCCGGGGTTTTGGACAGCTTCACGGGGATGCCGATGTTTTTCAAGACCCCAAGCTCCTGGTCATCGATATCCACAAGCATTTTGCGATGGAGAACCTGGGGGTCGGAATAGACCTGACCAAGGTCGTATATGGGACCGCAAGGCACGCCCGCAGTCTCTAGGATGGTCATCCAGTGGCTGGTATTCTCTTGGGTGAAGGTCTTTTCCAGCAGTGTGGCCAGCTCCTGCTCGTGGCCTTTCCTGTCACCGCTGGTGGCGAACCTGGGGTCAGCGATCAGCTCCTCATGGCCAATGCACCCGCACATCTTCTCCCACGTCGGCTGGGTGGCGGCCCCGATGTTTATATAGCCGTCCTTGGTCTTCAGAGCCTGGTATGGTGCTGACAGCCGGTGGGCAGAGCCCAAAGGGCCTGGCACCTCCCCGGTGCCAAAGTACACCGACGACTCCCAGAAAGTGTATGCGATGCCCGCCTCCAGCAGGGACATGTCCACCATCTGTCCCTCCCCGGTACGCAGCCGATGGATATAAGCAGTCAGTATCCCATAGGCGCCGTACATTCCGGCGGTCAGGTCAGTGATGGGTACGCCGACCTTGATTGGAGGGCCACCGGGAGACCCCGTCACGCTCATCAGGCCGCTCATGCCCTGGGCCACCAGGTCGAAGCCTCCCCGCTCCCTGTAGGGGCCGGTCTGTCCGAATCCTGAGATGGCGCAGTAGATGAGACCGGGATTAATCCCACTCATCTGCTCATACCCCAGCCCTAGCCTTTCCATGGCCCCCGGTCTGAAATTTTCCACCAATACGTCAGCCCGTTGAGCCAACTCCTTGAACACCTGTTGCCCCTCTTCGGCCCTCAGATTCAGAGCAAGGCTACGTTTGTTCCTGTTGACTGCCAGAAAGGCTGCGGAGCGTCCTTCGATGAAGGGAGGCCCCATCCTGCGACTGTCGTCCCCGCCATTGGGCTTCTCCACCTTGATCACGTCGGCTCCCATGTCCGCGAGCAGTAAGGTGCAGAAGGGCCCAGCCATTATCTGGGTGCAATCCAATACAACGACGCCATCCAGGGGCAGAGCTGAATCAGAAGACATGGTGGTTCTCCTTAAGGTGGTCAAGGCTGCGGCGCAGGGCGAGTGTCAAGGCACTTGTGATGCCGAGGTGTGGATTGGTATATTATAGCAGCATCTAAATCCAAGAAGGTCTTATGGCAACTAATGCTTATTTGTTGATTACGGTCGGGCCTGCCCACACTCAGGCAGTGGGAGACCACCTACGATCTATACCGGGCGCTCAAGTTCGCGAGGTGCTAGGGCCCTACGATTTTGTGGTTGAGCTTTCGGTGGACAGCGAGGCAGACCTCGCGTCAGTTCTGCGCAATGATATACGTCGATTCTCCGGAGTCACCAACAGTGTGACCTGTCTATGGCTGTGATAACCGGTGTTCTACTGGTATACCATCTGTTCAGACAAAAGTTCTCCGTTTTTCAAGGAGCGAGACATGCACCGAGAGCGGTATCCAGACATCCTATGATTAACTTCAGTCCGTATCGCCGATTATCTGAGGAGGAGTGAGAGTTTCATGGCCACCGAAAAGCGCACCTCAGCCGTGAGGAGTCAAACTCCGAAGGTCAAACAGGATGCCGACTACATTTTTCACGAGCTTACCCGGAGCATTTGCCCCGAATGTAAACGAGTAATCGATGCCCAGATCATCATCCGTACGAACAAGGTATACATGCGAAAGCGTTGCCCAGAGCACGAGTGGTTCGAGGGCCTGATCAGCTCCGACGCCGAGATGTACGTGGACTCTATCAAGTTCAACAAGCCCGGCACCATTCCCCTGGAGTTCAGCACGGAGGTCAAAGATGGCTGCCCATTAGACTGTGGCCTCTGCCCCGAGCACAAGCAGCACATCTGCCTCGCTCTGATCGAGGTCAACACGGGATGCAACCTTAACTGCCCGATCTGCTTCGCAAACGCCGGTCCGGGTTATAGCCTTACCATGGAGCAGGTCGAGAAGATGCTGGACAGGTTTGTGGAGATCGAGGGTGATCCGGAGGTGGTGCAGTTTAGTGGCGGCGAGCCCACGATACACCCCCAAATCCTGGATATGATACAGGCAGCCAAGGACCGTGGAATCGGCAATGTCATGATCAACACGAACGGCGTTCGCATTGCCAGGGATGACCGGTTTCTAGAGGGTCTGGCGAAGCTCAAGCCGGCGATATATTTCCAGTTTGACGGCCTCACCGACGAGACCTACAGGTCGATACGAGGAGAAGATTTACTGGAGACGAAGCTGCGGGCTTTAGACCGCCTCGCTGAAGCCGACCTGGATGTGGCCCTGGTAGCTGCCATAGAGCGGGGCATCAATGAACACGAGGTGGGAGCAATCTTGAAGTTCGGTCTGGGCCACCCTGCCGTACGAGGGGTCGTCTTCCAGCCGGTGACCCACGTGGGCCGTCACATCTCTTTTGATCCCATGAACCGCATGACCATCCCGGACGTGATTCATGGCATAGTGGACCAGTCCGAGGGGCAGTTCATTCTGGAGGACTTCGTTCCCGTGCCATGCTGTTTCCCCAACTGCCAGGTCAACTCTTACGTACTCACCGACGGCACAGAGGTTATACCTCTGCCGAGAATGTTAGACGTCAATAAATACCTGGACTACATCACTAATCGCGCCTTTCCGAAGGTGCCTTCGGCAGCGGACATACAGACCGCTTTGGAGGGGCTCTGGTCCGCGTCGGCGGTGGCGGGAGCGGAGAAAACTGCGGCATTGATTCAGAGCGCATGCACGGATGGTAATGGGATCTGTGAGTTGCCTCTAAGTTTGGGCAAAGACCTGAGCCACCTGAAGAAGTACATATTCCAGATAGGCATCAAGGACTTTTTGGACCCTTACACCTTCAACGTCAAGCAGGTTATGAAGTGCTGTGTGGCGGTGTTGGTGCCCGATGGCCGCGCCATCCCCTTCTGCGCCTACAACTCCGTGGGATATCGCGAGCAGGTGCGCGACAGCCTGCTCAAACAGCGCGGGAACGGACGATGACGAGTCAACCGGACTTCGGCCGGTTAAGTTCTACAGGTTTAATGGGCTCTCTGGACTGGCTGGGTTCTCTGTCAAACCAGGGAGATTCGGCGACGAAAAAGAGTTGCTGCGCCATGCTTTATGAGCTGGAGCCAGTGCGTCTGCTGCTGGGAGATACCCTACATCCCGGCGGCCTGGCCCTCACTCACCGTCTAGGCAAGCTGGTTGACATAAAGCCCAACGATCTGGTGCTGGACGTGGCCTGCGGGCGCGGGACCAGTGCCATGGCCGTCGCGCGCTCCTTCCATTGCCGGGTGGTGGGAGTCGATCTAGGTAAGTCCATCGAGGAGGCCACACGTTTAGCGAAAAAAGAAAATGTACACTGGCCTGTCGCCTTCCTCCGGGGCGACGGAGAGCAGATGCCATTTAGTGCAAACAGCTTCGATGCTGCCCTGTGCGAGTGCTCCATGAGCCTGTTTCCCGACAAGGGACAAGGAGTGTCCGAGATCGCCCGGCTGCTGTGTGCCGGCGGAAGACTGGGTGTAAGCGATGTTACCGTGGAGCCGGAGTCTTTGCCCGAGGAGCTGAAGGGGGCTCTAGGCCAGATGCTCTGCCTTGCAGATGCTCCGTCTCTGGATGGCTATAGGCGGCTCTTCAATGCTGATGGGCTTGATTTGATTCATGAGCAGGATGCCTCGGATTCGGTCCTGAAGCTGTTGGCCGACATAGAGGGAAAGCTCGCAGCCTTTCGCCTGTTTCAGCATTTTCAGGGGCCTGCCCGGAGCCTGCCGGAGGGCCAATCCAACGATGTACCAGACTTGATTTCTCAGGCCCTGACCATGGTTGACAGAGTCAGGGCCCTGGTCCAGGAGGGGGCCATCGGGTACTGGCTATTCGTGGCCGAGAAGGGTATGTTCAAAGAGGAGAGCGCGTGAGCAAGTTAGTAATGGGAAGGGGTATCTTTATACTCCTGACAGCCCTGGTTGCGCTGGCCGTGGCCGTCTGCGGAGAAGAAGCCACTCCAGAACCGACGGTTGTATCTGATACTCCGGTCAGCGCTCCGTCGCCAATCCCAACTGTTTCGACAGCAGAGGCTGCCTCGCTATTCTCTTTGCCTGCCTCCGACGGCCAGACCGTTGAGTTGTCCCAGGTATTACAGGCAAACGACGCCGTTGTTGTGGTATTTTACAGGGGCTTTTTCTGAGGTATTTGCCGCGGGCAGCTCGTTGAGCTGCAGCAAGCTTACTCCCAATTCCGGGAGCGTGGGGCAGAGATCGTAGCCATTAGCACCGATAGCGTAGAGGATGCCGCCAACATGGTCGGATGGGCTAGCGCGCAATACCCAGTCCTTTCGGATGCCGACACCACTGTGACCGGCCAATACGGTGTTTTCGACCTCCTGGGCGATGACGTGGCCGCGCCTGCGGTGTTCATCCTGGGCAAAGCTGGCGAAATTCTCTGGAGTAAGGTGGGCGAAGACATCGCCGACAGGCCGTCGGCTGAGGAGATCCTTAGCCAGCTAGCTAGCTAGGATACTTTCTGTTTCGATGGCACTTCCACACTGATGGTGGATATCAGAGTCTCGGTGCTTTCTAAAGGGACTCCCTCTCCATGGTCTAATTCGGATTCTATATAAAGCTCTACCGCCTCCTTGGCCATGGCCAAAGCCTCTTCTACCGTGTCACCGCAGGAAACGCAACCGGGAAGTGCTGGCACGACCACGGTATATCCGCCTTCGGGTTCGGACAAAAGAACGACAGTGTAGTTCAGATTAGATGGCACAGACGTAGTTGCTCCTACAACAACTGCCTCAACTCAGATGGTCTCAACCCGACGGACTTCAGGATATTGTGCAAAGTACCTGTGGGCAGTGTTCGCCCTCTGTGAAACGGGATCGAGACAGTGATATTCGTATACTCTCTATGTTTCATGATAACATGGCTACCCCGATGGCGGTCTACGTACCAACCGATGCGTTCAAGGGCCGCGATAAGTTCACTCGCTCTAACCTGCATTGCTTAGTTTCGCTGTGCCTTGGTGTTCACTTATGACTGAAGAATACCTAGATCATGGCAACGTTTCATCGCCAGCTTAAATCTGGAGACTTACCTCTTCGTATTCACCACTGGCTGCCGCCAGCGCGTCGGCCCGATTCATTTCCAATGCTTCCTCAAGCGCGGACTGAAGATTTTCGAGCAATTCCTTTCTAGTCCTACCCTGAGAATTTACGCCAGAAATCTCCTTAACCCATCCGATCCACCAGGTCCCATTACGCTGGATTACTGCAGTATAGATAGAATCCATTAGATAAGCTCCTGATAATGAAACTGTTGTTAAAACTCGGCGTTCTTGGGAGTTCTGGGGAAGGCGATTACGTCCCGAATGTTCTGCATGGAGGTCACGAACTGGACTGTGCGCTCGAAGCCCAGACCAAAGCCCGCGTGGGGCACGGTGCCATATCTGCGTAGGTCCAGGTACCACCAGTACTCCTTCTCATCCAGGCCAGTTTCCTTCAGGCGTTTGAGCAATACGTCTTGGCGTTCCTCTCTCTGGCTACCCCCGATGATCTCACCGATCTTGGGAACGAGCACGTCCATGGCCCTGACTGTGTTGTCGTCGTCGTTCAGGCGCATGTAGAAAGCCTTGATATCCTTGGGATAATCTGTGACGATCACCGGCTTGCGGAACTTCTTCTCGGTCAGGAATCGCTCGTGCTCCGACTGGAGGTCCAAACCCCACTTTATGGGGAACTCGAAGCTCTCGTTGGAATCTTTCAGGATTTCCACCGCTTCCGTATAGGTCAGCCTCTCGAAGCTGGAGCTGACTATCTCTTCCAAGGTGGAGATGGTGCTGTTGTCGTACCACTGATTAAAGAAGGCCATGTCTTCCTGACAGTGCTCCAACACGTAGGTGAAGATGTACTTGAGAAACTCCTCGGACATCTCGGCCAGGCCATCCAGGTCGCAGAATGCTACCTCGGGCTCCACCATCCAGAACTCGGCGAGGTGCCTTGAGGTGTTGGAGTTTTCGGCGCGAAAGGTGGGCCCAAAGGTGTATACGTCGGACATGGCCAGAGCGAAGACCTCCGCCTCAAGTTGGCCGCTGACAGTGAGAAAGGTGGGCCTTCCGAAGAAGTCTTCTTCCGTGTTTATCGATCCATCCTTCATGGGTAGATTCTCCAGGTCCAAAGTGGTGACGCGAAACATGGCTCCCGAGCCCTCGGCGTCGCTGGCCGTTATTATGGGCGCTTGTATGTACAGGAATCCCCGGCTCTGGAAGAAGCTGTGAATAGCGAAGGCCATGGCGTTTCTGACTCTCGCCATGGCGCCGAAGGTGTTGGTCCGGGGTCGTAGGTGGGCGACCTCCCGCAGAAACTCGGGGCTATGCCGCTTCTTCTGCATGGGGTAGCTCTCAGGGTCTGCGTAGCCAAGGATTTCAAGCTCCTTTGCCTGGACCTCGTATCTCTGGCCCTTCCCGGGGGACTCTACTAGCGTGCCCAGAACGCTAACGCTACATCCGGTGGTCAGGGATTCCAGAAGGTCGTAGTCTGGAAGGGACTCGTCGACCACTACCTGAAGGTCCTTCAGGGTCGAGCCATCGCTGATCTGAATAAATGAGACGGACTTTGAGGAGCGTCTGGTCTTAACCCAACCCTGCACCAGAACCTCGCCACCGGCGGTGTCCTTTTCCATCAGGTCCTTGATTTTAGTACGATGCATTATCCCACCTCGTGTCTCACTATGCGTTCAAGCCGCCGTCGACCGCTATGTTGATTCCAGTGATGAAGGAGGCGGCGTCGGAGCAGAGCCATACCACGGCTTCGGCTACCTCTTCTGCGGTCCCCATGCGTCCCAGAGGGGTCCTGGTCATCATCTTGGCTCTGCTCTCCGGATTCGAGCCGCCGAGACGCTCTACCATCGCAGTGTCGATGATTCCCGGACACACGGCATTGACCCTGATGCCGGATTCGGCGTACTCTTTGGCAGCGGTCTTGGTCAGGCCGGTAACACCGTGTTTACTGGCGCCGTAGGCCGACATACGGGGGCTTCCCACCAATCCGGCCCCAGAAGAGGTGTTGACGATGGCCCCTCCGCTTTGCTTCAGCATCTGCTGAATCTCGTACTTCATACAGAGCCATACGCCCTTGAGGTTAATGTCGATAACCCGGTCCCAGACCTCCTCAGAGTACTCGTGTAGAAGGACTGAGGTCCCTTCTATTCCAGCATTATTGTGAGCGCAGTCAATGCGGCCATAGGTCTCTTCGGCTTTGTTTATCAGGGCCTCGACATCTTTCGCCTTCGATACATCGGCTTGGACGAAAATAGCATTGCCGCCCGACTCCCGAATAGTTGCCACAACCTCTTCCCCACCCGTAGTTACCACGTCACTGGCAACGACCTTTGCGCCCTCTCTGGCAAACGCAAGGGCCGACGCCCTGCCCAGTCCCGAACTCGCCCCCGTCGCCAATGCCACCTTATCCTCTAATAATCCAGCCATTTCGTTTTCTTTCTCCTGTTTTCACTCGTTTTGACGAACGATTCCTGTGCACCTCAAAGTTAGCACAGAACTCTCGGAGCGACAAGAAGGGTTGGCCTAACGCTGAATATGGGTATGCGGCTGACGATATGGGTTTGCGAGTTTACCGGTTAGCTGAGTGTGGGCCTATCCAACAATGGACAAAAAACAAGGGGCCGGTTAGTTAACCGGTCCCTTGAGAGCGTGTCTGTTAGGTGCGACTAGTCAGTGTGCGCCTGATGGTTACCTCCATTCAGGTTGCCGGAGACATCTAGAACAACGTTGTTGCTCGCGTCCGTGATCTTGATAGACGCGTTGTCGTTCTTTCCAGGCTCCTCCGCGTCGGTAAATGTGAACTCGATGGTCGCGCCCGACTCCTTGTTGTACCGGCCTGTGCCGGACCCAACGAATGTGTCGAAGCCAGCGACAGGGTTTTCTTCATCGATATTGGGGTCGTCACTGCACACTGCTGACGTTAGGGTCTTACCTTCCAGGTGGAACTTGTTACCCTTGCCCCAATTAACCTGTATGTTATTCGGCTTGTCGCTGTTGAGGTCGCATTGGATGGTGAAACCGTGAGAGACCTTGGTGTTCCCTATTTTCCCACCACCGGTCATGCGACGCTCGTCCTGTTGGGGAGGAGGCGGAGGCTCAACCTGGCAATCGGGGTCATCGCCGTCTATCAGGCCGTCGCCATCATTGTCGATGCCGTCGTCGCAGATCTCTGTCGTCACAGCCGCCCGAGCGGTGATGGCGATCACAGCCACGAAAACGATATCGTCACCCGAAGGGTTTGCAGTGTCTATCACCAACTGGGTGTCGTTCTGACTCAGGAATGGCTCAAGGTTGTAAAGCTCATCGTCGAGGCCTTTTCGCGTCAACGGAGCAGCCGGGTTGTTTGTGCTATCGCCGACGCCTCCCACAGTGAAAGGGGCACCGTTATTTGCAAAACCGTCATCGTAGTTTCCGGCGCAACTGGTTAACCGCTGCCCGTTCACGTCGACGGTGGAGACCTGGACTCCACCTCGGCACGCATTTGTTCCAGCAGAATTAATAGCACCACCCTGGTAGCTGGACCCTATTCCCAACGACATAATCGCCGAGAACCCCGTCACTGTCTTGTCCAGCGGGGACGCAAAGTTGAATATTGTGGTATCCCCGGCCTGCTCCGCACCACCGTCCAGTACCGCTACGGTGGTTAGGGGAAGGCCTGGGTTGGAGAAAATCACCACCAGGCCGTATCCGTCCACGTTAGACGGGTCCGTATTGACCGCAAAGTTGGTGATTCCTCCACCGCCGCCTACCTTTGCCGCTACCTAGGAAGTCACGTCGGCTCGAGATGAGCGCAGGCTACAGCATGGTCACGGGGCGGCATTGGTTAGCTCGGTCAGTACTACAGTTGTATCGTCGAAGTCAACGGTTCCACTGTCGATGGGAATCGGAGTTGCTTGGAAATAGTGAGACGAATATAGGTACGCTTGAACGACGGTTGATCCCGCCGGTACATCGGCTTGGAGAGTGCCCCCTGTGCCATTCTGGCCAAGGCCGTCAGCCGAGTATCCGCCGTTGCCTACGAAGGTGGACGGGTCTGTAGGCAGTGGTTTCAGGAGCTGCGGGTCCGCGCTCGCGGTAGCTGCGTACCACAATAGCAACGCCAGGCCAACCGCAAGTATCATGCCTGAAGATACCAAGACCCTTGGTTTCCTAATAGATTGCACCATTGCTCCCCCCTTACCTTTTCTTACTTTGACCAAGCCTCCAGCAGCTTTCTGCCCCTCGAGAACTTTGTGAATCTCGTGTGAGACTAGCTTGAGGCTTGCCAGAGTATTAGTGACTAAATTTCGAAATCTCAAGCCTAACTTTAGTTACTCATACCTAACATTACCTATTAGAAGATAACAAGGGATCACAACAAGATAAACGTCAAATGAGGCGCCGACCCCAGCGCTACTCAATGCAAAGGGGGCCTGGGTTCATGCCCCAGGCCCCCTCGGGGCCACGCTAGAGTTCACCTCCATTGCTCAGCTAGGAGGCGGAGATATACTGGCTGTGTGAGCGGTGGTTAGGCCCAAGACCAAGCTGTGGCAAGCAAGGTGACCAGTGCTGTCATAGTAGATCGTAGCCAAAGCTTATGAAATCCGTTGTGTAACATGCTAAGACCTCCTGAGATCGAGAGTTGCGTCATGGTATTATTGCTCAGTCTTCTTCCTTGTCATCACTATCATCGTCCTCAGCAAATACAGGTGTCGCCGTTGCCGTAGCGACATTCCCGGAGGAGTCCTCATATAGGACTCGGAGCGCAAAGGACTGTCCCTTTATCTCCAGCTTTCCACCCTTCTTCGTTTGGAACTTATACTTCTTTTCATCATCGTCAGTCAGCTTCAGCTCCACCAACTGGCCGTTGGTGACTACCAGTCCACCGAAGGTCTCTAATTGGTCTAGCAGTGCCTGTGGGTCCGGCCCGTTGATCTTGAGCTTGCCCGCCTCTATTTTGAAATCCACCTTACCCGCTGGTAACAATGCCGCTGTGACATCAGGAGGCGTGGTGTCTTCATGAGTAGCAATCACGGCCATGCACGCGTTGGCGAAGGTGCGAAAGACTCCTGGGGTTTTGGGAAATGTCGGGCCTGGATAAAGGTTGATGCCCACAACCCGGCCTGAGTCGCTGATGGCCATCAGCGGCACGCTGTAGTTGTCAGTGCCGATAAGTATGGCTCCTGGATCAAGGCTAACCGCGGCGTAGTTGTCGTTACCGCCGTAGCTGAAATCGGAGACATTCTCCAGTACCGGATGATCCATCGACATGGTCTCGAAATTCAGTGAGCGTGGGAACTCGTATAGCCTGGTGTCTGTGAGGTCAAGGGGGTTAAATCCGTCCTCCATAATCCCGCCTTCGAGGTCCCAGGGACTGAATGTGGGTGATCGAGCGTATGTGCTCAACACTACGCCTCCGCCTGCCTGGACATACTCTTTCAGGCGGTCTCCCTGCGCCGCTGCAGCCGAGTTGGTCCAGACCAGGATGCAGTCGTAGTTCAATAAGGAGTCCAAGGACGGAGGGATGGTGGGCATCCTCAGAAGGTCCATATCCGACGCGGAGTAAAGTCCTGTATCCAACAGTTCATCTCTCAGAAATGATGCCGAATCGTTGTCATCCGCGTAAAAGAGCAGGACGTTTGGTGCTGGAGTGCTCGCCGCGAAGGTACTGTCGTTCATCAGCCAAACCGTAGTCAGCAGAGTAGCCAAGGCTGCTAAAGTGACCTGTCGCCGGTACCTTTGAAACACGTAGCGTAACATTCTATGACCTCCTAGGTGAGGAGGTGAGCGATAAACTGACCTTTGTTTAGGTAGATTCACCGTTTCGCCTTTGTACCCCTGCACCCAAGGTGAGCGCCCACTCTGTATACACGTACCTCACATTTGACTCACACAATAACCTTCTCACGGCTTAGTAGGGTGGTCAAAGGCGGAACTTAACAATGCCTCCAAACATCCTTAAGACTGACCTTAACCTTGCCTAATTAGACTGGAATACGTTTTTGGCTCTAGCGAAATCGGCTGGGATAAAGTGAACAAGCCCAGGGAATCTTCCCTGGGCTTGTTTGAGGTTCAGAACTACGCTGCCAGTATGATTGATTAATCTTTATTCTTGCGAATGTATACTATAGCTATGCAAGCGCTTTGCCAGATAAGCTGCGCTGAGTCCTACCAATCCGCGCACATACTCAGCATCAATGTGGTCGACCGCAAATGCGCCTCCGATTTTTCCATATCTCGCTCTATAATTACTGTGAACTCGCGGGCCATCTCTTCCTCCTTTGATGTATGAGCTACGGTCTAAGTTCGGTCCGTGGGATAGTGTATGAATAAGCTCCAGGTGTTAGAGAGTTAACCCTCTAGACTCGGCCTGGCTTTGTGCCACTGGGTGGCCTGCTCGTAAGCGTGGGCGACGCGAAGCAAAGACTCCTCTCCCAGCGACGGGCCTATGAGCTGCATCCCGACGGGCAAACCGTCGGCTAGGCCGCAGGGGAGGGATATGGCGGGCAGGCCGGCTACGTTGACCGGCACGGTGTAAATGTCGCTCAGATACATCTGTATAGGGTCGGCCGTCTTCTCTCCCAGGCGAAAGGCAACAGTCGGAGAGGTGGGAGTGACCAGCGCGTCGCAGTGGCGAAAGGCCTCGTCGAACTCGTTACGTATAAGAGTGCGGACCTTCTGGGCCTTGAGATAATACGCGTCGTAGTAGCCGGCCGATAGGGAATAGGTGCCCAGCATGATCCGGCGCTTCACCTCGACTCCGAAGCCGTACTGCCTGGTCTTCTCCATGGCCTCCCACATGGTATCGGCGTCCTGATATGAGAAGCCGTACTTGACACCGTCGTACCTCGCCAGGTTGGCGGAGCACTCGGACGGGGCGATAATGTAGTAACAGGCCAGAGCGTATCGGGTGCTGGGCAGGGATACTTCTTCGATGGAAGCCCCCAGACCCTCTAACACTGAGATGGCCTGCGTGACCGCGTCATTGACTCCCTGCTCCATGCCTTCGACGAAGTACTCTTTGGGTACCCCGATACGAAGCCCCTTTATGTCGCCGGTCAAGGCCTGGGTGTAATCAAGTACCTGATGAGGGATGGAAGTGGAGTCCCTGGGGTCATGGCCGGCTATGGCGTTGAGTATCAAAGCGCAGTCGGTTACATCCTTTGTAATGGGGCCGATCTGGTCTAACGAGGAGGCATAGGCTATTAGCCCGTAGCGGCTCACCAGGCCATAGGTCGGCTTCAGCCCGACGACTCCGCAAAAGGAAGCGGGCTGTCGAATGCTGCCCCCCGTATCGGACCCTAAAGCGTATATCACTTCTCCCGCCGCCACGGCAGCCGCGCCCCCGCCACTGCTCCCGCCCGGAACTCTGTCCAGGTCCCAGGGGTTATGGGTCGGGAAGAAAGCGGAGTTCTCGGTGGAGGAGCCCATGGCGAACTCGTCCATATTGCCCTTGCCCACCAGCACGGCCGCCTGAGACGCGAGCCTGTCTACGGCTGTGGCGTTGTAGGCGGGCACGAAGTTTTCCAGCATGCGCGAGGAGCATGTGGTACGAATCCCTGCAGTGCACATGACGTCTTTTATCTGCATGGGCACACCCGTGACAGGTGTGGAAGAGGAAGAGGCTATGCGTTCATCGGCGTCGTGAGCGTGGCTAAGAGCGGTCTCCGGCGTGAGAGTGACGAAGGCTTTGAGCCGTTCCTCCACCTGCAGGACACGGTCCAGGCAGGAATGAGTTAGCTCGACAGAGCTGATCTCTCGTTTATTGAGCAGGTCATGGGCGTCGTGTATGGTCAGTTCATAGAGGTGGTTCACTTAGGTCCTGTCTCCGATTATGAATTGAGGTGAGACATGTCTCACCTCTGTTCTCATTGGGCTACGGGGCGACGCTACTCTTCAAGCACCGCTTTCACTCGAATAAGGTTGCCTTCTTGTCTTGGAGCATTGGCAAGAACATCTTCCCTGGGAAGAGACGATTGGGACTGGTCTGCCCGCATCGCCATCGCTGCCGATGGAGATTGGCCGGTAGGTGGTACATCGGTGGTATCCAGCTCCTGGAGCACCTGGAACATCTCGAGGATGTGGGAGAGCTGTTCGGGCAGCTCGTTCAGGTCCTCTTCGGTCATCCCGATGCGGCACAGGCTGGCTAGATGCTGTATCTCTTCTCTGCTGATGGCCATGAAAATACCGTCTTCTCCATAGATTGGGGCCAGTGTAGCAAAAAGTACGCATGTAGCTCAAGATCACTGGTTACTTGAGGCCTTGTACAAGCCGAGAGACCGTCAGTATACTGAAGTTCAGGATAACCAGCGTACTATATTAGCTAACTTTCTGGGTTGGGAGACCTAAGAACTTGTTGCTGAGCCACCGCTTCTGGCTGGGACTAATAGTTTCCATCGGATTTCTCTTCCTATTCTTGTGGAAGATCGATTTCGGAGAGATAGGGAGAGAGCTTCGCGATGCCAATTATATTTACTTCATACCTGCCGTCCTGATCTACTTTGGTGCCCTGGGCTTCCGGTCCCTCCGTTGGCGTTACCTTCTTTTGCACATAAAGCCCATCCCCACGAGAAGTCTGTTTCCGGTGGTGGCTATCGGGTACATGTCCAACAACGTTCTTCCCATACGCTTGGGAGAGCTGGTAAGGGCACATTTTCTGGGAGAGAAGGAAAAGGTCAACAAGGCCTCCGCCCTGGCTACCATCGCGGTCGAACGGGTCTTCGATGGTCTGACGCTGCTGTTGTTCGCTGTGGTGGTCTGGCCGTTTCTTCCTTGGACCGATGTTCTGAGAAACGACGCGGGAGACCTGAAACTTTGGTGGATAGCCTTGAGCGTAATTGTGGCGACAGCTTTCGTAGCGGGATTCCTGGTGCTGTTTATATTCGCCTCTTCTCCACGACTGGCAAACCGGGTGACTGGTATGATAGCGCTGCTTGCGCCAAGGCGCTTTCGACCCAAGGTTAAGGGTATTATTGATCTCCTGATCGAGGGTCTTGGCGCGTTGCGAAGTCCCCGTAAACTCATGTTTATTTCATTCCTTTCCGTTCCTGTATGGCTAACTGAAGCTGCCATGTACTACATCCTCGCCATATCCTTCGGATTGGACCAGCCCTTCCAGGTAATCTTGCTGGTGACCGCCACGTCGAACCTGGCCACCGCCGTTCCTTCGAGCATCGGCGGAATAGGCCCCTTCGAGGTAGCGGCCAAGAGCACTCTTGTTGCCGTGGGGGTGGGCGCAGAAGTTGCTGCTGCCTACGCCTTCTCAGTGCACATAATAGCGCTGTGGCTTCCGGTCAACATCCTGGGACTGCTCTTTTTGTGGAAAGAGAATCTGTCCCTATCACAAATCGCTAGAACCAGTCAGATAGACCTCGCAGCAGGAGCGGCGGGGGACTTGTCTCCGCCCGCTGGTTAAGACCTTAAATGAGAAACCTTTCTGATAACCGAGAGACGGTCAGGACAGCTACGCCCGCCGAGGCACAATGAAAATAGGAATCATCGGTGGAGGAGCGGCCGGCCTGACGGCTGCCTACGAGCTGGCCAAGAGGGGACATCAGCCTCAAGTGTTTGAGCGTGCCGATTTCCTTGGCGGCCAGGCATCGACATTCGACGTGGGTGGGGGACGTCTTGAACGTGGCTATCATCACCTTTTCATGAGCGATACCCATATTGTGGACCTGATCCGAGAGTTAGGTCTGGGCCACAAACTTGCTTGGATAGCATCCAAGGTGGGGTTCTATCACGGCGGCAGGATCTACAAATTCGCCTCTCCCGCCGACCTATTGAAGTTTACGCCCCTTAGTATATTCGATCGGCTGCGTCTGGGTTTGGTGACTCTCTACCTTCAGAAGACCAGAAACGGCATGAAGTTCGAAAGTGAGACGGCTGCCGACTGGCTCCGAAAGCGAGTGGGCAATCGCGCATACGAAGTGGTCTGGGAGCCTATGCTCCGAGGTAAATTTGGGGAGCACTACCAAGAGGTCGGGATGACTTGGCTGTGGGGAAAGATCTATCTGAGGGTGGCCTCTCGTGGCAAACCCTGGGCGAGGGAGAGACTGGGATACCCCATGGGAAGTTTCGGCGAGGTCTTCGATACATTGGGAGAGCGAATCAGGCAGCTAGGCGGGGAAGTACACATCTCAGCAAACGTGCAAAGGGTGGTTGTGGGGGATGGCAAGGCAGCGAGTCTGGAGGTGGAGTTCCCGGAAGGAAAAATGGAGACATGGCCCTGTGACGCGGTCATCTCCACTACCCAGTCCTTTATCTTCAAGAGGCTGGTGCCGGAGCTCCCTCAGGAGTACGTAGAAAATCTGACTAACGTCACCTACCTGGCTGCGGTGCTGATGATCCTATCCTTGAAGCGATCCCTGTCGCCGATGTACTGGCTGAACATTGCGGACCGCAGTATGCCCTTCGTGGGCATCATCGAACAAACCAACTTCGTGGACCCTTCCCTTTATGGGGGCAAGCACTTGGTCTACTTCTCCAACTATCCCAGCAGGCAGAACGAAATATTCCAGATGAGCGGTGACCAGCTTCTGGAGAAGTTCCTGCCTCATCTGAACAAGATCAACCCAGGGTTCGACCCTTCGTGGATCGACGAGTACTACCATCACTGGGTGGACGCAGCCCAACCCATCATTGGAGTCAACTACAGCCGGCGCATCCTAGATTATCGTACGCCCATCAAGTGCCTGTACCTGGCCAACACGACTCAGATATACCCGGAGGACCGGGGCACCAACTACAGCGTCCGGCTGGGCAAGCAGGTGGTGGATGTTCTGCTAGAGGACTTTTCGGCCAGCTAGTACTTAGTCAACCTTAAAATCGATGTACGGTGTTACCCTCACTCTAACTCTCCCCATTCAAGGGGATGAGGACAAGTCCCTTCCCCCTCGATGGGGGAAGGCTAGGATGGGGGTGATAGGCTCCTACGAAATCTTGATTGACTGACTACTACCCCTGCTTGACCAGCTTCTGAAGGCTTCGTAGCTCTCTGGGTGGATCCAGGTTCCGGCCTGTGTTGGTCCAGGAGACTTCCCCTACGTAAATGTCCCCTCTGGAGTCCACAGCGATTCCATGGGGAGCGATGAACTGTCCAGGAACCTCTCCGGGTCCTATGTCGCCCAGTCTCGCCAGGACCTTGCCATCAAGGGTATATATGCTCACTCTTGGCCCCAGCCCAGGGGCGCCCTCGTTGGCGGGGATAGCCGCTCCCAGCTCACCTATATAGCAGAGCTGGTCGGGATCATTGTGGATGTAAAGACCGCAGGGACGAGACATGTTTACCCACTGAGTCTCGAACTTACCGTCGGAGTTAAATATCTGGACACGGTGGTTTTCACGGTCGGCGACGTAGACGTATCCGTCCTTGTCTGTACAAATGTTGTGTACAATGTTGAACTGGCCTGGCTCGGTGCCCGGCTCACCCCAGGAAAATAGGTGCTTTCCATCGGGAGAGTACTTATGGACTCGTGCGTTTCCGTAGCCGTCGGACACGAATATTTCGTTGGTGATCGGATGCAGGGCTACGTGGGTACATCTGTTGAAAGGATGTCCGCTGAGAAAAGGAGCAGGCTTTCCGCTCGTGCCCAGGGTCAGCAGCACCCTTCCATCCAAGGTGCATTTCCTCACCGTGTGGTCATCGTCGTCGGTGCAGTATATGGTGTCGTCGGGTCCCATAGTAATTCCGTGGGCCCGTGGGAACACCCCTTCTCCCCAGGACCGCAGGAAGTTGCCCTCTCTGTCATAAACGATCATGGGGTGCTGTCCTCTGTTGAAGACGTAGACCTGGCCCTTGGAGTCGACACCCACTGCGGCTACCTCTTTATAAGACCAGCCGTCAGGTAGCTTGCCCCAGCCTTCGGCCACCTCGTAAACGAAGGTGCCGCTGCTCATGGTCGTAACCATTGCGCCCCTCCTCGTATCTGTAGATTCTTAGCACAGAGTACCCTGACATGGTGCCAATTTCAAGGATGATACTAAAATGTCTTTGCGAGCCCTTCACCCCGTTCAGGATGAACTCCGTGAAGCAATCTCAGGAAAGAGGATTGCTTCGTCGGTGATGTAGCACACCCACGCTGGAGGGGCACGTCGTTGGGGGTGTACCGAATGTGGCGAGACTCGGGCTATGCCTTCGGCGCCCTGCTCATTGGAGTAATATCGGATTTCTGGGGATTCAACTACGGGTTCTACGTCACTGCGGTAATCATGTTCGTTAGCGGGGCGGTCGTGGCCGTCTGGATGTATGAGACGGCGCCAGCACGCAGAAGGGTCAGACCGAGCTGGTACCGAGACCCGAGTATTCGGTCATGAATGTTCATAGCTATGGCCGAAAGCCGAATCCAGCCATTGAAGAAACCGATCTTGATTCTGATATACTGAACTGAAAGATCAACAGGAACTGGCGACGAAGCCGATAGGAGAGTGTCGATGGCCCCAAGCTCCGAGTACAAAAGGATGGACGGACGGCCCTGGGACCAGCCTAGAAAAACCGTTATCGTGCCGGGTTATCAAGCCTTCGCTGAAGGCTCCAGCCTCATCGATATGGGTCATACGAAGGTGCTCTGTGCCGCAACCATAGAAGAGCGAGTTCCGCCCTTCATGAGGGGAGACGGTAAGGGGTGGGTTACCGCCGAGTATGCGATGCTTCCCCGCTCTACGGGTGTTCGTACGCCCCGGGCGACGGCCGGCCAGGTCAAAGGCCGTTCATCGGAGATACAGCGCCTGATCGGCAGGTGCCTCCGAGCCGTCACCAATCGAGAAGAGCTGGGCGAGAGGACTGTGCTTATCGACTGTGATGTCATACAGGCCGACGGTGGCACCAGAACGGCAGCTATAACAGGCGCCTATGTGGCCCTTTACCAGGCCTTGCTGGGGTTGGTCAATAACAAGATGCTGGCCCGGGTACCCCTGGACAACGCGGTAGCTGCGATGAGCGTGGGAGTGGTGGACGGTAGACAGCTTCTGGACCTGTGCTACGAAGAGGATGTCCGCGCCGAGCTTGACTTCAACGTGGCCATGACGGAAAGAGGGGAACTGGTGGAGATACAGGGAGGCGCCGAAGGCAGTCCCTTTTCGAGGGAGAGTGTTCCTCAACTGATTGATCTGGCTGGTAAGGGGATAGAGCAGATTATGCAGGTTCAACAGGATGCCATCCAGTCCATCAAGGGAGGAAGCAGGGTCTAGGAGTTAAGTACGGCTTATTTCCTGGCCCATCACAAAGCATGCTCAAGCGCTTTTGGAGATTCATACTTATATGCGCGGATATCACCAACACGTTCTTGGATAGGAACGGCCCTTCCCTTGCTGCGGCCATATCCTACTATGCCCTCCTTTCCCTACTTCCTCTTACCCTTGCAATCATGTTTATGTTGGGGACCTTTTTCCAGGGGTCCGAGGCTCTGGAAGCTCGCTTTTCTCTGGCCTTGAATGCTCTCATACCCGTCTCCCAAGAAACGGTTACCGAAACCCTGCAGGCCCTGGCAAGGACCAAAGCGGTGACAGGGATTCTGGGCGTGATCGGTCTTCTGTGGATTTCCACCACGGTTTTCGGTGCTATAAGAAAGGGAGTGAATACCCTCTGGGGGATCCGGCAGTCAAGACGGTTCTTCCATGAGAAACTCATAGATATTGCCTTTACCACGGGGGCAGGCCTGGCGCTCATGCTGCCCATTACACTAACGGCGGGCGTCGGTGTACTCCTGGAGTTTACGTCGACTCTACGCACAGGCACCACCGGCAGTGACTCGCTGACCAACATTTTCCTTCACATCCTCTCGCCTTTCATCAGTCTGACTGTTTTCCTGTTCATATATCGATACCTTCCCAACACCAAGGTGACGTTTCGGGAAATATGGGCAGGGGCATTGATGACGACTATGGCTTTCGAAGGATGGAAGGCTGTGTTCCTGTGGTATACTCGGACGTTCCCGGTCTATGACACGGTCTATGGGCCCATAGGAGCTCTTGTGGCGTTGCTGACCTGGATATATATATCCGCAAACATCATGCTGGTAGGAGCCATGGTCACCTCCAGATACTCTGCATTTCTGTCCAAGGCCCTTGAAGAGAAAGTCCAGCGCGGTTTAACCGGAATACGTCAGCTGCTCACATCTCAGCCGAGTTTGAGCCCGAAGCTTCTCAAAGCAAGAGGCACCCACGACACTATAGAAACAGCAGAGAATGATTGAGGTCAAGAGCATCTGGACGATAGGCCTACTATTAATAGCTGTGAGCCTAACGGCTATAGGGTGCAATATTTCGCGGACATCCCCCACACCTACCCCGCTTCTAGAGCCAACGCCTGAAATTACTGTTGCTCCTTCTCCGACGCCAGTCCCCACCCTGACCCCGACTCTAGCTCCTCAACGGGTTATCAGGCCTACCGAAGCGCGATCGGCACCTATGGCCACACCCACTTCGACCCCTGTTCCTGAACCGACATCTACGCCTGAAAACATCGATCGCCCATCAGGCCCTGTTTTGCAGTTGCCCGATGTGCCTGCAGTAGTGGAGTCGGCCAGGCCGGCTGTTGTATCCCTCGTTGCCGAAGTGGAACTCAGGGATTTCTTTGGTCGGGTTTTCACTGATTCCCAGAGCGGGTCCGGGGTCATTTTCCGCTCCGACGGATACATACTCACTAATCATCATGTTGTGGCTAACTCAAGAGAGGTCACGGTAACCCTCGACGACGGCAGACAGTTTGATGCGAAGGCGGTGGGTACAGATCAGCTCACCGATCTGGCAGTGTTGAAAATCGGTGGCGAAGAGTTTCCAGCCGTACCCTTAGGTGACCCATCGAAGGTGCGCGTTGGCGACTGGGTGATCGCTATAGGCAATGCATTAGCTATGCCGGGAGGACCCACCGTCACGGTTGGTGTGATCAGTGCACTGGACCGGGCCTTCCAGGTCAGATCAGATTATCAGCTATACGGCCTGATACAAACCGATGCTTCCATTAACCAGGGCAACAGCGGAGGCCCCCTGCTCAATCTCCAAGGTGAAGTGGTGGGTATCAGCACCGCGATAGCCAGGGGAGACTCGACGGGGAACACCGTAGAGGGCATAGGTTTTGCCGTCGGCATGGACACCGCGATTCTTGTGGCTGAGGAGCTGATTGAGAAGGGCGAAGTGAAATGGCCTTGGCTCGGTGTGTTGCTAAGCGACCTGGACCCGCAGATGGCGGCGGAGGTTGGTGTCACCATTCGCGAAGGTGTGCTTATCACGGATTTACTCAGGGATGGACCGGCGTGGCGTGGCGGGATGAGAAGGGGTGACGTGGTTGTTGCCATGGGCGGACAGTCACTGCCCACAGTCAGAGACATGATTAAAGTTTTGCGCCACCAGCACGAGGTGGGCGAAATGGTTGAGGTGAGGCTATTTCGAGAAAAGAGGGAAATGACGCTGGAAGTTACCCTCGGTGAGAGACCTTCTAACTGAGGCCTGCCACCCCTTCAACGGTTTCTCGAGGGTAGTTTAACGAATATTCCGTCTCTCCTCTGTGATTGATCGGCTCTAATTCTCCGATACCTCCAGGCTTCACCACTTCCTGCTAGAAGGGCTCCGTTATGTCTTTCAGGAAGCCACACTGAAGGCATGAGATATAACCGCCAAAGGGGTCTATGTCCAGCACCAACGCACCCTTACAACGGGGACAGGCGTTCAGATAAAACAAGGTAACATTACTTTCCGGGCTTCCTGAAAACCCAGGCGTTACTCATCTACCGCACTGCGACTTGTTCCGGTCCCATTAGCTTCGTGCGCCGCTTGGCGTACTCTTGGGACAGGAGGCCCATGGCCAGTGAATCGTGCCACTGGCCATCCTTGGGGTGGGTGTCTCGTAGCCGCCCTTCCAGAACAAACCCGATTCGCTCGCACATGTGGAGGGCAGGCTCGTTGTAATTCGGAATGTCGACCCAGGCCCGATGAAGGCTATAAGTGTAGAATGCCAGGTCCAGAAGCTGGACCAGCGCGGATGTGCCGAACCCCCAATACCAGAGGTCCTTTCGGCCTATAAGAAGGTCGACGCTCCTCCCGGCGGAATCACCTGGAGCAGGATCAACTCTCGGTAGGGCTCGAGCTGTTGCCCCACCCAATCGAGGACATTTTCAGACCCTTCGGAGCCGTCCAACGGCACCAGGACCTTGTCGTACATCGCTCACCTCCGGAGGCCTTTCTTCAATGTGCGAGTCTCTCAATCATCTGCGTTGACGTTGTGAAAACCTGCACAAAAGACAAGGCCGATATAGTCCGCATCGATCGCGGGCTATATCGGCCTTGTAACTATCATCTTTACCCCCAGCCTTAACGTTTGGGTCAACGCTGCGGTGTCATGAAATATGGCTTAGTTTAGTGGCTCTCTCTAATACCCCCGACCACTTTTCAGGTTAGAGGTGTTCCCCTCAATATACTTGTTATTATCCACTGGTGGTGTAGTATACATAGATTTCCGATAATCGTCAACATTGTGGAGAATATAACAACCTATGTGAAATAAATCCCAATATGAATAACATTTACAACGCTAGATTAATGTGATATATTACGAATAGGCTTCAGGTAACCCTGATAAAAGGCCGCTTCCGGGACACACCGGAAGGGTAACCAGCTAACCTCGAGAAGTTGAGGTGAAGGTCGACCCCAAAGGCTAAAATCCCGGCCTATAATGGGCTTGAAGGGAGTGGCCGGTAGAGCAGGGTTACTCGGAGCCGACCAAAGGGACAGTTGAGTCCCATATTTAAAGCGCCAATGGGAAAGGGGGTAGCCATGATTCGACTGTTTGAATGGAATCATGTATGGAAGTACCCTTGTCTCGCCTCCGCTGGCTCCGATGTGGGCGATTAGATGACGTTTTTGGAGTTGGTGGAGGAACGGACCCTAGTACTCAGTCAACTCGGTTTTGGTAATTGTTTAAGAAAACGTCTAAGGTTGCTACCCTTTTTTAGGAGTGTTGACGTAGGAGGGTGGCAGCCATGGGACGAGAACGGTATGTGGTCCGGTTGGAAAGGGAAGAACGAGACCAGTTGGAACGACTGATTCGCGGGGGAAAGAGCCCAGCGCGAAAGGTTGCCCGGGCCCGTATTCTGCTAAAGGCAGATACGGGCTGGGGGGTGATGCGCATCGTGGAGGCGCTGGACACGTCTGCGGGTACGGTGTGCCGTACCAAGCGGCGGTACCTGGAGGGAGGACTGAAGCGGGCCTTGGAGGAAGATCCTCGGCCAGGACATCCGACCAAACTGGATGAGCGGGGGGAAGCGCACCTGATTGCCCTGGCGTGCAGCGAGGCCCCCCCAGGCCATGACCACTGGACCCTGCGGCTCCTGGCAAACAAGGTGGTGGAGTTGGGGCTGGCGCCCTCCATGTCCCACGAGGGAATTCGCAAGCGGTTGAAAAAAACAGTCTCAAGCCGTGGCAGAAGAAGGAGTGGTGTATTCCCCAGGTGAGCGCCGAGTTTGTGGCGTGTATGGAGGATGTGCTGGACCTTTACGCGGAACCCTATGACCCAGAGCGCCCGGTGGTCTGTTTCGACGAGACCTCCAAGCAGTTGCTGGCGGAAAAGAGGTCTCCGATCCCGCCCAAGCCGGCACGACGGGAGCGATACGATTACGAGTACCAGCGCAATGGCACCCGAAACCTGTTCATGCTGTGCGAGCCCCTGGCGGGCTGGAGGCATGTGGCAGTGACCGAACGTCGTACCATGGTGGACTTCGCTAAGCAGATGCGGTGGCTGGCCGATGAAGCTTACCCAGCGTCCGAGAAGATCCGGGTGGTGCTGGACAACCTCAACACCCACAAACCAGCTTCCCTCTACGAAACCTTCGAGCCCAAGGAGGCTAGGCGAATACGCAAACGCTTGGAGTTTCACTACACTCCCAAGCACGGTAGTTGGCTCAACATGGCAGAGATCGAGTTCAGTGTCTTGGCCAGGCGAGTCCTGCGCCGGCGTATTGCCGATGAAGAGACTTTGAGTGGCGAGATCGCGGCCCTGGAGGCAGAACGAAACCAAGCCGGAGCAACCATTGACTGGAGATTCTCCACTGTGGACGCCCGAGTCAAGCTTCACCATCTCTATCCTGCCAACAATTAGGTTGACTGAGTACTAGCGGCTCCGCGTTGTCTATGATGATATAGCCAGATCTCCATATACAATGAAGACGGCTCCTCCAATAAGAATGTTGGGCGTGCGGGGCTAACAGTTAGGTAACTCGACCAGGTACGAAGAAGTGACGTACCTGGTCTTTTATTATGTAGAAGTACCCAAGATTGACAGCTGTATGGCGCAGAAGTACACTCGTTTTGTGTCGGTGTCACTCGCCAGGCCTGTGGCGTCGGACGAGGGAGACATAGTTTAACAGGCATGCAGCGAATTAAGGTTTGGTTTGTCGCGCGACCGCCTGTGTTAGGATCGAGGTTGGATGATGCAAAACCGTAGACTGGATGTACTTCTGGTTGATGACGACCCTGATGACCATGTCATTGTTCGCGACCTTCTCTCCGAGATCGTAGGACTGGATGTTAACCTGGATTGGGAATCCAGCTATGAGGCCGGCCTGGCAACCATTGAGAAGGAGCAGCACGAAGTTTACCTGCTCGACTACCGCCTCGGTCAGCGGGATGGACTCGAGCTACTAAAGCAAGCGATTACTAATGGCTGTAAGGCGCCCATGATCCTTTTGACCGGACAAGGCGATCGTGCGGTGGACATCGAAGCTATGAATGCCGGAGCGGACGATTATCTAGTCAAAGACAGAGTCGATTCGACTATCTTGGAACGTTCCATTCGATACGCCCTGGAACGCCGACGCTTGCTCATGGAGATCGAGCAGCGGGAACGGGAGCTCGAAGTGCGTTCCTTGGAGCAGCTTTCTCGACCCCAGGCGGCCGAGGTTGCGTCTCAACTCGTAGGCAACGCACCGTTGAGCGAGGTACTGCCCGATATTTTCGGAGAGTTGGTAGGTCGTTATTGGAATCTGCTGGAGGTAGTGTTAGAGGGAGAGCGATCTGACGAAGGTTACGATGTCCGTCGAGAGCTTGGCGAAATAGGGCAGCAACTCGGCGCCTTGAATGTGGGGCCCAGTGATGTGGTGGCAATCCACGCTGACGCTTTCAAGAAAAAAATCAGAGATGCCAAGCCTCAAATGGCTCAGGCCTACATTCGCGAAAGCCGCCTCTTGATCATAGAGCTTTTGAGCAATCTGGTTGCTTTCTACCGCGATCTTTCCATGGGTATTCAACCGGCCGCTACAAGTTCCGGCGGTCAGCAGCAAACGGACTAGATCGGAGCATACAGGGCGGTACTGACGGTTAACCGTAACCTGAATTAGGGACAAAAATCAGAAGTACAGTCTCTCGGTGCAAATAGGGGGTCCCTGCCCAATTGATCATTTGTCATTGCTTTAGAATCTCGGACAGAGAAATTCGCTTGACCATCGAACTTGGAGCCCGAGATGTTGAAGCTGTCGGGGATGCTTGCGGTGCCGGCTGGGGATGTGGCGGATGTCACGAAGCAATTGTGAGAATGATTAAGAAAATAAGTCGGGGTACCGACAAAACTGGCAACCAGCAAGATCTTCAGACAAAATCGATGCCTTTTGGCCTTGGAAAGTTTAGGAGGAAAAATGAAGGGACACGAAGAAGTTATTGATCTATTAAACGAGGTCCTGACGGCGGAGCTGACTGCCATTAACGTGTATTTCCTCCACGCCCGCATGTGCGAGAATTGGGGCTACGACCGGTTGTGGCACAAGCTAAGGGAAGAATCGATGGATGAGATGCGGCACGCCGACAGCCTCATTGAGCGTATCTTGAACCTTGAGGGTTATCCCAATCTCCAGAGATTGGGAAGCGTAAGCATCGGAGAAACAGTGCCTGAGCAGCTCAGCATCGGGTTAGAGCTCGAACGGTCCAGCATAATGAAGCTAAACCAGGGCATCGAGCTTTGTAGAAATCTTGGTGACAATGGTACTCGGGAGCTTCTGGAGCAGCTACTAGAGGGATCGGAAGAGTCCGAAAGTTGGCTTGATGCCCAGCTAGGCTTAATCGAGCAAGTTGGAGACGCTAACTATTTAGCACAACAAATAGTGGCGGAACCCGGCAACGGTAGTTAGGGCGGTGTATCGGTGCGTGAAACTAGAGGAAAGCTGAGGACAGACCGAGTAGAAGAAGAGCTAGCGAGGCTTAGAAGGCGTGTGTCCGAGCTGGATGCGAGGGTCAATCAGGAGAGACGGGAAGCCCAGGCAGCCAGATCGCACCATAATGTTTTAGAGACCCGTCTCCGCGACTTAAGGGACTCTACTGATTTCATTCAAGACCAGTACTGGTTGCTACAATCCATTCTAGAGAGCATGGGTGATGGAGTAGTCGTCGCCGATGAAGAGGGCAACATTCTGTTCTCTAACTCGGCAACCGAGCAGATCTTTGGTATTCATCCCACATCCGCGTCCTATGCTGCCTATTCCGAAAAATATGGATATAGCTTTTTCCTTTCCGATACGACGACGCCTTACCCTCCGGGAGAGCTACCAATGGAACGGGCTACACGGGGCGAGGCAGTCTATGGGGAAGAGGTGTATGTTTGTCGACCAACGGTGGGAACGAGGATGTGGATCAGTGTTTCCGCCAAGCCGTTGAAAGACAAAGAGGGAGCCCTCAAAGGTGGTATAGCCGTTATAACCGACATCAGCGAGCGGAGGCAGGCGGAGGAGACCCTGGAACGTCAGACTCAAGAGCTGTCTCGCTCCAATTCCGAGCTGGAACAATTTGCTTATGTGGCCTCCCACGACCTACAGGAGCCCCTCCGAAAGATTCAGGCATTCGGGGACCGGTTGGCCGAGACCAGTGGAGACTTACTGAACGACCGAGCACTTGATTATCTGAACCGAATGCAGGACGCGTCCGGCCGGATGAAGGTGCTGATCACTGACCTGCTTACGTTGTCCCGGGTTACCAGCAAGGGCCAGCCCTTCGTACAAGTAGACCTCCATAAGGTGGCACAAGAGGTGGTCTCGGATCTGGAACCGTGGATGGAACAGGAAAACGCTCGTGTAGACTTCAGCGATCTGCAGGTGATTGACGCCGACCCGACACAGATAAGGCAGCTACTTCAGAATCTGGTCAGCAACGCCATAAAATTCCATCGTAAAGAGGTGTCACCACTGATCAAGATCAGCTGCGAACGTTTGACGAGTCAAGAGTTATGTTCTGACGGCGCTTCTCAAACCGATGAATTTTGCCAGCTTATGGTGGAAGACAACGGGATCGGGTTTGAAGAGCGTTATCTGGACAGGATATTCACAGTGTTTCAGCGTCTCCACGGCCGTGGTGAGTACGGAGGGACAGGCATCGGCCTGGCAATCTGCCAGAAGATTGTCCAGCGTCATGGTGGGAGTATTACCGCGAGGAGCAGACCAGGAGAGGGGTCTACATTCATAGTTATCCTTCCAGTTAAACACGCTGTCACCGAGGTCGCCCAGTGAGCATGGTCAGTAATCCCGTTACTATTCTTATCGCGGACGACGACCACGAAGACCAGATGCTGATTAGAGACGCGTGGGCGGCAAGCCGAGTGGTTAATGACCTGCGTTTCGTCGACGACGGAGAGCAGCTTATGGACTATCTGCAGAGACGCGGTTCCTATGTTGATCCTGCTATTTCACCCCGTCCGGGATTGATCATGCTGGACTTGAATATGCCCAAGAAAGATGGCCTAGAGGCCCTGAAAGAGATAAAGTCAGACCCAGCTCTTCAGCCCATCCCGATCGTGGTTTTGACCAGTTCCAAGGTGGACGAAGACATCATCAGAAGCTATGCTCTGGGCGTGAGCGGGTTTATAACAAAGCCGGTAAGCTTCCAATCGCTGGTAGATGTCCTAAGGGGTGTGGGTAAATACTGGATCGAGATAGTTGAATTGCCTGTCCAAGACCGGTGAGAGAATTTGGCTAGACGACCTGAAGAGTTCCCGACCGACTGGACTAGCGGCTTGGCCGATTGCTGCTCCTGCCGTTAGCGCGTTCCAGTTCGGGCGGTAAGGTGCTCACCTCCTCAAACAGCCGCGCTGTACTGGGCCTGCGGAGCATCTTGTTGATCCGCTCGTCAAGCTTCATGCGAAACTCGTCATTAACCCATCGTTCCCAATGCTGCCGAGTCCCCCACACACTCACCACAATGAAGATTTTAGGGTCCTCCAAGGAGCGCCAGGTCTCCCCATACATGTAGCCCCGTTGCCTGACCGCTTCACTTCTCAGGTCCCGCAGCATCTCCCACACTGCATTTTCGAACCCCGCTTTGACTCGCCTCTCTATAAACACTTTTACGGCCAACTGCTCCCCCCATCAACAGGTCCCAATCGCTGTTAAATATCAGAGACCCGCTTCACTCCTAACGTCACTTCCATCCCATCCAGCTTCTGCTTGTCCGAGCTTACTCCTTCAACTGGCTCGCCTTCAATCAATTTTTCCGATAGAGTTTCTTCCTGGATATAGTTGGCGAACTTAGTCATCACGTCGTGTACTCTGCCGGGGCCTTGGTAATACGTGAGGATTCTGTTGGTGACTTCGAAGCCTGAGGAACGTCTTAGGTTCTGAATGCGATGTACGAGCTCGCGGGCCAATCCCTCTTCCGCCAGCTCCGGTGTAATGGTGGCATCCATGGCAACCATGTACCCCTCTTGTAACGCTACGAACCAGCGTCCCTCATCAGTGTGGCCGTCCATGTCATTGTTCCAGGAAACTTCCACGATCGCCTCGGCCTCGCCGTTGGCTTTCTCGACAGCCCTTTTGTACAGCTCTGATGAGTCTTCCACCACGTGGGGAGTTTCTTTAATGTTCAGCTCGTCCATAACCTGAGGTCCAACCAACGAGACATACTTCGACTCCGATGAACTCCTTGTCTTCACCATCACCCGCTTCAGTGGCTGTCGCACCTTCAGGCTTCCCCGTGACCGGGCGCCCCGTCCCATGCTGGAAATCTTCATGGCCAAACGGGTGGCGTCCATCAGCTCTTGGTCGACCACATCGCCGGAGGGTTCGGGGAATGAGGTTAGGTGTACGCTCTCTTCGGCTGTGCCGTCCACGGACCGTACCAGATTCTGGTACATCTCTTCCGCCAGGAAAGGCATGAAGGGAGCTATAAGCTTGCATAGGTTGGTCAGACAGGTATAGAGAGTCGCATAGGCCGCAATCTTGTCCTCGTCGTTCTCACTTCTCCAGAAGCGGCGCCGACTACGGCGCACGTACCAGTTGGAGAGGCGGTCCACGAACTCCTGGATTCGCCTGCCAGCGTCGGTGGGATTGTAACCGTCGAGCTGCCTATCCACCTGGGATATCAGGTTGTTGAGCTCCGATAGAAGCCATCGGTCCAGCTCCGCGGTTGGCGTCCAGCCTTCCGGCACCTGGTCCGGATGGAACTTGTCTACTGAGGCGTATGTAGTAAAAAAGGAGTACACGTTCCAGAGAGTGAGCACAAACCGTCGCACCACCTCGTTGACCAGGTCCTGGGAGAAGCGCCTCGACTCGCCCGGCTGAGAGGCGGTGAACAGGTACCACCTGGTGGCGTCGGCGCCCTGGGAATCCAGCACTGTCCAGGGGTCTACCACATTACCCAGGTGTTTGCTCATTTTCTGGCCGCGTGCATCCTGAATCAGTCCCAGGCAGATAACGTGGCGATAAGATGGCTGTCCCATCAGGAGGGTGGACAAGGCGTGGAGGGTGTAGAACCAGCCTCGAGTCTGGTCCACCGCTTCGCAGATGTAGTCGGCGGGGAAACGCCCTTCTTGCACCATGTCCTGGCCCTCAAATGGGTAATGCCACTGGGCGTAGGGCATGGCTCCTGAGTCGAACCATGCGTCCATAACCTCGGGAATGCGACGCATCTCGCCTTCACACTTCGGGCACCGGATGGCGATGGCGTCCACGTAGGGGCGATGGAGGTCCAGATTATCCACCATCGCCTTGTGGGCAGGTAGGGCCATCTCCTTCAGCTCGGCCACGCTCCCTATGCAGTGGTACTCGCTACAGGACTCACATCTCCAGAGAGGTATGGTAGTCCCCCAATACCGCTCTCGTGATATGGCCCAGTCCACGTTGTTGCGGAGCCACTCGCCGAATCGCCCTTCTTGGATATATTCCGGGTGCCAGGAGATCTCCTGGTTGCCGCTGATGAGCCGCTCTTTGACCGCCGTGGTGCGAATGTACCAGGAGTTCTTGGCGTAGTAGAGGAGGGGTGTGTCGCACCGCCAGCAGAAGGGGTAGGTGTGGTGGTACACGTCTCTGTGGTAGAGGAGGCCTCGCTCCTTGAGGTCCGCCATGATATCGTTATCGGAGTCTTTCACAAATTTGCCGGCGAATGGATAGCTGCCCGTAATATTGCCTTGCAGGTCCACGGATTGTACGAAGCAAAGACCGTTCTCTCGTCCAGCGCCCAGGTCCTCGTCGCCAAAGGCAGGAGCGATGTGAACGATGCCGGTCCCGTCCTCTAAGGAGACGAACTCGGCGGCAATGACTCGATTCGTGAATTCATCTACGACTTCGAGGCTACTCGCCTTTCCAACACCGGCAATATCTTGCTGTTTAAAGCGGCGTATCTCAACGCCAAAATCCTTGGGGTTGTATAGGCTTCCATAGCTGAGGCCAACCACGCTGGAGCCCTTGAAGGTGGTCACTATTTCGTAGGGCTCTTTGATAGTCCGTTCGACAAGGGCGTCGGCCATGATCAACCGCTCAGAGCCGCCTTCTCCTCCTACCTGGACCAGGGCGTAGTCCGCGTCCTCGGCCACTGCAAGCCCTGTGTTACCGGGGAGAGTCCACGGGGTGGTGGTCCAGGCTAGGAAGTAGGTGGGTATATTGCCCTCACCCTCGGTCCCTCTCCCATTGGGAGAGGGATGTCCGGAGGACAGGGTGAGGGCTTCAACAGGAAACTTTATATAAACCGATGGGTCGGGGGTGTTCTCCCGGTAGCCCAGGGCCACTTCGTGGGAACTCAGACTGGTGACGCAACGAGGGCAGTGGGGAGTACCCTTTATGTCCTGGTACAGCAGCCCTTTGTCCCAGAGCTGGCGTAGTATCCACCAGCCTGTCTCAATATAGCTGTTCTCCAGAGTGATATAGGGGTGTTCCATATCCACCCAATAGCCGATGCGGTCCGTCATATTCTCCCACTCAGTTACGTAGCGGAAGACGCTTTCCCGGCACTTCTGGTTGAACTTCTCGATACCGTAGTTCTCAATATCCAGCTTGGATTTCAGGCCCAGCTCCCTCTCCACCTCCAACTCCACCGGTAACCCATGGGTGTCCCATCCGCCTTTGCGAAGACACCGGTAGCCCTTCATCGTCTTGTAGCGGCATATGATGTCTTTGTAGACCCGCGCTAGCACATGGTGAATACCAGGGTTGCCATTAGCGGTGGGAGGGCCCTCGTAAAGCATGAAAAGGGGCTTCCCATCCCGTTCTGACTCGGTGCGGTGGTATATATCTTTGTCTTTCCAGAACTGGAGAATCTGCTTCTCTACATCCGGAAAGCTGACTTTGCTGGACACTGACCTGAACATATGCTGTACACCTCAGAGCTGTCGCGGCTGATCATATGCAATAGTTTCGTTCCTTACCTAGCGCATCAGAGCCTTTTCGTAGTCGTAGAGTTCCTATCCCAGTTATTCTGAGATGAAGGCGAAGAATCTCAATTGCCTAGATGAGACCATTCGCTGCTCTCAGGGCGACATCTAAATGAAAAGGCCCTGGATTTTACAGCACCGCGTTTGGAATCGTTACTAGCTTATCAGATGAATAGCGCCTGATACAGTCCTTCCAATGATTTGGACGCTGAAGGCCTTAAAATTCAAATTGACTTCAGATACCATGTCAACCTACTTGTTCAACAGCAAGAAGAATTCTTGATTGCCTGCGTCTCCTAATATGGGCGACGAGGTGAGGTTACGCAACCGAAAGCCCGTTGCCGTGGCCCATGCGATTACTCTTGCCAGTACCCGGGCATGTACCTTTGGATCTTTGATCACTCCTCCCCGACCCACCTCTTCACGTTTAGCCTCGAACTGAGGCTTTACTAAAACTACGATGGGGCTGCCGTCGGCGAGGTGCTCCGACACCGATGGGATGATCTTGGTGACCGAGATAAATGAGGCGTCTATCACGGCTAGGTCTACCTTTGGTTCCTCCCGGTTATCGGTTATTTCACCCTCACCCTGACCCTCTCCCATCAAGGGAGAGGGGATTTTGATATCACCCTGAGCTTCTTCAATCAAGGGAGAGGGGTTGGGGGTGAGGGAGTCCGTTGACGGCAGAGTGAACGGGTAGCGAGCGTTGACTCCCTCTATGACATGAACCCTGGGGTCTTTGCGCAAGCGGTAGTCTAACTGGCCGTGGCCCACGTCCAGAGCTATTACACTGTGGGCCCCTCTCTGCAGGACGCAATCGGTGAACCCTCCAGTGGATGCCCCAACGTCCAGGACGATCATATTAGACACGTCCAGGTTAAAGGAGCCGAGCGCGTGGGCCAGCTTTACGCCTCCACGGCTGACATAAGGGAGTCTGCCCCGCACTTCGAGGAGATCACCGGCGGGTAAGGTGGAGCCGGGCTTTAGAACCTTGCCATGGGTGGTGTATACTAGACCTTCCATGATAAGAGCCTGAGCTCTCTCCCTGGTCTCTGCAAGACCCTGGTCCACGAGGAGAAGGTCGGCCCGCTTCTTGGATGATTTTCCAGCCACTAGACGTTCCTGCTCAAATTGACACCGATTCCGCTCATGAATTATAATCCTTTATCAGGATAAATCTATGCCGAAACGTACATATCAACCCAAGAAAAGACGACGACAGAGAGTTCACGGGTTTCGTGCTCGCGCGAGCACACCCGGGGGTAGAGCCGTTTTAAAGCGCCGCCGGTTCAAAGGTCGCCACCGCCTTGCGGTGTAGTACGATCCGAGTCTAAATGCAGCGAGAAAGACGCCTTACCGGAGCGAAGCGCTTCTCCTCAATTCGTCATGACAGCAGAGTTTGGTCGAACAAACTTCTGGTGTTGAAGATGATCCCGAATGGCCTTGAAACCAGCCGTTTCGGTCTTGTAGTGGGAAAAAGGCTTGGCGGTGCGGTAGTAAGGAACAAGGTGAAACGACGTCTCAGGGAAGTTATCCGTCCTAGTCCCGTAGAACCCGGATGGGATGTAGTTCTTATAGCTCGAAGAGGAGCCCCTGCTGCAGATTTCCATCAGCTAAAACGTGCTACAGAAGAATTGCTCACCCGAGCTGAGCTCTTGCCCGAGCCTCCCAGTGCTTCCTCTTCGGAAATTATGGATACAGATCGTTTCCAGGGATGGATGGTGGACGGGCAGGCTCTGCCCAACGGGGAGTCCGCTGCTCCGGTGTCCAAGTCTGGAGGGCCGAGGAATTGAGAAGGGCGGCGCTGGCCCTCATCTTTGTCTACCAGAGAGCGTTGTCGCCCTACGTTCCCGCGACATGTCGATACGTCCCCACGTGCTCCGAATATTCCCACCAAGCCGTTCAAGGTTATGGCGTCTTGAAGGGGACATGGCTCACCATGAAGCGGTTATCCCGTTGCCGTCCCCTGGGTGGGAGAGGTTACGATCCTGTACCCTAGTACTCAGTCAACTCGGTTTTGGTAATTGTTTAAGAAAACGTCTAAGGTTGCTACCCTTTTTTAGGAGTGTTGACGTAGGAGGGTGGCAGCCATGGGACGAGAACGGTATGTGGTCCGGTTGGAAAGGGAAGAACGAGACCAGTTGGAACGACTGATTCGCGGGGGAAAGAGCCCAGCGCGAAAGGTTGCCCGGGCCCGTATTCTGCTAAAGGCAGATACGGGCTGGGGGGTGATGCGCATCGTGGAGGCGCTGGACACGTCTGCGGGTACGGTGTGCCGTACCAAGCGGCGGTACCTGGAGGGAGGACTGAAGCGGGCCTTGGAGGAAGATCCTCGGCCAGGACATCCGACCAAACTGGATGAGCGGGGGGAAGCGCACCTGATTGCCCTGGCGTGCAGCGAGGCCCCCCCAGGCCATGACCACTGG
The DNA here is from genome assembly GCA_965248905.1 of Dehalococcoidia bacterium. Lineage (GTDB taxonomy): Bacteria > Chloroflexota > Dehalococcoidia > Lucifugimonadales > JAGWBF01 > CBDFKS01. The sequence continues at coordinate 1,165,308 of CBDFKS010000007.1, read as the reverse complement.
ACCCTGCGGCTCCTGGCAAACAAGGTGGTGGAGTTGGGGCTGGCGCCCTCCATGTCCCACGAGGGAATTCGCAAGCGGTTGAAAAAAACAGTCTCAAGCCGTGGCAGAAGAAGGAGTGGTGTATTCCCCAGGTGAGCGCCGAGTTTGTGGCGTGTATGGAGGATGTGCTGGACCTTTACGCGGAACCCTATGACCCAGAGCGCCCGGTGGTCTGTTTCGACGAGACCTCCAAGCAGTTGCTGGCGGAAAAGAGGTCTCCGATCCCGCCCAAGCCGGCACGACGGGAGCGATACGATTACGAGTACCAGCGCAATGGCACCCGAAACCTGTTCATGCTGTGCGAGCCCCTGGCGGGCTGGAGGCATGTGGCAGTGACCGAACGTCGTACCATGGTGGACTTCGCTAAGCAGATGCGGTGGCTGGCCGATGAAGCTTACCCAGCGTCCGAGAAGATCCGGGTGGTGCTGGACAACCTCAACACCCACAAACCAGCTTCCCTCTACGAAACCTTCGAGCCCAAGGAGGCTAGGCGAATACGCAAACGCTTGGAGTTTCACTACACTCCCAAGCACGGTAGTTGGCTCAACATGGCAGAGATCGAGTTCAGTGTCTTGGCCAGGCGAGTCCTGCGCCGGCGTATTGCCGATGAAGAGACTTTGAGTGGCGAGATCGCGGCCCTGGAGGCAGAACGAAACCAAGCCGGAGCAACCATTGACTGGAGATTCTCCACTGTGGACGCCCGAGTCAAGCTTCACCATCTCTATCCTGCCAACAATTAGGTTGACTGAGTACTAGTAATTCGTCTAAACCCGAACATCGTATTCACCTAAAGTTTCGATCTCTCTTGGACTCCCCACGGCTATTGGGAGAGAACGAACTCGTCCTGATCTTCAATAGGGAGGGCAGATGAGCTTAATAATCCTGCCCTGTCAGACCTGAGTAATTTGAAATCTATACCTTTGTATCCCGGTAAAATGTGGCTTTCACGGCTCCCCCATATCAGGGAAGGATTTGGGCATCCCCGTAAATCATTCAAGCCACAACCTTCAGCGCGTCAACACGCGCCGAATCGAGTTGGAGACCATCAACACCTTTTGGGCAGGCCACACCTGAACAAAGCGGGACCGGTGCTCCTTGCCATGCTACTGTCGCTAGTCTTGCTGGCGAGCTGTACCGGCCGAAGCCTTATCTCATGGGGGTCTGGCTGGACAGCTACGGCGGCGAGCGAGGGCGTGGTATACGTGGGAACTAGGCAAGGCCAAATTCTTGCTATAGATGCCACATCGAGCGCCAGAAACAGGAGTAGAGAGCAGGTCGAGGTTAAATGGCGGTTTGCTCCGGAAGAGGAAGGGTCACTTGAAGGCGTATTCGGGATGCCTGCCATGGGGAAAGATTTTATTTACGTTGCGGACCGTGGAGATCGAGACGGTAATAACGGGAAACTATATGCGTTGAGGAAGGACCGAGACCAGTCGGGTAGCAGCCTTCAAACCAGCAGAGGAGAATGGAAAAAGGACATTCCGGGTGCTATGGTGGGTGGACCGGCGTTGGCTGAGGCAGAGGGTTTAGTCCTCGTGGCCTCAGATGATAATAATATTTACGCTTTCGATGGGACGGGTGATTCGCCTGGTAAACTTCGATGGCGTTTCTCTGCCGAAGGCCAAATTTGGTCTACTCCTACGGTGGGGGAGGGTGCATTATATTTCGGTTCCATGGACCGCTACGTATACGCTCTTTCCTTGGAAGATGGGTTGAATCAGGCCAGCAGGTTGATTTGGAAATACAAGACCGATGGGGCCATAGTGGCGAGACCTCTGTTCCACGATGGAATGGTGATCGTTGGCTCATTTGACAAGAACCTGTACGCATTAGACGCCAAAACAGGTGCGGTGAGGTGGTCTTTCAAAGGGGATGATTGGTTCTGGGCTGGCGCTGTCACCGATGGTGAGCAGATCATCGCTGCAACGATGGAAGGCACAGTATATGCACTGGATAGGGATGGGGGCCTTGTTTGGAGCTTCTTCTCTGAACCTAAGTCTCCTATCGTGTCCACCCCTGTGGTAGTGGGAGACGAGGTAGTGGTGGCCAGTGACAGCGGCAAGCTGCATCTTCTCAGCGTCAGTAGCGGAGAAAAGCTGGAGGTATCCAAGGACCTGGACGGTCGGATAAAGGCACCCCTGACCGCGGATGGAGACATGGTGTTCGTCGGAGTTGAAAACAGCACCGTTCATGGAGTGGATGTCGAGCAGTGGGTAGAGGCGTGGCAGATTTCCACAAAAGAGTAGGGTAGATTGATCTGGTTTTTCGATAACGCAATGGTCAATCCGATGCTGAACGTATTGGTGGTGTTGTACAGCGTCTTGTTCAACAACTTCGGTCTGTCCATAATCCTCTTCACTGTGCTCGTTAGGTTGGCCACCATGCCCCTTCATGCCAGGCAGGTCAAGTCTATGAGGGCCATGACTGGTCTGCAGCCGCGAATGCGTGAGATTCAAACTCGCTATGGTAAAGATCCCCAGAAGCGGTCACAAGAGACCATGCGTCTTTACAAAGAAGCGGGCGTAAATCCCCTAGGATGTCTGGGTCCTATGGTAATCCAACTACCGATCTGGATTGGGCTGTATCAAGCGCTTTTGAAGAGCCTGGGGACCACTCCAGACCATTTGGTAGGCCTATCTCAGAGGCTGTACTCCTGGAATCCTTTGGCCAATACTGTGGTGCCGCTGGATAGCAATTTTTTCGGCCTGGACCTGGCCAATCCGGACCCCACGCCCATACTTCCGGTGCTTGTGGGAGTCACTACATGGGCGCAGCAGAAAATGATGACCATGCCGTCAATGGACCCCAGGCAGGCATCTACCAATCAGATGATGCTGTGGATGATGCCGCTTATGCTGGCCTTCTTCGCCTTTACCTTTCCCAGCGGCCTTGCCCTGTACTGGGTCATCTCCAATCTTATCGGTGTGGCGATCCAGGGTTTCATGACGAAGGACTGGAGTCCTCTAGTCCCTAACTTCGTTAGACCTAAGCCCGCTCCAGAGCCTGTTGAGCAGCCGATCCAAGAGCCTGAACCTAAGGAGATAGAGAGCGATGGAAGAGCAACCGTGGATGACAATGTCCGGAAAAACCGTCGAAGAAGCAATCGAAGTGGGCCTGAGAGAGCTAGACGCAAGCCGAACAGAGGCAGAAATAGAAATATTAAGCCAAGGTAAGCCTGGTTTCCTCGGCATCGGCTCTGAGCCCGCCAGGATCCGCTTGAGGAAGTTCCCCGCCTCATCTAACTCCGCGTCTGTAGCTATGGAAGTGGTCAACCACATTCTATCAGGGGCCGGTGCCGACTCCTTAGCCACCCTTCGGAGTGCCCACGACCCCAATACCGGTGGCCCCGTAATAGACATAACGGGAGACGATTCAGGACTCCTTATCGGTCGCAGAGGTGAAACCCTAAGGGCACTCCAGTTCCTGGTTAACCTTGTGGTTAAAAACAGGATCGGAGACGACTCTACCCGGGTGGTGCTGGACGTAGAGAGGTATAGAGAGCGCCGCCACAACTCGCTTCATGAGATGGCGTTGAAAGTAGCGGACAAGGTAGCCAACTCAGGTAGGCCAGTCTCTCTGGAAGCGATGCCCGCTGCGGAGCGGCGTGTAATTCACATAGCTCTATCCGAACATCCGCGAGTGACCACCCAGAGTACTGGCATGGGGGAAAGCCGCAAGGTTACCATAGCACCTAAAAAATCCTGAGCGGGTCCGTTACCTCTCGTTTGGTAAATCCTAGTCCTATCTTCTCCATGCAATGAAAGCCATGGCAAAACCCCTCTTCGATTCTAACAAAGCCTTCATCGGAATGGTCCATCTATCGCCGTTGCCCGGCTCTTCAAGGTGGGCAGGAGACATGAACGCGGTGTTGGCAGCGGCTCGGCAGGATGCCCTGGCCCTGGTGGAAGGTAGCGTGGACGCCCTGATAATAGAGAACTTCGGCGACGCGCCTTACATCCCAGGCTCAGTAGGACCCGATACCGTTGCGGCTATGACAGCAGCAGTCCAGACCATTCGAGATTCCGTGGACCTCCCGATCGGTATCAATGTTCTTAGGAACGATCCGAAGTCTGCTCTTGCCATCGCTGTGGCTACCGGCGCCTCCTTTATTCGCGCCAATGTGCATTACGGCGTGATGGTAGCGGATGAGGGACTTGTGGAAGGGAAGGCCTATGAGACCCTGCGTTATCGGCGCAACTTAGGAGCGAACGAGACGGTAAAGATTTTTGCCGACGTATTGGTGAAGCACGCTGAGCCGCTGGCCAGTGTGGACATTGCATATGTAGCCCGAGAGACAGTTCAGCGTGGGCTGGCGGACGTGCTCATCGTGACAGGGCCGGCTACAGGCAGTGTGACGGCAACCGAACACGTTTCGATTGTAAAAGGGGCTGTTCCGACAGTTCCCGTGCTAGTGGGTAGCGGGCTCGATGAATCGAACGCCGCCGAGCTCCTGGCTGTAGCCGACGGAGCTATCGTGGGCACCAACCTGAAAGTAGATGGTGTGGTTAACAACCTTGTGGACCCTGCCAGAGTAAAACGAGTTGCCCAACTGTTTGGTAAATAACGCCGCTGAGGGTAGGAGGCGCTCGGATGCATTGTTTTGTGTGGCCCTACAACAATCAGGCCTGCTCATGAGTCTATAACGTAATCGATAGCGCCATATTTGATGGCTTTAAGGATTGGTGAACCCGGTAATTACGCATTCCTGAAGAAGCGTGTTATCTACCTCGAATAAGTTGTTGACAACCCCCAATAGCGGAGGGATAATTAGCCTTAACCCCGGCAGATTCGGTGGGCTACTTAGCATACACGCGAGATGTGCCAGATTAAACCCAACACTCAGTCAACCTTAAAATCGAAACGTGGTTCCACCCCCACTCTAACTCTCCCCCATCAAGGGGGAGAGAACAAGCGCCTTCCCCCTTGATGGGGGAAGGTTGGGATGGGGGCGGAAGGCACCTATCAAATCTTGGTTGATGTTGATTAAGTACTAGCGGAAAATCAGAATAAATCGAATTTGGGGGCCCATGCATGGCTGACTACAAAATCATATCGGGCGACGACCACGTTTACGAACCGCAGGACCTGTGGACGACGAGAGTCGATTCCAAGTTTAAAGACCGAGTGCCGCGTATCGAAAGTCTGGAGGATGGCGATTGGTGGATTTGCGATGGTAAGAAGGGAAACAGTGCGGCCCTAGGAGTGCAGGTGGGTAGACGGTTTGACGAACCGGAGAAGCTAACCTTCACCGACAAATTTGAAAACGTTCGACTTGGTGGCTACATACCCGACGAGCGCATCAAGGACATGAAGCTGGACGGAGTGGATGTCACTATCCTCTATCCAACCGCTGCTTTCGTGCTCTACACCATGGTTCCTGATAGCGAGCTCTTAACGGTCATCTTCAAGACATATAATGACTGGCTGGCTGAGTTCTGCCAGGCTTACCCAAATCAGCTAAAGGGCATCGGCATGCTCAACACCGACGACGTGGAGACCAGCATCAAGGAGCTGGAACGTTGCGCCAAATTGGGCATGGTAGGTGCCATGATTAGCCTGTACCCACCACTGGAACGTCAATATGATCGGGATGAGTATGAGCCCCTTTGGGCGACGGCCCAGGACCTGGGCATGCCCATTAGCCTCCATATAGGCACCAATCGCCCTGGCCCCGGCCAGGAGGCCTCTGACCTGGAGGCCATGAGCGCCGCCTACCAGTCCAACGTGGACCACTGGGTGCGAATGTCCCTTGCTCGCATGATTTTCTCTGGAGTGTTCGAGCGGTATCCCAAGCTACAGGTGGGGTCGATAGAGATGGAGCTGTCCTGGGTGCCCCATTTCCTCGATCGAATTGACTACACGTATACCAACCGGGTCTCCCAACAGTGGTACAAGTTCAAGGGCGATGCATTACCCAGCGACTTTTTCCACAGCAACGTTTTCCTAGGATTCCAGGAGGATGCATTAGGCATACGTGACCGCCACCTGATAGGCGTGGAAAAGCTCCAATGGGGGTCGGACTATCCCCACTTCGAGTCGACCTTCCCTAGAAGCCGTGAGATCCTGGAAGAACTTCTGACTGACTGTAATGAGGCAGAGAAGGCCATGATCGCGGGTGGGAACGCTGCGAGGGTCTATAATCTGACCTAGTTCTCACTGGCTAATGATTTCTTATCGCGGGGGTCGGTAAGATAGTTGATGGACTCTGAATAGTACTGGGAGGATCAAGATGGCTGGATATAGGGTGATATCGTCGGATAGCCATATTATCGAGCCTCTGGATCTGTGGACAAGCAGGATCGAACCCAAGTTCAAGGACAGAGGTCCTCGTATCGTGCATGAGGAAGACCAGGACCGTTGGTGGTGCGATGGCCGCCTGGTGCAAGGTATGGGATTCGCGGTGAACCTGGGTCTCCGGTTCGAAGATCCCGGTAAGATCAGTGACGTCGGTCGAATAGATGGGATCCCTCCGGGCGGCTACATTCCAGATGAGCACGTTAAAGACATGGATGCTGACGGCGTGGATGCGGGGGTACTGTTTCCCAGCTATGCTTTCAAGCTGTACAACGCTGTGGCGGACGGCGATCTCCTCAGCGCCTGCTTCCGAGCGTACAACGACTGGGTCGGTGAGTTCTGCGGCTCATACCCTGATCGGCTCCACGGCATCGCGATGCTCAACGTAGACGACGTGTCGGTGGGCGTGAAAGAGCTGGAACGGTGCGCAAAACTGGGCTTCGTGGGAGCCATGATACCGGTGTTTCCACCCATTTATCCCCATGAAGGCCGGCGATACTGGTCTCCGGAATATGAGCCCCTCTGGGCGGCAGCCCAGGACCTGGAGATGCCCCTTCATCTCCATATACTGACCAACCGTCGCTGTTACGATGAGGCGGTGCACGCTACCAACAGTTTAGTTCCTGCAGCCGGCGGTGATCTTACTCCTGCCTTTCTGGCCTGCCATGACCACTGGCCAAGGATGTCCCTAGGTGACATAATCTTTAGTGGCGTTTTCGAGCGCTACCCTAAGTTACAGGTAGGGGCGGTGGAGTTCGAGTTGTCCTGGATACCCCATTTCTTGGACCGCATGGACTACACCTACACCCAAAGGGGCTCGAATCTCTTTGCTCAACAAACCCTTAATGAAGATATGTTGCCCAGCGACTACTTTCACCGGAACGTGTTCGCCGGTTTTCAGGAGGATGAGTTAGGAGTACGGGACCGTGATATCATTGGCGTGAATAATATGCTTTGGGGTTCCGATTATCCTCACCCCGAGTCCACATTCCCCAGAAGCAAGCAGATACTTAACGAAATACTAAGAGATTGCACTGAAGAGGAAAAGGCCAAGATCGCGGGGAATAATGCCGCGAGAATTTATCATCTCGACTAGGCCTTAGAGAGGAGCAAGATGGCTGGATACAAGGTGATATCGTCGGATAGCCATATTTTCGAGCCACCAGACCTGTGGACGAGCAGAATGGAGCGGGAGTGGGGAGAGAGAAGTCCCCGCGTCGTGCGCATGGAAGATGGGGACTGGTGGTACGCTGACGGAAGAAGGGCGGTAGGTCTATCTTTCGCTGTAAACGCGGGAGTGAGATTCGAGGAGCCCGAGAAACTTCTTGCAACTTCTACCTATGATAACGTGAGGCCCGGGGGCCACATACCCGAAGAGCACGTCAAAGACATGGATGCCGACGGTGTTGACGCCGGCGTACTCTTCCCGAGCGTCGGATTCAAGCTGTACAACGCTGTGCAGGACAGTGACTTGCTCACCGCAAGTGTGAGAGTATACAACGACTGGGTTGCCGATTTCTCCAGTGCCTATCCCAAGCGTCTAAGGCCCGTGGCCATGATCAACGCGGACAACGTCAGAGATGGTGTGGAGGAGTTGGAGCGTTGTGCGAAGATGGGACTGGTAGGCGCCATGATCCCTGTATATCCCCATGACCGCAGCCTTGGCCACAGGTACAACTCGCCGGAGTTCGAACGCCTTTGGGCCACGGCCGAGGACCTGGAGATGCCCCTTCACCTTCACATCCTTTCGAACCGTGTGCCATCCTTGGACGATCCCCATAGTCCCGTCGCGGAAGCAGGTGGAGACGACACTCTGGCTTATCTAGCGAACCACGACTACTGGCCTCGCATGTCCCTGGGCGACATTATCTTCAGCGGGGTTTTCGACCGGTATCCCAAGCTACATGTAGGTGTGGTGGAGTTCGAGCTGTCCTGGATACCCTATTTCATAGATCGGCTCGACTACACATATACCCAAAGAATCCAGGGGTCAGGAGCCTACCGCTTCAAAGATGACATGCTTCCCAGCGAGCATTTTCATCGCAACGTCTTCGTCGGCTTCCAGGAAGATGAGCTGGGCATCAAGATGCGGGACATAATCGGTGTGAACAACATTCTCTGGGGCTCGGACTATCCTCATCCTGAGAGCACCTTCCCGAGGAGCCGACAAATCCTAGAGGAGATCCTCAGAGATTGCACAGAGGACGAGAAGGCCAAGATCGCCGGAGAGAACGCAGCTAGGATCTATCATCTGGACTAGTTTTGCTAGGCCCTTGGTCCATTCCCTACATTTGCAGATACAATGAGCATTCGAGTACCCATCGCAGGTCCGCTAGACCTTCGGGAGGAGCAAATATGGCCGGTTATCGAGTCGTCTCGTCGGATAGCCACATCTTCGAACCGTCGAATCTATGGACGGAGAGGATCGACCCCCAATTTAGGGATCGAGCCCCCCAGGTTGTCAGCATGGACGATGGTGACTGGTGGTACTGCGACGGTCGCAGAGCAATCGGAACCTCCTTCGGGACCAACGTTGGGCTGAGGTTCGAAGCACCGGAAAAGATGACGGCTGCGGGCAGGGTGGACGAAGTGCGTCCTGGCGGGTTCATCCCAGAAGAGCACGTCAAGGACATGGATATCGACGGTGTGGATGCCGGAGTGATTTTCCCCAGCAATACCTTCAAGCTTTACAACGTAGTGCGAGACAGTGCTCTTCTGACTGCCTCGTTTAGAGTTTATAACAACTGGATCGCCGAATTCTGCAAACCCTACCCCAATCGGCTTCGTGGTATAGCGATCCTCAACCTTGACGAAGTTCAAGATGGTATTAAAGAGATGGAGCGTTGCGCCAAAATGGGGCTTGCGGGGGCCATGATCCCCGTGTATCCGCATGATGGCGTCAGGTACAATTCACCGGAGTACGAACCTCTCTGGGCGACGGCCCAGGACCTTGGTATCCCTCTCCATCTGCATATCCTCACCAACCGCCTTAGGGTGGGAGATGAGTTCGGGGACCACCACGGTTTGAAGCTATCCGCAGGGGGCGACGACACCCCGGCCTTCAGGTCTGCCCATGACTACTGGCCCCGTATGTCCCTTGGCGACATGATTTTCAGCGGCGTATTCGAGCGCTATCCCAAGCTGCAGGTTGGAGTGGTGGAGTTCGAGTCGGCCTGGGTACCCCATTTCTTGGCTCAGATCGACTACACATACACCCAGCGAACCCAAGGAATTGATTCCTATCGGTTCAAGAATGATACGCTTCCCAGCGACTTCTTCCACACCAACTCTTTCGTGGGCTTCCAGGAAGACGCTCTGGGAATAAGAGATCGCCACATTATTGGAGTGGATAATATGATGTGGGGCTCTGATTATCCCCACGGTGAGTCCACTTTCCCTAGAAGCAGGCCGATTCTGGAAGAGATCCTGACGGATTGTACAGAGGACGAGAAAGCCAAGATAGCAGGAGCGAATGCCGCCAGGGTCTATCATATAAACTGAGGGATTATAAACGTCCCGGCTGGAACCCTGCTCAGCGTGACAGCTTCAGTTTGCCTTTAGACCTGTAGATTCCGTTCTTCTCTTTCTGACTCTTGCATCCTTTAAGCCAAGTTGTGTGGTCCACAGATCATCGTTCTAAGCCACTATCTGGTCTTGGAGGGCTCGGAGTCGCTGGCTCAGGATGCGGTTGAAGTAGAGGCCTAGGGACAGGTTTTCCGAGAGCAGGGCAGAGAAGGCCATTTTTGAGAGATGCCACGCCTCAACGTCTGTTAACGCAACCACCGTAGCTGAACGGGGCTGGTCTGTGAGCAAGGCCATCTCTCCAAACCCCTCGTTGGGGCCCAACTTCGCGATAGGAACCGGTTGACGGCCATCCCGCTCAAGCCACACCTGTACTTCTCCCTTTGTTAGGATGTAGAAGGCGTCCCCTTCATCTCCCTGTCTTAAAATCGTAAATCCTTCCGCGAACTGCCGTTGCTCCATGGCCGGTATAACCTTGGCAAGGCTCTTGGCTCCCAGGCCCGTAAAAAAGGGAACGTTCTTTAGCTCATCGACTAATTTCTGGCCGGGTACCTTGCCTTTGTCGTTGGCGCTTTCCACTCCCTGGTGACGGGGATCAGCTCCGCTCAGGCGGCTCTCTATCGACTGTTCCTCTTCCTCGGTCATGTCAAGAGGCCACTCGCAGCGGGTGCAGACCGGTTGGTCTTTGAAATTGCCGTAGTTGCATCTGGGGCAGACTGTCACCTCTCTCTGATAGCTACGGAGGGGGGGACCGGGTATGCGTGAGGGCGGTATAATCCGCCTTTTCTCCACCTGACCTACGTCTAACGTGCTCCCGTAGGCTATCTTTACGACCCTCCGACAGTAATTGGCAATGGCAGAATCAGAGGTAGCGATAACTATAGTCTTGCCATCGTCGTTTAGTTTCTGGAATAGTCCCATCAGCTCCTCCCTAGATGTTCCATCCAGGGCTCTGGTGGGCTCGTCGGCGAATATTACCGCCGGGTCTGTGACCAGTGCACGGGCGAGGGCGACGCACTGACGTTGCCTCGTTGAAAGCTGGCCGAGTCTGTGTCCGAAACGGTTCCCCAGGCCGACCAACTCCAAGGCCTCCTCCGCCCTTAGGCGGCTGTTCCAGGCGTCAATTTTCTGTTGCTTTAAAGGTAGCTCTACATTTTTAAGGGCGATTTCACTTGGCACCAGATTGAATGCCTGGAACATGAATCCGACTTTCTGGGTTCGAATTTGGGCCAGCTGATCATCCCCAAGCTGAGTCACATCTTGGCCATCAAACCAGAGCTGGCCGGAGTCGGGGGACTGGAGGCAGCCCAAGGTGTGCAATAGGGTGGACTTTCCTGAACCTGACCTGCCGACAACTGCGATCATGTCTCCTGGTTGCACTTCGAGGGACGCATTGTCCAATGCATAGACCCGCTCATTACCCATTGGGTATATCTTGGTAAGATTCATTCCCTGGACCGTCGCGGTCATTACGGTTCACCCAATATATGTTGAAGCGTTCTTAGAAATCAGGACCGATGTGTCTGCACATTCATCCTAGGTCTTGCCCTTGTGTCGGTCAAGGGCTGATGGAGCTGTCTGCAACAAGATAGAAACAGGATGTCGGGTGCGGGAATGGTTGAACTGAAGATATATGTCATCCAGGTGTGGCTTTAGAAATGGGGTATATGCATACCCGTTAATGGGCTACCAACCGATGGCGTAGCCGTCCTTACGGGGGTCTGAGCCACCATGTAGCATGCCTGTCTCCATGTCACGCTCGATGATTTGGCCTCCGCCGAAGACCCGCCTACCATACCCTTCCACCAGAAAGACTTCTTGACCTCTCCGGCTGAGTTCCTGGAGGGTGGTCTGGGGTAGCCCATCCTCCAGGGCGACTCCACCACCTGGCTGCACGCTGAACCGGAGGGCGTTGAGGGCCTCCTGGGGATCTTGGCCGAAGTCTATCATGTTCACAAGTACCTGGAGGTGACCCTGAGGCTGTTGGAACCCGCCCATCACGCCGTAGCTTAGCCACAGCTCGCCATTTCGAGTAGCCATCGCGGGTATGATGGTATGGTAAGGGCGTTTGCCCGGTTCAAGCGCGTTGGGATGGCTCGGGTCCAGAGAGAATAGAGCGCCACGGTTCTGGAGCGCGATTCCAGTTCCAGGCACAACAAGGCCGGTGCCAAATCCCATGTATACACTGTTGATTAGCGAGCAGGCGTTTCCGTTCCCGTCCACGCAGGTCACGTACACGGTGTCGTCGCCGCTATTTATGGTTCCAGGAAATACGTCGGCAAGGGCCTGGCTCCTGTTTATAGTGGTGCGTCGCTTATCCGCGAATTTTTTGGATAGTAGGCCGTCAATGGGCACCGAGGCCGCCCGAGGGTCAGCGATGTAGGCGAGGGCGTCCTCGAAGGACAAACGCATGGCTTCGATGAGGTGGTGGTAGGCATCCGCTGTCTGGAACCCCATGCCTGGTATGTCGAATCCCTCCACGATGTTTAGTGCCTCCAATGCGGCGATACCCTGGCCGTTTGGTGGGCACTCCCAGCAGGTCACTCCTCGGTATTCTGTCGAGATGGGCTCATCCCAGGTCGAGCTGTGGGATGCCAGGTCTTCGGTAGCAATCCATCCACCAAGCTCCTGTACATAACTGGCGATCTTCTCCGAGATCGGTCCTTTATAAAAAGCATCGGGGCCACCTTCGGCGATGGCACGGAGAGTGCCCGCCAGCTCAGGTAGGCGGATAATTTCTCCATGGTTTGGCGCTCGTCCATCGATCAGAAACTCCCCTCCAGAAGGGTGCCGAGCTAGCTTGGGTTGAGAGCTGGCCCAGAGATGGGAGACCACGTCGGATACGGCATGGCCTTTTTCGGCGTAATGGATGGCCGGTTGTAGGACATGGGACAGGCTCATTGAGCCATGGCTGTCAAGCAAGGTGTTCCATCCGTCTACGGTGCCTGGCACTGAAACGGCGTGCGGGCCGAAACTCGGAATACTCGTTAGACCCTGGTCCGTCAACTCCTTCAACGATGCGGCTTTGGGGGCCCGACCGCTGGCGTTCAGGGCGTGCACGCGTTTCTCCTTGTCCAACCATACTAGGGCGAAAAGGTCACCCCCAACCCCAGTCGAGGGTGCATCCACCACGTTCAGGGTCGCCGCTGCCGCCACCGCGCCGTCCACGGCGTTGCCGCCCTCCATGAGCATTCTGAGCCCGGCCATGACCGCTAATGGCTGGCTGGTTGCTACCATTCCTTGGCGTGCATGGACGGCGACCCGGCGAGAATCGAATTGCATGTCCAAACCCTTCCTGTGCAATAAGAATGCCTGTTTGGAGTTTAAGATCCCGGGAATTCAACCCTATTATGGTGTGGATAGGACTGGTGATACGACCAAGGTGTGCCTAATCGTACCATAATTCTAGGCTTGATGTAAGTTTTCTGCCACCACCACTCCAACCTCAAAGGAACGAGGCCATAGCCCGTGGACGCTTGACGATGAATATGAGGAAGGATAATCTTGTAAAGGCTTTAGGATGGTGTCAGTCCTCATCAAAATTACTCATGACGGGACTCCATCACAGGAAGGAGCAAGATGAGCACTCGAGAACAAGGCGAATACGCGGTTCCTGAGCTTCTAGCTGACACTGAGTGGTTGGCAGGCCGCCTGGACGACAACAATATCAGGATAGTTGACACTGACGTGGCCGCTGCTTACCAGAGGGGCCATGTCCCTGGCGCCGTGCTGATACCCGATAACTATCAGAAGGACTCCGGCGACAACAAGGCTCATATCCTGCCTCCCGAGAAGTTTGGCAGGATGATGGAGTCCCTGGGCGTCGGCGACGATACACTAGTGGTGACTTACGACAACTCCCGCTCTTTATACGCTGGTCGGCTTTGGTGGGCACTGCGATACTACGGCCACGACAATGTGAAGGTGCTCGACGGGGGTTGGAGAAAGTGGATCAAAGAGGGTAGGCCGATTAGCCTGGACTCGGCCGGCACACGCTCAGGGGAAAAATTCACTCCCAAGGTAGATGAGTCTGTTTTCGTTAGTACGGAGAGGTTGAAACTGGCATACAACGAACCGGATGTAGTGGTGTGGGACGTTCGTACCAGAGAGGAGTACACAGGAGAGAACTCACGCCACAACACCCGGCCTGGCCACATCCCAGGCGCCACTCATCTGGAATGGGTGGAACTGATGGACCCCGAGACCCATACTTTCAAGCCACCTGATGAGATGCGCCGGATCCTGGAGGCCAAGGGGATCACGCCGGATAAGGAGGTGTTAGCCCATTGACAGGCAGGCATCCGTGCGGGGCACGGCACCTTGGCATTGAAGCTGCTGGGATACGAGAATGCTCGGAACTATGACGCCTCATGGGCCGATTGGGGGAATCGAGATGATACTCCCATAGAGTCGGGTGGCTGAGAAGAGCAAGGATTTGTTGTGACCACTCGATGGTTGTGTTATAATCTGCCAGAATTTTGGAGAGGAGGAGATAAGCGTGTATAACAAAGCGGTCTTGAGTTTAGACCAGTGTCAGGCTGCTGTCGATGCGGTGAGAGACGCGTTCGCAAAGCTGCCGGGCGCGCCAGCTTGGACAATGGCTATAGTAGATGATAATGGCAATCTCATCGCGGCTGCCCGGGGAGACGGAGCCGGTCCGTTGCTCATGAAAAACTGTATCAAAAAGGCTTACACCTCAGGGATGAGCGGCGCAAGCACCAAGGTATTCGGAGACCCTCGTCCAGGGGAGGCTGATTACGCCGCGGGACTGAAACGAAATGGCTGGCACGTGGCTCAGATGGGTGACCCTATGCTAATGGTTATCTCAGGGGGAGTTGCTGTTCGAAATCCTGCCGACAACTCCATAATGGGAGGCATCGGGGTTTCCGGACTGCCATACGGCCCTGGCGACCACGACATGTCCCTCATCGGTCTAAAGGCCATGAACATCTAGCCATTAACAGAAGTACTTTCACAAAGCAATCGAATAGAAGACATCATCTTACAGAGGAGGCAAATAATATGTACAACAAAGCGGCGCTGGACCTGGACCAGTGTCAAAAGGCGATAAAAGCAATGGTTGCGGATCACAAGACAAGACCCAATGACCCCGCGCTCTCGATGGCCATTGTGGACGACTCAGGAAATCTTCTCAGTTTCGCTCGCACTGATGGAGCAAGGCCATTGTTGGTAAGGAACTGTGTCAAAAAGGCTTACACAGCCGCTGTGACTGGCAGCCACACTGAGGACTTCGATAAGATGCTTACGACCCATGAGTGGGACGTGACCGAGTGGGGCGACTCCAACATGCTTATCATTTCCGGTGGCGTGGTGATCAAGAATGCTTCCGACGGCCAGGTCCTGGGAGGGATCGGTGTCGCCGGGTATCCCCATGGACCCGGCGATCACGACATGGCTTTGCGCGGCGTCAAGGCGATGGGCCTATAGACGGCCTTAGTTCATAGATCCTGAATGACGGGGACTCCAAACTGGAGTCCCCGTTTTTTATGACTATCGGCGCCTGTGGTAGGCCTCAGTCGTGGGTAGGATTCATGCTATAATTCGGACACCTTCGTTAGCATACACGTGTAAATTCTCACTATAAAGGATGGAACGCTATGACACCGCAAGGACAGCTTGACCATCTGTTAAAGGAAACCGACGTAATAAACCCGCCTAAGGACCTGGTGGCCAATGCTAACTTGCAGGATTACGATGCGGAATATCAACGCTCGATTAAAGACCCTGAGGGGTTCTGGGCCGACGTCGCCTCAGAGTTCGAGTGGTATCGTCCTTGGAACCAGGTTTTTCAGTGGGACTATCCCAATTTCCGCTGGTTCCTGGGGGCCAAGTGTAACATCACGGTCAACTGCCTGGACAGGCATGCGAATTCCCATCGGAAAAATAAGGCTGCGTTCATCTGGTTGGGCGAAGATGGCTCGGAGAGAGTTTTTACATACGGTCGCCTGCTCCAGCTTGTGAACCGGTTCGCCAACGGCCTCAGGTCGCTGGGGGTCACCAAGGGAGACCGGGTGGTGATTTACATGCCCTTGACCCCTGAAGGGGCCATTGCCATGCTCGCCTGTGCCCGCATCGGCGCCATCCACAGCGTCGTATATGCGGGCTTTAGCGTAGGCGCGCTGCGGGATCGAATCCTTGATGCCAACGCCAAGCTAGTCATTACAGCGGATGCGGGATATCGAAGGGGCAAAAAGGTAGACCTCAAGGGTATCACCGATGAGGCCGTACAGGGCCTCGATGTGGTCCAGCATGTGGTGGTGTGGCGGCGGGAGAATGCTTCCGATGTCCAGGCGGGCGCGAAAGAGGTGGACTTCGATGAGCTGCTGAACTCTGGGTCTCCGCACTGTGAGGCCGAGGTCATGGATGCCGAGGACCCCTTATACATACTGTATACAAGCGGCACTACGGGAAAGCCTAAAGGTGTGCTCCACGTCCACGGCGGTTATATGGTGGGCACCTATTGCCACTTCAAGACCTTCTGGGATATCAAAGACGAGGACGTTTTCTGGTGTACCTCGGATATCGGATGGGTGGTGGGACACAGCTATATCGTTTACGCGCCCCTGCTCGCAGGCTCGACCACAGTGTTCAGGGAGGGCGCCATAGACTATCCCCATCCCGGGGTGGCCTATGAGATCATTGAAAAATACGGTGTCAACGTTATGTTTACCGCGCCTACCGCCGTGCGTATGCTCATGCGCTACGGCGAGGACTATATCAAGGGCTACGATCTCAGAAGCCTACGGTTCCTTACTTGTGCTGGGGAGCCGCTGAATCCCGAGGCTTGGAAGTGGTCCTATGAACACCTGTGTGGCTCTGGAGAATGGGGATTCATGGCAGACAACTACTGGCAGACGGAGACGGGAGGACCGTGTCTCGCCAGTTTTGCCGTAATGCCAGGCAAACCGGGAAAAGTAGGCAAGCCAGCCCTTGGGGTCGAGGTGGACGTAGTGGACCGGGAAGGACAGCCAATTACCGAGCCCGACCGGGGAGGTTTATTGGTGCTGAAGCGCCCCTTTCCCTCTATGTTCCGTACGGTGTATGGCGATCCGGAGCGATATGCCCAGGACTGGACCAGTATCCCCGGCTACTATTTCACCGGGGACGTAGCCTTGAGAGACGCGGATGGCTACATCATGGTAGTTGGTCGGGCCGATGACGTGCTCAACGTCGCCGGGCACCGAATAGGTACGGCCGAGGTTGAGAGCGCCCTTGTATCCCATGCCACCGTAGCCGAGGCGGCGGTTATAGGCAAGCCTGATCCTATCCGCGGTGAGTCCATCAAGGCCTTCGTGACGCTACGCATGGGCAACGAACCATCCGAAGAGGCGGTTACTGCTCTTAAGGCCCACGTGCGCCATGAGATAGGCCCCATAGCGATCCCGGCGGAGATAGACTTCGTCAGCTCCCTTCCCAAGACTCGCTCTGGAAAGATAATGCGCCGCTTGCTAAAGGCCCAAGAGCTGGGCCTGGACCCAGGCGATATCACGAGCCTAGAGGACTAAACACGTTTAGCAAGAACAATCACGATAGACAACAGTTAACTTATATGTTAACATGAGACGCAAGCTGCTAATACACGGGCAGAGGTTTAGCATATATGCTGTAGTTTTAGCCGAAGGAAAAACTTACGACTGCCCCGCCGAGTCTTTTATAAACCAACTATCAGAAGCGTCCCGAAAATCTATACTCAATGTGTTAAAACAGCATGCAATGAGTGGTCCTATCTTGAACGAACAAAAATCCCGGATGTTAAGGGATGACATCTTCGAATTCAAATCAAGGCAGGGTGACCGCCTGTTATGGTTCTACTCTCCAGAGGCCCGAGGGCGCACGATCATTTCGCACGGGTTCCACAAAGGCGCACGAGTAGCTATTGAGATAGAGCGCTCAAAACGGCTAAAGGAAATTTACCTCCAGGAGACAGATTGGCTATGACCAATGGCCGCGAAGGGTCTTTAGACAAATACTTTAGAGACTATGCGAATGATCCTGATTTCATTGCTGAGGGCATCGCGATTGCCATCGTGGAAGATGCCCTAAAGATAATGGAAAATAAGGGACTCAGCCGGTCCGACTTGGCTAACTTAATGGGTGTCAAGAAGGCACACGTTTCGCGTCTATTCAATGCTCCTCCTAACCTCACTTTGCGCTCAATCGCTCGGTTGGCGGTAGCTCTCGGGGCTAAGCCCCAGTTGTGCTTCGACGTCAAGGCCCAGGAACTGAGCTGTAATAATGGCGACATCATCAATGTAAACGATCAGATTGCTAAGACTCCATTGTCCTGAGTTTTGCCAAAACGCGACTTAGCTTGACACTCACGTTCCACCTCCTACCCCTCCAACTGGGCTCTTGCCTGCCTGACTAGGTCCTCATTCTTGGATATCTGGATCACGGTGTTGAAGTCTCGTTGCGCCGCGACGATATTGTCCTGGAATTTGTGTAATATACCTCGCCAGTAATAAGCGGTAACGTTTTCAGCGTCCACAGCTAAGGCTTGGTTGTAATCAGAGAGGGCCGTCTCGAATAGACCGAACTGGAAATAGGCGAAGCCTCGATCGAAGTATGCAGTAGGATGCTGCGGGTTTAACTCCAGGGCGCTGCCATAGTCCTGTATAGCTTCCAGATTATGCTCCAGTCTGCTATGTGCAATGCCCCGGCCATAGTAAGCCCGAACATGGTCCGAGGCGAGCTCTATGGTCTTGGTGTAGTCGGCAATGGCCTTGTGATACTTCTCTAGCTTTGGGTAAGCGAACCCTCTATTGTAGTATGCTTTGACATTCTCTGGCTCCCGTTCCAGTATCCTAGTGTAGTCCCCGACCGCCTTGGTGGTCTTGCCCAATTTGAGGAAAGACGATGCCCGCTGAAAATAAGCAATAAGGTTATTTGGGTTCTGTTCCAGGACTTGTGTATAATCGCCAACGGCCTTGGTATAGGTTCCCATCTCACTGTAAGATAATCCGCGATCAAGGTAGATCTGCTCGTTATCGGGGTCGAGCTCCAACGCTTTGGTGTATTCGTCGACAGCCTTATCGTGGTTTCCAATCTTGGCATAGGACGCGCCTCGCCTGTGATGGGCTTGGCTGTCCCTTGGGTTTAGCTTTATGCTACTGGTATAGTCGGTGACGGCTTTTGGGTAGCGTCCTTGCTGGAAGTAGACCTCGCCACGGCTATAGTATGCTCTGGCGTCCTTCGGGTTAAGGTCTAGAGTTTTGTTGAAGTTCTTGATCGCTTTCGTATGTTTCCCGGTCATGAGGTACGAAACACCGCGTTCATAATAGAGCTGGCTGTTATTGGAATCCAGGGTGAGTGCGCTGGTGTAGTCCAGTATGGCGGCCTTATGGCGGCCCAGATTAGCATAAGAAAGGTCACGTTTATAAATGGCCTCGTTGTTCAGAGGTTTCAGTGCGATCGCCTCTGTATAGTCTTCTATCGCATTTTCGTACTGCGCTAGATTCAGCGAAGCATTGCCCCGTTCGAGATACGCCCTACTGCTCTGCGAGTCCAGGGCAAGGGCGCTGGTATAATCTTCGATGGCTTTGGTATATTTCTGCTGTGTCGAGTAAGTGAGCCCGCGGTCCAAGAGTATTTTGCCGTTGTTTGGATTGAGCTCCAGTGCTGTGGTGAAATCTTTGATAGCGTCATCATACTGGCCCAGCTGGAAACGGGAGATTCCAATCCTATGGTAGGCTTCACTGTTCTCTGGTACGAGAACGAGGGCTCTGTTGTAGTCGTCTATGGCGTCCTCGTATTTCCGTAGCGCGAAGTGAGAGGCGGCCCGATCAATATATGGCCTGCTATTTTGCGGGTCCAGCTTGAGGACCTTCGTATAGTCCGATATAGATGCCCTGTATTGCTCCAGTTGAAAGTTGGAAAGCCCTCGTCGGTAAAGTGCCTGGCTATTTTTTGCGTCTCGTTTGATGGCGTTAGTGAAATCTTCAATTGCCTTCTCGTTGTTGCCCTGGTTGGAAAGTAAAACTCCTCGATTGAAGTGTGTGTCACTTTGCTTAGGGTTCAGCTCCAGTGCTTTAGTGAAGTCGTCGATCGCCTTGTCTATCTGGCCGGTTTTCGCATAAGACAGTCCCCGTTGATAATAAGCACCATCGTTGTCTGGGCTTAGTTCCAGGCTCTTCGAGTAATCGTCTGTGGCCTGGAGATGCAGGTCTAACGTGGAAAAAGAGAGCCCGCGGGAGTAATAGGCCCGTGCGTGCTCGGGATTTAGCTCCAGGGTCTTGGTAAAGTCGTCGATGGCCTCTTGGTAACGGCTTAGCTCGAAATACGCAGAGCCTCGATCATAGTAGGACTTGCTGTGCTGAGAATCCAACTCTAGGGTCTTGGTGAAGTCGTCGATAGCCTTGTCATGCTGCCCGATTCTGAGGTATGAGGAGCCACGATTATAGTAGGTTTGGGCCTGGGTCGGGTCCAGCTCTGAGGCTTGTGTGTAGTCGCCGATGGCGGCCCGGAATTTTTCGAGATCGAGATATGAGTGGCCTCTGATCAGGAAGGCTCTGCTATCGTTGGGGTCCAACGCGAGGGCCAAGGTGGCGTCGGCTATGGCCGCTTCGGACTCTCCTAACTCATAGTGGGAACGACCTCGAAAGTAATACGCTCCGGGGAATTGGGGATCCAGGTCCAGCACCTTGGTGAACTCATCTGCTGCCCTGCCCCAGAGTTCTCGATTAAAGAAACTCTCTCCGGTTTCAAAATACTGGTCCGCCTCCTCTAGGGGCGTTAACGTGGGATCATGCACAATAGTGGGGGTGTCCGCGCCACCGCAGGCACTCCATAGCATCAAGCTGAGCGCCAGTTGTTCTCCCTGGAGCCGTTCGTAGGACCATCCGGTTTCGGTACTGTTACGCTTACTCCACATAAACCTGATTCCCAGCCACACCAGGACAGAGAATATGGCGATGGTCACAGAGGTGGCTATAGCCATGCTAACGGGACTGGTGAATGAGTCTTTTAGGGCGGAGGAAATTCTCGCAGGTGCTATTACTGCGGCCCTAATTATGTCGTCACCTATACTATTCTCGAACAGGTACTTTAGTCCCCCAAGCTGGTTTCTAGCGGTAGTATTACCGGCGACAAGGTCGGTGCGGGGAGCACCGTCGAAAGGTACCCAACCATGCTTCCTAAATTGGATTTCCGCCCAGGCGTGAGCATCTCGCCCTCTTACGGAATATGCGCCCGAAAGTGGGTCTCGCTCACCGGGCAAGTAACCCACCGCCAGACGTGCCGGCAGCCCGGCAGCCCTGGCCATCATCACGGCTGCGGTGGCGAAGTCCATGCTGCTGCCAGGCGTGCCCTCTACAAGGTCGCCGATGTTGGTCTGAGAGCTCAGCTGATTGGGTGCCGAGTCGTTGAACTGTCCATTTTGCTGTAAATATTCCACGATGGCCGCCGCGCGGTCAAATCCCGATTCCTTGCCAGCCGTAATCTGGTCTACGAACCCTTTCAACCCTTCCATAGAGGGTGGAAGGGTATAGTACCGGTCATCGGGTCTACCGGGCCTGTCCTTGCGGAGGCTCCAGGGTGTGAAGCCGGGCTGTACGGATTGTACTTTGTATGAGGAGTCTTTCCCTAGAGATTTCTGGTACAGTTTGTCGTCGGTCGAGAGAATATCCACACCACGATACCCCATGAAAGTGGCTCCTGGATGAGGCTCGTGTACGAAGAAGGTCTGCGTGTATTTGAGGAGATGATCTGGGATATACGTGGTGCCGGGCACCTGCACCAGGCTCTCTTTGGCATACCAGGTCTCGCCGTCGAAAGAGTCAAATGCCTGACCGCGCCAGTAACTGGCCACGGGGCTACGCACGTGCATCACTACATCGTCCTCGCCTATCGCCGAGACAGATTCAGCGAATGCGTCGCTGTTTAACGCTGACCCGTCGCTGGACGTAGATTCCGATGAACCGGCAGTTGCATTAGTGGATTCACCACCGCCGGTGGGTTGACCTGAATCCAGTGGTGGTAGAGCGTTGGATGGCCCTGGGCCGGAAGAGCCACCGGAATTCCGGGTTGGCATAGAAGGGCTTGTAGGTGGCTGGGTCTGTGCCGCATTGGGATCTCCGGTTATGGGCAGGGCTGAGACCTGCTGATATCCCACCGCGTTGTTCTCACCTCTGGGAAGCAGCAGGAACGCGAGCACCGACACCAGTAATACCACAGCCGCCGTAGCCGACCAGAACCCGAATACCGGGACTCCTCCACTCGTCCTACGGACCTTGGCTCCCTGGGACTCGTCTTCCACCAAAGTGGTGGCGAGAAACGTTATTACCAGAGCCGTGTATCCTAACAGGAAGATGCCGAAACTGAGCTCGAAGGCCTGTTGGCTTGCAAAGAACAGCACGATGCCGCTCATCGCAAGCCCTGCATAAAGCCCTCCCCGAGTGCGTATGTCGAAGCTGGAGATGGCCTGTACCAACAGCAGAAAGTGAGCAAGAGGCAGCCAGTTGCCTTCGAAAACAGCCAGTATCTCTACCCGCATCAGTATGGCAAGGCCCATGACCATTAGCGCTATAACGGCGGTCCATGCCCCCAGACTCCGGTGGCGACGGTGCCAGCTAAAGGCGTGACCCAAAGAGGCGGCTATTCCGCCTCCCAGCCAGGTCCAAGGGCTGCCACCCACCCAGGCCACCGCGATGGCCACCAGCCAAAAGGTGGCCAACCCCAGCAGCCTCAAGCGTAGGGAGTTCTCCACCTCTCCGGAGAACACCTTGGATAAGGCAGCTCTACATGAGCTAAAAGGAGCCCTCCAATTTCCCATCTGCATCTCGCGAAATTCCATGAAGTTTCCTATTTATGCCCTCGCTCTTTGTTCAGGGGCTCTTCAGAGTTCCTGGTCCTCTGCCCTTGTCACTCTGAGCCGAAGAATCTTGATCCCGCATATGAGACCCTTCGCTTCGCTTAGGGTGACATCGAATATTAAAAAGCTCTCGCTGTTTGTCTGTCAGGCTTGCTGGACAGGTCCAAATGCTCCAGGGAACGCAGGGTTTCAGGTAGCTTCCCTGGAGAACAACGGACTACCGAGGCTCCTGCTAGATTCAGTTTTTCAATGTCTGGAGACACGTTTACAGATGAAGACTCCTGAAATCCCTCCAGCACAACTACCGTAAGCCTGGACATGTGACTTGCCCGGTTGCATAGTGTTTCGATGCCGCGAATATCAGTCTCTGCTACCAGCGCTAGCATTCTGGACCCGGATGGGACAGATTGCGCCAATTCGTGCATGCTCGGCCCCTGCCCACATTCCAGGGTGGCCAGCTCCCTTAGTAACACTGCCCAAGGTAGCTCGTGGCCAGGCAATCCTCCCGATTGAACACTCACCTGCCCACCTTGCTCCAGGACATAACTCGCGACGCTTGCTGTCAGCTTAATGCTGTATTCCAGGAGTGTCTCTCTTCCTTCTCCGGCGTCTTGCGTTGAGTCGAAGACGACGACCAGGGCATTCTCCTGAGAATCTTCGAACTCCTTCACCATGGGATGACCGATTCGGGCGGTATTCCTCCAATGGATGTGTCTAATAGAGTCTCCGGGGAAATAGTCTCGGGAGCCTCCGATCTCTTGGCCCTCTCTGATCCTCCGCGGGCGCATTGTTGCTCCCTGCATTCCTTCTGTTAGCGCTAACCTGTTTAACGGATACACTTTGGGATATACCAGCACAGAAAGAGGGTCGAGGATCTTCTTTCTTCGCCTGAACAGGCCAAAGGGCGCCTTGGATTCCACCACGATCGGACCCAGATGATGAAGACCGCGTCGATGGCACTCAACGGTGCTGACAAGTGATAGCTTATCTCTGCCAGTTAAATGGGTTATGAAGAACCTTTGCAGTCTTTCGCCAGGGCTGGCGAGGGAGCACTCGTAGCTTACAGATAAAAGATATCGAGGCCAAAATCTGCCGTTGGCTAACTGA
The DNA here is from genome assembly GCA_965248905.1 of Dehalococcoidia bacterium. Lineage (GTDB taxonomy): Bacteria > Chloroflexota > Dehalococcoidia > Lucifugimonadales > JAGWBF01 > CBDFKS01. The sequence goes on along the minus strand of CBDFKS010000007.1, from coordinate 1,141,517 downwards.
AGCTCTATGTCGACAGTCTCGTCTTCAACGGGATTGGCAGAGGCTACGGATTTGCCATGGCGCAGTAGACGCCGTTGCGCAGACAGGGATGCGACGGCAAGCCAGGGCATTACCACTGAGACCAGGATCGCTCCCCACAGCATGGCGTCCAGCAAGTACAACCAGCCCACTTGAGTGAGCCGAGCCAGCAGGAAGGTGAAAAACGCGATCGCTATCAGGGCCAAGCCGCGGAAGGTTATCATGGCTTCGCCTCTCTAAACGGGAACCGGTATCGAGTCCAGCAGTTCGCTAACAAGCTCCTTCGCGGCCATCCTGGTACTGCCATTCACTAGGATGCGATGACTCAGGACCATGGGGGCCACCTCCTTTACATCCTCCGGCACCACGAAGTCACGGCCTGAGAATGATGCCCAGCCCTGGGCTGCCCTTAGCAGCAATACGGCGCCCCGAGCGCTCACACCTGTGGCGATTTGGGGGTGCTCGCGAGTTGCCGAGACTATATTTACTATGTACTGTTTCACCGGCAAAGCGACCTGTACCGCTGCCACCACCTGCTGCATCTCCACTACCTCGTCGGCAGTTAGCACAGGCGAGACGGGTTGCAGACCGTGCTCCGATCGGCTCAATATCTCCAGCTGTTGCTCCGGTCCGGGAAGGCCGATGTTCATAGAAATCAAGAACCTGTCCAGCTGGGAGTTTGGTAGTGGAAATGTGCCGTAGCTTTCCGCCTCGTTTTGGGTGGCGATAACCATAAAGGGCCTTGGCAATGGGCGCGCCGATCCATCCACGGTTACCTGCTGCTCCCCCATGGCCTCCAGAAGTGCCGATTGAGTGCGTGGCCCGGTCCTGTTGACCTCGTCTGCCAGGACGATGTTCGAAAAGATGGGTCCGGGCATGAACTGAAACTGGTTTTGCCGCATGTCGAAAACGGATGTGCCGGTAATGTCCGTGGGAAGTAGGTCCGGAGTGAACTGGATGCGCGAAAACCGGCCGTCGATGGACTGAGCGATTGTCTTGGCCAGGAGGGTTTTCCCGACTCCCGGCAGGTCATCAATAAGTAGGTGGCCCTGAGAGAACAAGCCGAGTAACGCAAAGTGAATAGTTCTGGGCGATGCCACCACCACCTTGGCCACGTTCTCGGTCAGAGCTGAGAACCTGTGCTCAAACAAGCTTGACGGGGTGGCACCATTGGTTCCTGTCCGGACATCAGTTAACAGTCGCACTTAGGCCGCCTTTCCATGCTGTTGCATTCTTTTGTCTAAAATCAGTTTGTGAGAGATTCAACATCAGAGTGGCACCTGCTCGAATGGCAAGTTGGTGGGCCGAGGATGCCGCCTCCGATGGTTCAAGTATATCCGGGGGGTGTTGCAGGTTAAAGGGTGTTGGCTCCTAGCGCCCAAAAGGGATTCACCCAGGTGTCTTGGTTTGTTAGGTCTGGATAAGTCTTGAGAAACCTTTTGCGATTCATAGTCATCTAAGTTCAGGAGTACTGAAGAAATCAAATTGAAGAGGGTGTGATTATGAGACGAATCTGGGCCCTTGGACTGTTATCAATTGCTGCCGCGTTTATCATGGCCGCTTGCGGTGGAGATGACGGAGACACTCCAACCGCTATTCCCACACAGGCTGCCACCGCCTCGGGCGGTACTACGCCACTGCCTACCGAGCGGCCCAGTCCAACCGCAGAGCCTCAACCGACTGCTGTCCCGTCGCCACAGGTTACTACGGCCAGATATAGCTGGGAGATCTCCACAGTGGACGATACGGGCGCAAAGCCCTCCTTGGCGGTGGACTCTGCAGGTACTCCCCACATCGCGTATATACTGGAGTCGATGCCTGGATTTGTGAAGCATGCAGTGCCGGAGTCCGCAGGCTGGAACATCTCCGAGGTTGCTACCGGGTATTTCTATGGTCCCTTGGATATCGCCGTAGACGACCTGGGCCGGCCCCATATTGCGTGGCATAATCACGACTTCGAGGATGGCGCCTACGCCACGCTGGTAGACGGTGAATGGCTGCCGAATGACATCATACACCCAGGTCACGACGGCTGGGATATCAATGTGGCCCTTGATTCTAACAATAAGCCTCGCATCGTATCCATAGACCCAAAGCAGTTCGGCGGTACATCCGGGGTTGAGTATGCTGAGTTCGATGGGGAGTCCTGGCAAGTGGAGGACGTGGGCAGCGGCCCTCAACCCTATGAGTTTGGCACAAGTATAGCCGTGGACTCCCAGGACAGGTCTCATGTGGCCTGGTTCGACGAACCCGACCAAGACCTGAAATATGCCGTCAAGAATGGAAATGGGTGGGATATCTCCACAGTGGACTCTGAAGGTGACGTAGGTCGCTTTGCATTCTTGACCCTGGACAGCCAGGACCACCCTATCATCAGCTACTATGAGAAAGTGACCGATACCTCAGGCTATTTCAAACTGGCCCGCTGGGATGGCAGTGACTGGGATAGCCAGCGGATAGACAAGCTCAATGACGTGTTCCTGGGCTTCTTCGGAGCCAGAAAGACCAGCTCAGTGGCGCTGGATAAGGACGATCATCCCATAGTGGCCTATTCGGATGAGGATGTCATCAAGCTGGCCTGGTGGGACGGTGCCCAGTGGAATCTGGAAACTGTACTAACTGCAGATGAGTCAACATTGGGGCAACAGGTGTCCCTCGGAATTGATCAGGCAGGGACTCTCCACCTGACCTATGCAGACATGACTGTCAAGGCTCCTCCGGGAGTGGAAGGCGCCGTAAAGTACGCCAAAGGCATTCTACGGTAGCGGTTACGGGAATATTCACAAGAGTCGCGGCTCGAACTCCCCTGTATGCAGTGCCCTTGCCGAAGGGATAAAGGGCACGAACTTAGTGTGGCATTGACCATATCTCAAGCGAAGAATATAATCCAGGCATATAGCCTGTGTAAGGAGAACGCACTGAACCCTGGCGACGTTGCTCGAATGGCTGTAGAGATAGCTTCGGAGAAGCTGGCCGAAGATATTCTAATGCTGGACATTAGCCAGTTAACGGGTTTCGCAGACTACTTTGTGATTATGAGCGCCCAGAGCCGGCGACAGCTAGAAGGTCTGCGGGATGACCTGGTCAAAACCCTGAAGGATTCAGGAGTTCCCTTGCACCATCGGGAAGGTACGGCGGATTCCGGTTGGATTCTGCTTGACTATAGCGACGTCATAATCCATCTGTTCGGGGCCGAAGAGCGCTCCTTTTACGGCCTGGACCAGCTATGGGCTGGAGCGCCCCAGATCGTCAGGATTCTATGATCCAGCTATCCACTTCCCTGGAATAGTCCACAAGCTCCTCGGGCGAGAAGAAGAGGCTGATTTCCCTCGCCGCCGTCTCTAGAGAATCTGAACCGTGGACCAGGTTGCGCCCTATATCTGTAGCCAGATCGCCTCTGATAGTGCCTGGCGTAGCGTCCAGAGGATTGGTAGCGCCCATCGTGTTTCGGGTTAGCCCCACCGCGTTGGTCCCTTCCAACACCATGGCAATCAAGGGGCCGGATGTGATGAACTCCACCAGACCCTTGAAGAATGGCTTTTCCACGTGGGCCTCGTAATGATGGTTGGCCATGTCCATATCCATGTGCATCATCTTCATTCCAACGATCTTCAGACCGCGTGACTCCAGCCGCGCGATGACTGCTCCGGCCAGACCACGTTGAATTCCATCGGGTTTTATGAGTACCAGAGTTCGTTCCATTTTATCTCTGACCATCCCTTGTATTTATCTCTATAACCGATAACGGTGAAGTAGGGTTCGCGAGATCGACTCCTAATATTCTATTGACTCACCCTTTGCGGTGATTTCGGTGGCCCTATGCTGGGGCTTCGCAGGTAGAAGGGCTGAAGGGCTGCAGAGCTGTCCACTTCCCCAGATTTGTGTCGCTCCCCTGTGAGTGTAGCCAAGGCCCACAGGCGCGAGGCCTGAGTATGGGAGCTCACGATCAGGCCCAGTTTGCCCAGCCCCTGGCGCAGCTGTGCGCTCAGTGCCGGAACGCCCTCTCCGCAGAGGATGGTCTGGTGAGATACTAACGTCACGATTTCCTCTAGCGTACAGATGCGCTCCTCCTCCAGCTTCGTCCAGCTATCATAGGACTTTTGAAAGAGGGCGGTAGCGACCTCGTTTCTGCCTACATCCAGGAGCGGACGTATTGGCAAGCCCGTATCAGCGTAAGGGTACGCCTCCAGCTCCAGGGTGCCAACTCCTACTAGCGGGATGTTAAGGGGCATGGCCAGCCCTTTAGCAGCGCTGATTCCTACCCTCAAAGCACTGAACCCCCCCGGTCCCAGGGCTACTCCGATACACTCCAACTGTTTCGCAGTTACGTCCGAGCGGCTCAGCACATGTTGGATTGCCGGCATAAGCTCTGCGGTGTGGTTGTGACGGGATTGCCAGCAGAGGGCGGACACTACTGCGTCATCACTCCAAAACGCAACGCCTGCCTTCCTTGTCGATGTGTCGATGGCTAATATCATGGCGTGTTTCCAGGGTGGGAATTATTTAACTGCTGCTCGGTTGGCCGTGCGGTACCTCTACGGTGCCGAGCTTTCAGAAGTAGGTAACCCCGTTTTCTGGGCCTCGGCGCATTGCCTCAATGCCTTCATGAGACCGCTGTGCCTGCTATCTTTCGTTTCTATGTTGATCAATCGATCGCTATGAGCCGTACCGTACTCCAGAGCTATCCAGAGGCTCTGAGTAGGGAATATCTCTGCCGCTCGATCTGCCCACTCGACCACGCATACGTCCTCTCCAGACATGTACTCATCGAGGCCAAGGTCTAGAGCCTCCTGAATGCTTTCGATCCTGAAAAGGTCTATGTGATGAAGGGTGAGCTTCCCCTTGTACCTGGTGGCAATTACAAAGGTGGGACTCCTCGCGTATCCTTGCACTCCAAGGCCCCAGGCGATTCCCTGGGTAATGCAGGTCTTGCCGGCACCCAGCACTCCGGTTAGGAGGAACACGTCGCCAGACTCGGCGTTGTGGCCGATGATACGGCCTATCTCTCTGGTTTCTTCGGGGCTATGGCTAATGAGCTGAATAGCGGCATCCTTCGATTAAAGTTAGATATTAGTCTCGCTCAATCATTCCCAAATTTGTCTTGAAGTGGTCCCACCCTTTGTATGGGCTTGTCAGGACCGTGTCTGTCTTTGAGTCTACAACCGTGACCTGGCCACTTTTGCCCTCTGAAATCTCGCCAATGATGCTAGCAGGTGGGGGTAATTCTGAGAGCGCTGCCGCCATAATCTCCGCTGGAGCCGTGAAGAGCAGCTCGTAGTCTTCGCCACCGCCCAGCGCTAACTCTAAATATTTTTGGGGATACACATCTTTAAGCGTGGGGTGAATCGGGATTTTGTAGGCCTCGATCCTGGCGGCTACTTGACTTGCCCGGCACAGCTTTGAAAGGTCATCGACAAGGCCGTCGCTGATGTCCATGGCGGTGCGAACGCCATGGTGCGATAGCATCTGGCCCTGGGAGACACATGGCTCTGGACGCCTATGGGCTGCCTTGAGGAACTCGGCAGTCTCTCCAAAAGCAGCCGGATCCTCCAGCATGATAGCTAGGCCACCGGCAGAGGAGCCCAGGTATCCTGTAACAGCTACGAGATCGCCGAGTCTTGCCGTGGAACGCTGCATAGGACTGCCTTCGCAGAGCCCGGTGAGCCCAACCGTCACGAACACCACTGGGGAGCGCACTATGTCCCCACCGACGATCGCAATGCCATATCTGTTGCCAAGCTCTAGCATTCCCTTGTACAAAGACTTCAGATCATTGATGTCTGTCTCAGGTGGGAGGCCCAATGTTACGATGGCGTATAAGGGGAGCCCACCCATGGCCGCAATATCGCTGACATTGGCGGCCATGATTTTCCAGCCCAGGTCGCACCACGGGGTCGTGGTTCTTGTAAAATGGACTCCCTCAACGGCTGTATCGGTGGTGAACAGCTCTGTGCCCTGGCCGGATTGCCAGGCCGCAGCGTCGTCTCCCACGTCCACCAGCAGCTTGAAACTGTGGCGAGAGGCGCTATTAGGCGTTTTTCTCTCACGGGTGACTATCTCGGTCAACAGACTGATTACACCAAACTCGCCCAGATCCTTCACCTTCATCGCGGGAATTATATCCTTTTCCAGATGGGCGCTCAAGGCAACGGGTATAAGGGTGAGCTATAATATGGCAAAGGTCTGCCCTTGATGGAGGCGTTGTGCGAGCTCTGATCCTCTCGGATATCCACTCCAACCTGGAAGCCTTCCAGGCTGTTGTTGCTGATGCGGTGGAGAAGGGTGGGTTCGACCAGATCTGGGGGCTGGGTGATCTGGTGGGCTACGGCCCCAACCCAGGAGAGTGCATAGAGCTATTAAAGCAACGATCCCACGTCAGTGTAGTGGGCAACCATGATCTGGCTGCGGTCGGCACGCTAAGCACCGAGAACTTTAACACCAACGCTCGCGCCGCCGCTCAGTGGACGGCCCAGCATCTCACATCGGAACATGTTGCGTTCCTTTCGGCACTCCCCGAGGTGGTCAAGCTGGAAGGGTTCACTTTGGTCCACGGGAGTCTACGGGCTCCTGTATACGAATATCTGATCTCTGAAGAGTCGGCAGAGGCTACGTTTCAGCTCCTGGAGTCTCCTTTCTGCCTTGTGGGCCACTCTCATATACCCTTTATCTGCCGCCGGGAGGGTTCAGACAGCGTGTTTGAGCCCTTTCCCGAAGGACAGGCTGTCCCCCTGGACGAAGAACGGATGATAATCAATCCTGGAGGAGTGGGCCAGCCCCGAGACCGGGACCCCAGGCCCAGCTACGCATTGTTCGATAGCGACCAAAGGACGATTGAAAGGCATCGGGTAACCTACGACATAGAAACCACGCAGGAGAAGATGCGCCGTGCTGGACTACCCGAACCCCTTATCCGCCGACTTGAGTATGGGGTGTAGGTTAGGCTTACTCACAATGTGTAGTCGTGCCTGAAGAAGGCCACTCGATAAACGTATTTGCATGGCATAGCGATTGACATTAGCCTACCAGCTTGATAGATTCAAGGTGTGCACGAATGCGCTTTCGATTCCCTTCGCGAACTACGATGGCCCGCTAGCTCAACTGGTAGAGCAACGGACTCTTAATCCGTAGGTTCTGGGTTCAAGTCCCAGGCGGGTCACCAAATTTTGAAGCTAAACTAGAGCCTTTGAACGAACTCAGAGGCCTTTGAATATCACAATTGTCGACAATTTGCCGACATCGGTATTAAGACTTACGCGCCCGTCGATTCTCTACGGCCCGTGGGAAACGCTTCCTCAAACTTCAGAGCCGCCTCTTCCTGGATATTCGAAGCCACCGTACAGATGTCCAGTCGTATGTACCGAATTATCGATATTCGGAGTCGAGAATCAAGGGTCCATTCCCATTCGACTGCGTAAGTGGGGAGTTCAAAGGTTAGAGCGTACAGCATCCACCGTGCTGCATGGTCCGCACAACATCTAGCACCCTCATTCCATTGCGTGGATTATCGTACCCTCCACAAGCATGACTTTGCCATATTCCAAAATGGCTCCGGCGACGGCTTGGAACGAATCCCACTGCATGGCGAGTTCCTTGTGTTTGTCGGGCCAGTCTTCGCCGGAATACACTTCGGTCAAAGCATACAGGATATTGCCGGTGGTGCCTGCGTTCTGGTCAATCGGGTTATTTAACTCCTCAGACTTTGACCAATGGAAGTCGATTAACTGAAGCTTGTTATCGTCCTTTAGGGAATGGGTTTCTCTCATCCAAGCCTCATGCACCGCCAGGAGGCCTTCCACTTCTTTCGCTTTGTTGCCAGGAACTATCAACGCGTAGTTATAAGTTTTCTGGCCGATTTTTGATGCCACGAGATATCTTTCCTCCTAATTGATTAGGTCTGGGAAGAGGTATTGTCATATGTGTGCCTATGGGCAATCAAGATAAGTCAACTATGCCTTCTGGATAGGCTAATCGAGGCTGGTTGAGGCCATTCATCAAGGAAGTATCGGTGGTCAGACCCTGTCTTTAATGGTCGCATCATCTTTGATTAGGTAAATGGTGGCATGTGAGCCTCTTGATGATACTTCACTTGATAATATTATCCTAGACTCCTGTGACAAAAATGAATGGGATGCTATTAAGACTTATAAGGCTGTTGTGAGATAGTGGGGGAGATATATCCCCATGCCCCCGCTGTACCTAATCCCCTACGGGACTCCTAGCCACTGGATAGCCTCCTATGGCCCTAGAATGCCCGTAGAGAGGCATTACTAACTTAAGGGCATGGCCTCCCTCGTACCTAATCTCCCATGGGAGTCCTAGCCGTTAGATTCTATCTGAGGATGCTACTAAGGCTTATAAGGCTGTTGTAAGGTAGGGGTGAGATATATCTCTTTGTTCCCCGTCGCACCTAATTCCCTAGTTCTACAGTTTGCCAGAAACTTGCGCCGGATTCTGAGGGCACCAACTTGGTTACCTTCGTGCCCCTTTAACCCTAACGATGATGCCGACCAGTTCGTCTCCTTAACCCGCTATGCTTATACCCTTGCTGATTCATGCGCTTCACGAATTCCTCTGTCGTTTCTTCTCGCTTTTCCCGCTTGGGCTTAGATTTGACCATAATCGCCTCCCTTCATTTTGTGGGCAAGACTTAGGGTGCTTACCGCTGGAGAATCCAGTTCTGCCTGTGGATTACTTAGAACCTTTTGTACATTATAACCTGAATTTAGTTCCAGTTACTTGGGGCGTATCGGAGATATATCCCCATGCCCCCGCTGTACCTAATCCCCTATGGGACTCCTAGCCGTCAGGTTCGAGCCACCATCCCGCATGAACGTGCCTCTGGGGGCAGTATATCAGAGGGTGCCAAAGAACAAGATTCAAAATTCTCGCGGGGCTATGGCGGCGGGGGAGAGAGCGCGTGAAGCGGGATGCTTATTTCCCACGCCTGTCCAGCCCCATGATCGACTCGACTTTTACCCAATCTACTACCGACCGGGCTGCCGCAATTCTGCCGACCAAATTGCCGACATACTTGGCGGCATGGTAGGTGATGGGACGGCACCCACAGATATGAAATGCCATCTGGTGGGCTTACGGAGAAGTACGTCCGCAGGCACGATGGCACAAGATGGGAAGTTGGTCGGCGGACTCTTAATCCGTAGGTTCTGGGTTCAAGTCCCAGGCTGGTCACCAATTTTTACACACTAATTGAGACTATTTATATTCTTTTGAGACTTGACTTTTGGTTCGATGGTCACGAAATGTCCACGAACTGTTTGGGACTCATTCCGCCGATTCCCATAACGGGATTGCAGTCTAATCAGCAGATCAGGCCTACCCTCTTCTAAAACATATCTAGGTATAAGTGGAAATCGTCCAATACGCTGGCTCTCGTGAGGCACACCAATATCGTGTAATCGATCATAAGCCTTGTCATATGGCAACTGCCATCCAGCTATTTGCGCCCCAATATCGTCGGTGGTCCAGTCCCGGATCCGACAGTAGCGCCCCGCCGCTAGGTATGGATGGCGCTCCGGGAACGTACTGCACGCGGAGAATGCAATGGATGAGGGATCAATGTCAATTCAAGCATTGACGCCCCCAACCTTGATTTTCGCAAAATCACATCGTTGCTGTCGTGACCGAACGATATCGAGCCCTGTCCCATTGCTACACTGGCAAACATGCCTGGGGCTACCTCTGTGTCCATCGTCACAGGAGCTTTTCTAATGCGATTTCCCTGAGAAAACACTCCGGCGTCACCACTAGGATAGGATTTCTTACTGTCTGGACTGCAGAAGTGATCCAGTGACGGCGGTCCAGAGTTAGGAGCTGCCCCGCCCAGTATTCTAGGGCGGTAGCCAGCACATGGGCATCCTTTTTTGGTGGTCAGCGGGATACACTCCTCTAAGCGGTTCTCAGGCGGCGCCATTTCCGGGTTCAATGCTGCCAGTTGCTGGTAGAATCTAACCAGTTCCGTTCAATGATAATCATAGATTCCAGGAAGATTTGAATAGAAATAAGGATCGTGGCGATGAAATTGCTTTTTCGACTTTTTGATTTACTTCAAGGCCCCAGACTGTTTGAATCTGTCTGGCATCTATTTACCAGGGTCAGCCGCTTGACTGACGAGGAAATCCAAGCAGCGTCACTAGCCCTCAGTCAACCTAATTGATCCGCAGGTCAGTAGATGAGTGAAGCCGACTCGGGCGTCCACGGTTGAGTATCTCAAGTTCAATGGTTGCTCCGAGCGTTGGCCACTTTCCATCCATCAACCTCCAAGGCTCCGATCACCCACTCAAGGTCTCTTCATCGGAATATTGCCGTCGCAGGACTCGCCTGGCCAAGACACTGAACTCGAGGTCGTAGCCAGTGAGCCAACTATCGTGCTTGGGAGTTAGTGCTCAAGCTCCAAATGCGCTTGGTATTCGGGGCCGGACCTCCTGGCCTCGGAGGTTTCGAGCAGCGGAAGCTTCCGGATTTTAACCGCGAACAGCAGGTTGACAAATCGCGGAGCACCACTACCGGATCTTCCGGACCTGGGCTAAGCTTCACCGACCATCCGCCGGCATATAAGCTTTTATCGACGAGTCCACCATGGTACGGCGATTCGGTAGACTGCCACATGTGATCCAGCCAGTGCACAGGGGCTCGCACAGCATGAACAGGCTTCGGGTGCCATTGCGCTGGGCCTACTCGTAATCGTATCTGATCTCGTCGTGCCGGCTGAGGGCCCGGATCGAAGAATTCAACTCTTCGATCAAGCCTTTCCAAAAGCTGCTCGGGGTCTCGTTGAGTATCCTGCCACCGATCTTTGCTCAGGGTCATAGGGTTGGGCGTAAAGGTTTGAGTCGGTACTAAATCTTCCATACACGCCATCAAGGTATCCTTTGAGGCTCACCTGGGGAATACACCACTCCAGACAACTGCCACATGCTTGAGACTGTTCGGAGTTCAACCGACTTGCGAATTCCCTCGTGAAGGACATAATCAGGAAGCCAGGTTTTTCCAAAGGCATTACCACCAGAAGCTTGTTTAAACGGCCTGCAGAGTCTTCCTCAGTGGTTATCGCCTTGTTAGAGCCTCGCATGCACGCCAGGGCAAACAGGTGCGCTTTCTCCACTACAGACAGTTTTATCCAGATCAATCGTCCCTGGCAGATGGAGCGACCCCAAGGTTTCCTAAGCTTAACGTCTTCCACTTCCAGGTACCGAAGCTGAATGCCTGGTCACACCATGCCTGCAGACGTAGGTCCAGCGCCGCCCTGTATGTGCCGTGATTGCCCAGCCCATGATGTCCTTTAGGAATGGTCGTCGCCGGGCCACCAACTCACGCTGGGCTCTTTCCCCCGCGGCTCACGGGTTCGGGTTCCAACTGGTCTCAGTTCTTGATCTTGCCAACCGGACCACATACCGTTCTCGTAGATGGCTGCCTTATCCTCCTACGTCAACTGATCCTCGAAAAGCTAGCTACCTTCAATGAGGCCGTCGAAATTTCTTACTGGTTACCAAAACCGAGCTTGACTGAGTACTAGCCCTGGGCCCTGATGCGATCCGCTACCGGTCAGTAAGAGTAGCCGAAGGGCGGTTGTTGCGGTTGGTATTCAAGTTCAACGGAAATCGAGCGTTCGCCACTTTCCATACCATCAACCTTACTAAGGCTCCACACCATCATTCGAGGCCTAATCTGGATATTGTCGTCCACGAGCTGGTACATGTATACCAGTTCGAGGTCGTAGGGAGTGTGTATATCTGGCAGGCCCTTCGTGCTCAAGCCACAAATGGCTATGGATATGGGGGGCCGGACCAACTGGCCTTGGATTGGAGCAGCGGAAAACACTTCCGTGATTTTAACCGCGAACAGCAGGGACAAATCGCGGAGGACTACTACTCGGACGTCCAGGAACCTGGGCTACCGATTACCGACCCTATCCGCCAGGCGTATAAGCCTTTTATCGACGAGTTAAGGAACGGCGATTTGTAGATCATATGTGATAAAGACAGTGCACAGGGGCTGTTGGAGCTAAGGCTTGATCTTGCCCGCTGGGCCTGCTTCGTAGATGGCCCTGATCTCGTCGGCGCTGAGGGCCCGGTCGAAGAATTCAACCTCGTCGATCAAGCCTTTCCAAAAGCGCTCGGGACTCGTTGAGTATCCTGCCCCGATCTTTGCGTCAGGGAAATTGGTTGGGAAGTACGGGTTTGAGTCGGTACTAAATCTTTCGACACCATCAAGGTATCCTTTGAGGTCACTGCCATCGCCGCTCCAGACCAACGCCACATGATACCAGACGTTCGGAGTTAAGACTGAAGTGAAGGCATAATCAGGAAGCCAGGTTTTTCCAAAGGCATTACCAACAGAAGCGTATAAACGGCCTGCCGAGTCTTCCTCAAACCTTATCGCATTGTTAGAGCCAGCATGATTTGTTGTAAACGGGTTGCGATAGTTCTCCACTACAGACGGTTTTATCCAGAAATCAATCGTCCCTTCAGATGGAGCGACCCCAAGGTTTCCTAAGTTAACGCTTCCACTTCCGTCGAAGCTGAATGCCTGGTCCACCATGCCTGGGGCGTAGGTGGCGCCGCCCTGTAGTGTGCCGTGATTGCCGTCCATGATGTCGTTCGGATGGTCGTCGCCGGGCCACCAACTCACCATGCCCAGCGGCGGCTCGACGGGTTCGGGTTCCGGCGGCTCAGGCTTGATCTTGCCCGCGGCCCCCGCCTCGTAGATGGCCCTTATCTCCGCGGAGCTGATGGCACGGTCGAAAAGCTCTACCTCATCAATGAGGCCGTCGAAATTTCTACTGGTTACTTGAGGCAGCTTGCCTATTCCCAGGGCTGTGCTCGCTGTTGGGATAGCCGCTGTCCCAGGGGAGGAGGCAACCTCAGAGCCGTTTACATAGAGGCGAGCCGCAACTCGATCGTATGTGCATGCAATATGGGTCCATTCATTTAACGGTACGACTCCGGCAACCGGGCCGGCAAAGCCGCCAATGTTGCAATGCGCTTGTCCCGTGTCGGTAACAGCCAGCAGATATCGGGGCGTCAGTGAAGTGGGGTGGCTCTTTCTCACAACTGTAGGGGTAGAGTTGGGGAAGCTGGAAGGGTTCACCCACGCATCAATAGTGATTGCTTCGGTGGGGTTCAGATTCGCGCTGGAAGGAACGGTGACGCCGGAGTTGAGACTGGCGTCGAATGAAAATGCCTGCCCCACCATGCCTGGAGCGTAGGTGGCACCGCCCTGCAGCGTCCCGTCGTTGCCGTCGATGATGTCGTTGGGGTGGCTGTCGCCAGGCCACCAGCTCACCATGCCGGATGGTGGCGGGATAGGTTTCGGCTTGATCTTGCCGGCATTATCCGCTTCGTAGATGGCCCTGATCTCGTCTGCGCTTAGAGCGCGGCCGAATATGCTCAGTTCGTCGATGAGTCCGTTGAAGTATTCCTCATTAAGATTATGCCCCCCGATACCCAAATCGGAACCGGTTGGTAAGAATGCACCTGAGTAAGCCGAACTGCCGTCTGCTTGTCCATCCAGATATCCGCTGAGAGTATTGTTAGCGTAAGTCAACGCAATATGATGCCATTCCCCCTGAGGAATGGTCGTATTACCTATAAACCTATTGTCACCATGCCACCAATTCAATTTCCTGTCCAGAACCCAGAAGCCATTAAAATTGTTGCCATAAATCGTCCTCCAACTTGAGAACGTTGGGCCGATCAGTATCCATCCTTCAATTGTGAAACTGTTTGCCGACGGGGCTGATGGCAGACTGACGTGGTCGTCTATCCCATCAAAGCTGAACGCCTGCTCCACCATGCCTGGAGCGTAAGTGGCGCCACCTTGAAGCGTGCCGTGGTTGCCATCGATGATGTCGTTTGGATGGTCATCACCGGACCACCAACTAATCATGCCCGATGGGGCGTGTATGGGGCCACGGGCAATGGCGCCCTTGGACATCTTGGGCGCAACCCGCTCCACGTCTATGCTCGTGCCCACACCGTTGTTGCTCGGGGGGTTCAGTGCTTTGGATGTGTACACCGCCACCACGTCCAGCTCCCTGTCAGCGCGGATGACCATGAAGCCCTTGCCGCCGGGCACCTTAGCATCTGGAGGCAGCCAGAAGTCGTCGCGGAAGTGGGGGCAGTCCACATCGAAGGAGGACCAGGGCTGGAGCGTGTCGGCTATTCTGCCTCCAGTGATGGGTGTCTGACCCTGGGGTGGCGACAGAGCGACCCACTTCTGGATGTGAGCAGGCTCGTCCCAGGGATTGTGGACGTTGACAGCGGTCCTGTACCTGCCCGGCATGAGTGCGGGGCTAGCCTTCCCGAGGTGGGGAACGCAGACGATCTTGGCGGAGTAGACGAACACGTCCGGTGGAGGCGGCGGCTCGAGCAATGCCCAACACGTTATCCACGCCCATACTCCCCACTAGTACTCAGGAGCCTCATTGACGGAACTTGATAGGCCATTCTGGCTAGGCGAATACGCAAACGATAGGCTTGGAGTTTCACTACACTCCCAAGCACGGTAGTTGGCTCAACATGGCAGAGATCGAGTTCAGTGTCTTGGCCAGGCGAGTCCTGCGCCGGCGTATTGCCGATGAAGAGACTTTGAGTGGCGAGATCGCGGCCCTGGAGGCAGAACGAAACCAAGCCGGAGCAACCATTGACTGGAGATTCTCCACTGTGGACGCCCGAGTCAAGCTTCACCATCTCTATCCTGCCAACAATTAGGTTGACTGAGTACTAGTTGCCACGCCCCCGTAGCCTCATTGACGATGTATAGAGAGCTGTCCACCGAACTTGATAGGCCATTCTCAGAGGCATACAGTGTGCCGGAAGCATCGAAGGCCAAGCCATTGATACGATGGGTATCGGCCCACATGAGTTCCCGCACCGGTCGCGGTGTCGATGGTTATCAAGCGACCCGAGGTGTCAGAGCCACCCCTAGCACCATAAAGAACCCCGGTAGTGGGGTGAAAATCGAGAGCCCCTATATCTGAGAACCCGGTTAGGCCGACCAGAGTGGCGGCCCCGGTGGCTTTATCAATGGTGTAAAGGACAGAATCAGAGCCAACGTTTACAGCGTACAAAATGCCGTCCGATGGGTCGAGAGCCAGGCCGTGGGGTAAGTCTAAACCAGTATTCCCGATTACTGTAGTAGTCCCGGTAGCCGGATCGATAGTGACCAAATTTTCAGTTGCCGTGTCGGTCCCGTAAAGCCAGCCGGTCACTCGATCGAAAGCTAACCCGGCAACTACGGGTGATGTTACGAGACCTATTGCTGTGGTCGCAGCAGTTGCCTTGTCGACGTCCAGGAGTACGTCGGTAGAAACATCCACACCGTAAAACGGCTCTGTTACTAGTGGGAGGACCGACTGAGCTACAACGCTACCTGCTATGTCCCGGGCTATCCCCTTTACCTGACCCACGGACCAGTCATAATCTGTCCCGACCGCCGCGTCGATGATCATCTGCCGTAGTGAGCCCGCGCCGCTGTCGTTGAGGTTGGTGACGTTAAGGGTGGCGGCGGAGGGCGCGGCTTCGGGAGACCCACTGCCAGACCCAAACACCACTCCCGCGGTGATGCCCGCCGCCAGTACAACCACTAAAGCTACTGCAACAGTCCTTTTCATGGTCCTATTCCGATACGATGAGATCAGTCACGGTTGCGTCCCAACTCCCTCGATCGAGACAGTGAGGAGTTGGCGATAGGATAGCTTCTTGTGTGCGAATCGTCAAGCCGGTGTCCGGTCTGAATACAACGTCGCCCTGTCCTGCCCAATGGGACCCATTTCGGTCCCTTAAGCCGCAACGCAGAGCTTCAATAGCGCACTGATGGAAGACAGCCCCTCCGGATAACGCACCATTTCCACGATTTGTTCAAAGCGCTCGGGTGGGAATTGAGGCTTCTCTAGTTCTCAGCCGGGGACAGATGCCATTAGGCCGTAGCTTCCCGGGATGGCAGAAGCAGCCAGATCCGCCCAGTTACCGCCTCTGTGGGTTCCTGAGAGCTGTGGATACTCACTGGGATTTCAGCCACATTCCCCCATGAGTCCTGGTATTTCTGCTCAACGTTAGCCGTGACCTCGATGGTGGTGCCCATGTAGACCAGGCGATTGATGCGTAGCTGTCGCTTCCTGATCCAGGCTTCAGGGCCGGCCCAATCGGTGACGATTCGGTCCAACAGCCCTTCGATGACAGAGACGCTTGTCCACGGTCCCGGCATGCCCTGCCCTCGGGCAAAGTCTGGATTGAGGTGGCCGGGAAAGAAATCTCGAGTGGCTGCCGCGTCTGAGAGAGCCCGTCGCATGGTCATTTCAAGCTGGATTGGGGGAAGCGTTTCTCCGACTACCACATCTTCCCAGTACCGGGTCTTGTACCGAGGAGACGGCATGTTCATTTCGTGATTCCTCTATGCGTTGGCTTGAGAATCAGGATGTTCCTGGCGCGCGCCCGTCTTGTAACGAAGGAAGGTTACCTTCAGGCTTCCTACAAGTTCATCGTCTTGATTCCTGAACGTCTGTAGAATCGTTACCCAGTGCCCGGGTCCGACTTTGGTATTTTTCTCTGGAGAGATGCTGATCACCTCTTCTTGTGCGCTGAGCCGGTCGCCGACCTTGACCGGCTTGAAAAAATCGTACTCCATTTCAGTGTCAAGGGTCGCATCTCCGGGTAAGGGTATACGCCATCGTAGCCGGGTATCATTGGGTGGTGAATCTGGCTGCCAGTCCAAGGGCACTAACCACCACTGCAGCATGGCGCCTGGAGCGATAGGGGCGCCCCACCGCTGGCGAGCGTACTCTTCGTCCCAGTAGTTGGGATTCGCATCTTCCAAAGCTGAGGCATACAGACGAATATTGCCGCGGCTAACCTCGGCGGGCGCATACATCACCTCGGACTTCGCTCCAATCCAGCCCAATGCGTCCTCATAGCTGCCAAAGGCCAACTCACCTAAGAATCCTTGCACTCTTGCGGTTGCCGCTCGGTCATGGGTGGTCATTCTTGTTTAGTCTCCTCTGTGTGGGCATTTGTGAAATGTGCACAGGACCTGTCGCCATTGTTCGGAAAATGCCCTCACCCCCGACCCCTCTCCCACTGGGAGAGGGGTGGCCCTGAGCTTGTCGAAGGGTCGGGGTGAGGGCCACTGTCAGGGTTGATATCTACCATTGGGGCGACGGTCAGACAATGGCTGCCGGACGCGCTTCGGCGAATCCTCCAATCACTGCCTACTGGTAGCCCGTGTCACTGGAGAACAGCTTTACTAGGGCGCCGATGTCCTGCTCCTCTTCCATCCCCATTACCCGTTCAAGAATCTTCTCGTGGCGCTCCTTGGACATCACCTGCGGCCCGCCGCCGTCCCGATAAAGGTCCCTGTACTTGGCTACGAGCTCATCCATGGTTAGAGGGTTCTCCGGCTCGCCCTTGGGGTAGTCTACGCGCACGGTGTGCTCGGCACCGCCGGTCGTCCGGATAGTAGTCACCGTCGTAAGTTGGTCTGGGAACCCGCGGTCGAACTCCGGGTTATGGATACACCGGACCTTTCTTATCATGTCTTTGATCTCCGGCGAGTAGAAGACGGCAGGTTCATATTGGGGAAACCACACGGTCCGATGTACCACAGCGGCGGCGGCAAGCCAATAGAGGCTGAGGGACCCCAACCGGGGAGTGGGAGGATTCCTCTTATAGTCTTCAGGAAGGGTTTTGGCGGAGTAGATATACGAACCAGCTTCCAGTGTGATCTCTTCGATGTCGTCGGGCCATAGTTCGTGGTCGGTGCAGATTTGCATAACTCCGTCTATGGCGCCGTTGGTGGAACGACTGGCCATCCACCTCTTTACCCCGCTGCGAGGTAGTTCCCACGGGTCTCCCAGGTGGTCGAAGACGGAAATATTCGGCTTTGCGCTAAATTGATTGAGGAAGCCATAGCCCCCTTCCAGGATACTATCGGGGCCTATGTGTCCGGCCCTGGCCAGCATAGCCGCGTGGATGCCCTGGACCGCCAACCACCCATACATGCCTCGCCGGGCCCAGTAGCCGGGGCCCTCTATTTCAAAGCTTCCCGCTGCCTGGAACCCCGCCAGTCCCATCGCGTCGGAATATTGCTGCTGCTTCAGGTCCCACATTTTGGCCGCCAGCACTGCGACCGCCAGTGCCGAGGCCTGGCAGGGGTCTACGCAGCCGATTCCCGGGTTCAAAGCCATCGATAGCTTAGTCTCCACCTCACAGGCCACCGCAACGCAGGTCGCAAAGTGCTCGAAATCTATGGTGTCCATCTCGCTCAAAGCGAAGGCCGCCGCATAGACCGGCAAGGCGTTGTGGGACGGTAACGCTCCCCTGTGGGTGGCATCGAGCTCAAATGCCCCGGAGGCCGCACCGCTCACAAGAGCAGCATATTGAGGGAGGGCTCTGAGGTCGGTACCGATTACCGTGCACGGACCCGAACCGTTGAGCTGCTTGACGAATTCTAGGACCGGCCGAAGTCCGCCACCCTTTTCCTCCAGGGTCACCCCAGGTATGGCCGATGCTAGAAAATCTATGGCGTAGAATTTTACTGAGTCAATGACATGAGAGGGGACATCCTCGCGCTTGATGTGGTAGGCCCAGTCCACGACCTCTTCCGTCAGCCGTCTACCAGGGTCGAAGCGCTCCTCTTTCAGCAATCCAAGGTGATAGAAGCCTGAATCCGACGACACGACTCCTCCTTAGGCTGGCTTTGTTTGACGATGAGTCACCGAAGGCTTAGGTCTGCTTCAGAAACAGCCGCTACCCGGATGACCCCACTCCCTAAACCAGGTCTCCGAATATCTCTCTGTCAAAGTTGATATACAGTAGCGGCCCCTCCTGGTTCATACCGAAGCAATCGGTGTCCCCAGGGCTTCCGGCGGGGTAGCGCCGTTTGTAAGTAGCCTTGACGGCGCCAAGGTTGTCTATGTACTCGACTACCACGACGTCTTCCGGAGGGATCCTATACGCATCGGCCACCAACTCCTGGGTGATTAGCCTACTCTCTTTAACGACCTCGTACACCGATCGGTCCTTAAAGATCATGTCGAGGGTAATCAGCATCGGTCCCGCATTCTTACTTCGCAGGACAGCACAAAGCTCTTCCAGGCCGACGGAACTAGACAGGGTCACACCTCTCTAATGTCTTTAACGATGACGGGAAACAGTTCCAGCGGGTCATCTATTGGAAGCTGGTGATATATGCTTGTGGTGTACGCCTGTCCCGCGTCTATTACGTTGGGGGAGAAAAGGTACGCAACGTTACCTGCCGTGGTGGTCCTGCCCGGGTACCGGGCGAAGGCTATCTTCAACGCCACGTCCTCGGCGATGTCATGGGCCAGTTCCTGGGTCTCCGCAACGACGTCGACCACCAGTCCCAGCTCCTGCCCCAACAACTGCCGTTCCGGCTCGGAAGGGCCAAGGACAGCTCCGCCGCCGTAGACATGGTAATAGATCGAGAACTCGCCATGCTCTCCGAACTGGACGGCGGCGCTCTTTTTCTCTAGCTCCAAAAGATGGTCAATCTGTTCTATGGTGCGGGGGTTCCGCAGGCCCAAGATCGAGATGGTCCGCCACCCTACTGGGGCTGCTCCTTCTAACAGGACCGTATAGGGCGTTTCTCGAAACCCGCTACCTGACACTTTGACCACTGAATCGGTTTCCTGGACCACGGAGCAGCCGGTCTTATCCAGGACTCCCCCGGGAAGCTCTACGTGGGTGTGGTTGTCCCGCTCATACATGGAGTGGGCACTCACCGCTTCCACAGTACAGGCCATCCCGCTGTGTCCGGGTTTGAGCACGAAGTGGTCCTTTCTCATCACGCCGATGACCGGCACCCGGTTCGGCCCTAGAATCTGAGTTATTCCTTCCCTGTCCGTCAAGGTCGACTCGCCGCACTCCATAATATCGCCCATGTGCAGGCTGAGGCCTTTATGAAATCCCATCATGGTGGGATACGCGGCTATAACGCAGCAGTCCGCCGCCCGCCCCGCGACCACAACCTGGGCTCCACGGTTCAGGGCCTCGATGATCGGTTCGCAGCCCATCATGGCTACGATGCGCGAGGAGCTATCCACCTCACTGGCCGTCAATGGGTCTCCAAAGATGTTGGTGGGAACCTTGGGTATCACATCACCGCCACGAATCCGGGCATGGAGGTACTCCTTGTCCACATCCGAATAGATCACGCCCACTTTGAAGTTGAGCTCTTCTTCATCCGCGATCTCCTTGATCACATCCACGGTAAGGTCAACATGAGGCCGGGCTCCCGATCCCCCGGAGGAGCCGATTATGATGGGGATGCCCCGCCTCACTCCCTCTGTAAGCACGAGGCGTAGATCTCGACGGATGTTTATCATAGGGCTGTGGACTTGACCGGCGCCAAGGTACCAGGGCCCGCAGTCCAGGGAACCTGCGTCCACCGCTATGGCATCGGGCTTCTCGGCATCTAGGGCCGCGACTAGCGCCTCATGGTGGATGCCCCGATTCCCTATGCACCCGGTAGGAGTAAGGACCTTTACTTCGTCCACCTTTTCATCGCCTCGATTACTAGAATTGCTCCTGGAATTCTACCATACGACCAATCCGATTGGGAACACGGTCAGATGCAGTCCAAATCCTCCTTGTCGCGTCGAGTGTCTCCCCTTCTTTGCCTATACCTCATTTTTGCAAACAAAAGAGGTTGACTCCAAAGGTCAACCTCTTTCTGATTCGGGACGTTGATTCGTGCCTACTCAATGAGCTTCAACACTGGCTTCGCTTCATAGCTTACCCTCGGTCTTTAGCATACCGCTCTCCCGTTCGACGCCTATCGTTAGCCGTCAGGTACCTGGGCCACTGGGATCGTGCTGGAGTAGGTCATTTGCACTATGACGACATGAAGTTTAAGCGGCCTGGGGAACGACTCCTCCGAACACCTGGGCAAAGTCGTTAGCGAACGTCTCGTAAGAGCGGGCATGATGACCGGTTATGTTCTCGACGTTTTCTGTCTTGAAGTCTCCGTAGCCTTCACTGAAAGCCGTTGTATACTCGCCAAGGGCATCCGCCATCCACTCCGGCAATCCCATGCTGATCATTCCTTCCCGGGCGGCTTCGAGTGGGACGTTCGCATAGTTGATTTGCCTGCCCAGGGCCTTGGACAGGCCGGCTGCCACATCGTGGAATGAAATCGACGCCGGGCCGGTCAGAGCATAGGCTTTGCCCTCGTGGCCGTCCCCAGTGAGGACCTTAACTGCTACGTCCGCGACATCGCGTACGTCGATCATGCCAATCCTGCCGTCCTTCATCGACATGTAAACGACGCCTTCAGATGCGAGTGTCTGAGCCGCCATTAACGTGTTCTGCATGAAAAATGGGGCTTGAGGATGGTATAGGGCATGCCCGACGCCCTCAACTCGTCGTCGATCACGGTGTGCTGTCCTGAAACGCGCGGTAAAGCACCAGGCATCCCTTGGAGTGCGCCCGCCGACAGTCTGACTATGAACGGGCTGCCACTGCGTTTGGCTGCTTCGATCCCGTTTTTGGCTTGGATGACCTGGTTGGGATTAGGTGGGGTGATCAGGAGAACCTTATCCACCCCGCGAAAAGCGGCGTCTAGAGTGTAGGGTTTCTTCAGGTCGCCCACAACAATCTCAACGCCCGTATCTTTGAGGCCTTGTGCTTTTGATTCGTCGCGGACCAGCGCCCGAACATCGGCGCCTAAGTTAGTCAGGTTAGGTATTGTTGCACTGCCAACGCTACCCGTGGCCCCCGTCACTAGTACTCAGTCAACCTAATTGTTGGCAGGATAGAGATGGTGAAGCTTGACTCGGGCGTCCACAGTGGAGAATCTCCAGTCAATGGTTGCTCCGGCTTGGTTTCGTTCTGCCTCCAGGGCCGCGATCTCGCCACTCAAAGTCTCTTCATCGGCAATACGCCGGCGCAGGACTCGCCTGGCCAAGACACTGAACTCGATCTCTGCCATGTTGAGCCAACTACCGTGCTTGGGAGTGTAGTGAAACTCCAAGCGTTTGCGTATTCGCCTAGCAGCCCGTCCGAGGATTATCTAACGGTGCTTGCGGGTCAGCGCCAATGGATCGCGACAACTAATTTTGCCGGTTGCCCCAGCCGGCCCCCAGATAGCTTTGCGAATAGCGCCGTGCTCACTACCTCGGCAAAGTTCCTGATGCGTTGGGCTGGCCCATCGGCCCGTGCTTTCCTGTGCAGATTGACCCCAAAGCGGAACAGTTTGAGCAGGTTGTGGCCGGTGCAGATCAGCGACCATTCGCCGTTCACCTTCTCCAGTCCCCGCAGCAGGAACTGCCGGAATCCCCTGCCCTGCTTGATCTGGCCGAATACCGGCTCCACAGTTTGCATCCGCAAAGCGTAGCGCTGCCGACCCCGCTTGGTCTGTAACTTCCGTCGCATCCGGTCCCTGGGAGACAGATGGCTGGGTATGCGACCTCGGGGCGCGGGTGGCACAACCCGGCCGTGGCGGGTCTGCTCCGGCGCGACGAACGGGTCCACGCCCAGAGCATAGAGCTCGTCGACTGCCTTTGCCGAGTAATAGCCAGCATCGGCGGATACTTCCCTGGGGACTGCACCGACGTTGTCGATGGTCTCCTCCATCATCGCCGCAGCCTGTTGCTTATCCGAAGCCTGGTTGGTGGCCCGCGCCGCCACGATCACCTGGTGAGCGCTGTCCACCACCGCCTGACAGTTGTACGCTTGCAGGAAGTCCTTTCCTCCAGGTGCGGGGATGATGCGCGACTCGGTATCGGTGAAGTTACGCTGGGCCTTGTCGTCGGGCACCCCCGGGTGATTACCACCTTCGGCCTCGGCCTGTTCGGCAGCCGCCTGCGCCTCGGCTTCCAGCGCCGCCATGGCTTCCCGTATCTTCTCCAACCGACCCTCTCGAAAGGCCAACTCCTGCGGCAACTCATCTCCACGCTTGTCTTTGCCGTACCGCCGGTCTTCCTCATCATCCGCTGCCTGGGCCTGTCGCAACAACTCCGCTACCTCCGCCGCCAACTGCGCTGCCTTCTCCTTCATCCGTTGGTAACTCATCGCCTTATGCTTCGATGCGTTGGCCTTGACCTTCGTGCCGTCCAGCGCCACGTGCCCCAGCTTCACCAGCCCCGCCTGCTGACACAACGCCAGTACCTGTACGAACAGGCCCGACAGCGCATCCACATTATCCTTGCGAAAGTCGGAGATGGTCCGGAAGTCCGGTGTGTTGTTCGCCGCCAACACCCTGAAGGCGATGTCCTCGTGGAGACGCTGGGCGATGCGGCGTGAGGACGCCACCCCCACGCAGTAGCCGTAGAGCAACACCTTGACCATCATCCGTGGATGATACGGCGGCCCGCCACGCCGTTCCCGCTCGTAGCGAGCGGTGACCTCCGACATGTCCAACTGGTCCACCACGTCGGATATGAAGTAGGCCAGATGGTCGTCAGGCAGCCACTCCTGCAACGCCGCTGGCAACAGCAACTGCTGGTCGGGTTCGTAGGAAAGGTAGGTCTTGCTCATCAACGACTCCCCGCTACTGGGCTGGGCCCATCATACCCCCAAACACTCGCCAACCGTGTTTCTCGGACGGGCTCCTAGCCTCCTTGGGCTCGAAGGTTTCGTAGAGGGAAGCTGGTTTGTGGGTGTTGAGGTTGTCCAGCACCACCCGGATCTTCTCGGACGCTGGGTAAGCTTCATCGGCCAGCCACCGCATCTGCTTAGCGAAGTCCACCATGGTACGACGTTCGGTCACTGCCACATGCCTCCAGCCCGCCAGGGGCTCGCACAGCATGAACAGGTTTCGGGTGCCATTGCGCTGGTACTCGTAATCGTATCGCTCCCGTCGTGCCGGCTTGGGCGGGATCGGAGACCTCTTTTCCGCCAGCAACTGCTTGGAGGTCTCGTCGAAACAGACCACCGGGCGCTCTGGGTCATAGGGTTCCGCGTAAAGGTCCAGCACATCCTCCATACACGCCACAAACTCGGCGCTCACCTGGGGAATACACCACTCCTTCTTCTGCCACGGCTTGAGACTGTTTTTTTCAACCGCTTGCGAATTCCCTCGTGGGACATGGAGGGCGCCAGCCCCAACTCCACCACCTTGTTTGCCAGGAGCCGCAGGGTCCAGTGGTCATGGCCTGGGGGGGCCTCGCTGCACGCCAGGGCAATCAGGTGCGCTTCCCCCCGCTCATCCAGTTTGGTCGGATGTCCTGGCCGAGGATCTTCCTCCAAGGCCCGCTTCAGTCCTCCCTCCAGGTACCGCCGCTTGGTACGGCACACCGTACCCGCAGACGTGTCCAGCGCCTCCACGATGCGCATCACCCCCCAGCCCGTATCTGCCTTTAGCAGAATACGGGCCCGGGCAACCTTTCGCGCTGGGCTCTTTCCCCCGCGAATCAGTCGTTCCAACTGGTCTCGTTCTTCCCTTTCCAACCGGACCACATACCGTTCTCGTCCCATGGCTGCCACCCTCCTACGTCAACACTCCTAAAAAAGGGTAGCAACCTTAGACGTTTTCTTAAACAATTACCAAAACCGAGTTGACTGAGTACTAGAATTTTCCCTGAGTTTGTCAATTCTGGAACCTCCTTCTTCATGTTGTGTCCCTTTCTGTCCTATGCGCCCATAAGCCTCCTTACCTTAGGGTACGGCCAAAGCAGCTAGGGAACATCCTTCATCCTGTGGATTACGACCAGAAAAAGGGTTGACCGCTCAGGTCAACCCTTCGATGGATGTAATATGCAGATGTGGCTGTAGTGAACTAACTGTCAAAAGGTTGCACTGGTGCCTGGACGTTACCTTTCGAGAAGATGACAGCCGTGTCCGCAACGATCATGGTCCCCAAAACCTGGCTATCCTGCGCCAGATAGCCCTCAATTCGCTCAAGCAAGAAACCACCCTCAAACGGGATATCCAAGGTAAACGCCTTAAAGCCGGATGGGTCGAGGACTATCTCCTTAAGGTGCTCCTTGGTTAAGACGAGATTGCCCTGGCGAGTACAAAGGCTGTCAATTTTAGCTTGTATCAGGTACAATAGGTTGTATGGCACTGGTCGCCATAACCTCATATAATGGGGACAATGCTCAAAGATACATTGAGGCTCTGGCCCAGCACACGCAAACCCTAACGATACTTCCTGAGAACAACAGCGCATCGCCGGAGGTGATGTTGGAGGGTGTCGGAGGTCTTTTGTTAGCCGGCGGTCCTGACATCGATCCCTCTATCTATGGTGAGACCAAAGAGCCAGGTGTTCAATTGGAGCTCTGCCAGGAGTTGGATTCCCTGGAGTTCGGTCTCCTCAGATATGCACTAGAGCAGGACATGCCCATATTGGCGATCTGCCGAGGTATGCAACTCCTCAACGTCGCCTTTGGAGGGAAGCTGCTCCAGGATATCCCCGGCCACCTGCACCTGACGGAAGAGGGATGCAGGGAACCCGTTCGCCATTTCATCTATTTATCACCAGGCAGTAAGCTGGCAGCCATTCTAGGTATGGGCGGCTTCTTCCGTGTAAACGGTCTGCACCACCAGGGATTGCGAGAGGCCCAGAAATCACCCAGATTACTGGCCTCTGCCTACTCCCTGGATGATGCCATTATCGAGGCGCTGGAGAGCCCGGAGCATAGCTGGGTGGTTGGTGTCCAATGCCAACCGGAACGTCAAGATGAGGTGCCACCCGCCTTCAAGAACTTGTTCCTTGCCTTCGCCGAGCGTGCGGAGGGATATGGGAAAGACAACTAAGACGAGGTGATAAGTTTAGGTGTCCCGGCTACCTGTTCTTAGAGCTTCGGAGATAATCAGAGCCTTGGAAAGAGATGGGTGGCAGCAAGTGAAATCAAGGGGAGGGCATCGCCAGCTGAAACATTCAATCAAACCAGGTCGGGTGACCGTTCCTTTTCATGGGAACACTGACATCGAATCGTGGCTGCTTCGACAGGTCCTTCGTCAGGCGGGCCTTTCTGTCGATCAGTTCTTGGCGCTCTTGTAGGAGGTACCTATGAGATACACCGTGCTATTGCGGCGGAATACAGACGCTTTGGGGTACTCTGTCATAGTCCCAGAGTTACCAGGATGTTTCTCGCAAGGAGAAACTCTGGAAGAGGCTATCATGAGCTCAAAAGAAGCCATCGAATTACACCTGGAAGGGATCATGGAGGACAACGAGGAGGTCCCAAGAGAAGTGGAACCTTTCGTCATCGCGTCCGTCGAAGTCGAGATTCCAACCCGGGTTCTATAACCTGATCTCAAGGAGTTACATATGGTAACAGGCACAGGCAGTATCCGACCCATACGAATAGAAGAGGAAATGCGCAGCTCCTACCTGAGCTACGCCATGAGCGTCATCGTAGCTCGGGCGCTGCCTGACGTGCGAGATGGGCTCAAGCCGGTGCAGCGACGTATTCTCTATGCTATGCACGAGCTCGGGCTTAGGCCGGGCACCCAGTACAAGAAGAGCGCACGTATCGTGGGTGAAGTCTTGGGAAAGTACCATCCCCACGGCGACTCCCCTGTATATGAAGCGCTGGTGCGAATGGCCCAGGGATTCTCCTTGAGGTATCCGCTAGTAGATGGCCAGGGTAATTTCGGCAGCGTCGACAATGACCCGCCGGCAGCCATGCGATACACTGAGGCGCGCCTGGCAACCATCGCCGAGGAAGTTCTTGCCGATATCCAGCTAAACACGGTGGACTTCGTGGAGAATTTCGACGGCTCTCTCCAGGAGCCCACGGTGATGCCAGGCTTGCTGCCCAACATGCTACTTAACGGGGCTTCGGGTATCGCAGTAGGTATGGCTACCAATATACCTCCCCACAATTTGGGGGAGATTTGTGATGCCATTTGCTACCTGATAGACCATCCGGACGCAGTAGTAGAAGAGCTCATGGAGAGGGTCCACGGCCCCGATTTTCCCACGAGTGCTACTATCCAGGGCCGGTCGGGCATAGTGGATGCCTACACAACCGGACAAGGCCGAATAGTCATGCAGGCTCGCACTGAGACTGAGGAGCTTCGTGGTGGCCGTCAGCAAATCATAGTCACCGAGCTACCCTTCCAGGTGAACAAGGCGGCTCTTGTAGAGAAGATTGCCCATCTGGTACGGGACAAACGTATTGAGGGCATATCCGATATTCGAGACGAGTCTGACCGCGATGGGTTGAGGGTAGTGATAGAGCTAAAGAGAGATGCTCAAGGCGAGATTGTGCTTAACAATCTCTACAAGCATACCGCTCTACGCTCTTCCTTCAACGTGATCATGCTGGCTCTCGTAGATGGGCAACCCCAGGTACTTTCGCTGAAGCGCTCCCTTCAATTATATATAGAGCATCGACGAGTGGTCATTACTCGGCGTTCCGAACATCTGCTCAAAGTAGCCAAGGAGCGCGCCCACATCGTTGAAGGTCTGCGCATGGCTCTTAACAACCTGGATCAGGTTATTGCCATCATTCGTGGGTCGGAAGACGCCAGCGCCGCTCGAGCCAACCTGGTGGAGAGGCTTAGTCTATCCGAGGCCCAAGCCCAAGCCATTCTAGACATGCAGCTAAGACGCCTCGCAGCCCTTGAGCGAGAGAAGCTGGAGCAGGAGTATCAGGAGCTACTAAAGACAATCGCCGATCTGGAAGCCCTTCTGGCCGACTCCCAGAAAGTTCTGGCAACCATCAAAGATGATACCCGTAAGCTGAAGAAGCGCTTCAACGATCCCAGAAGGACGGAGATATATCATGATGAGGTGACCAGTCACTCCCTGGAAGAGTATATTCTCCATCAGGACGTGGTGATCACCCTTAGCCAGCGAGGTTATATCAAGCGCATACCCAGTGAGACTTACAAGCTCCAGCATCGCGGAGGGAGGGGCGTTCGGGGTATGACCACCAGAGAAGATGATGCTCTGCAGGACCTGGTGGTTGCTGATACCCACGATATTCTTCTTCTGTTCACAAATCGGGGTCGCGTCTACAATCTCAGATCCTTTGAGATATCATCAGATACTTCCCGAACTACAAGAGGTACCCCGGTTATCAACCTGGTGCGGCTGAACGATCGAGAGAAGATCAATGCGTTGGTAGCTGTACCCGATCTCAGTAGTGATGGCACCTTGGTGATGGCCACCAGGCTTGGAGAAATCAAGGCGATGAACCTGTCCAGCCTGGTCAACATCAGGTCTAGCGGCCTAATCGCGATGGATCTGGAGCCCGGCGACGACCTGGTTTCAGTCCGCTTGGCTAAGCCTGACCAGGACGTAATGATGGTAACGGCCAAGGGTCAGGGCGTTCGTTTTCAGCTGGATTCCATGCCTCGGAGAAGTCGTGCTGCCGGTGGTGTGAGGGGTATTCGTTTAGGAGAAGGTGATAGCCTGGTCGCCACGGAGATCGTGGGCCCCAAAGATATCCTACTGATAGTAACCAGGCAAGGCTTGGGCAAACTGGTTCAGATCTCCCGCTTTCGACGACAGGGTAGGGGAGGAAGAGGGACTCGCGCGATTATGACCAGTGGCAAAACGGGCCTAGTGGCAGGTGCTAGAGTAGTGAACGAGAGCAGGGATGACGAGGTAATGTTGGTGTCGGCAAAATGCCAGGTGTTCCGGACTAGTCTCAAGGAGATCTCGCTTCAAGGCAGGCATGCCAGGGGCGTCATCATCTGGAGACCCGAAGGCAATGACGAAGTGGTTTCAATTGCGTGTTTCCCTGACAAGGACGGCTCCCCGGGCACTAACGGATCTGGTCAGCCCAGCCGCGGCAAGAGTAATGGCAGCGTAGCAGCCCCCAATGGGGCAAACCACGCTGAGTCGAGCCAGGAGTCGGAGCCGGAGTAGCCCAGTTTGTATCCAGATTACCCCTAGGCACGGCTGTGTTGTATCAGGCTTGTTCTGTTGTCGGGAGCGATCTGCGCGCCACACCCGGCTCAAACTAGCGTGATCCGTTGGTTGAGTAGCTATTACTTAGTCAGCCTTAAAGTGGATGCATCGTTGCACCCCCACTCTAACTCTCCCCCATCAAGGGGGAGAGAACAAGTTCTTCCCACTTGATGAAGGAAGGCTAGAGCCTGCCCTGAGTCTGCCGAATGGGTGGAGGTGAAAGGCATCTATCAAATCTTAGTCGACTGAATAGCTGGAATCGGCCCTATATTTGGGAGATTACGATGAAGCTGGTCTTTGTCCATGGCGCTGGCGAGTCAAGCCTATCCTATTACTACCAGCTACGTGCCTTCAGAGGTTCGAAGGGCATCGATCTTCCGGGCCATCCCGTTGGGAAGCCTTGTACCAGTATCGAAGGCTATGTTGAGTGGGTCAGGGGTTTCATAGCCGCCCGTCGCTACAAGGACGTGGTGTTGTGCGGCCACTCGATGGGCGGAGCCATCACCCAGCTATACGCCCTCAAATACCCTGACGAGCTGAAAGGGATCGTTTTGCTTGGCACTGGCGCTAGGCTGCGAGTCCATCCCGACTTCCTCAAAGACTGCGAAGATGGGTTGCAAGACCCTGGCGGATGGCTGCAGAAGAGGAAGCCTGATTATTCCAAGATCGAACCTGAGCTAGCAGAAGCTTTGTTAAGGCGGCTAGGGGAAGTAGGGCCTGCCGTCAAGCTCAACGACTATCTCTGCTGCGACAGCTTTAACGTCATGGACCGGGTGAAAGAGATTAGACTGCCCGCACAGATAATCACCGGCTCGGAAGACGTCATGACTCCGGTCAAGTATGCCGACTATCTGGCCGACAGAATACCCGGCTCTCGGAAGGCGATTATCGATGGGGCTACCCATTGGGTGCAACTAGAGCATTACCGGGAAGTAAACAGGACTATAAAAGAGTTTCTCGCAACCCTTGAATAGTTCGGTACTATGCGTTGAGGTCGAGATTTCCGTACCAGCGGCTCTGAAAGAAAAGTAAAGGTGACTCGGAACTACCCTCGTACATCTCCTCCACCTCTCCGATGTAGATGGTGTGGTCTCCGTAGACGTGAGAGCTTACCACCTTACATCCGAAGAATGCTAGTACCCCGTTCAAGGCAGGTACTCCACAGGCGGAAGTAATGGAGTAATCGTACTCCACCTCTCCATGCCTATCGGCTGGCTTCTTCGCAAAATACTTCCCGATGTCCTCCTGCTGGGCTCCTAAGATGTTGACCCCGAAACAGCCCTGGTGCTCCAGGTACTGGTAGGTGTGGGTGTTGTGGGCCACGCAGACCAGCACGAGGGGTGGGTCCAGACACACAGAGGTGAAGGAGTTGGCGCTCATGCCATGGACGTTGCCTTCGTCGTCCAGAGTGGTCACGACGGTTACTCCCGTCGCGAACTCTGACATACACCTTCTGAAGTCCTCTTTGGTGACCAATGCACCACCCTCGTCTGTGTTTTCACATATTATAGCTGACCGGCGTCTATTCCTCCAGTCCCCGTTGATAGGTTGGCTGCGGAAGCAGACTGAGCCGGTATATTCAGCGTGCCATGACTTACCACGGGTCAGGGAAATCTGAGGCCAAAATGGAAAGAGGAGCGGCGCATTTCGCCGCCTCTTCTTTCAATTCTTTTCCGTTGATAACTCCTTCCGAGCTATTGGGGTGGGGTGCTATACTTTGACGGAATTGGTTGTCTAATTGAGCTAGTCCAGGGAGGCACAGTTGGAGCTTTTGAGAAGCCTGATCTTTGTACCGGGGAACCGCCGGAATATGCTGGAGAAGGCCCGGGACTTCCAGGCCGACGTCATCGTTGCAGACCTGGAGGACTCAGTACCGCCCACCGAGAAGCTGGAGGCCAGGCAGATTGTAAAGGAGATGGCTCCAACGCTCGCGGGTCAAGGTCCAAAGGTCATGGTCCGGCTCAACTCTCTGGACACGGGGCTCACAAGAGATGAGCTCTCGATGGTGATAGGCTCCCATCTGTACGGAATAAGCGTGGGCAAGGTGGAGTCCGCTTGGGATATACAGGAGTATGATAGGATAACATCCCAGCTGGAAAAGCAGGTGGGACTGGAACCGGGCCGGATTGTGATCATACCCTGGATAGAGAACTCCAAGGCCGTTATGAGTGTATGGGAAATAGCTACCGCCTCTCCCAGGGTGGTGGCAGTTGCCTTCGGGGCGGAGGACTATACAGACGATATGGGAGTACGCCGAACAGACTACGGAGAAGAGGTGTATTTTCCGAGGGCCATGGTTGCGATCGCGGCCAGGGCAGCGGGCGTAGTGGCCCTGGATGGTCCCTACGTGAAATACCGGGATGAGGAAGGGCTCAAGACCGATGCCGAGCTGTCGCTAACCCTGGGTTTCAAGGGCAAGTTCGCCATCCACCCCGCCCAGCTTGACACTATCAATAGCATATTTACTCCGCCGTCTGATGAAGTAGAGTATGCCCGGCGGGTCGTAGCCGCCTGGGATGAGGCAAAGGCGACGGGAAGAGGCTCCACTTCCTTGGATGGCAGGATGATCGACGTGCCTGTGGTAAAGCGTGCCCGCAACCTTTTGGCTCTGGCAGAGGCCATTGCCGAGAAAAGCAGATAGAGTTCCGTTCTTGTTCATTGGACCAGTTGTTCATAATTAGGGAGGTTAGTGTTGGCCTCTGACCGAATAATCCTTGAGGGGATGCAGTTCTATGGCTACCATGGTGGAAGTGCCGAAGAGCGGTCTTTGGGCCAACCTTTCCAGGTGGACCTGGAAGCTGAGCTTGACCTTAGTGTTGCCGGCGGCTCGGATAACCTAGAGCATACTGTGAGCTATACCCACCTGTATCGAGTGGTCAAAGAAGTGATTGAGGAAGCGCCGAGAAACCTGCTTGAGTACCTGGCCGAGGAGATGGCCCGCCGTGCGTTAGCCTCATTCCCTATTAGTGGAGTGCGGGTACGAGTGAAGAAGACTCGTCCTCCAATCAGGGGAGCCATGGTATCGGCGGCGGCGGTGGAGGTCTATCGAACACGGGCCTAGTCATTCACTCAGTTAACGCCTCCACCTTGGTTTCCGCCAGCCGGTTCGCGCAGATTTCTCCTCCCTTCATAACCAGGGCAATCCTACTCCGCTCCTGCAATACGGTGATGTCCTGTAGAGGGTCACCATCAACCACCGTCAAGTCGGCGAGCTTTCCCTGCTGAACCGTGCCTATCTCCTTCTCCGACCCCAGGCATTCAGCAGCCCATCCCGTGGCTGCGACCAATGCTTGCATGGGTGTCATTCCCGCCTCAACCAAGCACTGTAGCTCTTGAGAGTTGTTGCCATGGACCCATCCTCCTGCGTCTGTGCCGGCCACCACCTTGACTCCAGCCGCCAACGCCTGTTGCATGCTTGCCACGTGGTGAGGACGTAATGAGCGGGAACGCTCCTGTCCGTGGGGTGTGCCCTTTTCTGCGTGGAACTCGTATACGGTGAAGGTGGGAACGAAGAAGATACCTTTGTCGGCCATCATCTTGATCAGATCCGGGTCTTCGTCCAGATATGTACCGTGCTCTATTGAGTCTGCTCCGGCTTCGATAGCCATGCGCAGGCCAGGCCCACCCAAGGCATGGGCCTCATTGACCAGCGCCTGCACTTCATCGAATCCATATTCGATATCCTTGGGCCCATGGCCGGCACGAGAGCTGGCGCCCCCTGTGGTGGCGAACTTTATCACATCTGCTCCAACTCGCACGACCTCTCTAACCATGGCGCGCACCTGGCCGACTCCGTTTGCGACTCCGACAGGAAGGTTCGGGTCAGCGTGTACAAGCTCGTGGTGTCCCGATGGACTGCACATATCCGCCAGCCCTCCAGTGGGAGAAATCGGGCTGGTAGCTACCACGAGGCGAGGCCCAGCGATCAAGCCCTCCTCCACAGCGAGCTTGAACCCGGCATCCAGCCATCCAGCGTCTCGAACCGTGGTATATCCGGACAATAGGGTGTCTTCGATTACTTTGGCTGTCCTAACGTGGCGGAGACTTCTGGGCTCGCTCAGTCCCCATCGCCCCATCAGATCGTAGCCGTGGGAACCCAGATGATCGTGACGGTCTATGAGCCCAGGCAGCAAAGTCATCCCGTCTATTCTGATGGTCTCCGCACCGGGAGGAATAGCTATGGCATTCCGAGGTCCCACATCTTCTATGCGGCCGTCGTCACTCACGACCACGACGGCATCGTCGAGCGGTGGGCTACCGGTGCCGTCTATCAGATTTCCGCCTACGAGTGCCTTCATGGAAGGCCTCCTGCGCTTGAAATCGCCGAACATTAGCTTGATGAGCGCATTAATTGTAACAGAGGAGCCGAAGGCCGTTAAGCTGAAACAGAGGCTCGGTATAATGTTGAAGGAGAGGGTGATGGGCCGTCATATCGTTCTTGCATCGAGGTGTGCATGGAACCATATTCACAGTACCGAGAAATTATCCGAGGAATAGAGAACGTTCGGAACGACCGTGAGCACGGCGCCAGTTTCCTCGCTAGAGAGAGCTTACGGGTCCTGGCTTTGGCTGCGGAGCTTTCGATTTCCGACGAACAATCTTCCTTTGCCTTGAAGAACGTAGCGAGTCAGTTGGCGCGAGCAAGGCCGCCTATGGCGGCCATCAAAACCATGGCCCGGCGGTTTGTCGCAGAAATTGAGAGAAGAGAGCCCGATTACGACTCTCAGTTAATAAAGCGTGATCTGCTGAGGGAGATGGAGTCAGCGTCCATGAAGGCCGCACGGAACGCGGCCGAGGTCGTACAGCAAGGGGCTAGAGTGCTTACGTGCAGCTACAGCTCAGCGGTACTTCGATCTTTTGCGTATGCCCGGGAGGCCGGCAGGACATTCAGGGTGCTTGCGGTAGAGTCCAAGATCGGCGAAGTTAGCCATGGCCGGAGTTTCTTGAAGGAGGCCACGACCTTGGGCATTTCAGCGGACTTAGTGCGAGACGATTCCATTGCTGAATGCCTGAAACGGGCCGATATGGTTTTGGTGGGCGTCGATGCTATTCTGCCCGATGGCAGTGCGGTCAATGGATGGCCGACCCGCGAGTTAGCGGAGCTGGCTCGGGACATCGTGCCCTTTTTCGTCGTAGGCGAAAGCTTCAAGCGAGACACCGAAGCTCACGTGGAAGAGGGGTTCGAGCTGGTGCCAGGCAATCTCATCACCAGGACAATCACCGACTAGTACTCAGTCAACCATAAAACCGATGCATCGTTTCACCCCCACTCTAACTCTCCCCCATCAAGGGGGAGAGAACAAGTCCCTTCCCCCTCGATGGGGGAAGGCTAGGATGGGGGTGAAAGGTACATATCAAATCTAAGTTGACTAAACACTAGTCGGTTTCTATACATTATGGATAAGGCCCTCGGAATTTCATCCGAGGGCCTTTGGTTTCCTCATCGAGTCATGCGATTTTGAGGGCAGGGGCCACTATCTTATTGCCACGCTGCGGCGATAAACGATGACGCCGCTCACCAAAAGGAATGCCCCTAGTATCAGAACAACCCAAGCCAGATTTGGAACGTTAGTATCACCCGTCGCTGGAGGCACAGCTTTTTCTATTGCCTGGGGCATAAGGGTATGGGTGCCCATGTCCTGGGCGGCCATGTAAGCGGCCTTTGAGCTATCCAGGGCCTGTACAAGGGCGGCTTCCGCGTTTTGAATGGATATCCTTGCGGCCAGCAGGTCAGTGCTTCGTGCTGCCTGAAGGGCCAGGTCACGCGCTTGGGTAGCCAATGGGGTCACCGCGCTGGAGGATCTAATTACTGTGCTCGCGTTGGTCGCGATGACCTGGTCATCGGGAGCTTGACCCGAGGCGAACTCTGCATGTTTGGCGGAGTCAACGGAGTAGCTGAGCACGCCGAAGCCGTCACCGGGATTTCCACAGGAGGCGTCGAAGTTCTCGCCCTTGCCATCACCGGTGCCCTCGATAATATTGACCACGTGGCAGGCATGGAGGCGGGCATCTTCAATGGTATCGGAGCTAGCGGAGAGGCGAGCGTGGACAAGAGCGGCCCAGGTCTGCTCTCTGAGTCCGACGGTTATCCCCTTCTCAATGCCTTCGTGGAAGCCGGAGGTGTAGGCTGGGTTGCCGGCCCAGGAGACGAGAAGGTGGCGGATGTGTGCCATGGCGCCTTCAGGAATCACGTGTATGGCAGCCACGTCGGCTGAGGCGCCTGGGTCGTCATCGGGGACGGGTTCTATCGTTATTGCGAACTTGTCGAAGCGGGCAAGGAGGTTCTCACCGCTGGGTCCTATAGCAGGAATGTTACCGCAGGAGGTGTAGGTGCCAATTTCGGCGCCGGACTTGTGCAAGTTGATGGCATGGTTGCCGTCCATGAGGCTAGCTAACGTGGCGTCAACTGTAGTAGTTGACGCACCGCCTACTACGCCAGAGAGCGAGTGGTCGACACCTCCTAGATTGGCGCCACATGTTCCTAGGTGGATGTGGATGGGCTGAGGCTCATCTGCCGTTGACGCTGCCGCGGTCACGGCGACCACTACCTCTGTCTGGGCCCCGGCAGCTGTAAGGGTTGCGGTCCCCGACTGCCCCGAATCGTCCAGCTCAGCCAGGTCGATTGTGACCGAGTCTGAATCCTGCAAAAGCCAGAAGGTCTGGTTTACATTCCCATCGGCATCTACGTTTAAGATGCCCGTGCTTTGCTTGATGCCGTCGTCGGAGACCAACCAGCCTTCATAGGCCTGATTGGAAGCCAATGCGGGAACTCCGGTAAGGGAGATGTTCAGCTGATCGCTTAGCACAGCGCTAACGTCGTTGGGGTTGCTGTCACGGATGACGGCGGTTCCGGAACCGCCTTGAGCCAGGGCTATAGCGAGGGGAATGAACAGAGCTAGTAGTCCCATTATCAGAAGGACTGGGATGACCTTGAACCTCGACATGGTGCCTCCTTATACGATAGAACCTTCGAAAGACTATATGTAAATTTCACAAGCCAATAGGTGCAGCCGTGGGCGTGACCCGCAAGCTGGTGACATAGTATAAGTGTTTTTATTGCACTTGACAAGGGTTTATTAGCCCAAAAAGCGTCTAGTTTGTGATGTCTTGTTAGGTGGAGTAAAAAGGGATATCATTCATTGATTATTGATGGGGTATGTGCCTAATGTGGCATCACCGTCCGGCGTGACTATCCCCCTGCGTTGTTAGAGAGGTAGGATGTGAGCGATAAATATGACGTTTTAATAGTCGGAGCAGGCAATGCCGCCCTTTGCGCCGCCATAGCGGCCAGAGAGGGAGGAGCCAGTGTTCTTGTTTTGGAGAGGGCTCCCGAGTACTTCCGCGGCGGCAATACATATTTCACCGGTGGCATAATTCGTTGCGCCTATAACGGCATCGACGACATCAAGGCGTTGGTGCCGGACATGTCTCCAGAGGAAGAAGCATCGGTTGATGTGGGTAGCTATACCGAAGACGCCTTCTACAGCGACCTCATGCGGGTGACCTCGGGCCTCTCCGACCCCGAGCTAGCCCAGCTGTTGGTGAGCGAATCCCACCCGACCATGCTGTGGTTGCGGGAACGAGGGGTTCGTTTCGTGCTCTCCTTCGGAAGGCAGGCATTCAAAGTGGGAGAAAAGTTCCGTTTCTGGGGAGGCCTAGTAGTGGAATCAGTGGGGGCCGGCAAGGGCCTTTCCGATCAGCAGTTCGACGTGGCGGAAAAGATGGGCACCCAGATACGTTATCAGACCAGAGCAATCAGCCTTCTGCAAGACGAAAAGGGCAAAGTGTCGGGGGTCAGGGCCCAAGGTCCCCAGGGGTTCGAGGATATCGCCGGCAAGACGGTGGTGCTGGCCGCCGGCGGCTTCGAGTCAAACGCAGAGATGCGGACCAGATACCTGGGGCCGGGTTGGGAGCTGGCCAAGGTCCGGGGAATACCCTACAACACGGGAGATGGCATCAAGATGGCCTTGGACATAGGTGCCCAGCCCTACGGCCATTGGAGCAGTTGCCATGCCGTAGCCTGGGACCTCAACGCTCCTCCATTTGGAGACAGGACGGTTACGGAGCTCTACCAGAAACACTCCTATCCCTTTGGCCTCATAGTTGACCTGGATGGCCAGCGATTCGTGGATGAAGGGGCCGACTTCCGTAACTACACCTATGTAACCTACGGCCGGGAGATACTGAGACAGAAACAGGGGGTGGCTTTCCAGATCTTCGATGACAAGGTGAAACACCTTTTGCGGGAGGAGTACCGTATTCCACAGGTGACCATGGCCAATGCCAACACGATAGAGGAGCTTGCAGACCGGTTAGACATAGATCGTGAAGGGCTGGCCGATACGGTAAGAGGGTTTAATGCCGCGGTCCAGGACAAGGAGTACAATCCTACAATCCTCGACGGAAAAGGCACACAAGGAATAGATCCGCCCAAGTCCAACTGGGCATTGCCTATCGATACGCCCCCATATCTCGGTTACGCGGTGACCTGTGGCATCACCTTTACGTTCGGGGGCCTGAAGATCAATAATCGAGGCCAGGTGCAGGACTGTGAGGACGTACCCATTCCGGGCCTATATGCGGCGGGTGAGCTGGTGGGTGGGATTTTCTATTATAACTACCCTGGCGGGTCTGGGCTAATGGCTGGGGCGGTCTTCGGCAAGGTCGCCGGTGAAAGCGCCGCTGTGGATGCGGCTGCAAGCTAGCGAGGTCGAGTCGCCGGCCTCTTCTGCTTCAATTGACAGCATAATGGGCCGATGCTATATTTCAGTCTGGTTTTCACCACTGGAGTGACCTTCGACACTTGAAGGAAACGGTATGCCTTTAAATATAATCGTACTGGCCAAGCAGGTAATAGACCCCGAGATGCCCACATCGGCATTTCAGGTGGATAGAGATAACAAGCGGGTGGTTACCCCTGCCAACATACCGCCAGTGGTAAACGGGTTCGATGAGAACGCCGTCGAGGCGGCCCTTCAGCTCAAGGATGCCCACGGGGCCACTATAAAGGTCATATCCATGGGCAAGGTGTTCTCCATGGATGTGATGAAGAAACCCCTGTCCATGGGCGCCGACGAGCTAATTCTGGTACAAGACGATTCCTTTGACAACGATGTAGACAGCTACAATGTGGCCCATGTCCTTGCCGCAGCGATACGAAAGCTGGGTGAATTCGATTTGATTATTTGTGGGCGGCAGGCCTCGGACTGGGACAACGCCCAGGTCCCTTTGGGAGTAGCCGAGCTCCTTGAATTGCCTTGCGTTACCATAGGTAAAAAGGTGGAGGTAGGGGACGACAAGGTAATTGTGGAGCGAATCATCCCTGAAGGTTATGAGGTGATCGAAGCTTCTCTACCGGCCCTGGTCACGGTCAGCAATGAGCTGGGAGAACCTCGCTATCCCACCCTTCGGGGAATTATGGCCGCCACTCGCAAAAGACCGACTATCTGGAGTGCCGAGGAAGTCGGCATTGATATCTCCTCGATGAAACCTAAGCTCAGTCTGGTGGACCTATTTGTGCCAGTAAGCGAAAAGAGCTGCGAGTTTATAGATGGCAACACAGAGGAAGAGGCTGGGAAAAATCTCGCACTGAGACTCAGAGAAGCCAAACTTATCTAAATCCGCGGAGGTATTGCGCTTGGAGGCAACGGGTGTCCTGGTAGTAGGAGAATCCGCCGAGGGTCAGCTGAACCTGATCAGTAAAGAGCTCCTCGCTGGTGGGCGACGGTTGGCGGATGTACTGGGACAAGATTTAGCTATAGCCCTTCTTGGTTCTGGGACTGGTGGATCGGCCCAAGAAGCTATCAGCTGTGGCGCGGATCGGGTCTACTCTGTGGGAAATCCCCTGCTGGATACTTATCAGGTTGACCTTTACCTCTCAGCCTTAGATAAGCTGTGCCGTGAAGTTGCTCCTAACATCGTGCTACTGGGACGCACGGCGATCGGTAGGGAGGTGGCCCCCAGGCTGGCCTTCCGTCTGGGCGTCGGGCTGGCCCAAGACTGCCTTGAGGTACGGATCGACCCCGAGACCCATGGGCTGCTTGCCGATCGTCCTGTGTACGGCGGGAATGCCATGGCAACCTTAGCCTGCGTTAATACTCCGCAGATGGCCGCCATAAGGCCTAAGGTGTACGCTCCACTGGAGGCCGACGAGTCTCGACAAGGAGAGGTGATCCAGTTTAACGTTGAGCTAGACCCTACTTTGGCCAGGACCAAGGTCGTCAATGTGGTTAAGGAGGAGTCCGAGGGGATCAAGCTTGAGGATGCCAGCATAGTGGTGGCCGGGGGCAGGGGCCTGGGAGGCCCGGAGCCATTCAAGGACCTGGAGGAGCTGGCCAGGGTAATCGGAGCTGGGATCGGGGCATCTCGCGCTGCAGTAGACTCCGGGTGGGTGCCACCTAACTGGCAAATCGGTCTAACGGGTAAGGCCATCACTCCTGACCTTTACATAACTGTGGGCATATCAGGCGCGAGTCAACATATGGCTGGCTGCTCTGGAGCTAAGGTAATCGTAGCCATAAATAAGGACGCCGAAGCGAACATATTCAAAGAATCCCGATATGGAGTGGTGGGTGATTGGCAGAAGGTGCTACCCGCCCTTACCGAGGCTCTACGAGACCTCGTAAAAAGCTAGCTGTCAGTAAGGAAGTACTCTTTATGAAGATAGGGTTTATAGGCACCGGCAATATGGGGAATCCAATGGCTGGCAACCTCATAAAGGCGGGCCACAAGCTTACCATTCACGACCTTAGAAGAGAGGCAGCCACCAACCTGTTGGAGATGGGCGCCACCTGGGCGGACTCTCCGAAAGATACGGTTTCGGGAAACGAAGTGGTGTTTACCTCTTTGCCTCTCCCACGTGATGTAGATGCAGTGGTGTTGGGAGAAAAAGGAATACTGGAAGGGGCGACGTCAGGCTCCATTTACGTAGACCTCTCTACCAACTCGCCCACGGCTATACGCCGCATTCACCAACTGGGCCAGGAAAAGGGAGTCACGGTCCTGGACGCGCCTGTCAGCGGCGGAGTGTACGGGGCCGCGGCGGGTTCCCTTGCGGTGATGGTGGGCGGTGACAAGGCGACATTCGACCGAATCAAGCCGGCTCTGGACGCCATTGGAGGCCACGTTGTGTACTGCGGCCCCATCGGTAGCGGTATGGTGGTCAAGATATGCAATAATCTGATCAGCATGGGCACCGGAGTGCTCCTGGCCGAAGCTCTGTCCTTGGGAGTGAAGGCCGGGACCGATCTTGCCGTGCTAGCCGATGTGATATCCAACAGCTCGGGAGGGTGCCGAAGGATCACCGAGAAGTTTCCCAGGTACCTATTCAAGGGTAACTTCGAGCCGGGATTCGCGGTAGCACTCGCCGCCAAGGACGTGCGGCTGGCTACGGACCTGGGGAGGGAGCTTGGTATTCCCATGGACGTGTCGAATATTGTCGACCAAAGATACGTCGAGGCGCTGTTCCGCGGATGGGGACCCCGAGACTCTGACGCCGTGGCCACACTACAGGAAGAGAAGGCCGGGGTCCAGCTCCGCATACCTGGCGTGTAGCTGGCCTACTGGCATAAAGAGTTCTGAGTTCTTACTCAGTTCCACTTTTCCGACTCTCATTAGTAAATACGAAAAAGGCCTCGCCACATTGGCGAGGCCTTTCCCTTTTGTGCAGTGTTCTATAACAGCCACTTTTTTGTATACGTACGCCCAACAGGGATTGACACTATTCAGCAGCGCTACTACACTCGTTCTCGTCATGCACGGAGCTTTTATGATGCTGATAAAGTTTACAGATAATCGTACCCCATCATTCCTCAAATCTCGTGTTACGACGTAACGTACAGTTGGCCATGAACCGCCGCCAAGGGAAGTAGCACCACTATATGCATCCTTCCTATTTGTCTCGTTTCGGAGTAGGAGACCCCGCCTGGCTGGACCCCACGTTAGCGGCTTCGATCTTTGTTATCGCGCTAATTGTGTCCTTTCTTGTGGGCAAGCTGTTATTTCCTCTCATCATCCGATTGACCCGATGGACACCCACGGACCTGGATACAAGGTTAGTTCAATCCGTGCGTTGGCCCATTACTTTCGCTATCTTGTTGCTGGGCGCCTATCTGGCCTTCACTGTGCCCGTCGATCTAAGCGACGGGCAACAAAAGGCCGTGAACACTATCGCAGGCGCGTTGGGAGTTCTCCTAGGCGTTTATGGTATGGCATCTTTGGTCTCCACGTCCTTCGATTGGTACGTGAAGAACGTGGCTCCGCGCACCAAAACCAGCTTCGACGATCAGCTCTTCCCCCTATTCCGTAGAATTGCCATAGGCCTGGTCTACGGGCTAGGGGCGTTGCTGTTTTTAGATCAGCTCCATATCAATATCAGCCCATTGATTGCGGGACTGGGACTGGGTGGACTGGCAGTGGCCCTGGCCATTCAACCTACCCTGGCCAACCTGTTTGCCGGGACCTATGTTATGACCGAAGGGGTATTTACTCCGGGTGATTACATCGAGCTGGAGAACGGCATCGCGGGTTACGTGCTGGACGTGGGTTGGCGGAGCGTCCGCATGCGTACCTGGGGCAACAACCTGGTGGTGGTCCCCAACTCCAAGTTCGCCGAGACTATCATTACCAACTACCAGATGCCGTTCCCTGCGGTGAATGTCTTCTTGAACTGTGGCGTCAGCTACGATAGCGATTTGTATCATGTCGAACGGGTGTCTCTGGAAGTCATGGAGGCTGTGTTGGATAGTCACCCCGACGGCGTCAAGGAATATGGCTCCTATTTTGGGTACGAGAGCTTTGGAGATTCCAATGTCGACTTTTGGCTATTTCTTCAAGCCAAAGACAGGTTCGGTAGCTTCCGCTTGAAGACGGCGCTGATGGAGCACCTCCACCAGAGGTTCAAGGAAGAGGGCATCGTGATTAACTACCCGGTGCGTACCCTTCAGTTCCCCGAGGGCTGGGGTCCGGAGATGGTTGACGGCCGGAAGGTCGATCGCGAACCGAGCGCACCGCCTACAGTAAACTACGATCGTGGTACAGGTGTCGAAGGTGAAGAAGGGCCGGAGCCTGGCTGACCATCTCGGTCCTAGTTGTCCCTACTCTCTCTGATCGCCGCAACCAGCTTAGGCAGAACTTCGGCCGAGAAGCCCCTAATGACCAGGTCGGCGGTGGGTGTGAGGATAGTGTCATCCGGGTTGATCTCTATAAGCCTAGCGCCCCTGTCTCTCGCGGCAATGGGAAAGCTTGCCGCAGGCTTGACCGTTCCTGACGTGCCGATCATTAGCATGCAATCGCACTTCTGAATCTGCTCCAGAGATTCCGCCATTACGTCCTTGGGTATGGGCTCGCCGAACATGACGCTATCTATCTTGATGATTCCTCCACATCCGGTACACGTCGGCGGAACATGTTCGATCGGAAACCCGTTTCTGGGCACACGGATTCCGCAACCGAGACAACGCAGTTTGGTACGATTGCCATGT
Source organism: Dehalococcoidia bacterium (assembly GCA_965248905.1). GTDB lineage: Bacteria > Chloroflexota > Dehalococcoidia > Lucifugimonadales > JAGWBF01 > CBDFKS01. The sequence goes on along the minus strand of CBDFKS010000007.1, from coordinate 1,099,176 downwards.
ATCTCTGCCACCTTGATGCTTCCGGCTCTACGGTGTAGGTTATCTACATTTTGGGTTATGGTGTACTTGAGGATACCCATGCGCTCCAACTCGACTAATGCGTAGTGCCCCGCATTGGGAAGAGCTTCATCCACGGCGATTTTCATTTCGTAAGTAGGGTTTCCCGGCGCCACCTCGTCATGTAACCGGTTCTGCCACCACTTGGCCGGGTCTTCGAGGAAGGTATGATAGTTGAGTGAGGTGGATGCTCCGTACTTGGTCCAGATTCCTCCGGGTCCTCGGAAAGGTGGTATGCCACTTTCAACGGACATTCCCGCACCGACCAATGCTACAATGTGGCCGGCGCTACGAATGAGCCTACAGGCGTGTTCGGTGGAATCACCGCTTTTAGTCAAAGCTCCGTTCAACGTCTATTCCAGCAATGAAGTCTCAGGCGTTCGGGAGGCGGCGAGGCATGCTTTCCTTCACTCTGCTGCAGAGAAGGCGGGAGATGATACCAGAGAGACCTGCCCGTCCTCGACTTCGTAGTAGGATGCGTCGGACAGTGGTCCGCCACGAATGAAGTCCACGTCCGTGGTGGTGATAATGACCTGTTGATACTCGAGGGCTTTATCGAGTACGTGAGCCCTACGAAACGAGTCCATTTCCGAAAGCACATCGTCGAGGAGCACTATAGGGCCCTCCGCCCTGATCGAGGCCAGATAGGCTGCCTCGGCCAACCGCAAAGTCAAAGCCACGGTCCTTGCCTGGCCTCTGGAGGCGTAGGTGCCCATATCCACCCCGTTGGCTAGGAGCTTTATGTCGTCGCGGTGGGGCCCGACGGTGGTTGAGCCCATGGCCATCTCTTTGCTTCTAACAGATTTCAGGGCTGCCATGAACCGGTTAGCCGTGTCCTCTTGGGTGTCTGAAACTCCCTGTTCAGGAATGCTGGGAACGTATTGGACGCTGAGGTCCTCGGTGTCGCCGGTTAACTCGTTGTGTCTTTCCCGACACAGATTGGAGAGGGAGTTCATAGCCTCGAGTCGACGATCAACGATCCAAGATCCCTCCTTGACCAGTTCATCGTTCCAGAAAGCAAGCTCATCTTCCTCGGCTCTCCTGTCTTGTAACAGCCTGAGCAGCCGATTCCTCTGGTAAAGGACACGATGATAGCGTTGAAGGGTCTTGAGATACAGCGGGTTTCCCTGGGACATTAGGATGTCGAGGTAGCGTCTCCGCAGGGATGGGGGCCCATGCACCAGTTCAATGTCGTCGGCGGAAAAGAGAACGGCGTTCACTAGGCCCACCAGCTCCGCCGCAGTACGTTTGACTCTACTGACCCGTATCTGTTTGCGTACGCCAACCCGGCGATCATCGTCCCAGCGTCCACCGGATTGGGACTCTGTCCTGGGAACGCACTGGTAGCCGACGTAGACTTTCAGCTTCTCGGCCTGATTCTCAATGGTTCCAGCCACCAGCACTTCGCCATTCTCCTGGCGAGCGCTCCAGTTCACTACCTCGTGTTCGCTTTCCGCCCGAAACGACTTTGCGATAGCGAGCAGGTATATGGCCTCCAGCAAACTTGTCTTCCCTTGAGCATTTCTTCCGAAGAGCACCACTATGCCTGGAGGCACATCCAACTCAAGCTGGAGGAAGTTTCGGAAATTGATTAAGCTCAAATGAGACAGGTGCACCTTGTTCTCCACTTTCGAAAGACTGGAAACTGATCAGAACGGACCGGCCCTGAAAGCTATTATTCAGTCAACCTTACAATCAATGTATCGTTTCACCCCCACTCTAACTCCCCGGTCAAGGGGGAGAGAACAAGTCCCTTCCCCCTCGATGGGGGAAGGCTAGGATGGGGGTGAAAGGCAGCTATCAAATCTTTGTTGACTAAGCACTAGATTTACACCCTGAGCAGACCGGCGTGGCAGCCTAACTTGAGGTTTTCAGGCTCTCGATCTGTTCTTCCAGGGATCGAGCCCCCACATCATCGCCGCTTGAGAGTTTATAGCACCGGTCCAGATAGAGTTGGGCCAGTTGGGCCCCGTTGGCGGAGGCATTCAGGACCGCTTCCAAAAGGCTGGGTATGGCGTAGTGTTCAGGGAGGTGCCGGCTCAAAATCTTGATGTCCTCTTCAATGTCGGAGCCAGTCTGCTGGTCGTTGCCTTCCACTGCGAAGCGCAGCTTCCCAATCATCTTGGATAGCTCAGCCAGCTTATCGCCCTGGCTCATCAGGCCATACAGCACTTCGTTAACTGAGGGGGAATCCTCGTCTGTAGAAGAAGAGCCCTGGTTCTGCGTATCTTTGGCAGCAAGGGCAGGTTTGGTGTGATCCGCCCATATCTGGGAGTACTGTTGGACTACATCGCTTACGGTCTGCATCATCTCTGGCAGATCGAATGAATGGAAGGTACCCGCATCCAGCAGGTCGTCATCCCTCACCTCGGCCAAATGAAGTAGCTCCTGGAAGCTACCGACTTCCTCGGGGACCGGGGGTAAGGAGAAAGCCGAAAGATCACTGAGGGGCATATTGGATAGATGGGATGTCAGGAAAGGAGGTACATACTTGGCGAAATCTACCTGAATGGGCAGGACAATGATGTATGTGGCGTAGACCTTATCGGGCTCCGAATAGGTCCGGAAATAGGCCAACGCATGGCCTTTAGGTCTGCCCGGGTCTCCCCTTTCGAAGTTTATAGCCATAAATGCATCATAGAGTATGGATGATAGTAGACAGCCTTTTAGGTGCTATTATCGGGCTCACCAAATCGCTGGTCCATCTCCTCAAGAAACTTCTCTACTTCTGGAGAGAGAGCGGATGTGGGTTCCTCCACCGATTCGGTCTCTTCGGCATCGTAGTCAGCCTCTAGTCGTGATATAAGGGCTTTAATCTCAGGATTGCGCTCCAAAGTCTTGTTCAGCTCATTGTACTGAAGCTGCCCTTTATCGGCCGACATCAGATCGGGAGGCAGATCGTAGATTGAAGACAAGGCCTGCAGGAGGCGTACGGCTCCTACGTGGTCTTCATCAAGCTGGATGTATTGGGGTAGATGTACCATGAAGTTTATGCTATCGATGTCAAGGTCCAGCTTGGGCACGCCGGAGGACACCAGGTTAGTGATGGACGTAGGTCCTTGATAGGTGTTCTTTCGTTTTCTAACGACGTTGGCGTCCTCTTTGACGGCCACGCCTGCGGTGTCTCCAGTGACTATCAACGGCCTGGTATGAGGCACCACGTCGTACATCGCACCCAGGCGACAATATCGGCTGATGCCGAAGTGTTTGAATAACTCCAGGACAGAGTCGGCATAGTCTTCACCGAAGGCCTGGGGCTCCAGTAGGTGAAAGAACATGAAGTCTGGCCCGTTCTCAGGCTGGGCGTAGTTGATTATGCTGTTAGGCACAACGACGTCCCGCTTTCCTTCGATGAGGCGAATGGTGGGGCGATAGCGGGTGAAGTCGAAGTAATTTCCCGGTCTGGCCAACCTTCCCAGCTCTTTGGCGCCGAAGTGGCTCTCCAATCGGGCCAAGGTGAGGCTTACAACGCTTCCCACGTCCACCCACGGTCTGACCATGGTGAGAGCATGGGGCTCGCGAAGCTCCGGGACGGGCTCATGAATCTCGAATGCGCCTATTCGCATAACCCTATCTTGACATAGCATTGGTACTTTTTCAACCCTGGCAGATAGGGGGTAGGGCCCCTTCCATTCCTTCCTCCTGTCATTGCTGTGAAAGTGCCCTCACCCCAGCCTGAGGGAGAGGGGCACTTTCGTGAGAATGGTAATAGAAAGGTCTTGGATGAGATGCGGAAAGCCGGATAGATAGCCTTTACCAAACCTCTAAGATAGCTGAGGCCTTACGTCCTCTGCAAAGCGTTCCATGTCATGAAGAGTTTGTTCGGGCTCATCTGCCCTGAAGCGGAAAATAAAGTGATTCACGCCTACCTGCTGATATAGGACGATGTCGGCGGCGATATCTTCCGGGCTACCTGTCAAGGTAGGCCTTGGTCCGGTTGAAGGGCCGCCGAAATTAAGGTTTGCGCTGAATATTACATCTACGGCATCTCTTGGTCGCCCGGCTTCCTCCGTCATATCGCGGAGACTGTCAATAAGCTCCGCCATGTCTTCCGCTTCCAAGCCGGCTCGGGGCCGAAGGCCGACAGGTAGCCAGCCGTCACACAGATTGGCGGCTCTACGCAGGGCGGCATTGGTGTGACCTCCAACCCAGATGGGAGGGTGAGGTTTCTGGACGGGCTTGGGCGAGAACTTGATACCTGAGAACTGATAATATTCGCCGTGAAACTCTGGGTCGTCTTTGGTCCATAGCTCTTTGAACACGCGGATCTGCTCGTCGCTGACCTTTCCACGCTCTCGGAAGGTGTTTAGCCCCAAGGCTTTGAACTCCTCCTCCATCCAGCCAACCCCTACCCCCAGGATGACACGCCCACCGCAGATGTAGTCCAAAGTGGAAACCATCTTGGCCGTCACTATCGGTTCTCTATAGGGGAGAACGAGTACGCAGGCCCCCACTTTGATCCGCTGCGTGCACCCTGCTAGATAACACATGGTAGCGAGGGGGTCGCACCAGGGGTCTTCAGGGTTGAAGGGGCTGGCGCCCGTCTCGGTGTATGGATAAGGAGAGGCTACCTCTGTAGGCATTACTACGTGGTCGCCGACCCAAATGTGGTCGAAGCCCAGCTCCTCGGCTCGTACGGCTGTCGCGCGTAGGTGCTCCGGCGTTGCGTTAGGCCCTGAGTTAGGCACGGTGCATCCGAAAGTCATGGCTGATCTCCTAGTGGTTCTTGGGTGTCCCTCATCCCCGGCCCTTCTCCCGTAGGGAGAAGGGAGATCGAATGTTGGGTAAAGTATAAAGGGCCGCTTTACCAGCCTATGGCATAGCCGTCGCGGCGAGGGTCTGCTCCTCCGAATAGGGCTCCTGTCTCCGGGTTTACCTGAATCATCATCTCGCTGCCAGGGCCACCCCAGGGAGCCAGTATGTTGAGAGCGTGGCCGCGCCGACTGAGTTGTTCACTAATCGTAGATGAGAAACGGCCTTCAAGCTGAAGCTCGTCGTTGCAGGTGTGGGGCACAGTGGACTCGGTGGAGTCCTGGGTATGGCGCCAGCGTGGGGCCTCGACCGCTTCGGCTACGGTCAAGCCGAAATCCAATACATGGCTGAGGACCTGGAGGTTAGTCTGCACCTGGGTGTCGGCCCCAGGCGTGCCACAGACCAGAATCAGCTCGTTGGCGGGGGAGGAGACCATCACCGGGTTCATGGTATGACGCACCCGCTTTCCAGGCTGCAGGCAGTTCACGTGGTCGAGGTCCAGATGCCAGTATGACATACGGTTGTTGAGCAATACGCCGGTATCTCCGGCGATGATTCCGGAGCCGAAAGCGCTCTGGAGGCTCTGTAGCTGGCAGACCGCGTTGCCCCAGCGGTCAACCACGCAGAAGCATGTGGTGTCCTCGCGCTCCGGAGATACCTTTGCCAATCTCTTGCCGCCCACTCCATCCTGATACCTCCACGGGTCTCCCTCCCGGACGTTTTCGGCGGCTCGTTGGGGATCAATCAGCTTGGCCCGTTCTTGGGCATACTCTTTGGAAAGGAGACCTTTTAGTGGTATGTCCACGAACTCGGGGTCGGCCACGTAAGCTTCCCGGTCTGCGAAGGCCAGCTTCTTGGCTTCCACCATCCAGTGAATGCTCTCGGTCGTGCTGCATCCCCTAGATTGGATGTCGAAGGTCTCTAGCATGTTGAGCTCTTGAAGCAAAATGTGGCCGCTGGAGTTGGGCGGAGCTTCGTAGACCGTGTTCCCTCTATAGGTGATCGAGATGGGCTCCTGCACCCGATGTCGGTGATCTGCCAAGTCCTTCTGTGTCAGCAAGCCGCCCTGTTCCTGGATGAAGTTAACTATAGCCCGGCCTATCTCACCTTGATAGAATGTGTCCCGCCCTTCAGAGGCGATTTTACGAAAGGTTTCGGCCAGGTCCTTCTGGTGCATGATCTCGCCGGACCGGAGGGGTCGTCCACCATTGGTATAGATCGCCTTAGAAGTGGAAACTGTCTGCAAAAGGGTGTCTTCCGCCATTCCCCGGGCAAGGACCTGGCTTACGGGAAAGCCGTTGTCCGCCAGGTCGATGGCCGGCTCGAACACTTCCGCCCATTTGAGTGTTCCATAGCTGTTGTGGGCCGCGGCCCAGGCATCCAGCAGGCCCGGTACTGATACTGTCAGGATGCCCCTCAATGGAATCCCGTCGGGCAGATAACGCTCCCGTGTGCCTTCGTATGGTGCGGCCCCTGTCCCGTTGAATACCTTGATATCGCCGGTCTCTTTCCGATAGACCATGATGAAGCCGTCTCCGCCTATGCCCGACATACCCGGCTCTACAACATTTAATGCTGCTCCGATGGCTATGGCCGCGTCGATGGCGTTGCCGCCCTTCTGTAGTACACTGATGCCGGCCAGTGACGCCAGCGGATGTCCCGAACAGACCATGCCGTTGCGCCCCATAACCGGGGGCCGGTAAGAGCCATGATCAAGGCCATGAGGTGATTCCATTGTCCTTCCTCTTTCCTAGTAATATAAGCCAAAGAGGCACCGAGACGTTCACCCTCACCCTGACCCTCTCCCATCAAGGGAGAGGGGATATCAAAGGGCTACATGAGGTTCCAGCGAGGGTTTTCGGCGGCCTCGGACTTAAGTCGTTCAACGATCCAATCTTTTACTGACGGTTCGATATAGAAGGTTGGTCGAATGAGCTCGTTCTCCTCGGAGAATAGACCTTCCTCCATGGCCGCCTCCGCCACTGGGGTGCCGGGAAGGACCCGCACTCCTACTCGCAGGTTTGCCATGGCTGGATGAATCCCGCGCAGAAATGTTAGCTTTCTCTCCACCGTCTCTTTAGTATCCCCAGGTTCACCAAAGGACTGGGAGATGGTGTAATGAAGTCCTCCATCTTCGCAGAGGTGACACACCTTCTCCAGTGATTCTAGCTGGCTCTCCATGTCTCCATTTTCAGCCTGATGCCCTCCCGTGCCGGCCATAAGCACTAGTTTGCAACCCGCGCGGTTCATCAGATCGACGATCTCACTGTCGCACGCCTGTGGGACCGGGGCCAGGCAGCTGTTCCAGTGCATGTCGAGCCCGGACTCGATGAATGCCTGGCACAGAGATTTGGCGTGGGCAAGGGGTATGTTGAATCCCGAATCGATGAAGAACACCTTGCGTAGTCCGAAACGCTCTTTCATCTCACGGACTTCCTGGACCACCTCATCCACGGGCCTGATGACTCGCCAGGCTGCCTGGTCCGATTCTTCGGTTGCGCCGCCTGTGGGATAGTAGAAATCTTCCAGCTTGGTGAGAATGCCAATGCCGAAACCCGCCCGCTGGTAGCGGTCCATGTCCAGCCCTTCCAAGTGGGGGGAGATGTGAAAGCTAGAAGCCGCCAGGCCTTCCCTAACTATCTCCCCATCTCCGTCCTTGTACACCAGGCCCGGCAAATCGTTGTAAGGCTCCCCATTTTCCAAGCGGTCGGCCAGTTGGGCGAAGGTCTCACCTCCGTCGCCGGCAATTCCCAGGTCCGGCTCAAGAAAACGGAAGCACTCCTTGGGAAGAATGCTGAAGGCAGGACCTCCGCATACAATGGGAACTTCGGATACCGTCCGAATCTTTTGGATCACCTCTTTGGCGGTAGGAAGTGCCCAGTGGGTATGGAGGTAGCTGAAGTTGTCCAGATTACGGATGGAGAGACCGACCAGGTCGGGTGCAAACTCCCTGACAGCATTCTCGGTGTCGGCCAGATAATCTGTGGAGAACATCAGGTCCAGCATTTTGATGGAATGGCGGTTGGAGTCCAGATATCCCGCCACGTAGGCCAACCCTATGGGCAGTGGCCTGGCATCCATGCGGCTCATGAGCTTGTCGTCTCTGTTGGTAGCGATCAGAAGTATGCGCATGCAAATCTCTCGGTGTTCATAAGGGATTTTCTAAGGATCCGATGAAGGTCTTATTGCGAGAAGCGACAGCGACAAAGCAATCTCCTATCTTTAGATTGCTTCGCGGAGTTCATCCTGAACGGAGTGAAGGGCTCGCAAAGACATTTTCGATGGAAAGAAACTTGATGGGTAAGATACCACAGTTCCAGACCAAATGAAAGCGGCGTTAGGATGTGGCAGAGTCTTTCGATTCTGGCTCTGAGGCAGATATTTCCCGCTCACCCAGAGCTTGTCGAAGGGCGTCCCCATGGTTCGACAAGCTCTGGGTGAGCGTTAGTCTCCTGCCTATCAAAGGCAATCGAAAGATCCTGAGAATGTGGACTGAGCTTAGACTATCTGTATAATTGGTGGGTGAAAAAGCGAGGAGGAGATGATGAAATATGACGTTATTGTTGTGGGAGCAGGGTCCGCCGGCGCGGCCATAGCTGCTCGCGTTTCGGAAGACCCGAACCGGTCTGTGTTACTGCTGGAGGCGGGACCCGATTATCCGGATTTCCAGCGCCTTCCCGATGACCTCAAGCAGGGCAACAATGTGTGGCTGTCAGCATATGGGCCCCACAGCTGGGGGTTTGTAGCCCAGGTTACGCCTCAACAGCCGAATCTCACGATACCCCGCGGTAAAGTCACAGGAGGCACCAGCGCCATCAATGGACAGGTACTCTACCGTGGCATCCCCGAAGATTATGACCGTTGGGCGGAATGGGGCAACGATGAATGGGCCTATACCAAGGTCCTCCCATATTTCAGGAAGATGGAGAATGACCATGACTTCCCGGGTGGGGACTTTCACGGTAACGATGGCCCTATCCCGGTACGGCGATACCCCAAGGAGGAGTGGCTACCTCATGCCGTGGCGTTCCGTGAGGCATGCCTGGATCAAGGTTTCCGCGACGATCCGGACCAGAATCACCCGGATTCCACCGGGCTTTCCCCTAGAGCGCGCAACACCATTGACGGAGTCCGCATCAGCACGTCCCTGGCTTACCTCGACCAGACGCGCCACCGGCTCAACCTTACTATCAGGCCCAATGTAACGGTCCGACGCATTGTGTTTGAAGGCGAGCGTGCCGTTGGGCTAGACGTGGAGAGCGGTGGGGAGCGATTCACGATAGAGGGGGATCAGATCGTATTGAGCGGCGGCGCCATCGGCTCGCCCCATATCCTGCTCCTTTCCGGCGTAGGACCAGCGGACCAGCTCAGAGGCGTCGGGGTAAATGTGATTCATGATTTGCCGGGCGTCGGCAAGAACCTCAGAGACCATCCCAACGCCTGTGTTCTGTGGCGCGCCAAAGGTGAGCGGCCCGACGTCCAGGCTCCGGTGCTTCAAGTGGGACTCCGATACACCGTGGAAGGTTCGTACCTGAGTAACGATATGCAGATTACCCCGACGCTCCTGACCAGCGAGCATCGCCCTGCTCACATTGAAATTCCCGATGAAGGCAACTACATAGGGATTAGCCCGGCTCTGCAGCTTGAGCTCAGCGCGGGGGAATTGCAGCTCTCCTCGGCTGATCCCAGTGTGCAGCCATTATTGAACTACGGGTATTTCACTGATCCCTTCGACCTGGAGCGAATGCGTAAGGCCATACGGCTGTCCATAGAGCTGGGGGAGTACTCTGCGTTTAAAGACCTCCTGATAGAGCGCATCTCGCCGACCGACGCAGAGCTGGCCTCGGACGATGCTCTGGACGACTGGCTGATGCGGTCTACAGGAACGTCACATCACGTATCATGCACCTGCAAGATGGGGCCGAAATCGGACCCGATGGCCGTCGTGGACCAGTACGGTTGGGTGCATGGCCTGAAAGGTCTGCGGGTAGCCGACGCGTCGATCATGCCTGACTGTATTCGGGCGAATACCAATGCCACCACCATTATGATCGGAGAACGCATCGCGGACTGGATTAGGGAAGGTAAGTAGCACGAGTTGCCAAAGAAACTAACAGATAAAGGGGGATTGAGATGAGCAACGATAAGATACGATTAGGACTGGTCGGCGCTAACGCACACTATGGATGGAGCAGAAGGGCCCATATTCCCGCCATTTTTGCCTTGCCCGAGTACGAGCTGACCGCAGTGTGTACGGCCCATGCGGACACGGCGGCGGAGTCGGCCAGATACTTTGGAGCACGCCTGGCCTTCCACGACTATAACGAGATGGCGGCCCATCCCGATATAGACGTGGTTGCCGTGTCGGTTCGCGCTCCCGTCCACTACTCTGTCGTGATGGCAGCGTTGAGGGCGGGGAAGCACGTATTCTGTGAGTGGCCCCTGGGCGCCAACCTGGGGGAGGCGGTGGAGATGGCCGACCTTGCCGCGAAAGCCAAAGTTCACCACATGGTTGGCCTTCAAGCGAGGGGTGATCCGGCTCTACTGCGCCTCAAAGAGCTCCTTGCCGAGGGATATGTGGGAGAGGTGCTGGCCTGCAACATGACCATGTTCAGACCCGGCATCCTGCAGTGGGAATCGACTCGCGCCTGGATGTCCGACGCCAAGCTGGGCGGCAACACTCTCTCCATAGGCACGGGGCACGCCATAGACGTGGTCTGCTTCTGCGTTGGCGAGTTCAAGGAGGTGTCCGGGCAGCTCTCAACCCAGGTGCCCGAGTGGGAGATCACCGACACCGGACAGAGGGTGAACGTGACCTCTCCTGACAACGTGTTGGTCAACGGTGTGTTGACCAACGGCGCCATCGTCTCCGTCCACGTGGCCACGATACCCTGGCATGGCACCGGATGGAGGATGGAAGTCTATGGCAGGGAAGGCACATTAGTGGCCTCATCCAGCGAGATGGTCCAGTACGCCGAGATCGGGCTCCAGGGAGCCAAGGGTACGGAAGGTGGGCTGAAGGAGCTACCGGTGCCTGAGCGGTTGACCTGGGTCCCCAGCAAGATGCCCAAGGGTGAGCCTTTCAACGTCGGTCAGCTCTACAGGCGGCTTAGCGACGCCGTCCGTGGAACCGGCAGTGCGGACCCGGATTTCAAATTGGCGGTCAAAAACCATCGCTTGCTGGACACCATCCAGCGTTCATCCAACGAAAGAAAGCCCGTTGAGGTTGCCCAGCCCTAAGAGTGACTGAGAATAAAGATTTGGTAGGTGCCTCTCACCCCCACTCTAACTCTCCCCCATCAAGGGGGAGAGAACAAGTCCCTTCCCCCTCGACGGGGGAAGGCTAGGATGGGGGTGACGTGATGCATCAATTTTAAGGATGACTGAGTACTGGGTGCGACTGAAAATAAAGCCGATTTGATAGGCTGTTAGCCTGCTTTTTTCGAGAGGTGGTCACATATGAGCACACCGCTGGGTGAGATACAGAAGCCGGAAGCGGAGCAGTACAGAAGGGGCCGGAAGCTCTATCTGGTCCCCCTGTTCGCGGCACCTCTGGACTCTCCCGCTGATCTGAAGCAGAAGCTGGAGCGGTACTGGGTTGGCGCCGGGGAGCACATAGCCCGGCTTGAAGCTGCGCTGGGCCCCGTCAGCCGCGTCTACCATGAGACGGTCTTTGTGGCGGGCGACGAGGGAGTCAAGCTGGTGGAGCAGATGAATCTCTTTGGATTTCCCCTGGTGCGTCACCACTGCCAGGTAGGCGCCCAGCTAGAGCCCACCGAGGACCGGGAGCTGGTGGTGGAAAGCTCCGACTGGCAGAGGTGCCTATACATCGGCCTGGTGAGCCAGAAGGCCTCTACCACGGTGTTCCAGGCCTACATGGACACCATTAACAAGAGGTACGAATATATCGCCTCCCGAATTAGCGATACCCTGAAGGAGGATGAATCCGCCATCCTGATAATCGGGGACAACCACCGGGTACAGTTCCCCAGCGATATCCAGGTCTTCTACGTGTCGCCCCCGGCCCTCAACGACCTGCGTCGCTGGATGGACGACCGAAGCAGGGAGGGGGCGAGGACGGAAGCCGGGGAGGAAACTCAGGAACAGGGAACGGAGGAACGGGGAGCTGAGGAGACCGAGAGCGACCAGTGAGGCTCGGATCATAAGCGCTGGTTATGCCACAAAACAAGGTTGGAGGTAATTAAGGCTCATGGACTGGGCGACCTTTGGAGCAGCGATCAGTGTTAGCCTTGTCGGCGGTGGTCTTATCAGTGCAATTGTGGCGTGGCGGCTGGGGTTGCTGCAGCTGCTAAACCAGCGAACTATGCATGAACACCGAGTGGAAATGGACGTTTGGGACCGGCTGCAAAAGAGCTATGAGACGGAAATCGAACAACTGGAAAAGGTCGGCGACACTGAAAAATCGGAGCGAAGACGCTTCGAATACGCGGAACAACAGGCAGCCTGGCGGGCGCAGCAAGGAGTCAGTGCCATAGCCCCGATAGAGGTGAGGCCCGAAGGTGGGTCAACTCTCACAAGCGATGAGTTAGAGAAGCTGGGAAAACTCCTTGCCGCTTCCCGACCGCTGGATCCGGCGGCTCTGTCCGCCCAAGATTATTTCCTTCGTGGCAACAGCTACTACAATGCGGGAGAGTATCAAGTGGCGTTATCGGCTTACAACCGCTCACTGGAGCTGAGGCCCGACGATCCCGCCATCCTGAGCAACCGGGGTGCTGTGCTGGGAAATCTGGGCCGTTATGAAGAAGCGTTGGCCGATGTGAACCGCTCGCTAGAGCTAAGGCCCGACGACCCATCGACTCTAAACAACCGAAGCGGTGCACTAAGTCATCTGGGACGCTACGAGGAAGCACTGGCTGATGTGAGCCGCGCGCAGGATCTGAGGCCTGACCACCCCCTGACTCTGAATAACCGTGGCATCACACTGCATCGCCTAAACCGCTATGAGGAGGCGTTAGCCGACTACAACCGGTCGCTGGAGCTGCAGCCCAACGAACCCTCCACCTTGGGCAACCGAGGTAATACATTGGCAGACATGGAGCGCTACGGGGATGCCTTGGCTGACTACAACCGGTCGCTGGAGCTATGGCCCGATGAACCTTGTGACTTTATACAACCGCGGCCATGTATTGGTAGATTTAGGTCGCTATGAGGAGGCGTTAGCCGACTATAACCGCTCCCTAGAACATCAGCCCGACCATCCTGCTATTCTATACAATCTTGCCCGTCTACAGTCCTTAGTTGAAAACTTTGATGAGGCGCTACGATGGCTAAAGCGGTCTATAGCTGGAGACCGAAAATGTCTAGGGATGGCCTCCGGGGACAAAGATTTCGCCCCACTGCGCGACGACCCCGAGTTCGGCCCAAGATTCCGGGCGTTGGTGGCTGAGGATTCGGATGAGTCCCCGCCGGAATCGCCGTAGTTGAGGAGGCAACAGTAGAATGGCTGCGGCCCCGCCGTCCGGACCACTCGCCGGGATAAAGGTCCTGGAGTTCAGCGAGATTATAGCCGCCCCATTTGCGGGGATGGTGCTGGCGGACATGGGCGCGGACGTCATCAAGGTGGAGCCGCCCTGGGGTGAGCCCTGGCGCTACATTCGCCAGATCGTCCCCTCGGAGAGCCGCCCTTACATGGCGGTGAATCGGGGCAAGCGCAGCCTACCCCTTGACCTCAGCAAGCCGGAAGGGCGGGAGATCGTTTACGAGTTGCTACCGGATATCGACGTTGTTATCGCCAACTTTCGCCCGGGTGTCTCCTCCAAACTGGGCGTGGACTACGAGACCCTCTCCTCGAAGAATCCCAGGCTCATCTATTGCGAGAACACGGCCTTTGGCAACGAGGGTCCCCAAAGCGACCTCCCCGGCTACGATATTATCGTGCAGGCGATCACCGGTCTGATGACGGCCGAGGGGCATATCGAGAATGGGGTGCTGCAGCATGTCTATACGCCGGTGGTAGACGTGGGTACAGGGATTGCGATGGTGTCGGCCATAAACGCAGCCCTGTACGTCAGGGAGCGAACGGGCCGAGGCCAGAAGGTGGAGGCTACCCTCATGGCCACTGCGCTGGGAATGCACGGCTCCAGGTTCTTTTCCGTTGAGGCCACCGACCGAGAGACACAGAAAGCCCTGCTGGAAGAGCTGGCCGCCCTTAAAGCAGCCGGCCAGCCATACGAGGTGACCAACTCCATCTACAAGTCATCTTACTTTTTACCGCCCGGAAACATCTACTATCGAACATACAACACGAAGGACGGAGTGCTGGCTGTGGGATGCCTCAGCGACACCCTTCGCCGGAGGCTGCTGGAGGTGCTGGCCCTCTCCGACATCCGGTTCGAATCCGGCTACGTTGAGGACTCTCCTGAGGCATTGGCCTTCGGAGAGCGACTCGCGAAGGAGGCCGAGGCGCTGTTCTCCCAAAAGACTAATGAGGAGTGGATTGCAATACTCGGGAACGCTGGAGTGCCAGCCGGCCCTGTCAGGTACACCGAAGAGCTGCTTGAGGACGAGCAAGTGGCTGCCAATGGATTGGTGGTGGAGCTGGACCACCAGCTAGTGGGAAGCCTGAGGATGGTTGGGCCCCTCGTTAAGATGAGCGAGACCCCCCTTCAAGCCAGATCAGCCTCCCCTGCCCTGGGCCAGCACACCGACGAGATATTAGGCTCCCTGGGCTACAACTACGAGCGGATCCATAGGCTCCGGAAGCTGGGTATAACAAAATAGGGCCGAGTACACCCCGGCCCTACCTTACTATTTCGCTTCGATGCCCTGTTCCGTTGTTCCTACGTTCCCGTGTTCCTACCCTCTGTTCGCCTTCACTGCTGCCCGGCCCTTGGCTTCCACTTCCACCAGCTTGGTCTCGAGGAGGTCCCGGTCCAGGTCAACTGCGATGCCCGGGTAGCCAGCCCGTTGGATCATCGAGGGTAGTTTGCCCTCTTTGAACTGGGTTAAGGTCCAGTCCAGAGGATCGGGTACAGTTGTTGTGTCCCAGAAATAGCGGTGGTTCTTATTCCTGGGCCCGTAGTGATAGTGCGGCTGATTCACGAAGCAGTCGAAGGCGAGGAGCTCCACCTCCTGGCCTGCTACATCGCCCATCACGTGGATGGCAAGACCCTCGTTTTCGCCTATGTGGCGGTATTCCAGTCCAAACCTGATTACTCCGGCCTCGATTACCTCGTCGCCCCGGTTATGTGTTACCGTGCCCCTTTCGCTAAGGGCCATCTCCCGCGCGGTGGACTCTACCTCGTCGAGCTTTGACCCCACTAGCTCCATATCCAGCTTGCCTGCTATCTTGTCGTACTCTGCCCGTTTAAGCATCTCCGGAAGGCGCTCGCGGAGCTGAAGCATCGTCCAGCCTATAGGGTTGCCCGCCGTCGTCTTGTCCATGTTCAGCCTGATATTCTTATTCTCAGGTCCATAGTGGTAGTGGGGTAGCTCGTCAAAGCAGTCGAAACGCAAGAGCTCCGTCTCCTTACTACCGACCTGCCCGACCACCTGAATACATACGCCCTGGTCAGGACTTCGGGTGCCTACCCCGCCTCCATCAAGGTCCCTATACTGGAGTGCGAACTCCACAGCCCCTGCATTGATCCTCGTGTTGCCTATGTCCATTGTTCACCTCCCGTTAGCTAAATTGAGCTTGAGACTCGTAGTCTCACCTATATTGACGAAGCGCTTGCTATTCTTTACTAAGTGATTCGATTTGCAATGGCCTTGAGGCACATTATAGCCGGAACTCGGGTTTCGGTAAATGGTTTCGGAGGTTTTTATATGGAAACTTATCAGACTGCGCGGGCTTCAGCGGGGACTCCCTTATCATATAGGTTGCGCAGTGGCACCCGGATAAAGCTGAATGCCATCACCATGACAAAGCCTATACCTCCGGCCCCCAGGACTATCGGTGCTGTGAGGCCGCGTATTCCGGCCAGGCTACCGTTGATCAGGTTGAAGCTGGCCATGAATCCCTGGATATGCCAGCTGTAGACGCCCATCAGACGGCCCCTGATGGCGTCCGGCGCTATCTCCTGTAGCATGCCGTGGCTGAGGGTCATGAACCCTCCCTGAGCTGCTCCCATGGCTGCTGTAGACAGAATGGCCAGTGGAAGGTTAGGCGACATCGCGAGCGCCACCGGGGTCAGGCCGCTGAGGATTCCTGCCCAAAAGAATAGCCGCCCTCTGGTCCGCTCGCTCTGTACCCCTGCCAAGGCCATGGAGGTGATTAGTGCTGCGCCGCCGAACCCGACCATGAGATATCCGAAACCAGCGAGGATCCCTGCTCCTGGGTCCATTCCCAGTTTCACTATAGATATGGCTGGGAAAAGGGACTCGAAGGACATGGTCATACCACAGTGGGCCACCACCAGCAAGATCAGGGAGAGAACAAGGCGATTATGATACATATACTTGAGCCCAGCAGCCATATTTTGAAAAATAGCGGTCATGCCTTTACCTGCTTCAACCACACCTGTGGAAACAGTGCGAATCCTGAGAATCAAGCTCAAACCAACAGCATACAGGCCGGCACAGAGGAAAAATATCCAGTCCTGGTTGTCTGACACCCAAGGGCCTGTGATCCAGAGCATTAGCAAGACCAGGAAGGGGCCCACGAAACGTGACCCCTGCTGAGTAGTCTGATATAAGGCTACGGCGTTGAAAATCCGTTCTTTGGGCACGGTATTGGCCAGGAGGGCCTGACCTGAGGGCATCTGAGTTGCGCGCGCGGAGCCGTTTAACAGTGACAGCAAAACCAGGTGCCACATTTCGATGGCACCGGTGACGACAAGGACAGCCAGCAGCACGTTATGGGATAGGTTTACGACATAGGCATAGGCCAAAACCGTCCGGCGGTCAAAGCGGTCTGCTAGAAACCCCGCCAAAGGCGCCACTACGACAGAGGGGATCATGGCCGCAAAGGTGACTAATCCAACCCATACGTCTGAGCCTGTAAGGGTCTTTGCCAGGGCGCCTCGTGTGACTATCAAGGCCCATGCAGACGATTGGGAGCAAAGGGTAGCGTACCACAGCCTTCTGTAATCCGGGTATTGTAGGGCGGGCAGGAAGCGGCCGCCCATGTAGCGGCGCGCATCGCCCAGGTTAAGCACTATATTCCTTCATTGACTCCCTGCATCTGGAGAGGTCGGTTTCCGTGTCGAATGTCAATGCGTCAATCATAGACAACCATTTTGAATCATGTCAACGGATACTGTTCGATACAGATTATTTGTCTAACAATTGAGCGGTGTTGTACAAACCTATTTATTAGGACGACGGATCTACTTAGAAGATTGCAACTGCGACATCGGAGTCCTTACAGCTCAGGTTCGGTAACATAGCTAGCCAGCAATACGTCCAGCTGCACCATGAACAGTTTGTTCCAGGCGATGCTGGTTCTCAGAGCCAGGTCTGTGTCAGTCATCTCGCCGCGTAGCAGGTCTGAGATGGCGGTTTGGGCAAATGATATGGTGCCTATCATGTATTTCGAGGGGACTGGGCCCAGGTGCGCTCTGTGGGTGGGAGGTGAGCTGTGGCTGATTCCCATGGCCAGCAGCCACACGGCGAATGTCTCGTCCAGGGCGCATGAAGCGCTGTCCCTCAGCCAGCGAATCAGGGTGTGCTTACGTCTCTCCAGCCTCACTTGATCGATCTCGCCGTCGTCGGTGACGAAGTACTTACGCGCCTGGGGGAACTTCAGGAAGTGGTCGTACACGGCATCGGTCAGCGCTTGCGCGTGCGGCAAAATAATGGAGGCGCTGTCCTGGATGAGCTGGCGCTCGTCTGGAGTTAGGCCCACGAAGGCGGTCATCTCTTGCAACCTTGCAGGCCAGTTGACGACGTATTTCATGGCCCCTCCTGAATCTCCGTTGAAAGCGGGGATGGCTTGCTCTACCGAAATGGGCCCATTACGGACATGACAAGCCAACCAATCCTAGCCATGATGGTAGATTGGAGAGGGAGGAGTGTCAAGGCTCATGACGTCTCTGGCAGTATCCAGCAACTCTTCTTGACAACTCTCTGGTTTTCGCGTCCAATACTAAAGTCTCGCACCTAAAAGGCCGAATTTCCCCTGGTGAACCACAGGAGGAGCAGAAAAGCTCATGCCAACGTCGGATTCCGAACACATAACCATGGAGCAGTTCAAGCAGCTGGTACAGCAGTCCGGGCTGGAGCTGACGGATTCGGAGCTGGATGAGCTAAAGCCTCTGTATGAGCTTCACCTACCACATATAAACCTGCTTCGCTCGATAGATTTGGGAGCTGAAGAGTTCTCGGTAGCGTTCCAACCAGACTTCCCGTCTCATTGAGCCCCTAACGTCATCGCAATCCACTGCATGCAGGTTTAGTCCCCGTAGAAATCGACAGAGTCCGGCATGCCCAGGTCGGAGGTAGAAAAATGGCAAGCACTGGAACCAACCCTTCAGGAAATGCCAGAACCGAACAGAACCTCTGCTACCTGACCATCTCCCAGGCCAGTGACCTGTTGCGCAACCGAGAGCTGTCGCCGGTGGAGTTGACCCGTGCGTTTCTGAATCGCATCGATGCACTGGATGGCAAGCTCTCCTCCTATATCACGGTTCTGCACGACCAGGCCCTGCAGGAGGCCCGCTCCGTGGAGTCGGACATCCTGAAAGGGAACTATAAGGGACCTCTCCATGGCGTCCCGATCGCGCTGAAAGACCTGTACGACACTGCTGGAGTGCTTACCACCTCTGGGTCGCGGGTCGACAAAGACCGGGTGCCCACCGAGGACTGCACCGTTTTCGCCAGGCTCAAGGCCGCAGGCACCGTGCTCCTGGGGAAGCTCAACATGCACGAGTTCGCTCTGGGCGGGCCGGATTACACCACTCCATATCTCCCGCCCCGCAATCCATGGAATCTTGACTATGTCACGGGTGGCTCCAGCAGCGGCTCCGGGGCCGCCACAGCAGCCGGGCTTTGCATGGGCTCCCTGGGCTCCTGCACTGGAGGATCGATTCGCGGTCCTGCTTCTCTATGCGGCATAGTGGGGCTCAAGGCCACGTATGGCCGTGTGAGCCGGGCAGGCGTGGTGACCTTAAGCTGGTCCCAGGACCACTGCGGCCCCATGACCTGGACAGTGGAGGACACGGCATACATGCTGCAAGCCCTGGCCGGTCATGACCCCAAGGACCCCACCACGAGTACCGCTCCGGTCCCCAACTACTCGCTATCCCTAAGGGAGGACATTAAAGGTCTGACCATCGGAGTGCCGCGCCATTTCTTCTTCGCTCCCAATCCTGCCGTGAACTCCGAAGTGACCTCCATCATCGAGAAGGAATTAGGGGTACTTGAGGGGTTGGGCGCCAAACTCGAGGAGGTTACCATACCCAGCCTGATCTACGAGCGTGGTGCTAACACCATCATCATTTCCTGTGAGGCCTATGCCTTCCACGAGGCCAATCTGAAGAGCCGTCCCCAGGACTTCGGCGAGATAGTCAGGGGCCGCTTCCGCGTCGGCGCCTTGATCAGCGCCTCGGACTACGTACGGGCTCAGAGGTTGCGAAATGTGATGAAGAGGGAGTGTGCTGAGGTCTTTCAGCGGGTGGACCTGCTCGTGACCCCCACCATGGCCCAGCCGGCGGCCCCATTGGAGACCTTCGACCCAAGAAGCATGATCCGGGGCCCCAGTTTTACGGCTCCCTTTAATCTCACCGGACTACCTGCCATATCGGTTCCCGCCGGCTTTACGGCCGCGGGTCTGCCCGTGGGCATGCAAATCGTAGGCAAGCCCTTCGACGAGCCTGGCGTACTGCAGGCGGCCTACACCTATCAGCAACACGCCCGCTGGTTCGAACGACGACCTCCCATATAGTTAGGACTGGTAATCTGTCAACCTTAAAATTGATGCATTGTCTTACCCACACTCTAACTCTCCCCGTCAAGGGGGAGAGAATAAGTTCCTTCCCCCTCGATGGGGGAAGGCTAGGATGGGGGTGAAAAGCGGCTATCAAGACTTGGTTGACTGATTACCAGGCAGCCTACAACAGGGGATTGTTGCAGTAAACGGCAGGTCTGACTATGATTGCATGGATGCTCCTGTACTACAGGGAATAATGAATTGGAGGAACGTGATGAAATCTACCACCAAGCTACGACAGATGCTCAAGGAGCCCGGGATAGTCGTCGCTCCGGGCGCTTACGACGCTTTGACCGCCAAGATTATCCAGAATGAGGGCTTCAAAGCCGTCTACATGACCGGGGGAGGCACCTCGGTAACCCAAATTGGCAGGCCCGACCTGGGGCTGACCACCCTGACTGAGATGATAGCCAACGCTTCTAACATCGCCGATACGGTAAACGTACCGGTTATTTGCGATGCGGACACAGGGTATGGCGGCGTCCTGAACGTGCAGCGTACCGTCCGACAATATGAGAAGGCAGGTGTGGCGGCCATTCACATCGAAGACCAGGGTCTACCCAAGCGTTGCGGGCACCTGGAAGACAAGCTCCTGGTTTCCGCGGAGGAGATGGCGCTGAAAATCGAGGCTGCCGTGGACGCACGTACCGACGAGGACTTCACGATAATTGTGCGCACCGATGCCCTGGCTGGAGAAGGAATGGACCAGACCCTGAAGAGGTGCGAGAAATATGTGGAAGCGGGCGCCCAAATGCTATTCATCGAGGCCCTTCGCACCCCGGAGGAAGCGGAGCGAGTGGTAAAGGCCTTCGACGTACCCATGTTATTTAACTTCGCCGAGAAGGGCAAGTCGCCACTGATTCCTGTGGCTGAGCTGGAGAAGCTGGGGTTCAAGCTCGTCATATTCCCGGCCAGTGCTATGGCAACGGTATGCAAGGTGGTCACGGAGGTGATGCGCGAGATCAAGGAGAAGGGCACCACTGAACGTCTATTGGGCAACATGGTAAGCCTGGTCGAGCTCTTCGAGACCGTGGGCCTGTCGGATATGCTGGAGGCTGAGAGTCGCTACACCAAGACACCTCAGCCAAGCCGCTAATACGGTTCGAAGAAGGTTAGGTGTCTCGATATAAACGGCCAGGAGGGTATTGTGGCTTCTGGTGAAATGAAAAATAGCTCTCTTGCGGATGAGACGCGCTTGAAATACCTTGCCAGTGGTCAATTTAGAAAGGACCCTCGGAACACTGTCTTACGTACCTGGGAGGAGCAGGTAGATTCCAAGCACACCGCTCTGCTGATAGTCGATGTCCAGAACGATTTTGTTCATCCGGAGAGGTCTCTGTACAATCCCGACGGGCTCGGTAGGCAGGGCAAGGGAGAGCTCTGGAAGGCGTTTCCAATAATACCGCGTATGCTGCAGAACCTTCCACGCCTTCTCCAATCCGCCAGGCAAGCCAACCTCTTCATTGTGTTCATCCAGGCTATCTACGACTCGAAGTACATTTCCGAGCCTCTAGCTTTCGTGTACGAGCGAATGGGGCTCTACGGCGACATCTGCGTCTCCGGCACGCCTGGTGCGGACTTCTACGGGGACATACGGCCCATCGACAGCCCCCGAGAGGTGGTGGTGAACAAGCACCGGTTCAGTGCCTTCTGGGACACCGACCTGGACCTAATACTGCGGAGCAATGGCATCAAGACCGTGGTGATGACGGGTGTTGCCACCAGTGGGTGCGTGGAATCTACGACCCGGGATGCTTTCTTCAACGACTACTACACAGTCACCGTTGGGGACTGCTGCGCCGAGGCCAGCGAGGAATTCCATAACAACTCTCTCGCCATAATAGGCACCACTTTCGGGCTTGTGGTCAATTGCGACGATCTTATTGGGATATGGCAGAAGGTTGGACGAACCGCTGCAGTATGAGTCAGTCTCCGGTTCCGAAGTTGCACTCGGATTCACGGGTGCTAGCATCATCCAGCCAGGAGGAAGATATGGAAGAGCACATTAGAAAAACGCTGGTGCGTTCCTACAGCAGCGGCACCCGCGGGCGAGCCATCTGCAACGCCCGCAACCACCACTTCGTCATGGATGATTACGCCTACAATGGAGGTCCAGAGGAGGAGATCGGTGCCGGCGAGGCCTTTCTTTCAGGTGTCTCCGGCTGTGCGGTTAACATGCTCGAAAGGCTGGCCAAGGAGTCCCAGATGCCCCTGAAGTGGACGGATGTTACCGTGGAGGGGACAAGGGATAGTAGCGCACCCCCGCTACACGAGAACCTTTCCGTGTACAACGCCGTTCATTTACACTTTGAGCTAACTGGGCTGGACGACGACCAGGCCCACCAGCTTGTGGAGATATATAAACAACGTTGACCGCTCTACGGTTCGGTCGCCGTGGCGACTCCAAATACCACCGTAGAGGTAGTTGCTCGTCCAGGGTAGCGGTGTAGAAAAAACTCCTTCTCCCTTGATGGGAGAAGGTTGAGATGAGGGTACGTAGAGGCGACGCATGCGTCGCCTCTACCGACTCAGTCCCTCGCTCAGGAAGGCCATCAGCTCCCGGTTCACCTCATCGGTGGCTTCCGATTGCAGGAAGTGGCCGTAGTTCCCAAGGTTTTTGCCACGAGCGTTGGGGAATATATTTCGCCAGGCTTCCAGAGGACTAATTGTGCCCAGGGCTTCCGACGTTCGGGCCCGGCGGTCTCCCCATAGGGACAGCAGAGGTGTCGACAGCTTGCGGTCGGCATCCGCAAGCCATTGGGGAGGGTCATCGTTGGCCGCCGCGCGATAGTAGCTAAATCCTCCCCGCAATGCACCGGGCTGCGAGTAGGCCTTCACGTAATGGGCAACTTCTTCGTCGCTGAACACGTATTTGTGGATGGACCAGTCGCGGAACATATGGCGAAGGTACCATTCCACGTTTCCCGATACCAGACGCTCCGGCAGGTCCGGTTGCTGGTGGAAAAAGGCGTGCCACCGGTCGCGAATCACCTCCGGTGGCTGGGGTCCGAGCTGCTCCAGAGGTGGTGCGCCATCCAGTAGCGCCAGTCGCTCGACCCCATCCTCATGGTCAAGGGTATAGCGGTAAGCTATCCTCACTCCGATGTCATGGGCCACCAGGGATATCCTCTGATGTCCGAGGTGCTTGGCAAGCTCGAATATGTCCGAGGCTACTGTGCGGGCGTCGTACCCGTGCAGAGGCTTGTCTGAATATCCGAAGCCCCTCATGTCTGGGGCGATGACCTGGAAGCGTTTTCCTAAGAAGGGAATTTGCCTGCGCCAGCTATACCAGAACTCGGGCCAGCCGTGGAGCATCACTACGGGCGGACCCTGGCCATGCAACACATAGTGGATGTTAATGCCGTTTACTCTGGCGGTACGATGGTCCCAATGATCGCTCATGTGACACCTCTGCTAGCTACGCGGCATGCAGGTATTCGATGTCACCCTGGGCGGAGCGAAGGGTCTGGGGATGGGCTACACTGCTCAGGACTTGTCTCCCCACCCCAGATTCTTCGGCTGCGCATCAGAATGACATTTCTGCCAGGACACTCCTAAATTGTTCCTAAGCTCCATCCAGGACTGGAGGTCTCTTACCCTTGGCTGGCGACACAGCCTCGTATGCGTAGGCCGCCCGGAATAATAGGCCTTCCTCGAAGGGGCGTCCCATGAGGTGTAGTCCGATGGGTAGACCTCCGTTGGTGAAGCCACAGGGCACGGTTATGCCCGGTAGACCCGTGGCATTGCCGGGTTGGGTGTTCTTCGACACCAGGCTCTGTCCAGGCCCGCGAACTCTATGCTGGACATCTCCCATAGAGATGTATGTTTGACCTATAGGTGGTGGCGGAACGGGTGCGGTGGGAGTGGCCAAGAAGTCCACCTCTTGTAAGACCCTGGCGTGCTCCTCTTTTATTATCCTCTGAACCTTCATCGCCTTTGAGTAGTCGCGAGCTAAAACGAACTGCCCCGATAGGTGGCGGTACAGGGTGTCCGGCCCGTAGGCTTGCCGGCTTGCCTTGATGAGGGGCTCGTGGGTCACGAAGCCATCCGCCATGCCAGGAATGCGTAGTGCTCCGGCGTATCTTAGGCTGGGAATCGCGACCTCTCTCAGATCCGCTCCAAGCTCTTCCAGAACGGCTATGGCTTTTCGGACCGCCGTCTCCACCTCTGGGTCCACGTCCTCGAAGTAGAAGTTGGTGGGAATACCGACCTTTAGGCCTCTCAGGCCGCCGGTCAGATTCGCTGAGTAATCAGGCACCGGTACCGGCACAGTGCTGGGGTCCAGGGGGTCGTGACCGGCCATAGCCTGGAGCATAAGGACGCTGTCCGTTACCGAGCGGGTAAGGGGGCCTATATGGTCGCCGTTGTAGCTTGTTACCAAAAGCCCCCGCTGGCTCACCCGGCCGAAGGTCTGCTTCAGTCCCACCACGCCGCAGAAGGTTCCGGGAAGGCGCACCGACCCTCCCAGGTCAGTGCCCAATGAAGCAAATGTGACGCAGGCCGACACATTTGCGCCGCTGCCTCCGCTGGAGCCGCCGGGAACATGATTCAGGTCCCAAGGATTATGGACGGGACCGTAGTGGGGGTTGTTGGACGTTACGCCAGCGGCAAATTCCTCTAGATTCTCCTTGCCTATCACTATTGCGCCCGCCTGCTGACACAGGCCGACCACATGGGCATCGTCTTCCGTAATGTTGTCGGTCAGCACCTTTGAGCCCACGGTGGTGCGTGTGCCGGCTGTGGCGATGTTGTCCTTGATGCCTATGGGAATGCCGTGTAACGGGCCTCGGTAGTTCCCTTTGACCAAGGCCTCCTCCTGCTCTTTTGCCTGGCTTCGAGCTTGGTCACCGAGTATAGTTATAAAGGAGTTCAGCTTGGGCTGGAGCCGCTCCGCCTGTTCCAGAGCCGCGTCGATTACCTCCACAGGCGAGATTTCCTTGGACTTGATCTTTGGCGCCAGTTCAGAAATGGTGAGTTTGAGAAGTTCGGAGTTCGCCATATCTACTAGCCATCCTCCCTCGCCTGCAACAGGCGCGCTGATAGTACGCTGGAGAGGTCCAGCTCCCTGAGCTTCTCCACCTCCGCTAGATAGCTGTCCAGCTCGGGACGCATGATATCCAGCTCTTCGTCGGTCATTTCGAGCCCTTGATAATCACGGATGATGGCCTTGAGGGTCTCATTGGAAATGGCCACGCCTTTCACCCCCTTTGATAACGCTGAATTACGAGGGCAGTATATGGTAGGGCATGTTGGAAGTCAATGATGCGTATTCACTCACCTAAAATGTTACCGAAGGGGGTAAGGTTCCCTCAGCTAAGAATGTTACTGGGGGGACGATGCCGAGAGAAGACAAGATGACAGTAGACGAACGACGTAAGTACCTAAGACTGGTAGCGCTCCGGTATGCGAAGTCTGGCCGGACCGAGCGGAGTACGTTGCTCACCGAGATGGCAGCGGTGACAGGGCTGCACCGCAAGAGCCTGCTGAGGCTGCTGCATGGGCCGACACTGGAGAGGGCTCCCAAGCGACCCCGCGTGCGGCGAAGGCGCTACGGGGCGATGGTGGCCGAGGTGGTCAGGGTCGTCTGGGAGAGGCTGGACTACGTGTGTGCGGAGCGCCTGACCCCAGCCATGCTGCCGACGGCCCAGCAGTTGGCCCGGTGGGAAGAGCTGTTCCTGACGGCGGAAGTGGAAGCTCGCGTGGCGAGCATAAGCCGGGCCACGGTCCAGCGGCTGCTGCAGCGCTTCCAGCTCGATACTCCCAAGCTGCCACGGCGCAAACCCCAACCGCCCAACCAGTTTCTCCGACAGGCGCCCATGGAGCGGCTCTCCTGGGCCACACAGACCCCGGGCAGTTTCGAGACGGACCCTTCGGCTTCGCTCAGGGCAGGCTCTGGTGCACCACTGCGGCGTGGTGGCAGCAGGAGAGTATGTCCACACCCTGCAACTGGTGGACATCGCTACGGGCTGGAGCGAGCGGGTGGCGGTGCTGGGGCGCAGCCAGACTGCCATGGTGGCGGCCTTCCGGAGGGTCCAGGAACGGCTACCCTTTCCCATCACCCACCTCCATCCCGACAACGGCAGCGAGTTCTTCAACGACCACCTGTTCCGCTACTTTGGCGAGGAGATGACGGGACTGCACCTCAGCCGGAGCAGACCCTATCGGAAGAACGACAACCGGTTCGTGGAGCAGAAGAACGCCACCTTGGTACGGGCATACCTGGGCTACGAGCGCCTGGACACCCCCAGACAGTATACGGCCCTCAACTCCCTCTATGATCAACTCTGGGTGTACTACAACCTGTTCCAGCCGGTGTTACACCTGGTGGCCAAGAAGGTGATCGACGGAAAGCTCCGCCGCCAGTGGGACCAGGCCCAGACTCCCTACCAGCGACTCCTGGCCAGCAACGTCCTGTCCTCGGAGCAGCAAGGGAGGCTCGCTACCCTCTATGCCGAGACGAACCCTCGACGGCTACGGGAAGCCATCTACCAGGCGTTGGAACGGCTCTGGCAGCGTCCCAAGCCTGCCCTGAGTCCCACCAAAGGGCCTCACCTGAGTCCAGACGAAGAAGCTCTCCACACACCCAACCGAAAGGAGGCGGCTACCACTCTTCGGTAACATTCCTTAATGAGTGAACCACCCCTGCTTCAGTAACATTCTTATTTGAGTTGACACGTGAACTGACTATTGCCACTCAGTGTCTTTTAATTGTCATTGCGAAGGGCAAAGCCCTGAAGCAATCTCCCACCTTTGGATTGCTTCGCTGCGCTCGTAATGACCTTGAGGGAGAATCGAAAGACCCTACTATTGCCAGTGCGCTATTGATGGGGTATTCTGTACCAGGTTTATAGCTGAGAGCATGGTCAGCGCCCCCTTTTATATTTTACGGAGGTGACTTAAATGAAGGCAGCACAGCTGATGGGGCCGAAACGGTTTGAGTTTGTGGATGTGGACACGCCGAAAATCAGCGATGGTGAATGTCTCGTTAAACTGCAGACCCTGTCAATATGCGGTAGCGACATTAGGCATGGCTACGGGCCCATCTATCCCGAAGAGCACTACCCTCTGGATGTAGGGAGGCCGAACCACGAGTGCGCAGGAGTAGTCGTGGAGAGCCGCACCGATGAGTTCCATGAAGGGCAGCGGGTCATAGTGTTGCCTACCTTCGAACCCGGTGGTTTAGGGGGATTGGTCGAGTACATTAAATCTCGTCCCAGCAAAATGGTGGCGCTACCCGATCATGGCGACCTGAGCGAGTGGGTCATGTGTCAGCCTACAGGCACCGTCTTCTATTCATGCACACAGATGGGTAGTGTGCTGGGGAAGAGCGTAGTAGTCTTTGGCCAGGGCGCCATTGGCCTTTCCTTTACCATGCTGACCTCCAAGCAAGGGGCTCGAGATGTTATCGCCGTCGATCTCCTCGATTATCGCCTGGAGTATTCCAAGGAGTTTGGCGCGACCCACACCATTAATCCCGGTCAGCAAAACCTGGATGAAGCGATAAAAGAGATTACCCATGGGGAGGGAGCGGATATAACTGTGGAGGCGGCGGGATATCCGGAAACCCTGGATATGGCCCTACGGTCAGTGCGCATGTTCGGCAGAGTAATAATGTTCGGGATGCAGGGTAATGACGTGATCACGATAAACTCCACCCGCTGGTTTGATTCTCAGGCCGTTATGATTCCTACGGTTGGTGGGCGCACAGCCGATCCCACGACTCATATCAAAGAGGTCGTAGCGCTGAGGAAGAAGGGCTGGATAGACCCTTCTCGATTGGTTACTCATCGCCTGGGCTTCAACGCTAACGACGTCAACAAGGCCTATGAGATGTATGAGGGCCAACTGGACAATGTGGTCAAAGTAGTGATGCAAACATAGGAGCGTGCGAATTCTGGAAGTATCAAGAGAACATCCATGTACCGAAGCAAAAAGGTGCGTCATACATGCCCCCGTCTTTAGGCGGGGGCTGTGATATCTCTTCCGGATATTGATCTCGACGATAAGAGAGCATAAGGAGGCGACGTGACTATTCAAGAACAACAGGCGAAAGTCGTGAAGGCGATTAATGAGGTGGCACCTCATCTGGCTGAGCTAAGCACCAATGTGCTTTTTGGGGACGTCTGGGAACGTCCCGGTCTCTCCAAACGGGACCGCAGCCTCATTACCGTAGCGGTGCTGGCCGCAGACTACCGGACCAAGCAGCTGCCGGGCCATATCCAAAGGGCTCTGGACAATGGGGTGACGAAGGAGGAGATCGGCGAGATCATTACCCACATTGCCTTCTACGCCGGGTGGCCTTCGGCGTCCACCGCCGCCCTAATCGCCAAAGAGGCCTTTGACGA
This sequence comes from Dehalococcoidia bacterium, assembly GCA_965248905.1. Lineage (GTDB taxonomy): Bacteria > Chloroflexota > Dehalococcoidia > Lucifugimonadales > JAGWBF01 > CBDFKS01. Next base: position 1,071,132 of record CBDFKS010000007.1, on the reverse strand, counting down.
GAGGTAGCTTAGCTACACCGTTCTATCTATGGATTCTGAAGCCGTCCCAGGCTCAGGAAATCCAATTCGTGGCGGCTTTTACCCTCACACACAAGCTGGGCCATGATCTCTCCTACGACGCTGCAGAACTTGAACCCGTGACCTGAGAAGCCCGCCGCTATGGATACCTGGGGGAACTGAGGGTGCAGGTCCAGAATGAAATGCTCATCGGGCGTATTCGTAAAGATGCAGGTCTTGAGGGACATGGCGGGCCCGGACGCATCCGGGAAATAACGGTCGGTGAAAGCGCGCAAGACCTCCTCATCCTCCGTCTGAACATCCCTATCCATAGTATCCGGGTCTACCTTCTGATATAGATGGTGAAAGCGGCCCACCTTGAATCCTGGAATGCCATAGGCAGGGAAGCCATAAAACTTACCCTCGTCTACCAGCATGTTGAACACAGGGAAATTGTCAAGGCTGAATGAACTGGCCTGCAGTGGCTGAAACCAACCCAACACCTGCCTTTCCGCGGCCAGGAGGCCGGAAAGCTCCGCTACAAGCTTCCCCGTCCATGCCCCTGCGCATACAACCAGTTTATCGGTGAGGTATCTGCCCCTGTCCGTAGTCACCTCGATACCAGAGTCTTTCGGATTCCACTCAAGCACCTCTTCTCGACCGTGGATCTCCGCTCCCATCTGGACCGCGGCGGTAACGTGGGCCACAATACATCGTTCCGGCAACAGAAAGCCTCCGTCGGGCTGATATAAGGCCATCAGGTCATCGGGCAGATGATAGCCCGGGAACCGTTCGTTGACCTGCTCGCCGCTCAGGATTTCGTGGGGAAGGTTATGAAGCTCGCATGATGACCGTGAGCCATCGAACACCTGGCTGCCCTGGCGCCCTATGTCTAGCGAGCCGGTGGCGAACAATAGTTGTTCCCCGAACATGTCCTGCAAGTTTCTCCATAACTCGTAAGCTCTCTTGAGCAGCGGCACGTATGAAGGATGCTCGTAGTAAGCCAGCCGGATTATTCGGGTTATGCCGTGGGATGAGCCCATTTCGTTGGGGATGTCATATCGCTCGATGCCAAGGGCACGCAAGCCACGCTGGGCCAGATGGTAGAGGGTTGCGCTACCCATGCCACCCACACCCAAAACGATGGCATCGTAGTGGGGCGCTTGCAGTCCCATTTACTCATCCACCAGGGTACGTGAAACGTCGACCCTTGAGTAAGCCCAGCAGATCGTGAAGGGGCCATTCCCGGTGTTGGTAAACCTGTGGTGGGTGCCGGGAGTGACGAACACGGCGTCGTGGCGTTTAAGGTGGTGCTCTTCGCCCTGCAACAACATGACGCCCTCTCCCTCGATAACTATCACCGACTCCTCGGCATTATGGAAGTGGGTGGTGTTGGATTTGCCGGGGGCGAAGGAGGTTATACCTGTGGAGAGTTTGGTTGCTCCGGCTTCCTTGGTCACTATTCTAGAAACGGTGACTCCCGGAGTGCCCTCGCCGGAGATGACGCTGTCGTGCGGGATAACTTTCGACGTGGCCATGCTTGCCTCCTGATTCATTTATTGATGCATTGGTGGATACGGAGTCTAAGGCTGGCTGCCACGAATTGTACATGTAGACTCATGCCCGATGGAAGTCAGGTTCCTATTTCCCAGTTCCTACAAGATCGATTCAACAGTATACTATTTCGGAGTTGATCTGGCCCTTTGAAACATTACCTCTGGATAAGTGAAAGGAGTCCGATGGATAAGATCATTGTCAAAGCGTGCCTGTGCGGCCTGCGCAGTAGAGAAGAGAACCCCAACATTCCCATAACACCCCAAGAGATAGCCGACGAGGCGGTCCGGTGCTTCAATGCCGGTGCATCCATTGTTCACCTCCACGCTCGCGCGCCCGATGGCGGCATCAGCTACGATCCTGCCTGGTATACCCAGGCCGATGCCCTGATCCGCTCGAGGTGTGACCTCGTGTTGAACTACAGCACCTTTCGTACGTCGAACGAGCCCGTTGAGACAGTCACTCGGTATCTGCGTGAAGTCCCCAATCCCGTAGAGATGATCTCGCTAAACCTGGGGCAGAACGTGAGTTGGGTTAAGGATAAGGTGAGTGGCGAACGACATACCGTCATCTTTCCAGACAGCTATGAGGATATCCGAGCAATCCTGGATGTCTGTTACAGCAGAGGCACCTTGCCCGAGCCGGCTTCCCAGGACGTGGGTATGCTGAGCAACGCTTTCCACCTCATGCAGGAGGGGATAATACGCCAGTCCCATTACTTTCTGGTCGAACCTATTAGCAGATGGGGCGATGGTAGGCAAGCGATTCCCGGCACCCCTCGGAGCTACTTCTACCTGACCGACACCATTAAAGAGCGCTACCCAGATGCTACTTGGATCGCCCATGGCGGCGAAATGGAGACCTTTACCATAGTTGCTCTGGCAATAACCACGGGAGCCCATGTGCGAGTTGGGTTCGAGGACAGCCCTAGCTTACCCAATAATCCCCAGCCTCGCTCCAACGCAGAGTTCGTGGACTGGGCGGTTACGATGGCGCGCCTCCAAGGACGAGAGCCTGCCACACCTTCCGAGGCCCGGGAGATCCTGAAGTTGCTGCCGCCGCCCGCGTGAACAGTGGCCGAGGGTCATTCTGAAGGAGCGAAGCGACCGAAGAATCTGGAAGGTCGTGGGACCCCCATCCCCGCCAGATTCTTCGCCTTCGGCTCAGAATGACATGCATCAAATCTGATTTGACTAAGCACTGGGTTGATGGACGGCCCAGGTACGCTACTCATGGCGCAGTAAATCGGTTCGTGGTATCGTTAAGGCTGTACCAAAGAACAGGAGGAAGAAATGGCTAAGATCAAGCACATTGCCATCGCGACTCAGGATGCCGACAAAGCGGCGAAATTCTACGTCGAGGTTTTCGGGCTGAAGCAGATAGCCAAGCTGGACAGCCCCAACGCCTCAGGCTATTACCTGAGCGACGGCAACATAAACATGGCGATACTCAATTTCAAGAACGACCAGGTGTCGGGCCCCGAATACGGCCAGGGATACAGCGGCCTCCACCACATCGGCTTCGAGGTAGATGACCTGGACGATACCGCCGAAAAGCTGGCAGCGATTGACTCGAAACCCCGGGACGAGATTAACCAAGCACTAGGAGTTGGGATGGGGGGTTCTCATCATGCCAACGTGGAGGTCAAATACGGAGGGCCTGATGGGGTAATTATCGACATCTCCCAGACCGGCTGGGTGGGCACCTCGGGGTAAGATCACCTCGTCCGCTATTTCAGGTGCTTGGCGAAGAAGGCCACTGTCCTGGGCCAGGATTCCTCCACGACGGCGGGCCGGTGGTCACTCGGATTGGTGTGGTCCATAAAGGAGTGACCGGCTCCAGAGTAAGTGTAGAAGTCGTGGTTTTTGCCTAGCCTGGTCAGCTCGCCGTCAAGCTTGGTCATATCCGCCTGGGACGGGTTCTCATCGTCCTCCCCGAAGTGGAACAATGTAGCTCCGCTGATCTCGTTGGCCCGGTCGAATGGGGTCCGAGTGATACCCTTTCCCCAGGGCTCCATGATGTTGCCCCCGTAGTAGGGTACCGACGCTTTGAATATACTGTTCGCCGCGGCCATCAGCCAAACTATCCGTCCGCCCATGCAGAATCCGATTATGCCCAGCTTGCCACTACCGATGTCCGGTCGCCCTTTCATAAACTCGGCGGTCGCATTAACGTCCATCTCCACTTCCGGATCATTCAGGCGCTCTCTGGGATGAGCTGATCTCAGAGGACTGTCGGGCGCCAGCCGGTGGAACAGGTCCGGGGCTACAGCGGCGTAACCATCCGCCGCTAGCTTGTCGCTCATGGTCCGAGTAAACTCATCGATCCCTGAGCCGTGATGAATGACCACGACTCCGGGAAAAGGACCAGCACCGCTGGGTTGGCTTACGTACATCTTCATTTCGTGGTTGTCTACCTGAACGCTCTCCCATGAAGTAGGCATCTGTTGACCTCCTGTTTTTCGTTGCCCTAAAAACGGTGCGCTGATTTCGCTCAGAGACGTCCCTATATCAAAGCTGTTCTTTGATCAGGTCGGCGGCACGCTCTCCAATCATGATTGTAGTAGCGTTGGTGTTGGCGCGAATGCAGTCGGGCATTATCGATGCGTCTACTACTCGCAAGTTCTCCAGCCCGTGCACCCGGCAATACTGGTCCACTACCGCCAACGAATCCGACGAAGGCCCCATTTTGCAAGTGGCCGACACGTGAAAAGCGGTCCTGGCGTTATCCAACAACCAGGCGTCCAACGAGTCGTCGGAGGAAATGTCCTGATCTGTCGGTGTCAGGCGCCCAGCTAGGATATCCTTGAACGCACCATTCTCCAGCAGTCTCATGGCCAGGCGGGTAGAGTAGCGAAGGCGCTGGCGGTCCCAGGGGTTTTCCAGATAATGGTAATCCATCTGGGGTTGCACGTGAGGGTCGGCTGAGGTGAGGGTCAGTTGGCCGGATCCCATGGCCAGTTCGAGGCTGGAGCCAAGGAGGACTCCCTGCGATTCCCTCGGGTCGCCCCCCATATAGACGGTTGAGGCGTAATTGGCTGGTTGGATCATCAGGTCTTCGCGAGTGTCGGAGCCCTCTGCGGTAATCCGGAGGCAAAGCTGAAGCCTTACTGCATCGGGGTCTTGGGGAAAACCTTCTTTGACGCGAAATCGTATCGGGGTACCCGGATGGTCCCTCATGTTTTGGCCAACTCCTGGCAGGTTGTGGACCATCGGGATACTAAGACTCCGAAGGTGCTGTTCGGGGCCGACGCCGGATAGCATCAGTAGCTGGGGAGACTGAACTGCCCCTGCGCAGACGATTATCTCTTCTCCCTCGACGACGAACTTCTCTCCGCCGCTCTCTACCTCTACACCCGTGGCCCTTTTCCCGTTGAAGAGAACTCGCCTAGCCAGGACATCGCCTTTGACGGTCAGGTTAAGCCGGTGCCGGTTAGGGTTGATGTAGGTCAAGGAGGTGCTCTGGCGTACACCGTTCACGTTGTTCTCGGTCCTGGAGCTCAGCCCGTGGTTCTGTGGGTCGTTCATGTCTGGGTGTTCGGGGAAACCTGCGTCCATGCAGGCCTGATGGAAAGCCTGTTGGAAGGGCATCCAGTCCTCCCTTTTATGCCGGTGGACGCGAATCGGGCCGTCGGATCCATGGAATTCGTTCTGGATGTCCATGTCCGTTTCCATCTTCCGGAAATAGGGTAGGACCTTTTCAAAAGACCATTGGTCATTACCCCATGCGGCCCAGTTGTCGAAATCTTCCGGAATACCACGAATGAACTGGGGTCCGGGGCCGTTGTGCTGGCTAGACCCCCCAACCACCTTGCCCCTGGGCACGAACATCGTGTTGCCTCGATGAGGGGTAGGAGTGCCCATAAATGACCAGTTGTGGGGGAGGCCGTGGGCAAAGGCGGCGTCTGTGTAGCTATACTTCAGCTCCTCCGGAAGATGTTCGAACTCCGTGTAGTCGTGGCCGGCCTCGAGGAGTAACACCGTGCGGTTGGAGTCTTCGCTGAGTCGCGCGGCCAGTACGCATCCTGCCGACCCGGCCCCGACTACGATGACGTCATATTTCACGACCCCTCCTTGTTTTTCACTGTTTGATGGATGACTCATATACCGCAGCCTTCAGGCTGCGGTATATTTGCCCCCGCCTTTAGGCGGCGGTTAAGTAGAATCCTCTATTGAGTCTGTGGGCAAGAATACCCGAAACAGCACTGCCTATCAAGATGACGATAGGGAAAGGTCACTTGATCCAGTCGGCCACGCGTTCGGCGATCATTATAGTGGTAGCGTTTGTGTTGGACCTGATAACGTCGGGCATGACCGATGCATCTACCACCCTCAAAGCCTCAAGCCCATATACCCGGCAATACTGGTCCACCACCGCTAGAGAGTCCGATGAGAGTCCCATCTTACAGGTCCCGGATATGTGCTGGGAGGTAGTTACGTTTCGCAGCAACCAGGCGTCCAGAGCTTCGTCGCTGCCCAGGTCCTCTTTTGTGAGGTTGATGGTACCTGTAATTACCGGATTGTATACGTCGTTTTCCAGCAGCTTGGTGCACAGGCGCACAGCCTCCCGCAGCCTCTGACGGTCCCAGGGGTCCACTAGATAACTATAGTCCAACTGGGGTTGTACGTGGGGGTGAGGTGAAGTGAGCTTCAACTCGCCGGCTCCAGCGGCTAAAAACAGCACGCCACGTATGAAGATGCCTCTGTCCGTGGGCGAGTTCTGGCCCATTGGAGACCAGAAAGAGTTCGCCAGGAGCTGCATGTCGTTGCGATCCTTGGACCCTTCGGCGGTGTAACGGAGGGCGACCTGCATCCTCACGAAGTTGGGGTCTAAACTATAATCATCCCGCACACCCATCTGTACCGGCACGTTGGGATGGTCTCTCAAGTTCTGCCCTACGCCGGGCAAGTCATGGACCACAGGTATCCCAAGGCTTCGCAGATGGTCTGCCGGGCCCACTCCCGACAGCATCAATAGCTGGGGCGACGCCACGGCTCCGGCACTTAAGATGACCTGATCGCTTTCGAGAGGGTATATTTCACCGCCGCTCTCCACTTCGACTCCAGTGGCCTTCTTGCCGTCGAATATGATGCGATGGACCAACACGTTGGGCCGTATGGTCAGGTTAAGGCGATGTCGAGCGGAATCCAGATGTGTTAAGGCCGTGCTCATGCGGACACCATCGGGGTTGTTCATGGGACAGGGACATACCCCTGAGGTCTCCGGGTTGTTCATGTCCGGGTCCTCTGGGAAGCCCGCATCCACGCAGGCACGGTAGAAGGCTTCCTGAAACGGCGGCCAGTCCGCTCTCTTGTTGCGCCGGACTGGAACGGGCCCATCGGAGCCATGGAAGTCGTCGTGGATATCCATATCCGTTTCCATTTTCCGGAAATAGGGGAGGACCTTGAGATAGGACCATTCGTCATTGCCCCACGAGGCCCAGCTGTCGTAGTCTTCGGGCACGCCTCGAAGCATCACCTGTCCGTTAATGGCGCTAGAACCGCCCACCACCTTGCCCCGAGGCACCGGCATGAGTTGGTCTTGCTGGGGTGTAGCCGTGCCAACAAACGACCAGTTGTGAGGAGCGGTTGTTTCGGCGGCGGCATCGTTGCTGGCGTGCTTCAGGTCATCGGGAAGAAGGTTAAAGTCGGGGTAGTCGGGGCCTGCCTCCAGAAGCAGCACCGAGCATTTCGGGTCTTCCGTAAGTCGGGTGGCCAGGACACAGCCTGCCGACCCTGCTCCGATTATGATGTAGTCGTACTTCATAGTAAGTTCCTCAAGCCTTTAATGTCACTTCAGCCAATCGGCTACCCTTTCGGCGATCATTATGGTTGTGGCGTTAGTATTTGCCCGGACCACGTCTGGCATGACCGATGCGTCCACCACTCGCAGCCCTTCTAATCCTCGTACTTTGCAATACTGGTCGACCACCGCCATGGGATCCGATTCGGGACCCATCTTGCAGGTGCCCGAGATGTGCTGGGAGGTGCCCACGTGTAGCATCATCCAGGCATCCAAGGACTCGTCAGACTCAAGGTCCTGCTCGGTCGGGGTGATTAAACCCTCTAGGAGGTCCTTGTAAGCTTCGTTCTCTACTAGCTGAGCCAGGATGCGAATGGATTCGCGGGCCCTTTCCCTGTCCCACGGGTCCTGAAGAAACCCGTAGTCCAGGTCGGGCTGGATGTGGGGGTCAGCCGAGGCCAACCTCAGCTCACCGGCTCCGGCGGCTAGATAGATCACGCCCGCAATACGGACGCCCTCGTCCTCCCCTGGGTCTCCGCCCTGGGCGGCGGAGATTGAAGATGGAAGAATCTGCATGTCATTACGGTCCTTGGATCCGGTAGCCGTGTATCGAAGGGTGTTCTGGGTCCTGGGCCAGTTAATATCCACAGGAACATTGTCCTTCATCTTTGCCTTGGCCATGATCATGGGATGGTCCCTCAAGTTCTGGCCGACTCCGGGCAGGTCTTGTACGACTTGAATTCCCAAACTGCGTAAATGGTTTGCCGGGCCCACGCCGGAAAGCATGAGCAGTTGAGGCGATGCGATGGCGCCGGCACTCAAGATGATCTGCTCTCCTTCCAACACATACCTTTCACCGCCGCTCTCAACTTCCACACCTATAGCCTTATTGCCATCAAACAGGATACGTCTGGCCAGAACGTTGGCTCGGATGGTCAGATTAAGCTTGTGGCGGCTGGGATCGATGTAGTTGAGAGCCATACTCATACGTACACCGTCTACATTATTCATGGGCATGGGTCCTACGCCGGTGGATTCCGGATGGTTCATGTCCTGGTCATCGGGAAATCCCAAGGCCGTACAGGCGTGGTGGAAGGCCCCCTGGAGCGGTACCCAAGTCTCCCGTTTGTGGCGGCGCACGGGAATAGGGCCGTCGGAGCCGTGAAAGTCATCCCGGATGTCTCTGTCGGTTTCCATATTTCGGAAATAGGGCAACACCTTGAGAAAAGACCACTCGTCGTTTCCCCAGGAGGCCCAGTTGTCGAAATCTTCAGGGGTACCCCGCAGGAATGCCTGTCCGTTGATGGCGCTGGAGCCGCCCACGACCTTGCCTCGGGGTACCGGCAATGTAGACCCTTGCTCCTGGGTACCCATGCCGATGAAGGACCAGTTGTGGGGTGCGTCCACCGCCCAGGCCGCCGCGTTGTTACCGTTTTTCAGATCGTCGGGCAAATGCTCAAAGTCCGGATAATCTGGGCCGGCCTCCAGCAAAAGCACCGAGCGACCTGGGTCTTCGGACAGCCTCGCAGCCAGGACACATCCCGCCGACCCTGCGCCAATGACAATGTAGTCGTACTTCATGGTTCCCTCTGATGGTTAATAGTTTCTAGAGTAGGTCTTAGCTTCACAATGGCGAGTCTACGATGTTGTCAAATCTGCGAATTTCGCATGGTGGTGGACTTGCCGGTGGCATTGATGGTCTCGTCTGACCGCTGGCACGGGGTTAGGATACCCGATTACAAAGCGTACATCAACAATCACAATCTCCGCTGTGCGAGCTGGCGCATCATAAAAAACAGGTACCTGGTAACGCAAAGGGACTGTATAATGAATTTGACCCATAAAGAGTTTAATATGACCGATGTAGAGATTGACGAGTGTAACATGAAGATCTGTTCCTTATTGCCCAGCGGTACTGAAATAGCCTTCGCGCTGGGCCTCGGAGACCAGGTGGTGGGGGTGACCGACCTGTGCGACTATCCTCCCGAGGCCAGTACAAAATATGTGGTGAGCCGCAGCCTGGTGGACCCATCCGTGCTCACAAGCGCGGAAGTGGAGCAGAAGATGAGGGAGTTTGCTGCCCATGGCAAGAGCACCTACGCCCTCGATACCGATTGGCTCGCCAGAGAAAACCCGGACCTGATCCTCACCCAAGACCTATGCCACTTCTGCGACGTTGATGCGAGCGAGGTTTTGGAAGCAGCTGCCGTTTGTGTAAACCATCCCGAGGTGCTGGTACTCAGCCCAAGGACTCTGTCCGAAATATTTCGGACCATAAGGCGGGTGGGTGATGCAGCGGGGGTCAGTGCCAGAGCCGAAGAGCTGGTGGAATCTTTGGAGCGAAGGGTGAACGAGGTGATCAAGAAGGTTGCAAAGGCCTCTCATCGACCTAGGGTAATGTCACTAGAGGGAATAGACCCCCTTGTTTCTGGAGGACACTGGATACCGGACATGAAGATAGCCGCCGGTGGCCTGGACGAGATGTTCAGCCCCGGTTGCCCCGCAACCCGGCTGGGCTGGGACCAGGTGCTCAACTACGACCCCGAAATGCTTTTTCTCATCCTCTGTTCCTCGGACCTCAAAAGGAGTCTAAGGGAGGTACATTGGCTGGCGAGACAGGATGGTTGGTGGGAACTGGAGGCGGTAAAGACCGGCCAGGTGTATATGATTGACCACATCTACTACAGCCGGCCGGGGCCCCGCGTTGTCAAAGGCGTCGAAATCCTGGCCCAGATCACCCATCCTGAAATATTCAGTGGCCTGATACCTGCCGAAATGGCGGTGAAGCTCGAAACCTTGGCCGGCGGAAGATGTGCTCCGCAAGAGCTGGCCAGCCACTTCCACGCTTACCCCTCACCCTAGCTCTCTACCATCAAGGGGAATGGGAAATAGTAACTTAGAGCTTGCTTCCGCGTGCCTCCCACTTCGCTCGCACCGTGATCCATAGAGAGACATATATGAGCCGAATGTCCAGCCAAAGGCTCTGGCGGTCCGCGTATATGGCGTCGTACTGATATTTAAGCTGACGGGGCACGTCCCGCTCGGCGAATATCTGGGCTATGCCGGTGAGTCCGGGCCTTAGCCTTGAACGCGTTTCGAAGCCGGGGATGGCTTCGTCGGGCAGGTCGCCCTCCTCTTCCACCTGAATCTCGTCGATCGGTAAAGCTCGTGGCCCCACCCAGCTCATGTCTCCCTTCGCGATATTCCAAAGCTGGGGCATTTCGTCAAGGCTCGTGGCCCGGAGAAGCCGTCCTACTTTGGTTACACGAGGATCGTTTTCCTGTGCCTGCATGTTGCCGAACTTTTCCATGGCGTTGGGTACCATGGTGCGAAACTTGTAGACATGGATTTTGGTCTTGTCCTTTCCCCAACGGTCCTGGGTGAACAATAGTGGGCCCCTGTCCTCGAGCTTTATGATGATGGTGAAAATCAGCCAGAGGGGAGAAGCGATTAATAAGCCGATGGCCGCTACCAAGATGTCGAAGGGTCTCTTGAGAAGGTAGCCTTTACCAGTGACCACCTTCGAAGAAGTCTTCGAATCTCCGGGCTTCCCTTGTCTCCCGTAGACCCAGGGCGGGACCATAAGGCTGTTCTGGACTTGTGCAGGGGGCACTTGGGTTTGGTTTATCTCGTCTTGCCGCATAGAATCTCTCTTGAGAATGGGTTTTCCGAGGGATATGTTGATGCGTCTATCCTACTTCAGGTCCGGTATAGATTAAAATACCGCTACGGATGAGATTTGACGTTGTTTGGCGGAAATCTGGTTTCACCAATCCATCGGAGTTTTGTACTATCAGGACTCCAGGCGCTTTTACGACTAGAAGAATCGTTTCTTTAGCTTGACGTACGCCGTAGTCAAGTGCACTAGAGGCGTGGAACGGCTACCCATGATTTGTCCGGTTTGAATAGCGTCCTTGAATGAACTGGCCGAGCCGTCGAAATCCTCCAGCTCCATATACGCGGAGCCCAGCTCTCCAGGTGTGTGAGCGTCGCTGACCGCCGTAGGGATGACGGAGTTCTCTTCGGCTAAATGGCGGCATCTTTCCAGGTCCCTGGGGAGGATGGTCCGAGCGTTGAGGACTTCCAGGAGGTCCACGTAAGGCAAGATCTGTTTCAGAGCGGCCGGAGCCAGGGGGCCTCGTCTGATGGTGTCGAAGGGGTGGGGCACCATGACCAAGCCTCCTTGGTCTTTGATACAGCCCACCGTTTCCAGGGGGCTCAATCCTCTGGGTATCTCTTCCTCCAGGAAAAGACCGATTATGTCCCCGGCGCTTGACTTGATCTCTTCTCCGACGATCACTCTAAAGTTGGCGAGCTTGCCTACTTCCAGAGCTCCTCGAATAGTGTTGTGGTCTGTGATGGCGATGCAGTTCAGCCCAGCCGCTATACATCGTTTCACAACTACTTCAGGAGGGGTGTCGCAGTCAGGGGAGAACGCGGTGTGCATGTGGAGATCGGCTTTTAGCACCGGCTGTTCCTTATTGGATGAGTATCAGGCTATCAGAAGATTCCTCTGAGCAGCTTGAGAGCGCGCTGGCGGACTGCCTGCCGATGGGTTGATCCGTAGGCGGAGGCCGTGTCCTCGAAATGCTCGATGTACCAGTCGTAAGAATCGGTAAACATGTTTACGTTGCTGTCCTGGGGTTGCCAGCCCAGGAGCCGCTTTGCCTTGCTTATGTCGAAGTAAAAGGGCTTGTCCGCCACCTTGTACTGCCAGTCCATCAGAGGGGAAAGTCTGAGTATGTCCAGCACCTGTAGCGAGAGCTTCACCATTGGTGCTGGGATGGAAATCACCTTGGAGCCGGAGCCGGCGTGTCTGACCAGTGCTTCCAGGTCGGCTCGCACCGTAGAGTACTCCTCCGCTCCAATATTGAAATCTTCATTGCTTTCGGCCTTGGCAGCTAGGATGGACGCCTCCACCACGTCTCTTGCACTTATGAACTGGAACAGGTTATTCCCAGATCCTATTATGGGGATACGCTTGCCTCTCTTGATCCAGTCGAAAAGTATGTGAAATATTCCTAGCCGCTCGGTGCCTATAATGGTTCTTGGCCTCAGGATGCAAACCTTGAGCCCGCTGTCTCTATAGCGCCTGATTTCCTGCTCTCCATGGTATTTAGCGTTTCCATAGTAGCCCATGGGTCTGAACTCTGTTTCTTCGGTTACGGGCATTCTGCTGGGGACGCCGTATATGGCACTGGTGGAGATGTGCACCACCTGTTTCACTTTGTGTTTGGTTGAAGCCTCAAGAATATTTCTCGTGCCTCCGGTGTTGGTGGAGACGTACGTGCTTTTGCCCCTGGTGGGAAGAACCGCCGCTGCCAGGTGGAACACGGTATCTATGTCCCGGCACGCATCGGTAACGAGCTGGGTATCCCTGATGTCGCCCTTGATGAACTGGATGCTGGCATTGAGCTCCGAGTCCTGGAGGTCGCCTATGTCCAAGACCTTTGGCCTATGTCCGTTGGCCACTAAGCGGCGGACCAGAGCCGTCCCCAGAAATCCGGTCCCTCCCGTTACCAGAATGTTGTTCAACGGCACACCTCTAGTACTCAGTCAACTCGGTTTTGGTAATTGTTTAAGAAAACGTCTAAGGTTGCTACCCTTTTTTAGGAGTGTTGACGTAGGAGGGTGGCAGCCATGGGACGAGAACGGTATGTGGTCCGGTTGGAAAGGGAAGAACGAGACCAGTTGGAACGACTGATTCGCGGGGGAAAGAGCCCAGCGCGAAAGGTTGCCCGGGCCCGTATTCTGCTAAAGGCAGATACGGGCTGGGGGGTGATGCGCATCGTGGAGGCGCTGGACACGTCTGCGGGTACGGTGTGCCGTACCAAGCGGCGGTACCTGGAGGGAGGACTGAAGCGGGCCTTGGAGGAAGATCCTCGGCCAGGACATCCGACCAAACTGGATGAGCGGGGGGAAGCGCACCTGATTGCCCTGGCGTGCAGCGAGGCCCCCCCAGGCCATGACCACTGGACCCTGCGGCTCCTGGCAAACAAGGTGGTGGAGTTGGGGCTGGCGCCCTCCATGTCCCACGAGGGAATTCGCAAGCGGTTGAAAAAAACAGTCTCAAGCCGTGGCAGAAGAAGGAGTGGTGTATTCCCCAGGTGAGCGCCGAGTTTGTGGCGTGTATGGAGGATGTGCTGGACCTTTACGCGGAACCCTATGACCCAGAGCGCCCGGTGGTCTGTTTCGACGAGACCTCCAAGCAGTTGCTGGCGGAAAAGAGGTCTCCGATCCCGCCCAAGCCGGCACGACGGGAGCGATACGATTACGAGTACCAGCGCAATGGCACCCGAAACCTGTTCATGCTGTGCGAGCCCCTGGCGGGCTGGAGGCATGTGGCAGTGACCGAACGTCGTACCATGGTGGACTTCGCTAAGCAGATGCGGTGGCTGGCCGATGAAGCTTACCCAGCGTCCGAGAAGATCCGGGTGGTGCTGGACAACCTCAACACCCACAAACCAGCTTCCCTCTACGAAACCTTCGAGCCCAAGGAGGCTAGGCGAATACGCAAACGCTTGGAGTTTCACTACACTCCCAAGCACGGTAGTTGGCTCAACATGGCAGAGATCGAGTTCAGTGTCTTGGCCAGGCGAGTCCTGCGCCGGCGTATTGCCGATGAAGAGACTTTGAGTGGCGAGATCGCGGCCCTGGAGGCAGAACGAAACCAAGCCGGAGCAACCATTGACTGGAGATTCTCCACTGTGGACGCCCGAGTCAAGCTTCACCATCTCTATCCTGCCAACAATTAGGTTGACTGAGTACTAGTGTGAAGAGTTCGCCACCCATATTTACGGGGATCTGTGCCGACTGTGTCTCGCGTGAACGCTTCATCATTGAGTTAATTGCTTGCCCACCACACGTGGCAAAGCAGGGCTTTTTAATATACGATACGCTACTACCAGGCCAACTCCTCCGACGATTCCGCCTATCAGGTCCGCCAGCAGGTCCATGAGAGAGGAGTCTCTGGTGGCCACATTTAGCTGGTACCCCTCTGTGACTGCCCCCCAGACCAAACCTATCATTCCAGCAGCTATGATTCCGAGCAACGGATGCTGCCAGCGCTTCATATAATATACGGTAGATGATATCAAAACTCCCAAGATGCCAAAGAGGACCAGGTGACCCCAGAACCCGCCGTGGGTCGACCCCAGAGCATCTCCCACGTCCGGCGTTGTAGGGTTCTCCCAGGCTGCAATTAGCATGATGGCAGACATCCACCCGGCTGTAGCGCAAAGAAGTGCCCCCATCAAGATACGCCTCTTCAACGAGGCGTTCAGGCCATGTCTTTCTGCTATCAATGGGTCTATGGTCGCCACATTACAGATTACGTGCGTTGATTTGAAGGTGTGATCCTAGTTACTACACATAGTCTAGCATAACCACAAGCCAAGCAGCTCGCCAAATTGTGGAACGAAAAAACCTGGGTTTGACCATGTGTGGAACCTAGGAAGGTGAATCGAGCCTAAGGAGGGAGATTATGGACCGCTAAGGATTTTGAAGGCCCGGATGCTACAGGGCATATTTTCAGGAACTTAAGGGTGAGGACGGGTAGTCGCGACTTGCCAGCGTTTGATCCGCTGCGGCCGCCCATTGAGTGGGTTGGCAAGCAAGAATCGACGCAAGAGGCGAAGTATTATTCGTCTATGAGGCGGCTTCCGCTAGGGCGGCCTCAAGCTTTGGAGGACTGAAGCCGACCAGCTTCTGGCCGTTGATCAGAGTTACGGGCGTAGCGCGGAATCCCATGCCCACTAGCTCTTTCAGAGCATCTTGATCATTGGAGACGTTTTTCTCCGTGAACTCTATCCCCTTCTGTGACAGAAACTCCATCACTTTGTGGCAGGGCACTCAACGCTCAGAGGTGAAGACGGTTATATCCATTATCGGACCTTTCTAAACTAATATGATGACCCTGCTGGTTCTCTACAGGTAGTAATAAGCATCTACAGTCTACCTCGATCGGTGGGCCGTGGCAAGGCGTAAAATGTTTTGACACAGGCGGCCTCATAACCTATCATACTACTGCAGATCGTCACGACACATTTTGCAAATCAACCTCGGATATTTCTTAGATAGGTAATCAAGCTCCGTCAATAATCAATACCTGATATAGGTGGGGAAATGGCCACGATACAGTCTCTACAAGAACGATATGAAGGTCTGGACAGGAAGCTTATCGCGAAGGGTGAGGAGACCATAGATACCGCCTGCCTTCTCGCATTCGAATACGAATATCCTGACACCGGCGCAGAGGTCTCCATAGACACCGACGAATTCACCGCCCTTTGCCCTTGGACGGGCCTCCCCGACTATGGCACTCTAACGATCTCTTATATACCTACCGATCAGTGCATTGAGCTCAAGTCTCTGAAGTATTATCTGCTGTCCTATCGCGACGTGGGCATCGTTCAGGAGCACGCCGCCAACCGCATTCTCCAGGACCTGGTCGCCCTCTGCCGTCCCCAATGGATGAAGGTGGTCCTGGATTACAAAGTCCGGGGCGGTCTGCATACTACCGTCAATGTAGAAGACGGCACTCGCCCTGGGGCGGCCTCGGAGAGCGCCTGGGGGTAGGCGTGGTTAGCAAGTACGAGATCAGGATTGAGCTGTCCTTCGCCAGTGGCCACCGTCTGCTAGAGCACAACGGAAAGTGCGTTTATCCCCACGGTCATACGTACAAAGCGGAGATTTGGGTGGCTTCGGAGACCCTTAACGACCTGGGGTTTGTGATTGACTTTACCGAACTAAAGCAGTCTGTCAACTGCTGGATCGAAGAGCAATGGGACCACGCCTTCCTCATCAATAGCCGCGACATAGAGCTGATTGAGGCTTTCAAGTCTGTGAAGGGAAGTCGGGTCTATGTCTTCCCAGAAGAGAACCCATCTGCGGAGGTAATGGCCCGAGAGCTCTATCTACGGACTCAGGAGCTTTGTGGTGTCGTTCCTTCGCGAGTACGAGTCTGGGAATCTTCGACACAGTATGCCGAGTTTCATGGTGCCTGATGTAGCGCACCGCCCTAAGTCTTATGCTGCAGTCATGCTGCCGGTATGTTATTGCTCCCCACGAGTCATAGAATGAGTAGCATAGGGGTAACCCTTCTCTCCGGCGGACTGGACTCTACCACGGTGACCGCATACGCCAGAGGGCGTGTCCAGCGCCTCACTGCCCTTACCTTCCATTACGGGCAGGTGCATAGCCAGGAGATTCAATGCGCCGAGAAGGTGGCACGGCTGTTGAACATATCCCATCAAGTGGTTGACATCTCCTCCTATGCAAAGGTGGCCTGGTACTCGTCGCTGACCAGCCCTGAGCGATATTCCACTCCTCAAGACCGGGCCATAAATGATATGAACAGCGGCCCCGACGATCCAGGTACGGCAATACCCATAACATACGTGCCACTGCGCAACACCTTCTTTCTAACCATGGCTGGAGCGTTGTTGGAAAGCCTGGCACTGGAGGCTATCGAGGTTCAAGGTGTGGCGCCAACTAGCCTTGAAGCGCATATATACATCGCACCCAACGCCATAGATTACAGTGGCTATCCCGACTGCAGGCCTGAGTTTTATGAGAAGGTGCGCGATACTTTGATGTCCGGCTCCAAGCTCTGGACTCAGTATCAGGTCCCCATCCAGATAGATACGCCCATCATCCATCTCTCCAAAGCTCAAATAGTCGAAATGGGAATGGCAATCAAAGCGCCCCTTGAGCACACCTGGAGCTGCTATCAGGGCGGAGAGTTCCCCTGTGGACACTGCGATAGCTGTATTCTGCGGGCCAAGGGCTTTGCCGAGGCGGGCTACGACGACCCCCTTCTGGTGCGCCTAGGGAAGACTTCTCAATGAGCAGCCCGGTTAGAAGCGATGCACCTACAGGACCCAGGCTTCAGGGCTCTACCTCTCTCAAGCTGAGCCGGAAACCCGATGGCGAGCCCGAAATCTTCCATTCTCTCCAGGGAGAAGGCACCGCAATTGGGACTCCTTCGGTGTTCCTGCGGTTGGCTCTATGCAATCTGGTGTGCACCTGGTGCGACACCAAATATACCTGGGACTGGCGGCACCACGACTACAGTAGCGAGGTGATGGAGCTATCGCTGGATGAGGTAGAGCAGCGTATCCTCAGATACGGCTGCCGCCATCTCGTTATCACCGGGGGAGAGCCCTTGCTCCAGCAGAAAAAGCTGGCTCATCTAGTCAGCTCTCTGAAACAACAAGGGTTTTCTTTCGAGATGGAGACCAACGGCACTGTCGTTCCCATCCCCCAGCTTCTGCAGGACATAGACCAGTGGAACGTCTCCCCGAAGCTGGCCACTTCGGGGAACTCTCCTCACCGCCGTGAAGTTGCGAGCGCATTGAGCTGCTTTGGCCGGCTTCCCAACGCCTACTTCAAGTTCGTCATCGTAGAGCACGCGGACCTCAACGAGGTCAGCATGCTGGTCAGGAAGTTTGGTGTGCCACGAGAACGCGTTGTGCTCATGCCCGAGGGACGTAGTGTGGCTGAGCTTCAGGAGCGGTCTAGCTGGCTCAGCCAGGTCTGCGTTGAGGAGGGATTCAGATACATGCCTCGTCTACACGTCCTTCTCTGGGGTGACAAGAGGGGGACGTAGGTAATGATCGAGATTTCACCTAAAGCCTAACCTGCCGGCCCGACCAGGATATCGCTTCCTTCGACCCGTACAGTGTACACCGTGAGGGCTTCGGCCGCTGGAGGAGACAGCACTTCTCCGCTTTTGACGTTGAACACGCTCCCGTGGAGGGGGCATTCAACCTCCTCGTCGGTTAGGTCTCCTTCAGACAGGGGCGCAAAGGCATGGGAGCATACCTCTGCCACTGCGTGGTACTCCCCTCCCAGGTTAGTCAGAAGAATGCGCTCGTCACCGATCTCTACCAGCTTCATCTGCCCAGGCGACAGATCGCCTGTTTGAGCTACCTTAACGAAATTCTCGGGCATAACCTTCTCCTTTTGTTTTCAGAAATAGTTGTCTATCCGCCGTCAGTATCCGAGGCGGCTGCGGCACCTCGCAAATCTTTGGATACCTTAGCCACCGCGTCTATCGCTTCATCCACATCTTCCGCGGTGATGTGGCGGTGGGTTACCATGCGGAATCTTCGAGCGCCCGGGTACGACACCTTGACACCTTCCTGGGACAGTCTTCCCATGAACTCCGGGACTGAGCCAAGGCTGGGGTCTACATCCACGAAGACTATGTTGGTTTGAAAGCGCTCTGGGTCTACCTCGATGCCCGGTATCTGGGCTAGGCCCTCCGCCAGACGGTGAGCGCGAGCGTGGTCCTCGGCTAGCCGGTCTACCATTGTCTCCAGTGCCACTATTCCAGCGGCTGCCAGCACCCCAACCTGACGAGTGCCGCCACCCACCATTTTTCTCCATTTGTGGGCTTTATCAATGAACTCCTGGGAGCCGCAGATTAGTGAGCCGACAGGCGCGCTGAGCCCTTTTGACAAGCAAAAGCATACGTCGTCCACGTCCTTAACCAGCTCTTTAACGGGCATTTCTAGGCGTACAGAGGCGTTGAATATGCGGGCACCATCCAGGTGGACCGGAATGTCGTCGGCGTGGGCCACATCTGCAACAGCCTTCATGTCTTCCGCAGTGAGCACTCCACCGTTTGCCCGATTATGGGTGTTCTCCAGGCAAACCAGCGATGTGGTGGGAAAGTGGACGTTGCCTTTGGGCCTGATGGCTGCTTCGACATCTGCGGGGTCCAGCCTGCCGTAGTGATCGTTCGGGACCAGCTGCACCTGCACGCCCGCCAGAGTTGCGGTGCCGCCTGCTTCGTTCCAAAACATGTGGGCCTGGCTGCCCATGATGACTTCGTCGCCCCGATTACAATGAGTGAGGGAGGCTATAAGGTTGCTCATGGTGCCACTGGCGGTGAACATGGCTGCCTCTTTACCCATTAGCTCAGCAGTCATCTGCTCCAGGCGGATCATCGTAGGATCCTCACCCATGACGTCGTCGCCCACCTCGGCCTCAGCCATGGCCTTCCTCATCGCTTCTGTGGGTTGCGTTACAGTATCGCTGCGTAGATCGATAACTCTCAAGAGCCGCCTCCTATCGCCGGGGCTTGCCGATTATTCTACCAAGGCTTCTTGTCAAATACCAGCGTGGCTTCTAAGATGGACACAGGGGGTACGAATGCGTCAAAGTGCAATCGGGATTCAGAGTAAGGAGCTGATGCTCGAAGGAGTAATGGCCACTCCTCAAGAAGTGTCGGGCTCGGTGCCGGGTGTAGTAGTCTGCCATCCCCATCCCTTGTTCGGTGGGGACATGAACAATAGCGTGGTATTATCGGTATGCCAGGCTCTAGTCAGAGAGGGTATCGCCGCTCTCCGATTCAATTTCCGAGGAGTGGGTAACAGCGACGGCTCTTTCAGCAAAGGTGAAGAGGAGAAGGAAGACGTCAGTGCCGCTCTCGATGTTTTGCGAGCGTGGCCGGGGGTGGACAAATCCCGGCTAGGGCTGGCCGGTTACTCCTTTGGAGCCTCCATGGTCCTCGCCGGCATCTCCAGATATAAAGCTGCCAAGGCCCTGGTACTCATTTCGCCTCCGGTAGCGGCTGTGAGCGATCCTGCCATCGGAAAGGATAAGCGTCCGAAGCTCTTCATCGTTGGAGACAAAGACACCTTGGTGCCTCACGCCAAGTTGAAGGAGAAGGTGGAATCATATCAAAGGTCGCCGGAGGTCTTGTTGGTACCGGGAGCCGACCACTCGTGGCGAGGCCATGAGGAGGAAATGTCTCAACACGTGGTAACCTTCCTGGTTGAAGCCTTGAACAGATAAGCGATGACAAATCTGGGAAAAATAAGAAAACCTTCCTCTCTCAGCTGGATGCTCTGGTACAAAGACCCTCTTCTTATCATAATTATCAGCGTTGTATTTTTTATTGACCAGATTACCAAGGCAATAGTCCGGCACAACCTGGTTCTGCACCAGTCTATACCGCGAGACGGCCCGGTACATATCACTCATACATTCAACACTGGAAGCGCTTTTGGGCTTTTCCCCGACCAGACCCTATTCCTGATACTTGCCTCTTTGGTGGGTATAAGCATACTTCTCTTGATATATGGCAACAACTCCTTGCCCAGCTTGCCCCTCCGACTGAGCCTGGGTCTTCAGCTTGGAGGAGCGCTGGGTAACCTGGTAGACAGGGTGCGCATGGGTCACGTCACCGACTTCATTGAGCTCGGTTTTTGGCCTGTCTTTAACGTGGCAGATGCGTCTATAGTGGTGGGGATTATCATTGTGGGCGCCTTGTTCCTTTTTGCAGGGAAAAGAGAGCAAGAAACCGGCCCTGGGCATGATGAGGGCCGCCACGCCGACGGCTTAAGACCGCTGATTGCGTATGCCTGTCCCATATGTGACAGCGACATGTATGATGTGCCGGGCGGCTGGCGTTGTTTTGAATGCGGCGTTAAGGAGCGAGTAGAGGAGAGGGAGCCTTGACCACTACTACCGAGCTCCTGGTGAAACATAGCTGGGAGCGGCTGGACGTGTTCCTGGCGGGTGAGATGGAGGATCTGACTCGCTCCCAGGTACAGCGCCTTGCCGACGAAGGTTGTGTGCTTTTGAACGGGAGCGTTGCCAAGGCCAGCCGCAAACTCCATCCTGGGGACCGTATTCTTCTCACGGTTCCGCCGCCTCGGCCTGTGGATCTTGTGCCGGAGGCGATACCTCTCGACGTGGTCTATCAGGACCGAGAGATTTTAGTGGTGGACAAGCCGGCGGGCCTCACGGTGCATCCGGCGCCTGGCCACCCCACTCATACGCTGGTCAACGCGCTTCTGGCCCTCTGCCCGGACCTCCAGGGAATCGGTGGCGAAATTCGGCCGGGCATTGTTCACAGGCTGGACAAGGACACTTCAGGGCTGATGGTTGTAGCGAAAAGCAACATGGCCCACTCGAACATCACGGCACAGATCAAGGAACGTACGGTGCGGAAAGGGTACCTGGCCTTAGCTCAGGGAATCGTGGAGCCCCAGCAGGGCACCATCGACGCCCCAATCGCTAGAGACCCCCGAAATCGTAAACGCATGGCTGTGGTCCAGGGAGGACGGGAGTCGCTCACGAGCTACAAGTTGATACGCACGTTGCGGTCCCCCTCGGCCACCTATTCTTTCTTGGAAGTCTTCCCGCAGTCGGGCCGCACTCATCAGATTCGGGTCCATTTAGCCTTTATCGGGCACCCTTTAGTCGGGGACGCTCTTTACGGAAAGAGAAGCCCGCTCCTCAGTCGCCATTTCCTTCATGCCAATATTCTTGGGTTCAAGCATCCCGTCACCGGCGAGTATCTGGGGTTTACTTGTCCTCTCCCACATGAGCTACAAGGGGTTATAGACCTCCTTGCCTGATAGATGGAGTCGCGTAGACCCGTTTACAGTTCTGGTAGTACTACTACTCAGTCAACCAAGATTTGATAGTTGCCTTTCACCCCCACTCTAACTCTCCCCCGTCAAGGGGGAGAGAACAAGTCCCTTCCCCATCGATGTGGGAAGGCTAGGATGGGGGTGAAACGATGCATCGATTTTACAGTTGACTGAGTACTAGTGAGCGCAGCTCCATTCGGCGGAGATGACGCACACAGGATTGAAGATGGAGCTTTTCAGGCAATCTACGCAGGTTTTCGCGCCTTTTCGACCTTGGCCCAGGAGTCTCGCAGAGTTACAGTGCGGTTGAATACAAGAGCTGTCTCGGAGGAGTCAACCGAGTCGACGCAAAAATACCCCAATCTCTCGAACTGGTATCTGCTTCCAGCTGCGGCGCCCGCCAGACTAGGCTCAATGCGGCAGGACGTCAGCGTCCCCAATGAGTTGGGATTCAGGTTGGCCGTGAAATCAGAGCCCTCATCCACGTCGTCAGGGTCCTCTTTGATAAACAGATGGTCGTAAAGGCGGACTTCCGCTTCCAGGGAATGGTCAGCCGAGACCCAATGCAACGTTCCCTTGACCTTGCGGCCACTGCCGGGTGAGCCGCTTTTGGTGTCCGGGTCGTAGGTGCAGCGCAGCTCCGTTATTTCGCCTGTCGCATTGTCCTTCACTACATCCACGCATTTTATGATGTATGCGTAGCGCAATCGTACCTCTCGGCCTGGGGCCAGACGGAAGAATTTGGGCGGCGGGTCCTCTCGGAAATCGTCTTGCTCGATGTATACCACCTGTGAGAATGGCACCTTCCGCGTGCCCATGGCAGGGTCCTCCGGATTGTTAACCGCCTCCAACTCTTCCACTAGGTCTTCGGGATAGTTCTCTATGACTACTTTTAGGGGACGCAACACCGCCATGACCCTTGGGGCTCGCTGGTTCAGCTCCTCCCGGACGCTGTGCTCTAGTTGAGCTATGTCGATTACTCCGTTGACCTTGGCAACACCGATGCGGTCGCAGAAGTTTCGGATGGCTTCCGGAGTGTAGCCTCGTCTGCGCATCCCAACCAAGGTGGGCATACGCGGGTCGTCCCATCCTGTGACATAGCCACCAGCCACCAGCTCCAGGAGTTTCCGTTTGCTCAGCACCGTGTAGCTGAGGTTAAGCCTAGCGAACTCGATCTGTTGTGGGTGATATACGTTCAACTGGTCCAGGAACCAGTCGTACAATGGGCGGTGATCTTCGAACTCCAGGGTGCAGATAGAGTGGGTAATCCCCTCGATGGAGTCCGAGTAGCCATGGGCGAAGTCGTACATGGGATATATGCACCACTTGTCGCCGGTTCTGTGATGAGAAACACGCCGAATTCGATACAAGGTGGGATCTCGCAAATTCATGTTCGGAGACGTCATATCGATTTTCGCGCGAAGTATGTAGGCGCCGTCCTCGAATTCTCCTTTGCGCATTCGCTCGAAAAGGTCCAGGTTCTCTTCCACCGGGCGGTCGCGATAGGGGCTGTCCTTGCCGGGCCCGGTCAAGGTGCCTCGGTATTCTCTGATCTTGTCGGCGCTGAGGCTATCCACATACGCTTTTCCACTCCTGATCAGCTTCACCGCGTAGTCGTAGAGCTGCTCGAAGTAATCGGAGGCGTAGTAAAGGCGGTCGCCCCAGTCGAAACCGAGCCACCGGACGTCCGATGCGATCGACTCCACGTACTCCACGTCCTCTTTAGTGGGATTGGTATCGTCGAACCTTAGGTTACAGAGTCCGCCTTCATTCTCGGCTGCAATTCCGAAGTTGAGGCAAATGGACTTGGCGTGCCCGATATGCAGATAACCGTTGGGCTCCGGCGGAAATCGAGTGGCAACCCGACCGCTGTATTTATCGGTCCGTAAGTCGTCGGATACGATGTCCCGGATAAAGTCGGACGAGCTAGCGCGTTCGACCGTGGTCATATTTCTGGCTCCAAAGCAGGATTATTGCTTGAGTTATCTGCGCCGGGATTATGGAGGAGAGACATAGGTGTTGTGCTAGGATATTCTAGCATATTGAGCTCATCAGATATGCCCCCGATGGGCGTGTTAAAATGTAGCTCGAAAGGATGCGCATTGGAAGATAAGGTTCGTGTGAGATTCGCGCCAAGCCCCACGGGCGAGCCCCATGTGGGCAACCTGCGCACCGCCCTGTTCAACTGGCTGTTCGCGCGCCGGTATGGAGGAAGCTTCGTTCTGCGTGTGGAGGATACAGATCGGGACAGGTACGTTGAAGGAGCGGTCGCGGCCATCCTGGAGTCTTTGAGATGGCTCGGGCTGGATTGGGACGAAGGGCCGGAGGTGGAAGGGGCCTACGGACCCTATATGCAGTCCCAACGGCTAAAGATTTATGAGGAGATAGCCCAAAAGCTATTGGACGGTGGATTCTCTTACCATTGCTACTGCTCCCGGGAGCGTCTGGACCAGATTCGCAAGGAGCAACAGCGCAACAACTCACAGCTGGGTTACGACCGCAATTGCCGCAATCTGACCCCACAGGAACGGCGAGAACATGAGGCTCAGAGTGTGGTGCCCGTAGTACGCTTTAAGATGCCTCTCTCTGGGGAAACCAGTGTGCAAGACCTGATTCGTGGTGAGGTCACATGGCAGAACGAGGGTCTGGATGACTTCATTATCCTCAAGTCTGATGGCTACCCGACCTATCATCTGGCCAACGTGGTGGACGACCATCTGATGAAGATAAGCCACGTGTTGCGGGCTGAAGAGTGGCTACCCAGCACGCCCAGGCACCTACAGCTTTATAGCGCTTTGGAATACGGTCCCCCAATCTTCGCTCATCTGCCTATGATTCTAGGCCCGGACCGTGCAAAGCTCTCTAAACGGCATGGCGCGGCGGCTATCCTTAAATACAGGGATGACGGGTATCTTCCGGAAGCTATGGTCAACTTCATGGTCCTGTTGGGGTGGTCCCTGGACGATAAGACCGAAATAATGTCGAGGGATTTTATCACGGAGCACTTTTCTCTGGAGCGGATAGGTAAGCCAGGGGCCGTTTTCGACAACGAAAAGCTGGAGTGGATGAACGGCCTATACATCCGACAGCTGCCCGAGGCGGAACTGGCGGAGCGAATGCTTCCATTTCTCAGGGGTGGTCTGCCGGCCGAGTGCACCAATGTGGACCAAGAGAGTCTGATGCCTGTTATTCCTCTGGTGCGAGAACGGCTCAAGACTCTCAATGACGCGCCGGAGATGACCAAATATTTTTTCCAAAAGGATATCGACTACGAGTTGAACGCCCTTATACCGAAGGGAATGGACCCGGACAGCACCCTTCAAGCTCTGCGGAGGGCCACCGAAGTATTAACCTCACTGAAAGATTTCGATGCCTCCACAATAGAGGAGGTGTTGAGGACCGCCGCCGTTGAGCTTGGCCTTTCCGGAAGACAGTTCTTTGGAGCCTTACGTGTAGCTGTTACGGGCAGGACTGCCGCCCCGCCCCTGTTCGAGACCATGGAGGTGTTGGGCAGAGACCGTTGCCTGGAACGCATAGAGAAGGCGGTGGATAGGTTGGCCACTGAGTCACAGAGTCACCGAGCAAATTAAATATTCCCTCTGTGTCTCCCTGCCTCTGTGGCCTATAAACCTGCTCTGTTCTAGCTTGCGCTGTAATTAGGCGTGTGGTATATTCGCATCGACAAAAATAGGGTGACAGTCACTATTATTTATGCTTGACGATTATTTCCGTCAATACGGACTCATAGCCATATTCGCTGCGGTCGCCTTCATCGTGCCCTCCAGTATGATGTTGCTGTCCTGGCTTGCATCACGGGCCCGTATACGGCCGAACAAGCCGGAGCCAGTCAAGATGGACGTCTACGAATGTGGCATGCAGACTATTGGTGGCAGATGGGGACAGTTCAATTTCCGCTACTATATGTATGCCCTGCTGTTCGTAATATTCGACGTCGAAGTCATCTTTATCTTTCCCTGGGCCGTCAAATTCAACAAGCTGGGTTTATTCGCCCTGATTGAGATGATGGTGTTTATTCTGATTCTGATGCTTGGTTGGGTGTATGCCTGGCGGAAGCAAGATCTGGAGTGGAGGTAAGCATGGTATCTGAGCAGATAGGGCAGAATGGTCCTGTCCTCGAGGAAGGCGATGGGCCTCTGTATACTCGCACCTGGGCCCTCGACCTGGAGGAGAGCAACACCGTAGAGGCCCTGCGCCACAGCCATACCGATGCCTTTCCCGAACCGCTAATACAGGTCCCTCAGGACATCGAGCGAAATATCATGGTCACATCCATAGACGCCCTTCTGAACTGGGGACGGAAGTCGGCGCTGTGGCCCGTGGCATTCGGGCTAGCCTGCTGCGCCTTTGAGATGATGGCCAGCGCCATGGGCCGATTCGACATCGCCCGGTTTGGAATGGAAGCCTTCAGGGCCACCCCACGCCAGGCCGATCTCATGATCGTGGCGGGAACGGTGACCTGGAAGATGGCTCCGGCGATTCGCCGTATCTATGACCAGATGGGCGAGCCCAAGTGGGTGATATCCATGGGAGTGTGCGCCACCAGCGGTGGACCCTACTATTCGTGCTACAGCGTTGTGCCGGGGGTCAATCATATAGTGCCGGTGGACGTGTACGTGCCGGGCTGCCCTCCCCGCCCTGACGCACTGCTGTATGGAATAATGCAGCTCCACGAAAAAATAAAGCAGTATAGCCTTCGCGGCAAGGTCGCGGGCGCCTGATGACCAGAGTCCTAGGAGGTGAGGAGCTCGCTCCACAGTTACGCCAGCCCTATCCCGACGTGGTCGAGGAGATGGGCGAGTTCAGTGTATGGGTTAAACCCGAAAGCATCCTGGAAGTGCTGAATTTCCTCAAAGGACAACCGGGGCTTCAGTTCAACTATCTGAACTCTATCAATGCAGTCGATTATATCGAGTATTTTGAGATCGTTTATCAGCTCACCTCATTCGAACATAACCACAGCGCCGCCATAAAAGCCCGTTTGTATGGCCGAGAAGAGCCCACGATTCCGTCGATAGTAAGCATATTTCCAGGAGCCGATTATCAAGAGCGGGAAATATGGGACCTCATGGGTGTGCGCTTTTCTGGACACCCGAATCACAAGCGCATCATGCTATGGGAAGGCTTCCCCGGCCATCCCCTACGCAAGGACTTTCAGGACACCGTAGAGTATTAGGTCTTACATGCCAATCAGGACTGAGCCGGTAACGGTGAATATAGGCCCCCAGCATCCCAGCACCCATGGGGTGTTCAGGCTGCGGGTAACCTTCGACGGCGAGGTGATCCTCGATGTCGAGCCGGTTTTTGGCTATCTGCATCGTGGCACGGAGAAGCTGGCCGAGGAGCGAAACTACGTTCAGATTGTTACCCTTACCGACCGGCTGGACTACGTAGCTTCGATGACCAATAACCAGGCTTACTGTCTGGCTGTGGAAAAGCTCATGGGCATCGAGGTGCCCGAGCGAGGGAAATATCTTCGCGTCATCGCGGCGGAGCTACAACGCATAGCCAGCCACCTGATAGCTACGGGCTTCTTCCTTCAGGACCTTGGGGCGCTGGGAACTCCGTTGATGTATTGCTTCCGGGAGCGCGAGCGAATACTGGACCTGTTCGAGATGTTGTGCGGTGCCCGGGTGACCGTCAGCTACATGCGTCCGGGAGGAGTGTACTTCGACACGCCCGACGATTTCTGGCCTCGTCTGGCCCAGTTCCTGGTAGAGATGCCAGGCTATATCGGGGAGCTGGAGCAGCTGCTCATCGAGAACGAGATTATATTGATCAGAACAAGAGGCGTGAGCATTTTGCCGCTGGAAAGGGCGATAGCGGGGTCTACAAGTGGGCCGATGCTGAGGGCCAGCGGCCTCGGGTGGGACTGGCGCAAGGCAGACCCATACGACGTCTATGACCAGGTAGAGTTCGACATTCCTGTCGGAAGCAACGGGGATAATCTTGACCGCTTCTGGGTACGGATGCAAGAGATGCGCCAGAGTTTACGGATTGTCGAGCAGTGTGTAAAACAGATACCCGATGGCCCGGTCCGGGCGGAGCTGCCCCTAGTGCTCAGACCGCCCGCTGGGGCCGAGGCCTACGGACGGGTTGAGTCTCCCAAAGGCGAGCTGGGCTTTTACCTGGTGAGCGATGGCAGTGTGTCCCCCTATCGCTGTAGAATACGTTCCCCCTCCCTTCTCAACCTCACGGTGGTTAAGGACTTGCTTGTGGGCTGGAAGCTCGCCGACATGATAGTTAGCCTGGGCAGCGTAGACATCAACATGGGAGAGGTCGATCGATGAACTGCGCCATCGAACCGGGCAGTATCCTCTATGATAGTGTCCTCTTCCGTCACATATACAATCTTCTGGGCGAGGTGTTGCCCCACCAACTCTGTGCCCTGGACTACTTCCTGTCGGGCTTTATCATCATGTTCATCCTCGTCAACTGCGTGCTTTTGGGGGCCGCAATCTTCGTGTGGGCAGAGAGACGCATTCTGGGGAGGTTTCACAACCGCCTGGGTCCAAACCGTTGGGGCCCCTTTGGATTGCTACAACCCATAGCCGATCTGGTCAAGCTAATTACAAAAGAGGACCTTATACCACGAGGAGCTGATCGCCTGGCTTTTACGTTGGTGCCCATAGTAATGGTCATGCCCTTGATACTCATGCTGGCGGTGGTGCCCTTCGCCAAAAATACCTATCTTGCCGACCTGAATATAGGCGTTCTTTACATATTAGCCGTTACTTCAGTGACCACCCTTGGAATCTTTATGGCCGGCTGGGCATCAGGCAACAGATACGCCCTTTTCGGTTCCATGCGTGGGGTAGCCATGCTCATAAGCTATGAGATACCCACGGTTCTGTCCGTAGTGGGTGTGGTGATGCTGGCGGGCTCGATGAGGTTGACCGACGTTGTCAACGCCCAGACCGTGCCCTTCATATTGGTCCAGCCCCTGGGATTTCTGGTCTTCCTTCTGGGTATTTCTGCGGAGCTCAACCGCACTCCCTTTGACGTGGTGGAAGCAGATTCGGAGCTCGTCGCCGGATATCATACGGAGTACAGCGGGACTAAGTTCGCCCTCATTCAGGCGGCTGAGATCGGAGGCGTGCTGGCGGCGTCGGCGGTGATGGCTACCTTCTTCCTTGGAGGCTGGTCGGGCCCATTCCTGTCCGGCCAGCTAGGGGCTCTCTGGGTCCTCCTGAAGATATGCTTTTTTTCTTTCCTCTTTATCTGGATTCGCGCAACCTTCCCCAGGCTTCGTATCGACCAGATTATGGGATTCGCCTGGAAGTTCCTCTTCCCGCTGAGTTTGATTAATCTGTTTGCGACAACTCTCCTGGTTTACTTCCTGCGAGATGAGGTAACGGGAGAGATGACCAGGGGTGACCTGGGAATAATGACCGGGATAAACATGGTGTTGGCGGTGGTCGCCATAGCGATATTTGGCAAGGCGATAAAGGAGAGAGTGCGACCGCCCGTGAGGACTACTGGAACGCTGACGCCGCCGTCCAGTGAAGCAGTTACGACGGCATCATCATAGTGGTCCATCCAATCAGTTTGATGACTCTTGGGACGATGGTGATCTCTCTTCCCACCTCGAACGGATAACTCGGATTAGGGGGTCTGGATAACGTGTATGGATTCGGTTTAGCTAAAGGAATGGCGATCACGCTGAAAAACCTGGTGCGGAAGCCCTTCACAGTCCAGTATCCTGAGGAGCGACTGCCGCAGCATCCCCGATTCCGCGGTGAGGAGTTCGCTTGGTACGAGGAGCGCTGTACTGGATGTGCTTCATGTGCCAAATACTGTCCGTTGGGCATTATCCGTATAGTTACCGATCCCAGCGGCACTGCCCCTCAAGAAGGAGATAAGTACAATCTGGAAGTGTTCGACATAGACATTGGCCGGTGCATGTTTTGCGGATTGTGCGTCGAAGCCTGTCCATACGACGCGCTGTTCATGGGCAGTGGCTTCGAGAGAGGGCGCTATCAGCGCAAAGACCTGGTAATAGATATCGACGAGCTACGCCAGGCGGAAAAGAGACCCAGTGCCTGGTTCCGACCTCAGCTGGAGGAAGGCAAATACGACCCTCACGAAGGCAAGCCCCTTTCTTGGAAGGAAGCGGGGCGAGAGCACTGGAGGTGGCACGAAGGAGAGAAGGCTGGAGCACGCTTCTCCAGGCCAGGTAAAGGCTCTCCGGATGTCTCCAGCGGAGAGCCAGGTAACCCGGAGGAAAGCCGATAAATGGTCTTCGAAGAGGTAATCTTCTGGATGTTAGCTATCGGTAGTGTTGCCGCGGCCTTAGGAGTCGTGCTACTACGAGATATTTTCAGGGCAGCATTGCTCCTGGTGGTAGTATTTCTGGCGGTCGCGGGTTTCTTCGTGATGATGAATGCCGAGTTCCTGGCCGTTGTGCAGGTGCTCATTTACGCAGGCGCCATAGCTATCCTGATTATCTTCGCCATTATGTTGACCCGTGAGGTCCAGAAGGGCAACCTCCCCAACCGCCTTCAACCGTTAGCCGTATTGTTCCCTGCTCTGCTGTTAGCCGCCCTTGTGTTCACGGCGGTGGACACTGAGTGGACTCTGTTATCAGATGAATCCCAGGACCTTCAGGACAGGGTCGAGATTTTGCAGACCAATACCATCGGGGGAGTGCCCGATGAACTTCGCGACCAGACACAGGGCTCTGGGCGGTCGGGTCTAGGGGAGCTGCTGATAAATGATTTCGTTCTGCCCTTCGAGATTGCCTCGGTGTTGTTGCTCGCGGCTGTGATCGGGGCTCTTGTATTGGTGCGAGAAAGATAGCTGTGCCAGGATTGCGCGCTAACTTTGGGATTGGATGCATGGGAGGCCAGTCATGAGAAACATTTGGCGGGACGTTTAGAGGAGAGATGGACCTAGAGCGTTTTCTGATTCTTTCGGCTGTGCTATTTTGCATCGGTTTGTACGGTGCGATGGCCCGGCGAAACGTGATCACCGTGCTCATGTCCATAGAGCTGATGTTCAATGCAGTCAACATCACTCTGGTAGCCTTCTCAAAGTACGTCGTTCCGACAGGCGTGGACGAGCACCTAGGTAGGCTGCTAACAGGCCAGGTGTTCGCCATTTTCATCATCACCGTGGCTGCAGCGGAGATAGCACTGGGGCTTGGCATCGTCATCGCGCTCTACCGCAACCGAGAAACGGTGGACTTGAGTGAAGCCAGCATCATGAGGCGATAAGCCCCTCGCCCCCGGCCCCTCTCCCACTGGGAGAGGGGTGGCCTTGAGCTTGTCGAAGGGCGGGGGTGAGGGTTGGAAGGTATGTATGTGGACTGAGTTTAAAAGGGTCTCCAACCTCATGACGGCCCAGATGTGGAAAGAGGTTTTGGAGGGGGAGGGTCTTCCCACTCGTATCCTCCCAGAAGGAGATATCTTGGATTGGGGAGAGCGGGTCCCATTTCGCGTTATGGTGCCGAGGGGTAGAGAACACGTGGCAGAGGAGATATTGAGGAAGCTATAAGATGATCCCAGAAGAAGCTGTATGGACTATCTTCTTCCTGCCTCTCGCTGCTTTTCTATTTATCGTCCTAATAGTCAGGCCTTTCTTTAACGACTTTCCCCAGCAGAGCGGCCTGATCACGATTGTCGCCATTGCGGGTTCCCTCGCACTATCCGCATGGGCTTTGGACTCCGTAATCTCGCAACGAGGCACACTGGACTTCACTCCCCACGAGTGGCTTACTGTGGCGGGCTTCGAGATTCGTTTCGGCCTGATGATTGACCGACTCACCGCGATCATGCTGGTGGTGATCACCGGAGTCAGTCTGATGGTCCAGATATACTCCGTTGGCTACATGCGAGGTGACCCCGGCTATGCCCGATACTTTGGCATAATGTGCCTTTTCACCGCCTCCATGGTCGGCTTGGTCATATCCAGTAACATCATTCAGCTCTATGTGTTCTGGGAGCTGGTGGGCGTATGCTCCTATCTGCTAATCGGTTTCTGGTATAACCGTCCAGCCGCCGCGGCGGCCGCCAAAAAGGCGTTTATAGTTACCCGGGTAGGTGATTTCGGGTTTCTGCTAGCCATACTTTACCTTTTCTTCAATCGTGGAGCCTTCGCGGCTCAGGGGCTAGATCCCTTTCATATTCCAGACATCTATGCAGCGATCCCTCTAGCGCAAGAGGGTACGCTGGCGGCACTGGGCGGCATGGGTATGACATGGCTGGCGGTGGGCATCTTTGCCGGGGCAGCGGGCAAGTCGGCCCAATTCCCGCTTCACGTGTGGCTTCCGGATGCCATGGAGGGCCCCACGCCGGTCAGCTCTCTGATACACGCAGCCACCATGGTAGCAGCCGGGGTGTTCCTAGTAGCCAGGTTCTTTCCTGTTTTCGATGCCTCGACCGATGCCATGAGTGCAGTGGCTATTGTGGGGGCCTTTACCGCCCTCTTCGCCGCAACCATGGGACTCGTGATGAACGACATCAAGAAAGTGCTGGCCTATTCAACCATAAGCCAGCTGGGATATATGATGGCGGCACTGGGAATTGGGGCCTACGGAGCCGCGATATTCCATTTATTTAACCATGCCTTCTTCAAGTGTCTATTGTTCATGGGCGCCGGGAGTGTCAACCACGCGACCGGTACCTTTGACATGCGTTACATGGGTGGCTTGAGGCGAGTGATGCCCTGGACGTACGTGAGCATGGTAATCGGGTCCCTAAGCCTGGCCGGTTTGTTCCCTCTCTCTGGATTCTGGAGCAAAGACGAGATCCTGCTGCATGCCTGGAGAGGCCACGGGTCTGTTGATGGGGTGGTGTTCTGGCTGTTGGTAATAGGCGTTTTCATCACGGCGGCATATTCCTTCCGAATGATTTATATGACTTTTCATGGAGACTTTAAGGGCGGAGTGGACAAGGAGCTCGCCGATCAAGGTGAACATGCCCCAGCAGGAACACCCCATCGTGTGCACCTGGCCGAGTCTCCGGTAATCATGCTTCTGCCAATGGTCATCCTAGGCGTAGCGTCCGTTGCCTCTGGATATCTGGCCAACCCCCTTGGGTTTAGCGGCGGGTTCATTGGGATAGATTCCCACTGGTTCACAGAGTTCGTGATACCATCGGTGCCTCATGCCGCGGAGAAGTTCAGTCTGCCCTTTGCGGTCATATCGGTAGCGATCGCGGCAGTTGGCATAGGGGTAGCCACCGCTATCTACCTGCGACCAAAGGTGTCTTTGGATAAGGTGGGGCGGCCCTTTAAGCCGGTTCATACCGTGCTTTCGGAGAAATACTACATGGACTATCTCTTCGAAGGACAGATAGTATCCCGGGGTGTCTATAAGATCGTGGGTGGCACGCTGGACTGGTTCGATCGAAGGATCGTGGACAACGTAGCAGAATTCGCGGGTTGGTTTTCTCGCAACATAGGTCGGGTTATCAGCGTCGCTCAGACTGGACAGGTGCAGGGTTATGCGGTGGGTATAGCCCTGGGCGTGACTCTAATAATTGGGGCCTATTTGATCTGGGGCTAATAATATTGTAGGTAGGACTTCACTCCCTCTTTAACTCTCCCCCATCAATGGGGAGAGGAAATGGATTCCTTCCCCTTTGATGGGGGAAGGTCAGTATGGGGGTGAAATTCACCGACTGAATGAAAGCTCGATGGAGGAGCTAGGTGGAGTTCGAGGGCTTACTTACGGCTGCGGTGTTTCTGCCGCTGGCAGGCGCACTGGTTATTGTCGGCCTTATAAAGGGCGACCAGCGAGTCCGCCTATTCGCGGTTGTGGTGGCTGTAGCCGAGCTGGGTCTCGCGATTACCGTCTTTTCCCTATTCGACCATGCCGAGGGTGCCCGGCAGTTCCAGCTCGTGGACAAGATCGACTGGATAGGCGAGGGCACCGTTTTCAACAACCAGACTTTCGAGGCCAGCTATCACTTAGGTGTGGATGGTCTCAGTGCGCCCCTGGTCCTGCTCACCGGACTGCTGGGGCTTTGCGCCGTGCTCGCATCTTGGAAAATCCAGCTGAGGGTAAAGGAGTACTTCGTCTGGCTGCTCGTCTTACAGACGGCGGTTATGGGCGTATTCGTCTCTCTGGACTTCCTCTTGTTCTTCCTGTTTTGGGAGCTGGAGCTCTTGCCCATGTATCTGCTCATTTCAATCTGGGGTACCGGTCGCAAAGAGTATTCGGCGATGAAGTTCCTGATCTTCACTATCCTGGGCAGCGCATTCATGCTGATAGCCATCGTCGCGGTCTTTCTGACGCCCGATGGTGGCACCTTCAACATGGTGGAGCTATCTGTAAATGGGATAGATGCCGCGAACGTGATCGTTCCCATCAACGTAATCTTCTGGTTCTTTGTTGCTGCATTCGCCATTAAGCTGCCGGTGTGGCCGGTACATACCTGGCTTCCCGATGCCCATACGGACGCTCCAACCGCTGTAAGCATAATGCTAGCAGGGGTCCTGCTGAAGATGGGTGGCTACGGTCTGATCCGTATCTCGGTGGGTATGTTTCCCGGCCTGGATCAGGCCGAGGCCTTCGGGTGGTCGCTGGCGGTGCTAGCTGTGATAAGTGTGCTTTATGGCGCCATGGTGACCCTTAGGCAAACGGACCTAAAGCGGCTCATCGCGTACAGCAGCGTGAGCCATATGGGCTTGGTACTGTTGGGAGTGGCAGTGGGGGTTGGTGGTGGCGCTGGATCAGGCATGGCGCTTACCGGCGCCAGCATGCAGATGTTTGCCCACGGCACCATAACGGGACTCCTTTTCCTTTTGGTGGGTCTAGTGTACGAAAAAGCCCACACACGCTACATACCAGACCTGGGAGGCCTTGCCACACGAATGCCGATAGTGGCTTCAGCGTTTCTGATAGCCGGTCTGGCCTCCCTTGGTCTGCCGGGCCTCAGTGGATTTGTCGCCGAGGTGCTGGTGTTTCTCGGCTCCTTTAACGAGTTTGCCTGGCCCACGGCTCTTGCTGCCTTCGGCATAGTGCTGGCGGCGGGCTATATCCTGTGGATGATTGAGAGGGTGTTCTTCGGTGCAGCCAGAGAGCGCTTCTCGACCATAACCGACGCGGGACTGATTGAATCCATCCCCATAGTGCTCTTGGTCGTGAGTACGGTAGTGGTCGGTTTCTATCCCGCTTTTATCACCGACGTGTTCGATGCCGGCGTGGCTCAGATCGTGCCTGCGTTACAGTTGGTTGGGGGATAATCCTTGACATCTGAAGATGTAAGACTTCTTTCCCCTGAGATAGCCCTGGTGGGGGTTGCCCTGCTGGTTATCATACTGGACCTGGTGGTGCGGCGTAAGGGGTTTTTGAGCCTGGTGTCCGGCCTAGGCCTCCTTATCCCCCTGGGTCTCAGCATATGGCTATGGATCGATGTGGATGACGAGCC
This sequence comes from Dehalococcoidia bacterium, assembly GCA_965248905.1. Classification (GTDB taxonomy): domain Bacteria; phylum Chloroflexota; class Dehalococcoidia; order Lucifugimonadales; family JAGWBF01; genus CBDFKS01. Next base: position 1,036,058 of record CBDFKS010000007.1, on the reverse strand, counting down.
GGGTAAGCAGTTCGTGGGGATCTTTAACACGCTTACCGTTGATCATTTCGCCCTGTTTTTCAAGTTCCTTGTGCTAGGGGTGGTTGGCCTCATCGTGATGGCCTCTGTTGATTACGTGAGCAAGCTGGAGCGCTATCAAGGAGAATACTACGGGCTTATCCTGTTTTCCGCCACCGGCATGATGCTCCTGGCGGCTACAGGGGAGCTAATCTCCATATATATTTCTTTGGAGCTGACCACCTTACCTCTGGCTGCCTTAGCCGCATTCCTGATGACCTCCCGCTCCAGTGAAGCCGGAATGAAGTTTCTCATCCTAAGCGCAGTAAGCTCGGCTCTACTGCTTTATGGAATGGCCCTCATCTTCGGATTTACAGGCAGTACCTACCTTTCAGAAATAGCCGTAGCACTGTCAGGACCTGTATCGGGTGATACACCATTCGGCAGCTTTGGGCTTCTGCTGGGTGTGGTGCTCATAGTGGCCGGGTTCGGATTCAAGATAGCTTCTGTACCATTCCAGATGTGGGTACCCGATGTTTACGAGGGAGCGCCCACGCCGGTGACTGCCTATTTGTCAGTCGCTAGCAAGGCGGCAGGGTTCGCCATTCTGTTGCGCGTTTTCTATACAGGATTCAATGCCTTCGAGGTGGACTGGAGCATACTCTTTGCCTGTTTGGCTGCGGCGTCGATGACCATAGGCAACCTGGTGGCCATGGCCCAGAACAATATCAAGCGACTGCTGGCCTACAGCACCATAGCCCACGCCGGATATCTGCTGGTGGGGCTGGCTGCCATCGGATCCCGCTCCCAGGAGTTGACCGGCGAGTCGACCATTGGCCCCAGCAGCGTGCTCTTCTATCTGGGCGCTTACGCTGCCACCAACCTGGCAGCCTTTTTCGCGATAATAGCTATATCCAACAAAGTCAACAGTGACAATATCGACGACTTCGCCGGTATGGTGCGTCGTGCTCCCTTCTTGGCCTTCGCGTTAGCGCTGGCCCTGATCGCGTTGATAGGGGTGCCTCCCACCGGTATTTTCATAGCCAAGCTCTATATTTTCAGCGCGGCGATAAAGAGTGACCTGCTATGGCTGGCGATAGTGGGAGTGATCAACAGCGTTGTTTCAGCCTACTACTATTTACGAGTGGTGAGGGTAATGTACTTGGAGCCTGCCCCTTCCGAGGAACGGGTGCCCTCTTCACTGGCCTTTCGTATGGCGCTGGGGGTTTCGGCCCTTGGTATCCTGATTATAGGCACAGTGGGAGCGGGACCTTTACTCAGGTTGGCGGAGATCGCCGCAGGCGCTCTTCCACATGTGGCCACACTGAGAGGCGTTCCAGTCCCCTGATATGGTCAGGGCTCCATTCTTGTTGACACCAAAGTTGAGCGATGCTAGACTTCCGTTTGCGTCAAGTACGGCGCCATTTCGGCATGGGCTTTGCCTTAGCCAGATGTATAATTGGGAGGGCGTCTCTGGGACTTGGTGGTGATGAAACGAGCTGAACAGATAGGCATAATCTACAAAGACGGAGAACCGAACGCCAAGGCGATGACAGCGGCTATACGGGAGCGGTTCAACCTGGAGGAGAACAGCTGGGTGAGTTCCGCCGCTGAAATCGATGTTGATATGCCCGAGGCCAAGGATACGGACCTGATAATAACCGTGGGAGGCGACGGAACGATTATCCGGGCCACTCGGCTGGCTATTTCACATCATATTCCTATCCTGGGCATCAACATGGGTCGTCTTGGATTTATGACCGAGCTCAAGGCGAATGAGGCTCTGGACAAGTTGCCCCAATACCTGGAAGGGGATGCGCGGGTGGAGGAGCGATGTATGCTCCAGGCTAATGCTGTGATGGCGAATGGGGACAACGGGCAGAAGTATAGGCCGTCGGAAGATTCAGTCATCTTTCATGCTCTGAACGACGTGGTGGTCGGCAGGGGCGCTGTGTCCAGGCTCATCCAGGTAAGCGCGATAATCGATGGCGCACATCTCACGGATTTTCGCGCCGATGCGGTGATAGTATCAACGGCTACTGGAAGCACGGGATATAATCTGGCCGTTGGTGGCCCCATCCTCACTCCGCAAGCAGGGCAGATCATACTAAAGGCTGTAGCCCCTCACGTAGGCATGGCCCCTGCGCTTGTACTTTCCCCGGACTCGGTGATCGAACTCGCCGTGGAAACCGATCATCAGGCGATGCTCAGCGTCGATGGCTACTTAAACTTGGAGCTCTCTCAAGGTGACGTCATAAGGGTTGAAAAGAGTCCATGGACCGCCCTATTTGTCAGGGCCAATCCCCCGACCTACTTTTATGAGACTCTCACCCAGCGCCTGGGTTTTGGCGGAGGCCAAAGCACTACAAGGGCGATTCAGTACTAACTGTGGTAATGACCTATCCTCACAATGAACCCACCGTGGAAAGCCGCCTTGCCTACGAGGGCAAGGTGCTTAATCTAAGGGTGGACACGGTAAAGCTGCCACGAGGTGATCTGAGTATTAGAGAGATCGTGGAGCATAGTGAGGCTGTATGTATAGTGCCGCTGGACGAAGATGGAAATGTGCTTCTGGTCAAGCAGTATCGAAAAGCGGTAGATGAGAGCTTGCTGGAGGTTCCCGCCGGCGGAGTGGAAAAGGACGAGCCTTCTCAGGAGGCAGTTCTGAGGGAGTTACAAGAGGAAACCGGCTACACAGCCGACAACCTGAAACACCTGTCCAGCTTCTGGACCACACCGGGATTCTGCACCGAGCTCATGCATGCATATCTAGCAACCGGATTACGTCCAAGCACACTGACGCCCGACGAAGACGAGGATATCCAGGTTGTCAAAGTTCCAATGGGTAGGATATCCGATATGATCTGCAATGGAGAGATCAGAGATGCCAAGAGCATCGCCTCACTTCTGATGGTACTCGGCGGTCGTAACTAGAGGGAAACGATCAATGGGTAGTATAGACAAACGGCGAGAGAAATCAAAGCGACCTATAGACTCGGTTAACTACAAAAACCCCGGAGGAAGACAACAGTGCTAGAGCATGATGTTCTTGTGATAGGCGCGGGCCTGGCAGGGATGCGGGCCGCCCTGGCGGCAAGCCAAAAGGGCGCCAACGCAGGAATCATAAGCAAGGTCTACCCCGTTCGCAGCCACTCCAACGCAGCTCAAGGAGGCATAAACGCCGCACTGGTGGACAGGGGTGACAACTGGGAGGAGCACGCCTACGACACGGTGAAAGGCAGCGATTACCTGGGAGACCAGGATGCCATCGAGCTAATGTGCAAGGTGGCTGGGGAAGAGCTAATCTCCCTCGAGCACATGGGCGTAATCTTCAACCGGGATGATGAAGGGCGTCTGGGAACGCGGGCATTCGGCGGGCAGCGCCGTGCCAGGACCTTCTTCGTGGCTGACTTCACGGGGCAGGCCATGCTTCACGTACTCCACGAGCAGCTCATGAAGTCGGGTGTCACCAGCTACGAAGAGTGGTTCGTGACGACTTTGATTATAGAAGACGGTGAGTGCTGTGGTGTGGTAGCCATGGAGATTCGCACCGGCAGGCTCTACGTGATCCGGGCCAAAACAGTAATCCTAGGCACCGGGGGACTGGGTCGGGTGTATGAGCCCAGCACCAATGCTCTGATCGTAACTGGTGATGGAATGGCGTTGGCCTACGACGCCGGCGCACCCCTGATGGATATGGAGATGGTCCAGTATCATCCAACAACCCTGAAGGGCAGCGGTGTGCTCATTACCGAAGGCGCCCGAGGTGAAGGGGCATATCTGCTCAACAAAGATGGTGACCGCTTCATGGAGAAGTACGCTCCCAACATGATGGAGCTGGCTTCCAGAGATGTGGTCTCACGCTCAGAGGCCACCGAGATCGCTGAGGGGTATGGAATTGATGGTAGCGTGCTCCTGGACTGCCGTCACCTTGGGGAGAAGCTTATAAAAGAGAAGCTCTCCCAGATATACGACATAGGCATTGACCTTGTTGGCATTGACATAACGAAAGAGCCGATTCCCATCCAGCCCGGCATGCATTACCAGATGGGTGGCATAAAGACCGATATTGACGGCAAAACTAATATCTCTGGATTATATGCAGCCGGCGAATGCGCCTGTGTCAGTGTCCACGGAGGGAACCGTCTCGGAGCCAACTCTCTGCTGGATACTATAGTGTTCGGCCACCGGTCAGGAGACCATGCTGCTGAGGTTGCCCATGGCATGGATTACAAGCTCTTTAATCTGGAAGCTTGGGTAGAAAACGAGGAGCATAGGATAGGCGGTATTTTGGCACGGGACGCCAATGGGGACCGAGTGGCCAAGATACGGGCAGATATGGGTATCGCAATGGACCGTCATCTGGGAGTGTACCGGGAAGAGCAGGGCATGAGTGAAGCTCTGGGCACAATAAGAAGCCTGAAAGAGCGATACGATAAAGTGTCCATCGAGGACAAAGGCCGAGTATTCAATACGGACCTGGTCTTTGCCCTGGAGCTAGGGTTCATGCTGGATTGCGCCGAGACCATTGTGGTTAGCGCCCTGGAACGCAAGGAGAGTCGAGGCGCCCAGAGCCGGACCGACTATACGACCCGGGATGATGAGAACTGGCTCAAGCACGTTCTAGTGACCCGTTCCGGTGATGGCCCTCAGCTCTCGTATCAGCCGGTAGTGATAACCCAGTGGACTCCCGAGGAGAGGAAGTATTAATGGAAGTTACCGTTAAAGTAAAGCGCTATGACCCTGAGGCGGAGAACCCGGCGCCTTATTGGAGCGAGTTCCAGGTTGAGATAGACTCATATACGACTGTTCTGGACACTTTGATTAACATAAGAGAGTACATGGATGGGGGTCTGGCTCTCCGCTGCTCATGCCGTAGCTCCATATGCGGCTCCTGCGCTATGCGTATAAACGGACATGCTGCTCTAGCATGCAAGATCAGGGTCTCTCTGATCTCTCCCAATGGTGAGCCTCTCTCGGTGGAGCCGATGGGTAACATGCCAGTTATCAAAGACCTGGTGGTGGACATGACCCCCTTCTGGGACAAGGTGAAAGCTATAGAGCCCTGGCTCCAGCCCGAGGGCCCCGAGCCGGAAGGCGAGTACCTGGCCCCCAACGAAGATATGTTGCATCTTGCGGGTGTCATGGACTGCATAATGTGCGGCGCCTGTGTTTCCGACTGTACGGTGCTGGAGGTTGACCCCAACTTCCTGGGCCCGGCCGCATTGGCTAAAGCATATCGTTTCGTCGCCGACCCGCGAGATAGCCAGGACAGTGCGCGCCTGGATGGGTTAAGCGCCTATTCAGGTATCTGGGACTGCACCCGTTGCTATGAATGCGTGCAGGTCTGCCCCAAGGGTGTGGCTCCTATGGACAGGATCATGGCTCTGAGGGACAAGGCCATTGATGCAGGCTATGGAGATACCGTAGGCGCCCGTCACACAGACGCCTTTGTGGATCTCGTGGGCCACAGTGGCTGGCTGGATGAGCTCAGGCTCCCAATCAAGACCGTGGGAATGTTTAACATGCCGGCGCTGATGAACTTCGCTCCCGTGGGTCTCCGAGCCCTCCTCCATGGAAAGATGCCTCCAATCGTCCACAAAATGCTGCCCAATGTTGAGAACGTGAGGCGCATTTTCCGAAGGCTGGAGCCGGAAGACGAATAGAAGCTGCGATAGGCAGACAAAATTTTCAGAGGACACGATAGACAGATGCCGAAATATGCCTTCTTCCCAGGATGCGTTTCCCGAGGGGGATGCCCGGAGCTCTACCCCGCAGCCATGCAGGTATGTGAGAGGTTGGGAATTGAGCTGGAGGAGCTAAAGGGGGCATCCTGTACCGGTGCGGGGGTGCTTCAGGAGAAAAACCAGTTCTTGGGCGACGTGCTCAACGCCCGTACATTCGCCATGGCCGAGTGGCTTGGTCTGCCTATCATGACCATATGCAGCACCTGCCAGGGGGTCATGAGCCAGGCAAATAAGCGCCTCAAGGACGACCCCGAATACCTGGCTAGAGTGAACATCGAATTATCCGAAGAGTATCTCGAATACAAGGGTACGGCGGTAATAAAACATCTGCTTTGGGTAATCATAGAGGATGTAGGAATAGAGACCCTCAAAGGCTTCATAACCAAGCCACTGACCCATCTGAGGGTGGCTCCCTTCTACGGCTGCTACATCCTGCGGCCCAGCGACGCCTTGGGCTTTGACGAGAACCCCGAGCGACAGACCTCACTTGAAACAATCATTGCTACATTAGGTGGCCAGGTGGTGGACTTCCCTGGCAAAAGTCGTTGCTGTGGCTTCCCAATCCTGACGATAAACGAGCGAAACTCTGTGGCCATGGTGGGCAATCATACCTCGGAGGCGGCGGACCTGGGGGCGGATGCCATGGTGACCCCGTGCCCCCTGTGCCACCTTAACCTGGATGGCTATCAGCCTAAGGCGATGGCCCAGAAACAACGTAAGATAGACCTGCCCATACTCCACCTCCCCCAGCTCATAGGCCTTGCCATGGGACTGAGGGCCAGCGAGCTGGGCTTGCAACGCCACATCATCTCGGCCCGGAACGTGGTCGAAAAGGTGGGCGCCCGTAGGTAGGGGGTTACGGGTATACTCTTTGCCTATTGCTTCTCGTTAAAGCTTCGGCTTCCCCAAGAAGTGCATCTTCGGTTGTTACGAGCACGGTGGTTGCTGGTGCGTTGGAAGCCGGATTGTCCAAAAAATCTGCATGCCGAGAGCGATGACCTTTAACGGGACTTGAAGCCAGCGTAGCATATTCTGGATGATCGACTTTCACTTTACCCACCATTTGACAAGTTGCCCCCGTCGTGCAACTTCCTTGCCGGAAACCTCATGGTATGACTCAATTGCCCACAGTCCCTTGACTACAGATAAGTACATTTTGGCCAAGGAGATGAAACCATGCGAGTCTTCAGCATAGGGCCAGACGACAAGTTTAAAGAGTACGTCCAGACTCCGTTTCAAGTTGAGCAGGAAGAGGCTGTTCTCGAAAACTGGCTAGAGAGCAATCCCGATGGTATCGTCGAGGACGGCAATCTGCTGGTTATAGGTCGCCAGGTTAGTACAAACTTTGGGAGCGTTATTGACCTGCTTGCTTTAGACCGCCGAGGCGATGTCGTAGTGATTGAGTTGAAGCGAGACCGGACTCCCCGTGATACCATTGCGCAGGCCCTGGAATACACGTCGTTCGTTGAGCGACTCGACATCGAACAGCTTCAGATAATCCTTAGGTCATATCTGAATGATGACTCTGTGAGCCTTGCAGAGCATCACCGAGAGTTATTTGAGCTCGCTCCTGACGAAGCCGTGGCTTTCAACAAGGATCAGCGAATCGTAGTTGTGGGCCAAAAGGTTACGGATCAGATTAGGCAAGTGGCCAGCTTTCTGCGGGCTAAAGGCTTACGAGTTACTTGCATCGAATTCTCCTATTTCTTGACCAGCGGCGGCATGCGTCTTCTCTCCCAAAACATCGTTGTGGGACGAGAATTGACCAAACCTAAGCCAATTCACTCCGCTTCACTGCCAATCATATCTCAGACAGATTTCATGGGCTCGCTGGACGAAAATGGGAAGAGCGTTTTTGAACGCATTCTTGAATTCGCTGCGCAAAAGTTCATGCCTATCCACTGGGGAACTAAGGGTTTCTCCTTAAACGTTGACTTGGCCGGACAACATGTGGCTGTCTGTTACGGCTATCCCCCGAATTCTGTGTATAAACAGTCTATCTATACTGCTTTAGTGGGTGCTGGGGGCATGTTGAGCAAGACATCTGTGCCTGAGGTTATTGTGAAAGTTCTCTGGGCAGAAGTGGAGTCGACAGGGCTATTTCGACCAGCAGGTCGGGAACTCAAGTGCCTTATTGACCATAAGCTGGCTGAACAGGAATTGACTGCACTGCTGTCGTGGTTCGAGAAGGTTGCAGACAACGTCAGGCAGTATGGCCTGAAAGAATAGGCCTCACAGGCTTGCCACAGACATCCGTTAGCGCCTACAGGTTGTTTCGCTCCGACGAGCGACCTTGAGGATGACCACCAGAGCCCGGTCTTCATGGATATCATAGACGATTCGGTAAGTTCCGACTCTGATACGGTACGCCCCCTCTGCTCCTCGGAGCTTAATAGCACCTTGGGGGCGAGGTTCACTAGCTAAACCTCGTATTGCAACGCCCAATCGCTCGAAATCACGCCTTTGTATTCGTTCCTTGAGCCTATCCAAGTGGCGGTCTGCGGCCGGCGTGACCTCGATGCTATACACTCGGTGCCTTTGCCTTCTTCTCCCTTTTGCGTATCGCCCCTTCTATATCGCGCTCAACGGCGGCCCATGAACGCCCACCTTTTTCTTTCCATTCGTGGCGTATCTCTTCCAAGTCGGCGCCTAGCTCCTCGTCCTCTCTCGCTTCCAGCCATTCGCTGACGGCCTCGGCGATAATATCCTTGGCGTGGCGGCCTTTTCTTGCCGCTTCCACCTTCAAGGCCGTATATAGTTCCTCATCTTCGAAGATCACGGTCATTCGCTTGGACATGGTGCTCCTAGACGTTTGAAGGTTTGGATGCTTACACGCCTATCATATCAGCTGGCGATCCCCTGGGCAATAGACAAGGTAGTTTAAGAGCTACGCGTGCATGTTGGGCTAACAGCTGCCGCAGCCTAAGCATAAAATAAAGCTTTAGAAAGTTCGAGTACTGTTTAGAGAGGCCCCATCTCCTTATCTAATTTTCACGCTTGCTCTTCTGGAAGGAGCTGGAGTGTATCGACGTGGCGAGGCCGGAGAAAGCGGAAGTGACGGTAGTCCAGGGTAGCCAGCTTGGGCTCGTTGAGCCGCTCGACGACTGCAAGGACCGCGGCGTCCACAAATCCCACATCTGCGTCAGCATAGCGGTCTACGACCTGGCGGATCCGCTGGTAGTCCGAGGGCAGCAATTCTTCGATGCGATATGCGCCAGCGATGATATCGTCCAAAAGAGTGACGATCACGCCGGGGTTCATTCGGGCATGGATCCAATAGTCCACCTCGACAAGAACGGGTGCTGGAATAACCAATGCCTCGTTCGTGGCCTCTAGAAGCCGACGGCAAGCCAGGTGATCGGCGTCAGTCCGATCCAACGCTGCGTACAGAGGACCGGTGTCGAGTATCAACGCCACGAGCGTGGCACTGGCCGCTCTTCACCTGCTCGACGCGCGGTTTCCGTGTAGCCGGAGGCGCCTATCCCAATACTCCTGGGCTTAGGGCGGTGGATGTTGACCTTCTCTTCAACGGCTTCCCGTATTAACGCAGCAATAGACGTACGTCGCTCTGCCGCCATCAGGCGCAGTCGGTGAAGCAGTTCCTCTGGAATGGAAATGGTGGTGCGTTCCATAGCATCATGATATCAGTAGTGATGTTAAGTGTCAATCAGTGCTCGTCCTGATAAACACGTCCTGTGAACGGGCAGTTAGCCCTTCAGCTTGTCTATGGCTGAGGCGAAGATCTCGATGGTCTCATTTACATCTTTGGCAGTATGGGCCAGGGAGGGATAGAACTTGTCTGGCCAGCTTTTTAGGATGCCCTTCTCCAGCAGTGTGGTATTGAACTGGGCCATCATGGCGCTGTCAGCGTTGAGGGTCCCGCGGTAGTCGTTTATTGGTTCATCGCTGAAGAAAAAGCCGAACATAGAGTCCTCGCCCGAAGGCTGCATGGGTATCTCGGCCTCGTTGCACAGCCGCTCCAGGGCGTCCCTGAGACGCTTGCCGGTGGCGTTGAGACGCTCATAGGTGCCCTCTTTACGCATCTCGGCCAGGGTAGCCAGCCCGGCGGCGCAGGCCACAGGATTGGCATTAAGGGTCCCTACCTGAGGCACGTAGCTACCGGGTTCGGCCAGGGACGAGTCGTATAGCGACATTATCTCCTCTTTGCCGGTTATGACGGCTAGAGGATAGCCGCCACCTACGATTTTGCCCATGGCAGCCATATCAGGAGTCACGCCATAATACTCCTGGGCCCCGCCGTAAGCCAGCCTGAAGCCCGTAACCACCTCGTCGAAGATCAGCGGGATTTGATAGTGGGCGGTGACGTCCCGCAAAGCCTGCAGAAAGCCGGGCTTGGGCGCCAGAATCCTCTGCATGGGCTCCACAATCACCGCAGCAAGCTCATCGTGATGCTTTTCGATGATGGTAGCGGTTGTTTCGGCGTCGTTGAATGGGGCCACCAAAACCGTTTCCTGTACGGCCTTGGGAACGCCACTGCTGGTGGGCACAGCCTCAGGGAAGTCCTTTAAAGCATTAGCGGGGGGTGTGGTGCTCATCGTGGCGTAATCACTGGTGCCGTGATATCCGCCTTCGAACTTGAGGATCTTATCTCTGTGGCGGAAACTGCGGGCAATGCGCAGACACTGGAAGCAGGCGTCGGTGCCATTGGTGGTGAAGCGTACCTGCTCGGCACATTCGACCGCATTCACTATCTCTTCAGCCAGGAGTACAGCCTTCTCGTTGGTGGTAAAGTAGGTGCTCCCCTTCTCTGCGGCCTCGATCACCGCGGCGACTACCGCAGGATGGGCGTGCCCCAGCACCATAGGACCGGAGCTCATCAAGTAGTCGATGTACTCATTGCCGCTCATGTCCCAAATGCGGGAGCCTTTGCCTTCTTTGACGATGAAGCGATGGTCGGCATCGAAACTCATGTTGCCGGTGTTGGCGCCGGGTAAGTAGCGGGCAGCTTTCTCCAGGAGCTCTCTCTCCTTGGCGTTACGTTCCATCATCTCCCCTTCCTTAACAATCGAATGTGTATTGCTCTCCTTGAGCTCCTGGCAGTGTTATCCACTGGCAGTGGCGGAGTTGTGCATGACCTCCACCAGTTCTCGCACCGTTGCGGCCGAGCGGTTGAGAGCCTCGCGCTCCTCTTTGGTAAGCTTTATCTCGATTATTTCTTCCAGGCCTCCGGCTCCCAGCTTTACCGGCACGCCCACGTACAGACCGTGGATGTCGTACTCACCGTCTAGATAAGCACAACAGGGTAGAATGCGTTTCTTGTCCAGGAGCACAGCTTCGGCCATCTGAGTGATCGCGGCCGATGGTGCGTAGTAGGCGCTGCCCGCCTTGAGAAGTTTGACTATCTCCCCGCCTCCCTGGCGAGTGCGCGTCACCAGACGATCGATGGTCTCTTGAGGCAGCAGCTCGGAGAGAGGAATGCCTCCTACGGTGGTGTAGCGGACCAAGGGTACCATGTCGTCGCCATGGCTTCCCAATACGTAGGCCTGAACGTCCTCTACCGAGACATTCAGCTCCTGGGCGATGAAGGTACGAAACCGGGCGGTGTCCAGAATGCCGGCCATGCCGAAGACTCTGTTTCGGGGAAAGCCGCTAACTTCATAGGCATGCTGGACCATCGCGTCCAGGGGGTTTGTTACCACGATGATGATGCATTCAGGAGAGTACTTGACCACCTCTTTGGTGACGAGGCCTATGATCTTCATGTTGGTAAGGAGCAGGTCGTCCCGACTCATCCCGGGCTTTCTAGCTATTCCTGCTGTGATGATCACCAGATCAGAATTGCTGGTCTCTTCATAGCTGTTGCTGCCGGTGATAGCGGCATCGGAGCCCACCACCGGGCCAGACTCTAGCATATCCAGGCTTTTGCCCTGTGGGAGGTCTTCGATGACATCTACTAACACCACGTCGGCATAACCAAGGGCATGGATACGCTGGGCGGTGGTCGCGCCCACGTTTCCCGCGCCTACAACAGTGACTTTCTTGCGCATGTCTTTCATACTCCTAATAACTTTGTGGCAGAGATACTGAGGCGCAGAGAGTCTGTAACTACATCTCAGTGTCTCCGTGGCTGACGGCCTTCATATAGGCGTGGACGTACTCTTCCCAGCGGGACTCCAGCACTGTACGTATGAGTGGCAACGCCTCTCAAGTCTGAGACATTATAACCCGATTTAACATGGCTGACTACCACCTGGTCCCTCCCATACCGTCATTGTGAAGGGCGAAGCCCTGAAGCAATCTCATAAAGGAAAGCAGAGATTGCTTCGCTTTGCTCGCAAAGACATTTTCTAAGAGTGACATTTGAAACCTTACGGGACCACCAAGGGAAATCAACGAAAGCTGGTCAGAGTTCCGACTGTTATTCCTAGCTTGGCTGCCAGGCCGGCGTTGATTTCGATGGCGTACTGAACCGGCTGAGCGGATGTATAGCTTATTAGCTCGCTATTGGGCACGCCTATCTGAGTGTGCATGGTCTGGATATCAACCACTTGCCCTTGTGCATCCAGAAAGAGGATGTCTAATGGGATCAGGGTATTCTTCATCCAAAAAGACCTTGATCGTTCCCCTTCGAAAACAAATAGCATAGCGGCGTCCTCGGGCAGGTTGGGACGTTCCATGAGCCCTCGCGCTCGCTCGGTAGGGGTGTCCGCTATCTCAAGCTGGAAACGGTGGCCGCCGATAAGCGCGTGCATAACCTCTCCTATTCCCGTTACCTGGTCTGGGGTCCGGAAGCCTTCCGTATCAACGATTGGAGTTACAGTGGGTTCGAGAGGTGTAGGAGAGACCTGATTGCTATCGGGAGTTACCGTCGTGGGAGTTGGGATGGGGTCTGCTGTGGCCGTCGCTTCCTTTTGGACGACCGGGGTCGAAGAGGGTAGCCGGGCTGGGTCAAGGGTCAACGGCGTTTGGGTCTCCAGTGGGGTAGGAGCGAGAGGTGATGGGATGTGGGTGGCTATATGTGTAGGAGTGGGGTGTAAGGTGGTTACTACTGTAGGTCTAGGCCCGACGTCGCCGTTACTGCAGACAAGGGCGATGCTCCCACTAGCTAATGCCCAGATGATCAGGGAAATTAAGGAAATCTTTGGAAGTTTATCGAGGTTAATAGGTCTGGCACCCTTGTCACTAATCCGCTAATTGTCCAGCCAGGGTTTCTGGATCCGTGACCGGCAATCGGCAGACGTAGTTCTCGCAAACGTATGCGGTGGGGAGCCCGTTGGTAGTCCCTCTATCCTCGAGCAGAGGTATCTCGACAGGATTCGGTGTGGAGCTGTTGGGTTCGGTCCCAACGATCACTTTGTTTGGCAGGTAGCGGCCGAACGCCACGTCTACCAGGGCCTGGGTAGCGGGGTCGCCATCCTTTCCCACAATAACGATCTCCTTAGGAGTGGACAGGTAGAAGTCCAGGGCGGTGAGCCAGTGGCCCATACCCTGGGGAGCTTGCGCCAGGTATCGGTGCATCGAGCGCAGCGCCGTGGACGCTTTGCTGGCGTATTCGTTGTCGCCTGTGACTATGGAAAGATGGAGTAGCACATCCACCGCTACAGAGCTACCGCATGGGGTAGCGTTATCGAAGGTATCCCTTGGCCGCACTATGAGGGCTTCGTGGTCGGTACCGGTGTCATAGAAGGTCTTCTCGCTCTCCTCCCAGAAGAGCTCAATCATGCTATCTACCAACGAGCGACATTCAGCCAGCCATCGGGTGTCGAAGGTCGCTTCATACAGGGCTAGCAGGCCATGAGCGACGAAAGCGTAATCCTCTAGGTAACCCTTGAGACTTGCCCGCCCATCTTTGTAGGTACGCAGCAGTCGTCCTTCCAATCGCAGCTTCTCCAGCAGGAACGAGGCACAATCCAGGGCCGCCTGTTTGTAATCATCTCTGTGGAGGACAGCCGCAGCTTCGGCGAAACTTCGCATCATGAGGCCGTTCCAGGCCGAAAGGATTTTCTCGTCGCGTGCAGGGTGCACTCGACTCTCTCGTGCCTCAAGCAGATGGGGTCTCGCCTTTCTGATGGCCTCATCCAGCTCGTCTAGGCTAATTCCGGCTCCCGCAGCGAAATGTTCGGGTTCCTGGGGCACGTTCAAGATATTCTTGCCCTCGAAGTTGCCGGACTGGGTTACACCGTAGTACCGACCTATCAGTGAGCCGGCCTCTGGTCCAAGGACCGACTGGATCTCCTGGGGTGTCCAGACGAAGAACTCCCCTTCTTTGCCTTCGCTGTCGGCGTCCTGGGTCGAGTAGAATCCGCCGGACGAGTCCCGCATCTCCCGCAACACATAGTCCAGGGTCTCTTCGACGATACGGCGATACAGGGGTTGGCCGGTCGCCTGATAAGCGTGGAGGTAAAGGCGGCTCAGGAGGGCGTTGTCGTAGAGCATCTTCTCGAAGTGGGGCACCAGCCAATTAGTGTCGGTGGAATAGCGGTGAAATCCTCCGCCGATCTGGTCGTAGATGCCCCCGAACGCCATCTTCTTTAGGGTCATCTCCACCATCTCAAGGGATCTTGAGCTTTTGGCCAAGTGGTAATAGTGGAGCATGAACTCGTAGGTCATGGGCTGGGGGAACTTGGGCGCCAGCCCGATTCCACCATTTTCGAAGTCGAAGTTCTGGGTTAGCACCTGATATGCCTGATGCAGGATGTCGGGGATCAGGGGATCCAGGCTCTGGGAGGGCTGGGATGCATTTTGTAGGTGGGACAAAAGCTGATCTGTGGCCTTAATCACATCGTCCCTCTTGGTGCGATACGCTTCGTTCATGGCCAAGAGCACCCGAGGAAAGCCCGGCATTCCCCGGGAGTCGTCCGGAGGGAAGTAGGTGCCGCCGTAGAAGGGCTTGCCTTCAGGCGTGAGAAAGACGGTCATGGGCCATCCCCCGCTGCCTGTCAGCGCTTGCACCGCATTCATGTACACGCTGTCCAGGTCAGGTCGCTCTTCTCGGTCCACCTTGATGCTGATAAAGTGCTCGTTCATGATGCCGGCGATCTCTTCGTTCTCGAAGGACTCCCGCTCCATAACGTGGCACCAGTGGCAGGCGGAGTAGCCGATGCTCAGCAGGATCGGTTTGTCTTCCTCTTTGGCGCGCTGAAGGGCTTCGTCGCCCCAGGCAAACCAGTCCACCGGGTTGTTGGCATGCTGAAGAAGGTAGGGACTGGTCTCGTTGATCAGACGATTGGGCATATCACTCTCGCTTTTGGGCATTAATAACTTGCGCTGAGGTGCAGTTTACCGATACTGAGTCCCTCACAGGCATCCTAGTTGTTCCTATTGTGCCTTATCATAGTCGGGTTTGCTAGCCCTCAGAAACTACCCGGAAACGCAAGCATGACCCCGTCTACCCATTCCAGTATGGATGCCAGTGCGTCGACCGTCTGGTATACTGTGGGTTAATAAGTTGTAGCCCTCACCTTCGGTGCGTGTCCCATTGGGAGAGGAATTTCCGTAGGACAAGGTGAGGGTATGGAGGTGCGGCTATGAAGTGGGCTTCTGCGGTTTCGGATCAACATGTTTTTGAAAATGCGGTTGAAGAATGTATCACCTCGATACGTGAGGACATGGGTGAGACCACACCCGATTTGGCCGTGGTGTTCGTGTCAGGCCATTTTGCCGACAGCTACGACTCTATCCCTGCGTTAATAAAAGACAGGCTTGGAACTAATGCGGTCCTAGGCTGCTCGGCGGGCGGCGTGATCGGAGGGGGGCGAGAGGTGGAGCAGCGTCCTGGGCTTTCCATCACGGTTGGAAGTCTTCCTAATGTACAGCTATACCCGTTCCACTTGGAAGGTAAGGACCTTCCAGATATGGATGCCGGTCCTGACGCCTGGGAGGAAGCACTCAAAGTAACTGCTGAGGACGAGCCCCGCTTTCTGTTGCTGTTAGACCCATTCAGCTTCCCGGCGCAGAACTTCATAGTTGGTTTGGACTATGCCTTCAGCAAGAGCGTGAAGATCGGCGGACTCGCCAGTGGCGGGCGGCGACACGGTGAAAACGTATTGTTCTTGGGGGACCAGGTGCATCGGTCGGGTGCCATAGGGGTTGCTATGAAGGGCAACGTGGCGGTAGACACAGTGGTAGCCCAGGGCTGCCGGCCCGTTGGCCAGCTAATGTGCATCACCAATTGCAAGGAAAATATGCTTATGGCTGTCGACGAGCGGCCACCTCTGGAGGTCGTGCGAGAAGTGTTCTCTTCGTCCAGCGAACGAGACCGGGAGATAATGCAGCATTCCCTGTTTCTGGGCGTTGTTATGGATGATACGATCGAAAATCCCCAGCAAGGCGACTTTCTGATACGCAATATCATCGGACTCGACGCCCGCACTGGGGTCATGTCCATCGGAGAGATGCTACATGAAGGGCAGCGGGTGCAGCTACATCTCAGAGATGCCCTAACCTCGGCCGAAGACCTAGCAACATTGCTCACCAGGTACGCCAGCGATCAGGGCGTGCAGCGCATCCAGGGGGCTCTATTATTCTCTTGTCTTGGCCGTGGGCAGTACCTTTACGGCCGCCCAGACCACGACACCGACTTATTCAGAGACAAAGTCGGAGCTGCTCCCTTGGGTGGATTTTTCTGCAATGGCGAAATCGGTCCTGTGGTGGGCACTACATTTCTCCATGGATATACCAGCTCCTTCGGTATATTCCGGCCTATTCAAGGCGATTAGCCTTTAACCTCACGTAAGACATATGGAAGGCCATCGCCTTATCGTCGGGATGACAGCATCGCTGTCCGGCCAGTTCCGTGGCCAGGGAACCCAGGCCCTTGCAGGAGTATCGGCGTGGGTTAGTGATGCTAACTCAATGGGTGGTATCTACGTCGCTTCCCATGGCGAAAAGCTTCCTCTGGTGCTGAAGTTTTACAACGATGAAAGCTCCCCTCGGCTAACTCGTGCCCTTACCCAGAAGCTGATCGTCAACGATAAAGTCGATATACTTTTGGGTCCCTATTCCAGCGTTCTTACCATGGCCGCCGCTGGCGTGACGGAGAAATTTCAAAAGGTCTTGTGGAACCACGGTGGAGCCTCTGATGAGATATATCGTAAGGGGTTCCAATGGGTAGTGGGGATCCTGACTCCGGCAAGCAGATACTTGCTGGGCGTTATCGACCTGGTAAAAGAGCGAGACCCTCAGGCACTCAAGTTGGCGGTCCTGCACTCCGGGAAGGGCTCCTTTTCAAGGGCGGTGGCAGGAGGAGTCGAGTCCTACGCCCTGGCAAAAGGCTTTCAGATAGTCTTCAAGAACGAATATGAGTCACCCGCCTCCGACTTCTCGCTATATATCAGGGAGATCGCTGAAAAAGAGCCGGATATTTTGATTGGAGTGGGCCGTATCCAGGACGACCTGCTCCTGGCCCAGCAGTTAGTTCAGAATCGAGTAAGACTCAAAGCCGTAGCGGTGGTGGCTGCCGGAATAGGGCAATTCAAGGAAGAGCTCGGTGATGGAGCTTGCGGTTTCATGGGGCCGAGCCAGTGGGAGCCTGGGATATGCTACGCTCCCGACTATGGCCCGTCGGCTGAAGAGGTGGCTGACAAGCTGGCCACCGTCGGGCTAGGAAGAAGCGACTACGCCATGGCTCAAGCATACGCTGCTGGTTTGATAGCTCAAAGATGTGTGGAGAATTCGGGAACCGCGGATAGCTATGCCTTGAGAGAAGCCGCACATCGGCTGGACTTCACCACGTTCTACGGCCGGTTTAAGCTGGCCCCGGAGACGGGCTGTCAGGTAGGTCGAGACGTGGTGATAGTGCAATGGCAAGGTGATAAGAAAGTGATAGTGTGGCCCAAAGAGATACGGGAGGCAGAGGCGATATATCCGTTGTCAAACGGCATGATATAGGTCATCATATGAATCAGGGAGGAAACGTGAAAAGCTACGTTTTCCGTGTGGAGCTTGAACTCGATGAACCTGGATGGCGGGCTTTTTATGCCCCCTTGGAGGAGATTGGCGCTTCGACCTGGGGGGAAACCAAAGAAGCAGCTCTCAAAAACATCCAGGAAGTTCTTTCCATGATAATAGATGAGCTTATTGAAGAGGGGAAGCCGATTCCGGCTACGGAGAATATGAATGCGGCAGAAGGTGCATTAGTGGCGGTAGCCTATGAAAGGGATTGACTATAGCAAACTTCGCTCCCTGACTGCACGTGAACTCATACAAGCCCTTCTTCGAGAAGGGTTTTCTTTACAGCCTCATCAATCCCCAGTAGCGACCCAGAATGCAACCGCAGGCGCCGCAAAGGAGAAGGTTCAGCAGCCCGGACTGGTCGATCCCGGAACTGGTCTTTTGCCGAGCTGCATCGACGCCACAATCCGGACACGGTTCGTTGGAGGGACTCCCTGGAGCCAACAATGGGATCTGAAAATGACAAGCAGGGCAGCGATACTCCATCACTCCGTCTGGCATCAGCCGCTCTTTAGGTGCAGTGATTGGAGTTTTGCACTCCGCACAGTGGGGCTCTGCCGACATTCCATTAGCTCCACTCAAGACAGGGCTAATCGTCGGGGGTGACCAAGGATTCGGGAGTCCCCCCAGACAGCACTCTCTTGATATTCGAGTAGGCGAAATCGGCGGCTCGCACGTTGGTCTCGTAGCTGAATCCGGCCATATGTGGAGTGATGAACACATTATCCAGCTCGAAGAGGGGATTGTCGTCTGATGGAGGCTCCTGTTCCAGCACGTCCAGGCCTGCACCGGCGATTCGTCCGTTTTTCAATGCCTGATATAGTGCCTTCTCATCCACCACGGGACCCCGGGAAGCGTTGATGATAAAGGCCGAAGGCTTCATCATGTCCAGCTCTCTGTCGCTGATCATGGCTCGGGTCTTGCGGGTGAGGGGCACGTGAAGGGTAATTAGATCCGACTGACTCAGTAGCTCCTCCAAAGATACTGGTCGTGCGTCCAAATCACTTTGGGTTTCGTTGGGTATCTCTACAATATCGTTATATAAGGTGGTCGTATCGAACCCACGTAGTCGTTTGGCGACCTGCTTGCCAATTCGGCCAAGACCGATGATTCCCACTGTCTTATCGGTAATCTCGAACATTTCCAGGCCGGTCAAACTACCCCGCCACTGGTGTTTCTGGGAAGCCGAATGCCATTGGGCCATCACCTTCTTGCAGACTGAGATCATCAACGCGATGGTCTGTTCGGCTACGGCAATGGCATTGGCGCCTCCGTTATTGGCTATTGGTATGCCCATTTCGCCGATGGCCTTCACATCCAGCCGATCGTAGCCTGCGCTTAGCGTTTGTATGAGTTTGACGTTGGGGCAGCTATTGAGAACGTTTGTTGATACATCGGCTGGAACCGTAATGATGGCTTGTGCATCCTTACACAGATCTACTTTTTCGTCGTCGGGAAGGGTGTTATCGACGTAGGTGACCTCCAGGTCCGGTGGAGCCAGGTTAATAATAAACTCCGCGCGGTCTCTGGTTGAGCTCAGGAATGCGACCTTAGGCCTGTTGGCGGCCATGGGACCTCCTTATTTCTTGAACAGGTCTTTCACTTTATCCATGAATGACTTGGACTTAAGACCGGACAGAAAGCTATCCCATTGGACCTCCGCGCTGGCCGACCTTTTCAAGTCCTTGATACGTTGGTCCATGATCTCCAGGACCCGTTTCTCCTCCCCTTTGTCCAGCCAGAACCCGTGCTCAGCCTCGCAGAAATCCAGCTCCAGATTATAGTGCCTATACCTGAACCAACTCATTCCTTCTTGGCAGCGCGGGCATGCAAGCTCACTGCCTTGCGAGCTGAAGAACATCGTACCTTTGACAGAATCGTCGTCCAATACGGTGTCCTCTAGCTGGTCGAGCTCGTGGTAGTCCAGCCACATCCCTTCACATTTAGGGCATCGATCTACCTCGATCCCCTTGTGCGTCTCGATTTTGAGTGTGTTGTTACATCTAGGGCAATTCATATTCAGTCTCACCTTTGGTGTCGTGTATTTTCCAGAGTGATTACTCCACGTCGAAATTCCATAACGTCAGGGCGGTTTTCCCAAAGACCCATTCTTTGTCCTCGTCGCTTCTGAATGCTACGTTCTCCAATGGGTAGCGGAGGGCGTTTCCGTACCCTTCTCGGCTCGACACAGGAGGGTAGTCGCTCCCCCACATCAGCCGGCTTGGCCCAAAGGCGTCCACCGCCATCTCGATCACGGGTGGGATGGATTCGAAGGGGTTTGGATGACGAAAGGGCATGGGCCTGGGACATATTTCACCAAGTCCAGGGACCTTCATGAAGGTGTTGCCATATCGAGCCAGTCCCAACACCTTTCTAAACTTTGTCATGGGAGGAGTGGTCCCGATGGTGTCTTGACCCAGGTGTCCGAGGTGCTCAATGATTATATTCAGATTGGGCAGCTCCTTCACAATATCCTCAAACTCTGCTGAAGCGAACTGGTCGGTCGAACCCGGGCAGCTCACCGGTACACCCAAATCTGAGGCTTTACGCCAGATAGCAAGAGGGTCAGGGCCCGGAGAGCGCACATCAGCCCAGAGGCGGATTCCCTGTGCTCCTTCTTTAACCCACCTGTCTAGGTCCTCCGGCGCGTCAGGCTGGTCAGTATCCACCAACACGACTACGGCGAATCGTCCGGGAAATCTGCGCATACATTCAATCAGGTATGAGTTATCGTACATCCCCGAGACCTGAATCAGCACGGCCTTGGCCACGCCGTGTCGATTCATCTGGTCGAGCAAGCTTTCTATTGGCTCGAACCAGTAGGGCAAAGCATGACAGTGGGTGTCTACGACGATCATCGTATGTACCTTTCTTAAGTACGGTTTGGCCATAATTACGGATTGGACGAAGGGTTGTTGAGACGTTGAATTTTTTCGGTCCAAAGGCCTCGTTAGATGATGCCAACTAAGATAGTACGCAGTGTATGTCTGGTTAGTCGGCCAGTCAAGCCCTGCACATTGCTAAAGTGTGTTTGGCGGTTATGATCTGCCGAAAACAGAGATGGTTACTGCTGTCCTGGTCTAGTAGTGACATATATTGGCGTGCTGGTCTATAATAGGCCGGTGAAACTCGCAATAGGGATAATGATAGGTGTGCTATTCATCGTTGCCTGCGGCGACAGCGAGGACCCTACCCTTGTCCCACCAACCCTACAGACGTCCGCTAGGGCGTCCACTCCCACCCCCACACCGGCAGTGAAAGGAGCTGACGAAATCAAACAGTATGATAATGTGCCTGCGATGGCAATAAATCCGGACAACAAATATGTGGCCACTATCAAAACCAACAAAGGGGACATGGTCGTCGAACTATTTCCCAAGGAAGCGCCCACCACGGTCAACAGCTTCGTTTTCTTGGCTCGAGATAACTACTATGATGGAATAATATTTCACCGGGTCATTAAAGATTTCATGATTCAGGGTGGGGATCCCACTGGCACAGGGAGCGGAGGGCCCGGCTACAACTTTGGGGACGAGATCGTCCCATCGCGCGTATTCGACAAGCCAGGCCAGTTGGCCATGGCCAATAGAGGCCTGGGAACTAACACCAATGGCAGCCAGTTCTTTATTACCGTAGTTGCCACTCCCCATCTCAACGGCAACCACACCATTTTCGGTAGGGTGCTGGAGGGCCAAGATGTGGCCGACGCCATCTCTTTGGTCGCCAAGGGAGCAGGAGATAAACCCGTGGACCCAGTGGTCATCGAGACCATAGACATAGAAGAGACTGCCGCCAGTAGCTAACATTCATTGTTCGTAATTGCCTCTTTGGCCTAGTTGGTCTCTTTACGACATGTGCTCTTGCTCGATAATCTACACGTCTTCCACCACAATTCGGTCTATAATACGGCGTCCAGACCCGAACTCATCGTAAGGGAGGGAAGGTAATGGTAGGCATGAAACCAGGGCTTTCTCGCGAAACGCTTGTTGAAGAGCTGGTTGCTAAAGCGGCTGAGCTGTGGGGTCAAGAGAGAGCCGATCAAATCCGGGATTCGTTGGCAGTCGCTGGCGGAAACCTGTGGACGATTGCCCAGAACCCACCGGACCCGGAGCAGGAACCGGCCTATTTCATGCTCTGATCCGAGGGATTTTCTTATCGACGCCCGGTTTCTAGAGACGGTAAAGTCTCTATCCTCTATCAAGCAGTCCGCTCACACTAGCTAGCCAGGTTCTATTCAGAAAGGAGTTACTATGCCAGAGCCCTTCGAGCTATCAGTGGCAGAGGCCGAGAAGCGTATCCGAAGTCGAGAGCTAACCTCTGTGGCTCTGGCCGAGTCTCTCCTGAATCGCATCGAACCACTGGAACCTACCCTGAAAGCATGGGTGACTATAGATAAGGAAGACGTTCTAAGTACGGCCCGCAAGCTTGATCGGGAGCTTGAAGAGAAGGGACCGCGCGGTCCTCTCCACGGAGTGCCCGTAGGGTTGAAGGACATCTTCTACACGGCAGGCATGAAGACCACTGCGGGATCGAAAATATATGCCGACTTCGTTCCCAGCTATGACGCCACCACTACGGCCAAGCTCAAGGAGGCAGGAGGCATTATCCTGGGCAAGGCCGTCACCACGGAGTTCGCCACAGGTGACCCGTCGCCTACTCGTAATCCCTGGAACATAGCCCACACGCCCGGGGGTTCCAGTAGTGGCTCGGCTGCGGCGGTTGCCGCGCGCATGGTACCTGCTGCCCTGGGCTCGCAGACCGGCGGATCCACGTGCAGACCTGCCTCTTATAACGGCATTGTGGGACTGAAAGCCACCTACGGAAGGATCAGCCGCTACGGCGTCATACCGGCGAGCTGGTCTCTAGACACGGTGGGTATTCTGGTGCGGACGGTGGAGGACGCGGCCATAGTTCTGGATGTCCTGGCAGGTCACGACCCCAATGACCCAGGCTCATCCGACGAACCGGTCTCCGAATATCACGGGTTCCTCAACAGCTTGAAAGGCGCGCCAAGGATTGGATTGATTCGACAGTGGTTCCTGGAGCAGTGCGACGACGAAACCCGAAAAAACACAGAAGAGATGGCGCAACGTCTAGCCAAGGCGGGCGCTACGGTAGAGGAGATAGGTCTGCCCAAGAGCTTCGACACCTGCTATGCGGCTCATCGAACTGTGATGAACGTGGAGTGTGCCAGCTTCCACGAGCAGTTCTTCAATGAGCGGGCCGACGACTACGGGCCGTATCTTCGGAGAACGATTGAGTCGGGCATATTGACCCCAGCCGTCCGATACGTACAGGCCCAACGGATGAGGCGGCGGTTGCGGGAGGAGATGACGGTTATGGCGGGCAAGATGGATGCCCTGCTGACCCCCACCACACCGGCCCCCGCTCCTCGGAACCTGAATACCACGGGAGACCCCCTCTTCCAGAGCCCTTGGACATCTGCCGGCCTTCCGACGATTACCATCCCCTCGGGTCTAAGTGAGGGAGGCTTACCGTTGGGAATACAGTTTGCCGGCACTCCCTTTAACGAAGCGAGCCTTCTCGCAGTAGCCCAATGGTGTGAGAAAGTCCTGGAGATCGAGCTGAGGCCTCCCGATCCGGCCTGAGAAACCCATACGGGACGGAATGCTACGGCCTCAGTAGTACCTTGCCGAAGTGATGGCCTCTGTTGACATAACGATGGGCCTCGGAGGCTTCGCTCAAGGGGAAGACCCGGTCTACCACCGTCTTCAGCTTGCCCTGCCCGAACAGCTCCATGATCTTGGCCAGTTCCGGCATGACGCCCCCACGAGCCATCTGACCCGATAGGGTAAACCCCAGGATACTAAGGGTTCTCTGGAATAGAGTGGCAGGGGCAACAGTGGCCGGGCTGTCGCTGATGTTCCCCACCGTCACCAAACGACCAAAGCGAGCCAAAGCATCCACGCTTCTTGAAAAGGTCTCTCCTCCCACCGAGTCCAGCACAACATTAACACCCTCACCGTCGGTGAGGTGCATCACTTCCTCCAAGAAGTTCTGTTCCTGGTAGTTTATCACTTCGTCTGCGCCCAGCTCCTTCGCCTTTTCCAGTTTCTTCACGGTGCTGGAGGTCGTGAATACCCTTGCTCCCGCATATTTGGCTATCTGTATGCCGGCCATTCCCACACCGCTGCCCGCTGAGTGAATCAGCGCGATTTCCCCTTCCTGAAGCTTGGCTACCTTGAGCAAAGCGAACCAGGACGTGAGGAACACAATAGGTATACTGGCTGCTTCTTCGTAGGAGAGATTCTCAGGAATGGGAACAGTGCCCACAGTGTTAACCGCGCATAGCTCCGCATAACCCCCCTGGGCCAGGGTCGCCACTACCTTTTGCCCAACGTGCCGGTCCGTTACTTCAGAGCCTACTCCCTCTATCACGCCGGAGACATCCCAGCCCAGGATAAGGGGCAGGGGTGCGTTGGCAGTAGTGCCGCCATAGGTGCCTTCCCTGCGGCCCAGGTCTCCCCGGTTTATAGAGGCCGCCTTTATCTTGATCAGTACCTGGCGTGGGCGAATCTGGGGGTCGGGCACATCCTCGTAGTGGAAAACATCTTCCGAGCCCAGCTCGTGAATGGTGGCTGCTTTCATGCAGAGTGCCTTTCCTTATGAAGACTTTATACTAACCCCGCCGTCGATGGCCCAGGTCTGTCCTGTGACGTAGTCTGCGGCAGGAGACGCCAAAAACACTGCCAGATATCCCACCTCTTTGAGTCGTCCCAGCCTGGCCAAGGGCACGCTCACCTTTGTGCTATCTTGGCGTCGCTGATACTCCTCGGGGGACATCTGATCGGGGTCTGGGAACATGCCTGGAGCGATGGCGTTCACCCTAACACCATAAGGCGCCCATTCCTGGGCCAGGCTTTCGGTGAAACGCATGAGTCCAGCCTTGGCTGCATCGTAGGCCGAACGATTGGCCGTTCCCCTGAACGAGGCCCAACCGGAGATGTTTATCACACAGCCCTGCCGCCTTTGAAGGAAGTGAGGGCCGAAAGCCCGGCAGCCCTGGAAGGCCTCGGTGAGGTTTACGTCTATGATGCTGTGCCACTCCTCTTCGTTCATCCCTGGAGACCCGTCCGGCAGCGTTGCCACGGGTTTCATGATGGCATCTCCTACGCAGTTTACCAGCACGTCCAGACGGCCAAATTGTAGGAGAATCTCCTGGGCAAGGCGGTCCATGTCGGCGCTCTTGGTGGCATCGCCCGAAAATGCTAGCCCTTGGCGTCCGAGCCCGCGCACCTCTTGGGCTACCTGATTGGCGCCCACTGAAGTTATACCCGTTACGGCAACGTCGGCGCCTGCCTCGGCGAAGGCTAGGGCGATACCCCTACCTATTCCCCGCCCTGCGCCTACGCAAAGCACCTTTTTGCCCTCTATGTTGAACTCGGGAATACTCACGTCTTTCTCCTGTCCCTGTTATCGGTGGGGAATTGCAGTGTAATCCACCTCAATGGCTCCGTCAATGATGTGATTCCTTTGACGGTGCGTTGAGTGTAGAGTAATATACGGATGCCAACAATTAACCTTACTTAGGCACACCAATAAGGAGGAGCGATGAAGTTTGCACGGTATGAGGCCCATGGAAGCGTGAGTTACGGTGTACTGGAGGGAGACACCCTTCAGGAAATCACTACGACACCCTTCGAAGAATACAAGGTCACGGATCATACCCACACGTTATCGGAAGTCAAGCTTCTTCCACCTACGACACCAACTAAGATTCTTGCGGTGGGACTAAACTACTCCAGCCACTTCCATGATCGTCCCGCCCCTAAAGAGCCCCTGATCTTCATAAAGACCCTCTCTTCTATGATCGGGCACGGGGACACCATCGTTCGTCCCAAGGATGTGGAGACCCTGGACGAGGAAGGGGAGCTGGTTATCGTCATAAAAAGTCGCTGCCGGAACGTTTCGAAAGAGGACTCTTTAAACTATGTCCTTGGCTATACCTGCGGTAACGACGTAAGTGCCCGAGAATGGCAGCGGGGGGACGGGCAGTGGTGGCGGGCCAAGTCCTCAGACACCTTCTCCCCCGTGGGGCCATATATCGTGGCTGATGTCGATCCTAGTAATGTAATGCTGCGAGCCCGGGTGAACGGTAAAGAGGTGCAGGCCGAGAGCACCTCCCACCTGGTGTTCGACATTCCCACCGTCATAAGCTGGACATCGCGCCGCATGACCCTGGAACCAGGAGACCTGATCTATACCGGCACCCCCGGCACACCAGCCCAGCTCAACTCCGGGGACACCGTGGAGATAGACATAGAGGGCATCGGCGTCCTGTCCAACCCGGTCAAGATGGAGGAGTAGAGGCAGTTCTTGGGTTAGCTCAACAGTCTATAGGCAGAACGACCCTTTCTAAGAGAAAGGGTCGTTCTTATTAGAGTGCCGGGTTAGGGAGCGCTGATGGCTTCGCTCACTCAGAGTGTGGTGGTTTAAAATGGCCATGCGCTCCGGTTATCTTCCTCACTACGGCCGAGGGAAGAAGTCGGAGTTGTGCATGATCTGATTCCTCTGGTTTGTAATGAAGGGCTGGACCCTGGGCACGTACTCACCGAACCACTTCGGATCGTCCCGCACCGCCTGCATTTTCTTTTCCATGTCTTCCATGTCCTGGTATTCCCATATGTGTATTACTTGGTTCAAGGGGCCGATTTCGGTGTAGTACCAGCCGGCTAGCCTGATTCCCGCGCGTTCCCGGACTCCCAGGCCGACCTCTCGGACCGCCGCCATGTATTGGTCCACCGTACCGGGCTTGAAGTCGTAGATGCGAACATCGTAGACCATGGTCTCTCCTCCATATTAGTATTCTGAAAAACTTACTGAAGAAGGTTAGCACATCCCTACCTGTTGTGCCAGGGGCTTGTTGATGGTACATTGGTTCCGCTATCCGAGATTTCATCAGGCTCACTTTCAGAAAGGAGAGGCAATGGCGACAGAGAAGGCAGAAGTGCTGGTCAAGGGAGGACTATTCGTCACGGGACAGGACATCTCTCGAAAGGACGTGCTCGTCCGGGATGGCCTCGTGAGCGAGGTCGCCGAAGACCTCTCCATGCGAGAGGCGGCACGGGTGATCGACGCCAGGGGGAAATATGTGCTTCCAGGAGCCATAGATTCCCATAGCCACCCCGTGAATTCAGACAAGATAGACACCTACTCCATATGTGCCGCTTATGGGGGCGTTACCACGATTATCGCTTTTGTGGGCAACGTGGGCGCATGGGGTCTTAGCGGCTATACAACCGACGTAATCAAACAGTTCATCGATGATGGCGAGCGAACCTCTCACATCGATTTCTCCGTTCACGGTGTCTACACAGCTCCCGACGAGGACACCCTGGCCCGCTCGGTGCCGGAGCTGATACGCATGGGGGTCATCTCCTTCAAGATGTTTCTGGCATACCGCAGGCGGGGCATGATGATCTCCGACGACGCCCTGATCCAGGTGATGGATTTGGCCGCTAAGGATGGGGGCCTCCCCATGGTCCACGCGGAGAACGGCTGTTGCATCGATTACCTTATCGATCAATTCACAGCCGAGGGCAAGACCTCAAAGGAGTGGTTTCTGCCGGCCCAGCCCAACATACTGGAGGCCGAGGGATTACATCGGGCTATGGTATTTTCCCAGATAGTGGGCGCACCCCTCTATCCCGTGCATCTGAGTACCCATGAAGCCATGCCCTTCGTGCGAAACTTCAGGGAGGAAGGTTTACCTCTGTTCACCGAGACCTGTCCCCACTACCTCACCCTAACCAACGATGAGGTGCTGAAGAAGGGTCCCCTGGCGAAGGTGGGTCCTCCTTTGCGAGAGCAGGAGGACTGCGAGGCGCTCTGGAGTGCCCTGGCCGATGGAACGATAGACGTGATTGGCAGCGACTCAGGCAGCTACACGAGGGCTCAAAAGTTGGTGGGTGGCCTAACCGCAAATCCCGATGAGGGCGCCCCCAATCGCGAAGGCGAGAATATCTTCGAAGCGCGCTATGGAGTTAACACCATCGAATTCATGGTGCCGGTGGTGTGGAGCAACGGCGTCAACAAGGGCCGCATAACGCTGCCACGGCTGGTCCAGGTGTTCTGCGAGAACCCCGCCAAGATATTCGGCCTCTACCCCAAAAAGGGTACGTTACAGACAGGCTCAGACGCCGACCTGGTGATCTGGGACCCAGGTAAGATTCACAAGGTGGACCGCCAGCACGGCAACACCGACTTTTCCACCTTCGAGGGATTCGACCTTCTGGGCATGCCAGACCTCACGATGCAGCGGGGACGGGTGATCATTGAGGATGGAAAGGTTGTCGCTAAACCGGGCACAGGCCGCTTCTTGGTGGGCGACCCCAATCGCTCGGCCTACGCCCAGGGTGGCCACAAGATCGGGGGGTAGGTGCCCCTTTCGTACTAAGTCCCAAACCTGCTTAACTTGCATGGAACTGCTAGGTCTTTACCTGGTTTTGTACAGTAGCTTTGGGACTTACCTCCAGCGATTCGCCGTACTCCACCGTGTCTATCCGACACCCGTCGCCCACTTTCACCCTTTTCCCGCGGATGATCTGGGCATATGTCGCCTCCAGGGAGATATCGTCTCCCTCTATCAACTCGACGTTCAGGTGTTTGCCCGTACGAGCTCACGAAAAGAATGATCGCCTCGATTTGACAGCGATTCGTGACCCTCGAATCTCTCGAGCGTTCGAGCGACTACCAAGCTCGATTTCAACTTGGCCGGCTTTGATCAGACCGGACACGCTAAAGCCGCCGTCAACCACGAACCGCTCCGCCTCCAAGTCGTTCTCTACTTGGCAAGAGCCGGCGATCTTTACCACCTCGGCCCTAAGGCTGCCTCTAACTTGGTGGACCCCAGCGGCCTCAATTGAGTGTGCTACGACGTCCCCGCCCGCGTTAAAGGCTCCGCTTGATTTGAGAAGTCCAACCTCGACCTCACCGCTAATTCGACAGGAGCCTGAGGCGCTGAGCTTCTCCGCTTTAACACTTCCATTCAGATTCCCGGATCCTGCGACCACAATTTCGTCGGCCTCGAGGTCGCCGTCCACGGAGCCGGAGCCGGCGATCGTCACATTTCCATACACCCCTCCGGGCAATTTCCCACTACCCGCGATGTTCCCGTCTGGCTTCCGCTCCCTGTCGTCGCTCATCTGATCTCTCTCCTAGTGTAAACAAAGATTCACAGTCCCTCGCTACAGTCCAAGATCTACGTACCATTCAGCCCTACATGCACGCCTATTGGCATCTAAAAATTAGGCTCTAAAATGTAGAGGCCGCCCTTGACGCGGTCCACGGCATAAATGAGCTGGTTCTCGTCTACATAGACGTCGTTGACCGAGTTGTATGGAGCGCCTTCGGGCACTTGAGGTACGAAGTAGGCTACCTCCTCCGGCCGAAAGGGGTTGCTGATGTCGTGGACTCGCAGGCCTCCGTTGAAGAAGGCGCAGTACACAAAGTCGCTGGAGACCAACGAGGTCGGCACCGGCAGGTTCTCGTGAATATTGTGGGCACCGTAGCCGCCGGGCCGCTTCCGGAACTCCTCCTTGTCCATGGGCAGGGAGCTTATAATCACGGGGTTGGTCTCAACGCTGGCATCCGCGATCCACACCAGCTTGGGCCAGTCTTCGCAGTCGGACAGAGTGGGAATAGCCTCCTCGCTCACAACCAGCAGCTCTCGGTCGAACAGGGGCACCACCGTGTGAGTGAAGCCGGTCAAGGGAGGATGGTAGTCCACTCGGCTTATCATGCTCGGCTTAGACATGTCTGAGATGTCCAGAATAATTATTCCCGCGTCTATGTATCCCAGATAAGCGCGGTCAGGCCGCTCCGGATAAACGTTGGCGTTATGGATGCGGTAGCCGGCATCGAACCGGGGATGTCGCACGGGCGGGGATACGTCGTCTCCTTCGCGGGTGCCCTCAAGCCACCAGCGGCCCACCTCGGTTGGCTTGTTAAGATCGCCGATGTCCACGATCATGTAGAACTGGTCGTCCTTGGGATGGGTGGGCATGAAGTCACTGGCGCCCGTGCTCAGGTGGACGTATTTGCCGTCCACGCACCACAGACAGTGGGCGCCGCGGGAGCCAGGTCCCGAGGTGTCGAAGAAGCTTATCTGCTTGGGTTGTTGGGGATTGCTAATGTCGTAGATACCCATGCCTGCGGGAGACATTCCCGGACTAGTTACTTGATAGGAGACCAGCAGGATGTCGTCCACCACAGCCAGGGAGTTGGAGCGCATGTCATTGTGGGGCAGCTCAGTCTGGCTAATGAGTTTAGGATTGGCGGGGTCGGTCACGTCGACGGCGGTGACGTCCTTGGGCGCCTCGGAGTGGGCCATATAGAACACTCGTTGGCCGTTCGACAGTTGCTGGATGGCAACCCCTTCCCCGATGTTGCCGAAGCCGTTGAGTTCGTGATGCGAGACCAGCCGCAGATTCTTTATCTCCTGTTCCTGTGTCATGAATTCTCCTTTTCAGCAAGGTTTATTGAGAGGTCTTCAGCTACCTAGAATCCTCTTAGTGGAATTAACCAGCCAACTATATCACAGGGCTTGATAAGCCACAATTTCGTGACTGGTCGATGGTTACCCTTGGTGTACATGTTATCGTAGCTATGCCATAATGGGGCCAACGTACCACCCTCACCCTAACCCTCTCCCAAAGGGAGAGGGGAATATCACATGGGCTCTATAAGAAAAAGACTGAGGGTTAGACTTCCTAAATGTCGAGGGGGCAATAATGCGCATCTGTTCTTTTTTACCCAGCGCCACGGAGATGGTCTACGCTCTTGGCATGGGCGAGCACCTGTACGCCGTCAGCCATGAGTGCGATTACCCTTCCGAAGCTCGCAAGCTTCCATGGGTGGTGCACAGTATCTTTGATGATCGCCAGTACTCCAGCACTGAGATAGACCGGATAATCACCGAGCGCCTCACTGAGGGCAAGGGCATCTATGACATAGATGAGGAGGTCCTCCGACAAGCGGACCCTGACCTGGTGCTCACCCAGGAGCTCTGCGGGGAGTGAGCGATAACTGCGCGGCAGGTTGCCGACGCCACTGAAAACCTAGGCAAGAAGCCACTGCTCCTCTCATTGGATCCAACCTCTATCGCCGATGTCCTAGACGACATACGGAAGGTCGGACAGGCGATGGGAGTGGAGAAAGCGGCGGAAGAGTACGCACAGGCGCTTGGTCGCAGGGTTGATACCGTGCAAGAGAAGGTGTCCTTTGCGGCCAAAAAACCGCGGGTGGCCTGTCTGGAGTGGATGGAGCCTATACTCTGCGCTGGGCACTGGGTCCCGGAGATGGTGGAGATGGCTGGAGGGGAAGACTGTTTGGGAGACAAGGGTACTCCGTCCTTTCGGGTGGAGTGGCAGCAGGTGTTGGACCAAAGCCCGGAAGTCATCGTGGTAACGCCCTGTGGGTTCGACGTGAAGCGGGGGTTACAGGAGATTCAGCTACTTACGTCACGGGAAGGCTGGGATTCCCTGCCCGCCGCCCAGAACGGACAGGTCTATGTAGTGGATGCCAGCGCCTACTTCAGCCGGTCGGGTCCCAGGTTGATCAACGGCCTGGAGATAATGGCTGAAATACTACATCCTGAGCTGTTTTCAGGCATGGTCCCAGAGAGTGGGGCCGCACGGCTATATGGTGGGGTCTAGTCTCTGGGATGGCACATTTTCTCTTGTGAGAGGTCTTGCTAATAGGGCGTTGACGTCTGATGTGAATACTAGTACTTAGTCAACCTTAAAATAGATACATCGTTTCACCCCCACTCTAACTCTCCCCCATCAAGGGGGAGAGAACAAGTCCCTTCCCCCTCGATGGGGGAAGGCTAGGATGGGGGTGAAAGGCACCTATGAAATCTTGGTTGACTGAATACTAGTTCAGCCTGGGGCCCTTGAAGGGAGTCCTCTTGGCCAGCTCTTCTGTTAGGCGCTTGTTGGCGCCCTCCAGCAGTGAAATCTCGTAGTATAGTCTTTCACCAACGAAGGGAAGCTCCAGAAGCCGCTGTTTTGCTCTCGCAGGCAGATTCAGGTAATGGGCTATAGTGTATGAGAGCGTCTTAGGGTCATCGGGGACATCGGCCCGACGCATCCAGCCGCCACGAAGCGAAGCAAGGTTACGTAGGTACTCATCGAAGAGCCCGCGAGTCTTTTCCAGGACTCCCTCTCCGAGTTCACCCAGTTCATCCGGCAGATATTGTACCTGGCCCTTTAGGTAGGGTGAGTCGTGGTTCGTTTCCAAAATCTGGAAACGGGACTCGCCTATCGTGGCCAGGTTCATGCGGCCCTCTTCCAGTTTCTCTACCTTGGTGATTCTTGCGGTGGTCCCAGTGTTATTGGGCTTCGCCGCCCCACCAACCTCCATGCCCTCCTGGATTAGCACAATCCCGAAGGGAGCGTTGGCTTCCAGGCATTCGTTAATCATCAGCTTGTACCGCTCTTCGAAGATACGAAGGGGTAGCTGGACGCCTGGGAAAAGCACCACGTTCAGAGGGAACAGGCGTAGCTCTTCGATAGTTTCCGAACTGTCTGATTGAGGCTCTTCCATATCGGTTCTAAGTATAGTATTCGTCAGCAGCGGAGACAAGTCTCCCATGGCGGTATGATACAATAGGCTGAAATTTTTCAAGGGGATGCGGAGGATATCCATGGTGATGGACATAGGCCAGGATGTGGTACGGCTAACCGACCAGCTGATCGATACCAGGCGGGACTTTCATCGTCATCCAGAGCTCTCATTTCAAGAAAAGCGCACCGCCGATGTGGTCGCTGGCAGGCTGGATTCTCTGGGTTGGGAAGTCAAGACTGGGGTGGCGGAAACTGGTGTAGTGGGGTTGCTCAAGGGGAGCGACTCGGGCGAAACGGTGTTGGTTCGAGTGGATATCGATGCCTTGCCTATCCAGGAGCCCTCTGACAGGCCTTACTCTTCTGTGGTTGACGGAGTTATGCACGCCTGTGGCCACGATGGCCATACGGCGATCGGTCTCGCAGTGGCTGATCTATTGGCTAAACATCGAAACGCGATAAATGGCCGGGTCAAGCTGGTATTCCAGCCGGCAGAGGAGATCATGAGCGGAGCTATCCGCATGATCGAGGAAGGCGTAATGAAGGACCCGGATGTGGACCGGGTGCTGAGCCTGCATCTGTGGAGTGGTCTCCAAGTGGGTCAGGTGGTTTCCCAAGGCGGACCTATATTCTCCAGTGCCGACGAAATTAGGATCACAGTGAAGGGCAAAGGAGGCCACGGTGGGATGCCCCACCTTGCCGTTGACCCCATACTCATCGCGGCACAGGTGGTCACCGCCCTTCAATCTGTGGTGAGCCGGGAGGTGCCGCCGACTCAGGCGGCTGTGCTGGGATTCGGCACCATAAATGGTGGAACTGCCTTCAATGTCGTATCGGACCAGGTAGAAATGACGGGGACGGTCAGGACCCTGGACGACTCGATACGCAAGCTGGTATTAAGAAGAGCTGAGGAGATATCCGTAGCAGTGGCGAAGGGACTCAGAGGGGAAGCCAGATTTCAGCATGTACGGGGTGTGCCAGCGGTGCTGAACGACGAATCCGTGGCAGACCTGGTGGTACAGGTGGCGAGGCCCATAGTCGGGGATGAAAATGTGATCACTATAGCTCCTCCCCAGGTGGGGGATGACGCCACCTTTTTCCTCCGAGAGGCCCCCGGCTGCTATTTTCTTATTGGATGCGCCAACGAAGAGCGGGGCATTACGGCCTCCCACCACAGCCCCCAGTTCGATATCGACGAAGGATGTCTGCCCATCGCGACTCGTGTGCTTACCGAAGCGACGCTTCGCTGCGTGAGCTAGGTGACGGCTGATTCAAAAGCGAGTCAAGCCTCGATAATTTGAGTACAACTAGGCCTCAGGAGGTTGCTGTGAAGCTGGGATTCTTCATCACAAATCAGTACATGCCTCATGAATCCATGGACCAGAAAATCCAGGAGAACCTGGAAGAGGTCCGGGCAGCCAGGAACGCGGGGTTCGATCTGGTCTGCACAGGCCAACATTACCTGTCCACCCCCTACCAGATGCCTACCAACTTCCCATTTCTGGCAAGGATGGCTGCGGAGTCCGGTGAGATGCAGGTGGCCGCAGCCATCATTCTTGCGCCATTGCATAATCCTGTGGACATGGCGGAGACCGTGGCAACCATGGACGCCATTTGTGGTGGCAAGTTCATCTTTGGAGTCGGCCTAGGATATCGAGAAGAGGAGTATGCGGCCTTTGGGATAGAGCGGAAGGATAGGGTGCCAAGATTGCTTGAAGCCCTGGATATTATGAAGCGCCTTTGGACAGAGGACGAAGTCAGTTACGAAGGGCGATTTTACCACGTACCTAAGATCAGTCCCACATGCAGACCTATCCAGAAACCCTATCCGCCAATATGGATTGCGGCAAACCACGACATGGCCATACGGCGAGCAGCCAGGTTGGGCTGCCCCTGGATTATCAATCCTCATGCCACAGTGGGCTTGATTGAGCGGCAGTTAGCTCTTTACAGACAAGAGCTGGTGGACCACAATCAGGCAGAGCCCGCTGACCTGCCCATGATAAGGGAGCTTTATGTATCAGAGGACAGAGAGGCGGCCGTGTACGAAAGTCAGCCCTATTTATCCAGCAAGTATCAGGCGTACGCCGACTGGGGTCAGGATAAGGCTCTGCCAGGCAATGAGAGCTTCTCGGTGCCATTCGAGGAGCTGTCGCGGGACAGATTCCTCATCGGTACGCCTGACGAAATCATCGAGGAGATAAGGCGTTATCGGGAGACGTTGGGAGTCAATTACATGATCTTCCGAATGCAGTGGCCCGGCATGGAACACTCCAGCGTAATGAAACAGATTGAGCTTATGGGCAAACATGTGATACCAGAAGTCAAGGGATAAGAAGGTTCTTGAGGCAGGGCCATCAAGGTGATACAATCCGTATACATTCCATTCTGCATCGTCCCACGTTGATCGTTCCCCGGTAGCTCAGCGGTAGAGCGGGCGGCTGTTAACCGCTAGGTCGTAGGTTCGAATCCTACCCGGGGAGCCACTCTGGTCGCATACGAACCACTCCCCCGTCAGCAGCTACATTTTCAGGTAACGAAGCTTCATTCAAAGCATAGACCTCCAAGGTAATCTCCCGTTCATTGACCTCGGCCCTCTGGAGCACCAGTTTCATCAGCTCCCGCTGCTCATAAGGGCGCAGCGCGCCAAACAGCTCCTTCACCTGACCCAAAGCAGCCCGGACCTGTTCCGTATCCACCGCCTCCCGGTCCAAGCTATCGAGTTCCTGCTGGAGCTCCGCCAGGCCCTGGTCCAGGTCAAGCTGCCGCTGACCTAGGTCGTTCAGCTTCTCCTTGATGAAGCCCTGACCAACCTGCCGGTCCATTGCTACTAGGTCCGTCAGAAGTTTGTCTGCCATCCCTTTCACCTCCTTTAGGTCCTTCTGCATTCCGGCCCGCTGGCGTTCCAGCTTGGGCCGACCATGTTGCAACTTCCGATTGGTCTCTGAAGTGAGCCTGTCCAGCAGATCTGGATCATCGGCCAGGAGTTGCAACCGGTCCACAATGGCCTCCTCGACCTCGTGGGCCGCCACCCGCATCCCACAGTCCCGGTTGGAGCAGCGGTAGTAGAAATACTTCTTACCGACGCGTCCGGTGGCGCTCTCGCCGTCCATCTGTGAGCCGCACCGTTTGTAATGCACCAGACCGCTGAGGGAATACACATGCTGCACGGAGGAAGCGCCGCTGCGGTGAGACTGGCCGTTGTCGGCCATGAGACGCTGCACCGCGTGGAACTTCTCCTCAGAGACGATAGGTGGCCAGACCGCGTCCACTAACCGGCGTTCCTCCCCCGATTCACCGATATGAACAAGCTCCTTTTTCCCTATGTAAGCCACATTCTTCAACAAGTACTGCATGGAACTGACGCTGAACTCGCTCCCTGGGTGGTGGATACCCCTGCGAGACTGGTAGGACTTGGTCCGGTAACCTCGCCGATTCACAATCTCGGCAGTCTCCTGGATGGAGCCACACTCCAGGTAGGTATCGTCAGCCAGGTTGACCAGCAAGGCTTCCACCGAGTTGGAGGCCAGGTAACCGGGACGCTCCGGGTCCAGGTCGAAGCCCAACAACTGTCCCCCATTCCACAATCCCCGCTCCGCCCTGTCGGCCATGGCCTCGCTGGTGCGCTGCGAGGTGATTTCTCGCTCCAACTGGGCCAGGGCCATGAGAATGGTGGCGACGAATCGGCCTTGAGGATTGGATGTGTCGAACTGCTCGCGGAGAGAAACGAATTCCACGGCGTATTCGTTGAGAAACTCGAACAAAGCCAGGAAGTCGGCAACACTTCTACACACCCGATCCAGCGCAGGGCAGAGGACCGTGTTAGCTCGGGCCTCCATCACCTGTTCATAGAGGGGTTGAAACTCCAGGGAGCGGACCGAATCCTTTCCAGAGATGCCCTTGAGTTCAATGAGACCTCCCTCCCTCCAGTCCTCACCACAAGTTCTGCGGTATTCCATGTATACGCGGAGTCGCTGCAACTGGTTCTTCAGAGAGCCCTCGTCGTTTTCCGCCTGGCGCGGAGTACTTACCCGAGTAATGAGCAAGGCGTTGCGGACGTGATCCGGAGTGGCTTTGCGGCTGATCGATGATTTGGACTTTTTCAATAGTCCTTCCCCTTCGTACGGTGGATTGGTGCTGGTAGTAACCGATACATATTGGGACTAGTCAAGGGATGGGACCGCCCTGTCAACATTCCCCGGCTGAAGGTGAGCGAACCGTCGTGATAAGGCATCGGACAGGAGGGCTGCCAAACGTGAACACCGTTCCTCAGTATCAGATCTTCCAGATGCCTCCCGGACGATTACCTGTCGATGGAGGGACGCTGGTCGTTGGCGACCGGGTCGGTGTTTGCTTTGCCTTCGGGGGTGCTGGTCGGGGATCCGGCAGCCTTGTCCATGAGGCTGTGCAGCGATGCCGGGAATGAAATTCTTGGCAATGTATAGAGGCTTTGCCATGGTCGCACTCGATCCGCTGGTGGTGTCCACATAAAGAATCGTAGCGAAGGCCGAGAACTCAAGACAACTAGATGCTGTCAAAAAAGCAACGACGGCTGGGGATGGAGTCAATCCAGGGGTCGGGCACCCCACCTGTATCGCTCTTTTAAGCCGCCCCGATGCTCTGGGCTACCTGCTGCCAGGCTGTGTCTCGATCCCCCTCTAGTTGCCGCAGATAGACCGTCGTAACAGCCAAGGAGCTGTGGTCTAGGAAGCGACTCACCTGCTCCACTGACTCACCAGCCTCTCGGCGTAGCTTGGCAGTTGAGTGGCGGAATATGTGGACCCCTGCGGGTGGCAGACCAGCTGCCTTAAAATATCGGCGCAAGTTTCCGTAGAAGGTGCCACTGATAACGCCCCGCTCACTGTCGGCGCTGGAGGGCCACAGGGACTCCTCCGGCCGCATAGTAGTAAGTTCCTTACCGATCGCTGCCAGTGCCCGCTGTATGGCTTGAAAGGAAGGCTGGGGCAGCTCACGCTTGCCCTGCTTCCCGCCCTTCCCTTGGTACGAATAGTAGTAGGTATCTCCGTCCTGAGTTAGGTTACAGGCCTTGAGGCTGAGAACTTCGGTGCGCCGCCGACCCGTAAGAATCAGTGTAAGAATGATGGCTCGGTCCCGCAACCCAGAGGGTGTACCTGGAATCACCTCCAGTAGCCTCTTGATATCGGCGGGAGTTAGTCCTCTCGGTGGTGCCGGTGTGGCCCTGGGCCGCTCCAGTTGGTCACATGGGTTGGCGCTAATCAGGTTCATGCGAATGAGGAACCGGTAGAAGGAGCTGAGGCAGGCGATACGGGCTCCTATAGTGACTGATGAGGGAGTCTTTCCAGAGAGGCCAATGCTATGGGCGTACCCGAACACCTCAGGGCCAGTTACCTCATCAGGCGACTTGCCCAGGGTTCCGAAGAAGCGGTACAGCATCCTGGAGTAACTTTCCACGGTGCGCTTGGACCCAGAGCGTCGCTCCTTTTCTGCCAGGAATGCGTAGATGGCCTGCTGCCAGCGATCAGCATCGCCACCGGCCATCAGAGTCTGTGTAGTCATGCGTGTCTCCTTTGTGGAATGGAGTCATGACTATACACGCTCTGTTACGCCTGGAAGTCAAGCAAATATAGCGGACACTATGACCTGATAGTGGAACGTATGAAAGACATGCACGCCATCTGCAGTTCGACGAGCCTTAATAACCGGTTGTGGGAAAACTTGGAACGTCTGAGGTTTTATTCCTGGATATAGTGGATACGAGGGAGAGTCTATCTACACCTGAAACGCGGGAATTTTGTGATGCTAGTTATTAATTGGACGGGAGTCCGGCCACTGATCAGGAATCGATCAGCTAGGATAGCTGGACCTGAGTCCATTTTGAAGGCAAACCGGAGTTATCTACCTTCCCGCCGGTGACAGCGACCATTCTGGCAGGTCTTTTTGACAGGCCTGTATTAAGGCTTGGATTGAAAATTCGACCTTGGGGATGAAGTTAGCTCCCTGGGCGCGTTCATCTCCTTCGATGTACTCCTTCTGGTGGTAGGCGCTCATGAGCACCACCTTTACTCGCGGAAACCGCATGCGAATTTCTTCAGCGATATCTAGGCCGTGAAAGTCGGGTATTTCAACATCCAATAACACGGCGACGGGATTCACGGCCTCCACCAGATTTAGAGCGGTAGGCCCGTCGTACCCTTCAGCAACGACCTGTAACTCTGGATATGGTTTCAACATCTCCCTCACGAGCGCACAAAAATCCGGCTGATCGTCAACTATCAATACGGTAATTGGCGGTTTTACCGTTGGTCCTAGAGGCTGAATTTCATCTATCCTGCCATTCCCATTCTCTACCAGTTCATAGGCGTCAAACTTTTCTGTTGAGTTGTGTCCAAGGTGCAGTTGACCATTGGTAAGTCCCACCGGGAAGGTCGCCACCACGCTCGTTCCATCACCGACCCTGCTTTCGACTTCCAGCCTGCCTCCTTTGGATCCACAATGGTCCTGCATCGACAATATGCCGTACCCAGGAGGGGTGTTGCTTCGATCGAACCCCCGACCATTGTCCCTAATTGTAATTGTTGCTACG
Organism: Dehalococcoidia bacterium; assembly: GCA_965248905.1. Lineage (GTDB taxonomy): Bacteria > Chloroflexota > Dehalococcoidia > Lucifugimonadales > JAGWBF01 > CBDFKS01. The sequence goes on along the minus strand of CBDFKS010000007.1, from coordinate 997,251 downwards.
AGACTAGTCGGTAGGTCCAATATTATCGATACTTGAGTTGCATCGGCATATTTCAGAATGTTGTTCATGGCCTCTTCCGCCACTCTGTACATTGAGATACGCACCCCTTCGGGAAGCCCTGTTTTCCATAGTTCTTTTGTAGCAATATCTCGTTGGTCTATCTCAAATCTGACATCCAGATCCTTCAGGAATTCATCGGCCAGTGAACGTAGCGATGAAAGGAGACTTACTCTTATGAGGGGAGGATGAAGTTCCCTAACGGCACCCCTCACCTCCTTTTCATTGATTTCTTCTATTAGGCGGACAGCCTTCTCTATCTGCCGACTTGTTTCGGGATCCACCGTGGCAATTGAGTTTTGAGTGTTACGTAACCAACGGGTTGCTACCAACAGTCGGTTTTGGACCGGCCCATGGAGCCGCTGGGCGACCTGTTTGCAGGCCTCTTCCTGGGCATCGACGATACGCCTTCGGGACTCGGAAAGTTGGCCGGTTGCCAGGCTTAGTTCTGTCTTGTGAACCTCGAGCTCGTCAACCTTCGCCTCTAGTTCTTCCCGTACCAGTTTCGATCTCGAGAACGCTCCATACACAACCGCTACAGGAACAAACAACGCTACTACAGCCCAAAGACTCTCTTTAAGAACCATAGCTCCCAAAAACCCCAAGGCAAGCTGACTTACCTCCATTAGCCCCATTTCTCTAGTTCCCGACCACCAAATGGCCAGGGGACTGGTGTTCATTTGTAGACCCGCTGCAAAGGACACGAGCAGGGTGTTCACTACATAATAGGTTCCCGCAGCCACGATTATCCCAAAGTTCACCACGTCTCCACCAGCTAGCTGGTGGAAGACCAAAGAGGTCAGCCCCATCGTGAGTGCTATCTGACCAGCGTTGAAGGTATATTTGTACCAAGGAAGGAGTATCTTATCTTTCCGGAACCGCAGGATGGATGTGTAAAGTACTATCCCAACTATTGCTGCCGACACAGCCACACCTGGCGTAGCTACGATAGCTGCACAGAACATAGCCGCAGTCGCAACATCGGCTTTGATCCTAGGAGCAATGGCTAGCGGAAAGGAGCCAGCACCTACCATGAGAACGGTGAAGAAAGCCAACTGGCCGATCTGCGAAAGCTCCCAATTGGTGTTGTGGATCATGAGACCTGTCCAACCGATCCCCGCAGCAATGACAGCGGCTATGTAGAAACGCAGATGTTGGGGGAGGCCTGCTTCCGTAGTTTCTGCTTGTCTACCCATGGTTCTCCTCACAGGATCAATCCATTGGCTCAACTCACGTAAGACATCATGTGAATTCGCGCTTTGTCTAGCAAAAAATGTCTGACGGATCACATGGGACCGCTATTTCTTACCACCTTTGCCGAAACCCTTACCTTTTGGTTGGCTGGCATCTCCTGACGTGGACGAGGAAGTCTCCTCGGCAGGGCTATAGCAGCTTGGGTTGGCTGCCGGGATAAGGATATCTATCCCTAATGTCCTACGCACCTTGCCATATTTCTCCCCCACAAGGATCCCGTTCACGTTGACGTTCACATACACCTGTGAGCCGTCGACGCCAGTCAGGGGCTTTATCGTGTAGGCAACTCGGGCTTCTATGCCATCCGGTTGGCAACTAACGGAGTTGCTATATACAACATCTAGCTCTTCGTTGGGGGCCACTTCCAGAACGGTTGCATCTGTTCCTGGAGGCAGGGTGAGCTTGATCGTACCCCAGTAATCATCGACACCGTCCGGGTCATCCTCTACAGTCCACGCAGTGCGCAGGCTCTGACCTTCTACATTCAAGTGAGAGTTCCACCACCAGGCTCCGTGGGCTATTGTTGCCCCAAAAATGACCATTCCTGCTAACGCACCCAACACAATGATCGTTCGAAATCTCCACATTTCGTCCCCCTTGGCGTTGGTTTACTGCTTGAATTGCACTCTGTCTAACCGACGAACTGATTTCGTTTTTGTAAGCTATTGACCCGAGCAGGTAACCCCAGGGATTAAGAACTTCTCGGTCCTGAATCTGTCGTCCACAACGTGGGTTCGCCTGGTCAGTTCTTGGCCATCGGCTGTAACCCAAACCTCCACTTCGGTGCCTACGGCACCTGGTTGGCTCTTCACGTTGTAAGCAACTCGAGCTTCAATTCCATCAGCCGTGCATTCGAGATTTCCTCCCACGGATTCAACAACAGTCTCGGTATTGGACTGCTCGATAATGGTGGACTCTGCACCTAGCGGCAATTTCAGAGTGATCTTAGTGAAGTAATTGTATTCACCGTTCGGATCATCAACTACGGTCCAGGCAGTCCTGACCTCCGCACCTTCCACATCGATCGCAGCGTTCCACGACCAGCCGCCATGGGCAATGGTTGCTCCAAGGATCAGTGCTCCCAGAATTACCCCTGAGACCGCCATAGACTTAAATCGCCACATAGCTTTCCTCCTTTAATCTCTTATGGCCCACACCCAACGTCGGCTTGGCTGGAAGGAGTGATTTCAACGTATGGAGATGTGAGTTCCACGTGAGTTCGGTATGTGTTTAGGTAATTATGGAAGAACAATACAGGTAGCTCTAGGGTGTCGCACCACCAAAGTTTTAGTGAAGACCCTTGGGAGGGATGGGTGCAGACACCCTGCCGAGGATGGGAGTAACTTCTATGATTGAAAGCCGAATGGGGATAAAATGATGCAGGTAATAGCTTAGGGGATTTGCGGTGGGTGCCTGCCAAAGGGAGGATAGTTGGTGATGCTCAGTTGGGAAGGCACACGCCTTTGGAACGCCTATATTTGGGAGTTTCCTCTGGTGTTCGCGATAGCTCGTTGGTTGTTAGACAGGAATCAGCTACTGCCAGGGCTTGGCTTTAGGCAGAGACGGCATAGCTAGTAGCTCCCGTGCATGGGACAGAACAATATTTATGGTCTGGGAAAGGTGTTGGCTGAGTCCCCAATATGCTCCTCGGGCATCCACGGGCTGGCCTAACCGCCCCACACTATTCGCCGATAGTGTAGGTGACCAACGCACCCTTGTGTCCCAAACCGATGAAGTTTGGCTCTAAACAGCATTCGGGTTCGACATCCGCCTTCCAAGAGTGCTATTCTTTAGCATCGAGAAATGTGGGCATCCTATTGCCCTTACGGATCACGGTGGAAATCAGAGGGGACGATCAGCTGTTACTTAGGAAAAATTAACGTCCTTAAGTGAAGTCCCAATCGACAGCCGGAAGCTCCTCTGGGCGGGAGGCAGATTGCCAGAATATACAACGAATGTCAACTGAAAAACACCGGGTCCTTCCAGGCGATATTCTTGGAAAACCCCTAGGACCGTCCGTTAGCCACGGATTGAGGCCAAGGTGGACTATGGCCTGCCCCTATTCATTGCCGGCCCTCGCCAGGTCCACCACATCGACCCCTGCCTCCTCGTTGAAGTTGCCTTCCAGCCAAGTTAACGACTAGTCTCCCCCGGTTCAGGGTGACGAGATTGACGTCTTCATAGTTCACCGCACCGTCGAAGTTTGCGTATCCCATCAGGGCGGCGTCGACGACTAGAGTGTACGGTTTTGCTCTAGGGAGGCGAAGCATTGTGGCTTCGGCCGGCGAGCATTTTCTCATGTGAATATTGGGTTCGTGCGACGATGGTCCTAGGCGAGTCGTTCAGTCGTCTCCGCTCTCGACAGGGGCTTCCTCCGTCGGTTCACGCCCGGCCTCGATGCGGAATTCCGGTAGCCAGTTGAGGAACCTGGGCAAGTACCAATTGCGGTGTCCCAGCAACTGCATGGTCGATGGCACAAGCACGGTGCGAACAATAGTGGCGTCAACCAACACCGCCACAGCAAGCCCGAATCCGAACTGCTGAAGTGGGACCAGCCGCCCCGCCGCAAAACCGGAGAACACGGCTACCATGATGATCGCCGCTCCTGTGATCAAACCCGCCGTCGTTGTCACTCCGTGCACAACCGATTCTGAGTTGTCCCCCGTCTGGTTGTATCGTTCCTGTATTCGGCTGAGGAGGAACACCTGGTAGTCCATCGACAGGCCAAACAGAATGGTGAATAGCATCAACGGCATCCAGGGTTGGATCACGTCTTGGTCGAATCCGAAAAATCCGGTTCCGTACCCCTTCTGGAACACCAGAACCAACAATCCGTAAGCGGAGCCAACCGACAGCAGGTTCATGATGATGGCTGTGAACGGTATGACTATGGAGCGGAAAACTATCATCAACAGGATGAAGCTTAGCCCCAGCACGAAGGCGAACACGATCGGCTGGTACCGCCGGGCGACGTTGTTCATGTCGATATCATCCGCCGAAGGACCGCCAACGTACACGCCGGCCTGAACACCACGGAACGCGTCCGGGATGAAATCTTCTCGCAACTCCTCAACCGCCTCTGTTGTGGCCTTGCTGGTCGCGTCACCGGCCAGCGGGACCACGAGAGCGGCGAGGTCGTTGGCCTCGTTGATCTCCAAGCTGGCCTCGCCGAACCTGCTGTCCTCCGCCAGTCTGGCAGTGAGGGCGTCGATGGCATTCAGGACCTCAGGCGACTGGAGGTCGCCGTCGATAACGATGTCGGCGGGAGAGTCGAGTCCGAATCCGAAGTCTGTTTGGAGAGCATTGAAGCCATCCTTACTGCGGAATCCGTCGGGCAGCGAGCTTACGCCTGAAGTACCGGTGTTGATGTCCAGGTAGAAGGAACCGGCGCCCAGTAACAGCCCCACAGCAATCAGCAAGCTGACGATGGGCACCCTCATAACGGTGCGGGCAAAGCGGCCCCAAGCGCTCTCTCGTGGCACTTCTCCGGGTTGGGGATCACGATGTCCGAATTTCGGGATGCTCAGCCAGTTCACCCTGTCTCCCATGACCATCATGATCGCGGGGAGCAGAGTCAGGCCAGCAGCCACTGAGACGATAACCACGAAGATAGCGCCCAGTCCCAGGCTTACGAACACGGTCGCCGGCACGATGAGCAAGCCAATAAGCGCCAGCACGACCGTCATGCCGCTGAACAGTACGGCCCTGCTGGCGGTGGCGCCGGCGAGGGCGACGGCTTCCTTGACCTCAAGACCCCGCCTGCGTTCCTCGCGGAAACGGGACACGATGAACAGCGAGTAATCGATGCCGACCGCAAGGCCGATCATCGTGATGATGTTCTGCACGAACAAGTTAAGCTCGAATATCTGGCCGACCAGCGCCGCCATACCAGTTGCGATGACAATGGCCATAATCGCTAGTGCCATCGGCAGAACCATCGCGGCGACCGCCCCAAAAACGATGGTAAGGATCACTATCGCGATCAGCCCCCCAAAAGTCTCACCTTTTACCAGATCCTCCTCGGCGGTAACGGTGAACTCTGCTCCAAGGGTTGACTGGCCCGTTATATGCACTTCGAAACCGTCGGGCAATGTCACCGTATCCAGAGCGTGGTGTACCTCCTCGACATTGCTCTCTGCCTCCGTCAAATCTCCAACCAGGCCAACCTTGAAGAAGGTCGCTTGGCGATTCTCCGACACTTGGGATTCCTTCCTATTGTCGTAGAAGGTCTCTATCTCCTTTACGACCTCAGGTCCCAGGTTCTGAACACCGCCGACGACCGCCTCGACAGTCTGCTGGAATTCAGGGTTGTCCACGGTGATTGTTTCCGACCTGACCATGATTATGTCCGCAAACTGTCTAGGAGTCTGAGCAATTAGTGATGCCGGTCATGGGAGCCTCGAGCAGCGTGGGGCAATAGGGAGACCGCGCGGATGGCCGTGGACGGATTGATCGGATGAATCGCGCCACGGGACCGCTGAAGAAGAGGAAGATGAGCGGTCGCAGCTTCGAAATGGACCGGTTCGCGCCCTCGTCGCCAGCGGCCTGCTCCGGGTTGACCGGGTGACGCTGGATGGGCAGCAAGGCCGCGATCTTCTTAACATTGAACGCGGCGCACACCAGGTTCCATTCGCTGCCCACGTTCTGCCTACCCCGATACCAGAACCGCCGGAATCCCATGCCGACCTTGATCTGCCCGAACACCGGTTCTACCGTACATTTGCGCCGACGATAGAGCTCTCGATGGCCCGTCCCGTCCATAATCCGCTTGAGTTCGCGTTTGGCCAGGTGACCCTGGCCCACGCTGATCACTTCACGACCATCAGCGGCTTCGTACTGGCCACACGTGCAGGCCACGGGCTCCATCGTCTTGTATGTTCTCGCCCCGTTGGTGGGATGCTCATGAGCAAAGGCGAAGGTGTGACCGCGGGGGCAAACAAACCTGTCCTGATCCCGGTCGTAGCTGAGGCGGTCCAGTTTGCCTACCTCCTGACCTTCTTTTCCCTCTCGGGTCGTGGCACACACCGGCGTCACGCCCCGCTTCCGGCAACTGTCCAGCGTGTTCTGGTTCCCGTAGCCCGCGTCAGTCACCAACGCCCGGGGCACCTGGTCCAGCTCCTGCTCCATGTGCGCCAGGATCGGTTCGGCTGCGTGTGCGTCACTGACCGAGTCCTCGATATGGTTCGACACGATGATCTGGTTGTCCATGTCCACTGCGGCCTGGGCATTATAGACGTATCGAGTCCCGTCCCCCGGCTTGCTAAAGCACCGTGCATCATGGTCCGCAAAGGAGACCTGCTTCTTCGGGTCGATCGGCTCGTCGGGGTGTTCCCTCTTCTCCCGCTCCTCCAAGGCGGCCTTGGCCTCTTCGATCTTCTCCAGCCGCTGTTCCCGCCGCGCCAGTTCGTCCGACACCCGGTAGCCATCCGAATCGGGGCTGCATTCCTGGTCCTCCTGCTCGTCGGTGGCCTGCGCCGCCTCGAGCAACTGCTCAATTTCCACCCTCAGCTTCGATTCCTCCTCCAGCATGCGGCCGTAGCTCATGGCCTTATGCTTGGAAGTGTCGGCCTCTACCTTGGAACCATCCAGTGCCACCGCACCGAGCCGCGCCAGCCCTAAGGCGCGGGCCAGCTTCACCGTCTGTACGAAGACCTCTTTCATATCGTCCCTGTGCCGCTGCCGGAACTCGATGAAGGTCCTGAACACCGGGGTCTCCATGCCCGCCAGGTACTTGAAGGCCAGGTTCTCCTGGCAGGCCCGCTGGAGTTTGCGAGAGCTGAATATCCCAACGGTGAAACCGTACAGGATGACCTTCAGCATCAGGCGCGGATGGTAGGCGGGCTGGCCGAGGTTTCCGTAGCGCGCTTCCAGGGCACTCAGATCCACTTGGTCCACCAAGTCATTGATCAGGTGAGCAGGGTGATTCTCATCCACGAAGTCCTGCAAACTCGGGGGCAGTAGGAATGGTTGGCTTTGATCGTACGATCGAAACATTGGCGCCTCCGTAGCGTGGACCTCCAGTCTACAAGAACTCCCTGTCCCCACCCAAGCGTCGCTCCTTGCGGAAATCGCGCGAGTACAGCAGTGCCCCGGCACCACACGACTAATTGCTCAGGCTCCTAGGACCGCGCAGGCGGTCCTCTAGGAGTTCCTTGGCCTGCTTCGATTCGTAGTTTCCTATCAGGTTGAATTCAGAAGTGACGGAATCACTAAACAGCATGTTGACCGCCGCGAAAGCGGCGATGAAAAGAATTGCCCACGCAAGTATGACTAGTCGGGGATGAGATGCGCTGCCTCTGGCCAACCGTTCCGTTGAAAGAGCACCAAACATGTAAATTATCTCCCTTACTACAATATCTGAGGTCTGTGGCGTAGTCGGCGACCATCTTGCCGACGGGCCCTAAAGGGCATCGCGGGCCTGAGCATTGTATAGCCCGGGGCTCGTCGACTTAGTAGCAACACTTGTTGGGGTTCGAGCCAACCATGGCGATTGCATCGTCGGCAGTCTTCACCCCCGCATCGTCACGTTTCGTCTCAGGGATAGCGAGGGCTTCGCGGCGTGGGCCGCAGCGGGCCGGCCCAGGAACATCACAAGGTCTTGTACCAGGCGGCGATCTCCTCACCGATCAAGTGCGGGTTGTCTTCTTGGACGTAATGTATCCCTTGGCCTACGTCCACCGTCTTTAGGTTCTTGTAGCTTTGTTTGATCATCTCCACCATAGACGTCGGGATGATGGTGCCAGGGTCGGCGTGGAACAGCAGCTTAGGCAGGTCCGACTCCTGAAGCTTGGCAGCGTAGGCGCTTATGATCTCGTGGACGTCTGCCGGCTCGCCGCCGATGGGGATCTCGTTGGGCCACCGCCAAAGGGGCAGACGAGTAGATGGGTCGGTGAACGGCTCGCGGATAGCGTCCATCTCGGCCTCAGTAAGCTTGCGCACGACCATCCCCGGCATGAGCTGCTCGATGAACATGTTCTGGTTCACGATCATGTCCCACCCAATCTCGGGGGTGCGGAATGCTGTGAAGATCTCTTTCACATCCGACGGCATTGAGTCGAGGCTTGGGATAGGCATCAGAAGGGCCTCCATAAAGGCTATGCCCTTCACATTGGACTCGTTGCGCATGGCATAGTGAAACCCCAGCGCCGAACCCCAGTCGTGAATGACCAATGTCACGTTCTCAAGCCCCATGGCCTCGATAAACCCCTCGACGTACTTAGCATGGTCGACGAAGCGGTATTCGATGTCGGGCTTGTCCGATTTGCCGAAGCCTATGTTGTCCATTGCGATCGCCCGAGCCACGGGAGACACGTGCGGGATGACGTTTCGCCATAGATAGGATGAGGTTGGCTGGCCGTGGAGGAAGAGCACCGGGTCGCCTGACCCTTCCTCCACGTAGTGGATCTTGGAGCCGTGAACCTCGACATAGCGTGACTCGAATGGGAAATCTGCCGATATGGGTTGTTGGGTAGTCATATTCGTCTCCTCTAAACGTGATGGAACGTCCGAGTTTTTAGATATTCGTTGGATTCAAGGTTAGGATTGACTCGCTGTTTCGGGCAGCTTCGGGCATCGGCATAGGCTCGCCTGTCTCGATATAGTGCTTTAAGCCTGCCAATACCAGGGGGAGCAACTCCTCGCGATTCTGCCGCTCGATCTCTTGCGGGTCCACCGGGACATCCGCCTTCAGGTCGTATTCGATCGCCAAGGTCACGATAGTACCATCTCCATCGTCTACGACTGAAAGAGACCCCGTAGCGTTGTCAAAGGGTATGGTTCCTTCGTAAATCTCTAACTTGATAGACTCCCCAGGATTCCACTCTAAAGTACGCTCCTTAACATATCCCCCATCGGGGAAATCGCAGTGACGGGCCGCTTCGAGTCCCTCTTTGGCTTCAGATGTGTAGTAAGACCCGGCAAGTACAGGATTCCAGACACTCACCGACCCCAAGTCGGCTACGACTTCCCAGACCTTATCTTTTGGTGCGTCGATTCGAATTTCACTTGTAACCCTCGTCATTTTCATGGTCTCCTATTTAGTTTGAATTTTGTTCTTGTTGTTTTGCTACGGACTCCGACCATCTTCAATAGGTTCTGCCTGTCATCGGTTCCCCCCCTTTTCTGGCTGGTTTCGCTTCTAAGGCGAATTGCTGCCTACAAGATCGCCATCTCTCTCGGTACTCCTCAGAATAAATACGATGAATAATGTTCTCAATTCCCTAAAGAGTAATTGCCATAGGCTGTAAACTGGGGCAACATGGCTACAACAGCCTACTGGAGGTGGAAACGTGAGTACTGCAACTCCCGGCCAAGGGACTGCCTTTGGCCGCCACTTGAAGCAGTGGCGGCGACGGCGTGGACTGAGCCAGCTGGACCTGGCCGTTCGAGCGGACATGTCGCAGCGTCACCTCTCCTTCATTGAAACGGGCCGCTCAAGGCCCAGGAAGGATGTCGTTCACAAAGTTGCCGAGGCTTTGGAGGTTCCCATTCGAGACCGGAACACCTTGCTAGAGGCAGCAGGTTTGGCGCCCAACTATCCCGAGGTGCCGCTGTCGGATGAGGCCGCCGCGCCGTTCCGCGACGCCATTCGCAAGATGCTCGAATCACACGAGCCTTATCCCGCATTCGTTATCAACCGCTGGTGGGACCTGATCGATGCTAATGCCGCGGGTCGTCGAATCTTTCTCCAGAACGGCGACGGCCCTATCAATCTTGTCGATGCAATCCTAGGGCCGGGGCCAATGCGTGAGATGATCGAGAACTTCTCGGCAGTGGGGTGGATGTTCCTACGCCGGATGCGAAGAGAAGTGGCAGATTCAGGTCCAGACGAGCGTCTTCAAGAGCTCCTGGAGCGAGCGGAAGCTTATATGAAAGATGTCCCCTTTGATATTCAAGGCCCTGGATCCGAGTTAGTGGTCTGTCCCCACCTCCGGATCGGAGACCAGGTGATCAGGACCGTAGGCATAGTGGCGCGGTTCGGAACGGCCCGTGAGGTGACCCTGGACGAGCTTCGGGTGGAGCTCGTATTCCCCAGAGACGAAGAGGCTGAGGCCTTCTTCAAACAGAACGCTCAACAGGTGTAATTGGCCCTACCATGATGTGGGGCATCTGTGGCCATCCCCGAAGATTCCAAGGCTGGAGAAGAGGTTGAGGCAGAAGGACAGGAAGCGGGCAGATCTCTTCCAGACAAGCCAAAATTAAAAACATACCGACCTGCCCGAGGTGAGATTAGATCGCGACTCCGACCTTTCAAGCTGAGGGGTCGGAGACCCAATACTTGCAAAGCCAATGGGGATGAGGACTTAGCCACTAAAACCTTGTCGGACCCGACCGGAGTCGAACCGGCGATCTGACCCAATCAACTAGGCCGCCAGCCGTAGCGGCTCTCCGTGTCCCAGGTGTGGTTCGACCTTCCTCGCCTCCCCGTCGCTCTATCGGATTTCATCCGTATTCGACTCAGAGCGACATCACTATTCGCGGATAGTGTCACTGGTAAGATTTTGTAGCGTGTGGTGCAGGCCGAGAATCCTTTGCCTAGAGCCGTTCAGCATCTGAAGTTTGCTCGCGGCCTGCTAGGAGAGCCGATGTTTTGAACTCGGATATGACATTCTATCTCGCCTGGCGCAGGGCAGCGAACACGCCACGCAAGCCCATCCGTTGGCCATACATCAACAACTCAGCACGGAACACCCGTGCTGATACCACAGTCGGTCTTTCCCTGGCGCCCGCGTTGGAGGGCCAAGGACGAAGGAAGGGCGAGATGGACCTTGTTGGACCATCTTACGCACTCCTCTTTTCGGCGAAGTCTTTCCCGTTTCTATCCCGAATCGGTACTAAGCGATCCCGTCTTGGATGGTGACGGCGATGGTTTCGGGCGGGTTCTCCCCCAACGCCCATTGTTGTACGTACAAGGTCCCAATGGCCCGGGGCTTGCCTTCTGTCTGTTCCAGGTACCGAACGGTGTTTTTGGTCTCCCGTTCAACCTTGAACGTGAAAACTTGTGGCTCCCGTTCTGGTACTCCATAGGTAAAGAATCGAGGTGTCTGTATCATGGTTTCCCATGGTTAATGATAGAAGGCTACATCCAGAGGACAGTAAGCAGTATGCAACTAAGGAGGAGCGGCGTTATTCCTGAAGATTTAATGATGGAGCTGAGGGGAGCAGAACCCCTGACCCCCTGCTTGCAAAGCAGATGTGACTAAGAGCCCTGCTACGTGCCAAGACCCCTGACCTAAAACGATAAAGTAATGATCTATCAGAACCCGCTCGCAATGACTAAGAACGGTTTCAGTCCCTGAAGTTAACGTATTGAAGCGGTAATGTGATTTCCATTTCTTTAATTGACTCTATGGTAAGCTGAAGATCATCGCGCTTTTTCCCACTGATACGCAGTTCGTCTCCCTGAATGGCCACTTGAACCTTGAGCTTACTGCCTTTGATCATCTTGATAATTTGCTTACCCAACGCCTGATCAATGCCCTGGCGAATTAATACCTCCTGACGCAAACTGCCTTTCGTGGCGTTTTGGGGAGACTTGAAGTCCAAAAAACCACTATCGACTCCACGTCTGGCGCAATATTTGTACAACAGATCGTGCATCTGCCGTAGCAACATGTTGTTGTCAGCGGTAATAGTAAGGGTGTTGCCGGAGCGCTCAATGGAGCACATCCTGTCCTTGAGGTCGAAGCGTTGCTTGACTTCACGCGCTATGCCATTAAGGGCATTATCGACTTCCGCAATGTTTGTCTTTGATACGACGTCTAAGGACGGCATTTGGGAGTCCTCCTTAAGTACTCAGTCCTTACCAAGGAGAGGTCTGGCCGAATCCAAAACCCATTCTAACTATTATACTAACAAAACTGGAAAGGCCTGGCTGAATCGGGGGGGTTAGAAAATCGCTACAGCCCCCCTGAACAAATTTGTTGATTGTTAGCAACCAGAACAAATGGAACACATCTGCTCCTTTCTGTGTGTACGTTACCTTCACTCCAAGAGCTCACGCCACTTCCCCTCTCTCGGGTATATTCACCTCCAATTGTGTCCCATTTTCGCCGACGGCCTACACATCTTGGCTCGGGTAGACGAATCTTCACGCCGGTACTATTATTCTCCTATAATGGCCAGCGAGCGCATCCAAAGACAGATCGATCGTCTCTTAGATGAAGCCGAAGAGGCGATAACTAGCCAGGACTGGGCGACCGTTGGGGATCGCGCCCGGTCCGTACTACGGCTTGACCCTGAAAATCAAGATGCACTCTCCTACTTGGCTGCTGCAGAGCGGGATCTACCTCCCCAAATTACTCAACCGGCAGCTGAAGTTATATTCCGGCAACCTCCACCTGTAGATGCTACTGCCTCAGAAGCCGAGGCTAACCGCTCACGTGCCAGGCTCGAGCAGTACATTCCCAAAGAGCTACTTGCTAAGCTGGAAGGAACCCGCGCTAAAAAAGATGTAGCCTCGGGCGAACGCCGCGTCGTTACCATGATGTTTTGCGACGTCACCGGTTCAACGTCCGCAGCAGAGAGATTGGACCCCGAAGAGTGGGCCGAGATCATGAACGGCGCTTTCGAGTACCTGATCGCACCTGTCTACCGGTACGAGGGTACCCTAGCCCGTCTGATGGGAGACGCCATCCTTGCATTCTTTGGCGCGCCGATTGCCCACGAGGACGACCCACAGAGGGCTGTACTCGCTGGACTGGACATTGTCCAGGGCATCCGTGCCTATCAAGCGGAAGTCAAGAGCAACTGGAATCTCGACTTCGGTGTGCGGGTAGGAATTAATACTGGCCTGGTAGTGGTGGGTGACGTCGGTTCTGACCTGCGAGTCGAGTACACCGCTATGGGAGACGCGATCAACCTAGCGGCTCGCATGGAACAGACCGCCCAAACCGGTACCGTACAAGTCTCCGCCGATACGCGCAATCTAATCACTCCTCTATTTGAGTTCGAAAATCTGGGAGAGATCGAGGTCAAGGGCAAGGATGAGCCTGTGTTGGCTTATCGGGTAATAGGTCCGAAGGCCATTCCCGGCACGTTGAGAGGCATAGAGGGACTGCATGTTCCCCTGGTTGGGCGTGATAGCGAGATCAGCGTGTTGCGTCAGGTCTTGACGAAGCTTCACCAAGGCAGTGGAAGCATAGTCTGTCTGATCGGCGAGGCCGGGATCGGCAAAAGCCGACTGATAGAAGAGCTACACGCCGAATGGGAAAAGATTGCTGCCAGCGGGTCGCCCTGGATGATAAGCCAAGGAGTTTCCTACGACACGACTCGCCCGTACGGGCTCTTCATGCAAAGCCTGCGTCAGGTTTACGGTATAGAGGACAGCGATCCGCCGGAACTGATTCGCGAGAAGGTTGAGAGAACACCGGACGATTTTCCGCCCCAAGTCAAAATGTTGGTGGTGCGGGTCGTCGGGGCGTTGTTGGCTATCGACGCGGAATCAGACGGACCGCAGTTGCACGGTGAGGCCCTTCAACACGAGCTATACCAAGCGTGTCAAAACGTGTTGCGTGCGAGCGCGTCTCTCGCGCCCACGGTGCTGGTGTTGGACGACCTGCATTGGGCCGACCCGGCATCGGTGGAGCTCATGATCGAGACGTTTCCCCTTGTTGAAGAGCTCCCGTTACTCCTGCTGTGCTCCTTCCGGCCCGAGCGCCAGTCTCCGGCTTGGCGCGTAAAGCAGACCGCCGAGACCGACTACCCCCACCGCTACACGGAGATAGCACTGAGTGCGCTGTCTGACGTGGACAGCGATGTACTTTTTGGAAACCTCTTCAACATCTCGGGTTCTCCGCCTGAGCTTCGTCCCATGATTCTCCAGAGGACCGAAGGCAACCCCCTTTATCTGGAGGAATTTACCCGTACCCTCATCGACTCGGGCGTCGTAAACCGTGACGAGACTGGCCTGCACTGGAGCCCGGAGGCCAAGGTCGAGGACATCTCCATACCCGAGAGTCTGCAGGCGTTGCTCACCTCGCGAATCGACCGGCTGACGGAGGATGCCCGCCGGACGCTACAGCTGAGCTCGGTGATTGGGAGGTCATTCTACCATCGAGTGCTCAAGCTAATATCCGACTCGAGTATCCCCCTCGATCAACAGCTCAGCGCACTCCAGCGGGCGGAGCTAATTCGTGAGGCTGGAAGGGTCCCAGAGTTGGAGTACATTTTCCGACACGATCTCACGCGCGAAGCAGCGTACAGCTCGATCCTGTTGCGTGAACGCCGGGAATTCCACAGACGCGTTGGTGAAGCAGTCGAAGAGCTATTCAATAACCGGCTCGAGGAGCAGTCACATTTGCTGGCGAATCACTTCTACCAAGCGGGAGACAAGGACCGGGCGCTGAAATATTCGTCCATGGCCGGTGACGTGGCTGCGAGACTATATGCAAATGCCGAGGCAATCACGCATTACACGCGTGCCATAGAGCTGGTCGATAGCGCCACTGAATCTAGGGAGCAACGCGTCCAGCTTTACATCGCTCGGGGCCGGACCTTGGAGTTGGTCGGCGAGTTCGAACAAGCGTTGGCTAATTATCGGGAATTGCAGAGCTTCGCTGAAGCGCAAGGGGACCGCGGCATGGAGCTAGCAGCGTTGATTCCCCAAGCCACTATCCACTCAACCAACAACGCAAAGTTCAATCGGGAAACGGGTCGCGACTTGTCTAACAAGGGATTACTGCTGGCACGGGAATTGAACGATCATCAAGCCGAAGCCAAGGTTTTGTGGAATCTGATGCTGCTCGAGTATTACGAGGGACAAGACCGTGAGCAAGCGATAGCCTACGGAGAACAATCCCAGGCCATCGCCCGACGATTAGGACTTCAAGAACAACTCGCTTATACATTGAACGATCTCGCTAGGGCGTATTTCACAGTCGGCAAGAGCGATCTAGCCTGGGCAGCCCAAAAAGAATCCGCAGACCTGTTGCGTGAGCTCGGAAACCTCCCGATGCTTACAGACAGTCTTATTACCTCCGCTGGGGGCCATTACTTCCTGGGGGAGTTCGGTGAAGCACTCTCGGCCGCCGAAGAGTGTCTCGGGGTCAGCAGGTCCATAGGCAGCATATGGGGTCAGGCGGTCAGCCTGTATGTTTTAGGCGCCATATACATGGAGAGTGGCGACATCGGGAAGTCGGTGGATGTATTAAAGGAAGCCCTGCCGTTGGCGAAGCAAGCCGGTTTCGCCCCCGGTGTCACTGTCCGGCTCAGGCTGGCCCTCTTCTGCGGAATGCTTGGAGAGACCGAGCAAGGCCTCGGCCTCGCCCGCCTAGCCCTTGAGGAAGGAGACAACCGGCAGTTTGCCCTGGCTGCCCTGGCCCAATTTCATCTTTGCAATGGGGATCCCAAGGAGGCCGATGCCGCGCTGCAAGAGGCAAGCAAAGAATTCGAGAGTGGAGAATCGGACCCGAAGGCAGGCTATGCTATCTTCCAGGTCATAGAAGGCGACACCGCGTTGGCCAACAAACAGTATGACCGGGCTCTCGCCCTTACAGACCGGACCATATCGTCTCTCCGGGAGATGGGACAACGCGTGTTTCTCCCCGACATGCTGCGATGCCAAGGCGAGTCTTTATTCGGGCTGGGCCGAATCACAGAAGCCAAGGCCACTCTGGAAGAAGCCCTTGCCGAGGCAGAAAAACAGGGCTCGCGACGGGCATTGTGGTGCATCCTGCCCGCCCTGGCCCGCCTAGCGGCTCATACCGGCGCCACCACAGAGGCAGAGTCTTTGCGTCACAGGGCGCGGGAGGTGATCGGGTATATCGCGGACCAAGCAGGCACGCCTGAGCTACGCGAGGCGTACTTGAACAGCACCAAGATGAAAGAGCTTATGAGCATTCTGTAATTACCCGCACGACACATATGCGCAATGGGGCGCATGCGATGACTGCTGCGCATCTATCTTTATAGCGAAATCTGACGTCGTGAATGAGCCCAACAAGCCGGTTGAGTTGGGTTTGAGTTGAGTTTGACCTTTAAGAAAATCAACCTTTATACTAGTGCTGCCCTTTATTGTAATATCAACGCATAGGCGGGAGGAGTTTCATGATTAGGAAGTTGTTCATCATAGCGTTCGTAGCAGGGTCCATTTTGGCGCTCACCGTTTCCCAGGCACTAGCGGCCCAAGGGCAAATCACGGAAGTCAATCCTTCAGGCGTTGGGATAACCAAGGCCCTCAACTCTGGCAGTGGCAAAGTGGCACATGGTCTGACTCGAGCCGGTGTTGCGACAATCATCACGGATGAATTGGATCTCAATCTCGATTAGAGAAGCTGGCAAGGGAAATAGGCCCGATTAGGGTCCGTGATGGGGCCAGAGGGCCGAATTTGACGGGTCAATCCCGTGAAAGGCGATAAGCGGCCCGAGTGGCCTTTGCTGACGAAAGCGAGCTTAATAGTACAGTTTAGCAGTGTCAGCAAGTGAGGAAAGCCGGCCCGAACTGACTCTTAACTCTTTCTTCACAGTCTTTCGGTAGATTGTATCTGCGGTATGTTAGAGGTCTGAATCGGGCATATAAGGAGGTCAACGAGAAATTGGTATCGATAATGAACTTGTGCACCGGGACTACCGTGTGATACCGCGAAACAACATCAAACCGAGGAGGCTACAATAGTGAGGAAACGTTGGATAAATATTTCCATCATATTAGGCCTTCTGGCTGTTGGGATAGTCGGAGGAGGGGCCATATTGGCTCAGTCAGAAGGATCGGACGGCCAGTCACGTCTAGATAGCTTTGTTTCGCGAGTGGCAGAGAATCTGGGGATAGAGGACGAAGCTACGGTCCGGGATGCCATAAATCAGGCCGTTAGAGAGATGAAGGATGAGGCAGTTCAGGAGAAACTAAACAGAAAGGTAGAAGCTGGCTTCATCACCCGAGAAAAGGCTGACGAATACATGGAATGGTATCTGTCTAGGCCCGATGACGATCTTAATCCAGGACTGTTCCGCGGATTCAAAGGTCATTTTTTCGGCAAGGGGAAAGGTCACCATTCTCACAGCTGGTACAAAAAAGCTCCTGCTGACGAGTCTCCCTCAACGAAGTAGAGCTTAGCCCCCAGAAATATATAATTGGAACCGTAGACGTTTGCGACAGGGTATTATCCGTGTCCCGTATGTGGTGAGTGAAATTCAGGGAGACTGAATCAAAAAGAGACCCGTCCGACAGGACGGGTCTCTCATCGCCGGAACACCGGCCTTTACCATACTGGACTGAGTGCTTGAGATCAAACCGGGCGGTAAAATGGTAAGTGAGTCAGCGCCTGCTATTCCCTGTGACGATTCCGTGACTGTCCGCAGTTCATGCTCGTGTCGCTTTTACGACATGGTACCGCCGACGTCGCGGTGTTCGTCAAGCTTACGGTGCTGTGCCAGACGACCGTAGCCGAACTTCACCACTATGTTGCAATGGGGCGCTAAATCCGATACATTTTCGGTAGATAAATCATAGGGGGGAGACTTATGGCGACCGAAAAGGAAACCAAGCCACATTATCTGAACCTGCTAAACGATATCACCTCGGGGGAGAGGCGCGCCGGTATCTATCTGCAAGCCTGGGCCGACTGCACCCCGGACCCCGACTTGAAGGCCTGCCTTTCCTTGGTAGCCAGCCGTGAGACCAGCCATTACGAGGTCTTCAAGCGCCGCATACAAGAACTGGGATACACCTGGATGGAAGATGAGGATTCGGACCTTCAAGAGCGCCTACACGTGAGCGCTTCCGACATGGCAGACATCGAGAAAATACGTTGGGGGAAGGCCAAGGAGGCCCAACGGCAGGGTCCGACGATTAGAGAGAGGTTTGAAGCAGCTGTAGCCGACGAGACTGTAGATTCCCTGACCCGCTCCCTACTCCGCTGGTTCTCTGATGTAGAAACGGACTCGAGCGAGCGGCTCCGCGCGATCTATGACCGTATCGAAGCGGAGGTCGGTTAGTTCAGATAGCGACCTGGACCTCAGCCACTGATGCTATCGGGCGTTGGGCCCAGAGGCCATCTGAGGAGCGTGGGCATCCCTGTCATCCATGACTTGCCGGGAGTGGGCCACAATCTAAGGGACCATCTCGTTTTCAGGCGCCGTGAAGTCGCGGCGGATTCAGACGTAGCGCTCAACCAATGTGAGCCCTTTCCCGGCCTCGCCCATCAGGTCTAAAGCCTCAGCCTTGGCCATATCTACCAGGTATGCCATCTGGTCCTTTGCCGGTTCACAGGTCCTCTTTGTCAGCTCTACCACATCGATCGTGAGGCTAGATTTCTGCTCTTCAGGGCCATCGTTCAATGCTCTTCTCGCCTCGTCAATTCCGGTCGCTAATGATTCATTGTAGATGTTGATTAGCTTATCGCCGAACGTCACCAGCGCGTCCAATCCCCTGGCAGAGTCTGGGAACAAGGTCTGCTGGGCTTCAAGGTATCCATCGTTTATAGACTTTATCGCTGTACGAATTGTGTGTAGCTCCAGTAACAATGCCTCTGCGAGAGTCCGCCAGTCCTGTGCACGGCGGCTGAGCCCACCCTTGTCAATAATTCCCAAGTTTTCAACTTGTAGCGACTCTAACAGCGACTCCCGCCGATCCGATTCCTGTGCCAACTCTAAGCTATCCTTACAGACGTGATATCGATCACCCTCCACGTAACAACTAAGCTTCCCCACATTGACCCCGGCGAGGTTTGCAACTCCTTCACCGCCCTGAGTCTCAACTCACTGGTTCCAGTGGGATACTGCGATGCCTGATTGTGTGCCAGACTTCAGGTCTCCCTTAGCCCAGCGTCCACGCCATGCATTGTAGTCCTCGAAGCTCACGTTGGGCCGGCCATCGAGTTCTTTGGTCCGGCCGGGGAACCTTGCCAGATGTTTCGTTGTTTCCCGCCAAAGCTTCCCTGTTACCGTAGCGCTAACTTCGGACTTGTCCTCGGGGTCCAGTATCCGACCCCACGCCAATGGGTGGCTGCCTTCGGATTCCTCGATCTGATACCCCTTCTCGCGAATTCGTGCCCCCCACTCGACTAGCTCCACGACATACCAGTCGATCCAATCCCCCTTAATCAGAGGGGCCTCTCTAAGGAAGGGATGGGGTACGGTAGGAAGCTCTACCACACTACCAGGCGGTACCAGGTTCTTGATGCCTTGCAGTAATGCTTCGTTGCGTGCCTCCTATCCAGCGTCGGGTACATCAGCTAGACCATACGAGTAGTCCTCACTGGAGACGAACTCATCGAACGCCTCTAAATCAGGGAATAAAGCCTTCACTTCATCTTCATTTGCTGCTTCCGACAATCGGGACTGGACGCTTCTCCTCACCCCGTAGGCAGTGTAGGGAAGCTGAGTCATCCCCTCTGCCACAAAGCTATCCAGCACCCACTCGTCTAGCTCGTCACCGTCCTGCAGCAACTCCCAGGTGATGATGTATTTTTGCTGGGCCGCCTCAACTGCCGCAGCGGTCTCCTCGTCCAATGGATATGGCAACTCTAGGCTAACTCTAACAGAGTTCCACCTCATTTGGCCTAAAAGACCTTGCTCTAGAAGTAGTCCTTTCAACTCCGTGGACAAACGGAAAGCTTGGGCCCAGTAAAACCGTTCCTCGGACAGGAACTTGGCGTTGACCTGCTGATGCAGGTGAAAAAGGAACAGGACATCCTTCTGGGCCTGGCGAACGGCTTTCCATACTTCCCCTTTGGGCTTACGTTTCAGCGCCTTCTCAACGCTCTGGGCCACTTGGTTGGCCAACCTTGGGATTGGGGCACAGTCCTCCGGTTGAGTCTTTACGTGAGCAACGTATTTACATAATGTCTCGAAATTGTGGGCCTCCTGCATCCAAAGCAAGAAGGCCTCCTTGGGGGTAAGGCCTGACTCCAGCTTCTCCACCCTCCGTTTCCCGCTGCTCAAGACTCAACCTCGATGGAGAAACCGTTCTCCGATGGTGCCGAGTCGAACACGGACTCTGGCATGCCTTTACGCCCATGCACCGCCACTTCCAACAAAGCCAACCGCTGCTCTAACTCGCCCACCTCCAGGAGTCTGATGGCGGTGGTGGCCAGGTAGGCTAGTGTGCGGGACCGGGCTATGCTGTTTTCCAAGCCTAGTGCGTCGATGACCCCAATCTCTAAGATACGCCGGATGTCAGCTACACTTTCTAGACCCGTGAAATCGTAGGCTCCTGCGACAGTCACCTCCCGTCGCCTTCGGAGTCCCCCTAGCCTACGGGCCTCGGCCATCTCCTGGGCATGGTCCGGTGAATGCATGACACAGTATTCTCCTTCTGTAAGGGGAGCTGCCCGGCACGTCTGGCCGTCCCCCATTCGGTGAACACAATGGCGGACCATAACTTAAGACCACCTCTGCTTATAAGAGGCATTGGTGGTCGAACGCGACAGAGCAAAAGGCAGGCCCCAGTACGGGACCTGCCTTGGGTTGGGGACTAGTCTTCCGTTACCTCTTGCTGAGCCTCCTGCCTTGGAAAGAAGTCAAGACAATTCGACAGAGTTCGATTGAGGCAGCTAAATACTGCTCGTGGGAGCCATCACCATCTCGCCATAGTGTGCGTGAGATTGTGGTCATTGTTGGCCTTCCTCACGAAGGGCCTGCTGTCCCATGAAGGACTCCCAACGCAAGACAGCGACATCCAGGTACTCCGGCGCAAGCTCCATGGCGTAGCACACCCTCCCGGTGCGCTCGCAGGCGATAAGGGTGCTCCCCGACCCCAGAAACGTGTCCAGCACGATATCTCCTGGGTCGCTGCTGTTCTCAATAGCCCTCTCCAAGAGGGGTATTGGTTTCATCGTTGGATGCAGAGGGCTCGAAAGAGGCTTGTCAACGCTCCACACATCCCCCTGGTCCCGGTCTCCGCACCAGTGGTGTTTGGAGCCCTCCCGCCAACCGTAGAGGATCGGCTCATACTGCCGTTGGTAATCGGAGCGACCCAAGGTGAAGGTGTCTTTGGCCCAGATGACGAATGTGGACCAGTGCCCTCCTGCATCCACGAAGGCCCTCTGGAGAGTATGGAGCTCTGAAGAGGACATGCAGATGTAAACGGCACCGTCCGTGACAGACAAAAGCCCACGGCACGCCTTGAGCAAGAAATCATAGAAGCCTTCGCCCAGGTCGTCATTCTGTATAGTCCGCTTCCGGCTTGCCCTGGGCGCACCGCCGTGCTCACCATAAGAGACGTTGTAGGGAGGGTCGGTAATAGCCATGCTTGCCTTGGCACCCCCCATCAGGCGCGCTACGGCGTCACCGTTGGTTGAATCGGCGCATAGGAACCTGTGGCGCCCAGCAGCCATAGGTCGCCTGTGTGGGCCACAGGGGCCGCCTCCAGGTCGAAGGACTCCAGCCGATCCCGCTTTTCACGAGCTTCTAGGCCCTTCAGGTGCTTGTGGAGCTCGTCTTCCGAGAACCCTGATAGACTAAGGTCCACGTCGGGAAAGTCTTTCAACTCGGCTAAGAGCCGGGCAAGGAGTTCCTGGTCCCAGCTGCCTGAGATGCGGTTCAAGGCTAGGTTCAACAGCCTGGCCTGCTCCTCGGACAGGTCCACCAGCACAACCGGCACCTGCTTCAACCCAAGCCTACGTGCTGCCAGCAGCCTCTGATGACCGCCGATGACCGTCTTGTCATCCCTTCTGGCGATGATGGGGTCCACCATCCCGAACTGATGAATGGAGCGAGTGAGAGACTCTAGCTCCTCGTCACTGATGCGACGGGGATTGGCAGAGTCGGGGCGGAGATCATCAATAAGGATCTGGGAAATCTCGATCTCTTTGGTCATTTCCATGTTCACCTCTCAGACTGGTGTCTATGCTTTCCTGTGAGGCCTAACAGGGTCCAGGGGTCGCGTACAGGTCGGTATCCCAGACGCTGCACAAGTTCCATGATTTGATCGAACCCCCGCTCAGGGCCTAGTTCAGACATCCGTTCCTGAAGCACCGCAAAGTACCTGGGGGTACTCCACTGCTCCAGGTTCCCAGACTCGCCACCCTGCCAGGTCTCCAACCCCATCTGTCGGGCCTGCTCCTCCTCTTTGGCATCGTCCACCGCTTCCACATTCCGCTTATAGGCGATGGTCTTCACCGTGCCCTTGGACTCGTGGGCCGGTAAGGACCATCCCTGGGAAAGCCACACCAGATGCACCCGCTGCTTCGCCTCGGCCTCTACGGAAATGTCCGTGTCTTTCGGAGACTCGATCAGGGAGATTTCCATATCTGCCACCGCCTCCGCATCGGGAATAGGCACATTTGTAAGAAACCGCACCTGACCCGAGGCGGACCGATTGTCGAAGGCGGCATACTGGCCGCCACGGCGTTTCACCTGGACTGCCAATGCTTCCCGCTTCCGGTCATCCCACCCCTCCGTGGATATCGATATCCCATAAAGTACTTCAACTTCAGCTACAGCAAACTGATTCATCAGATGGACAAATAGTTGGCGCCGTTTGATGGCGCGATTCTCTGGGTTGTTCCAGGTGTTGCTGATCACCTGGTGTCGTATTAAACGGCTAGCGTCCTGTTCAAAGGCGCACAACCGAGAGATTACCTTGGGCCGTTGACCCGGAGGTAATGGGAACAGCTTCCTGGCTCGGGCCTTCAGTTCTTCGAGCAGCGGGTCGGCGTCGGGATTAGGGTAAGGGATACTCCCTAACTCCGACGCTTCATCGGGTTCGCTCTGCGGAGGTACATGGAAAACCAGGCCGGTAGGTAGTGGCCCTTGCTCAAGGGGTCCCACCAGGGCTTCCAGTTCCCGCACCCCGCCATCACAGCGTCCGGGGCACTCGGGAGAGAAGCACAACCAGATGCGCCGCTGGGCGTCCACATGCATGTAAGGGTGCTGCTCTTGGTGGAACGGGCAAGAGTAGAATTGGTCACCGGAACCGGGTTGGACCTCAACTCCAACGTTCTGCCACAGCCTCGTGAAGTGCTCCTGGACTCGAGACGGCTGCACCACATATCTAACATCGCCAGAATCGAGATAGTGAGATGGACGGCCCTCTGAACTTGCCGACTGTTTCAGGATGAGCTGAAACAACTGATCAGGAATCGGAGCAATGGGCACCTCATCTAGAGCACCGCCAGGCTCCCAACGATATGCAGAGCCGGATGCATGTAACGAGGGAGGGAGCACGACCTGGGCGCCATGCCCCTTCCACTCAACTCCTGGATATCCTGAAGCTTTCAGTGAGTCACCGGCGGGGATAGATACGTCAGGGGGCAGGGAAAGATAGTAGTGGAATCCACCACCGGTGAGCACGGTAGGAGTCCATGGCATGGGACCGAATTGCTTCACATACGCATTAATGGATTCCAGCCCGCCGCTGCCAGGGTCGATGTCGAGGACTATCCGTCCTGAGGGCACCCCGCCGCCGATGTTGCCCTGATGGGAGCCGAACATGCGGACAATATCCGTGGCGGAGGGGGCCGTCATGGCGAAGCGTGGGTAATCACGTTCCAGAGGAGCCTTCCCGGGACTCCTGCAGGGAGCTACAGAGGTACCGTCAGGTCCGAGAAATCCATCCCGGTGTCTGGTGGAGGTGAAGGAGTGGCCTGGGTCGCAGAGAGGAATGGGCCGCTCCCCAGGGAGAAGTAAGCCTGGGCTACCTCTAATACTGAGTCTTGCTGTAGATTGGCGGTAATTACCCCGACCGGAGTGACGGCAAGGTGCGAGTCAGGATGAGGGTGAGATTGGAATGCAGTGACAGGTCGTTCAATAACGGTGGTCATCGCACACCGCCCACGTCCACCAGCGGGGAAGAGTCAATAAGGTACTCAGGGTACCGAAGGGGTAGAACTACTGAGTAACGGCCTTTCGGCGGACGGACACCCAGTGTGAGAACCGCGTCACCACGGTTTTTAAGACTTACTCAGGTGTGGGATAAGGCCCGGGTAATACGGGCTCGGGAAACGCCCATCCGGCGGGCCAGCTCGGCCCTATTCTTGACTATGCCATCGTCCAGCAATCGTTGCCAGTCGGCGACAACCTCGGATGTGCCCCTGCTGGCGCGGTGGGAGACTTCTCTGCGACACCGTTGGTGAAGGCTGAGAAGACGACATCCAAAAGAGTATCGGAAGGTTCTCCCCGCCACCAGTCCGGGGAGCCAGTTTGTTGGCTCGAAGCACACTTTTCCCTTAGCGCGGACTTCGCGTCTCTGAGGTTCACTCGCACCGATTCAGGCTCTGGTCCTGATTTCCAGCACCATCTGAATCTCTCGATCTTGTCACTAACTCCATCATCACCCGTGAAAATAAACCCCGCTGCCACCGTCTATGAGTAACTCCGACGGCTAGTCTCCAAGGTAGCGAATCTGTGGTCCGCTCCTTCCAGCAAGTGTACTCTTGACCCAGGCACCTTCGACGATGCGACTCTAAGCTGATCGGGTGTGGCGGAGGTGTCACGGGTGCCTGAACAGAACAGGGTCGGTACCTTAATCTATCGTCCTTCAATGATCCAGTCCGCAACCCGTTCCGCGATCATGATAGCCGTAGCGTTGGTACCGGCCCTCACAAGTTCGGGCATCACCGACGTATCGACCACTCTCAGACCTTCGAGGCCGTGCACTCTGCAGTACTGGTCGACCACTGTCATGGGATCGGAGGAAGGCCCCATTTTACAGGTGCATGACGTATGAATACAGGTGGAGATGTTGCCCGCCATCCAGGCGTCCAGAGCGTCGTCGGAGGACAGGTCTTCGGCGGAGGGCGCGACGCACTCGGCTGCGATCTTCTGAAAGGCCGGGTGGGCCAGTAGCTCGATGGCCTTGCGAACAGCCTCGCGGAGGCGCTGGCGGTCCCAGGGATCGCTGAGGTAACGATAGTCCAGGTATGGCTGCACGTGCGGGTCCGCCGACACAAGCCTTAATTCACCCACACTCGCCTCCTGGTCTAGCATGCATGAGAGGACGCCACCCTGAAACTGGAGGAAACCATAAAGCGAGGTGATGGGCTGCAGCTTCATGTCGTTTCGGGTAGAGGAGCCGGTAGCCGTGTATCGAAGAGCGACCTGGGCCGATGGCAGGTCCAACGCCCCTCCCGTCGTTTTCTGGAGGCTGATCAAGACGGGCACCAGGGGATGGTCTTTGAGGTTTTGGCCTACGCCGGGCAGGTCGAGGAGTACCGGGATGTTCAAGCC
The DNA here is from genome assembly GCA_965248905.1 of Dehalococcoidia bacterium. Classification (GTDB taxonomy): domain Bacteria; phylum Chloroflexota; class Dehalococcoidia; order Lucifugimonadales; family JAGWBF01; genus CBDFKS01. The sequence goes on along the minus strand of CBDFKS010000007.1, from coordinate 971,835 downwards.
ATTCAACTGGGACGCTGGGCCGACACCTGAGAGCATCAGCAACTGCGGCGACAGGATAGCTCCAGCCGATAGTATGATCTCATTTCCCTCTACGATATACCGTTCTCCACCGCTCTCTACTTCCACTCCCATGGCCCGAGTACCCTCAAAGAGGACTCGCCGCACGAACACGTTCCCCCTTACCGTCAGATTGAGCCTGTGGCGATTGGGGGCGATGTAGGTTAACGCGGTGCTCATCCTGACCCCGTCCAGATTGTTCATAGGGAATGGCGCGATGCCCGTGAACTCAGGGTGGTTCATGTCCTGGTGCTCAGGGAAACCGCTAGCCAGGCAGGACTCTAGGAACGCGGCCTGGAAGGGGTGGAGCTGATCTTTGGTGGGCCGGCGGACCGGTATGGGCCCGTCTGAGCCGTGGAAATCCCCCTGGAAGTCCAGGTCCCTTTCGACTTTTCGAAAGTAGGGCAGCACCTTCAGATAGGACCACTCGGCGTTACCCAACGACGCCCAGTGATCGTAGTCATCTGGGATACCCCTGACGAAGCTTTGGGCGTTCAGGGCACTGGAGCCCCCGACAACCTTGCCTCGGGGCACCTGGAACGGCTCGGCCTGTTCTTTCGTGCCTGTGCCCAAGAAAGACCAGTTATGTGCGCCGCCATGCTCCGCCGCTTTAAGATGGCTGCCGTTTTTCAATTCCTCTGGAAGGCTGTCGAGATCCGGGTAATCGGGCCCGGCCTCGAGGAGCAGCACGGACCGCCGCGGGTCATCGGACAGACGGGCGGCGAGAACGCACCCGGCAGAGCCCGCTCCTATTACAATGACATCGTATCTCATGTCCGGCCTTTGAGGTGATCTATCCGACCAGCTAGGCGGGAGCCAGCTCTGGTGCGACCTTTGCCAGTAGACGCAATGTGCGTTCCTGCGACGCCTCTTTATCCGCACCGGCGGTTACTATGGAGACCATGATCTCTCCGGCGAATGTGGCCAGCTCCTTCAGCCCACTGGTGACCTGAGCTTCGTCTCCAGAAATTGCCACGGCGTCTATCATCCTATCGCTCCACTCCCCCTTTTCGGTCTCGGGGAAGCCGGCAGCGGTGAACATCCGCTGGTGGAACGGGGCCTTTGCAAAGAAGCCCAGTTGCTGTCTCACGGCATCTCTAACCTGATTCTGATTGTCATGGACCGCTATGGGTACGTGGGCCACCAGAGGTGGCGCCGGCCTTGAAGCGCTCCGGGCTCCCTTCGCTATCGCCGGAATGGCCGCCTCTTTGAGATACGCCAGGGGACAAACCCAACTTATAGCGCCATCGGATTCGCTGCCGCACATCTCGAAGGCTCCCGGGCTGAGGGCCGACGCCATCACAGGCATATCCACCGTGACAGCCAACTTTGCATGAGCGGAATAATAGTGGCCCGTAACGTCCACTTTTGCTTGCTGAAGGAGAGATTTCGCGATGCGTATGTACTCTCGAAACTGGGCCATGGGAGATCGGAAATCGAGCCCGAAAGTATCTGCCATCACAGCACGGTTGCTGGGCCCCAATCCCAGTCTGAACCTACCGGGAGCCAGCTGTGCCAGTACCTGGGCCTGCTGGACCACCGTGATCGGGTGCCGGGAGAAGGCAGGGGTTATCGACGTCCCGAGGAGGATGCGCTCGGAGTTTACGGCCGCCGCAGCGAAGATGGTGATCGCGTCGACTCCGGCGCCGCCGGTGGTCATCCAGGCAGCCGGGATACCCATGTCCTCAGCTTTCTTTATGTGCTTCAGCGCCGTGGCGCTGTCGGGGGCTGCTATCACCAGCCCAAGAGTGGTACCGGCCATATGTCACCATCTCTTTCTTCCAGGGATTGGGGGAGAGAACGTAAGTTCAGCGGCAAGTACGAGTCTAGTAAGGCCCCTCAGTATTGTCAATCCTCAAGCTAGATGCCCAAGTCGGACGATCCTAGACGATGATCGGTTCGAACAGGTAGTAGAAAAGCGGGGGAAAGCTGATGTTATTCAAAGATCAGCAATTTGCCGTGGGCGATCCCTAGCGGACAACTCTTCGTTCTGTGCTAGACTGACTGGGAAATGGAGTATCCCAGGAATAGGCACGCCCGCCGGCTATTCGATGGAATCGCAGAACGATATGACCTGCTCGCTGAAGCCTTCTCCTTTCTTCAGTACGGCAGATGGCGACGATACCTCGTCTCCCGCCTGAACGTAGGTCCCGGGCACACGGTATTGGACCTGTGCACTGGTACGGCTGGTATCGCCCTAGATATAGGTCAGACCTTCGGTTGCCGAGTAGTTGGCGTCGACCTGAGCAAAGAGATGCTCAATACAGCCCGACGCAAGGCCTGCAAAGCAGGAGTGGAACATGACATAGCTCTGCTCATGGGCAGGGCCGAGAGTCTGGCTTTCAACAACGACTGCTTCGACGCAGTGTGCTTTACCTTTCTGCTACGGTACGTCGAGGAACCTGAAGCTACGCTAGGTGAGATCGTACGGGTCCTCAAACCAGGAGGAAGCCTCGTATCCCTCGAGTTTGGGGTGCCAGACAATGTCCTTCTAAGAGGCCTGTGGCGTGCCTATACTGGAGGAGTGCTTCCCCTTGGTACAGGACTCGTCTCTAGAAATTGGAAAGAGGTTGGGAGCTTCCTTGGGCCTAGCATATCCCGTTTTTATCAGTCCTATACCATCGAACATATCAAGCAGATGTGGACCGACCTCGGAATTGAGGGTATCCGGGTCAAACGCCTATCTCTAGGCGGCGCTATAGTGATGTGGGGCACTAAAGTGGGAACCAATCGTACTAAGGGCCAGAGTCTTGGTGATGTGCAGCCTGTAATGAGGATAGCCAGCCAATGAAGACAGAGCTGACACCCGCTTTTTACGCCCTAGACGCCACGAGCACTTGGAAGGATTACGTAAACCTGCTCCATGTTCCCTACACGTTCTGGCATCTTAGCTACGTAGTCCTTGGAGCGGCCATCGCACCGTCCATCCACCTGGATAGGCTTATAGGCACTGTCTTGGCTTTCTTCCTGGCTGTGGGCATTGGAGCTCACGCCCTGGACGAGCTGAATGGCCGGCCCTTGGGGACAAGGATACCCTCAGGGGTGCTCGTGGGGATGGCGTCGCTCTCAATATGTGGAGCTATAGCGCTGGGAATAGTAGCTGGACTGGCGGTAACCCCATGGATATTCCTCTTCGTCGCTTTTGGCTCTTTCATTGCAGTAGCTTACAACCTGGGACTGTGGCATGACAGTTTCCACAACGATGTCTGGTTCGCCCTCGCTTGGGGGGCCTTCCCCGTGCTTACTTCCTACTGGATTAACTCGATCAGCCTCAATACCCCCGCAGTATTGCTGGCCTGTGGGTGCTTTACCCTCAGCCTTGCCCAACGGACTCTCAGCATTGAAGTACGCACCATTCGTAGGAAATGTTCCAACGTAAGAGGGACGATGTCCATGGACGACGGAACTCTCATGCGTCTTGATAGCTCGAGAATGCTTGTGGCTCCCGAACGCGCGCTGCGCCTCTTGAGTATGACCACCGTTATCTTTGCAGTTAGCCTGCTGGCTTATCGGCTGTAGCTCGAGGAGTACGGACTATCGAAACTCCTGAGTTGGATGTAGTCACGGGGGCCTTCGGGTACACGGGCAAGTACATCACCCAACGCCTCCTCTCCTTAGGCAGAAAGGTCAGAACGCTTACTGGGCACCCTAACCGCGAGAACCCCTTTGGTGAGAGGGTAAGCGTTGTCCCCTTCAATTTCGACAACCCCAGGCAGCTCGCGAACAGCTTACGGGGCGCTGTGACCCTATACAACACATACTGGCTGCGCTTTGATAATGGGCATGTTACCTTCGATAATGCGGTCGAGAACTCGAAAACACTTTTTAATGCCGCCGAGGCGGCCGGTATCCGCCGAATCGTACACATCAGCATCACCAACGCCTCAGAGGATTCACATCTTCCTTATTTCAGAGGGAAGGGCATCCTGGAGAAGACCATCATCAACTCAAACCTGTCATACACTATAATCCGCCCCACGGTGATCTTCGGAACCGAGGATATCCTAATTAACAATATCGCATGGTTCCTTCGACGTTTTCCTCTGTTCACCATCTTCGGCGCTGGGGATTATCGACTGCAGCCGGTCTATGTGGGGGATGTGGCGGATATAGCTGTCGGGGTCGCATCGGAAGACGACCACTCAATCATAGATGCCGTCGGACCGGAGACCTACACCTTTGAACAACTGGTGAGACTTATCGCCGATCGGGTGCATAGTAGAGCCAAGATGATTCACTTGAGTCCCCAATTGGCCCTCTACCTTTGCCGTCTGGCGGGTTTCCTGGTAAGAGACGTGGTGTTGACCCGAGATGAGGTTGAAGGGCTGATGTCCAGCCTTCTAGTCTCCGAAGACCCCCCATTGGGCCAGACCCGGCTGAGCAACTGGCTCGACAGCAACGCCCGTGCTCTGGGCATTAAGTACACATCTGAGCTGACCCGCCACTATCGATGAGCCGATTTCTAACCGAGGCGGGGTAGTGTCAAGTAGTGTGTATAAATTGGAGTAAGGGCGTAGCCTGCCAATAAGTATTAAGGTGACTGATTACCGCATAGATGATTCTCTATCGACTCAAGATCTATCCCACGATCTAGGCTCGCCGATTGGGCTGATGCCAGGTCCTGTGTGTCCGTGGCTCAGCCTCCTAAGTTTCCTTGAGCCCTCTCAGCGGGTCTATCTCTAGCCGGTCTCCGAGCCTTTATCACGTCCCGAGCCCGTTTCGCAGTCAGGGTTGTTTTTGTCGTGCAGGTTCACCGACTCTGCCAGGCTCTTGGCCCGCTCCAGGTCTGCCTTGGTCGCATCAGGGTTGTTCAGGATGGATTCGACCTCAGCTATGATCTCCTGGAACGTCATGGTGACTGATGGAGTTGAATTAGAGCTGGTGCCACTGCCCGTCTCTCCACCATCGATTACAATCTCTTCATCCAGCTCTATGGCTCCCTTAGCGTAGTTCAGCCACGCAGCTAGCAGCTGGGACAAGGCCTGCCCCTTTATCTTGGTTGTTCCTGTGGCACTCTTGCTCCCGGCCTTGGACTCTTTGCTCTCATCTGATTTCTTGTTGGAGCCCTTGTTCTCATCAGAGTTGTCCTTATCCTTCTTCTTGTTGTTTTGAGCGGACTGGTCCTTGTCCCCAGTTCCGCTCCCTTTGTCTTTCTTTTTCTTCTTGTTGCCCTCGGTTGAAATGTCCTGGGTCACACTCTGGGGCGTCTGAGGAGCGGCGGGACCACCGGCATTCCCAGACAGTATCAGGTGGGTTTCGGCAAGGGTGGTCAGTGGAACCCCATCTTCAACGACGTTGTTGGTGAACACGCTACTGCCGAAGTTCACGATGTTCAGATACTCAGCCAGGATGTCCTCGCTGACCAGTTGCCCCTTGTCAACCTTCTTCTGGTCCTTGTCCCTTCTTTCCTTGGACTGCTTCTTCCAGAATCCCTTCCCCTCGGTGCAGTCACAGTTGTCGGTGACTATCTTGGTCAAAGACTGTGTTCCCGATTGACCTCCATCGTCATCCAGTGCCTCCACAGTCACCGAGTAGATCCCTGGAGTCGTGTAGGTCACGCTGGCGCTGTCTGTTGCCGAGAATGGGAAGATGCCGTGGGGACTTGGGGTGTCTGCCGGTTCCGGAGTAGCACCGTTGTTGAAATGTACATTGGTAGCCGGACTCACTTCGAAGTCCCAGTTGAAGGTCAAGTCATCGGAGCCTGGATCGCTGGCGTCGACGCTGTGGGTCTGTGGATCATCCTTACGACCCAGGAACACCTGCTCTGGGCCAAAGGCTACGGCCTCGTCAACGTTCAAGATAATCGATGGCGCCAGGTTGTTAACGGTTACGGTCACGGTACTGGTCCCCACTCCGGTATCGTCGTCGGTGACTGTGACTACCACGCTGTAGTCTCCGTTGTCGCTGTAGACGTGGGACGCTGAGAGACTGCCGAATCCTGAGCCCTGGGCCACTGCAACGGCCTGAGGTGCGGTGTTGTCACCCCAATCGACGGAGGCATCGTGTATGTCCAAGGTACCTTCATCGGTGAAGTCGGCGCTGACCGTAGCAGTCTGCCCTTCGTCGATGGTATCGCCCAACGCGGTGACCACCGGGTCAGCATTAAGCACTGTCACCGTGGTGGACGCCGTGGCTTCGCCCCCGTCTCCGTCGGTCACTCGCACGTTCACCACGAAGCTCCCTTCGTCGGAGAACCCGCACGACGCACTGCTACCTGCTTGTGGCCCTATGTCGTATGTCAGGTCGTTGTTACAATCGTACTCGTAATTCGGGGGGTCCAGCTCTCCTGCAGGGTCGATCGCCACCACGGTGATTATCACGCTGCTGCCCTCAAATATTGGACCATCATTACGTATGGCGTTGATGCTGGGCGCCGCGTTGTTTATGGTCACCGTGCTGCTGGAAGTAGCACAGTCTCCATCCGCATCGCAGCCACGGAACGTGACGGTCCGCGTGGACGGACCGTCTAGCGCCACGGCTGAGAAAGTCGCTACGTCTCCGCTGACCTCGAAGCCTGGCTGGCCATCAACGTCCCACTCCCTTGATGAGCAGCCACTGCCACTACAACTGCCGGTAACCTGCACCGAGCCTCCCTCGGCTACGGTGTAGGGCCCACCGGCGTCGACCGTGGGCACGACGTTGTTGATCGTTATCTGCGCCGTATCTGCGGCGGTATCGCCATCGGCATCGGTCACCAACAGCACCACAGTTCGGGGTTCCGTGGCCGACACGAAGGGCGCGATGAAGGTCGGGTTCTGTTCGGGAGTCTCGAACCCTGGTACATCGTCCAGATTCTATCGGAAGGAAATGCAGCCACCGCAAAGGCCGCCGAGAGTCACCGAATTCCCCTCATCCACCGTGTAGGGACCGCCGGCATCCGCCGTGGGCACCACGTTGTTCACTATCACGGTAGTGGACGCCATGGCTTCGCCCCCGTCTCCGTCGGTCACGCGCACGTTCACTTCGAAGCTCCCGTCGACGGGGAAAGCACATAACGAACTGCTGCCCGCCTGAGGCCCTATCTCGTATGTCAGGTCGTTGTTGCAGTCGTACTCGTAGCTCAGGGGGTCCAGAGGTCCCGCCGGGTCGGTTGCCACTACCGTGATCGTAGCGCTGCTACCTTCATCTATGGGACCGTCGTTGCTCACCGAGCTAATGCCAGGATCAACGTTGTTCACTATTACCGTGAAGGTGTCGCATCCAGCACCGGAATCATCGTCTGTGATGCACACGGTCACTGTGTAGCTGCGATCATCGGAGTACATGTGGCTGCCAGAAACGGTGCCAGTCGTATCCACGACAGCATCGCCGGGGGTCTCGCTCACGCCACTCAATTCGGTTGGCGTCCCGTCTCCCCAATTGACCGTGCCTGTGAAGTCTTCCGAGGTCCCATTGGACGGGAAGTCGAATCCGGGATCACTAAAGGTGGAGGCGTCCAAAACTAATTCCGAGCCTTCATCCACTGTCCGGCTGGTTCCCGCTTCTACTACCGGGTCCACGTTGTTAACGGTTACCACAAGAGTGTCAGGGTCGCTATTGGCGGCGTCGGAATCAGCCACCTGTACACTGACCGTAGACGTGGAAAACCCGTCTGGGAAAGTGCAGTCGAAGCTACCTGCACCGCTCAAAATGTCGAAAATCTCGTTGGACAGGATACCATTGGCCCCACAGCTCTGACCTACCACGTTGAACTTGTCGTCTCCAGGATCGTTGGAGGTGAAGCTATAGCTCTTGGTTTCTTGCTCGTCGGCGACACCGGGACCGGTGAGCACGACCGTGGGCGCCACATTTTCCACATCCACGGTCAAGGTTCCTGCGTCAGTATGTGTTCCATCTTCGTCTACTAGGTCAACACTGATCACGTGAGTCTCCGGGCCATCGGAGTAAGTGTGAGTAACGTCGCCTGCGGAGGTGTACACATCTGAGCTGTTATCTCCCCATCGGACGATGTATTGAGACACCGCGTCATCGCCGGGATCGGTGACAGTCCCTAAAGTCAGTATATAAACCGAGCCCTCTTCCACATTGGATGCTCCGCTCAAGGCGATTGTTGGCGCCACGTTGCTCACATTTACCTGAATAACATGGTTAGCGCTCTCTGGGCCGTCACAACTCTCGCTCGGCAGACCGCAGTTATCAGGGTCTCCCCGGTCGGTAGCCGTAAGGGTCAGGTCGACAGTACCGTTGTCTTTAGCATCGATAGTGACTGCCCGCGCGGGATCGATATCTGAGTCCGCAATCACCCCATCGCTGGAAACTCCGGCCCAGCTCATGTCTGCGGGAGCAGTCTCGACATCAGAAACAACGGGATCAAGGTCAATTCTTCGTGCTTCACCTTCGAAAAGGGTTAGGTCAGAGGGCAGTCCGGAGACCTCCGGCACATCATTCACTGGCCTAACGACGATGATGACGGTGTCCGTATCGTTCTTGGGGCCGCCCCCGCCGGTATGGCCATTGTCGTCCGTAACGATCTCAAGACTGGCTGGGCCGTTGTAGTCTTGTTCAGGGTCAAAGGTCAGCCCGTCCAACGCCAGGTTGAGGTCAGGGATGGTATCCGTAAAGGTCATTGTGGGATCGTCGGTGCCGTCGCCCAGACTAAAGCTCGGGCTTGTCGCACCACTCAGGGTTAGGGTGCCTCTAGTTGCGGTCAGGGTAACCTCTACCGGATTATCCTCGGCATCCGGGTCACTAACGGAGATGGCATTGCCATTCGCCGTGGAAAAGACTAGAGACACGTCTTCGTCGGTGGTCTGGATTCCTGGCACTGCATTTTCCGGCGCCAAATTGACTGTGGATAGGGTGGACTCAAAGGCGCCGATGTCGCAAATCAGACCCTGAGGTCTAGCCTCACCCCTTTGGTCTGTGCTCAAGGGGTTGCCTGCGGAGTCGGTGCATCCGGCGGGGTTGCCCGCATCAAGGGCCGGGATCCCCGTTAGTAGGGCATGGGTAAAGGTGGGTCCACCATTGTCCCGCAGCAGGCCCAGCAGCGGGTCTATCGGGCTCACGCTTGTACCCACCTGGTCACCGGGACCCACTGGCGAGAAGCCACAGGTCGTACTGTCTCCTATCAGGTTGAATCCCAACGAAAACACTGTCCCACTAAAGTCGAGACAATCGGGGCCAACGTTCCCCGCAGTGTTCCCTGCTATTATCGTGTTCTGCAGCGTGAAGGTCCCTCGGTATAACAAGCCGCCGGCAACATTGGGAGCCAAGTTGTTTGTGATCGTAGTGTTGTTCAGCGTCAGTGTGCTGCCCAGTTGGTTGTACAGCCCTCCACCATCCGCTAAAGTAGCCAAGTTGCCGCTCACCGTGCTGTTGGTCAGGGTCAAGTTACCAAAGTTAAAGATGCCGCCACCGTGTAGCGCCGCATTATCCCTCACTGTGCTGTTGGTTAGGGTCAGCGTAGCCGGGACCTCGATGAAGATGCCACCTCCTACTTCGGTGTCGCTGAATCCGTTGGCGATGGTGAGATTGGAGATGGCCACGGTACCATTGGTGATGTGGAAGATTCGACTCGCGTTGCCCCCATCGACGGTTATACCGGATCCACCGGGCCCCGTGATGGTCACGTCTTCGTCGATGATTAGCTCACCGCTGGTTAAGATGATGGTGCCGGTCACGCTGAATTCAACGTCGTCGATACCAATGGCCTCTCGCAGAGTACATTCGGTCGCGTCGCAAATGCCGTCCCCGGGGTCGGCGAGAGAGTTGACAACAACCGAGCCCACTTCCAGAGCGCCGATGTCGCAAGCTGGGCCATGGGGCCTAGCTTCACCTCTCTGGTCGGTGCTCAGGGGATTGCCTGCGGAGTCGGTGCATCCGGCAGGGTTGCCCGCATCAAGGGCCGGGCTCCCTCTCAGCAGAGCGTGGGTATGTGTGGGTCCGCCATTGTCTCGTAGCAGTCCCAGCAGCGGGGATATGGGACTCACGCTAGTACCTACCTGGTCCCCAGGGCCCACAGGCGAGAAGCCACACGTCGTACTATCTCCGATCAGGTTGTATCCAGACGAGGAAATTGTCCCACTAAAATCGAGGCAATCGGGGCCAACGTTCCCCGCAGTGTTCCCTGCTATTATCGTGTTCTGCAGCGTGAAGGTCCCTCGGTATAACAGGCCGCCGGCAACGTTCGGAGCTGAGTTGTTTGTGATCGTTGTGTTGTTCAGTCTCAGTGTGCTACCCAGCTGGTTGTAAAGCCCTCCACCATCGGCTAAAGTAGCCGAGTTCCTGCTCACCGTGCTGTTGGTTAGCGTCAAATCACCAAAGTTAAAGATACCTCCACCGTGTAGCGCCGCATTATCCCTCACTGTGCTGTTGGTTAGGGTCAGCGTAGCCGGAGCCTCGATGAAGATGCCACCTCCGACTTCGGTGTCGCTGAATCCGTTGGCGATGGTGAGATTGGAGATGGCCACGGTACCATTGGTGATGTGGAAGATTCGACTCGCGTTGCCCCCATCGACGGTTATACCGGCCCCACCAGGCCCCGTGATGGTCAAGTCTTCGTCGATGATTAGCTCCCCGCGGGTCAAGAATATGGTGCCGGTTACATTGAAGAGGACTAAGTCACCGTTAGAAGCCCCCGCGATGGCCTCGCGTAAAGTACACTGGGTCCCGTCGCATTCGCCGTCCCCGGGGTCCTCCAGGGAGTTGACTGTCAAGAACTGGCCAAAGATGACCGTGTCGTCAGGGTCATCGAACTCACTTCCCACCCGGTCGGCCATGATAGCTTCCAAGGTGAATGCGCCATTGGAAGGTGGAGTCCAGATGGTGCTCCAGGAAGCTTCCGTGGTGCCTGGAGGGAAGCTGATCCTGTCGATTCGCACTCCATTCACCGTAACGTCTACTCGCAGGATCTCTTCCCTGCTACGGGCGAATCCGCTGATTGTAATGGGCGAGAAGTCTCTGAAGACGGTGCCGTTGGCGGGGGCAAGGATCACGATAAGTGGATCGATGATAGCCGGTGTGATAGTCCTGGAAGCGCAGTGCCCGAAATCGTCGCAGGCGGTCATCGTGCTGTCACCGGGCGCAATATACTGCATTCCACTCGTAAGACGGGTGATCTTTGAAAATGGGGTTTCAAACTCTAAGAACCAGTCGAACTCCTCTTCGACAAAGGTCAGCGCGCTGGTGGGGCAGACCCAGCCGTCGTCGGTGATGTTGAAATCGAAAGCATCACAGGTTACACGAGCCAGACTCCCGTTGACCAGCCCGTAACGAAAGCCGGATATACGGGGCGCCAGCAGGTCGATCTGTCCAGACCAGGCATTGGAAATGTAGGTGCTATTGCCCCTAAGGTCGGTGGCCCTCAGGTCGATATGGTAGGGCCCTTCCAGCGCACTGGGAATCGTATGCTGCCAGGTCGTGAAGGTGGTGAAACCGGTGAGCGTCCCTAGGCTGAGGTCGTGCCATGTGCCCTGAGTTTCGTCTTGATCGCCATCTCGGGCATGACGATATCGGATCTGCGCCTCCGTGAAACCCACTTCCGAGGAGTTCTGAAGGTCGTAGATCGCATCGGCGTTCGCGATGTCGTAGATGGTTTCGGAGCCGAGGGCCATATCGTATAGGACTAGTTCGTCGATAAGACCAAAGAAAAACCCTGAAAACGTTCTGTGGACTCCGATTAGTATGTCACCATCGTTGGCTGCCGGTGCTACGGTCTCACTGTTCACCAGCACTCCGTCCAGATACAATCTCAGCACTGTACCATCATAGGAGACGGCGGCGTGATGCCACTGTCCGGTGGTAACCGTTTGAGTGCTGCTGAGGGAACTTCCGCCGAGGAAAGTAAATAGTTCGCCGCCTGGGTTCACTGCGAGCCATGTTCTGCCTGGGCCTGTCCCAATCTCCTGTTGGAGGATGTAGCGGCCCGAGCTGTGGTTGGTCACGTTGAACCAGGTCATCGCAGTGAAGCTCCTTGTGACATCCACGCCCACATCGGAGACACTCAAGAAGTTGCTGTTGCCATTGAAGCTCAAGGCATTGCCGTTCAGGCCGATCTGCCCGGAATCGGGACAGGCGGTGCAGGTCGCTACCAGGTGGTTGGGTGAGCTGTCCGTGAACTCCGTAGAAAGGGATGGTTCCTCGAAGTGCAGCTGGAACAGCCTATTCTCCACGGGATAGGGAATGTCGCTGATGGTGCCAGAGATCACGGTGCTCGGATCGATGATGGGATCAAGGTTTCTTACGAGATCTACAATTGGACCGATACCGTCGAGACGTAGGGGCGCGTCTCTCGGTCTATCGTCCCGGTTGCCGACGTTATCCTCAAGCTCAAACTCTATCTCGTACTTGCCATAGGGTGGTCTGTCGAAGGAGAAGTCGGACTGCCATACGAAGTCGTTTATGGTCGACCCAATTAGCGGTGGGCTCTCGGGTTCCTGCAGTCGTACGATGAGAGTGCTCGGGTCCGGACCACTTGCTATGGGCCCACCGGGGTCGAACATGGAACCCTGGATTGTCGTTGAATCGGTCGCACCTCTAATTGGCACTGGCGGGGCAAAAAAGACAAATGGCGGCGTTCCGTCTACGGCCCATTCTTCTACGACCAGTCCGATGTTGCCTACCGAGTCATCGGCGGCGACTATGATCGTATACAGGCCTTCGCCTTCCACGGGCACAAACGTAAAGCTCCACGTGTCCTCATCCCGAGTGGTAGTTTGAAATGCGCCGGTCCCGCTGGGGAAGACAACACGAACTGATGCGTCCTGCACCTGTGAGGTTACGTCATGGATTGAGACCGTCACCTCGGTATTTTCGTTGGGCAGGAAACCTTCGCCGGGCTCGATGGTAATCACGGGATCATCGCCGTCAATCGTGATCGGATGGGCTATCGCCTGATCAACCCAGGACTCCTGGTAGTCGAACAAGGCTTTTACTTCTGACCCGAGCAGCATCGTGTCATATATAGCCACCTCATCCAGGCTACCGTCGAAATTCTCACCCAAAGTAAACCCATCAATAACAGAACAGAATCCGAAAAGTGATTGGATTACACCTTCCACAGTGCCGTTAATGTAAACGATTACGGATGGGAAGGGTGAAAGTGCGTTTAGACCCATGGTTATCATCACATGGTTCCACTGGTCCTTGTTCAAAGGACCTATGTCAAAGTTTCGTATAAGACAACTCGGACCCAAAAACAGATTGGGGAACCTGGCATGAAAGGTCAGTTCGGTCGAGCTTGGAGCGATTGACAGGGCAAACTCGTCTCCGTCCCGGATCAAATACTGCCTGGTGGGCTTGACCTGGGTGGGCTTGACCCAGAGACTCACGCTCATGTTGTTGGCATCCAAGCTAACGGGCGAGAGGGTCAACAGTTGGTCGCCCGTGAATACGGGGGCCTCCCGCATCTGCCCTTTATCTCCGGCCTTGGGACAGTTGGGCTCGGTGCAGGTGGCCGGTCTTCCAACTCCGTCTGGGCTTTCGTCCACATATTCGGTCGGATGAATAATCCCGCTCTCGGCGTCGACGAAGCCTTCGTCCAAATGCAGGTTGACGAGGGGCGCCTCGTTCATGATAGCCTGAATGTCACCACTTGTGAGCGCCTTTTTAACGATGACCAGGTGGTCGATCAAGCCATCGAAATAGTCACCATATACTGTAGGCAACAGGTCAATCGCGGAACGACCGACGTCCACCTTAAGCGCCGGGCTGCCAAAGGGGTCCGGGAAATGTTCCCCAAGGGATCTCAAGACGCCGTCGAAAAATATCTTCCCGGTGATTTGTTCGCCATCTTCCTCAACGGTGAAGCTCCAGGCCAGGTGGTGCCATCGGCCCGGCTCTAGGACGCAGGTGGAGCAGCGTAATGTTAGTGGAGGAGTCGTAACTTCTTTACAAGGTCTACTGCAGCCAAGGCTCATCGAAGGGCGGCCGAGGCTATCTACCATCAATTGCATCTCGCCACCGCCGCCCAAAATCGTGTGGTTGGCGGTGCCGAAGGAGTCGCTCTTCACCCAGGCCATTACGGTAAGATCAAGAGGATCGTCCCCGGGAGTTCTCAGGCCCATATCCAGGGGCGTCGCCAGCTCGATGAACTCGGCATTGCTTGCATCGAATCGCACCGTTTGGTTGCTGCGACCCGGGATGCCGCTATCGGGGCAGCTGGTACAAGTACCATTGGAACCGTTGGCGGATAGGTCTTCGAATACCGTCTGGCCGGGAGGTTCATCGAAGGTCATATTCAGAGCACGGCTTGTGTCGCGATACAGGACCTCCACATCGTCGACGGATAGTGCCTTGCTATATAGGCGGAGCTCGTCTAGGTGTCCAGGAAACGCTGGAATCTCCCGATCCCCCGCTTCACCCAATATAAGCGCACCAATTATTACTTCGTCCAAGACCTGTGAGTTCTGAAGCCGTTGGTCGCTTAGGGTAACCGTATCAAACTTTCGACCGTCTTTATAGAAAATGAGTGTGTCGACCCCATTGTACGTAATCACCAAAGGTGACTATCCCTTGGCGTCAGGTAATAATGTGCTATACTTATGGTAGCAGAACTCTGCAAAGGGGGCTACCTCTATGGCAAATGATTCTATGCAGCCGTTTGGGATGGAACAGGGGATTGCCTCCTCTGAGTCGTTGCCGATGTACGTTGCGAAACGATGGAGCTTCCCCATCCAATGGCACGAGCGTGAAGGGGCCGTGTTCTACAGCATTAGAGACTGGATTGCTGGCATCACGGATTCGAGTACTGATAAGGCTCGTATCATCTGGAAAAACTTCAAGAGTAAACATGAAAATGCCGGGGGGGTCATTTCTGTAGCCCTCCCCTACATCGCGTCTGATGGGAAACCATATGAAACGGAATTTACAGACGACGAAGGACTCTACAAAGTTGCCATGGGGATGGGTGTTAGCAAGAACAGGCCAGCTCTCAGGGCGATTAAGGACTACTTGTCTAAGGCTGGCGTTTTTGTTGATGAAGCAAGGCGAGACCCAGAGACCGCTTCTGAGCGGCTTGGCATTGCACGGCGCAACCAAGCTATAAGAGCTGGTAAATCAGAGGAATGGATTGCTACCAGAGAGATAGGCGTTACTACCCGCAAGCAATTCGTGGCTCGAATCCATGCGCTTGTGCAGGACAAGAAGGCTTTTGGCCCCATCATTGGCTCCATAACAAATGAGGTATATAGAGGTGCATTCCAGTCAGATGTAAAAGGTTTACGGGAACGCCTGGGTATCTCCTTAAAGGAGAGTCCCCGTGACCACTTTACTATAATCGCCCTCTCATATACTACAATTGCAGAGGAGACCATACGCATTCACTTGGGGCAGTATAGCGACAATGAAGTCGTACCTATTGCTGTAATCCATAATGTGGTGAATGCTATCGCTGGGGCTATCGGGGCACAGACAGAGATTATATCCAACGCCTTGCAGATTGATGTTGTGTCCGGTAGAAAGTTAGGAGACGAGCCACTTACCCAAGGGCAGTTTGAGAACATTCTTACGGCGGCGGCTCAGCCTAGAGGCCTCAGCACAGACGGTCGATCAAAGTCACAAACATAGGAGCATCGTCATTGCGATGGTTGAAGCGGAAGGTGTAGGAGTCTAGGTAGTGTTGCAGGTACTTGGGGCTGACAGAGTGGTGAACTCCGTCAATGCCGCGCTTGGTGTTGCTCCAAAGGCTCTCCACGTTATTGACGTGGGCGGACCCGTTCACGTACTGCCTGGCGGCGTGCTGGACAGTCTCATGGGCATAGCCGATCTTCCCCAGACGACCATAGGAGCGGAGTTCGTCGGTGTAGATAATCGTGCCAGGAGTCGTGGGGATGTGCTCCTGGATGATGGGAAGCAGGGTCTTGGCCTTCACGTCGGGCGTGACTTGGGTGAAAGCCCGTCCACCACGTTCCACCATACCAAAGACGACAGTCTTACCCGCTGCGCCACGTCCACGTTTTCCCGACCTTTTCCCACCGATGTAGGTTTCGTCGGCCTCTACTGCGCCAAACAAGGACATCCCGTTTTCAGCCATCAAAGTGCGGATTTCCCTGAACATCCTCCAGGCTGTCTTGTAGGTAACGCCAAGCTCCCGCTCCAGTTGCTTTGCGGAGATGCCTGTGCGAGTAGATGCCATCAAGAACATCGCGTAGAACCAAGACCGCAGTGGCGTTGGAGACTTGTGAAAGATAGTGTCGGCGGCTGGAGAGACTTCAGTGCCACAGAACTGACATCCGTAGGTCTTGCGCCCACTAATGCGGTGGTGCTTGGCGATGCGTTGGCACGTTTCGCAGAAAACCCCACTCGGCCAACGCTTCCTGAAAAGGAAGGCAAGGCAGGAATCATCATCAGGGAATTGGGCAGTGAAGGCATTTAGTGTGTACTTTCGCATTGGTAGACTTCCTATCTAATCTAGATATAAGTCTAGCATGAAGAGTACCTGATGTAAAGGGATAGTCACCTTCGATATTGACATCCAAATCTGGCTTGGGGATGTCCCAGCGTTGAGGACTGCCGTCGGCATAGGTGGAACTATCGTTATCAAAGCGCCTCGCAATTTCGGCGATGTCAAAACGCTCGTTATTAACCAGACGACCCTCGACAAAGGTCTGTTGCAAGCCATTGGCCAGGTGCCAGAGAGAGTCCTCATACTCGGAGGTCAGGGCATTTGTCTGGGCGATCACGGCGGAATCCATCCCGTGGTGCTCCTGGACCACCAGACCGGTTAGATGAAACTCTTCATAGTAGCTCTGAATGACCTGAATACCGGTGTCCCAGCTGTCGGGCTCGTCAGCCACGCACCACGCGTTGAAGTCTACGTCGTCGGGTTTTGCGTCGGTGTTGCAGGTATCGACCAGGGCGGAGATCATCCAGATAAGCCTTGCCCGATGGTTGCCACCCCAGACAGAGCTGCTGGGCCGGTAGTACATTCGCCCACCCCATGCCACGGGCGTGTCGCCGACCTGGTCTTGAATCAGCGCCAGAGGGATATAGGCGTATATCGTGCCGTCCTCTTCAGACTGGCTGACCGAAATGCCGTACATGTCCATGGCGTCTTTATCCAGCCACTCCGACAGCTCGGCGGTAAGAATATTCCCACTAAAATTGGGGTCGACAGGCAAACCACCCGGAGCAGAAGGGATAGCGATCTCCAGCAATGGGGTTGTCATTATGTCCCCATTCTCTGTCTTGGGGCCGGTCCTACCTTCACCGGCGAAGGTGGTGTGGGTAACCCTCCTTATCTGTCCTTCGTTGTCATCGTTGGGCCACTGCAGCACGTTATTGGTGTACCAGAGGTGATCAGGGTTGGTTGGGCGGATCTCAAATTCGATGTACAGAGACCTGCCAATATCTTGGCCGGTAAGGTTGATCTCAACATGGTCTTGGGCTGTGGTAGTCAGGGTACCCGTATAGTTGGGAGAGGAGTCCACCGCGTCAGGTACTCCATCTCCGTCGTTATCAAAGTCAAAAACGTCGGGAGTTGGGTCCGTGTCGCTATTGATACATCGGACACCGGATGGCAAGGTCACCAGGTTGCCAAAGGAATCGATGTCTTCCAACTGGGGACATTCGGCTATGTCGGTCAGACCATCTCCGTTGCTATCGATGGTCAGAGGATTCAGGTACCAGCGTTGATTATTCGAGTCGACAAACCCTTCCACCTCAGTCCTGTCGCTGATGCCATCACTGTCGGTGTCGATCAAATCCGGATTCGTGCCAAGCTTGGCCTCTATTGGACATGTCAGTCCGTCACCATCGAGGTCGTCAGGTGGGTCCGCGCAATTGATCTCATCGGCAGACGGCATATCATGGGGGCTCAGTAGCGGGGATGATAACCCTGGAGGCCGGGTGATGGGCCCAGGGCCGGTGTCGACGAAGCTGGAGAGAGACTCGCTGAGTGGATCAACCTGCGGATCGAAATCCATCCCCGATAGCTCCTCTTCCAGTTGCTGCCACTGTCTTGGCTCTTTCTGTGGTGCCTCAATTGGTGGAAACTCAAATGGCGGAAGCTCATGTAGAAAGTCTGCGGTAACATTGGAGATACTGTGGGACTGGGACAGGGGAATGATGATGGGCGTTGTGACCAGTACGAGTGCCAATACCATCAACACGGCCCCCTGGAATGGACGCCACCTGCGATAGGTAAGACCCGATGGCGGAAGCTCATGTAGAAAGTCTGCGGTAACATTGGAGATACTGTGGGACTGGGACAGGGGAATGATGATGGGCGTTGTGACCAGTACGAGTGCCAATACCATCAACACGGCCCCCTGGAATGGACGCCACCTGCGATAGGTAAGACCCAGTATGATCAGGGCGAAAAGAGGTAGGGTCAAACCCACGAAGATACCTAGATGTATCATAAAATCGGTATCCGGCAGGAGTGAATCAGCGGTCAGTGACCGAGCCAACAACAGTAGAGACAGCAGTCCGATAATGGCGATGAGGGCCAGGAACACATAAAGCCCCAGGCGTCTTGGAGTCGTGATGATCAAATTATGATTCCCCTGACTTGATGGTGCCGGGGCGATGGGCGTAAGTGCCGGCAGATATGGCACGTCACTTGTGGGATAAAGGTGTGACAAATATAGACGGGGCGTACTGGTTCTGTCAACATAACAATACCTGCCGTAGGACGGCCGTCAGATGAATGCCTTGCTGGAGTTGCTGGTCAGGGTCTCAAGGTGGCACAGGGAAGGGAAAGCTCCATCTATGCCGCCTCAGTATTGTCTATTGGCGCGATCGGATGTTTCTCCGCGGCACCGTTGGTAAAGGCTGGGAAGACAGCGTCCGAAGGAGTGGCGGAAGGTTCTCCCTGCGACCAGTCCGGGGAGCCGACTCTTCCCAGACCGGTGATGTTCTTGCCACTAGAACTTCAACAACCCCATGACCATGTTATAATCAACGCCATCCTTGTAGGGAGAGTTCCCATGTCTGGAGAAAACAAGGTCGACCGCCACGTGCTGCTCGACCCGTTCAAAAACTGCGACATAAGAGCGGTTAAGGACCTTTACGGCCCAAGCTTCGCCTAGCAGGGTACTTTCAAGTACCAATCTTCTTAGGAGGATAGTGATGTCGGACATGGACATTCATGCTCTCATTGACACGGCGAAAGCTCTAGTGGCTGCCGACAAGGGCATTCTGGCGGCGGACGAGAGTACTTCGACGATCGCTAGGCGATTTGCCGCTATCAATGTCGAGAATACTGAGGAAAACCGCCGTGATTATCGAGAGATGCTATTTCGGACCGAAGGAGCCTCGGAATACATCAGTGGAGTTATCCTTTTCGACGAAACGATACGTCAGAGGGCAGCTGATGGTACCCCTCTGGTCAAGCTTTTGAAAAATCAAGAGATAATTCCAGGCATAAAGGTAGACAAGAGCACTCACCCCATTTCCGGTGCTCCAGGGGAAGTGATCACTGAGGGGCTGGATGGATTGAGAGAACGGCTGAACGAGTACCGTGAGATGGGCGCCCGGTTTGCCAAGTGGCGGGCGGTTATAACCATTGGACCGAAGATTCCCAGCCGCTACTGCATTGAGACTAACTCCCACGCCCTGGCCCGTTATGCCGCTTTGTGCCAGGAAGCCAATCTGGTACCTATCGTTGAGCCAGAGGTGCTGATGGATGGTGATCACGATATTGACCGGTGCTATGAGGTGACAGAAGCTACCTTACGAGAGGTATTCCACCAACTCGGGAACCAGAGAGTTAGCCTTGAAGGGATGCTCCTCAAGCCCAACATGGTACTATCCGGGAAAGATGCCCAGAACCGAGCCGAGCCTCAGGAAGTGGCCGAAAAGACAGTTTCGTGCTTTATGCGCACCGTCCCAGCCGCTATACCCGGCATCGTGTTTCTCTCGGGCGGACAGAACGATGATGAAGCCACAGTTAACCTGAATGCGATAAGCCGCTATGGAGCGACAGTAGGCGCTCCCTGGGAGCTAAGCTTTTCCTATGGGCGATGCCTGCAGGGCGCGCCGCAGAAGGCTTGGGCGGGCAAAGCCGAAAATATTGAGTCTGGAAAACGTGCCTACTATCACAGAGCGTATGTGACAAGTGCAGGGCGGAAAGGCGTATACAAGCCGGAGATGGAGACGGAATTGGCATCCATCTAATAGGAGACGGCTAAGGACGCGAACGCAATGCTTCAGTATAGAGTTCCTTGTTAATGGAGTCACGAAAAGCGGTTCCAGTCTCACAGGCGGTGGAACCGCTTAAATCATGGAATAATTAGACGTAGGGAGGAGAATTCGATGCCTGATACCGTCAAGCTAAAGATTGAGCCTATGACTCAGGAGTCTTTTAGCCCATATGGCCAGGTATGGGATGCTACGGAGCGCCCACCGGACCATCGCGAGTCCTTCTCGCTAGCCTTTGAGCCTTCGGGGAAGCCCACTGCTTCCGTAATGTGGCAGCCGTATCAAAGCTTGACCTTTACCAAACTCGAGCGACATTTCCATGCCACCCACGTGTTTATTCCGGTCAGCGGTTCATTGGCGGCCGTGGCCGTCGCACTGGGGACTGACGAAAACGATCCAACAGCGATCCCTAACCCCAGCGATGTGCGAGCGTTCCTTATCGATGGCACCAAAGGGTTCGCCTACAAGAAGGGTACCTGGCACTCCCTGGACCGCTACATATTGTCCCCTCCGGGCACCACATTCGTTACCCTTAATCAGTCACCTAATCCCACGCAGACCGTAGACTACATGGAAGGGTTCAGCCTGAGCCACCAGGACTTGACTACGGACAATAATCCAACCCGTCTGGAGTTAAAGAATGTCACGGGACTGACCTTCGAGATCGTCCTCTGACAGGCCTCCGCGTCCATAACGCTTTAGCCAGCGATGTTGGTGCTGCGCTACCAGTGGCAACTCCTTTGTAACGCGAGTCTAGCACCGACACCCACAGTTCGGCGGTTTCCGGTCTGAACTCTTACACCTTTTACGGCTCGTGTCATCCACGGTGTCACTGGTCAATCGCCTATTGACTGTCCTCGTACATTCCTCGCTCCACCTATAGCCAGAATACGGCTCAATAATGTTCCACCAGGATAGGACGTTCTATCTATCCGCTCCTCTTCAGTCTAGTACTCAGTCAACCTAATTGTTGGCAGGATAGAGATGGTGAAGCTTGACTCGGGCGTCCACAGTGGAGAATCTCCAGTCAATGGTTGCTCCGGCTTGGTTTCGTTCTGCCTCCAGGGCCGCGATCTCGCCACTCAAAGTCTCTTCATCGGCAATACGCCGGCGCAGGACTCGCCTGGCCAAGACACTGAACTCGATCTCTGCCATGTTGAGCCAACTACCGTGCTTGGGAGTGTAGTGAAACTCCAAGCGTTTGCGTATTCGCCTAGCCTCCTTGGGCTCGAAGGTTTCGTAGAGGGAAGCTGGTTTGTGGGTGTTGAGGTTGTCCAGCACCACCCGGATCTTCTCGGACGCTGGGTAAGCTTCATCGGCCAGCCACCGCATCTGCTTAGCGAAGTCCACCATGGTACGACGTTCGGTCACTGCCACATGCCTCCAGCCCGCCAGGGGCTCGCACAGCATGAACAGGTTTCGGGTGCCATTGCGCTGGTACTCGTAATCGTATCGCTCCCGTCGTGCCGGCTTGGGCGGGATCGGAGACCTCTTTTCCGCCAGCAACTGCTTGGAGGTCTCGTCGAAACAGACCACCGGGCGCTCTGGGTCATAGGGTTCCGCGTAAAGGTCCAGCACATCCTCCATACACGCCACAAACTCGGCGCTCACCTGGGGAATACACCACTCCTTCTTCTGCCACGGCTTGAGACTGTTTTTTTCAACCGCTTGCGAATTCCCTCGTGGGACATGGAGGGCGCCAGCCCCAACTCCACCACCTTGTTTGCCAGGAGCCGCAGGGTCCAGTGGTCATGGCCTGGGGGGGCCTCGCTGCACGCCAGGGCAATCAGGTGCGCTTCCCCCCGCTCATCCAGTTTGGTCGGATGTCCTGGCCGAGGATCTTCCTCCAAGGCCCGCTTCAGTCCTCCCTCCAGGTACCGCCGCTTGGTACGGCACACCGTACCCGCAGACGTGTCCAGCGCCTCCACGATGCGCATCACCCCCCAGCCCGTATCTGCCTTTAGCAGAATACGGGCCCGGGCAACCTTTCGCGCTGGGCTCTTTCCCCCGCGAATCAGTCGTTCCAACTGGTCTCGTTCTTCCCTTTCCAACCGGACCACATACCGTTCTCGTCCCATGGCTGCCACCCTCCTACGTCAACACTCCTAAAAAAGGGTAGCAACCTTAGACGTTTTCTTAAACAATTACCAAAACCGAGTTGACTGAGTACTAGTTGTGTCGCCTTACCTATAATCTTGCTATGAAACCGGCCCTCAGCTCCAGCCCCTCTCCCCGTGGGGGGTGAACCGATGTATCAGTTTTAAGGTTCACTGATTATTAGGTTCTCTGATCGAGCCCTTCAGCCATAGATTTCTGTGCGTTGACCACCGCGTACTCAGCCGTTTTAGGTAGTGCAAAGGCAAAGGTGCTCCCGATTCCCACCGAGCTTTCGACCCATATCCTGCCCCCGTGGGCCTCGACAATCCCTTTAGCGATATTCAAGCCCAGTCCAGCTCCAACGGAATCCTTGGACCTTGGCCGGGCGGACCGGTGTAGTCCCTCAAACAGATGTCGTAGTTCCTCTTCGGGGATTCCCTCTCCGGTATCGCTGACCTCTACCTGCACCTCGGTCCCGGCGTCCTTTGCCCGAATGCAAATAGTGCCGTCGGCAGGCGTGTGCCGGATCGAGTTCTGTATCAGGTTGTAGAGTACTCTTTGCACACGCTGGGCATCCATCACCACAGGTGATACCTCCCCGTCCACTGCTCCTGTCAGCCTGAGACCGTGTGCCGCGGCCTGGGCAGACATGCTCTCAAGGGTATCGGAAATCAAATCTGATATGGGTGAACCTTCCGTATGAAGCTCCAATACTCCTGCGTCGATCTGGGAAAGCTCAAACAGGTCGTTGATCAGCTGGCTCAGGTTCTCTGTCTCGATCTGGATGGATTTCAGATACCTTTGAACTGTTTCAGGTTCCCTTACCACTCCGTCGTTAATTCCCTCCACCATGGCTCGGATTGAAGCGAGAGGGGTCCGAAGATCGTGGGATACCCACACGATGAGTCCTTTGCGTGCACGCTCCAACTCCTTTTCGCGTTTTAGACTACTCTCAAGGCGTTCGGCCATTGCATTGAAGGCTGCCGAAAGCTCGCCGGCTTCATCATTAGACCGTTTGGGGACCCTGCTGCTCAGGTTCTTGGTGCTCATGTCTCTGACGGCTTGAAGGAGCTCTTGAAGAGACTGGCTGGTGGAGCGGGAAACCGTGAAAGCCACATAGATGGACATACCAAGGGAGAAACTAAGAAGCCCAGTCAAAAGTGCCAGGTCGTGGGTTGAGAGGAACATAAGATAGGAGGTGAATCCAACGTTGACCAGGGCGAGCACCGCTGTAAGCAGGCAGGTTAACAATAAGCGGGCCCTGATGGACCTCACCCATCGAGGCAATCCTAAACGCGCCGCGCCTAGCCCAAGGAGTATCGTTACACCACCCGACAGAATGAGGAACGTGGACATCGCTACCAGGTCGCCGGTAGGTGGGTCAAGCAAGACTACGGTGATAAGCAGGACCAACGCGGTCATGACAAGAAGCGTGGCGCACCCCACTGCTATGTTCCAACCGATGCTCTTCATGTGCCTCAGCTCTCGAATTTGTACCCCACACCCCAGACCGTTTTGATGTATCTGGGCTTCATGGGATCAGCCTCGACCTTCTCTCGGAGCCGCCGGATGTGAACGGTGACTGTGCTGAAATCCGCGGCATACGTATAGTCCCACACCTGGTCCATCAATTGTTCGCGGGTAAAGACCTGCTTGGGATGCGAAGCTAGATGGTGAAACAGGTCGAACTCCTTTGCCGTCAGGTTTACCTCACCACCCTGAACGGTTACCACTCTAGTTTTAGGGTTTATCGTAAGGTTATCGAACCGCAGGGACTCGCCGACCAGCGGTGCCGGCCCGGCAGACACTCGACGAAGTACAGACTTGATCCTGGCAATCAGCTCTCTAGCAGCCCGTCCGAGGATTATCTAACGGTGCTTGCGGGTCAGCGCCAATGGATCGCGACAACTAATTTTGCCGGTTGCCCCAGCCGGCCCCCAGATAGCTTTGCGAATAGCGCCGTGCTCACTACCTCGGCAAAGTTCCTGATGCGTTGGGCTGGCCCATCGGCCCGTGCTTTCCTGTGCAGATTGACCCCAAAGCGGAACAGTTTGAGCAGGTTGTGGCCGGTGCAGATCAGCGACCATTCGCCGTTCACCTTCTCCAGTCCCCGCAGCAGGAACTGCCGGAATCCCCTGCCCTGCTTGATCTGGCCGAATACCGGCTCCACAGTTTGCATCCGCAAAGCGTAGCGCTGCCGACCCCGCTTGGTCTGTAACTTCCGTCGCATCCGGTCCCTGGGAGACAGATGGCTGGGTATGCGACCTCGGGGCGCGGGTGGCACAACCCGGCCGTGGCGGGTCTGCTCCGGCGCGACGAACGGGTCCACGCCCAGAGCATAGAGCTCGTCGACTGCCTTTGCCGAGTAATAGCCAGCATCGGCGGATACTTCCCTGGGGACTGCACCGACGTTGTCGATGGTCTCCTCCATCATCGCCGCAGCCTGTTGCTTATCCGAAGCCTGGTTGGTGGCCCGCGCCGCCACGATCACCTGGTGAGCGCTGTCCACCACCGCCTGACAGTTGTACGCTTGCAGGAAGTCCTTTCCTCCAGGTGCGGGGATGATGCGCGACTCGGTATCGGTGAAGTTACGCTGGGCCTTGTCGTCGGGCACCCCCGGGTGATTACCACCTTCGGCCTCGGCCTGTTCGGCAGCCGCCTGCGCCTCGGCTTCCAGCGCCGCCATGGCTTCCCGTATCTTCTCCAACCGACCCTCTCGAAAGGCCAACTCCTGCGGCAACTCATCTCCACGCTTGTCTTTGCCGTACCGCCGGTCTTCCTCATCATCCGCTGCCTGGGCCTGTCGCAACAACTCCGCTACCTCCGCCGCCAACTGCGCTGCCTTCTCCTTCATCCGTTGGTAACTCATCGCCTTATGCTTCGATGCGTTGGCCTTGACCTTCGTGCCGTCCAGCGCCACGTGCCCCAGCTTCACCAGCCCCGCCTGCTGACACAACGCCAGTACCTGTACGAACAGGCCCGACAGCGCATCCACATTATCCTTGCGAAAGTCGGAGATGGTCCGGAAGTCCGGTGTGTTGTTCGCCGCCAACACCCTGAAGGCGATGTCCTCGTGGAGACGCTGGGCGATGCGGCGTGAGGACGCCACCCCCACGCAGTAGCCGTAGAGCAACACCTTGACCATCATCCGTGGATGATACGGCGGCCCGCCACGCCGTTCCCGCTCGTAGCGAGCGGTGACCTCCGACATGTCCAACTGGTCCACCACGTCGGATATGAAGTAGGCCAGATGGTCGTCAGGCAGCCACTCCTGCAACGCCGCTGGCAACAGCAACTGCTGGTCGGGTTCGTAGGAAAGGTAGGTCTTGCTCATCAACGACTCCCCGCTACTGGGCTGGGCCCATCATACCCCCAAACACTCGCCAACCGTGTTTCTCGGACGGGCTCCTAGGGCTGAACGGCTTCACAATGTAGTCGTCAGCTCCCAACTCGAGACCGACCACCCGGTCACTCTCTTCTCCTCTGGCGGTCAACATGATGATGGGCACCTGACTCTCTCTACGGAGCTCTCGGCACACCTCTAGGCCGTCCACCACGGGCAACATAAGGTCTAGGACCACCAGATCGGGCACCCAGGTGTGAGCAATCTGGACCGCCTTGGCGCCGTCGACGGCTATGGAAACCTCATACCCCTCCTGGCGGAGGTATCTTTCCACCACTTCCGCGACCATTGGTTCATCGTCTACGACCAGCACGCGAGTTGTCACGCCCTTCTTGTTTCCTTGGTCATTATCCATAACTGTGTCCGTCCTTACGGTCGGTTGCAATGGCCGCCGGCAATTCTAGATAGGTAAGGCATGAAGTTAAGTCGTAGATCTAGCCTCAATTATACAAAGGGCCCCATCATTGAGAAAGGACCCTTCGCATCTCAAGCCATATGACCGCCGACTATGTGAAATTAGGGATTGTTACCCCTTCTGGGAAGAAGAGGGCACTCGAAATAGTTGCCGGTGGACACAAAGTCATTCAGGTCTAGGTCGTCCACACTATCGGCATTCGCATACTTATCGGCCGGCACTCCTGACTTTAGGATATTCAGATGCCACCTTCCACCGTTGTAGTCCTGATCCCCTGGCTTGGACTCCGAAATAAGGGGCACTCCATTTAGGTAGCCACCTCCCTGATTCCCGCCATCTTGTCCTACAATACCATGGTAAAGCTCATCGAAAGGATCGCTATCAGGAGAGAAAGTAGCTGGCGTCACTACTCCAGCAAAAAGCTCTCCGTCTACCCACGTTTGAGGCCTGGGATTTGGCCCTTTGGCCATGGCGATTGTCGCCGTGCCCAGTAGCCCAACCACAAGCACGGTCAAAATTATTGCTGTTCGAAACCTAATCATTATTCTTCCTCCTTCAATCTTGAACCAGGATCGGCCTATGCTCCCTTTCCAGTACCTCCTCTCCGAAATGTACCACTGGGACGAGTAGAAGTTACCAGGAAAAGATTACAAAACTCTTAAGATTCTTTCATTGGCATTAACAGTGTCTCCGGTGGCGACACGCCAAAAGGATGCTGGTAGAGCGGGTCAGTCTAACGCACAGGAGCAGATCACTAAATGTTGAACAATTCGGTTGACCATGATGTCTGTTCAGACATATCTGCACAGGGTTCGCGCTCACGAGGCAAAAGCTGCTTCTCATCTACGTTGCATTTCCTCACGCTCGAATCTACAATGCTTTGAGATATCATGGTGTGCCAGACACACAGAGATGTGACAAGTCAGGGAAAGGTTAAAGCCACGGTATCAGTGTGATGATCCAGAGCCAACCTACATTACTTAGGATAGATCACGACCTGCTGTTCAGATGGCTACTGGTTGTGCTACTTGCAATAGAGGTCGCCATCGTGCTTTTGGACGCGTTCATTAGCGAATTCGGGGCGATCCCCATTGGTGCAGCGCGTAGGCTGTTCAACATTACTCGCGAGGATGGAATCCCGAACTTCTTCTCCAGTTTTCAGGTGCTCACGGTGGGTGTCGTGCTCGTGGTAATCACTCTGGTAGTCAGAGCCCAGCCTCGAAGGTTGGGTTCCAAAGTGGTCTTGGGTTGGGGTGTAATGGCGGCCATATTCCTGTTCATGGGGATCGACGATGCCACCAAGTTGCACGAACGAATCGGCACCATATTTGAGGAGCTTGTCACCGATTCCGAAGGCGATCCCAGCGCGGGTTTCCTGGGGGATCTTCAAGACATATTCCCAAGCTACAACTGGCAGCTGGTCTTTGGGCCGTTCTTCGCCGCCGTTGGTGTGTTCTTGCTCCTGTTTCTAAACAAACAGCTTCCATCGCTTCAAATGAAGGGGCTCATAGTAGCTGCAATAAGCTTGTTTGTTGTGGCCGTGGCCATGGACTTTATCGAGGGGATGGACAACGAGATACTAGAGCACGTTGCAGATTTCTTCTCTACGGATGTGGGGCGAGTGGAGCATTTTTCCAAAAGTATTGAAGAGTTTTTTGAAATGGCAGCAACGACCCTGTTCCTCGTCGTTTTCCTAAAGAAACTGATCAGCCTTACCTCGGCTATAACCTTCCAACTCGAGTTCCGGAGTCGATCGCCTGGGGTTTAGAAGGTGTATCAAAACCGCCGCGTTTAGGCTCTGGTGCATGAAAAGAGTTTTGTTAGACGCTCTTAGCGGCCAAGTAACTCTTCAGCTAGTTCATCTGAGAGCCGCCGGATACCGTCAAAGACAGGCCTGTAAGATAGTCGGACTCCGATGAGGCTAGAAAGGCCGCCATATTAGCGATGTCTTCGAGATGCGCTACCCGGCCCATAGGGTTTTCGGATGCTCTTTCCTGTAGATATTGGGCGTGGTAATCCGCGGCAGACATCCCTGACGGTGCAGTCGCGGCCGAAACGTATTCCAGTCGTTGAGTATCCACTGAGCCTGGGCAGATGGCGTTCACGTTGATACGGTGAGGGGCGAGTTCCAGGGCTAGAGATTGGGTGAATCCAATCAAGGCGAACTTAGAGGCTGAGTAGGCTGCCCGGTTCGCTATGCCCAGCTTCCCGGCGGTGGACGCAATGGTGATAATCTTGCCTCCCTTTCCTGCTTTGATCATCTGGCGGGCTACCGCTCTTGAGCAGAGAAAGGTCCCTTTGACGTTGACCCGCTGTGTCAGGTCCCAGACCTCCTCATCTAAATCCACCACCGGTACTAAGTCAGGCCCCTGACGCGCTGCGGCATTGTTTACCAGAATATCGATCTGACCAAAATGACCTATCGCCTCACGCACCATGGAGTCAACCTGGGTGGCATCGGTGATATCGGCCAGGATGCTCATGGCATGTCCGCCGACGGCTTCGATTTCCCGTACGATTTCATGCACTCCACCCCAGGTCGAGTTGGGACGAGCGTTGGGGTCGCTGGTTACATCGTTGACGATTACGTTGGCGCCTTCGCACGCCAGGCGGACGGCCATCGCATGTCCCATGCCCCGCTCTCCCCCGGCGCCTGTTATCAAGGCAGTTTTGCCGTTGAGGTCGTACATACTGCTCCTTTCATAGCGCACAAGGGCGTTTGTTACTCAACGAAGCTCTTTGGGACACGAAAGGGGTCTCTTAAGGACTGGGAAGGCTCCCAGGAGAACATCCTGCAAGATCGAAGTTCTGAAGTTACTTATATTTAGGAATCTATGTTATTTAGGAACCGACGTCTACGTTAATGCCTACCGGGCAATGGTCCGATCCCATGACATCGGGCAGGATATAGGCGTCTTTGATGTGGCTACTGAAGTCCTCGTTCACGAAGAAGTAGTCTATTCTCCAGCCCACGTTTCGGTCGCGGGCCCGGGTCATCTGGTCCCACCAAGTGTAGTTTCCCGGCTGGTCGTTGAACATTCTGAAGGTGTCCACATAGCCATGACTCACCAGCTTGTCCATCCATTCCCGCTCTTCAGGGAGAAATCCTGATATCTTCTCGTTCTCCTTCGGACGAGCCAGGTCTATCGCTTTGTGGGCGGTATTTACGTCTCCGCAGACTATGACGTTTCTACTTTCCCGCTTCATCCGGTCTATGAACTCCAGAAAAGCATCGTAGAACCTCATCTTGTAGTCCAGTCTCTCGGCTGATGATTTGCCGTTTGGGAAATAAATATTGAATAGTACGAAATCTCCATAGTCAGCAATCAAGGTGCGCCCTTCGTTATCGAATTGGTGGATGCCAAACCCGGTTTGCACACTGGCCGGCTCTTTATTGGTATATATCGCGACGCCACTGTACCCTTTTCTTTCCGCGGAGGAGAAATAAGACGTGTATCCCTCTATATCCTTTAGCGCCGTAGGCAGCTGATCTTCGTTTGCTTTCGTTTCCTGGAGGCATAAGATATCGGCGGACTCTTGGGCGAACCAGTCGAGAAACCCCTTTTTGTGCACGGCCCTGATGCCGTTAACATTCCAGGAAAGCAACCTGATAGTTCCCATGTATCCCCCTTCATCGCAGACTGATTTGATCCGGGGCTTGAGCTCTATTCTATCACCAAGAAATAAGGGCCTTCCATGCGGGGCAAACGGTCTCCCTTTTGCCTACGCCGAAAAATTAGCTCGGATTCGAAAACTGTGGCTTTGTCTGTAAGGTGTCCAGCAGTTTGCGAGACGCCGAGGCGACCTCATCCACCGCCGAGTTAAAAGCCTCATGATTCGCACGGGACGGCACGCGGTATCCGCTGATCTTTCTAACAAACTGGAGTGCTGCTGCGTGTACTTCGTCATCCGAGGGCTCTGTGTTTCGCAGGGTCTTAATGCTTCTACACACTTTTAACGTCCTCTCTGTTTTCTGTGCCTGATCCGATGTAAGCCGTGATAGACTAGATGCGATTATATTCCAAAGTAGACCACAGGTTAAGGACTTTGATAGCGTTATGAATTATTCGGATTAGCCAAGTTGTGTTCGTTCATCGTTTGATGCAGGCAGGACGATAGTGGGTTTTTATTCGGCGTTGGTGAGACCCCTGCTGTTCAGGTTCCCCCCGGAGCGGGCGCAGAAAATCGCTGAGTTGGCCTTGGCAATAACACCGCTCTGGAAGGCCGCAGGCCCTTTGCTGCGAGTGAGTGACCGCCGGCTCCGAGTAACAATAGCTGGAATTACAATATCCAATCCGGTCGGTCTGGCCGCAGGCTATGATAAAGACGGCCTTATGGTCGGCCAGTTGGCCAACCTGGGCTTCGGGTACATTGTAGCGGGCACAGTAGTTCGCGATCCCAGAAGCGGTAATCCTAGTCCCAGGCTGGTGCGAGACCCAAAGAAAAATTCTTTGACCAACTCCCTGGGCTTCCCCAGCCAGGGCCTAGACAGAGTCGTGGACAACCTCGAAGGTCTCAACACCGAGAAGACCCCTCTGATAGCCAGCATTTCAGGCCTGTCCGTGGAGGAGTTTTCACACTGTCTCGATGTCTTACAACCGCTGGTATCAGGACTGGAGCTTAACATAAGCTCTCCCAACACCGAGGGTATACGAATATTCCAAGAGCCTGACAAGTTGGAAGAGCTATTGAGCACCCTGAGTTCCATTAAGCAGAGGCCGCTGTTCCTCAAACTGCCTCCGTATTTCGACGACGATCAAAGGGACCGGATCATGGAGCTGGTGGACCTATGCCTCAAACACTCGGTGGAAGGGGTGACCACGGGCAATACCTGGCCGGTGGACGATCCCCGCCTCGCTGTCGGACATGGTGGGTTGAGCGGCAGGCCCTTATTGTCCCATATGCTGAGAGCGGTCAAAGAGATCAGAAGCCATGCCGGAGGGGACCTGGTTATCAA
Source organism: Dehalococcoidia bacterium (assembly GCA_965248905.1). Lineage (GTDB taxonomy): Bacteria > Chloroflexota > Dehalococcoidia > Lucifugimonadales > JAGWBF01 > CBDFKS01. The sequence continues at coordinate 940,827 of CBDFKS010000007.1, read as the reverse complement.
TGCCTGCGGGGGAATCTTCTCGGGAGAGGACGCGCTTAGTGCCTTAAGGGCCGGCGCTAACACGGTACAGATTTTCACCGGGTTCGTTTACGGTGGACCGTCCACGATGAAGAGGATCAACCAGGAAATATTGAGCTTCATGGACCGGGAGGGAATTAGCTCCTTAAACGAGATCGCCGGCCGCTAACGTGGGATTCAATCAGACTTGACCTGGTTGAAGGGCTGCGCTACCTGCTGACAAATGCTCGCGCTCGGCGCCTGAATCCAGGGGAGTTACTGTTGGCCTCTCCGTCGACGCCCTTGGGCAGGGCAGGTCGCAACAGGGATTGAGCCTTGATCAAAGTCTCCTCGTCCGACTGGGTCCGCATTTTGAGCTCCCCGTTCTCCAAAGAGCACACAGGAACTCCGTCTTTGAATACGACTCTGTTCCCTGGAGTAGCAGTCACCTTCTCTCCAGGAGTCAGGATACCCACCAGGTTTAATGGGTCACAGGCAGAGACCACGGTCCATTGACCGTCGGGTTCTTGCTTCTTGACGTTGCGAAGCAGCTCAACGGCCTCTGGGAGAGCGAACTGCTCTCCGACGAAGCCAGCCACGAATCGCCCTCCTCGGATCTCTCCGCGAGCTTCCAGGCGTCGCAGCTGTTTGACCATGTCCCTCCATCTGGGCGCCATTGACTCCCGTGCCAGTAGCTCCGGACAAAAAACCCCGTATCTGCGAAGGAGCTGTTTTGTTACGGACTCTAGGGAGTCTGACTGGGGATTAATGGGCTGAAGCAGAGACCACCGGCTATATCCGGCGCGACGGCGGGCCAAGGCGCGATTCACGATTGCCGTCCGGCGACCCTGCTTGGAGTCTCCGCTTATGCGTTGCCGGATGGCTTCCAGACCGTCGGCGGTGACTCTCCCGGAGGCCGCCAGCAGCCACAGGGCCTCTTCTACGTCGGAGGGTAGGCGGCGTGTCGACGCAACGATGTCGGACAGGAATGAAGCACCACGGGAAGATAGGACTTCTATCACCTCTTTCGCGGCACCGGAAAGTCCACCGTTCAGGTCGGCGGGTGGCCCTACGAGCCAGTCCAAAGACTCCCTGAGCGCCAGGGTTATTGGAGTGGCTCTTGAAAGAGGATTTCGCCCGCTTGGCACATCCCCATTGTCCCGGTGGTTTAGGCGGCCCCATACTATCTCTCCACCCAGGCAAAGCCTGTCCAGTAGCGTGGGTTGGTACCCAAAAAGGCGGCTGGGCAAAATCTCAGACTCCCAAGCGGCTGTGGCGGCTTCGAAACCCTGAAGCTTTTCGATAATGTCCAGGAGGCCACCCTCTCCTCGAAGCTGGGCTGTTGCACCCACGTTTTGCCATTGGAACAAGAATCGCAGGAATGTGGATTGGGACACAGGCTCTACTTCACGGCGTAGTCGGCCGATGGTTGCCCGATGGATGCGAGCCAGGATTCTGCGATCGCAGTACTCATCGCCAATGACATCAGGGCGGAAGCGTCCCTGGAGCACCAAGCCCTCGGCCTCCAGCTGGGCAATGGTAATCCTCACATCGGACACCGAAAGGTACAATGTTTCGGCCATCTCGGCTAAAGTGAAGGGTCCGGAACACTCCACCCAGCCCCGCACTATATTCAGTATGGCACTGTCCGGTTCCACCGATTGTAACGAGGCTGCGTCGCTTGGCGGTTCTGGCTCCAATCGTGATTTGGGAAATGCTGCCATGGCCCTGTCGAGGTTCTCAGCGGCTACCCAGGCAGAGCTACCATTATCATGCCGAAGCTGGAAAGCTCGTCCGGCCTCAACCAGATCGGTGAACCAAGTTGTCAGGTTCTCGGGCAAGAGGCTGGGGTCTCTTGAGAGAGCTTCCCTTTCAGGAACTACACCCAGCACCAGCAGAGCATCGTGAAGCTCGTCGGCGTCTCTGATCCTTGGCCATGCGTTCTGGGATTCCTCTAAGATGGCTGAGACGTCGAGGGCGCCCAGGTCTTGGGAGTCTTCCGGCAAAGCCCGGCGCAGAGAAACGGCCCGCGCACGGCGTTCCTCCAGCGGGGCATCATCAAGAAATGCGTAGGGCATCGCGTTCAGTATCTGATGGGAGAACACGGAGGGTTGGACCGTGTCGCGGGCATAGACCTCGATGTCACCTCGTTCAATGTCGGCCAGGACCCGTTTCAGGCCTTCCAGGTTCATGGCTTCGGTCAGGCAGTCCCGCATAGTCTCGAAAACCAAAGGATGGTCCGGCAGCTCAATGTTCCCTGGTGGGGCGTTGTCTTGGCAGGCTACCTGTGCCGGAAATACAGCAGCCAGCAGGTCGTCACACCTCATGCGCTGCAACGGCGTTGGGACTTTGCGGCCTCCAGTGTGTCGAAGTACGGCCAGGGAGCGAGTCGAGTTCCATCGCCATCGTAGTGGGAACAGAGGCGATTGCAATACTGCCTGCTCGAGCACTTCCTCCAGATTCTGGGACTGGATAGAGGTGAACACATCGGACAGGGGGAATGACAGCTGGGGCCCTAAAGAAAAATTGATACCGTCGTCCGTTGCCGATGCCTGGAGCTCCAGATCGAAGGTGCGGCAGATACGCTTCCTCAGCACCATTCCCCAGGCCCGGTTGATCCGTGAGCCGAAGGGAGCGTGGATTACCACCTGCATCCCGCCGCTCTCATCGAAGAACCGCTCCGCTACCACCCTTCGTCCCGTAGGCACCATGCCCAAGACCCGTTTCCCCTCTTCGATGTATGCAACCAACTGCTCGGCCACTTCACGTGACGAGCCAGCACTATCCATCACCCATGTTTCGGCTTCTTGAGGGTTGCTGAGCAGCTCTCCTATGTTCTCCCGAAGTGAGGTGACCTCTTCGGACAGCTCCCAGGTCCTGCCTGGGGCCTCGCCCAGCCAGAAAGGAACGCTGGGACTTTGGCCCTGGGCGTCCTGGACACGGACTCGGCCGCTTTCGACTCTCCGAATTTTCCATGGTGTATTGCCCAGAAGGAACACGTCTCCTGCCATGCTTTCGATAGCGAAATCTTCGTTGACAGTGCCTACGAAAACCCCTTCGGGGTCTGCGACCACATCGTAGTCGGCTGAATCCGGTATAGCGCCTCCACTGGTGAGGGCAGCTATCCTGGCGCCTCGCCGGCCTTTGAGACGGTGGTTGACGCCATCCCTGTGCAGCAAGGCGTTGCCCCGTCCTTGCCGTTGCGCAAAGCCCTGCGAGAGCACCTCCACTACGTGGTCGTACTTCTCCCGTGGCAGCGCTCGGTAGGGATGGGCCCGTTTGCATAGCTCGTAGAGGTCGTCTTCGGCCCAGTCCTCTGCAGCGCACGCCGCTACGATCTGCTGGGCTAAGACGTCCAGCGGCCAGTCCGGGATACTTAGAGTGTCCAGATTACCCCGACGCACCGCCGCCAGCAGGGCGGTACACTCCATTAGCTCGTCACGGGTCAGTGGAAAGAGTCGACCCTTGGGGATTCCCCTCAAGGTGTGGCCGGAACGGCCGACTCGCTGAAGCAAGAGGCCGATGGACCTAGGGGAGCCTATCTGGCATACCAGGTCTACCACACCAACGTCTATGCCCAGCTCCAGAGAGGCGGTGGCTACACAGACCTTCACCTTCCCTTCCTTTAGCTTCTCTTCAGCGGCCAGTCGAATAGTACGGGAAAGGCTGCCGTGGTGGGCGGCTACTGCCTCTTCACCCAGGCGTTCCGATAGCTGATGGGAGACTCTCTCCACCAGCCTTCTGGTATTGACGAAGACAAGGGTAGTCTTGTGGGACCGCACCAGGTCCGCGATGGAGTCCAAAGTCTCGCCCCACATCTCATGGGTGGCGATGGGACCAAGCTCTGTTCCGGGCAACTGGATGTCCAGATCTATTTTTCTTGCGTGGCCCGTATCGACGATCAGGCAGTTTGGAGTCCCGTCTGGGGATGTGTTCCGGCTGCCAACCAGAAACTGGGCCGTCTGCTCGATCGGACGTTGAGTCGCTGAGAGGCCGATGCGGGTAACGGGCCCTTCGGCCAGATCACATAGCCGCTCCACCGACAACGATAGATGGGAGCCTCGCTTGTTATTGGCTACCGCATGGATCTCGTCCAGGATCAGGGTTCGCACTCCCCGCAGACCTGCTCGGCCGCTTCGGGAAGTGAGCAATATATATAGCGATTCCGGAGTGGTGATCAGGATATGGGGTGGCACCTTCGCCATCTTCTGGCGCTCGTATGCCTTGGTGTCTCCTGTGCGGACTGCGGCGCGAATCTCGGGAATGGGGGTACCCAGTTCCTCTGCCAGAGCTCCGATCTCTTTTAGCGGAGTGGCCAGATTCTTCTGGATGTCATTGGAGAGGGCCTTCAGCGGGGATACGTAAACTACTTGGGTAACATCGGGTAGCTCCTCCTCCGTGCCGGTGCGCACCAGCTCGTCTATACAGCTTAAGAAGGCTGCCAAAGTCTTGCCTGAACCGGTGGGCGCTGCAATGAGGGTGTGCTGGCCCTTTGAAATGGCGGGCCAGCCCAGAGCCTGGGCTTCGGTTGGACCCTCGAATCTGCTACGGAACCAGGCCTGGACTATTGGATGGAAGGAGGATAGAGGCATAGATTAAGTTTAGCACAAATTGCTTCATTAGCACGCTGGTTCTATGGCACAGACAAGGCCTTTCGATCTTTGCATCGAGATAGAAATTTTCCGCTCGTCCTGAGCTTGTCGAAGGACGCCCCAATGGTCCGACAACCCTTCGGCTGTGCTCAGGATATAGCTCACCATGAGCGTTAGTTTGCTCCTACCTCAGATAATCGAAAGACCCTGATGACGTTGAGAAACCAGGTTGACCGCCTAATTAGCCATGCCTATAATGCACTCAGCCGCCTACTGTCTAAAGTGGTCTTCATGGAAAACCTGACACCTCTAGCCGAATTGGCGTAGAAGGAGGAAACCATGGCCCAGCCTCAACCCGGCTATCATACCAGCCCATTGAACTTTATCGAAGAGGTTACACGTGAGGAGCATTTTCGGCTTCCCATTGTGATACAAGACGTTACCCTGCGGGAAGGTGAACAGGCTGCAGAGGTAGCGTTCAGCGTTGATGACAAAGTGGGGATAGCGAGCAGGCTGTCATCCATGGGAGTCCCTCAGATTCAGGTGGGGTATGCGGGCCGGGATGACGCATCCGTTGCCGCCATCAAGCGAGCAGGGGCCAAGGCGACCCTTTCGGTGCTTGCCGTTGCTTTCAATGACGACTGTCATGAGACCATAACCAGCGCCGTCGAGGCCGGGGCGGATAATATTTTCGTGCTAATGCGTACCTCGGACGCCATGCTCCGGCTGTTGGGTCTGAGCCGCGAGGACGCCATGGAGAAGACCTGTCACGCCATAAGCCATGCAAGACAGCAAGGTGCTCCGTCGGTTACATTCGAGCCTTCATTCGTAACAGCGGCGGACCCCGGGTTCCTTACGCAGTTCTACAAGGCTGCCTACGAGGCCGGGGCTCAGGCGGTAGGTATCGCCGACTCTGTGGGGGTTGCCAAGCCTTCGACCATTCGCCATCTGGTTAGGCTGGCCCGTGAGACGGTCCCAGTGCAGGTGGGCATTCATGCCCACCACGACTTCGGGCTCTCAGTGGCCCTCACTCTGGCGGCGCTGGAGACAGGGGCTCAAAGGGCGGACGTCAGCGTGCTGGGCCTGGGTGAGAGGGCTGGAGGGGCACCATTGGAAGAGGTGGTGCCCGCCTTGGAGGGATTATATGGTATTGACACCGGCATCGACACTCAGCAGCTCACCGGGCTGGTGGAGCATGTCCACCGGCTTTCAGGCGTTCCTATCCCCGCGTCCAAGCCTGTCGTAGGCGAGAACGTGTTCGCTCAGAAGCTGGAGATTCACGTGAAGGTGACCAGCCAGGCCCCAGAGCTGTTCGAGCCCTTCGGTCCTGAGGTGGTGGGCAACCGTCGACTTCTGAAGCTGGGTCGTGGCACTGGGCCCACAGGAATCAAGACCAAGCTGGCCGAGTTGGGTCTTAAAGCTAAAGAGGAGCAGGTGCCCACGTTGGTGGATATGGTCAACGAATGGGCCGTGGCTAACAAGCAGGCTGTTCCCGACTCCCAGTTCGCCGAGATGGTCCGCTCATTATAGCGACGTCACTTAATCCCGCCCGCAAGTTCTTCGACATACGGGCCTAAGCCACCGTCATTGTTACGGAAGTCGCCCTCACCCCGGCCCTTCGACAAGCTGAGGGCCACCCCTCTCCCATTGGGAGAGGGGACGGGGGTGAGGGCATTTCCATCCTTGGTGGTGCCGGCGGAAACCGGAGCGATACATTCTGAACAGGTTACCTAACCGGGCCGCCCAGCGGTGGCATGGGGCTACCGGTCGGTAGGAACCGCCCATAGCCGGGTTTCTGCTCGATCTTCCCATCGTTGAGCAGCACCTGTCCACGCAGGAAGCTCATCCAGGGCTTGCCATGGATTTTCCAGTCCTCAAATAGGCTAAAGCCCGAGTTGCCATGGTGGTCCTCGGACCGAATGGTGAACTCACCATTCGGGTCCAAGATCACGATGTCGGCATCAGAGCCGACCTGGATGACGCCCTTCCTGGGATAAAGGCCGAAGATGCGGGCGGGATTCTCCGCCATTACCCGGGCCAGCCACGAGATCGGCATGCCTCTATTTATCACGCCTTCACTAAAGGTCAGCGGTACAATAGTTTCTACACCCGGAGAGCCGAAGGGTACCGGTTTTCCGTCTGGGGCTACAAAGATATTGTCCCACCCAACCATCTTGTCCGCCTTGGGATAGGGTGCGTGGTCACTGCCGATAGTGGAGATGAACCCTTGCTCCAGGCCCTCCCACATGGCTGGCTGATCGGGGCCGTCCTTCGCCCGCAGCGGAGGACCTATCTTGGCCAGGGGACCTACCTTCGCCATCTCCTCGTCGGACAGCAACAAATACTGAGGACAAGTTTCCGCCCACATTCGCTGTCCCTCGGCTTGCGCCCGTTTGACCCGCTCGAGACCTAGCTGGCTGCTAAGATGCACCACGTACACGGGGCAGTTAGTAGCCGCACCCATCTGGGCGGCACGGTTGATGGCCTCCTCTTCGGCCCAGGTGGGGCATGCCGTCGGAAAATCCGTGGGATGGGTGTGGCCATCGGCTATCAGCTTGTTCTCCAGGTATTCGATGATGTTGCCACTCTCGCAGTGAAGCTGCACGACTCCTCCACCCTTGGCAACCAGCTCCATAACCTGGCAGATAAAGTCGTCGTCGCACAAACGGGTTTCCCGCTTCTTGTAGGTCATGAACAACTTGAATGATTTCACTCCCAGGTCCATGGCGTCGGGAACGCTCTTCAGAATATAGGGCCGGTTGGCCAGGATATAGTGGAATCCGAAGTCCACCAGCGTCGTGGCATCGATCTCCTCCCGGTGCCGGTGTATGGCTGATGTAAGGGTTTCCTCCTTCTCTAGATCGTAGGTACCGAAAGGCACCAAGGTGGTCAGGCCCGCATGGGCGGCTGCTATCGAGCCCAACTGGTATGTATCGCAACGGTCCAGGTGCACGTGGCAATCGATGAGTCCAGGAAGGACGTACTTGCCTGTGGCATCGATGTAGGTGTCGGCGGGAGGCAAGGTGTCTGGATGGCCAACCGCCACGATTTTCTCTCCCTTTATCGCCACCGCGGCATCTGAGGTACTAGTCGATGTCACCACCTGCCCGCCCCGTATGATGGTATCAACTCTCGATTCTTTCATGGGACCTCCTCCTCATATTTGATTAGGGCACAGCTTCATTTCAAGATACCTAACGCAATCTAAGCTCTATTCGCTCATGGTCACGATTCTCCGAGGTTTGATGGTCAGAAGTTAACAGGTACTTCAAATTTTTTGTTGACCTGCTCTCTAATTGCGTTAGCATTGGTGATGGATATCGAGTCTCTACGGGCCAGAGAGATAAGTCTGATTTCATCCCTTCTGTCCCTGTAGAAATCTCTGTATCTCACCCAAAGGTAAAAGGAGCTATCATAGTCCAGAAACTCCTCCCAGATCTCGCAATAGAATCCAACATTGTCTCGACCTGTCAGGACGTCTGTATCTTGTCGGTAAGTAACAATGCCGTTCTTTTGTGCCTGCTCGTATTCCGCTCTGCTCCCAGGGGATACGATTCTGGAGACGCACTCCCTCGGTGAACGCCGGGTTAGAAATTTGAACTCGATTCCGTATGCGGGCTTCGGCCCAATATTTTTAAGGCTTATTTCGAATTTCAGTAACTCAGTCGACCGATCAAGAGTATCCGGGCCTAGCTCGATAGTGATATGGGAGTTTTCGGACTCAAGAATGCTACGGGTTAGCCTACGTTGTTCCCTCGTCTCACGGAGATAAAAGAAAGTCACTATGGCCAACACCACTGTCGCTACACCAGTCGTTAGCGCCCCATATGCTTCCAAGTAAGAACGACCTCAATCCAGTTCATGTAGAAGAGGAGAAATCCGTACACGTTTAGCGGCGATGGCGCAGACCACGCCCGGGTGTTGCTCCGGTGTGCTTGCCGTCGTCGATCACCACCTGTCCGTTGACGATCACGTATGGTATGCCCACGGGAAACTGTTTGGGGTTGGACCGGGTGGCCGGCGCCTTAACAGTTTCAGGATTGAATATCGTGATATCGGCCTTCATGCCATCACGCAGGAGCCCGCGATCTCTGATACCGAGGCGCTGGGCGGCGAAGGATGTCATCTTGCGGATGGCCTCCGGCAAGCGCAGGTGCTTCTCGGCCCGGACAAACTCAGCCAGTATTACGGGGAAGCAACCGTAGGTGCGAGGGCTGGGATATTCACCCAGCAGGATGGCATCGCTTCCCACCATTCCACATGGGTGAGAGACGAATGCAGGCAGTGTCTGAGCGTTGGTGCCTACTCCCACGCTGCAAACTCCCAGGTCCTCCTCCAAGAGCAGATCAAAGAAGGCGTCCAGCACATCCTGGTTCCGTATTCTAGCGATCTCGGCCAGGGTATGTCCCTCGTACTTTAAGTTTTGAGGCTTCCGGAAATAGGTAAGCCAGTTGTCTCCGATGTTGCCCAGCGCGCTACCAGCGCCGCCACTGCCTCCCATCTCTTCCTTCAGCCGCTGCCGGTCTGCCGGTGAGCTTAGGGCTTGCTTGAGACGCTCGGGGCCGCCATCCTTTGCCCAGTTGGGAATACTTATGATAGAGCGTGTGCTGGAGTAGATGTATGGGTAGCAGTCGAAGGTCACGTCCATTCCCTCGTCTCGGGCATTCTCCACCAGCCCGATGTAGTCCATATGGCTACCCACCATTTCCGTGCGCTGGCGATAGTGGGTCAGGTGCACGGGGATGTCGGCGCCGCGGCCTATGTCCAAAGCCTCCTCCCAAGGGGCCAGAAGCCCCTGCTTGGCCAGACTCGCTCGGGTGTGGGTGTGGTAGAAGCCACCCATGGAGGCCGCCACCTTGGAAAGCTCGATGAGCTCCTGGGTGTCGGCGTAGGCTCCTGGGGGATAATCCAGTCCCGTGGACAGGCCACAGGCCCCCTCTTCCATTGCCTCACGGACCACGGCCTTCATATCCTCCAGCTCCTCTCCAGTGGCGGGCCGGTCGTTCCAGCCGACGGACCAGATGCGGACCGGAGAGTTACCCAGAATGTACGCGATATTTACCGCAACCTTATTGTCGAACTTGGATAGGTATTCGGCCACAGTGGACCACGTGGCTGGCATGGGCGGATATCCGTTGAGCCCAGAGTCCAGCTCGATAAATCTGTGAAGGTCTTCCTGACTCTTGAAGGGAGCAACCGAGTTGCCGTCGATGCCGACCAGCTCCGTCGTAACGCCCTGCCTTACCTTGGGCTCATGCAGGGGTTCCCCCAATATGGTCAGCCCACCGTGGGAGTGCACATCGATGAAGCCGGGGCTGACGGCATGGCCCGTGGCATCTATAACACGTTTGGCTTCTATATGACTGGTATCGCCTCGAAGTATGTTAACCGTGTCGCCCTCAACGCCCACTGCGCCATAGAATCCAGGGTTTCCTGAGCCGTCGATGATGAGGCCGCCGGTGATTAACAGGTCGAGCATACTTCCTCCCTTTCTGATTGGTTGAGGTTGGACGCACGATCACGCTGATGCAGTGCCGTACGAATATACGAATAGAGGTCAACTGTCCATAGGATGACCCTAATTGTGGCTCTTTACAAAGGCTCAGTCAAGAGGCAACGCAGTAAGGCTCTGCGTCACACATCCTACCCCCTCACCCCTTCGGCACGTTCAGGACAGGCTCTGGCCTGCGGCCATCCCTCTCCTATTGGGAGAGGGGCAGGGGTGAGGGTATTCTCGTGGCGAGAGCCTGTACTAATCATACGCTGTCGACAGGGAATATTGGACCGATTACTGGCAGACTTGGCCCAACGGAAAAGGCCGATGAACTCATCGGCCTTGGTTAACTCATTTGGGTTTATACCTAAGACAGAGGGCTGGATTCAAGCTCGGTGGCGGCAAAGCTAGCCACCGGCACGCCCTCGGGGGAGCCCAAAAGAATCTGCCTGAGATCTGCTCCTTCGAGAGTCTCTTCCACGAGCAACCTTTTCGCCAGCAGAGTTAGCTTTGCTCGTTGAGATTCGATAACCCTGGAAGCTGTCTGGCGTGCCTTCTGTAGAAGGTTGCCTATCTCAGTATCGATCTTCTCCGCGACGGCGTCGCTATAGTCGTGCCCTTGGGCCAGCTCTTTTCCTAAGAAGATGATCTCCTGACCGGTACCGAAGGTCCTCGGCCCCAGGTTGCTGCTCATGCCGTATTCTGTGACCATCTTTCGAGCCACACTGCTAGCTTTCTGGAGGTCGTTGGATGCTCCGGTGGTAATGTCACCCAACATCACCTGTTCCGCCGTTTGACCTCCCATCATGACCGCCAGCATCGCTTCGAATTGTCCTTTAGTCCAGAGGGCCCTATCTTCTTCTGGCAATAGCCTCGTGTACCCACCCGCGGCGCCTCGCGACACGATAGTAACCTTGTGGACAGGGTCAGCATCTGAGAGATTTGCCGCCACCAGAGCGTGGCCGGCTTCGTGGTAGGCTATAATCTCCTTTTCCCTATCGCTGACTTCTCTGCTTTTGTTGGCCGGGCCGGCGATTACTCGGTCAATGGCCTCTTCCAAATCCTGCTGATTAATGGTCTCCCTATCCTGCCTGGCTGCCTGGATAGCACCTTCATTGGCCAGGTTGGCCAGATCGGCTCCACTGAATCCGTGGGTCTGCTTGGCAAGGGTGCGCACGTCCACATTCGGTAAAATCGGCTTACCCTTGAGGTGGACTCCCAGGATAGCTTCCCGGCCCTTGATGTCGGGCAGGTCCAGGACGACCCTTCGATCAAAGCGCCCCGGGCGCAATAGTGCCGGGTCGAGTATGTCCGGCCTGTTCGTGGCCGCGATTACTATGACATTTGTCCTCTCGTCAAAGCCGTCCATCTCTACCAGGATCTGGTTGAGGGTCTGCTCTCTCTCATCATTTCCACCGCCGATGCCGGCTCCTCTGTGTCTGCCCACCGCATCTATCTCATCAATGAAGATAATGGCAGGGGAGCTCTGCTTAGCCTTACTGAAAAGGTCCCGCACGCGGCTGGCGCCCACACCCACGAACATCTCTACGAACTCACTACCGCTGATAGAGAAGAAAGGTACATTTGCCTCTCCGGCCACCGCCTTGCTCAACAGAGTCTTGCCGGTACCGGGGAGACCAGCAAGTAGCACGCCCCTGGGTGTCCTCGCGCCAAGCTTGGCGAACTTGTCCGGATAGCGCAGGAACTCAACGATCTCGGACAGCTCCTGCTTTGCCTCCTCAACTCCCGCCACATCGCTGAATGTTACCGTGGGCCTTTCTAACGAGGCCACTCGCTCCTTACTCTTGCCGATACTCAAGGCCTGGTTCAGGCCCCCTCTGGCCCCACGGAGCATGTAGAGCATCAGGCCGCCGAAAAGGATCAGAGGCAGGAAGGAGAATAGGACACCGAAGAAGTTCCGCCCTTTCTCCTTTACTTCTATCTGTATCCCATCAGTGCCTGTGACCACGCCCTCCTCTTGTAGCAGCTGCAGAATGCTTACGCTCTCCTCCTTGCGTGACTTAAAGGTCTCGCCCCTGATGGTGGTCACATCAAGCGTGTCTTCGCGGACCTCGATCTTGGTCAGTTGGTCCTCTTTAGCCATCTGTATCACCTGAGTTATGTCGATCTCCGGGACGTCTGACGAACGGGGAATGACGATAAAGAGGAGTAGCAGGAGCGCCCCCGCAAACAGGAGCCAGCGGATGGGGATGGTACGTCGTGGTTGTGCCTGGTTCATCATCTATTTATCACCTTAGCTGTCTTAGACAGCTGAATAAGCTCTCGGGATTATCCAACCCTCTGTGGGGCCTGCCAAAGGGCTGGTGTTGTCTATGGGGGTTCTGGCCTCTGGCGGATTGCGGGCTAGCAACGTAGTCACTGTTCCACGTATTCCTTGCCAGGTTGCCCACATTCAGGATAGCTGGACTGCACAGACTTGTAATCGGTAGGATGGGTGATTTGGGACCTGCTACTCGGATGATTTTGCAGTCATCATGATCATCAGACGCTGTTAGCAGATCCCATATCGTCCGGCTTCTTAAAGGCTTCCCTCGAATATTTTGGTGTCCGGCTTGAACACCCCCCAAGCGAACCAGAAATGGTTGGCATGGACGATGGGGTCCAACTTTGCCCCGGCCAATGTGCCCTCGATGGCTTGACCCAGTATGTTCCACTGGCTACCGGTCTCATTGTCGATGATCTGGTCGGCCGCGGACCTGAAGGTCAGCTTACGGCCATCCAGGTTGGGGTCAAATACTCCGGTGGCGCCCACATCTCTGGAGTCGCTAATGGAGCGTTGATCAAGGGCTGACGTGGTGCCGAGTTTGAAGAATACCACCAGGTCTTGGCCGTTGACGGTGTAGTTGACGACCTTCTCCTTCTCCAGGACAGAGAACGGAAAAACGACGTCTTCATCTCCGATGCTCACCGCCGCTACCCGCTCTTTGGGCAACAATCGTCCATCCAGATCACCATCGAACAGGAAGGGCGGGTTGTCGGCCCGGTCATAGCCCGCATAGGGGTTTCGACCGTAGTCGCGAGAAAACCCGGTGTCGCGGGACAGCACCTGACCATCAGGGTTGGCTGTTTTAAAGTCCTCCCATGAAATGATAGTTGATGACAGGAAGGTGAGTCGTGTGCCTGTGAGCTCTCCCACTATCGCTTCGCCAGTAAACTGCTGCCACCAGGACTGGGTCTGCCGGTCCCACATGACCAGATCGCTGTTACGAAGATTGCCAGATGTCCCAAAGTCGTAGACGATGTCTCCCAATCTTCTGTCGAACACGATTGCCGAGTTGCATAGCGGGCAGAAGGTTACGGCGACCGGCACATCGCCCACCACATCGTTTACGATTTCGTGCCAGGTAAGAATCTGAAGAGGGTATGCCCTGGCATCTCCGTTGATCTCAAAGGCTATGACGGGCTCTATGCTATCCAGCCAGCCGTCAGCGTCCGAGATGGTTGTAAAGGTCGGGTTATCGAGGGGTGGGATTCCGTCGCGGGGAGGGCCACCCCCGGTGATCTCGTCAAAAGGCACGCTGTGCCTGCTGAAGTCGGTCAGCCAGGCGAAGGTGGAAAATCGAGCGCTTTTGAGTGCCTCCTCGAAGTTGGGATCGGGCTCAACCATCATGGTGACCTCGGTAGAGTCTGTTATGCCAAGCTCCGGCTCTGGCCCGTCGGTCGGGTTTGGGATGGCGGACCCAGTCTCCGAAGGAGTGCTGGTCGGCCCGGGCGTTGAAGTGTTGGCGGAGGTTACAATGGGACCTGGTGTTCCGCTTGAAGTCGGGTCGTCGGAGTCGAAAGCTCCTGCGAGTCCTAAACCCCCGAGCACCGCTATTCCAAGAACTGCAACAGCGATAATGGGTAGGATCTTTGTTTTAAACATCGAGTTTCTCCTGCGTTGAATTGTAGTTTACCATGATAATTCCTTCGACAGCCCTGGTGTGGCTTAAGCTGCCCTTCGGACTTGCTCCGGAGGGCAAGGGACATCCCCGTAGGAACAGAAGATGCAACAGTCACCGGCGTGGGGTTTCAGTACGACCTTACAACTGGTGCATTCATGGAAAAAGAGGCAAGAATCACTGGGCATTTCCATATCTTCTGCAAAACCACACTCGGGGCAGGTAACTTTGGAATTGAATGTAGTGTCCATCTTTGCCTCACTTGTTTGGATACACCGGCGCCGCATTACCACAGTCCGCCGATGGTTAGCCAGTAGAAGATGATGTAGGAGCCGGCGACCAGCATGAGCCCGGCACTGAGGGGCTGGATGTATCGAAGCACCTTTCTCAGTCCACCGACCATGGTTCCTTTGAACAGGGCCAGTCCTATGGTCAGGGCCATTATTACTGTTCCCATGCCAAGGCCGTAGAGTATTAGCTGCCCTAAGGCGGTCGGGATATCCGACACCGCTAGGCTGGTGCCCACCACCGCTAGGAAGATAGGCAGGGTACAGCTCAGGGATGCGGTACCGTAGCTCAACCCGAACAAGAAGTACCCTTTGATACTGACCTGATTTGGATTTCCCAACCGGGCGGCGGCCCTGACTGCCAGTCCGCTGTAGAGCTTTCCGCCACCCACAAGCCAGGCACCTGCGATAGTCAGTAACACGCCGATGCTCAGTCCAAGCCACGGGATAAATTCTACGATCGACCGGGTCCCGGCCCCTATGACTACGCCCGCCACTCCAAACAGCAGGATGAACCCGGCCGTAACCACCCCTCCCACGAGGAGTGCCTTGCCCAGGTCCCGGAACGGATTGATCCGATTGCTATCTCGTTCGTTCGCCCCGAGATACAGTCCCAAGTAGGCGGGGAGCATGGCGAATCCGCAGGGGTTGACAGAGGACGCCATGCCCGCGGCAAAAGCAAAGCCTAGTGGGGCCAGGAGCCCCAGGCTGCCTAGGTTGGAGCTGGAGCTGCCTGAAAGGCTTTCAATGAAGCCGTTGACGCCGCCTGTCTCCCCGCCGCTGCCGGTAAAGGCTGCTCCCACGACTGCGAGGGCCAGGGCCGCGCTACCAAACAAGAAGGGTATCACTATAGTGCGGAACGACTTTGGCAATAGTCCGCCATCGCCCGTCTGGTTATGAGTATCGATTAGTCCGGTTTTCAACCGCTGGGGCAACGAAATCATGGATTGGTCCTCCTGTTGGCTTAGATGCTGGCGCTCGCAGTTCCGGTTTAACAAACTATCGGGCTAATCTCATCGTATCCCTGTAGCCGGTGCAGAACATCCTGCAACTCATCGATTTCAGTGAGCAAGAGCGAGTGATGAACCGGTAAACCTGTTAGTGGATTGATCCCACTCCATCCGGTTGACCCAATGATTGAACTCACACCGTCTTCACAATTAGTTCCTTTGATCCTCACGATACAAATACGACGACGGTATGCCAACGTAGACACGATACTTTGAACGATGAAGGAAAGTGCATGTATTTTCTGTTAGCTCGAGGCTATTTGGTGTTTCATGGTCGGTCTTAGACAAGGCTCTATGCTCTCCGGCTCTGCAGATGGGGCTCGAATGTCAGGATGGGCGGACGGGGAAGTGACTCATCGGAGCTTCGAAGAGGTGTGGCAATCGCTTCAAGAGCTAAAGGACACGACTGTGCGGACCCTAGTTCGCGGCTGTCCCAACCGCATTCTTCACTTTGATTCAACCGGAATGACAAGGCAACGATGCCGCAACGGAGTGAGCTGGGGATCTCCGAAAGAAAAGGACTGGGAGCTCCCGACAGCCGTTCCGAAAGGAATATTTCAGCAACTATGGGACATTCTTTCGGAGAGAATGGAGTGCGAAGTGCCCAAAGCACAAGGATGGAGAATCGCCGCAGCGTGCATTGTGGGTGTGTCCGAGCTCGACGTTGTAAAGATCAAAGATAAGCCTTTAACCTTGAGGCTCAATCATTCCAGCAACTCTGGACAATAGGCTTTTCCTCTTAAGCGCAGCGTCTAGAAGGATGCCGTGCTAGCCTTCCATACTAGTGGTTGGTCAACTAAAACTTGATGCATGTCATTCTGAGCCGAAGGCGAAGAATCTGGTGGGGATGGAAGTCCCCGCCCTTCCAGATTCCTCGGTCGCTTCGCTCCCTCAGAATGACACTCTGTAGAAATCTTGTTGACAAGGTACTAGTACTCAGTCAACTCGGTTTTGGTAATTGTTTAAGAAAACGTCTAAGGTTGCTACCCTTTTTTAGGAGTGTTGACGTAGGAGGGTGGCAGCCATGGGACGAGAACGGTATGTGGTCCGGTTGGAAAGGGAAGAACGAGACCAGTTGGAACGACTGATTCGCGGGGGAAAGAGCCCAGCGCGAAAGGTTGCCCGGGCCCGTATTCTGCTAAAGGCAGATACGGGCTGGGGGGTGATGCGCATCGTGGAGGCGCTGGACACGTCTGCGGGTACGGTGTGCCGTACCAAGCGGCGGTACCTGGAGGGAGGACTGAAGCGGGCCTTGGAGGAAGATCCTCGGCCAGGACATCCGACCAAACTGGATGAGCGGGGGGAAGCGCACCTGATTGCCCTGGCGTGCAGCGAGGCCCCCCCAGGCCATGACCACTGGACCCTGCGGCTCCTGGCAAACAAGGTGGTGGAGTTGGGGCTGGCGCCCTCCATGTCCCACGAGGGAATTCGCAAGCGGTTGAAAAAAACAGTCTCAAGCCGTGGCAGAAGAAGGAGTGGTGTATTCCCCAGGTGAGCGCCGAGTTTGTGGCGTGTATGGAGGATGTGCTGGACCTTTACGCGGAACCCTATGACCCAGAGCGCCCGGTGGTCTGTTTCGACGAGACCTCCAAGCAGTTGCTGGCGGAAAAGAGGTCTCCGATCCCGCCCAAGCCGGCACGACGGGAGCGATACGATTACGAGTACCAGCGCAATGGCACCCGAAACCTGTTCATGCTGTGCGAGCCCCTGGCGGGCTGGAGGCATGTGGCAGTGACCGAACGTCGTACCATGGTGGACTTCGCTAAGCAGATGCGGTGGCTGGCCGATGAAGCTTACCCAGCGTCCGAGAAGATCCGGGTGGTGCTGGACAACCTCAACACCCACAAACCAGCTTCCCTCTACGAAACCTTCGAGCCCAAGGAGGCTAGGCGAATACGCAAACGCTTGGAGTTTCACTACACTCCCAAGCACGGTAGTTGGCTCAACATGGCAGAGATCGAGTTCAGTGTCTTGGCCAGGCGAGTCCTGCGCCGGCGTATTGCCGATGAAGAGACTTTGAGTGGCGAGATCGCGGCCCTGGAGGCAGAACGAAACCAAGCCGGAGCAACCATTGACTGGAGATTCTCCACTGTGGACGCCCGAGTCAAGCTTCACCATCTCTATCCTGCCAACAATTAGGTTGACTGAGTACTAGATGCGCATCAATACGTCTTTACCAAGACGCTCCCGGGAGTGGACTGGGTAGGCTGGCTACGACCGGACTCCCCTTGACGCTCCAGATACTCTCTGACCATCAGCGCTACCGTTGCCCCTTCTCCGACGGCGCTGGCCACCTGTTTGGTACTGCCTGCGCGTACGTCACCCGCTGCGAACAGTCCCTCTAAGCTGGTCTCAAGGTTCGGCTTGGTCACAACGAAACCGTACCTATCCAACTCAACCACGCCTTTCAGAAAGTCGGTGTTGGGCAGCAAGCCGATGAACACGAATACCCCACTGGGCCTCATTTCGCGGGTCTCACCAGTGGCCACGTTCTCGACAAGGATGGACTCGAGCCTATCTTTGCCTCGAAACTCACGGACGGTGGTTTCGGTCAATACCTGCATGTCTTCCCGACCGGCTACCTTGTCTTGAAGGGCCTGGCTCGCCCGCACATTCTTGTCCAGCTCCAGAATAGTAACGCTCTTAGCGAACCTGGTGAGGAACAGGCCCTCCTGGAAACCGCTGTTTCCGCCTCCGACCACCACCAGGTCTTTGCCTTTGTAGAAGGGTCCATCGCAGGTGGCGCAGAAATGAACGCCGGCTCCTATAAAGTCCTCCTCTCCCGGTACATCCAGACGCCGGTAGGTGGCGCCTGTGGCTAACACCATAGCGGGCGCCCGGTACAGCTCCCCAGAATTGACAGACACCGCTAGATCGCTTCCTTGTCTTTCAAGCGAGCTCACGCCTTGGGCTGCCAAGATTTCAACGCCGAAGCGCTCGGCCTGAATCCGTAGGCGGTCCGACAGGTCGCCGCCGCCGATGGGCTCAGGGAATCCGGGGTAGTTCTCGATTTCCTGGGTGATGCCTGCCTGGCCGCCCACGCCGCTACGTTCGATGATCAAGGTGCTCAGCCCTTCTCTAGAAGCGTAAATGCCCGTCGTAAGCCCGGCCGGTCCTCCGCCCACTATTACCAGGTCGTAGTATTGCCGTTTCGCCTCCCTCTGAATACCCAGTACATCCGCCAGCTCCGCATTGCTGGGTTCCACCAGTACGGTACCGTCGGGGAACTCGATGGTAGGTATTATTTGTTTGCCACCATTGACCTGCTGCACATGCATGCGAGCCTGCTCGTCCTGGTCAATGTCGAGCCATTCATAGGGTACTCGTTGCTCGTTAAGGAACTGTTTTGCTCTTTTGCAATCGGGGCACCAAGGGGCTCCGAATACTCGAATCTGTTGCTCTGTCATTGGGTGTAATCCTCCTTAGTCTAACTTGGCGATTCGCCTTTTCAGTTGGCTCCATGTCATGGAAAGCTGTGTAACCACGAGCATGGGAACCCCATGCTAGGCGGGTCTATCTCCCAGGGTCACGGTAACACTACGCTCTCTGTCTTCGCGGAAGAAATAAATATCGACGGATGACCCGCTCTGATATCGAATCAAGATACTGTCTAGCTCGGCCACGTTGCGCACCACCCGGTCTCCCACCCCAACTATGATGTCTTCTGTTTTGAGACCTGCCCCTTCCGCGGGGGAATCAGGTGATACGGAGATTATGCCAACGCCCTGAGTTACCGGCAGGTCGAAGTTTAACGCCAGCGCTTCGCTGATGTTTATGGTCGAAACTCCCAGAAAACCCCTTTCGATTCTGCCTTTGGTGATGAGCTCCTCTATTAGTGGCATCACGGGATCAATGGCGATGGCGAAGCCTAGACCCTCGCCTCCCGTTAACTTGGCAGTGTTTATGCCAACCATTTCTCCGTCTGTGTTTATAAGTGGGCCACCGCTGTTGCCGGGGTTGATGGCGGCATCGGTCTGGATCATATGCTGCATGGTGATGGTATCTGAAAAATTGACAGACCTGTCACGAGCGCTCACCCATCCGCCGGTGACGGTAGGGCCTCCGGGCAGGTTGAGAGCGTGGCCGATAGCCACAACCTGATCACCAACTTGCATCTTTGTGGATTTGCCGATGGGGATGGGCTCCAGGTTATCCGCGTCGATGAGCAGCACCGCAAGGTCCAGCGCCAGGTCTCCGCCCACCAGATCGGCCTCGAAGGTTCTGCCATCACTCAGTGTTACCAGAATTCGCTCTGCGCCCTCGATAACATGGTTGTTTGTTAGAACATGGCCATGTTCATCTATGATTTCACCCGTGCCGACTCCGCCGCCCGGTACAGGGCGATTGAACTGGTCTAGCTCCACCGCCTCAGTCTGTACGTGCACCACCGAGGGGCTCAGAGCTTCGATGATCTCGGCTAGGCTTCTTTTGCTCACTTGTAGGGCTGGAACGAGCTCGCGGGATGCTGTCCCTACGTCTCTTGAAATCGAGGTCTCGCCAGGTGTTGGGATTGGGGTAGGAACTGCTGTTGGAGAAGGTGTCGGATCAGTCGTCAGAACCTCGGATGGCGAAGACGTGGGAGTGGCCGACGTCCCGTTGGTAGGGACTACGCTACCTGATGAGACCTCTTGGGTAACAGGTGTCGTCGAGTCAGCTGTCCCGGACCTGGAGTCGCCACCGGTACAAGCGGCCACAACAAGGCCCACTGCCAACGCCACGGCGATTGCGGGAAATACTTTCAAGTTCACTCCATCCCTCCGTTTGTTGCAAAGAGTTCGCTCAAAGGATCAGAGCGACTCCCAATGAAAGTCATAGTTTGGTTCGAAAATCAGGTTTGGCATCACGTTCTTCCAGCCAGCTCCGAAGCTGCACTCTGCCTCTATGGAGGCGTGACTTCAGTGCGGCTACCGTGATTCCTAACGACTCCGCCGCATCTTCGTTGGAAAACCCCTGGACGTCCCTCAGGACAATGGCTTTCCGCAGGTCCATCGCTAGGCTGTTCAAGCCTTTCTTTATCACATCACGGAGCTCACCGTTGACGGCTGCTCTCTCAGGATTCTGACTCCAATCGTCGACCATTCCGTCGTCATATTCGGCGTGGGCATATTGCCCACCCCGGCTGGCCTCTCTACGCATCTTCAATAGGCACGCATTGACGACGATGCGATATAGCCACGTCGATACCTTAGACTGGCCCCTGAACCTGGGAAAAGCTCGATAAGCTGACAGAAATGCTTCTTGGACCGCGTCTTCGGCATCATGGAAGTTGCCCAATATGCGAAGGGCGGTGTTAAGGGCGAAGGCAGAGTAGCTTTCGATCAAGGACGGAAACAGCTCGTTTGCCTGGGTCGAAAGCATATTTTCAGGGCTGGTACCGAGAGACCGTACTCCGACACTAATGTCGGCCGTTGTCATCCTCGATATTTGTGCCGTCGTCATAGTTGTGAAGTCCTTTCTTGAGATTCGAAAACTATCCCGTTGCGCCCATGCTCAGCAGCCACCTCATTTGTCCCCAGCGTTTCGCGTTCTTGTGTCTCCGCTCTCAAACGCGCTGAAATGCTACGTATCTCCGAGCACAGTTCCTGGGGCTCGCAGTCTTTAGCCAGGAAGGAGTCGGCGCCGGCATCGAAGGCCGCTTCCATGTAGTCGCTGAATACGCCCAGGACCAGAATCCCCACCGGAGTTCCGGCTTCTCTTACAATTCTGGTGGCCTCAATTCCATCCATGCGGGGCATGCGAACATCCATAATGACCACATCAGGCAACAAAGCCGCAGTCTTTTCTACTGCCTCGATCCCATTCTTAGCCGCTCCAACCACCTGAATATCGGGCTGTGCTTCGAGGGTGCTGCACAGGCCATCGAGTATTGAGGTGGTATCGTCGGCGATCAATATTCGGATCATCAGGACGCTACTCCAGGTTTCAATGATTCCGATTCTTCCACGGATGTCCACGCAACGCACATAATCCGGGCCTACGCCGCCACCTTCTCGGCATATTGGGGAATCGCAGCTATGAAGCTGGGCTCCCTGACGGTTCCGGTAAACTGGTCCTGTTCCTCTTCTGTGAGGTAACGGCTGCACTGCACGCAACTGATATAGGTGCCGAAGGTGTCGTTATCCAGGTAAAGGTCTCCTTTGCATTTAGAGCATGACTTCAACCAAAACATCTGCTTACTGTCTCCTTTCGTTGTGGTACCCAGTACCTTTTTCAACCCGAGATTAACTGTCTTGTTTCATGGTAGAGTCTCCTCTTGCTATGGACATCCCTAAGGCCATTGATTTGCGAAAAGAAAAGAGGTTGATCCGAAGATCAACCTCCTAGCTGATGTGTATCGTTCAGATGGCTGACTAGAGCTCGATGATACCCCTTCTTACGGCCTCACCGACCGCTTCAATGCGGCCCTTAACCCCAAGCTTGTTGAATATGTGGACCAGGTGGGTTTTAACGGTGCTTTCGCCGATGACCAGGCTACCGGCGATCTCCTTATTTGAGATGCCCGTGGCCATTAGCTGAAGCACCTCGATCTCCCTTGAGGATAACCCGGTCTCCGGCGCTGGAGTGTGGGAGAGCTGGCTGACCCGGTCCAAGAGCTTGCTGGCCACTCTGGGCTGTATCAAGGACTCGCCGTTATAAACGGTCCTGATAGCTCGTAGGACCTCTTCCGGGGGAGAGTCTTTCAGCAGGTAAGCCCGTGCTCCCGCCTCTATGCCGCGGAAGATGTAGTCGTCGGTATCGTAGGTGGTGAGAATAATTATGCCTATGTCCGGAGCCTCTTCTTTTATCAGGCGGATAGCTTCAACTCCATCCATCTCCGGCATTTGCATGTCCATGAGCACAATATCTGGGCGCAGTTTCTTCGCCTGATCAGTGGCTTCGTAGCCGTTGCCAGCCTGGCCAACGACACTTATGTCCTCCTCCTGTTCCAGGACTGCTGCCAGCCCATGTCGCACGATAGGGTGGTCATCGGCTATGAGGATTCTAATTGATCGCGACATATCACCACCTATATTTTAGAGGTACCAGTGCCATCATTTTTGTACCTCTGCCGGGCTCACTGGTCACTGTAAACTCCCCTTCCAACAAACGGGTGCGCTCTCTCATGTTTATCAATCCAAAGCCTCCGGCGGGGCCTTGGCGGGAAGTGGGCGCCGATGGGTCGAACCCGATGCCGTTGTCGTCCACCTCCAGCGCCACTCTGGATTCATCAAAGGTCAGACTAACCTGCACCTCTGTGGCGCCGGAATGCCTGAGCACGTTGGCCAGAGACTCCTGGCAGATGCGTAGAAGAGCGGCCTCTACTCCCGACGGCAGTACCCGATCCTCTCCCGACGTGGAAAAAGATGCCTTGAGGTCGCCGTTACTGGTCGCTCGCTCGGTCTCCGTTCTTAACGCTTCGACCAAGGTGCGTCCTTCCAAAGGACCGGCCCGCAGGTCCCACACCGATCGACGAGCCTCCAGAAGGCAGTCCCGCGCCAGATCTCGCACTTTTTCTAGATGGTCCGCGACCGGGCCTCCTTCTTTTTCCACGGCTCGATGAGCAGCGTTGAGCTGCCAAATGATGCCCGTAATTCCCTGGGCCAGGGAATCGTGAATCTCACGAGCCAACCGGTTGCGCTCCTCCAGCAATGTTAGCTCTCGCAGGCTTTCTTGGGCTTTCTTGATCTCGGTGATATCCGAGCCATAGGCATGTCCGAAGCCGAATTCAGACATTCCCCGGACGACAAACTGGAAATGCCTATCGCGGGCCATCGTCTCCTGAATTAAGACGGCGTCCTCTCGAATGCATTTAGCCAGGTCAATCTCTCCCATGCTTGGCAAGATTGAGGCGAGGGGCAGACCCTTCTTAGCGTCAGGGCTTAACAGGGTGACTGCAGCTAAGTTAGCGGACAAGATTGTGCCCTCACCATCGAATCGGAACACTGGATTGGGGCTCATCTCAGCGAAAAGGGCCATCTCTCTGACTGCCTTTTCTGAACGCCTGCGCTCGGTGAGGTCGCGGACTAATGATATGATGCACGACTGGCCAGAGATATCGTTGACCGAAGCAGAAATCTCGCAAGGTAGAATCTCACCATTCTGGGTTAGACAGGTCAGCTCGTTGGTCCATCCCTGACCTTGTTCCACAACCAACTGCGCGAATGCCTGTAACTCGGGCATTTCATTGGGATGAATCGCTGAAATGGGCATGGATAATAGTGCCTCTCGAGGATAACCGAGCATGCTAGATGCCTTGGGATTCACGTCCAGGATTCGGTCCCCCGTTGGGTCGATGACGAATATGGCGTCGTTGGAGTGCTCGAATATCTTACGGTATCGCTCCTCGCTTTCGCGAGGGGACACCTGAGCTTGACTGGACTGTGGCTCAGAACTCTTATGGTCCGCTTGTAGTTTCTGTGATCCGTCAGGTGCATCCATGGGCTTCCCTCTGCCTGGTGTTATTCTTGTTGGGCCATATTAACGCCTGAAGTGGCTAGTAGGGCCGGAATTGAACAATACAAATGGGTTCACGAGCTTCTTCACGGTTAGATGCGCGATGAAGCGAAGACGATTTTGACGTATAACGTAAATAGAAGTATTCTCCCTGGACTCAGTTTAACACGACTGAAAATCGTCCACTTGTACGTCCATGCTGTGATTTGGTAGCGGACCGTTTTGCTCAGTAATCACTTGAGGCTGCCGGCTTAGCGTTCCACTTCTGCTTTGGCAGCTTGACATGGATGTTGCTAAATCTATCGATATGGGCGACACAGCCCTTTGACATGAAGAAGGTGGAGTCCACTTCTTCGATGATACACGGTTGGCGGATGGTCATACCGGGGCTTAGCTCATCTCTACTAAAGATGGCTATCTCCTCTTCGTATAGGGCCACTTTTCTATGGCCCTTGGGCTTCGCCTTTTTTGATGAGGAGCTACCATCCTTGCTGGGAAGAGTCAGTTGCGGCACCACGCCCGTCACCGTGACCCGTACGTTCACAATCTCAGCGGGGTCGCCCAACCGGGTTCCGTAGAGGCTGTGGTGGACCCTTTCAAACTCCTTGTAAATAGCGTCCTTTCGGAGAGGGACCTTATCGGTGAGCAGCACGGCTATCTCGTTGGACTGGCCCACGTATCTGACGTCGAGGATATGCTCCACCTGGGTCTCCGTTATAAGCTTCTCCTGGCCGGACAAGAAGGTTTTGGCCTTCTTCTCCGACTCTCTAAGTGCCTGCTTTAAACGGCCAGGTGTGAAGCTGTCCAGCGAGATCATAACGGTCTGCGAGAACGTGTTCTTGAGGTCCGCTGTCAGTAGTCCGAAAGCAGAGAAAGTGCTGGGGAAAGGAGGGACGATGACCGTAGGAATCCCCACTTCTT
Organism: Dehalococcoidia bacterium; assembly: GCA_965248905.1. GTDB lineage: Bacteria > Chloroflexota > Dehalococcoidia > Lucifugimonadales > JAGWBF01 > CBDFKS01. Next base: position 916,191 of record CBDFKS010000007.1, on the reverse strand, counting down.
GGGCCACCTCCACAGCGTGCATGCCTCCTGCGCCTCCGAAGGCGACGAGGGCAAACTCCCGTGGGTCGATTCCTTTCTTGACGGTGGCCTCCTGGATCGCCTGGGCCATGCTGGCGTTGGCGATACGGTAAATTCCAGCCGCAGCCTCCTCTACCGAAACATTGAAGTGGTCGGCGATGGGTCCCATAGCGTCGTAGGATTTTTGGGGATTTACCTTCAGGTTTCCACCCAAGAAGTTATCAGGGTCCAGCAGGCCCAACACCAGATAAGAGTCGGTTACAGTTGGTTGAGTGCCACCCAGGTCATAGCAGGCGGGTCCGGGATCGGCCCCCGCACTCTGTGGCCCCACGGCTAGGGCTCCGCCTTCATCGATCCAGGCGATGCTGCCTCCTCCCGCTCCAATGGAGTTTATATCTATGCTCTGAGTGCGGGCAGGGATGCCCCACTCCACCTCCACTTCGTCCTTCACATCTGGGCGGCCATCTCGGATGATGCACACGTCAAAGCTAGTACCACCTACGTCGGCTGTGATGAGGTTATCAATAGCTATCTTTTGGCCGATGAACCGGCTAGCCAATACTCCGGCGGCGGGCCCTGAAGCGACTAGGGCGATAGGGAATTTCTTTACCTCACTCGATGGAATGATGCCGGCGCCGGAGTGCATGTAGTTGACACTGACGCCCAACGCCTTGTCCAGCCGCTCGATGTATCCATGGGTTCGAGGCATGCTGTAGGCGGACAACACGGCGGTGCTTGTTGCCTGGTACTCCCGGATGCGGGGGTCCACATCGCAGGCAAGGCAAACGTGCAAGTTGGGCGCCACATCTTGGATGACTTGTCCGATGATCCGCTCATGCTCCGGGTTTGCATAGGAGTTGAAGAGACGGACTGCGATGGCCTCTACGCCTTTGGCCTGCAGCTCTCTGACCACCGACACGACCTCTTCTCTGTCGATAGGTACTAACACATTTCCATTGGGGTCCATCCGCTCAGTCACTTCGTGTATCAGATGGCGAGGAACAAAGGGTTTGGGCTTTTCCCATTGGAGGTTGTAGACCTCTTTTCGGTAGCTTCGGCCGATCTCCAGGATATCGCGGAATCCCTTGGTGGTAATGAGTCCCACCTTTGCTCCTGTGCGAGTCAGTATGAGATTGGTTACCAAGGTCGTGCCGTGCATGAAGAGTGAAACATCGGCCATGTCCAGATTGACCTGACTACAGGCGCGAAGCAGCCCTTCTTCGGGGGCATGGGGAGTAGTGGGGGCCTTGGTTTTAGTTAGCTTGCCGGTCTCTTCATCATGGACAACCAGATCGGTGAAGGTACCACCGATGTCGACACCTACTCTTTTCAACTACCGCCTCCTGCGAGGGTACATGGCCGGGACCCTGATACCGGCCTACTGTATGAAATATCTAGAAAGGTTACGTCCTCATCGAACAGAGCACCGGAAACATTCCGGTGCTCGTCGATATTTGTGATTATCCTAGCGAAATAGAGGCTCAAGATACCTCGATGAGGCTGTGGGGCATCTTCTCCAGTACTTCGTACCCGTCTTTCGTCACTATGTAGTTGTGTTCGATGGAGAAGACCTGGCCGTCGCTGGGGTCCTTGTATAGCACGTACACACAGAAGCAGACGTTGGGCTCAAGGGGGAAGCCGTCCTGACGTATATGGTGGGCAAGCTCCACGATGTCCTGTCCCATGGAGTGGATGTTGAGGGCTAGTTTGTTGACGTCGCCGCCTTCTCGGGCGATGGTCTGGACGATGGACTTGCCGACTTCTATGCTGTTGATTCCCGGCTTTATTACAGACTCCAACTGATCGAAGGTTGACTCGACCAGCTTGTGAGTTGCGACCTGGCCCGGAGTGGGGGGTCCCACAACCATAGTCCGAACGAAATCGCTGTAGTAGGCATTGTATGTCGAGACGGCGCCACTGAACATGACGTCGCCCCTCTTCATCTTATGGTGGTACACAGGAGCGAGGCCTCTTTCAGCAGAGCCCGTGAGGTATCCACCGTTGGGCGCCGGGGTGCCGCCTCTCTTGGTCACCGCCAGCCTGAAGGCGGTGGCCACGTCGGCAACGTCTGCCCCTTCCCTGGCAACGGTAATAGCTTCTCTCAATGCCTCTTCGTTGGACCTGGCCGATGATCGTAGCTTCTGGACCTCTTCCGGCGTTTTTATTAGCTTGATCTGGTTAAGAAGCCCTCTTGCGCCTGTGATGGTTATGCCAGGCAAGTGGCGCTCCTTCAATTCCTCTCCCAGCTCCAGATCGTCGAAGCCCAGCCGGGACTTATCGAGGCCCAGTTGCCGTATACCGAGGGCGAGGCCCTCCAGTGGGTCGTTGGTGGGTAGGGGCTTAGCCTCCTTGAGTATGCGGCGCATCTCGGCTTCGATCTCGGGGGTAGTAGGCACTAAGTGGTCGTACGCAGCCCCTGGATTGGGGAACAGGTTAACGTAAGCGGTGTGCTCGTAGGTGAGTATATTCTTGATCCATGAAGGGTTCGCGCCTAGCGTAACGATTGACCTGTGGGCCAGTACCAAGGTTGGGGGGAGCTGCTCAGATCGGGGCAGGATGCCAAAGGCGTCAACCTCTACGCCCGGACTGGGAAAGTCCATTGCGTAGGACAGGTTCCTGGCCGTGGAAACGATTATGCCATCCAGATTTCTGTGTTCCATCATCTCCATGGCTCTGGGCTGGTTCAGATTCATTGCTCTCCTCCAGGAAATTAAGATAGGCATAACCGGGACAGGCTCGTGTTAACTTGGTGGTCCGGCGTACCGATATCTTGGCGGGGTTATGTCTGCGACTCGTTATCGGCAAGCCAATTCATAATATACTTGCCTAGAACCTCGGTCAAGTTTGCAACCTTGAGGTGTACTCCGTGACCAATGACTCACCGGGCCCGTCCATTGACAGATGTTGCTAGAATATTAACTGTTAAACGATGTCATGATTGCGGCTAGTACTCAGTCAACCTTAAAATTGATGCATCGTTTCACCCCCACTCTAACTCTCCCCCATCAAGAGGGAGAGAACAAGCCTCTTCCCCTCAATGGAAGAAGGCTAGAGCCTGTCCTGAGCCTGCTGAAGGGATGGGGGTGAAAGGCACCTATCAAACTTGGTTGACTGAGTGCGAGGTCTCAGGCCTGCCGCTATAAGGAGGCAAGGTGGCCAAGGCATCCACACCTACACCACGTCGACGAAGGGCTAAGCTCGATCCCTTCACCTCGGAGATCATCCGGAGCTATCTGTTATCCACTGTGCGGGAGATGGTAAATACCACCATCCGCACAGCCTACTCCACCTGCTTCAGCGAGGGAGAGGACTTCACCTGCGCCCTCTTCGACAGCAAGGCACGCATGATCGCTCAGGCGCAGGGGCAGCCGATTCACGCGGGAGCTCTGTTCGACGCCATGAAGAGCATCGTCAACACGTTGGGCTCCTTTGATGAAGGGGACGTGATAGTGTTCAACGACCCCTATGACGGGGGTTCCCACCAGGCGGACGTGGTAGTCGCCCGGCCAATGTTTGTTGGCGGAAAGCACATTGGCTTTGCGGTCAATAGAGGCCACTGGATGGACATAGGTGGAATGTCTCCCGGAGGTTGGTCCGGTACGGTGAGCCATGTCATCCAGGAGGCCCTGATTATCCCACCGGTCAAGCTCTACAAAGGTGGTGTTCTAGATAGAGAGATAAAGGATTTCATACTAAGAAATGTGCGCCTGCCAAAGCAATGCTGGGGCGATCTTCAGGCACAGATCGCTTGTAACATTGCTGGCGAGAGAAGAATACGGTCTCTGGTCGAGAAATATGGTATGAGTGCCGTGCAGGAGGCATGTGAACAGGCTCTGGAGTACTCTCAACGCAGGCTCAAACGGGCGCTGGAGGCATTGCCCGACGGGACTTGGGAGGGGGAGGACTACCAGGAGGATGACGGCCATGGCGGCGGGCCGTATAGGGTGCACGTCACGGTGACCAAGAAGGGTGGCAGAATTTACCTGGACTTTAATGGAACAGACCCCCAGGTAAGAGGTCCGGTGAACGCCAGCTGGACCGGGACCAAGGCGGCATGCTACAGCGTTGTGCTGGCGATATCAGATCCGGAAATACCCTTGAATGAGGGCTTTTTGGAGCTGGTGGAGATCACCGCCCCTAAAGGGTGCCTGGTAAATCCGGTGTACCCCGCTCCCGTGTTCGCCACCACGGCGGACCCTATCAATAAGGTATACGAGTCGATCATGAAGGCGTGTGCCCAGTGGGTGCCGGACCGGGTCACGGCGGGAGGATTTTGCACTGGGCAGAACTACACCGGCTCCGGCGACGTTCCCGGCGAGTTGGGAGAAGAGTTCCTCTGGTACGTCACTGAGCCCGGCGGCACCGGTGCGCGGGCTACCAGGGACGGTAATAACGTAGACTTCCACCTGATGGGAAATCCCAGGAACCAGTCGTTGGAGATATGGGAGGCCAGGTATCCCCTTCGTATCGAGAAATATGAGATGGTGCCCGAGTCCGGAGGGCCGGGGAAGTACCGGGGCGGAGTTGGGGTGGTCAAGCACATGAGAGTCCTGCTTCCAACGGTGATCACCGGCTGCGCCGACCGCCATCAGATACCGCCCTGGGGACTCGATGGGGGTAAGGAAGGCATGCTCAACAAGGTCTCCGTGATTCGAGATGATAAAGAGTGGAGCTTTCCCGGCCTTTTTGGCACCATATCTCCTTCCAAGTTCTCCCTTGTGCCTCAAGAGGCAGGGGACATCTTTTGCCTGACCCAAGGTGGAGGCGGTGGATATGGCGACCCCCTGGAACGAGACCCCAAGATGGTGGAGTGGGACGTGCTCAACGGCTACGTTTCACTGGACGGTGCCAAACGCGACTACGGCGTCTGGATAGATGCCGTGACCGGCCAGGTAGACCTTGCCAGGACCTCTAAGCTCAGAGAGCAACTCACAGCGGAGCGGAGACAAAAGGAGTCTTAACGCTATCTGCCTAAGCCCAGTGTCGGCAATGGAAGGCCCGGGGTCACGGCCGTCGCCCCCGGGCCTTGGTTATTCGCGACTCTAAGAAAGTTGCGGCTACCGGCGCCGGAAGAAGGGCACGCAGAAGGGGTTGGAGCAGTGGGCCACCTTCAGGTCTTCGTTGGTCTGATCACGGTAGCTTATGGCCCCGAGGCCGTCGGTTCCGATGGTGATGGAGGTGAACACGCCGACGCCGCCGCTGTCCACGGTGACGGTGGTGGCGCTGGTGCAGGCGGTGTTATCACAGTGGGCCACCTTCAGGTCCTCGTTGGATAGGTCATAGTAGCTGATGAGCCCGCGACCGTCGGCGCCGATGGTGATGGAGGTGAACGTGCCCACGATGCCCGCGCTGTCCAGGGTGCTTGTGGTGGCGCTGGTGCAGGCGGCATCATTGCAGTGGGCTGCCTTCACGTGGCCGTTGGTCTGGTCTAAATAGCTTATGGCCCCGAGGCCGTCGATTCCGATGGTGATGGAGGTGTACACGCCGACGCCTCCCGCGCTGTCCAGAGTGCTCGTGGTGGCGCTGGTGCAGGCTGTGTCGTTGCAGTGGGCTGCCTTCAGGTCGTTGTTGGTGTTGTCACTGTAGCTGATGAGGCCCAGCCCGTCGGCCCCGATGGTGATTGAGGTGTCTCGGCCGACGTCGCCTGCGCTGTCCAAAGTGCTGGCAGCGGCGCTGGTGCAGGAGGTGTTATCGCAGTGGGCCACCTTCAGGTCGCCCATGACACCCGCATAGTAGCTGATGAGCCCCAGACCATCGGCCCCTATGGTGATGGAGGTGTACGCGCCGCCCCCGGTGTCCAAGGTGCTGGTGGTGGCGCTGGTGCAGGCGGTGTCATCGCAGTGGGCCACCTTGAGGCCACCGTTGGTGCTGTCAAAGTAGCTGATGAGCCCCAAGCCGTCGGCGCCGATGGTGATAGAGGTGTAGGGGCCGACGTCGCCCACGCTGTCCACGGTGGCGTTGGTGGCGCTGGTGCAGGCGGTGTCATCGCAGTGGGCTGCCTTCAGGTCGCCATTGGCGCCGTCATAGTAGCTGATGAGCCCCAGGCCGTCGACGCCGATCGTGATTGAGGTGTCTGAGACGGAGACGCCAGGACCGTCCAAGGTGGAGAGGGTACCACCGCGAGGCGGGCTGCTCCTATCTGGGCTGAGTATACCTCGCAAATCCTCGGCATGCAGGCCATCCACGGTGTCGGCGTTGATGAACCTGCCCTTGGGGACAAGCACCTTGTACTCGTCGAGGTCACATGGCCCGTTGCCCCCGACCCTCATAGCTCCGGTGGTCTGGTCGACGCACACTCCTATAGCCTTGGTCTTACCTCCAACTCCCCCGGCATCTACCACACCGGAGAGGGTAACCGCCAGGAGTGCTCCCAGTCCCATGAGAAGAAAGACGCTTATTCCCAAAGCCATCCGTTTCGTGGGAGCTTTAGCTATTAGCATGTGTCCCTCCTTACGTGTTTGTTTTCGAGGCCGCTATAAACCCGTTGGCTGTGGGTGACTATAGCATCGAGTTTCATTAGGGTCAAAAACTCGGTTGTCCTATGAACATTGACACAGCCATGGCCCGATGATATCTTTCACAGCGTTGTACTCCTCCGTTTGCTGAGATTGAAAGGGTTGATATGGGCAAGCGTCCTCTCGAAGGTGTAAAGGTCTTAGAGCTGGCTTACATAATCGCCGGGCCGGCGGCGGGGCTCATTCTGAACGACATGGGGGCTGACGTGATCAAGATTGAGCCCCCAGATGCGCTGGAGCCCACCCGCATCGGCACGGGTCGCTTCGGCCGGTTCTTCTTCTTCAATCGCAACAAGCGCAGCCTGGTGCTGGACCTGAAAAAGGATGAGGGCCGGGAGGTGTTCTTCAAGCTGGCCGAAAAAGCAGACGTAGTAGTCGAGAACATGGCTCCTGGGACCATGGAGCGCCTGGGTATTGGATACGAGGAAGCTTCCCGCCGCAACCCCCGCATCATCTACTGCAGCGTGAAGGGCTTCCTGAGCGGCCCCTACAGCGACCGGCCATCTCTGGATGAGCTGGCCCAGATGATGTCTGGCCTGGCTTTCATGACAGGGCTGCCGGGCCAGCCGCTGCGTGCCGGGGCCAGCGTGGTAGACGTGGGCGCCGCCACCTATGCGGTCATGGGCGTGCTGGGCGCGCTGCTGGAGCGAGAGAAAACCGGCAAAGGGCAGAAGATTACCGGGGGACTGTTCGAGACGGCCCTGTTCTTGGTGGGGCAGCACATGGCGGACGCTCAGTTCACCGGTGATCCACCCGTTCCCATGTCGGTCCGAGACCAGGTCGCCAACAGGCAGTCGGGCTGGGGTATCTATGATCTATTCGACTGCGCCGATAACAGGAGGGTTTTCGTTGGTGTAACCAGCGATGCCCAGTGGAAACGGTTCTGCCAGGCCCTGGGTCTGAGCGGTCTGGCTAACGACTCCAGGCTGGCCACCAATCCCGGACGACGTGAAGAGCGCTCATGGCTTATCCCTCAGATAGCCGAGGTGGTCCGCCCCATGAATAGCCAGGAGCTGACGGATCTTATGGCCCAGAACGGGATTCCGGTGGCGCCGCTGCATACTCCGGAAGATGTGCTGGAGGATGCTCACGTCAATGCAGCCAACCGGCTGCTCTCCGTAAGTACGACGAAACAGGACTTGCGCCTGCCGCCGCTACCGTATGAAAGCTCGGACTACGATTTCTTGGCCCATTCCGGAGCTCCAATGCGACCGGGCCAACATACCCGAGAGGTGCTGGCTGAGGCTGGCTACGATGCAGCGCGGATCGACGAGCTCCTCAATAATGAAGTGGCAAAGGAACTGTAGATAAAACACTCACTTGATCCACTCCACCACCCGCTCGCCGATCATGATCGTGTTGGCGAAGGTGCCGCCCCGTGGAATGCGGGGAATCACGGAAGCGTCCACTACCCTCAATCCGTCTACTCCACGCACCTGGCAGTACTGGTCAACCACCGCCATGCTATCTTTTTCCGACCCCATCTTGCATGTGCCGCAGAAATGGCGAGACGTGCTTACATTATCTATAAGCCAGCGGTCCAGGGCTTGGTCCGAGGCCAGCTCATGGTCCGTGGGGCTAACCCGCGCTGCTACTGTGTCATTGAAGGCCGGATGCTCCAAAAGTCGAGCGCATAAGCGCATAGCCTCTCGAAGCCGTTTTCGGTCCCACTCCTCCGTAAGATAGCGTAGCCCTAGTCTAGGCTGTGTCTCGAAGTCACTTGACGTGAGAGTGAACTCACCGAGGCTGGTGGGTTCGTGCAACGCTGTCGTGAGGCGCATGTGGTCCAACTGCTCTGAGGTTACGTCCCTGGGGTCCGACCGGGAACCGGGGATGATCATCATGTCGTTGTGGGACTTGGAGCCGTCAGCCGTGTAGCGAAGTATAAGTTGCTCCCGCGGGGTATATGGATCTTGAAACACACCGTCTTTCTTGCGTATTGATATATTCACCGAGGGATGGTTCATCAAATTCTGGCCTACGCCGGGCAGGTCCTGAATCACTGGAATGTTCAAGCTCCGTAGAAGGTCGGCGGGCCCTATACCCGATAGCATCAGGAGCTGAGGCGACCTGATGGCTCCAGAGCTTAGTATGATCTGATCCCCCTGCGCCGTGAATCTCTGACCGTCACTCACTACCTCAACTCCGGTTGCCATTTTCCCGTCGAAAATGATACGGGTGGCGGTAACGTTGGGCCTTATGGTCAGGTTCAGCCTGTGACGGGTAGGATTAAGATAAGCCAGAGCGGTGCTCATGCGGATTCCGCCGACGTTGTTCGTTACCCTGGGGCTGATGCCTGTAGATTCGGGATGGTTCATGTCCGGGTGCTCGGAAAAGCCCGCGTCGATACACGAGCGATAGAAGGCCTCCTGGAACGGGAGCCAGTCCTCGCGTTTGTAGCGACGGACGGGCATGGGACCGCTGGAGCCGTGGAAGTCATCATGGATGTCTGCGTCGGTCTCCATCTTCCTAAAATATGGCAGGACCTTTAGATATGACCATTCGTTGTTGCCCCAGGAAGCCCAGTTGTCGAAGTCCTCAGCCAGTCCGCGTTGCATGGTCTGTCCGTTGATGGCGCTGGAGCCGCCAACTACTTTCCCCTGTGCCAGGGGTGTTGGCTCGGACCGCTGAGGGTTGAGGCTTCCCTTTAGAGACCAGTTGTGGGGTGCCCCTTCGGCGGAGGCCACAGGGTTGTACCCGTATTTTAGGTCGTCGGGGAGATGGTCTAGGTCGGGATAGTCAGGGCCGGCCTCCAGTACGAGTACGGACCGTTTAGGGTCCTCTGACAGTCGGGCGGCCAGAACCGTGCCAGCCGTGCCACCTCCCACTATTACGACATCGTATTTCATGCTCGTCTCCCTCGTTCCAATTCGATGTTGAACAACCTCTAGGTCATTTCAACGCCCTAAGATTCCTATTCTTGTCATTCTGAGCCGAAGGCGAAGAATCTCTATGGCCTAGGCGAGACCCTTCGCGGAGTTTACCCTGAGGAACGAAGGGCTCAGAGCCTGTACTGAGCTTGCCGAAGTGGTGACATGGAAAAAGACAAGCTCCTCGAGCAACCTTTTATGGCTGGACAAAGCAGGTTATACCTATACTCTCTCCAGGAACTTGAGCACCTCGTCGGTACACCTGTCTGGCATCAGCAGATGAGAGCCCGCCGCAATGTTCGGGAAGACCACCAGTCCAGCGTTGGGGATCCTCCGCTGCACCACCATCTGCTCATCGACGGGGCAGTTGCGGGCCCGGTCTCCGATCATAATCAAGGTGGGCACCTGAATCTTCTCGTATTTTCCCTCAAGGCTGAGGTTCTCCAGCGACTGGGATATGCCAACCGCCACTTCGGTCGGGGTCTTCGACTGTTCAGCTATGTGCCATTCCATCATCTTGGGATCGGCTATTTTCATGTCCATGCGCACTGTCAGGGTGTCCAGTAGCCACTGCTTGAGGCCGACCTTGGCTATAACCTCGGAGCCTTTGACTCGCTCTTTGTCAAGGTTCATTATATTGCGTTCAGCTACGGCTGAAGGGGTGTTAAGCACGGCAAGGCTCTTTATTCGGTCAGGATGATTGATTGCAAATACCTTGCCCCACATTCCCCCTGATTCGAACCCTACCCAGTGAACTTGATCGATGCCGAGATGGTCTACGAGGTTGAGGGCGTCCTTAGCCAGGCGGTCCGCAGACCAGGGAGTGCCGTCAGCAGGTTGGGAGGAATACCCGCAACCTCGAACGTCGTACCTGACTACCCGGTATTTCCTGGAGAGGGCCGGTACCCACTGGTTCCACCATTTCATGCTGCGACAGAAACCGTGGGACAGCAGAATGGTCTCCCCAGGGTCTGTGATCCATGGGTCTCGGAAGTCATGGACGTGGTAGTGGATATCGATACCATCGTCAGTCTGCATTTTTGGCATCCGGCGCCTCCTTCTTTACTAGGGTCTTTCGATGGGCTTTCCTGGGCAGATATTTCCGCTCGTCCTGAGACTGTCGAAGGGCGTCGCCATGGTTCGACAAGCTCACCATGAGCGTTAGTTTCCTCTCACCTCGGATAATCGAAAGGCTCTACCTTCTTTACGGTCATCCTAGGCACGTGCTTTAGTGAGTTCCAATGACTCCTGTCCTATCGGCGCAGCGCTGTGCCTGGTCCACTATGTCTAACCCAACCATCTCGCTCCAGGCCGCCCAGAGCCGTTTGGTTATGGGGCCGGGGGCTTTCTGGGCAAGAGGGCGATTGTCTATGCGTCCTACAGGTAGCACGCAATAGCTGGTGGTGGTCAGGAAAGCCTCGTCGGCGGTGTAGGCATCATAGGGCTGCAGGTCCTCTTCAGACGTGGGTATTCCCATCTGTTGGGCCAGCTCCAGCACGGTCATCCGTGAGATGCCTTGCAGCAGACCGCGGTCACCGGCAGTGCGCAACACGCCCTTGGTCACTATGAAAAAGTTTCCCGCGGTGTTCTCCGAAATGTTTCCCTCAAGGTCCAGCAGAACGGCATAGGCGTCTGGGTCTATGTCCGCCGTCTCCAGCTCAGCCAGCGCGAAGTTCATCCGGCTATAGTGCTTTATCTTAGGATCAAGGCTCTGAGGGGAGTAGCTTCTAGTGCGAGGAAATACCACGTGAGCACCGTCGTTGTAAAAGTGAGCGTACTGGCCGAAATCTATGGGGCGGACCCGTATACATATCGTTGGCGCGACTACGTCGGTGACCTTGACTCCGTGGCCGCGAGTAACGATCTGTGTTACCTGGAGGTCGCTTCCCGGCTCCATGAGATGTTCATTGCGCTTGACCACGTCAAGGGTGAGCTCCTCCATCTCATCCAGGCTCATCCCTGGGTCGATGCGAACATAGGTAAGGGAACGATAGAGGCGCTCCAGATGCTCCCGCAGACGATAAATCTTGCCGTTAAAAGTCCGCTCCACATCGTAGACAAGGTCGCCCTTATAGATGCCTCGATCTGAAACGTGGAACTTGCATTCGCTCTCCGGGACGAACTGACCGTTGAGATAGGCTATGTGCTCTTCCATGTCTAACTCCCTACGTACACGGATGTCTGGGTTTCGCTCAGTTCATGCTACTGGGAATAGGCGATGACAGCCGTGGTGATGCAATGAGGATAATGGGAGGTCGGTGACATGTCAACGTTGGCCTTGCCAGAACGATAATGGCATCAATCAAATCTGAGTTGGAATCGGTCCGCGCTCTATAGAAGTTGACATAACGTTGATTTAGGGTTTAATGATCCCAACTCCGTCGACCACCTCTATATGGGTGCCATACCTCTTGGAAAGCTGGGAGACTCGTTCAAGGGCGGTCGTAGCCAACGCCTCGTCCGCGAGAACAGGCCTGCCGTTGCGGGACCGAGGCTGGCCATAACCGAGATCGACGATATTCAACCGTACCTCGAGCAAAGAGCCACCCTTGAAGATGGGTTGGGCCACCAGCCCGTGCCAGTACTTGGAATCTGAGTAAAAGCTAGCGGTGCCTTCAAGCGTTCGGGCGTCCCAGGCATCAGCAGGGGTGTGCTCGTAGCTCAGGCCCTGGGCGTCGTAGGTTTCTTGAGGTGCCCACCTGTAGGTCTCATTCTGGAATACGAAGTTGCCCAGTCCGTAAAAGATGGGTTTACCCTTGCATATCTCTATGCCCCGGGTACAGTGGGGCCCGTGGCCTATGAATACGTCCACCCCCTCGTCGATGCACGCTCTAGCGAAAGTCTCCAGGAAATCGGGAGGCGGCGCTTCTGGGTCCGTGTCTCCTTCATGAGAGTGGATGCTCATTAGCACCCAATCCGCCTGACGGCGGGCCTCCCTCACCCACCTGAGGATGTCTGCCATGTCCCTATTGTCCGGCACTGATGACACAGAAAACTCCTCACCCAGGCGAAATAATCTGGAATGTCGCGGAAAACCCCTCTCGATTAAGTGGAACTGGGTTTCGGTGTCTTCAGGAACGGACCCCGAGGATACAAAACTCCGCAGGTATTGCTTCATATCCTCCAAACCCAGTTTGTTACTGATGCGCTTGAGCTGGTCAAAGGCTGCTTGGTCTACCGTGTAGGTCCACTGGTGGCGCAAGGGGCTGATGCCTGCCCGTCCAAGGTGATCGGGCCGCTGTTGGGTGGCGGCCCCGGCTTCCACAAATGTGCTCACACAGGCCATAAGAGCAACCCGTCCTTTAGGCGTCTCCAGGTAACCAGGGGCTCGGGCCTCGGCCAGATTGCGCCCAGCTCCGGCATGAACAAGCCCCGCATCCTCGACGTGTTTCAAGCTGGTCAACAGACCATCGATGCCATAGTCGTTGTGGTGGTTGTGGGCCATGGTGGCAAGATTGAACCCCATCCACTTATATTCTTGCAACTTCCCCGGGTCCGTGGCGGAATAAGCGGGACTGGTGGCCAGACCGGGGGCCACCTCGTAGTCGTGAAAGGTCATCTCAAGATTGGCGAACACGGCATCCCCGCTACGAATCAGCTCCACCAACCGCAGATACCGTTCCTCCCGGTAAACCGAGAGCTTCTGGGTCACCATGGTGTCGCCGACGGCGATCAGGTTGAAGTCTCCGGTTTCCGCTTCATAAAGCATGGTTAAACCCTCCACAGAGGAATGACACGTCCAGTGAATGTGGTGGCTCAATTATACAGTTGCCAACGGACCAAAGGGCCATCTGAAAGCCTATGATAGGTCTTAGTCATACACGGGTCCGCATAGACGATTCCACGTCGTTGACTCCCATGTACGGGGGTCTTAGACTGTGAGAGAGCTCTCGTATGGCGACAGTTCCAGGAAAAGAGGGGTGTTAACGTGTCAGAGTACGACCTGGTAATTCGCGGCGGAACTATAGTAGACGGGACCGGCGTTCCGAGGTATAAGGCGGACCTGGCTGTCAAGGATAGAAGGATTGCCAAAATAAGCGGCAAGATCGCTGCCGGCACCGCAAAGGAGCTCGATGCCGGCGGATGCATCGTGGCCCCCGGCGCCGTCGACCTGCATACCCATTACGACGCCCAGCTCAATTGGGACCCCTATTGCTCACTGTCGGGCTGGTTTGGGGTGACCTCGCTGACCATAGGCCAGTGCGGCTTTGGGTTCGCTCCTACGAGGCCTGAAGACAGAGACCTGAACATGCGGATGATGAACCGCATAGAGGCCATTCCCCTGGAGTCCATGCGCCAGGGTATGCGCTGGGACTGGGAGACCTTCCCGGAATATCTGGACAGTCTGGACCGGCAGGGCTTGGGAGTGAACGTAGGTGCTCTCCTCCCCTTCTCTCCCATGCGTGGTTACGTGCTGGGTATGTTGCCGGCGCGGGAGCGGACCTCGGTGACTGACTCAGAGCTAAATCAGATGAAGCAGATATTCCACGACGCGATGAAGGCAGGGGCCTTCGGATTCTCTGCTAATAAAAGCATAGAAGACAGGCCGGAGGACGGCACCTATTTGCCCAGCCACGTCGCTTCCAAGGAAGAGTTCCTTGAGCTGGCTGAGGTGCTGGGTGAGTTCGGCACGGGACACATCGGATGGACGATCGGCTTCTCCGAAGACGCGGTTACAATGAGTCAAGAGCAACAGCACGGCATGCTGGCGCAGATGATGGTGCTCAGTGGCCGTCCACTCCACGTTGTGCTGGGATTCGGAAATGATGAGGGATTTTCCTGGCTTCGCTCTGCACGGGCCCAGGGCCTCCCTGTGGTTGCTCAGGAGGTCTGTCTGCCTGCCGAGACTGAGTTCAAGCTGGCCGAGTACAATCTGTTCGACATCCTACCCAACTGGGTTGACCCCTTGGTTGGTAGCCCGGAGGAGCGAGCCATCAAGCTGCGGGACCCGAAGGTGCGACAGGCTATGAAGCGGGACGTAGAGGAAATCCAAAGCACCAGGACTGATTGGCGCACCCTGAAGGTATTACAGGTGGTCAATGAGCGGAACTACGGATACGAAGGCAAGTCCATCGCCGAGATCGCGTCGATGCAGGGAAAGGAGCCCCTGGACGCGTTTCTGGACCTGGCCCTTGACGAGGACCTCCAGACCGACTTTGCTCACCCGTTAATAGAGCAGAAGGAAGAGGCCGTAGCGACGCGACTCAAGAATCCCTATTCCCATATCTCCGTCTCCGATGGCGGCGCTCACGTCAGGTTTCAGGTCGCCAGCACCTGGCCGGTGTACTTCCTGGCACATTGGGTCAGGGATAATGGACTCATGAGTCTGGAAGAGGCCCACCGTAAGATCAGCAGCTACCCCGCCTGGATTGCCGGCTTTACGGACCGGGGTACGCTGAGGGTTGGGGACTGTGCCGACATCATCGTCTACGATTTGGATGAACTGGGTTTCGTTCATGATAAACCGGTGTTCGACACCGACTTCCCCGGGGGGGAACGACGCCTGGTCCAGAAACCCACAGGACTGCGCTATACCATAGTGAATGGCAGTGTGACCTTTGAAGGAAGCGTTTGCACCGGCGCCCTGCCGGGCAAGCTTCTTCGCAGCTACGACATGGTCGGTTAGCTTGCATGATAGATCCTTGGCAAGCCGAAATGGCTATGCCAGGCGGATTCTAAAGCACATTTTAGTGGGGTAACTCCCACTAAGCAGGTATCCAAACCATCTGGTGGCACAGCCTATCGCGCTCTGCCTTTTTCTTCAGCTATCCCTTACTTCACTTCTTTGGTACGAGGCCGGGTCCCCAATGGCAATAATCACCTTGATAACCGCCTAGTACTCAGTCAACCATAAAACCGATGCATCGTTTCACCCCCACTCTAAATCTCTCGACGTAAAGGGAGAAAACTCCTTCCCCCTTGATGGGCTCACTGGGGTAGGCATATCCTAAAACTTGTTTAAAAACAGCTAGGAAAGCGCCGAGCTTTCCCGTCATCCTAGAAGTATCACTCAACTGGGATGTGGGGAGGTGACTCATGCGCTTTCCGAGAGAATGGTACCACTTGCTACGTTCAACTGAACAGTATTTTCCTGACCTAAGATCCAGCCAAATACGTGGATTGGCGCTATGGGTGTATGGGGCAATCATGGCTAAGAGTGCTTGCCAAAGCGCGGTGATTGATGCTCTATCCTCCATCGCCACCTTCCATGCTCTGCGACAATACCTTAGAGAGTTCCTTCGGGATGGTTCGGAGAAGGCCACTCCCTGCAACATCCAGTTGGATGTAACCCTCTGTTTTGCGCCTTTGCTCCGCTGGCTGCTGTCTTTGTGGAAAGGTCAACAACTGGCCTTGGCCGTCGACGCAACAGCCCACCAAGACCGCGTGGTCGCCCTGGTAGTAAGCGTGCTGTACCGGGGTAGCGCCATTCCCATTGCCTGGACCATACTCCCTGCTAACAGGTCGGGGGCTTGGATTCCCGAAATCCTCCGGCTTTTGCAACTGCTTGCTCCCGAAGTGTCCAAAAGCATGGAGGTGCTGGTGATGACTGACCGGGGCTTGTGGAGCCCCCGCCTTTGGAAGCAAATACGGGCCTTGGGATGGCATCCACTGATGCGGGTAAAAAACAACACCAGCTTTCAACCGTTGCAGGGGCAACGCCGGCAAGCCAGGACGCTGATTCCCGGACCAGGCCACGCCTGGGTAGGAAGGGGCAGTGCCTTTTATAATCCCAAGCGCCACCGCTTCGGTACTTTGGTGGTGGTTTGGGATAAAGGCCAGAAGGAACCCTGGATAGTGATTACCGACTTGCCTCCCGAGGATGTGGGGGTATGCTGGTATGGGTTGCGCTTCTGGATCGAGTTGGGTTTTCGCGCTCTCAAGAGTGTGGGTTGGCAATGGCAACGCACTCGACGGACTGACCCGGACCGAGTGGCCCGGTACTGGCTCGTTCTGGCGGTGGCTACCCTGTGGGCCACGGCCTATGGGACCAGAGCAGAAGACGCTATTTCTCTTGGAGTACCTCCCCAGAGAGTCAGAAGCCCTCATCCACTTCCTAGCTGTTCTGGACCCCGAAAGGATAGCGTGATAAAGAAGGGCATATGCTGTATGACTCGGCAACTGCTCCAGGGTAGGCCTTGGCTTCGCCTGTGGCTCATACCTGAACCTTGGCCAAACCCACTCCCTGGTTTGCAAATTACCTACCATAAACCGGTTCCCAAAGCTCATAATTTCAAATGCCTACCCCAGTGAGCCCCTCGATGGGGGAAGGCTAGGATGGGGGTGAAAGGTACATATCAAATCTAAGTTGACTAAGCACTAGTAGTGTTAAACCGGGGACATGGGTTTCATATACACCGGGGACATAGGTAACACCAGAGTTGGGCGGACCCCCTTGCTACTTCCATCTAGAAATCCCTCTAATACAGCCACGTTTTGGAGTGTAGAGACAGACGCAGTGTGCTTCGATGGGATGTATATTATACCGGATGAGTACACCAAGTAATCCTACGTTTTTGGTAGTCACTAGGTCCCATGAGCACCTCTAATCCCGATAACCAACCTCTCGGAGTTGCGGGTCTGATGGCGACCTTGCAATACCCGTATTTTCGGGTATTGTGGGCTGCCACTATGGCCAACCAGCTAGGGCAAGGGATGCAACAGTTACTGCTTGGCTGGCTCATGTTCGACATGACCGGCTCTGGGGGGCTGGTGGGGGCCGTGTTTGCCGTCAGGGCGGCACCGAATCTCGCGATGGGATTCTTAGCGGGGCCCATAGCAGACCGGTTCGACCGCAGGTCGCTGATGCGCCTCTCGGTTTGGGCGTCCGGACTGGTGTCCGTCGTGGTGGCAGTGCTGTTGTACCTCGATCGGCTGGAGGTGTGGCAATTACTGGTAGCGGCGTTACTGATGGGAGCGACTCACGCCTTTTACATGACTGCGCGACAGGCGTACGTATACGACCTGGTGGGCTCGGGTGGTGCGGTCAGCGGCATCGGCCTTGTTACATTGGCCCAACAGATAGGAGGCATCTTTGGGGCCCTGCTGGTGGGGGTCGTTATACAGTTGTTCGGGCCAGGCACTGCCTTCGTGGTCACGGGAGCAGGCTACTTCCTAGGAGGTGTTATGCTCTACGGGTTGCGGAGCAGGGGCGAGGCAGCGCCCCAGTTCCCCGATCCAGTCTGGCAGAACCTCATCGGCTACTTGCGGGCGCTGAGAACCAACCGGGCAATGCTCAGCCTGATGGCCACGACCTCCTTGGCGGAGATCCTGGGATTTTCCCACCAGGTCATGCTTCCAGTGCTCGCGGAAGAGGTACTACACGTGGGCGCTACAGGTCTGGGAGTGCTGACCGCCTTCAGGTTCCTTGGCGGTGCCTTAGGGGTGTTTTTGGTTTCCGCTCTGTGGGGGCTGCGCCGCCAGGGACTCCTTCTAATAGCTACTCTGGTAGGTTTCGGCATCGGACAAATGCTGTTGTCCCAATCCTCTGAGTTCTGGATGGCGTTGCTGTTCGTCGCCTTTATTAATGTAATGGCTTCAGCCACGGACGTATTGCACCACACATTGTTGCAGCTCAGCGTTCCCAATGAACAGAGGGGTAGGGCGATGGGCTCCTGGATCGTGGGTCTTGGGACCTCACCAGCCGGACAATTGGAGGTAGGGTACTTGTCCGATTTCGCCAGCCCCCGACTGGCCCTACTTGCCAACGGCATCGGACTGGCGGTACTGGCGGTTATATTGGGAGTGCTGCTGCCACGGCTTAGACGAATGTAGTTCTCTGGTCAGTTGCTTGGATCCTCGGTTCTGTGAAGCCTGTTGTCACCGCGTGTCTTCCCCTGTATGGCGCCCTTCGATTACCTGTGGACGTGTGATTATCCTTTGAGACTAGATTACCTTCGGAGTGTCTGCCAGCCCCGGAAGTCATTTCCAATAACCTACCTATCACGATAGGTGCTGTCCCCCTCTAAATGGGGAGGTTGTCCCCTAACCCGTCGAGACTCTTCTTTGTATGCTGTCTTATAACGCTTACAGCCAAGAGGAGAGAGAAATTGGTGAATAGCAATGGGAAGTGAATGTAGAGGCCCATAACCATATCAGAGGCAACTCCAAGGTGGTATCTCCCAAACGGTAGGAAATACTAAAACAAACGAGGAGAGTCTGATGCGAAATCCAATGAACAAATCTACAGGAACAATGTCCAAGACATGGAGCAACCAGAAAGGCATCACGGGACTAGAGACAGCCATCGTGCTGATAGCCTTCGTGGTAGTCTCATCGGTGTTTGCCTTCGCCGCTCTGTCCACAGGCCTATTTTCCAGCGACAAGTCCAAAGAGACGATCAACGCTGGTCTATCCGAGGCACGGGGTACATTGGAGGTTAGAGGTTCCGTGATAGCCAAGGAACACGCCACCACGGCTGATGCCATCGACGAGCTCATTTTCCAGGTCGCCAATGCCGCTGGCGGTGAGGCTGTTAACATGACACCGGGCGAGACCCTCATTGTTTACAGCGACGCTGATCAGTCTGTGACCCTTGACAGCACCGCGACCACCGGTGGATTCACCGTGACAGCCCTGGGTAGCGCCGACACTGACAAGCTGGTAGAGCCCGGCGAGATGTATGAGGTAAAGGTCATAGGCCTCGTCGCCAAGCTCAGTCCCGACCTACCTACGGACAAGTTGTTTACCCTGGAAGTAAAACCTCCACAAGGTGCGGTGGTCAACATCGGTCGCAGGACTCCGGTAGTGATCGAAAAAATCAACGATCTTGGCTAAGAGTACACTGAGCTGACTGAAGGGAGGGAGTAATCCCTCCCGAGACAGCAATCTTATTAACAGATCAATCACCATGGGTTGTGTACCACCTCCAAATGAGGAGGTCAATCCCTAACCCGGCATCTCACAATCGAGGAAAGGCCACATCGAACAAGGAGCATCTCATGCGAAACCTTATGAACAAAACTAAGAGAATGATACCAAACACATGGGGCAACCAGAGAGGTATCACGGGACTAGAGACAGCCATCGTGCTGATAGCCTTCGTGGTAGTCTCATCGGTGTTCGCCTTTTCCGCTCTGTCCACGGGTCTCTTTTCCAGCGACAAGTCCAAAGAGACCATCACCGCTGGACTTGCGCAGGCACGGGGCACCTTGGAGCTACGAGGCGCCGTTCTAGCCAAAAAATCGGGCGACGGTATTGACGAGATATACTTCCAAGTAGCCAATGCAGCTGGGGGCGCACCTGTAGACCTGACACCGGGCGAGACTGTGATTGTATACAACGATGTGGACCATGCAGTGAACCTTGATAGCACGGCGACAACTGGTGGATTCACGGTGACAGCTCTGGGCAATGCCGACAGTGACAAGCTGGTGGAGCCCGGCGAGATGTATGAGATAAAGGTCATTGGCCTCGTCGCGAAGCTCAATCCGGACCTGCCGAAAGACAAGTCATTCACCCTTGAGATAAAACCACCGTCAGGAGCGGTGGTATATATTAACCGCAGAACGCCAATAGTGCTGGATCCGATCATGGATTTGGGCTAATCATATCCTGAGCCAGTTGAGGGTGTGTAGTTACCCCCTCGGAATGAGCCCGCCTAGGAGCGAACCCTAAGCCACTAGGGTTTGACCAGGGCGGGCTCATTATCTAAGACCAATATCTTGAGGTCGCAAATGCCAGTCTCAGAAGGCATTTCCATTAACATACTGATCACTATAGGTGCTGTCCCCCCTCGAAATGGGGAGGTCGTCCCCTAACCCGTGCATGAACTTGTCTGTATGCTGTCATAAGACGCCTACAGATAAGAGGAGAGAGAACATGTTGGACAGCTATGTGAATGCAAAGGCCCGTAAACGAATTAGCGGTAACTCCAAGGCAATACATCCCGAATGGGAAAAGACTACATCAAATAAGGAGGATAGAATGCGAGACCTAGTTACTAAAACTACAAGAATAATGCCGAAGACGTGGGGCAACCAGAGGGGCATCACTGGACTAGAGACAGCCATAGTGCTGATAGCCTTCGTGGTAGTCTCATCGGTATTCGCCTTTGCCGCTCTATCGACGGGCCTCTTTTCCAGCGATAAGTCCAAAGAGACAATCAACGCTGGTCTATCCGAGGCACGGGGTACATTGGAGGTTAGAGGTTCCGTGATAGCCAAGGAATCCACCACGGGTGATACGATCGACGAGCTCATTTTCCAGGTAGCCAATGCCGCTGGTGGTGAGGCTGTTGACATGACACCGGGCGAGACCCTCATTGTTTACAGCGACGCTGATCAGTCTGTGACTCTTGACAGCACAGCCACCACCGGTGGATTCACGGTGACAGCCCTGGGCAGCGCCGACAGCGACAAGCTGGTAGAGCCAGGTGAGATGTACGAGGTAAAGGTCATCGGCCTGTTCGCGAAGCTCAATCCTGATCTGGGTACTGACAAGTTGTTTACCCTGGAAGTAAAACCGCCTTCAGGCGCGGTGGTTAACATCGGCCGCAGGACTCCAGTAGTGATCGAAAAGATCAACGATCTTGGCTAAGAATACACTGAGCTGATTTAAGGGAGGGAGTAATCCCTCCCGAGATAGCAATATCATTAACAGATCAATCACCAGAGGTGGTGTACCACCTTCAAATGAAGAGGTCACCACCTAACCCGGCATTTCCCAATCGAGGAAAGGCTACATCAAACAAGGAGAAACTGATGCGAAATCTAATGACCAAATCTACGAGAATTATACCTAAAGCATGGGGCAACCAGAGAGGCATCACAGGACTAGAGACAGCCATCGTGCTGATAGCCTTCGTGGTAGTCTCATCGGTATTCGCCTTTGCCGCCCTATCAACGGGCCTATTTTCCAGCGACAAGTCCAAAGAGACAATAAGCGCCGGTCTATCCGAGGCACGGGGTACATTGGAGGTCAGAGGCGCCGTTCTAGCCAAAAAATCGGGCGACGGCATTGACGAGATATACTTCCAGTTTGCCAACGCCGCAGGTGGTGAGGCGGTTGACCTGACACCCGGTGAGACCCTCATTGTATACAGCGACGCGGACCAGGTAGTGACCCTTGACAGCACCGCGACCACAGGTGGTTTCACGGTGACGGCCCTGGGCAATGCCGACACTGACAAGCTGGTGGAGCCCGGCGAGATGTACGAAGTAAAGGTCATAGGACTGAAAGACAAGCTCAACCCGGATCTGCCAAAAGACAAGAACTTTACTCTAGAGGTCAAACCCCCATCAGGAGCAGTGGTTTACATCAACAGGACTACTCCGGTGGTGCTGGAAGCAATCAACGATCTAGGCTAATCGTACCCTGATCCAACTGAGGGGTGTAGTCACCCCTCATCATGGGCCCGTTTTGGTGAGGACCCTCTGCCACGAGGGGTTCGAACCAAAGCGGGCCCGCCATTTCTGTTCTGGAGAGAGGGGCCAAGATCTGTTGAACTTTGATATAAACTGCGTTTCGATAGAGGCCCTGGTCAGTCGTTGGTCTCCTGGTTCAGCAGTCCATGCTGAGCAGCAAAAGTGGCGGCTTCGCTTCGGCGGGATAGGTCCAGCTTTTCGAGAATTCGGCTCACATGGTTACGTGCGGTGTTCTCGCTAATTATCAGTTCCTCGGCGATCTCCTTGTTGGTGCGGCCCTGGGCCACCAGCACCTCCTTCTCTCGATCGGAGATAACCTGTACGGCTCGCTCCTCCTCTTTGGAAGCGAGTCGTGCCAACCGCTCCATCACTTTCTTTGTAACTGAAGGGTCTAGAAGGCTCTGTCCCGCGGACGCGGCGCGTATCGCCTTGAGCAGGTCGGCACGTCCCATGTTCTTCAGCAGGTATCCTGAAGCGCCTGCCATTATGGAGGACATCACAGCATCTTCCTCGCTGAAGGAGGTGAACATGAGCACGCTGACCCGGGGATGGGCGTTCTTGATCAGCCGGCAGGCCTCGATGCCGCTTACCTCTCCCATGCGGACATCCATGAGCACCACGTCTGGGGCTAATCGAGCAACCTTCTCAACAGCCTCGGTGGCCGAGCCAGCCTCCCCTACCACTGTTAAGTCCTGTTCAGGTTCCAGAGTGGCCTTCAGGCCGCTGCGCACAACCTCATGATCGTCCACCACCATCACACGGATCTTTGCCATCGTGTCACCCCTTTCCTCCATCCGTCACCTCAGCATGGCAGCCGGATTACAACCTTGGTTCCACCGCCGGGAGCGCTGTTCAGATCAAAGGTGCCACCCAGCTCCTCAGCTCGCTGGGGTATGTTGTGGAGTCCATGGCCTGAATTGGGCGTTGTAACATCGAATCCCCGGCCGTCATCCTGGACTGTCAGCTCAACCATGTCATGGGCGAACTCAAGGGAGACGTTAACGTGAGAGGCGCCGGCATGCTTGAAGGCGTTGGCTAGAGCCTCCTGAGTCACACGGTACAAGCAGGTGGCCACGGACACCGGCACAGAACGCTCCTCGCCTTTGGTTTCAAGATTTGTGGGCACTCTTGCCACGTTGTTGAACTCCCGCACCTGGTTCTCCACCATGCTGACCATACCCTTCTCACCGGCGAGATAGGGTTTGAGGTCGAAGATGTAGTGGCGCACCTCCAGTAAGGTCTCCTTGGACAGTTCCACTAGATTCCCCAGCCGCTCCCTCAATTTCTGGTGTTGATTATCTTCGACGGGCTTACTCTGCGGTTCGGCCATGTCGGCGCAGGTCTCCAGGTTGAGGCTCAGCATGTAGATGGACTGGGCGATACCGTCGTGGATCTCCCGGGCGATACGACTGCGCTCCTCTACAGCGGCCAACTCCGCCAGTTGGGCCTTGCGCTGTAGCTCCAGGTTCTCATCGGCCCTCTCGCGCTCCGCGGCAACCGCCTCTCTTCGCCGCGTGCGCTCCCAGCTTGTGATCAGTGTCCCAGCCACCACGATTCCGGCCATTACGATAAGCCTGACGAATAGCAGCTTTTCCTGGGCCCTTTCCGTGTTCAGGGTTGGAGATATAGTCAGGGCCATTATGACATACAAGGCCATGATTATCGCCAGCATGCCGAAGCTTACCCGCCTGGGAAACATGAGTGAAATGCCCAGCATTGCGGGGTAGTAGAAAACGAAAAAGTCATTCTGGAACCCGCCTCGTATAAACAGGCCGACCGTGATTATGGACAGGTCTCCAATGCTCAAGGCCAGGCCATGGCGCCAGGTTATTGGCTGGCGCCGCAAAATCTGGATGGTCATATAGGCATTCAATGCGGCCAGACCTATGGCCATGATGTTGAGAGCCACCCAGCTTGAGCCCCGGTCATCAAGCCGGTAATGAATCATGGCCAACCAGGCCAAGAGCAACACCCATCGTACTACTACCGCCACGCTCACTATGGGACGGTAGTCGTCGAAGATGGTGAAGGACGGGACCGTTTGGTTCTGCATGATTAGCGTCCGATCAAAGGGGTAAGGGACATCGCTAAAGTAGTGGATTCCCTTTAAAAGGTCAACCTTTCGGTATCAACAAGCTAGCCTTCGCTTAAGGCTATTCTGCGCCCCACAGGTGCGCCAGGTACAAACGTACTAATGACCCATAGTACATGTACTAAATGAGCAAAGTATATTCGAGCTTTCTCATGTTAGTAGGTCTGTACCTGTTCATTTAGTTCATTTGTAACTGTTGGCGAAGCCTATTTTAGATATGCTTGAGACAAGAGATACGAGATTCGAGATCATGACACCATCGTCTGGAAAGGAGGTCTGCCATGTGCGACGATCTGTTCTGAGGAACTCGGCTCTAACGACTGGATGTGGTTGCGGTTAGTATCAATTCCCGTTCTCGTGGATTATGATTATACCTAGCAGATAAGGAGTCATATAATGAAACGCAAAACGGTATCGATAGCCATTGGTGTGTTCCTAGCAATGAGTGCAGCATTGGCTGTGGTGTTAACCTCTGTGTGGGCAAACTCTTCGGACG
Source organism: Dehalococcoidia bacterium (assembly GCA_965248905.1). Taxonomy (GTDB): domain Bacteria; phylum Chloroflexota; class Dehalococcoidia; order Lucifugimonadales; family JAGWBF01; genus CBDFKS01. The sequence continues at coordinate 891,838 of CBDFKS010000007.1, read as the reverse complement.
ACGCCTACCTGGCCCTCGGAGATTCTGTGGCAAAGGGGGTGGGCGCCACAGATCCGGAAACAGGCGCCTATGTGCCCCAGTTCCACCAGTTCCTCCAGGGAGAAGAATCGGACATGGCGCTTATTAACCTGGCTGTAAATGGCGAGACCAGCGGCAGTTTTATCAGCGATGGACAGCTTGCGGCAGCCGTTGCCGCCATAGATGACTCGGACGTCGAAGTGGTGACCCTGAATATCGGCGGTAACGACCTTCTCGGCCTGCTCAAGCCCGGAGAGCCGTGCAACCCGAATCCTAATAGTCCCGCCTGCCAGCTTGCGGTAGGGAATGTTCTCACAGCTTTTGCCGGCAACTATACAGCCATTATGGGAGCGCTCACGGAGGCCCTCGGCGGTGACGAAGGCGTCATGGTGATGACCTATTACAACGCCTTCAGCGGCACCGGCAGTCCCTTCGATGCGCCAATAGAAGCTGCGCTATTGGGTGGTGACATGACGATAGACTGCACGGCCATGGGTGACCCAAGCAAGACTGGCTTGAACGACCTCATTGCCTGCATAGGAGGTTCCTTTGGCGCCACAGTTGTAAACGTGCATCCCCTATTCGACGGCCAGGCGGTTGTCCTGACCCACATCGCCTTGGGTGACATCCACCCCAACGACGCAGGCCACACCGTCGTTGCTGATGCGTTCGCTAATGCCTTCGGCAATGATGATGACGACAGTGATGGAAGCAGTGACGGGGATAGCGACAGCGATAGCAGTGAAGACAGCGACTCGGATTAGGCCCAATAGCTGAAACAGTGAGCCGTGGGAACCCTAGGTCATCGGCAATAAAGGACCGGCCGTTTAGATGGTCGGTCCTTTCCCTTTACGTCGGCTATACACGTAGATGACGACGTCTAGTGTATTTATCGGTGGGCCTGGAGCTCTTCGATCGCCTTCTGTGGCTCGTAGCCCAACTCTTGGGCGCGCTTGATGTCTGCCTCGGCCTCGGCACGTTTTCCCAGACGAATGTAGCTGACCGCCCTGTTGGCGTAAGCGTTGGGATGGTCCCCCATGCTGATGGCCTGGTCAAAGTCATCAATGGAATTCTGGTAAGCTCCCTGCTCGAAGTAAGCGGCGCCACGGCCTATGTGTTGCTCCGGGTTGTTGGGGTTCAGATATATGGACTGGGTGTAATCCGCGATGGCCCGCTCGAGCTGGTGCAGCATCATAAGGGCGTGGGCGCGGTTGTAATAGGAGTCGGGGTCCTGGCTGTTTAAGCTGATAGCCTCGTCGAAGTCCTTGATCGCCTGATGATATTTGCCCAGGTGAATATAGGCAAGTCCACGGTTGTAGTAGGCGTCGGTGTATGCAGGATTGAGGTTAATGGCCTGAGTATTGGCTTCCATGGCAAGCCGGTACTGGCCTTGGTTGATGTACTCTTTTCCCCGCTCCTTGAACTCTTCGGCGGTCTCAGGGCCGGAAGGCGCTGCCTGCTCGGGACTTGCAATAGCCGGTTCTGGCCGATCTGGCTCTTCTGATGGCATATCTCTACTGGGGTACTCGGCTTCAGGGTAGTGTTGAGGGTCGGGGAGCCTATATTCTGACTGGTTTCCTCCGGAGCCGCCCAGAATTCGCCCCAACAAGCCGCGCTTTTTAAGCCTTTGGCCGCAGAGGAAGCAAGCCTGGGCCTTGTCCTCGTTCTCCGCCTGGCAGCTGGGACACTTCTTCATGCCAACGCTCCAAAGCTAGCACTCTAGCTACTTAGACTATACAGGCTAAGTGGTTAGATTTCCAAGCTCCGGCTGCCGTACAGGCCAGTCAAAATCTTCCGCTATCACTTCCCGATTCCGTTTTTGTGATGGAATATGTGGGAGAACTTGGCACCTTGTCCCGATATTAAGTTGGATTAGAGCCTGCTGGCAACAGTCCGCGCGAGAGCCTGGACACCCTCGATGTCCACCAAGGGGGTAACGCCATCAGCTTGGGCGGTGTGCAGCACGACTGCCCACTCTCCCTTCTTGAATACCACCATGCTCCCAATGCCCGCATCGTTCAGTTCCAGGTAGGCCGAAACGTCGCCGATGGTGACGGGCGTGTCTTGCATGCCGGACGGCTCGGCAGTCAACAGCCCTAAACGATCAATCGCCGCCGCCTCTGAGTCGAAGTCTATGGTTGTCAACACCAGGCTCCGAGAGTCGTCCTCCGTGGTGAATGATAGCGAAGAGAAGGAGTCCATGTGCTCGACTTGAACAGGGTCGATCGCTGCTGCGGCTGACTTCTGATCCCGGTATTCGGTAGTCAGTCTTACCCCGCCGGCAAGTACGGCAACTTCATCTGGAAAGAGTAAAGAACTGATGTCGCCCGCCGGTGCGACTATCGCGCCGGGGGTCGCAGTTGGCGTAGCTGAAGCGGTCGGAGTGGAGGACCCTCCGCAAGCAGCTACGGCGAACAGGGCGATAGCGACTAACCCGGCGAGAATGAATGATCGGTGCATAGAGTGCCTCCGTTGTGTTGATATTTATTCAGACGGAAAATTGTGCCGATTAGTTCCTCACCAGTATAGCGGAGCAGTATGCCAGATTGACACTCCCACCGGCCCTCCATATACTCTGCCTATCAGTGCCGGGCCAAGCTAGGGCACGTGCAGAGGGGGCGACGTTATGGAGAGACCTATACCTTCCAAGGCGGAAGTCGTATCTTATATTCGGGAACGGTCCAACTGGGGCCGCTGGGGGAAAGACGATCAAATAGGGACGGTAAACCTTATTACCGCGCAGAAGCGTGTCGCTGCCGCCGGGCTGGTGCGTAGCGGCCGCACTGTGTCCTTGAGCCGGGATTTCCCAACCAAAATAGGGCCTGGGAACCCAATTCCGGCCCAGCTTTGGGTCAGGTCCGTGCCCTTTTCGGTAGGCGGCAACGCCGAGGACTATTACGGCTCGGTATACCACGGCTACGCGTTCACCCACATCGACGCCTTGTGCCATGTGTGGGATGACCAGGGCATGTACAATGGCCGCGACCCTGAGAAAGAGGTCTCCTCAATGGGCGCCAAGTTCGGAGGAATAGAAGCCTGGAGCGATGGCATCGTGACCCGGGGGGTTCTTCTGGACGTGCCCAAGTATCGAGGCCAATCCTTCGTCACCCACGACCGCCCGGTGCATGGCTGGGAATTAGTGGAGGCGGCTAAGGCACAGGGCGTTACAATTGAGCCGGGGGATGCCGTAGCGGTATACTGCGGGCGAGAAAAGTGGCAGGAACATCATGCCGACACACCCTACGGCCTGCCTGAGCGTCACAAAGAAGGCCTTCACGCTTCGTGCCTCCCTTTCATTAGAGACCACGACGTATCGCTGTTGGCCTGGGATATGCATGACCACACACCCTCTGACTACGAGGGGCTGTATCCCTTCAGTGTGCACATGTCTGTCTTCGCCTATGGACTGGCTCTCCTGGACAATGCCCTTCTCCAGCCCCTGGCCGAAGCGTGCAGTGAGGAAGGGCGCTACGAGTTTCTGCTGATGGTCAGCCCCCTCAAGGTCAAGGGAGGCACCGGCTCTCCGGTGAACCCCATAGCTATGTTTTAGTTCAAAAGAAATGTTGAATGAGGAAGGTGACAGCTTGAACCCTGGAGTGACATTTGGAATAGCGCCGCAGCAGCTCCATACCACTTACGAGGAGCTGCTAAGTGTATGGAAAGCCGCCGACGACCTGGGTTACGATTGTGCTTGGCTCCCCGACCACTTCATGCCCCTCGCGGGGGACCGTCAGGGCCTCTATCTAGAAGAATGGACGACTTTGTCCACCCTGGCTATGCAGACGCGTAGAATCAGAGTAGGACCCCTGGTGCTGGGCAATACCTTTCGGCATCCGGCCGTCGTCGCCAACATGGGGGCGGCCCTGGACACCGCCACGGGCGGCCGTCTGGAGATGGGGCTGGGCGCCTCCTGGTTCGAGCCGGAGCACACGATGTATGGCATCCACTTCCCGCCGCTGCCGGAGCGTATTCGTATGCTAGGCGAGGCGCTCCAGATCATCAAGCTCTTGTGGACTGAGGACAAAGTCGATTTTCAGGGACGCTACTATACCCTGACCGACGCCGTCTGCCGGCCCCAGCCGGTCCAGAAGCCCCATCCGACGCTGTGGGTCGGCGGGGCTGGGGAGAAGCTTACATTGAGGGTGATAGCCCAGTTTGCCGACGGTTGGAACTGCAGCGTCACTCCAGAGGGGTTCGGCCACAAGGTACAGGTGTTAGAGCGCCACTGCGAGGCGGTGGGCAGGGACGTGAACTCGATTCAGAAGTCGGTGTATTTCGTTCTGGGTATAGACGCTGACCGACGCCGAGGCGAGGAGAAGGCCGAGAAAATCCTGACACGATACGGCCCTAGAGGCAATACGGCCGCAGTCGCCGGCACTCCACAGGACTGCATCGACCAGATTCACAAGTACGTTGGCCTGGGTATGTCCCATCTGATTCTCGAGCTACACCCACCCTACGACCACGATGATCTGGCGTTGTTCGCTGAGTCGGTGATGCCGGAGTTCCGCAAATAACGAACATCGGCTAAACAATCGGGTTAACTAACCCCCGAGGCCAGGAAATGTGTGGGGGCAGGTCATCGACCTGCCCCCTTTAGCGTTTAACCTAGTGCCAAGTCCCCGGCATCGATTATGGCGTTACGGTATGCTCGCCACCAGCTCGCAGTCGATGGCCGGTACGACGTCTGCTCCTGGGCCACCATCCGCGATATCGATATCTGCTCCGCAGTCGAACTCGTCGGAGCCAGAACCTCCCAGTAGCATGTCCTCGCCCGTATCCCCGGCAAGGTAGTCGTGCCCTGCATCGCCGAACATTACGTCCCGGCCACTGCCACCGGAAACATTATCGTTCCCGCTGCCGGCCTCTACTAGGTCATCGCCTGCACCAGCAGCTATTAGGTCGTGCCCAGCACCCCCGATGACGTGGTCGGCACCGGGACCGGCGCTAATCCTGTCAGCGCCAGGCTCTCCGTCGACCAAGTCGTCACCGTCTCCTGAGTCGACAACATCATTGCCGTTACCAGCGCATATAATATCGTCCCCTGCGTAACCGAGAATCACGTCATTGCCGTCCAATCCCATGATTACATCGACTCCGGGAGTCCCGATGAGGAGGTCTGGCCCGGAAGTACCGACTATCGTGGCCTGTGCCCCATGACAACCTAGAGACTCGTCAATGATTAGCGCAATACCGCTGCCACTCGCCTCTGATGCATCCGTGAACATGAAATCCCCGAAGTTCAGCGTGCCCAGAGGATATGGCTGTGTAATCTGGTGGGTATTATTTACCACATGGAAGGAGTCCTTAGACGCGTGCATCGTTGTGTTTCCGTTGCCTATTCCCATTTCGTCGGTCTCTCCGGCCGAGAAGGAAATGAACGGAATTCCTGAGGTCACGATGTTCGTTGCGTCCCTGGGAAAGGTCCAGGAATAGATGGCTAAGTCGAAACTGCTGTAATGTGAAGCCGGCAAGCTTTCGACATCGCTCTGAGGGTGAACTTCGACCACATTATAGCCAGCGGCAACGAGATAATCCTGTACGGCGATCGGGCCCAACTCGGCCGAAGCGCTAAGGGGGTCTAACGTGCCGTTGTAAGTGAAGTGGATGACGTCTGTGTTAGCCGGAGGGAGTCCTCCGTCTGCCCAGTCTATTGTTCTTTGCAATACGTCGAATCCGGTCGCTGACATTTGATTGGCCCGATACCATCCGAAGAAGGCGAGAGGAAGGGTATCGTGCACGATAAGAATGTCTAGTGCGTTGGTGATGGCAGATGTAGTAACAGAACTGGCGGTCGGCGTGCTGCTTAAATCCACTCCGTCATCGAGTCCATCATTGTGGCTGTCCTCGGCAAAGGCGGCACCGCCGAGGCCGATGACAAGTGTGAGGATTAGCAGAATGGGAATCAGGGCGAATTTTTTCATGGGAGCTACTCCTAGTGATTAAGTTGGGGTTATGAGGTTCTCTATGAAGGGGATTATATCTACGGGTCGGTGCTAAGTCGAACCGCTACGGGAACTGGGCGTGGGTTAGAGGACTCCGGCTCAGTTGGAAGGTTTGCTCGCTAGCATGAGAGCTGTGGGGCCATCAAGGTTGACACGGGTTACGTCGACAAATCCGGCCTTCTCCAGCCAGGTCCGATATTCGGTATAGGTATGACACTCCCCCTCCTGCATGGCGGCCAACGCCAGAAAGTTGAAGACGGCGGCGAAGGTTGGCGATGTGCGGCTATCATCCAGGATGAAGTCGGCGATCACTACCGTTCCCGCGGGTGGCAGGCTGGAGAAGCTTTTTTCGAGGAGCCGCCTGCATTCACTTTCACTACAGTTGTGGAAGACATTGCTGTATAAGTGAACGTCCGGGCCCGTGGGGTAGTCGTCCGCAAACAGATCAGCTTCAATGGTGTCGATGCTACCGGAGAGCCCGGCTTTAGAGATGTAGGAACGCGCGACGGTGCATACCCGTGGTCTGTCCAGCACGGTCGCCTTGAGCCCTGAATTCGCCGCCACGGCGCCTATGGACATTGCGCCCGAACCACCTCCCAGGTCTAGTAGGTGTCGTCTGTCCTGAAGCTTTTCAGCCCATATGTGGCCAAATTTCACGCCTGTCGCCGCGCTGAGCCCATGCATGCCCCTGGTGAAAAGCTCCGATTGCTCACCCGTGAGAGGGACATGCCTCCCGTCCGAGTCGACGGACCATACCGGGCTGTCCTGCCCGAGGGCACGCTCAAACTCCACCGACGGAGCGTAAAACATTCGATTCATGGCTATGAACAGGTCAGCCATATACTGGGGCTTTTCCTCTACCAGGTACTCCGAGGACATGGACGTGTTGGTATACTGCCCACGCTCTTTTTGCAGTAAGCCTAGAGCCGTCATTCCATCCAGGAGGAACCTGGCGCCCCTAGAGGGGAGGGATAAGGCTTTGGAGACATCCCCCACTGTATCTGTGCCGGCCTGGACTACACTGAACAGCTTGAGGTCGCAGGCAGTCAAGAAGGCCTTTGAGCCCCAATATCCCATACCCAGTTGCAGTAGGGGCTCAGGAGAGGGCACAACCTCCATATAATATCCATCCTCCATGGGTCTTCTGCCCGTTCGAAATGCTTATGAACGGGGGGATTCTACCAGCCCATCTCTGAAATCTCGCCGTTTACTCATTGGGCGGTGCGGCCACCGTCAATGACCAGCTCGCTGCCAGTGACGAAGGAGGACTCATCGGAGGCAAGGAATAGAACGCCGTATGCCACGTCCTCAGAGGTGCCGATCCTCCTCATGGGTGTTTTGTCGACCCTGTCCTGGCGGTGTGACGGGACCGCCAGGAACGCCTCGGTCATAGGGGTCTCTATGACGCCCGGATGCACCGAGTTCACCCGGATGCCCTCTCGCGCATACTGAATCGCTGTTGACTTGGTAAGCAGACGCACAGCTCCCTTGGAGGCGTGATAGACGGCCGAGGCGCTTCCCCCAACGAGCCCGGCCATCGAGGATATGTTAATTATTGAGCCTCCTCCAGTCTTACGCATTACCGGAATGGCATGCTTGGTACCGAGGAAGACCCCCTTTGTGTTCACTGCCATGACATAGTCCCACAGCTCTCCACTGATCTCTTCCAGGCTGACCTGCTGGCCTATGCCCGCGTTATTGACCAGCACATTTAGCTTGCCGAACTTTGTGACTGTGGCATCGACGGCTTGTCGCCAATCTTCTTCTACCGCAACGTCAAGATGCACATAAAGAGCGTCGAGTCCGGCCTCGGAAATCTCGGCTGCAACCTTGGCGCCTTCGCTATCCAGAATATCGCCTATGACCACCTTGGCTCCCTCTTTGGCGAAGAGCTGCGCCTCGACTGCGCCCATGCCTCTGGCGCCACCGCTGATGAGGGCGACCTTATCCTTGAGACGTGTTCCCTCCATACTGTATCTCCTCGATAACAGTCTGCTTCAGAAAGTAGATTGGCTAAACTTTTCCTGCATTCGTTGACTTAGAACTGCGATGAGGCACAGACGGTCTCAACGGGCAGGCTGAATGCTCGCCAGGAAATCTTTGTACAGGTCCACGGACTTGTCTCGCGGACTGGAAACGAAGAAGTGGGTGACTCCGGCTGCTTCATATTCCTCTAGGCGTCTCCGCACGGTATCTGCATTTCCGGTAACAGCCACCTCATCGACCAGCCCGGTAGGTATGGCCTCACATGCCCGGGCAAAGTCAGCCGTACTGCTGAACTCCTCCGTCCATCCTCCTTTGTCCAAGATCTCTTGGGTCCTCATAGCGTGGCGAACACCCTCGATTATGCTGGGCACATCATATCTGGTACCGGCCAGCACCCGCGCCATCCCGGGTATGCTGTGGTACATTGCCATCTCGGACTTGAATCGCTTAAGGGCCTCTTCCGGCCGGTCAGTTACCTCAAGGCCGGTAAATACGATGAACTCAAAGTTATCGGCGTCGCGTCCGGCTCCCGAAGCTTCTGAACGTATATCGAGTATAGAATCTCTTACGAACTGGAGACTCGGCCACAGAAATACGATACCATCGGCCAAACGTGCCGCTAAACGCATCATTCTGGGGCCCGCTGCCGCTAGATAGATTGGTATACGAGGCTGGACTCCCCAGGTCCGGCGTTTCAGGTCGTGCACTGGGAAGTGGCCGTTTGAGGAAGCCGTGTAAGGTGCTTTCCACCACTGCCTTAGCAGATTTATAGTTTCTTCCATGACTGTGACGGGATCCCCGACGTCGGTGCCCAGCAGCCGTTGATACCATTGAGGTACGCTCCGACCTAGTCCCAGGAAAGCACGGCCCTCAGATAAGCGGTCCAGTGTGACGACTGACATAGCCTGAAGGTGTGGCGGTCGCACGTATGGGCTGGTCACCCCGGTGCCTAACCGCACTCCTGTCGTTACCCCTGCCAAAGCGCCTAGAATGGCGAAGGCGTCCCAGTAAAATGGGGCCTCGCCCACCCATATGGAATCGATGCCTGCCAGATCGGTTACTCGCGCTAGCTCCATAAGAGACTCTGGAGGGTGCTCTTGTAAGTGTCTGGTGCTGATCTGAACGCAGAATTTTATACTGTTACCTCCAGTTAGCAATGCTAGCTGTCAGTAGGCGCCGCGGGTTGATTCTAGCACAATTATCCCATACCGGTTTCTTCATATTATTAGCCCTGATATAATCAAAAGGGTAGCATTAGGTCCGGTCAAACAATGCCGATCTCCATTGTTTGCCGAGCCAGCAGCCAGGCATCTTTTTCCTCTTGTCTGAACACTTACGTAGCAGTTAGATAGTTGACACATCAAGATATCTGTGAGCCACTTGCGAGAGACTACTTAATAAAAGGAGACCTGAAATGAACACTACTGTACATTGTCCGTTTCATGGAGATATCGAAGACATAGAAGTCCCAGGCTATTATGTGGAGAACGGATTCAAAGGACAAGTGAGGTGTAATCCGAAAAAAGGAGACAGCACAGCGAGACTCCGCATTGAGATAGTTGGTGGGCAGGTGATCAGTGTGGAGCAGGTATAATCGTAGATTCGTAGTTTGTAAATGGAATTATACCGGGCAAATTGACACGGTGTTGGTAACAATATATGATGCCGTATGTGGTTTCCGATTGGGCGGCAGTGGAAGAAGGCATGAGCAGCCACGCTAGCCCTTTGAGCAGAGCATATTACGGGAGGTGAATCCTTGAAGGAGTTTGAGTACGCCGTAGCCAGAACAGTGGATGAGGCGGTTTCGTTGATGGCGGAAAAGGGGAGCAAAGCCCGAGTCCTTGCTGGAGGGACAGACCTCCTCGTTCAGCTCAGGACTGGTCGTAGGGAAATAGAACGCGTGGTTGAAATAAAGGAGATACCCGAGCTCAACCAGCTTTCATATGACCCTCAGAACGGGTTACAGTTGGGAGCTGCTCTGCCCTGTTACGTTATATACCAGAACGAGAAGGTTTCTCAGATATATCCGGGTCTTATAGACGCGGTTGCGATGATAGGCGGGATTCAGATACAGGGGAGGGCTTCCGTAGGCGGCAATCTTTGCAATGCCGCCCCCAGTGCGGACTGCATACCTTCGTTGATCGCTCTGAACGCCACTTGCCAGATAGCAGGACCCAATGGCGCCAGGGAAATCCCGGCGGAACAGTTCTGTTCAGCTCCTGGCCAGAACATACTGAAGGACGGAGAGATCCTGGTCTCGATGCGAATGCCCCCGCCTCAGAAACAGTCTGGGGCCCACTATCTACGGTTCATCCCACGCAACGAGATGGACATTGCCGTGGCTGGTGTAGGTTCCTCAGTAGTATTGGATGAGAAGGGGAAGTCATTCGTGTCCGCCCGCATAGCCCTGGCCTCGGTGGCGCCTACTCCTTTGTTTGTGGAAGAGGCGGGAGCTGCACTCAAGGGACGAGAGGTGAGCGAGGAAGCTATCAATGATGCGGCGGAAGCCGCAATGGCCGCCGCGCGGCCTATCAACGATATGCGTGGGACAGTTCAGCAGCGCCGCCATCTGGTGGGCGTGTTGACTCGCAGAACGCTGCGAGAAGCCATCGAGAGAGCTAAGGAGGGTTAGAACAAATGGTACGGAAAGTTCACGTACAGACACAGATAAACGGTGAAGAGGTTGAGTTCCTTTGTGAGACCCGCCAGAGTCTTCTGGAGGTCTTGAGGGATGTGCTCTCCCTCACGGGTACCAAAGAGGGCTGCAACGACGGTAATTGCGGCGCCTGCACCGTCATGATGGACGGCCGTATAGTTGACTCTTGCTGTGTTCTGGGTGTCGAGGCCGAGGGAAAAGAAATAACCACGATTGAGGGAGTCGCCACAGAAAAGGGGCTTCATCCAATTCAGCAGGCATTTCTCGAGAACGCTGCCTTGCAGTGCGGCATTTGCACTCCGGGTTTCATAGTGGCCTCTAAAGCCCTTCTCGATCGAGAACCGAACCCGTCTGAGTACCGTGTCCGCCACTGGCTGGCGGGGAATCTCTGCCGGTGCACGGGCTATGACAAAATCGTTAGGGCCGTGCTTGATGCAGCGAACCGAATGGAGGTGAAGGGGTAATGGCGTCCAACACGGTACTGTCTACCCGTGAATACAAAGTGGTAGGCACGAGGCCTATCCGCCATGACGGCACCGACAAAGTAACGGGAAGAGCCCAGTACGGCGCCGATATCCAGTTGCCAGGACTTCTACATGCCAAGATCTTGAGAAGTCCCCATTCCCACGCCCGGATCAAGTCCATTGATACCAGCCGAGCTCTGTCTTTGCCGGGAGTGAAAGCTGTGGTTACCGCAGCAGAGCTTCCCCAGCCATCTGGCAAGGTAGCGGACGTGGGTGAGGGCATGATGGCAAACCCGAAGTTCATGAGCAACAACTGCCTGGCCGACGGCAAGGTGCTCTACAAGGGCCACGCCGTAGCGGCGGTGGCGGCAACCAGCCCTCATATAGCCGAAGAGGCGCTGGCACTGATTGATGTCCAGTACGAGATTTTGCCAGCGGTGTTCGACGTCCTAGAAGCAATGAAAGAGGATGCTCCCGTATTGCACGAGAGGCTGGATACGTTGTCAACCATCAGTTTCAAACAGGGTGGTCTGCGCGACGACGATGACTCGGGCAAAGGCAGCAATATCGCCAACCACTTCGAGTTCGGAGTGGGTGATGTAGAGCAAGGGTTCCGAGAGTCCGATATCGTTGTCGAGCGTGAATTTGAAACAACGATGGTTCACCAGGGCTATATTGAACCCCACACCGCGACCGCTCTCTGGAACGCCGATGGCAATCTGACTATATGGTGCAGCAGCCAAGCCCAGTTTGTCGTAAGGGATTATACAGCCCTCCTGCTGGGCATTGCGGTGTCTAAGATTAAGGTCGTGCCTATGGAAATCGGCGGAGGATTTGGAGGGAAGATCATCCCTTATCTGGAACCTGTCTCAGCTCTTCTTTCCAAGAAGACCGGGCATCCAGTGAAAAGCACCATGACCAGGACCGAGGTGTTCGAGTCGACGGGCCCTACCTCTGGTGGCTACATGAGAGTTAAAATAGGTGTCGACAAGCAGGGGCGTATCATGGCGGCGGACGCTTATTTAGCGTTCGAAGCCGGCGCATTTCCTGGGTCACCCGTTAACGCCGGGGCCCAGTGCATGTTTGGGCCCTACGATATTCCTAACGCCAGAGTGGAAGGGTTCGACGTGGTGTTGAACAAACCGAAGGTGGCCGCATACAGAGCGCCCGGAGCGCCGGCCGCGGCTTTTGGGGCGGAAACGGTAATAGACGAGATATGCGAGAAGCTTGGTATGGACCCGTTGGAGTTCCGTGCCCTTAATGGAGCAAAGGAGGGGACTCGTCAAGTCAGCGGTCCCAAGTTCCCGAAGATAGGCTATCTGGAGACTATCCAGGCTGCTAGAGAGCACGAACACTACTCCGCGCCTCTTACCGGTCCCAACAGGGGTCGTGGAATCGCCACCGGATTTTGGTTCAACGACACCGGACCATCCAGCGCCACGGCCAGCGTGAACCCCGATGGCACCATTAGCCTTGTGGAGGGATCGCCGGATATCGGTGGTACCCGTACCGCCGTGTCCATGCAGCTGGCGGAAGTGTTGGGTATTGCTGCTGAAGACGTCCGTCCAGTGGTGGGGGACACGGACTCGGTGGGCTTTACGTCGGTCACCGGGGGAAGCAGCGTGGCTTTCAAGACCGGCTGGGCCTGCTATGAGGCGGCCCAGGACGTGAAGCAACAGCTGATCGAGCGAGCGGCCAGGATCTGGGATGTATCCGCGGATAAAGTGCATTACAGCGACGGCATTGTCTCTCATAAGGCGGACCCTGAGCTACGGTTTACCTTTAAGGAGTTGGCGGGCATGCTGAACTCCACAGGTGGCCCCATAGTAGGTCGTGCAAGCGTAAATCCCGCAGGCAAGGGGGGCACCTTCGCGGTTAACATCGTGGACGTGGAAGTGGACCCCGACACGGGCAAGGTGGACATCCTGAGGTACACAGCGCTACAGGATGCTGGGAAGGCAGTACATCCCAGCTATGTAGAGGGGCAGATGCAAGGTGGAGTCGTCCAAGGCATCGGCTGGGCGTTGAACGAGGAGTACTATTTCAACGAACAGGGGGAAATGGCCAACTCCAGCTTCCTGGACTATCGTATGCCCACCAGCCTAGACCTTCCCATGATAGACACGGTCATAGTAGAGGTGGCGAATCCCGGCCATCCCTACGGGGCCCGAGGAGTGGGAGAGATACCCATAGTGCCGCCCATGGCCGCCATATCCAATGCCATTTATCATGCTATTGGGGTCAGGATGAGAAAGCTGCCAATGTCTCCTGGAAACATTCTAGAGGCGCTCTGGAAGAGCAACGGGAGCAAGTAACGCCTAGCTGCTAATCAGGGTCTCGCAATTGTCATTGTAAGGGGCGAAGCCCTGAAGCAATCTCCCATAAAAATAGCCCGGCATCCTTCGACAGGCTCAGGATGAACGGATTCGAAGAGGTTCGCTCATGGTGAGCCTGTCGAACCACCGAGTGCAGTGCTATCCATTTTTATCTGTCGGTGGCGCCCCATAGAGGCACGACAACTAACAGTGATAGTAGCGGAGAACTAAAAGACCCTGAACTACTAATGATGGCCGATTGACCGAGAACTCATTAAGGGGATATTCTGCCCCAGAGAATGGGTTTCCCTGAAGGTTTACTAGTATCTTCAACTGGGTCTTGAGTAACCCACACTTGTTGGAAGAACGTGATCGGCTCGTCCGGCCAAAGGGAAAGCACGCCCCAACCCTCTTCATCCACCGACAGCGCACCCACCATCGCGGGCTCGCCGTCCTTCCTCAGCCAAACGTGATAGGCCATGTTTTCCGAAGTAGGCTCAAGTCCTTTGGTCATCAGTATCCCTGAGCTACCTGGATCGGCTATCAACAAGACTCCCTGAGCATCGGTTAACGACTCATCGCCATAAAGAGCGAGCAGCTTCTTATCAGGTGCGGCCATGATGTAGTTCATGGACCGCTGCTCCATCAACATTTCAGTGAGCTTTTCGTCTTTCAGGGAAAGCAAAGTCACTTCGGAGCTAAGTAGGGAGTTATCTTCCTGAAGGATGTCCATTTCATTGGACATCTGACTGCCGACAGAGGTCAGACGAATCACATCTGATGTCAGGTCTGAGTTCTCTTTCTTGAGATCATCTATCTCATTCGTCATCAGCAAACTCACAGCCACGACCGCCGCGACCAGCATGACCGTGATCGAAGCCGTTGCGCCCAGCAACAGACGAGCCGGCGCAAATATAGGCAGCTTAACAGGCTGGCTTCTGTCAGCTTTTCTGCTGGGGGCCGCTCTAACTACGCGCTCCTTGAGCCGCGGGGATAGCTCGGCAGGCTCCGCAGCGTGAGACAGAAGCGCTGCTACCTGCATGTGTTCTCTTAGCTGGACGGGGCACCAAGGGCACGTATCCAGATGTGTTTCTACCAGCGCTTCCTCTTCTGGACTCAGGGCGTTCAGCGAGTAAGCGGGGAGAAGTTCCTCAACCTCTTTACAGTTCACTCCCTACTCGACCTCCTTGTGTTGCAACGCCGCACGCAGCTTCTGCATAGCGAGACGGACCCTTGTTTTTACCGTTCCCAGGGGTTGGTTCAACTTGTTTGCTATCTCCGACTGAGAATACCCTTCAAAGTATGCCAGGACTATTACCTCCCGTTGTTCTTCTGGTAAATCCTCTAGGAGCATGATTATATGTTCTCGGTCCAGATTGCGATGTGCCTGCTCCTCCGTTCCTACCTGCCTGCTGGGATGGAGATCAAGGAGCTCGTGAGGTACCTGATTTGTCGACTGGGCGCTGCGCTTCCGAGCTCTGATCACGTCTATTATCCGATGATGGGCCACGCTCATGAACCAGGCTCGGGGTGTACCGCGTTGGGGACTGTAGCTGGAAGCCTTCAGCCAAAGGTTCAGGAAAATATCCTGGGTGACCTCCTCGGCCAGCGTTGACTCTTTTAGCATATACCTGGCCAGAGAAAATACGGAAGATGCATAGCGGTTATAGAAGACCTCCAAACCTTCCTTTTCGCCATTCGCGATCAGCGTAATGATCTGGTCATCCCGCAGGTCGTTGTAGCTAAGCACCAATGCCTCTCTACCCCTGGAGATGACTGGCCCATATACTTGGTTCACAAAGGGCCTATCCGATGAAGTATACGTATGGTAACTCCATTCGGATTTTCGACTTCCCCAGGCTTCGAGTGAAGCGTTACGAATATGAATTGGTTTATTGCCAATTACAGTATATCCGAGACTTTACGCGGATGTACAGGCCGAGTCCAGCAGACCAAGGGTCTTCCCATTCATGCTTCCTAAACGCCCTCACCCCTCGGCCCCTCTCCCATTGGGAGAGGAGTGGCCCTGAGCTTGTCGAAGGGTCGGGGTGAGGGCCATTTCCGTAGCAATGACGGTCTCGCGGGCTGCCAGGGCAAGTAACCAGCGCATCTGGCTGGCCAAGCACAGAGGTGTCGACCTACTTGCTGGTGTCCAAGAAGAGAGGGGCCAGCATGTTTTCCACAGGTGCGTAATCGTCTGTCAAGAACACATTTTTCTTGAATGTGCTCCACTCTTGGAAGATCTGAGAGGGCATGAAGTGGGTGATTGGACTGGTGTTCCCGATGGCTGCACTGGCAGTCTGGATGGAGTCGAGGGAAAGGGGTCCCAGGGAGCCCACCACCACATAGGTGTCCCTCAGGTCTCTACCCCAGTCATCGTCGTCGCTGAGCAGGTATACGTAGGGGAAGGAGCCTTCCACCGTGTGCACGAAAGACCGCAGAAAATTACCAGACCATAGTCTATCCACGATGTTCGCCACGTACATGCCGTCCTCCGCCAAGAGGGATTTGATCTCTTCGTTGAACTCTGAAGTGGTCAAGTGATATGGCACTGAAAGGTCGTTGAACGCGTCACCGAAGACTACGTCGTATGCTCCGCGTTCAAGGTCAGGGACGGCGATACGGGCGTCCCGGTTGTAGGAGGTTATCCGGCTCTCCGGCGAAAGGCCCAAATATTCGTAGGCCACCTTGGTGACCTCTCGGTCTATCTCTATGACATCCACCGTACTTTCAGGATAGGTGACCTCCAGGTACCTCGGAAGAGTGTAGCCACCTCCTCCAATAGAGAGGGTAACCAGGTTCGGATTTCGGTCCGCTACTTGAGAGGCGACTTCGGAGAAAATTCGCTCATATTTGTATACCAGCAAGGTGGGGTCCTCGAGAGAAACGTGGCTGTGGACCAGCTTGTCCAGCGTCAGCACCTTCACCGGTTTGTTTCCGTCCACTACGTCATCGCGCACCTTTATGCAGAAATAGTTACTCTCCTTCAGACACGGCGAGTCTGTTCCATGTCCCGTTAGCACGAAAATAGCCAGGCCCACGAAGACCGCCATGAACCCGACCCCGGGCATCTTAGCTCGCCACAGTCTACCGAATGCCAGGGCCATGCCCACCAAAATGAGGGATATCAATACGAGGACAGGCCGAGACCCCATGTACTGGATCAGAACGAAACCGGCGATGAAGGTCCCGAAGATGCTGCCAAGGGTGGATATGGCATAGATCTTGCCCACAACATTGCCCGTTTTGGTCAGGTCTTTAAGACGCAGCTTGATGACGAGGGGGCT
Organism: Dehalococcoidia bacterium; assembly: GCA_965248905.1. Lineage (GTDB taxonomy): Bacteria > Chloroflexota > Dehalococcoidia > Lucifugimonadales > JAGWBF01 > CBDFKS01. Next base: position 875,167 of record CBDFKS010000007.1, on the reverse strand, counting down.
GACCATGCCGAGGATGCAGCTTGGCAGGAAGAACAGGACACTGGTCAGCAACACGATACGAGTGATTATAGGTAAGCCGTCGAAGGCGTCGGCCGCCAGGTTGACCAGAGGCAGCACGCTAAGGCTGGAGATACCTCCCGCCAAAAGGATAAAACCAAGTAGGGTTTGTGAACCCAGCCGATCTGCTATCCACCCCCCTAAATAGTTGCCCAGGCTGATCCCCGCCAGCACCACGCCTATGATACTAGTTCAGTCAGGTACCGCCGCTTGGTACGGCACACCGTACCCGCAGACGAGCGCCTCCACGATGCGCATCACCCCCCAGCCCGTATCTGCCTTTAGTACGGGCCCGGGCAACCTTTCGCGCTGGGCTCTTTCCCCCGCGAGCGTTCCAACTGAACCGGACCACATCCGTTCTCGTCCCATGGCTGCCACCCTCCTACGTCAACACTCCTAAAAAAGGGTAGAACCTCGTTTTCTTAAACAATTACCAAAACCGAGTTGACCAGTCATGGAGAGACACCCCTATAGCTCCGGCTACTATCTCTATGGACCGCAGGCGCTGGCGGCAAACACGATCAAGTATGGTTCAAGGGAGGAAGCGATGTTTAATAGGAGAGGAGCTCTTAATGTTTGTGCTTGGCTGGCCACAATGTCTAACCCCCGGAGTTAATATCGAGGAGAGCTTGGCGAAGTAAGCCACCTCATTACGAGTACGTTATGCCCATGGAAGTGTATCTGCGAGGCTCCACGGGAATCAAGGGCCTTTGAAACCTACATTAGCGTTCATTGACACCATGTGATTGATTTGCTTTGGGAGCCTGAGATGCCATCATTGCTGAAGTGATTCTCACCTCCGTTCCATTTTGTCATGTAAACATAAAAAGTTCGGTTGACTTCGATGTGGGACGTGCTATAGTCGCCGGAGCCTGGGGCACTATCGGTGCACCCAAAAAAGGAAAGGATGGTACAAATCGATGGGCAAAGGTTTAATACCGAGGCATTGGCTTCTTTTCATGGGAGCTATATTGGTGGTGGCGGCCCTGGCCGTCGTGGCGGTGGCGCAGATTGGCGCCCACGGAGGCGACCCAGACCTGGTCCACAGCTGCGTCAAGACCGATGGACAAAGTGACGACGACTCCTCCGGAGGAAAAGGCAGCGGAAAAATTCGCATCATAGGCCCGGACGAGAAGTGCAAGAAGAATGAGACACCTGTGGACTGGAACATCCAGGGCCTACAAGGTGACGTAGGCCCCCAGGGTATTCAGGGGCCCTTAGGTCCCCAGGGCCCCAATGGAGAGACAGGAGACCAGGGAGCTCAGGGAATCCAGGGACCGATAGGACCGCAGGGCCCGAAGGGAGAGACGGGAGACCAGGGAGCCCAGGGCATACAGGGGCCCGAGGGAGCTACTGGGGACCAGGGTGACGAGGGCCCACAAGGCCCGGAGGGTGTGCTGGACTTTCCCGGGTTCAGCAGGACCACGCTGGATAGCACGGGCACCGCCGGCCGAGAAACCTCCATCATCAAGGGGACCGACGGTCTGGGGCTCATCAGCTACTACGACCATACCAACTTGGACCTGAAGGTGGCCCACTGCGATAACACCGCCTGCACAAGCGCCACCACGAGCACTCTGGACAGCGCCGGCTCCGTCGGCCGGCACCCCTCCATCACCATCGGCGCCGACGGTCTGGGGCTCATCAGCTACTGGGATCAAACCAATAGCGACCTGAAGGTGGCCCACTGCGATAACACCGCCTGCAGCAGCGCCACCACGAGCACTTTGGACAGCGCTGGCTTCGTCGGCCGGTTCACCTCAATCACCATCGGAGCCGACGGACTGGGGCTCATCAGCTACAGCGACTCCACCAACTTGGACCTGAAGGTGGCCCACTGCGATGACACCGCCTGCACAAGCGCCACCACGAGCACTTTGGACAGCGCTGGCTTCGTCGGCCGGTACACCTCAATCACCATCGGGGCCGACGGCCTGGGGCTCATCAGCTATTGGGACCTCACCAACTTGGACCTGAAGGTGGCCCACTGCGATAACACCGCCTGCACAAGCGCCACCACGAGCACCGTGGACAGCGCCGGCTCCGTCGGCCAGAACACCTCCATCACCATCGGGGCCGACGGTCTGGGGCTCATCAGCTACTACGACCATACCAACTTGGACCTGAAGGTGGCCCACTGCGATAACACCGCCTGCACCAGCGCCACCACGAGCGCTCTGGACAGCGCCGGCAACGTCGGCCGGTTCACCTCCATCACCATCGGAGTCGACGGCCGGGGGCTCATCAGCTACTACGACCTTACCAACGGCGATCTGAAGGTGGCCCACTGCAATAACATCGCCTGCACCAGCGCCACCACCAGCATCTGAAGGTGGCCCACTGCAATAACATCGCCTGCACCAGCGCCACCACCAGCACCGTGGACGACAGCGCTGTTTTCGTCGGCTCGTACACCTCCATCACCATCGGCGCCGACGGCCTGGGGCTTATCAGCTACTGGGACTTTACCAACTTGGACCTGAAGGTGGCCCATTGCAGCAACAGTTTCTGCGTGCCCTTCTTCCGGCGCCGGTAGCCGCAACTCTTCGAGGGACGTGGATGACAACAAAGGCCCGGGGGCGGGGCTTCCGCCCTCGGGCCTCTCTCTGGCGGCCGAAAACCTATATAGAGAGAAAGGGCAACCCCCTAATGGGTTGCCCTTTCTTACGTCTGCTCGACCGTGGGGCTGTTTTTTTCAGAGAGGTTTTGACTTCTAGTACTTAGTCAACCAAGATTTGATAGGTGCCTCCTCCCCCATCCTAGCCTTCCCCCTCGACGAGCTCACTGGGGTAGGCATATCCTAAAACTTGTTTAAAAACAGCTAGGAAAGCGCCGAGCTTTCCCGTCATCCTAGAAGTATCACTCAACTGGGATGTGGGGAGGTGACTCATGCGCTTTCCGAGAGAATGGTACCACTTGCTACGTTCAACTGAACAGTATTTTCCTGACCTAAGATCCAGCCAAATACGTGGATTGGCGCTATGGGTGTATGGGGCAATCATGGCTAAGAGTGCTTGCCAAAGCGCGGTGATTGATGCTCTATCCTCCATCGCCACCTTCCATGCTCTGCGACAATACCTTAGAGAGTTCCTTCGGGATGGTTCGGAGAAGGCCACTCCCTGCAACATCCAGTTGGATGTAACCCTCTGTTTTGCGCCTTTGCTCCGCTGGCTGCTGTCTTTGTGGAAAGGTCAACAACTGGCCTTGGCCGTCGACGCAACAGCCCACCAAGACCGCGTGGTCGCCCTGGTAGTAAGCGTGCTGTACCGGGGTAGCGCCATTCCCATTGCCTGGACCATACTCCCTGCTAACAGGTCGGGGGCTTGGATTCCCGAAATCCTCCGGCTTTTGCAACTGCTTGCTCCCGAAGTGTCCAAAAGCATGGAGGTGCTGGTGATGACTGACCGGGGCTTGTGGAGCCCCCGCCTTTGGAAGCAAATACGGGCCTTGGGATGGCATCCACTGATGCGGGTAAAAAACAACACCAGCTTTCAACCGTTGCAGGGGCAACGCCGGCAAGCCAGGACGCTGATTCCCGGACCAGGCCACGCCTGGGTAGGAAGGGGCAGTGCCTTTTATAATCCCAAGCGCCACCGCTTCGGTACTTTGGTGGTGGTTTGGGATAAAGGCCAGAAGGAACCCTGGATAGTGATTACCGACTTGCCTCCCGAGGATGTGGGGGTATGCTGGTATGGGTTGCGCTTCTGGATCGAGTTGGGTTTTCGCGCTCTCAAGAGTGTGGGTTGGCAATGGCAACGCACTCGACGGACTGACCCGGACCGAGTGGCCCGGTACTGGCTCGTTCTGGCGGTGGCTACCCTGTGGGCCACGGCCTATGGGACCAGAGCAGAAGACGCTATTTCTCTTGGAGTACCTCCCCAGAGAGTCAGAAGCCCTCATCCACTTCCTAGCTGTTCTGGACCCCGAAAGGATAGCGTGATAAAGAAGGGCATATGCTGTATGACTCGGCAACTGCTCCAGGGTAGGCCTTGGCTTCGCCTGTGGCTCATACCTGAACCTTGGCCAAACCCACTCCCTGGTTTGCAAATTACCTACCATAAACCGGTTCCCAAAGCTCATAATTTCAAATGCCTACCCCAGTGAGCCCATCGAGGGGGAAGGGACTTGTTCTCTCCCCCTAGATGGGGGAGAGTTAGAGTGGGGGTGAAACGATGCATCGATTTGAACGTTGACTAAGTACTAGGGAACCTCTGAACAACTCGGCGCAAGCGTGGATGGGCAGAGTGGTTCCGTTCTTTGGAGACGTTCAGGCATCTTTGTGACGTTCCAGGTCGTGGTTGAGGCGTTCAGACCGTGTCTGTTGTGGCCTCGAAGCGGCTTTTCGGAGCCATCGCGGCTCCCCGGCCGTGATTTGCGCACTGCGCCCCTCTCATGTCGCCAGACGGCGCTCTGCCGTCATCAAGTTGGCCAGCCCCAGTAGCAATGCCAGCCGTTGCGCGTTCTTAGCCAACCCTCGGTAGCGCACCTTGGCATAGCCAAAGCGCCGTTTCACGTACAGGAACGGATGCTCCACTTTCGCTCTGACCGACGCTTTGCGCTTCTCCGCCAACGCCTCGTAGCTGCCAGGCTCCAGGTGCCGTCGCCGGCCGGGCCTCATCGCCACTCGCCACTCCACATCCAACTCTCGATTCTCCAACCGCTTGTCCACTCCCTGATACCCCGCATCCCCCCACACTCGTTTCTCTCCACCGTGCAGCAATCGGTGCGCTTCTGTCACATCATGCACGTTAGCTGGCGTCGTAGTCATGCTGTGTACCACTCCGGTCTCAGCGTCAGCGCCTACGTGTACTTTCATCCCGAAGCGCCACTCGTTCCCCTTCTTCGTCTGGTGCATCTCAGGGTCTCGCTCACCCGCACGATTCTTCGTCGATGACGGCGCCTCTATGATGCTCGCGTCCACGATCGTCCCCTCCCGAAGCCGCAGTCCCTGGGACTCCAGATGACGGTTGATCTCCTCGAACAGACTCTGCCCCAACTCATGCTCTTCCAGCAGATGGCGGAAGTTCAGAATCGTCGTCTCGTCCGGCAGCGGGCCCGACAGCTTCAACCCTACGAACCGTCTCACCGACTCGACCTCGTAGAGCATGTCCTCCATACCAGGATCGCTCAAGTTGTAGAACAACTGCACGCAGTGTATCCGCACCATCGCCGACAACTCATATGGTCGACGGCCTCGGCCCGCCTTGGGATAGAACGGACGGATGCGCTCTTCCATCTGTTCCCACGGGATCAGAGCATCCATGCGCTCCAGGAATATCTCCCGGCGGGTCTTGCGCTTCTTGCTCTCGTATTCCAAGTCCGCAAATGTTGGCTGGTCCATCAATTATCTCCCCGAACACAGTGCTATTCTCTATGCTACTATGCCCAGACTTGTTCAGAGTATCCCTAGGTCGAGCGATCAGACTACTGGTTGTGCCAGCACACTGGGAGCAACCTTTCTGCTGAGCCACTGTCCGTCCGACGAGCTGCCTGTGAGCTTGCCGTCCTCTACTATGACTTTCCCTCGCAGTATGGTCATCACGGGGTACCCGGCGCACTCGAACCCTTCCCAGATGGAGTAGTCGGAGTCGGCGTGGAGGTCGTTCATGGTCAGCTTCTTCTTCAGGTTGGTGTCGAAGAGGCAGATGTCGGCATCGCTGCCAACGGCGATTGCGCCTTTCTTAGGGTACATGCCCAGAATCTTGGCCGCGTTGGTTGAGGTTATGGCGGCGAAGCGCTCGAGGCCTATTCTTCCGGTAGCGACCAGCTTTGTAAACGCCACCGGCATGCGCGTCTCTATTCCATTGTGCCCGCCACAAACCGATTCCACCGTCTGACCCCAATACTTGACGTCCGAGTAGGTTGTGTACTCGTCGGTGGCCGTGGTACAGATCGGTCCATCGACCAGACCCTGCTGGAGAGCGTCCCGGTCATCGCCATACTTGATGGCGGGATAGGTGTGGATCTTGGTCCCGTTGGGTTTCTTATAGTCTTCGTGGGTGAACTCCAGATAGTTGTGTAGGGCCTCGCCGTATACCGGCAGCTTTTGGGCGCGAGCTTCGGTGATGGCGGCGACGCCTTCTTTCGCCGTGGTATGAACGAAGTAGATGCCGGTTTCGGTGTGCCTGGCCAGTCGAAGGATCTTCCTGAAGGCTATGTCCTCGGATATGTTGTTATGCACCAGGTGAAGGTTATATCCCTGATCATTGCCCTCCCGCTTGAGCTTCTCCGTCATATACATGACGATATCGTCTTCCTCGGCATGAACGGCCATTATTCCCCCGGCCTTTTTGACCTCTGTGAAAATGGCCTCCAGATGGCCCATTGGAACGCGGGCGGCATGAAAGGTTGTAAAGATCTTTATACTGGCTACTCCGGATTGGATGGCCTCGCCGATTTCGCCGATAGTCGAAGGTGGAGCTGCGCCTGCTATGATGTAGTGGAAAGCGAAGTCCGTATAGGAGTGACCTTCGAAAGCCTTTCTTCGCTCGTCGACCTGCTGCATGATGGGAGCCCTTGAGGGTTCGTCGCCTGGGGTAATGGCAAGGCTGCCGGCAAAGTCAATAAATGTGGTTACGCCTCCAAAGGCTGCTGCTCGGCTCGCCGACTCTGGGGGCTGGGTTATCACCTCTGCGCGTCCCGCCCAAGATTCTGGCACGGGAATCCCTATGTGGGTATGGGGCTCAATGCCACCGGGCAGTACGACTTTGCCGCCGGCGTCGATAATCCGTTTGGCTTCCGACCCGAGGGCGCCCGGTAACGCCACCGCGGCGATCCTTTCGCCTTGGACGCCGACTTCCATCTCTCCCACACCTTCGGGAGTCACAACTCGGCCACCTCGAACGATCAGGTCCAGCATAGAAACCCTCCTTCTGAGATTCTTCGTGTGTTTGGAAGGCCAGTCCCGGATTGGCGGTTCGGTAGGAACGTAGGCACATTCCATTTTGAAGATTACATATTCTACCCCGCATATCAGTGGCTGGCAAGATGTTTTTGTAGGTTTAGCGTTGAACGTATGCGGCCCGCATCTATCACTTGGAAAACGGCACGGACCATGGACGGGTTTCTGGCATAAGGAAGACGACCAAAATTACAGGCTATGGCCCTAACGGTGACAGCCGGGGAATTGGAGATTATAGTTTCTTCTACGAGGGGGTGTGGGAATGATACAGTGGCGCAATATGGCGGAGCAGGTATTGTTGGTTTTTGTCAGCTTCGGAGTGTACCCCATCTATTGGTACTACATTACTTCGAGCGAGATGCTAGAGCGTATGAAGCTGGACGGCAGCCCTGCTTGGTGGACTTTAATGCTATTCATACCTCCCCTGTGTCTATACTCTTTCTGGAAGTATGGGGAAGCGGTCGAGGCCCTGACCGAAGGACGATACAGCAAGGTGCTCATATTCGTGTTGTGGCTTGTATTCAATCCGGCGGTCTGGTCCTGACCCAGATTGAGCTTAACAAAAGGGCTTCGCCTCCGGTGGGAGGCATAGAGTAGGCTGGGTGCAGATAGACAGGAGAGCAGATTCTGCAACGGTGGCCTTGGGTGAAGGTCCCTGACGACTCAGCGGGAGCCGCTCCTCACGGTGACCAGATCGCGGATATTTTCATAGGTGATAGCCCCAATCCCCGATACATTCATTACTTCTTCCGTAGACCGGAAAGGGCCGTTTACGTTGCGATGATCAACGATTGACTTGGCTTTCGCTGGTCCGATGCCCGGGAGCTCCTCTAGCCGGTTCGCGGTGGCCGTATTCAGATCGATCTTGTCGTCGCTGACCGGGTCGGCTACAGGGCTTGATACGGATTCGCACGGTTCATCGGAGCTTGGCAGGTGGTAGTGGGCCTCGTCCTTCACTCGTATAGCCAGGTTGACACAGGATAGCTGGGCATCCAGGGTAGCGCCTCCCGCGGCTGATATGGCATCCACCAGGCGATCGCCGTCCTTAACGCTGTACACCCCTGGCTCCGCCACCGCTCCGCTTATGTACACTACCAGTTCGGCAGTTGGGGTGGCAGTAGGCAGGAAGATCTCGACTCCTGGGCTGTTTGAGCTATTTTTGGTCACCAAAAGGGCTATTCCTGATGAGACCGCTGCAACCAGCAAAACAATCAAAATAACAAGAGAAGCGGATTTTATAGAAATCAATGCTCAGATACCATATTGCCTTGAAGCCCGTGCACTGATTATAATTACCCAAGCTCCCAGGTTAAAGAGGAGGAAAGCGTTGAGTTCTATCCCCTATGCATTTCTGCGAGGCGAGTACGTTCCATTGAGCGAAGCCAAGGTAGGCATAATGACCCACGCGCTGCACTACGGCACTGGAGTGTTTGAGGGGATCAGGGGGAACTGGAACGCGGACAAGCAAGCCATCTACATATTCCGACTCAGGGAGCATTACGAACGACTTCTCAAGGGTTGCAGGCTCCTCATGCTGGATATTCCCTACACTCTAGACCAGCTGTGTGATATCACGGTAGAACTGGTGGAGCGTTGTGGGTTCACCGAAGATGTCTACATACGCCCCCTGGCCTACAAGAGCGCTGAAAAGGTTGCGAATCTCAAACTCCAAGAGTTGGAGAGTGATTTCTGCCTCATGACAGTCCCCTTCGGAAGCTATCTGGGGACCGATGTGCTGCGGTGCTGCACTTCTTCCTGGAGACGCGTTGATGATCCCATGATTCCAGCCCGGTTCAAGATATCGGGAATCTACGTAAACAGCATCCTCGCCAAGACCGAGGCCACTTTAGCCGGGTTCGATGAGGCCATTATCCTTAATCAGGACGGACATGTCTGTGAGGGCTCAGGAGAGAACATTTTTTTGGTGGTGGATGGTAAGATCTACACCCCTCCCATCGAAGACAATGTGCTACCGGGTGTAACTCGCAACACCGTAATGCAGCTGGCCAAAAACGAGTTGGGACTAGAGGTGATCGAGAGCCACATGGACAGAAGCCAGATTTATATTGCGGATGAGTGCTTCCTAACAGGCACGGCCGCCCATCTCACGCCTGTCATAGAGGTGGATAACCGAAAGATTGGCGATGGCACCGCCGGATCAGTCTCGACAAAGTTACAAAAAATGTACTTTGATATAGTGGTGGGTAAGAACCCTAAATATGTACATTGGTGTACCGCCGCAACTCCTAGAATGGTCAAGACTTAACCCTCACCGGGCATGAGGCTCGCGCCTGCACACAAGCAACAAGAGTCGGCGAACGGGCCATAGATATATAGAACTTAGGCGCCAGGAGATGTAACGCAACGTGTCATGGGTTATCATCAACTGGATTGGCGCGATAGTGCTCGCCTATCTGATAGGCTCAATACCATCAGCCTATGTCGCCGGTCGGATACTCAAAGGGAAAGACATCCGAGAAGAGGGGGACCGAAATCCCGGCGCTGGCAACACTTATCGGACCATTGGGCCCAAAGCAGGGCTGTTAGTAGGAGCCGTGGACATATCCAAAGGAGCTGTGGCTGTCCTTCTGGCCAAAGGGCTCACGGGAAGCGTGGGAGCTGAGATGCTAGCTGGAGTGGCCGTGGTAGGTGGACATAGCTGGCCCATATTCCTTCAGCTACGGGGTGGACGGGGGGCAGCGAGCGCCGTAGGAGTGCTGATTGCCATAGTTCCCGTTCCGGCGATACCACTGAGTTTAGCTTTGCTACTTCTTCTGCCTTTCTTAAGGAGCGCTACCCTCGCATTGGGCCTCATCATGGCTCCCCTGCCATTGCTGGTGTGGATGACCGGTCAATCCTACTCTTTGGTGGCCTACTCCGTGGGTCTGCCCATTTTAGTGGGAATGCGCCATTACGTTAGCTCCAGGAAACTACAGCCTCCGAGGGAGGACCCAACGGGAGAGCAAGCCTTGCCCCAAGGCTAGCAACAATGGTGGGCCCGACTGCTCTCGACTTCTTCGTCTTTGCCTTTATCGCGTCTCTGGGTGTCCTTCAGATGGTGGCCGCACACGCTGCGCTCCAGGGGCTGCTTTTTCTCAGAGTTCGACCGGTAGCATTTTTCATGGGGTTTATAACCACTATTCTTGGGTTCCTCTGGTTCTTCCTTTCCGAGCCCAGAAATCTGCCGGATACCAATGGGGGACTGGACGGCAATCAGATAGCCGGGCTGTATACGTTAGGGGCGGGCGCGGCGCTGCTGGTTACTCTGCTTGTGTCATCCATAACCAATCGCTCACTGGGCTTTGGCAAACATAAATTGAGTTCCGGGTTAGATGCTTTGCGGGAGACCAGCTACTTAAGAGCGCTTGTGGACTCATTGAAGGATATATGGACTTCTTACCGGAGATAGACACCGAAATAGTGCTCTGGCTCAATCAATGGGCTGGGCGCTTTGCAGTTCTTGACGCGGTGGAAAAGCTCATAGTGAGCGATTACTTTATTCCCGTTTGTTTTGCCCTTTGCCTCATGGGCTCATGGTTTGTGGGTCAGGACGTGAGTGCCCGCGATGGTCGTCAACGAGCCGTCTTGACGGCACTGGCTTCTGTGGGATTCGCCAGTCTGGTTGTGCTCATTCTGAACCAGTATTACTTTAGAGAGAGGCCATTTGTAGACCATGATATTACCGTACTTTTATATCAACCCACCGATTCTTCGTTTCCTGCTCACCCGGCGGCGGTGGCTTTCGCAATGGCGTCCGCTGTGTGGCAGAGGAGCCGAAAGCTGGGCACCTTCCTTTATGCACTCGCCGGTCTTTGGGGATTGTCCAGAGTATATGGAGGGGTGTTCTATCTCTCCGATGTTATCGGCGGTGCGGTTATCGGTGTGGTAATGAGCTATTTGATCGCTTGGGCATACAGGCTCATCGAGCCGGTACCGACTATGGTCTTGCGGGCCGCCAGGAAATTGCACCTGGCCTGATGAGGTGTTGGCCGCAGGGACCTGGAGGTTTACACGTTTTCACTCAACTCGGTAGCTCTGTGGCAGATTCTTGGAGACAGGTAAAGAATCTGTCCATCATCATCTTGTTTACGCTCCCGATGAGCCTCTGTCCGACCCTGGCCACCATACCTCCAATCTGGGCGGTACCATCTACTTTTACGAGGGTTTTATTCCCTTCTTGGCTCACAGATATGAATGCCTCGCCGCGTACGAAACCCGATGAGCCGGCGCCTTCGACGAGCATCTTATAAGAGCGCATGGGCACCACGTCTGCTATCGTAATGGTGGCTGCATAGCTGCCCTTGATAGCTCCTACACCTACACTCAGGGTGGCCTCGTATCGGCCGTCGTCCACCGTTACCAGCTTCTCACAACCCGGCATACAGTGAGCCAGAGAGTCCGGGTCCAGCATCAGTGCCCAAACCCTATCTATAGGAGCGTCAAACGAGTAAGTTTCTTTGATGTCCATGATATTTCCCTTCGGCCAGCTTTCTCACCGGAGTATAGCAGGATTTGATTTGAAATAGCCGGTTGCTCTGGTGCCCTATCTGCCCTAACATATAATAAAATGACACTCTAGGGATTGATGCATGGGTCATAGGGAACATCAGTGGTTAGAGGGTGCAGAGCCCGGTATGCTAAGTACTTTAAGTAGTTGGTATTTATCATGGCAGAGATACGAAAGCTTCTAGACGAGGCTAAACAGGAATGGCAGGCCCTGGACTGGGAGGGTACCTTCGAGGAGTACCTCAACATGGCCATTGCCAATCCCGCGTTGGCTCGGCACTCCCAGGCCCGCATCTACGACATGATTCAATGGGCTGGGACGTCTCAAGGGCCTGAAGGTGTGCCGGAGTACAAGCTATTTTCCGAAGAGATCTTCGGTCTGGACAGGGCACTCGACCGTCTGGTGCAGTTCTTTCACGCCGCGGCTAATGGTCTGGAGGTGCGGAAACGAATATTGCTCCTGATGGGCCCCCCAGCCAGCGGAAAGTCCTCTACCGTCACCCTCCTTAAGCAGGGATTGGAGCGTTACACCCGCACTGACCAGGGGGCAGTGTATACCATCAAGGGTTGTCCCATGCAGGAGGAGCCTCTTCACCTCATTCCTGAGGAACGTCGGGAGGAGATGGCACGGGACCACGGACTTCAAATCGAGGGTGACCTGTGTCCTCGTTGCCGTTACAGCCTGCGCCATGAATATGGGGGAGACCTGGCCAACGTGAAGGTGCAGCGAGTGGTCTTTAGTGAGGCAGCCGGAGTGGGGATGGGCTCCTTCGTTGCTACGTCTCCTCAATCTCAGGAAATCTCCAGGCTGGTTGGCAGCGTGGATATGTCGAGGCTTACCGATGATCGGGTAGAGGGAGCAGGGAAGGGCCTTCGTCTGGACGGAGAGCTGGAGGCAGCCAACAGAGGGATAATGGAGTTTATCGAGATATTCAAGTCCGATGAGCGGTTTCTGGCCGTCATGCTGGGAGTTACCCAGGAGCAAGTGATCAAGCTGGGTAGTTTCGGCTCTGTCTACGCTGACGAGACTATAGTCGCACACACCAATGAAGAGGAGTACAACGCCTTTGTAGATAACAAGGAGACCGCCGCGCTTCTGGATAGGCTTATTCTGGTAAAAATACCCTACAATCTCCGAGTGAGCGACGAGGCCAAGATATACGCCAAAATGTTGCCAACAAACCAAATTGGGGAGGCTGTCCAGGAAGGGAACCACCCCCGACGTGCTCCTTTTGCCCTCCATCTGGCGGCGGTTCTGGCGGTGCTATCCCGTTTAGAAGTCGCGGACCGAGGTACCGGGCACCTTAGAGTGCCTCCACTGGATAAACTGAAGCTCTACGACGGTCGCATATTGCCGCCGTACTCCCGGGCTGACTTGGAAAGGTTACATGGAGAGGGGTCCAGGGAGGGTATGTTCGGCCTATCACCTCGATACATAATAAACCGGCTGGCCGACGTGGTGACCCGTGAGAAGGGTTGCCTTACTCCTCTTAAGGCCCTTGAAAGCCTGGTTGAAGGGTTGATAGAGCGTGCGGGCACGGATGAAACGGAGCGAGCCAGAATACTCACGCTGGTCCAGGAGGCCATGAAGGAGTACAAAGAGCTGGCTATCCGTGAGGTGCAGAGGGCTTCTATGGAGGACTTCCTGGAGCGAGCCTCCCAGCTCTTCCGGTCTTACATGCTGGACGCGGAGAGCTTTTGTGCCGCTCAGAGCTCCGATGCTATCGCCGCCCCTTTGCCCGACGAGAAGGTACTGCGGAGGGTGGAGAACGCATTTAACCTGAGGGACGCCGAGCGGCCTCGTTTCCGCCAAGAGGTATGCCAGACCCATCGTTACCTGAGTGAACGGCCAGATATGTCGGGGCCCGACTATAGCTCCATACCTGTACTCAAGCTTGGCATTGAGAATATTCTTTTCCCCAGCCGGGACACGGTGAAGGTGACAATCGACCCGAAACGCAAGGATGGCAGGAGACAGGAAGCCAGGGCAAAGGTGGCGCAGCAGCTCATATCCGATTACGGGTATTGCGAGGAATGCGCCGAGGACCTGATGTACTTTGCCTGGCGGACCCTTCAGGGTAAAGAGGTTTTCTCCATTAAGCGGGGCAAGGTGGTCTGGGAGTAAGTTCGAAATCTTTCAGTCTATTATTGGGATGCCTGTGGTACTCAGTCAACTTAGATTTGATGCATGTCATTCTGAGCCCCTTCGTTCCTCAGGGTAAACTCCGCGAAGAATCTGGTGGAGATGGGGGTTCCCCGCCCTTCCAGATTCTTCGGTCGCTTTGCTCCCTCAGAATGACACTCTATCGAAATCTTGTTGGCAATGCAATGTGGAGTGACATTATATGACAATGAGACTGGTTGAGCTGCGTTACAACCCGCGGGAGATCGACCGCAAGTGGCAGGAGCGATGGGAGAGGGACGGTATATATCGCGTTCGCGATGACGACCCCCGGCCCAAGTGGTACGAGCTCACCATGTATCCATATCCATCGGGTGACCTTCATATAGGTCACTGGTACGCCATGGCCCCATCCGACTGCCACGCTCGTTTTCGTCGTATGCAAGGGTACAATGTGCTGCATCCAATGGGCTTCGACGCCTTCGGGCTGCCTGCGGAGAACGCTGCGATCCGGCGAGGAATTCATCCCTATACCTGGACCATGGGCAACATCGAGAATATGCGTAAACAGCTGCGTGGAATGGGGGCCATATACGACTGGGACCGGGAAGTAATCTGCTGCCTTCCCGAGTTCTACAGGTGGAATCAATGGTTTTTTCTGAAGCTCTATGAAAAGGGACTAGCCTATCGCACCGGAGCCCCGGTGGTGTGGTGTCCCTCTTGCCAGACCGTGCTGGCCAACGAGCAGGTGCTTAACGGCCGATGTGAGCGCTGCAACACTCCAATTACTAGGCGAGACCTTGAGCAATGGTTCCTCAAGATCACATCCTACGCCGACGAGCTACTGGACTTCAGTGGGCTGGTGGACTGGCCCGAGAAGATTCTGATCATGCAGCGGAACTGGGTGGGTCGCAGTGAGGGGGTGGAGATCAGCTTCGATATCTCCCATCTGGGTCTGGAAGATAAGGAGATACGCACCTTTACGACTCGGATAGATACCATCTTCGGGGTCACGTTCATGGTGTTGGCCCCCGAGCACCCTCTGGTCGAGAAACTGACAATACCCGAAAAGCGGGCCGAAGTGGAAGCCTACGTGGAGCAGGCCAGGCGCCAGACTGAAATAGAGCGAATGGCGGTCGAGCAGGAGAAGACGGGTGTGTTTCTTGGCAGCCATGTGATAAACCGACTCAACGGGGAGCAGGTTCCCATCTTCATCGCCGACTACGCTCTCATGGGCTATGGCACCGGCGCGGTTATGGGTGTGCCGGCCCACGATCAGCGAGACTTCGAGTTCGCGAAGAAGTACGACCTGCCTATCAGGGTGGTGATAGCGCCGCCGGACTGGGACGAATCAGAGCTGACCGAGGCGTATGTGGACGAGGGCACGATGGTCAACTGTGCCCAGTTCGACGGCATGCCCAGTGCCCAGGGCAAGGATGCAATAGCCGATACCGTGGAAAGCAGAGGTTGGGGTAAGAGGTCCATATCCTATCGCGTGCGTGATTGGCTAATCTCCCGCCAGCGTTACTGGGGCACACCTATCCCAGTCATCTATTGCGAAAAATGTGGCACAGTGCCCGTGCCGGAGGATGACCTGCCGGTGCTGCTTCCGCCCGATGCGGAGTTCAAGCCGACAGGGGAGTCACCGTTGGCTCTGCAGCAGGACTTCGTAAATACCAGCTGTCCTACCTGTGGGGGCAGCGCTCGTAGGGAAACGGATACCATGGACACCTTCGTGGACTCCTCATGGTATATGGAGCGATTCACCAGTCCCAAGTACGAGAATGGCCCATTCGATCCCCAGGTCTTGAAAGAGTGGATGCCCGTAAATCAGTACACCGGTGGTGCTGAACACGCCGTCATGCATCTGCTCTACGCCCGGTTCTTTACCAAGGCGTTGCGGGATATGGACCTGGTTGACTTTGATGAACCCTTCCTGAGGCTTTTTAACCAGGGAGTCATTCTGGGTGAAGACTACGAAAAGATGAGCAAGAGCCGCGGAAACGTGGTGAACCCCGACGATTTCGTCGAGAGTTTGGGCACGGACTCTGTTCGGTGCTTTCTGATGTTCCTAGGCCCCTGGGACCAGGGAGGTCCCTGGAGCACCTCAGGCATAAATGGGGCTGCCCGCTGGCTGAACCGGGTCTGGGAGGTCTGCCAGCATGATCCGTCGGAGTTGGATGGCGGCTCCATTCAAGAAGCGGCGATACGAGATATCGTAAGAAAGCAGCACCAGACCATAAAGAAGTGCTACAACGACCTGGACCGGTTCAAGTTCAACACGGCCATCGCATCCCTTATGGAGTTCTCCAATGAGCTAAGTAGGGTGTGGAACGACGGCAGCGTGGATTCAGCTACCTGGAGGGAGTGCATCGAAAAGTTTCTCCTGATGCTAGCGCCCTTTGCCCCTCATCTGGCCGAGGAGCTATGGGAGCGGACCGGACACTCTTACAGCGTGCACACACAGATGTTTCCTCAGTGGGTAGAGGAGCTGACCAATGCGGAGGAGATCACCTTGGTGGTGCAGGTGAACGGTCGCCTCCGGGACAGGCTTCAGGTGCCGGCCGACATAGCCGAAGAGGAGGCCAAGCGTCTTGCGCTGGCCAGTCCCAAAGTGCAGAGCTACATCGACAACAAAGACCTGGCGCGAACGGTCTACGTCCCCGGCCGGCTGGTCAATGTAGTGGTGAAGTAAACGGGAGAGACTATGAGCATAGCAGATAACCGAAAACGCCTTGTGGAGATTATAGAAAGCCTTCCCGAAAATAAGCTGGAAGTGATACTAGACTTCGCCGGCTACTTGAAAGAGAAGGGCGAGTCAGAAGACTACTTTCGGCTGCAACGAGGCTCACAGGCCTACCAGGACTGGCTCAGTGCTGAGAACGATGTTTATGACGACGTGTTCAAAGATGAACTTGCGAAGGGGTGATTTGGTCCTGTGTAGGGTTCCCATGCCTTCTGAGCAGTTGCAGCAATTCAAGCTCAGGCTCTTCAGGATCACCAAGGTGGAACGGAGGGAATATCCTGAACAGATCCGCAGCGAATATTATTCCAACGGTAAGGTAGTTGGAGGATAGGAGGACTACGGGGTGAGTGTAAATGACCAGCTAAGTGAACATTTCCGGGCGAAACAAGATGACCCGGCGGCTTTAGACGTCATTATGACGTTTTATTTGTCGCTACCTAGCAAGAGCGGATACATTGACCATCAAAGAACCTGGAAGAAATTGTTAGGAGCTGTGACTACCCGTAACCTGCGTTTCAAGTACGGTCTCAAAGTCCAAGAGGCGAGGGACCACATGGCGAGTTTCGTGGAATTTCGAAACTCCCTCCCGGCAACCTTCCTGTCTTATGACAAATACTATGATGACTGTCAGCTGCTACGACAAACCATTGAAGAGTTCCATAACATCTTTGGAGCCCAACTCGAAATGAGGCTCAATTCGCCAATCAAATTGGCCGAGATTGAGAGACAGGTTGCTTCATTCACTATGTCTTACTGGCCATTAAAAGCCAGTGAGGCCGCCGAAGATGAACACGGATTTGGATCCGCTATAATCGACCACCATAGCTCACAAGAGAATCCCTTTGAATACGGACTACGAGGAGAGGTCTGGACTCAAGATTTCAATTTTATCTTCAATGCTGATATTAGCTATGAACTTTATCAGGTAAAAATAGCTAGCCAACATCCTCTTGTCGGGCGTTTGGGCTTGGGGCCTCAACTTCAGGAGCACGAAATGTGGATGATCGGAGATACACTAGTACTCAGTCAACCTAATTGTTGGCAGGATAGAGATGGTGAAGCTTGACTCGGGCGTCCACAGTGGAGAATCTCCAGTCAATGGTTGCTCCGGCTTGGTTTCGTTCTGCCTCCAGGGCCGCGATCTCGCCACTCAAAGTCTCTTCATCGGCAATACGCCGGCGCAGGACTCGCCTGGCCAAGACACTGAACTCGATCTCTGCCATGTTGAGCCAACTACCGTGCTTGGGAGTGTAGTGAAACTCCAAGCGTTTGCGTATTCGCCTAGCCTCCTTGGGCTCGAAGGTTTCGTAGAGGGAAGCTGGTTTGTGGGTGTTGAGGTTGTCCAGCACCACCCGGATCTTCTCGGACGCTGGGTAAGCTTCATCGGCCAGCCACCGCATCTGCTTAGCGAAGTCCACCATGGTACGACGTTCGGTCACTGCCACATGCCTCCAGCCCGCCAGGGGCTCGCACAGCATGAACAGGTTTCGGGTGCCATTGCGCTGGTACTCGTAATCGTATCGCTCCCGTCGTGCCGGCTTGGGCGGGATAGGAGACCTCTTTTCCGCCAGCAACTGCTTGGAGGTCTCGTCGAAACAGACCACCGGGCGCTCTGGGTCATAGGGTTCCGCGTAAAGGTCCAGCACATCCTCCATACACGCCACAAACTCGGCGCTCACCTGGGGAATACACCACTCCTTCTTCTGCCACGGCTTGAGACTGTTTTTTTCAACCGCTTGCGAATTCCCTCGTGGGACATGGAGGGCGCCAGCCCCAACTCCACCACCTTGTTTGCCAGGAGCCGCAGGGTCCAGTGGTCATGGCCTGGGGGGGCCTCGCTGCACGCCAGGGCAATCAGGTGCGCTTCCCCCCGCTCATCCAGTTTGGTCGGATGTCCTGGCCGAGGATCTTCCTCCAAGGCCCGCTTCAGTCCTCCCTCCAGGTACCGCCGCTTGGTACGGCACACCGTACCCGCAGACGTGTCCAGCGCCTCCACGATGCGCATCACCCCCCAGCCCGTATCTGCCTTTAGCAGAATACGGGCCCGGGCAACCTTTCGCGCTGGGCTCTTTCCCCCGCGAATCAGTCGTTCCAACTGGTCTCGTTCTTCCCTTTCCAACCGGACCACATACCGTTCTCGTCCCATGGCTGCCACCCTCCTACGTCAACATTCCTAAAAAAGGGTAGCAACCTTAGACGTTTTCTTAAACAATTACCAAAACCGAGTTGACTGAGTACTAGTGGGGCTGGGCATGGCTTATTGGACTTGCGGTGTGAGCAGTAAGGGTAACACGCAAATCGACCTCGAAGTGCCGAAACTCCTCGCCCAGCAATTGCCGAAACTCACCGTGGGATATTCGCCCATCACAGATTTGTCAGACAGGTTGGAGGCTCTTCACTTAGGTCTGGCGGAAAGTAGAGAGAGGAACGCGTGGGGAATCGGGGACTTCATTGATGATGAGATGGATCAACATGTTCAGGAAGACCAGATCGAACAGTCTTTGATCATGCATCCTGAACTGATAGAGCCAGGACTGACCTGGTATGACCCGACCCGACCGAATCAATACCCGACAGAAGTAGGGCGTATCGACTTACTCGCCAGAGATGCACAGGGTCAGGTAGTGGTCATCGAGTTGAAGAAAGACAGAGGCACATCTGAAGTAGTTGGGCAGATTCAAAAGTACCTTGTCTGGGCGGAGAAAACCTTCAGCGCAGGACCATCAATTAGAGGTATCATAGTGGCCCGTTCAGCGGAAAAGGACTTGGAATACGCGGTCATCGGGTCGAAGTATCCCATAGAAATCAAAGTCTTTGGAGACGCTCCTCCGGTGGAGCAGAACTTAAAGTATTGTTCTTCATGTGGTGTAGCTAACCCAAAGACCGCTCGTTATTGCATTAGATGTGGTAAAGAGCAGTGGCTCTAGTACATGCGCTGGGAATGGAAGTCGAGGGTTGGCGTGAGGGCATCTGGGCCATGCTCGAATAACGCCGTCCCGCAACCCGTGTGGTGACGCCTACACCTTTATGATATACTCCATGATATACTCCTAGGCGATTGGTTCCCGAGCTACGGGATCTGCAATAGTGTCTCCCATGTAGGTTGAAGAAATCCCTGGAGAGAGAAAATCATCATGGATGGCGAGATTAAGTTTATAGACGGCGGCACAGTAACAACGCCAAAGAGGTTTGTTGCGGGGGCCACGTACGCCGGTATCAAGACCTACGCGGAGGACAAGCTGGACCTGGGATTGCTGCTCTCCGATAGGCCCTGCTCGGTAGCCGGGATGTTTACGACCAGCACCATCAAGTCGCCATCGGTCCGTTTGTGCCAGGAGAGAGTGGGCCAGGGCAAGGTAAGGGGCTTGGTAGTTAACAGTGGCATAGCAAACACCTGTGTGGGTGAGCAGGGCTATCTTGACGCTCAAGAGGCAACCTCTGAGGCTGCTGCACGTCTAGGTGTTGAACCGAAGGAAATGTTGGTCGCCAGCACAGGCATTATAGGTGTCGAGCTGCCCATGGCCCTTATCCGGGCCGGCATTGAGAGAATAGAGCTCTCCGAAAATGGTGGCCATGACCTCGCCAGGGCCATATTGACAACGGACAGCCGTCCCAAAGAGGGAGTGGTTTCTATAGAGCATCAGGGCAAAACCGTCAGAATTGCGGGCATCGTTAAGGGCGCAGGTATGATACACCCCAACATGGCGACGATGCTCTGTTTCCTCACAACCGATGCAGAGGTGGACGGCTCTTTTTTGCAAAAGGCATTAAAACAGTCCGTGGACTCCTCCTTTAACATGCTCTCAGTTGATGGCGACACCAGCACCAATGACACGGTGCTACTATTTGCCAACGATGGCGCCGAAGCCGGCCCTATAACAGATGGTTCGCCATGGGGTGAGTTGTTCCAGAAGGGCCTAGACCAGCTTTGTGTTTATTTGACCAGGGAGCTGGCTAGAGACGCTGAGGGAGCATCCAGGCTTATTGAGGCCACGGTTGATGGCGCTACCAACAACGCTGAAGCAAGGCTGGCAGCCAAGACGGTTGTGTCTTCAAGCCTGGTCAAGTCGGCGGTGCACGGCTCCGACCCGAATTGGGGTCGGATTCTCGCGGCTCTGGGTAGAAGCGGCGCCGAAGTTGAAGAGGAGAAAATCGCTCTCTACGTTAACGACGTTTGTATAATGGAAGATGGCCGTCCCGTCCCATTTCATCGGGATGGGGTGGTGATGCTTATGCGGGGGCCCGAGGTCTCTTTCCGCATCAAACTGAATCTAGGTCAGGGGAGTGCTACTGCGTGGGGCTGTAACCTTAGCGAGGAGTATGTGACGTTTAACAGCGCTTACACCACCTAGATACTGGCGGCTGCCCTCGGCCACGACAATTCACTTTTTATGGATGAATCTCCGACACCTCGCGGATGGCGATCGTCCATCGGTCCATCACAATATGGTCGGCAGTTCGCATGGTTTCTTGGATTCGCTAGAGGCCCCGTCTTGATACTCAACGCACAGTACATAGAGTCCGGAAAGGGATGGGCGGTGCTTAGGTTACCGCCCTACGTTATTGGCGGCTCTAGAGACTCTCAGGGAGACGATAAGGACGGCGCGTTGAGTGACAGATAGGCCGGTAGTTGTAAAAATCGGGGGCAGTACCCTGGGCAGCCACGATACGACCCTGGAGGACCTGGTTGCTCTACAGAGAGATGGCGTAAAACTTATCGTCGTTCACGGTGGTGGAAGCATTATCTCTCAATGGATGGAGCGACAGGGCACGATCCCACGCTTTGTCAGAGGATTGAGGGTCACGGATACCCAGAGCCTTGAGATAGTCACCGCGGTTTTGACCGGACTCGTAAACAAACAGCTGGTAGCATCGGTGATGTCTTTGGGGGGTAAGGCCATGGGGATGAGTGGGGTGGATGGTGGTCTTCTAGAGGCAGAATTGGCCGACGAAGAGCTGGGCTATGTGGGACGTATAACCAATGTGAACTTGGAGCCACTCCTGCAAGTCCTTGATGGCGGGTACATACCCCTGATTGCCCCGCTGGGATTACACAGAATTGACGGCACACCCTATTCTGGTTCACTGCTCAACATAAACGGTGATACGGTCGCGGGGGAAATAGCCCACGCCGTGTCTGCGGATAGACTAGTTTTTTTAACGGACGTCGAAGGAATCATGGATGGCTCTGGAAGGTTGATGCAACGATTGACCGGCAGGTCCGCCCGGCCGCTGCTATCATCGGGTATAGTCAAGGGTGGTATGATACCAAAGCTAGAGGCCTGCCTTCGCGCCCTTGAACAGGTGCCAGTGACGGATGTTGTAGATGGTAGACAACCAGGGGCCCTGACTGGCTGCTTGCAGGGTGTGGGAAGGGGTACTCGAATAGTCGGTGATTCGAGAACCTCTTCATGAAGCTATTAGAGGCTCATTTCGTGTATAGTTGTTTGGAAAGCTGGAAATCGATCATACGTATCCAGAACGGTACTGTAAGGACTTTAGCGAATAGCTAATCGGACGGTGTAATGAGTTTTAACGTAAGGAACAACGGAGAGAGTCATCCCCCATGGGAAGGGGGAGGACTCGAGGGCTTTAGACCGCAAAATCTTAAGCTAATAGCCAGGATCGTTCTGGCGGTCGCTGTTGTAGTCCTAATTATTGCGCTCCTCTTCGTCGCCAAGGGTATCTACACAGATTGGCTATGGTTTGGCAGTTTAGAGTTCCTTCCAGTATTCAAGAAAATCCTGGGCATGCGTATATGGCTATTTTTCGGCGGTGCTCTCGTCGTTGCTATTTCCTTACTTATCAATCTTTACATTGCCTATCGATTCTCCAGAGGGGAGTCGATTCTTCCGGTTCCTCCAGATGTATTCAAGCTAGGCCGCATTGGCATCATCGTGGGCGCGTTCCTGACCGTCCTGATCATGAGTGTGGTATTCGGGGTTGTGGCCCAGGGTAGGTGGGAGACCTTTCTGATCTACTTTAACCGCGTCCCCTTTGGCATAGAAGACCCTCAGTTTAATAAAGATATGAGCTTCCACGTTGCGGTCATGCCCATGCTCCACTTCATCCAGGGCTGGGTTATGGGGGCGGTCATAGCGATGCTGGTCGCTGTGGTGGGACTGTATCTGGCAATCTTCTCGTTGCGCGGCGTGCGATTTACCCTGACGCCTAAGGTAAGGGGACATCTGGCTGTTCTGGGCGCCGTTCTGATGCTTACTATCGCGGCTGCCCATTACCTTGATATTTTCGAGCTGGTTTTCTCAGGTAGGGGCGCGGCTCCGGGGGCTGGCTACGCCGATGTGAACGCCAGGCTTCCAGTGTTATGGCTTCTGGTAGCAATTGCGATGGTATCCGCCGTAGGCTTTATGGTCAGTCTCTACTATGGTGGCGTGAGACTTATGATCGCCTCTTTCTCGCTGTGGGCAGTACTGGCGATATTGGCGGGAGGCATATACCCTGTAGTATTCCAGAGGTTCCGGGTCGATCCGAACGAGTTTGATCGCGAGGAAAAGTTCGTACAGCGGGCCATCACCTCTACCAGGGCGGCGTACGGTCTGGATTTGATGGAAGAGAGGCCTTTCGACTACAACCCCGATCTGGACATCGCCACCGTAGCGAATAACCCCGGGACGATAAACAACATTCGTCTGTGGGACCACAGGCCCCTGCGGGATACTTACAACCAGATACAGACGTTCCGCCAATACTATAACTTCGTTGGCGTGGACTCGGACCGCTATCGGTTCCCCGACGGGGAGTACCGGCAGGTGATGCTCGCTGCCAGGGAGCTGTTCCCGGAAAATCTGGAGGAGGATGCTCAAAACTGGGTTAACCGTAAGCTCTCATTCACCCACGGCTTCGGGCTTACCATGAGCCCGGTAAACCGGGCTACCCGCGAGGGCCGTCCCGAGTTCTTCCTACAGGATGTGCCCATGCATGGACGGCTGGAGGTCACCCAGCCTGAGATATACTATGGGGAGAATACCAAGGGCTTCATAATAGTCAACTCAGATACCAGGGAGTTTAACTACCCCGGCCCTGAGGATGTCCCTATTTATAAAGATTACGAAGGTACCGGTGGAGTGGGGGTCAGCTCGTTGATACGCAGGGCTGCGTACGCGTGGCAGATGCTTGACTTCAATCTCTTAATCAGCGGCCAAATCACCTCCGATAGCTCGATTATGTACAGGCGGGAGATTAAAGACAGGGTGCATACTCTAGCGCCGTTTCTGGACCTGGATAGCGATCCATATATGGTGATAGGTGAGAATGGGAAGCTCTGGTGGATACAGGATACCTACACTACCACGGACCGCTATGCCTACTCTGCTAGATTCAAGGATGAGTTCAACTATATCCGCAACAGCGTTAAGGTTGTGGTCGATGCCTACAATGGCACGATTCATTTCTTTATTATCGAACCAAAAGATCCCCTAGTGCAAATTTACCGGAAGGCGTTCCCCGATCTTTTTAAGGACTTCGATGAGATTGACGAGCTCGATCCCATTCTACGGGACCACATTCGTTATCCTATCGATCTGTTTACGGCACAAACAGACATAAATCTTCGTTATCACATGCGAGACCCTGAAACCTTCTTCAAGAGAGAGGACTTGTGGGCCCGTGCCCAAGAAGTGTTCCTGTCCGATACCCAAGATGTAGAACCCTACTACCTTATCATGAAGCTTCCAGGAGAGGAAACTGAGGAATTCGTGCTGCTGTTGCCCTTCACTCCAGGAGGGGAAGTCAGAAAAAACATGGTCGGGTGGATGGCTGCCCGCAACGATAGAGAGAACTATGGCAAGCTTTTGACATTCATATTCCCCAAAGGGGGGCAGGTGGATGGCCCTGAGCTCATTGAAGGTCGCATCACCAACGACGAAACGATAGGCAAGGAGCTGACCCTTCTTTGCTCTGAGGAGAAACTGTGTATTCGAGGAAATCTGCTAGCCATTCCCATGGGTCGGTCAATGTTGTTCGTGGAACCCCTCTATATTCGGGCAGAGGCCCTGGCCTTCCCGGAGCTTAAGAAGGTCATTGTAGCTGACCATAATAACGTGGCCATGTCCGACACTCTCACCGAAAGTTTAAACCTGTTGTTAGGAGGGCCCTTCACAGTTCCCCTGGTGGAGCAACTTCCCGATGGTGAGGTAGACGGAGAGGCAACTCCATCTACCGAAACTCCCGATTTATCCGTACTGGATGTGCAGGAACAGATTGGCAGTGCTGAGGATGCGTTGAGAAGACTCAGAGAGAACCTGGAAGCTCTGGAGGAAGCCTTTAAGGAGATAAACCAGACCATAGGAGGTGATTCGTCATGAGCACTGGCGCCGGTGCCGAGCAAATAGATTGGATCGCGTTGGAAAAGCAATATTACGCTTTTACCGTAAGGCGTCAGCCGGTGGTCATTGTACGGGGAGAAGGGACCAAGGTCTGGGATGTCAATGGCAAGGAGTACCTGGACTTCTGCGCCGGGTGGGCGGTCAACAACCTGGGGCACTGCCATCCCGCGATGACTCAGGCCATAATGGAGCAGGCGAGTACACTAGTTCAGACATCTAACCAGTTCTACACAACGCCACAGCTGCGCTTGGCCCAACTGCTCGTGGATAACAGTTGCCTTGACAAGGTTTTCTTCGGAAACAGTGGGGCCGAGGCGGTTGAGGGGTCGATGAAGCTGGCCAGAAAATATGGAAAGAAGAATCGGAACGGTGCTTATGAGGTAATAACCGCCTACGATTCCTTTCATGGGCGCACCATGGCGACGTTGGCCGCCACGGGGCAACCCCACTATCAGGAGCCTTTCAAACCCCTCACTCCAGGCTTCGTCCACGTTGAGTACAACAACATTGAGGCCATTATGGAGGTCACCACTGAGCTCACCGCGGCAGTGTTACTCGAGCCGGTGCAGGGAGAGGGGGGAGTGAATGTGCCCTCCGACGATTACCTCCAGAGAGTCAGAAAATGGTGCGACGAGCAGGGACTGCTGCTGGTCTTGGATGAAGTGCAAACGGGAATGGGACGTTTAGGTACACTATTTGGCTACCAGCAATTCAGAGTGGAGCCCGACGTGATAGCTCTGGGCAAGGGGCTTGGGGGAGGGGTGCCCATTGGCGCCTTCATGTCCAAGGACCACTGCATGGCCCTGGAACCCGGAGACCACGGCTCAACATTCGGAGGTAACCCACTCACCTGTGCCGCTGCTTACGCCTCCACCAAGTACATTATCGAGAACGACGTGGTCTCCAATGTCGGTCCCTCGGGAGGGCTGCTGAAGAAAGGCCTCAATGATCTAAGATCTCGTTTCGACTTCATCACGGACGTCAGAGGCATGGGACTACTGATGGCGATGGAGTTTAACGACAATATTTCCGGTAAAGCGATCGGCCTATGTAATGAAGAAGGGCTACTTCTTAACCCAGTCAGGCCCAACGCCATCCGTTTTATGCCACCCCTGAATGTGAGCCCAGAAGAGATCGAAGGAGCAGTTTCCCGGTTGGAGGCCGCGCTAAAGAAGATTTAGGGGATATAATCGATTCACCATGATAAATCGTGTCGATTATAGCTCGGTCGATATAACGGCTGGTCGGCTAATATCGCTGGACGCGATAGTACAAAGGCTAGTAGAGGAGTATCAGCCTGATAAGATATTCCTGTTCGGTTCCTATGCCTATGGCCAGCCCGATAAAGAGAGCGACCTGGACCTGCTGGTGATCAAGGACTCGCCGGAGGATCGAAGAGATAGAGAGTCCAAGGTCTCCAAGATCATCGCACCCGCCCGCCACGGAATCTCGGTGGACATATTCGTACTAACTCCCTCAGAGCTGGACATGGAGCTACGCAGAGGGAACCAGTTTTACCAGGAGATCGTGTCTAGGGGCCTCCTGCTGTATGGGGAAAAGGAGACATACCCTATGGTTGACGATAGCTCTCCCTATGCTCAAAGCTGGCTCTCCGTTGCCCTTGAAGACATACAAGCAGCCGAGCTGATCCTGGACCATGACGGGCCTGCCAACGCTGCCGGAATGCACGTGCAACAGGCGTTGGAGAAATATCTCAAGGCGTACCTGATGTTCCGGGGATGGCGCTTGAAGCGTACCTATGACCTGGTCGAGCTACTGGAAGACGTCATTCCCCATGATTCTACTTTTGAGGAATACCGTCACGTTTGTGAAGAAGTTACCAAATACTACCTGGATGACCGTTATCCCGAAAGGCGAAGGGAGCTGACTCACCACGAGGTCCAGTCTGCTCTTGATCAAGTCAGGCCTCTGGTTGAGAAGATCGTGGAAAGCGCACCTGAATAGCTAAGGAGACCCAATGTCGGAAGGGAAAATCGTACTTGCATACAGCGGTGGGCTGGACACCTCGGTGGCCATAAAGTGGCTACAGGATAAATACGGTGCCCAGATAGTCACGTTTACGGTAGACCTGGGCATGGTAGAGATGGAGCCTATAAAGCAACGCGCATTGCAGATCGGAGCCGTCAACGCTCTTACTGTCGACGGCAAAGAGGTGTTCTACCAAGATTTCATTGCCCCCGCTCTCCAGGCAGGCGCAATCTATGAAGAGAAGTATCCACTGGCTACGGCGCTGGGACGACCTCTCATAGCTCGATACCTCGTAGATGCTGCCCGCAAAGAAGGTGCATATGCGGTAGCTCACGGCTGCACCGGTAAGGGAAATGACCAAGTACGCTTGGACGTAAGTGTAGCGGCCTTGGCGCCGGAGCTTAAGGTTGTCGCTCCGATTCGTGAATGGGCTATGAGCCGTGACGAGGAGATCGAGTACGCTCGACAACATAACATACCAGTCCCGATGGGTAAGGGACCCTACTCGGTGGATGAGAACCTGTGGGGCAGAAGTATCGAAGCGGGAGACCTGGAGGACCCATGGTATGAGCCACCAGAGGCGGCCTACGCATGGACTAAACCCATTGACGGTACCCCGGATGGTCCAACGTACCTGGAGATAGGCTTTGAAACGGGATTGCCCATCTCTCTGAATGGTGAGGAGATGGGTCCAGTGGACTTGATAAGCCATCTAAACCAGCTTGCGGGAGACCACGGAGTGGGCAGGATCGATCACATCGAAGACCGTCTTGTGGGTATAAAGTCCAGGGAGGTGTACGAAGCACCGGCGGCGGTAGTGCTACACACAGCACACAAGGCCCTGGAAGCCATGAGCTTGAGTAAGGATCAGGTCCGTTTCAAGACGCGAATAGCCCAGGAGTATGCCGAGGTGGTCTACAACGGCCTATGGTACACTCGTCACCGCACCGACCTGGATGCTTATGTTCATAGCACGCAACATAACGTTACCGGGACGATTCGTGTAAAGCTACATAAAGGTAGCTGTACCGTAGTTGGTAGAAAATCGTCTCGTGCACTATACAGTCACGAGCTGGCCACATACGATCGCGGTGACAAGTTCGACCACAGGGCAGCAGAGGGGTTCATTAGCATCTTTGGCCTGCCCGTGCGGACCGAGGCTCAGGTCCAGGGAGACGAGTAAAGGGAAGGCCCTCAATCGTTGTCAGAGCTAGTTTGTGTCAAAACCTACAATAACCGACTGGATGCGGAGCTCGATAAGAGCTTCCTCGACTCCGAAGGCATCCAGGCGATGATATCGGCGGATGACGCTGGCGGTCTGCGCCCCGATCTGCTGTGGGCTACGGGAGGAGTGCGGCTGCTAGTGAAAGAGGAAGACGCAGAGAAAGCTCTAGGCATGCTTTAAAGACCAGCGGGCAATGCTAGTTTACCAGTCGCGAAAAGCTCTCCGCTCGGCCAAGGAAGGATATCATGAAGGTCTCTGAATTAACGGTTGATGAGCTGAAAGAACTCATCAAGACCTATACACAAATAGCTGTGGACGAGGCGTTGCTGGACTTCTTCGGCGACCCGGATGAGGGATTAGAATTTAAAGAAGAGTTCGTCGCTAAGCTATTAGCCTCGCGGGAAGCTGTAAAGCGTGGGGAAGAGAAACTTGTCTCTCTCGAGGACGTAGAAAAACGCCTAAGCCTCGCAGATGAGTAAGTTGGGTGGATCGAGAGCCCTTCCGAGGATGATGTAGATCATCGCAGAGAAGCGTACAGGTAACAACAGGGTTCCAAATTAGTTAACGCATGGATACGAACAAGCATAACTACACCGTCTCCTTACATTACGACCGGCGACTGTACAAGCAAGATATCGCAGGGTCCATCGCCCATGCCCGGATGTTGGCGAAACAGGGAATTATCTCCGAAAAGGAAGCCGAGCTTATTATCATGGGGCTGGTGTCCATTCGCGAAGAGATACAGAGTGGCTCCTTCCCTTGGAGACAAGATCTGGAGGACATCCACATGAATGTGGAAGCCCGCCTCCATGAAAAGATCGGCAGTGAGACCGCCGGAAAGCTGCACACCGGCCGCTCTCGCAACGATCAGGTTTCTCTGGACATGAGGATGTACCTCAAGGAAGCCATCGAGGATACCGTAAAGGCCATCCGCGGACTTCAGAGAGCGCTTCTGGATATTGCCGGGGCGCACAGCACCGTCATCATGCCCGGATACACCCACCTGCAAAGAGCTCAGCCGGTGCTCTTCGCCCACCACATGCTGGCCTACTTCCATATGCTGCAGCGTGATTGCTCCCGCTTCAAGGATTGTTATGAAAGGACCGACGTTCTGCCTCTGGGCAGTGGGGCCCTTGCAGGAGTACCCTATCCTACCGATAGGGAGTATCTCGCTAGAGAGCTAGGCTTCGCTGGAATAACTCCAAATAGCATGGATGCTGTCTCTGACCGAGACTTTCTCGTGGAGTACCACTCGGCGGCGGCCATCTGCATGATGCACCTGTCTCGGCTGGCCGAAGAGTACATAATCTGGTCCTCTCAGGAGTTCGATTTCATAGAGCTGGCCGAGCGGTACGTGACCGGAAGCAGTATCATGCCCCAGAAACGCAATCCCGACTTTGCGGAGATAGCCCGTGGCAAGACAGGTCGCGTTTACGGCCATCTCATGGGCATATTGACGGTGCTAAAGGGCCTGCCCCTGACATACAATCGCGATCTCCAAGAGGATAAGGAAGGCACCTTCGATACCATCGATACCCTTGTGTCAACGTTGGAAGTGCTCGCGTCCATGACTGCTACGCTTGAGCTGAACCGGCAGAGAATTGCCCAGGCGACTAACGTCGGCCATATGCTGGCTACCGATCTGGCGGACTACTTGGCCATTAAGAAGGGTGTACCGTTCAGAGAGGCCCACGGCACTGTGCAGAAACTCAGTCAGTACGCCGTGTCCCAAGAGAAATCCCTTGACCAGCTTACCATCCAGGAGTACCATCAGTTCTCGTCCCGGTTCGACCAGGATGTTTACGAAATAACTGTCCTGACTTCCGTGGCCGCTCGGGACATCCAAGGCGGCACGGCTCCCGGGCGAGTGAAGGAAGCGCTAAACGAAGCCCGATCGTTGCTGGAATCTGAGCCAATACCCAAACCGGTCGAAACCAAGTAGTGAGTAGGGGAGGTGTGGAGAGATGACGGACCAGGCTAGCCAGGCATCCAGTGCTTCCGTGCGAACGGTAAAAATCGCGCCATCCGTACTATCCGCGGACTTCAGCCGCCTGGGCGAGCAGGTGAAAGAGGTTACAGAGGCGGGCGCCGATTACATTCACGTGGACGTAATGGACGGCCACTTTGTCCCCAACATCACCATAGGGCCGGTCGTAGTGGAAGGGATACGGGCCTCTACCCATCTGCCGTTAAACGTCCACTTGATGATCGAGGAGCCCGACCGCTTCGTGCTCGACTTCATCAAGGCCGGCGCCGATCACCTTATTATTCACAGCGAATCATGCCTACACCTGCATAGGGTCATTCACCAGATCAAAGACGCGGGTCTGCAGGTTGGCGTAGCTATCAACCCATCTACCCCCCCATCCTCCATCGAAGAGGTGCTCTCCTACGTCGATATAGCGCTGGTGGGGACTGTGAATCCGGGCTTTGCTGGGCAGAAGCTGATAATGGAAACCCTCGGTAAAGTATCCCGGCTCAAGGGGCTACTCAAAGAGAGGGGATACGGTGCGGAGATTCAGGTTGACGGCGGTATAAACCCGGAGACAGCTCCTCTTGCCGTGGAGGCGGGTGCCACGATCTTAGTTGCGGGGTCAGCTGTATTCAACGATAAGGAGCCGGTCGGGGTCGCGATGAAACGGCTGCGGGATAGTGTTAAAGACTCAGCTTGACCGAATGTCAAGGAATGCACCAACCATCAGGCTCTAGCTAGCTTGTGTCTGGTTCTCAAGCAACGGGTGCAGATCTTGACCTTCGTTGAGGTGCCGTTGATGGGGATGGTCAGTTTGTGTACGTTGGGCATAAAGCGCGTCTTGGTGCGTCTCTTGGAGTGACTCACGTTATTGCCCGACATGCCAACTTTTCTGCAAATCTCGCATTTCATGGTTCCACTCCTCGTTTGACCGCCAAACGCAGATTCTGTAAAATCCAGAATGCTAGCATATCATAGTGCGAATATGCGTACAAGGAAATGCGTGCGTTGAGCGAGTTGTTTGAAGAGGGAACTGGCGCCAGCCAGCCTCAGACCATGGTGGCCCTAAATGGGCATGACCTTCGGGATGCTTTTGTCGCGGCCACCAGGTATCTGGAGAGGCATCGCGACGCCATAAACGCCCTGAACGTCTTTCCTGTGCCCGACGGCGACACCGGTATTAACATGCTGCTGACCATGCGTTCTGTCAACGAGGAGGCTTCCCATGTCTTCGACTCCTCCTGTAGCGCTGTTATGGCGTCCATGGCCCACGGTGCGCTGTTGGGGGCAAGAGGCAACAGCGGAGTAATTCTTTCCCAGTTTTTCCATGGCATGGCAAGGGGTCTGGAAGGGATTGGTGAGCTAAATTGCGAACATCTGGCCAGGTGTTTTGAGCTCGCCTCTGAGTCAGCGTATAAAGCAGTTAGCAACCCGGTAGACGGTACAATGCTCACCGTGATTCGAGAATTGGCCCGTGCAGCGACTCGCGCTCTGGAGAATGGGGAAGGGCCGAGAGACACCCTATCCTTATGGGGAATTGCCTGTAAGGCTGCAAGGGACGCCCTGTCTATCACCCCATTGCAGCTTCCTGTGCTGAAAGAGGCCGGTGTTGTGGATGCTGGAGGTCAGGGTATAGTGACCGTTCTGGAGGGAGCCCGCCGCTACCTGGTTGGAGATGACGTTAATCTGATCGAGCTGGACATTTGTGCTCCTGCGGATAGCGCAAATGTTTCCTTTTCGCTGAAGGAGTCAGCGGCTCCATCCGCGATACAGCCCACCGTTCAAGAAGAGTTCTTGGCTGCTACAGAGGATGAGCTTTACGGGTATTGTACCCAATTTCTCATCAAGGGTGAGCAGCTAGATGTGGATGCCATCCGCCGCCACATGTCTACCATGGCCGCTTCCACTGTGGTGGTAGGAGATCAAAGCTTAATAAAGGTCCACCTGCACGTCCACGACCCCGGAGGTGTGATAAGCTACGCGGTTTCTCTGGGCGCCATTAGCCAGGTAAACATGGATAACATAGACCAGCAACACCAGGAGTTCATGGCCTTCCATCGGATGCAGGATGCAGCATCAGGCCTGCCGGGTGGCGAGGTAGCTCAACTGGGAACCCCCCATAGTCCGGAAAGCTCGGTAAAGGACCAAGCTTTGGCATTGGCGGTTGTGGCAGTGGCCAGCGGCGATGGGCTTGTGCAGCTATTCGAGCAGCTGGGTTGCGCATGTGTAGTGGCTGGTGGACAGACGATGAACCCAAGCACCCAGGAACTTTTGGACGCTGCCATTAGCTGTGGCGTTCGAGAGGTCATCTTACTGCCTAACAACTCCAACATAGTACCTGCTGCACTGCAGGCCGCTTCCATTGCTGAGCAAGGGCCTCGGTCTCAGGACTCTCTCGGCGACGGAACCGCTGGTCATCCGCACATACGGGTAATTCCGTCCCGTACAATTCCTCAGGGCGTTGCCGCAATGCTAGCCTTCAATCCCGAAGGGACCCTCGATGCGAACTCAGCCTCTATGGAAAGGGCCATAGATACCGTAAAGACCATAGAAGTTACCCAGGCGGTGCGCCCGGCCACTGTGGGTGGCTTAGGTGTGCAGATAGGGCAATACATCGGGCTAGTGGATGGGGAGTTGCTTGTAGCCGTTGACTCCCCCGTTTCGGCACTGCGGCAATCGGTTGCTCTAGCTATGGATTCCTCGGGTTCACAGGGCGAGTGCCTGCCAAATGAGGTGCTGACTATCTACTGGGGTGGGGAAATAGGGGAGGAGGAGGCCCGAGAGGCGGCCGCCCTCTTCCAAGAATCTTACCCAGAGTTGGCGGTGGAGCTGGTGTACGGGGGACAGCCGTTTTACCATTACATTGCTTCTGTGGAATAAACGACTAGCAGTTGCGCCGGCTATACTACTCATCATCTAGAAGCGAAAGGGGAGCTATGGCAATAAAACTGATAACTGACAGCACCTGTGATCTGCCACAGGAAGTTGCAAACCAGTGGGGCATAACCGTGGTCCCTTGTTACGTCCATTTCAACGAGGAGATATATAAAGACGGCATAGACTTGGGTCCCGACGAGTTCTACAGCAGGTTGGTGTCCAGCGACGCTCTCCCGACTACGGCGCAGCCATCGGTGAATGACTTTGTTCAGGTTTACCAGCCCCTCCTTGCCGAGGGACATGATGTGGTGTCCATACACCTGTCCGCCAAGTTTAGCGGCACACTGAACTCGGCGATTCAGGCCAGAGAATCTTTGCTGTCGTCCCAGGAACCTAAGCAGGGGCGCATTGAAATAATCGATTCCCAGATGACTTCCATGGGTCTGGGGTTAATTGTGTTGGACGCGGCTCGAATCATAAAGTTGGGCGTCTCCTGTGACGAGGTTTTGGAGCAGGTCAGGAGCTGCATGGCTCGAACCCACTGCTATTTCTTGCTCGATACCCTTGAGTATCTCAAGAAGGGGGGTCGCATAGGCAAGGCCAGCGCTTTCCTCGGGTCGTTGCTTAACATAAAACCCATTCTTACGATCAAAGAAGGAGAAGCTCATCCCTTCGAGCGAGCTCGTACGAGGCAGCGAGGACTACAGAGGTTGGTGGAGATCATAGGTGGCTTGGCGCCTGCGGAGCAGATGGGCATTTTGCATAGTACAACCGGGGAAGAAGCGGAAGCGTTGAAAGAGCGCCTTAGCTCTCTGGTCCCTGATGGAAACATTGTCGTGTCGAGATTTGGGCCCGTCATTGGCACCTATCTCGGCCCCGGTGCGCTGGGTGTTAGCGTGCTGTCCTCTCCCTAGCACTCGTTCTTCTCCTCATGATACACTTGCAATTGAGATGAGTTCTACCACAGCTTCCGCCCAGCTTCAGCTCGATTCATTTCGTAAGATACTTAAGCTGGAGGAAGCGAACGGCTATACAGATACGACGGTTATCGGTGGCCTGGATAGCTACCTTCGGCGACAGGCCCAGACAATAAGCTCCCTCGCAGGCGACGATGCCAGCCAGCTTGCCATGGAATCCTATGGCAGAATCACCAAGTCCCAGAGGCAGGTATGGGTGCGCGACTGGCTGGACAGGCTAGCCGCCGTCGAGTCCCCTTCCCCATTGATTGGAGAAGGCAGAGATGGGGGTGAATCCACCGGTCCTCTGCCTCAGTCCTACCAGAGAAGAAAGAATGGGGAAACCTCGCTTGAAAAAAATGGCTCTCCCACCGAACCCGTCCAAGCACCCGCCGGCCCTTCTTTGGAGTCTCCCGTCAAACTGCTGCGAGGCATAGACGTCAAGCTTTCCGCGAAGCTGGCTCGACTGGACGTTGCCACCATACGAGACCTGCTATACCTGTTTCCCAGGCGCCACAATGACTTCTCCAAAGTGAAGAGTATCTCCGAGCTAGAGCCGGGAGAGGAGCAGACGGTAGTAGCTACCGTATGGGAAGCCAACGAGACCACCTTGGGCAAGGGGAGGCTCAAGGCCACCGAAGCCGTGGTTAGCGATGAGACGGGGAATATGAGAGCGGTCTGGTTCGGCCAGCGCTACCTCACAAGGGTCATAAAGCCAGGTGCGAGGGTGGCTATCAGTGGCAAGGTGGATGTTTACAGAGGGTATAGACAGTTCAGCTCTCCAGAGTTCGAGCTATTGGACAGCAAGGAAAGTCTGATCCACACCGGCAGGCTGGTTCCGGTGTATCCTCTGACGGAAGGTCTCGCTCCCCGCCGGCTGCGAAGTATTGTGTGGAATGCCTTGGAGCAATGGTCACCGCGTATTGAGGAACATCTGCCAGAGGATATAAGGCTAAGGGCTGACCTCCTGCCTATCCGTGAGGCCATAATGCAGGCCCACTATCCTGATGACTTTCAGAAGCTGGAGGCGGCGCATCGGCGTCTGGCCTTCGACGAGCTATTTCTCATACAGATGGCCGTACTTGTTCGTCGCAAGAAATGGCAGGAAACAGCAGAAGGAATCTCTCTTCAGGCTGATAGCGGAGTGCTGAACAGCTTCATCAGCTCGTTGCCGTTCAGCCTGACCGATGCCCAGCAGAGGTGTCTAGCCGAAGTGCTGGCCGACATGGGCCGTGGCACGCCTCCCATGAACCGCATTCTTCAGGGGGAAGTTGGAAGCGGTAAAACGGTAGTGGCTCTGGCAGCTCTTCTCGTGGCTGCCATGTGCGGATACCAGGGCTCGATTATGGTGCCCACGGAGGTGTTGGCAGAGCAGCACTTTCAGACGGTATTACGGCTTTTAGATGGTGAGGCACGACCTGTCCATGAGGAGAATACCATCACCGTTTACCTGGACCAATGGCCTCAGCCGATTTGCGTGGCCCTTATCACGGGCAGCACCAGGGGAGCGTTAAAGAAGGAGTTACAGCGTCGGGTTTCCGAAGGTAGCATTGACATAATTATCGGGACCCACGCCCTGATTCAGGAAGCAGTAGAGATACCCAAGCTGGCTCTGGCAGTCGTGGACGAGCAGCACCGGTTCGGGGTTGAGCAGCGGGCGGCTCTGCGTCAGAAAGGGAGCACGAGCCCTCACGTGCTGGTCATGTCCGCCACCCCTATACCGAGAACCTTGGCCCTGACTCTTTACGGTGAGCTCGATATATCCACCATCGACCAGTTGCCTCCCGGAAGGCAGCAGGTGCTGACACGCCATGTACCTCCGGAGAAGCGAGACGCGGCCTACGGATTCGTGAGGAAAGAGATTCGCAATGGGCGGCAGGCCTTCGTGATCTGCCCCCTCATTGAGGAGTCCGAGGCGATTCAGGCCAGAGCAGCTACAGAAGAGTACCGACGTCTTTCCACCGAGGTCTTCGCAGATCTCAACCTGGGACTGCTTCATGGGAGAATGTCCTCGCGGGACAAAGAAGATGTGATGCGAGGCTTCCGAGACGGCGAGATAGATATATTGGTTTCCACGGCGGTAGTCGAAGTGGGTATAGACGTGCCCAACGCCACCGTTATGGTAGTCGATGGCGCCCACCGGTTCGGCCTATCCCAGTTGCATCAGTTCAGAGGCCGGGTGGGGCGAGGTGAGCACAAGAGCTATTGCCTATTGCTCTCTGAATACTCAACTCCCGAATCCATGGAACGGCTCTCCGCCGTGGAACGCATCCACGACGGCTTTGAGCTTGCCGAGGTGGACCTTAGCTTACGGGGGCCCGGCGACTTCTTCGGTACCCGTCAGAGTGGGTTGCCCAGCTTGCGGGTGGCGCGCCTTTCCGACCATGACCTGCTCAAGTTAGCCAGGGAGGAGGCCCAGGGGCTTCTTCAAACCGATCCTGAGCTGGAGGCCCCCGCCAACGGACCTCTCGCTAAGGAGATGTCTCGTTTTCTGGGCCTGGTGCGTGATGAGGTGAGCTAGAGTTCGTTGACGGGTGGCTGTGGCCGAAGTAGAATGCCACCGTAACTCATAGTAATGCGAGTGTCCCGGTCCCATATGTATTTTCTCTAAGAAAAGGGGCGATGGATCAGTCGTGGTAGCCATCATCCGTGATTTGATCGTGGAAAAGGTCAAAGTGGCCATTGAAGAGGCCCGCAAGAGCGGAGCCCTTCATCTGGACACCTTGCCGCCTATTGCTGTTGAGCACCCTTCCAATCCCCAGCACGGGGACTTTGCCACCAGTCTTCCACTGCGACTGGCCAGAGCGACTCGCATCAATCCCATAAAGCTGGCTGAGGATCTAATAGGATTCATTACTCCTGGAGAAGAGCTGGCACAGGTTTGGGCTGCCCCGCCGGGATTTGTCAACTTCCGACTCAATGATTCCTGGCTTGTGGGGCAAATAGAGGCGATCCGGGAGGCGGGACAGAGCTACGGCGCCCTTCAGGTAGGCGCCGGCCAGAAGATAATGATCGAGTACGTCAGCGTGAACCCCACAGGGCCTGTACACGTGGGCCATACAAGAGGTGCAGTGCTGGGCAGCACCTTGGCCAAGGTGCTGGAGGCCGCCGGTTACTCCGTGACCAGAGAGTATTACGTAAACGACGCGGGCAGCCAGATGGAGGCCTTCTATGGCTCGATTTATGCCCGCTACAAGCAGGCCTTGGGACAGGAAGAGGAGCTTCCCCCAAATGGCTATGTCGGCTCCTACGTGACCGAGCTGGCCCAGGAGATTGTTGACCAGGAGGGAGAGCGGTTCCTTAGTCTAAACAGGGAGGACGCTATCCGGGAGCTGGGCAAGATAGGCCGGGAAAAGATGGTCCAGCTAATCAAGGGCGACCTGCTCCAGGTACGAGTAGAGTTCGATAACTGGTTCAGCGAAGAGTCTCTGTACGCCAGCGGCGAGTATGAGCAAGCCATGAAGTTGCTGCGGGACAAAGAGTACATCCTGGAGCGTGAAGGCGCCCAGTGGTTTGCTTCCACCGCATTGGGGGAGGACAAGGACAACGTGCTGGTGCGCTCCACCGGCGCTCCTACCTACTTCGCCTCGGACATTGCCTATCATTACAACAAATTCCTGAAACGGGGATTCGACCAGTCCATCAACATATGGGGAGCGGACCATCAGGGGCATGTGGCGAGAATGAAGGCCGCGGCTTCGGCCATGGGAGTGGAGCCCGACCGGCTGACCATCATGATCTCCCAGATGGTTACCCTGAAGCGTGGCTCCGAGGTGGTTAGGGCTTCTAAGAGGACGGGAGAGTTTATTTCGCTGCGAGAGCTTGTGGACGAAGTGGGAGCCGATGCCTGTAGATACCTTTTCCTGGCGCGCACCCCGGCCACTCAGATGGAGTTTGACATGGAGCTGGCCAAGAAGGAGTCGCTGGAGAACCCGGTGTACTACGTCCAGTACGCGCATGCCAGAATCGCAAGCATCCTCAGCAACGCCAAGGAGGAGGGCCTCGACTGGAGCGCGGGGGACACATCTCTGCTCAAAGACTCCAACGAGCTGGCTTTGATACGCAAGATGCTCATGTTGCCAGAGCAGATAGAAAGTATGGCTCGCAACCTGGAGCCCCATCACCTACCCCACTACGCCCTGGAGCTGGCCACCGCATTTCACGGTTTCTACGAAAACTGTCGAGTGCTATCCAGTAACCCGGAAGACCATTCGCTGACCTTGGCTCGGCTCAAGCTGGTGGAGGCGGCACAGATCGTCCTGTCCAGGATGCTGTATCTTATGGGCATGGAAGCCCCGGAGCGCATGTGACGTTTCACTTTAGCTAAGGTGGCTCCCCATCCCGATGGAGCCGACCTAGGGAACCTCTGAACAACTCGGCGCAAGCGTGGATGGGCAGAGTGGTTCCGTTCTTTGGAGACGTTCAGGCATCTTTGTGACGTTCCAGGTCGTGGTTGAGGCGTTCAGACCGTGTCTGTTGTGGCCTCGAAGCGGCTTTTCGGAGCCATCGCGGCTCCCCGGCCGTGATTTGCGCACTGCGCCCCTCTCATGTCGCCAGACGGCGCTCTGCCGTCATCAAGTTGGCCAGCCCCAGTAGCAATGCCAGCCGTTGCGCGTTCTTAGCCAACCCTCGGTAGCGCACCTTGGCATAGCCAAAGCGCCGCTTCACGTACAGGAACGGATGCTCCACTTTCGCTCTGACCGACGCTTTGCGCTTCTCCGCCAACGCCTCGTAGCTGCCAGGCTCCAGGTGCCGTCGCCGGCCGGGCCTCATCGCCACTCGCCACTCCACATCCAACTCTCGATTCTCCAACCGCTTGTCCACTCCCTGATACCCCGCATCCCCCCACACTCGTTTCTCTCCACCGTGCAGCAATCGGTGCGCTTCTGTCACATCATGCACGTTAGCTGGCGTCGTAGTCATGCTGTGTACCACTCCGGTCTCAGCGTCAGCGCCTACGTGTACTTTCATCCCGAAGCGCCACTCGTTCCCCTTCTTCGTCTGGTGCATCTCAGGGTCTCGCTCACCCGCACGATTCTTCGTCGATGACGGCGCCTCTATGATGCTCGCGTCCACGATCGTCCCCTCCCGAAGCCGCAGTCCCTGGGACTCCAGATGACGGTTGATCTCCTCGAACAGACTCTGCCCCAACTCATGCTCTTCCAGCAGATGGCGGAAGTTCAGAATCGTCGTCTCGTCCGGCAGCGGGCCCGACAGCTTCAACCCTACGAACCGTCTCACCGACTCGACCTCGTAGAGCATGTCCTCCATACCAGGATCGCTCAAGTTGTAGAACAACTGCACGCAGTGTATCCGCACCATCGCCGACAACTCATATGGTCGACGGCCTCGGCCCGCCTTGGGATAGAACGGACGGATGCGCTCTTCCATCTGTTCCCACGGGATCAGAGCATCCATGCGCTCCAGGAATATCTCCCGGCGGGTCTTGCGCTTCTTGCTCTCGTATTCCAAGTCCGCAAATGTTGGCTGGTCCATCAATTATCTCCCCGAACACAGTGCTATTCTCTATGCTACTATGCCCAGACTTGTTCAGAGTATCCCTAGGTCTTTTCAAAGTCACTGGTCTCATCCCCGTGTCATTCTGAGCTGCAGGCGAAGAATCTCACGAGGGCTGGTGATTCGGTAGACACTCCTGGATTGTCATGTATAATGACCATTGTAATTTGACATGTGGAGGTAGAGATGGTAGCCAGTCAGCAAGAAAAGTCCCAGATAGAGGCCGTTATCAATCAGTGGAGGCAGGCCTTTACAGCCAAGGATGTGGAGAGTCTAAAGAGCCTCTGGGACAAGGACTATCCCCAGCTCATCTACATTGCCGAGGAGAACAACGAAGCCGATCGCGGCTTTGACGCCATAAGCAAGTACTATGCCGGTGTGCCGGAATTTGTGAACAGCCTGGACTGGACCATTAAAGAGACGACGGTGGACGTCATAGGCGACATGGCTTATGCCTATGTTGAGTTTGTGGTCAAGGCGGACATCAAGGGTGTCGACCACGTGATGACTTTCGATGGCCGGGACACCTTTATTCTTCGCAAGACCGGTGGCCAGTGGAAGTTCATCCACTACCACGAGTCCCTGTCCCGTGACCACAGCCACGAGACCTGGGGCCACATGTGGAGCTAGCGGCTACTAATTAAGGCCAAAACAGCATCAAAATTGCGAAAGTGCACCTCCGTTATAGCGGGGGTGCACTTGGGTTTTGGGGTTAAGACCTGCTTTGGTCGGGGTCTGGTTTGCTTGACTCCCCCAGTGCATGTCCCTAGAATGAAGCCTACCCCCCGTTGACTATTCGTGCTCGGAACTTCGTGCACGATATCCACAGGAAGGTAATGACCGAACGACTGGTTTCAGGAGAGCTTGCTCAGGAAGACGAGGCCCTTGACGCGTCTCTGCGCCCCAAGCGGCTTGTGGACTTCGTAGGCCAGGAGAAGGTAAAAGATAACCTTAGCATTGCCATCCAGGCCTCCAAGATGCGAAACGAGGCCCTTGACCATGTCATGGTCTATGGCCCACCCGGACTGGGTAAGACCACCTTGGCCCATATCATCTCTCAGGAGCTGGGAGTAAGCATCAGGGTCACTTCGGGGCCGGCCATCGAGCGGGCGGGGGATATGGCGGCTATCCTGACCAGCGTAAACGCTGATGACGTGCTCTTCATAGATGAGATTCACCGGCTGAGCCGAGTGGTGGAAGAGGTGCTCTATCCTGCCATGGAGGACTTTTTCCTGTCCTGGGTGGTAGGCAAGGGTCTGGGCGCCAGGAACATCAATCTCCGCATCAACCGGTTCACCTTGATAGGCGCAACCACCCGATACGGTATGGTAAGCGCCCCTCTCCGAGACAGGTTCGGCGCCGTTTACCATCTGGACTTCTACGATCTAGAGGCCACCGTGACCATCGTGAAGCGGTCGGCTCGTATCTACGGCATTGAAATCGACGATCGGGGCGTGAAGGAGATTGCCAGCCGCTCCAGGGGTACACCCAGGGTTGCTAACCGGCTTCTCAGGCGTGCCAGGGACTATGCCCAGGTTATGGCCGATGGTAGAATAACGGGAGAGGTTGCCATGGAGGCCCTGGCCAAGCTGGAGGTAGATCTGCTGGGGTTGGACGAGATAGACCACAAGCTATTGCGAAGTATCCTGGACAAGTTCTCCGGTGGCCCGGTGGGGTTGGACACTCTGGCTGCGTCGGTAGGTGAGGATGCGGACACAATCATGGACATATATGAGCCCTACCTTCTGCAGCTAGGCTTTCTTGACAGGACGCCCCGAGGTAGGATGGCTACCCGCCTGGCTTATGAACATCTGGGAAAGAATTACGAGGAGAAGGAGGAGTCTCCCCAGGGCAAGCTGCTATAAGATGGTTGTAGACATATTCGTGGTCGTGACTCCATCTTGTAGAGCGATTAAGCCCTGGTGGTTGAGGAGCAGTCGACATGCTGTATGAGTTACGTGTCTATGACGCCGTACCAGGCAAATTACAGGCTCTAAATGATCGCTTCGCCAATCACACTGTGGGATTCTTCAAGAGCCACGGCATAGGGATGCTGGGATTCTGGACCGATGAGATTGGCACCTACAACAAGCTCACCTAT
The DNA here is from genome assembly GCA_965248905.1 of Dehalococcoidia bacterium. Lineage (GTDB taxonomy): Bacteria > Chloroflexota > Dehalococcoidia > Lucifugimonadales > JAGWBF01 > CBDFKS01. The sequence goes on along the minus strand of CBDFKS010000007.1, from coordinate 833,853 downwards.
ATTACGATTTTTGAAAACATGGGGGACAGAGAGTCTAAAGTAAATGCTTTTCAGGCAGACTCAGACTGGCAGCGAGCGCGAGCGGAGACCGAGAGGGACGGGCCTTTGGTAGACAGAGTTCACAACAGCTTCATGCGCCTGACGTCCTATTCTCCGGAGCCGAGGATCAGGTCCAATCTGCAGGAGTTACGCATCTATGAGGCGTTACCCGGCAAGCTGTCTCTTCTCCACGACCGGTTTGCCAACCACACTACAGCTTTGTTTCAGAGACATGGTATGGATGTGATCGGGTACTGGACACAAGAGGTAGGCACGAGCAATCAGCTTGTGTATATGCTGGGCTACGCGAATCTCGCGGACAGGGAGAGGAGCTGGTCGGCATTTGCTGCCGATCCAGACTGGCAAAGTGCGATCGCGGAGTCCAACAAAAAATACGGCCCGCTCGAAAGCACTAGTCACAACACCATCTTGCGTCCAACGTCCTACTCGCCAAAATAGCGAGGGTTGGCAATTGGTAAGAATATCCGCCGAAGCTAACGATCTCTTAGCATATACGGGGTGAGATGACTCTAAAGATAGACGATACATCGACCCAACTGGAGGGAGCCAACCCAACCTGTGAGTCCATGGCCAGAGTTACGGAGTTGCAGGAGGTCGATGCCCCCCTGTATGCCCTGAGTGACGGCTTGAAGAGCATCGTGGACAGGGCCCTTCAAGGGAGTGACCTGAGCGTGGACGATGCATACAGGCTGGCCACATCTAAGCCTGCTGAGCTAGCTTCTCTGTGTAAAGCAGCCGCCGTATTGAGAGATCGGGGTAAAGGCAGGGACGTCAGCTTCTCGCCCAAGGTCTTCATTCCCTTGACTAGGCTGTGCAGAGATTTCTGTGGCTACTGCACCTTTCGCCAGTCCCCCGATGAGGCAGACAGTCTATACATGAGTCTGGATGAAGTGTTGGAGGTGGCAAAGGCCGGAGAACGCCTGGGCTGCACCGAGGCGCTGTTTACCCTGGGTGAGAGGCCGGAGCAGCGATATCCAGAGGCCAAAGAGTGGCTCAAGCGACATGGCTACAATACTACTCTCGAGTACCTACACGAGGCTTCCCAGCTTGTTATGAACGAGACTTCTCTGCTACCCCATGGTAATCCCGGCACCATGGCTCGTAGGGAGATGGCCATGCTGAGGGAGGTCAACGCCTCCATGGGTGTGATGCTGGAAAACAGCAGCCCAAGGCTTTCCGAATCTGGAGGCCCCCATGAGCTGGCGCCCAGCAAGCGACCCAACGTGCGCATCAGAACACTGGAGATCGCTGGCGAGCTAAAGATAGCCTTTACCACCGGAATTTTGATCGGCATCGGCGAGACATTGGAGGAAAGGATAGATTCACTGCTGGTAATTCGAGAGCTGCAACGGCGCTACGGCCACGTTCAAGAGGTAATTATTCAGAACTTCCGAGCAAAACCCAGCACGCCCATGGGCGGCTATATAGACCCGTCCATGGACGACCTTCTCTGGACAGTGGCCGTGTCCCGGCTGCTGCTGGGCCCAGATGCGAATATTCAAGTGCCGCCCAACCTCAGCTTCTCCGATTACCCCGTTTATCTTCTGGCGGGGATTAACGACTGGGGTGGGATATCACCGCTGACCATCGACTATGTGAACCCGGAGGCGCCTTGGCCCCAGATGTCTGAGCTAAATAGACGTACCAAAGAGTTGGGATTCAGGTTGAGGCCCAGATTGCCTGTATACCCTGAATACGTTGTGGATAAGCAAGAGTATATACCAGAGCCGCTGAAAGAGCGGGTGACCTCCCTGGCTGATGCAGACGGATACGTGAAAGGGGGTATTGAACGCTATGTCGCTTCCAACCCTTGATGGGACCAACGGCGATGGAGCGCCCCTGGAGCACGTGCTGAAGGGCGTTAAACCCGAAGTCGCCAATATATTGAACCATGCCCTAGAAGGACGGGACATCTCCGTTGAAGAGGCACTTGTACTTTTTGACACGTCAGGCCTGGACTTCAGTGCTCTGATGATGACTGCCGATGAACTGCGTAGGCGGCGTGTGGGGGACATAGTCACTTACGTGGTCAACCGCAACATCAACTTCACCAACGTTTGCATCAAACGCTGCGGCTTCTGCGCATTTAGCCGTGACCATCGCCAGGAGGAGGGCTATTTCCTGCCATTAAGCGAGGTTCTACGGCGCGCCAAGGAGGCATGGGAGCTTGGCGCCACTGAGGTGTGCGTTCAGGCCGGGCTTCCGCCGCAGATGGAGGGCGACCTTTACATCAAGCTGTGCGAGGCCGTGAAGTCTGAGCTTCCCGACATACACATCCATGGTTTCTCGCCCGAGGAGGTGCTCTACGGCTCCGTTCGCTCCAGGTGGAGCATCCGCGAGTACCTGGAGGGGCTGAGAGATGCGGGGGTGGGCAGTCTGCCAGGCACGTCCGCCGAAATCTTGGACCAGGATATGAGGGACCGGATCTCACCGGGCCGTATCACCGTAGACCAGTGGACAGAGGTGATTACCACAGCCCACGATCTGGGTATACCAACCACCTCTACCATCATGTACGGCCACGTCGAGACACCGGAACACATTGCCCGCCACATCGCGCTGATTCGGGATATACAGAAGGGCACGGGCGGGTTCACCGAGTTCGTGCCCCTGAGCTTCGTGTCCAGTGAGGCGCCCATGTTCGGGAAGGACTTGGTGGACGGTGTGAGAGCCGGGCCAACCGGTAACGAGGTGATGAAGGTACACGCCATCTCGCGCCTGATGCTGGACAACTGGATACCCAACCTCCAGGTGTCCTGGGTAAAGGAGAGCCTGCGTTTCTCTCAGGTGCTCCTGGGTGCGGGGGTCAACGACATGGGAGGCACCCTCATCAACGAGAGTATCTCAACCTCTGCCGGCGCCCAGTACGGCCAGCTGGTGAAGCCGGGTCAGTTCCGCCAGCTCATTCGCGATGCCGGAAGAATACCAGCCGAGCGCAGCACCACATACAAGCTCCGCCGCGTTTTCGACAACGGTGACGACCCGATGGACCCCCTGGACCTGGTATCAGACAACCCCGAGGAACGGTTTGGCTCCTACCATCGCCTCATCAAGATGGACAGCTACCGCTTCCAGCACCCCAAGCGCGGCAATACGACTACGGCCGACCATGACCAGCCTCCGGAGGCCTGACCAAGATGGCGAACCCGGAGCATGTGGAGGTGGTGAGGCAGGGGGCTGCGGCAGTCAAAGAATGGAGAAAAAATACTCCGATTGTGTCGCTGGACCTTTCTAACGCCGACTTATCCGAGTGTGATCTAGCTGATATGAACCTGTCAGGGGCCCGCATGATGGGTACTAGCCTCGTCGCGACTGACGGTTCGCATACCCTCCTTGCCTTGGCCAACCTCTCTAAAGCCAATCTGTATGGAGTTAAACTGGCCTTTGCTAACCTAATGCTAGTAGACTTTTCCCAAGCTAATCTTCGTCGCGCTGACCTCGGCGGTGCCAACCTTGGGTCCGCCGACTTTAGTTCGGCTGATCTGACGGAAGCGGACCTGAACGGAGCCAACCTTTGGGGAGCTGACTTTACGAATGCGAACCTTTTAGCAGCAGATTTGACTAGCGCAACTCTTTTTGGCACTGATGTGTCCGGAGCCAATTTAGATGGAGTGACGATGGGTTGCACATCATTAGGCAGGTGTGACTTAAGCAGGTGCGTGGGGCTTGGAACTGTCCTTCACAGGGCTCCGAGTAGCGTCAGTGTGGACACATTGCTGTCCTCTCTGCAAGGCGCTGGAGGAAGCCTAACTGGGGCGCTAAGCACATTTTTCTTGGGTGCTGGCGTACCGACTAAAGTCCTTGGTCTGCTTCCTTCCATCCTAGATGAGATCCAATACTGCTCCTGCTACATCATTTATGGCACTCCAGATCAGCCTTTTGCCGAGAAACTCAGAAGTGATCTACTCGCAGGAGGGGTTTCATGTTGGGTTTACTGTCTTGATTCGAGTTCAGAAAATCCCATTAAGATGGAGTTGGCCGACATCAAGCAGGATGCCGAGAAGTTCGTATTTCTCTGCTCCCATTATTCAGTGGCACAATCAGAGTTCCTGTATGAGGTTGAGGACGACGTTGCTGAGGACCCATCCAAGGTGGTGGCAGTATTTGTAGATGACCTTGGGAGACAGCCGAACTCCATTTCGAATGGAGATGGCCCTAGTGTGATTGGGCGGCTGATGGAAGGGAATTACGCCGACTTCAGCGACCCCGCGAAATATGGCGAGGCTCTGGAGCGGCTATTGAATGGGCTCCGGCGAGAGAAGTAAATCTCCTTCCCCATTGATGGGGGAAGGCCAGGATGGGGATGAAGCGCCCCCTCTCAAGTTCCTTCTCTGGTGTAAAGAAAGGTTGGAGCCTGCCCTGAGCTTGCGGAAGGGATGGAGGACAAATCTCTGAGATGACCACGATCAAAGCCAGAGAGCTACGCAAGAACCTTACGGACGCTGAACGTACGCTCTGGAAACACATTCGATACCAACAACTCGATGGCCATAAGTTTCGCAGACAGGCCCCTATCGGGCCATATATTGTTGACTTTGTGTGCTTTGAGAAGGGACTGATCATCGAATTGGATGGAGGCCAGCATTTAGAGCAAGTGGATTATGATCTGGAGCGTACCAGGTGGTTGGAATCACAAGGATTTCGTGTATTGAGATTCTGGAATGGCGAGGTCCTCAAAGAAGTTGAGGTTGTTAAAGCGGTGATATTGGAGGCGTTGGGGTCTGGGGGCGATACCCCCCATCCCAGCCTTCCCCCACAAGGGGGGAAGGGGCCAGAATATACTGCCTCACAGCTGAAGAATGACCTCCAGCGGCAGGACCAGTCATGACCGGCCCGATAGTGGCGCTGGCGGGGGGAGTGGGAGGTGCTAGGCTGGCCCTGGGGCTGGCGAAGGTGCTGCCCCCCGATAAGCTGACCATCGTGGTGAACACGGGCGACGATGAGATATTCCACGGCCTTCATGTTTCGCCGGACTTGGACACCATGATGTACGCCTTGGCGGGATTGACCAATACGGAGACAGGCTGGGGCGTGGCCGAGGACAACTTCAATGCTCTGGAGATGCTGGGGCGCTACGGTGGGCCCACCTGGTTCAACTTAGGCGATAAGGACCTGGCTACCCACATACGGCGCACCGAGCTGCTGAGAGAAGGATGGCCTCTGTCGAAGGTAACGCGAGAGCTGTGCCAGCGCCTGGGCATCGATCACAAGATCGTTCCAATGAGCGACGACAGGGTCAGCACCATAGTGGAGACCGAGGATGGTGACCTGCCTTTCCAGGTCTACTTCGTCGAGCGCCAGTGCCAGCCTGTAGTGAAGGGCATACGTTTTGATCGCGCCGAGAAGGCTAAGCCTGCTGAAGATTTTGTGTCTGCTTTAGAAGGGGCTGCAGCCCTCATGTTCTGCCCGTCTAACCCCTTCCTCAGCGTCGCTCCTATTCTGGCTATACCAGGGGTCAGGGAGCGTATCGAGGCCTTCTCCGGCCCCAGATTGGCGGTGAGCCCCATCATCAGTGGAGAAGCTTTGAGAGGCCCGGCAGCGAAGATCCTGGGAGAGCTGGGACACGAGGTGTCCTGCCTTGGAGTGGCGAAGCAGTATCAGGGCTTATGCGACATATTTATGATAGACAGTGTGGACTACGGCTACACCGAGGCCATCGAGGCATTAGGCATGCGAGTGCAGGCGGCCTCCATAGTGATGGCCGAGTACGCTGATCAGGTGAGGATGGCGGCATACATGTGCCGCCTTCTAGAGCCCAGCGCCAACCGAAGTCGAAAGAGCTAAGGCTATCTTGAAAGCCTCCGGAACCGTAGCCATAGTCCCCATGAAGCCTCTGACCGAGACCAAGACCCGCCTTTCAGGCGGCCTTACTCCTGCCCAGCGCACGGCCATCAGTCGCAACATGCTCAGACGGGTGCTGCGAGCCCTCGTGGAACCCGTCCCCGGCCTGTCGCGAGACTCGGCAGTGGGTTCCACATGGGTAGTCGGCGGGGACCCCGACTTGAGCCGTGTGGCTCAAGATGAGGGAGCATTGTGGTTTGAAGAGCAGGGTTCAGACATCAATGAGACCTTGTGGCTCTCTTTTCAACGGGCCTTTGAGACAGGGAACGCAGCCCTCTACCTGCCCGGCGACCTCCCGTTTCTAAAGCCCAGGGATATACAGGGAATGTTAGGCGCCTCGGGCCGTCTCAAGAACGTGACCTTGGCTCCAGCGAGACAAGGCGGGGGCACCAACGGCATATTGGTGGTGCCTGACCTGCCTTCTGACTTCCGTCCCCTTTTGGGGCCCGACAGCTTTAATCGCCATCTGGCCCAAGCCGCTTCCCAGGGAGTCTCCGTGGCCATCTATTACAGCCAGGGAACCGCCTGCGACCTGGACAGCATGGATGACCTTAGAGCCTACGAGTATATGGAGCCCGGGCTGCTTGAGAAGCTGACTGATGGTGAGGATAGGAAATAGGGTCAGGTCAGATAGGTGTAAATTTGGGTGCGTTGACTGCAGTCTGCCCCTCTTGCCTGAGAACCGTAGGCACTAAACGTACAATCGAATTACTTCTGGCTGTTATCGGAGCAGTTATCAGCGTCGGAATTACCATACCTTTCTGGCAGAGTGAGTCAGCGTCCGGCGGAAGTTTATGGCCTTTGCCCGGTCTCGTTCTGCTGGATACAGGAATATTGGGGCTAGCAGGGCTTACCGCGGCGATGATGGATATCGAAGGACGATCACACAACTGGGGACTGTTGACTTGGGGGGTCGTTGGAAGCCTGTTTGCAGTGGTGATACTTGGGGCTTTTTCCATTGGGCTACTGATATTCCCTGCGGTGTTGGCGTTCTGTATTGCGGGTCTGTTGGCAAACGCACGCCGAAGACGGGGAAAGAAAGCCAACGTAGCCGTCGCTGTAACGATGGGAGTGGCAAACTTTCTTCTAATTCTCGCATTCGCAGTGCTGAGTCTATCATAAGTCGTAAGGGCGGAGTGAATATGCAGTCAAAAAAAGTGAAGCTTGGAGTGCTCCTCCCAACCAGAGGCTTGATAATGACCGGCAGCCCCGCCGCAGACGCGGATATCATTTTGAGGATGGCGGATGCGGTGGAGGAGGCCGGTCTGGACTCTGTTTGGGTAGGAGATAGCCTTACAGCCAAGCCTCGCTTAGAGCCCCTGACGACCCTGGCCGCATTGGCAGGACGCACTAAACGAGTCCGTCTGGGCACCGCAGTGCTGCTTGCCGCTCTGAGGCACCCCGTGTTACTTGCCCATATCGTGGGCACTATAGACCTCATATCCAAAGGTAGAGCCATACTGGCCGTCGGCGTAGGAGGGGCATTCAACCCGGAGCAACATCAGGAGTGGCTGACAGTGGGTGTGGACCCAACCGGGCGTGCCCGACGTATGGAAGAACTGGTGGAGATAGTGAAGCGCCTAGGGGCGGGAGAGCAGGTCTCCTTCCAGGGGCGCCACTTCAATTTGGACTCAGTGACCATGGAGCCCCGCCCTGTTCAGAGTGGAGGAGTGCCTGTGCTCATCGCCTGCCACTGGAGGGCGGAAAAGGAGGCCCAGTTCCGCCGAGCTGCTCGCCTGGGCGACGGCTTCATATCCGTCTCCGACAGTCCTGAGGAGTACGCTCTGGTGGCAAATAAGGTGCGGAAGTATGCCGCTGAAGAGGGCAAGGACTACGATAAAATGGAATCCGCCTATTACATGACCGTGAACCTTGGGCCGGATCCCGAGAAGGCGGCCAAGGAAGCGGAAACCTATCTGATGATGTACTATGGCGCCAATATATGGGGTGACCGATGGGGTCCCTACGGCACGCCGGAGAGCACCGTGAAGCGCATACGCCAATATGCGGAGGCCGGGGCTGATACCATCATAGTGCGATTCGCATCCTTCGACCAGGATGGCCAGCTGGATACCTTTCTCAAAGAGGTCGTGCCTGCGTTCCAATGATCATCGCGTAGAAGTGTCATGAATCCTACCTGCGATCGTGGCTCAGACCCAAGGATGCAGCGTCTCTACACGACTCATGTCTCGCGACTGCTACTGTTCCTTCTCCTGACATGTTTCTTTCTGCTGTCTGTTGGGTGGCGATCTGCCCAGATTCCGGGCACTGCTCCGGAAGGCTGCGAGGGTGTGTTCGGCGCTACCAGCAGGGGAGGCGCAGCGGCATCGGTGGTTGGTGGTGGTGGATGCACCGCTTTCCGCGAACCCGCGATCACTAACGCAGAGGTGGCCAGGGTTGTTGATGGTGACACCGTTGTCCTACGTAATGGCCAACGGCTCAGATACATCGGCATTGACACTCCGGAAATCGGCGACAATATGGAACTCTATGGGCCCCAGGCCACCGAATTCAACGAAGGGCTGGTCGAAGGGCGCAGGGTCGTACTAGAAAGAGATTCCTCTAATAGGGACAGGTTCGGTCGGCTGCTGCGATTTGTCTACGTCGATGGTATACTGGTGAACGCTGAGCTAGTCCGTGAGGGGTATGCGATAGCCAGGGTCTACCTACCAGATACCACTCATGCCCAGTGTTTCGCAGCATTGCAGCAGGAGGCCATGGAAGCTCGGAGGGGGATGTGGGGTCGGTAGCGAAAGGAGCAACATGCGTAAGAACCTGGTGAAAGAGAAGCTCCGGAGGGGCGAGCCGTCCATAGGTACCTGGGTCTCCACCGGCAATCCCCTGGTGGCGGAGATACTTGCCCACGCAGGCTTCGACTGGCTCACCGTGGATATGGAACATAATGCCATCGATATGGAGAATCTGGTCACCTGCTTCTATGCCATCTCCACTACCGACACGGTCCCCTTCGTCCGCGTGCCCTGGAACGACCCCCAGATATTGAAGCGAGTGCTGGATGTGGGTGCCTACGGCGTAGTGGTGCCCAATGTCAAGACTCCCGAAGATGCGGAAATGGCTGTTCAGGCATGCCGCTACGCTCCCGAGGGGTTCAGGGGCGTCGGCAGTGTTCGAGGACGCCTCTATGGTGGGCCTGACTACTATGAGAAGGCCAACGAGGAGATAGCCGTCGTCCTCATGATCGAAGATACTGATGCTGTCAGAAGGATCGCCGAGATCTGCAATGTGCCTGGAATAGATGCCCTTTTTATCGGCCCCAACGATCTGGCGTCCAGCTTGGGAGTTCCCACAGGATACGATAATCCTCACCCAGACCATAAGGCGGCGGTTAGACAAGTCCTGGAGACCGGGAAGCGCTTCAACATTCCTGTGGGTATCCACTGTGGCAGCGGTGAGGAGGTTAGTCGGCGCATTGAGGAGGGGTTCCTCTGGATGCCCATCACCAGTGACGCACGATTTATCTCGGCTGCTGCCCAGGAGGCTCTTGAGCAGGTGAAACTTCCCAGTCCTAGGTTATAGATGTTTCGCCACAGAGGCACGGAGATCACAGAGATATTTGGAAAATTCTCTGCGCCTCTGCTTCTCCGTGGCTAGCTTGTTATGGAGGTTCTTGGGTGCATCCCATAGACCTTTCAGGAAAGAAAGGGCTCATATTCGGAGCTGCGAACAACCGCAGCATCGCTTGGGCTATCGCTCAGGTGCTCGATGGGGCCGGGGTTCAGCTTGCCCTTAGCTACCAGAATGAGAGGCTCCGTGAGCGGGTCGCAAAGCTTGCTGAAAGCCTGAACGACGCCATCATCCTGGAATGCGATGTCAGCAATGATGACCAGATATCCGCTGTTTTCACTGAAATCGGTGAGCGATTCGGTGGCCTGGATTTCCTGGTGCACAGCATAGCATTCGCCAACCGGGAGGACCTGGGAGGGGATTTTTCTGAAACCAATCGGGAAGGCTTCAGGATGGCCCTGGATGTTAGCGCCTTCTCCTTGCTCCCGCTGGTTCGACACGCCGCGCCTCTCATGCACAGCCGGGGAGGGGGGAGTGTGGTGACCATGACCTTTCAGGCATCGGAGCGAGTTTTCCCCGGATACAACGTTATGGGCACCGCCAAGGCGGCTCTGGAGAACGAGGTTCGTCAGCTAGCGGCTGAGTATGGCGCCAGGAACATAAGAGTGAACGCTATATCGGCGGGGCCTCTGGAAACCCTGGCGGCCAGGGGTATCCATGGCTTTTTGGATATGAAGAAGGTTCACGCCGAAAAGTCTCCCCTTAAGCGTAATATCACCCACGACGAAGTTGCCAAGACAGCCCTGTTTCTGTGCAGCGATCTCTCCAGCGGTATCACCGGCTCCGTGATACCTGTGGATGCGGGCTACCACATTATGGCGGTTTAGGCACGGGTGTCATTGGATTGCATGACTGCCCTAGAATTGGATGTACATAGTCGTTCCCCATCCGCTACTTTGCCCCCCTCCCGAACTATGCCATATCAGAGCCGCAGCTTTGACAACTCCTAGTTTGAAAAGGGTAGGCCCCGCCCATATAATAGACAAAGCAACACTCCTATTTGTTAAACTCCAGCTATAGTTTCTATGTGACCAACTCGTTCGACAGTTGATTGCTTCATGCGCATCGATCAGAAGGGAAGTTACGATGGCAAAACCGGAAAGTACTCTAACCAAAACTGAGCGAAACCTATGGAATGCCATCGTCAGCGAGGCGATGGCATTGCTCAAGTACAACGCATATGCTCACAAAGCCCTCGAGGAGGGGTACCCCGAGGTAGCCCAGATATTCCAGGAGGTGGCCGGAGCGGAGAACATACACGGGATGAACCACCTGCGAGTGTCCGGAGAGGTCAAGACTAGCCTGGAGAATCTCAGAAATGTGGTTGCCAGTGAATCCAAAGAGATAATCACGATGTACCCCCGCTATGTGAGAGACGCGCTGGACGAAAGCCGAATGGATGCAGCCGAGACCTTCAGTATGGCCATGGACAGAGAGCAACATCATATGGAAGTGTTTACCAGTGCCATGGAGGAGTTGGAGGCTAAACTGGCTCAGCCGAAAGAGTACGCTGCACCTGGTGACGGCGAAGAGCCAAAGGAACCTCCCAGGCCGACCAGGCTTCGGGCTACAGAGCGTGAGTTGTCACCGTCTTATGTGGCCGCCCGCAGGGAGTTAGAGGGAGAGCGCGGGCGAGTGGCGGCCTTGGGTCGTATTCGCGAAGTGGTTTTTGGGGCACAGGACGGTCTCCTGAGCACCATGCTATTGGTCACTGCCCTGGCCGTAACCGATATCGGAAACACCGCAGTGCTGGTTGGCGGTCTCGCAGGTGCATTGGCTGGAGTGATTTCCATGACCACGGGTGCCTATCTAGGCTCTAAGGCCGAGCAAGACATTCAGAAGGCCGAGATCGCCTTCGAGGCCAAAGAACTGGACGAACATCCCGGAGAAGAGTTGGCAGAGTTGGTGGTCCTATATCAGAGAGAGGGCTTGAGCTTCAAAGAGGCCCAGGGCGTGGCTGAACACGTAGCAGCCGATAAGGACCTGTGGCTTCGTACCATGGTGGAAAAGGAGCTTGGCATCAGCCCTGAAATCGTATCTAACCCCGTCAAAGATGGCCTGACCATGGGAGCTGCCTTTATTGTTGGCGCTATGATTCCCGTGTTGCCATTCTTTTTCACCGAGGGCGGCGTGGCCATCGCGGCATCGGTTCCGGCCACTTTGGTCGGGTTGTTCGTTCTGGGTATGGGCAAAGGCCGGATGGTAAAGAAGTCGCCTATCCTTCAGGGCCTTGAGATACTGATGATAGGCGCCGTTGCTGCCGGATTAGGATACGCATTGGGAGAAGGAATCCCACGGCTGGTCACTTAGTCCATGCCTCGCCTTTCGGATAACCTCATCCAGGACCGGGTGTGCTGATCAGACAGCCTTGGAAGCCTGTTCCACCGTCGTTGCGGGGAAAGCTTCATGTAGCTCTTTACTTGCCGCCGATTCCCCATTCAAGAAACAGGTCACTCTCTGATTGGGTTCAAGATAGATGTCCACAGCGTCCCCTTGCTGGTAATAAGCCGTATGATGTTGAATGCTATGGACGACTGCGCCCGAGGGTAATGACAGCCCATAGAGGTAATGCATGCCCCGAAAGACCCGGCTGACCACTCGGCCCATGCCGGAACTAGAAGGGTAGATCGCTACATCGTCGGGGCGGACCATCACGTCGACCTCTACTCCAGCAGGAATGATCGTTTCAGATCGCAATGCGCCGATCTCTGTGACCAGTCCGTCTTCCGTGGTATTGGCATGGATGAAGTCCGCCTGACCCATAAACTCGGCAACAAACCGACTACGGGGGTAGTGGAAGATATCTTCGGGGGTATCCACCTGCTCCAGACTCCCTCCGTTCATCACAGCGATTCTGTCACCCATGTACAAAGCCTCATCTCGGGAGTGGGTGACATAAACGGAGGTCACGCCGCTGGAACGCAGAATACTTCTCACGTCCGCGCGTAACTGGCCCCGTAGCTGAGGGTCCAGGTTGCTGAAGGGCTCGTCCAGCAACAGTGCTAGAGGCCGCGGCGCCAGCGAGCGGGCCAACGCTATTCTCTGCTGCTCGCCACCGGAAAGCTGATGGGGATGTCGCTCCGCCACGTGGGGCAAACGCACCATCTCCAGCATGTCCTGGGCCCGACGCTGCTTGGCTGCTCCTGAGCCATTCTTGAGGCCAAAGGCTACGTTCTGGAGCACTGTCATGTGCGGGAAGAGGGCGTAGTCTTGAAAGACCATGCCAAGACGACGGGCCTCAGGTGGCACCCAGGTGCCATTGCCGGCCACCAGCTTGCCTCCCAAGCTCACGGTCCCGCTATCTGGCGCTTCGAACCCCGCGAGCAAACGTAGACAGGTGGTTTTTCCGCCGCCGCTGGGACCAACCAGGGCCAGAATTTCACCGGACTCCAGGGCTAGATCGACATTGTTAACCGCGCATGACGCACCGAAATATTTGGTCAGATTCTGACACTGGATGACTGGTTGGCCCACCGTAGTAGTGTCTCCGTTCCTCGAACCGAACATGAGCTCAGGAACCAGACTACCCCTACCATCCGCCAAAGTCAATCTCCTGGCTGTCGCGTTCTATTCATTCGCTCTCTGAACAGCTAGTTACCTCACCATCCTGGCATTGTCACGGATCATCAAGAAAGCCAAGGGTACGGAAGAAAGCGCGATTAGTAGCAAGGCCGGCGCTGCGGCCTGGGTAAAGAAAGCCGCCTCTGCCGCCGACCAGATTGAAGTTGCCAGAGTCTTGAACCCTATGGGGCTCAGAATCAACGTGGCGGGGAGCTCCTTCATAGTGATCAAGAAGACAAGGGCAGCACCGGCTGTGATCCCGGGCAATATGAGCGGTAGGGTGATCTTAGTCAACACCTGCAAGTGGCCCTTACCCAGGCCACGAGCGGCCTCTTCGACGTTGGGGCTCACCTGGAGCAGGGATGCCCGGACCGCTCCGAGGGCCGCCGGCAGAAATAGCACGACGTAGGCAAAGATGAGCAAGCCTAACGTTTGGTAAAGAGGTGAGACGTAGTTAGCGCCAAAGAACACCAGTGCCAGGGCAATGACGATGCCGGGTAGAGCGAAGCCTACGTAAGTAATCCGCTCCAGCAGCGCGCTGATATTGCTGGCGTACCGAATTGTTAGGATGGCTATCGGTAAGGAAGCCACGATTGCCGCCACCGCGGCCAGACCCGAGACGTATATAGAGCTGAGTGCACTCCCCCACCCTAATCCCAAGGACTCCCCATGTACAACGCCTCTGCCCAGCCAGTAACCCAGCACCGCTATGGGCATTACTAACGCAAGCAACACTACCAAAGAGCAAAAGATGAGGGCCGGCCAGCGCCAGCGGCCCAGTTTTACTATCCCTGCCGGACGGACCGTACCTCCGGTGATCCGATAATAACGAGATTGGCCGCGGGTCCGGGCTTCCATAACCAGAATCGCCAACGCCGCTACCACCAAGACCAAGGAGCTTACCGCTGCAAGAGCTCGCGCTCCGGCTTCGAACTGAAGATATATCACATAGGTGAAGGTCTCGAATCGGAGTAAAGATACTGCTCCGAAATCACTCAACACGTACAGAGCAACTAGCAGTGCTCCTGCAGCGATGGCTGGACGCAGTTGGGGCAGAATTACTCGGAAAAAGGTGGTCCTTGAGCTTATTCCCAGGCTCCTGGAGGTCTCCTCCAGTGATGGGTCCAGACCCCACAAAGCTGCTCGGATGCTCAGCAACACGTAGGGGTAGCTAAGAAATGTCAAAGTAAGGAACGCCCCGACGAAGCCATATATCTCAGGGAGACGCTCCACGCCCAGGGGGCCGACAATGTACTCCTGGAGCATCCCTCGGGGCCCCAAGGCGGCGATTACGACGAATCCCCCAACGTAGCTAGGGATGACCAGAGGAAGCACGGTAAGTACCGACCATACTCTGCGAAAGGGCAGGTCAGTGCGGACTGTGAGCCATGCCACGGGGACGGCCAGGACCGCGCAAGCCCCGGCGACAGTCAGAGCTAGTAAAACTGTGCGTCCCAGAGTCTCTAGGACGCGCATCCGAAAAAGCAGGTCGGCTGCTTCCTCGCCGGTGCCCAGGGTTCTTATGACCAGATAAACGATGGGCAGGAGCATTGCGGCCGCGACCACAGTCGCCGGTATCCAGACAAAGGCTGGAGGCCAGCCAGGTCTATTGAAACGGCCTCGGATGGGGCGCAGAACTCCGGTCTCGACGGCCATGGCTATGGGATTATGCCTACCTCCCTGAGCAGCTTTTGCGTGCCCCCAACGTCATCCAACTTCGATAAATCCACGTCGGGCAGCTCAATCTGGTCCAGGGGGAGCAACAGGCGGTCGGTTTGCACACCATCCACCAATGGGTATTCGTAGGTCTGACTTGTGAAGTATTGCTGGCCCACTTGAGACAGCATGAAATTCAGGAACCGTTGGGCGTTTTCCGGGTTCTCCGAGGTGGACAAGACGCCTGCGCCATTAACCAGCATCGTGGCTCCTAGGTCGTTGCCCTTTGGATGATAGTTACGGGCCTCGAAGGACTCACCTTCTTCCTGCAAGAAGCGGTACAGATAGTAGTGATTAACGAAACCCACGTCGATTTCTCCCTGAGCCACCGCCTGGACGATGGGTGTGTTCTTTGGGTAAATCTTGGGGTCGTTATTCTGGATCCCCTCTAGCCAGCTACGTGTGGCCTCCTCCCCGAGGACCATCCGCATGGCAGTTACGAAAGCTTGAAAAGAGCCGTTGGTGGGAGGCCAGCCAATGCGCCCCTTCCACTTGGGATCGGTGAAATCAAGAATGGAGTCAGGGAGGTCAGCCTCGCTTAATTTCTCGGTGTTGTAAACGACTACCCTGGCCCTCCCCGATATTCCAATCCACTTGCCCTCTCTAGATCGGACCTGGACAGGCACCTGGTTCAAGATGCTGTCAGGCAGCTCCATAAGCAGGTCCGACATAGAGCCCAGAAGCCCGGGATCTGTGGCGAAGAATATGTCGGCGGGGCTGTTAGAGCCCTCTTCGCGGATCGTAGCTGCCAGACCGGCATTAGCCCCGTATTTCACACCCACGTTTATTCCCGTAGCATCCTCGAACTGCTTGATGATGGGGCCTACCAGATTCTCCTCGCGAGCGGAGTAGATGATGAGCTTGCCTGATGAGGCCGTGCTTTCCGATGCCGTGTTAGGTGTGTCGTCTCCGCACCCTACCAAGAACAACGGAATTAGCATCAAGGAAGCGGCTAGTGTGAGCCGGTGAATCTTCAAACCGCGCAACCACCTTCGACACCAGGTTCTATTGGGCGCATGCCCAAGGGTTCCAGTCCGTCACAGATTCACGGCTGTTAACTCTATACTAACAAAATTAGTTTGTCAATGCTACATCAGTGGTTGAGGTGGGCCCCGAATCACCCTAAGGACACATGACTGATATAGGTGTGCAAACTCCACCGAGAATAAATTCGATCGGTCGTTTCCGCCTACTGGTTAGCTAATACATGGTTTAGTGCATACTAAGAGATAATGTGTTTACACGCTATGTAAACATGCTTGTCTGGCGTCTAGTAAAAAGCTATAATGTAGCCGAATCAGTGGCCGACTTGGTTCGGCGAGCTGGGTCAATTTTCATCGATTCGTAGTATTTAGCTAATCTTGTATAGGGGTGGATACCATGGTGCTGAGTGAACCTAAGCCAATAGTAAGTGTAGTCGTTGAAAACTACCTCCAGGCCATATACAAACTCAGGGAGAGGGAGGAGCGTGTCTTCCCCACGCGTCTGGCGGAGGTGATGAGTGTATCGGTAGCTACCGTGGTGGGCACCCTGAAGCGGCTGAGTAAACAGGGCATGATCGCAGTAGGGAAGGACAAGGAAATCAACTTCACCCCTAAGGGCAGAGAGATCGGAGAATCCGTGGTTAGGCGTCACCGCCTCGCTGAACGGCTACTGACCGAGCTGCTGGGGGTAGACTGGTGTATGGCTCATGCCGAGGCTCACCGGCTGGAGCATGCCATATCCCCCTATGTAGAGACCAGGCTTGCGGAGGCCCTCGGATATCCCATGACCAACCCCTTCGGGCAGCCCATTCCTGGCTATAGCACCAATCTCAACCCACCACCTATGAAGCCTCTGATGGATGTCGATGAGGGTGAAATCACAGTGATAGAGAGGGTTCCAGAGGAGGACATACAGCTTCTACAGTTCTTCGATAGTAGCGGGATCAAGCCGGGCACTGAGATCGAGGTCCAGGAGCTCGCCCCTTACAAAGGCACTATAACGATCCTGGTCGACAAGGAGCCGGTGGTACTGGGTGTGGAGGTAGCAGAGAAGGTGCTGGTACGTGGTTAAACGTAGGGGGCATGCTTAGAAGATGTATCAAAACCCCCGCCTGAACGCGGGGGCATATATGCCTCCAGCCCGCCAGGGGCTCGCACAGCATGAACAGGTTTCGGGTGCCATTGCGCTGGTACTCGTAATCGTATCGCTCCCGTCGTGCCGGCTTGGGCGGGATCGGAGACCTCTTTTCCGCCAGCAACTGCTTGGAGGTCTCGTCGAAACAGACCACCGGGCGCTCTGGGTCATAGGGTTCCGCGTAAAGGTCCAGCACATCCTCCATACACGCCACAAACTCGGCGCTCACCTGGGGAATACACCACTCCTTCTTCTGCCACGGCTTGAGACTGTTTTTTTCAACCGCTTGCGAATTCCCTCGTGGGACATGGAGGGCGCCAGCCCCAACTCCACCACCTTGTTTGCCAGGAGCCGCAGGGTCCAGTGGTCATGGCCTGGGGGGGCCTCGCTGCACGCCAGGGCAATCAGGTGCGCTTCCCCCCGCTCATCCAGTTTGGTCGGATGTCCTGGCCGAGGATCTTCCTCCAAGGCCCGCTTCAGTCCTCCCTCCAGGTACCGCCGCTTGGTACGGCACACCGTACCCGCAGACGTCCAGCGCCTCCACGATGCGCATCACCCCCCAGCCCGTATCTGCCTTTAGCAGAATACGGGCCCGGGCAACCTTTCGCGCTGGGCTCTTTCCCCCGCGAATCAGTCGTTCCAACTGGTCTCGTTCTTCCCTTTCCAACCGGACCACATACCGTTCTCGTCCCATGGCTGCCACCCTCCTACGTCAACACTCCTAAAAAAGGGTAGCAACCTTAGACGTTTTCTTAAACAATTACCAAAACCGTTTTCACTTGTAGCCCTGATGGCATGCGGCGGATCAGACCCTACGGCGACACCCACACTAACCCCTACCTCAACCCCGGATCCAACTCCTGCAGCGACCCCTGCATTGATGCCTCCCCCTGGATTAGCTCCCACTCCAGGTCCGATATTGCCGGCTCCTCTTGCCGAAGATGTCACGGAGGACGAAATCGAGTACTTGATGCAGGTCCATACGGCCTGGGGGCTGTTCGGCGAGAAAGCACAACAATTCGGCATGCTTTTCAACCAGACCTACGCAGTGAGGGACCGCTTGTTCGAGGCATTGGAAGACGCAGGTGCGGGCACGGCCTTCGAAGACACAGCCGAAGCCTTAGAGCGGCTCGTTCCGCCCCAGAGATTCCAGGCCGATAATGAACGCATGGTCCAAACCGCTCGTGAATTAGTGAGAGTTGACAGCCAAATCATCCAGGCGCTGGCCGACCAGGACGCGGTAGCCTTTTTCGTGATCAATGCGGAATTGGCGGAAGTGAGCTTTATGGGGAATCTAGACCTCTCTCCTGCCGTCTGTAACGCCGCAGCAGGACCTGACATACCCCGTCCCGTCCCCGGATGTGGAGGCGGTGAAGCTCTCCCTGGAGGTGGGTACGGGACGCAGCTGAAAGACATCATCGGACAGTTCAACGCGAAGTTCATCGGTCGGTCTCTAGCTGTGTTCTTGCCACCAGTGCTCTTGCCGGAAGAGGTACCCACATTGTTGGAAATGCTGCAACCGGCAGCTGTAGAAGCCATAGATGAAGCGCTGGCGCAAGTGAAAGCGTTGGACCCACCGGATGAACTCGCCTCAGATCACCAGCTTCTTATTAAGTACCTCGAAGATCAACGAGATGTGGGCCGGAATGTCCCTCTAGTCACCGAAGACGCGAATATGACCATGATGCTGGAGAGGCTAAATCGTGTGCGACTGGTATACTGTGACGCGAGGGCGGCGTTTTCACCAGCTATCAAGCCAATTGTGGACAGGCACTTCGCAGATCCCAGAGGGGAATTTTGCGGCGGCAGGTAAAAGGTGACTCTCTAAAGACGATTTAAGTTATAGCCTGTCTAGAAAGGTCCCGATTGCATCCAGGAATCCCGTGGGATTATCTCCGGCTACCAGGTGACCCGCTCTTGCCACCGTGACCGATGAGCTGTTTGGCATCACCTTCAGCATTCGTTCCATGACCTCTGGAGCGAAAATATCGCTTCTTTCACCCCTGATGATCAGCGTAGGGCATACGATCTTTTCCACGCACTCCCACAGCTTCTCCGGTGGCCAGGTTTCGGGGCTATAGCCGGGCGTACGCAGCACTTTATCGTACTTCCAGGTCCACTTGCCGTTGGAATTCTGGCGAATCACGTACTTTAACGCTCCCAGCACTTGTGTACGTGGGCGGCCAGTATACTCCTGGACACGGGTAGCGAACTCGTGGTAGGTGTCAAGCTCGTCGGGTAGCTCACGAAAATGTTGAATTCTAGCTTGGCCCGGTGCCCCCGCCTCGGGCCCATTATCTACGATCACTAAGGCTTTTATTCTCTCTGGGTGCCGGGAGGTGTAGACATAGCTGTTCCTGCCCCCCATGGAATGTCCCACCAGTATCAGCTGCTCCAATCCCAGGGCCTCGATAAAGTGGTCCAGGTCTCTCTGGTGAGCGTCGAGGGAATAGTCGCCGTTCTCAGCCCATTGGGTGTCTCCGTGGCCACGGGCGTCCATGGCCATCACGCGATAATCTTCGCATAAGGCCAAAGCTATAAAGTCCCAGCTGTGACCCTGCTGCAGGCCTCCGTGCAGAAAGAGGATCGGCTCCTTGTCTTCGCCGCCCCAGTCCAGGTAATGGTACTTGAAGTTGTTCACAGTTACTTCTCGATCTACAGGCTCTACCTCACGGCTAAAAGACACTCCTACAGCGCGCGCCGCCTCGAACAGAGAAAGGCCCTCTTGCATCAGGGACATCTTTAACCTCCAGATCGGAATAGCTTAAATGATGAATCTATCGTCAACAAACAGTGAACGTACCAGTATCAAGTGTGTCCTTCCCGCCCAGGCTCTAGCGGATTGCCGAAACTGATCAACAAGTCGTAGTGATTCATTGGTGGATTATGTGATTTCTTGTGTATCGTTGCGTCTAAGTGCTTGCCTCGTATACCCAAACCTGATGATTGACTTCGGGCTCACCTTTGGGCAGCAGCTTTACTTCGTTGCTTCTTTCTACCAGCTTCCACTTTCCGGCGGATTCGAGGGCGTTCTGCTCCTCTTTGAACCCGCCAGTTTCGTATAGGTCTGGGCGTAGAGTGTAGACAATATAGCCGCCCGGCTTGGTGACACGAACGAGCTCTTGCAGAGAGGACGGAGGCGCGTGGCCGACGGTGAGAACGCCCACAGTTATAACTGCATCGAATGAATCAGAAGCAAAGTCCAGGGTCTCGCCCATCACCATCTGCCGTAACTCTGTATAAACTTTCTTTTTGCCCGCCTCTTCCAGCATGCCGGTGGACAAGTCCATGGCTACAATATCTCCGTAGCCCTGGTTATACAGAAGCTCGCCCACCAGGCCCGTACCTGCGCCTGCATCCAACACTGTGGCTTCTTTAGACACATAGCGAGTAAAGACCTCCACGGCCCGCTGAGGCCCCTGCCACTGGAAGTCCTGGTCCAGGTCCTTCTCGTAGTCTTTGGCCCATTGGGAATATCGCTCGGCCAGTTCCTGATTGTTGCGAGATGAATACACCCACTGGACTCTGTTTTGCTCAGTCATTGCCTTCCCCTATGGGCTGGAATTTTCCATCATTTTTTGCACAGGTATATAGCCCAGCCCAGTTCTCCGTTGTCTATAGCCTCGACCGTTTTCTCATAGGCCAGTGCCAGAGCTTGGAACTTTTCTCTATGCTCCACGTCGTGTCCATTGGTCCTGGAACTTGCGATGTTCGCCAGGAGGGCATAGCTGGTCTTCAGATGCTCTGACATGTCCTGTGCATCCAGAACCTGGAATCCGGCTTGGGAGAGCGCATCCTGATAGGTTTCAAAGCTGTAGTCTGTATCGAAAAGAAGCCTGTCATACACGTATTTCTTTGCTGACTCGCTGATATCCTGTCTGGGCTTGACCAGATCGTCGAACACAAATAGGCCTCCGTCTTCTAATACCCGGTAGGCTTCTTTCAAGGCGGAGTATCTGTCGTGGACATGATAGATAGCGGCCTGGCTGACAGCGTGGGTAAAGCAGGCATCTTTGAAAGGCAGGGAAGCCGCAGAACACTTTTCGAATCTCAGGCGAGCCTTCAACTCATCGGGCTGGCTTTGCAACCCTCTTTTGGCATTGCCGATGCGAACTCCGCTCAGGTCAATTCCCGTCACCTGACAGCCCAGGTTCTTGGATAACCAGACAGAGGTGTTGCCATTGCCGCACCCGATGTCTAACACCTTAGCTTGATTATTTATGGACGCTTTGCGCGCCATCAAATTGTTCAAGTTAGTGCCGGCCTTTATGAAATCATCTCCGGTGGTTTCATCGAAGACACCCCAATGGACACTACCGTCTTCATCCCATATCGAACGATAAATGGAGTCCTCGGCATCGTAATAGCGTTCGGTGTCATGTTCGGTATAAGTGGTATCCATATAGCGACCTCTCAAATAAATTTGGCGGCTCGCCGTACCCAATGGTCCCAACTCGAGTGACAACACGTCACTAGATTAATCAAGCTAACGATCAATTGATGAGTATTCGAAAGGGAATGTTGCTGTGGCTGCGAGTGGTCTTACAATTTTCGTGGAGGGCAGGAAATGGTCAGCTTGCGGAGCTAGTCTGTAAGATGCGAGGTTAATGCTCGCAGGGGAGGCAATGCTTGCGACGACGTGGATGCTTTACAATCGACAATCGGGCAATCGCAGGAGTAGTCAAGACCGGCCGCAGGGTTTTTATCCCTGTGAGTTCAGGACGATTCTCGGCCTGGATATCGATAATGACGTCACCTCAGCTAGAGTTAAACCGGTGCTTGCCCGGTTAGGACATCGGTATATTATCGGTATATTAGTAGAATCTTCAGAGGTTGTCAATTGCTAACTGGCCTACCGACGCGCCAACCTTGACTAGACTTTTTACGGGACTTAGAATACACCCTGCCGCTCTTCGCATCTATATTTTCATGGGATGAAGGGACCGGGATGCTGAAGAGATGGCGAGAGTGGCGCTTCAAAAGTTGGCCGGTGGCCTTTATAGAATGTAGTGCATAATCATAATATAGAGGTGAGGAAGATCGTTGAAGGGACGAGACGAGAAACGCAAAGTTCAGAGACTTGTGTCGGCTGGGGGAGTGGTTTACAGAATAGTCGATGATAACATAGAAGCAGTGCTATGTGGTCGCAGCGAGCCACTGCGATGGAGTCTTCCCAAAGGTACGCCTGACAAAGGGGAGACTCTGGAGGAGACGGCATTAAGAGAAGTCCGGGAAGAAACCGGGCTTGACGTTGCCATTGAGGCTCCAATAGGTAATATACGTTATTGGTTCGTAACTCCCCATGATAGGGTACACTGTAACAAGACCGTACACTTTTATCTCATGGCCCATAAGGGCGGCTCCACTGACAGACATGATCCCGAGTTCGACGAGGTCAGGTGGTTCCCATCCGACGAAGTGGTCCAAAGGATGGCCTATCCGAATGAAGTCCATGTCATGGAGAAGGCCTTAGCCATGATCAAGGATAGGGATTCTTCCTAAGTCCATGGTAATAGATGTGATTAAGATCAAAGTGGCTAAACCGATGGTGTCGGAGGCGGTGCAGTGGAGCTGGTAGGGGGGAAGGTCACCCTCAGGACAAAACGCGCAGAGGATGCCTGGTTGGACTATGTCTGGCGTACGGACGAAGAGATTGCCAGATTGGACGCCACCCATCCACTGAAGATGAGGTTCGAGGAGTTCCTACGCCTGGTTAAGGACCAGCTGCGGTACCCGACTCCAGCGTCACGTCGGTTGGGCATTGAAACTCACGATGGCAAGTACATCGGGAACTGCATGTACTACGACCTGGACAGCATCAAAAAGCAAGCAGAAATAGGCATTGTAATAGGGGACAAGGACTACTGGAGCCGCGGCTACGGCTATGATGCGGTGGTAACTATAGTAGATCACTTATTCTCTAACGGCACTATGGAGCGACTTTATCTCCATACCCTTGAGTGGAATAAGCGAGCGCAACGTGCCTTCCAGAAGTGCGGGTTTACCTCTGTTACTCCTGTACGGCGTAACGGCCTGGATTTCATCCTGATGGAGGTCACCAAAGAGCAGTGGCAGCAAATTCGGGATGAAAAGCTGGCGGTCAGAGATGCAGCTACCCAGGCTCAGTAGAAGAGATCGCTATCTTGGTTGGGGTGGCTGAGCAGGCGCCGAGTTCACCAGCTCCAGCCCCAGTGTGGCAGGGAAAACCCGTATTAGCTCCTCGACCGTCCATCTGCCTTCTTTGTGAATCGTCTTGACAACCTCCGGCTCGTTCAACAGTGTAACGAGGCCACCGGTGACGTGGAACACGTGGCCGTTAACGTGAGAAGCATCGTCCGAGGCCAGCCAGACGGTGAATGGAGCCAGGTCATCCGGTTCGCCCCTAACGCCTTCGGTGGCCATTCCGCCAGCTCCCCCAATGCCACGCTCGGCTCTGAGAGTGCGGGTCTCATCGGGAACGCTGACTGTCATGCGTGTCGCCGCGCTCGGGGCGATGGAGTTGGCCCTGACACCGTACCTACCCATGTCTCTGGCCACGACACGGGTGAAGCCCGCGATGCCGTCCTTGGCGGCTCCGTAGTTAGCTTGACCCGAGTTGCCGTAAAGCCCCGACGTGGAACTGTAGGTTACGATTGACCCGGAGCGCTGCTGACGGAACAGGATACAGGCGTGCTTTACCACAGAGAAGGTCCCCTTCAGGTGGACGCTGATAACGTCATCCCACTCCTGCTCGGTCATGTTGAACACCATGCGGTCCCTTAGAATACCGGCGCAGGTTACCACTATGTCTAGCTTGCCGAAGCTGTCGATGGCTGTCTTGACGATATTCTCTCCGCCCTCCATAGTAGCCACGGACTCATGGGAAGCGACGGCTCTGCCACCTGCATCGACGATCTCTTTGACCACTTGATCGGCAGGACCGGCGTCGAACCCGGAGCCGTCCACGTTGACCCCGAGGTCCACGACCACTACCTGAGCACCTTCAGAGGCCATCAGCTTTGCCACTCCACGACCGATGCCCCTACCGGCCCCCGTCACAATTGCTACCTTTCCTTTAACAAGACCAGGCATCTACCGTTTCCTTTCATTACGCGAAGTGACTACACACATCTAATAAAGTTCCTCTTGTAACCTAGCGGGCAGTTACTGTCGAGGCTGCTGTGGCGCAGCCGGGTTGGGGATGCCCTCTGTCAGGTATTCCCTTGCCAGCGGAGCTAGCTTCTCGAGGGGCCACAGTCCCTCGTTATAGATGGATCTAATAGGCCTTGGCTGGGACATCAAAGAGACGTTCCCTCCGTGTACCAGGAACGTTTGTCCGTTGATGCTGGCTGCGTGATCACTGGCCAAATACACTACGAAGGGGGCAATGTCGTCAGGGTCATCACTCGCCAGGTCTTCCTCGCCGGATATGGCGGCTACACCGCCACGTGCGCGGATGTCGCTGGCGCTTTCGGGTATCACGCTTATCATCCTGGTATTGGCACGCGGAGCGATGGCGTTGGCCGTAACGCCATATCTACCCATGTCTTTGGCCACAACCTTGGTGAAGCCTGCGATGCCTGACTTTGCGGCACCGTAGTTGGCTTGGCCGGAGTTGCCGACCAGTCCGGACTCGGAGGTAAAGGTGATAACCCTGCCGGAACGTTGCTGGCGGAACAGAAGACAAGCGTGCTTCACCACTGAAAAAGTGCCTTTCAGGTGTACGCTGATTACGTCGTCCCACTCCTGCTCGGTCATGTTGAAAACCATGCGGTCTCGCAGTATTCCGGCGCAGGTTACCACTATGTCCAGCTTGCCGAAGCTATCTATGGCCGTCTGGACGATTTTCTCTCCGCCTTCCATGGTGGTCACGGACTCATGGCAGGCGACGGCTGCGCCACCTGCGTCCAATATCTCTTTGACCACCTGATCCGCGGGTGACCGGTTGGCCCCAGAGCCATCCACATTCACTCCCAGGTCCACAACAACAACCTTGGCTCCCTCAGAAGCCATCAGCCTGGCTATACCCCTGCCTATGCCTCTCCCGGCGCCTGTTACAATCGCTGCTTTGTCCTTAAGGATGTCGACCATGAGTATCTCCCGGTTAAATTTGCAACTATGGATCAACCTGCAAAGGTAAGTACAAAGCTATGGGTTTCGGGAAGGCAGAATCACCGTGGCCGACCCAGGAGTGGTACGATCCCCCTCGCCATTCTCCAGCCATATCTCGCAGTCGGCCATGTGAAGAATATTCTGCATGTATTTCTTGCTTACAGTCCCCTTGCAGGTGAGCGTATCACCCGGCACGTCCATGCCGCGATACTGGCACGACAGCTTCTTCAAGGTGCCCTGATCTCCGATCCAATCAGTGATAAGCTGAGCTAGGAAGGCGTTTTTTAGGGCGCCATGGAGAATTGGGCCCGGGAGGCCGTTACCCTGGGCAAAGTCTTTGTCGTAATGTATCTCGTAGAAGTCGCCAGAGGCTGCGGCATATTCCACCAACTGGCGTGTGGTAGGGATTTTTACCAAGGGAGGGATCTCGGTCCCCTCCTCAATGTCTTCCCAGAAAACCGGCATCTTGATCCTCAATCCCTTGGTCTGGACGATTAACCTACATAGGCACTAAACTACCGGCCAAGCCTTCGGAGCGGCTGGTCTCGGGGCTTCTAATACCAGATGAGCGTGTTACGTTGAGTGGCCACCAGCTCGTCGAACTGATTGGTGTAGGTGATTTCATTTATGACCAAGATCATAGTCCCCATGCGGCCCGATCGCTCAGAAACGTCCGCGATCCGAGCCACTCCTGTTATGCGGTCTCCCACTCGAATGGGCTCGAAATATTCCCACTCACTACCGCCATCGAGTAGCCGGTCAAGGGGCTGATCCAGGGACGGCTGAGGGCGTTCAACGCGAATAGCGCGGAGAAAGGTAGGGGGCGCAACGATCCCACCGTACCGGCTCTTACGGGCCTGGGCTTCGTCGTTCCACAGAGTGTTTGGGTCACCCACCGCTGCCGCGAATCTCTGGATATGGCCCTTTTCGACATTTATGGTCGAGGGCTCTCCCTCCATACCGATGGCTTTTTGGCGCATCTCTTCGGTGAGAATGGTGTTCTGGGTGCCCAAGCTCTAGACCTCCCCGCTGGTACGTAGCCACGAGTTTACAAGCACCCAGGAGGGGTGTCAAGGAGCGGTAAGAACATCGTGATGCGTACCCTTGTTTGAGCTATAATGGATCTATGAGACAATTCCCGGACATGCCCAGCGAGGAATTTGTCTTTGATGTCCTTGATTTCAATGGCAGGCGTGTCAGGCTTACACGGAGAACTTTTGACAACCATGTGCCGATACATCCGGAAATATCTGGGTACGTAGAAGAGGCTAAGCGAGTTATCTATGATCCGGATGCTGTGATTGAGCTTGATAACGGTGCTGTTATTTTGTTTAGATACGGGCTTGGAAGAACTAAATACAGTAAGTGCTATTTAGGTGTGGTAGTTTATTATAAGCGGATTAAGGAAGACGAAGCAGGGATTGTAGCAACCTACCACTTTTTCAGGAAGATTCCTGACGGCGCGGTATTGGAACGTCGGCACCAATGGGTTTCCGGACAAAGGTTCTCGGTACAAGGGCATGGAGGTCAACATGGATAAGGAAGAGCAAGTGACGGACTGGGTGGATGTAGGGCGGCGGAATGCTGATTTAGGTGAAAGGCTTGCTCTGGAAGGTATTACCATTGTCTACGATGAAGATGGTGACACGTTGTTCGTCACGATTGGAGAAGGCGGCGAAGCTCTTACAGAGCATGTATTTGATAACCTTTATCTTCGAGTAGAGGCTGAAAGTCTTAAAATATTGGGTTGTGTAATCTTAGCTTTTGAAGCGGATTTGCTGGGCACCAATAAGCTTATCCGTAAAGCTTTTCCAAACCTCATGGACGAGCTTAGAAGTAGGGGAGGCCGCGTTTTTCTTAAAGGCAAAAATGCTCAGAAAACTAAACCTTATTTTGAGGTCGCCCTTGCCAGCCGTTAATCTGCACTTCTAAGGTAAAGAGTAATCATCTAATTAGTTCGAAACCCTGGCTATGACCGAAAAGGATTCAGCTTGTCAGCTTCTCCAGATGGGCATAGCTCAGGAGCAGCCGTTTGACGCCCGACCCACCGTCGAAAGCGACGGTGACTTCGTAGTCCTGGCCGGAGGGCACACAGCTCACCACCATGCCTTCGCCGAAGGTGGGGTGTCGCACCTTGTCTGCAGCTTTGAGAGAGGGGAGATCGGGTTCCGGCCCTGTTACTGCGGGCACGGAGAACTCCGATGCCGGGATTGCAGACCTCTGGGGCACAGCGGCCATTTGTGGTGCGGTTGTGAGATGCCTGGGTATCTCGTAGAGGAATCTTGAAGGGCCCGTGGGGCCATTTCCACCGGTGAAACCTCGTCTGAACGACCTGCTCAGATATAGACGCTCCTTCGATCTGGTCATGCCCACGTAGCAGAGCCTCCGCTCTTCTTCCAGCTCTTCTGCGCTGTCCAGAGAGCGAAAGTGGGGCAGCAATCCGTCCTCCATGCCCACCATAAACACCACCGGAAACTCCAGGCCCTTGGCTTGGTGCAAGGTTATTAGAGTGAGAGTGTCTGGGCTCTCCTCGTACCCGTCGACGTCGGCCACCAGGGCGAGCCGTTCCAGCAGCTCGGTGAGACCGTCGGGAGGCTCGATGGACCGGAACTCTTGGGCGGTATTCCTGAGCTCCATTACGTTTTCCCAGCGCTCCTCGGCTCTGTCTTCACGCTCGAAAATGTACTGCCTGTAGCCTGTCCGTTCAATCACCTGAGCGATCAGCTCCACTACATCCAAATGCCGGCTATCCTCTTCCAGGCCCTTGATCAGCCGCACAAAGCCCGCTATCGCCGCAGCGGCCCGGGCGGGCAGGGGGTGGGTTGGTGAAATACTGTCGTCGACTTCCTGGGCAACTCGCTGCAGTGCGGCGTACAGGGAGATGTTGTGGCTCCTGGCCCAGTGGGTAATCTCACTCATTGAGCGCTGCCCAATGCCTCTGAGGGGCACGTTGATGACCCTGGTCAGACTTACCTCGTCATTGGGATTGTTTATGAGCCGGAGGTAGGTCATCACGTCCTTGACTTCCCGGCGTTGATAGAAGCGCACACCACCTACCAGCTTATATTTTGTGCCGTAGCGTAGACAGGCTTCCTCAAGTGCACGGGACTGGGCGTTTACTCGATACATGACGGCACAGTCTCCGAGTTTGAAGCCGTTCTGAGCGGTGAGTTGAGCCACTTCTCTTAGGACGAACTGGGCCTCTTCGTCTTCGTCATAGGCTTCGTGGATGACTACAGGTTGGCCGCTCTCCTTACTGGTGCGCAGATCCTTGGCGAGGCGCATTTGATTAGCGGAGATCAGGTGCTTGGCTGCTTCCAGAATGATACCGGTGGAGCGATAGTTCTCCTCAAGAGTGACCGTACTTGCCTCGGGATAGTCCTTCTGGAAGCTGAGGATGTTCCGAATATCGGCATGGCGCCAGGAGTAAATGGACTGGTCGGCGTCGCCCACCACACATATGTTCCTGTACTCCTCGGCTAGCAGCTTGGCCAGGGCGTACTGGGCCACGTTGGTATCCTGGAACTCGTCTACCATGATATGCAGGAATCGTCGTTGGTATCGGTTCAGCACCTGGGGTTGGCCTCGTAGCAGCTGCACCACCTTCAGCAGCAGGTCGTCGAAGTCCACACCGTTGTTCCTGGTAAGGAGCTCTTCGTACCTTTGGTATACCTTTGCCGCCTGTTCCTCGAAATAGCTCTGGTGGTTAAGGGAGAGCCCCTGGGCGTCCATAAGCAGTGACTTGGCCCTTGAGATAACCCCCTGAATGGCACGGGGCGGGAACCGGCGAGGGTCCAGATCTGCCTGCTCGATGGCCTGCTTGATGAGCTTCATCTGGTCCTCGTCGTCGTAGATGGTGAAGCTGGATTCGAGGCCTATGTGCTTGCCATCGCGGCGCAGAAGGCCGGCGCAGAAGGAGTGAAATGTTCCTACGGTAAGCTGGTCGGCCCTGGTGCCCACGAGGCGCTGTAAGCGGTCCTTCATCTCCCTGGCCGCTTTGTTGGTGAAGGTCACGGCCAGGATACGGTGGGGGTTGATGCCGCAGACCAGCATCAGATACGCGACTCGATGGGTGATGACCCGGGTCTTGCCACTGCCAGGCCCGGCCAGGATCAGCAGAGGGCCATCGATGGCTTCGACGGCCGCTCGCTGTGCGGGATTCAGTCCTTCAAGGATATCGGTTGCTGAGGTCATAATGATCTTTAGAGTAAAAGAAGCTATGAAATGCTGAATGAGGTGTCTTTTTATACTTTAGACCCTATTGATTCTCATCACAAGAGATGGTGGGTCGCAGGATGTCTAGCATCCGAACGAAGTGGACAATGATATCATGGGAGCGTTTGAACAGAGGATGAGGCAAATGTGGGACCGATTCATCGACCTGGTTACCGTTTTCTGGCTTGCGGTATTTTTCACTAATCTCGTCGTCTCCTTGGGGGAGCCGTTCGAAATAATTCTGTTGGCTTTGATCTCTGTCTATGTGGCTGATTTAGGTGTTAAATATAGACGAGTACGGAATCTAAAGCGATTCCTAAGGGAGCATTGGCTTTCCGTACTTATGGTCATTCCCTATCTCCGTGTTTTGCGGATATTGCGGTTGCTTCGTCTCCTGCGTTTTCTGAGGTTCCTGCGTGTGGGCCGGGCATTAAGGACCGGAGGTGCGTGGCGAAGAATTAAACGCCTCTGGAGCAGCTTGGGAACATAGAGAGCCATTTACAAAGGGCTTCTGCCTGTGGTACAAAATCGACAGCGTAGTTCTAGATGCCGTGGAGGTAGCACGCACATGGTAGAGAACTTAGGCAACATCGACGCCCTGCTTCAGGAGGACCGGAGATTTCCGCCTCCTGAGGAGTTCGCAAAGCGGGCCAACATTCGCGACCCCGGCATTTACGAAGAGGCCGAGAAAGACTTTGAGGGGTTCTGGGCCAGATTCGCCGAGGAGCTCCACTGGTTCAAGAAGTGGGACAAGGTGTTGGAGTGGGACCCGCCCTTCGCCAAGTGGTTCCTGGGCGGCAAGATCAACATGTCCTACAACTGTCTTGATCGCCACCTTACCACGGCTCGACGCAATAAAGCGGCCCTGATATGGGAGGGGGAGCCGGGGGACTGGAAGGTGTACACCTATTGGGACCTGCATCGCGAAGTATGCCGCTTCGCCAACGCCCTCAAGAGCCTGGGGGTCAAGAAGGGTGACAGGATTACCATATACCTGCCCATGATACCAGAGCTGCCCATAGCAATGCTGGCCTGCGCTCGAATCGGCGCTCCCCACAGCGTGGTGTTCGGTGGCTTCAGCGCCGAGGCTCTGAGGGACCGCATCAACGATTCGGAAGCCAAGGTGCTCATCACCGCCGACGGAGGCTTCAGGAGGGGTAGCGCGGTGCCGCTAAAGCGCAATGCCGACGATGCCCTACTTGGGACGC
The DNA here is from genome assembly GCA_965248905.1 of Dehalococcoidia bacterium. Lineage (GTDB taxonomy): Bacteria > Chloroflexota > Dehalococcoidia > Lucifugimonadales > JAGWBF01 > CBDFKS01. The sequence goes on along the minus strand of CBDFKS010000007.1, from coordinate 803,458 downwards.
CCAGCGTGGAAAAGGCCGTTGTAGTCCGGCGTACCGGCACCGCCGATGAGCTGATGCAGGCAGGGCGAGACATATGGTGGCATGAGCTAATCGAAGGCCAGCCCCTCAAGTGCGAGGCTGAACCCATGGACAGCGAGGATATCCTGTACCTGCTTTATACCAGCGGCACTACGGGTAAGCCCAAGGGAATTGTGCACACCACCGCGGGATATCTCTTAGGCACATATGCGACGACCAAGTGGATATTCGACCTTAAGGAAGATGACGTCTACTGGTGTGCCGCGGACATAGGTTGGGTCACAGGACACAGCTACATTGTCTACGGTCCCTTGGCCAACGGCGCAACCACGGTAATGTACGAAGGCACCCCTGACTATCCCGACAGAGACCGGTTCTGGGCCATCGTCGAGAAGTACGGGGCTACCATACTGTACACTGCCCCAACAGCCATCCGTAGCTTCATGCGATGGGGCGAAGAGTACCCCAAGAGACGCGATCTATCCTCGTTACGCCTGCTGGGCTCCGTGGGGGAGCCCATAAATCCAGAGGCTTGGATGTGGTATTGGGAGAACATCGGGGGAGGCAGGTGCCCTGTGGTGGACACCTGGTGGCAAACAGAGACTGGCATGATACTGATAACCCCGCTACCGGGTATTACCACACTTAAACCAGGCTCGGCCACCAGGCCCTTTCCGGGTGTGGATGCCGAGGTGGTGGACGAGGCAGGCAACCCCGTGGGACCAGGCAATGGTGGCTATCTGGTGCTCAAAAGGCCATGGCCTGCCATGCTCAGGACTATATACAAAGACCCCGAACGATACGTAGAGCAGTACTGGTCTCGATATCCCGACATCTACTTCACCGCGGACGGCGCCAAGAGGGACGAGGAAGGCTACTTCTGGCTGCTGGGGCGGGTTGACGACGTAATCAACGTGTCCGCCCACCGCATCTCCACTATGGAGGTGGAGAGCGCCCTGGTAGACCACTCCGCGGTTGCGGAGGCAGCCTCCATAGGAAAAAGTCACGAGGTGAAGGGTCAGGCGGTGGTGGCCTTCGTTACTCTGAAGGAATCCGTGAGCCCGTCGGATGAGCTGGTTAAAGAGCTGAAGCAACACGTGACGACGAAGATAGGCGCCATTGCACGGCCCGACGACATCTTCTTCACTGCCGAACTACCCAAGACCCGCAGCGGTAAAATAATGAGGAGGCTGCTAAGAGACGTGGCCGAAGGACGCGCCTTAGGGGATACCACCACTCTGGCCGATCCAGCCGTCGTGGAATCCTTGAAAGAGCAATATGGCGAAGAGGAATAAGCAGGCTATACCTCAGTACACTCAGGCCGTGGAATTAATGAGCGTGATGGGCGTACATCATAACTTTGCCGTGGTAGAGCGATGTTTTCAATGATATAATCTCAGATGAGAATGGCGCTGAGTGGCCATTGCGGTCTATAATCTCACGTACGGATCACTATGCTACTATGGCCATGTCCAGCACGCACTAAACAAAGAGAGGTGAAGTTTTGGTGGATTCAAACATAGTGCTATCCCAGGTTGAATATAATGTGGTGGGAACGCGACCCGTTCGGCCCGACGGGCTGGATAAGGTCACAGGCCGCGCCCAGTATGGCGCGGACGTGAAATTCCCCGGTCTTCTTCATGGGGCGGTGCTGCGTAGTCCCCATGCCCACGCTCGCATTAAGTCTATCGACACCAGCGCTGCTGAAGCGTTTCCCGGTGTCAAGGCGATAGTTACCTCACAGGACCTGCCCTTCGCGTCTCTCTCTAAGAAAGAGCTGGGAGACAATTATCGATCGCTGAAGTTCGCCAGTGATAATATCCTGGCCAGCGACAAGGTTCTCTACAAGGGACATGCAGTAGCGGCAGTGGCGGCCGTCAATCCTCATGTTGCGCTGGAGGCTATTGGTTTAATAAAGGTGGAGTACGAAGAGCTGCCTCCGGTGATGACCCTGCGAGAAGCAATGAAAGAGGGCGCTACATTGCTCCATGATGACCTATTCACTGACGAGCTAGGCGAAAAGGCGAGTAAACCCAGCAACATCGCTGAACATTTCAGGTACGAAATGGGCGATGTGGAGAAGGGATTCGCTCAGGCCGATGTGATCGTTGAGCACGAGTACGACACCGCCTCTGTGCATCAGGGCTACATAGAGCCCCACACCGCAACAGCACTCTGGACCGTAGAAGACCAGATCAACGTGTGGGAGAGTACTCAAGGCGCGTTCACCGTAAGGGACGATATGGGCAAGGTATTGCGGCATCCTATAACTAAGATCAAAGTGACGCCGATGGAAATCGGTGGCGGTTTCGGCGGCAAGATTCCTATATACCTGGAGCCTGTCGCGGCCCTGTTGTCCAGAAAGACTCGCCTGCCGGTCAAGCTCACCATGAGTCGTGCTGAAGTGTTCGAGTCCTCCGGGCCTGCCCCGGCCTCGATTAGCCGGATAAAGATGGGTGCTACCAAGGAAGGCAAGCTTACAGCGTGTCAGGCTTCCTTCGCCATGGAGGCCGGCGGATATCCCGGTTCTGCTGTCAGTGCTGGGGCTCAGTGCGCATTCGCTTGCTACGACTATGGGAACGGCCAGGTTGATGGCTACGATGTTGTACTAAATAAGCCTAAGTCCGCCGCATATCGCGCTCCTGGGGCTCCTCAGGCGGCCTATGCTGTGGAGTCGGTCGTCGATGAGCTGTGTGAGAAGTTGGGAATTGACCCCATGGAGTTCCGACTGCTGAACGCTGCCAAAGAGGGAGTGCGACGTATCGAAGGCCCGGTTTACAACCGTATTGGCTTTGTCGAGTGTCTTGAGGCGTCCAGGGACCACGATCATTACAGGACCCCTCTGAAAAAGGACGCCCCCAAAGGCAAGCTTCGGGGCAGGGGCACTGCTTCGGGGTTCTGGTTCAACATAGGTTTCCAATCGAGCTGCACCATCAATGTCAATGGGGATGGTAAGGTGAACTTGATCGAGGGGTCTGTGGATATTGGGGGCACAAGGGCCGCCATCGCTATGCAGGCCGCCGAGGTTCTCGGCATCCCCTATGAAGATGTGAAGCCCACGGTAGTCGATACCGACTCGATCGGGTTCACGGCGTGCACCGGCGGCAGCCGGACTGCCTTTGCTAGTGGGTGGGCCGCCATCGAGGCCGCCGAGGATGTAAAGCGTCAGATGATGGAGCGGGCTGCGACAATCTGGGATACTCCCGTAGAGAACGTGGAGTACATGGACGGCGGAGTGTCCCACAAGTCGGACTCCCAGCTTCGTATGAGCTTCAAAGAGCTGGCGGGCCAGTTCTTGAGCATGATGTCGGTGGGCGGCACCATAATCGGACGCTCCAGTGTTGATCCCAGGGGATCTGGCAACGCCTTCGCCACCCACATCGTCGATGTGGAAGTGGACACCGAGACTGGTAAGGTAGAGATCCTGCGCTATACGGCCACTCAAGATGCGGGCAAGGCGATACATCCCAGCTACGTGGAAGGGCAGATGCAGGGTGGTGTGGTCCAGGGCATCGGCTGGGCGCTGAATGAGGAGTATTTCTTCAACGACAAGGGGCAGATGGTTAACTCCAGCTTACTGGACTACCGGATGCCCACCAGCCTTGACCTGCCCATGATCGACACGGTAATCGTGGAGGTGGCCAACCCGGGCCATCGCTTTGGAGCTCGTGGTGTGGGTGAGGTGCCCATAGTGCCGCCAATGGCTGCGATAGCCAATGCTATCCATGACGCCATAGGGGTGCACATCAAACAGCTACCAATGAGTCCTGGCAAGGTATTAGAGGCGCTCTGGCAGAACGGGAGCAGCTAGTGCCATGGCCAATGTGTACATACCTACCATGCTGCAATCCCTAACGGGAGGGGTCAAACAGGTTTCTCTCGAAGCAACCAGTGTGCGCCAGGTCGTGGACGGCCTGGAGACGCTGTACCCGGGGATTAAGGAAAGGCTGGTGGAAGAGGGCCGCCTCAAGCCCAACATTTCGGTGTCCATCGACGGTGAGATCGCACGGATGGGGTTGCTGGAGAAGTTCGGGGAGTCCAGCGAAATCCATTTCGTGCCTGCTATCGGCGGCGGGTCTTTACTCCAAAGGTCATTCTGAGCGGAGCGGAGAATCTACCTTCTGGCATTAGACCCCTCGCTTCACTCAGAGAGACAGCATAAACTGAACACAAAACGTGGCGCAGTGTCAGATTCGATACTTTATGAGCAAAGCTCGGCAGGGGCTACGTATGCGTAGCCCCTTCTTAGTCTTCGTATTTCTTGAACACGAGGCAGGCGTTTTGGCCTCCGAAGCCAAAGGCGTTGGATAGCACCACCTTCACGTCCAGCTTGCGAGCTTCGTTGGGTACGTAGTCCAGATCGCACTCTGGGTCCGGGGTCTCGTAGTTTATGGTGGGATGCACGATCCCATCGGTGATGGACTTAATACAAGCCACCGCTTCCAGTGCACCCGCCGCCCCAAGGGAGTGACCTATCATTGATTTTGTAGAGCTGACAGGTACCTTGTAGGCTTGGTCTTCGAACAGCTTTTTAATGGCGCCGGTCTCCACAGCGTCGTTAAGCGGGGTAGAGGTGCCATGGGCGTTAATGTAGTCCACGCCCTCCAGGTTTACCCCCGCATCATCTAATGCCCATCGCATGGCCATGGACGCGCTGTCCGCGGACTCATCGGGCTGAACTGGATGGTAAGCGTCGCTTGAGCAACCGAACCCCGCTACCTCACACAGTATGTTAGCATTGCGTTGAAGGGCGTGGTCCAAGGCTTCCAGGATTAAGATCGCAGCCCCCTCCGCCGGTACAAAGCCGTCTCGGTTGGCATCGAAGGGCCGGCTGGCCTTTTCAGGATGTTCGTTGTTAGTGCTCAGGGCTCGCATGACCGCGAATCCCCCCAATCCCAGCTGGCTTATCCCGGCTTCCGTACCTCCAGTTAACATAACGTCTGCCGCACCCCTGCGTATCACTTCCAGAGCCTCGCCGATGCCCTGGTTAGAGGCTGCACAAGCGGTGACGGCCGTGGAGTTGTAGCCCTTCGCTCCCACCAAACGGCTTACGTTAGCGGCAGCCATGTTGGGCAGGATCATGGGGAAAAAGAAGGGGGATATTCTCATGCCCCCCTTCTCCACCAGTACGCGGCATCCTTCTTCCGTTGTAGGGAAACCTCCGTTTCCGTTTCCCAGGACTACGCCTACTCTGTGAGGGTCCTCCTTCGAAATGTCCAGGCCGGCGTCTTCTATTGCCATAAGAGCAGCAGCTACTCCCAGCTGCGAGAATCTCGCCATGCGCCTGGCCTCTTTGGCGGTGGTGAACTGGACAGGGTCGAAGCCCTTTACCTCTCCCGCGATGCGGCATGGGAAGTCCGTAGGGTCACACAGAGTCATTGGGCCCACGCCTGATGTGCCGGCAACCAAGGCATTCCAGAACTTCTGAGAGGTGTGTCCCAGAGGCGTCATGGCGCCTATGCCGGTCACTACTACTTTACGTCTTGTCATGAATCACCTAAGACTAATTCGTGGCTTCAGGGCTACATAGTTGCTGGATGGGCATCCCGCTGGAATTCAGGATAGAGCTCAGGCTCTATTCCCTTTAAGGCTTCCCGGGCCTCCGCAGCCACGAACAGCGAGCCGGTAACCAAAATCAAGGTGTCTTCCGTGGCCTCCTCTAGGGCTCTGGCTACAGCTTTGTCCACTTCCTCTATCTGCTCTGCTTCCACATTTTGGGAACGGAACGCTTCGGCGACCATAGCCGTAGGGGCTGCCCTGGGATGCCTCGAGCGGGTAGCGATTAATCGGGTCTTTTCGATGCCCTCACCCCTAGCCCCTCTCCCAGAGGTAGAGGGGTTATCGAGGTCTTCATTCGTGCGAACTAGAGCCGCCAATTCGTCAACTATCTCCTGTAGCTTTTTGTCTTGGGAGATTCCAGCGATGAGAAACACTTCTCGGTAGTCGAAATAATTGGGTAAAGAGTCTCGTAGTCTGGCTGCGGAATAGGGATTGTGGGCACCGTCGCAAACTACCAGTGGCTCTTTGTTGAGCACCTCCATACGGCAAGGCCACTGCGCTCGCCTAAAGCCCTCCTGGAGAGATTCCATGGAAATATCATAGCCCTTCTCTTTGAGCGCCTCCAGTACCCCAACCGCCGTCGTGGCGTTCTCCAGCTGGAAATCACCAAGTAGAGAGATCCTTAGCGCATAGTTGCCAAGCCTGCCTGTTACCTCAAACTCCTGGCCTTCCAAACTCGAGGCTTTCTTGGTCCACTTAAGGTCCACGCCTATTTTTATTGGTTTGGTACCTGCCTCATGGCAAGCGGAGTCTATGATTGTCATCGCCTCCGGCGGCTGGGGTGAAGTTACTGCGGTCGCTCCAGGCTTGATAATGGCGGCTTTCTCCGATGCTATTTGCTCTATAGTATCGCCAAGTACAAAGGTGTGGTCCAGGCTCAGGGCGGTGATAGCGCACACCTGAGGCTGAACCGTATTGGTGGTGTCCAGCCTGCCCCCCAGTCCTACCTCCACCACCTGGAAGTCTGCCCATCGTCTAAAGTGGCAGAAGGCCATTGCTGTCAGAGTCTCGAACATGGTAACTTCGCCCAGATCTCCTTGGTGGCTTACCCATTCCAGATCCAGCCAGACCTCTTCTACCAGGTTGGCAAACTCCTCTTCGCTCACCGGAGTACCATCGAGGCGGATCCTCTCTCGAAAAGTGTGGAGATGGGGCGAGGTGTAAAGTCCCGTGCGATATCCTTGAGCTGACAGAACACTTGCGCACATGGCGGCAGTGCTTCCTTTACCCTTGGTGCCGGCAATATGGACGGTCGGTATGCCCAGTTGTGGCTCACCCAAGCGGGTAAGTAAGAGCTTCATTCTTCGTAAATCGTAGCGGACCCGTTTCCTGGTAGGCGAGGTGGTCCGCTCATGGTCGACGAGCTGTGACAGCCTGTGTAAAGCGCTCCTATAGTCCATGGCCTCCTTTGGTGATGGGCGTTGTGAGTCGCCCTATCTATTCCCTTCGTATATTAGTCGGTATAGCGCCCAAAGCTATTCGCAACCCGTCTAAAAAGCCTATCGCTTTGATATATTCTATGTTACCGGCCAATGGCCTGGGCTTGAAATCAAAGAGGCCCTCGACCGTATCTTGCTTTGCGACGTTCGGGATGGCCATCATACGGAGCTGCTCGCTGGTGGCAGGGGGTCTGGGCAACAGCGCTTCCATCAAGCGCACGAACAAGCGGACTACTGGCATTGGAATGTGGAGTTTTAGCTTACGAATCTGGTAGGTGTCTAATATGATGTCTACCATGTCGCTATAGGAAAGCTGGTCAGGCCCTCCTATCTCAATCACCTTGCCCTTCAGCTCTTCGTTGTCCACGGAGGCTGCGATGCAACGGGCCACATCCCCTACCGCCACGGGTTGGTACCTAGACCGGCGGGGTCCGAAAATAGGCACAAAAGGCAAGGCTCGAACCATGCCTGCCAGGGAGTTGATGAACTCGTCTCCCTCTCCGAACTGAATGGATGGCCTTATGATCGTGTACGGTAACCCGCTCGTTATGACGGCTTGCTCAGACCGCCATTTGCTGTGTAGATACCCGTATACTGGGTTGTCGACTGCCCCTATGGCACTTATGTAGATAAACTGCTTGACCCCCGCCTCTACGGCTGCGGCGACTACGTTCTCAGTGCCTCTCCTGTTTACGCTTTCGAAGGTGGCTTTTTTTGATTGCCTTATTACCGCCACCAGGTGGATTACCACATCAACATCATAGAGTGCTGACCTAAGAGCGGCCTGATCACTTACATTGCCATAGTGAATGTCCAGGTTCTGTCCCGACAGGACACTCTCATTGCCGGGTGTCCGCACGAGACAGCGTACCGTCGCATCCGTTGAGGACAGTGCCTTTACCAGAGCCCTTCCCACGAATCCCGTCGCACCGGTGACCAAGACTATCATAGCGCCATGTAAAACATCAAGACTCACCTGATTGCAGCCTACCAGACGTGTTATGGCGTGTCAACGAAGCTCATGGAGAGGCATTCAATGCAGCTTGACCAGTATCCAACTGGCCTCTTACACTGATGAATGCGGAGGCGCAGACCGCCAAATGGCGTCATGCTTTGAATAGCGTTTATTATGAGTAGTCGTCGAAACCAGTTAAGTCTCGTCCCGTGTAAAGTTAATGCGCTGTGGTAATCCATACTGACAGTCAAGCGAGAGAGTCGTCCACCCTGGTGGACGTAGTCTGCTTCGGGATGCTCTGCCACTGTTACCTGGTAATAGCCGACGCTCCAGCCGTGCATAATGGTGGTGCCCGGATCTTGCATGCCGTTGAGACCTATGGCGATGACGCAGCAATTGTTGCAACTCTACTCCATGACTGGGAAATTTCCAGTAGCCTGATTTGCACTGCCCTAGGCGATGATGACGTTGGGCATAGAGTAGCTAATTTGCTCGAGTCCAGAGGGGTACCTGCGCACCTACGCTTTTCTGGCGAGATCGAGACTGAGCGAGAGGTAAGCGTCTCGGATCCCACTGGGGCGCGAACCTACTGGCAACAGCGCAGTCCCAGCGTGTTGGCCACGTTGGCCTCCGCGGATATATCGTTGATAGAGAGCGCCCGCCTTCTTTATGTGGACTGGTACGATGGTGACTATATATTACGGCCCATGACGGAGGCAAAACGCCGTGGAGTGGATGTGTACCTGAATCTGGAGTCCCAATACCGGAACTCCGATCTCTTACGTCGTTTAGCGCCCTTCGCGACCATCTGTCAGGTGTCGGCGGACGAGCCTGACGCCGTTGAAAATTTGGAACAGATCGTCGAAACGATACTGGCGGCAGGCGCTAAAACGGCCATTGTCACCGGAGGCTCGCGGGGTTGTATGGTTGCCCGTGGCGGCGAGAGACTACTTGTGCCGGCGCCCAGCTTGCCCGTTGTCGATGGGTATGGCGCGGGGGCGGCCTTTTCAAGCGGAATTATATATGGCTATCTTAATGGGTGGTCTCTGGAGGAGTGCGCCCGCTTTGCCACCGCCGGAGCCAGCCTCAAGTGTACCTCAGTGGGATACATCGCCTTCCCGGTGCCTGAAATCCAGGCCCTGGCGACTCAGTTGGTATCCGGATAGGCGCTGTTGGTTGATTTCCCTATGTATCGTCTCTACATGTGGTGGCCGTCTTTATCACGTGAAAGAGGCAATATTTCATGGGTTTGAAGTCCGTGAGATACATGAAGCCCCCCAGATCACCATCCGTCGCTGGCTCTACAATACTGTAACCGTATTCCTCAAGGATAGTCAATAAATCTCGCTCGTCATAGAGCTGAAAACTGCGTTCGACGCCGTAGTCTCGGTCGAAGACTGTCTCCAGTCCATGACCGTTCTTGAACATTAGCTGTAAGACTCCGCCCGGCCGAAGAACCCGTACTAGTACTCAGTCAACTCGGTTTTGGTAATTGTTTAAGAAAACGTCTAAGGTTGCTACCCTTTTTTAGGAGTGTTGACGTAGGAGGGTGGCAGCCATGGGACGAGAACGGTATGTGGTCCGGTTGGAAAGGGAAGAACGAGACCAGTTGGAACGACTGATTCGCGGGGGAAAGAGCCCAGCGCGAAAGGTTGCCCGGGCCCGTATTCTGCTAAAGGCAGATACGGGCTGGGGGGTTCGACGCCGTAGTCTCGGTCGAAGACTGTCTCCAGTCCATGACCGTTCTTGAACATTAGCTGTAAGACTCCGCCCGGCCGAAGAACCCGTACTAGCTCCCTTAGCGTCAAGTCCTTCACTAGCCGGGGATTGATGTGCTGAATAACTGAGTTGCACATAGCGAAGTCGAAAGTTCCGTCAGAGAATGGCAGCGGTTTCATTAGATCGGCGACTCGGAGGCGGTCCGCTATCTCTGGATGTTGCTCCGAGGCCACTCTCACGTTCTCCGGGACTGCGTCCACGCCGTACCCCTCGCTACACAGTATGCGGACGTCCCGGGCGCCGGCGCCGCACCCCGCATCCAGCCCTTCGGGACCTGGAACCAGCGATTTGAGGCGTTCCAGAATGTCCTAGTCGTTTGCAAGCTGTGGGTGGGAGGGATTCTGGTAGCCCGATTCGAGGTACTCGTCGACCACCTCGGAGTAGCGACGAGTATGCCTAGTGTAGAAGTTTTCCGAACTGATTTGCATTAATGCTCCTGGTTGGAGGATACAGCATTATGCAGCCGACTCGTCGAGAACCTTTTTGAATCGTTTGATGGCGTCTATGTGTTTCGCTGGCGAGTCCAGTCCTGCTTTCATGGTGTCCACAGAGATGTGAGTCGCCCCGAGATTTTTCCATGCTGTGATATGTCGAGCCCAGGATTCGGGTGTACCTTCGGCTATGCTGACACGGGCTTCCATGCCGATCTCCTTGGGGTCTCGCCCAGATTCACGGGCAATGGACTGCACGCGAGATATCATTTCCCGTCCTGCATCATCTGGAGGGAACTGAGGAAACCATCCGTCGGCGATTCGGCCTACCCTGGTTAAAACTGTTTCAGGCGGTACGGGACTCTGGCGGCCTCCCACACCCAGCCATATCGGTATAGGACGTTGGATGGGAAGTGGATTTAGCCCAGCACGGGTAACTCGATGCCAACGTCCTTCGAAGTCTACTAGCTCGTGGGTCCAGAGGGCTCTCAGTAGAGCGATCTGCTCTTCGCTACGTCGTCCACGATTGCGAAAGCTCTCTCCCAAGGCCTCGTACTCTATATGGTTCCAGCCGGTGCCGATGCCCAGCCTGAGACGACCGCCGGTGAGCACGTCCACCTCGGCGGCTTGCTTGGCCACAAGGGCCGCCTGCCGCTGTCCCAACACCAACACCGACGTTACCAACTCCAACTTCGTGGTCAAGGCGGCCATGAAGCCGAATATGACAAAGGGCTCGTGAAACATGTGCTCGGAGGTATAGCTGCCCCTGGCAAACTCGTGCTGCTCAGGGTCGGCGCCCAGGACGTGGTCGTAGACGATAAGGTGATGATAACCCAGGCTTTCAGTCGCCTGCACATATTCTCGGATAGCTGAAGGGTCCGAGCCGATTTCCGTTTGGGGGAATACGACGCCAACTCGCATAGCTGCCTCTCATAACATTTTCGTGAAGATGGATTACTACCGCATGGTCTGAACGCTGTACAGGCTCGTGTCTATTCTGAACCTGAGCAGATTATAACATTGTCCACGTAGCTTGCAACGACTGTGCGTTAAACGAGTAGGATTTTTCGATTGTCTTTTCTGTGCAAATATTCCCGCTTGTATTGAGCCCGTCAAAGGGCGTCGCCATGGTTCGACAACCCTTCGGCTTTGCTCAGGATGTAGCCCAGCATGAGCGTTGGTTTCCTGCCGCCTCTTGTGCAACAGCATGTTCGACGAACCTTTAAGGGATTTTGTTGTATCATAATGACATGACGGCATAACACTGGTGTGTTTCAAGCCCCGATTGCCAATACGAGAAAAGGAGTAATGATGTGGGATTCAAAGCTCGATGAGCTCTGTATCAACACCATCAGATTTCTGGCGGTGGACTCAGTGCAGAAGGCCAACTCCGGCCATCCGGGGACCCCTATGGGCGCTGCTCCAATGGCCTATGTACTTTGGGACCGTTTCCTAAAGCATAATCCTCAAGACTCCACGTGGCCTGATCGGGACCGGTTTATCCTTTCCGCTGGGCATGCTTCCGCTATGCTCTATGCTCTTCTTCATCTGTATGGCTATGATTTGCCCCTCGAGGAGCTCAAGCGATTTCGCCAGTGGGAGAGCAAGACCCCAGGGCATCCCGAGATGGGGCTAACATCCGGAGTGGAGGTGACCACCGGCCCTCTAGGTCAGGGATTCTCTAACGGAGTTGGAATGGCCATCGCCGAGCGGTGGTTGGCTGAACATTACAATCGGCCCGACCATGATGTCATCGATCACTACACCTACGCGATAGTCTCAGATGGCGACCTTCAAGAGGGCGTGTCTTCGGAAGCGGCTTCTCTAGCCGGGACTCTACGTCTAGGCAAGCTGATCTATTTGTATGATGACAATGACATATCGATCGAAGGAAATACGGATATCTCTTTCACCGAGAATGTTCCCCAGAGGTTTCAAGCCTACGGCTGGCATGTGGTGGGTCCCATAAACGGCATGGATACGGCCAACGTACACTCAGCCATAGAGATGGCTCAAGCGGAAAAGGAACGTCCCAGCCTGATCGTCTGTAGGACCGTCATCGGGTACGGTAGCCCCAATAAAGCAGGCACTGGCTCGGCGCATGGAGAGCCACTGGGCGAAGAGGAAGTGCGCCTGGCGAAAGAGGGACTTGGATGGTCCTATGAACAGCCCTTCACCATCCCCGCGGACGCTGCTGCCCAGTTCCGAAAAGGGCTGGAACGAGGCATCGATCGCCAGCAGGTATGGGAGTCGAGGCTAGAAACGTATCGCACAGCGTATCCTGAGGAGGCAGACAAGCTGGAAGAGGCCTTGAATGGGACACTTCCAGAAGCGTGGGACCACGATCTGGCAGACCTGTTCAATCCGAGAGATAAGCCCGTAGCAACCCGTGAGGCATCCGGCCGTGTGATGAATGCCATAGTCGAACGGGTGCATTCCTTAATGGGAGGCTCGGCGGACCTAGCTCCCTCTACCAAGACGATTCTCAAAGACCAGGGCCACTATGGCCCCGAAGAGTACCGAGGCCACAACATGCACTACGGTGTGCGGGAGCACGCCATGGGGGCCATCGCCAACGGCATGGCAGCTCATGGAGGAATCATACCCTACACCGCCACGTTTCTTACCTTCTCCGACTACATGAGGCCTGCTATTAGATTGGGGTCTCTCATGGAGAAGAGGGTGATTTATATCTTCACCCACGACTCCATCGGCCTTGGTGAAGATGGACCGACCCACCAGCCAATCGAACATCTGATGGCATTGAGGGCCATACCGAATCTGGCGGTAATCCGCCCGGCAGATGCAACCGAAACGGTTGAGGCGTGGAAGATAGCCCTGGAGAGGAATCACGGCCCCACCGCTTTGATCTTTAGCCGCCAGAACCTGCCAATACTGGACCGGAGTATGTCTGCGGCGAATTCGGGAAATACGCTGGCTCCAGCCAGCGGTGTGCAGCGAGGCGGGTATGTGTTGTGGGAGTCCACTACCAAGCCCGAAATTATCATTGTCGGCACGGGCTCTGAGCTCCATATCGCGCTAGAAGGAGCAAGACTGCTGGCCGAACAAGGAGTAGCCGTACGGGTAGTTTCCATGCCGTCCTGGGAGCTGTTTGATAGCCAATCTAAAGAGTACCGTGAAGAGGTGTTTCCTTCCACTGTGAGGGCTCGGATGTCCGTTGAGGCGGGGACAACCTTTGGTTGGGAGCGTTACCTGGGCCTGGATGGTGTTGCCATAGGAGTTGACCGATTTGGCGCTTCCGCTCCAATCGACGTGATCTACCAGCAGCTTGGTCTTACGTCTGAGAGGGTGGTGAAAGAAGCCCTCAACCTTCTGAAGAGGGAAGCCGAATGAGTACGATGGTGGCACTGGGTGCGGACCATGCGGGATTCCCCCTAAAATCCGAGCTGCTTCCGTGGATGCAGGCCCAGGGCTATCAAGTGCTTGACGTGGGTGCCCACGCTGTATACCCCTATGACGACTATCCTGACTATGCGGAACTGGTAGGGAACACGCTGATTTCGGGCGAAGCTGGCCGTGGGGTACTGGTCTGCGGTAGTGGCGTGGGTGCCTGCATTGCGGCCAACAAGCTGCCTGGCATTCGTGCAGGCATCTGCCATGACACCTACACCGCCCACCAGGGAGTGGAGCATGATGACATGAACCTTCTTTGTCTGGGTGCACGAGTCGTTGGAATAGAATTGGCCAAAGAGCTGGTTACGGCGTTCTTGAAAGCCCAGTTTACCGGCGAGGAACGGCACCAGCGCAGGTTGGCCAAAACCCTGGCCATAGAGGGACGTGCTCAGGCGCAAAAGGTAAGTTAAACCGTGGAAGTGAGATATGAATAATCCGGTTCTTCAAGTCCAGCATCTGGGTCAGTCAATGTGGTATGACAACGTTCGGCGTGGCCTGCTCACATCCGGAGAGATGGGCAGGCTCATAGACATGGGGGTTACCGGCGTGACCTCTAACCCCACCATCCTTGAGAAAGCAATCGCTGGCAGCACCGACTATGACGATGCTCTGCTGGCACTGATCCAAGATGGCAAGAGCGTCCTTGAAACCTATGAAGCCCTCGCGATTGAGGATATACGGGCCACCGCCGACCTTCTGCGCCCCGTTTATGACCACACCGATAGAGGGGACGGGTATGCGAGTTTGGAGGTGAGCCCTAACCTGGCCCATGATACCGAGGGTACGGTTGACGAGGCCAGACGGCTGCACGCAACCCTCGATCGCCCCAACGTCATGATCAAGGTACCGGCTACACCCGAGGGCATACCGGCGATACGTCGCCTCATCGGCGAAGGCATCAACGTGAACGTAACCCTTATATTCTCTTTAGAGGTGTATAAGCAGGTAAGGGAGGCGTACCTGGCGGGTCTGGAGAATCTGTTAAAAGAGGGTGGCCAAGTTGGCGAAGTGGCGTCGGTTGCGTCATTCTTCGTAAGTCGCGTAGACACAGCCGTTGACGCACTTCTGGAAGAGAGAATACGTCTTGGACAAAACGAAGTAAAAGCTCTCCTGGGTAAAGCTGCTATAGCCAACGCCAAGCTGGCCTATCGAGACTTTCAAGATACCTTTCAGTCCAAGCGGTTCTCCCAGCTAGGCGCGGAGAGAGCCCGGGTGCAGCGTCCCCTTTGGGCCAGCACGGGCACCAAGAACCCCGCGTATAGTGACTTGCTGTATGTGGAGAGTTTGATGGGCAAGGACACGGTCAACACCATGCCGCCGGCAACGCTGACAGCCTTCCTGGAGCACGGAGTGGCGAAGCCGACTATTGAGCAGGAAGTGCATGAAGCTCAGCAAACCCTCGAGTCCCTGGCGTCTGCCGGACTCAGTATGGAGCAGGTAACCGATAAGCTACTGGCAGATGGAGTAAAGGCCTTCGCTGACTCCTTCGACAAGCTGCTGGACAATATAAAAGAGAAACGGACCAAGTTGCTGGAGCCCGACCATATTCACCCTGGCGTTAGTCTTGGCTCCTTCCTGCCGATGGTGGAATCCACGATGGAGGACCTGGACCAACGACATGTTGTAGAACGTATCTGGCGCAAAGACCACACGGTCTGGAAGCAAGACCCCAGAGAGATCATCGACCGGCTCGGATGGCTCACAGTGAGTGACCAAATGTGTGAGCAGGCTACAGTCATCGAAGCTTTCGCTAAAGAGGTAATGGATGCCGGGTTCCGGCACGTCGTGTTGCTGGGTATGGGTGGTAGCAGCCTTGGCCCGGAGGTGATCCGTCAGACTTTCGGGAGCGTGGATGGATACCCTGAGCTAGTGGTGCTGGATTCCACCGTCCCGGCCCGCGTGACGGAGGTCGCCGAGGCCATTGATCCGGCCAAAACCCTGTTCTTGGTGTCATCCAAATCCGGAAACACCACTGAGCCTCTTTCTTTCTACGCCCACTTCAGAGGCCTGGTGGAGGAACTATTAGGGAAGGACAGAGCCGGAAGCAACTTCGTGGCCATCACCGATCCGGGCACCTCGCTGGAAAGATTGGCGCAAGAGCACGGATTTCGTCGCGTCTTCTCGAACCCGCCCGACATCGGCGGACGGTACTCGGTACTTTCATACTTTGGACTGGTACCTGCTGCGCTGGCTGGTGTGGACATAGCGACCCTACTGGACCGAGCAGACTGTATGCGTGAGGGGTCCACCTCTTGCGTTCCCACCCACGAAAACCCTGGCGTCTGGCTCGGGGCCGTCATGGGCACTCTTGCGAATCATGGTCGGGATAAGCTAACCGTGGTCACTTCGCCGGCAATAAGCAGCTTTGGCCTTTGGGTGGAGCAGCTCATCGCGGAGAGCACCGGCAAAGAGAGTACTGGCATTGTACCGATCGCGGGTGAGCCTCTGGCGGAGCCTAGTCACTACGGCGACGACCGTCTGTTTGTATACCTGCGCCTGGAGGGCGATGACAACGAGCACATAGATACAGCCATGGATGCCATCGCAGGCTCGGGCCAGCCGATGGTGCGACTTGGCCTAAAAGACCGCTACGACCTGGGCGGCGAGTTCTTTCGATGGGAGTTGGCCACGGCGGTGGCTGGCTCATTAATCGGCATCCATCCCTTCGACCAGCCCGACGTGCAAGCCGCAAAAGACAGCACTGAGCAGCTGTTGAACGATTATCAAGCCACCGGCGTGCTTCCCCAACTGGAGAGCCAGGAATCGCTAAAGTCTCTGCTGGCTCAAGCCAAGTCGGGAGAGTACTTGGCTATTATGGCGTACCTTGGCCAGACACCAGAGATCGACCTGGCCTTGGCTGACCTGCGTCGAAAGGCGATGGAGCGTTACGGAATAGCCACCACTTTGGGTTACGGGCCACGCTTCCTTCACTCCACGGGACAGCTTCACAAAGGTGGCCCCGACAATGGCTATTTCCTCCAGCTTGTCACGGACCACGGGGACGACCTACCCATACCCGGCAAACCTTATAGCTTTGGCGTACTGGCTGATGCCCAGGCTCTGGGAGATATGCAGGCGTTGCAAGCATCTGGCCGCAGGGTGGCCCGGATACAGGTGGGCAGGGACGGCGCTGCCAGTATCCGAGGACTAATCGACGAACTTGGATAGCAAGCGAATTGTTATGCTCTGGTGGGGCGCTAACCGGCAGATGAAAATGAGTAGCACTGTACCTGGTGGTTCGACAGTCCTTCGACTTGGCTCAGAATGTAGCTCACCATGAGCGGACCTCCTTGAATCCGTTCATCCTGAGCCTGTCGAAGGATGCGGGGCTATTTTCAGAGCGGAAGCATTGTCCATAAGGGCAACGCTGGAGGCCATTGCCTTAGGAGCGAGCACATGAAGAGCTTCGACGTAATAGTGATCGGCTCCGGCTCGGGGCTGGAGATATCTTCGGAGGCGGCGGAGCGGGATCTTTCCGTAGCCGTGGTTGAGCAAGGGCCCTTCGGTGGAACGTGCCTGAATAGGGGCTGCATCCCGTCTAAGATGCTTATCCATTGCGCCGACATCATGGAAACAATTCGCGGTGCTGAGCGGTTCGGCATCAAAGCCAGCGTGCAATCTGTGGACTGGCAATTTATCATCCACAGGGTGTATCACGAGATAGACGGGGATGCCCAGTCTATAGAGGAGGGAAATCGCCAGGCTCCCAACATCACCGTCTATAAGGGTGTGGGTCGTTTTGTGGGTGAAAAGTCCCTGGAGGTGAATGATGAAGAGATCAGGGGCGAGTCGGTATTGATCGCGGCGGGGACTAGGCCCTTAATACCCCAGATCCCCGGCCTCAGTGACGTGCCATACATTACCTCCGACGAAGCTCTGCGCTTACCGGAACAGCCGAAGCGGCTAGCCATAGTGGGTGCCGGGTACATCGCAGCGGAGTTGGCCCACTTTTTCGGCTCCCTCGGTACAGAGGTCACTATTATCCATCGGGGACCTTGGATGCTTCGAGCCGAAGATGAACAGGTGGCGAAAAGATTCACAGAGGTTTACCAACGAAAATTCAATCTCCTCCTGGATGCACAGGTATCTAAAGCTAGCTTGAAGGGTGAAGAAATTGTCCTGAATGTTTCGGTAAATGGAGAGAATGTGGAAGTTTTAGCCGACTCCCTTCTTCTGGCCACCGGACGTATCCCCAACACAGACTTGCTGGAGGTGCAGAAGACCGGCGTGGAGGTCGACGAGCGGGGCTTCGTAGTCACAGACGAATATCTGGAGACCGGGGTGCCGGGCATTTGGGCTCTAGGGGACATCGTTGGCAGATACCTCCTGAAGCACAGCGCCAATCTGGAAGCGACCCACGTAACCCACAACATGTTTAACCCCGGAAATAAGGTGGCGGTGGACTATCATGCCATGCCCCACGCGATCTTCGCCTCTCCTCAGGTCGCAAGCGTCGGCATTACCGAAGAAGAAGCTAAAAAGCAGCATATCCACTATACAGCCGCCTCTTATGACTATTACAATACCGCGTATGGCTCATCCATTGAAGATAGAGACGGTTTCGTTAAAGCGTTGGCGGAGCCTGGGACCGGTGAGATCTTGGGATGCCATATCATAGGCATCGAGGCATCGATACTCATTCAGGAAGTTGCCAACGCCATGCGAGGTCGCTTGCCTATCGATGCAATAACCCAGTCCATCTATGTGCACCCCGCGTTACCCGAAGTGGTCCAACGAGCCTTTGGCTCCTTGCCAATTTGATGTTGCCAAGGGTGTTTGAGGTCAATCCTGCGAGGCATCTATGATTAAGGCAGTCATCTTCGACCTGGATGGCACTTTAGTGGATACGGAGAAGCTGAAGGCCCTCTCCTATGGCAAGGCCATCTCGCAGCTCCGAGCTGGCGGGCCTACCGAAGAGCAGGTTATGGACATGTACGCACAGGTGGTTGGCCAGACTCGGGACAACGTTTCTAAGTTCTTCATAAGCGAGTTTGGTCTAGAGGAAGAGTGCCGTGCGCTAATGCCAGAATTCGGCGTTCAGGAGCCCTGGCAGGTGCTTACAGCCATGCGCGTCACCATCTATGAGGAGATGACCAAGGACCCGCAGGTTTTTCGCGCCCATCAGTGGTCCCATAATGTTGAGCTTTTGCGTATAGCCCACGCCGAAGGTTGTCGCACCGCCCTGGCCACCTCTTCGTATACCGAGGAGGCTCATCGCGTACTGTCTGTCCTTGGGCTGGCGGACCAGTTTGATGCCGTGATCGGACTGGACCAGGTCAAGAAACCCAAGCCGGACCCCGAGATTTATCTAATGGCCGCGAGCAGATTAGAGGTATCTCCGGAGGAGTGCATGGTGATAGAGGACTCGCCAACGGGGGTACAGGCTGGCTTAGCGGCTAAAATGAATGTGATTGCGGTTGCCACCCAATTTACCAAAGCGGGGCTACATAAGGCGGGCTTCCTGCAGCACCAATGGGTCGTCCACGATTCACACTCGTTGCTGGAGGTAGTTCGGAAACGCATCATTGAGCACAACCGCAGTGTACATGGACAGGGGGAGGAGTAAACCATGGAGATAGGGATAGTCGGCCTTGGCCGCATGGGTGGCAATATGGTGCAGCGGCTGCTGATGGGCGGCCACCGCATTGTCACCTACGACCGTAGCTCTGAGGCCGTCAATTCGAGTGA
Source organism: Dehalococcoidia bacterium (assembly GCA_965248905.1). Lineage (GTDB taxonomy): Bacteria > Chloroflexota > Dehalococcoidia > Lucifugimonadales > JAGWBF01 > CBDFKS01. Next base: position 784,175 of record CBDFKS010000007.1, on the reverse strand, counting down.
GGCTATGGGCGCCGTTGGCGAATCATCCCTGGAAAGCCTTGTGGAGCGGCTGGCCCCACCTCGAGCGGTCTGGGTTATGGTGCCGGCGGGCCAGGCTACCGAAGCCACTATAGATAGCCTGATACCCCTGCTCTCTCGGGATGATGTGCTATTGGACGGCGGCAACTCAAATTACAAGGATAGCCAGCGTCGTGGGGAGAAGCTCCGTCAAAATGGCCTCCATATGCTGGACGTAGGCACAAGTGGAGGCATATGGGGTCTCACGGAAGGCTATAGCCTTATGGTGGGTGGCGAGAAGGAGATATTTCAGCGCCTGGAACCTATTTTTCAGACCTTGGCGCCGGCGCCCGACAAAGGGTATGGATACGTCGGTCCCAACGGTGCGGGTCATTTTGTAAAGATGGTCCATAACGGCATCGAGTACGGTCTAATGCAGGCATACGCCGAAGGGTTCGAGCTGATGAACACGAAAGAGGAGCTCGGCTTGGACCTTGCTCAGATCGCGGAGATATGGCGCGACGGCAGCGTCGTTCGTTCATGGCTGTTGGACTTGACCGCGGCGGCGCTGGCAGAGGACCCAAGGCTGGAGGCGCTGCAGGCATACGTAGAGGATTCTGGTGAGGGTCGCTGGACGGTGCAAGAGTCTATCGAGTTGGCTGTGCCTCTACCGGTGATCACCCTCTCTCTTCAGGCCAGGTTCCGTTCACGCCAGGACCAGCCCTTTGGCTCTCGACTTTTGGCCGCAATGCGCAACCAGTTTGGCGGGCATGCTGTAAAAAGGACGGAGTGATGGAAGAGAGTAACATCACTATTGTAATCATGGGAGCCTCGGGTGATCTGACGAGACGAAAGCTCATTCCTGCTCTGTTCAACCTGGATTGCAAGAATCGTCTTCCAAAAGGACTGCGGATCGTTGGTGTTGCCCGATCTGAGTATTCAGACGACCAATTTCGCCAGCGAATGTGGGAGGGCGCTCGAGAGTTCGGAGGGCTAGCGGCGTTGCCGGATGACTGGCAGAACTTCGCCAGCCGTCTGTTTTATGTTAGAGGCGATGTTGGCTCTCTCGATCACCTCCAAGCCCTTCAGCAGAGGCTGGAAGAGCTGGAAGGTGGCGGACGGCCTGCCAACCGGCTGTTCTATCTCTCCATCGCCCCTCATTTGTACGAGCCGGCTATTGAGAACCTGGGAGCTTCTGGAATAGCCCGGGAAGACGGGCGCTGGTGCCGCGTCGTGATAGAGAAGCCCTTTGGCCGAGATTTGAAGTCGGCACAGGAGTTAAATCGAGTTATAAACAAGAGTTTCAATGAGAGCCAGATCTATCGCATAGACCACTACCTGGGTAAGGAGACCGTACAGAACCTTATGGCCTTTCGATTCGCCAACATCGTCTTCGAGCCCCTGTGGAACAGTAACTACATAGACAACGTGCAGCTCACCGTAGCAGAATCTGTGGGTGTGGGTGATAGAGCCGGCTACTATGACCAGTCTGGAGTGGTGCGGGACATGGTCCAGAATCATCTGCTTCAGCTGTTGACCATGGTTGCCATGGATCCGCCGAATGCTGTGGATGCCGAGTCACTGAGGGACAGAAAAGTCGATGTGCTCAAGTCCATACGTCGTTGGAAGCCCGAGGACGCGGTAAAGAATTCAATAGCGGCGCAGTATAGGGGCTACTTGAATGAGAAAGCCATAACGCCGGACTCCAACACGGCAACCTACGCAGCACTGCGCTTTTATGTAGACAACTGGCGATGGAATGGCGTCCCCTTCTATCTACGTACCGGGAAAGCTATGGCGTCCAAGGTGTCGGAAATCGTCTTCCAGTTCAAAATACCGCCTAGTGTGATATTCTCCCTCGGCGAGTGCGAGGACCTTACGTCTAACGTCCTGAGTCTCTGTCTGCAGCCAGACGAGGGTGCGCATTTGACCCTGGGGGCAAAGGTGCCCGACCAGCCCAGATCCATCCAGCCGGTGGACATGGAGTTTCATTACGACTCTGCATTTAAGGGGAAGGACATCCCCGAAGCCTACGAGCGACTCCTTCAAGATGCTCTGGAAGGAGACTCGAGACTTTTCATTCGTAATGACCATATAGAAGAGGCCTGGCGAGTTGTTGATCCCCTGCTACAAGCCTGGGAGGAGCTAAGGGCTGCTCCTATGCACATTTATGAACGTGGCTCTTGGGGACCTGTGGCAGCGGACCAGATGCTTGCCCAGGATAACCGGGTGTGGCTTCAGGTATGTGGAGACCATGACCAACTGGACAGGGATGCTGCATGACTTTAGACGGATCGAGCGATGGCTATAGGCCAATCAGCGACTACGGGATGATCAGCGACATGCACTCCTGTGCCCTGGTCTCAAAAGAAGGTTCCATTGATTGGTGTTGCTTTCCACGTTTCGACAGTGCTGCGGTGTTTGGCAGAATCCTGGACTGGCGCAAGGGCGGCTTTTTCCAGGTAATCGCCAAGGAAACAAGAAAAGTGGAGCGGCGCTACTTACCCGGTACTAATGTCCTGCAGACCACTTTCCATACGGATACCGGAGTGGCCACGCTCACGGATTTCATGCCTGTTCACGCCCACGACCAGCCGGTGCAACCCCTTGAGATAGGTTCCAATCAGCAGGTATTGCGAATCCTGAAGTGTATCAGTGGCAGCGTTCAGTTCAGCGTGAAATGCTTTCCTCGCTTTGACTACGGCGCCATCTCTCCCCGTACGATGTTGGTTGGCACCAACATGGGATTCGCCCACGGGGGCGCCGATGCGGTCTCGATCTACTGTTCGGCGCCTTTGCAAGAGGAAGACGGAGGCCTGCGGTCCGGAGGAATGCTAAGGGAAGGTCAGAAGCTCTACGCCGCCGTAACGTACCACTCCAGGTTTGACCACGACTTTGAACCCCCATTAGAGAGGGACATAGAGGACCAGCTAGACCGAACCGTGCGGTTCTGGCAAGAATGGTCGGCGCTCTGCACCTATGACGGAGAGTACCGCGAGGGTGTTCTTAGAAGCGCGTTGGTGCTCAAAGGACTGACATACGTGCCGTCGGGTGGTCTGGTAGCCGCGGCGACTACCTCACTTCCAGAGGCTATCGGCAGCTCACGAAATTGGGACTATCGATTTACCTGGATCCGGGATGCCACCTTTGCCCTCTACGCGCTGTCCATTCTCGGTTACAGGCAGGAAGCCAGAGCATTCAAACAGTGGCTTGAATGGAGCACGGTAGGTCGTGCTCGAGACCTCCAGGTAATGTACGGCCTTGGAGGGGAGCGGCGGCTTACGGAGATAGAGCTCTCCGAGCTAGAAGGCCACCGCCGGTCCCGGCCCGTGCGGGTGGGAAACGCGGCATATTCCCAATTTCAGCTGGACATCTACGGCGAAATCTTGGACTCAGCTCACCTTTATCGCAAGTTCGCCGTTGGGATGGATCAAGAGTATTGGGAGTTCCTGCGGCAGGTCGTCGAGTTCGTGATAGAGCACTGGCGTGAGCCTGACGATGGCATATGGGAGGTGCGGGGCGGACGTCAGCACTTTGTATTTTCGAAAGTGATGTGCTGGGTGGCTGTGGACAGGGCTATCAAGGCAGTCCAGGCCTTAGGTCTTCCAGGAGATATCGACCGTTGGCGTACAGCAAGGACCGAGATCAGAGAGGATGTGCTCGCCAAAGGGTATAATGCGCAGCGTGAGGCCTTTGTTCAATCCTACGGCAGCAAGGACTTGGACGCTTCCGTCTTAATGCTTCCCCTGGTCGGGTTTATCAGGGCGGACGAGCCCCGTATGAGGTCCACCATCGAAGCCATAGAGCGGGAGCTTACATCGCCAGAGGGTTGCGTGTATCGTTACCTGGACTATGATGACGGTCTGGGGGCCGGGAAGGAACTTTCACGATCTGCACATTCTGGCTGGCCGATGACCTCATTGCCTTAGGGAGACTTGATAAAGCCCGAGCCATTTTTGAGAGATTGTGCGCCTGCTCCAACGACCTTGGCCTTATGAGCGAGGAGATTCATACTGAGACCGGCGAGATGCTGGGCAACTTTCCTCAGGCCTTTTCTCACATGGCATTAATCAATACCGCAGTGCAGTTGAAAAGGGCAGAGACCAACTGAAACGGTCCCCGACAAGGGCCATGGAATCACGCTAACAAAGTGGAGCTAAGGGAACAAACAAAGGTCCACAGTCAGAAAGGGTTGTTCTTAATAGGAGGTCTTGATGGCTAGCGGCCCATTGCGTATGGGGGTTATTGGCACAGGATTTGGCGCCAGGGTCCATATCCCTGCGTTCCAGTCGGAAGGGATTGAGGTGGTTGCGGTGTGCTCCCAGCGTCGAGACCGAGCGGAGGCCGCGGCTAAAGACCTGGGCATTGCCGATGTGTACACCGACTACCGCGAGATGCTAAATCAGACGGATATGGACGCTGTGAGCATCACAACGCCTCCGGCCCTTCATCACGAAATGGTGTTGCAAAGCTTAGCTTCTGGCAAGCACGTGCTATGCGAAAAGCCCTTCGCCATGAACGAGTCTGAGGCGCGAGGCATGTGGGAGGTTGCCGGGGATAAAGGCCTCACCACGATGATCGCCCATGAGTATCGCTTCGCTCCGCCTCGTGCCTACGTAAAGGAGCTACTTAGCCAAGGCTACGTGGGCAACGTCCAGAATGTGCATATGAGTTTGTTCGGTGGGCCGACTCAACCCCGTGGGGCCAGGAGTATGGGCTGGAATGACCAGGCCTCGATGGGAGGTGGGACCTTTGGGGCATTGGGCTCCCACTACATAGATTGCTTAAGAGACTGGTGTGGTGAGATAACCCGGGCCTGTGGTCTCGTGTCCCTGCCCAATCCCGATCGGCTGGAGCCAGACACGGGCAAGACAGTGCAATCAGACGCTGACGAGGCCTATGGGTTTCTAGTTACCCTTCAGAATGGAGGATGGGCCTCGATGTCAGGGAGCACGGACGCTCCTTTTGGCTCTGGAACCCGCATCGAAATATATGGCTCGGAAGGCTCTCTTCAGATGCCTCAACCCCTGTTTGATCCCACGCCCAATGACGTAGTGTTAGGTGCAAGGTTCGGCGAGGAAGGGGGTGTCCACGAGCTGCCCATGCCCCAGAAGTTTTTGCCCTTCGAAGACAACCGTAATCACTGGATGGTCTCTTTCAGGATATTGGTGCGAAAGTTTCTCCAGGGTATAGCTGAAGGGACATCGCCCGCGCCCAATTTCTACGACGGGCTTCGGTGCCAGCAGGTGCTTGACGCCATCCGCTACTCCAGTACGGGTGGAGGATGGGTAGATATTCCTGCGGAGTAATAAGAGAGCCCGGGCATCGCACATAGAGCGCTAATACCTCGGGAGCGCGAACAGTGGTATGCTCTCTTGGCGAACATGATTTCTTGAGACGTTCATGAAAATTTGACAGAGGCTGACCAGTGAGTTAATTTATTGACATTCTTAGTCGAGATGCACGACTTGATGTCGCATATTCAAAGGTTAAGTCACTGAAGAGCGAAAAAGATGGCGCAAGTAAGATACATCGTAGATGACGTAGATGAAGCCGTTGCATTCTATGTCTCTAAGCTTGGTTTTGAACTCGAACAGCAATTCGGTCCTGCGATCGCAATCTTGGTACATGGCGACTTGAAGCTATGGGTTGCGGGGCCAAAAGCATCAGCGTCCAGGCCAATGCCAGATGGCACTAGACCTAGTCCGGGAGGCTGGTCTAGATTCGTCTTGACTGTTGACGATTTGGCATCGGTCGTCTCAAAGCTCAAGGACGACGGTGTAGAATTCAGAAACGATATTGTGGAGCAGGGGGGTCGCAAACAGATTCTCTGCAAAGACCCTTCTGGCAACGTAATTGAGCTCTTTCAGGCTGCGTAGACTATCTTGCCTAACATAGCGTTTATCACAACTATTTAGTAATATGTCTTCCAGTTTGCCGGGATAGGGTTGGATATCCATCCTTTGCGCAGGGCAACCATCACGGCATGGGTCCGGTCATTTACTCCCAGCTTACGTAGGGCTGAAGTGATGTGATTCTTCACCGTTTGGTCCGCGATCTCCAATTTCTGGGCGATCTCCTTGTTGCTGAGGCCGGCGGCTGCGTGCTCCAACACCTCTAATTCTCTACAGGAAAGGGAAACTTCCGGGTCTTTTTGAGCGTTCTGTAACCCCTGTAGCAGGTTGGGCATCACCAGGGAGTCTATCGGCCTGCCACCATCGATAACATCGTGGATGGCCTTAACCATCTCGGCCCGGTTACTCCGCTTGAGAAGGAATCCATCTGCTCCAGCTTCAATTGCAGGGCAAAGGAACTCCTCTCCGTAAGAGGTGAGCATAATGATTTTGAGCTCTGGACTCGTAGCCTTGAGTTGCCTCAGCGTCTCGATGCCGTCTATGCCTTCTAGCCGAGCATCGAGAAGGACCACATCCGCCGAGTTCTCCTGCAATCTGGTCACAGCAGACTCACCGCTGTAGGCATCACCCACAACGGCCAACTGTTCTTCTTGCTCCAACATCCTCCGCAGCCCCTCGCACACAACGTAATGGTCATCGACCAGAAACACACGAATTTTGTTCATGGTATTGCCTCGAATCTGCAGCTCATTTTCTATGAGCTCCTATTACGGCGTCATCTTTGTCCATGGTGCTGACGGTTTCCACATTAGGAATCAGCAACGTAATCTGGGTTCCAACTCCTGATGTGGACTGAATGCCGAGGGTGCCACCCAGCATATGGGCTCGCTCTTCCATTCCAGCCAACCCCAGATGCTGGTTCTCGTTTATGTCGTTATTTTGAGTGACGAATCCTACCCCGTTGTCCCTGATGGTGGCCCAGAACGCGCCGTTGTGTATCCCTATACGGAGCTGTACTTCGGTGGCTCTGGAGTGTTTGCGGACGTTTGACAGGGCTTCCTGGACGACCCGATACACCGCCAATTCCACGGGGTCTAAAAGACGTGGCACCTGGCCGGTGTCTTGAAAGGATGTGATTATGCCGGTATCTTGTTCGAAAGCGTCTCCGCATCTCGCTAGAGCTTTGGTTAGACCCACCTTCTCCAGCTGTGATGGATGCAACGCGGCACTGGTACAGCGCAACTCCTCAAGTGTACGGTCCAACGATCTTTGAGCTTCCTCCAGTTCTACTCTCGTCAAGTGCTGATAGCCTTTCCTAAACAGCTCCAAGCACGCTTCCAGGTGATATGCCGCGCTGGTAAGCCACTGAACGGGAGAGTCGTGGATTTCCATCGCGAGGCGTTTGCGCTCATCTTCCTGGGCCCTGATCGACCGCTCCAGGAGCTGCTCCAAGCGGGTCTGTTGGGAGTAGGCGCCGGCAATGAGGCGGGCGTTGGCTATCCACATGGAGGTATGGCTAACGGCTCCCTGCAGCAGCCTCAGGTCCTCCTCGGAATAGGTTTCAGCAGTGCGTTTTTTAGCCAAAGTCAAGATGCCGGCAAGCTCTTCTCGATACTTTACCGGGATCAGTAGCTGAATGCCGCAGTGGTCCAAGTCGGCATATTCTTGGGCGGACAACTCCATGTCCAGAGAGCCTGTTTCCAGGCTCTCTCTCCTCAGGGCGTCGTCGTGAAAGCGCATCCATGTCACGATGGGACTGGATGACATCAGCTGAATTGGAGGGCAATCGCCTGATGTCCTTTCAGACACGGGTGCGAATTGAGACCCATTGTCCGTAAGGATTAGCAGACGAACGTCTTCCGCTCTGGTGGCCATCGTGATCGCCTGCTCTACGGTTAAGGCCAGCAATTGAAGGTCTGTAATGTCCTTGGATTGACGATCTAATACCTCTAGAGCGCGGCGATAATTAGTTTGGTTTCGTCGCAAGGAGAGGTCACTCGTTCGCTGAGCCCATGCCGTTATCTGTCCGACCAGGGAAACCAGAATAAGTACGGCTACGAGGTTTGTGGGCCATGTTAGGGTAAAGAGGTTATCGAGGAGAATAGCATTTAGAAGAATTATAGAGCCGACGTATACGCATAGGCTGAGCAAAAGCACCTGCGCATAGACGAAACCTGTCCCAATCGCTCTTTTGACAGGGTAAGGGAAACGGGTATGAACCGGCTTGATGAATGGGAACCAATTGGGCTGCCAGCCACTCTTTGTTGGTGTTTCGCGGCCCATTTCGAGCTGTGCCAATCGCGTAACTCCCCTGGCGTCTTACACCCATGGCGAGCTGATCAATTCTTGGCTCGCTACTTCCCCTCCCCTCATGCCGTTATCGAAATTGCTCAATTAGATGGGTACCGTAACAGCAGTACCAGTGCAATTCAAGATAAAATTGTTACGAATTTAATGCAGTTTGTGTTTCTGGTTACGTGATTAGTAAAAATCTTAAATAAATGTTAGTTAAAACTTTATATTAATTCGAAGTCATCAAGGGCGCTTAAACTGCATCCAGGTACGGACTCTAGAACATTTCTAAAAAACATTTTAGACAACTTCTGGTCGATTACTTTCTGTGGTGCACTCTGAGTTTGGAAGGCCGGCTTAATAAGAAAGCGTATGATATCGCCGCCTTTTCTTTGGATGACGACATCCCTGGGGGCCAGGCCTGGAAAACGGTTGCTCTCCCGCAGATTCCCATCGTTCCGACGAGATTCCACAGGAGAGCAACTTATGTTTGTCGTCTTATTTTGTTGGGGTTTAGAGACCTGGCACTATGCTGCGAAATCGACCAGAAAGAGACTTCATTAGGTCTTTCTCCTTCAGGCCGGTTGCGATCAGAGTCAGCTTTACGTTGTCCTCCTGGGTGTCGTCAATTGACATGCCGAAGAAGATGGCGGCGTTCTTTTTTACGGACTTGCCGATTAGCTCACCCGCGGCATTGACACCGCCTAGAGTCAGTTCCTGTCCTCCCTTTACCGAGAAGAGCACTGCCTCTGCTCCTTTTATGGACAGGTTCAGTAAAGGATTGGCTATGGCTTGGCTGGCGGCCTCCAGCGCTCCCATTTTGCCAGTGCCCAAGCCCATGGCCATCAGTGCGCCACCCGGATGCAGCATGATGGACCTGACATCTGCGAAGTCTACGTTGATCTCACCGGGGACGTTGATCAGCTCTGATACACTCAAGATCCCCTGAGTGACCACTTCGTCTGCAGTCCTGAAGGCTTCGATCATCTCGGCGTCATGGTTGACATACTGAAGTAGACGATCGTTATGAATCACAATCAGATTGTCAACATATGGTCGTAGTCGTGAAACCCCCGCGATGGCCTCTCCGATCCTGCGAGACCCCTCGAAGGAGAATGGAGTGGTCACGACTCCTACCACTAGAGCGCCCATCTCTTTAGCCAGGTGGGCTACGTAGGGAGCGGCCCCAGTACCGGTGCCGCCACCCATACCGGCAGTAACGAATACCAGCTCGGCGTTTTTTAGAGAAGCTCGAAGCTGGGCAGTCGATTCCTCAGCAGCGCGCTCTCCCATTTTTATGTCACCACCGGCGCCCCAACCTCGGGTTACCTTATGGCCGATCTGCACCACTTCGGTGATGTTCGCTACCGGCTCCAGGGACTTGATGTCGGTGTTCACCATAACGTACTGGACACCCGGAACATAGTGTTGCAGCATACGGCGGACGCAGTTACAACCGCCGCCGCCGACTCCAATCACTTTGATGCGAGCGGGGGCCCTGTCCCAAGAGGTTTCCGAATCTGACTGTGTGGCAGTGAGATGTGCCGTGGCCTCGAATCCGTTTACTTTGAGCTCTCCTTGTGACTTGACCATTAGCTGACTCCTTTCTGTTGGATCTCCGTCAGAGTGTCAGGTTCTCCGGAATTAAGACTATCTGCATTTTAAGAACTCGAATCCATCATCCGCATCCTTCAAAAGTCCTAATTCGTATTAGCCCAAAGGTACTATCCAGCCCATCTGCTTAAACTCCAGTAGCGATGAGAGTCACGTGTATATCATCCGTTAGGTTCGCGTCGAAGGACGCTCCCAATAGTATTCGCGCTTTGCTATTGATGGATTGAGCCACCATATCACTGGCTGTTTCGACTTGGTTCAAGGTCATGTCGGGTCCCCCTTTCATCGAAAGGAGAATGCCATTAGCACCGGTTATAGATAAATTCAGTAATGGGTTAGCTATTGCTTCCCGAGTGGCCTCCAAAACTCCCAGCGGACCATAACCAGTGCCTACAGCCATCAGAACTCCACCCGGGTGGCCCAATACGGTGCGCATATCGCCAAAATCCACGCCCATGTCGTTGGGGCAGTTGATCATTTCGGTAATGGCCAATACCCCTTGTGATATCACCTCGTCCGCTTTCTTGAAGGCCTCGATTATCTCCCCATTGCGGTCGACGTATCGCAAAAGACGGTCGTTATGGATGACGATCAAGCTGTCGAGACACGCGCTAAGCTTGGCAACTCCCGCTATGGCCTCGCCAATCTTGCGACTGCCCTCGAAGCTAAAGGGTGTCGTAACCACTCCAACCGTGAACGCACCCAGGGCTCTCGCCATTTTGGCGATATAGGGAGTAACATTCGTTCCCGTGGAGCCGCCCATACCTGCAACGATGATAACCAGTTGAGCGTTCCTGAGTAGGTCCTGGAGCTGAACGGATGACTCCTCGATAGCCAGCTCAGCGGTCTGTACATTGCGACCCGTGGTTTTCGTTGAGGACATCTTTTGCTTTATCGATACAAGCTCCGCGATGTAAGAGCTCGACTGAAATGACTCTATATCGGTGTTAACAAGGATGTGCTGGACCCCTGGTAGGGCGTGGTGAAGAATTCTTCGCACACAGTTACATCCACCACCACCAACTCCGACAATCTTTATCCGAGTCAAAGAGGAGTCCCACAGAGTGTTCCAGCTGTGCTGACCGAGCGGCGACCCATTCTCACCCATTGGCTCCCCTGTCTTTGAAGAAAATAAATGGCCTTAGAGGGACGTTCCTTGATGGGACAAAACGATTATAGGTAAGCTAAAACGAGTCGGACAACCTGCAAAAGTCCTAATTGGCTTTAAGACCAAAGTACTATCGCCAAAAGATTGGGCCAACCGGCATCATGTCCAGTTGGCCCTATTGCAATGAAGGTCTCACGCTTTGTCTGGGATGGGTCTTGGAGCTAGGTCGCCCCTAGATAGCTGATCGGAGTAGATTCGCCGTCTAGTGTCGGCTAGGTAGTCTTTGGATCTGGCACATGTAACCACCGGTAGACAACCGCCGCCAGTAGACCGCCCACGATGGGTCCGAGCCAGTATATCCAGTGATCAGCCCATTGGCCTGCCACCAAGGCAGGTCCGAAGCTTCTGGCCGGGTTCATGGATGCCCCTGTTAGCTGTATCCCGACTATATGGTCCACCAGCACAGCCAGACCTATGGCTACTGGAGCCAAATGGACCAGCCCTTTGGGGTTCATGGCCGTGGTCAATACCACAAAGACCAGGACGAAGGTCAGAATGATTTCCACCACAAGTCCTGCCCCTGCTGTGACACCGCTGCCTAGTTCGTGGGAACCCAGGTTGCCTGCCGTAGCCTCCGGGACCACAGCCGCTATCAAAAGAGCGCCGAATACGGCTCCGGTGATCTGGGCCGCGATATAGATCGAGCCCTTGGCGATGCTGATCCTTCGAGTCACCATGGCAACGAAGGTCACGGCTGGGTTGATATGGCCGCCGGAGATGGTAGAGGTAGCGGCGACCAGTAGCATAATGGCCAGGCCGTGGGCCAGGGCGATGGTCACCAGTCGGGCAGCATCTAGCTCTCCTCCGCTAAGCTGCCCGGTAACCACCACGCTTCCTGCGCCCAAAAATACGAACAGTAATGTGGCGATGAGCTCGGCGCCTGCTCCACGCCATGTTTCTGGACGCCTGAGCTCCTCGCTAAGCCCCCCGAGTCTACTCGCTTTCGCCGACCTCTTCTCGTCGTAGGAGATAACCGTGGCGCGCCCGTCATGGATCTCCTGCTTTGTAAGTGGTTCTTGTATTAGTGTTTGTTTTCCGTTCTGTTCCATATCTGCCGTTTCGTTTCATACCTGTTTTGTGTGTTGCTAGATTCGATAGTTAGAAGATGATGCCCCTCAGCGTTTCCCGGGAGCGCTTAGTCAGCCGAGACCAGTTTAGACTGCTCCATCGCCTCTTTTAAGGCTGGAACTGGATTGGGGTCCTGGAAAAGGTAGGGGTTGCTATAGTCGGGTTCGTGGCCGGTGGGCTTCGTTATCCACACCGAGGCCTCCAGCGCTATGCCGTTGGGATCATGGAAGTATATGGAGTGGATGAACTTGTGGTCCACAACGTGGGTCACCTCGACGCCGAAGTTTGCCAAACGGGTCTGTAGCTCAATTAGCCCCTCTTCACTTTCCACATCGAAGGATACGTGGTCGAACTGGACCGGGCCCTTAACCGGCTGTCCTGCGGGTTTGTGGAACCCTTCTGTTTCCGGCCATTCGAAGAAAGCAATAGTGTTGCCATCACCGATCTCGAAGAAGTAGTGGCGGTACGGATAGCCGCCTCGGATGTTGCCTGTAGCCGCAACCAGCTTCATGTCCAGCACGTCGCGATAGAACCGAACGGTCTTGTCCATATCATTGGTGACCATGGCCAGGTGGTTGATTCCTCTGAATTTCATCTTCATCTCCTTATTCGATATTAATTAGTGACTATTAAATGGCACGATTCTAAACCTGACGGCAAACGTGGCGAGGCTACTTCATGAGCTCCCTCCTTAAGTTGGTTATCATTGGCTAGTTACTATTCTAAAGTTAGCCATTAATGATATGTTACAGCATATGCTAACACTTGTCAAGCTCCTAATCATTGGTTAGAATAGGGCTATACCATGCCACAAAAGGATAAAGAAACCGTGGATTTTCAGCACATGTGTCCCAAGTACGAAAAGGCCATCGCCATCCTGGGCAAGAAGTGGACAGGGCTAATATTGCGCTCCCTTATGGAAGGGCCCAGGAGGTTTACCGAAATCTCGACATATGTGAGCGGTCTCAGTGATCGCCTCCTGTCCCAAAGGCTTCAGGAGCTGGAACAGGAGGCGATCGTTAAGCGTGTCGTGTATACCGGACGGCCCGTGGTGATCGAGTACTCCCTCACCGAAAAAGGTCAGGATTTGAGGGAGGCGGTTGTAGCCATCCAGCGCTGGGCTGATCGATGGGAGGCCCTGGCGGCTTCAGCGAGTAACGGCTGACCAATCAGCTCCTGGACACCGGGTTTTGGGAACCCAGCTTCTCGCGGAGAAACTCCTTGAGCACATGCACCGGTATGGCCATCCCAACGTCGGGGGCGGTTAGCATGGTGTTGATGCCTACCAATCTACCGTCCATATCTATAAGCGGTCCACCTGAATAACCCGGCCGTAAACCCAGGTCAACCACGATCCACTCCCTATCCTGCTCGGTAGCCTCTCCTTTGTGAGGCCCCGTACCAATGATGACGCCTGCGGTGGCAGCGCCGGCGATCCCCCAGGGATGTCCTAGAGCAAGAACCCACTGGCCTGGCTTAAGGCTGGCCGAGTCTCCCAGCTTGACGGCTGGCAAGCCGGTAGCCTCCACGGCCAGGGCCGCGATGTCACGGTCCTGGTCGCGGGCCAACAATTTGGCGGGAAAAGTGGTCCCATCGGCTGTTGTGATCTGTGTGGGTCCCTGGCCGATCACATGGGCGTTGGTTATAACCAGTCCGTCGGGATGCCAAATGGTCCCGGCGCCGGCCCTGTTGCCGCCGTTTCGGACCTGCACCAGGCTTGGTTCCACTGTAGCAACCATGCCGCCTATCTCGTTGTTTAGCTGTTGTAGTAGTGTACTCATCAAGAACTCCTTTAGGTACGTTCACCTATGGTCAGACTGATTTGCTGCACACTGCCGCCCCGCAATATGCTAACCGACGCCTCCTTGCCTATGGTGTTGTCGCCCAGCAAGGTCAGCAGTTCTTCCACACGTCGGACCGGCTGGCCGTCGAAGGCCAGAATGGTGTCACCAAGCAGCAGTCCGTGGCGATCGGCTGGGCTGTCAGGCTCAATGGAGACCAGCATGAGACCGGTTTCCTGGCCCTGTTGATTGGCCAGTGCCTGAGGCAGACGGACAGGCTGTCCACCGATACCGATATATCCCCGCCTCACTTTGCCATGGGTGCTCAACATCTCCACCAGGCGTTTCAAAGTGGGCGAAGGCAAGGTGATGGATATCCCGCGCAGTAATGCGGAGGTGTTCAACCCCACAAACCGCCCGGCTGCATCTACCAATGGCCCGCCGGAGAACCCAGGGTACATCGTCACGTCGGTCTGCAGGTAGCTTTCCACACGGCCTCCAGCAGGAGTGTGCCAGCTTTTGCCTAGAGCGCTTACTATTCCCAATGTGGCTCGGACAGTCTGCCCTGGCCGGCCCAGCGCCAGCACAAGATGACCTACCTGTAAAGAGTCGGACTCAACCCAGGTGGGTACATTTAGATCGGACGTCGATGTCTTCAGCACAGCCAGGTCCGTTGTGGGGTCACGTCCGGCCAACGTGGCTGGTACCGTTTGACCGTCTGGTAGACCCACGCTAACCTCACCGTCGCCCTCTATAACGTGATGGGCGGTTACGATTACGCCGTCCTTTGACCATACGATTCCGCTAGCCGGGAGGCGTCGTCTGCCTTCAATCCGGACTATAAATTGGCTGGATGCGTCAACTGCTGACGCCAGATCCCGAGAAAGGTCGGATAGTACTTCTGCCATGATTCGATCTCCTGATGACCAACGGTTAAGGTTGGTCGTAAAATTTGGGGTTGGTAAATAGCCCCTTAGGCATACTTTACCGGCGGACGAGGGGAGGCACACTACCCATTTGGCTAGGAAGGTACCTGGGAAAAGGGCCAGGTCAGAGCAGTATCAGTCCCAGACGCATGGCCCGGGTGACGGCCTCCGTACGGCTCTGAGCCCCTAGCTTTCCCAAAATGGCGTTGACATGGAACTTGACCGTATGCTCACTGATGTTCAAGCGGTCGGCTATGGACTTGTTCGGCATACCATCGGCCAGAAGCCGCAACACTTCGTGTTCCCTGGGAGTCAGGTCTCCCATCACTTGGTTCGGCGATCTGTCCAGAGATGGCTGCACGGAAGTAATCAGCTTAGGGTCCAGGACTGTTAATCCGCGGGAAGCAGCCGTTAGGGCTGCCGCCAGCTGTGGCCCGTCCACGTTTCGAAGCAAAAGGCCACGGGCTCCAGAGGTCCAGGCTTCGGGTCCGTGGGTTTCATCGGGCAATAGGGCTACAACCGGTGGGATGGTATCTGCTAGATCGGCCAGCTGCTCCAGCGCCGACACGGGGTCCCAGCCCAAGTCCCATAGCACGATGTCGCACTGGAATGTATCCAGTGTGGCCAGCAGGTCGCTTTCCGCGGGGACTTGACCTACAACGGCGCATCCTGGCTGGTCCTGTAGCATGGCCGCCAGTCCGGCCCCTGCCAGCGGGTCGGTCGCTATCACAAATATTCGTATATCCTCAACAGATGGTGACATGGTTATGTGTTCGGCAGTGGAAATGTAGGTTGGAGATCCCTTGCTAATTCCCGAATTTCCAGTTATGTGTATTCTAATTAAAAATTAGGGACTTGACAAGCGTAAGTCGTCATTAATGACATCTTGTGATTGTATCTGGTAGTACTCCACTCGCAAAGGCGAAGCGCCTAAGCCAGAGCCATCGTAAGGTTAGTAATAAGGTTCGATCATTTTCTCAGGTTTGTAACCCTATTGTGAGGATGGTAATGATAAAGGATAATCAGGACTTAATAACGCCGACTTAGGAGCTCATTCGTCATGGATCAACCCAAAAGTCAATCGATAGTAGACTTCGAGGAAGCTATAAAGCCTTTTCGTGAAACTTGGACTAGTGTAGACGTCAGAGCTGTGTGTGATGCTATTTTGAGGATTCGGAAGCATTCACGAACCAGGGTGACCAGGTGCCCCATACATGGAGCAACCCACACAGGACTTGACGACTCCGCAGGGAGCGGCGGTAACTCCATTCGGTGACGAGTCCTGCCGTGAATGATTCGGGGCGGGCGTTTCGTTGAACAGCTCTAGTTTGAGCTGCTTGGCCTTGGGAGGACGTTGGCCGGGAAAAGCCAAGAAGGGCCAAGCACGCTTTCTTACCACTCCCATGGCCTGCAGGTCGCGCCATGTATCTATGCTGTGACTACGTCTCTGCTGCAAGATGCGCTGTGCGGAGGTGGGGCCGACTCCTGGGACGTGGATAAGCTGCTCTTTGGTTGCCGCGTTTATATCGATGGGGAAGGTATCCAGGTTCTGCAGGGCGATGGCCGTCTTGGGGTCCTGCTCCAGAGGCAGAAACCCCTTCTGATCGAAGGCCAGGCTCAGCTCCTCGTTGGCAAAGCCATAGACGCGCTTTAGCCAGTCCATCTGATACAGACGGTGCTCTCTAGCCATCGGAGTAGCCGGGTGCTCTTCCAGCGGGGTGTAGCGGACGGGGTGGAAGGCGGCGTAGTAGACTCGCTTCAAGTTCCAGTCGCTGTATAGCTGGTCGATGCGCTTGAATATATCCTGGTCCGATTCGTCGGCGGCACCTACTACTAGCTGGGTAGCCTGACCCACCGCGCCGTTGGTATCGCCTTTGGTCAGCTTGTCAATCCAGCTCATGGGGTCCAGAATGTCCCTTTCAAGGTCCTTCATGGCGCTGAGTTTCCGCATCATCTCCACGGTGGGCGTCTCCAGGTTAATAGATAGCCGGGTGCCCAATCGATATGCAGCTTCTACGTACTGGTACTCCGTTCCCGGCATAACCTTCAAGTGGATGTAACCCTTGAAGCCGTATTTTTGTCGGATTATCTCTACAACCTTTACGAGTCGTTCCGTCGTCTTTGAGCCGGTGCCTGCAACTCCGGAGCTGAGGAACAGCCCATCCACGGTGTGCCGGCTATGCAGCTCCATGAAGGTCCGAGCCAGCTCATCCACCTTGAATGCGTAACGTTTCCTGGGTACCCAGTGGCTGTTCGGGCAAAAAGCACAGTCCATCTTACAAAAGTCGGTGAACATCACCCGCATCAAATTAATGAACTTCCCGTTCGGCATCGAAGCTTTGTAGACCCCTGGAATGGGGTTCTTCTTTGGGGAGGAGTAGGGCAGTCTGTATCTAGCGCTGCTCCCTGCCGCTTGGGGCTGGGACAATATATCGTCCCTGGCCATCCCTCCCAGAATCTGCAGCTTCTCATAGGTATCGGGAGTATGTTTTATCAGCATAGACTCCTCCAGGTCGAAATAAGAACTTATGTTCCCATTATGAAGGATTGTCTGTCAACGGCTTTGTGTCATGGCTATCGCGTAGAGCGGATAGCAAGGAGGCCTGGCCACACTGTGTGGTGGTATACTGGCGAGGTCTAGACCTTACGCCGGGCCATTGACGGGGTAGTCGGCGTTGAGTGCCATAAAGCGAAAGGAGGCGGTCATGAATAGGACTGCCAACACCGAATCTCTACCTAAGTTTTCGCGGGATCCTTTGCCTAAGCGGTTTTGTAATTTTGAGCGGCTCATGGAGGCGATGGAGGCCCGTGGGCTAGATGGCCTGGTCGCCTTTACTAGATACAACGTCTTTTATCTGACAGGGTGCAACTCGTTGGCCAACCAAGCGGACGAGATGCCCTTGGTCGGTGTGATTATTTCCCGGCGAGAACCCGAGCATCCCATCATTGTGGCAGGAGATGTTCACCTGAACTACTTTCTAGCCCAGCCGACCTGGGTCGAGGACATACGCCCGTTCCGTGGCAGCTTTATCCCCATGGACATCCCTACTAAGTCGTCGGATATAGACCGCTTTATCCCCGATGCCGAACACCAAAGGGATTGGATTAGCCATGCCCGAGGCGCGTACGCAGAAAATCGATCTCAGGCGGTTAAAACCGCCTTGAAGGACCTGGGCCTGAATAAAGGCCGCATAGGCCTGGACGATATGCGAGCAACCCGTGATCTGGCAGGCGCCGACGTCGAGATCGTAGATGCCTACGAGCTCATGATGTATGTGCGCCAGGCCAAGACCGCCGACGAGGTACGGCTGCTGCGTGATGCCACCGAGCTAAACCAGATCGCTATCGAGCGGACCGCTCAGTCCTGGGGTCGCGGCATGACGTGGAAGGAGCTGACCCATGTCTATCATAAGGAAGCCGTCGACCTTGGTGGGTTCGTTCATGATCCGTCCGCTATCGTGATGGCAAATCCGATAGCCGCCATGGGCCCGATAGCAGCTTTGGCTTCAGGGTTCGAGGACTTCGTAGTAGAGCCCGGTATGAGCATTATGTTCGACTGCCATGGCACTTTGAATAAGTATTGCTGGGACGGAGGCAAATCCTGGGTAGTCGATGATAAGCCCAAGGGGTTGGCCCTGGATCTAGCCAATGCCACGACGGCTGCAATGAGTGAGATCCAAGCTGCGATGCGACCGGGTATGAAGGTCAGTGAGTTGCAGGCAAAGGGCAGGCGAGTTTTCCAGCGGATAGGTGTGCCGAATCCTGAGTCAGTGTTTATCTTCTTTCATGGCCTTGGCTTGAGCCACAATGATGTGGAGGCGTCGGACAATCGTGACTGGGCCATGGAGAAGGACATGGTCATCGCGTCCCACGTCATGTACCCAGGCGATGAGCGGCATCGACAATGGTTAGAGGATATATCCCTGGTGACCGAGACCGGAGGGGAGTCCTTCTTTACTTGGGGGTTCGATCCTCTATAGTGAATATGGGTCTATCGTCGCCTTTTCAGTTCATCCATCACTATCTGAAGGAACGAGGGAGGGAATTCCCTGTCAATCGCTTGGCCGGCGAACTCTTCGGCTTCTTCATCTCTACTGAGCAGCGTAGCTGCTAGCGCTGCGTGAGCATATGCCTCGGCATCGTCCGGGTCAAGGAACGTAGTTTTGCGGTAATCTTCGACGGCTGACTGGTAGTTGCCGAGGGCGATATAAGTGTTGCCGCGGCTAAAATAGGCCTCGGCATGTTCCGAGTCAATCTTGATAGCGCTCTCATAATCTCGGACCGCGTTCTCATACTGACCGAGATCCGAATAGGCTTCTCCTCTGTTTATATATGCATCGACATCAGCCGGATTAATTCTGATTGCCATGTCGTAGTCTTGTATCGCGCGCTCCAGTTGTCCCACGCTATCATAAGCAAGACCGCGGTTGAGATATGCCTCAGAGTCCTCCGGATCTAGGCGAATCGCTTCATCGTAGCTTGCTATAGCTTCTTTCCAACTTACTGCTCCCTCTGGTGGAGCTTCTTCTGTTGAAGATGGGGAAACACCTCCTTCGTCTT
The DNA here is from genome assembly GCA_965248905.1 of Dehalococcoidia bacterium. Taxonomy (GTDB): domain Bacteria; phylum Chloroflexota; class Dehalococcoidia; order Lucifugimonadales; family JAGWBF01; genus CBDFKS01. The sequence goes on along the minus strand of CBDFKS010000007.1, from coordinate 764,914 downwards.
CATCGTCTGAGAGCTCCTCTGTCTGGCTCCTCGGAATCCGTGCACCACAGGAATAGCAAACGTTGGCATCATCCTCATTGTCTAGCTGGCAATTTGGACATTTCGACATGGCTATTGCTCCAACTTTTTCTTTGCGTACCGTCTACTTCGCTCCGATTAATTCACGCCACTGTGAATCTAAGGGATATAAAGTTTCGTATCTCCCCGGTTGAATCCAGTCCGCGGGATGCCAGTCCTTGATTTTCTCCAGCCATTCATCATTGTGAGGCGCCTTAACATGGGCTTCGAAAGACTCATGGTCAGCGAACACCTCATAGGTGAAGACTCGACCAGGGTCCCTCGGGTCATGCAAGACGTCGTATCGTAGGCAGCCGGCCTCAGTCTCCACCGAGATTCGCGCGTGCTCTATCATCTCCTCGACGAAGGCATCCCTGTCTTTGGGGTTGATAAGCAATGTCACCATGTGGGCTTCCATATCGCTTCCTCCGTTCAATTCCTGACCCTAAAGGACAACTGACCTTATCGAAGGCGATTGTAGTGATAGAACGGTAATACGTCAACCAGCCTGCGGCTACGATAACATGTGCCCCCGAGGCTAACAGTGGATCAGATGAGAAATAAAATGACTCTTGCCATGGTGTCCGATTGTGCGTAGAATACGTGTGTCGGCGATAGCCTATTCAGTGCACAGAAAACTGAAAGGGAGGTTCATTATGGCAGAGTATGATGTAGTCATCCGTGGTGGCACCGTCGTAGACGGTACAGGCATCCCTCGCTACAAGGCTGACGTAGCTATAAAAAATGGCAAGATAGCCAATATAGGTGGTCGTATCAGGGGCGGAGGGGCTAAAGAGATCGATGCCAGCGACTGCATAGTGGCTCCCGGTGCCATAGACCTACACACTCACTATGACGCCCAGCTAAACTGGGACCCTTACTGTACGCCCTCGGGCTGGTTCGGGGTGACGTCTCTGACCATCGGCCAGTGCGGCTTTGGATTCGCGCCTACCAGGCCTGCGGACAGAGAGCTTAACATGCAGATGATGAACCGTATAGAGGCCATTCCCCTTGAGTCGATGCGTCAAGGGATGCGCTGGGACTGGGTGACCTTCCCTGAATACATGGACAGCCTGGATGGCCAGGGCCTTGGTCTGAACATTGGTGCATTAGTCCCCTTCTCCTGCCTGCGAGGCTACGTGCTTGGCATGATGGACGCTCGGACCAGGACATCGGTGACCGAGGAAGAGCTCAGTGAGATGAAGCAGATATTCCGTGAGGGAATGAAAGCCGGGGCCTTTGGCATCGCGGGGAACAGGAGCGCCGAGGACCATCCGGAGGACGGAGGGTACCTGCCGAGCCACGTTGCCTCCAACGATGAGTGGCTGGCACTTTCTGAGGTGATGGCCGAGTTTAACGTAGGCCATATCGGCTGGGATATCGGTAATATACCTATATTCGATGACCGCCCCCAGCAGCACGAGTTACTTACTGAAATGATGAAGCGTAGCGGCCGTCCCTTGCATCTGATTTTGGGAGGTCCCGAAAGTGCCGATTGGCTGAATGAGGCCCGAGCTCAGGGACTACCCGTAGTGGAGCAGGTGCAAACCACCCAAGCTGAGAGCACCTTCAAGCTGGCGGAGTACAACCTGTATGACATATTGCCGAACTGGGTGCAGCCATTGGTGGGGAGTCCTGAGGAGCGCATAGCCAAACTTCAGGACCCGGCTAATCGTGTGGCTATGAAGGCGGACATCGAACGATTCAAGCAGGAGCGTCATTTGAGCATAAACCCCGAGCTTGCCAGGACCAACTGGGACAGGGTCAGGGTGTACGAGGTGGTCTACGACAGGAATGAGAAATACGAAGGTATGACCATCAACGAGCTAGCCCAGGCCACAAGTAAGCACCCTGTAGATGCCTACCTGGAGCTGTCTTTGGACGAGCATCTGCAGACCACCTTCACGGTCCCACAGAACCCCGGCGATAGTGAAGACCTTGTCCAGCGCATCAAGGGTCCCTATGGCCACATCTCTCTGTCCGATGGCGGAGCTCACACCCGATATCAGACCAGTGCCCACTGGCCCATCTATTTCCTGTCCTACTGGGTACGAGACAAAGAGATAATGAGTCTGGAGCAAGCCCACTACAAGATGAGCGTGTTGCCTAGCTGGGTAGCTGGCTTTACGGATCGAGGCTCCCTACAGGTGGATGCCTGGGCTGATATCATGGTGTACGAGCTAGACAAGCTGGGGATGTTGTTCGACGGTCCCATGTGGGACAATGACTTCCCCGGTGGTGAGAAGCGATTCATAAGAAAGCCCACGGGACTGCGCTACACACTAGTGAACGGCACGGTTACCTTCGAGGGCAACGACTGCACCGGTGCGCTGCCAGGAAAGCTGCTACGTAGCTACGATATGGTTAAGTAGCAGGCCCAAAAGGTAGGACTAGGGAAGGGAGACCATAACGCATAATGGTCTCCCTTCTGTTTTGGTGTAAATGTCCCTTAGTGCTTAGTCAACTTAGATTTGATATGTACCTTTCACCCCCATCCTAGCCTTCCCCCATCGAAGGGGAAGGGACTTGTTCTCTCCCCCGTCAAGGGCTCACTGGGGTAGGCATATCCTAAAACTTGTTTAAAAACAGCTAGGAAAGCGCCGAGCTTTCCCGTCATCCTAGAAGTATCACTCAACTGGGATGTGGGGAGGTGACTCATGCGCTTTCCGAGAGAATGGTACCACTTGCTACGTTCAACTGAACAGTATTTTCCTGACCTAAGATCCAGCCAAATACGTGGATTGGCGCTATGGGTGTATGGGGCAATCATGGCTAAGAGTGCTTGCCAAAGCGCGGTGATTGATGCTCTATCCTCCATCGCCACCTTCCATGCTCTGCGACAATACCTTAGAGAGTTCCTTCGGGATGGTTCGGAGAAGGCCACTCCCTGCAACATCCAGTTGGATGTAACCCTCTGTTTTGCGCCTTTGCTCCGCTGGCTGCTGTCTTTGTGGAAAGGTCAACAACTGGCCTTGGCCGTCGACGCAACAGCCCACCAAGACCGCGTGGTCGCCCTGGTAGTAAGCGTGCTGTACCGGGGTAGCGCCATTCCCATTGCCTGGACCATACTCCCTGCTAACAGGTCGGGGGCTTGGATTCCCGAAATCCTCCGGCTTTTGCAACTGCTTGCTCCCGAAGTGTCCAAAAGCATGGAGGTGCTGGTGATGACTGACCGGGGCTTGTGGAGCCCCCGCCTTTGGAAGCAAATACGGGCCTTGGGATGGCATCCACTGATGCGGGTAAAAAACAACACCAGCTTTCAACCGTTGCAGGTGCAACGCCGGCAAGCCAGGACGCTGATTCCCGGACCAGGCCACGCCTGGGTAGGAAGGGGCAGTGCCTTTTATAATCCCAAGCGCCACCGCTTCGGTACTTTGGTGGTGGTTTGGGATAAAGGCCAGAAGGAACCCTGGATAGTGATTACCGACTTGCCTCCCGAGGATGTGGGGGTATGCTGGTATGGGTTGCGCTTCTGGATCGAGTTGGGTTTTCGCGCTCTCAAGAGTGTGGGTTGGCAATGGCAACGCACTCGACGGACTGACCCGGACCGAGTGGCCCGGTACTGGCTCGTTCTGGCGGTGGCTACCCTGTGGGCCACGGCCTATGGGACCAGAGCAGAAGACGCTATTTCTCTTGGAGTACCTCCCCAGAGAGTCAGAAGCCCTCATCCACTTCCTAGCTGTTCTGGACCCCGAAAGGATAGCGTGATAAAGAAGGGCATATGCTGTATGACTCGGCAACTGCTCCAGGGTAGGCCTTGGCTTCGCCTGTGGCTCATACCTGAACCTTGGCCAAACCCACTCCCTGGTTTGCAAATTACCTACCATAAACCGGTTCCCAAAGCTCATAATTTCAAATGCCTACCCCAGTGAGCCCTTGATGGGGGAGAGTTAGAGTGGGGGTGAAACGATGCATCGGTTTTATGGTTGACTGAGTACTAATGTGCTAGACAGAGATTAAGGATGAACACTTTCGTAATGGCGAATCAAAGACCACGAGCGGCTGATCTGGGCCTGAAGCTGGGCTTATTGCCCCGTGGCCCGTTGAACACCATTACAGACGTACTCGGCGTCAAGGTTGGCCATGTCACTCTGATCGAGGGGGAAGGACCGTTAGAAATTGGTAAGGGGCCGATCCGCACTGGGGTTACAGCGATCTTGCCCCACGGTGGCAACATCTTTCAGAACAAGGTAACTGCGGCAGTCCACGTGATAAATGGCTACGGCAAGTCCCTAGGCCTGCCGCAGATTACCGAGCTTGGGGCCATAGAGAGCCCAATAGCGCTAACGAGCACCCTTAGCGTTTGGCGAGTCGCCGATACCCTGGTAGACTATCTCTCTCAGCAGAACCCCGGTGTCTACTCCTTTAATCCTGTTGTGGGCGAGTGCAACGATGGGTTCCTGAACGATGGTGTCGGCAGACATGTACGGAAGGAGCATGTGTTCCAGGCCATCGAAGAGGCCTCCAGTCCTAATATCGATGAAGGCAATATTGGGGCGGGAACCGGGATGACGGGATTTGGCTGGAAGGCGGGCATCGGCACCTCCTCCAGGCTATGTGAGTGTCCCGAAGGCACCTACACAGTAGGGGTTCTGACACTGACGAACACCGGAGATCCGAGAGAGCTAATGATGGATGGTTTTCACATTGGACGACAGCTTATGCCTCCCAAAGCGCCTGCCCAACCTGCCGGGTCCATCATGATAATCGTAGGCACCGATGCGCCCGTGTCGTCCAGACAAATGGGTCGCGTCGCACGCCGGGCCGCCTTGGGAATGGCGAGGGTAGGCGCTATCGCCCACCATGGAAGTGGGGACTTCGTGATCGCTTTTTCCAACTCTGAGCAGGCTCCTGGACTAGATGATGCTAATCTTACTTCCCTTTTCAGAGGCACAGTGGAAGCGACGGAAGAGGCAATAATCAACTCGATTTTAAGGGCGGAGACTCTGACAGGCAGGGATGGCAACACACGCTACGGCATTCCCATAGATGAGGTTACAAAGTTACTCTCAACTGTGTCCACTGGTTGATCGGGGGAGGCAGTCTGAAGCTATGGTGAAAAAGGAGGACCAGTGAAACGCCAGGTGTGGTTCTATAGCGAAGGAGTCAAGCTCTGTGGCGACATTTACGTGCCTAATGATCTCCCGGTAGGGGAGAAGAGGGCAGGTGTGGTCATGGCGCAGGGATATTTCGGCATCAAAGATCAGTGGCTACCAAATAATGCCGAAGCATTCAACCATGCGGGATACGTGGCCATGGTCTTCGACTATAAGGGTTGGGGTATGAGCGAAGGGCCAAGCGGCCGCCTTGACCCATACGGTCGAGTGGCCGATTTTCAGGCGGCGATGACCTGTCTGAGTCTCCAGCCCGAGGTGAACCCTGAAGCGATTGGGCTGTACGGCACCAGCTATGCTGGAGGAACGGTGGCCTGGGTAGGAGCCATGGACCGGAGAGCCAAGTGCATCGTGGGTGTCGGGGGTGTCTTCAACGGCCCCCGCTGGATGCAAGAGCAGGGCAGCCGCCCCCAGTCCGAGTGGGAAGATTTGCTTCAACGTTCAAAGGCTGATCGAGAGGATAGGGTCCAGTCAGGGGTGTCCAAGCTCGTCTATTGGGGAAAGATCATGGTGTCCAACCCCGAAGACGTTGCGCTGGGAGAGGAATTACGGGGCGATGTCCCCGGTTTAGTCATAGATACTATTCCAATGGATTACGTAGACGAGACGGTGGGATTCATCCCTGATTGGATTGCCGACAAGATTTCGCCCACACCGCTCCTGCTTATTCATATGGAAAAGGACCGCCTGGTGCCGGTACGGGAAGCTGAACAGATGTACGCCCACGCCAAGGAACCGAAGAAGCTTGTGGTACTTGAGGGGTATAGCCATTACGATGTCTATCGAGAGCCCGCCTTCAGCCAGGTGATGAAGGAGACCCTGGACTGGTTCGGCAAATACCTGCCTGCTCGTCAGTAGGGATAGGGACAGGGGTTAGAGCCCCAGGCGCCGGGGCATTTCAGCGAGATCGTGCTCTGGAGAGAGCTTCGTCAGGCCCTTTGGGCGTTATTCTCAACGGGAACCGTTGCTGCTCGGCTGGTCGACCAGCTGGGAAGCCAGGCGGAGTGTCTACCGTCGCCGCCTGCCACCACTATAATGATGTTCTCCGGACGGGATACCGGTGGCACCATGAACTCATCATCCTGGGCATCCACCCAGTCAGGCCATGTGCGGTTTCCCCAGTAACCGCGGTCACGGAGACTTCCTACAGACATTCCGGCGTGCTCGAATACATAGCTTTTCACATCGGACTTGGTGAAGCCGTCTTCGGCGATTTCCTGCGCATGCTCCGGCCCGAGCACCAGGAGCAAGGGCGTCTCCCGTCCGATTATGTAGTGGAGCACATTGCCCCCGCCCTGCAACGAGCCACAGATAGTGTTGAGGACCTCTCGACCAGAGGTCACCGTCATCTCGCTGATCTGATGAAAACCCGTCACTGCCACGGCTGTTACGGTGCTGGTGTTGGGCTGGTAACCGCTTTCCACATGTAAGGGTTCCCAGGGGCTGATGCGCTCATTCTCCGCTATGCACATGGTGTATTTGCCCGGGTGGCCGAAGGTCGATTTGTCAGTTTCTCCGGGAATGGCGCCACCTATATTGCGCATCACCAGGCGCAGAGCCCTTCCGATCGTTGCGTTGGCTCGATATCCGTGGCCGAAGACACCCGTTTCGGAGTTAACATTAAGTCGGCTTGTTAGCGGCCCATTGATTATTAACACTGGCGCGGCTCCTCCGGTGGTGGACTGCACACCTCCAACGTTAAACTGTTCTTGGCAGACGGCTTCTACCGACGCTACCACAATGGCGAAATACTCTGGTCGGCATCCTGCCATCACTGCGTTTATGGCCACCTTTTCCACTGTAGCAGTGCCGTTTATCGGAGGGAACACGCCCAGGACCTTTTCGGGGTCCCGACTCGATGCCTCCAGCATTTGCCGCACCCGATCCTCGGTGGGAGGGACGATGGGCAGACCGTCGGTCCAGCCACGCTGGTAATACAGCTCGTTAATCGCTTCGAAGGAGCCAGACACCTCTACTCGCCGGGATTTTAGCATTGCAATTCGCGAGCTTGAGCCGGAAGTATCGAATCCTTTTAACGCCATACTCTCCCTTCGCAGATGCGGCATTTACGGCTCCACGTCATGCCTGTACGAAATATTGGTTACATATTAGCATTTCTTATTGAAACGTGGGAAAGCGACCAGGGTCTTTTAGTTCTCCTCTACTGTCATTGCGGGTTAAGCGAAGCAATCTCTTCTTGCATTGGGGGATTGCTTCAGGGCTTCGCCCTTCGCAATGACAAAAGACTCTAGGAAAGCGACGAACCAGCTTCCGCGCATCTTGTTCGTCTTTTTAGCCCCTATTATTGGGTCACGAGTGTTCGTCCCAGATTCGCTGGGTGTGTTCCACATCTCCTTGGGGTGTAGATACACTTTGGTGTGCGGTGGCTCGCTGATAACTTGAGTAGTATATGAATCTATCCAGTCCCAACGCCAAACTCACTGCAAGGAGCAACTATGGTACTTAAACGGGAACAGTTTGATCGCTCAAGACTCCAGACAGGGATAATGCTACCGTTATTGACCATCCTCCTTATGTTACTCATAAGCGCCTGCGACTCTCAGGGGTCTGAAGCAGTCGATACCGGCTCCATTGCCGTTAAACCAAGTATAGGAATCATCAATCCTCAGCCGGGTGCGTCCTTTTCCGCGGAGAGTATTGACGTGCAAGTGGGCATCGAGGGACTTACAGTGGACCCATACGCCATCGGAAAGGCGGCTGTGCCTGGTTCTGGACACTGGCACATCTACCTTGATGGCGCTTTCATCAATGCGAGCGCCGTAGGCATGGTTACTCTGGACCCATTGCCGCCTGGCCCTCATCACCTGAGAGTTTCGCTGGCTAACAACGATCACTCTCCTCTATCGCCGCCTGTGGAAGACAGTCTTGTAATCGACGTTATGGGCGAAGCTATAGAGGAAGATGAGCTTGCAGTGAGCTATACCTATTAGTCGAGATTTCATAAGGATTTAGCCGTGGGTGAATGTATTTAAGGTGAGAGCAATACCGATACTTCCAAGGTTAATCAGGTTCATATGCGAGCTTGGCCTGACTCCCCGGCTTATCTCTTATATGATAATCGTGGCCGCGGTACCTGTAGTTCTCATCGGTATCGTGTCGTTCAGGGAAGGTAGCGAGGGTATCCAGAGCCACACCAAAGCACATCTGACTTCGATAGTTACCGTCAAGGCCCAGGAGATCGAGCGATGGTTTCGTCCACTAGAAGCCGCCTCCGGAGTGCTAGCCAGCAGCCCCACAGTGAGAGAGAAAGCAAAATTGCTTATAAAGGCTGAAACGAGTCCTGAAGCAGTCCAAGCCCGATCCGACTTGAGGAGATATTTCAACGGTACCATCCAAAGAACTACCGGCCTGCAGCAGATTAGTTTAGTTTCTCCGGATGGGCATTTCCTGTTTGGCTCCACGCCGGTTGTAGGGAAGTATCCTCGAGCTCACCCGCTGATGGCCGATCAAGGTAAACCTAAGACCCAAGCTGTTCTACCTCCGTACATACCAGGGTATGAAGTGAAGCCGGCTGTGATATCCGTGCCCTTGGTGGACGGAGAAACGGCAGTGGCTTATATTGTCGTCGAGGCGTCCACGATTCCGCTCTTCGAAACTCTATCCCCCGATGCAGGCCTCGGGCCCAACGCCAAAATATATTTGATTAATGAACGTGGGGATCTGTTGACACCATTTCGGACGCTTCCGGATAGGTCAACGATTATTAATCTTCATGGAGCAATTACGGAGAGCCAAGACCGCTCTGGCAGTGGCCTCGTCTACACCGACGTGGCCGGCACGGAGGTGGTGGGAGCCTATAACATCATAGAGCCTCTAGGTTTAAGAGTAGTTGCGGAGCTGCCTGTTTCAGAGGCCTACAGTGACATCCATCAGATGCGATGGGCAATTATCGGAGCGTGTGGTGCGTTTCTGGTGCTGGCCCTCGCCGTGGCATACCTGCTTACCCACAATGTAACCCGACCCTTGAGGATTCTGATGGCAGGTGCTGAGATCATAGGAAGAGGCAAACTTGACCATCGCATAAGGATTAACAGCAAAGATGAGATCGGAATGGTGGCACGATCCTTTAACGAAATGGCCAAGGACCTGAAAGCAAACATCGAAGGCAGATTAGCTGAGCGCGAAAGAGCAGAGGCCAAGCTGGAAGAGCAGAATCGCGAGCTGGAGGAGGCGTCTCAGGCTAAATCCCAGGTACTGGCCACCGTTTCTCACGAACTGAAAACGCCGCTCACAGGAATAATAGGGTATGCACACATGTTGCTCGAAAAACAACACGTGGTAGGTACCCTGACCGATACCCAACTGCGGTACGTGGACGTTATTCGCCGATGCTCTTATCGTTTGAAGGACCTCATAGCCGACTTGTTAGAGGTTTCCAAGATAGAGTCCCATAGTCTGGAACTCGGACTGACGGACCTGGACATCGTGCAAGAGATAGAAGAAGTGGTCGGATCGCTGAAGGAGCAGTTCGATAACAAGGACATGGCAGTGAATCTGAACGTTCCCACCGATCTGGCTAAGGTGAGGGGGGACCGGCTAAGGGTATCACAAATCCTTGGTAACCTAGTTAGCAACGCCTGCAAGTACTCCCCCGAAGGAGCTTCGGTTACAGTATCTGTTCAGGAAGAGAATTCCTTTGTTCGCGTCGACGTGGAAGATCAAGGGATGGGCATACACCAGGAGGACCAGTCCAAGCTATTCAGCAAGTTCTTCAGGTCCAAAGAGGTTGTCAACAAAGGCATTAGCGGCACCGGACTTGGCCTATTCGTCGTCAAACACCTCGTTACCGCCCATGGAGGAAGGATTTGGCTGACGAGCGAGGTAGGCCGGGGTACGATCTTTAGCTTCACCTTACCGAAGGTGTTGGAGGAGGCAATCAGCCCGTCGAGGCCTATCGGGGTCTCTGCAAGCTAGACTGTAGATATGGTTCGGAACAAAGTTGGCAGGTTAGACAGTGATGCCGATTAAGGTGAGGGGCCCATACATATTACTAAGGAGGTAGGATCATGGCAAAGGTTCTCATAGCAGATGATGAGGTAGTCATTCGAGATATGCTAGCCGACATTATGATTTATGCCGGGCATGATGTCATCAAGGCTGACAATGGGATCACTGCATTGGAGACGGCGTGTAGTGAACATCCCGAGATTATCTTGTTAGACATAATGATGCCGGGACTGAACGGAATCGAGGTCTTGCAAGAGCTAAAAAATAATCCGGATACCGAGTCCATTCCGGTTATAATGGTTACCGCGAAATCTCAAGAACGTCACGAGATGGATGCCATTAAACGGGGAGCCTGGGACTACATCACCAAACCACTGGTTCCAAATGAGGTCGAAGACCGTATTCGAATGGCGTTAACGCATTTCAGTTCTTAAAGGAATTTACCCTAGGAAGTGTTAAAACTGACCCCTTTACTATTCACAGCCATCTTACATTTACCTCACGCTACAATTGGGGGAACAGCTGCCATAATACTTCCTAAATAGACACGAATATTCTGACCGGCTTAAGCGGTAGACAATTTCATAGCCCTACTTCTCAGTGAGTGGACGTGGCCCAACCGAAACTTAATTCTGAGGTGGGTCACGATGTCTTATACGAAAGTCTTAGTGGTGGACGACGAGCCACAAGTAGTGGACCTCCTACAAATGTGGTTGGAAGAAGAAGGCTACCTGGTGTACGGCGCCACGACCGGAGAGGAAGCCCTTCGACTGTTCTTCCAGCACAGACCGTCCTTGAGCACCATAGACCTGATTATGCCCGGTATGGACGGGTTTCAGCTGATCAGGCGCATCCGGGAAATGTCCGACGGTCATGTTCTGGTCATGTCCGCTCTGGCTGATGACGAAAACGTGATCCGAGGACTTGAGTTGGGTGCGGATGAATACCTCGTCAAACCGGTGCCCATGAGGGTTTTTCTAGCCCGAGTGCGTTCGCTTCTACGTCGCACCACATCGTCAGAAGATGATTATTCAGCCTATGCTGACCCCTCGCTGACCCTAAACGCGCTCACCCATGAGGTGGCGATACGTGGAAGGTCGGTCTATCTACGGCCCACAGAGTTTAAGTTGCTGGACTGTCTCACTGCCTACAATGACAGAGTAATGGGCCACTCGGAGATTTTGGACAGAGTGTGGGGGGATAGCAACGGATCACTGGATAGTCTTGCATGGTACATTGCTTCCTTAAGACAGAAGTTGGAAGAGAACCCTAAGAATCCTCGATTGATTGTGACAGTACCTCGGGTGGGATATCGCTACTTCCCACAAGAATATTGCGTGACGGAATGAAGCTCACTGTATTTGATCTAGTTTGAAGTCCTTCACCGAGAAACGCCCTCCTAGAAGGTGAACCAATGGAACGAACTGCACCCCATATCCTGGTTGTAGACGATGAAGCTGGCATCAGGGACATGTTTTCAGATACCTTGGAAGGCCAAGGGTATCTTTGTCATACCGCCGAAAGTGGTGACGCGGCCCTGAATATCTTAAAAACCGAAACCGTTGACCTGGCTCTGGTGGATATTATCATGCCTGGAATGACCGGGTTAGTTCTATTCAGCGAAATCAAGGAACGGCATCCAGAGCTACCGGTCATATTCGTCACTGCCATAGACGATCTGAGTTTAGCCGTGGGCCATCTAAAAAGAGGGGCATACGATTACCTGCTTAAACCGGTAAAGCGGGACCGTCTGAAGCAAGCGATTGAAGATGCCTTGGATAAGAACCAAACGGTGATGGAAGTTGACCAACATAGAAGGTCCTTGGAGGAACAGCTGGCCAGCCAGGTAGGCGACTTGCAAGCCAAGGCGCGGGAGATTAGCTCATTAAACCGCATAGTCCAGGCCGAACTCTCCCAGAAGTTCAACGTTCAGGAGGAAATAAGGAATGAACTTCGAGAGTTATGGGAGCGTGGGACGGAAGCGCCAGGTCATCAGCTCTCCGGCTCTTTTGGTCTTGATACTGAAGAGGAACGAAGGTCGCTGGCGGCCGAACTTCACGACGATACCATGGCGGATTTAAGCAGTCTTGTTGTTGAGCTGTCGCTAATGAAGCGTCAAGCCTCTGCGACCTCTCCAGAATTAGAGGCAACACTGGACGAGATTCGCAACCGGCTCAAGGTTACGGACCAGCGTCTCAGGGAGATCGTGCAAGGAATTTATCCTCCGGTTCTGGCTGTTCGAGGTCTTAAACGGGCCCTACATTCATGGCTCGATGATTACTCTTCCAGGGCGATAGAAAATCCTTACCCCCTGGAAATAGAGTTCAGGACGTCAGGCTTCGACGACGATGAACGGCTGCCTGAAGAGGTTGAAATTGGCTTATACCGGATTACCCAGCAGGGCGTACTGAACGCTATTCAGCATGCCCAGGCCCGGAGACTCACCGTTGATCTGGTCTGGTCTGATACCGAGATCACTCTGTCCTTGACCGATGATGGCGTTGGGTTCAACGTTAACAACCCCTCTGAAGGTCCTACAACCGGACATTTTGGACTGGTTAACCTTAGAGACCGTGTTGAAAAGCTTCAAGGCACCCTGGAGATTCAATCTAGGATGTCAGTAGGCACCACCCTTCGATTTCGAATACCAACATCCCAAAGAACCCATGGAGCTTCAACGGTGCGACAATCGAACTTCGTCTTACGTAATAGCGAATATTCGGAAGGCTATCAGACTGACCGCTGAACCAGTCCATGCTAGAGATTCGATTATTCGATCCCCGACTAAAGCACCTTTATCAAACGCACTCAGCAGTGGGTAGACCAACTCTTCCCGAAGGGGTCCTGGTATGGATAAGCTCCGTATATTAGTTGCAGATGACTCCCAATTCATGCGCATAGCCTATAGAAAGATACTTGAGACTCAGGACAACTTTGAAATCGTGGGCATGGCAGAGAACGGGGAAGAAGCTCTGGAGAAGGGATTGGATCTGGCGCCGGATGTCGCTATCCTCGACGTGCGTATGCCCAAAATGGACGGTATAGAAGCCGCTCACCGTATCACCACACAACATCCAGGAACTGCTGTAATAATAATTTCCGCCTTCGATGACCTTACCTTTGTCGCCGAGCTAATCAAGGATGGTCCACAGCGCAAAGCATATCTGCTAAAGAACTCCCTGGACGATATCGGTGAGTTAATACGAGTGGTAGAAGCCGTGTCCAAGGGCCAGACAGTCCTTGATCCCATTATCGTGCAAAAGATAGCCAGACGTCTCGTCAGGGAGTCCAAGCCTCTGCTCAGCAGGCTCACGGAGGTCGAGTGCAATGTCTTAGAGCTTATGGCCGAGGGTTATGACGATTCTTCTATCGGCCGAATTCTTCACCTGGATAAGGATAAGGTGAAGGATGATCAAAGCTCCATATATCAGAAGCTCGGCATCTCCAAGCAGCAAGGACGTGACCAACGCGTCCAAGCTGTGTTAGCCTTTGTTAACCAATGCACCTCTGTGTCTTATGATGTGGAAGTGGAGACCCACGCCTAGTTCATTCAGGCTCCTTTGTTAGCATTTCCCCTTCGCCTTTTACCTACCGTCTACTGGATAGCGCGAAACCCAAATCTGTAGTTAGAGTAAAGACCCACTCAGACACCAGCTATTTCAAGCTGTTCGGTGGGTCTTTTTCTTATTCATGGCATAGCTCCCAGCACTCCTGCAATCTCCTTTTCGGTTCAACCACTCAAGGAAACATCACAAGCTTTCCACGATACTGTCAAAGATGCGCTATGCAAAATGTATATGCATGGCAAACCGTTAATTAAAGGAGGATATTATGCGGAAAAGATTCGGGAAGCCATACCAATCATCGTGGAGGGTTTGGGGGGACCAGCGTGGCATCACAGGCCTCGAAACGGCGATCGTGCTAATAGCCTTCGTGGTTGTAGCTGCCGTCTTCGCCTTCGGCGTCATAACGACCGGGCTGTTTAGCTCTGAGAAGGCGTCGGCCACGGCCGGTGCCGGACTGGGCGAGGCTACCAGCAGTCTAGCTCCGAAAGGTGCAGTAATTAGCGAAGCTAACGTGGGGACAACCGCCGTAGCGACAGTGAAATACAAGGTAACCAATGCTGCAGGAGCCGATGCCGTCGATTTGACTCCAACGTCTACCCTGCTGACCTATTCGGATACCAACAACTTGAGCACCTTGGTGCGCTCAGCTACAGTAACAGGGCTCGGCGAAACCGCTCCATGGTGGTTCTCGGAGTGGACGCTAGTACTCAGTCAACTCGGTTTTGGTAATTGTTTAAGAAAACGTCTAAGGTTGCTACCCTTTTTTAGGAGTGTTGACGTAGGAGGGTGGCAGCCATGGGACGAGAACGGTATGTGGTCCGGTTGGAAAGGGAAGAACGAGACCAGTTGGAACGACTGATTCGCGGGGGAAAGAGCCCAGCGCGAAAGGTTGCCCGGGCCCGTATTCTGCTAAAGGCAGATACGGGCTGGGGGGTGATGCGCATCGTGGAGGCGCTGGACACGTCTGCGGGTACGGTGTGCCGTACCAAGCGGCGGTACCTGGAGGGAGGACTGAAGCGGGCCTTGGAGGAAGATCCTCGGCCAGGACATCCGACCAAACTGGATGAGCGGGGGGAAGCGCACCTGATTGCCCTGGCGTGCAGCGAGGCCCCCCAGGCCATGACCACTGGACCCTGCGGCTCCTGGCAAACAAGGTGGTGGAGTTGGGGCTGGCGCCCTCCATGTCCCACGAGGGAATTCGCAAGCGGTTGAAAAAACAGTCTCAAGCCGTGGCAGAAGAAGGAGTGGTGTATTCCCCAGGTGAGCGCCGAGTTTGTGGCGTGTATGGAGGATGTGCTGGACCTTTACGCGGAACCCTATGACCCAGAGCGCCCGGTGGTCTGTTTCGACGAGACCTCCAAGCAGTTGCTGGCGGAAAAGAGGTCTCCGATCCCGCCCAAGCCGGCACGACGGGAGCGATACGATTACGAGTACCAGCGCAATGGCACCCGAAACCTGTTCATGCTGTGCGAGCCCCTGGCGGGCTGGAGGCATGTGGCAGTGACCGAACGTCGTACCATGGTGGACTTCGCTAAGCAGATGCGGTGGCTGGCCGATGAAGCTTACCCAGCGTCCGAGAAGATCCGGGTGGTGCTGGACAACCTCAACACCCACAAACCAGCTTCCCTCTACGAAACCTTCGAGCCCAAGGAGGCTAGGCGAATACGCAAACGCTTGGAGTTTCACTACACTCCCAAGCACGGTAGTTGGCTCAACATGGCAGAGATCGAGTTCAGTGTCTTGGCCAGGCGAGTCCTGCGCCGGCGTATTGCCGATGAAGAGACTTTGAGTGGCGAGATCGCGGCCCTGGAGGCAGAACGAAACCAAGCCGGAGCAACCATTGACTGGAGATTCTCCACTGTGGACGCCCGAGTCAAGCTTCACCATCTCTATCCTGCCAACAATTAGGTTGACTGAGTACTAGGTTCGGGTGATGCCGTTGATGCAGGAGAAGTGGTTGAGTTTACAGTTGGCTTTTACGCTGCTGATGCCACTGGCGACTATCCAGGCCCAACGCTGTTGAGCTCTGCCTTGGGAGCGAATGCACCCTTTAAGATTGAAGTTATACCTCCTCAAGGTGCTCCCCTTACAGTCACTCGCACCACCCCAATCGAGATCAAGGACATCATGGACCTACAGTAGCATGCTGGGGAGCTAGACTTGGCCAGCCCCGTTACTTGTAGGCCAGGTCTGGCTCCCCGGATAGCGCTCAATTCATGCATGAAAAGTGCGTAAGTAAGGGAGTTCCATGAAAGCATCAGCTATAGATTTCCAAGAGGAGGTTGAGGCCCTGGAAGATGGCCAAAATCTCTCGAGAAAAGAGCGTATGCAAGGGAGCGGTATGGAAGCACCACCCATGGATATCCAGGGAAAAGTAGAGGCCCTGGAAGACGAGCTTAATCTCTTGAAAAACGAGATGAAACAGAGCCTCGTAGACCTGCGGGAGATCGTGATGAAAAGCCGCAGTCCTTTTTTGCAGTCCTACGTGAATATCGACGGGGAAAGCGCGTCGGGAAACAACCACCATGGTCAGAGGTCGGACCAAACAGAGGACGGTCGCCAGGACCACTTGGACATGCAAGGCCACTTCTTTGCTGGTGTTGCACAGGACATAGTTACCCTGGGTAGCCAGCTCAGAATGGCGGCTTTGGACTGGGCATCCAACGGCGGGGCTATGCTCGATGGTGCTATGCTAGGCAACTTTATCGTATGGCTGGGCACCGTAAAGGGCAGAGGAATGTCGCTTCAACGAATAGTTCCTTATCTCGAGACCTATGAGCGGGCAGGATATATCACTCCCGCGATCGCCAAACTGATGCTCCTTTCGATGGCGGACCTGGACCAGATGGAAGACCTCTCTTCTCGCCAGGCGTTCTCGTTTCAGGACTACTCGGAATGCCTCCGTGAGCTTCACGACATCATCTGTACTCCCCGATTCAAAGCCATCGATAGCGGTGCCGTGGAGCAAAGTGGATAAGGTAATTGTAACCGGCCTCCTGATCGTGGGAGCCGTTGCTGCTGCTGTGGTGGTCATCATGACAATCGGACCTTCCATTAGTGGAAGTAGCCAGTCGGTAGTTGAGGCCAATCGGGCAACCGCGGACAAGATAAAGACCAACATTGAAATTATTGGTATCGGCGTCGATTCCGTCGGTGAGCAAGTGGATGCATGGGTCAAGAATGTGGGAGTAGCCCCAGTCGATGCCATAGAGAAGTCAGACCTGTTCTTGATTCAGCCGGGGACCAGATTTGAGGCTCTTCCTTACAGTGGAGACCCTCCAAGCTCTAATTACTGGTACAGCGATTTAAAAGAGAATAGCCAATCGTGGCTCAGGGGAGACACCATGCATGTAACGGTCCAGCTATCGACCGCGGACAATATTCTTGTGGATACCTTGTATACCCTTAGGGTATCTACCCCTAACGGGGTTACTGCTGAGAAGAGCTTTAGTAGGTAGAGAATCGTGGCAGCAAGCGCAGCAGGGCTGCTGATCTTCGCGGTTTTCTTGACCGGCAATGCGTCCAGGTTTCAAGCGGACTTGTTCAGCAATGCGCTCATCGGCAGCGCTACCAAGGAAGCCTCTCGGATTTCAGGAGAGAGAGTCAGGACCGAGATCAGCTTGCTGACTAGCGCTATCAGCACGGCCGACAATAAATGCACCTTAGCGGTAACAGGTGATAACGCGGGTTCCGTATCCATAGTCGACTTCGCCTCGATGGACTTCATCGTTCTTTTGTCCGAAGGGATGAACTCGCCGCAGCGCCTAACCTATTCGACGGGAGATGTCCCCAATTCGACCGGTGACTGGACCAAAAAGCTGGGCTCGGTCATGAGCCCTGACCTATACGAACCGGGTATTTTTAATCCTGGAGAAACCATGGTAGCCACCGGTAGGTTAGCGCTTCCAGTGGCTGGTGATACGGCTGGAGTGGTGGTGCTGGGAACACCAAATGGAGTAACAGATAGCTTGCCTCTCAGCATAGTCACACCCTGTCCATAGCTGATACAGAGAAGTAGAGCTTACTCTTGGGGCATTAGTTGTGAATTTCTATGGGTTCTAGTGTAGCCAGTTTACTGGTTTTGGCAGTCTTATTCACCTTGGCACTAACCGGGTTTCATGTGAGCCTTTCCGCGGACGTGCTCATTGATGACGCCATGTTGGAATCTGGCGAGGTGGAGCGTGAGCGTCACAATGGAGTGATTTCCTATTCATCGGTCAACGCTTCAGAAATATTTAGCTGTGCTTCTAAGATCGGTGTCGAAGCAAGCAACGTGGGAGACGTGCCTATTAGCAATTTGGATAAAATGGACTTGCTAACGTGGTACATCCCCCAGACCGGTGGCCAGGTTACCGAAAGATTCGTCTACAAGACTGGCAATATTGAAGAGGGTCAGTGGACGCTGTTTACCAAGACTCCCAATGATTTATCTCCTTTTTGGGAGCCGGACGAGGTGCTGAAACTGATATCCAGACTTTCCAAGCCTCCGAAGCCTAATACCTCTGGCTATGTCATTTTGAGTACCCCCGGAGGAGTCTCAGACGGCGATTATTTAGAGTTCAGCGACGGCGCTTTGGGAGAGTGTCGATTCTTGCACAATAATCCTTCACCGCCAGAGGGGGGCACAGCGTCTCAATGGACCTTGCCGATGGACACGGGTCTCCCTCTAGCGCAAACCTTGCACAACTATGATACGAACCGAGACAGTTCTCCCGGATTAAGGTTGGCCCGAAGTGGCAACGGTCTAGGCGAGACTTCTCCCGAAAAATTCCAGGCATGGAGGACAGGTATTCTTACCGATAACCTGGTCATCACCGGTGATGTGCTGGTTAACCTATGGGGTGCTCTTTCCCCACCCATTCCGGGGGCCACAGCGATAGTGATCACATATCTCCGAGACTACGACGGCTTGGGTGGTTATGTCGAAATTGGCGACGGCGCGGTGTTCGCCCGTGACTGGCAGTCAGGCTCCAACTCGTTCGTCGAAAGGGTGGCTTTGATTACAGACATCGACTATACAGTCCCTTCTGGCCATCAGCTTGAGCTCAAGATAGTCGTGGATGACGCCTCAAATGACGACATGGAATTTGCTTATGACGTTGAAGATTTCCCCTCGTTGGTGAATTTGTCTTTCTTTCCACCTATCCCAACCACCAGCCTGTATCTTCATAATCTGCCGACTCTGCCAACAGGCGACACGTCTGCTCAACCAGTCCTACCCATCGACACAACGCCCCCCATAGCCGCCAACTTATTTGACTATGATCTTCCTGATAAGAAGCCGGGCTTGACATTGAAAAAAAGTCTAATGGGCCTAAGTGAGACGGATCCCGAACAGTTCCAGGTCTGGAGGACGGGTACTTTATCTAGCCCGATGGAGATTGCGGGAGATGTCTTTGTGTCCCTTTGGTCGGCTATCAGGAACTTTCAGAACAATCAATCTGGGGCGGTCACCATGTATCTGAGAGACTATGACGGCTCTGCTTATACCGAGATAGCTAACGGTAGCGTTTTCATCTTCGACTGGCAGAAGGGCACCAGCGATTTCATTAACGCAACAATAATGATGCTGGACGTGAACTATACTGTCCCCACGGGCCATGAGCTGGAGGCCAGGCTGATCGCCGACGACATTAAGGCTAGTAAGGACATGTGGTTTGCTTACGACACTGCGGCGTATCCATCGGTCATAAAGCTACCGTAGTCGAAATTTTGGTTAGAAGCGGAAAGATGCCGATAATTAGAGTCTGTTCAAGCAGTAAGGTAGTTCGGTTTGGGCGGTGGGCAGGGTCTTTCGATTATCCGAAGTGGGCGGAAATTAACGCTCATGGTGAGCTACAGCCTGAGCACAGTCGAAGGGTTGTCGAACCATGGCGACGCCCTTCGACAGGCTCAGGGCGAGCGGAGATACCTACTCAGGAAAGACAATCGAAAGACTCTAGGGCGAAGGGGCGATGACCAACGCTGTTGATTGGGGTCATCGTAGCCGAGTCATTTCCACGGGTAAAGTGGAAATAGACAGAAAGCTGGGCAACGGGATTCCCGATCGGACCCTCATGCTCATTGAAGGCGAGGCAGCTTCAGGTAAGAGTACCTTGGCCCAGCAGTTGATTTGGGGCGCTCTAAGTGCCGGGGAAGATGTGGCTATGTATACGACGGAGCAAACTGTGCAGAGCGTGCTCCGTCAAATGGATAGCCTGGGGCTCAATGTCAGAGATTACTTTCTCATGGACCACTTACAGATATATCCTATTCCCCCGCCATTAGGAGCCGCCGATCCTGAAATTCTGTTTCAGGAACTCTTTACTCATATCGTAAAACAAAGAAAATGCAGAGTCATTGTAATTGATGCTATTACCACCCTCGTTTGGCAAGGTGGAGGCATTGAAATACAAGACTTCTTCACCAGATGTAAGTCGCTCTGTGAGGCTGGGAAGGTGATCATCTGTACAGTCCACACCGGGGCCTTCGATGAGAGGGTCCTGACCAGGGTTAGATCATTCTGCGACGCTTATCTACGCCTTCATGTCCAAAGGTCAGGGACTGAGCTGTTGAAGACCATCGAGGTGGCCAAGATCAGAGGAGCAGAGATGCCAACTGGGAATATCTCGGCCTTCGCCGTCGAGCCTGGCCAGGGTATGCGAATGGTGCCAATAACGAGAGCGAAAGCATAAATGCGTTGGCATCAATGGCAAGGGGTAATCCAATCCGGCGGCGATTAGCTGAGAGGTCTGAGATGGACGGAGATAATGAAGATACTGATCCATAGAGACAATAAAGAGCCCGAGGGCCACTCCGGAAGAGCTGAAGCTGGCGGAGCAAATGGTGATGTAGCCAAGACGTCAGCGTTCAAGTTCAGGATAACTCCGAATGACATCCAACCGGATGAACTGTTCGACTCTCCACTGTTTCGAAAGCTGCCTGCACAGCTTCAAGAACATTGCAGGGACCAGGACCACCTATGGGAATATCTGAATACTCTTTCAGTCGAGGAGATTGGCGTACCAGATTACTGTGCTTGGCTTACCCGCAATCTGAGGGAGATTAAATACCGCAATCTAATCTATCCTGTGGGACAAGGTCTGTTCGTTCACCTATACCCGGATATGAGCGATAGCCGGGACTACTATATCGCCATTGAGCCCTCGATGAGTTCGACTCTTTCTGGTCTGATGGAGCAAATCGACAGACGTCTGATTAATTATATCGAAGACTTGAAAAAGGCCAGCGATGCCCAGGAGAGGTCCGAGGTCTTGCTGGAGTGTCTGGAGCGAATTTGCTGCGCTAAAGGTGGCCGTCGCCAGAACGGTGGAGTGCAAGTGAGCGAGAAGGAGCTCCAAGGATTGCGATACCTGATGCTCCGAGACAAAGAGGGGTTGGGAGCTATCGAGCCACTCATAAAGGACCCCTATATCGAGGACATCAGTTGCAGTGGAGTCGGACCTCTTTTCGTGGAACACAAGATATTTGGAGGACTCAAGTCTGGAATCTCCTTCGATACGTCGGAAGAGTTAGACAGGTTTGTGATCACACTATCCGAGAAGATCAGCCGGCCCGTGACGGTGCGGGAACCAATAATAGACGCCATTCTGCCCGACGGCTCCCGTGTAAACATCGTCTACGGTGGTGATGTGTCAAAGAGGGGAAGCAATTTCACCATCCGGAAATTCAATGCCACTCCTATGAGCGTATTGGATCTCATAGACATGGGCACCCTGTCCTATGAAATGGCTGCTTACATATCCTTGATGGTGGGAGAGGGCATGAACACCTTCGTTTCCGGAGAAACAGCCTCCGGAAAGACCACTTTTCTCAATTCGATTAGCACGTTTATCAACCCCAATGCGAAGATAGTCAGCATTGAAGATACCCCAGAGCTCCAGGTGCCCCATCCAAACTGGACCAGGGAGGTGGTGCGGGGTACGACCAACAGCGGTTCCTCCGTCACCATGTTTGACCTCTTGAAAGCATCCATGCGCCAGCGGCCTAACGAGATTATCATCGGTGAGATTCGAGGCGAGGAAGGCTCGATCGCTTTCCAGGCGATGCAGACCGGCCATGCCTGCATGGCTACCTTTCACGCTGCTTCAGTGGAAAAACTCATTCAGCGCCTAACCGGTAATCCCATCAGCATACCGAAAACCTACTTGGACAACCTTAATCTGATAATCATTATGAGCGCGGTCCGTCTACCCGATGGGCGTCCCGCGAGGCGTGTGCTTAGCATTAACGAACTGATAGGGTATGACTCGCACTCGGAGACCTTCGGTTTTATAGAAGTGTTTCGCTGGGACGCAGCAACCGATACCTTCGAGTTTCCAGGATACATGAATACCAACCTCCTGGAGCATGTAGTGGCCGTCCGGAGAGGCGTCTCTACTCATGAAGTCGGCCAAATATATCAGGACATGGAGGACCGGGCCATCATTCTCAAGAGACTTCACGAAAGGAATATCACCAACTTCTATGAGCTTCACAACATCCTCTCCCAGGCGTATAGAGAAGGTCTCTTCTGATAACGCGGTGATTGGATACGATCTGCTATCCAATCTGACCTATATGTCCGTGTTGTCCATGGGAGGCCTTCGCAGGGACCAAATCCTAGAGCGCTGCTCCCAGCAGCGCTTCAAGACAGCTGTATTCTTCGAGTACATTTTCATATTGACCAAACGGCTGGGCTTTGAATATACCCATGCCCTTCAGTTGCTATCCGAACGAGCGCGAGCCTCAAACGTCAAGAGTCTCTTGCTTCGGTTCGCCGCCTCTGTTTCTTCTGGCGAGTCCGAAATGGACTTTGGCATTCAGGAAGCCAGGGTCGAGACAGAGCGCTATACCAACGTATATGAAAGAGGCATAGAAAATCTCAGGAAGTGGACCGATGCTTATGCAGCGATTCTGGTCTCGGTGACCCTTGTTATGGTGGTGTCGTTGGTGTCCGCGATGATGGGCTCGCTGGACCAGACCTTCGTGATCATTATGGCGTTTACCCTGTTCGTCATAACCTCAATCGGCGTATACACAATCTATAAGGTTGCTCCCGTGGAACAGATGACATACGACGCGGCCTTGGGCAGTCCAAAAGAACGGAGATTGGCCAAGTTCTTTGCGCTCTCGCTGTTGCCTGTCGGGTTAGTATTGGCGGTGTTTTTTGCCCTCCAATTAGAGCTATTGCTGGGCGTTTCGGTTGCGTTTTTGCTCGCTGGGTTGTCCATGTTCCCAGCGGGCTTCTATGCCTGGAAGGATGATAAACGAGTAGAGAAACTCGATTCCGAGCTACCCACATTCTTACGGACCGTCGGTGCGGTGGCCAGCTCCTCAGGGGTCACCCTCACGGAAGCACTCCGGAGGGTCGACATACGGTCCCTGGGTTCTCTGGAGGTGAACGTCAATCGACTAAGCGTTCGCCTGGGTGCGGGGATACCGAGATACGAGTGTTGGGAGAAATTTCGACAGGAGACCGGAAGCGAACTTGTGAACCGGACGACTCACATGCTTGTCGACGGCTCGGAGCTAGGAGGTAGACCCGGTGAGTCGGGCCGGATTTGCTCGGATTACGCTCTTACGATCACTCAGCTTAGGGCTAAACGACAGCTAACCGCCTCCACATTTTCGTTCTTGTCCGTTCCAATGCACGCCACTATGGTGTTTATCCTGCTCTTCGTTCTGCAAATCATCGCTAACTTCAATTCCACGCTGGGTGGGGTATCGGCAGATGTGACCAGCACCCCAACGGTGGCTATGGATGTAGCCGAACACGTACAAATCCCCGCAGGGATGTCTGTCCCATCGGGGGGAGAGCTGTCAGGGGGCCTTAACGCATTCGGGATACAGGACATGTCCCTGGTTTCTTTTATGATAGTTTTGGTGATCACCATTCTTACTATCGCTAATGCACTTGCTCCCAAGTTCGCGGCTGGTGGTAGCAATCTCAAAATTTTTTCTTTCTTGAGTATCATGTGCATAGTCTCCGGAGTAATGTTTGGGGCCGTGCCTTTCCTTACCTCGGTGCTGTTCTCGATCGATTGACTTAATAGGAGGTGACATTATGGGGGAGTCGCTGTTCATTGAGCCGATGAAACGCTGGCTTGTAAAGAAAGTTACAGATATTCAGGTCCGTTCGCAGGGGTCTGATGTTAAGCACTACGGTAGCCCCCCAAGAAACGGGGAATCTAACCCTGGAGCCTCATCAAAGGGTGAGATAGGAAATGGGTATGGCCCCGCTGAGGTTGGAGGAAGTGACGTTAAGAATATCTCTGAATTGGGCCTGGACATGGCCCAAAATGTATTTGGCGGTAGGGGTGCACGGTTATGGAATGAACCCCTACGAGATACCGATCCGACGGTGACTGACGCCAACCGCTCGAGGGAGCATCGCAACGGTTATCATGCAGAAGAGGATGCAGTGGACCCATCAACGGTCAATGGCAAGCAAGAACGGGTGTCTCCTCAACGACTCGAGGAACTGATGAACAAGTCAGACAGACAATCTGCATCTTCCAAGGGTCTGAAAGAGATATTTCTTAAAAAGAAGGCTACCGATCCCCATCTCAAGAGACTACTTCAGCGACACGGCGCAGTGGATGCCCGGGAGCTGTCCTCCGAGATGCGAAAATTCCTCCGATCGGCTGCGGAGATGAAAGATGGAGGGAAATAGGCTAAAAGCAGAAAGGTTTTCTTGCTTTCTTCCTCTTCCCTACTTTATGTTCCACCCGCCGTGAAGGTCTATGGTTACCCCGCTGACCCATCGAGCCGCAGGACTCACCAAGTACCTAATAGCCTCTCCAATATCCTTTGGTTGCCCAATTCCCAGGGGCACTAACGCTGCCAACGCTGCTCGTTCCTCGGGTGTCCACTCGCGCCAGGACTCGACTAGCCCCGGCAGAACCGCATTTACCCGAATTCCCAGGTGAGAGACTTGGCCTGAAAAGGAGAGAGTTAGTCCCAATATGCCCGCCTTGCTGGCATGGTATGCCGGCGAGATGTCCTTGCTTCCATTCCTGGCAGCTTGGGAGCTCATGTTCACTATTGCGCCCTTCTTTGCCTTCATCATTGGTCCAAGGGCCGCACGGGAGCAATAGAAAACTCCGCCCAGGTTTACCGATATGACTCGCTCCCACTCCTCATCGGGCAAGTCCCAGACGGTTCCGAAGGGGCCATCAATTCCCGCGTTATTTACAAGTATGTCCAGGCGACCGTATTCCTTCATCGCCAGGTCCACCAAGGCCTGGGCGTCGGCGGGGCGGCTGGTGTCCATTTGCATGCTCACCGCTTTGCCCCCTGCAGAACGAATCTCCTCTACGGTGCCCGATGAGTCTTTGATATCCCCGATTACTATGGTAGCTCCGGCCTCCGCCAGGGTAAGAGCGGCTCCCTTGCCGATGCCTTGGGCGCCGCCGGTCACAATAGCTACTTCGCCGTCGACCCTCATCGAATCGGTCACGATTGATATCCTCCTTACACAGTTGGTTTGTTATGAAATACAGTCTTGGTTGGAATAATATTGGACCTGGCCACTCGGATACCCCAGGCTAAGAGCGGCTACCATCAGGCACCTTCGGTTATCACAAACTCGTTGCCGTCCAGGTCAACAAACATGGCGAAGGTTCCCCATGCCATCTTGGTCGGCGTGCGGGTGAAGTTCACACCGCGCTGGATAAGCTCTTTATAGGTCCCTTCGATATCGTCGCAGCCAAACACGATGGATGGGTTGCGTTGCTCCCAATCTTCCATCATTGACTTTGGGTATATCACGACGTGACTCTGCGCGCCGCTGGGTGAAACCTCGATCCAGTTTCCTTGGGCCCCCATGGGTTGATTGCGCTGGACCTCGAACCCCAGCGTTTCAGTGTAGAAGTTTAACGCTTCTTGCTGGTCCGATAAGTATACGGCGACGGTTTTCATGTTGGTGATCATGGGAATGTTGCCTGACGTGTGAGCTGCCGGTGCCAGACAAAGATTGGGAAAATATACCGGTCCGGCTGGCCTGTCCGTAAAGCCATTATTACTGGTTGGCTCTCTCCGCCAGGTTCTTAGCAAACTCTTTGAACATGCCTTTGGCTTTACGCTTTATTAGTGCGTTGTCCAGCATGGCCAAGGTTCGCTGCAAATTGAGGTCGGCGATGGAGTGTATCTCCGTCTTGCCGGCGGCAGGCTCGCTGAGCTCGAAGGTCATGGTTCCTTGAACACCGCCCCCTGCCTGGCGCACAACGCCTTCAACATCCAGAACCGTCCGTTTTGCGGCGGCATCGGTCTCTTTAACTGAGAGAGTGCCCTCGACGTTTATGGTCAATGGACCTACTCGGGCCTTGATGTTGGCCTCATACTTGCCTGAGTTTCCGGGCGCCGCCTCGGCACCGGGGATACACAAAGCCATGCTGGGGATGTCTGTGATGATCTTCCAGACGTCGTCGATGGGAACGTCGATAACAACGCGCTCTGCCAGTTTCATGTCAGTCTCCTTCCAAACATCTTAGGTCATAGACAACGGGTCTAGCATTCGAGGTTATGCCCCTACGCTTTCATCCAATCGGCAACTCGCTCGGCGATCATGATGGTTGTGCAATTGGCGTTGGCTCGAATGAGGTCTGGCATGACCGACGCGTCCACCACTCTAAGGTTCTCCAACCCATGCACCCGGCAGTACTGGTCCGTCACTGCAAGAGGATCAGACGCCGGCCCCATTTTACATGTGCAGGAGCTGTGGAATGCGGTCGAAGCGGTTTCGAGCATCCACCTGTCCAACGCTTTGTCCGAGGCAATAGTTTCCTTGGTAGGCGAGACGTAGTCGATAACGAAGTCCTTGAATGCAGGCTCCTGTAACAGTTCAATACAGAGGCGAACGCTGTCTCGCAATCGCTTTCGGTCCCAGGGTTCCATGAGATATCGGTAGTCCAATCGGGGCTGTCTATGGGGGTCTTTGTTCAATAGACGTAGCTCCCCTGAACCCACCGGCATATTCAGGATAGGCAGAATTCCGGCAAAGCGGCTATCCTCATTGAACCGAGGGTCCTCCTCCTCGGGCGGATCATCGTAGGACTTGGCCGCGAGGAACATATCGTTGCGGTCCTTGGAACCCTCAGCGGTGTAGTAAACTCCCGTCTGAAATATGGGCACTGTGGCGTCCGGAGGGAAGCCGTGCTTTACCCATAGCTTGAGCAGCACGTTGGGGTGGTCTCGTAGGTTCTTGCCCACTCCAGGCAGGTCCTGAAGGACCGGAATTCGCAGCCTGCGCAGTTGGTCTGCCGGTCCCACACCTGACAGTAATAGCAACTGGGGCGACGCGATGGCTCCGGCGCTCAGGACGATCTCGTCTCCATACACCGGGGCCCTCTGTCCGTCGGTCTCGACCTCTACCCCAATCGCCTTTTTCCCTTCGAATAGAATTTTCGTAGCTACACTGTTCCCTCTGATGGTCAGGTTGCTTCGATGGCGGTTCGGATTGAGATAAGCGATGGCAGTGCTTACGCGAATCCCGTCGTTGTTGTTGGTGGGCAGCGGTCCGGCTCCAGTTTGCTCAGGGTCATTCATATCCGGATTTTCAGGGAAACCCATGGACATGGCGGCCTGAACCAGAGCGGCTTGGGTGGGCATCCAGTCCTCTTTCTTGTGGCGCCGGACCGGTATGGGGCCGTTGGAACCATGAAAATCACCCCGGAACGTCAGGTCTGTTTCCGATTTGAGGAAGTAAGGCAGTATTTTCTGGAACGCCCACTCATCGTTACCCATGGCAGCCCAGCCATCGTAGTCCTCTGGCATGCCCCGCAGGAAGGTCTGACCGTTCACAGAGCTGGACCCACCGATGCCCTTTCCTGTAATGATAGGCAGGGGCTCAACGCGCCTGGGTGTGGCTCGGGCCATGTAAACCCAGATATGGGGAGGATAAAAGGCAGCGAACTGGTTGTTGCCGAGCTTAATGGCGTCCGGGATGTGTTCATTGTCGGGGTAGTCCTCGCCGGCCTCGATCAGCAGCACAGACCGGTTAGGGTCTTCCGAGAGCCGGGTCGCCAGCACAGCGCCTGCGGAACCCGCTCCCACAATTACCACGTCGTATTTGTCCATGGTTTCCTCCATAAGGCGTGATGGATTTTCAAAGCAATTTTATAGGGATACCGTGTCCCTTTCTATACGCTAATAGATGTAGGTTGTCAAGTCGAGCGTTCGTGGTCACCAGGGCTTTCGATTATTTCTCATGGGCAGAAAACTACCGCTCATGGTGAGCTTGTCGAACCATGGGAACGCCCGTCGACAAGCTCTCAGGGCGAGCAGACAAGATCTGCCTCGAAGTAAGAATCAAAAGACCCCGGTTGAGATGCTAGGCAGACTGGTTGTTTTTAGTTCACCTGGAGGAGGCCTGGGGAGATTGTATCTAGCACTTCCCAGCTACCGTCCTGGTTCACGACATAGTTTCGCTCTATAGAGAATACGTCCATGCCCGGCTTGTACAGCACGAAGACGCAGAAGCAGACGTTGGGCTCCAGTGGAAAGCCCTCCTCCCAGGGTTGGTGCTGGAGCTCTACTATCTCAACTCCCATGGTGTGTATATTCATCTCCAGGTGGTCGACGTCTCCCCCTGCGTCCTTTACAGTCTGGATTATAGACTTTGCGACCTTACTACTGTTAACGCCTGGACGCTTGACCGCATCTAGATGTTCGAAGGTCTTCTCCAACAGGCTGTGGGTCTCGGCCTGCTCAGGGGTGGGAGGGCCCACAACGTAGGTCCGCACGAAGTCGCTGTAATAGGCATTGTAGGACGCGACTCCACTGGTCCACATCACGTCACCTTTCTTGAGCTTGTGATGATACCTGGATACCAGGCTTCGCTCCCCCGATCCCGACACATAGCCGCCGTGTCCAGCAGGAAATCCACCTTGCCGAGCTATCGCCGCCCTGAATGTGAGGGGCGCCTGGGATAGGTCGGCTCCCTCTTTCAATGTGCCGAGAGTCTCTTCGATGGCGGCTGTGGTGATCCTTGCCGCCGCTCGTAGCTCTTCAACCTCGTCGGGAGTCTTGACCATTTTTATACGACGGACCAGCTCGAAGCCACGCTCAGAAGTCATGTTGGGCAGGCGTTGCTTTTTGGCAGTCTCCCCTACTTCCATCTCGTCGAAGGCGATGCGACCTTGGTCCAGCCCTAGCTCTACTAGCGTTTTAGCAAGGGCCTCAAATTGGTCGTAAGTAGGAATGTGCTTGGCCTCCCTTAGTAGGCGTTGCAGTTCCGCATCGATGGTGGGAGTCGTGGTGTGGAGCTTGTAGGAAACCTCGCCGGGCCTGGGTGTGAGATTCCCCGTGTATTTTTGATCGAAGGTGCGGATGTTCTTTACCCAGGTGTGGTCGGCGGCCAAAGTCGGCAGTCCCCTGTGACCCACCAGCAAGGTTGTGGGAATCTGGGGGGAGCGAGGCACGATACCGAAAGCATCTATGTCTACCCAACCGTTGTGAAACCCTGCCACGTAAAGGAGGTTGAGGGGACGGGTAACAACCAATGCGTCCAGGCCTTCTTGCTCCAGGATCTGTCGGGCTCGCTCTTCATTCAGGTACATGTTCCCCACTCCTTCTGTGTGATGACGTTCTCCGTATCGATGTGAGTTGGCCGTATGTCTCTCTACCCTTGACGATGATAATCATATGGACACCCGGGAACGCTGTCAAACGCCTACAATTAGCGCATCTGGGCGTGGAGCTCTTTTAACTTGCCCTGGTAGTGGGTGAGGATGACTCCTTCGGCCTCGGGCAACACATTGGAATACCCTACACCCCATCGCTGGAGGTCTTCGACAGAAGCGGTTACTACCGGATGTCCATGGGAGAAGGCCATCCTGGCGTTGCCTACGTCTTTGATACGTTGAGCGATCTCTTCTATTTTGGCCCAGAGGCGCTCGTCGTTGGGCTCAGTGATACCCAACGACTCTGAGAGGTCAGCGGGGCCGATGTTGACCAGATCAACGCCGGGGACCCCCGCGATGTCTTCTAAATTAGAGAGACCTGGCGCATCTTCCACCATAAGGGACAGGATGATCTCTTCATTGGATGTCCGGATATGCTCCTGCCAAGGAACGGCTCCATATCGCGCTGCCCTGGCACGGGCCATGGCTCCCCGTTCGCCCTGGGGGTGATATCGTACCGCTTTTACGGCTTTGACCGCTTCCTCACCGCTGTGCACGTGGGGCACCTGGATGCCCTGAACACCCATATCCAGGAGGCGGAGTATCAGCTTTGCATCGTTATCAGGCACCCTCACCATCGGGGTTATCCCAACCCGTTCGGCGGCCCGCACCATCTCCTGGATAAGCCCGAGGTCGTGGGCTGTGTGCTCCATGTCGAAGGTCGCTCCGTCAAAGCCCGCTATGCCCATGATTTCCACGATGGCGGGCTCAGCCAAGTTGACATAACTTCCGAAGGCTATCTTTCCCTCTCGCATTCGCTGTTTCGCTCTGTTCTTTTCCATTGTTATCCTCCCTTGTCTAGCTACTTTTGGCGGCTGGCGATATCCCGCATTTGGAAATGCGACGGCGATTTCTGGCCACCCAGCGATACAGGGGTACTCCAATTAGACTTACCCCAGGCATCCACATGATCGGCGCAAGAGGTAGCAACGGCCCAATTCTTAATGTGATCATCCGAGCAGTATAGAACCCTTCATAGAGCCCGCCATTGCCTGTCGTTAAATAAACGGAGCGCTCCAGGTCGGTCCATGTCAGCCCGCCGAGAGGCCGTTTCAATGATTGATATGGCGTCCAGGTGATGAGCTGGGAGAAATCCAGCCGCGCCAGCCACCGCACTATGATGTTGCAGAGACCGCAGTCCCCATCGTAATAAAGCGTCCAGGCGGCCTGGTTTGCGATTTCCCAACTCCTTGTACAGGACTCTCGAACGTCTCATGTTACCAGAGCGTAGCATTGGTCGCCGACTTGCGCCTCAATTTAGGCCCTTAGAAAACCACCACTGATCTGAGGACTTCCCCCTTCTCCATCTTGGAGAAAGCGGCTTCCACCTCGTCCAGCTTGATCGTCTCCGAAACGAAGCCCTCCAGGTTCAGCCTGCCCTGCAAGTAGAGATCGATGAGCATTGGGAAGTCTCTGGAGGGAAGACAGTCACCGTACCATGATGACT
Source organism: Dehalococcoidia bacterium (assembly GCA_965248905.1). Classification (GTDB taxonomy): domain Bacteria; phylum Chloroflexota; class Dehalococcoidia; order Lucifugimonadales; family JAGWBF01; genus CBDFKS01. The sequence goes on along the minus strand of CBDFKS010000007.1, from coordinate 734,100 downwards.
TTAGGGTACCGCCTCTACCGAAGATGTCCAACATTGGCAGGTCGATCCTCATATCGGGACTGGGCACCCCCACCAGCACCACCGTACCCGCCAGGTCACGGGCATAAAACGCCTGTTTATAGGTCTCCGGGGTGCCGACAGCCTCGATGGCGACGTTGACGCCGTTCCCTCCAGTGAGCTCCTGTATTCGCACCACGGGATCGGTCTTGGTAGAGTTGATAGTATGGGTTGCGCCGAACTCCTCTGCCCAACGTAGTTTTCTGTCGTCGATGTCCACACCGATGATCGTGTGGGCCCCTGCTAGACGAGCCCCTGCGATTGCGGCATCCCCGACTCCCCCGCAACCGAAGACCGCGACGGAGTCGCCCCTGGTCACCGCTCCTGTGTTCATGGCTGCACCGAGGCCTGCCATGATACCGCATCCTACTAGACCCGCGGCTTCGGGCTTTGCTCGCGAATCCACCTTGACGGCCTGCCCTGCGTCCACCAAGGTAAGCTCGGCGAAGGCCCCTATCCCCAGAGCCGGCGACAGAGGTTTTCCGTCGGCCAGCGTCATAGGCTGGCGGGCGTTACCGCTGGCGAAGCAGTACCAGGGACGGCCTCTAAGGCATGACCTGCAATTCCCGCAAGGAGCCCGCCAGGCCAGAATCACGAAATCTCCCTCGGATATCGTGTCTACGCCTTGGCCGACACGCTCCACAATCCCCGAAGCTTCATGGCCCAGTAGGAACGGGAACTCGTTGTTGATCGCTCCTTCTCTGTAGTGAAGATCGGTGTGGCAAACCCCGCAGGCTTGTACCCGGACCAGGGCTTCTCCAGGGCCCGGGTCAGGGACCACGATGGTCTCTACCTTAACGTCGGCACCCTTGGCATGGGCAACAATTCCTTTGACTTTGTGCATAGCTCCTCTTATCCCCTCAGCAATAATATGGCCAGAGACCGGATTTATTATACAGGATTAGATACTGTTGTTAATGACTTCTACAATGCCTAAGGATCATCGAGGAGACTCAAGCCTAGGGACGTCTTCGTTCACCAGAATTTAGCTGGTTGTGGAGGCTGCTATTCCAAGAGTGTATAATCCGGAAGACGCGTATGAAACTGGACTGGGGCAGGATTACAAGAACAAGGAATATGAGAGCACAGGGAAGGATCGAGCAGCAGATGCCCTTTCCGGATGCATAATACGGTGGGTATGCGATTAGGCATAGATATTGGGGGCACTTTCACCGATCTCACGGGTATCGATGAGGGGTCGGGGGAGCTGTTTCACCTGAAGATTCCCACTAACCCGGAGCGGCCTGTGCTGGCAGTGTTGGAAGCCCTCGACCAGGCCGCGGTCAACCTGGAAAAGCTCACCTTTCTGTCCCACGGCACCACCATAGGTATCAACGCCGTGATTGAAAGGACGGGGGCGCCCACAGCCATTCTCACCACTACCGGATTCCGCGACTCTTTGGAAATGCGACGTAGCGCCCGCACTCATGTGTTGGACCCCCTCATGGATAAGCCCTACTGCTTCGTGCCCCGCCGATGGCGCCTGGAGGTGGGCGAGCGCACCCTCTGGGATGGCACGGTACACGAGCCCGTTGACGAGCCTCGTCTAGAGAATACTCTGGAGTGGCTCGTGGCCCAAGGGATAGAATCTGTAGCTATCTGCTTTCTCCATTCATACTTGAATCCCCTTAACGAACGTCGTGCAGGCCAACTGTTAGAGGCCCAGTTCCCCGGTCTCTACTACACCCTTTCGTCAGACATCGTTCCCGACATCGGTGAGTATGAGAGGACCAGCACGGCGGCCCTAAATGCCTATATCCATCCTGTGGTCCATCGCTACCTCACCAGTTTGGAAGATGAGCTTCGGAGCCGTGGGGTGCGGGTCGGACTTCAGATAATGCAGTCCAACGGCGGCATCATGAGGGCCGACGAGGCAGCCCGGCGCCCCATTCACATCCTTGAATCTGGACCAGCGGCGGGTTCCATCGCTGCTGCACACGTCGCCAACGTGGTCGGGTTGAAGAACGTAGTAAGTCTGGACATGGGAGGGACCACTACCAAGGCTTCGGTGATAGAGGACGGCCAGCCCATATCCACTGTGGAGTTCGAGCTGTTTGAGGAGCCCAACAAACCAGGAAGCGGCTGGCCCATTCGGGTGCCCATGATAGATATCGTGGAGGTGGGGGCCGGCGGCAGCACCATCGCCTGGTTGGATGAAGGTCTTAATCTTCAGGTGGGTCCCAGGAGCGCGGGCGCCATGCCTGGGCCGGTGTGCTACGCCAGAGGTGGAACCCAGCCCACCGTTACCGACGCCAACGCAGTGTTAGGAAGACTGGCCTCCCTATTGAACGGACAATTTCCTCTGGATATCGAGGCGGCCAAACAGGCCATTTTGGACATGATCGCCGGACCTCTCGGGCTGTCGGTGGAGGCTGCGGCCGCCGGCATTCTTGAGATCAATGACAGCCGGGCGGGCGACCTCTTACGCGAAATGACCATAGCGCGGGGCCGCGATCCTAGAGATTTTACTCTGGTGGCCTTCGGCGGGGCCGGTCCTCTGGTTGCCGCGTATGTAATCGCGGAAACCGAGATGCCTCAGGCTGTCATTCCTGCGGTTCCCGGCAATTTCTCTGCACTGGGCCTGGTGATGGCGGATGTGGTCCATGACACCATGCAGACCTATACCGTCGGCCTGAATGAGCTGGACCTTGGTCGAGTTTCTGCACTCTTTGGTGAGATGAAACGGGAGCTTTCTGAGACTCTCAGCAGGCAGGGGATCGGCGAAAATCAAGCTACATTTCATTACAGCGTCGATCTGCGTTACCGAGGCCAGTTCCATGTCATCAACCTTTCTGTTGAATCCGGGTCTTTGGACGAAGGAAGTTTAGGACGGCTTATTTCGGAGTTTCATGATGAGCACTTGAAGTTGTTCACCTATAGCCTGCAAGAGGAGCCGGTAGAGTTGGTGGCCCTGAGGATAAGAGCTATGGGCCATTTCGAGCGCCCTCCTCTCCCTTCCATACCTCGAAGGGACCTGCGTGAATCTGTCACAGGGACTCGCGAGGTGTATTTTCGGGAGCTGGGAGGTAGTGTGGAATGTCAGATATACGACAGGGAACTACTCGGATCCGACGCGGAGTTTAAGGGCCCGGCGATCGTGGAGGAGCTAACGTCTACCACCTTGGTGCCGCCAGGATTCATCGCCTCCACTGATGAATATGGCAACATCCTCATACGGAGGGTTCCATGAATGTAAGGGAGGGAACCGTCGATCCCATTACTATGGAGGTGGTCCGAAATCGTCTGGAATCTATCGTTCGGGAAATGGGAGAGGTGATCCTCCGCACCGCTCGCTCCTCAGTGGCTCACCATGGCAGGGACTTCTCCTGTGGTATATTCAACCAGCAGGGAGAGATGCTGGCCATCGGCACCTCCATCGCGATCCACATCATCCCTGTGATATATCACCTTCGCTATCTGCTCGAGCGCTTCAAAGGCGACGTCCGCCCGGGCGATATCTACATAGGCAACGATCCATGGGAGGGCGGCCTTCACCCCAACGATATATTGGTCGCCGTCCCGGTATTCTACCAGGAAGAGCTAGTGGCCTTCGCCGCCGACCGGGTCCACCATTACGACGTGGGCGGCATGGTGCCGGGAAGCATCTCAGGCACCGCTCGCGAGATGTATCAAGAGGGTCTGCGTATTCCCCTCATGCGTCTGGGCAGAGACGATCAGGTCGACACCAACGTGATGGAGCTTATTCTTCATAACGTGCGTGTACCCCATGAGATGCGGGGGGACCTATGGGCTCAGGTAGCCAGCAGTAAGGTCGGTGCTCAGCGCATTACCTCTCTGATGGACCGATATGGCAAAGGAGAGATCCAGAATATCTGGGCTGAGATCTTGAACGCTTACGAGCGCCGGTCCCGTACCCTCATCTCTCAATTGCCTCGCGGTACTTTGTTCCACGAAGGTTATCTTGATAGCGACGGTGTGAACGTGGGGCAGCTCCCTATCCGCACCAAAATCACCATACGGGAAAATAGCATCATCGTCGACTACACAGGCAGCTCGCCTCAGACCGGCGGCCCCAACAACGTAACTCTGCCCATGGGGGCATCTTACGGCTTCATGGGTGTGAAGGCCGCCCTGGACCCGAGCGGGCCCATCAACTCCGGGTATCTGCGACCAATAGAGACGATAGTGCCCGAGGGGAGCATCTTGAACGCCCGCCGGCCCGCCGCGGCAGGGGGCCAGGAGCAGGTGGGTCAGGCTGCCATCTACGCGATGGTGGCGCTGAGCAAGCTGATTCCAGAGAGGGTCTCCGCCGAAGAGGGCTCATCGACCCACCATATGACCTGCGCGGGCACAGATAATCGCGACGATGAGCCCAGACCGTTCATCTTCTACGAGTCGGTTCCGGGGGGCGGTGGCGCTCGACGCGACAAGGACGGGATGGACTACATTCGCCCTATCAGATCGGGCAACACCAATGCCAGGGGATTGGAGTTGGTGGAGCGAAGCTATCCGTTGGTGTTTCTGAGGAGTGACCTTCGCCAGGACTCGGGTGGACCGGGAAAGTATCGCGGAGGGCTGGGCGTAGTGCGGGAATATCGTACCAACTCCGACGGCAGCTTTTCCCTGATGGGGGAACACGCCATAATTCCGCCCGCAGGCGTTTTCGGAGGCTACTCCGGAGCCCCAGCCAGGTTCGAGGTACTACGACGTGGTGAACTACTTCCCATCTCTCCTGTGTTCGGTAGCAAGGCCGGGGCCTTTCCGCTGGAAACCGGCGACATTGTCCGAATATCTAGCCAGGGTGGCGGAGGTTGGGGAGACCCCCTTGAAAGGGAACCCCAGCGAGTGCTGGAGGATGTTGCCGATGGAAGGGTGTCCGTAGACCAAGCCTACGATATGTATGGTGTGGTTGTGGACCAGGACACTGTGGCGGTCGACGCTAAGGCAACCGAATCGGCTCGCGCTACCCTGGCTGCCCAACGCATATACTTGCGACCTCAGAAAGGCGGAGCGCCGGTGTTTCAGAGAGGGATGAGGGTAGCAGGGATAAATCAGACCTTTGGAGAAGGTCAGGGTTATAAAGCTGGCGACATGGTTGAAGCCCACCTACCTCACTATCCGAGCCCTCTGCGCCTCAGGATAGCGGTTGATGCTGGGTTACCCGAAGATAAGATATTTCTAGACGAGGAAATCTGGCGAGACCTTGAGCTACAGGAAAACCAGCGTATTCTGCTGAGGCCGCTTCGGAGCTCGTAGGCCTTTCATCCTGCTATTTTAGTCAGGCTTCAGGGAAAATTCACTCGAATATTCACCAATTTTCTAAAAGGTATACATTCGAAACGGGTAAAGAACCCCCATATGGAAAGAAGGAGCCAGTTTAGTATCGGGCTCCTTGTTTGTTGGCTGGTACCCAGACCCGCCGGCAGGCCGCCCGTCATTAAGGCTAAGACGAGCAATCTTAGACGTCGAAAGAGAAACACCGATTTGGTCCTTGGGGCGAGAGTCTCCACACATTGTAGGGTACCCTATGAGCTATTAATTATACGACCCATCTAACGCTGGAGTTTCACGCTCTGGCGACCAAATGTCGTATCTTAGGTGAGTATCGATAGTTGGTGCGAAGATTCGGACATTCTTGCTAGAACAACGCGATGGGATTCACTGCGGACGCCGTACCGTTTTGCCATTTTAGCGGGCCCACAGATACCAAGAACTCCCATCGGTTCAGACGCTCGCAGACTTCCACCAGCTCCTCACAATTAGAGTTGTCTAGGAGCCACAGGCCGATCGCGGCCATGCCTATCCCGTGGATGGGATATCCTATTCTCGGGTACTGGTATGGGCCCACATCTTGGGCGGTATCGCAGCTCAGGACCGCCACATCCCGTTCACGCAACCAGGGAAGACAGGCTGCCTGGAGGCCGGCGTACCTGTTCGGAGGGTCTACGGGTCCCATTTGGTTCCGCCGCTTCACATGGCCAGTTCGTACGAATAGGAGGTCACCGGGCTCTACTCGGACTCCCTGGCGCTTCTCCGCGGCTTCCAGGTCCTCTGGAAAGATGGCGGTTCCCGGCTCCAGCCACTCCACGTTGAATAGCCCCACCAGGTCCAGGAGCACGCCCCGGGTTACTATACCGCCTCCGGCGATCTCTATCGAGCCTACAGTGGCTCCTGTATCCTTGCGAATTCCCTTGGCCGACTGCCCGTTGTAGATGGTGAATGGCTTGGAGGGATCGGAGCGCCAGATGGTATGAGACGGCGCGTCCAGATGGGTGACAGTGGTGCCGTGGGGCCCAATAAGGAACATATCGGCCGGGCTGGGGGTATAGCGTCCAATAAACTCCGGGGGCATCTCGTGCTCTCCACTGACCATCATGAAGTGGTGGACGGGGAACTGGGCGTCGGATACGGTGTCGTAGGTAATAGGCCGGGCACAGGAAGCTGTTAACCCTTCACTTACCAGACTGGCCGCTGCCTTCCGCTTCTCTGGTGTGATGAGGTTCAAGGTCCCCAGCACATCATCTTTGCCCCAACGGCCCCAGTTGCTCAGAGTGTCGAACCACTCGATGATCTGGCTCTCACTGGGAATTTCTCGGCTCATGTGTACCTCCTTGCGTTGTCTTGCCTCTTTCCAGTCGGCATCGGGCTTGCCAGATAGTAAATGTTGAACAACTTGCAGCAAGCACTCAAGAAACGCTGCGGATGCACAAGCATCATACCACACCCCTATTGACGTCCTCGCTGAATCCACTTTTTAGACGGCGCCGTAAGTTCCTAATGTATCCGATATTCTCGATCGTTTCCCCCATTTGCAAGACTCTATCAAGGTATAATGCCTGTGTCGGTTCGACCTTCGGGGAACCGGTCCTGCCTGGTGGGCAGATGCTGGAAAGCTTCTGGACTTTGCTTATCGACGTAATCATTGGTTCCAAATCGGTGCACTAAACGGCAATCAATCCATTCGCACTTACGTTAAAGTGTGTCTAGCTTACTCTGGTACCGGAGACTCTCCCACTAGAAGAAGGAGGCGAAAATGGCGGAATTCTTTGGTGATATCGAACGAGCCCTTGCTGATCTGTATGTGTACCGTTGGCCCATTAGCTTTGGAATCCTCCTTTTGGTTACAGGCGTCACCGTGTGGGGATACCGCAAGGGCTGGCACATGGTTATCTGGAAACACCGTTTGGCTGTGTCGATTGTCGGGACTCCAGCCTTGGCCGCCCTACTAATCGCAGGATGGTATCTCGGCTCACCCCTGTTTACCAGCAAGACCGTAAATGAGGAGTTTCCCTTCGCGTTCAATGCCGTCGTCCCCTCCAATATGACTCGGACGGTGGTGGAGCAGACCATGTCCGGTATGGCCGAGGTCGACCAGAGGGTCTTCGAGGCCATGCCCGTCTCAATGCCATTGGCGCCTATCACCGACGGGAGACCCGATGCAACTGAGGCTCCACCGGCGACTGTGAAGGTGAAGTCGGGTAACTTCGAGGATGCCGACAGCTTCCACAGGGGTAGTGGCCAAGCGACCATTTTCCGAGGGCCCGACGGGTCTAACTTGCTCAGGCTGGAGAATTTTAGCGTCACCAATGGCCCCGACCTCCACGTCATTCTCAGTCCCCACCAAAGCCCTGACAGCCGGAGCGACGTCAAGGTGTCTGGATACGTTGATCTTGGGAAGCTGAAGGGCAATAAAGGAAATCAGAACTACCCTATCCCCGATGACGTAGACATTGGCTCCCAGATGAGCGTCGTTATCTACTGCGTCCCATTCAGCGTGATCTTCAGTATTGCGATGCTGGAGGGCGAGGAGTTTCCCTTTGCCTCCAACGCCGTCGTTCCGTCGGGCATGACTCGTGCCAAAGTGGAGCAGATCATGGGTGGGATGGCGAAAGTCGACCAGGAAGTCATGGAGGTGATGTCGGACGCCATGCCGATACAGAAGGCGGATGACCCATTGATGAAGGGTGGCATGGCCATGATGGAAGGCGCCATGGCCATGGTGGAGGCAGGCATGGACAAGCAGGAGGCCGCCACAATGGATAAAGGCACCGTTATGATGGAAGAAGCTATGGCCCTGATGGATGATAATATAGAAGAGTCGGACGAATCCATGATAATGGAAGCCAAAGCTATGGTGGAGGAGGCGATCGAGGTATCAGACGAGGCCATGATAACTAAGGGCTTGGACATGATGGCTGAGGGCATGGAAGCCATGGCCGAAGTTCCGGCTGCCCCGACAGGGCCGGTGAAGCTGAAGTCTGGCAACTTCCAAGACGCCGACAGTTTCCACAGGGGAAGCGGCCAAGCAACGATTTACCGCGGCCCGGACGGTTCCCATCTGCTCAGGCTGGAGAATCTGAGCGTCACCAACGGCCCCGACTTACATGTGATCCTCTCACCTCATCAAAACCCTGGTAGCCGAGGTGATATCAAACAGCAAGGATATGTTGACCTTGGGAAGCTTAAGGGGAACAAGGGGAACCAGAACTATACTATCCCTGGCAACGTGGATGTAGATGCGCAGATGAGCGTCGTCATCTACTGCGTGCCTTTCAGTGTGATCTTCAGCGTAGCCATGCTGCAAGCGCAAGGTTAATTTGAAAGAGGGCGACAAGCCGAAATAGGATATAATCTCACAAGGAGGCCATATGGGATATCAACCCATCGAGGACTACGGGATCATAGGGAACATGCATACCGTGGCCCTGGTAGGGATGAACGGCTCCATAGACTGGTTTTGCCGTCCAAGATTCGACTCTCCCAGCGTATTTGCGGCAATACTGGATGACAAGAAGGGTGGCCACTTCAAGATAGCCCCTGCCCAGGATGGAGTTACTCACAAACAGATGTACTGGCCAGGAACGAACGTTCTGGTCACCCGCTTTCTCTCGGCAGATGGCGTCGGAGAAGTAATCGACTTCATGCCTGTCGGTGTGGCGGAAGAGCATCACGGACATCACAAACTGGTGCGTCGTGTGAATGTGGTTCGAGGCACCATGCCCTTCCGTGTGGAGTGTTATCCGGCCTTTAATTATGCGCTAGCCAGACACGAGACCGTCATAACCGCGAATGGCGCGAAATTTTACTCAGAGGAAGCCAACCTCCAGCTCTCAACAACCGTGCCCCTCGAGCAGGTCAGTGAAGGTGCTGTAGCTGAATTCACCTTACAACAAGGCCAGACGGTGACCTTTATTCTGGACGACATTGCCTCTGAGCATGATGATAGCGGCTTAATTTCCGAGCCTGAAGCCGACCAACTTTTCAGAAGCACCGTGGAATATTGGCGGCGCTGGCTATCCAAGTGCTCCTACAAAGGCAGATGGCGCGAAATGGTCGAGCGTTCCGCGCTGGTCCTGAAGCTGTTGACCTATGATCCAACAGGAGCGATTGTGGCGGCGCCAACCTGTAGCCTCCCGGAGGAGGTGGGCGGCGAACGTAATTGGGACTATCGCTACACCTGGATACGAGATGCCGCTTTCACCCTATACGCCCTGCTCCGGGTAGGGTTCACCGAAGAGGCCGCCCATTTCATGGGTTGGATAGAGGACCGCTGCCACGAGCTGAATCCGGATGGCTCATTACAGATCATGTATGGCATCGACGGACGTCATGATCTTAGCGAGACCACCTTAGGCCACCTCGATGGATACAGAGGGTCCAGTCCAGTCAGGGTCGGCAACGGTGCCTATGGACAGTTACAGCTAGACATCTACGGTGAGCTTATGGACGCGGTCTATCTATATAACAAGTACGGGACACCCATCTCCTACGATTTTTGGACTCATCTCCGAGAGCTCATCAACTGGGTGTGTGACAATTGGACTCGCACCGATGAAGGTATCTGGGAAGTCCGCGGCGAGCAGCAGCACTTCGTGTACTCGAAGGTGATGTGTTGGGTGGCACTGGACCGTGGCTTGCGCCTGGCCGACAAGCGATCATTCCCCGCGGACCGTGAAAGGTGGCTGAAAACCAGAGACCAGATATACGAGGAGATAATGGAGCGCGGTTGGAACCCCGACCGGCAGGCCTTCGTGCAGGCTTACGACAGTGATGCTTTGGATTCATCCAATCTAGTTATGCCCCTGGTGTTCTTGCTATCCCCGACGGATCCGAGAATGATCAGCACCTTGGACGCTATCAATCGGTCGCCGGAACAAGGGGGTCTTGTCTCTAATAGTCTGGTGTATCGTTATGACGTCAAACGAACGTCGGATGGGCTCTCCGGAGACGAGGGGACCTTTAACATCTGCACATTCTGGCTCGTAGAGGCAATGACCAGAGCCGGGCAGATCGATCGGTCCCGTTTGGACAGTGCGCGGCTGATGTTCGAAAAAATGCTAAGTTACGCGAACCACTTGGGCCTGTATGCGGAAGAGACCGGTCACAGCGGCGACGGCTTAGGCAACTTCCCCCAGGCCTTTACCCACCTGGCGCTGATCAGCGCCGCATTCAACCTGGATCGTGCACTAAAGGGCGGCTGGTAGCTACATAAGGCCGACAGTAAGAGGTTCGAAAATGAAAGCAATCTCGACCCGTCCTGGTGTGGCCGGTTCCATGACCATCATAGATATACCTGACCCCGAGATTATGGACCACGACGTGATGGTGAAGGTGGTTCGCGTGGGGGTGTGTGGCACCGACATGGAGATTAACAGGGGAGAATATGGAACGGCGCCACCTGGGTCGGACCATTTGGTGATTGGGCACGAAGCATTCGGCCAGATTATGGAAGTAGGGCCACAGGTGAAAGGGTTTGCGAGGGGCGACCATGTGGTATCCTCTGTTCGCCGCGAGTGTTCCCATGAACACTGTCTGCCGTGTAGGAGCGACGAGAACGACATGTGCGTAACCGGCGATTACACGGAACGGGGCATCAAGTCCCAACATGGCTTCCTGTCCGAATTCTACGTGGAGCATCAGCAGCGACTTACCAAAATTCCAACGGAGATCGAAAATCTTGGAGTCTTTCTGGAGCCCCTCTCCATCGTTGAAAAGGCGATGCGTCAGACATTCAAGATCCAAGAGCGTCTGCCCTGGAAAATCGAAAACTCTGTCGTACTCGGTGCCGGCACTATCGGCCTGTTGGCTGCTATGTTGCTCCGTCTACAAGGCATCAACACTTATGTGCTCGACCGCTCGGAACGAGGAGGATTCAAGTCCGGCTTACTCGCCTCAATAGGCGCCCACCACGTTGATACAAGAGAGAAGCCTCTGTCCGAATTTGCTCCCGAGGTCGGGCCCATCGATTTCATCATGGAAGCGACCGGCTATGCACCCCTGGCTCTTGAAGCGTCCCAACACCTGGCCGGCGATGGGCTACTGTGCCTGGTCGGAGTCTCTGGGGGTAGTAACGCTGTAACTGTTGATGCTAATGAGTTCAACAACAATTTCGTGCTGGGTAATCGGCTACTGTTCGGCTCGGTTAACGCCAACCTGATCGACTTTCGAGCCGGAGTTGATCATATACAGCAGATTAAGGAACAATGGCCGGGAACATTGGAAAAGATGATGACCCGGCGTATACCATTCAGCCAGTTCCACTCCGCCTTTGAGCGTCAGCCAGGAGACATAAAAGTAGTGATAGAGATGGATTCCTGACCTTACCAATCGTGAAGTTTGAAGGTGCAGGTATGTGGAAGCTAGGGAGGGTTGTACAAAGTCCATTAGCCCGCGACGCCATAGCCGGTGGGATAGCAGGCCTCGTAGGCGGACTCGTGATTTGGTGGGCTCTTCAGGCCCAGAGTATGACGCCAACAGTCCCCGGCATCCTTGGCCTGAAGCTATCGGGCGCAACGGTGGTCCTCCATCTGTTGGGCTCCATCTTGATCGGCGCCGCTTTCGGCGCGATTTCGCGATATGAACCGCGTGGTCATGCGTCCACCATAAGCAGCGGTACCCTTTACGGTCTTCTGTGGTGGATCGTCGGCCCCATTACCTTGGGCCCTTTGTTCGACGGTAACGGGCCGACCTGGTCGGTCCACGAGGCGAGCGTAGCCTTTCCAAGTCTGGTCGGTCATCTGCTCTACGGTGGGCTGACCGGATTCGGTTTCCACCTTCTGGTGACCCTATATCTACGCCTGAATCCAGAGACTGAGCATGCCCCCGCGGTAGAGGTGGCCAAGAAGCGGGTGGTCATCCTGGGAGGCGGGTTTGGAGGAGTTAGTGTAGCTCAACGCCTAGAGCAGATATTTTCAGGTGACCCGAACCTGGAAATCACCTTGGTGAGCCAGAGCAACTACCTGCTGTTTACCCCTATGCTTGCCGAAGTGGCCTCCAGCGCGCTGGAGGCGCAGCACATCAGCGCGCCTATTCGCGCATCTTGTGTGCGTACAAGGTGCCACCGCGCGGAGGTATCCTCCATCGACACTTCTGCGCAGGTTGTCTCTATACGAGCAGGTGCGTCGACACAGCCCGAAACCATAACCTACGATCACCTGGTGTTGGCCCTGGGCTCCGTCCCCAACTACTTCGGTCTTCCGGGCCTTGAGGAGCACTCGTTCTCAATGAAAAGTCTGGAGGATGCCACCCGGCTGCGCAACCATGTCATCGAGCTGCTCGAGCATGCGGACCTGGAGCCGGATGAGGAAGAACGACGTCGCCAGCTCACTTTTGCAGTAGCCGGCGGCGGCTTTGCAGGCACTGAGACCATCGCTGAGCTCTTCGACTTGGTGCACAGTGTTCTGCGCTATTATCCCAACATAAAAGCGTGCGAGCTTCGATTCGTGCTGATCCACCCCCGTGATCGTATTCTGCCGGAGCTCAGCGCTAAGCTGGCCGATTATGCGCTTCGCAAGCTGCGACTACGGGGTATCGAATTCATGCTCGATAGCCGGGTGGCTGGAGCAACTCCAGAAGCAGTTCTCTTAAATGAGGCCGACCCGGTGCCTACCTGCACCTTGGTGTGGACAGCTGGCAATCAACCTAATCCTCTATTGAAGGAGTTGCCCTGCGAGCGCAACCGTGCCGGCGCAGTGATAGTCGACGGCACGATGCTGGTTAACGGCTTCACCAATGTTTGGGCGGTGGGCGACTGCGCTCAGATCCCTGACCCGGACAGCGACGGCCAGGCTTACCCTCCTACAGCTCAGCATGCTTCCAGGGAGGGTAAGGTGGTTGCTGAGAACATGACATCCGCAATGATGGGCAAGCCACTGAAGCCATTTCGTTTCCGAACCGTCGGAGTGCTTGTGGGCCTGGGGCATAGGACCGCCGCAGCTGAGGTGTACGGCTTGAGATTTTCCGGATTGTTGGCCTGGTTAATGTGGCGGTCTATATATCTAGGCAAGCTGCCTGGCATAGAGAAGAAGGTACGGGTAGCGTTGGATTGGTTGATCGACCTCTTCTTCCCTAGAGACATCGTGCTTACGTCCATGTCCGATTATTCTCCGCTGACCCATGTCATAGCTGCCGATGAGCAGCCCCACGATGCTCACGATCGGCCACAAACTCACGCTGCACAAATAGAGGAGCGTGAAAAATGAGATGGTCTGAGCTCTTGAGGTCCGCACTGTTGCCGGGCGCTCTTGCTGGACTGATAGGTGGCGTTGTTTTTGGGGTTACCATGTGGGACCTCAATTTGCTGGGAACGTTCGCTCCTCTGGTCCGTGCCGATTCGGGAGAGGTTGGATTTATAGTGCTCATGGTGGTGGCATGCATACTCGGCGCAGGTTTCGGCATATTGGTGTGGCATCAGAGGCCGGGTGTTGGCGAGACATTACTCTGGGGTCTGGTGTATGGCACCTTTTGGTGGTACCTGGGCCCGCTAACGTTGATGCCAGTCCTGCAAGGTGACGGGCTGACCTGGGATGTCAAATCAGCACAGGAACAGTTTCCTCAGCTGCTGGGACATGTGCTCTACGGCGCCGGGACCGGATTAGCACTGGTCGGTCTCCAGTGGAGGCGATACGTTCAGAGCGAAAATTGGCAGGTCAGTGTAAGCGCCCTTGTTCGTGGCGCCCTGGCCGGGTTGATTGGAGCCGCGCTATTAGGGGTGATGCTCAATGCACAGGACCAGCTTCTGGTCTTTGCGGCGACGGTGGACAACGGTTCCCACGCCGTTGCCTGGTTAACCACGCTGCTCATAGGACTGCTGGCCGGCGTCTTGTTTGCGCTGCTCTATCCCAGTCCGACCGATGGCGCCGGAGCTGGACTGGTCCGTGGCATGGTGTACGGGTTCTTCTGGTGGGTGGTCGGCGGGTTGACAGTGGTGCCGCTGATCGGCGGCGCCGGGCTTACATGGCCATTGGCGGAGGTCCATGACGTCTTTGTAACACTGCCGGCGTACCTGCTTTTCGGGGCGGGGGTAGCCCTGTTTTATCAGTGGATCGGGGCCGTGGTGCGGCTGTTGTTCTCGGACCATGTTGGTGGCGGTGAACAGGAGGGCGTGGGTACCCAGGGATTGCGTATAGTGGGACGGAGCCTGCTGGGTGGTCTGGGAGGCGGTCTACTGTTCAGCGTGATTATGCTTCAGACCGACTTTCTTCCCAACGTGGCGGACCTCATTGGGGTCACTTCATCGGTAACCGGCTTCTTTGTGCACCTGGTGATCGCCGTGCTTATCGGAACGAGTTACGGTGTGCTGTTCCGTCGTCAGGCATACGATGTCGGTTCCGCGTTGGGCTGGGGAGTGTCCTACGGATTCTTCTGGTCGATCTTCGGCCCTCTCACTCTGATGCCGGTCTTCTTGGGCTCAGCGCCTCAGTGGACGGTGGAGGGGATCATGTCGGCCTTTCCAAATCTGATAGGTCACCTTGCGTACGGAGCGGGTCTTGGGATCATATTCTACGTCCTGGAAGCGCGCCACAGCCCTTGGTGGGTCCCTCGTACACAGGCCCAGTCGGCGCTGGTGGCATTTCGCAAGGAGCAGGTCCAGAGCTCGGGGCCGGCGCTGTGGACCCAGCTAGTGGCGGTGGGACTGACCTTGCCGATACTCCTGGCCGTATAGCTGACTGGGTAGCCTAGATTCAACCTGCCTTGGACATGGAATCCTTGAAGCTGTAAGGAGTTGCCGCACGTCCGCCTTGGGGCAGCCCTAGTGGCAAGCGCACGTTCAGGACGAAAGCTCTTCCTTCTCTTTCGACCAGGTCTAGTCCATGATCAATGGCCTCTTCGACTGTGGCCTCATCTTGCACTTCCATGCCCTCGACACCAAATCCCTCCGCAACCTTCACCGGGTCAATCTTATCCAATACTACACCGCCATACTCACCACTCTGTTTCATATTGCCGCCAGCTTGTCCGAAGAAACTGGCAACGACGCCGTAAGCCTCGTTGTTGGGGATAACATAAAGGAGCGGGACCCCGTGATGGGCTGCTGTCCACAGTCCTGAATCTGCGTAGTACATAGAGCCGTCTCCGACAAGCCCAACGACAGGTCGTTCGGGTGCGGCCAATTTGGTGCCGATGGATGCACCGATGCCATATCCCTCCGATCCACCGGCCGCCCATATATACACGTTATTTCCAGCTTCGCCTGAGTCGCCTATGGTGTCGATAGAGACCGCATATTGCTCGATCATGACCAGGCCCCCACCCCGGCGCTCCAACGACTTATCAAGGGCGTCTGCCAGTACCCACGAGCGTACTCGAGAGGATTCTGGGCTAATGCTCTCTACCATCTTTCGGCGCTGTGCACGAAGGGACGCGGCCTCTTCCCTGGAACGGACGCGCCGATCGCGGAATCGCTCTGATTCTGCCTGGCTAGGAGAGGACTCCATGATACGGTCGATTGTACGACCCTCGTCAGCCATTACCGCAAGGTCAAGGCCCGGCATGTTCTTGAGGTTCACCACGTCGGAACCTATGGCAATGATCCGCTGCGCCTTCAATAGAGCGTTGAAATCTTGGGCGTTCCCGGCTGCATTGTGGCGCACTCCGAGACACACGATAAGGTCCGGATCGAGGGCTTCCAGCGAATGCTCGGCCCGCCCGCTGTGTAGAGGGTGCTTGATAGGTACGGACCGCGTGTCACGCATGTCGCTGACAACAGGTAGGCCAAAACGCTCCGCGAGGGCAGTCGCTTGCTTTTGGGCGCCGCTTTTCCATACTCCATCTCCCACGTACAGCACCGGGCGTTTCGCATCACTGAGGGCACGCACGATTTGCTCGACGTCGCTGTCCGCGGGATAACCGGCTCGAACGGATGGAATACCAGACTCAATGATGTTAGTGCTGATCTGCTCCGGTCCAAGCAATCGATCGTAGACGGCGAGATGTACAGGGCCCACCGGCGGAGTCGTTGCTACTCTCAAGGCACGATCGATGGCCTGTGGAAGCCCTTCCGGCTCTATAACCGTCCAGGACGCTTTCGTAAAAGGCGCCGAGATAGATGTAGGGCCGAAGCTGTGACTCAGATCGAGGCCGATGGCGTCCGTGAAGCTTCCGGTGTCACCGGCAAAGGTAATAACTACCACAGGTAGACTGCCCGTCCACACATTAATTAGCTGTCCAAGGCACTGAGCAAGACCTGCGCCGAGATGGACGACCATCACGGCGGGATCCAGCTTGGCTTGGGTATAACCTCCGGCCATCGCTGCGACACTTCCCTCGTGCAAGGAAAGGATACCGTTGATGTCAGGGTGTGAGTGGAGGGCATCGAAAAAGTGGGCTTCACGGGACCCAGAGTTGTAGAATACGTACTTCACTCCTGAAGCCACGAGTTGCTCTACCATGACCTGGGACGGATTAGCGGTGATTGGTCTCATTTGCATAGAATATACTCCCAAACATCATAAATTCTGAGCAGATTTCATCACCAAGCTCAACATTGTCGTTCTGGTAATGCGGCCATTATATCATCCCTTCCGATCCGACGGGGCCCAAGAGGAGATCCAAGCCAGCAAAAGGGTTCGTATAGTCCATGGCTACAGCTTATGGTTAACTCGATGTGCGAGTTTCCACATGTCACCACTTCGGCGAGCTCAGTGCAGGCTCTGAACGCAGTGAAGGGTCTGGGGTGGTATTGAGGCTTGATCGGCTCTCTTGTAGACCATCACACATCAATATTAGTATCAAAGCCCTACCCCACCAGATTCTTCAGTCGCGCAGTCTATCCTGAGCGAAGCCGAAGGGCTCCTTCAGAATGACTGTGTCTTAGGCTCCCAAGAAAAAAACTCGCACGTCGGGTTGGCTAGTTGATCATCGAAGGGAGGCGATGGTGGGAAAGATGGTCTTCTCGAAGGCCATAAGCTCCCTGTGGGGAAATGCATAAGTCTCTGCCGCGGCCATATAGAAATGGTCCATGCCGTTGGCGTAAACGTCCTGAAGACGCTGAGCACAGTACTCTGGGGTGCCAACGAAGCCTAAGACGTCACAGATCTGTGCCAGAATATCCTGAGGAATGAAGGCGCACAGCTGCATGGCCCTCTCCCAGTCCTCGGCATGATGAAGGTCTGGGTACAGTTTCAAGGTTTCCACGGCCTCTGGACGGCCTTCCATCAGCTCCTTGGGCATCTCCAGGCCGTCTATGTCCACACCGGATTCTCGGAGCCCCTGAGCCATGGCCTTCTTCATGAGCCACCGAACGCAGTGCGGTCGAGCCATATCCCGCGCTTCCTGCAGGTCGTCCCGTATGATTGCGTGGGCAAAATAGATCACATCTATCTCGGCGGGATCACGTCCGGCCCGTTTGGCGCCCTCCGCCAGTTGCTGTCGGGCCTTCTCCACCACTTTGGGGTGAAGGGCTACCCTGAGAAGCAGGCCGTCAGCCACCTCGCCGGCTAATGCGATGGCTTTAGGGCCGTCGGCAGCGAGATAGATCGGCACGGGCGTTCCACCACCGATGCGCATGCGGCTGTAGGTGCCATTGAAATTGACGCGCTCCCCGGCCAAAAGAGACTTCAAGGTAAGGATAAACTCCCTCATCTGGCTCACCGATGCTGGCGCCAAACCGACGGTGTACACCGCGTTGTCGCCCCGGCCGATCCATATCTCCACACGACCCGGCGCTAGCTCGGCCACAGTCTGGCAGGCGGATGCCAGCGCTGACGGGTGTCGAGTGACCGGATTGGTGACTGCGGATGCAACCCGTATGCGAGAGGTGGCCTGAGTCGCCATGGCCATGGACACGAACCCATCGCTCAGAGCCATGGGCATGTCCGTTATCCCCACTCCGTCGAATCCGGCCTCCTCGGCCCGGCGAGCAAAGGCTCCTACTTCTTTGGCGGTAGCAGCGGCCGGAATTCTGAGGTCTATCTGTAACGCCATCTTCTCCTCCCGAAGCAAATGGTCAGATGTGTCTTTACTATGCGTGGCGATGCCAGGCACTTGATATTCTTGCCGACGATATGTCCCAGAGTGTACGTGGCGGGAAAAGCGCTGTCAACGAACCGGGTTGGCCCTGCCCAATGAGCTGTGGTGGATTTAGAGGTCGACGGATTCAATGTAGGGAATATCAGTTCGAATATGGTCACTGCCAACCTGCATGGGTTATACTAGCCGCCGAGCCCCTCTTTAGACGGCTGTTGTCTGGCCCAAGGTCGGACGAGCGGATACGTTTGGGCGATAGATCTATAGACGGAGTAATATCATGGACATAGTTGAGGTAAAAGCTACCCTGGGCGGTGGATGTTTCTGGTGCCTCGAGGCCCCTTATGAGATGGTTCGTGGCGTGACTCAAGTTGTTTCCGGCTATTCTGGCGGTCACGTGGCTAACCCGACGTATGAGCAAGTCTGTTCGGAACAGACCGGCCATATCGAAGTGGTGCAGTTAACCTTCGATCCGCGGATCGTAAGCTATCGTGATCTGCTAACGGTCTTCTTTACCATTCATGACCCCACCAGCCAGGATCAACAGGGAGCGGACGTCGGAACTCGCTACCGTTCGGTCATCTTCTACCACTCAGAATCCCAGAAGCAGGATGCCGCTGAGCTAATGGCGGATCTGGAGAATCAGGGAATCTGGTCAAACCCTATAGTGACCCAGGTTGTACCATTCGAGACCTTTTACGAGGCCGAGGAGTACCACAAACAGTATTATCTCCGCAACTCCCGGCTACCTTACTGTCGTTTCGTAATCGAGCCTAAGGTTGCCAAGCTCAGAAAGGAGCATTTGGCCCTGTTAGAGGCAGGGTCAAGTTCGCTCCGATAAACAGCGTGCCTGCCTATTTCACGGCCCTCCACAGGATTCATTTGAATCGATCCCTTCTCTTGGGAAGGAGCTAAGCAATGGGAGTCACCAATTTCGAGATAACGGACCGCCATACCACAGGGGACGGGATCTCCTTCGATGGCGTGGGGCCGTACGAGTTTATCAAAGGCATGCTTCACTATGCGGTAGACCCCAAGCACGCGACGAATCAGCTCATCACCGACATCGGCCTTGCTCCGGTCGAATCCGACGGAATGGTCCACTTTTCCTCGGAGCTGGAACTGCTCAAGCCTGTGAACCCAAGACCTGGGGGCAGCTTGCTCTTCGACGTGGTCAACCGTGGCAACCGGAGCGTCCTCAACTTCAACAGCGCACCCCAGGTCCCGTCAAGCGAGGAGCCTGACCTGGGCAATGGATTCCTGATGCGCCATGGGTTCACAGCTGTCTTCTGTGCTTGGCAGACGGACGTGCCCGACGGACCCCTCCGCCTCCACGTACCAGAGGCATTGGATGCCAATGGCCAACGACTGACCGGCCAAACCTACCAGCAGTTCGACCTGATTCAAAATAGCCAACACCTGTTGCTATCGGACCGCCAGCACAAGCCCCTTCCGGCTGCGGACCTGAACGACCCCACAGCCGTTCTCATCGAAAGGGACTGGCCCGACGGCGCACCCACTGTGATTCCCAGAGACCAATGGCTTTTCGGCCGTTGGATAGACGGCGAACCCGTAGCGGACCCGAATTATGTGTGCCTTCCCACCGGGTTTCAGTCCGGGAAGGTATACGAGATCATCTACACCACTGTAGGAGCGCCGGTAATTGGTCTGAGTTTCCTTGCGATGCGAGACTGCACCAGCTTCTTCCGTTATGGCACATCTCAGCAAGGGAACCTCTGCGCCGACACATTGGACCGGGCTTACGCTTACGGCGCCTCTCAGAGTGGCCGTTTCGTGCGCGAGTTCCTCCACCTGGGGCTCAACCTCGACGAAGCCGGACGCCTGGTCTACGACGGGATGATGCCCCATACAGGTAGCTCCAGGCTGGGCGAGTTCAATATTCGCTTCGGCCAACCCTCCAGCAATCACCTGCGCAACGCTGGCAACATTCGACCTCTAGCCTACACGGAGGTGACCGACCCCATCACCGGCCAGACGGATGGCCTTCTGCGGCGGCTAAATGAACAGGCGATTCCCAAGATCATCGCGACGAACAGTGGAGTTGAATACTGGTGGACCGGCGCATCGTTAACCCACATAGACCCTACCGGCTCGGAAGACTTGGAGCCACCTGAGGACGTCCGGATATATCACTTCACTGGAACCAAGCACAGGGCTGGTGAGCTCCCTTTGACCTACATCGGAACCGATGGTGCTCGCCAACAGCACTGGTCCAACCCGGTGGACTACCGGCCGCTTCAGCGAGCGGCTCTAATAAACCTCGACCATTGGGTGCGGGAGGGCATTGAGCCTCCTCTCAGCCAGGTACCCCGCGTTTCTGAAGGCACAGCCGTCCGCCGGGAATCGCTGGCTGACTTCTTCCGGTCCATCCCTGGGATGGGATTCCTTGAGGGCCTTCCCGTACGTCGTCGTCTGGATTACGGACCGGACATGGACAAAGGTGTCCCTCAATATCCGCCGAAAGAAGGGGAGCCCTACTTAATGATGGTTTCAGCCGTCGACTCCGACGGCAACGAGGTCACGGGCATCAAGATGCCGGATATTCGTGTGCCCCTCGGCACCTATACAGGCTGGACCATGCGCCATCCTGAGATGGGCGGTGCTGGCCATCTGCCACCCCTGCAGGGAGCGGTGGTGCCTTTCGCTCACACCCGGTCGGAGCGTGAAGCGGCAGGGGACTACCGTCCGTCCATCGAGGAACGCTACGCTTCCAAGCAAGATTACCTGGCCAAGGTGAAACAAGCTGCTATGGACATGGTCCAGGCGCGATATCTACTGGCCGAGGATATTGAAAGAATCGTTGAAGGCGCCGATCGCTGGTGGGACACCGTACAGTCCGTAGCCAGCTATCCCGACCGGCAGTCCCCCTCGACGCCGTAGTTGCTGATGCTCTGCCTCTTAGAGACACCGTCTTCAGTAGGACCATATTGAGCTACCAGGACTCAGGCAAACCTGCCGCTCCCAAAAGACTAAGAATCCCAGTTTTAAGTGTCTTCCAGATCAGAGACTTTCGCTTTCTCTGGGGTTCAACCACATTAGGCAACACCTGCCTGTTCATGGACATAGTGGTGCTAGGCCTTTTGATCCTGGACCGGACTGACTCCCCCTTCTGGCTAGCGTTAGTCGGAGCCCTTCGATTTTTGCCGTGGCTGCTCTTCGGGGTTTTCGCGGGCCTCATCGCCGACCGCGCGAACCGCTACCGCGTGATGGTGGTCGCCCGCAGCACCAACGTCGTAGCGATAGCTATCGTGCTTTTACTGGTTGCTACAGACTGGGTGCAGCCATGGCACACACTCCTGACCTCGCTGGCTTTAGGCTGGGCCTTGGTGCTTGACCAACCTTCTCGCCACTCTTTCATTCTCGACCTGGTTGGGTCACGGAACCTAATGAGGGCGATGTCATTGGACTCAATTACCTTCACCATCGGCACAATCATAGGTCCTTTATTGGCCGGCCTATTCATTGAGGTAACCGGTTTTACGGGAGCCTATATATTTCTACTGTCGATTTATGTTCTTTCTCTTATCGGAATGAGCCAGATCAGGAGTCGAATCTTCAGAGCAGCCACTGCCTCGCAGCCCATTTTGCAGAACCTCGTCAGCGGAATACGCTGTGCGTTGCAAAACAGAATTGTCCGATGGATATTGATAGTTACCATAATTATGAACCTCGTTGTATTTGGTGCGGTGCCACTCTTTCCTGTAGTCGCTAGAGACCATCTGCATGTAGGCCCTGGCCTTACAGGGGTGCTGATTTCGGCCTTTGGAATTGGAACTCTTGTTGGGACCGCAATCGTAGTTTATATAGGGAGCACGAAGTATCACGGCCGCATTTTTATCCTTGGAGGCTCGCTGGCGTTACTAAGTCTGCTCCTTTTCGCTCTATCGCCCTGGTACTCCCTGTCCTTTCTTATGCTGCTCATGCTGGGACTCGGTAGCTCAGGGTTTTTCACCATGCAAAGCACCACCATACTTTTATCGACGTCGCAAGAGAAACGAGGCATGGCGCTGGGAGTTCTGAGTCTATGTATCGGAGTGGGTCCAATAGGGATTATGGCGATTGGAGGTGTGGCTACGCAATTGACGCCTCCGGTGGCTATCAGTATAGGTTCGGCTGTGGGACTCTTGCTGATGCTTCCGGTGGTGATCCTGAGTCCTCTCATGGGGCGCACTACTGCGGTGGACACCGAAGGCTCCAACGGCCAAGGAGAACAGATCACTGTCTGAAGTGGAAAGGTGCGGCTGTTAGAATTCATTAGCCAATACAAGCTTGACACCCAGGCTGGCCGTCGTCAATAATCGCGTCGAACGACTCATTAAATCTTTGAACGGCACTTGAGGAGGATGGTTAATGGCAGCACAAACCTACGATATCATCACCGTTGGGGGAGGAATCGCCGGTTCGATCCTGGCCAAAGCCATGTCGGAACACGGAGCTAAAGTTCTGGTCCTGGAATCGACAACATCCTTCAGAGATCGGGTGCGGGGAGAAGCGATTGCATCTTGGAGTACCAAAGAGGCCATGGATTTGGGCGTCTACGATACCCTGATGGCTGCCGGTGCAAACCTTCTACGGTATTGGTACTGGTACCACGGACCTGAGCATATGGACCGCCAGGACCTTGAAGCCACCACGACTCCAAAGACGCCGATGATGTCAATCTATCACCCGGACCTGCAGGAAGCCCTAATCAACGCTGCGTCAGATGCTGGCGTGGAGGTCCGGCGGGGTGCCCGTGTGCGCGAGATAAACCTAGGCGGCGCACCCACAGTAAAAGCCAACCTAGACGGCCAGAGCATCGGGTGGTTTCTCCGTCCAGACTGATCCCGACCTAAACATGGTGGCTGGAGTTCTATTAGACGACTTGCCCTTGCAAAATGACGCCGTCCACCATTGGATGACCCCATCAACAGGGCATAAGTCCTTCGTTTTTTGTCAAAGAGGAAGAAGAGGAAGGGCCTACGTATCTTACCCGGCCTCAACCGAATACCGCATGAGCGGCGACTCCGGATTCTCTCAATTCTTGGCGGGAGCCCGAGTGGCGGGTGTTCCGGATGAAATATTTGGACCAGCTGCGGTTTCTGGACCCTTGGCCACTTTTAGCGGAGCAACCAACTGGGTGGAACACCCTTACCGAAACGGTCTTGCCCTGATTGGTGATGCCGCCGGAGCAACCGACCCAAGTTGGGGGCAGGGCCTAGGCTTGGCCATTCACGATGCCAAGCTCCTATCTGAAAACCTCATGGCCAACGAAAACTGGGAGGAAGCCGGAAACGCCTACGCGGCCCAGCACGATCGGGATTTCGGGATAATACATAACTTCGAAAATTGGATGGCCGAAGTCCTGTGTCAGACCGGGCCCGAAGCCGATACCCGCCGGGAGAAGATTCTACCAATGTGGAGTCAGGACCCTAGCCGAAATCCCCTAACCATATTCAACGGCCCTAGTGGGCCGCTGGACGAGACGGTGCGCAAGCGGTTTTTCTGCGAGGATTGAGCTAGGCCAAGCACCCCAAGAGAAGTACCTGCAAGAAAAGGTACTCGAAACACCTCCTAGAGGTCCGGATCAATCTGTGTCGAGACTTTAGACCTCCGGTCTGAGCTCACCACGAGCGGTAGAATCCTTTCGTCTTGAACCCGTCGAAGGATGCTCCAGAACATAAAATTGGGCAACGCGTCGGTCCGCTCAGGTCAGAGCCTTTCGCACCGTTTCCCAGGTCGCGGCGGGCGTGGCTTGCTCCACCATTTTCAGCATCCCAGCAAACGCGTCGGGGGGCGCGCCCTGCTGCATGCTGACCAGGACCGCAGTGAGTTCGCTGGCGTTCCAGCTGTTGCAGATGACAGGCACCCACACGGCCATGCGCTCTGGAGGTATGCTGCCCATTAATTTATGGTCTATGTCCGCAAGCTCCTGGTCCGTGAAGTGCTCCCATAGGGCCTGCTCCAACTCTGCTTCCTCCCGGTCCAAGTGGCCCAGGTAGACGCTGATGTGGGTATTGAAAATACTGTAGAGTTGGTTGCCCAGAATTACCTTCTGGTCGTTGTCTGCGGCTGCCTCTATTTGACTTCCTAGCTCGCGCATCCGGTCGTACAACCGCTCATCGTCTTCATGGTTTTCGTCGAAGGATTTGGTGATGCCGGGCACGCGGCTCTCCAAGGGAGGATGGACGAAGGTTTCCTCGTGCTCCGCGTGCTCCTGGAGCTTTGTGATCGTCTCTCTTAGCTGGTCCAGGCTCCCCCGCATGCTCTTTTGGTCTCGGAAGTCGGCCGATCCGAGCGCCAAGACTGTGGAATACATGATGTGCCTGATCGCCTTGTGGATGTTCTGGTAGATTACATACCGTTGCTGTGCCATCGCTTACCTCCTAAACAATTCGCTATTTGATAATAGCTTCTCGAGTCGGGACTTGATTCCTGTTCGATTGACGGAGTTACACGGGCGGGTGCAAGTTATGCCAGTCAGTAGCCTGTTCGTAGGCATTGCCAATTTGGCACAGGAGAGGTTCCGCCAGATGTTTGCCAACAAACTGGAGACTGAGAGGCAGTCCATCGCTGCTCAAGCCGCAGGGTACCGATAGAGTGGGAGCGCCGTTGAAATCGTAGGGCGCAGTGAAGCGCTGGAAAGCTGTTCCACGGCTCCAGTCCATCGGTCCATACAGGCCCTCAGGTGTGACCGGGTGTGCGCGCTCGTGGGTGGACGGGCATGCAAGCACGTCAATATTCTGAAACGCTAGCCGGACAAGCCCATTGCATTCGGCTCTCATGTTGTTCGCCTCGGCATAATCAGCGCCACTGACCTCTGCCCCCTGGTCCAGCCAGCCGCGAAAATATGGTCCATAGTCATCTCGTCTGGACGGATAATGATCCCTGTGGGCGGCCACCGCTTCCGCCGAGGCAAGCACGAACCAGGAAGGCAGATATTTCTCCACGTCTGGCATCTTCACGTCCACGATCTCAGCACCCAGACCTTCCAGTACCTTCACACCATTGAGAACTGCTTGGTTTAGTTCCGGGTCAACACCATCCGTTACGTATTTTTCATCCAGGCCGATTCGAATGCCTTTCACACCATCATTGATTCGGGCCAACATGTCTGGTACCGGGTCAGGAAGGGTTGTCGGGTCATTGTTGTCATGCCCAGCGATGGCGTGAAACATGATACCCGCATCGGCAGAGCTGCGAGTCATGGGTCCCACATGGTCAAGGGATTCGGCCAGGGCCAGCACACCATAACGGCTCACGCGACCCCACGTCTGCTTTAGCCCGACGACTCCGCAGTGAGCGGCCGGGAATCGGATAGAGCCTCCGGTGTCGCTGCCGAGGGAGCCATAGCAGAGGCCCAGGGCCGTTGCCACACCGGAACCGCTGGATGACGCTCCGGTCCACCGTTCGGCGTTCCAAGGATTTACCGGTATGTCGAAGTCGGGATTGTAACCCCCCATTGCGCCCTCGGTAAGGTTGAGCTTTCCCAGAAGTACGGCGCCCGCCGACTCGAATCTGGCGACCACGGTCGAGTCAAAGCTGGGAACGTGGTCGGCCAGGACCTTACAGCCGGCCATGGTGCGGACACCTTTCGTGAAGCACAGGTCTTTGACCGCGACGGGCACACCATGCAGGGGGCCCAGGTATCGACCGCCACCGATCTCCTGCTCAGCCTTCTTGGCGGCTTGCATCGCCTGATCCTTCATCACGGTCACATAGCTCTTGTATCGAGAATCTAGCTCGTCGATGCGCTGGAGGATTTGCCTGGTGATTTCCACGGGCGAAATCTGCTTCGACTGGATCAACTTGGCCAGTTCCGTGATGGGTTTGAAGTACAATGGAGTGTCCGCCATTTTGAAACTCTCCTCTCGATCTTGCTCAGACGATAGCTGGGACAGGTGTCAACTATACCGTGTCGCGATGGATGAGTCTAGCACAGCGTTTACAGAATCGATTACTGTCCTGCGGCTAGCCTGTACCGAGACTCCGCTTTCATTAAGCTATACAGCTCTGAAAAGAAAGAGGAATGGACCGAGCCGTAATCCAATTGGGGCTACGATTCAAGATAAGATTCGATAAAATTTAAACTATTTACTGTAAATATATCGAATATGTAACTGATTGGACTTTAAACTATCCAACCTCATTGACAATCTCCCTAAACTCCAGGCATATTAACGCAGCCCACACCTCTCTCTCGTAACACCATCGTGGGCGTGCACTCGTGGCGAATTACAGTTGCAGAGGAGAACACCGATGTCGTCACTCAGTTTCCTCAATCGACCTATTCTTTCCTTCAGAAATCTGACGATTCTGGCGCTTCTCGCCTCTGCAATGCTGTTGGTCGCCACCCACTCGGGTGGCGCACGATCGGTGCCGGTTGCCTCCGCTGACCACGGAGTCGGCTACATCTTCATCCCCGGCCCCTCCCTGACCTGGGCCGATGCCGATGCGTTCGCCCTGGTCAACTTCGGGGGCAACTTAGCGTCGATCCATTCTCCAGCGGAGAATTCCCAGGTTCTGTCCGCCATCCAGGGTAGTGACTCTTGGATCGGACTCAATGATATTGCAAGTCCGTTTGACTTTGAGTGGTCCGATGGCTCCCCCGTTGACTACACAAACTTTGCTCTGGGCGAACCGAACGGCGATGGGGACTGCTTGTATATCACCTCGGCAGGCGAATGGGCCGACTCCGATTGCGCAGTAGCCCGTCCCTTTGTGGTGCAGCGGCCGGCTGCCACCCTCACCGTCACCAACCTCAACGACGACGGCTCCGGTGGCACCCTACGCGAGGCTATAGGAAATGCCCAGCCCGGGGACATCATAGATTTCGCCGTCACGGGCACCATCACCCTCACCAGCGGCGAGCTGTCCATCAACAAGGACCTGACCATCAACGGGCCCGGAACGGGGTCGTTGACCATCGACGGCAACGCCAGCAGCCGCATCTTCACCATCGGTAGCAGCGCAACCGTCTCCATCTCGGGGCTCACTTTCAAGAATGGAATAGGCGATCTCGGTGGCGCCATCGGTATCAACAGCCCCAGCACGCTGACACTCAGCAACAGCACTGTCAGCGGCAATGAAGCTTCCGGCGGCGATGGTGGCGGCATCTTTAACTCCGGTGCGGTGACCCTCATCAACAGCACCGTCAGCGGTAATTCGTCTCAACTCGGCCGTGGTGGCGGCATCTTTAACTCCGGCGCGGTGAACTTTAGAAACACCATCATCGCCGGGAACAGTAGCAGTTCTAAAGGGCCTGACTGCTTTGGCACTCTGACCTCCCAGGGCTTCAACCTGGTCGAGAACGTGGCGGGCTGCACCATTACCGGCAGCGAAGACACGATCATCGGGGACGCAAGCCTAGACGTCCTGGCGGACAACGGCGGCCCCACCGAGACTCACGCGCTGCTTGCCGGCAGCTCGGCCATCGACGCCGGCGATCCTGCTTCCACTCTGACGATCGACCAGCGAGGCGTCTCTCGACCCCAAGGGCCAAGAATAGACATCGGGGCCTTCGAGCTGCTGGTTCCCACCGACGCGGACTCAGACGGCTTCTTCAGCCTGGCCACGGGTGGGACGGACTGCAACGACGATGACATCAACGTGAACCCCGGCGCCACCGAAATCCTGAACGGCATTGACGACGACTGCGATGGAGACATCGACGCCGCTGACCCGTCCCTTGCCGCCGACGACCTGGACAACGACGGCTTCTTCAGCCTGGCCACGGGTGGGACGGACTGCAACGACAATAACCCCAACGTGAACCCCAATGCCACCGAGGTGTTGAACAGTATCGACGATGACTGCGATGGGCTGGTGGACGGCGACGACCCCGACCTTATTCCCGCCACTGCAACTACTATCACCGTCACTACCACAAACGACTTAGGCGCAGGCTCCCTGCGCCAGGCGATCAACGACGCCCTCCCGGGAGATCGTATTGATTTCGACTCGAGCATCTTACCGGGCACAATCGGGCTCACCAGCGGCGAACTGTCCATCGACAAGGACCTCACCATCAACGGGCCCGGCGCGGGGTCGCTGACCATCGACGGCAACGCCAGCAGCCCCATCTTCACCATCGGTAGCAGCGCAACCGCCTCCATCTCGGGGCTCACTATCAAGAATGGAACCAGCGATCACGACGGTGGCGGCATCTTTAACTCCGGCACGCTGACACTCAGCAGCAGCACCGTCAGCGGTAATTCGCTTACATTCGGCGATGGTGGCGGCATCTTTAACTCCGGCATGCTGACCCTCATCAACAGCACCGTCAGCGGTAATACGGCTGACAGTCAAGACGGCGGAGGCATCTATAATACCTCCGCCGGCACGGTGACCCTCATCAACAGCACCGTCAGCGATAATACGGCTGGCAGTGATGGCGGAGGCATCGGGAACGCATTCGATGGCACGGTGATCCTCACCAACAGCACCGTCAGCGGTAACTCGGCTGGCAGTGATGGCGGCGGCATCTTTAACGACGAGTTCAGCACGCTGACCCTGAACAACAGCACTGTCACCGGCAATTCTGCGGGACTCGGCGGCGGCATCTATAACTCCGTCGGCGGCACGGTGAGCTTCAGAAACACCATCATCGCCGGGAACAGTGCCAGTTTTGGTAACGGGCCTGACTGCTTTGACATTCTGACCTCCCAGGGCTTCAACCTGGTCCAGGACGAGGCGGGCTGCACCATTGCCGGCGAAACCGCCGACAACATCACCGGACAGGACCCACTCCTCGACGTCCTGGCGGACAACGGCGGCCCCACCCTCACTCACGCGCTGCGCGCCGGCAGTCCTGCCATCGACGCTGGGAACCCTGCCACGCCCGGCAGTGAAGGCACAGCATGTGAGTCGACCGACCAGCGCGGCATCGCCCGGCCCCAGGGTGACGCCTGCGACATCGGCGCGTTCGAGTTGCTGGTTCTCGCCGACGTGAACGACGCGCCGGTGATCACGAGTAACGGCGGCGGAGCAACGGCGGCGGTCAACGCGGCCGAGAACCAGACGGCCGTCACGACGGTCAAGGCCACCGACGGGGACTTGCCCCCGCAGACCCTGACGTTTTCGATCACGGGCGGAGCGGATCAGGCGCTATTCGGGATCGTGGCCGGCACGGGCTGACGTTCAATTCGGCTCCCGACTTCGACAATCCAGAGGACGCGGGCGCAAACAACGTGTACGACGTGCAGGTCACGGTGACCGACAACGGCGCTCCGAACCTCTCGGACGTGCAGGACATCGCCGTCACCGTCACCGACGTCAGCGACGGCCCGGACGCGGACGGGGACGGCATCGCTGATGTAGACGACAACTGCCCCGACGATATTAATCCGAATCAAGAAAACAGTGACGGAGACGCCCTCGGAGACGTCTGCGACCCGACCCCCAACGGGGACCTAACCCCAGGTGTGGACCTGTGGGAGAACATCGACGCCACATTTGAGTTTAGCGTACCCCCCGACTTGTTCTTCCCAGGCTCACCATCCATAGTCGAGCTTAGGAACTTCGTGGGCTCTCCCCAGGGCCCCGGGACCACCGATACCCGGATCGAAAGGCTGGAACCGGTCAACTTTCCAGGGCCCCTTCCGAGCACGGCCAACCCCATCAGGATAGAGATGGTAGAGCTCAACTTGGTCGGCCTTCAACCCTTGACATTTACCTCCGGTCCCCCCGATCGTTTGGAATGGTCTGTGGCCATGGGCCTATCCCCAATCCCGCTCATAGGCACCCTCACAGCTACGAAGGCCGATGCTGCCGGCGGGACCTTCACCGCCCTCTTACCTGTGCGACCAAGGTTAATATTTACAAACGTATCAGATCCAAACGAGGTGCTAGAACATGAGCCGGGCGATTCATTTTTTCAATTTGACCCGGCAGTGCCTTTCGGCTTCGCGCCCTGTTCCCCTGGGATTGAAGAGGGCGGCGGAATACGAGGGAATGGCTGTCTTGGCGACGACGGCTCGCCATCACCACCTCCTACGACGGCTACGGCCGGTGTCAACCGGCTGACCTTGATTCCAGCCCGAGTAGTAGCTGTCGATACCGACGGAGATGGGCTCAGCGACGCCGATGAGACCCTGGTCCACGGCACCGACCCGTTGGACGCCGACTCCGACGATGACGGCTTAACCGACGGTGAGGAGGTGCTTCAGGGTACGAATCCGCTGGACCCCGACACGGACGACGACGGAATCTGCGACGGCTTCAGGACCGACAATGACGGGGACGGTATAGACCCGGTCGACGCTTGCACCGGGAGCGAGAGCGCCCCGGCGGACGTGAACGACGCGCCGGTGATCACCAGCAACGGAGGCGGAGAGACGGCGGCGGTCAACGCGGCCGAGAACCAGACGGCCGTGACCGTGGTCACGGCCACCGACGCGGACTTGCCGGCGCAGACGCTGACGTTTTCGATCACGGGCGGGGCCGATCAGGCCTTGTTCGGGATCGTGGCAGGCGTGCTGACGTTCAATTCGGCTCCCGACTTCGAGATTCCCGCCGACGCGGGTGCCAACAACGTGTACGACGTGCAGGTCACGGTGACCGACAACGGCGCTCCGAACCTCTCGGACGTGCAAGACATCGCCGTGACGGTCACCGACGTTAACGACGCGCTGGTGGTGAACGACGCGCCGGTGATCACCAGCAACGGAGGCGGAGCGACGGCGGCGGTCAACACAGCCGAGAACCAGACGGCCGTGACCGTGGTCACGGCCACCGATGCGGACTTGCCGGCGCAGACGCTGACGTTTTCGATTACGGGCGGGGCGGATCAGGCCTTGTTCGGGATCGTGGCCGGCACGGGCGTGTTGACGTTCAATTCGGCACCTGACTTCGAGAACCCCGCCGACGCGGGTGCCAACAACGTGTACGACGTGCAGGTCACGGTGACCGACAACGGCGCTCCGAACCTCTCGGACGTGCAAGACATCGCCGTGACGGTCACCGACGTTAACGACGCGCTGGTGGTGAACGACGCGCCGGTGATCACCAGCAACGGAGGCGGAGCGACGGCGGCGGTCAACACAGCCGAGAACCAGACGGCCGTGACCGTGGTCACGGCCACCGATGCGGACTTGCCGGCGCAGACGCTGACGTTTTCGATTACGGGCGGGGCGGATCAGGCCTTGTTCGGGATCGTGGCCGGCACGGGCGTGTTGACGTTCAATTCGGCACCTGACTTCGAGGACCCCGCCGACGCGGGCGCCAACAACGTGTACGACGTGCAGGTCACGGTGACCGACAACGGCGCTCCGAACCTCTCGGACGTGCAGGACATCGCCGTGACGGTCACGACGAGCGCCGATTTAGTACTATCAATTTCGCCATCGGCGCCGATTGTAGTTGCTGCCGGCAACCAGGGTAGCGTCACCCTTGATGTTCAGGCTGCAGCCAACAGCGGAACGCAAACGTTGAGCTCATACCAACTGTTTGTTGATTTGAGCCCCCCCGCCGGACGCGGAATACCCGCCGGATGGTCTGTGACTACACCCGTTCAAGTCGTGAGTCTGAGCGACGGTGCACTCTTTTCCGGTTCAACCAGCCCGACCCAAGGTGATGTCTCCGCGAATGGTCGTGACGACTTTAGTATCGGAGTCACACTGGATACCACACCGACGACATTATGGCGATTCACAGTGGACATGGACGGTACCTCTGGGGCGGAGGATGGAATCTTTCCAGTAAGCTTCCTGACAGGTGGTGATTTCAACGTTTCGAGCCAAGATTTTAACGCCATAAATTTCACCACCATCCCTGCAAGTATCACGCTTGAGGGATTCGGTAGCACGATCATCATTATCAAAGACACGGTCCCGGATGCGGCGCAGAACTTTAGCTTTACCGATGATATCGCGGCACCCAACGCGTTCACGCTGGACGATGATGCCGACGGCACGCTGCCCAACACGCAGACGTTCACCAACGTGGCCCCGGGCACGTTTACTGTGACCGAGGCCGCGGTGGCCGGCTATAGCACCACGGTCTCCTGTGTGGACCCGGACGGCGACAGTACCGCAGCGGGAACGAACGTGGCGACCATCGACCTGGCTGCGGGCGAGACGGTCACCTGTACCTTCACCAACACGCAACTGGGCACGATCAACATTATCAAGGACACGGTCCCGGATGCGGCCCAGGACTTTAGCTTTACCGATGATATCGCGGCACCCAACGCGTTCACGTTGGACGATGATGCCGACGGCACGCTGCCCAACACGCAGACGTTCATCAACGTGGCCCCGGGCGGCTATGAGGTGACCGAGGCTGCGGTGGCCGGCTATAGCACCACGGTCTCCTGTGTGGACCCGGACGGCGGCAGTACCGCGGCGGGAACGAACGTCGCGACCATCTCCCTGGCTGCGGGCGAGACGGTCACCTGTACCTTCACCAACACGCAACTGGGTACGACCAACATCAACGACGCGCTGGACAACCTGGACGCCCGACTCGTGGCCCGTTCAGTCAGGGATGCCGACGGCAGGCTGCCCACTAGAGACGTAAGCTGGCCCCGGGCACTGGATGACTGAGCCCGGTGGCCGGCTATAGCACCACGCTCCTGTGTGGACCCGGACGGCGACAGTACCGCAGCGGGAGAACGTGGCGACCATCGACCTGGATGCGGGCGAGACGGTCACCTGTACCTTCACCAACACGCAACGCGGCGAGGGATGCCATCACAGCAAATGCCAATGCTAGAGCCGACGCCCTAGACCTGGCGGTGGAGGCGATAGAGGGTAAGCTGGACGCACTGGATCTGAGCCCCCTGGACAACCTGGACGCCACTGTGTCCAGCAGGGCCACCCCACTAGACGTAACTTCGGCACGGGATGCTGTGATAGCCAACACCGACGCGGCGAGGGATGCCATCACAGCAAATACCAATGCTAGAGCCGACACCCTAGACCTGGCGGTGCAGGCGATAGAGGGCAAGCTGGATGCGCTGGACCTGAGCAACCTTGACGTGGCTGTATCCAGTCGTGCCACCCCACTGGATGTGACCGCGGCTAGTGATGCTGTGATAGCCAACACAGACACGGCGAGGGACGCGATCAACCTCAATACGAATACCCGAGCCGACGCCCTAGACCTTGCGGTGCAGGCAATAGAGGGTAAGCTGGACGCACTGGACCTGAGCAACTTGGACGTGGCTGTATCCAGCCGTGCTACTCCACTGGATGTGACCGCGGCTAGTGATGCTGTGATAGCCAACACAGACGCAGCGAGAGACGCGATCAACCTCAATACGAATACCCGAGCCGACGCCATAGACCTTGCGGTGGAGGCGATAGAGGGTAAGCTGGATGCGCTGGACCTGAGCAATCTGGACGTGGCTGTATCCAGTCGCGCCACCCCAGCAGATGTGACTGCGGCTAGTGATGCCGTGATAGCCAACACCGCGGCGTCCGGGGCGGGCGTCATTGGGAATACCAACGCCAGGGCTGACAACATAGATGGAGCCCTGCTGGTGATAGAGGGTAAGCTGGATGCTCAGGACCTGAGCCCTTTGGGCAACCTGGACGCGACGATTTCCTCGCGTGCCGATCAGGTTAGCATCGAGAATCTGACAGCATTGGTAGCGGACCTACAGCAACGGGTCAGCGAGCCACAGGTTGAGAGGGTTCGCATCGACCTCAACACCGTAAAAAAACGGGAGCGCTACCTGCTGTTCACCGACGTGGCCGGTCAGCCTGTGGACACCAATCTGGTGTCAGTGGAAGCTGCCGACGTGAAGAAGAAGGAGCCGTTCTTATTCACAGGCATCACCCAAAGCGCCTCTGCTACACAGACCGGGACTGGTGTGCTAAACGTTGAACTCGACCAGAATGGTCCAGATAAGAAGCTCATCAAGAGCGCCGACATTATCAGATTAATTGTTAGCCGGGTGACCACTGACGACTCAGGCAACTCCATTACCCAGTTTGGAGTTGTCGTGGTCAAGCACGATGGCGGCGGTGACAATGACGGAGACAGCGATGGCTAGATAGTTCGTAGTCCATTGAAGCGGCAAACGCCCAGCACATGCTGGGCGTTTGCCTGTCTCAGCTGATACGTATAGAAAGAAGCCTTGGTCCTCCGCCCTTTTGATACTCAGGACGTTGTGTTGACGCAATCGTGTTCCGACGGTGCCTAAGAACTCAGATACTGTGTGGGATGAATGCGGAAGTGGATGACGCCATCGAAGGTCGTCCGGGTCCCCAGGCCAAGGTCCGATAACGCCGATCGTCCCTGTGATTCATGTGTGAATAGAACTCTATTTACCGTGGAGTCGCATCCACCACCGGTCGCTATCAGGTTGTGGTGCTAACGAGGGTCTTTGGCGAAATTAAGTGGGGCTACAGTGTGCCGAGTGCGTTCCCGTGTCTGTTGGGCACGGCGGCGTGACGGCCTATCGTGGGCTCTTGCCCCGGCCGTGTGTTACTGAAAGGGATGCGGGACGCTAGGGGTCAGTTTCATCCACTACAACGCGGAGGGTAGATGGGCAGCATCATGAGGAGCGTCCAAGGTTTCGGAGTACACACACATTACGTGCAGTTCAGGGTTTATCTATCTCTTACTCCGCGACCGAACACTCTGTTACCCACCTTACTACCTCGCTTGTCACCATAAGAGCCATTGCTGGTTTTGCCGGAAAGAGGAAGGGCCTGAATTACATCAATGGTCCTATGCCTTAGTGATTGTCCATTGAGGGCATTGATTGCGGCTTGACCTTCAGAGTCCGATGGCATATCAACAAACCCATATCCCCCGGATTGGCCGCTACCGATATACCTGTTGTCCATAATCGTTACAGATTTCACCTCTCCGAAAGCGATGAATTCACGTTGCAGTTCCTCCGTGGTCACCTCGAGAGATAGGTTACCTATAAAAATATTCATGTTGACCCCTTTCCTCTGGTCGGCCATTACCCGTGGGTCCGGGCCGGTGCTCGGTGCGGGTCAGCGTGGGTTCATGAAAAGGCCAAGCTGGCTACCAACGGGGCGCTCGGCCATTTTCACCGTTCCCATGTCCGCCCGCAAAGCCTCTGCCACCACGGCCCCCATATCCTCCGCCCCCACCACGACCGCCATATCCTCCGCCCCCACCACGACCGCCATATCCTCCGCCCCCACCACCGGAGCCCCGCTCCGGTCGGGGCCGGGCCTCGTTGACTGTTATGGCGCGCCCGTCGAACTCTTTACCATTGAGCGCAGTGATTGCAGCCTGAGCTTCTTCATTAGCCTGCATTTCCACGAAGGCGAACCCTTTGGGGCGGCCCGTATCGCGATCACGGACCATATGGATCTCTTGGACCTGGCCATGAGCTTCGAACGCATCACGTAGCTCCTGTTCGGTCATTTCATAAGCAAAGTTACCTACGTATATCCTCAATTGTTTCCTCCCTTGCATATCAGCGGCAATTGGCCGCCACTATTTTGAATAGAGGGAGCGAACGCCTCCCCCGTTCCGGCTAAAAGCGATGTTTCGGCCACACTACTGGCACGTAAGAATATTGTCCTCGTAATTAATCGGTGGACTCCTTTCTCAAAGTAGTTGGCAGGAGCCCGTTCACCGATACAGAAGACGCCTTAGAGAGTCCGATGGGCGCGCTAGGACTCTCTGCAGAGTCCAGAGGGGCTCAAAGACGCTATGCAGAATCAGATGTAGGGGTGCAAACATCTACCACTGGGTGAAATCATACCACAATTGAGAAGGAATTGGTCGGGTGGCTGGAGCATCTGCTTAACTACGGCAAATGTCCATTCGGTCATGGACTCGACGACGGCATACTGGTAACAGATCGAGCTGGTGTTAATGTACCTGTACTAGTCTTTGCCCGAGGTTTCTGCCCGCACTCAATAAACATCATGGCACCCATGTGGTCTCCGACTGCCCCTCGCTGTACGTTCACTTCTTTCGTATGAAGCCGGGCCTGGCCCTGGCTCTATATTGGTGATGTTGGATCGGGATAATCCAGGCGAAATGGGTCTAAAGTTGAAGAATCGTTCCTGACATTCGGTTCTCTTCCAAAGTCAGGATTCCAATCGAAGGGACCAGCTTGAAGCGGCGTTTGCCCGCGGCACCGGGGTTGAAGAACAGGACGGGGCCCAAGGTTTTTTGAAGAGCTACGTGGCTATGACCGAAGACTACTACGTCCACTGACCCATCAACGTAGATTTTGATTCGAGGATCATCTATCACCTTGGGCACATCAACCTTGTGAGTAAGGAGAATTGACCACCCCCCGAGCTCCAAGGTTGCCGTCTCCGGATAAAGCGATGTGGGGCCGACCCGGTCGTTGTTCCCTCGCACGGCGGTAACGGGGGCGATGCTCAATAGCTCATCGATGATATGTGCACCGCATATGTCACCCGCGTGGAGGATGTGATCTACGCTTTGTAATAATTCGGCCACTCTAGGATTGAGGTATCCGTGGGTGTCCGATACGACTCCCAAGAGCAACGAGTTACTCCATGATTGACTTAGGGCGCCAGAAGACCACCTTGGAATAAGGCTAATTGCTTGTGGAAAACCTGAACGCGGTGGCGAGCGCACTCCACTACGAAGACCCGATTCTCATCATCAACCTCTACGGCTATTGGTCCCTGGAAGACCTTCTCACGTTCGCCCAGGCCCTGTGC
Source organism: Dehalococcoidia bacterium (assembly GCA_965248905.1). Lineage (GTDB taxonomy): Bacteria > Chloroflexota > Dehalococcoidia > Lucifugimonadales > JAGWBF01 > CBDFKS01. The sequence goes on along the minus strand of CBDFKS010000007.1, from coordinate 697,201 downwards.
TATCTGCCTACCCTTCACCATTACCGGGTCCAGCTCCACACGTTCCCTTCCCCACTTGGACAAGGTTGCCTCGCCCGTCAGCTTGGTGATGAAACTGCCGTCGGCGCCGAACACCTGAAGCCGGTCGTTCTTGAAGTCGGTTACGTAAATAGTTCCGTCTTTGTCGACAGCGACTCCGGTGGGCCTGTTGAACTCTCCATCACCCTGTCCAGAAGTGCCAAACTTCAGCAGGAACCGGCCGTCCGGGGTGAATTTTTGAATGCGGTCGTTACGCCAGTCGGCCACGTACACATCCCCGTTCTTGTCGATTTCTATGCCCCAGGGAACGTTAAACTCGCCGTCACCGTTACCGGCTGTCCCCCACTTGGACAAGAACCTACCTTCCTGGTTGAATACCTGAACCCGGTTATTCAGGCTGTCCACCAGATAGAGGTTGTCATTCTTATCGAAGGCCATTCCGGACGGGCGGTTGATTTCGCCGTCACCATCGCCCGGCGTCCCCCATTTGTCGATCCATTCTCCGTCCTTGGTAAACATGGAGATCCGGTTGAGCCACTCATCGGCCACGTATGTATTGCTCTCTGAGTCAATTGCGAAGGATGTCGGCCACATGAAGCTGCCATCTGGAGTCAACTCCCTTGTCGCTTCTTCCGGGGGAACTTTTTGGCCGAAGTCTCTGACGAAGTCCTCGTCGACGGTGAATACAGTAACCCGTTTGCATGGAAAAAACGCTGGGGTCTCCGTGCCGCGGCTCAGCACATATAACAGGTTCCCTTCGCCACGGGCTATATCTACAGGGTAGAAGAACCCGTCCCCGCTTCGGACTTCTTGCCGTCCGATGGTGTGACTATACTCGAAGGTAATGGGTGCAATCTGAGTAACCATTTCTCCCTCCTAAGGGGATCCGAGTATCCAGGTAACCGAACTTTGAGAACTAGGGGGCTAGTACTCAGTCAACCAAGATTTGATAGGTGCCTTTTACCCCCATCCCAGCCTTCCCCCATCCAGGGGGAAGGAGCTTGTTCTCTCCCCCTTGACGGGGGAGAGTTAGAGTGGGGGTGAAACGATGCATCAACTTCAGGTTGACAGAGCACTAAGCTCATGTGGTCATTTGATGAAGTCAAACTGTTCGAAGGACCCGCCAAGAATGGGCTGGGAATCCAGACCCATCCATTTCTCCAATAGCGTCGCGTAGGTGCCTCGGAAGTCGTTGTTCCACTGAAGGTCGCCTTCGTCCAGCTTATTGGGCTCCAGGGATGGATACTCCCCGTACAGGCCACCATTTACTGCATCCCCTATCACGAATGCCATGCTACCCGAGCCGTGGTCAGTTCCTGAGCCGTTCTCCTGCACCCGCCGGCCGAACTCGGTGAACATTAAGATCACGACCTCTTCATCGGCGTGGTGCTCCTTCAAGTCCTGGTATAAGTCGCTTACGGCGTTAGACACCTCGGACCACAGTTTCGGGAAGGCGGTGGCCTGATTCGCGTGGGTATCGAAGGCGCCTGGGTCAAGCGCGGTATAAAGTATCCTGGTCCCGAAGTCCGCTAGATGTACCTGGGAGATGTTTTTCACCCATTGAGAAAAGGGGTCTCCGTTGTACTCTACTGTGGAGGAGTATCGCTGCGGAGCCGTACTGAGAATATCGGCTCCTTTCAAGGCGTCCAGGCCGGTCTGGGACAGATATTCATTCACCAGGCCGGTGCCGATCATGGGGGTGTACATTTTGGAGAATATGTCCAGGGCTTCGGTCCTCTGGTCTTCGCCCTGGATTCCGGTCAGCACACCGTAGGTCTCCAGGTTGCCTACCGACGCCACCGACACTCCCGGAGCAGCGAGGGCCCTGGGCAGTCCGCGGCCGAAGTTTACCCCCGTAAGCACGTTCTCCTTGTGAGGGTCCAGCTCCCGAATGGCGTGGCCCAGCCATCCGTCCGTGACCATTTTCGCCGGCTCAGCAGTATGCCAGATATCCATGGAGCGGAAGTGAGAGCGAATGGGGTTGGGATAGCCGATGCCCTGAATGACGGCGACCTTCCCCTGGTCGTACAGATCCTTTACAGGCGCCATGGCTGGGTTGAAGCCGACCTTGTCATCGATTGCCAGGACTTGCTCGGGCTCAACCTTCAACACCGGCCGATAGTCCATGTACAAGGGGTCGTTATAGGGGATGATGGTGTTCAGGGCGTCGTAGGCACCCGACAATTGAAGCACCACCAGCACCGGGGGTTTTTCGTTGGAAGTCATGATTTTTACTCCTCTCCTATTGTGCCACTCTGAGCCCTTCGCTCCTCAGGATAAACTCCGCGAAGGGTCTCTTCTTCGCATCGTGAAATGCTTCGCTGTGGTCAGCATGACGACTGCCTTAAGCATAAAGATACTCCTTTGTAGCTACTATTAGCTGAAGCATCTGGCCAACCTGCTGAGGGAACTCTTTAGCATCGGTGCGTAACACACCACCGTTCTGGGCGCGAGCCACCAGCCGGCGGCGGGTCTCATCGGTCAATTCATAGTGCCCCAACATCCGCAGGCAACCGTCAACCAGCCCCTCCGGAGAAATGGTAGGACCTTCAGAAGCCAGACTGGTGATTATCTCCCGTATACCGGGATACTTTGCATCAGCCACGAGATCGGCAGTGAAGTTAATGCGATGTACGAGGGTCCCACCGTCGATCCACTCTTTCCCGGTATGCCAGCCTTCGACCGAAGGCGGATTGAATAGCTCCTGCCCCATGAATTTCATTTCGTCGAAGATGAACTCAAAGCCAGGTTTAGGGGACGTCCAGTCGCCGATCAGACGCAAAGTGCCCATTACCGTCTCCACCGGGCCCTTTATTTTGGAAAAGCGGGCGTCTTTGAAGGCGTCCGATTTGAAGAGCACCCGCAGCATGGAGCGGATGTTGTAGCCGGACCGGAAGTACTCTTCTTCCAATATCTTGATTGTGTCCGGGTCCTGGGGTGGAGTCTCCATCCAGGTGGGCACTTGGGCCTCGTCGGCGATGAAATAACTATACAGGTGGCGGGAGAGGAATCGAGCTGTGGCCGGCTGTTTGACGATGATGTCAACAATGTCTTCGCCATTGAAGGATCCGGTCTCACCAAGGAAGGTCTTCACTCCGTCATCGTGGTCGTTGGGGTTATAGATGAACCTTGCGTCGTAAGGGCCGTAGGGCTGAGTGGGGATGGAGTTGGCGATGGTCCAGCCAGTGAAGGCCCGGGAACATTCCTTCACGTCATTCTCGGTGTAGTTGAACTGGCCGTCCATCCCCACACCCATGGAAAACAACTCAAGCAACTCTCGCCCATAGTTCTCGTTGATGGCGCCTTTGTGGCTCAGACAATTGTCCAAAAAATACACCATGGCTGGGTCTCTGGAAATCTCGACCAGAAGATCCCTGAAGCTGCCCATTCCGTGGCGGCGGAACATCTCCAACTCCACGTAAGACGTGGCGTAGCTCTGTGTCTTGCTGTCAGCGGTACACAGGATGCCATGCCAGAAGAGGACCATTTTCTCTTCCAATTGGGCCTTGGAGTTTATCATTCGCCACGCAAAATATTCCGGAACTCCCCTGGTGAATTGATTCCACTCGATGAAATACCGTTCCGCCAGGTCCAAATCGAGGCCATTCGGATGGTCTTCGGGATTAAGGAGTTCCTCCACAGTTGCCTCGTACCCCTTCGCCGCTCGCGCTTCTAGCTCATGATACTGGGCTCCGAAACCGGCGCGTCGCATCAGATGAGCCATTAAAGCGATATCTTTATCTGCCATCTGTCCTCCTCCTCGATCTGAGCACGCCAACGATTGGCATATATTATAGCACTCCCGGTTTTCCCTATGCCAATCCGCGTATTCGCTAATCTACTGGACTAGTACAACAGCTTGACGGAGGCACGGCCCGCGTCTACAATTGCTGTTGTCCCGATCGGCACGATACCTCCCCTGAAGACGCTGGACCCTGGGTCCGAAGTACCCACAAGGAGACACCCCCCATGGCTCAAAAATTGACCGAGCAAGAGCTTCTAGGCTATGCCCGGGAATACAGCTTCCGGTCACGCATGGACAAGGCATCCTTCTCTGGACCGATCTTCGTGTGGGGCAGGGGGACCGTCATTCGGGACATCAACGGCAAGGAGTACCTGGACTTCAACTCCGGACAGATGTGCAGCGCCCTCGGACACAACCATCCCAAGATAGTCGAGGCCCTGAAGGACAGCGGTGAAAACCTCATCCATAGCCACATGAGCATGTACAACGACAAGGAGATCCTGCTGGCAAAGAAGATGGCCGATATCGTGCCTCGGCCCCTGAAGAAGAGCATGTTCGGCGCGTCGGGCAGCGACTCCAACGAGATGGCTATCTCCATCGCCAAGCGCTACACCGGCCGGTACGAAGTCGCCAGCCCCAACGCCAGCTTCCACGGCATGAGCGAGTCGGCCAGGGCAGTAACTTTTTCGGGATGGCGGTCCGGCTACGGGCCCTACGCTCCTGGCAACTACGCCTTCATGGCGCCTTACCGCTATCGGTGCCGGATATGTGCCGACAAGCCAGAGTGCACTATGGGCTGTATAGAGACGGCCTTCGAAGTGCTGGACGTCCAGGTGGACCAAGGGCTTGCCGGAATCATTACCGAGCCTCTCTTCAGCGCCGGCGGGGTCATCGAGCCCCCTCCGGGCTGGCTTAAGCGGCTTCGTGAAGAGTGCGACAAGCGGGGCATCCTGCTCATCTTCGACGAAGCTCAGACGGGCCTGGCGAAGCTGGGCACCATGTGGGCCTTTGAGCAAGAAGGTGTAATGCCCGACATCCTCACCGTTTCCAAGCACCTGGGCGGAGGCATCGCCGTCAGCGCCACGGTGACGACCGAGGAGATCGAAGACAAGGTGGCCCAAACCGGATTTATCACGGGCCACTCCCACACCAACGACCCCCTCACGTCAAACGCGGGCATCGCCAGCATCGACATCATTCTGGAAGAGAATCTCACCGACCGGGCCCAGAAGCTCGGGGCCTATTGGAAGGGCCACCTGGAGCAGCTCCAGAAGGACCACGAGATCATCGGCGACATCCGCGGCCGAGGCCTGATCCAGGGGATCGAGTTCGTAAAGGACCGTAAGACCAAGGAGCCAGCGTTCGAAGAGGGTCAGGAGATCGGCCGCCGCTCGATCGAGGACGGGCTGATATTCAGCGTCCGCCGCGGGGGCTCGGTTATACGCTTCGTGCCGCCCTTCTCCACGACCCCGGAGCAGATGGACACCGCAGCGGAGATCCTGGACAACGCCATCAAGCGAACGGTCTACGGCGAGTAGCACCCGACCGGCTTTCTCCATCTGTCTATAAAGACCAAGCCGATGAGTCAGCAAACCCGGCAACGGAAAGGGGTGTCCCATGCCTATCGAGCGCATCAATCCTCCAACCATGCGACCCCCCGGAGGCCTGAGCAACGTGGTGCGGGTTGGGGACACGGTCTACATCTCCGGCCAGGTTGCCCTCGAGTCCAGCGGCAGCGTGGTGGGAGTCGGGGATGTGGACGCCCAGGCAGACAAGGTTTACTCGTACATAGGGGCCGGACTGGAAGCGGTCGGGGGCGGCTTCGACAACCTGGTTAAGGTCACCGCCTACGTACCCCGACCAGAGTACTACCGGGCCGTCGTGGACGCTCGAAAGCGCTACCTGGGCCCCAAGCCGGCGGCCAGCACTACGGTGATCGTCCCCGCGCTGGCCCAGCCCAACCTGCTCATCGAGGTGGAGGCCATTGCAGTGGTGGGACAGACGGGCGCTTCACGGGAGGCCATCAATCCTCCGAGCCTGAATGAGCCTGAGCACCATAGCATGCTGGTCAAGGCCGGCAACGTCGTCTATATCTGCGGCCTCTGCGCGTGGGACCCCGACGGCAACATAGTGGGGACGGGAGACGCTGCAGCCCAGGCAGAACGGCTGTACGCGAACCTCGATGTCTGCCTCCAGGCGGCGGGAGCCACAAGGGAGGACGTGGTAAAGACCACCACCTTCCTTACCCATCCCTCCTACCTGCCGGACATGCGGAAGACCCGAGACGCCTTTTACAGCTCCAACCCTCCGACCAGCGCGGCCATCGTCGTGTCACACCTGGCCAACCCGAAAGCGGTCCTTGAGATCGAGTCCATAGCAGTGATAGGAGAGAAGAAGCGCCACCTCAACCCCGAGGACCAGTCGAAGCCCGCGGGTTTCACCAAAGTAATCACGGTGGGAAACATCGCCTACGTCGCCGGGTTGGTGGGTAACGACAGGTCGGGAACAGTCATAGGCGTAGGGGACCCGGATGCCCAGATAGCCCAGCTCTACTCGAACCTCGATGGGGCCGTGCAGGCGGTCGGTGGCACCCGGTTCGGCATCGCGAAGACGAACACCTACTTCACCAACCCCGCCTACTTCACCAGCGTCCGTAAGGCTCGGGAGGAGTTCTACCGGGACAGCCCGCCTACCAGCACCGCGGTGCCCGTCGCCGGGCTGGTCCACCCAAACATGCTGGCCGAGATCGAGGCCGTTGCCCTAATCGAGTAACCGCTCCTTGGGCAAGGTCGACTCGAAGCCTTTACCGCCTGGTCCCCCAGGAGTTCTAGTGGGTTGCGTCCCCTTGGGATAGTCATTTCGCGGGCTTGAAGTCGGTCCCCGTGTAGTAGGCCACCGGCAGCAGGGCACACTGGGCGATGTTGCTCGGGATGCCCAGTACCGCCGCAGCCTCCTCTTCGTACATCAGGTGCAAGGTTGTCCACGCCGACCCCAGACCCCTGGACCGGAGGGCCAGCATCATCGACCAGGCCGCGGGCAGGATGGAACCGTATAGCTGGCGTGGGAGGCCCACGGGTAGCCGGCTAGTTCCTGGAGATGAGGCGCAAACTCCAGCTTGCTGTCGATGCAGGGTATGACATGCACTGGCACCTCGTGCAAATGCTAAAACAGATAGCGGCTGGAGTCGCCCACCCCCGACTGCAGCCTGAATTCAAGAGTTCTCACTAAACCTCTTTGCGCAGTCCGCGCATATCCCATGCGTTACCCCGTTTAAGCCTTTGCCAGGCTTTAACCCCATATATTTGTCGCACCAGGCGCAGATTCTAATCAATTTCGATCCCCTATTCTGACCCACTTCTCGTGGTGTATTAGCGTTAACGAGTGCTGTGAAGAAATCCTCTGCCATCTCACCCATAGTGTAGCTAAATCCGCGGCAAGCGGTCAGTGCTATGTGCCGCATCCATAGTGTGGAGTTCGTCACATTCCTTCCAAGGGAAAACCGGACTGTTCCTTCTCCAGCACGCCATCATGCTAGAATTAGCACGAACTAATCCACGGGAGGTGTCCGGTGGAAAACGGGTTTCAACTCATCGACGCTGAACTGCATGTAATGGAGTCGGTGGATCTCTGGGAGCGATATATCGATCCTGAGTTCAAGGACAGGGCTCCCCGCCGGATGAACGAGCGGCGCTGGGATATTCGCACCCTCGTTGACGGTGAGGTAATGGCCAGCTTGACGGACTATAATTTCCCTGAGATGAGTGACGCGGAAGAGAGGGCTCTATCCGATCGTTTCGCCGCTTAGATCGCCGCAGAGTTTAGCCCGGAGTCCCAGATTAGGGCTATGGACAAGGAGGGTCTTGACCTCGCGGTCCTGTACCCTACGTCAGCTATGTATATCACGGCTAAAAATGGCATTGACCCTCGATTCGCGGAGGCGGCATGCCGAGCTTATAACAATTGGCTATACGACTACATCCATGCAGGTGACCCCAGGCGAATGTTCGGGGCCGCTGCGGTGTCGCCCCATGACATAGAGACGGCGGTGACAGAGACGAAACGCGCCGTTGAGAAGCTCGGTTTCCTGGCCATCTTCCTCCGTCCTAACATGTACAACAATCGGTCGTGCCACGACCCATACTATGATCCCCTATGGACAATGGCTCAGGACCTGGGGGTTCCGATCGGCTTCCACGAGACCACAGGCTCACGCATGCCAGCGGCGGGGGCCGACCGGTTTCCAGACGACCTGGGAATTGCCCATATTGCCACCCACTCGGTGGAGCAGATGATGGTATGTTTGGACATTATCATGGGTGGCGTGATGGAGAGGTTCCCCAACCTACGATTTGGTTTTCTAGAAGGCCAATGTGGTTGGCTTCCCTTCTGGCTGGACCGAATGGACGACCACTATCAGTGGCGCAGTCCCTTCGGAGAGATGCAGCATCTAAAAATGAAACCTTTGGAGTATTTCAGGCGCCAGGGCTTCGTCGCAGTTGAATGTAACGAGGAGTTCGTGTCCCACGTTGTGGAGGCCATCGGAGATGCAACATGGATGTTGGGTTTATCGGCACAGACAACATCGGCACCCCCATGGCGGCGAATATCCTGAAAGCATGGTTCGATATGGTGGTTCACGACATCGTCAAGAGTAAGGCTGCCCCTTTGCTGCAGCAAGGAGCCGAGTGGGCCGACTCGCCGAAGGAAGTGGCTGACTGCTGCGATATCATCTGCACCTGCCTACCGGGCCCGGCTCAGATGGAAGAGGTTACCCTGGGCCCCGGCGGCATAGTAGAAGGGATGCGCCGGGGCGCAGTCTACATCGACCACACCACCAACTCGCCGCTCGCGGTGCGCAAAATCCACGACGTATTTAGGGAGAGTGGAGTAGATATGTTGGACGCCCCTGTCAACGGCGGAGCCGAACGAGCCGCGACTCGAGACCTTTTTGTTATGGTTGGGGGAGACCCAGTTACCGTTGCCAGGTGTATGCCAATCCTAGATGCGGTAGGGAAGCAAGTGTAACACACCGGAGAAATTGGAGCTGGCTCTATCTGTAAGATCATGCACAACGCCGCCTCCTTCTGCTCGGACATGGCCGAGTGTTGGTCGTTGGCGGTAAAGGCCGGAGTTACGCCCCAGGTGATCTTGGATGTATTCCGTCGGGCAGCCCTGGGCAGCATGACCAACCTGCACGTCCGGCTGCCGGAGACCTACTTCCAGGGTAACTTTGATGCCAGGTTCGCTCTGAACATTGCTCACAAAGACCTTGGACTGGCCACTGAGTTGGGGCAGGCCTACCAAGTTCCGATGCGCTTGGTCGACATCTGTGAGCAGGAATATGCGGAGGCGATGAGCCGGAGTTGGAGTGATCGGGACAGTTCCATCGTGCTCACCCTTCAGGACGAACGGGCTGGGGTCCAGGTCCGTTTGCCCAAATCAGGGTACGATATAGCCGACCGAAATGACTGACTTGTCGCGTTGAACAACTCGTGGCTCTTGAGAGCAAAACGTGGCCTTGTACAGACATACGCGGGAGATTGGGTATTGAGGACTCCCTCCAACCATACCTGAAACGGGTCGTCCCCCTAGGCCAACTTTCTCAGGCCCAGGTCCACCATCATCTTGGCCAGGTGGAAAGCGGTGGACATCGGCTCGATGATCGGTACCTCCCCGTGCCCTCGCTCTGCCAAACGACGCTTGGCCTCTGACGCTAGCTCAGGCATGAGGTAGCCAACTGGTGAGCCGCCAAGGAGCACCGCCTGGGCGCCGTCCTCCTCCACCGCCTTTATGCACTGCCCGATAATTATCTCTTGGGTCTTGGGCAGATTTTCATCGTCGAAGACCCCGCCCATAAAACCGTCGCTCTTGAATTGGGCCAGCTCTTCGTGGGGCACTCTTATCGATGCCAATCGGTCCAGGAGGCCCATATTTCGGACGATCTTCCAGTCCAATCTCCGGTGCCCATCTCCGAAGGTAACTATGGAGAACCTGTTCACCAGATAACCGGCGGTCCACGCCTGCGCTTCTCCAATGCCTACCACTGGCACCTCTACCATCGCCCTCACCGCTTCGATGCCTCCGTCGGAGTGATGGTTTACCACAACGGCGTTGTAGTTCCCGCGGTACCTCTCCACCTGCGCCATGATGTGGGGAACCGCCAGAGCGAAGCTCGGTTCGTCAACAATGGCGTGCTTCCAACGTGGTGGCCAGGAGATTTTCACCTCGGTGTCGGGAGGAAGGAATGGTCGGAGGGTTTTCGGTGTGGTGCGGCCGTGGAGCGCGGCAGGCCTGCTGGTGTTAAGTAAGAGGATCCTGGTCACGGCCATAGTTATCGTCCTCGTCGAAAGCGTCCTGGTGAAGTCGTTCCCCAATGGCAGGAGCTTAGCAGCGTGGCCGGAGCCCGTCAACCTCGAGTTCTGGTTTCCTAGGTATCTACTAAAGTCCTCTACGCGTCTACTCAGGTTGAAAATCTCAACGGGGATGTGCATCAAGCTGACGAGCACCGCCGGTCATCGAGACACGCTCTGCTAGGCAATGAATACCGGACAGCTGAGATTCACTACCTGGCGTGTCACATCTATATCAGAAGGGAGGTCAGAAGGACCGATAAAACTCGTCCCCTGACAAGCTTCGCTGAACTGCACAGGGCGAAAATGTTTTTCAATACATTCACCACCACTTCTTTGGTACCCTCGGGAAGTCGCCTGATCAGGTAACAGGTCCGGAGGTGTTTGGGTACGCCCATGGCGCCGGCCTCTCTGGCAAGAAGCCCTCCTCCGTCACCATAGGTGCCCGCATCGCCTGCCTTAGTTCCTTTTACCGTGTCCTCATTCGCATGGACCTCATTAGCTCCAACTCATATGACCAACTGGAGCGGCTTAGGGCCACACCGGCACCACCAAGAGGACTGATTCCCTCTGATATCAGAAAGCTGCTGGAGATGATTCCCGGTACACCCGTTCGGTTGCGGGACCGGGCTATCATTCTGACGTTGACTCTTACAGGTGGGCGGCGCACTGAAGTGCTGAGTCTCCAGGCCTGCAACCTCATTCAGGAAGGAGCTACCTTCTACTATACTTACAAAGGGAAAGGAGGCAAGCGAGGTAAACGTGAGTTGCCCCAGCCAGCCTTTCAGGCCATACAACCGGCACTGGCCTTTATAGGGAAGGAACTTGCTATGATGCAGCCCCTTGAGTCCCTTTGGCCGTCCAGTGCCAACAGCAAGCAGGGCATCACCAGTGGCACCTTCTATGGCAACTTGCGCCGGTACTTCAGGGCAGCAGGTCTATTGCCCGCTGGGGTTCACATCTTCCGCCACTATGCAGCCAAGCTGAGGGGGGAGGCTGGTGAGTCAGTGGAATAGGTGAGCCGGTTCCTGGACCACAGCTCCCTAGCTGTTACGACGGTCGATCTAAGGCAGTCGGAAGGAGATCGGGACACGACTTGGCAGCAGATGGCGACTGTACCGAGGCTTAGGGGTACGATCATTGCTGGCTCTGTGCGAATTCATTATGCTCTATTCCTTCAGCAATAGCCGATCGATTAGAATAGGCGCAGGTTAACGCGGTAACCGGACCATATTGTGCCGTAACTCTGGAGAGGCTGAAAGTTTGGAGTTGGTGGAGACGAGGGAGGGTGGATCTATACCTGAATACATGCCTGGCGGTCCTGGTTGCCTCGTCTTGGAGTTATTCTGATCATCCCCGTCGCCCTGTTAATCATGAGGGGCGACTAGCATTCTACGACAGTCCGATCAGTGAGCCTATGGTACGCGTTTGACAATCTGGGAATCCTTGCGATTCTACTGCTAATTACGCCTTCAGCTGACAGAACAATGACCAACCGGGGCCGGTTCATTCCTGAGCCGGCAACGGCTCCTTGAATTGACTCGAATGCTCGAAAGGCTCTACGCAATCCAAAGATTCCAGACCGCATTGACATTACCCTCCATGGGGAGTCCCAAACTGCACCCTGGTCCTAAAGAGGGCACCACACCAAGGTGTGCTGGATTTCGGGTGCAATATGGCGGCCACCATCACCGGTGATCTCTGGATTCCTACTTTCCATATCCAGAATCACTTGGCCCGAGTTAATATGACTGTCCACGTAGGAAACACAAGGATCGGTTTTTATGAACAGTTCAGCTGTGGCAGGAGCCTGGATTGTGGCACCCAGTATTGCTCGGCCGCCTTTACAGCTAGCCTCCGGCTTCGCGCTTCGTCGCGAGATTGCGAAATAGTAACCTACTGCGCCAACGCCATCCGGACCCTATCGCTCAGCTCCTCAGGTGAAAAGGGTTTGGTGATGAAATCCGAGGCGCCCAAACTCATAGCTTTGTTCTCATACTTCGGTAAATGTCTGGCGGTCAGCACTAATACTGGGACTTCCCTAGTACTGGGGTTCTCCTTCAATTTCTGCAAGACCTCGAGACCGCTCATCACCGGCATTGTCAAATCTAACAAAATGATATCGAACTGCTCCGAGTGTGCCGCGGTATAAGCTGCGGCTCCGTCGGAGAACTCGACAAATTCATAACCTTGCCCGGCTAGCGAGCCTTTGATCACCTCTCTGATATTGTCCTCGTCGTCCGCTATTAGAATCCTGACCACAGAACCTCCCTTTACCTGCGTCGGATCGCTAATCCCAGTTACTTATGATGCCCAGGAACTCGTCATTGCTTATGGCGCGATCGGAACATCTCTCAGCAGGCTCGGGCATCCTCCTGAGCATTTATTCTTCTCCCGCCGGGCAACCGATGCCAGAAGATCAGATGCGGAGCCATAGACCCCGTTCTATTGAAGGACCCGTCTTCTGAGATCCTCCATGCTGATCGGTTTACTCAACATAGGATTGCCAGTACCTTGTAAGAAATCATGAGTATCGCGGCTGATCGTATCGCCCGTTAGAAAAATGATCCTGCTGGCCATTTCCTTGCTGGACTGCTCAATGAGGTGGTAGAGCTGCTGACCTCCCATTCCTGGCATCTTTAGGTCCAGTAAAATGCAGTCGTAGGCACTCACTTGCAACTTTCTCCAGGCCTCTTCTCCGGTTTCGGCCTGGTCCACCGATACTAAGCCTTCAAACGACAATGTCTGCACAAGGAGGTCCCTAATGTTCGGCTCATCGTCCACAACTAGTATATGCTTGTTGGAGGTAGATATTGGCTCCAGTTGGGGTAGCGGGTCGTCCACTTCTTTGCCCACACTCGTTACGGGAAGGTCGATGTGGAACGTTGCCCCCTTACCTTGAACGCTTTCGGCCCACATGTCTCCGCCATGATGGCGGACTATTCCGTAGCATATGCTGAGGCCCAGTCCGGTTCCCTTGCCAACTTCTTTCGTGGTGAAAAATGGTTCGAAGATCGTACGTAGGTGCTCGAATGGGATACCGGGGCCGTCGTCAGCCAAGCTGATTCTAATTTTATTGCCCGACCTGCTGGTTTGAATGACCAGCTTACTGCCTGACTGGGATTCTGCGATCGCATGCTCGGCGTTCGTCATAACGTTTACGAGCACTTGTATCAATTGGTGCTCGTCCACCATGGTATTAGGTACGTCGCTCGATCGATGCGTAGTTACTTCGATATTGTTCACATTCAGGTCGTAGGCTTTTATTTCTACGGCTCGTTCTACAATCGCGCCAACGTCGCAGTATAGTTTCTTAGCCTCATGAGTCCTAGCAAAAATGAGGAGGTTTTCGACCACTTTAATAGCCCGCTGACCCCCGGCCCGAATCTTGACAAGGCCAGACCTAATTGGTTCTGATAAGTCCTGGGCCAACAGTAGGTCGGTAAATCCCATCACCACAGTCAGGGGGTTGTTGACCTCATGGGCCACACCAGCGGCTAGCTCTCCAACCGAGGCCAGATGGCTCGTTTCACGGAGGCGCTCTTCCAATTTCTTACGTTCGGTTATTTCTTGGAATAGGCCAACAACGCCGACCACCTCACCGTCTAGGTCTCGCAACGATTCATACCGGGCATCGTATGTCAGACCGTCCATCTCCAAGGTCTGAGATCGTGCCTCACCGGTTAACGTTGCCCGGATGTTTCCCAGGATCGTGGGATCTCCGTGGAACACCTCTAACATAGACCGTCCGATTAACCCGCTCGATTCATCTATGTCGGCGCCCAATAATTTGCCTTCTGCTAGTGTGAACACTCCATCGACGTCCAATGCGAACAGGAAGACAGCTGTGTTTTCGATGACCGTGAGTAGACGTTCTCGTGATTCCCTCAATGCGGCCTCCGTCTCCTCTCGCTCAGCGAGCCGACTTTCTATGAGAGACTTTTCCCGCGTTCGGACCCTGTTCAGTCCCACATTCGCGACGGTTATAAAACCCAGAAGACCAATGAACAATCCACCCATAGTCCCCACCGTTGTCCACCGAACAATAGCCCTGGTGTCATTCACCTGAAGAGCCAGGTCATCCGACACATCCCTATAAAGCTCAAGCGAACCGATGATATCACCGGACGGGACATCCCTTAGTGGCACGTAGGTTGTCACAACATCGGTCTTGAGGCGTCCTAACACTGGGCTGGTTAGCTCAACGTCCTTTTGTAGCAGTGAGGATGTCCCATGGTGCGAGTGCCCTTTGAGCCGGTGAAGGGTGCTATCCGACTTGTATAGCCCAATGCTTTCCGCATCCGTACTCCATACGATCTTATCTTGGGGGTCCAATAGGTCCAGTCGTACAAAGTTGAATCCTTCGACCAGCATGGGGAAAGTATCAGGTAGTCCGCCCGGGGCAGACAGCGAGGCAAGAGTTAAGGGCTTCATCTGAGCCATTTGACTTGAACCCGCCATCTGGCTTGGCTCGTCAGTTGACAGCATGCTGTGCTCAGTGTCAATCGTTCCATTGCCCATGGTACTTTCGTTCCTCACCATTGATTGGATGTGTATAGCCTCACGTGCGGTGTCTATCTCCGCCAGTTTTACGAGTTGGTCCTCGGTCCGGCGTCCGACTACCTCGTTCGCTAAGAATGCTGCAGCAGCTATGAGGGCAAGGGCCGTGATTGCAAAGAAGAACGTCAGCTTATATTCGTTGGTCCATCCTATCAGACGGCTGATTTCTACATTGGTGTCGGAGTTCTTAAACATGGCACCCCTTTTCTATGTCACAGCTGTATGGGTCAGTTCCTAGTTCTCAAGGAGTTGGATCGGTCTTTAATTGATGGCATTCCTGTTGACACAGCCGCAAGCCCCAACGAACGAATCAAACGGCACACTTTCTCTATCTAGTCTGTCTCCCCTTAGGCCCTACGGCTACACCGCCTGCTACATTTGTAAGAACTTTATGAAGATCTTCCAGTGCAAATGGCTTCCTCAACACCACGAAAGGCCCGACACGAAGTGCTTCCGAAAGGAGGGCAGATTCATGGCAGGCCGTTATGATCACGACGTTTGCCCCAGGTACCATCTTGATAATCTCTCGAAAGGTGTCGGCTCCGTTCATGCCAGGCATTACCAGATCCAGGAAGATCAGGTCAAATCGGAATTCCTGTAGCTCCTCTAGTACTCAGTCAACCTAATTGTTGGCAGGATAGAGATGGTGAAGCTTGACTCGGGCGTCCACAGTGGAGAATCTCCAGTCAATGGTTGCTCCGGCTTGGTTTCGTTCTGCCTCCAGGGCCGCGATCTCGCCACTCAAAGTCTCTTCATCGGCAATACGCCGGCGCAGGACTCGCCTGGCCAAGACACTGAACTCGATCTCTGCCATGTTGAGCCAACTACCGTGCTTGGGAGTGTAGTGAAACTCCAAGCGTTTGCGTATTCGCCTAGCCTCCTTGGGCTCGAAGGTTTCGTAGAGGGAAGCTGGTTTGTGGGTGTTGAGGTTGTCCAGCACCACCCGGATCTTCTCGGACGCTGGGTAAGCTTCATCGGCCAGCCACCGCATCTGCTTAGCGAAGTCCACCATGGTACGACGTTCGGTCACTGCCACATGCCTCCAGCCCGCCAGGGGCTCGCACAGCATGAACAGGTTTCGGGTGCCATTGCGCTGGTACTCGTAATCGTATCGCTCCCGTCGTGCCGGCTTGGGCGGGATCGGAGACCTCTTTTCCGCCAGCAACTGCTTGGAGGTCTCGTCGAAACAGACCACCGGGCGCTCTGGGTCATAGGGTTCCGCGTAAAGGTCCAGCACATCCTCCATACACGCCACAAACTCGGCGCTCACCTGGGGAATACACCACTCCTTCTTCTGCCACGGCTTGAGACTGTTTTTTTCAACCGCTTGCGAATTCCCTCGTGGGACATGGAGGGCGCCAGCCCCAACTCCACCACCTTGTTTGCCAGGAGCCGCAGGGTCCAGTGGTCATGGCCTGGGGGGGCCTCGCTGCACGCCAGGGCAATCAGGTGCGCTTCCCCCCGCTCATCCAGTTTGGTCGGATGTCCTGGCCGAGGATCTTCCTCCAAGGCCCGCTTCAGTCCTCCCTCCAGGTACCGCCGCTTGGTACGGCACACCGTACCCGCAGACGTGTCCAGCGCCTCCACGATGCGCATCACCCCCCAGCCCGTATCTGCCTTTAGCAGAATACGGGCCCGGGCAACCTTTCGCGCTGGGCTCTTTCCCCCGCGAATCAGTCGTTCCAACTGGTCTCGTTCTTCCCTTTCCAACCGGACCACATACCGTTCTCGTCCCATGGCTGCCACCCTCCTACGTCAACACTCCTAAAAAAGGGTAGCAACCTTAGACGTTTTCTTAAACAATTACCAAAACCGAGTTGACTGAGTACTAGTGCCTTCTGACCCGTTTCGGCAGGGAAACTCCTCCAGCCGGAGAGTTTAAGAGCCTCCCCTAAGAAGTCTCGAATAGTCGGGTCATCGTCTACCACCAAAGCGACTGGCTCATGTTGCTCCGGAAGTGACGCATACGTGCCCTGACCTAACTTGCGGACTACGTACCCCTCTTGTTCGATAAGGTCCAAGGCCTGTTTCAGTGTATTGAAAGAGACAGAGTGTTCCTTGGCCAGGTCATGCTGTCTCGGCATACGCTCTCCAGGTTGATAAACTCCGTCGAGAATTTTTTTCTTGAGAGAGCTGGCGACCCTCAGATACCGTAGACCGAGTGGTTCGTATAATGGTGTTTCCACGTCTCCTGCCCCGATGAGAGGAATATGAGTGTACTGGTATTGTCTCAGATACAATCCAGCCAGAATAGGGTGCTCTCCCCTGACTAATCAGATTGGAACCAAATTACGTTTACGAAGCGATGGCAGAGGCTTGAAAGCGGTTCCCGCGGACTGCGACTTACGTTTTTCTGCGGTCAGCTACGGAAGCGACAGGTTAGCCGCCAGATATTTAGTTCGGAGAGAAATCGAGGTCGGCCATAGCTGGCCTTCTCGGATGTAAGATAGGTTAGCCAAGGCGATCTCAAAGAAGGCTTCGAGGTTGAGTGTTGAAAGGTTGTATTAGTGGACCTAACAGGTCAAAAAGAAGTCCTTTTGGTGCTATTAATTCTACACCTAAATCGGCTACACCGCACAGAAGCCACCTATTGGAGCGCCCTGCGTATCATCCTTCCGAGATGTCTTCTATCTCCTGGAAGGATACGCCCTCTTTAATTTACAAGCGAAGGCTTGCACTGCCATATTTGACACCTCTGGTGAGTATTTGTAAACTCGTGGCGATACAATTGTAGGCAGGTTTCACCATGGGTACTCAGAGCTCCTTTCTTATCGAAGAAATACGTCGGAAGGCTATCGGTCTGGAGGGCCAGCCAACCACGACCGAGATAGAACAGGGCGCCATCAGGAGATTTGCTGTAGCGGTGGGTGACCCCAACCCGCTGTGGAACGATGAGACCAAGGCTCGCAAGTGCAGGTACGGCGGTATCGTGGCGCCGCCCACATTTCTCCGTTCGGTGCCGGTAGACCGGCCCGATGTGACCCTCGAAACTCCCTATGCTCTCCTCCTAGACGGCGGTAGTGAGTGGGAGTTTTTCGAACCTGTCAGAGCTGGAGACCGCATAACCGCCGTGGCCCGCATAGTCGATGTTACAGAACGGTCAGGACGCGAGGCAACCATGCTTTTTACGGTGTCCAAGACCTCCTACACCAACCAACTGAGCGAGCTGGTAGCCACTCAGCGAAGCACGCTTATCAGAAAGTAGGCTGAGCACGACATGCACCTTCGCACCATGAGGTCCAAAATAGCCGAATGGAGCCTGGGTAATTCGGACTTCTACCTGGACAGGCTGGCTAATAACATTGGGCTCGTATCGGTCCCCGTATCGTGAGTCATTCTTCGGAGGGCCCGCTGTGAATAATAGTGCGCTAGAAGGCGTCAGGGTACTGGACCTCGGTGAATCCATCTCAGCCCCTTACTGTGCCAAACTTCTAGCCGATTACGGGGCTGAGGTTATCAAACTGGAGTCCCCGGAGAAGGGGGACGCCTCCCGCCGTATGGGTCCGTTCCCGGGAGACGTTGTCGACCCGGAAAAAAGCGGCCTATTCCTCCATCTCAATATGAACAAGAAGGGCGTCACCCTGAACCTACAGTGCCAAGAGGGCGCGCACATCCTCAAGGAACTGGTCCGCCAGGCAGATATTTTGGTAGAGAATTTCCAGCCCGGCTGGTTGCCTTCCTTGGGCTTGGGATACCGGGACCTGAAGGAAGTTAATCCAAAACTGGTGATGACCTCCATAACTCCCTTTGGGTTAGCGGGCCCGTACAGAGACTACAGAGCCACCGAGATGGGAGTTTTTGCGATGAGCGGCCGGATGAACACCCACGGCCTGCCCGACAGAGAGCCCCTCAGGTATTCTCCAGACACATCGTGGTTTCAGACTGGAGCAACTGCCGCCGTGGCAACACTGGCAGCATTGCTTTTAAGCCAGTCCGAGGGAGTGGGACAGCAGATAGACGTATCCGCGATGGAAGCTCTTGTTGGTAACGTGGACAGCCGCCCCCTCTTCTACGCCTACTCCGGAATAAAGTCCGACCGCGGAGACTGGCCTGGAGGCTACCCTCAGGGGGCTTTTCCATGTAAAGACGGCTATGTTGTCTTCGGCGTAGGATACGTCATGTTCCTTCAGCGCCTATGCCGTGCGATGGGTCGCCCAGACCTTGCGGAAGACCCCAGATTCGGGGACTTCGATGCTCTCAGTAGTTACTTGGAAGAGTTCGAGGTTATACTCTTGACCTGGTTGATGGAACACACCAAAAGGGAGATATTTGAGATTTGCCAGAAAGAGCGAGTGCTGTGCTCACCCATTCTAAGCCCCGATGAGCTGCTGGACGACCCCCAGCTAAGGGCGAGGGGATTTTTTGTACAGGCTGACCACCCCGAAGCTGGACCTCTGACCTATCCTGGAGCTCCCTTCAAGATGACAGAGACCCCTTGGATGGTATCTAGCCCCGCCCCACGATTGGGGGAGCATAACGAAGAGATTTACTGTGGTAGGTTGGACTACAGTAAAGGGGACCTGGTCCGCCTCCGGTCAAAGGGGGTGATCTAGCATGAGGGAGCCACTTAAAGGAGTAACGGTCCTTGACGTGACTGAGGTATGGGCAGGCCCCATGGCCACTTCATTGCTGGGCGACCTGGGAGCCAGGGTAATCAAGGTAGAGTCCTTTCCTCGTATGTCCACCACTCGAATAGCTGGCGCACCCTCCGCTAGAGGCTATACCAACAACGATCCATTTGGCCCCAGAGCCTGGGATCGGGCGGCGCTTCACAACATGGCTAACCGCAACAAGTATGGAGTTACCTTGAACCTGTCCAATCCCGTGGGGCTTGATGTTTTCAAGGAGCTGGTTAAGGTGAGTGATGTACTAGCGGAGGGCTATTCGTC
Source organism: Dehalococcoidia bacterium (assembly GCA_965248905.1). Taxonomy (GTDB): domain Bacteria; phylum Chloroflexota; class Dehalococcoidia; order Lucifugimonadales; family JAGWBF01; genus CBDFKS01. The sequence continues at coordinate 677,639 of CBDFKS010000007.1, read as the reverse complement.
CGGAACCGTTGAAAGGTTGGGAATCCATTACTCGGCAATGAGGCAGCTCAGGCCGGACATCATTATGGCGTCCATGCCTGGCTGGGGGGTGGAGGGCCCTTACAAAGGTTACGTCAGCTTGGGCAGCGCCCTGGACGCGTTCAGTGGACATTACGCGCTCAGAGGCTAGCCCAACACCGATCCCAGCGTTACCCCTGTGGTCCAACACCCCGATGCCGTTGTAGCGGTCACCCTAGCCTTCGCCGTGCTGGTGGCTCTATACTACCGGAACCGGACCGGAAAAGGCCAGTTTATAGATATATCTCAGGTTGAAAGCTTTCTGCCCCACTTGAGCCGTCCCATAATGGACTACGTGATGAATGGCCGGCAACCCCGTCCCCTCGGGAACCGGGACTATGTTATGGCGCCCCATGGCTGTTACAGGTGCCGTGGACCAGACGACTGGGTGGTAATAACCGTATCATGTGATGAGGAATGGAGGTCACCGTGCCGTGCCATGGGCGATCCGGATTGGGCCAGGGGCGAGCGGTTCGCCGACTCCGTGGCCAGATATGATCAGCAGGATGAGATGGACAATCATATATCAAAGTGGACTTGTCAGTGGGAGAAAAAGGAGCTCATGCGTCTGCTACAAGATGAGGGAGTCCCTGCCGAAGCTGTCCTCGACGATGTAGACCTCTACGCCGACCCTCACCTGGAGGCCAGAGGCTTTTTCCAGAAGTTAAGACATCCCTTGATCGGTGAGTATCGTTATCCTGGGCCTTTATGGAAGCTCGGCAGCGTAAGTGCCCCGATCAAAATACCGCCTAGCGGTCTCGGAGAGCACAATCGATATGTTTATGGGTCCCTGTTGGGAATGAGTGAGACGGAAATAGAGGCCCTTGAACGCCAGGGCATCATTGGTATTGATGCGCCGACGGCCTCGTGAGTAGCCCCATATGCTGCACTACGCCCGACCAATGTTTGGGCTGACTGCACATTGCTCCCCTCCTATACTGCGAGGCGGGTGTTTCGGGGTGAGTGGCTGCGGAGTCCAACGGTTATCAGGTTTCCTCACTTCTAAAGCATCGTTGGATAGACGCCTCCGCCCAGGTGCTTGGAAACAGTGAGGATGTCGGGCATGACACCTTCCTGCTCAAAGGCCCACATGGTGCCCAGCTTCGCCAGGCCCGTCTGGGCTCCGTCGAAGATGAGCAAGATGCCCCGCTTGTCGCACTCCTCACGAAGCCGCTTAAGCCAGCCCGGAGGGGGCTCAATGACCCCGCCGGCGCTGAAGAGAGGCTCGGTAATGATTCCGGCAAGCCCCTGGTCCACCTGGACGTCCAGCACTGAGCCCTAATCGAGTAACCGCTCCCTGGGCAAGGTCGACTCGAAGCCTTTACCGCCCGGTCCCCCAGAAGTTCCAGTGGGTAGCGTCCCGTTGGGATAGGCGTTTCGCGGGCTTGAAGTCGGTCCCCGTGTAGTAGCCTACCGGCAGCAGGGCACACTGGGCGATGTTGCTCGGGATGCCCAGTACCGCCGCAGCCTCCTCTTCGTACATCAGGTGCAAGGTTGTCCACGCTGACCCCAGACCCCTGGACCGAAGGGCCAGCATCATCGACCAGGCCGCGGGCAGGATGGAACCGTATAGCTGGGCGTGGGAGGCCGACGGGTAGTCGGCCAGTTCCTGGAGATGAGGCGCAAACTCCAGCTTGCTGTCGATGCAGGGTATCACATGCACCGGTACCTCGTGCAGATGTTCGAACAGATAGCGGCTGGAGTCTCCCACCCGTGGCGCCTGGCTCTTCCGCAGGTCGTCGTCTCCCCATTGCAGTGGGTGGGCCTGCTGGAACACCCTGTACGCGGTCCAGGCCTTGCGGTAAATCTCGCTGATGGCGCTGCGCTTCTCAGCGTCGGTTATCACCATGAAGTGCCAGCCCTGGAGGTTGGATCCCGTTGGCGCCTGGAGGGCGATCTCAATACACCTCTCGACCACCTCCGGCTCAACAGGACGGGTCAGGTCCAGGCGTTTCCTCACGGACCGGGTGGTTGTCAGCAGGTGGTCGACGGTAGCAAGGTCCATCTCGGCGCCTCCGTGCTTCTAAATCGCAGCCGGGAGTGTAGTTGCACCACCGTGGACTGTCAACCCATATGTCGCGCTATCTAGATCGGTAGTGTAACCTTTTGTGTGTAAATTAAGAGGAGCGTATCCTTCTGGAAAGCATCAACAACTGCCATAGCATCTGGAGTTGCCTTCACTTGGTGCTTAAAGAGGTTATGCAAACAACCGACGTACTGCGACATGACTAACCTACTACTTGGGATTAACAGAGGAACATGAATTCATCGAACTGACTTATGTCGAAGCATGCCAACTCGTCGTTCCCACTATTTTCCATTATCAAAATAGCATCGGGGAAAGAAACGATGCGTATGTGGACGTATTATAATCATGATTCGTTCGTAAAAACCCCTTGCCATCCTGGGGCAAGGTGGGGATAATGTAATAAAAGGTCGTGGGCGCTGCACCTGGGCGGGGGAGGGGAGGATGTTCCGAATACGAGACCCGCAAGGGAGCCTCTGGCAGTCCCAGTTCCTGGTGACGCCGAAGAAGGCTAAGCGCCTGGAGAGAAGTTGGGCCGAGGTTTTCCGAAACGAGGCGCTCCCCCTGATTGACGAGGAGCGCTTTGCTCCCATGTACTGCGCCGACAACGGCCGTCCCAACCGGGCGGTGCAGACCGTCCTCGGGGTCCACCTTCTCAAAGAGATGTTCAACCTCACCGACGATGAAGCCCTGGAACAACTAGAGTTCAACCTGCTCTGGCACCACGCCCTGCGGCTGGACATCGAGGAGACCCACCTGCCCCAGAAGACCCTCCACAACTTCCGAGTTCGCCTGATGCAGCACGACGGTGGCCGGCTGGCTTTCCAGGAGACCACGGACCGGATCATCCAGGCGCTGGGCATACGCACCGGAAAGCAACGGCTGGACTCCACCCACATCATGAGCAACATCGCCACACTCACCCGGCTGGGCCTGTTCTGTGAGACGATGCGGTTGTTCCTGCGGACCTTGCGCCGGGAGCACCCAGAGTTTCGCCCTGTGGTTCCGGAGGGCGTCCTGGGGCGCTATTTGAAGGAAGAAGACGAGGCGACCCACTACGAGGACGCCCGCTCGGGGGAGGGTCGGCGACGCCTTTCGGTCTGTGCCCGGGACCTCTACCGGCTGGTGGACCGGTTCCGTGGCACGACTGCTGCCCAGCTGGAGGAGTACCGGCTGCTGGAGCGGCTGCTGCGGGAGCAATGCCATGTGGGCAAACACCGGGACGGGCGCCCCGGGGACGATGACGACGATGCTGGGGAAGGCAAGGCGCCCGTGGTCCTGAAGGACCCGAAGCAGGTGTCCGCCGACTCGCTGCAATCGCCCCACGACCCGGATGTGACCTACAGCGGCCACAAGGGGAAGGGGTACGAGGTGCAGGTGGCGGAGACCTGCCACGAGGAGAACGCCACCCAGCTCATCACCCACGTGGAGGTGACCCCCTCGAGTGGGAGCGACACAGACGTGAGCGTGCCGGTCGTTGACGGGCTCGCGGAGCGGAAGGTCCGACCGGACGAGCTCTTCGCCGACACGGCGTATGGCTCGGGCCGCAACGCCTTCGAAGCCTCGCGCCGGGGAACGGAACTGGTAAGCCCGGTGGCGGGGTCGGCGCCGGGGAACTCGCACGAAGGAGAGCGTGACGGACCACCGCCGCTCACCGCCGCGGACTTCCAGATCGACGTCACAGGGGAGCAGGCCACGGTGTGCCCCGCCGGCCACCCGTCCACCTTAGAGTACGAGCTGGAGGATGCGCCGGAGCGGGTAGAGGTCCACTTTGCCAGGACAACATGCGAGCCCTGCCCCTTGCGGTCCCGTTGCCCAGTGAAGCTGGACCGGCGTGCGGGGGCCTACGTCCTCAAGGCGGACCTGGTGAAGGTGAACATCGAGCGGCGCCGGAGGGCCGAGGCCACCGTGGAGTGGCGCAAGCGGTATGCCATAAGGGCCGGGATCGAGGGAACGAACTCCGAGCTGAAGCGCGCCCACGGGCTTGGGCGCTTGCGGGTGCGAGGGGGCCGTCGGGTGCGGCTTGCCGTCTACCTGAAGGCGTTGGCGTGCAACTTCAAGCGGATGGTCCATGCACGCCTAGTGGAGATGGAGAACACGGCTCAGCGGGCGGTCGGGACGATACCTGCGGTCGCGGCCGCATGAGGGCGCCGCTCCACAACTTCCACCGGGTGCCCTGAGCCACGGAAGGGGTACCCGCAAGGGATCACGCTTGTCCTGAGGGCAGCAGATGGGGCGGTGAGGCAGCAGCCGGCATCTCGTGGACTCCTCCGCTCCAGACCACCTTCGCACGCCAGGGCTCATCTCAAACAGGCCTTGTTACGAGGGAATCAATCTTAAGTGAGCATAAGCCCCTGTCAAAGGGGATCAATGTTAAACCCTTTGGACTTAACTTTCCGATGGTGGACTGATCTCTGAAGGATCTTTGGTGTATTAGGTAACGTCGATGGCAGGAAAGAAACTGAGTCACAAACGAGAACGCCTTTGTCGCCAAGTATCTGATCGACTTCAACGCTACGTAGGACAGGAGGCATAGCCATGGCGGACAAAGTGGTAGACATCGGTGTTGACATCGGCGGCACCTTCACCGATGTTGTCTGCGTCGAAGGAAACAAAAACTTGCACGCAGTTAAGGTCCCCTCCACACCAGGGAACCCTATCGTAGCCATCCGCCAAGGGCTTGAAAAGATCCTCCAGCTTTCGAACGTAGGCCCTCATCAGATACGGAGAGTAATTCACGGCACCACCGTGGGTACCAATGCCCTCCTGCAACAGCGGGGCTCGAAAATAGGAATTCTGATGACCGAGGGGTTTGAGGACGTCCTGGAAATCGGGCGACAGGGCCGGACAGACCTGTTTAATTTGCTCAACGACCCGGAGACTCCTGGCTTCTTGGCGCCTCGCAGAATGCGAAAGGGCATACGGGAAAGGGTGAGTTACGAAGGAGAGATATTAGTGCCCCTGGACGAACAGCAGGTAAAAGCAATGGTAGGCCTGCTGACAAAACGCTTCAACGTCGAGGCGATAGCGGTTTGTTATCTGCATTCATATGCTAATCCTGAACACGAAATTCGCACCAAAGAGATCATCCAGAGGGAATTCCCCGGTCTACAGGTGTCCATATCTTCTGAAGTGGACCCTACCTATCGAGAGTATGAGCGTCTTTGCCTTACAGCTTTCGATGCCTATATCAAACCAGAGGTTAAGCGATACCTAGACGCCTTCAGTCTTGTGTTGAGCGAAATGGGTATACACACGGTGTTCCAGACCATCCAGTCTAGGGGTGGCATCGCATCCTCGGAGACGGCGAAAGAGCGGCCCGTCAGCCTTCTTCTCGCCGGTCCCGCGGCAGGTGTTATGGGCGGCAAATTTGCAGGGGAACAGTCAGGATTTCATAACCTCATCACGATTGACATAGGAGGTACCAGCTGCGATGTATCGCTGGTTTCGGAACAGAAGCCCCTGGTATCTAGGGAGGGAAAAATAGGGACCTACCCTCTAAGGCTTCCCATGGTCGATGTAAACCCCATCGGTGCGGGAGGTGGTAGCATCGCCTGGATAGACAACAGCGGGGGACTACGAGTTGGTCCCAACAGTGCAGGGGCGGACCCAGGCCCGGCTTGCTATGGCAAGGGCGGCACAGAAGCCACTGTGACCGACGCTAGTTTGGTACTTGGATACCTGAGTCCAGAGTCATTCGCCGGCGACATTGAACTGGATAAGGATGCGGCGTGGAGGGTAGTGGAGAAGGTTGCCAATAAGTTAGGGATGAAGGTGCCCCGGGCGGCCTTCGGGATTCACCGGATCATCAACAACAATATGGCGGGAAACATACACCTGATCTCCATACGACGTGGATATGACCCAAGGCAGTTCGCCCTTGTGCTCCAGGGCGGCGCCGGACCAGTCCACGGAGCGGCCCTGGCTCGGGACTTGTCCATCCCCGTTGCAGTGGTCCCCAGCCTCCCGGGTGTACTTTCTGCCTTCGGATTGCTATATGCAAGTGTTGAGGACACCAACAGTAAGACTTTGCTGATGAAAGCTGACCAGGTAGACTATGAACTAGCTTCCCAGGTCTTCAGGGAATTGGAGCAAATAGGTGTGGGGCAAATGCGTAAAGAGGGCATTCCAGTTGAACAACTGTCCGTATCTAAATCAGTTGACATGCGTTGCGTTGGCCAGTCCTACGAACTAGACATTCCCATCAAAGATTCCCTATCCCCTGAGACTATCGGAGAAATCCTGCAGGACTTCTCAGAGACCCACAAAATGGTCTACGGCCATTACAATCCTGAAGCGTTAGTAGAGTTCGTAAACCTCCGCACCGTGCACTCCTTCTCTTATGCCCGCCCAGAAATACCCTTTCGCTCAGCCGCCTCGTCCTTCGATCAAGCCTACAAAGGGGAACGGCCGGCATATTATCAAGAGGACACGGGATACGTTGCTACCCCGGTGTATGACCGCCCACGGTTGCCCGTGGGAGAAGAGAAGGAGGGGCCCGCCATTATCGAGCAGTACGACACAACGACGGTGGTCTACCCTAAACAGTTCTTTCACGTGGATCCAGCGGGTAACCTCGTTATTAAGACATAGGCTAGTTACAGGTATGTTGGAGAACCAAAACCTGACGCCGAGGCGGTGCACATGATTATCGATCCCATCACCCTCGAGGTTCTGCGAAATAAGCTGGAATTCATCACCGAGGAGATGGAGAACTGCCTGATAAAGTCGGCCTATTGTGTCCAGGTTAAAGAGGGGGCCGATGCGACCACGGGCATCTTTGACGCCAAGGGTGAGCTCATCGGCCAATGCGTAGGTAACCCCATGCACTTTGGTGAAATGCTCCCCGCCGTAGCGTCCATCATAGAGCGCTTTTCGCCCGACACCATGGTGGATGGGGATGTCTTTATCAACAACGACCCGTACGCGGGGGGCACTCACTTACCATGTGTGTTCGTTGTGATGCCTGTACTCTACCGTGGAGAACTAGTAGCGTTTACTTGCAGTGTGCTCCACCATTTGGACATCGGTGGCAAAACGCCAGGTAGCATGGTGGCCGATGCCACCGAGATCTATCAGGAAGGCATCATCATCCCGCCGATGAAGCTGTACGAACAGGAGCGGCTCAACGAGCCTCTAGTGAATCTTCTGAAGAACAACGTCAGGACCTCTGACAGTTTTGTGGGTGACCTGATGGCGGAAGTCGCCGCCTGCCATATCGGACGACAACGATTTCTTGAGGTGCTAGACCAATACGGAAAAGACACGGTGATCACGTACCTCGGTGAGCTGCTGGACCGGACAGAGGCTTTAACGCGCGAAGGGATAGGGGCGATACCTGACGGCGAGTACACTTTTACCGATTATATGGACAACGACGGCATCGAATTGGACAAGCTCTTCAATGTTGCGGTGAAGCTACGAGTCGAGGGCTCCGAGGTGGAAGTAAACTTCGAGAACAGCAGCGCCCAGACGCGAGGGCCGACCAATCTCATGCCCTCCGATGCCCTCACATGCGTGGCCTATGTGATGCGTCTGATGGTTGACCCGTCTTTGGCCAATAACTCAGGTTACTACCGACCCATCAAGCTGGTCTTACCCGAAGGGAGTGTAGTCAACCCTCGCAGGCCAGCACCTCTATCCCTGCGGTCTCACACGATGCACCGAATCGTAGACGCTTTGATGGGTGCCCTGGTGAAAGCGCTGCTGGGTAAAATGCCCGCAGCCTCAGGCGGCGCGATTCAAGCCTGGAACCTGGGAGGACTGGACCCCGTAACTGGTAAGCCGTGGGTCTATATGGAGGTCAACTGGCCCGGTAGCGGGGCGCGTCCTAGCAAGGACGGTATCGATTGCATCGCCATCCATTTCGGTATCACCAAGAACAACCCAGTGGAGGCGACCGAGGCCGAGTTCCCCCTTAGGGTGATGCGTTATCGGTACAGGCAGGACTCGGGTGGTGCTGGAGAATATAGGGGAGGGCTAGGTATAGAGAGGGTGGTGCAACTGACCCGTGGTGAGGCCTTCGGCTCTTCCCGATCCGAACGGCACTATACTTCCCCCTGGGGACTATATGGGGGACTCCCCGGCGCCCGATGGGGAGTAAAGGTGGTCCAGAGCAGCGGAGAGATTGTCGACTCGCCATCTAAATCGTCCATCTATATGCGGGCGGGGGACGAGCTACACGTGCTGACGGGCGGAGGCGGGGGCTACGGTGATCCCCTTGATCGAGATCCAGAACATGTCCTGCTCGACGCCCTTGACGGAAAAGTCTCCGTGGAAGCTGCCAGCGAACTGCATGGTGTGGTAGTAGATGAGGAAGAGATGGCGGTGGACCTGGCTCTCTCAAGCCGGTTGAGGCAAGAAATGAAAGACAAGCGAGGGCCCATCTGGTGGACCTTCGATCGGGGCCCTGGGCTGGGCAAGGAATGAGGTGTCAGGAGGTGATCGACCATGGCGGTAACGATAGGCACGGAGCAATACGTCTACGAGTACCAAGAAGGGTGGGCCAAGCTTCCCACCGGACAGCGGTTCGACAGGCCCAGTGCGGTGGCCGTTGACTCCCAAGATAGGGTCTACGTGTACCAGCAACAGGGCCCCCGTGTGCAGGTTTTCAGCCGAGACGGCAACTTCTTGATCGCGTGGCCCCGACGTGCTCAGGATGTCAACGATGCCCATCTCATTTGCATCAGCCCCAACGACGAGATATATCTCGTGGAGCGAGATGCCCAGCAGGTATTAAAGTACACTGTGGAAGGTGAACTGTTGATAGCTTTGGGCACCCGATATCAGGCGGCGGCACAGGCGCCGTTCAATCACCCCACGGATGTGGCGGTCTCGGCCTCGGGAGAGCTCTACATATCCGATGGCTATGCTAACTCCAGCGTACACAGGTTCTCCGCGGACGGGGGATACATCTCTTCCTTTGGCAGTCCGGGGAGTGGGCCTGGCCAGTTTCGTGTCCCCCACAGTCTGGATGTGTCCCAGGATGGCCGGGTGTTTGTGGCCGATCGGGAGAACAACCGAATACAGGTATTCAGTAGCGAAGGCGATTACATCACCCAATGGACAGATTTCGCCGGGCCAATGGGACTGCACATTCACACCGACCAGAATGCTTACGTCACCGACCAGGTTCCACGCGTCAGTATCCTCAACTTGGAGGGAGAACTTCTGGCCCGGGGACGCACCTTCGGCAATGGCCACAACCTGTGCACCGACTCCAGAGGAGACATTTACGTGGCCAACGTGATGGACCAGAACATTCAGAAATTCGTAAAAATATGATGTTTGCTGATTGCTTAGGCCTCATCCTTGGTTATCTCGTGTGACCGAACGTCTATGCAGGGACGTCTTGTTTCTGCATGGGTGGGTCGCCCGGAGGCGGTGGAGGTAGAAAGTCTGCGTGTGATGCCGATCCACGAGATAGTTGAACTCCTAGGTGACTTTGAGCCCGGAAACGGATTTGACCAGCCTTCTGCGGATGACCTGGCACGCCAACTCACACAGGTCGTCGCGGCAGACCCTGTCCGCTTCGCCACTGATATCCAATCTCTCGATGACGTCGGTCTCGTGTACAAGGGTGGCCTCGTACACGGATTCCGAGACGCAGCCGAAGCCGGTCGCGGATTCGACTGGAGTCCGGTTCTCGACCTGTGCCAACGAGTCATGTCCGAGGCAGGAACCCTGTCTGGACTTGATGCCGTCTCAGCACGCCGCGAAGTCACGGACTTACTCCAAAGCGGACTGGATCCGAAGGGATCGGAAATTCCGTTCGAGTTCAGGCTCCGTGTGTGGGAGTTGCTGGTTGACTTGATTGAGGACTCAGAGCCATCATCCGTCGGATCGGCGTTTAGCCTCTATGAACAAGCAATCAATATGACGCGTGGGCGAGCGATGGAAGCCGCAATCTGCTATGGAGTCTGGATCTACAAACGTACGAAATCTAAGGGTGAACATGACCGCGTCTTCACTTTGGACGAGGCGCAGGAGTTGAGGGAGGCGCTTGAGCGTCACCTTGATCCCGAGGTCGAATCGTCCCTCGCGGTGCGTAGCGTCTATGGAGTTAAGCTTCCAACTCTTCACGGCCTGGACCCGGGCTGGGTCAAGGACAACCTGGGACAGCTCTTTCCGAAGGGTGAGACAAAGGTTAGGTCCAGGCAAGCAACCTGGGAAGGATACTTGTGCTACGCCCGGCTCAACCTGTCCCTGCTGGACCTGATTCGAGACGAATACGCGCGGTCGATCGAGCTGCTGGGGTTCCCAAACCTGGAGGTGCGAAGGAAACCCGACGAACAACTCGGCACCCATTTGATGATCTTCTATTGGCACGGTCGGTTGGCTTTGGACGATCCGATGTTGGTGCGGTTCTTTGAAATCGCCTCGGACGGACTGCGAGCTGATGTGCTCGCCAGCATAGGACAGGACCTTAGGGCAGGCGACGAGCCTCTTGCAGCCGATGTTATTGCGCGCTTGAAGGAGTTATGGGAATGGCGGATAGAGAAGGCTCGTGGCGGACCACAAGACGATTACCAGGCGGAGATGGCGGCTTTTGGCTGGACGTTCAACTCAGGTGAGTTGGGAGATTCCTGGGGGCTCGGTCAACTGGAAGCCACGCTCAAAATTGCCGGCCAAGCTGCAATCGACCACCTAGTAGTAGAACGCCTGGCGTTGTTGGCAACCGAGTCCCCATCAGAGACGATGCGGTGCCTCGGCTTCATGGTCGATGGTGCTAAGTAAGATTGGCAGATCCACCACTCGGCGTCAAGCGTGGAAGCAATCCTTAGAGCCACACTGCTGAGCGGCGATGAGGAAGCGTCCCACGCCGCGAAGGCGCTCGTCAATCGCCTTGGGGCACGCGGGTTCTTGCAGTTCGCGAAGCTACTCTAGATTCGAAGGTGGGTTAGGTTCTGGCTTTTGTACGGTATGAGCTACCGTCCTGGATTCGAGCTGATCCATGCAGCCCTTGGGGCAAATCCTATGTTTACGCTCATAAGAATGATAGCTGGGAAAGGCGACCAGCAGCCGGGCGGTAAAGGCCCTCAAATTCGTTACCAACAGCACCGCCAGGCCTCGTTTCGGGTGTAGTTCGACCCTCTCTTGTCTCCAGGTAACTAGCAGTCTTGGCCACTTTACCTATTCAACTGACGGAGTAGACAGGTTCATAGTACATAGAAATCTAGGCTTGGGGTGAGCATAACCCGAACGGGACTTTGTGGGACACAAAGGGGACTCGATGAAAAACTGTACCGATGGCGGACTGTAGTCGTTAGTAGTCTCGACTTTCGGGGTACACCGCTCGATAGCACACTGTACTCTCTTATAACAATATGAGCAGGTGTACTCACCCGATGGTAGCCAGAATATATATCTATATAGATATCTGTACTCTATATGATCGAGAACAGTAACAGCGTTTCCCTGTAACGGAGTGTTGACTTATGAATGACCACATGGAACGCTGTACGCAAGGACATTCATCCAACAGTGTACAGGGGGGAGCGTAAGTGAACACCGGACCAATGCAATTAGACGGTAAAGGGATCATGTAGCAGATTCGAGATCAACTGTCAACGGGGAAGTCCAGCCGAAAGGTAATCGACATGGGATACGCTCCTGGCAGTGTGTACAAGGTGCAAAGGCAGTTTCGGAGATCGGGAAATGGCGTCGCTAAAGTCGGCCAGGCCCCGATCCCAGCTAGTGCACCAGACGAGGAGACTGAGGACTCGTGGGAATTCTTGTTACGGCACTGGTCGGAAGGAGAGTCCCTCCAGAACTCTGATGCGACCTCTTTGGCGGGAGATGAGATAGAGACACTCAAGGAGAAGACGAGAGGGATATCCAATGAGGTACAACGATCGGAAGTGAAGTCGGACATAGCCGAGGAGCAAATCAGCCGAATAGGCCCCCTTGAATTCCTAGTCAGCAGCCTTAATGAAGTGACCCTCCTGATGGGCCAACTGCTGTACCACCTGGATATCCACCACAGACAGGTATGGCATGGGCAGGCTATTGACAGGGCCGATTCAGATGTCCGGCTCGGTGATGAAGGATACCGCTCAGCACAACGCCGATTGCAGGAACTGTTGGCAGAAGCTGCGTTAATAAGGGACACGGTATCCGGCAACATTGAGATCTAAGAGGGCTCCCCCAAGGGGTAGACAGCCAGCATCCAAACCTACCAGTTCATAACCTATGAATCAGCCAGTGCCACACAGACATCGCACTGACCGAGGTCGAAGAGTAAGCCTCCACTGGCGACAATTTCGAGTGAGCGTCTCACCCATTGCGCTATCTCGGCTATGGACTGAGCTTGGGTTAAAAGGCTATTAGGCCCAGACAAAAACTTACTCAATCGGTCATGCAACTCCTCGTAGAACTCCTTGTGGAGCGTCTTAAGTTGTTCGAGCCACGGCAAGGCACCTGAAGCCAATTGCTCGTCGTCGTAGTAAAGGAGGTGTTGACCCTGGGTTACCCAGGGTGGGGAAGTGATCCCGTAGCGATCATCCATCCCGAATAACAAGTCATCTCCAACGATGGCATCCCAAAGTGTAAGCGAGAATTCTTCAGAAGCCCCGGTTAATATTATTTTGTTGGGGCCTGGTGCCTCCTCTCCTTCGAACGCGCACCATGCGTTGTGGTCGAACTGGATGATGAGCAAGCGAGGTTGCTGGCCCAGGCTCTGAACCACCTGCGGGGTGAGGATGACCTTGGGTTGCGGGCCCAGCTGCTGAGACAGGTGCTGGAGACAGTCACCCAAGAGGATTTGCTCAGCATCTTACCCGAAAGCGCGGAAAGCTTGAATTCACTAGTCTCCATGGGACAGGAAACCATGGCCGGATATCTCCAGGCGTAGGAGCAGGCCCGCGCGGCGCGGCTGAAACATATCCAGTTTCAGCTAACCTCAGCTCAACTTGGGGTAGTCCACCAGGTGTTGCACCGGATTATGACTGAAGTTAAATCAGGCGAGGACAGCAATCCGAACATCAGAGGCACTGCTGGTAAAGGGGCTTTCGATGTAGTAGTGGTTCATACTCTGGACCGGTGGGCTAGAAATCTGAAGGTAATGCTGGATTCCGTGTCTACGTTAAGTCAATACGGCGTTGGCCTGGTGTCGATTACCGAGAAACTGGACTGGTCTACTCCAGAGGGAAGGTTGGTAGCGAGGACGTTGGGCAGCTTCGGAGAGTTCTTTAGCGACATGCTGGGGACTCACGTGAAGAAGGGGATCAGTGAGAGAGCCTATCAAGGAAATCACCTTGGGAACCTGCCCTTTGGCTATGAGTCCTGCAGGCCTCCTGAGCGCCAAGACCGTAAACAGTGCGATCCCGAACACTCTGGGGAAGTGCACCTGGTGGAGGAGGAGGCCCAAGCTGTAGCTGAGGTATTCCAGCAATATTCTTCAGGAATGACTACTCTGTCTCAGATGGCCATATGGCTCAACGGGAAGGGGTTTCGGACCCGCAACATGCACCACCTTCCTGATGCCCAGAGGAACCTGAGTGGTGGCCCAAGGCTCTTCACCATAGCGTCGGTCAGAGGAATCATTCACAATCCCTTCTACATGGGCAAGGTCAAACATAGAGACCAGCTACTGCCGGGTGCCCACGAACCGATAGTGAGCGAAGACCTGTTCAACCTGGTGCAGTCGAATTTCAAGAGGAACTCGGGACGAAGTGAGACCTTGGACCAAAGGCCAGCACGAGAATACCTTCTCAAAGGTCTAATCCGATGCGCCCACTGCATGATGCCAATGTGGGCCCAGACCTACGTAAACGGGCATAGGTACTATAGGGAGCAGTACGGCGCTAGGAGTGCCGGCTACTGTGTTGGCCGAAGTGGTTTTATACCCTGCCACGTTCCTGATGACCAGATTGGAAAGATTATCGGGGCTATAGTCCTTCCTGAAAAATGGATGGACAGAGTGCTGGCCCAAGTCCACCTGACCGATGAGGTCAAGAAAGTCCAGGAAGAGCGGAAGAAGGTGCAGCAGAGGCTACAGCGACTCAGCGAAGTATACCTGGACGGCTTAAGAACGAGGGATGACTACTTGAGAGAAAAGCGCCGGCTCGAGGATCAGCTAGTATCTCTGGTGGTTCCTGGGGTCGATGCTGCTAGAGAGGCCGGAAAGCTCCTGGAGCATCTACTTTCCCTATGGGAGCAGGCCAACCTGACGGAACGACGAAAGCTCTGGCTCTCCATCTTGGATGCCGTCTACGTTGACACGGTAGAGGAGAATCGGGTAGTGGCCATCCGCCCTAAACCCGCCTTCATGCCCCTGTTTGAAGTAGCTACAACCCGAGAGGGCAGCGGAGTGCTCCTGGTCAACGAAAAAGAATTGCCTCCGGCTACTGATGAAAGCCCGGAGGCATCTAATCCGTGTTTGTGGTGGAGACGAGGGAGGGTCGAACTCCCTGTCCAGAGGATTCCCCGGTAGAATATACTACAAGCTTGTCCGGCAATTTGTTTTCACGGCTCTTAGCTTTTGCCAGCTAAATCTCAGAGTCGCTAACCGATAAGTCTTAGGCTGCTAATATCGGTGTCGAAGCAACAGCACCCCAGATTTATGGCGCCTGTTACCCTACTTCCGGGGTTGGTGGGGGCAGGCGTAGCTGTCTAGATTAGACAGCTAAGGCGTATTCACGATCGCCAGTTATGTTTTTGCCACCTGTTTTTCGAGGTGGATGGCACCTCGGCTTGCAATTCTCCGAAGCGACCCCCTGTCGAACCCACGCGTCCCCAATGGTTATCGCTCTTATATAGTATCTCATATTCGTTGAGTGGCGTCCACTTATCGCAGATCTTGGTAACGGGTATTTTAATTAGCTGAGGTGGGAGGAAACTAACGCTCATGGTGAGCGGCAAAAATCTGCTCTCCGCAATGACAATTAAAAGACCATGGCTCATGGTAACCGGCATTGAGCGGCGACTGAAGGTCACGGTACTTGTAGATACGACTTAGATTCCATGACTTGAACGGTGGTTTCCTGCTCTCGTTCATAATGATGGGTGACAGTTAGAATAGAGTCATTATGAAGATAATAGGAGCGAGAAAATCGGGGTCCAAAGTCATAAGCAGGGTCCAGGAGATTAGCAGGTCTGCCAAGGCGAGATTGAAGTGGATGGACCATCATGGAGCTCATGGCAACGTGGCACTGACTTGCAGGTACTTCGGGATTAGCCGTCAGACCTTCTATCGATGGAAACGACGGTACAATCCCAGGGATCTGAGGAGCTTGGAAGAGAGGAGTCACAGGCCTAGGTGCCTACGGCAGCCCACCTGGTCCCGGAAACTGGCTCTAGCGGTGTTGCACCTAAGGGAGCAGTATCCCAGGTGGGGAAAAGACAAGCTGGTAGTGCTACTGAGGCAGAGGGGGTGGCAGGTATCCACCTCCATGGTGGGACGGATCCTGGCCCAGCTGAAGCTGCGTGGAGTGCTCAAGGAGCTTCCTAGGACAGGCATCTCTACCCGCAAGAGGCGATGGCAGCGTCCCTATGCCGTCCGTAAGCCCAAAGGGTATGAGATAAAGAGGCCGGGAGATGTAGTTCAGGTAGACACTCTGGATGTAAGACCTCTACCAGGCGTGGTTCTCAAACACTTCACGGCCCGTGATATGGTCTCTAGATGGGACGTGGTAGAAGCTCACACCAGAGCTACTGCCACCACAGCGGCAGGCTTCTTGGAGCGCTTACTGCAGAGGATGCCCTTTCCTGTGAGAGCTATACAGGTGGACGGAGGCTCAGAGTACCAGGCAGCCTTTGAGGAGTCCTGTGAGCAGCGAGGCCTTAAACTATTCGTTCTTCCACCTCGCTCCCCCAAGCTTAACGGCTGTGTAGAGCGGGCACAGCGTACCCACACCGAGGAGTTCTATGAAGTCACTAATTTCTCTCTAGATGTGGCCTCCCTGAACCGGGAGCTTCTGGCTTGGGAGAATATCTATAACACCATTCGCCCTCACCAATCCCTGGGCTATCTTACTCCTCTGGCCTTCTGGAAGCGCTGGCAGGAAGAACACCCACCAGACAAAGAAAACGGAACGCCGGACAAAGTGCCCAACATTCCGTCTCCCCCTTGCAACTCTAGCATACCATACTCCAACCAGAAGGAGGTCAAGTGTCACTAATCTACTGGACGAGTACATTTCCTTGACACTGCATATGGCTTGTCTTACTATTGGGACGCAATCTCAGGCTAGGAACCGGTCACAACCGACCCAACTATCAGCACCTGGGAGAGAAATAATGACCGATGATGAGCTGGCATTTACCTCCGCTTTGGAACTAAGGGATCTCATTAAATCCAAGAAAATATCAATCGTGGAACTGACCGAGATGTTCCTGAAGCGCATTGAGAGATTGAATCCCGCTCTCAATGCCTACTTAACGGTCACCGGCGATCAAGCCCTCGCCTCAGCTAAAGATGCGGAACAAGCGTTGCTTCGAGGTGAAGCTCATGGAGCATTGCACGGGATTCCCATTTCTGTCAAAGACCTTGAAATTACCAAAGGTGTTCGCTCCACTGTGGGTAGCCTTATATTCAATGACCATGTACCCAGTCAGGATTCCACTGTTGTGGAAAGGGTCCGGGAAGCCGGGGCCATCATACTGGGTAAGACTAATACCCCTGAATTCGGTTTCTCTGGGACCACCGAGAACAGACTGGGAGAGCCGTGCCGAAATCCTTGGGACCCTGACCGGACTCCCGGAGGTTCCAGCGGTGGAGCTGGCGCGGCATTAGCTTCCGGACTATGTACCCTGGCCACTGCCAGTGACGGCGGAGGCTCTATTCGGATTCCCTCCAGCTTCTGTGGCACATTTGGCATCAAGCCCAGCCAGGGGAGAGTACCTCGCTATGGCGGCGTCGGAAGGCCAGCCTATAACGCAATCTCCCAGTCAGGTCCGATGACTCGGTCGGTACGAGAGACCGCCCTTCTTCTTCAGGTGTTGGCAGGTCCTGATGGTCGAGATCCAGGATGCATGAGGGAAAGCCCTCCCGACTTTTCGGCGGCGCTAGACCAAGGTGTACGAGGTCTTCGAATAGCTTGGAGCCCTGACCTGGGCTACGCCGCGGTAGACTCCGAGGTTTTAGAAGCCACCTCCAAGGCCGCACGAGTGTTCGAAGAACTGGGATGCACAATAGATGACCCGGGAATAAACATGGAGGACCCGTTCCCCATTTTCTGGGATATTTTCAGTGTGGCTGGGTATACTTCTTACGGACACTTATTAGAGGACCATCGAGATAAGCTAACGGATTACGGTAGAGAGACAATAGACCACGGCCAGCAAACCACGGCGGCAGATTTCTCCAGAGCTTTGTTGCAGACACAGCTGCTGCAAGCCCAAATGGACTCCTTGTTTGAGAAATATGACCTGCTTTTGACACCAACTACTGCCGTGCCTGCCTTTCCGATAGGTCAGCATCCCGCCGTAATAGGGGGGCGTCAGGTTCAACCTTTCTGGGGATACACACCCTTTACCTACCTCTTTAACATGACCATGCAGACCGCATCCAGCATTCCCTGCGGCTTCTCCTCGGATGGGATGCCCATCGGTCTCCATATCGTGGGTCGCAGAGGCGAGGAGACAACGGTGTTGCGGGCGGCAGCAGCTTTCGAAGAGGCCAGGCCCTGGGCCGATAAACGCCCCAAGATATCATAATGAACTGAGGAAAATTGGCCCTCTCTACGGTAGAAACTCAACACTCATTATCGGTTATAATGTGATTGTGAACCAGTTTACACTCTCCAACTGGGATAAACGGCAATACATTGAGAAGGGAATTTAAGAATCTATGCTCAGGCTAGCAACCGTTCTTCTTCTCGTGGTAGGAATAGTCTTCGTCATCATTGGCGCCGTGGTTGGCGGGATTGTTTGGGCAATTATCGGTGATGTACTGGTTGTGGCAGGAATCTTAGGGTTCATGCTTTCATGGAGAAGAAGCCGGCCTGGCTCAGAGCCTATGGAAGAGCCCGAAGAAGAGTTAGAGAAAGAATTCGAAGAACAATACCAAGACGAGTCCAAGAACTAGCGTCTTTCTACTGATCAGACCTCAACGACCAAAAATAAAGGTGGGCCGGATTCAATCCGGCCCACCTTTATAATGTCCAGTGTGTGGGATGTTTGGGACGACGTAACTTACTTGCTGTTAGCCTTTCGTGTGGCCAGAGCTTTCGGCTCCACTTGATTTTCCAGCGTAGAAAGAACCAGCTGCCTGTCTAGCTCGGCAACCACGCCAGGGTAGCCTGCCCTCTCGATCATGTTCGGCAGATTCCCATCCTTGAACTGGTCCAACGTCCAACGCAGCGTGTCAGGGACCGTAGTCGTATCCCAATAGAGCCTGATGTCCTTATTTCGAGGCCCATAGTGGTAGTGTGGCTCGTTCTCGAAACAATCGAAGGCAAGAAGCTCGACCTCCTGGCCGGCGACGTCGCTAAGTACGTGGATTGCGAGACCTCTGTCCGACCCCAGCTCTCTGAACTCCAGGCCAAATCTTACGTTCCCGGCCTCTATCACCTCGTCGCCACGGTTATGGGTTACTGTTCGACGCTGCGTGCTGGCCATCTCTCGGGCAGTGGACTCTACCGTGTTTAGCTTAGAAGCTACCAACGTGGCCTGCTGATAGTTGTTGAGCTGATCCGCCATGTCGTCGTATCCAGCCCTTCTGACCATCTCGGGAAGTCTGGCACGAAGCTGCTTCAAAGTCCAACCTATAGAATTGCCTGCCGTGGTCTTATCCAAGTGCAACCGCTCATTCTTTTTCGCGGGGCCGTAGTGATAGTGGGGATCATGGTCGAAACAGTCAAATCGCAGTATCTCCTCTTCCTTCCCGTCTACGTCACTAAGGACCTGGATGCATACGCCCTGGTCAGACATGATATCTTTACGGTATTGAAGAGCGAATTTCACCACACCAGCATCGATCTTTTTATCTCCGATGTTCATTTCGTGTCCCCTTTCGAACGTTCTGGTTTGACGTTGTGGGCTTTCTCTCTAGCCACAGCGGGCGATTTAACCCGATTGTGCTCATTGTTATAGTACCCATATTATAGTACCCATGACGGTCGAGGTAAATAGTAAGTGAGGATCGGATACATGGACGGCGCTTCGATTCGAAGACATGCCGAACGATCATTCATCCCGTTTGGAATTAGGTGATTTTCTGAGCGCACCCAGGATCTTGAATGGAAGGGTTATGATTGTCACTACGACCTTTAGCACCGCCCCAATGACTCCCTTGAGCAGAGCGTTAGTAATCCCTTTGAAGAGGGTGGTAACCATTTTTATGGGAATATTCAGGATTGCGCCGACCAGTTTTAGCGGCAAAGTGATGGGGAATAACATACAGCCCATAGTTAGCCTTCTTTCTTAACTAGGTGGCTTTCTAGAAGACGAGAACACGTTTGTAGATTATACAGCGGCTAAAGAGGAAGAGCCACTGCGTCTAAGGAGTAGATTCTTCAGGCCCGGATGTCAGTCCGATGTGTGGCAGCGCCTGACCTGTTGCGTTGGTGATAGAGCGACTAAGAAGTCGCTTTATGGACTAAGCGTTTGGAGGCCGCATGGTGTGCCAGGGGGTATTCTGCTCATAGGCGTGGGCTACCTTTAGCACAGTCTCTTCCGTAAAGGGCCGTCCTCCAATTTGAAGACCAATTGGCAGTCCTTCGCCACTGAATCCACAAGGTACCGATATGGCTGGGGCGTTTGCTAGGTTGAATGTGTAGGTCAGGAGATAGGGACGGCGCCTTGCGGACTCTGTCCCAGGCCCCTGCGCTTTTTGGGCTGGCACGCCTATAGTAGGCGAAACTAACACGTCATATCGCTGTAGTGCTTCTTGGACCTGGTCGCGGAGCAACGCTCTGAGCTTCTGGGCTTTGTAGTAAGCCTGGGCCGGCATAACACTACCTAACAGGAGACTAATACGATTCGAGTAACCATAGTCATCCAGGCGCTCTTTAACCCAGGTCTTGTGGGTGGCTGCAGGCTCGGTCGTCAAAGATGCCCAAGTAATCACTGAGGCGTGCTCCGCCAATGGGATAGACACTTCCTCTACTGATGCCCCCAACTCACCCAGCACAGCCGTAGCTTTGACCACGGTCTCTCTCACTTCCGGCTCCACAACCTCGCTATCTATGAGCTCAGTTATAACCCCGATCCGTATGGCTCTTATATCGCCGTCCAGTGCCTGCCTGTAGTCGGGTACTGGGGTGTTCCAGGTGTAAGGGTCCTTGGAGTCGTGCCCGGCGATGGCAGTTAAGGTAATGGCGGCATCCTCCACCGTACGATATATTGGGCCCACCTGGTCCATAGACCAGACCCCTCTTATGACTCCGTACCGACTCACTCTACCCCAGCTGGGCCTCAGGCCTACCAGGCCACACCAGTCGGCAGGAAACCGTATGGAGCCACCGGTGTCTTCTCCAAGAGAGGTCGCGCAGAGATATGCGGCCGTGGCGGAGCCGGACCCACTGCTGGAGGAACCAGCGGTTGTGTCCAGATCCCAGGGGTTGCGAGCTGGTGCGAAGCTGTGGGGGCCTCCTATAGCAAACTCGGTGAGATTTGTCTTGCCAAGGATCACCGCGCCGGCCTTTTTCAGGTTCGCGATAACTGTAGCGTCTTCCTCCGGAACGAAGTCAGCGAGGATGCGCGAGCCACCGGTGGTGCGGATTCCCTTGGTCCATAGCTGGTCTTTGACCGCCACTGGGATGCCATGCATGGGTCCCAGATATTCGCCCTTTGCAATGGCTTGGTCCGCGTCTCTTGCCGCCTGAAGTGCTTCTTTACGAGTCACGGTAAAGTAGGAGTTGAACTTGAAGTCCAGATCGTCTATGCGATCCAGGTATGCCTCGGTAGCCTCGACGGATGAGACCTCTTTTCTTTCTATGAGCCGTGAAAGCTCAGTGGCGGACAGGTAGGGGATGTCGGACTTATTCACAGGAGCCTCCTCCTAAGCTGTTAGGGGGCATCGATAGCATAAGAGAACTGGTGTTGGTAATATCCTAGTCCGTGTAGGCGCTTTCGTGAAACGGCAGGTTGGTGCCACTTAGGCTCTAAATTTCGAGGCGCGTAAAGGCCGGTTATCAATCCTAATGTTTGGGACGGCTTGAAACCATACCCTCTTCACGATATTACGAAGAGGTCGTCTGATAGATTTACGCGTTTGGAGGCCGCATGGTGTGCCAGGGAGTATTCTGCTCGTAGGCATGGGCGACTTTCAGCACAGTCTCCTCCGCAAAGGGCCGTCCTCCAATCTGCATACCGATAGGCAACCCCTCGGCACTGAAACCACAAGGTACAGATGCTGCTGGGGCACTGGCCAGGTTAAAGGGCCGTGTCAAAACGTATGGGAGGCGCGCCGCCATTTCCTTGCTGGTAATTACCGCGTCATCTCCCAATCTCGGGGCAGACGTTCGGGCTGTAGGCGATATCAACACATCGTAGGTTTCCAGCGCCTCTTGGACTTGCAGGCGTAGGAGGCTCCTTAGCTTCTGCGCTTTATAATAGGCCTGGGCAGGCATAACGGTGCCGGTGAGAAGTCCGATACGATTCGCATGGCCGTAGTCCTGAAAGCGGTCCTTCAGCCAGCCCAGATGCAGATGGTTGGTGGCCGGCTCCGCAGCCAGCAGGATGCCGGCGATGGTCCCGGCATGGCCGGTTAGAGGTATAGAGATTTCCTTCACAGAAGCACCCAACTCTCCTAGTACCGAGGTGGCACTGCTAATGGCTTGTCTGACTTGGGGTTCTACCTGCTCGTTATTAATCATCTCTGTGATAACCCCGATGCGCATGCCTTTCACATTTCCATCCAGCGCTTTCCGGTAGTCGGGCACAGGGACGTTCCAGGTGTACGGGTCTTTGGGGTCATGTCCGGCAATGGCTCCCAAGGTAATGGCGGCATCCTCCGCTGTGCGTGATATGGGTCCCGCGGTGTCCATGGACCAGACACCCGAGAAAATCCCATAGCGGCTTACCCTACCCCAGCTAGGTCTTAGCCCAATCAGACCGCACCAAGCTGCGGGGCGTCGAATGGAGCCACCGGTGTCTTCTCCAATGGAGGTCGCGCACAGGAATGCGGCGGTGGCCGCCGCGGAGCCACTGCTAGACCCACCTGTGAACATATCCAGGTTCCAGGGATTCCGAGCTTGACTGAATCGCTGGGAGTTCGCTAGAGCAAACTCAGTCAGGTTTGTCTTCCCCAATAAAACAGCTCCGGCCTTTTTCAGGTTGGCGACAACTGTTGCGTCTTCGTTCGGAACAAAGTCAGCGAGGATGCGAGAACCGTCGGTGGTGCGGATTCCTTGGGTCCACAGCTGGTCCTTTACCGCCACGGGGATCCCATGCATGGGCCCCAGATATTCGCCTTTTGAGATAGCTCCGTCCGCGTCTCTCGCCGCCTGGAGCGCTTCTTTACGAATCACAGTAAAGTAGGAGTTGAACTTGAAGTCCAGATCGTCGATGCGGTCTAGGTATGCCTCGGTAGCCTCGACGGATGAGACCTCTTTCTTCTGGATCCGGGCCGAAAGCTCACTAGCAGACAGGTAGGGTATATCAGATTTATTCATAGGAGCCTCCTCCGAAGGTGTTAAGGAGCGGCCACCGCAGGAGAGAACGGGCGTTATCGGTGGCCTGGTCAGTGTAGGCACTTTCGTAAAACGGCAGTTTGGTGCCCCCAAGGGGATTCGAACCCCTGATCTCCACCTTGAAAGGGTGGCGTCCTAGGCCGGCTAGACGATGGGGGCACATCAATAGATTATACAGTAGCTAGGGATAGAGGGCTACCGCGTCCAGGGCCGTAGTTTCTCCCAGTCCGGACATCAGGTTCATGTTTTGGATGGCCTGGCCAGCGGCGCCCTTCACCAAATTGTCCAGGCAACTGATGACTATGAGAGTCCCTGTTCGCACGTCCACCGTGGGGTAAATCAGGCACATGTTGTTGCCTAGAGTCTGTTTCGTCTGAGGCGGTGAAGAGGTCACTTTTACGAACGACTCACCCGAATAGAAGTCCTGGTAAAGCTCCCTTACTTCAGTCCGGGCCTGCTCCCAGGACGAGTAGTTTTCACGCTTTAACCCCACGTAACAAGAACTCAGAATACCTCTCGTCATGGGAATCAGGTGAGTAAGGAAGGTCAACGGATAGTGGCTCCCATCTCCAGTGGTTTTGGTCATAGAGCCGTCCAGCCGGGATAGCTCTTGAGTAATCTCTGGCAGGTGCCGGTGACCATCCAACGCATAAGCAAATACGTTTTCGTTTACCTCGGAGAAATGGTTGGTGAGATTCAGGCTTCGTCCTCCCCCGGAGACACCTGACTTGCTGTCCACGATGATGTTAGACTCCACCATCCCTGCTTTCACTACAGGAGCCAGCGCAAGAATGGCGCTGGTGGGATAACAGCCAGGGTTAGCCACCAGTTTGGCCTGAGTCACCTCTGTGCGATTCAGCTCCGTCAATCCGTATACTGCTTCTTCTAGGTACTGTGGGCACGGATGGGGAATCCCATACCACTGCTCGTATACGGATGAATCTCTAAGGCGGAAGTCGGCGCTGATGTCGATCACCTTGATGCCATCTTCCAACAGAGGTTGTACCGCCTCGGCGCTGGCCTTGTGAGGCAACGCGGAAAACACCATGTCCAGACTGCCGCCTAGCTCCGGCTCGATAGCCATGTCCATGTACGACAGGTGAGGGAAAACCTCCCCTAGTCGTTGACCCGCGGCGCTTCGCCCCGTAACCGAAGATATCGTGACGTCTGGATGACGATAGAGCAATCGGGCCAGCTCCGAGCCCGAGTATCCTGTTACGTTGATTATGCCTATATTCATTGGTTCCTCATAGAGTCATGGTGTCTAGGGCTATAACCTGACTGCATTACGCTGCCACTAATTACGAAATAGAGGCGCGGCTGCTCTTCTTCTTTTTCCACGAATCTCGGGACGGACAACCATAAGCCACACTACACTGATCGCACAAGGGTCTGAGCGCCTTGCACACCCTGCGCCCATGGATTATCAAGCTCATGTGAAAGCCGAATATCTGCTCTGGCTTTACCGCTTTCTCCAAGATTTCGTGGGCGTCTTCATAGCTGGTCTTCGGGCCGATGAGACCCAGGCGTTTGGACACCCGAAATACGTGGGTGTCTACAGCCATTGCGGGCATATCCAGCGCGAAGCACAGGATCACCGCCGCTGACTTGGGGCCGATGCCCGGAAGCTCCCTGAGCCAGGCTTTGGCCTCGTCCAGTGGCATGTCTTTCAGCATGTACAGGTCTAACGAGCCGCGCTTTTCCAAAATGAGATTAAGTACCTGTTTTATCCTGGGCGCTTTAATCTTTGCTAGTCCGCCCACATTTATATACTGGGCGATGTGGTCTGGGTCAGCTTTGGCAACCTCCTCCATAGAGCCGAAGGCGTCCAAAAGCTGTTGAAAGGCCCGCTCGGAGTTCTGATCTGAGGTGTGCTGCGAGAGGATGGTGTACACTACTTCCGACACTGGATCATATCTGGGTCCCCGAGGGAATGGCTCGTAATCCTTCGACAGGACTTCGAGCACTTCCGCGGCATTTATACCGTTACGTCGTGGCTTGCTCAGCCTCTTCTTTGTCCTGGCAGTGGCGCCTTTACTTATTTTGTTTTTCGCACCTTCCATCGCAGCCTGATTGTAGCATTTTTTGATACCTCCATCCATGGCGAGATACCTCGGCTGGTGGACCAAGAAATTGGTAAAACGCAAAAGTAAAAAGATCAACAGAGGCTTGACGTGATGGGACATGTTATAGTTATACTAAATTCATCCCCTGTTAATTAATTGAAGCTTTCTGGCTTCACCGTTGGGTGATTATAAGCACCTGTGTGACAATAGTTATTGGAGGTCTGAGTGAGTTCAACCATTATTGATAATGGTGTGCGGGAACGGATAGAGGATGCTTTGAAGGGGCACGACGCCAGGTACGTTGAGGTACGGGTAGAGGAAGGTAGTGGCACCCACATCCGCTATCGCGGCCGGGATTTGGACGAGATAGGACACACAACGGGAATAGGTGGCTGTGTCAGGGCGCTGGCTGGAGGATGGGGTTTCGCCTCATTTAACGAGCTAGACACGTTAAAGGAGAAGGTGGCCACCGCCGTAAGAAATGCCCATCTGGTGGGCGATACGGGCGTGAGCCTTGCCCCGGTGGAGCCCGTTGTAGAAATCGTGCCACCGCTTGTAAAGAAGGACCCTCTGTCCATCCCTTTGCAGGATAAGAAGGCCCTTCTGGACCAGTACATAGACATCATCTGGAGCGTCCCCGAAATCACCACCTCCTCGGTTAGCTACGGCGATGGCCGAAGGAAGAGGATATTCGCGACCTCTGAAGGCACATATATTCAACAAGAAAAGATAGATATCAGTCTGCGTCTGAGCTCTACCGCCCGTGACGGAGGCGACGTACAGCAATCGGGACTGAGTCTCGGTTCTAATGGAGATTTCACCTTCGTTGAACACCTTCATACCCAGGCTGAGCAAGTAGCCAAACGCTCCGTTGACCTGCTCAAAGCTCCCCAGGTCAAGGGGGGCGAGTACACGGTGGTATTGGACCCCGTACTAGCCGGAGTGTTCATCCATGAAGCCTTTGGGCATCTCTCCGAAGCTGATCACGTGTACGAAAACCAGAGGATAAGGGATATCATGGCGATGGGTAGACGCTTCGGCGGCTCTCACATCAATGTGGTGGATGGCGCCGGAGTCCCAGGCTTGCGGGGCAGCTACAAGTACGATGACGAAGGTACTCCCGCCACCAAGACCTATCTGCTCAAAGAAGGAGTGCTGGTGGGTAGGCTTCATTCCCGGGAAACGGCAGCCTCTTTGGGAGAGGCCCCAACGGGCAATGCTAGGGCAATAAGCTCCCATTTCCCACCGATAGTGCGAATGACCAACACCTTTATAGAACCCGGCTCGAATAGCCTAGAGGACATCCTATCCGACATTAAGGATGGGCTGTACGTGGCAAACTGGTATGGTGGAATGACCACCATGGAGCAGTTTACCTTCTCTGCCGGTGAGTCTTACGCTATCCGCAACGGGAAGATCGAAGAGCTCATGCGGCCCGTGTTGCTGTCGGGCAATCTTTTCACCACAATGGAAAACCTGGATGCCGTTGCGAATGACCTGGACATGAACCAGGGAGGAGGCTGCGGAAAGGGAGGGCAATCGCCACTTCCGGTTTCCAATGGCAGCCCACATATTCGCATCCAGAAATGTCTTATCGGCGGTGCTTCCTAATGAGTTCAGGTCAACAGCAAGGCGAAGAATCGATTGGCGCCAGCAACGGTCATGTGAATTTGCAAGAACTGCTGGATAAGGCTTCAAGGATGTCCAAAGATGTAGAGGTCTTCCACGTTCTTCATAGAGACGAACCTGTGCATTTTGAGGCCAATCGCGTCAAGCTGGTGGAAACTAGGGATAGCTCGGGAATTGCGCTCAGAATCATCAAGGATGGCAAAATAGGTTTCTCTTCCACCTCTGATGTGAGTAACTTTGACAGTCTTATAAGCAACACAATGGAGATGGTGCCATTTGGACCGGACGCCAAACTGGATTTCCCTTCGCACCGTTCCTTTTCTCCCGTTGACATCTATGATCCTCAAACGGAGCAGTTGCCGGTGAGCGCTATGGCTGAGCTGGGCCAAGGAGCCATCGACCGGCTAATCGCGAATAACTCAGAGCTACTCTGCGACGCGACCGTGTCCAAGGGCGTGACAACGATAACGATGCTCAACTCCCGTGGAGGGTTTGCCACCTATACGAAAAGCGTGTTTTCCGTCTTTGTCCACGGGACCATCGTGGATGGCACTGACATGCTGTTCGTCTCCGATGGAAAGAGCTCTTGCCATCCCATCCTGGATACATCGGAGATCGTACAGGCCATCGAGACTCAGCTTGATTACGCCAGCAAGGTCGTCCCGGCCCCTGTAGGCAATATACCCGTGATATTCACGCCACGGGGACTGGCGGGAGCCCTGCTTTCGCCCCTGCTATCGGGATTCAACGGACGCACTGTATTGCAAGGCTCATCTCCCCTGGTGGGAAAGCTTGGGGAGCAGTTACTGGATGAGCGATTTAATCTCATGGATGAGCCCAGTATTCCATATGCGCCCGGCAGTCGAATGTGTGACGATGAAGGCATTCCAGCGAGGGACCTGGCGTTGGTGAAAGACGGTGTCATTAATAGCTTCCTCTATGACCTGCAGACAGCCGGCCTGGCGGGCGCCGAGAGTACGGGAAGCGCCCAAAGGGGCTTGAATACTCTACCGTCTCCAGGCTCGAGCGTGCTCACCGTAGGCCTTGGTGATACCTCATACCAGGATATGGTCGGGGACATGAAGAGCGGCCTCATAGTGGAACGGTTGCTGGGCGCAGGTCAAAGCAACATGCTCGGAGGCGACTTTAACGCAAACGTTCTCCTAGGTTTTCGAGTGGAAAACGGCGATGTCACGGGCAGGGTGAAGAACACGGTAATATCTGGTAACGTATACTCAGCACTCAAGAAAGTTCAAGCGATAGAAAATCGGGCCCACTGGGTGGGTGGTTCATTGAAAGCTCCGGCATTCTATTTACATAACGTTTCGGTGGCAACTACCAACTCATAATGAGGATGCAGCGTTAGTTTTTATCTACCATATGAGCTGAAGGTCACCGGAACAACCCGTTAGGAGGGGCGGGCTCTTGTCCTTGGACAGTTGTTTACAGTACATATCTGAAGAAGGCGGACAGCTTAGCCACCAGGCGCTTGCTGAACTATCGGACCTATCTCCTAGTGAGCTGGGCAGATTTGCGCGGACCTGGTTCAAGGTGCCGGGCGACCGCAAGCAAAAGGTCATTGAGTCTCTAGCAGAGATGGCGGAAGAGAACGCAGAGCTGGAGTTCAGCGCCATTTTCAAGCTAGGCCTGAAAGATCCCGATGCCACGGTTCGCAAGAAGGCCATAACGGGTTTATGGGAGTTCGAGGACCGATCTCTGATACTTTCTCTTATTGAGTTGCTAAAGTCTGATGGCTCAGGAGAGGTCCGGGCGGCGGCAGCCATGGCTTTAGGCAAGTTTGCGGTCCTGGCTCAAGATGGCAAGATCCTTTCCAAAGACGGCGAGCTAGTCAAAAGCGCCCTTATGGACGCATTACAAGGGGAGCAGGAGTGGCTGGAGGTAAGGAGGAGAGCCTTGGAATCTGTGGCTCCATTCAACACATCTGACCTGACCGAGTACATCCATTGGGCCTACGACAGCGACGACCTCGACCTCAAGTGCAGCTCCATTTACGCCATGGGGAAATCGGGAGAACCTCGATGGCTACCTCTCCTTTTCCGCGAGCTTCAGAGTCCCAACCCCCCTATTCGATACGAGGCGGCCAACGCCTGTGGTGAGTTGGACAACGAGGATGCAGCCCCCCACCTTGTCCCGCTGCTACAAGATGACGATTTCCAGGTACAGCTCGCGGCGGTAGGCTCTCTGGGCGAGATCGGCGGCTCCATAGCCAAGCGGGCTTTGAGGAGATGCGTGAAACGAGGAGAGCCCCTTCTAGAAGACGCTGCCCTGAACGCTCTAGAGAACATAAAGGGCATGGAAGACCCCCTGGGATTTAACTATGAACCCTAGCTAGAATACATCTAAGAGCTCTTGCTTTAATCTAATAGGTGATTGCCCGAATATTTTGGTGTTCCGCGGGGCAAGACATGACAATTTAATCCCATGTACAAGCTGAGGCGTAGCCGAAGAATCTGGGGTGGGGAGACTAGCTCTCATCAGTGTAACCCATCCCCAGACCCTTCGCTTCGCTCAGGGTGACATGAAAAACCTGGGCAAACATGGCTATTTAGTAGGTTGGTCGCGGATCTATCCTAATAGGGAGCTGGTCGAAGTTTGCTAACCTCCCAGCAATCGGCCCTGATGGAGGCTGCTCGTACTGCTCACCTATCTACGGCCGACGCTCACGGTGCACCTCATCTAATTCCCATTTGCTTCGTATATCACGAAGGACGATTTTACTCGGCCATAGACCGCAAACCAAAGAGCACATCGAGTAGAAATCTAAAGCGGGTAAAAAACATTCTCGCCAATCCCAAGGTGGCACTGGTGATAGACCACTATGAAGAGGACTGGCGTCGACTATGGTATATACTGGTGACAGGCACGGCGTCTCTAATCGAGGATGGCGATGACCACCAGAATGCCATCAGCAAGCTTCGAGGAAAATACGATCAATATCAAGACATGGATATAGACCAAAGACTGGTTATTGGCATCGAGCCTACGAAAATCAACTGCTGGGGCGAGATATTTAAGCACGAATGACGTGGGCCAATTTATCCGGTATTGGTTTGGGCGCCACACCTCTTGTGACATGTGGAAGGACGTGATGGTTCGACACGCTCGCTGTGGGCGGTACTGCTCCTACTATCCAAGATAATCAGAAGCGCTAGCACAAGATCATGCGTTGCTTGACACTGTAAGAGAGTGGACTCTACACTCGTTCCTACCCAGCTCTGGAAAGGGGTAACGTGGCTAAAGAGAGTTCGAATGCTTCAGCCGGGTCCGAGTCTGAAAGGGTTTATGAATGGGAGGTTGCCCAGATCGGTCATGAGTCTCCGGCCTATGTATACAAAGTGACCGAGGAAAAGATCGTCGACTACTGCCGGGCGGTACGCTACGAGAACCCGATCTACGTGAACGACGCCGCAGCCAAGGAAATGGGCTTCCCAGGCCTTTTCGCACCTCCAACCATGTTCTACACCTACGCACCTCAGCGCCGCCAGGACATAATGAGTTCTCTGGAGTACATCGCTCCTGAACAGTCCGAACACAATGCTCGTAGCACGCCCTTCGTTTCCACCGATATACGATTCCAGGAGGGACTGGTCCGTCCTGGCGATGTAATTACAAGCACGACCAAAGTGGTCGACAAGTTCGA
Source organism: Dehalococcoidia bacterium (assembly GCA_965248905.1). Classification (GTDB taxonomy): domain Bacteria; phylum Chloroflexota; class Dehalococcoidia; order Lucifugimonadales; family JAGWBF01; genus CBDFKS01. The sequence continues at coordinate 647,624 of CBDFKS010000007.1, read as the reverse complement.
GCGCAAGGGCAACAAATTCATTACCTTTCGGATAACGGCCTATAACCAGAGGGACGAGAAAGTTGTAGAATATGACTACGCGTGCCTCTGGGAGGCTCGAAAGAGAAAGTTGCCTGAAGACCGGCCTGCCCCATAGAGAATCATATGGTCCTATAAGGATCAGGTGGAGTGTATAAGATGTCCAGCCAACAAATACGTGTATTCGGAGCTCCTTGGTGTCCTGACTGCAAGAGGTCCAAGCAGTTCCTCAACGAGCAGCACATTCAATATGAATGGAACGACATCGACCAGGACGAAGAGGCACGTAGCTATGTGCAGCAAATTAATAATGGAAAGCAGATCATACCCACGATCCTATTCCCAGACGGCTCAATCCTGGTCGAGCCCAGCAACGCCGAGCTTGCGGACAAGCTGGGTATCCAGCGGCAGGCACAGGGTGAATTTTACGACCTGATTATTATTGGAGGCGGCCCGGCGGGTCTAACGGCCGGCATATACGCTGCAAGGGAAGGGATCAACTCTTTGCTAATAGAGCGAAGCGGCCTTGGCGGTCAGGCGGGTATTACCCAGGAGATCGAAAATTACCCTGGATTTCCAGAAGCTATCAGTGGTGCCGACCTGGCGAATCGCTTAGGTACTCAGGCGGAACGGTTTGGTATAGAGACCCTGGTGGCTCAGGGGGTAACCAGGTTAGCAGAGGAAGGAAAACATAGGGTAGTCATGGTCCAAACCGGGGAGGAGTACTGTGGCTCCAGTGTCATCTTGGCCACCGGCTCTACCTACAGGCGGTTGGACGTGCCCGGCGAAGAGGACTTTATCGGGGCCGGAGTACATTTCTGTGCTACCTGTGATGGACCTTTCTACAAAGGCCGGGACCTGGTGGTGGTCGGCGGAGGCAACAGCGGCTTTCAAGAGGGTCTGTTTCTGACCAAGTTCGCTTCTAGCGTTACGATACTGGAGAGGGGCAAGGAGCCTCGCGCCAGCAGGGCGCTCCAGGAGAAGGTGGCGGAGCGCAGCGACATGCAAATCTTAACTGAGACTACCGTTAAGGAGTTTCGAGGTGACGCAAAGCTGTCGTCCATAATCACCGAGAATCTGGCCACCGGCGCCACTAAAGAGATGAATCCTGGAGCGGTGTTCGTTTTCATTGGCCTTACCCCCAATACGGAGTTTTTGAAGGGCGCCATCGAGATGGACGCCAACGGCTTCATTGTGACCCGCTCCAATCTAGAGACCAGCATGTCCGGTGTCTTCGCTGCCGGCGACTGCCGCGTGGGGAGCACGAAAACAGGTGGCGAGCGCCGTGGGCGAGGGAGCTACAGGCGCCCTGATGGCGCGGGAGTATCTTGAGCGCCTTGGCTAGGTCGCCCATACTTACGAAGAGGCGCCTGTAGCAGCCTAAATCGATGGTTCCCAGATTCAGCTCCCAGCCTCGCTGGATGTGACGGTAAAAGGATAACGCTCATGGTGAGCCTGTCGAACCATGGTGTGGCCATTCGACAAGCTTGAGGTGAGCGGGAAATGCCTACGTCGGAAGAAGAACGGAAAGACCCTCGCCTCAACGATTTGTCCTCTCCGACGTAGATGTGCTGTGGTATACTCGTAGGCAAGTTTTGCGGCGACCATCCTTGATTTTCAACCGAGTCAGTGAGGAGGCACAACGTGGATGAAGTCCGTGCGTACGCTCCAACGGGTGTAATCGGCTCCAGCTACCTTGAGAGTACCTTGGCCAGGGCTATGGAATGGGAGCCCCATTTCATTGGCTCCGACGGAGGCTCGACCGACCATGGCCCCGACGCCTTAGGACGCGGAAAGTGCATGTTCCCCAAGCAGTCGGTCAAACGTGACACCAAACTGATGCTACAGGCAGCGCGCTCTCAGAATATTCCCCTGCTGATCGGGTCGGCGGGCACGGCCGGCGCCGACTTGAACCTACAGTGGGCTGCAGACGTGATAATGGAGATTGCTCGTGAAGAAGGCCTGCACTTCCGTCTGGCCCTCATCCACGCCGAACAGGAAAAGGAGTACCTCAAAGGGAAGTTGCGTGACGGAAAGATCACGCCGCTGAATCCCGCTCCGGATATCAGCGATGAGGTCATCGATCGGGCCGATCACATAGTGGGAATGATGGGTGCCGAGCCATACCTTCAGGCCTTGGACGCAGGGGCTCAGGTGGTACTGGCCGGTCGTTCCAGCGACACCTCCATCTTCGCCGCCATCCCCATACAGAAAGGGTTCCCCGCTAGTATGGCTTGGCACGCGGCCAAGATACTGGAGTGCGGCGCGGCGTCGGTAACAGTGCGCCGACATCCCGACGGCATGATGGCCTGGATTCGCAACGACCATTTCGTGGTGGAGTCACCCAACCCCGAGTACATTTGCACCCCTCAAAGCATCGCCTCCCACTCCCTTTATGAGAACGCCCACCCATTCCTACTCCAGGAGCCCAGGGGAGTGCTGGACAGCACCAACGCTAAATACGAGGCTATCTCCGATCGAGCGGTCAAGGTGACGGGCAGCGAGTTTATCCATGGGGACAAATACACTGTGAAGCTGGAAGCGGCGGAGATGGTGGGCTACCAGAGCGTGATCATAGGTAGCATTCGGGACCCCGTCATGATCCGACAGCTCGATGACTGGCTGGCAAGGATGCAGGAGAGGTTGGCCGAGCGCATACGGAATAGCTTCGATGGCATGGAGATGGGCAAAGACTTTGACCTGTTCATCAGGATCTACGGTCTCAATGGTACCATGGGTCCTCTGGAGCCGGTGAAGACTCCTGCCCACGAAGTGTGCCTCGTCATGGAGGTAACAGCTCAGAGTCAGGAGCTGGCCACGGCCCTTGCCGACGCCACGGAGCACTTCGCACTTCACTATCCCGTGCCCGAATGGCATGGACTTATATCGGGAATGGCGTATCCCTACAGTCCCGCCGTGCTCAACCGAGGTGAGGTGTATCGCTTCAGCCTGAATCATGTAGTCGAGGTCGATGACCCCTGTGAGATGTTCCCAATGGAACTGGTAGAGGTGTAAATGTGGCTAAACTGTGGGAAGTAACAAAGCTGGTACGCAGTAAAAACGCCGGCCCCTTTGTGCTCACGTTTGACATAATGTTTGACGACCCGGAGATTTACGCTAGGGCCAGAGATGCACAAGTCATCAACAAAGGGCTCGTGTCGAAGATGTATAACGTGCCAGAGGAAGACGTCATGTTCTTCAACTGCGACAACGCCCTGGCCATTAAATTCAGCATTCCTCGGCCCAACTTCTCCGGCGACCTGAAGGACAGCGACGTCTTCGGAGGACAGCAGTTCGGGCCTTTAGTGGACCTAGAGGTACCGGACAAGGCGTAGTAAACTGGCTGTGCCTCGCTCGGCTTCCTACCCCTTCAGGTGCTTCTCGTAGAAGACCAGTACTCTGTGCCACATGTCCTGGGCGGCCACAGGGCGATAGCTGGGACGATAGTCGGCGAAGAAGGCGTGGCCCGCGTCAGTGTACATCCGCAGCTCGTAGGTCTTAGCGTTCTTGTCCAGCTCTTCTTTCAACCGCGCCGCATGCTCAGGAGGAGGATTGGGGTCTTCCTCGCCGAATAGGGCCAGCAATGGGCATGACAACGTGGAGATCATGTCTATAGGGTTCACAGGACGCTGGGGTGTTTTGTCTTCTACGATGTATCCCCCTGCCGAGTCGATGGCTGCATCCAGGTTCTTGCTCTGACAGGCCAGAACAAGGGTATACCGCCCTCCCGAGCAGAAGCCGATGGCGCCAACCTTGCCGTTGCACTCCGCCTGGCCCTTGAGAAAGGCAATGCCTCCTTCCAGATCGGCCACTGCCTGGGAATCCGGAGCGGCGAACAGCAACTTTAGAATCTCATCCAGGTTATTGGGGTCGCTGGGAGAGCCTTCACGAGTGTACATATCAGGTGCTATAGCCATATAGCCCTCGCGCGCAAAGCGCCGGCACACATCCTTGATGTGGTCCATCAGTCCCATGGCTTCCATGATCACAACAACTCCTGGATAGCGCCCCGGGGTGGCAGGCCGGCTCATGTAAGCGTCGATTCGAGTACCGTCCTGGCTGGGATAAGTGGTCATTGCTGATTGAATTCGTATCTGTGTTGTAAGCACGGATTCACTCCTGTCCAATTAAGTATGCCGCTATGATAGCACAGGCATTCACCCCCACTCTAACTCTCCCCCATCGAGGGGGAGAGAATTTATTTCCCTCTCGATTGGGAAAGCCTGGGCCTGCCTTGAGCTTGTCGAAGGGGTAGGGGGTGATATCGAAGGTTACTCTTTATTCACGGTTCGCTAAAGCACGAAATCCGTTTCCATGATGTAATAATCGGCCTTGACCATGCCCAGGTTGGCGTAAGTCCCCTGAGCTACCGTGTTCTCCTTGTGGACATAGAGACGAATACCGCAAACGTTCGGCTGGCTACGAGCGGCATTCTGTACCCATTGATACATCGCGCTGTACACTCCACGACGTCGCCACTCCGGTAATACGTACACGCTCTGAATCCACCAGAAGGCCCCGTTACGCCAGTCGCTCCACTCATAGGTGACCAACAGCGATCCGACTGTCCGGCCGCCCACCTCCGCCACCAGATATAGCCCCTTTTCAGGTGATTTCAGCGCGGCGGCCACTCCTGCTTCCAACCTCGCCATGTCCAGCGCTTTGTCCTCCGTCTCCTGAGCCATAGCCGCATTGAATCTCACCAAGGTGGCGAGATCGGAGATGGTGGCTTCTCGTACAGTTATCGCGGTATTGGATGGCATATTCAACAATTCTCCCGAGTCTTAATGCATCACCAGCCCGCCATCCACGTTTATTGACTGCCCCGTGATGTTTCGCGCTCCCGGTCCGGCTAGAAAGAGGACCATGTCCGCGATGTCCTCCGGGTCGTTTGGACGACCGATAGGGATGGTCTTCTTCCTTCTCTCCTTGAGCTCCTCAACCGAGACACCCAATTTTTGGGACCTGGTCACCATGCTCGCCTCCGACATGGGGGTTTCGGTCGCTCCCGGGCAGATCGCGTTCACATTGATATTGTAGCGGCCGAGTTGATGAGCGGCGATCTGGGTCATCGCGATCACAGCGCCTTTGCTTGCCGCGTAGGCTGCGCTCGATGTACCCGAGTACCCTTTCCCGGCCACGGAGGATATGTTGATGATCCTGCCTCCTTCCCCTTGCCGGATCAGCTCACTGGCAACCCGCTGCATGAAGAAGAATGCCCCTTTGGCGTTGACGCGATGGATGCGGTCCCAGTCCTCCTCGGTGGTCTCCATCACGTCCATGACCCTGGCCACGGCCGCGTTATTCACGAGAATGTCGATTCGCCCGAAGGCATCAAGGGTCTCCTTCACCACCCGGTCTATTTCGGCCAGATTTCCTACGTCGGCCTGGATGAGTATACCACGTCCGGCCAGCCCCTTCATCGCCGAGCTGGCGTCCTCTAAAGCCGGCGCATCAATCTCTGCCAACGCCACGTGGATACCCTGCTGTGCGAACTGTATGGATATAGCCTTTCCCATCCCTCGACCCGCCCCGGTCACTATGGCAACCTTGTTCTCCAATGTCATAATCTGACCTCCCGAGCATCTTCGCGGCTGTGGTCCATGTTCGGTTCATCAGACTATTCTATTACTTATCGGCTCGGATAGCAGCCGGTGGTTCCATTTCGTGTGGCACGGGTCAAGGGTTATCCATGAATCTAGTACTCAGTCAACTCGGTTTTGGTAATTGTTTAAGAAAACGTCTAAGGTTGCTACCCTTTTTTAGGAGTGTTGACGTAGGAGGGTGGCAGCCATGGGACGAGAACGGTATGTGGTCCGGTTGGAAAGGGAAGAACGAGACCAGTTGGAACGACTGATTCGCGGGGGAAAGAGCCCAGCGCGAAAGGTTGCCCGGGCCCGTATTCTGCTAAAGGCAGATACGGGCTGGGGGGTGATGCGCATCGTGGAGGCGCTGGACACGTCTGCGGGTACGGTGTGCCGTACCAAGCGGCGGTACCTGGAGGGAGGACTGAAGCGGGCCTTGGAGGAAGATCCTCGGCCAGGACATCCGACCAAACTGGATGAGCGGGGGGAAGCGCACCTGATTGCCCTGGCGTGCAGCGAGGCCCCCCCAGGCCATGACCACTGGACCCTGCGGCTCCTGGCAAACAAGGTGGTGGAGTTGGGGCTGGCGCCCTCCATGTCCCACGAGGGAATTCGCAAGCGGTTGAAAAAAACAGTCTCAAGCCGTGGCAGAAGAAGGAGTGGTGTATTCCCCAGGTGAGCGCCGAGTTTGTGGCGTGTATGGAGGATGTGCTGGACCTTTACGCGGAACCCTATGACCCAGAGCGCCCGGTGGTCTGTTTCGACGAGACCTCCAAGCAGTTGCTGGCGGAAAAGAGGTCTCCGATCCCGCCCAAGCCGGCACGACGGGAGCGATACGATTACGAGTACCAGCGCAATGGCACCCGAAACCTGTTCATGCTGTGCGAGCCCCTGGCGGGCTGGAGGCATGTGGCAGTGACCGAACGTCGTACCATGGTGGACTTCGCTAAGCAGATGCGGTGGCTGGCCGATGAAGCTTACCCAGCGTCCGAGAAGATCCGGGTGGTGCTGGACAACCTCAACACCCACAAACCAGCTTCCCTCTACGAAACCTTCGAGCCCAAGGAGGCTAGGCGAATACGCAAACGCTTGGAGTTTCACTACACTCCCAAGCACGGTAGTTGGCTCAACATGGCAGAGATCGAGTTCAGTGTCTTGGCCAGGCGAGTCCTGCGCCGGCGTATTGCCGATGAAGAGACTTTGAGTGGCGAGATCGCGGCCCTGGAGGCAGAACGAAACCAAGCCGGAGCAACCATTGACTGGAGATTCTCCACTGTGGACGCCCGAGTCAAGCTTCACCATCTCTATCCTGCCAACAATTAGGTTGACTGAGTACTAGGCAAAGTTCGCCTGACCTTGACGTTAAAGGCGCGGAAAAAGTAAAGTCGTCTATACCCGGTAAGTTCCTTGAGGCAAAATTTAGCAACATCTTAAAAATATAGAGAGCTAGATGAGCATATCGAAAATCCTCTTCCTAGATCGGCCGAACCTAACCTATCCAATGGGAATCCTCGTGTTGCTTGTGCTGGTACTACTGTTTGGTTTGCCGAGCCAAAGCTACGCATTAGAGGAGGATTTCGCCGGCGAACAGCTTCGTAGGGAGCTCGGTGTTTCTGGCGCTCCCTTAAGAATGGCACAGGCCAATGACGTTCGAGGGGACGTCAACGATGACGGATATGTTGACAAGCTGGACCTAAGAATCGTGGTATCTAACTTCGGGATAGGGCCCTTCGACGACCCACGTGCCAACGTTAACGGGGACAATCTGGTGGATGTGCTGGATCTAGCCATTGTCGCCCGTGATTTGGGACAGCTGGCGCCCTTGCCGTTAAAGGCCATGGATGTGCAGCGTGCCTTTCCCAACCTGACCTTTCAGCGGCTCACTAACTTGGTGCAGCCGGACGACGGCCATGACCATCTGTTCGTGACGGAGCAAGCGGGACGGATTCAGGTGTTCGACAACGATCAACAGACCAACTCGGCGCAGGTTTTCCTGGACATCACCGACCGGGTTAGCGATGCTGGGAATGAAGAAGGGCTGCTCGGCCTGGCCTTCGATCCAAACTACCGAAATAACAGCCATTTCTACGTCTATTACTCGGCCGCCAGCCCCAGGCGCTCGGTGATCTCCAGGTTCTCCGTTAGCCAGAATGACCCCAAGCGTGCAGACTCAGACAGCGAGCGTGTCATTCTAGAGATACCGCAGCCCTTCAGCAATCACAACGCGGGCCAGATCGTCTTCGGCCCCGACGGGTTTCTGTACATCGCTCTCGGCGATGGAGGGAGTGGTGGCGACCCTCAGGGCCATGGGCAGAACAGAAATACTCTTTTGGGCTCATTGTTGCGCATCAATGTATCCGGAGTCGACGAATATACAATTCCGGAAGATAATCCCTTCGTAGCACAGCCGGGTGCCCGTCCAGAGATATGGGCCTACGGGCTGCGTAATCCATGGCGGTTTTCCTTCGACGAGCACACGGGCTTTCTGTGGTTGGCCGACGTGGGCCAAAGCAGATGGGAAGAGGTCGACGTTATTGAGAAGGGCAAGAACTATGGCTGGAACATTATAGAGGGGCGCCACTGTTTTTCACCCAGCTCCGGATGTGATCAGACCGGCCTGGAGCTGCCTTTGTGGGAGTACAGTCGCTCCAGTGGCAACTGCTCAGTTACAGGAGGATACGTCTATCGAGGGCGAGGAATTCCAGAGCTGCTAGGTGCGTATGTATATGCAGACTTCTGCTCCGGCAAAATTTGGGGCCTGAGATACGATGGCGTTTCGGTGACTGAGCAGACGTTGCTAGTCCAGTCAGACCTTTCTATTACCTCGTTTGGACAAGACCTAGCCCGGAACCTGTACATTCTCTCCCGCAACCAGGGTATCTATAGGCTGATACCTACCGAATAGTCCTAGCTCTAATGGTTTTGCACCGAGCGGCCCTCGATCCCAGCAGCTAAGATGCAGACACATAAGGAGGCCCCCATTTGGTCACGCGGTCATCAACGTTGGTGGTTCCGATGGCGGCCCTATTGCTAGTGGTTTTCGTCGCTTGCGCGGCAGAGGCCAAGCCGACTCCATCTCCCATCACTACACCTGCCCCAGAGCTAATCACCGTGGATCCTGTAACCAACCCGGCTGGGGTTCCTTCAGGCCCTGCTGGCCGGCGAGAGGGAGTGTCTGGAACAGGCCCTTGGCTCCGAGAATCTAGAGGAGTTCATATCAAGGGCGGAGCCGGCAAAGGAGACCCTTCAAGCGTGTCTCAGTAAGGAGACCATCCGGAATGTGATTCTGAGACGAAAGGACATTGAGGCGCAGCAGGAGGCATGTGTTGTTGAGGCAATCGGGGAGCAGGCTGGCCGGGAGCTGTTTAGTGGGCACCGCCAGCCTTCCTCCGAAGAGCTTGATGCATTCGCTGGTTGTGGAATCCGCTGGCCAGGCTCAGCGGATTATTCCGATACGTTGCCCGAGGCATCAGCACCAGCGGAACTTAGCTCTGTGGCCTGGCCCCACGATGTCCAAGAGAGCTCGGCTTTGTTCGGGAGATTACCTTCAGACATCGCTGGACACGGGATCAGAGCGCGGTTCGACCGAAGTGGCGACCGCTTCGACACCACATACGGAGAGGATCCGCAGACGCATGAGCCTGTGCTGGTAGCGACCGTCCAAGACCTCGCGGAAGGGGACTTCTTTCCGCCAGATACTAACGCCGGTCAACTCGTTGCCGTGTTTGCCCAGGGATTCGACTGGGAGGTGTTGTCTGCAGGGCGGGAGGGTGAACTCGCTTGGGTGCAGATCAAAACCACCGGTACCGATGGCGGAGTTACGCGCGACATTTATGGGATGTTCTGGGGTAATGCGTCTAACTTCGTGATATTCGGAGCGCAGGCTGACGATCCTGGGGAGCTCATGGCACTCGTGGAAGCTATGGTCTCGGCGGCCGATGCATAGCCCTTCTACCTTCTCGATTCCAACGCCAACCCGAGAAGTTTTAGCAGGAGATACGCAGAGTCCTTGGTGCTGGCAGTGTACCCGGTCACCAGCGGCCTGACCTAGACGTTAGGCGGCCTCATCGTATGCCAGGGTGTCGCCTGCTCGTAGGCATGGGCTACCTTGAGAATCGTCTCCTCATCGAAAGGCTTTCCACCTATTTGCAGGCCTACTGGCAGCTTATCCGCGCTGAAGCCACAGGGTACTGATAACGCGGGACAGCTCGCCAGGTTAAACGTATTGGTCAGCATGAAGGGTAAGCGGGAGGTCATCCGCTTGCCGGTCACCGGTGGATCGAAGCCGTCCTGCCGCACAGCCGTCTTTCCCGACGTGGGTGAAATCAGGACCGTGTATTTCTCCAGGGCTTCGTGGACCTGCCTCCGCAACAGGGTCCTCAGCTTGTCTGCTTTGTAGTAGGCCTGGGCAGGCATGATACTCCCAACCAAAAGGCCTATGCGATTGTCGTGGCCGTATTCATGGATCCGATTCTTGACCCAGTCCCTCTGATTCATAGCCGGTTCAACCGTTAGGGAAGCCCCTCCAATGACATTAGCTTGAGCTGTAAGTGGTAGAGAGACTTCCTCCACCGTGGCTCCCAACTCTCCAAGCACTGTACTCGCTTTAACCACCGCATCACGGACCTCGGGATCTGTCAGTGGATTGTTGAGCAGCTCCGTGATGATCCCGATGCGCATACCACGGATGTTGCCGTCAAGGGCCTTGGTATAGTCGGGAACGGGGGTCTGCCACGTGTAAGGGTCCTTGGGGTCGTGGCCGGCGATGGCGCCTAGCGTGATAGCTGCGTCTTCTACAGTCCTAGATATAGGGCCAACTGCGTCCATTGACCACACACCAGTCATCACACCGTAGCGGCTCACCCGTCCCCAAGTGGGCCTGACACCGACCAAACCGCCCCAAGCCGCCGGCCGCCGGATAGACCCGCCCGTGTCCTCACCAACGGAGGTAGCACAGAGGTAGGCCCTCGTAGCGGCGCCGGAGCCGCTACTGGACCCACCCGGTGACATGTCCAGGTTCCAGGGATTGCGCGGGTACCTGTACCGATGAGTAAAGCCGGTGATGGCGAACTCGGTAAGGTTGGTCTTGCCTAGTAATATGGCTCCTGCCTTTTTTAAGTTGGTGATGACCGTGGCATCCTCATCCGGGATGAAGTCTATCAGGAAACGGGAGCCACCTGTGGAGCGGATGCCCTTTGTCCAGAGCTGGTCCTTGACGCCTACAGGGATGCCATGCATGGGGCCCAGATAGTTGCCTTGGGCTATTGCTTGCTCCGCTTCTCGGGCCTGTTGGAGGGCTTGTTCTCGTAGGACAACCAGAAAGGAGTTGAACTTGAAGTCAAGCTCATCGATGCGCTTCAGGTAGGTCTCAGTGACCTCTACCGGTGAGACCTCCTTATTCCGGATTAGCGCTGAGAGTTCGCTGGCTGACAGGAATGGTAGGTCTGCCTTGTCCATTTGGCTTCTCCCTAACTAATAGGTCTTGATTTCCAGTACGTGGCCGCTGGGGTCCTTGAAGTAAACCGCCTTGCCCTGGCCCTTGGCCCCGATGGTCATCCCTGGCCCCTTCATGTTCTCCATATCGAAAGGGCTGTCTCCGTAAGGAATCGAGGACTCTTTTATTTTGGCGAATGACGATTCAAACTCCCCAGGGTCCATGGCAAACGCATAGTGAATACTCTTGAAGTCGTCAGACTTTACAAAATCTAGGTTAAGGGTGTCGTTCACTTTGACCGCAAGGAAGGGGCCTACTTCACCCAAGTCTTGGAAGCCGAAGATCCTGGAGTAAAACTCCACAGCTTCACTTCTGTCGCGAACGGGTACTATGGTGTGGTCAAGCACGGTCGTCATGGCTTTGCTCTCCGGAGATACACAAGCTGCTGTAAAACTGGTCACGGCGCTTCAATGTACATTAGTGGCTTTACTTAGGAATGTCAACGAAGGTGGGCTGATAGGACAGGGCCTTTCGATTATGCGAGGTGGGGGGACACTAACGGTCATGGTGAGCATGTCGAACCATGGCCGCGCCCTTCGACAGGCTCAGAGCGAGCGGAAATACGTGACCAGGAAAGACAATCGAAATGCCCCGGCTGATGGAAGTAGCTCACCTTCGGAGCTTGGATTAGTCGATGAAATGAAGCTTGCCGTCGCTGGTGCGGACGTAGAGATGTCCGTCAGAAAAAGCGAGCTCAGTGTGGACCGGCGAGCCCAAGGAGAGCTCCCACAGTAACTGGCCATCGAAGCGGTCCAGGGCGTATAGATTGCCGTCCGCAGTGCCGACGTAGACCCTATCACCGGCCACCAGCGGCTTAACAGGGATTCTGTCGCTGGTCTTGAAGGTCCACTGTTTGGTGCCATCTATGGGATGGAGGGAATAGACGAGACCCGCCGTGTCCCCCACGTATAAGGCCTCGGGCGTCACCGCCGGAGCGGAAGTAAATATGTCGTCATTGTTATCGGGAGGGACCAGCCATTTCCGGCCTGGCTGACCGGAAGGTCTTGGAACTCCAGGCACTTGCCATATCCATAGCTGGGCCCACACTAAATCTAGCTGATACTGAACAGGTAATCCGCGGGCTTCCGCATCGATGGCCAGAATGTTACCTCCGGATGCGAGGTAAATCAGGCCATTGCCCGCGGATGGAGGTTGCAACAAGGTTCTCCGGGTGCGGTACTTGAGTCTCTTGTCACCGGTCCTGGAATTACGAATGTACAGAGCACCATCGTGGGAGTTCGTGAATATTTTCCCTTCGTAGATTACCGGCGGTGATGTAACCCATCCTGTCGATTTGGCCTTCCAGATCACCCCTCCGTTCTGTGCGTCGAATGCATAAAGGTTCCTGTCATGGGAGCCTATATAGACTATCCCATTGTCCACCGCCGCTGAACCCGGCACCACGTCACCTGTCCGGTAGCTCCAAACGGTGTTTCCGGTATTCGAGTCCAGTGCCACGACCTGCCTGTTCAAAAGACCCAGGTAAACCATATCGGCGGCAACGGCGGGCGAAGCGTGGACCGGCCCGGTGGTAGGTTGCTCCCAGACCGTTTCTCCTGTCTCAGCATCGATGGCCAGAACTTTGAAGTGGCCTCCTATATAGACGACTCCATCAACAACCGTCGGAGCAGAGCGGGTGGCTTCTCCAAGGTCCAACGAACGAGCAATGTGCCCTTCAGGATGAGCGGGGGCATCGGTCACGTAGCCACTTAGCTGAAGGTCATGGCTATGCATGGACCATTGTCCGGCCACAGCGTCTGAGGTCACATCACTAACGGGTCGCTTGAACAGAACGACCACCGGATCAGGGATATAGGGGTAATACATCCAAATGACGGCGCTGGCCCCGATGACCGTCAGGATCATGACTGCCATCCGTCGCCATCCGACTAATTTGTTCGTCCGTCCTCCAGGCCGGGCCCACTCTGGGCGAGCAATAATGATGCGGTGGCAGCTTGTGCAGGCGGTTCCCATGACCTGGTCCTCCGCCCCACATAGAGGGCAGCTGGTCTGTAGTTTCAATCTTCGCTTTCTTCGGAAAATCATGATGCTTGAAAACAACCTACCCTATTGTCATGGAGCGATCTGGCGGCGATAGTGGGCCGCGGCTTCACCCGCCCTGGCGTGTCCCAGCTGAGATGCTTTCTTGAAGCATTCCACCGCTATACTGATCTGCTCATCGCGATTGGTGGTGTTTGCCATAGCCGTCAGTGCTAGGCCTTTACAGTACCAGTGTTCGGGGTTGTTGGAGTCAATGTCGAGAGCTCGGTCGAAGCAGATCACGGCGTCTTGAAATTGGCCAAGTTTGGCTAGAGTATTACCCTTGCTATACCAACCAATAGCCGCGCTCGAGTTCACGTTGAGGGCCGCATCAAAACGCTCCGCAGCTTTTTGGAAGCTTTCTCGGGCATCGCTGAACCGGCCTAGACCCTCCAACGTCAACCCTCTGACGTACCAGGAGTCCGCATCTTGGGGATTGAGGCCCACAGCCTGTTCGAAGCAGGCCAACGCTTCCATGTTTTGCCCAAGGGCCAACAATCTTCGGCCTTTGTTATATAAAGTGTCCACACGTTGGGGATCGATAGCCAGAGCCTGGTCGTAGTGGTCCAGAGCCTCTTTATGTCTACCCAACGAGTCCAGAACATTGGCCCTGTCCGTCAGAGATACCGCATTCGAACGACCCCCGGTCTGCGAGAGCCGATGTGCGCCGGGCCGCATTTCAGGTCGAGCGCTTGAATCAGAGTCAGAAACGGGCTCAAGGTTTGGGGAAGGAACGGCAGCTGGTTGATTCCTGAGTGCTCTCACCCTTTGGAGGAATAGTCCTGCGACAACCCCACCGAGACCCCCAATAATAGCACCGGCGATGCCTATGGAAATGATACTGACAGCCATGAATGAGAGTATTTCACTGCCGCTCAGGTTATAATCCGCGCCCGTGGCAATAAACAGCAGTAGTATGCCGGGGACGAAGCCGACAAGAAGTCCCGTTACAACTCCTATCAGCGCGCCCCTTTTGACCGGTTCAACCAGAGCTAATACTAGTCTCGATTCATAGAACTGCTGCTTATTAAAGCGAGGTCTACCAGAGGGTCGTAATAAATTCTTCAACATACAAACTGCGTTCCGTTGGCTCACTATCCATGTTGGGCGCCAACGTTAGGTGCCTTATCCTTAGTATAGCCTGTTAAGGACCTCAAGACTAGGCTGGAGTGCTATCCAGGGCCTTTTTATTCCTCCCCTACTGTCATTCCTACGAAAACGGGCCAGGCTTAGCCTTCTTCCTCCTTTGTGGCGGAGGCCCTTCGGTAAACTCAGGAGAGGTGGGGGGCATGACCCCCATCCCTTCGGCAGGCTCATTGCGAGCGGACCTCCTCGAATCCGTTCATCCTGAGTCTGTCGAAGGATGCAGAGCTATTTTCAGAGCTGAGGAGCGAAGCGGCGAATCATAGGGGTCCCTGCCACCGGATACGCTTTGCCGGGATGAGCCCGCGGCCCCCTCGCGGTGTTTCACTGAGGAGCGTAGGGGCTGTGGAACAATGAAAAGGTGCGGAGATGCTATCGCAATCCACTCGACAAGCTGGCCGTATTTATGTTAAAAATGTAACCCTTATGCTAAAATGAATGGGCTTACACGTGCGAGAAGCATCAAAGATGAACGCCCAGATTCGGCCTCTCAAAGCAGAGGATATCAATCGTGTTACAGAGATAGAGAGGCAGGCCTTCCCCACACTCTGGCCCCCTACTCCGTTCAAGCGCGAGCTAGACAGTCGACGGACAAGCTACTTAGTAGCTTGGACACTCAAAGATGCCCAAGAGGCCCACACAACAGACAACCACTCGGAGTCGACCAATGAATCATCTGCTGTGTCACCTTTGGGCAAGCTTTTGGATAACTTAAAATCGTTCGTCAAGTCAACCACAACTACCGAGGAGTTGAACTATCATATATTGGGGTTTGTTGGCCTGTGGTTCATGGGGGAGGAGGCGCACATCATCGGTATCGCCGTGGAAGAGGACTCACGAGGCAAGGGGATCGGTGAGCTCCTTCTTTTGGGCGCCATAGAGCTGGCCAGAAGCCGGAAGGTTGTTGTCGTTAGCCTTGAGGCACGGATCTCCAACTATGTAGCCCAGTCCTTATATCAAAAGTATGGGTTCAAGAAAGTGGGTATAAGGAAAGGTTATTATACGGATAATCGAGAGGATGCTGCCATCATGACCACTCAGCCGATAAATACCCACGCCTACCAGGAGAAGTTCCAGTACCTCCTGGAGACATACAGGCAGCGGCATGGTGAGATAGGACTAAAACTGGCGTGACCCCATCACGGTTGACCGGTCTCCAAAGGGTTGATAGAATGTTGTGAGTCTGGAGCCCGCATAGGATAGGATGCTGGTTATTGGTCTAACCGGAGGGATCGGTACCGGAAAGAGCGAGGTTTCCCTTATATTGCGGGAACTCGGAGCCACCGTGATAGAGGCCGATCTCGTGGGACACGACGCTTACAGACCCAATACTCCTATCTGGCGAGAAGTAGTAGAGGCCTTTGGCCGGGAAATCCTCCGTCCCACCGGCGAGATAGACCGGAAGCGCTTGGGTGCCATGGTTTTCAGCGATTCCAAAGCCTTGGAGCGGCTCAACGGGATAATGCATCCCCGAATGGCCGAGATCATTAAGAACGAGATCAGCCAGTTAGGGGTTCAAGGGACCGACGTAGTAGTAGTCGAAGCAGCCCTCATGATAGAGGCCGGTTGGGACTCCCTAGTGGATGAGGTATGGGTCACCAGTTCACCTGAAGATAAAATAGTGGGGCGACTTCGCCAGAGAAACCATCTCTCAGACGAAGAGATCAGCAGACGAATCGACTCCCAGATGTCATTCGAGGAGAGGGCCTGTCACGCCCAGGTAATCGTGGAAAACTCCGGGAGCAAAGAGGAGCTATGTGAGAGGGTGGCATCTCTGTGGAATAGCAGAGTTAAAGGAAAGGTCGGGTAAATATGGCTAGCGGAACCAAGACCCTTTACAACGAGTACGCGATAGAGGAGTTCGTTATAAGAGACGAACCCTATTACAAACCTGTTGGAGACGAAATCGAGCTCTTTGAAGCAGCTTATGAGCAGCAACTGCCGGTTCTTTTGAAGGGTCCCACGGGCTGTGGGAAGACCCGGTTCATCGAGTACATGGCATGGAGATTGAGTAGACCGCTCACAGTGGTCAAGAAGCGGGGTAAAGCCGAAGAGAACGGTAACCGCATACCCCTTGTCACCATAGCCTGTCACGAAGACCTAACGGCCAGTGATTTGGTAGGTAGGTATCTCCTGGAGACCGATGGCACCAGATGGATGGATGGCCCCTTGACCAAGGCAGTGAAAGCCGGGGGCATCTGCTATCTAGATGAGATCGTCGAAGCGAGGAAAGATACAACAGTCCTAATACACCCGCTGACGGACCACAGGCGTGTTCTACCGGTCGACAAGAGAGGCCAGATCATAGAGGCCAATAGTCGCTTCCTGCTGGTAATATCCTATAACCCAGGCTATCAAAGTGCTCTCAAAGACCTCAAACATAGTACCCGGCAACGGTTCATCGCACTGGAGTTCGGGCCGCCTCCGAAGGAAATAGAAACTGAGATAATACAGAAAGAGAGCGGGTGCTCGAAGGAACAGGCGTCAGCTCTGGCCAAACTGGGAGAGAAGGTACGCAACCTGAGGGAGCATGGCCTGAACGAAGGGGCCAGTACCAGGCTACTCATCTACACGGGGAAGCTGATGGCCCAGGGCATCGCGCCCCGTCGGGCATGCCAAGTATCGGTCGTTTGGGCTCTTACAGACGATCAAGAGATACAGAGAAGCGTCGAAGAGGTGGTCTCCTCGATCTTCGAATAATTCCGGAAGAGTCGTCGTTAATTGCAGTCTGCACTGGTTCGATGGCCGGCGAGTTTATTCGGCTGGTCGTGCTATCATCAATATAGATAATGAATAAAACAGTAGATGCCACGATAGAGGCAGTAGCGCGCATCCTCTCCACGCGTACCAAAAACTCTGTCCACGATAATACTCTCACCCCGGCAGCAGTCCTCGTTCTTCTGTATCCAAAGAATGGTGAGTACTGCATGCTCCTCAACAAAAGGACAGAGCAAGTAGAACACCACAAAGGCGAGATATCATTCCCGGGTGGAGCAAAAGACCCGGATGACAGGGATTTCCTGGACACTGCCTTGCGGGAGACCTACGAAGAGATGGGAATCAAAAGAGAGGACGTCACCATCCTGGGAGAGCTTGACGATGTGGCCACACGAAGCAGGTTTGGTGTTCGAGTATTCGTGGGGACCATCCCCTATCCATACCCTTTCAAACCAAGCGGCATCGAGATTGCAGAAGTGTTAGAGGTGCCGGTGAGAGAGCTCCTTGATCCCTCCAACTTGAGAGAAGAAGTGCGGAGCATGAACGGATCCGTATCAGCTTCGTACAGCTATGCGTACGAGCAACATCTTGTCTACGGAGCAACAGCGCAGATAGTTACCCAATTCTTGGAACTGCTCCCGGACACGTCGGGATGGTATAGGAGGGATAGCAGTTGAGTGGGGCACCCGATCAACTTGAGTCATCAAGGCACGCAGACATAGAAAAAGACCTGTCCAAACTCCCGCCATCGGTCCTGGAGGAGTACAGAGATGCCAAGGCCAAAATTAGCTCTGCCTTTAATGATGAAGAGCTAATCCTTTGGGCCAAGGAAGGGACCACTATTGCCAACCAGACGGTCCGGTCTTGGGAGGCGGCGATAGAGTACTTCAGGGCAGGACCGGAGGTGGCAAAGTTCCTCCACTTCCCATCCTTCATGCAGTGGGCTCGTTGTGGTACTTATTTATCCCAGGACTCGCCGACTCTGGCCGTGTCCTACTTCAGGGTCAGCCCTGAGATCGTATCCAGTGTCAGGGCCCAGTACATACCGAGGTGGGCCGGCCTGGGCCGCAGCCTCTATAAAGGCACTTGGAAGTCCAGTACTCTAGCCGCGAAATTCTTTGAGGCAAGTCCCGTTCTGGTCAAAAAGCTTCCATTCTGGGATGTGGAGGTGTTTTCCGCCCTCATTGAGGCCATCTCATACAAGTCTTATGACCTGGCGGCTGAATGCCTGGCGACCGGCGAAAATGTGTTGCCTCAAATGGGGAAAGAGCGAGAAGCGTTCCTCTCCATGTGTCGCACCCTTGCTGACGGAAGCTGGCGTGAGGTGAAGAGCTGCCTTGAGGTCTCAAGTAAAGTCCTGCCTTCGATAGAAGAGTCCCAGCGTAGCCGGTTCATTCGGCTTGCTGAGCGTCTTGCCAAGTCCGGACAAAGGGATACCGCGTCTTTCTTGGTAGAGGGTTCCCAGTCTCTAAGCCTGGTGAACACCTCTTCTCAGAAGGACATCTTGGACCTGGCCGAGACGTTGCTTGGTATCTCGCCGCAGCCGGTGCCGGCCTTTCTCAAGAGCCTCAAGGTGGTGCTCAACCGAATAACCCAGAGCCAGCTAGAGCTCTGGTTCCAGCAAGGAATCAGGTTGCTCAAAGAAAACCCGGACGGCGGTCTCGCTTACTTCAAGGTAGAGTCGAATACATCGGAGCAGCTACTTGAGACCCTGTCCTCCAGCTTGGAATTGGACCGTGTCAAAGGGGTAATGCGTCTCTACTGCCGTGCTCTCTCCGGCTCCCCGGTGGAGATCATGAGCAGCAAGGATCTGGTCCACAAGGGCATCGGTTGGGTAGACGAAGGCCACGCCTCTACTGAGGGTACGAAGGTTTTTCTGCCCCCGGTGGTGGACCGTTATCACAACAAGGACGAAAATTTCGGTTGGTTCAAGGTCGTCTCCACTCACCAGGTGGCCCATCTGGAATTTGGAAGCTTTGGATTCTTGTTTGAAGAGTCCTCCAACCTGTTTGAGGACCTCAGGCCCACGATGGGACATGACGTGGTGGAAAGCGCTGTGAAGGACCTGCAGGAACAACTGGGAAACGAGTCCGATGCCGGTAGCGCGGAAAGAGGCTACTTGACCGACATGGGCCGGTTTTTTCAGCTCTTCGAGGACCGACGGCTGGCCATGGACCTGTTTACCATCTTTGAGGATGGCAGGTTGGATTATCGGGTGAAGACCGAGTACCCCGGCATAATGACCAGCTATAGACAGGTCCAGACAGGGGCTCTGGAGGATAGGCCTGCAATCGAAGAGATGCCCGTTGTACAAGTGATGGTAGAGCTGCTGATTCGACTCAGCCTTGGCCAGTTCAAAGGCGTACCAGTACCTAAGCAGCATAAACAGACAGCGCGGCTGCTGGCCAAAATCTTTAAGCGAGTGCTTAACGTAAGGGCTATAGTAGAAGACACAGCCGAGGCGACGATTCGCGCCTACCAGATTCTGGCGAGCTTGACCAACGAGCCTCAGGATCCCGAAGACTTCGAACCCCAGGACTTCGACGATCAGGAGGAGTACTCTGAAGAGGAAATGGAGGAGCTCCTTCAGAACCTATCCAGTGAACAGCAGCAATCGTCCGAGGGGCAAGAGGGCGAGGATGAAGACGATTCCTATGAGTCGCCCCAAGATGTGGACTTCCGTGGCGACTTCAAACCGGAATTGGTGCAACTCTTGAATAAACTGCGCATGGACCCCTCTCAGTCGGGTGACGGCGAGGCCCAGCCCATAACAAAAGAGATGTTGGAAGAGCTCTTGAGTGAAAGTCCTGAACTGGACATGGATGGGGAGATGGGTCGGCTTCAGAACGCCATGGGCCTGTTCGCACAGAACCTGATGCGTGAAGCCGGCGTACCTCCGCCCTCCTCTCAGCCAGGCCAAGGCTACGGCCCTATGGTCCACGAGGATGAGCAAGGTGCCTCATTGGAAGCCAACGAGCCCAGAGCCCAGGTCTACGACGAATGGGACTTCAGGGCTGGCGACTACAAGCCGAAGTGGTGCATCGTCCGCGAAAAGAACGTGGAAGAAGGTGATCTCAATTTCTACAATGACACCATCCGCAACTATGCGGCCCTCTCCGCGGATATCCGCAGACAGTTCGAGTTAGTTGTCCCCGAGAACTTTCGTAAGGTAAGAAGGGTCATTGATGGGGAAGACCTGGACCTCGACGCGGCCATTGAGGCTACCATAGACCGGCTTATAGGCATAACACCGTCGGAAAAGGTGTGGTGGCGCAGGAATAAGCTGGAGAGAGACGTAGCCGTAGTGTTTTTGCTAGACATGAGCGCTTCCACTGCCGAAGCAATGGACGAGGGCAGGCCTGCTGTGGACAGCCAGGACGCCCCCGATGATCCGGTAGAGTACATGATGTGGCTCAGGACCCGCCGAGAGGGGCTGGTCAGACGCCACTATAAACGCATCATAGACCTGGAAAAGGAAAGTGCCGCCCTTCTCATTCAGGCTTTGGAGACCATAGGAGATACCTACGGCATATACGGGTTCTCAGGGTATGGCAGAGAGAACGTGGAGTTTTACGTGGTGAAGGACATCAACGAGACCTTCCACGATAGAATCAAGCGCCGAATAGATAAGATCACTCCTATGCATGCTACACGCATGGGCCCTGCCATCAGGCACGCGGTCTCTAAACTGGAACCTCAGGACGCCAAGACAAAGATACTTTTCCTCATCAGTGACGGGCGGCCTCAGGACAGGGGATACAGTAGGGAAGGGGTAGAGAAGGAGTATGCTGTCCACGATACCCACATGGCCTTGCTGGAGGCCAAACGAAAGTCCATCACACCTTTCTGTCTGACCGTGGACAAGGCGGGGCACGATTACCTGAAGGCCATGTGTGGTGACATGAGCTACGAGGTCCTGGACAATATACAAGCTCTTCCGGAGCGCCTGCCCACCCTTTACCGCATGCTCACGACCTAGGGTCCATCTCTTGAACTCTCAACCAAGCTGGAAAGGTCAACAGTTTGGTTGTTCTCAGTTCAGCTAAATGGCGTTCAGGAGCCGTCGTAGCTCAATCAAGGCCGCCGAAGTGGACCGCTGCATGACCACGTTGCGCCGCGGTGGCCAGCGACTGGAGAAATGGCTCACAGCCCCTTCGTTTGACATAGCTATAGCTACGTGGATAGAGCCAACCGGCTTACCCTCCATCTCCTCGGGCCCGGCCACTCCCGTGACTCCGATACCGATATCGGCTTGATGTGTTTCTCGCGCCACCTTGGCCATGGACTCCGCTGCTTGCTCGCTTATCAGCCCATAGTGTTCTATGACCGGCGCGGGCACTCCGCTGGCGATGGCTGACTGGCTGCTATATATCACCGTACCACCTCTGAAGTATTGAAGACTATTCGGCACGTTGGTGATACTAGATGCCAGGAGACCGCCCGTACAAGATTCCATGGTGGCGAGAGTGAGATTCTTCTGGGCCAGCAAGTCTCCCACCGACTGCTCAGGAGTCTCGTCATCGTAGCCCCAGATGTATGGCCCAACCAAGGAGACCAGCCCTTGCTCCACAGGTCGAATAAGGCCTTGGGCCGTCTCCTCGTCGGGAGCCCTGGCTATGATACGTAGGTGTATACCGTCGGACTTGGCATATAATCCCAGATATGGGTTATCTTTACCCAGATATTCAGCGACTATCTCGTCCAATCCCCCCTCGGACAAGCCCGAAGTCTTGAGGTTCCGGGTGACGATGACCTCTCCCCTGACCACCTGGCGCAACCTGGGGACCACCTCTTCGTTCCAAATACCGTGAAGCTCCGAGGGTGGCCCTGGCATCGCGACTACGATCTTCCCGTTCTTTTCCACCCACCAGCCGGGCGCGGTACCCCGTTCGTTAGGAATAGACTTGGCGGATGGGATAAGGGTTGCCTGCTTAATATTCGTGGCGGGCATGTCTATACCGCGAGAGCTGAAGTCGTCTTTCAAATGGGCCAGCAAATCATCGTGTACGGACATCTCTTCGCCAACAGACTTGGCGATGGCTTCCCGAGTCAGATCATCCTGGGTTGGGCCAAGTCCACCTGTAGAGAAGATAATGTCGGAACGAGCTTGGCCCCTTGCAAATATATCAGCCAGCATTTTCAGATCGTCCCCAACCTGGGAAACCCACTGGAGCTGAATTCCTAATGGCGGCAATTGGGAGGCAATGAACGAAGCGTTTGTGTCGGTGAGCTCGCCCATCATGAGCTCGGTGCCGATAGAGACTATCTCTGCTTTCATGATTCTGTCCTAAAAAGATGTAGCGCAAGGAGTATACAACTGGAAGCTTGCGACTTCAATCTAGGACGGTGAAGCCCTTAGACTCAGCTGCCGTTTAAGACTGAGGTTATTCGCCCGCAAGCTCGGAAGAGGTCAGGAGCAGTGGTTCGGTCACTAACATGACTGCCTCGTCATTCCAGCTTGCGGGTAAAGTAAACAGCCTCTCGGACCCCACTGGCCTGGCGTATCGTCTATTGTCGTCGGACGTAGCGTTGCCAACATGGAGCTCAATGCGTTTTTCGTCTTTAGTAATAATCTCTAATTTAGTTGTCGGTGAATCTAACCCATAAGTAGAGAAGTCGTCACTCTCGTATTCCGCGATGAGACTTTCCCATGGAGCCGTTGTTATAAACGATGGTATAGCCAATAGATCGACGGTTAGAGGGCTGTCCTTATTGCCGTCTCTGAACACCCATTTATTTCCCTTAAGGAAATACTGTCGTTGCTGGTCCTCATAAGTTGCGATCACGCCTGCGATATCCGTCGCCTGAAGGCCCACGAGGGCTTTAGGTGTGTTCGAGTATGGCGGATTCGTGGCCAGTTTCGAGATCTCCTCACCCCAAACGGAGGGCACTGTGTACAGCTTTTCAGAGTCAACTAGCCTGGCATACCAGAAATCGCTGTCAGGTGTGGGGTCGCCGAGGTGAAACCGCAGAGGATATCCGCTCCTATCAACTAACTCTACCGTTGTTTGAGGGAAGTCCAGCCCATATTTGGCCGGATCATCTATCTTGCTGGCTAGAGTTCGACTCGATCGCGGCCCGCTGAGAAGGATGACCTTACCTCCCCACTTGTCTATAGCCACCGGCGTGTCATTCCCATCCTTGATGAACCATCGTTGGTCACCAGTAGACTCGTACGCTGTTTCCTTGTCGGCGTGACTAATCGATATGCTGACGATGTCTTGCGGAGTTATCTTATACATCCAGGGTTGCTTGTTATCAGGTTCCCTAGTGCTAAGGACCTGGGTTATCAGCACGGCGCCTCCGATTAGCGCCAAAACCAACACCAATAGTATAGATAGTCTTACGTTCATAGCTTACCTGCGAATGCCTCTTTGTCCGATTCTGTCGCGTAAATCTTTATCGCCTTCTCCACCACGCAACCCCACCGGCCAAGGCCATGAGAAGTGGAAGTAGCAGCCAGCCCGAAATTCGCATGAAATTGAACTCATTGCGTGTCAGCACCAGCTCCCTGAAGGTGATAGCTTTAGGCCTGATATCCGCGAGGGCAATATCCCCTACTAACCAGTTCACTGAGTTGAGGAAGAAATCGCTATTGTCCGGTGTGTGATACCAGGCGTTTGAAGCGAAGTCCGAATCTCCGAAAACTATGATCGATGCGGGGGAGACATCATCCGGACTTTCCGGCAACTCCTCATCCAACGGTACTATGGCTCTGATAGCTACCGCAGGGAAGAATATGCCTTGGACATCATCATCTCCGGGGTCGTTACGGGCCGGGTCGTCTATCAAGAAGCTCTCAGCGGAGGTGAAGGCCAACGCCGTCCCGAAAACTTTGGGCACTTCCCGATCTTCTCCGTCGCTTGCATCGGGCGCTTGGGTTGGGAAGAAAATCACACGCTCGTCGGAAGGCATAAGGGAGGTGACGCCCGGGTAGTACACGGTGTCAAGGCCGTTGGTCAGCTTGAATACCTGTAGCACGCTGTTGAGGAACTCATCAGGTATAGTGTCCAGATATTGGCCTCTTCGCATGAAGGTTATCTCATTGTTGTCGCCCAGAGACCTTTCTGTGTCTACAATGTGCCCCTGTTCAACCGCCACCCCCCAACGTGCCAAGAAGTCTCTGAAGGTCTGGGGAGTGTCAGGCTCCAGCAGGAACAGAGCGTTGCCGCCGCCTTTCAAGTAATCGTCAAGGACGTCTACCTCATCGGGCAGGAGGTCGCTATCGGGGGCTGCCACCACCAGCATGTTGACCTTATTCTCCTCGCGGTCTGTCTGCAGGATCTCTCGATCTTCAGGCAGGTTTAGATTGATCGAGGAAACCGCATAATTCTCGGCTAGTATGCCGCCGTGAGCGAATCCGAATCCCTTGCTATCCGCCTCGTTATTACCGATGCTACCTTCTCCATGACCGGTGAGGAAATATACCCTCTTCTGCTCCTGGCCCGTCACTATGAGTAATGCGGTCACGAAGTCCGATTCCAATGTCCTCGAGGGCGAAATCTTGTGCCTTTTCTCTGACTCCATGCCCTCAAATACGAAGGTCGGATATTGGGTAATCCCGTACTCCCGTGCGATCAATGGATCTACCACCGGGTCAACGAACTCGTAGGAAAACTTGCTGTTTCTGGCTTCGAACTCATCTAAGAAATCCTGTACTTGATTTCGAAGTACTTCCAATATCGCTTCCTCATCAGGCTCATTGGAGGGAACAAAGAACAGTTTGGCTTCTATCTTCTGATCAAGCTCCTTGAGGAGTTGAGTCGTTCGAGGCGCTAGACTAAACACCTTGGCAGCTGTAACGTCCATGCGCTTCGGGTTCTCGAAGGCGATAAAGTTAAGTACCGCGGCAAGACCGATAAAGGCAATGAGCATTATTGCCGTGTTAGTGCTGTATCTGCCCTTGCGACCTGTAACCCACGTACTGACGGCCTGGAAAGAGATGATAACAGAAGCCAGGACGAATACGCCCCCAGCTCCCAGTATTATGAAGCCGTAAATCTTAAGATCTGAGATGAAGATGAGGAGTATCGCGCCTAAGAGCAGACATGCGATACCTCCCAGGGCAAAGGTTGTGCTAAGCGCCCCTAGAGCGCTGGCAACATTTTGCAGGCTGCCGAATAGGGTTCCGGAAAGCCTCTCATCGTCGGGCTGCGACATTCGACGATCCGGCGGTTCTTGATTCATCCTCTAGCTCCACTCAAGGCGTGTCTACCTCCACCGGCGAGTCTCCAGAGACCTTACTGTCATGAATAGCACAACAGCGGTCAAGGTAACGTAATATACGATGTTTTTGGTATCCACGACTCCACGATAAAAATCATCCAGGTGGGTCCGCATGCCTATCTCTAAAAGTACGGTAGACCCAACTCCATCAACCAGAGTTGATGCCTGGTCTATGAGGGTCAAAATAAGAAGTATGCCGAATCCCACCACCAAAGCCACTATCTGATTATTCGTAAGAGAGGAAGCCAGAAGCCCGATAGATAGGGCTGTGGCTCCATATAATATCAGGCCAAGATATGCGCTCCAGACCGGCCCAGAATCCGGACTACCGAAGGCATAAAGCAATATCACGTAGTAGAGGGTCAAAGCCAAAGTGCCGATAAAGAAGGTGATGCTGGCAAGAAACTTACCCATTACTACTTCCCAGTCTTTCACAGGCGAGGTAAGCAGCAGCTCAATGGTTCCAAGCTTCTGCTCCTCGGCCATGAGGCGCATCGTCATCGCCGGTGCTAACAGGACTAGGATGAAGGCGCTGGGCCCGATATAACCCTCTACGTCGGCCTCGGGAAAGAGACCGCTTATGCTCAGCCCGAAGTAGAATCCAGTCAGTGCCAGGAACACCAGAGCGACTATGTAACCCATTGGGGTGGTGAAATAGGTTTGTATCTCTTTCCAGGCTATGGCGAGCGCGACTCTCATGCTTCCAGGTCCTCGGTGGTGGTAAGCTTGAGGAATATCTCCTCCAGGCTCATGCCAACCAACTGGATGGTGAGAAGGCTCCAGCCATTGCTAATCACGATTCTTGATATAGTGCTTCTCAGATCCAAACCTCGCTTGGCCTCTACGGCGTATGTGTGCCGGTCGCCATCCGACGTGTAAGAGACACTTACCACGCCTCTCACGCCCTTCAAGGCTTTAGTAATCTCGGGTTCCGGGCCTCGAATCTCAACCTGAACTTTTTCTACGCCCTGCAATCGCTCGGCCAGATTCTTAGGGCTGTCCTCAGCCATGATCTGGCCCTCATTGATGATCAGTACCCGCTGGCACACCATACTTACCTCTGGCAAGATATGGGTGCTCAGTATTATGGTGTGCTCTTTACCTACGTCCTTAATGAGACCGCGGGTTTCTACCACTTGGATAGGGTCGATGCCGATGGTGGGCTCATCTAAGACCAGGATATCGGGTTCGTGGAGGATGGCCTGCGCTATTCCGACTCGTTGACGGAAGCCCTTGGAGAGTTTGCCAATCAAGCTCTTGCGATAGTCACCGAGGCGGCAAATGCCTATCGTTTCTCCTGTACGCACCTTTATTCGTTTCGGATTCATACCTCTCATGGTGCCCATAAACCCTAGATACCCTTCAACCGTCATGTCGGTGTAGAGGGGGACCGTCTCCGGCAGATAGCCAATATATCTTCTAGCTTCCAGAGACTGGTCGACGATGTCGTATCCAGCTATGGACACCGTGCCACGGGTGGGTGGTATGAATCCGGTTATAATTCTCATGGTGGTAGTCTTTCCGGCGCCGTTGGGCCCGAGAAAGCCCAGGATCTCCCCTTTTCTAACCTCGAAGGAGACGTCTTCGATTGCCGGATAGCTACCATAGAATTTGGTCAAATTAGTTGCCTCAATCATTCCTGCCATTGACGCACCTCATCATCTTGGTTCAAGTCGCGAGAAAGTAGCCTTATGAAGCGGTAAGCTTTATACTTGATGGCCAGGGACTTGTGTCCCTTGTCCATATATACGTTGCTACTAGTATATCGTATTAGTTACGTCGATGATATTCCAGAGACTTAAATTTGCCAAGGGATGTGGTTGACTGGTTTCTGGTATTAAATTAGATAGAGGCCACCTCTGACCCGGCCTCACGGTAGGAGAAAAACGGATGCACCTGCTTATAGATGGGTATGGTGGGGACCCGGCCAAAATGTGGAACGTGGACCTGGTTAGCCGGTTCCTGGCCGATTACCCCGCAGTCCTGGGTATGACCAAGCTCTGTGAACCCAACGTACTAACTTATAACGCCCCGAAGGACGAAGATTCGGGTATATCCGGCTTTGTGATCATCGCGGAGAGTCATATAAGCATTCACACGTTCCCCAATCGGAACTATGTAAATATAGATATCTTCTCTTGTAGATCCTTTGACAACGAGCTCGCGTTGAGGGACGTCAAGGACCTTTTCGACCTGAATGAAGCGCGGCACTGGGTCATTGACCGAGGTTTAGAGCACCTGGAGTATCAAGGCACATTGCCTGCCCATACAAGGGGCATACCTCAGGGCGATTAAACGTTCATGGATTCCTTGCAAAGGACAGCGGTCGGCCGAGCCCGGCAACGAATCATCCCCAAGACGACTGCCTATTAGATCGAGCGTTTATCGCCAGGCAACTTACGGCCGAATCCCTAACCAACACCAAACGGTCACTAGGCTTGCAACCGAATGGCGAACTCTCACACTGAATAAAGGAGTGTGGTAGCCATGGAGGAGAAAAAGTCCTTCTGGGTGCCATTTAATTTTCTAGCCCTGCCCGAAGAGCAGAGCAGATTGGATAAGGCCAGGGTAGTGGTGATACCCGTGCCCTACGATAGCACCACTTCTTTTAAAAGCGGCGCCAGAGATGGACCCAGGGCTATTATCGAGGCTTCGTACAACTTGGAGGACTACGATCCTGAGCTGGATGCCGACGTGGCTGAGGTAGGAATTTATACCGCTCCTTCGATAGAGCCCCACATGGAGGGACCTCGCGCTATGATCCAGCGGGTTAAAGAGAGCGTAAGTCCCTTTATTAATCAGGGCAAGCTGGTGGCTTTGCTGGGTGGTGAGCACACTATGAGTATCGGTTACGTTCAGGCCCTCAGGAATGTGTATGACGACCTATCTGTTCTTTATCTGGACGCCCATGGTGACCTGAGAGACGAGTATATGAGCACTAAATGGGGACACGCTTCGGTGGCACGACGCCTTACTGAAATCTGCCCCATAGTTCAAGTAGGAGTACGGGACATCAGCTCGGAAGAGATGGAGTTCATGAGGAACACAGGTTTAGCCACCTACTTTTTCTCTCCCGCTGAAGGGTTGCGAACAAGTTTAACCACTCAGGAGTTTTCTACGGGGAATGGGACACCATCTATTCGGAGCTTATCCGCGAGCTTTCATCCCGCCAAAGGCATGACAGACTTCCAGGAGCTAATCCAGCGCCTGTCTCCCAACGTATATGTGAGTATAGACCTGGACATTTTCGATCCATCTATCATGTCGGCAGTGGGCACACCAGAACCTGGAGGCATGGATTGGGCTCAAGTGACCTCTCTTCTACGAGCCGTGGCGGAGCAAAGGCACATAGTAGGGTTCGACGTGACGGAGCTGAGTCCGAGACAGGGTCCCGACGCCTGCGCGTATACCGCAGCAAAGCTGGTATATAAGCTGGTGGCTTACTCTACTTTATTATCCGGAGGAGAAAGGACAGCCAAGAGGGATGCCTCCCGAGACTCTCGCTCCACTCCGAATGTCTACTAATATCCGGATATCGAGCATATCAGTTGTCTAAAAGATTAAAGTTGTTCATATGGGACCATGACAGCATCCATTAAGCTAGGTCGGATATTAGGCATTCCTATCAGCCTTCATCTGAGCTGGTTTGTAATCTTCTTCTTTTTCGTTATCACCTTTGAACGTTACTTCCAGCAAAGTGTTTATTCATGGTCCAACGAGGAACGGTGGCTGGCAGCTATCGGGACCAGCTTATTACTGTTCCTGTCCGTATTGCTTCATGAGCTAACCCACAGCATTGTAGCCATCCGACGCGGCATACCTGTGAAGGGAATTACTCTCTTTTTGTTTGGAGGCGTCTCCCAAATATCCCGAGATGCCGAGCGGCCTTCCACAGAGTTCCTCATCGCGGTCGTCGGGCCCTTGTCCAGCATTCTACTGGGTCTCCTATCTTTGGGGATAGCTTTGAGCCTTGAGGACGTGAGCCAACACGCTTCGGCCATCGCATGGATAGTTGGAATCGTAAACATAGGCATGGTGGGGATATTCAACCTGCTTCCATGCTTTCCTATGGACGGTGGACGGGTACTGAGGGCCGGCATCTGGAGAATTACCCGTAACTACTGGCTCGCCACAAGGCTCGCTACCCTGGGAGGGCAGGCTATTGCCTCTTTGATGATTATGGCGGGTGTGGCACTTGTTATTCTTGATAGGGCCGGGCGGTTGGATGACATCTGGACGTTGGGGCTTTGGTGGATGGTTATCGGTACTTTCCTCTTCACAATAGCGGCTGCAAGTCGTCGACAGTACCAGCTAAAGGAGAACCTCAAAGGCTACACGGCCAGAGACCTAATGAATACCCATATGGTCGAAGCTCCTATGGATCTTAGCATGGGCCGGCTCATGGATGAGTATATGACGGCTTCAAAGCACGACTTCGTGGTGCTAATGTGGGCAGGGAAGCCACAGGGATTGGTTACCCGTCAATCGGCAAAATCAGTTATTAAAAGTCACAGGCCCGAAACCATGGCTGTATCCGCCATGATTCCAATGCAAGTAGTCGACCGGGTAGCCCCTGACGATTCAGCTGAAAGTGCAGTGGAATTGATGTCGGCGAAAGGCCTGAGGCAGGTGCTGGTGGTTGAAGAAGGAAAGCTACTGGGCTTCATAGCGGGCGACGTTATCAGGTCACCGATTATTAGCGGTAGGAGATAGAATGTTTCCTGCTAACTACGCCTATGCTACAATAGCAACCACGAAGAGACCCACGTGGCTATTCCCGTGTTCTAGGCGGTATGTATGGTTTCAAACAAAGGGATAATATATTTGGATCACGCCGGCACAACGCCTCTGGACCCAAGAGTGCTCCAAGAGATGCTTCCCTACTTTTCTGAGCGATTTGGAAACCCTTCAAGTATTCATACCATCGGTCAAGAAGCCAAACGCGCCCTGGACGAATCGAGGGAAAAAGTAGCACGGGTCCTGGGATGCCGGATCAGTGAGGTGGTTTTTACCAGTGGTGGTACCGAGTCAGACAGCGCCGCTATTCGAGGAGCTGTCGCGGCATTGCAGGAAACCGGCAAACACATCATCACCTCCAGCATAGAGCATCATGCGGTCCTTCATACCTGCCAGTACTTGGAGAACATGGGATTCGAGGTGACCTATCTGCCCGTGGATGGTTACGGGCTGGTAGATCCCGATGATGTAGCTCGTGCCATCACCGATCGGACTATTCTGGTTAGTATTATGTACGCGAATAACGAAATAGGCACAATCCAGCCGATACCAGAGATAGCGGGCCTTGTAAAAGATCGAGCTAGATCGATGGAGCGTACTATAGTAGTACATACTGACGCGGTGCAAGCCGCAGGTTATCTTGATTTGAACATTCGCTCCTTGGGTGTAGATATGTTAAGCCTCTCTGGGCATAAATTCTATGGTCCCAAGGGTGTGGGCGTGCTATGTGTGCGCCGGGGCACGCCGTTTCTGCCACAGCAGCTAGGCGGCGGGCAAGAACGAGAGCGACGTTCCGGCACCGAGAATATACCAGGTATAGTCGGCATGGCGTCGGCCCTGGAGATCGCGGACTCAGAGCGAGACCATGTCAGCCAGCACTGTCTGATACTCAGAAACAAGATAGTTGATGGGATCAGTGAACGGGTACCCGATGTGTTGTTGAATGGACATCCTACGCAACGCCTCCCCAATAACGTCAACTTCTCCTTCGAACAGGTCGAGGGTGAGCCAATACTGCTGGGCCTCGACATGGCGGGGATAGCCGCGTCCAGTGGGAGCGCATGTAGCTCCGGCTCGCTGGAGCCTTCTCATGTGCTGTTGGCGCTGGGTCAGTCCGCGGAGCTGGCCCGAGGTAGCCTGCGCTTGACCCTCGGCAAAGATAACACCGAAGAGGAGGTAGACTACCTCTTCACTGTCTTGGTGGACCTGGTTGGCAAGCTGAGAGAAATGCCTTCGTTGACACCAACTCTTCCATGAATCAGCTCACCGCGACCTCGAGCAAAGGAATCAAGAACAGTTTGATGAGCAAGATAAAACAAAGTCTCTTTCTGAAGATGCCAGTGGCTATAGTACTCTTACTATCCCTGGTTCTCCTGGCTTGTTCCAGCGGTGGCTTGCTACCTGTAGGTAAGCCTGCCAAGGGAGAGACGTTGATAATCACAGTGGAGGATATCAAACGAGTGCAGGAGGTCCGATTCCAGGGACGGGATGAAAATCACTATCTGCTGGCGCCGGCCAGCAGAGATAATGAGTTCGTGGTAATGCGTCTAGCCGTGCACAACGCCGATGCTACTAGGGTCCCATTTACGGTGGATGAAAGGGCCATGGAGCTCAGAGGCTTAGAGGAAACCGAGACCTACGCACCCTTGGACCTGTACTTAACACCCGATAAGCTGCTGGAGAAGGGTGTAAAATCTGTGGAGAGCGGCCATCCTTCAGAAGACCTCTATGTACCCTTCCTTGGTGGGCCGGTGGTCTTAGAGCAAGGATTTACCTTGATAGGATGGAGTGTGTTCGAGGTGCCTAAGGGGACCAAGCTGAGGGAGATGCGGTGGGGAGCTGGGGACGTAGTTTTCATCAGGTCATAATCCGCAGGTTGGACTTCCAAAGGCACAACCCGCTAAGCCCAGTTAAGCCTCCCTACGCCCTGACTGCACCCCCCCCCGTATGGCGACGGCTTTTCCATATATCCGCATGCAGCTCCATTCCCATACTTGCCATATTCGTCAGCGATGCACTAATGGTAACCCTGTTGGCGGTGCTTTCAGGCCTGGCTCTTGCGTCGGAGGGGGCCCGATTCAGAATTCCTACTTTGAATCGCCGGTTGCTTATATGGTTGAAGCCGTTACTGAAGGAGACCGAGGACAAACGAGTAACCGGCGCCACCTATATCGCTTTGTCCGCCTTTTTCGCTTTCCTCGTCTTTGATACCCATGTCGCTATCGCGGCCCTATTCTTCCTTTCACTGGGCGACCCAATGGCCGCTATTGTTGGCGGCCGGATGGGCGGATTTAGGATTTTGGGGAAGTCTCCATGGGGGTCTTTGGCCTTCGTGGCAACTGCCCTTGCAATCGGAGGAATATTATCCGCTGGGGGCGTGGTGTCCTTCCGTTGGGGCCTGGCAGTAGGCGCTGTGATCGCTGCGTTGGTGGAGCTGGCTCCTTTGCCCATCGACGACAACGTGACCATTCCCTTGATAAGTGGCGGGGCCATGACCTGGATGGGAGTAAGCGCCCCGGATTAAGCTTCATGATTTGCTATATGGTTGAATAGTCTGCAAATCCGGAATGGCTGCGTAATGTCTCTGGTTGAAAGTATGCAATGGGAAGTTGAGAGCTACCGCTGTCTGACCGACGAGAGCATCTATGATGCCGAGCCCATGGCTCAGATGGAAACTGGCAAAGACGGTCAGGGCTCGGTCACATGCACCTGAAGACGGCCATAGGACATTAAACCTGGCCAGCTGTGTTTGCACGCGGCCTCGCTGAACCTGATTTTCACATCCCTGGATCAGCTCCATCACAACGTAGCCCGGAAGTCCGATATTTTTATTTCCGAGGGACTCAAGCCAGGTCACAGCGGGCAGATATCGGCGCAGTAAATCCACCATGATATCCGTATCCAGGATAACCATTGCTTACTCTGGTCTACGATGTTGGGCTTGCTGACGTAGTTGGCGAGCGAAAGTCTCACTTTCTTTGATATCCCTGCGATCCTTCCAAAGGCCTATTAAGCCGGACTGTAAAAGGCTTTCAGCTGTCGAAGGCAATCTTACTGCTTCTTCATCCTTGAACCCTCTAAATATACCTATTACCCACGATAGAAGTGAGACCATTTTCTGCTCCAAGTTAGTTATTCAAAGTAAAAGCGTCGTTTTCTTAGCAATGGGTCGGCGTGGGTCTCTGTCCACTACGATTCTCCGCCGTCGAACTCCTCTACTCTGGCACGGTCGCGCTGGAAGGCAATGTATTGTGCCTTGGTCATGGGAGGTCGCCCATTGTTAAGTATCTGACGGGCTCCTGTAGCCCCTTCGGCGAGGAGGTCTATCGCTACCATGGCCATGATCTTGGCTGGGTTGACCACTGCCTGCTCATAGTCCTTGATGGTGTACTCCTTGCTATGGCCGGGCCCGGCCGCTCCTCCTACGTAAGGATGGCATACAGGCATGATCTGGCTCAGGTCCCCCATGTCCGTGGAGCCACCCCGGTTCCTTGTATCAGGCATAACCATTGCTTTATCGGGCCCAAGAAGCCAGCTGGCGTTAGAGTGAAAAAGCTTTTGAAGTGTCGGATCATGGCGCAGCGAAAAGTAACCGGGAATGTTGGTGATCTTTACCCTGGCTCCCACGGCCATGGCGCCTGCTTTAAAACATCGGTCAACCATGGCGCTGCTTTTTACCACGGCTTCGGGATTCGAGGACCTAACCCTCCATTCCAACTTTACGCTGGCGGGCACTGCATTGACCACCTCGCCTCCGGCGGTGACGATGCCGTGTAGCCGAGGGGTTTCCAGCTCTTTAAGGGTCTCTCTGTTTGCGTTGATGGCCGCCAGTGCGATGTTCGCTGCGTTGAGGGCATTGACGCCTAGATGAGGCGCGGACCCCGCGTGGGCGCCCACACCGGTGTATTCTACATACTTAACCATGTGGCCGTTGCTGGTTCCCCCAACCATAAACATGCGTCGGCCTGTATCACTGGCCGTATGACACATCATGGCCATGTCTACGTCGTCGAACTCACCTAAGCGAATGAGCTCCTGCTTACCCCCCAGAAACTCCAGCCGACCCTCATTCCGTAGATTCAGTCGATGCTCCACCTCTACGAACTCTTCAGCCGGCACCGCAAAAGGCACGAGGGAGCCCGAAAGTTCTTTAAGTACTTCCGGCGTTTTCAATCCGATAGTAGCCCCAAGCATCATCCCAATCTGAGCATTGTGGCCGCAAGCATGAGCCGCGCCGGTTTCTGCGTCAGCGTTGGGATGCTCGAAGACCAGAAGGGAGTCCAGCTCTCCAATAATCGAAACCCGTGGGCCCGGCCCGGCTCCACCTTCTATTCTCCCCTTTACTCCGGTGATGGCCAGTCCTTCTCTGAACTGGATACCCATCTCGTTGAATTTCTGAGCTACTAGCCGGGCAGTCCGGTGCTCTTTAAACCCCGTCTCCGGGTTTTCCATGATCTCTTTTGCGACGCCTATGATCTCGGACTTGTGTCCCTCAATAACGTCGCAGGCTTTTTGCTTTAGTTCATCTATGTTGTTGGGCATTTTTAACCTGAATGTGAGAGTGCCGTAAGAGTATCTAACAAATCTTCTTTAATATGCCGCAGACCAAAGGCCGCGCCATATATGATCCTGCCTTTAGGTGGGGGTTTTGATATATCGTCTAAATCGAGGCGAATCATTATCTTAGACGTTGTCAAACTCGAACAGCTCCTCTTTGGCGAGGCCGCGCATGAAACTCAAGTACTCGCCCTTGGTCATGGCTGGCTTGTGGGCCGAGGCTATTGCCCCGGCCTTGGAACCACCGTCGGACAGCAGGTCTACCACCGTTCCCGCCAGCGCTTTCGCAGCTGTGATTACCGCCAGACCGTAGTCCTGTATAACATAATCCGACCCGTGTCCCAAACCGGTGGCTCCACCCACGTAGGGATGGATTGCGGCCATTAGCTGGCTGACGTCACCCATGTCGGTGGAACCGGTGCGATGAGACACCTGCCCCACGTCCTCCTCACCTACCAAGAATGCGGCGTTGGCTTGAAAGACATCGGATAAACCTTTGTCTTGCTTGAGGGGGAGGTATCCGGGAATGGTCTGTATGTTGACTTTGCCGCCGACCGCCATAGCCCCGGCTTTCAGAGCCCTATCGACCTTGCGGTTGGCGGCCAGGACCGCGTTTATGGTCTTGCCTCGCACAAACGTCTCCATGCGAACGTCGGCGGGAACGGCACTCACAGCCTCACCACCCTTGGTGATAATGGGATGTACTCGAATCGTGTCTTCATCCTGAAAGGTCTCCCTGTTGGCATGAATGGCCATCATGGCAAGTGAAGCGGCGTTTAGTGCGTTTATGCCAAGATGGGGAGCTCCACCGGCGTGAGCGCCACGTCCAATGAACTGAATTTTCTTGGCCACGATGCCGTTGTTGGTACCGCTTATACACAGCTTGCCCTCTTCGGAATTGCTGGTGGTATGGCACATCATTGCGATATCCACGTCATCAAAGTGCCCCAGCCGGATGAACTCGGGTTTGCCGCCTAGGAACTCCAGTTTGCCCTGTCTGCGGAGGGTGTCTCTATATTCGATCTCGATATACTCTTCAGCGGGCACCGCGATGAGCACTACTCGCCCGCTTAGTTCAGACATCACATCCTTCGCCATCAACCCCATGGTTGCAGCCAGAAGCATCCCTATTTGAGCGTGATGTCCACAGGCGTGAGCGGCGCCTGTTTGAGAGTCCGCGTGGGGGTGGTCCTTGACGATGAGAGAGTCCAGCTCTCCGATCAATGCTACGGAGGGGCCTTCGCCTTTACCTTTTAGCTCTCCCTTTATGCCAGTAAGCGCTATCCCATCCTCAATTGGGACTCCCAGCTCCCGGAGCTTTGATGACACCAGTTTTGAGGTCTTCTCTTCACGAAATCCGGGCTCTGGGTTCTCCAATATGGTTCGAGATATGCGGATGACCTCTTCGGCATGGGAGTCGATCCCCGCATATACCTTGCTTTTCAGCTCTTGGGTCGAGGGCATTAAGACACCTCCTGGACTGCTGGCACCGATTTATTTTACTCGAGACGGCCGCAAAAGAACACTCTTTTATAGTAGTGGGAGAAGTGGGGAGTGATAGCGTATCTTGAGTGGCGACATTGCTGTGATGATCATGTTAGCTGAGCCGAGACCATAAAGACAGTTACCGTCATCGGTCGAAGTGCCGGAGCGGTGTATAATGGCCCTATCATGAAGGTCGTCATTGCGCCCCAGGCTTTCAAAGGCGGACTTTCGGGCCTAGAGGTCGCCAAAGCTATCCAGCAGGGCGTTCTAACGGTATACCCAGAAGCCGAGACGGTGCTGGTCCCAGTGGCCGATGGAGGTGATGGCACTTTGGATGCCCTGGTGCGAAGCACTAAGGGCACCTTTCACTCCAGCCGTGTCACGGGGCCGCTAGGGGAGCCTGTCACAGCCGTATGGGGCATCATGGGAGATAAGTTCGTTCACACCATCGAGCAAGATGATAGTGCCTACGATCAGGTTTCCGGAGGACCCATCGTTGCGGAGAGTGATAAGATCGCCGTCATCGAGATGGCGCGAGCCTCGGGACTGGCGCTGGTGCCATACCGACGGCGAAACCCCAGGATCACCACGACCTATGGCACTGGGGAGCTTATAAGTGAGGCTTTAGATAGAGGTTACCGGCGAATCATAGTGGGCTTAGGGGGTAGCGCCACCAACGACGGTGGCGTGGGTATGGCCCAGGCTCTGGGTGTCCGGTTCTTGGACTCCAACGGCAGGGAATTGCCCTTGGGAGGGAGTGCCCTGTCCAGGCTAGCCCGCATCGACATGACCGGTCTTCGTTTGGGAGTTATGGAGGCTCAGATAACTGCCGCCACAGATGTGACTAATCCTCTGTGCGGTCCCTCAGGCGCTTCCGCCATATATGGACCTCAGAAGGGCGCGTCACCTCCTATCGTGAAGGAGCTGGACCAGGCTTTGGAACGCCTCAGCAACGTTATCGAGCGCAACCTGGGACTGAAAGTGAGAGATGTACCTAGCGGAGGGGCCGCGGGTGGCCTTGGAGCCGGGTTAATGGCTTTCACGAACGCTGAGATTAGGTCAGGCGTAAACCTAGTCTGTGACGTTTTGGGGGTCGATGAGCACCTGGCAGACGCCGACCTGGTAATCACCGGAGAGGGTCGGGTAGACACCTCAACCATCTATGACAAAGCCCCGGTTGGAATAGCACGGCGCGCCAAGAAGCGGGGTATACCAGTTATAGCTATGGCGGGAAGTTTAGGAATCGGCTACGAGAAGGTGTACGAGCACGGGATCGATGCGGTAATTCCCATACTGACGAGACCGATGACCTTCGAGCAAAGCATGTCTCGCACATTCGAGTTTTTACGATCCGCCACCGAGCGGACCATGCGAGTGATCAAGCTGGCCGGGTCACTTGAGGCGCTTGTGGTCCGGTCTAGTTAGCTAACATTTCTCCAGGTTCCCTCACTCAGCCACCATCTGGACCTTGACGAAGGAGATAACCTCCCCGGCTATATGAATAGCCCGCTCACTGTCCACTTCGTCGTAGGCCTCGGACGGGATACCGCCGGGTAAGAGGTGAGGATAGCGAGTCAAGTCGTGGTACTTGTCGAGCAGCACAGCCAGGGACTTGACGACGTCGAACATCATGTTCAAGATTTTGGCGTCCTCGCAGAGATCGGCCAGGGAATGGCCCCAGACATCTTCGATTCCCTGATGGTAGAGGTATGCCTTTACGGCCTTCTCCCCCGCCTGTTGCCCCATGAAACAGGCCATGTTGTGTCTAGCGCCTTCTCGAAGGTATGTGGCGTCTTCCAGGTCCTGTTCGGCCTGTCGCATCCATCGAGCCCCTTCGGCATGTTTGTCAGGACTCATAGACAGTTCTCCCTGTCTGGAGGGAGTTTCGTAAAAAGATATTCGTCTCCTTCAAAGTCTGGAACTCGTCGGGCGTGTAGACCAGAAAGTTGGTTGCCAACATCGGCCCAAGGTGGCTGATAAAGAAGTCCATGCGTCTGGTAAATTTGCCCTCGATATCGATGACCATCACCAGGTCCAGGCTGCTCTCCGGTCCCACCTGGCCGGAGGCGAGGTCACCGATTAGTATGGCTTGCTGCACACCAAGCTGGGGCATAATCCCAGTGATGCGTTCCAGCTCCTGCTCCAGGGTCTTCTCTCGATACCTGCTGAATCCCGCCCGTGCCGGCATCCTTATCAGCTCTCCAAAATGACCAGGTGGACTTCTTTGGGGCCGTGGACCCCGATGACCAGGGTCTGTTCGATGTCGGCGGTCCGGCTGGGTCCAGTAATAAAGTTCATATAGCTGCCCATGTCTCCATCGCCTCGGTAGTAGGCCAGTCTGCGCAATATGAACAGGTCCTCCAGGCTATCAACAACCTGGTGAGGACGTACGACCGCCAGGTGGACAGGAGGCAACAGGGAAACCAGGCGGCTCAACCCGGGCCTGGGCAGTACAACAGCGGAGCCGGTCTCAGCGATGGCATAGTCTACGCCGGTAATCCCTAAATCGGCATCTGCTGCCTTCTGCCGCAGTACCTCCTTTGCTGTCCCTAAGGAGCTGTCCATTACAGCCACACCGACGCTCTGGCGGGTTAGAGGTTCATCTACACTAACTATCTTGAACACCTCTTCGTTGGACCTTACTACAGACACGGCTTTAGATGATGAAGCCAGGTTGCAGATGTAGTCCAGCGCCGTCTCCGGGTTGGCGGCACGACAGACCTTCCAGCCTCGCAGTTGGGCGGTCTCGGCCAACCTATCCAGCAGCCTTGGGCGATTGTCCGCCAGCCGCTTCTGCATAGCCGCAGCCTTCTGCTCGATTTGTGGCAACTGTTCCTGCAGCAGTGGGTACAGGGGAGCAGTCGCACCTTGAGCTTTGCCCAAACTCTCTCGCACGGAATCGATGAATGCTTTCTTATCCAGTTCCTTATCTCCTGTTCCCCGTTCCTCGTTCCCCGATCCCCACTCCCTAGTCCTTGTTCCCCGTTCCCTGTTCCCTGTTCCCTGTTCCTCTTTCCTTTATTCTTTAGATAAATCGCGGTCCCAAAGCTCGTGGAAAGATCGGAAAGGTAGCGCGGGCAGATCCCTAGACCTGGTCCATTTGGATAGCAGCGGCAATGGGACACGCCTGATACTGCCTTTTTTAGCCAAAGGCTTCTGAAGCAGCCATCCCAACTTGTGTACCAAAGACAGCAAAGCCGGGCTGCTCATGAGACGATAGTAGCTCCGCGCGAAAAGTCGTTCCAATGGTGCCGAGCTGCGCTCCTCAGTTTTGTTACTGCTCTCAAGACGGGCGCGCAGGTTGAGCAGTAAGTGAGGGATGTTGATCTTCACGGGACAGACCTCACGGCAAGCACCACACAGGCTTGAGGCGAATGGCAGGTCCTTTGACTTTTTGAGACCCACCAGCATTGGTGATACAACGGCCCCGATGGGACCTGGGTAGACCCAGCCGTAGGCGTGGCCGCCCACCTTGCGGTACACAGGACAGATATTGAGACATGCACCGCAGCGTATGCAGTAGAGAGACTCCCGAAGCACCGGGTCTGCCAGTAGCCGAGAGCGACCGTTATCCACAATGACCAGGTGGAACTCATCAGGACCGTCCTCATCTTCGGGACGCTTGGGTCCGGAGACGAAGCTTACATAACTCGTCATTCTCTGCCCTGTTGCCGCTCTGGGAAGGAGTCGTAGAAATATCGCCAGGTCCTCCAAGGAAGGGATCACCTTCTCCATGCCTGTTAGTGCGACGTGAATACGGGGTGCGGAGGTACAGAATCGGCCGTTGCCTTCGTTGGTGATTATGACCAAGGTGCCGGTCTCCGCCACAAGGAAATTGGCCCCGCTTATGCCCATGTCGGCTTGAAGCAGCTTCTGGCGCAGCGTTTCTCTGGCGACCTGTGCCATCTCCTCAATCGTCTCCAGATTGGGTCTGTTGATCTTTTGCTCGAAGAGCTGGGAGACATCCAGACGGGACTTGTGCATGGCCGGCGCCACGATATGGGAGGGAGCCTCCTCAGCAAGCTGAATAATGTATTCCCCAAGGTCGGTCTCGACAGTCTCCACTCCCATGTCAGTAAGGGCGTGGTTCAGGCCCGTCTCCTCGGAGACCATGGACTTGCTCTTGGTTACCAGCTTGACACCACGAGTACGAGCCAAGTCGGCGATGATGGAGTTGGCCTCCTTGTCATCCTTGGCAAAATGTACGTGGCCGCCGTTTCGAGACACCTGCTCACACAATAGCTCCAGATAGTAGTCCAGGTTGTCTATGGTGTGGCGTTTGATCTCCCTGGCCTGCTCCCTCAGTTCCTCCCAGCGCTCTATGGAGAGCTCTTGGATGGCATCCAGTCGAGCGCTGTCGAAGCCACTTCCCACCCGTTGTAATGCGGCTTGGAGCTGAGGGTCCAGCATGGCGCTTGCGGAGGCCGTTTTAAACTGTTGAGTCTTAACGTCTGCCAATCAGTTCTCCCTAAGGTCATTGCTACGAAAATAGGCAGGGCCAGCCTCCTCCCTCCTTTGTGGGGGAGGACTGAGGTGGGGGGTATCACCCCCATCCTGACCTTCCCCCGTCGAGGGCTCACTGGGGTAGGCATTTGAAATTATGAGCTTTGGGAACCGGTTTATGGTAGGTAATTTGCAAACCAGGGAGTGGGTTTGGCCAAGGTTCAGGTATGAGCCACAGGCGAAGCCAAGGCCTACCCTGGAGCAGTTGCCGAGTCATACAGCATATGCCCTTCTTTATCACGCTATCCTTTCGGGGTCCAGAACAGCTAGGAAGTGGATGAGGGCTTCTGACTCTCTGGGGAGGTACTCCAAGAGAAATAGCGTCTTCTGCTCTGGTCCCATAGGCCGTGGCCCACAGGGTAGCCACCGCCAGAACGAGCCAGTACCGGGCCACTCGGTCCGGGTCAGTCCGTCGAGTGCGTTGCCATTGCCAACCCACACTCTTGAGAGCGCGAAAACCCAACTCGATCCAGAAGCGCAACCCATACCAGCATACCCCCACATCCTCGGGAGGCAAGTCGGTAATCACTATCCAGGGTTCCTTCTGGCCTTTATCCCAAACCACCACCAAAGTACCGAAGCGGTGGCGCTTGGGATTATAAAAGGCACTGCCCCTTCCTACCCAGGCGTGGCCTGGTCCGGGAATCAGCGTCCTGGCTTGCCGGCGTTGCCCCTGCAACGGTTGAAAGCTGGTGTTGTTTTTTACCCGCATCAGTGGATGCCATCCCAAGGCCCGTATTTGCTTCCAAAGGCGGGGGCTCCACAAGCCCCGGTCAGTCATCACCAGCACCTCCATGCTTTTGGACACTTCGGGAGCAAGCAGTTGCAAAAGCCGGAGGATTTCGGGAATCCAAGCCCCCGACCTGTTAGCAGGGAGTATGGTCCAGGCAATGGGAATGGCGCTACCCCGGTACAGCACGCTTACTACCAGGGCGACCACGCGGTCTTGGTGGGCTGTTGCGTCGACGGCCAAGGCCAGTTGTTGACCTTTCCACAAAGACAGCAGCCAGCGGAGCAAAGGCGCAAAACAGAGGGTTACATCCAACTGGATGTTGCAGGGAGTGGCCTTCTCCGAACCATCCCGAAGGAACTCTCTAAGGTATTGTCGCAGAGCATGGAAGGTGGCGATGGAGGATAGAGCATCAATCACCGCGCTTTGGCAAGCACTCTTAGCCATGATTGCCCCATACACCCATAGCGCCAATCCACGTATTTGGCTGGATCTTAGGTCAGGAAAATACTGTTCAGTTGAACGTAGCAAGTGGTACCATTCTCTCGGAAAGCGCATGAGTCACCTCCCCACATCCCAGTTGAGTGATACTTCTAGGATGACGGGAAAGCTCGGCGCTTTCCTAGCTGTTTTTAAACAAGTTTTAGGATATGCCTACCCCAGTGAGCCCTTGATGGGGGAAGGGATTGTGCAAGGACACATTTTCATAGGAATCAGTGAGCGTTTTCACAGTTCGAAGTCAGGGGTTTCTGAACTCCACCAAATCACGCTATCTCACCTTCCAGTAGCTGGGCAAGGTGTATAGGCTTTACATCGATTGACTTACGGCTCAACGCGCCGCCTATGTGCATCAAACAGCTCATGTCGCAGGCTACAACCGTTTGGGCTTCCGTTTTTACGATGTCGTTGACCTTGTCCTCCAACATGCCCTCGGAGATATGAGGGTATTTCACGGAGAAGGTCCCACCGAAGCCGCAGCAGGTCTCCGCTTGATCCATCTCGACGAGCTGCGCCCCCTGGACGTTCCTGATTAAGTCCTTCGGCTCTTGGGATACGCCCAACTCCCGCAGTAAATGGCAGGACGGGTGATAGGTGACCTTTCCCTGGAAGCTGGCTCCAACGTCGGTTACTCCAAGCACTTTCACCAGGAATTGGGAAAGCTCATACACCCTCTCACTGAGCTTGACCGCTTGATCGTGCAGCTGGGTGTCATGGCGGAGGAGGTCAGGGTAAAAGACGCGCATCATGGCAGCGCAGGAGCCGGAAGGTACTACCACATAATGGTCTTCAGTTACCCCATCGGCAGGTTGGAAACTCTTTAGAACACGTTGGGCCAGCAGCTCTGCTTCTTTGACGAACCCAGAGTTGAACACAGGCTGTCCGCAGCAGGTCTGGTCTCTGGGAAAGTCCACCACTACGCCGAGCCTGCGCAAGAGTCGCACCACGCTGACGCCGACTTCCGGGTAGAGCTGGTCGACGATACAGGTGACAAAGAGTGAAGCCTTTATTTTCGAAGCTATGGCCACAAGGAGAGCCCCTAAGCAAAATCAGACTCAGGTTATCAGATAACTCGTCTCGTGGCAACGGTCAAGCGGCTACCTCGAATCGCTCTGATTGGGGATGCTGGGCCCACAGCTCATCGGCGCCGGCCATTGCCACGGCCCGTTCGGGACTGGCCCGCCAGGAATCGTAAATCTCGGAGCTCTCCCAGGTAACCAAGGTAGTGGTTTTGGCCGGGTCACTCAAAGAGTACAGGGTCTGTCGGCTACCGAATCCGGGGGCTTTGCTCTGGGCGAGTCCGTTGCGGTCAAGCAGGGCTCGTGCTTCCGTTATCATGTTTTCCTTGGCCCAATGATGCGTAAGAACGCCGATCATGGCTCATCTCCAAGTCAGTTAGTGCTAAATGCCGTGGCTGGGAGTTTAAGGCTGTCAGCGGGGCTACCGGGGAGTATATCACGTTTAGCTAATGAGGGGACTTGGATAGCCATTGCGGCCTCTAAGGGTCACCGGGAGGCATGGTTACGAGACCCTTTCTCAATGCATACAGGATCGCTTGAGTCCTGTCGTTGACCTGGAGCTTGGAGAATATGTTGGCGATGTGGTTTTTCGCGGTCTTTTCGCTAATCACCAGTCTATCCGCGATCTCTTTGTTGCTTAGGCCGTCGGCGGCCCTCTGAAGGACCTCAAGCTCACGTTGGGTCAGCGCCTCGTAGGAAAGCCCTGCTGGTTGACGCTCAGGCTCTCGCCCGAACTGATCAAGCAGTTTCTTCGCGATCACGGGACAGAGCATGACTTCGCCCCGGTTGGCTGCCTCTATCGCCCTTTGAAGCTGCTCCGGCTCGGCCTCCTTTAGCACATACCCTCGAGCGCCGGCCCGCATGCCAGAGAACACCGACTCCGGGTCGTCGAACATGGTGACTAATATGACACCGATGTGGGGATTTTCCTGAAGGATGCGTTTAGTCGCTTCGATGCCATTTATTATTGGCATCTTGATGTCCATCAAAATCACGTCAGGGACGAGCTCTTGGGCCTGGCTCATCGCCTCTTCCCCGTTGGCGGCCTCGCCAATTACTTCGATGCCCTCTATCTGCTTCAGGAGCGTGTGAAGACCCTTGCGGAACAGAGTGTGGTCATCCGCTAGAAGGACTCGGATGAGCTCCAATGACCACCTCCTTTGGCGGGACATCCATGACTACCTCGCAACC
Organism: Dehalococcoidia bacterium; assembly: GCA_965248905.1. Taxonomy (GTDB): domain Bacteria; phylum Chloroflexota; class Dehalococcoidia; order Lucifugimonadales; family JAGWBF01; genus CBDFKS01. Next base: position 603,680 of record CBDFKS010000007.1, on the reverse strand, counting down.
TACATCGGCTCCACTGTGGATTGAAAGAGTGCCTCCCAATAGCTCCGCCCTCTCCCGCATGCTCAGAAGCCCCATGCCTTGGTCCTCTCGGCCTGCGACCACGTCATTAGGTTCAAAGCCTTGTCCGTTGTCCTTGACCTGCAAGCTCAACCCTCCCTGGTTGAAGCTGAGACTCACCTCTACCTGGCTGGCTGCGGCGTGTTTCTGAACGTTGGTCAAGCACTCCTGGACGATCCGAAACACAGTGATCTCGGTCAACGGGTCGGTGGTCCCATCGCCGGATACATTGAACGACGCATTGATGCCCATCTGCTCGCCGAATTGTTCCAGATGCTGCCTCAACGCTCCTTCCAACCCAAGCTGGTCCAGGGATAGAGGTCTGAGTCCGTGGATTAGCTCTCGAATCTCCTTCACGTTGTCTCTGAGGGTCGCCCTGATTTCTTCGATCTCCCTGCCAGCCCCTTCTGGATCGGTGTTTATCTTATGCTGACTGGTGCTGAGACGATTTCCAATGGCAGCCAGGGAAGGGCCAATCCCGTCATGAAGCTCACGAGAGATTCGTCTACGCTCCTCCTCTTGGGCTAAGGTCACCCTCGCGATGCGCTCCTGGAGGGCATGTGCTCGTTCGTCTACCAGAACAGCTTCCTGGAGCCTCGCCAGGTCCTCTCCCGTCTGGTTAACACTGTCGGCCAGCTCTCCCAACTCATCCTGATTGTGCACGTAAACCGGTTCAGAGGAACTTCCTGAGGCGAATCTTCGCATGGCGCTGCCCACGCTATGCAATGGGTCTATGACGAGCCAGGCCATGGCCGAGCCCAGGACTGTGGCACCCAACACTCCAAGGACTCCCAAGAAGGGTAGAGAGCTGTAAAAGGAGTTGTGGTGAGTGTCCCCGAGATCATTTATGGCCATCCTGATCCTGGGCCGGACTGACTCCGGCCCCCCTCTTTCCATCATACCTTGAATCTCGTGGATTTCATCATGCATGAAATTCATGGACTGAGTCTGAATCAGGCTGATAACGAGAAACAGCAAGGCTATTCCAGCTATGGCCAGCTCAAATTTCCAGCGTAGGCTGAAGTTTTGGCGGGCGATTGCCTGGGAGAGGGGCTTGGTGGCGAACCTTAGCATCAGGTAAGTAAGGGCAAGCAGGCCGATTATCTCTATCAGGGCGAAACCCGCAGATCCCAGGGTTACTATGGCAAGGCCTACGCCGAAAACAGTGAGTAGCTGTTTACGGCCTATCATGATTCTGCGCTTCCTAATGTAGAACAACATTGTTGCCACCTAGTTCCTCAGCTACAGTCTAGAGTTTCTGAGAACGTGCCTACCTTATTGTGATATTATGTCACCGTTATTTTGGGGGAACAAGCACCGCGATCACCTCACGAAAAGCTTACTCCATCGACGTCGGAACGAAATGAGACCCAGGGCCTATCTTGGGGTAGTCAAAATGGCCTACGGAAAGTCAGGCACCGTCTTATAACGCAGTCGGGACTGTTAGTTCACGTATGCACAAAGCCATACCCCCCAAGCTTGGTAGGCAAGGGGGGTTGGCTTCAGCTCAGCCTTGATAGGGATGTTAGCCTAAGGATTCTCTTAGCTCTGTCAGTAAGCCATGCCAGAATGACTCATACCCTTCCTCATTTCGTGACTTTCGTGCTGCCTCGTAGAGTGCGTCCAGGCTTGGGTCTCCAATAGCTTGTATCTTTGTGTGGAGCTGTGTGTATAGCTGGGATTGAGAACCCCACGTCTCACGAACCGCCTGTTGAACGTCCGCGTTACCCGAGGACTCAACCAGTCCATAGAATGTCTCCGATAATTCATCCGACGGCTCACCTTCTTTGACCGCAGCCTCTAGAATCTGAGCGAATGCTTCACCTAACCCGGGATCTCGATGTTCCCGGACCGAGGAACGTAGCTCCCAAAAGGTCGCCCCACCTTCGCCTGACTCCATCCCAGCTTCGAACTCCATCCATTTTTCTCGTGCTTGCAAATTTTCCGATGCCCGAAACACCGAACCTCCATCACTTAAAGCCTTGAGTAGATTGGGATTAGCGCTGGCGAAAACGGAGTCTGTTATTTTAAGCCATGACTCTTTCAGCTCATCAGACCCTGAATCCTGGATAGCGTCAACGACCCCAAGAAAATCCCTAACCGTAGGTGGAGTCTCTTCAAAGCTATTGTTGATGGTGTCCAATACTTCTAAGATGGCCGCTCCCCGGTCGAGACGTTTCTGTAGTGCCGAGGCCTGTGTCTGAGCGACCTCTACTTGTTGTGCCCGTGCCTCTAACAGCTGCATCTGTCCGAAGAGTTCGGAAAGCGTCTCCTTGACTGTGTGAAGCTCACTGTTGAGGTGCTCGAACCCGATCTTTGGGTCCGTCGCCATCTCTCGAACGGTGTGGAGCTCATCGTTAAGATGGGCCAGCCCCACTTTGGGATCATTCAGAAGCCCAACAGTGTCCTTATCCTCCTGTGATCCCCCAGCGCACGCACCCGCCGCCAGCAATAGAAGAAGCGTCCCAACCAGAACGCCCAAGGCCCCTCCCCGTAATCGTGAAAACCTATTCATGATGTTGCCTCCCTTCGCTTTTTGATGGGAGCAGTCTAAAACACATTCCATCGGCTGAAATGAGTCCTGGGGCCCATCTGTGGATGGTAAAATAGGCCTAGAGAAGGTCGGGCATCATGTACCGTGAGTGGCGCTGCTATTCCGGCGCTTGCTGAGCGCAGTTAGCAATGGAAGGAGCGTGGTGACGGGAGGACAACTGGTTGAGGTCTGACAGAGGAATCGGCAGACCACACACCTTAAACGGTGTGAGTTAACGGAGAAAAACTAGGCAAGTCACTACTAGATACGCTGGTGGCTAGCCCATCCTATCCTAACGGTGGGGCATATGGAAAAGGCGGGACATTTCCACTATTTCGGCTGCCGTTGAGGTGCTAAGAGGACGTATCAAGACTCCCGTCTGAAGGCGGGGGCATACATGCCACAGCCTCTGGGCTGTGGTGTATGAAAAGAATTTTGTTAGATGCTCTAAGTAACAGGCTACTGATTGGCCAACGGTATCGTAGCGGTAACGCAGGGCTCGTTGCCGTACACCCCGGTAGTATGGCCCTGTCCGGTGATGTCTTCCACCAGCCTGGCATCGCCTGGTCCAAAGACATGTTTAGAGCCGTCGCCCAATCCTATCTCAAGCTGGCCGGAAACGATGATCACGAACTGGCGGCGCGGAGCCGGGTGCCAGTCCATAAACCTACCAACCGGGTCCTCACGGAAAGAGATGGTTGAAACCGCCTGACCTGAAGTCCAATCAGGGGTCTTGGTCAGGTCGATGGACTCTATGTGAGACTGGCCGTCGCTGCCAGTGTATAGTCGAAACGTTGCCATATCCTTCCTCCTACATTCCCAAACGGCTCAAGGCCATGTGAGAGTGTCATGCTTTGATTGCTAAGATGATGGTTAGGGTATCAAGAGCACTTTGCCGAATATGTCCCGCGAGGCCACTACCCGATGGGCCTCCGCGGCCTCTGAGAGGGGCAAAGAGCGATGGATCACCGGCTTCAGTTTGCCTTGAAAAACCAGGTCCATAACGGTCCTTAGCTCCGGTAGTGTCGCGATCCTGGAGCCTATTAGTCTAAGCTCGCTACGAAAGAAGGGGATGATGTCGAAGGGCACCACCTCTCCCCCATGGCCACCCACAGTGATAATCACTCCGTCCTTCTTGAGGCACTGAAGGCTTTTCGTAAATACCTCACCTCCGATATGCTCGACAACCACGTCGACTCCCCGTTGGCCCGTCAGGTCCAGCACCTTCTGAACGAAGTCTTCCTGAGTATAGTTGATTGTATGGTCAGCACCAAGCTCCTTGGCTTTCTGAAGCTTTTGCTCGGAGCTGGCGGTGGTCAATATGGTGGCTCCGGCGAGGCGGGCTACCTGGATGGCGGCGCTGCCCGTTCCCGAGCCTGCCGCATGAACCAAGACGGTCTGGCCAGACTGAAGGCCGGCGCGGTTTATCAATACGTGCCACGCTGTGCCGAAGGAGATCTGTGATGCGCCTGCGTCTTCGAAGCTTACGTGGGAAGGCAGATAGTTCAGGGATTCCACAGGCACCTTCGCCAACTCTGCGTAGGCGCCGGGAATGAGCGGCCCTACAACATCTTCCTGAGAGCACAGGTTGTTTCGACCCGTGAGGCAGTATTCACAGTTGCGGCACGCCAGGTGGCTGGATATCCAGACCCTGTCGCCCTCTTTGAACGAAGTGGTATGGTCACCTAATGCGGCTATCTCGCCGGCGAACTCCCGGCCGAGAATGTAGGGAAAATCGATGGGATAGCGTGATACCCCCTCACGAACGTCCAGGTCTACGTGATTTATGCCGGCGGCTCGTACTCGGATTACCGCCTCTCCCGGGCCAGGTGTGGGGTCCGGGGCATCTTCGTAGACCAGTACCTCCGGTCCTCCGAACTGGTGAAACCATGCGACCTTCAACGCTGTCTCCTTCCCGAGCAAGAATCAATTGGCGAGCTAACAAAACCGTGCCATCACTCCAAGGGTCTCCATGGACATTCGGTGGACAAGGAGTAAACGCTGGTAAATCAGAGGGTGGAATACAAACGACGATTTATCTTGTTCCAGATGGAAGCCAGATTTGGCGAGAGTGGGAGGGAGTCGAACCCACCTACCCCGTGCTTAACGAGGCACAACGGATTTGAAGTCCGCAAGAGCCACCGGGCCCCATCCACTCCCAGCACATTCAACGTACAGGCGTTGAGGCCCTACTCCAGAGCGGAGTCGAGCTTCTTCTTAAGCATTCCCTTGGGCACGGCGCCTACGATCTGGTCTATGGGCTGGCCATCTTTGAATATGAGCAATGTGGGGATACTTCTCACACCGTATGTCATGGCCGTGGTGGGATTAGAGTCCACGTCCAGCTTTGCGAAGTCGAGCTTACCATCATATTCTTCGGAAAGCTCCTCCACGATTGGCGCTATCATCTTGCATGGCATACACCAGTCGGCCCAAAAGTCGACCAATACTGGATTGTCTGATTTCAAGACTTTCTCATCAAAGTCAGTGTCGCCTACAGCAAAAGGTGCTGCCATATTGTTCCCTCCAAATATTCTAGAGTCTTATAGTATTAGATTATCGCTGGGCGGGTCCGATTCATCCCTACATTGCGGCCTTGCTACAGTTTATACTGGCCCGGAGAATAGGTCAACTTGCCCTATACGAACCCGCGAAGCTCAATGGCTTGCGCCACACGGCCCACGCCGATGACGAAGGCCGCCTCACGCAGGCTCAAGCCATTCTGTTTGGCGTTCTCTATCACCTCTCGGGTAGCACGCTTCATTGTGGTTTCCAACTCCTGATTGACTCTTTGCTCTTCCCAGCGGAACTGTTGAATGTTTTGGGCCCACTCGAAGTAGGAAACCACCACGCCTCCCGCGTTAGCCAGAATGTCCGGCAATATGGCTACACCGCGGGCCTGAAGGATAGAGTTGGCTGCGGGAGTAGTTGGATTGTTTGCAGCCTCCGCGATGACTCTGGCCTTTATGCGATCAGCGTTGCCTGTATGAATCACACCGTCAATAGCGGCGGGTATCAGTACATCGCATTGCAACTCTAGGAGCTCATCTCCCGCGATCGCTTCGCCGCCGGGAAAGCTTGAAACGGCTCCGTGGTCCCTAACGTGGTCCAAAAGTTTCGGAACATCTAGCCCGTATCGATTATAAGTCCCGCCTCTGCTATTACTCAGAGCTACGACCGTGCATCCAAGCTGACCGATTAGGCGAGCTACCCAGGAGCCTACTTGGCCGGACCCTTGAATCGCCACTGTGGCTCCGGAAAGGTTGAAGCTTGAGAGCTGAGCCCACTGTTCAAGGCAAAAAATTAAGCCCCGACCAGTAGCGGCTTCTCTACCATACGAGCCGCCAAGTTCAATCGGTTTACCGGTCACGATAGCCGGAGAATACCCATTCAATTGTCCATAGGCGTCCATTATCCAGGCCATCGTCTGAGCGTTTGTACCCAGATCAGGAGCAGGAATGTCACGGTTTACACCCAGAATATGGGAGATGTTCTGGGTGTAGCGGCGAGTAATACGATTCAGCTCTGCCCTACTGAGCTCATGGGGGTCGCAAATGATGGCTCCCTTGGCTCCGCCGTAAGGGATATCTACAATCGCGGTTTTCCAGGTCATCAGTGCAGCGAGCGCCCTGACTTCGTCCAAATCGGCCTTGGGATGATATCGAATTCCCCCTTTGTATGGCCCCCGTGATCCGTTGTGTTGAACCCTGCAGCCCATGAATATCTTAAGCTGGCCATTGTCGAGACGTATAGGCACCTCTACGGTGAGCTCTCTCCAAGCGTGGCGCATAAGTTGCTGTAGCTCTTCGTCTATCTTTAGGTAGCCGGCTGCCCGGTCGAAGAACCAGGTCACGGATTCGAATGGTGTCATGTCAGGGCGGGGTCCGTTAAAGCTCATTCTGCATCTCGCTTGGCAATGAATTAACAGGTGAAAGGCGGGCTATATTATATCTGCCCTGCGAAGCAAGAGTAAAGGTAACACCGGTACGTTTAGATGTGCGTCAGTGCATCTTCTAGATAGCGAATATCGTCTGCCTTGGCATGTGACAGGGGATTACGTTATAGTGAATAGGCACATGTAGACGATCCGCTAAAACCTGAGCAGGGGCTGTGGCTCACTAGCCGAATGACCGAACGTCGACTGGATATTCTTGACATGAATGCTAAAGAGGCTAACCTGGTGCTGGCTTCCACCTCTCCTCGCAGACGCGAGCTGTTGACCCATCTTGGAATCGAGTTTCGCGTGTGCGTCCCCTCAACTGTTGAGGATAAACTGGCCCACGAGACACCCCTGGAGATGGTTGAGCGACTGGCCCTAATGAAGGCACGAAGCGCGATAGGCCACTTCGAAAATGCGGTGATCATCGGGGCGGACAGTGTGGTGGTTCTGGATGGCCAGGTGTTTGGCAAACCTGAAAACGACCAACAGGCACGGCAGATGCTTCGGGAGCTCCGAGGCAAGGAACACCAAGTGGTAACAGGGCTGGCTGTTATCGACCCCAGCCGTTGCTTGGATCGAGTGGCTAGTCACGTTAGTACAGTCACGATGCGTGAATACTCAGATGCAGAGATGGAGGCTTATGTGGCTTCGGGTGAGCCCTTGGACAAAGCCGGCGGGTATGCGGTACAGGATACGATCTTCCAGCCCGCCATCCGAGTAGAAGACTGCTTTACAAACGCTATGGGTCTGCCGCTGTGCCGGTTGAATGACATGCTTAAAGAATTGGACTTCGAGTTCGGTCCTAGTCCCCAACTTCGGGTTCCCGACCAGTGTCACCCATGTCCTCTTTTGGATACTATTGAGTCTGGAAACGAGGTGGAGCCGTCTTGGACTTCTTAGGAGTTGGCATGCTAGAGATTCTGGTGATCCTATTGATATCGATGTTGGTGCTGGGCCCCGCTAAGTCCATCAAAATGGCTACGGGGGCTGGAAAAATGCTTGGCCAGGTCCGTCGAGCCATGATGGATCTCTCCCAGGCGGTTGAGGCGGAGGAACGAGAAATAGAACAGGGCGGAGGGCATCGCGATAAGCCGAACACAGAGAGCAGTACTCCTCCTGAGGAGCGCCGGTGAGTGATCGAGAGCTGCCCCTGCGCCGACATCTGGAGGAGCTACGGAAAAGGCTCCTCATTGCAACTTCCGCGACCGTGGTCTCCACTATTATCGCCTTCATCTTCTACAAACAGATAATAAAACTGCTGCTGTACCCAGCCGATGGCCTCGGCCTCGCTAATGGTGGCGAGGCCAACTTGGTTTTTATAGAAGTCACGGAGATGCTGGCTGTGACCTTCAAGGTCTCGCTGGTGGCGGGGCTGGTTATGGCATTCCCCATCGTTCTGTTCCAAATAATCATGTTTGTAGCCCCTGGGCTGACAGCTAAAGAGCGGCGTCTTGTGTTCTTTTCCATGCCCGCCGTGGCACTGGCCTTTGCAGCGGGTGTGGCCTTTGGATACTTCGTGCTGATCCCCCCAGCGATCAACTTCCTGCTTAGCTGGGGAAGCGACATCGCCACCCCAATGATCCGGATAGGCAACTATGTAAACGTCATGGTGATGCTGCTCTTCTGGATGGGAGTGGTTTTCGAGACGCCGCTGGTGATGTTCATTCTGGCTAAGCTAGGCATAGTCTCTGCGAGCGGATTTGGCAGGTGGAGACGGTACTGGGTCGTCGTTGCCTTCATTCTGGGGGCTCTGATAACTCCTACCTTCGACCCCATTAATCAATGCCTGGTCGCAGTCCCGTTGATCGTGCTCTACGAGATAGGAATCCTGCTTGCTAGACTGGCGGGCCGGCGTAGACCGGAGACATATCCAGGAGTGGCGACCCCCGGCTGATGGGGAAGCAAACGATAGATAAATACCCTCGCCCAAGAGCGAGGGTATGATTATGGCGGTCGTTTAGCTGCATCGCACAAGCAGCTTCTAGAGCGGCCCTAATGGTGGAGGAACTCCGAGACTAGACCTCGGTCATCTCGTTACTATTCATTCTGGTCTTTCGCGGTAGACTTGACTTTCTTGTCATCGGTGTCATCTAAGTCAATAACATCCTGGCCAGTTACTGCATTCTTGAAGGCTCGCAAACTCTGACCCAGGGAAGAACCCATCTTCGGTAGCCTGGTTGCACCGAACAGCAGCAAAAGGACTACAAGGATTATCGCGATTTCCGGCCCGCCGATGCCGCGGAAAATTAGTAGTGGAGGCTCTCCTAACCAGCCCATCATAACCTCCTAGTATGCACACCTTGTTGCTAGTTATCATCATAACAGGTGGGTTTGGCAGAGACAAGCAGGTCAACTACTAGAACATGACAGTTATGGATGTGTCATCCGGTAGGTGGTCGGCCTGAGTTACTCCACCTACCCGACCATATCGTAGCTGCGAAGCAACTTGCCCGGCAGGGCTCCGGTGCAATCGTTCCCCTCGAAGGTAACCGTGCCGTTTACTATGGTGTAACGGAGACCTTTGGGCTTCTGGATGAAACGTGGCTCGCCGCCTGGGAAGTCGTTGGAGAATACAGGCTTGTCGTATACGAAGCCCAGCTCATCCATGTTGTACACAATGACGTCGGCCCAGCTTCCCACGCGTAGAGTGCCTCGGTCCTTGAAGTCAGCCAGCCAGGCAGGCAGAGCGCTCATCTTGTAATGAGCCTCTTCCAGGCTCATGATCTCTCGGTCGCGTATCCAGAAGGACAGCCAGAAAATGGGCCAGTGGCTGACCGTGGTGAACTTGGTGTGGGCGCCGCCATCGGAGATGGAGATATGAGCATAAGGGTCCTTCAGCTGCTGCTCCATGCGGTCCAATACCTCCGGTTCATAGCTGGGCGGCAGCATGAACTCGGTCTCCAGTGTCTCGTCCAAGGCTAAATCTAGAAAGGCGTCCACTGGATGTTTACCGGTCATTTCAGCCACTTCTTTGATGGTCTTGCCTTCGTATTTGGCGTTCCTGTCTTGGGCCACATTCAGCACTGTTAAAGTGTTCCAATCAGTCCTGCCCAAGACGCTGGGCCACTCGTCGACATCACGCTTCATTGCGTCACGAACGCTGGGAGATTGGAGCTTGATCACCCGTTCTTCTCGACTCCCCACCAGAGGCTCTATCCAGTTGGGCATGTAATCGTAGCTATTGTATTCGGACAGTTTGAACTCGCTGCCGGCCATGGCTACGGCCCGCTGTAACAGGACGGGTAGTCCCTCTGATCGACAGGATTCAAGCCATGCCGGGTCCCCTCCGTCGGATAGCTCGGCCAGGAACACGTTAATCGGACGGCCACTTCTTCTGGCCATCTCCGTCAGTGATGCTCGCACACGCTGGCGCTGTGCTGAGGTGAGACCTTCACCCAATGTCTGTCCTATGTGTCCCACGCCGTATTGGCCCATCACCTCGGCCAATGCATAAAACTCCTCGTCGGAGGCTATCTGGCTAGGCAAGAACGCGCCGTCCTCGGTGCGGTCCTCCAGGTTCATGTTCAGGGAGAATCCGAAAGCTCCGGCTTTCATGCCTTCATCGAAAAGCTGTTTCATTTGATTCAGCTCGGACTCAGTCACGGAGGTCCGCTCCCGGGCCGGTATCATTCCCAGAACATAACCCCGCAGAGGTGAGAAGGGGAACAGCGCACCCACATTTAAGCCCAGCCCTTGCTTTTCAAGGCTGTCCAGATACTGGGGAAAGGTTTCCCAGTCCCAGCGCATGCCTCGTCGCATGGAGTCCAGGGGAATGGCCTCGATGCGATTCATCATACGCATATTGAGCTCTCTGTCCTCGGGCTTTGTAGGCGCGAAGCCAAAACCGCACTGCCCTATGGTCAAGGAGGTGACCCCAAACCATCCCGATAGGGAGCAATAGGGGTCCCAGTTAAGCTGGGCGTCATAGTGGGTATGCAGATCGATGGCGCCAGGGGCCACAATGCATCCGCCGGCGTCTATCTCGCTGGCTCCTGCGGCTTTAATCTTACCGTTAATCATGGCGATCCGCCCGTCTTTGACGGCAAGGTCTGCCTTATATCGAGGCACGCCCGTGCCATCCACAATCGTGCCACCCCGAATAACCAGGTCGTACTCAGCCATGGTACCTCCTTATAGACCCTGAGGTTGGGAGATGGATTGGTCGGCACGGCAATTATAGCACCTCTTGTAATCTTAGGGGTCTTGCCAAACCTACCCGTGGACGTTAACATGTTTCACGGCTAAAAGGATCGAAGGCTGAACGAAGACTTTATAGACCCTGAGGTTGGGAGATGGATTGGTCGGCACGGCAATTATAGCACCTCTTGTAATCTTAGGGGTCTTGCCAAACCTACCCGTGGACGTTAACATGTTTCACGGCTAAAAGGATCGAAGGCTGAACGAAGACTTTCTCATTAAGGGGAGTAAAGATGGCACAGAAAAACGGTACCGAGGAGCTTGACCGATACCTGGAACTCACGCCCAGGTCGAGAGAAATCTGGGAGGAGGCCAAGCAATTCTTGCCGGGGGGCGATACCCGCAACACCATCTATTGGAAACCCTATCCTGTATACATTGATCAGGGCGAAGGATGCCACTTACGTGATGTAGATGGCGTAGAGCGGCTCGATTTCATTAGCAACATGACCACCCTCATCCAGGGCAATGCCTACCCCCCTGTGGTACAGGCTGTCCAGGAGCAAGCCGCCAAGGGCATCGTGTACAATGCGCCCAATGAACACCAGATCAGGCTTGCTAAACTGCTCTGCCAGCGCGTTCAGTCGGTGGACATGGTCAGGTTTACCAACTCCGGAACAGAAGCCACGTTAAACGCCATACGCGCGGCCAGAGCGATGACGGGAAAGACTAAGATCGCCAAGTGCGAAGGGGGCTACCACGGGACTCATGACGTTGTATCCGTCAGTGTTCGCACCGACCCCAGCGTCGGCGGGGACCCGGACCGCCCTGCCGCAGTACCAAGCGTAGCGGGTCTGCCCGATGGAGTGCTGGACCAGGTAGTAGTCGTTCCTTTTAACGATGTCGAGGCATCTCGCTCAATCCTCGAGGAGAACGCCGAAGAGCTGGCTGCTGTCATCATCGAGCCGGTCCTCGGGGGATCAGGCATGGTGGCCGCGGATAAGGAATACCTGGCCATGCTCCGGGAGTTTACCCAGCGGCATGAAATAGTACTGATTTTTGACGAGGTGATCAGCTTTCGTGTGGCGCCAGGAGGAGCCCAGGAGCATTACAATATCACGCCCGACATGACAACCTTTGGCAAGATCATTGGAGGCGGATTTCCAGCGGGCGCCTTTGGCGGGCGACGAGAACTGATGCAGCTATTCGATCCAACCAGCGGGCCCGCGGTTGGGCATGCGGGCACATTTAATGGCAATCCTATGACCATGCTGGCCGGCTCCATCACCCTGGAGCACCTAACTCCTGAGGTCTACCGCCGGCTGGACGTGCTGACCGAGCGGCTACGTCAAGGCATTCGACGGGTTTGCACAGAGCTAGAAGTCCCAGTTCAGGTCACCGGTCTGGGCTCTCTGTTTGCCATTCACTTCGTAGACAGGCCCGTCACGACCTGGCGAGACGTGGCCTCAGCCGACAAAGAGCTGACCCAGCAAGTATTTTGGGGGCTCATGAACGAGGGAATTCTTATGGCACCCAGCCTTTTGGGATGTGTGTCGGCGGCCATGGGAGAGGCCGAGGTAGACCGCTTCGTGGAAGCGTTCCGCAAGGCCCTGGACAGAAATCTTGCGACAACCAAATAGTGTTCAGCCGGGAAAACATGCACAGACTGGAAGTCGTGTGCCTCAGTTATTCTGAGGCAGAGTATATAGCGAATGTCTGGAACACGATCTTTCCGTCCCTAACTACGAAGGTGTCCGTGCCGAGGGGGATCCAGGGCTTGGCCTCCCAAAGGATGTAGGCTAACTCACCCGTAACTTCCTGACGCTTCATCGTGAAAGCGTCCATGATTCCTTCGGGAAGTCCCTCGATAAAGGCCGTGAAGAACTTACGAATCTCAGCAAGACCACGACAGGTGGCGTCCGGGGTGACGACGACCGAGTCCTCCGTGTAGTCCTGCATAATGGCGTCAACGCTTTCTCCGATGGCCTGAAGGTGGTGTTCAAGTATAGCTTGGGTGGAATTTGCGGTTGACATATGACAAGCTCCTTCTGGAAGTGGTGCTAATATCCGATGGCATAGGTGGTGCGTCGAGGGTCTCCGCTGGCACTTAGTATGCCCGTATCCGGGTCTCGCTGCGTAACAATGGCGCCCAGCCCACAGGTCGGCACCTCCACGACTTTATGACCCATCGACTCTAGTTTCGAGCGCGCCTCCATCGAGATACCAGGGTCGACGTTGAGCTGTCCCGGCAAGTATTCCCTGGGATAGAAAGAGTTGACCATGCCTCCCGACGCGAATCGAGGAGCTTCCACGGCCTGCTGCGGGTCCATCCCAAACACTAGCACGTTCAGGATTAGCTGAAGGTTGGCCTGGGCCTGATTATCGCCGCCGGGACAGCCTATGGTCATAACAGGCTGACCATCCTTGCTCACTAAATAGTTGACGAGGGTGGTGCGGGGACGCTTGCCGGGCTGGAGACCATTGGGGTGCTGCTCGTCCACGAAGAACATCTCGCTGCGGGTGCTCAATGTGCACCCCAGCTCCGGGAAGAACACCGACTTGGCGAACACGCCGCCGCTGGGTGTGGCACACACCATATTCCCTTCGCGGTCTATGACTGCATAATGAGTCGTGCCGTCCTCTCCTCCATACCCTCCAGCCTGGGCGCTTGGAGCTGTCAGTACAGCCGAAGTGCTATCTGGCAATGACACAGCGGTGCCATAACTGCCGGGGTCGCCGGCATCCGGCATCTCTGGGAATGATCTATCGCTATTGATGAGCCTGGACCGGGCTGCGGCATATTCCTTGGAGAGAAGACCTTCAATTGGGACGGTAGCGAAGTTGGGATCACCGTAATATCTCTCTCGGTCTGCGAAGGCCAGATTCAGGGCTTCGGTGATGGTATGGATATACTGGGGTGTATTGTGGCCCAAGACCCGAAGATCGAAGTGCTCAAGCATATTGAGCGCTTGCAGCAACACGGCCCCCTGAGTCCAGGTAGACTGGGCATGCACTTTGTGGCCCATAAAGGTGGTCGCAATGGGTTCTTCAAAGCTGGATCGATAGTTAGCTAGGTCTTCAAGGTCCAGCAAGCCGCCCGTTCGATCGGAGCACTGAACGATGGTCCTGGCAACCTCTCCTTCATAGAACATCTCCCGCGCCGCCTTGATGCCCACGGCTCGATGTCCGGCCGCATCGCGCTCCGCCTGGGCCAGCTTGTTGAGGGTTGCTGCCAGATGCTTCTGCACAACCATTCGTCCCACTGCAAGGGGTTGGTCTCCTTCAAAGAAAACACCGGTGCCTCCGGGAGGATAGAGCTTGAACTGCTGGAGAGTCTCCGGCTGCCGCAACCTGCGACGCATGAACTTGTACATGGGGAAGCCACGCTCCGCGTACTCCAGAGCAGGAGCCATGGCTTCGCCAACGGTCTTGGTGCCATAGGTCTCCAGCATGGTCAGGAGGGCATCCACTACTCCTGGCACGGTGAATGACAACTCGGCGTTGGGTCCGGGTCCCGTGGGAATCTTGTCCAGGCCCTTCTTTTTGAATAAATCCACCGTTGCCCGACTTCCTGCGACTCCCTGTCCACTTAGCACGCGTAGCTGGCCGCTGGCGGAATGGTAGAGCATTATGGTTACCTCAGCGGCAAGGGAGTAGGAGGCGATAGGCTCCACTACAGCGGCGGTAAAACCGGCAGCTACGGCGGCATCAAATGCATTGCCTCCGCTGAGAAGCATTCGCATTGCCGCTATCGAAGTGAGGTAGTGGCCTGCTGAGACTACTCCTTGAGTGCCGTGTATTACCGGACGTCCTTCTCCAGTGGGTGTTATATCGTCATGCTCTTTTTGAAAGGACTCTTTAGCTTTAACCAATGTGGTCCTCCTCATATGCAATCACGCTGGCTGCCAAGCCTAACCCATCGTATCCTGCCACACTGAATCCGCAACGGAGCCATTCTATCGATTAGGTGCAGCACAGTCAAATGAGCCTTCATGCATCCCTTAGATTCTTACGTTGTTGCACGCCTGCCTCCATGATATAGTGGATTTGAGAGGTAATGGTGGCTTTGATGGTGAGCCTAGAAAAAGAAAAACGGAGCCTATTCAAGACACTCAGGCGAGAGATACGCGACGAGAAGGTTATCAGCGCCATGGAGCAGGTTTCCAGGGAGCTATTTGTGCCCGATGAAAGCCGCAAACTGGCATATCGAGATATACCTCTCCAAATCTCGGAGAGCCAGACAATCTCTCAGCCATTCATTGTTGCCCACATGACTAGTATGCTGCAGCTAACAGGGTCAGAACGGGTTCTGGAGGTGGGCACGGGCAGCGGCTACCAGGCAGCAATCCTCTCACTACTGGTGCCCTATGGAAATGTCCTGACGTTGGAGAGAAAACCCGGCCTGGCGTTTTCAGCCCGAGAGCGTCTCCTTTCCCTTGGGTACGACAACGTGGAGGTTCTCATCGCTGGTGGCGCCATTGGTTGCCCCGAAAGAGCACTCTTCGATGCGATTATTGTTACGGCTGCGGCACCCAAACTGCCTCCAGGCCTTCTACAGCAGATGGCCGTGGGAGGACGACTTGTTATTCCAGTAGGCACCCTGGATGAGCAGGAGATGATCAGAGTTCTTAGGACTGGAGAAGGCTACAACGTAGGCATGCTTGGTCCCTGCCGTTTCGTCCCTCTGATAGGGCAAGACGCATGGCCGAAGAATCACGAGAATCTTTGAATCAGACACGTTGTTACGTTACACACCGGCTGCTATACTAAATTGCCGAGCATAGATGTAGATAGTTTTGTGCCAACCGAAATCACTACTAAAATGGAATACGAAACAGTAATAGGGTTAGAGGTACACGTCCAGCTCCTCACGCAGAGCAAGATGTTTTGCTCTTGCCGAGCCGACTATCAGTCTGCTCCGGCCAACTCTTTGGTGTGTCCTGTGTGCATGGGAATGCCGGGAGTTCTGCCGGTGATCAACGAGCTGGCAGTGGAGTACACTATAATGACAGGCTTGGCCCTAAACTGCTCCATCACCCCTAACACAAGGTTCGACCGAAAGAACTACCCGTATCCAGACCTGATGAAGGGCTATCAAATCTCCCAGTACGATGCCCCCATAGCCTGCGGTGGTTATCTGGACGTCGAAGTGAACAGTCATACAAGTCGAATAGGCATCACACGAGTACACCTGGAAGAGGATGTGGCCAAGCTTCAGCATATCAAATATTCCGGTGGCGAGGGCTATAGCCTGATAGACGTGAACCGCTCCGGGGTTCCCCTAATGGAGACGGTTAGCGAGCCGGATATGCGCTCACCTGAGGAGGCGCGCCAGTATCTGACCACTTTGCATACGATACTTCAGTACCTGGGCGTTTCCACGGGTAACATGCAGGACGGAAGCTTTCGCTGCGATGCGAACGTGAGTGTACGACCGTTGGGCAGCACCGAGTACATGTCCAAGGTTGAAGTAAAGAACATGAACAGCTTCAGAGCGGTGTACAATGCCCTGAAGTACGAGGTGGACCGGCAGATCAGCATAGTAGAAGATGGCGGTAGGGTGGTTCAAGAAACACGGGGATGGGTGGACGAACGCAACGTCACCTTTTCCCAAAGGAGCAAAGAGTACGCCCACGATTACCGCTACTTTCCTGAGCCTGATCTGCCACTTCTGGGCATCGATCCCGACTGGGTAGAGGAGATCCGTGCCAGCCTCCCAGAGTTGCCCCCACAGCGTCGTCGGCGTTTCATGGAGCAATACGGTCTGCCTTATTACGACGCCAACCTGCTGACGGGGAGCAAGGGCACCGCTGATTACTTTGAGAGCTGTCTGGCGCTTGCAAGGACCATGAAACTGTCCCACAACGGGAAAGAAATCGAGGGACTGCAATCTAGCTCTAAGATCATCAGCAACTGGATACTGGTCGAGCTGAGCCGCCTCACCAATCTCTCCAACATCGCCATCGATGCGTCCCCGGTGACTCCAGAGCACATGGTGGAGCTGGTTGAGCTCATAGACTCAGGCACTCTCAGTCACACGTTAGGCAAGACCGTATTGGAAGAATCCTTCAATACGGGCAAGTCACCTAAGGATATCGTCAATGAGCGAGGATACATTCAGATCAGCGACTCCTCAGTAGTCGAAGAAGCCGTCAAGGAGGCCATTGATGGCAACCCTCAGGCGATCTCCGACTATCTGAAAGGGAAGGAGACCGCCACCAAGTTTCTGGTGGGACAGGTCATGAAGATAACTAAAGGAAAGGCCAAACCGACCTTGGTTAACGAGCTGGTCGCGGAAAAGCTAGAGGCCTTGAAAGCATCTTAAGCAGGGATGGGTAATTGGAAACTTCTCTCCATATAGTACAGATACTGATCTCCATAGTCCTGGTTCTCATAATACTTATGCAGGTCCGAGAGTCGGGCTCCGGGCTGTTTGGAAGCGCTCAGGCCAGCTATCGCACCCGCCGAGGTGTTGAAAAGACTCTGTTTCAGTTCACCATTATTTTGGCGGTGGCGTTCCTGATCATATCCATTATTAGCGTTAGGGTTGTATAACTTAACGCTGGATTCACCTGGTAGTCTAATTAATCTGCCCTGCCATTACTGCCCCTGATTTAGAAGGGCGAACTCAATGGACTCACCTGTCATCACCCTCACCACTGATTTCGGTACCTCAGACCCCTATGTAGGCGTGATGAAGGGTATAATCCTGGGCATTAACCCCAAAGCTCGGATAGTAGACATCAGCCATCAAATACAGCCTCAGTCCATTGTAGAAGGCGCGTTCATTATCGGCACCAGCCATGGTTACTTTCCCGACGGGACGATTCACGTGGTCGTGGTGGACCCGGGGGTAGGTACTTCACGCAACGCGTTGTTGCTCGTTACCTCGGCGGCACGGTACCTGGTGCCTGATAACGGTGTTCTCAGCTACATTCTTCGAGAAGGTATTACTAGCGAAACTGAAGCGCTGCAAGGCTCCAAAATGGCACTGCCCAGAGGGTATAGAGCCTTTCGCCTTACCAATCCAGATTACTGGCACCATCCAGTTAGCTCCACCTTCCACGGACGCGACGTATTCGCCCCAGTGGCTGCTCATCTGTCCCTGGGAGTGCTGCCCGAAAGCCTTGGCGATGAAGTACAGGAGGTCGTCTGCCTGCCCCATCGGATGCCTCAATGGGTAGAAGACCGTCTGGAAGGCCATGTGGTGCATGTGGACCATTTCGGTAACCTGATAACCGACATTCCGGCTGAAATGCTAGCCTCAAACAAGCACACGACGATAGATATTAAAGAACACCGGATATCGGGGCTTAGCCCGTCCTATGCCGAAGGCGGGCCGTTGCTGGCAATCATAGGCAGCCATGGAACTCTTGAGATATCAGTTAAAAACAGCAATGCTGCTAGAAAGCTAAGTGCAGTGGTGGGGGATATCGTGAGGGTAGAGGCAAGTCTCTGATCCCCCGGTTGCTCGTTCTTCTGCTCGAGAATGGCCATTACGATAGGCCGCATGCTCAATTGAAGCCAGGGCGACCACGTAGGAGCCTGTCTCAAAAGGTGTTTGCATTCTCTTATAAGAAAGAAAAGGTTAGAATTGTCTGCAAGAATTGAGCAAAGGAGAGTCCAATGCCGCTTCGGCCGCTGAATCGAGAGCAGACATGGTTGTTTCCGCCGACTCTGGACGAAGTTGTGCCGCAAGACCATCCAGCGAGGTTTGTGGCAGAGTTTGTGGATGCTTTGGACCGTTGGGGATGGTCTGAGTTGGGTGTTGAGGTAGATGGAGAGGCATTGGGAGCGCCGGCGTACCACCCTCGTGGGCTGTTGAGCGTGTGGCTGTATGGGTTCATGACTGGGGTGCGTTCCTGTCGCAAGCTGGAGGCGGCCTGCCGAGACCAGATACCGTACCTTTGGCTGACAGGTTGGCAGCATCCGGACCACAATACCTTGTGGCGGTTCTACAGAGACCATCGTGGAGCAATGAGGAAGCTCTTTAAGCGGACGGTGCGCATGGCGGTGGCCATGGGCTTGGTGGATTTGGCGGTGCAGGCGGTGGATGGGACAAAGATAGTTGCCAACGCAGCGAAGGACAGGACCCAGGATGCTGAAGGGCTGCAGCGACTGCTGGAGCGGGTGGAGACGGCAATTAGAGACCTTGAAGCGCAGAACGAGGCAGGAGAAGGCGCTGTCCCTACGCGGCTTCCAAAGAAACTGGCCAAAAAGGAGGCGCTGAGAGAACAGGTGCAGCAGGCAATGGAACAGCTTGCAGGCGAAGAGGAACAGCAACGCATCAATCTTACCGACAGCGATGCTGGGCTGATGAAGGGTAGACAGGGTATCGTGGCTGGGTACAATGCCCAAGTGATGGTCTCGCCACTGCAGATGGCCACCGACGAAGGCACTGGGCTGGTGATCACCGCAGCGGACGTAGTGTGTGACGCCAACGACTATGGCCAGTTGACTCCGATGCTGGAACAAGCGGAGGAGATGACCGGAGACAAGGCGCAAGTAACGCTGGCCGACGCGGGCTATCACTCCGGCGCCAACCTGGAGGAGTGCGCCCAACGGGAACAACAGGTGATCATGCCAGAGTCCCAGCACAAAGCCCTGGAGCACCCGTACCACAAGGACCGCTTTTGCTACGACGAGCAGACGGATAGTTACACCTGTCCACAGGGCCAGAGACTCCGCTTCACCCGAGTTAAGCGGACCAGGGGGACGCTCATGCGGCTGTATCGAGCCTCCGGAGCCATCTGCCGGGTGTGTCCGGCCTTCGGCATTTGCACCAAGGACGGGCGTCATGGGCGTGGGCTGGAGGTAGGACCTTACGAAGCCGTCCTGCGTCTTCATCGGGTATGGATGTCTACCGAGGAGGCCAAAAAGGCATACAAGCAGCGTATGCAACTGCCGGAACCAGCTTTTGGGATTCTCAAAGAGCAACAAAGAGCTCGGGGGTTCTTGCTCCGTGGCGTTGTCAATGTGTCGGCCGAGTGGACCTTGTTGGCCACAAGCTTCAACCTGCGCACCTTGTGGCGTATATGGCGCGACTGGGGCAGACTTAGGTGGAGCCAGAGCTGGGCGCCGCCGGCGATAGCAGGGCCATGATGAGATGACCGACTACGGCGTGTAAACCGCGCCATCCGCAAGATCCGATCGCTGTCGAGTCATCGTTTCCACTGCGCCAAACAGACTCGGACCTAGCATAATCGACCCACTCGTCGTCTATAATCCATCATTGTGGGACAGGCTCCTACGTGTGCGCCCTGGCTTGAATGACATGGTCAATTCCACTCTATTGACATACCCAACGGCCATGCTAAGATTGTGGTCATCCGACAGCCTCTAAATGTTTTATATCCCTCGGCCAATACCTTTGCTGGCACTCTGCACACACCACCAAGGAGGCAGCTATGGAGCCAGATCACGACACCATGCTTGACCTATATAGGACCATGGTTACCATTCGAAACTTCGAAGAGCTTGGTATCTATGAGATGGGCCAACGCAATCTATCGGGGTCCGTGCACTCTTCGGCGGGACAGGAGGCGGTACCTACAGGAGTCTGCGCTCACCTGAACGACACCGACTACATAGCGAGCACTCACCGGGGCCACGGCCACTGCATAGCGAAAGGCGTTGATCCGAAGCTGATGATGGCGGAGCTGTTCGGCCGCACGACCGGTACCAACAAGGGGAAGGGCGGCTCCATGCACATCGCAGACATGAGTAAAGGTATGCTGGGTACCAACGGCGTAGTCGCGGCAAGCGTGCCCTTAGCCGTGGGTGCCGCACTAACCAGCTCGATACGAGGAACTGGTCAGGTGGCGGTAGCCTTTTTCGGCGACGGTGGAGCCAATCAAGGCGTCCTTCACGAGAGTATGAACCTAGCTTCCGTATGGAAACTCCCGGTCATATTCGTATGCGAGAACAATCTCTACGCCGAGTCTACTCCCGTGGAGTACGCGTTATCGATTGAAAACGTGGCCGACAGAGGTGCCGCCTACAACATGCCCGGTACCGTGGTGGATGGTATGGACGTGTTCGCCGTATATGACGCAGCGGGACAAGCTGTGGAACGCGCCCGCTCGGGGCAGGGTCCCAGCCTGTTGGAATGCAAGACCTATCGCTACTATGGCCACACCGTATTCGACAACCCTAGGAGCTACCGCACCGAGGAAGAGGAAGCCCACTGGCGCAGCCGGGACCCCTTGATCCTCTTCAGAACCAAAGTCCTTGAGGAGGGCACCTTCAAGAAGGATAAGCTGGACGAAATCGACAACGATCTAGAGCAGTTTATTAGAGACGCCATCAAATTCGCTGATGAGAGTCCCTTGCCGGCCAGTGGAGAGGTCTACACCGACGTATACGTCGACTACCCCATAGACCAGCTCAAGCGAGGGGCAAATATGTCGGTGTGACAGGCCGTTTATCATCCCATACCTGCAATGAAAACAGCGCCGCGTCCTTCGACAGGCTCAGGATGAACGGATTCGAGGAGGCCCGCTCATGGTGAGCTACATTCTGAGCCAAGTCGAAGGACTGTCGAACCACCAGGTGCGGTGCGATTCATTTTCATCTGCAGATGGCGCCCCAACCTGGCATGACCACCTAGCAAGGCACAACCCCGTTTCCAAAGAGAGGAACGCTTATGACTACGACTACTGATCGGAAGCTTCGCTACAGGGAAGCTATCAACGAAGCCCTGACGCAGGAGATGGAGCGAGACCCTTCTATGATTATCATGGGCGAGGAGATAGCAGGTGGCGCCGGTAGGGAGCACCTGGGTATAGTGGATGCCTGGGGAGGCCCCTTTCGCACCACTGTCGGTCTCATCCAGAAGTTCGGGTCACAACGGGTAAGGGACACCCCTCTCTCAGAAGCCGCATTCATAGGCGCTGCTATCGGAGCAGCGTCGACAGGCCTTCGAACCGTGGCAGAGCTTATGTTTGTGGACTTTATTGGAGTATGCCTCGACCAGATACTGAACAACGCCGCCAAGATGCGGTACATGTACGGTGGCCAGGTCAAGGTGCCCTTCACTTTGCTCACCAGGATAGGCGCCGGAACCGGCTCCGCCGCTCAGCATTCCGAGTCTTTCTACTCCATCTTCAGCCACATCCCCGGGATCAAAGGCGTTGTTCCATGCGATCCTTACACGGCCAAAGGACTCCTCACCTCCGCCATCCGAGACGACGACCCTGTAATGTTTTTCGAGCATAAGCTACTCTATCCCGAGACGGGCCACGTTCCGGAGGAGTCCTACACCATTCCGCTGGGCAAGGCGCGCATAGTGAGACCCGGCACCGACATTACACTGGTGGGCATATCCCGTATGACCTTGCTTTGTCTTGAAGCTGCCAATACTTTGGCTGGAGAGGGTATCAACGCCGAGGTCGTGGACCTTATGAGCGTGTCACCCATCGACTACGACCTCATCCTGGAATCCGTGAGGAAGACCCACCGCGTAGTGGTGGTCGATGAGGATACCCCCCGATGCAGCATAGCCACTGACATCTGCTCAGCCGTAGCTGAGGAGGCGTTTGACTACCTCGATGCTCCTCCGACCAAGGTGACGGCGCCCCACACTCCCGTGCCCTACAGCAGGGTCTTGGAGGGAGTGTACGTACCCGACGTTCCCAGGATTATGGGAGCAGTGAAGCGCATCGTCTCCTAGACCTCGACTGCTCCGGATTCAGCATATCCGGCTTTGGTTTTCGTTGAACTGGCCTTTCCCGAAATGCTATGATTGTGGTCTACGAGGTATGAGGAATTATCTACCCTTCATAGCATGCCCCAAATTGAGGCAGGGACACACACCGTTTTCCCGCGTTCAGAGTGAAAATATGAAGCAAGAAGGGTCGATTATATTCCTCACTAACTAATGGCAACAGACTATATGCTAGGCTGGCCCCTGATTCTCAGGAAACTGAGGTTGCAGGGGCCGACTTGCTTTTTAAGATCATTCGATTATTCGTTACTGAGGCCGATCCCTAGCCGATCAAAAGGAGTGGACCCAGATGGATACCACTGATTTATGGATGCTTATTCTCGTGTTCGTTTGCCTTGTGATATCCGCCTTCTTCTCCGCTTCGGAGACTGCGATAATATCATTGCCACGAACGCGGCTAATGCATCTGGTAGAGACGGGAAAGCCGGGAGCCAGACGTGTATCCAGCCTTTTAGAGCGGCCTGAGAAGCTACTGGCAACGATACTTCTGAGCAACAATCTGGTGAATACCGCCGCCGCGGCCCTGGCCACTGCTATAGCCATTAGCTTGGTCGACAACCAAAATCTAGCGGTCCTGGTTGCTACCATTGTGACCACCTTGCTCTTGTTGGTGTTCGGTGAGACCATGCCCAAAACGGTAGCCTGGAGCAGAGCCGAAACCGTGGCCTTCGCTGTGGCTCGTCCTCTGCGATTTGTGGGATGGATACTGTCACCGGCCATTCATCTGCTTCAGGGAGCCAGTTACCTGGTGACCAAACTGCTTGGCATCACCCGAATTCACTTTCATGTGACCGAAGGAGAGATACGGACAATGATCTCCGCAGGCGTACGGGTAGGCACGGTTGAAGCTACAGAAGCGGAGATGTTGGAGAAGGTGTTCCATTTTGGGGACCGTCAGGTTCAGGAGATCATGACCCCTCGGACAGAGATCGTTTGGGTGGAAAAAGGCACTACATTGGAACAGTTCTTGAAGATTTATGATGAAGAGACCCACACCCGCTTTCCCGTTTACGAAGAGGATATGGAGAACGTCATCGGAATCCTCTCGGTGAAAGACATGCTTCAGACTCTGGCTCAGACAGGGCTCCGCCCCGAAAGCACGGTCACTGATGATTTGCGTCCGGCGTATTTTGTGCCGGAGACCAAGCTGGTAGGCCAGCTATTCTCTGAGCTAAAGGAGGGCGGGCAGCAGATGGCTATTGTGGTGGACCAATTTGGAGGCGTGGCCGGTCTCGTTACGCTGAAGCGCCTGCTGGAGGTCATCGTAGGGGCTGTGGGCGAGGAAGGCGAGCCAGCCCAGGAGGAGTTCGAGGCTATAGGCAAGGATGTCTACGATGTGGATGCCGGCATGGGAATCCAGGAAGCGAACGACGAGATGGGCCTCAAAATCCCGGATGGAGCATACCAAACTGTGGCCGGGTTCATCTTGGAGCAACTGGGCCACATACCCCGCCAAGGAGAGCACCTCTACTACAACGATATGCGCTTCGAGATCACCGAAATGAAGCGCCTGAAGATTGAACGGGTACAGGTCCAGTGGGTGGGACGGCCCGTGGAGCAGAGGGAGGGCTAATAGCGACCTTCACCCTTGAACTAATCTCCTCTCCCCTTGTGGGAGAGGATTAAGGTGAGGGGTATCACCACTTCGTCTCCACTTTCACCCTCACCCTACCCTCTCCCATCGAGGGAGAGGGAGTTTTGTTTACGACGAGATCTCCAGCGATAGGCCATCGCCAATCACAATATCCGGGATCTCCTGGATGGTCTCGTCGGGCATCTTCACTTCTGTAATAGTCAATGTCGTCGCGTCGCCGGCCCTAGCCGTCTCCAAGACCTTGAGCTGCAGCGTTGCGAAAGTGCCGGATTGAGTGGGCGGGCTGGTCTCCCCTATCCTGGCTGCTGCGTACTGAAGCACGCCGGTGGCCTCATCCACGATTGGGCCCACCGTCACCGGCTCCCGACCCAGAAGCTCACCGGGTGCCATCCCTACGACCTCAAGCACCCCAGTATCGTAATCGATGGAGAGCTGCACTCCGCTAATGCCCCTCCCCATCGGATCAAGGTTTACCTCCACATCCAAGCTTTCGCCAGGTCTTAGCTGCTTGGACGTGGAGGTAAGGGTAATCAACACCGGAGGGAGGGCCGTGGGAGTGGCCGAAGGCGTCGAGGTCACCGTGGTCTCAGGCAACGGGACTGGAATGGTTGCCACGACCGCTGGTGTGGGACGGGGAGTCACCGTTGCGTTTGCTGCTGAAGTAGGTGTAGGGGTCGGAGAAGGGGAGGATCCGCCGCAGGCCGCCACCAGTAGACACGCCAAGACGCCACACACGCCAAGCAGTTTCATCGGCTCGGCACGTCCACGTTGAATAGCTTGGCGGCCGCACTAGACCAGATGCGGTGCAGTAAGACTGATCTGGTTATAGGTTGCACAACAGCATGAAGACATTCTCAAACGCGGTAGATGGTCCTTCATCTCCCAGCGGTACAATTACTGTACATCAACAGTGGTCCCGACTGCATCATTGAATATCATATGTGAGAGCAATCCGGTACCAGTCCGCTCCGCCCGGAGGGTTGTCATCGAATTCAACGATTAAGGTATGGTTATTACTTTGGTCTGGATGTTGCACAATGAAGACCGTATTTCTTGCTTGAACGACTGATAACTCAACTGCCTGAGGTTTGGCAGCCAATGGCGGCGTTCCCTTAAAAGTCGAGGAGTCACAGTTACAGTCGCGATTTTCTGCATTAGGCACATCTGGCCAAGTGGGGAACCACGCTTCACCATTAAGAAACGTGGGCTCGTTGACGAAGTCCAAACGTCCGGGAGCAGCGAAATCTAAATGGTGCCAGTGGACAGTATCCCTTTGTAAGATTAAACGACTACGCCCGTCAATGTAAGCACTCACCATTAAGGGAAGTATCCTACCCTTGCCCATCTTCGGCTCAATCGTCTCGATGTCTATGCTCTGCCCCACGCCATTGCCCGATGGGTTCTCCGCTCTGGAGGAGTACACCGCCACCACGTCCAGCTCTCGATCGGACTGAATGACCATGAACCCCTTGCCGCCGGGCACCTTTGCCCCATCGGGCAGGCCGAATTCGTCTCGCACATGGGGGCAGTCCACGTCGAAGGCGCCCCAAGGCCCCAGGCTCTCGTGGATCCTGATTCCCGAGATTGGAGTTTGACCCTGAGGAGGTGATAGGGTCACCCATTTCACGATATTGGCGGGTTCTTCCCACGGGTTATGTACGTTAACCGCTGTCCTGTACTTAGCCGGCATCAAGGCAGGGCTGGCGCTGCCCAAATGAGGCACACAGGTGATCTTCACCGAGTAGGTGAACACCTGGGTAGTAGTTACCGGTGGCTTGGGCTTGACCTGCACCTCCACGGTGGCCGGGTTACTCACATCCGTGCCATCGGTCGCTGTGAACATGAAGCTGTCCGTGCCGGTGAAGCCGACGTTGGGCGTATACGTAACCATGTCGGCGGTGAGGGGGTGGGGGACTGAGTTTATGGGGGTAGGCCCTTCCATCAGGCCCCCGCTGGTGGGCAAAGAGGCGATGGCAAAGCTCAGTGTGTCTCCAGAGTCGGCATCGGAACCGGTCAAGGTGATGTTAACCGGGGTATCCTGCTGAGTCATGACCATCTGGTCATCGGCTACGGGAATCGCGTTCGTAGATATTATTGCCAGGGCCGCATCAGCCTGAATGAGCCCAAAGCCTGTGTCGAAATCGAATCCGGCAGGGCCCATGTCGATCGCGGTGTTCTGTAGGTCAGTATACACATCCATGAAACCCAGCGAGGGGTTCAGCTCCAACATCAACGCAGCCACAGCAGCAGCATGGGGCGCGGCCGCCGAGGTGCCGAAGAAGTTGGGAAAAGTGTCGGGGTCAGCACTGGAGTCGAAGCCGAAAAATGTGGTGTTCGTGCCGTCGGGGGCCACTATCTCCGGCTTGGGACGCACTTCGGCAGGTACTATAGGTGTGCCATCGATCTCGAAGTAGATCGACGTCGGTCCTGATGACGAGAAGGGCTCCAGTAGGGGCGGGTTAGTTCCAAACTCCGGAGTGTCGTCGAAGAATGCGGCGCCTACCGCATGAGCTAGTGTGGCATTGGCATGCCCAACAATGGTCGGGCTAGCGGTGTCGAACTCGTTAATAGTAACCCCAAACCCGCGGTTGTACCGTACGTACTTCAAGAACCTGTCGTTCGGGCCTGCAAAATGATCTATCCCGATGTGAAAGCTCGTAGCGCCAGACCCTACGGGATTGTCGAAAATTAAGATCTCGATGGGGTCTCCCCCCAAATTGTCGAAGGCGCTGGCAGCGAGAATGTTAACGGGTGGATCATCAACGATGTAGATGTCAAAGTCGCTGGCTGATCCGGGAGGTCCACTAACGGAGAAATAGGGCTCATTCCACTGGAAAGAGAGGATGACCCCGGACCCTTCAGGTACAGTGATATTCTGAAGAACGTCTACACCCGGACCGGGATCAAAGTCGTGGGCCTCACCAAAAGCAGGGAATTGCCCACTTGGCCTAAATGTGCTTTCGTAGGACTGTCGGGCGGAGTTACCCGCCGAGGAAAAGTAGGGGACGCCCGTGGCTACTACGTTGTCAACGGCCTGGGCTATGATGCCATCCTGGAAAAAGGGCTCGGCGAAGTAGAACACGTCATCTGTTATGACGTCGGCGCCAGCGACCGTCGCCAGCTCGCCAATTCCTGTTGCAAAGCTCGCTTGCCCTAAGAAGGCGGTATGGAAGGCCTGGCTGGCGCCGGGGGCCACATCGGTGATGAGCTGCATCATGCCGCGCCCCTCATCGCTGCAGTTGCCCGGCGGATTGGGAGAGCATATTGCTGAATCATCAAGAACGTTTATGCCCGCGGGCAGGTCGCCGTTGACCACGTCGCCCGCCGCTCCACCGAGATGGTCATAGCTATCGGACAGTGTGCCTATGGTGATACCCGTTCCATCTACTCCGAAGGTAGCGCGGGCTACATCTGCCCGCATGGCCACGTCGCCCTGACTGTCCACCAACCCGACGTTCGTCGATGCGTATGCTGGGCGCGCAAACTGGAGAGATTCCAGGCCGACAATGCCGGTGATTGCGCTTATAGGCAAGAGACCGGAGACGGTGGACTTGTACACCTCCCCACCCTGCAAACCCATGGCATCTAGGTCGTCCTTCAGGGCGGTGCCATTTGAGGATGCCACCGCATCTATTACCACGAAACCATCACGAACTCTCATCAGGGGGTTACCAGGTTCGAAGGGACCAGGCCCACCCTGCGCTGCATGGTCTTGGTACTCAGCGGGTAACGCGGCCAGGTCGGGGCCTATCTTGGACCACCTCGGGTCACTTTTCGCGCCGTCCTCGTCGGATAGCGCGAGACCTCCCAGAGCAACATCCAGATTTCCAAGTTTAAGGGGCGGAGGCGATTCCTCCCCAGCGGCGATGCTGTACATGGCAACAGTCAAGCCGCCTATCAGTATCGTAGTGAGGAGACCTAGCAGGCTGCTGAAAAAGGGAGTCTCTGTGAAACTGCCCTGTAGATGGTCTCAGGAACACGACGATGTCCGGCTATAACGGGTCATTAGGTCACGACTACATCCATATTCTTGGTGATTATTACGCTTGTCGCTGTCCCCAAGATGATGTCGACCGGCCCAATAGTTTTTCAGCAGCCTGCTAGGGGAATCCAGAATCTTTTCCTGCCCATGATACCTTCCTTCGATAGGTTGGACTTGCTACATGGTACGGCCTAGCATCTAAATAAGTCAACGACATTTGTAAGAGTGGCCTCCGAACTCTGGATTGACAGGCCACAGCCATCCAAACATAATGATGGTGTTGGACACATGGACATCTCCACAGCCCATGTTACGAAGCTGTACCGCACAATCAATACTCTCCCATCAATGGCCTGGGAGGAGTCTTCTTGAATGAAGGCCCAAGACCTGAGCCTGTTCACTGACCTGTACGAGCTCACGATGGCCCAGAGCTACTTTGAACATGGGATGTTCGCGTCTGCAACATTCAGTCTGTTTATCCGGAGCTATCCGCCCAACCGCTCCTACTTTGTAGCCGCGGGCCTTGAGGATGTTCTCACGTATCTCCAGACCTTACACTTCTCCAAAGATTCCATGGATTACCTGCGGTCCACCGGCATCTTCTCGCCCGACTTCCTGGCCTATCTTTCAGATTTGAGGTTCACCGGAAATGTGTGGGCAATGCCTGAGGGCGGAATCTTCTTTACCGATGAGCCCATTCTGGAGATCACCGGCCCCATTATAGAAGCGCAAATAGTGGAGACCTACATCATCAATCAGATCAACCTTCAGAGCCTCATAGCCACCAAGGCGGCTAGATGCATTTGGGCGGCCAAGGGTAAAGCTTTGGTAGACTTTGCCTCACGCCGTACCCACGGCACCGACGCTGGATTGAAGGTCGCCAGGGCCAGCTATATCGCGGGCTTTCAAGCCACCAGCAACGTGCTGGCTGGGAAAAAATACAGTATGCCCTTAAGCGGCACGATGGCCCACTCTTTCATTACTAGCTATGAATCAGAGCTGGACGCCTTCAGAGCATTCGCATCAAGCTTCCCGGAGAGGTGTATTTTACTCATTGATACCTACGACACCATATCTGGAGCGAAAAATGCAGTCACTGTCGCCAAGGAGATGGAGGCCAGAGGGCACCAACTACGGGCCGTAAGGTTGGACAGTGGAGACATTAACCTGCTAAGCAGGGAAGTTCGCGCTATCCTGGACCAGGCGGGATTACTGCAAGTGAGGATAGTGGCCACCGGCGGCCTGGATGAGTTCGATGTGGACGAGCTGGTTGGCTCTGGAGCACCAATCGATAGCTTCGGGATCGGTACGAAAATGGGAGTATCCAGCGATGCCCCTTGGTCTGACATGGCCTATAAGCTGGTAAGATACGATGGCCGGCCGGTGCTTAAGCTGAGCACTGATAAAGTATCCCTGCCTGACGCAAAGCAAGTTGTGCGCACCATAAATGGTGACGGCATGTTCAAAATGGATACCATCACATTAAGAGATGAACACCTGGACAGTGCAGAACGCGACGGTCTCAAGTCAACAACGCCGATACCCCTCTTAGCCAAGGCGATGGGGGGAGGCAAGATAACACTGCCCCATCCATCCCTGGGGGAGATAAGGGGAAAGTTCGAAGACGAGTTCGCTTACCTTGAAGAACGCTTTAAGGCGCTCCATGAGCCACCTCGCTATGACGTAACCCTGAGCCCATGCTTGAATGAGCTATACCATAGTATGACAGAGGAGACGATAATCCAGCAGAGTCCCAGTTAACATTCCTTGATCCATAGAAAACGCCTGAGTTAAATGAGTTAGAGATGAACAGAAGAAGTCGATGAAGATAGCCGTATGCGTAAAACAGGTACCCGTCCTATCCCGCATTCAGTTCGACCACGAGACCAAGACCATAGTGCGGGAAGGGGTCCCCCAGGAGATAAACAGCTTCGACCTGCTTGCCGTGGGCCGGGCTGTAAAGCTCCGAGAAGAGGTAGGGGGAGAAGTGGTGGCCATTACCATGGGACCGCCTCAAGCGCGAGACGGCCTAACCCAGTGCCTTGCCCTGGGAGCTGACCGAGCTGTTCACCTCACTGATAAGGCAATGGCTGGCTCCGATACTCTGGCTACTGCCCGGAGTCTGGCCCTGGCATTGGAGCGGGACGAGTACGACCTCATTCTCTGCGGACGAAACAGCACCGACTCCGAGACAGGTCAGGTGGGACCCGAAATCGCCCAGCTGCTTCATCTCCCTTATGTCGGCAATGTACGGAAGCTGGAACATAGCCAAGGTCATGAAAGTATGCTGGTGGAACGGGTGACTGATGAGGGCTATGAGCTGATCGAGTGCCCTTTACCCGGTCTGATAGCGGTTACCGAAGGTATCATAGCTGAGAGATGGCCATCGCGACAGGAGATGGAGTCTGCCAGAGAGGACCCCGTTATCGATGAGGTCACTGCAGCCCAGCTTTCGACTGATGTTTCCATATTCGGTGCAATGGGGTCCCCCACCTGGGTGGCGGATATCCGCCTGGTAGAACCCCAACGCCTGGGCATCGTAATCGAAGAGCCCGATCCTCAGTTAGCGGTCCAGAGAGTAATCGAGGGGCTTAAAGGCGCAAGTCAGACGACACCATCTCATACTAGCCTGAAGGCCTGGTCACGGTATCCAGAGAGTAAAGAAAGTGGAATCTGGGTAGTGGCCGAGAGACTGAAAACGGGCCCTTCGACGGCACACAGCCCAGGCCTGCGCAAAGTCACGCTGGAGCTTTTGGGTAAGGCGCGGGACCTAGCTGAACACAGACGCTGTGAGGTCACAACGATCCTAATAGGACCCGTTGACACGGATGACACTAAAGTCTTAACGGCCCATGGAGCGGACAGGGTGCTCGTACTAGATGGTCCGGGACTGGGCCATATCACCGCATCAGCCAGCACAGAGACTCTAGCTAATGCCATTGAAGCACAAGTTCCATATTCGGTCCTATTCGCCGCCACAGCCAATGGCCGGGACCTGGCATCGAGGGTAGCAGCTAGACTGGGGTTGGGCCTTACCGGTGACTGTATAGAGCTGGAGATAAATGATAGTGGAGACCTAGTCCAGCTCAAGCCGGCCCTGGGAGGAAACGTAGTTGCGCCCATTCTGTCCAAAACCCGACCATACATGGTAACCCTACGACCCGGACTCCTCACACTTGTTGAGCCGGACTGGTCTCAGAGCCCATCTGTGGCAACTATCGAAGTTAAGAACTCCGGTAAGCCGGATATAAAAGTGCTAAAGGTCCATACCCAAGAGGACAGTCGAGGTCTAGAGCTGGAAGTCGCCAAGGTGGTGATGGCGGTGGGGATGGGTATCGGAGGACCCGAAAATCTGCCGGCCATTCACAAGCTGGCAGAGTCGATCGGAGCAACGGTGGCCGCCACTCGTAACGTGACCGATGCCGGCTGGCTCCCGAAGCAGGTCCAGGTGGGGCTAACCGGGCGGGCCATCGCACCCGACTTATATATCGCAGTGGGAGTGCGGGGTGACTTCAACCACATGGTGGGAGTCCAGAAGGCGGGCACTATCGTGGCCATCAACAACAACCCCAATCCTCGCCGTTCGCCCATTCTGCAGGCCGCCGATTATAGCATCGTGGGCGACTGGCAGACTTACTTGCCACCGCTCGTGGAGGCTCTGAAGGATCTAGTTTAGACAAGAGTGGCGTAGTGATATACAAATCATGGACATATAAAATATTGATGAAGAGTGAATTATGAGATACCACCGAATAAAAGCGAAATATGAAGGAAAGGTGCTTAAGCCGGAGCATCAGTTAGACTTGCCTGAGGGAACTGAAGTTACTTTATTGGTTATTCCGCCTTTCCGATCTTTTC
The DNA here is from genome assembly GCA_965248905.1 of Dehalococcoidia bacterium. GTDB lineage: Bacteria > Chloroflexota > Dehalococcoidia > Lucifugimonadales > JAGWBF01 > CBDFKS01. The sequence continues at coordinate 571,854 of CBDFKS010000007.1, read as the reverse complement.
TGGGAATCCTTCAGGATGTAAAAGAGGACAGCGTTACACTCCAGCACAAAGTGAATGAAAGTTCCAATCGTTAGTTATGATCGGCATTTCGATTCAGTCGGCGAACGTCGAGAGCCTTCGGACTTCCTGTAAAATAACGGGCCCTTACAGATAGCAATCACGCGCTCTCAGGAGATGCTGTTTGTCAACCACGATGACTGTTGGCAAGCTTATTGGCTAGTGAAATCATTGCCGCACATTTAAAAAGAGTAGGAGGTAAACATGAAGGTCGGATTCATTGGCCTGGGCAGGATGGGTATGCCCATGTCACGGTGTTTGCTGAACGCAGGATACGATCTAACGGTGCACAACAGGAGTCAGGGCAAGGTAGAGGAGCTGGCTAAGCTGGGTGCCCACCCTGCTTACTCGCCCGCTGAAGTAACCGAGGCTTGTGACGTCGTTCTTACCTGTCTGCCTGACGTACCAACGGTCGAGAGCGTGTTCCTCGATAAAAAGGGCATTGTACAGACAGCCCGGCCTGGCCAGATTCTGGTGGACCACAGCACAGTCTCTCCCTCCACCTCTAATCAGATTGCCGAAGCGACAAAATCGATGGGAGCGACCTTTCTGGACGCTCCCATCAGCGGTGGCATTGAGCGAGCGGCCAGCGGAACTCTAACCATCATGGTTGGCGGGGATTCCGCTGCCTTTGAAAATGTTCGGCCAGTGTTCGAGTCCTACGGACAGAATATAAGACACGTCGGAGACACGGGCTCGGGTAGTGTGATCAAACTGCTGAACCAGCTTCTCTGCTGTGTCCATTCTCAGGTGGCTGCCGAGGCACTGCTCCTCGGAACCAAGGCAGGCGCGGACCCTCAGGTGATCCTCGACATATTGGGGTCCAGTTGGGGTACCAGCTTTATGCTCTCCAGAAACGGGCCGGTAATGATGGATAGAAGCTTTGCGGACGCCAGAGCTCCTGTGAAGTTATATGTGAAGGATATCGGGCTGGTGCGAGACTTCGCCAAGCAGATTGGGTGCCCACTGCCACTGGGAGACCAGACAGCAGAGATATTCTTCGAGGCCTCGGACAATGGAATGGGTGAGCTTGATGTGTCCAGTGTGGTGCTTCCCATCGAGGAGAAGGCGGGGTTCCAGGTACCGAATAAGAAGACGCGGTAGCGCAGACACCAGGAACAGAGCTTCAGGCGGGAATGCCTTCTTCCACCAATAGGTTGTGCAGAAGAGAGAGGGCCTGCCCATGTTCCTCCACACTCATCGAGTCTACCGAATATTGGTGTGTTCCCAGAACACCGTCCACCGCTCCGAGGTCTATCATCTCCCGGACCAGCCCCGCTTCCTCATTCAATTGGGGCAGCAGATTTCGGCCCGCCAGCCGGGAAAGCGCTGCCACCAGGCCATATCCTCCCCAGTTGGACGTGCTCGAAATAACCAGATGAGTTGTGGTGGTGGTGGATGGATCACTCGGCAGATTAGGGACGCTTGGAATTACACTAGCCAGGTTACCCATGCCAATCTCGTTGCCACCGTCCCCAATACCAATTGTATGTTGATGTTGCCAAAACAGGTGGTCGATCCTGGCTGTCTGAGCGGATATGTCGCTACCTCTCATGTTGAGGTAGGCTCCATCCTTCGTGAGACCGCATCGCTCAATCGATATGAGCAGAGATGGGTCCAGCCTCTCCAAGAGATCGGAAGTGAATAGCTTGCTCTCATTATCGTCAGTAATGGGGAACTCAATTAACTGGCTATTCGACCGCACGAATGGCCTAAGAACTGGAATCGTGTACGAATCGCTGACGTAATATACCTGTCCACCCAGAGACTCTAATGCCCTTCCCAAGGCTAACGCTCCGGGAGGCCCGTCAGCCTCGGGCGCCCTGGCTGCGGAAATATAGAAGCCCGTAGCGATGAGGACGGTACCCAGATGAGAGTAGGCGAACCTAGCGGCCCGGTCACAGTAGTCGGGGCTGAGGTGAGAACGTAGAGCAGCGACGCCCCGCTGATCATTCCGTAGGATGATATCTTCTATACTCAGCGCAGTAGCCATCTGCTATTTATAGCTTACTATAGTACTGCGAGGTCCTCATCTCGCAAGTCTGTAATGAACATGTGGCCGGGAGAGTGGGTAATCATCAGAGATGGCTTACACCTGAGCGCCACCTCTTGAGGAGTCACTCCGCAGGCCCAAAAAACGGGTGTTTCCCCTTCTCTTATCTCGGTGGGGTCTCCATACTCGGGCCGTGTGATGTCCTTAACACCGATGGCGTGGGGATCGCCTATATGCATCGGTGCTCCGTGGGTTATTGGGAAGCGTGAGGTGACCTGTACGGCACGAACTATCTGACTTCGCTTGATAGGCCGCATACTCATCACCATAGGGCCGGAGAAGACCCCCGCCGGAGTGGTTTCGATGTTGGTAACATGCATGGAAACGTTCTTCTCTTGTTCCACGTGGCGTAGAGGAATCCCCGCGTTCAACATCGCCGACTCGAAGGAGAAGCTGCATCCCAAGAGAAAGGACACCAGGTCATCTCTCCACAAAGAAAGGATGTCCTGCTCCTCTCCTACCATCTCGCCATCTCGAAAAACCCGGTACCCCGGGATATCGGTGCGGATGTCTGCCCCAGGAGCCATCTGTTTGGGCTCGAACTGTCCTGCATCTATGACTTCGAGCAGTGGGCATGGCTTGGGGTTGCGCTGACAGAAAAGGAGGAAATCGAAGGCCAGGTCCCGTGGCAGAATAGCCAGATTGGCCTGCACATATCCCAAGGCCGCTCCTGCGGTAGGCCCGGTCCACTCTCCCGATCGAATTAGCTTCCGAATTTCGTTAGCATGTCGTGGCAGGGTCTTTGTGCTCATATCGAAATCCTCCGCCAATCTCTATGTTAATCTTAGCTCGTTGTTGTAGCTGCCCCGTTGGATCGGAGCAACGAAACAAAGCCATCATATCTCGCACTGAGTAGGCCGTCAATGAAACCTAATCCCAGGCCCGTATTACCCTTAGTGAATTTTGACCTAACCTTTGATATACTACCTCAACTAATGTTAACGTGGGTTTGAGCCGCAGCCGTGTACCATATATTGATACTAACGGACCGTAACATTAATGGCTCTGCTCTGCCATGGGTACCATCTGTCAAAGGTATCACCTACGACGTGGCAACGGGGCTAGAGGCCATTCGGTCTGTGAATGGAAATCAAGAAGTGAAACCGGATGCAGTTTTGCTCGACCTGGACAGTTTAAGGGGCGAAAAGGCCCGAGACATGGCGTCTTCCAGCCATGAGCTCGGCCTCCCCGTGGTGGCCGTGGTGTCGGAGCGAAACCTCGTCGACTATAACCCTTCCTTAGATCTGGACGACTTTATCCTCCAACCCTTGCGTTCTGACGAGCTGTTAGCCCGTGTAAGCCAGGCTATCTTTCGGATAAGAGGCCCCCAGGACCGGGAAGTCATAAAGGTTGGTGACCTCCTCATCGATCTGGAACGCTATGAGGTCAGCCTCGCAGGGAACAAGGTTTTCCTTACCTACAAGGAATATCAGTTGCTGGTGCTCCTCGCGTCCAACCCGGGAAAGGTATACACAAGAGAGAACTTGCTCAGTCAAGTCTGGAGGTACGACTACCTGGGAGGTACCAGGACAGTAGACGTACACGTGCGGCGCTTACGCTCAAAGATCGAGGATGCCAATCATTCTTTCATAGAAACCATTTGGAATGTGGGATACCGTTTCAAGGCTGGCATATCGCGGTCTCATTAGGACCAACCCGGTTCCGGCTGCTAACTGTAGAGCTCATCGGTCTGGTTTTAGTTGACACTATTTTGTAGGCAATTTATAATACCTTTAACTCATAACTCAGGAATGGAAAACCCTGAACACGATTAATAAGGGGGTCCTGGTTGTCCGACGTACGGCTTGCCGAAGGTGAAACCTTCGATAGCATGCTCAGAAGGTTCAATAAGAGGGTCCAGCAAGATGGAATTCTCTCTGAAATCAGGCGCAGACAACACTTCGAGTCGCCTAGTGTAAGGCGAAAGAAAAAGGCAGCCGCCAAGCGCCGAAAGAGCAAGCGCAACAGCTAGCTGCTCCACGTTTGGTGTCGGGAGGTGGGGGCGCTACACAATGGTGTCTGATCCTGCACAAGGAAGTAAACGGTTCGGCATCGTTGTGTTCCCTGGCACGTGGAGTGATGTCGACTGTTCTCACGTTGTCAAAGATGTGTTGGGCCAAGAGGCTGAATACCTCTGGCACCAGGACTCCACGGATCTTTCCAGCCGCTTCGACTGCATAGTTCTCCCCGGTGGTTTCTCCTACGGTGACTACCTCAGGGCTGGCTCTATTGCCCGTTTCTCTCCCATCATGTCGGCCATAGAGAGTTTCGCTGCATCCGGTCGGCCGGTGATTGGCATATGCAACGGATTCCAGATTCTCTGTGAGTCCGGGCTGCTTCCCGGCGTTCTGATGCGTAACTCCCATCTTCAGTATCGCTGCCAGTGGACTAACCTCCGGGTCGAGCGGGCGGACTCCCCCTTCACTTCATCATGTGAAGCCGGTCAGGTGTTGAGGATACCCATATCCCATGGAGAGGGTAACTACTTCGCGGACCAGTCCACCCTAGAGCAGCTCGAGCAACGAGGCCAGGTTATTCTTCGATACTCCACATCCGAGGGAGAAGGGACTCCGGAGGCCAATCCCAATGGGTCCGTCAACAACATCGCTGGCATCGTTAATCAAGGGGGCAATGTATTGGGTATGATGCCTCATCCTGAGCGCTGCTGTGAAGAAATTGTGGGCGGTACCGATGGGAGGCTCATTTTCGAGTCTATAATCAAGCAGCGTGTACTGGGATAGGTTTGGACTAGCATGCCTATCACCAAAGAAATTCTCGATGAGATCGCTCTTAGCGAGGCTGAATACCAGCTGGTACTCAATGGACTAGGCCGTGAACCAAACGCCGTTGAGTTGGGCATCTTTGGCGCATTGTGGAGCGAGCACTGCGGCTATAAACACTCCGCCCCCCTCCTCCGACTCTTGCCCTCGACCAGCCCACGGGTCCTGGTAGGCTCCGGTCAAGAGAACGCAGGAGCCGTAGATATTGGCGACGGTCTGGCGATCGTGTTCAAGATCGAGTCCCATAATCACCCTTCCGCGGTGGAGCCCTTCCAGGGCGCGGCTACCGGAGTAGGCGGCATCGTGCGAGATATCCTGGCCATGGGCGCCAGGCCGATAGCATTGCTGAACTCTCTACGATTCGGCCCTTTGGAAAACCCCCGGAACCGATATCTCCTGGAGGGAGTAATAGGAGGTATCTCTTGGTATGGAAACTGCATCGGGGTACCGGACGTGGGAGGAGAGGTAGTCTTCTCCGAGTGCTACTCTCAAAACCCCTTGGTCAATGCCCTATGCGTAGGTTTGATAGAGAAGGACAGGCTTGTAAGCGCCTCGACGGGAGCTGAGGGAAATGTGTTGCTACTGGCTGGTGCTGACACCGGTAGAGACGGTATTCATGGGGCCAGTGGCCTCGCTTCCCGCACCTTCGAAGACGAAAGAGAGATGAGGCCTACAGTACAGGTAGCCAATCCCTTTCTGGAAAAATTGCTGATAGAAGCTTGTTTGGAAACCGCCGCTACGGGACTGCTTGAAGGGATGCAAGATCTGGGGGCGGCCGGGCTGACCAGCGCCTCGATGGAAGCGGCTGCCAAGGGCAACGCTGGGATTCGCCTGGACCTTGCCAAGGTGCACCAACGAGATAGCGGTATGAGCCCCTACGAAATCATGCTTTCCGAGTCTCAAGAACGCATGCTTCTGATGGTAAACCCGAGGCACGTAGAAAACGTCAAACCACTCTTTCGAAAATGGGATATTCCATGCGTGGAAGTTGGCACAGTTAGCAACCACTCTGCCGCGAAGGTCTACAATGGGGAAGAGCTGGTAGCTGATCTCCCGGTGAACTTCATCACCCAGCCGCCCAGGTATAGGCTGAAGGGTACCAAACCTCGAGAATTGACCAAACTGCAACGTTATCCACTGAATGATATTTCCCTTCCCAACGAGAGTCCAAGCCGCGTGCTGCTACATCTACTTCAGTCCCCTAACATTAGTAGTAAGGAAGGCATATACAGGCAGTATGACCACCAGGTGCAAACGAATACCGTGGTTGCTCCCGGCGCCGACGCTGCCGTGCTGCGGATAAAAGGTACAACTAAGGGCATCGCTTTATGTACCGACGGCAACGGTCGCTACTGCTATTTGGACCCCTACAGTGGAGGGGCAATTGCCGTTGCCGAAGCCTGCCGCAATCTTTCTTGCACTGGTGCCGAGCCCATCGCTTTGACGGACTGCCTTAACTTCGGCAATCCCGAGCACCTCGAAATATACTATCAACTCGAGTGGTGCATCCGGGGCATGGTCAAAGCCTGCCGCGTCCTAGGAGTGCCCATTGTCAGTGGCAACGTCAGTCTTTACAACGAGACGCAAGGCCAAGCCATATATCCCACGCCGGTTGTGGGGGCTCTAGGGCTTCTCGAGGAAGTGGGCAGTTACGTCAGTTCAGCGTTTCCAGGCCCGGGAGAAGCAATAGTGCTGTTAGGGGATTCAGAGGTGAGAGGGAGGGCAAGAGAGCTAGCCGGCAGCGAGTACCTAGAGGTAATCCATCACCTAGTAGCTGGGAAGCCCACCATCGACCTGGAGCTGGAAAAGCGAGTGCAGCTACTTTGCCAAGAAACTATCAAGGAGAAATTAGTCACATCCTGTCACGACTGCTCCGATGGAGGTCTAGCTGTGGCCCTTGCTGAAAGCTGCATATCCGGAGCGGTAGGCTTTAAGGGTGAATGCAAGATCACGGGACGATGGGATGCGGCATTGTTCGGCGAACGACAGTCGAGGGCCATCGTGTCTCTCAGACCGGAGCATATGGGCGAGTTGACGGCAATGGCCGAGGAATCAAAGGTTCCAATGACTTTTCTGGGAATGACCACCTCAGATTCTCGATTTGTCATTAACGATGCTATCGATCTCCCCATTGATGAGCTGGACAATGCCTGGAGACACGGACTTGGCCTCTCCGCCAAATCAGCGTCATGAAATTCCGAGAACACATCTTGAGCTTTCGCTCCTTCATCGGCACGGATAAAACGGGTATAATGCAAAAGAAAAGTACTCGTCCTCAAAGAGGCTGGGGCATAAGAAATTAGCCAAAAGGAGATTTGATCGTGAGAGTAATCTTTCTAGAAGATGTCGCTAACCAGGCCAACGCCGGTGAAGTCAAAAACGTAGCTAACGGGTATGCGCGTAACTACCTGATCCCGCAAAAGCTGGCCATTGTGGCTACCGCCGAGGAGATGAAGCGAATCGAGCGCATCAAGCAGGCAGGGACCGAGCGTCGAATCCGAGAGACTCAACGCTGGGAGGTGCTGGCGTCTGAATTAGAGGGTACCGGTATAACCGTTAAGGCGAGGGCCACGTTAGCAGGCGAGTTTTATGGCGCCATCACCCCCACCCAGATCGCACAAGAGCTGGGCAATACCACCGGAAGAGAGATAGACCGAAAGCTGGTCGAGACAGTTGAGCCCATCAAGGCACCAGGCGAATATGAGGTAATTCTAAACCTGTCACCTGGAATACAGGCCACAATTCTCGTTACCGCTGAAGCGGAGGAATAGATAAGTGTACGCCGAGAGGCTTCTACCCCACGACATCGAGGGAGAGGAATCGATCATCGGCTCCCTGTTAATAGATGGGGACTCGATTCTGAAAGTTGCCCATTTTCTGAATCCGACGGACTTTTACCGAGAGAAGAACCGCTTCTGCTACGAAGCGTGTCTCGAGTTGTTTCGGCGTGCCGAAGCCATAAACCAGGTGACCGTTGCCCACCAACTGGGCCTGCAGGAGCGGCTGGACCAGGTAGGGGGCACCGCCTATCTCAGCCACTTGGTATCCACCGTGCCTACCCCCGTGCACGTTGAGTACTATGGCCGAATCGTCAATCGGACTTCAGTCATGCGTAACCTTATAGATTCAGCAGCCAAGATATCAGCCATCGGCTACGACGGTACGAATGACGTGGAAGCCACCCTGAGCCGAGCGGAGGAAATCCTGTTTCACGTCCGTTCAGGGCAGCCTGCCAGGGATTTCGTGCCAATTCGAGAAATACTGGACCAGTACATGGAAGACCGGGCCGCAGTGGCCGAGGATCTGGGTAGAGCGACTGCACCGATACTGACAGGTTTCGATGCCATGGATGACCTTCTAGGTGGACTACATCGCTCTGACATGGTGGTGCTAGCTGCACGGCCCAGCCTCGGCAAGAGCACCCTCGCCATTAATATGTCCCTGAATGCCGCCAGAAATGGGTATGCTGTTGGGGTGTTCAGCCTGGAGATGAGCCGGGAACAGATTGCTATCCGCATGTTGGCGGGAGAGGCAGAGGTGGATGCCCAAAGGCTCCGACTGGGCTTATACACCGAGGCTGAAGAGCGCCGCATCATAGACGCTATAGGTAGCCTATCAGAGCTCTCGATCTACATAGACGACAGCCCGTTACAGGGCATAGTGGAGATGAGGAGCAAAGCCCGTCGGCTCAACCTAGAACGTGGCCTCGACATGCTGGTTGTAGACTACATGCAGCTTATCCAAGGCCATTCACGGGGTGATAACCGGGTACAGGAGATGAGCGAGATCACCCGTTCGATTAAGGGGATGGCCAGAGACCTGAACGTGCCTGTTCTGGCGGTCTCTCAGCTAAGCCGTGCAGTCGAGTCGAGAACTTCTCACCGGCCCCAGCTTTCGGACCTGAGAGAGAGTGGCAGCATCGAGCAGGATGCCGACGTAGTCATGTTCATCTATCGCGATGACGTCTACTTTACGGAAGAGGAGTGGGCTAGCCGCTCCCCCGACCGGCCATACCCCAAGAACGTTGCCGAAATAATCGTGTCCAAACATCGACACGGTCCAGTCGGTACATTGAAACTACTATTTCGGGATAACCTGGTCAGGTTTGAGCCGGCTCCGCTTGAGCTAGCGGTATTTTAGCCATGAAATTTTCAGGGTTTCCTCGTGGGACCCAGTATACCCCGGTTCCCAGTCCGTTGTTGGGACTGCTGCTGGAAGAGATAGAGGACCTGGCTGAGTTGAAATGCACCATGCGAGCCCTCTGGCATCTCCATCGGAAGAAGGGATACCCCAGGTTCGTTACTGCCAGGGAATTGCTGGCAGACCGGGTGTTACAGGTGGGCTTAAGGGGTCTTAATGGCCAGACGGCTGAGGCCGTCAGACACGGTATTACGATGTCAGTCAGGAGGGGTACCTTTCTTGCCGCCACCATAGATTTAGAGGCTGAGCCGCAAGATATTTACCTGCTCAATGACGAGGCCGGCCGTAGGGCTCTGAAAGCCATGGAACAGGGCAGTATCAGTATAAAAGGATATGCCCCTAAGGGATTCCCAGCGGAAGAGCCTGTGGGCCCAAGGGCCAATATCTTTTCTCTTTACGAGGAGAACATCGGTTTATTGACTCCTCTGCTATCGGAGCAGATGAAGGATGCGGAGGAAAACTACCCGTGGCACTGGATCGAGGATGCTTTCAAAATAGCTGTTAGCCTCAACAAACGAAACTGGCGATATATCGAAGCGACACTAAAGCGGTGGGCTATTGAAGGGAAGGGTGATGGAGAGTCTGGGCGATATCCTCAGAAGGCTCCCAGCAAAGAGGGTCTCGTGGAGTACCTCCGGCAACGGGGTCGACTCCCAGAGGACTGAGGAAGATGACACGGAGCGGTGTTCCATCTGCAAGGGGCGTGGTTGGGTAAGTCGCCGGGTTCCCGTGGGTCACCCTGACTTTGGCGAGGTGTTCCCCTGTCGATGCCAGCAGCAAGAGGACCTGGACAGACGTCTGTCCCGGCTACTGCATTACAGCAATCTGGGCCCCCTGAGTCGTATTGAGTTTGCCACCACCGACCAGGAAGGGCGGTTGCCCGGCTCAGAAAGTAAGCTGCTCTTTAGCAAGGCTTTCGAAGCCTCGCAGACCTTCGCTGAAGACCCCCAGGGCTGGGTTGTGCTCACCGGACCCAGCGGCTCTGGCAAGACCCATCTAGCCGCGGCGATTGCCAATAGATGCATCGAGCGTGGACAAGCCGTTTTCTTCATGTTTGTGCCCGATTTTTTGGACTATCTCCGGGGAACATTCGCACCGCAAAGCGACGTGTCATACGATGACCTGTTCAACCAGGTACGTAATGCGCCCATCCTAGTGTTGGACGACCTGGGCTCCCAGAGCAGCACACCATGGGCCCAGGAGAAGCTGCTTCAGGTGTTTAACCACCGCTTTAACTCCCTGTTGCCCACGGTGGTAACTGTCAGGGGTTCATTAAATCGCCTGGAAGAAAGCATTAGAACCCGGCTGCAAACTGAAGGATTTTCCAGAGTCTACTCCTCGGGCCAAAAGTTGGCCGAACCCCTGACAGAGATCGGTGGCCTTCAGGGGGACATGCTGAGACAGATGACCTTCGACGGATTCAAACTTGGCCCACAGTTGAGAGCAACTGACGAGGAAAGAAGAACGTTGAAGGGCGCTTATGACGTGGCCCTCAGCTTTGCCGAATCCCCGAAGGGGTGGCTGTTCCTTACCGGATTGAACGGCTGCGGCAAGACCCATCTGGCTGTGGCTATAATTAACGAGAGACTTAAGAAGGGACAGCCCGCCTACTTCGCGTTTGTGCCAGCATTGCTTGACTACCTCAGGGCCACCTTCAGGCCCGACAGCCTGGCAGGCTACGATGAGCTTTTCGAAGAGGTGAAGACGGCGCCATTGTTGGTTTTGGATGATCTGGCATCGGAGAACAACACTCCCTGGGCAGAGGAGAAGCTATATCAGATCATCGTTCACCGGCACAACGCACGCCTCCCAACAGTCATCACATCAAACCTGATTTCACTAAAACAGCTAGAAGAAGCCAAGCCCCGTATCTCCTCCCGCCTAAGCGACACCTTGGTAGAGTGGGCACCGATACTCGCGCCCGACTATCGTGATCAGCGTCCAGCAAGCAAGAGCGGCTACAAGCGTACACCACGTCCCCGATAAACGTCCCATCGGCGCATTGACACACCCATCGTTAGTCCTTTATATTCACTGCGCCATGCGAGTCGGCAACTTAGATATATTTTCCCTCACCGATGGAACCATCATGCAGGACGGCGGTGCTCTCTACGGCGTCGTACCCAAGGTCGTTTGGAACACTTTGACTCCAGCAGACGAGCATAACCGAGTGACCGTAGGCATCAACTCCCTGCTTATCAAGGCCAACGGCAAGAACATCCTGGTGGACACCGGGGTGGGTAACAAGCATCCGCTAAAAATGAAGAACGCCTTCGCGATGAAAGCCGGCCGGTTGGTGTCTGAGCTGAGAGCCCAGAAACTCGGGGTAGATGACATAGACATCGTGGCCCTATCTCACCTGCATTTCGACCAAGCCGGAGGCTGTACGAGGACAGGCTACTCAGATAACCTTGTTCCCACCTTTCCGAAAGCGACTTACCTGGTGCAGAAGGGTGGCTGGAACGAGGCTACCCATGTCAGCGAACGCATACGTGCCGCCTACGTCGAAGACGACTATCTACCACTCCAGGAGAGTCGTCAGCTAGAGCTCCTCGACGGCGATACAGAAATAGTTCCCAATGTATGGCTCAGGGTTACCGGTGGCCACACTGAAGGCCATCAGATGGTCTTCATCGACACCGATGACCAGAGAGTGGCTTATCTGGGCGACCTTCTACCTACTCACCATCATTTGCCCCCAAACTATATCACCGCGTGGGATGTCCAACCCCTCGAAAGCCTCAAGCAAAAACGCCGTTTAATCACACAGGCCGAGAAGGAACGATGGCTTCTTATCTTCAGCCACGGAATCAGTCTAAAAGGGGGCTATTTGGCAAAGAGAGACGGGAAGCTGGAACTGGAACCGCAGAAGCTATAGGCCTCAGCTTCTACAATGCCGGAGTGATCACTGCTGTTCGCCACATCTCAACATCGAAACATGAAGGTCTAGTCTTATATGACTCTAAAGTCAGGATGCAGCTTCTGCGAAATCATTTCTCGGCAGGCACCGGCCAGCATAAAGTATGAAGATGACGAGGTAATCGTCATAAAAAATGTGCTTCAGTGGGTCCCGGTTATGCTCTTGGTCATGCCCACCGGTCATCTGACCCAAAAGGAGCTATGGAGCACAGGTATCATGTCCCGAATAGGTAAGGTAGCAGTTGAGATGGGTGAGCAGTTTTGCCCGGGAGGGTTTCGCCTCCTCTCCAACTTCGGTTCCGACGGCATGCAGAGTCAGGAACATGGCCACGTCCACGTCCTCGGCGGGATGTATCTGGGGCCCTATGCATGAATATCTTTGCCACGGAGACACGGAGGGCTGATTAAAAGATGAATACGCACTTTCCAATTCGAAAAGAATAATCTGTGTGTCTCTGCGCCTCTGTGGCCAGCTTACAGGAGGAATGTAATGGGATCTGAAACAGTGCTTGAGCCGGGCGAAACTGTGCTCTACGAGAAGCAGGACCAGGTAGTAACTATTACCCTCAACAGGCCGGAAGCTCTGAACTCCATCAACCGGCAGCTCAAGGCGGAGCTGGAGGGAGCTATTCAGCGTTTTGACCGGGACGACGACGCTAGAGTCGGCATAATCACAGGTACCGGCCGGGCCTTTTGCGCCGGCCGAGACCTCAAGGAGCGCGCCGCTGACAACGCCTCGGGTGTTCTGGCAAATGCCAGCGACAGCATGGGTACGGAACAACCTTACATGTGGTCTCGAACATGGAAGCCCCTGATAGCCGCAGTCAATGGATACGCTCTGGCAGGCGGCTGGTCCATCGCTCAAATGTGCGATATTCGCCTTGCCGCCGAAGACGCCCGGCTTGGTATAACCGAGCCCCGAGTGGGGCTTCTTCCACCCTTCGCCGTTACTCTTCCTAAAATAATGCCGATGGCAGCGGTGATGGAGCTGGTTCTCACAGCCGAGCCCGTCACGGCACAGCGGGCCTGGGAGATGGGCTTCATCAACCGCGTTGTACCCAATGACCGACTCATGGAGGAAGCAATGGCCATGGCCGAGCAGATCCGGGCCAACGCCCCTCTGTCCATCCAATACTTCAAAGAGATGGCGTACCGAAGCATGGACATGAGTACTCAAGCTGCGACAGCGCTGACATATCACATGTATGATCGTCTGCTGGCCAGCGAGGACTCCAAGGAAGGCCCCAGGGCCTTCGCCGAAAAACGGAAACCGTTTTGGGTGGGCCGATAAGCATTAGACGAGATTATTCCCAGCGTTGCGTTTAGTTCGGTTCACACCCCGGTTGGTCTTCATGGCGATCAGGCTGTTTCGGTACACTTTGATCGTCCTCGCCACGTTGGTCGTGGTCTTCTTGATCACCTACGTGGTAACTCTGGTCGTACCTGGGGCAAGAGAATTGATAGACAAGCGGTTCATCTTCTTTCCAGAACGAGAGCTCCAGAGCGACCCATCTCGGTGGGGTCTTGAGTATGAAGAAATACATTTTCCTGCCGCCGATGGCGTAAAGCTGCATGGCTGGTTCGTGCCGGGCAATAAAGATGTCACATGGATATGGTTCCATGGCAATGCCGGGAACATCAGTGATCGCCTTGAGAATCTGACTCTCCTGCACAGCCGGCTAGGTGTGAACATATTTCTGTTCGATTATCGTGGCTACGGCCTCAGCGAGGGAACTATCTCTGAGGAAGGCACATATCGGGACGCCCAGGGTGCCCTGGATTACGTTAGTTCCCGGGAAGGGATCGATACTGGCAAGATCATCTACTTCGGCCGCTCTTTGGGGAGCGCCGTCGCGGTCTGGCTTGCCACGCAACAACAGCCTTACGGGCTGGTGCTTGAATCCCCCTTCACCTCAATTAGAGACATGGCGAAACTGGTCCATCCAAGGTTGCCGTTATATCTGTTAGTGCGGACAAAATACGATTCTTTATCCAGGATTGGCCGGGTATCCGCACCAGTTTTAGTCATTCATGGAGACAAGGACGAGACAATTCCTCTGAGTCAGGCGCAAAAGCTATATACTGCGGCTCAAGACCCGAAGCAGCTCTACGTAATTCCAGGCGCCGATCACAATGACACTTACCTGGTGGGAGGGGAATCCTACTTCAGGGCGTTGGATGATTTCATGACCGGACTGGCTAGTGCCAAGGATTGACGGCATTAGGCATTTCAAATATCATGCATCTAACATCCTACAGAGTAGTGATAAGAAACAGCCCATATTGATCTGAAGGCTGCGACAGGAATATTAAGGAGGATCGCCATGGCCCAGGACAGCAAGTTAGAGATAGAGATACTGTATTGCCACGACTGACGCCATGCCTTGAGAGCTGCCTGGATGGCAGGCGAAGCTTTGAGCCGTGTGGGCGACAACATAGACTCATTCAAGCTTATCCCGGGTCCTCACGGTAAATTCGATATACGGATTGATGGAGAGTTGGTAGCAGAGCATCGCCACGAGCCCAATGCTCACATCTTTCCAGACCTTCAGGACCTACTGAAGGCAATCGGCCAGCGGGTAGGACCTAAACACCAGACCACAGTTACTTAGGATAGTCACATGAATATCGAAACAGTCATTGAGAGGGTTCCCAAGCTGGCCGAGGAGTTCGCCAGCGAGAGCGATGCACGTCGCCGCAGGACCGATGCCGATCCCGCGGATTTTCGGCGCCTGGCGGAGCTGGGCGTACACATGATGGCCGTGCCCACCGAGTTTGGCGGCACCTGGGAGAACCTGGCGCAGTCGACGAGACCCCTCTGCACCGTGCTGCGTACCATCGCCATGGGAGACCCATCGGTAGCTTTGGTCAGCACAATGCACCCATTAGTTGTATCTCCTTGGAGAGTATCCGAAGTTCCTGAACAATTTAACGAGGGGTGGCAAAAGCAGCGTCGAGAGGTATTCGAGACCGTAAACGAGGGAGCGTGGTGGGGGACCATAATCTCGGAGCCCGGTAGCGGCGGCGATATGGCAAAGACAGGGTCCTTCGCTCGGCCTCAATTCTCCCCGAACGGTTACATACTTTCAGGGCAAAAGCATTTCGGCAGTGGCTCTGGAGTAACCTCATTTATGATTACCGCCGCTATTCCAGAGGGAGAGCACGAGCCCGACGGATTTTTCATGGACGTGAGGAACGTTTCTTGGGATGGGTCTACAGGGATGAAACTATCGGCCAAGTGGGCCGGGCATGGGATGACCTCGACCAACAGCCACGCCTTTGAGTTTCATGACTTCCCTGCCACTCGTGTGGCTTGGCCTGGCCACCTCAAGGACCTAATGGCGCCAAACGATGGTCTGGGAGGTATCACTTTTTGTGCCGTGATCATCGGTGTGGTGGACGCAGCCATGAACTACACGCGCCAGAGATTAGAACGGGGCATAAGCCGGGGTAGCTCGTTAAGAGCCTACCAGCAGGTAGAGTGGACGAAAGCAGAGCAGGAAGCTTGGCTCATAGATCAGGCCTTCGAAGGGGCACTGAGGGTTTTCGATCAGGGGACTCCGAGCCGGCATATCGCACTCTTAGCGAAGGAAAACATCGCCAACCTGGCCGAGTCGGTTCTGGGTAGACTTTGTAGGCTCTCCGGAGGCGCGGCTTATACCTGGTACACTCCACTGGGGGCCTGGTATGAAGACGTACGAGCGTTGGGATACCTGAGACCACCTTGGGCCTTAGCCTTCGACCAGCTGTTCGAGCTCAGTTGGCCTGAGATAAGCGAATAGAAGCAGGATCCACAAAGCGCCATCTTAACCCGTTAGGTTCCCTTCTCAGTTGCCTCGCTTCTGTTCCTTGAGGAACTCCTCCAGCTCTTTAACCACGTCTCCCGCCTGGGGTATCTCAGTCTGGGTCAGTATGGACGCCTCGTCGTAAGAACGTTCCAGCTTTTGGACGTAACTATCTATCTGGTTGTCTTTGGTTACCGCTTTCTCCACTTCCTGATCGAAGGTGTTGGCCGCAGCGCGTAGCTCATCCAGCTCTATGGGGATTCCAACCAGACGGGACAGCAGGTAGATCAGGGAGTAGCTCACTCGATAGTTGGGCGCTGCTTGAAGGTAGTGGGGCGTGTGTCCCCACATGGAAGTAAATCCAATGCCCCTCGCTGCGCAGATTTCCATAATCGCCGATGTTATACCCGTGGGCCCTTGATAGTTGGATGGTTTGACGCCCATCTCCTCCAGCATATGTTTTAGATTGGTCTTGTCTGAAGAGCCCGTAACGCGTATGTCCCTCGTGTGGGGCACGGCATCGAGAAGGGAACCCAGGTGGACAACAGACTTCACGCCCCAGGACTGGGCTACGTCCAGGACCGTGTTCGAATAGGCCTTCCACCGCAGATTCGGCTCGACGCCCAGGAAGAGCATCAAGCTCTTAGAGGGTTCATTGGTCGCCCAATAAAAAAGCTCATTGGTAGGCCATTTAACCAACCTTGTTCCGTCCCTTGTTATGCTGGTCTGAGGCCTAATCTGAGTGAAATCGTAGAAATCCTCGGAGTCGATCTCGGCGAATTTCTTACCTGGCAGCTTCCTGAGCAGGTACCGAATGGCACTGCTGGCACCCTCGCCCGCATCTGGCCAACCTTTGAACGCGGTGACCAGATAATCTATTCTGGCTGAGGGAGATTCATGTACTTTTAAGTAATCCATAGTTCTATCTGTTCTTTTACTGAGGGCATTGGTAGGCCGTCGTGCGAATACTGACTGGTAACATTTCTTTCAACCGATTATACACCCTTGCGATAGCCCAACACCAAACCGCTGGCATTCGCTAGCAATGATAAGCTACAACCGCACTCGGTCGAAGGTTACTCGGGTGTTTAAGATAAGAGCCTTAGCAGCTCTATAGCAATTTCCTTGTCCAGGGGCTGGTTATTGTTCCCGCACTTCGGCGACTGAATACAGCTTGGACAGCCATCAAAACAGGGGCATTGGGATATGGCTTGTAAAGTTGTACTCCACAGATGCTCGATAATCTCGTAGCCCCGCTCGGAAATTCCTATGCCACCCGGGTGCCCATCGTATATGAATATTTGGGGCTTGCCGGTGTCTGGGTGAAGGGGTGTGGAGACGCCACCGATGTCGTTACGGTCACACAGAGCGAACAGTGGCAGCACTCCGATGGCAGCGTGCTCTGCCGCATGAAGGCCTCCGGCCAGGCTCAGTCCGGCGGGGGCCGGCCGGGTCCCTCTAATCAATTCCATGAGCCGGTCCGGGATGTCAAACCAGAGAGCCACGGTATTGAAGCGCCTGGGTGGAAGATCTAGGGGCTCCTCTCCAACCGCCTCGTCGGTTAGGGGTTTCTTCTTCCTGAATCCTAACACCTGGTTTGTCACATCCACGGACCCTAGATATACTTCAACTCCTCCGACAAACTTGGAGCTCAAGACATCACAGACCCTTATGTCCGTTACGTCCCTGGTCTGGGTATAGTACGCCCCGTCATTTGGCTTTACATAAGCTATTCTGGACGGCAGGTCGAGACGGTCGACCAGATAAGCATCCCCTTGATGCAGGTAAATGGCTCCTGGATGAAGCTGGTGAAAAGCCGCAGCTTCATCCACGGTCTCCAAGATCACCCCTGACCCCTCGTCGACCATCATGTAGCTGTAATTCGAAGTCGAGCGAATGTTAACCGATTCGGCCGGGTAATCTACCGCTGTGGTGATATGCCACTTGTCGCCTACCTGCATAAGAAGCCCCATCTCCTGAAGCTTGCCGAGCTGTTCGGTAAATCTCTGGCCATAGTATTCCATGTCCCGTTCGCTCAAGGGCGCTTCGTAGGCCGCGCAGAGCAGATGAGGCTGGCGGATGTGGGGATTGGACGGGGCGATCAGTGCGCTCTCGACGGTGCGACCGAAGAAGGTCTCCGGATGGTTCATCAGATACTGGTCGAGGGGATTATTTTGGCCTACCAGAATGGAGAGGGACTCTATGCCCCGCCGGCCGCTCCTTCCCGCCTGTTGCCAGGTGCTGGACACGCTACCCGGATAACCGGTTATTACCGTCGCGTCCAGGCCACCCACGTCGATTCCCACTTCAAGGGCGTTGGTCGCGGCTACTCCAAGCAGATCACCCTGAAAAAGGGCTCTTTCAATTCGTCGACGGTCCTCGGCCAGGTAGCTGGCCCTATAGGGGCTTATCTTTTTGGCCAGCTCTGGTTGTTTGTCTTCCAGCTGCCCTCGGGCATACATGTATACCAGCTCCGCCAGCCTACGACTCCTGACGAAGGTGATGGTCCTGATATTGCTACTCACCAACTCAGAGAAGAGGGTAGCGGCGTCGATGTTGGCGCTCCTACGAGCTGACTTGGCCTCATCTATGATAGATGGATTCCAGAATGCGAACTGCTTCCCTCCGTAGGGCGCGCCGTCCACGTCCACGACCTTGAAAGCCAGCCCCGTTAGCTCAGCAGCCAGATCTTCAGGATTGGCAATGGTCGCAGAGGAGAGAACGAACTGGGGAGAGCTGCCATAAATCCGGCATATGCGCCTTAATCGACGCACTACATTGGCTACGTGGGAGCCGAAAACCCCTCTGTAGAGATGGGACTCGTCTAAAATCACGTAGCGAAGGCCCTGAAACAAACGGGACCACGTCTTATGATTCGGCAGTATGCCCAGGTGCAGCATATCGGGGTTAGTGAGGAGTATGTGGGCAGACCTCTTGATTTCGGGGCGTTCGCGGGAAGGGGTATCACCGTCGAAGATCGCTGCCTGGATGGGGGCACGTTTCACAGAAGCAGAGTCAACGTTGAAGCCCTCGCACAGCTGATGCACCCCCTTGAGCTGGTCCTGTGCAAGAGCCTTGGTGGGGTAGACGTATAACGCCCGGCCGGTGCTGTCCGTCAAAATGGAGTCCAGCACGGCCACGTTATAGCACAAGCTCTTACCACTGGCGGCGGGGGTGGTAACGATTACATTGTGCCCGGCCTTAAGAGCGTTGATGGCCTCAGCCTGGTGGCTATATAGAGGCCATAGGGCCATGAATTCCAAAGAACGCTGAAGAGTTGGATGAAGTGGGGTGTCTAGTTGACCGGCGAAGGTCTGGC
Organism: Dehalococcoidia bacterium; assembly: GCA_965248905.1. GTDB lineage: Bacteria > Chloroflexota > Dehalococcoidia > Lucifugimonadales > JAGWBF01 > CBDFKS01. The sequence continues at coordinate 552,741 of CBDFKS010000007.1, read as the reverse complement.
GTGGGGGTATTCGCTCTACATGGACTATCTGGTAGTCGTACCAGGAGGATGCTTTGAGTTGGTCAAGGAAGCTGGAAGGGTTCATAGGGCCTCTTATAAACTCGAGACCATCTCCACTTCATAGTCCAGAATCTCAACATCACCCCCCGCCTCCTCGATGAACCGCTCAACTTTGGAAAGAATTTCGTTGGCATGGTGCACTTCATTGCTGACACAACAAATGCCTAGGGTCAGTCGCTGCCATAGGTCGTTGTCCTCAACCTCAGCTATGGCCACGTTGAACTTGCTACGTACTCTGGAGATTATAGACTGAGCGATCTGCCGCTTGCCTTTGAGACTCCGGTTACCTTGCAGCCTAACGCTTACGCGACAAACTCCTACGTGCACACCTCACCTTCCCACTCAATTGGAATCTCTGTGCGGAGCTAAGAACGAAAACCCGATGCGAGACCGGCCCTAAAAGGGCTCATTCGCTCTCTGGGTCCTGAAACAGTCGTTACAATAAACGGGTCTGCCTTGTCGCGGCTCGAAAGGCACTTCGGTCTCCTTGCCACAGGAAGCGCACGTAGCAGGATACATGGTCCTAGGCTGGTCGGAACGATCACCGCCCCTTCGGCGTGCTGAGCGGCAGGCGGGACATCGAGATGGCTCGTTCGTCAAACCCCGACTTTGATAGAATTCCTGCTCTCCGGTGGTGAACGTAAAGGATACGCCACATTCTCTACACACAAGGGTCTTGTCCTCGAACGTAACCATGGGGCCTCCTAGAAACCAGTTGTCGCTGTGGCCTGACCGACTCGGAAGTTGCTGAGAAGGACTGAACCCGAAGCACGATGAAGCCGACGAAGCGCCTCGGTTAGTATAGCAAAGAGGATTTCCGATAGCAACAGCCGATCGTCCAAAGGGTGCCGGTCAAGTTTTTGCGCGCTCGTGCCGCGACCTAGGCAATTTGTACCGTAGGGGCGACTCCGCGTGGTTGCCTTGGTTACACCGCTAACCTGGGCAGACACTTATGTCTGCCCCTACGGGGCGGTTTTCGGCACTCGGACTACTAGGCAAAACTTTGACGGACACCCTAGTTCAAAGCACGAGTCGTCGAATTGTCAAGTAGGCTCCGATTCCGGCGTCTTAACCGGACTCTTGTACCAACGCATTGACTGGGTCTGTAGTCGCCTATACAATGGGGACGCTCACCTATATCGACAAAAGAGAGGTTTATGGCCCGCCTGTTTGACTTACACGTCCACACCACAAAGGGAAGCAGCGACAGCAATCTCTCTCCTGAGGAGATGGTAGTAGAGGCAGAGCGTCTGGGGTTCTTCGGGTTGTGTATAACCGAACACAGCGGCCCGTGGGACCAGCACGAGTTTCAGCGCTTCGCCGCACAGCACAACCTGGTACTCATACGGGCCATGGAGGTGGAGACTGACATGGGTCACATCCTGGCTTTCGGGCTTGATAGCTACCTCCCCGGCATAGACAGCGCGCTGAAGCTGCGCAAGGCCGTAGATGAGGTGGGAGGGTTCATCGTAAGCGCCCACCCATTTCGGGGTCTGTACAACTCGAACAACTCTATCAGACCTCTGATTTACAAGGACGCTTCCAGTGTGCCAAACATTGTGTCCGAGGCAGCCGACCATCCGCTATTCCAGCTGGTCGATGCGATCGAGGTTGCCAATGGCGGTACGGCAAACAATGAGAATATCTTCGCGATGCAGGTGGCCCAACATCTGAACATCAAGGTCACCGGAGGAAGCGACGCTCACTCTGCTCATGGAGTTGGACGTTGTATAACGGTGTTCGACGCCGAGATAGACACCCAAGAAGAATTCATGAATGCGTTAAGGACGGGACACTTCTACCCCGCCATCCTGACGAATGACAATCGGAGCCCCAATGGTTCTTGGATTCCTGTGCCACAACCGTTTGACGCCGGCCAGGAATAAAATAACTACAGCACTACCTCAGAACAGAAAGCTACAAACATTTAGATGGCCTCGATCTCTAGAGAGGATGGGAAGGGAGACATGGCGAAAGGAGACCGGGCCTCCACATATGTGTCTCTGGACCTGGAAACCACCGGGCTGAACTCTGACAGGGACACCATTATCGAGATCGGAGCGGTGAAATTCCAGGGTCAGCGGGTTATCGAGACCTTTCAGTCCTTGGTCAATCCATACAGAGACCTTCCCGAATTTATACAGAGACTCACCGGAATATCCCAGAAGGTAGTGGATAGGGCACCCCCATTCGCGGCCGTATCCGCTGAGTTGGAGGAATTCATAGGTTCCTCCCCAATAGTGGGCCATAACATCACCTTTGACCTGGGCTTTCTCTCCAAGCACGGCCTTCAGCTCAGCAACGAAGCCTATGATACATGGGACCTGGCGTCCATTATCTTGCCTTATTCCACCGACTACTCCCTTGGTAGACTCGCCTCCGATATGGACGCCGACCACGACCGCCCCCACAGGGCCTTATCAGATGCCAGAGCTACCCAGATGGTCTTCAATGGTTTGCTCCAGCAGGCCCGTGGCTTAGACCCGTCGATCGGAGCGTTTGTCCACCAGATGGCCTCCCGGGCTCGGTGGCCGGTGGGACGGCTCCTAGGTTCGATCGTGTCCAGCGATCGAGCTAACGGCTCCCAAACTGGGGTCCTGGGCATAGATACAGAGACCATAGCGAAGCGACTGGAGCGTTCCAGCCGAGCTCTAAGACCTGTCAAGGACATAAATCCCCTGGACGAAGCGGAGCTGGCAGCGTATCTAGGCCCCGATGGCCTGTTCTCCAGAAATTTCCCAGGTTTCGAGCACAGAGTACAGCAGGTGGGAATGATGGCTGCCGTAGCCGGTGCGATCAACCAAGGCGAGCATCTGATCGTGGAAGGGGGGACAGGCGTCGGGAAATCCCTGGCCTACCTGCTGCCCGCCATCTTATATGCCCTCAGAAACGGGACCAGAGTAGTGGTGTCCACGAATACGATTAACCTCCAGGAGCAGCTTCTGCAAAAGGATATCCCCGCTCTGGTGAGCGTCCTGGAAGAGCAAAACATCATACCGGAGAACACTTTCAATGCTGTGAGTCTCAAGGGAAGATCTAATTATCTCTGCCTCCGACGCTGGAACCGTTTGGCCGGAAGTGAAGGCCCGACGGGCGATGACGTCCGCCTTCTGGCGAAGACTCTGGTGTGGTTGCAGGACACCAGTACCGGGGATAGAGGTGAGATTAACCTATCGGGAAGGGACGCGATTACATGGGGCCAACTGTCCGCAGATGAGAAAGGTCAGTGTCCCGGAATGCGGGGAGAAGGGGTCTGCTTTCTCCGAGCCGCCAGGGATAAAGCACAAGAAGCCCACCTAATCGTGGTTAATCACTCTCTATTGCTGTCAGACCTGGCATTGGGAGGCGGACTGCTCCCAGAATATCAGCATCTGATCGTAGACGAAGCCCACCATTTGGAGGAGGTGGCGACTCGACAACTGGAGTTCCAGATATCCCAGCACCGTCTGAACGATGACCTTAACACCCTGGAACGCCTCACGGCGGAAGTGCGGCTCCTGATTAGAGGCTCATCAGCCTCCGGTACTCAAGCACAGCTTGCAGAGCAGCTAGCCTCTGACGCAGACCGCCATTGGTCAAAGAAGGTAAGAGACGACTGGAGCCGATTCTGGGACATGCTTGAGCAATTTCTAGTCGCTCACCAGGAAGGGAATAGTGGACAAGGTCAGCTCAGCATCACTAAAAGCACAAAGGTACAACCTGGCTGGTCCGACGTGGAGATTGCCTGGGAAAAGGTGGATGCGGGCCTGACCGATGGCATCCGGCAGATAGAGAGACTTGGACGCTTCCTAAATTCTTTGCCCATAGAAGGCCTGACAGACCCCCAAGACACGATCCTGGAACTCTCTACCTTGACGGAAGGTGTAGAAGAGGTCCAAGAGAGACTTAAGACTCTGGTGGCGGCACCCCACGACGAGCAGCGCATCGACTGGATGTCGCAGACCGACGGTGGGAGGAATGACCAGTCCGGCCGCTCATCGATAGTCCTCCACTCGGCGCCACTGGAGGTAGGGCAAGAGCTGGAAGAGCACCTATTCTCACAGAAGAGATCGGTGGTAATTACGAGCGCCACATTGAGCACGGAGGGCGACTTCCACTACATTCGAGACCGCATAGGCCTGGCGGATAGCAAAGAGCTGCTGGTAGGGTCACCCTTCGACTATAGCCGCGCTGCCCTGCTCCTCATTCCAGAAGATATGCCCATGCCAGACGCCTGGGAGTACCAGCAATCCATGGAGAGACTGCTGGTGGCGCTCGGTAGTGCGATTAACGGGCGCACTCTTGTATTGTTCACTTCCCATGCAGCGTTACAGGGAGCGGCCAGGGCCATTCGTGGCCCCCTGGGAGCGGAAGGTATCCGGGTGCTTGCCCAGGGAATAGATGGGTCGCCTAGGCAGATCCTTCGAAGTTTTGGTGAGGATTCCAAGGGTGTGATACTAGGCACCAGCAGCTTTTGGGAGGGAGTGGATGTGTCCGGCGGGCAACTCAAAGCGCTGGTGTTGGCCAGGCTGCCTTTCCACGTTCCCACGGAACCCATCTTCGCCGCAAGGTCCGACGAATACGAGGACGCTTTCCATCAGTATGCTCTTCCTCAGGCGGTGCTGCGGTTCCGGCAAGGAATCGGAAGGCTGATTCGCAGTAGCCACGATAAGGGCACAATAGTTGTGCTGGACAAGCGTATCATTGGGAGAAAATACGGCAAGGCGTTCTTGGACTCCATCCCTCCTTGCACAGTCGAGCGGGGGCCTTTGGCCACCGTCCCTCAACACGCGGCCCGCTGGATCGAGACGGGACCATAATGATATATGAATAGTGGATAATCACATGCTGAATCCGGCAATGCGAATAGTTATTGAGCAACCCCTTGACCTGGCCTCCAGCCTTGAGAGCGGCCAGTCTCACCGCTGGCGCCGGAACGGGACATCCGAATCCGGTGAGATCGAAGTCTCTCATTGGGGAGTGGTCCATGGCAAGCTCATCCAGATATGGTCCAGCATGGCCTCCTTACCCAAATGCACACACTCCGTGGAGCTTCGGTCGGCACCCCATACCGATCCCAGCCAAATAAAACGCCTACTCCACAGCTATTTGCGCCTGGACGATGACATCGACGCGATCTACCGGGACATTACCAGAGACCCCCGGGTCGCACAGATGGTTGAGCAGTACAAAGGACTGAGATTACTTCGAATAGACCCATGGGAATGTCTAATATCTTTCATCTGCTCCGCCAACTCAAACCTCGCCAGGATACACGCCAACATGGAAGCCCTATCGGAGAACTTCGGCCAGCGGCTGGAGCTCGACGGCTACGTACGATACTCTTTTCCAACCCCCTATAGACTAGCGGAGGTAGGCGAGGCGGAGCTCAGAAGATTGGGGCTGGGATTCAGGGCTCCTTACGTGGACAATGCAGCAAAGACTGTGGCCCGTGGAGACATCGACCTGGAAAGTCTGCGACATATGCCATATCAGGAAGCCAAGGCAAGGCTCATCGAGCTGCCAGGCATAGGATCAAAGATTGCCGACTGCGTGCTATTGCACTCATTGGACAAGCTGGAGGCCTTCCCCATAGACGTGTGGATACGAAGGGCGTTAAAAGACTGGTACTTCCAGGGGGTAAAGCCTCCTCCCGATAAGGAGATGCTCGATTGGGCCCAGGACTATTTCGGGCCTTATGCTGGATACGCTGAGCTGTACCTATTCCACGGCCGCAGGCTGAGTGGGAGAGCGCCGAAACGCGATTGAGTCTGCAGTACCTCATCGGCGTCCTGAAGTCCGGGAAATCTGTGCCTGTTACCATGGTATAATAACCGAGTCCACATTCACGCCAGCAAAAGGGAGGCCTGCTATGCCGAAATTCGAAGGGATCTATCCCGCCATTATCACGCCAATGACCGCTGAAGGAAAGTTAAATGAAGACGCCTTCAGAAAGGTGATGGAGTTTAACATTCAGGCCGGTGTCAACGGTTTCTGGGTCGCGGGAGGCATGGGAGAAAGCGTAAAGCTGGACGACGAAGTGAATATGCGTCTCGCCGAGATCGCCGCCGATCAGGCTCGCGGGAGAGTCAACATCATCATGCACGTTGGCTCGACAACAACGGCGCGGTCTGCCCAAATGGCTGAGCACGCTGCCAGGGCTGGGGTCGACGCCGTCTCCTCGGTTCCTCCATTCTTCTATGGGCCCACCGAAGAAGAGCTACTGGAGTATTACAGGGTGGTAGCCGCAGCCGCAGATCTGCCCTTCTTCGTATACAACTTTCCCTCCTCCACGGGCCTCGAGTTTTCGCCCGAGCTCATGGCAAAGGTCCAGGAGAGGGTGCCCCAGCTACAGGGCTTGAAACACTCAGCCCTCACTTTCTTCAATGTCAGGGTATTTGCGAAGATGGGACTTGACTGCTTGTCAGGCTGGAGCATGCTGATGCTTCCTGCCCTAACCTTAGGGGCTGCTGGCACAATCGATGGAGCCCCCATAATGGCGCCGGAACGGTATGTGGAGGTCTTTAGAGCCTTCAAGGCCGGGGACCTGGCCCGCGCGATGGCGGCTCAGGAGAAGGCCAGCGAGGTGACAGACCTGGTGTCAACCTACGGAGTGCATGGCACCGCTAAAGCCGTGCTCAGCGAACGACTTGGCATAGACTGCGGCGACCCCATTCTGCCCGGATTGCCGCTGGCTGCTGACCAGCGAGCATCGCTCATGCGAAGGGTTACCGAGATGGGCCTGATAGGCGAGCCCGTCGCCCAGCCGGCGGACTGACCTTATTGGCTATCACGCAGAGGACGCTTACGGGGGTACGAGGGGCAGTTGACCGTAAGGCCGATAGAAGATTTCGCCCCTAGGTCATTCTGAGCGAAGCGAAGAATCTATGGTTGCTACAGGCTAGGCGAGATTCTTCGGTCGCCTTGCTCCCTCAGAATGACAGCGTTGGTCGAAGCGTCGTGTCACTTCGAATTCTATATCGCCTATGTCGTCTAATCCACTATAGAACCGCAATTACCGGCGGTCACTCGATTCCGTAGTACTTGGCACAGTTGTCCCATAGGATTTTCCGCTTGTCCTCCTCCGTAAATGGCATCTCCAGGAAACGCTCAACGGAGTTGGGGAACTTAGAGTCGTCGTGGGGGAAGTCAGTGGAGAACACCAGGCGATCGTTTCCCATGTAATCGATGGTGTACTTGGCGGGCTCCTCGTCCGCTTCCACGGACGCGAAACATTGACGCTTGAAATACTCGCTGGGCGCCATCTTGAGGTCGGGCGCACACACGTCCGCCAGGCGCTCCCAGTGCTCATCCAGACGCCACATCAGGAAAGGTAACCAGGAGCAGTTACCTTCTAGAAAAGCCGCCTGTAAACTGGGGTGACGCTCCAGAACTCCGCCACCACAAAAGCTGGCCACGGCTAGCATCTGCCCTCCCGGGTGGGAGAAAACATGGCTGAGCATGTTGTTGTCAGCAAAGTTCTCACCTACATATCCGATGGCCGCGCCTGTACCCTCATGGAAGCCAACAGGAGCCCCCAGCTCGTCGAGGGTTGACCACAGGGGATCGTAATACGGGTTGTGCCAGTTGCGATTGTTCACCTCGTTGGGGCTCAGGAAAACCCCTCTGAAGCCCAACTCATTCACGCAGCGGCGTGACTCCGCGACGGCGTCCTCTATGTCGAAGGGAGATATCATGCCCGCTCCAAGGAGCCTGCTGGGACCGGCCTGACAGAAATCGTACAGCCAGTTATTGTAGGCTCGAGCTACTGCGGCAGCCAGCCGAGGGTCCATGTTGGGCACGGTAAGGGCAAACAGCGCCCTGGAGGGGTACAACACCGCCACGTCGATGCCTTCCTGGTCCATGGCCTCCAGTTGCACTTCGCCAGTCCAGCCTCGCTCTCGGAATGGCTGGATCATCTTCTGGTGCTCCTTATATGAGCGGCCGGTGAACATACGGTGAGTAGACCCATCGGAGGACGGCGTCCTGCCCCAGGGCTTACCGTCGGGCCCCTCCATTAATATGAACCTCATCGGATCGGTAAATCCTCGAGGAGCCCGGTCTTGGAACTCGGGCTCTATGTATCGCTGCCACAGGTCAGGCGGCTCCACTATGTGCATGTCGCTGTCCAGGACCTTAAAGCCTTGCTTAACCATCCTGCACCTCCGAGAGATGATGCTAACCTGGCCATTCCATTGTAGGGGAGGGATCTACTATAGCCTTTAGACTGTGGTATGTATTCCCCCGCCAGACCGTGATTGACTAATTAATGCTGCGCTTGTAGAGACTCATCTCGAAGCCATCCTGAGCAAAGCGAAGGATCTAGATTCTTCGGTCGCTGCGCTCCCTCAGAATGACAGGAAAATGTCGACTTATTTTGTAGGTTATCATGTCGCGGGGGTCTGATAAATTTTCTTAGGAGATACCGTAGTACTTGGCGCAGTTGTCCCACAATATCTTTCGTTTGTCTTCGTCGGACAGAGGCATCTCTAGGAAACGCTCCACCGATTTGGGGAACTTGGAGTCGTTATGAGGGAAATCGGTGGAGAATACGATGTGGTCGTTGCCCATGTAATCGATGGTGTACTTGGCCGGCTCTTCGTCCGCTTCCACGGAGGCAAAACACTGACGCTTGAAATACTCGCTGGGGGCCATAGTGAGCTCCTGAGCATAGACATCTCCGGTCCACTCCCAGTGTTCGTCCAGCCGCCACAGGAAGAAGGGCAGCCAGGAGCAGTTGCCCTCCAAAAAGGCCACGCGAAGATTTGGGTGGCGGTGTAGGATGCCACCACCTGAGAAGCTGGCCGCCGCCATCATCTGCCCCACCGGATGGCTGAAGGTGTGTCTCAGCATCTGGTTCGTACCGAACTCATCACCCGCCTCGCGCAGCGCCGAGCCTGCACCCTCGTGGAAGCCCAATGGCACCTGGAGCTCCTCAAGAGTGGCCCATAACGGCTCGTAATATTGGTCATGCCAGTTGCGCCCGTTCACTAGATTGGGCCTCAGGAAAGTGCCACGAAAGCCCAGCTCATTAACGCAGCGTCGGGCCTCGTATACCGCGTCTTCCACATCGAATGGAGAAAGCATGGCAGCGCCAATCAAACGGTTGGGATCAGGACTGCAGAAGTCGTAGAGCCAGTTATTATACGCGCGAGCTACCGCCCTTGCTAGCTCTGGTTCCATGTCTGGTATAGTAAGGGCGAACAGTCCTCGTGTGGGATAGATAACCGCCACATCTATGCCCTCTTCATCCATTGCTTCGAGCTGTACCTCTGGCGTCCAGTTCCTCTCAGAGTAGTACTTGAAACGCTCTTGATGACGCTCAAAATCTCGCCCGCCACTGCTACGCAATAGCTGCTGAAAGTCAGGGTCATGCCCCCATATGTTGCCGTCAGGGCCAACCATGATTATGTCTCCCACGGATTCGGCAAGTCCACGAGGCGCCCGGTCCACGAACTTCGGCTCTATGTACCGCTGCCATAAATCTGGGGGTTCCATGATGTGCATATCGCTGTCCAGGACCTTGAAACCCTTCTTCGCCATCTGGCACCTCCAGGAAAGGAGTCGGACTTGGTGAACTCATTGTACAGCGGGTGTACAGTGTCCAGTCAATGCACTGCTAGGGGAGGGCCTTTTCACTGTCTTCCTGAGCCCCTTCGTTCCTCAGGGTAAACTTCGCGAAGGGTCTGGTGGGGCCGGGGGCTCATCCCAGCAAAGCGCATACGGAGGCGGAGACTATTCCCCACCAGATGCTTCGGCGCTTCGCTTCTCAGGATGACAAAAGAATGAAAAGGCCTGACCACTGGGTCGAGGTAACCTTAGTCGATCGCTGAGTTACTCGATGTCTGGATGGGTAGTGATAAACTTGGCGGCCTTCACCGGGTCTACTCCGTCAGCACGCACCTCAACGTCGGCCATCTCCTCCTGAAGGCAGAAGAAGATACTGGCATCCTTATCTCCCCAACCCCGGTTCATCGCTTGGACGAGGAACTGCTCGGAGAGACTGGCTACGGGTAGAGGAACATCGAACTCTCGTCCCAGCTCGGTAGCCAATCCCATATCTTTACGCAACAGCGACAGGGCGAATCCCGGAGGCTCGAATTTGCCCTTGAATATGGTGATGGCTGGTATCTCGTGCAATATACTCATGCGCCCCAGACCACCCCGCCGAATACATTCCCAAAGTGCCTTGGGCTCCACGCCCGCCTTTACACCCAAGGTCAGCCCTTCGGCCATGGCCTGCATCACACCTTGGGTGATCATGTTATGGGCCAGCTTACAGACGCTGCCAGCGCCGATATCACCCGCATAGAACACCTTATCGCCCATGGCGTCCAGAACAGGCTTTATTCTATCGTAGATCTCTCGCTCACCGCCTACCATCAGGGCCAGGTTTCCATCGGCAGCCCCTGCCTTCCCACCACTCACGGGGGCATCCAACACATGGGCGCCCTTCTGGCGGAACTTGGGCTCGATTTCACGGATCAATGTAGGCCGGCTTGTGGAGAGGTCCACATAGACACCGTTTGGCTTGATGCCCTCCAGTATCCCCAGAGTACTGAGGGCTACCTCCTCCACCTCCTTGGGCCCGGGCAGGGAGGAGCAAATAACGTCGCTAAGCTCAGCCACCTCGGCAGGAGAGCTAGCCAGTCTTGCGCCCGCTTCAAGGAAGGGACGGGCAGCTTCCTCCCGCACATCGTAGACGACCTTTAAATAGCCCTTCTTCTGCAGATTTGTGGCCATCCCTGAGCCCATGTTGCCCAGTCCGATAAATCCAACGGTCTCCATGCCAGCCCTCCTTGTTTTTGTATATCCGAATAGCGACAGTCAATAATGGTCGAGGGGCTTTAACTAAGGCGCCAGGACAAGCTTGCCGAAAAAGTTGCGCGTATTCATGGCGGTGTGGGCATCTGCCGCCTGCTCCAATGGAAAGACTTGATGGATGGATGGCTTTATGCTACCCCGGTTGAGCATCTCGACTATTTGTCTCATATCCCCTTTGGAACCCATGTAGACGCCGAAGACTGTGAGCTGTCGAGTGAATAGGGTTCCCATGTGCAGTTCAGATTTATAACCGGTGGTCACACCACATATGCCGTATCTCCCCCCCCGTTTAAGGGAGTTGTAAGCCCCCTGGAAAAATTCGGCACCAACGTGGTCCACCACCATCTCGACTCCGTGACCATCGGTAAGCTCTCGAACTCGCTCTCGGATATCCTGTTCTGTATAGTTGATGACCTCGTCTGCTCCAAGCTCCTTGGCTTTAGCTGCTTTCTCTTCGGTGCTGGTGGTTGCAATAACCCTGGCGCCTATCACGTTCTTGGCCACTTGAATGGCCGCGGTGCCGACTCCGGCGGATGCCGACAATACCAGCACCGTTTCCCAGGGCTTAAGCTGCCCTCGACGGATCAACATATTCCACATGGGAAGATAGGTGGTGGGGACCGCCGCAGCCTCTTCATACGATACCTGCTCGGCAATTAGGTGAACATTCACAGCCGGCACCCTCATGTATTCGGCGTAGCTACCATCCAGAGCAGAGCCTAGCATCCTGCCATGGGCGCAGAGGTCATCCTGCCCCGACAGACAGTCTGAACACTGGCCGCAAGTGATCTTGGGGTTAACCACTACCCTGTCCCCAACCTTCAAGCCATGGACCTGGCTCCCGACCTCTGCGATATCCCCCGCTGAATCGCCGCCTAAAATTAACGGGGGCGGGAACTCACGAGTCATGCCCTTGGCTCCTGCCCTGGTGTAGAGGTCCAGACGGTTGAGGGCGCTAGCCTTGATGTGCACTTTCACTTCGGTGGGCTCTATAACCGGGTTCGGCCGCTCTCCATAGGTCAACACCTCAGGCCCGCCATGGGCGTCTATGTATACCGCCCTCATAGAGACCTCCCTCGAATAGTAATCTCGGATGCCATTTATATGTCTGGGCCGCCTATCATTTTGATACTAATTTTGTTGGCTGTTTTCCTGTACGGCCTGGTAGCAGTTTTCGCACAAGAACACCAATGCCAGAGCTTCCTCGTGGCTGGCGATGTGGCCGCATTGGGGCACCTGTGCGTCAACACTCCATGGCTGATGAAACTTGCCACCGCACATCTGACAGGAAGCTTGATGATACTCGTCCAGAGGTCCACTGCAAGCTACGCATAGCTCCTCCAGTTCGGTCATAGATTCAGTCTCCTTTCGCCTCGAAGTACTGTTCTACAAGGCGTATCTCCTCATCGCGGGTAGTGATTTTGCCATCTATTCTGGCATTTCTTAGCTCTCTCAGGATCTGACCGATCAACGGCCCCTTCGGTATCCCCAGGGAAACTATTTCGTCCCCATCGAGCATCGGCTTTACATAACGCCAGTCAGTTAAGTATGAATTCAGTGCCTTCTGGACGGTAGGGGACTCCGAGAGCCACCCATTGACCTCCAGGCTTGTGGGAGAGAACTGGTCCAGTAAGCCACATATCTCACTGGGCAGCAGGTCGGGATCTTCGAAGTAGGGATGATCGGTGGAGTCGCGGCCGGTCTTTACTCTTACAGTGATGGTGTCTCGCACGACCCGAGCCCAGCTCGAGGGCATGGGAAGGCGATGGATGAAAGCCTCGCCTTCATGCTGAGCCAATGGATAGGACAGGGCCGCTAGATATGCCATGGGCACATCCTCAGTAATCCGACCGGCCAGCGCTTTCATCGCCGGTCCGTCTTGGAGAGGAGGATAGATTGCCCTTAGTATGCCTAGTTCGCCACACCGGGATAAGGGAAGATGGGGCTGCTTCTCCTCGAGCATTAGTTCCAACTCCCGTCTTATGCGGTCTCCACTCAAGGTATCGAACATGCCTTTCTCTAGGGCTTCTACCATTAGTTCCTGGGTCCCGGTTTCCAGCTGAAACTCCAAACGTTGCTCGTAGCGCACGGCTCGGAGAATGCGGGTCGCATCGTCTACGAAGCTCTTGGGATGGAGCACCCGCACAAGACCTTTTTTAAGGTCTTGTGCGCCATTATGAGGGTCCAGGAGATGGCCGGCATCGGATCCCGATAAGGCGATGGCCATAGCATTTACGGAGAAGTCCCGCCTCGCCAAATCCTCATGGATGGAACTAGGGTTCACCGCCGGTAGGGCTCCAGGGCGCTCGTAGGTTTCCTGTCTGGCCGTGGCCAGGTCGAAGCGATGGCCTTCCAGGTGAACAGTGGCAGTACCGAACTGGGCGTGGCCCAGGAAGTCCCCTCCGATCTCCTCGGAGACCATCGACGCTAGCAGAGACGCATCGCCCTCGACAACCAGGTCCATATCCTTAGGGGGAGTCTCCATTAGCATGTCCCGCACCGAGCCACCAACGAGATAAAGGGACATCCCTAATCCCGCGGCCTTGTCGGAGATGGCGCTAAGCAGATGGAAAGTACGGGGTGGCAGAGAACGCTCTACGGTGGGCAGCAAGCTGGCTCGTTTCTGTGGATAACGCTGGCGTACCATCTAGGACGGTGCCATTATAACATATGGATATGGGCATAGTAGCCGGGTTTGCCTGGCTAAAACTCGACGCACTTGGCTTAGAGTTGTTAAATTTTTCACAAAATTCTTGACTACGATAAGGCCGCATAATAGAATGAATCGACCGAAATTGACGGATCAAGAAGCGTTTTCAAGCACGCGTCGAGGGACAAATAGACGGTCATCTTCGTTATAGCCACAGCTACAATCCTTGACCTCTGAGGAGGAGACAGGATGACATCGAGGCAAGCATCGCAGCAGGGCACACAAGGAGAGGTGCCTGAAGTAGTCATAATGCGGCTGCCTCAGTATATACGAATCCTCAACGCTCTCCTGGCGAATAACAAGGAGATGGTGAATTCCCAGCAATTAGGAGAGGTCCTGCAGGTCACCCCTGCCCAAATAAGGAAGGACCTCAGCTACTTCGGGCGGTTCGGAAAACAGGGTCGTGGGTATAGCGTAAAGCATCTCCTGATGGAGCTGAAGGAGATCATGGGCTTACACAAACACTGGAACGTGGCTCTTGTGGGGGTGGGTAGGCTGGGCAGGGCGGTCCTCAGCTACCCGGGCTTCGCTCCGGAGGGATTTCAGATGGTGGCGGCATTCGATTCTCACCGCAGGACCGTCGGTCGCACCGTGGGAAACCTGAAGGTCCAGTCTATGGACGAGCTAGATCAAACAGTGAAAGAGCTTAACATAACTATTGGAGTGGTTGCGGTTCCTGAACAACATGCTCAAGGCGTCATAGATCGCTTGACTGAATGCGGAGTTAAGGCCATTTTGAACTATGCGCCGATAACTCCTCAGGCTCAGGAAGGGGTCAGGATCCGCAACATCGATCCAGTACTCTCTTTACAGACCATGACCTTCTATCTACCGAAAGACAGCGACGCCTCTTAGGTCCGAGGCTGCTGGGGCTCCCGACTCCTTCTCCGACGCGCAACCCTCAATCGTGTCTCAGCGCGCCTAAATGCCGCCACGGCTTGCTCAAGGTCCAGGTCCGCACTTCGGCTAGACAATCGCTCCTCAGCAAGCTTCATGGCCTCCTGAGCCCGCTGCTCGTCTATCTCCTCGGAGCGCTCACAGGCATCCGCCAGAATGGTGACGCGATTGGCCATGACCTCCAGGAAACCCCCGCTGACCACCAGGAACGACTCCTGTCCATCTTTGCGAATCATGACTTCGCCGGGCTGAAGGGCCGTCATAAGGGGCGCGTGATGGGGTAGGATTCCCAATTCCCCATCGAGACCCGGCGCGACCAGGACCTCGACATCGTCGTCATAGACCTGGCGCTCGGCGGTAATCACTTCCAATCGCATCGTTACCATACCTTCACGTCCTTATGAATAGATCGAACATCTTTACCTGTAGGGCACTGCCATCGCGTTTATTGTATCCGGTGGAATAATACATGATATAGCGACTATCTGTCACCTGACGGCTGAAGAAGGCGATACCAATACCTGCACTTCCCTTTCTAAACTATCACCCAGCCGGTCCTTCTCGACCTCGAGATCATACTGTGACTGAAGGTTTAACCAGAATCGCTCAGAAGTGCCGAAGTAGCGCGAGAGCCGAAGAGCTGTGTCAGCGGTCACCGAACGCTTGCCCAGCACTATTTCATTGATACGGCGCGCTGGTACAGCTACGTCTTTTGCCAGCCGGTACTGGCTTATGCCTAATGGCTTTATGAACTCTTCTAATAGAACTGCGCCGGGGTGGACCGGCAGCAATTTTTCCTGGAGCACACTTGCCTCCTCAGTAACTATCTCTGGCAGATATTGGCAGACCCTGTCCTTCGACAAGCTCAGGACGAGCGGGCGCGGTGATCTGATCCGCTCGTGGTGAGCTTGTCGAACCACCTTTTGAGCTAGTTAACTATCTCTACATCAAGGGCGTCGCCATCGCTCCAGCGAAAGCAGACTCGCCACTGGTTGTTGATACGGATGCTGTATTGGACTTAGCAAAGGGGCCTGGAAACGATTTCCAGGCCCCCTTCTTTTCGTTTGACTACACCTCTACACAGTCGCTTCCATCTGATGGGCCTTTTCAAGTACCTCGTCTATGGTGCCGGTCATATAAAAAGCCTGCTCAGGGACGCCGTCATGCTTGCCTTCCAGAATTTCACTGAACCCACGCACAGTTTCCCTGACGGGCACGTATTTGCCTTCCATTCCTGTGAAGGTCTCGGCTACGTAGAAAGGCTGGGTCAGAAATCGCTGGATTCTACGGGCTCTGGACACCGTTATCTTGTCCTCCTCTGAGAGCTCTTCAATACCCAGAATGGCGATGATGTCCTGAAGGTCTCGGTAGCGTTGGAGAACCTGCTGGACACCTCGCGCGATGCGGTAATGCTCATCGCCCACTACCCTGGGCTCCAGCATCCGAGAGTCGGAAGCCAGGGGATCGACTGCTGGATAGAGACCCTGAGCGGAGAGGGCGCGGTCCAAAGAGACCACCGCATCAAGATGGCCGAAAGTCGTTACAATACCCGGGTCTGTGTAGTCATCGGCAGGAACATAGATGGCCTGGAAGGAGGTGATGGAGCCCTTCTTAGTGGAGGTAATACGCTCCTCCAGGGCACCCATCTCAGTACCGAGTGTCGGCTGGTAACCCACAGCGGACGGCATCCGACCCAGCAAGGCTGAGACTTCCATGCCCGCTAGGATGTACCTGTAGATGTTGTCGATAAACAGGAGGACATCTTGGCCTTGTTCATCTCGGAAATACTCGGCCATGGTGAGTCCGGTGAGCCCAATTCGGGCGCGCACTCCGGGAGGCTCGTTCATCTGCCCGAAGACCAGGACGGTGCTGTCCATGACTCCCGAGTCCTGCATCTCATGCCAGAGGTCGTTGCCTTCCCTGGAACGCTCACCAACACCCGCAAAGACCGAGACACCCTTGTGGACGGCGGCGATGTTCCTGATAAGCTCCATAATCACCACGGTCTTACCAACGCCGGCCCCGCCATAAGCTCCAACCTTGCCCCCTCGCATGAAGGGGGTTATTAGGTCGAAGACCTTTATCCCTGTTTCCAGAAGCTCGGTGGTAGTCTCTTGCTCTTCGAAGGAGGGAGGAGACCTGTGAATAGGCCAATACTCAGCGGGCTCTACCGGGCCCAGGTTGTCCAGGGCTTGGCCGGTCACATCAAACAAGCGTCCAAGGGTTTCGTTCCCTACTGGTACCATCACCGGTTGCCCCGTATCGGTGACTTCCACACCTCTGGCAAGTCCCTCAGTGGGACCCAGCGACAAACACCGGACCCAGCTATTACCTATGTGCTGCTCAACCTCAAGGGTCAGCTTTTCACCGTTGTTAATTATCTCAACAGCATTGAACAGTGTGGGCAGTTGGTCGGGTGGGAACTCCACATCGACCACAGTACCGATAACCTGTACTACTTTGCCAGTACCCATTGTGACCTCCTAATGTTCAGGGAACATGGAATCCGGGAACGGGGAATTTGGAACGAGGAACGGCCTTATTACCCCTCCAACGCCGCCACGCCCCCTATTATATCCAGTAGCTCGTTGGTGATGCTCTCCTGCCTTACCTTGTTGGAAAGGAGAGTCAGATCTGCAACCATTTCGTTGGCACTGTCAGTGGCGTTTCGCATAGCCACCATGCGGGCCGACTGCTCACTGGCTATGAGCTCCAGCAGGGCATGGTACAATTGCATCTCCACGAACCTTGGCAGGAGAGTGCCCAGAACTGCTAGGCTGTTGGGCTCATAGATGTAGCCCACTCGCTCCTCAGCTCGTAGCTCTGCCGGCACGATGGGAAGCAGCCGGTGGACAACGGGCTGTTGCACAGTCATAGAAACGAACTCCACATAAGACAGATACACCTCGTCAGCAGCGCCCTGGGTGTAGTCGTCGATCACCATGCGGGAGATGGCGAGGGTATCTGCCAGGGAGGGACGGTCACCCAGGTTAATGAATACGGCTTTGACGTTCTGGCCATACCTGACCATGAAATCTCGGCCCTTCCTACCCACAGAGATTACGCTTACGGGAGCCTGCTGCTCCAAGATAAACTGAGAAACCCTGCGGTTCAGGTTAGAGTGAAGCCCGCCACAAAGGCCACGATCGGGTGCGATATGCACAATTTCGATATTGTTGACCGGACGGCTCTCAAGCAGTGCCTGTGCGGAATCTACGTCTTCACCGGGCTGGGCAGCCAGATGGGCGATGACCTCTTGAATCTTCGCTGAGTAGGGTCTGCCGGACAGCACATTCGCCTGGGCGCGCCGCATCCGAGAGGCGGCAATCATCTCCATGGCCTTGGTGACCTTGCCGGTGTTCTCGATACTTCGAATACGCCTTCGAATCTGTCTAAGACTGGCCATCGTCGCCCATTACACTTCTACTTGAGTCGTCGCCACAAAAGTCGCCTTGAACCCTTGAATGGCGCTCTTCAGCGTCTCTTCAGTGTCCTCTTTCAGGTCCTTGGTTTCCAGGAGGGTACGGCAGATGTCGGGATGGTTTGCCTCCATATAGCGCAAGAACTGCTCTTCGAACTGCTGACACTGCGTGAGAGGAACATCGTCCAAGTCTCCGTTGTTAATGGCATACAAGATCAGGACTTCCTTGTCCAGCGACATGGGCTGGTACTGGAGCTGCTTCAATATCTCCGTGCTTCGCTGGCCTCGCTCAAGCTGTGCCCTGGTAGCTCGGTCAAGGTCTGCGGTCCCGAACTGGGCGAAAGTCGCAAGCTCCCGATACTGGGCCAGGTCGAGACGCAGCCTTCCTGCAACCCTTCGGATGGCTTTGGTCTGTGCGGCGCCACCTACTCTGGATACGGAAAGACCCACGTTTACCGCGGGACGGATACCAGAGTTGAAAAGCTCGGGCTCCAGGTAAATCTGACCGTCAGTGATCGAGATAACGTTGGTAGGAATGTATGCGGAAACGTCACCCGCTTGGGTCTCGATGATCGGCAGGGCCGTAAGGGAGCCACCGCCGAAGTCAGAAGAGAGCTTGGCCGCCCGCTCCAGCAGTCTGCTATGCAGGTAGAAGATATCTCCTGGATATGCCTCGCGGCCTGCGGGTCGTCGCAACAGGAGAGACATTTGGCGATACGACCAAGCATGCTTGGTCAGGTCGTCGTAGACGATCAGGGCATCCTTACCTTGCTCCATAAAATACTCGGCCATGGCGCAGCCGGCGTAGGGAGCTATGTATTGCAACGGCGCCGGGTCCGAAGCGTTGGCCGTCACAATCAAGGTATGGCCCATGGCGCCGTTTTCCTCCAAGCTGGCCAGTACCTGTGCTACTTTACCCTGCTTCTGGCCTATCGCCACATATACGCAGATAAGGCCTTGGTCCGCCTGGTTGATAATCGTATCTATGGCGATGGCCGATTTTCCGGTGGAGCGGTCGCCGATGATAAGTTCTCTCTGTCCCCTACCAATGGGTATCATGGCATCGATGGCCTTGATCCCCGTTTGTACAGGAGTGTCCACTGACTGGCGGGTTACCACGTTGGGAGCTATTCGCTCTACGGCACGGGTCGTGTTGGAGGTAATGGGGCCCTTACCGTCTAAAGGACGACCCAACGGGTCAACCACTCGGCCCACAAGCCCCTCCCCTACGGGCACCTCAATGATGCGTCCGGTGGAGCGGACCGTATCTCCTTCTTTGACGGCGTTAGGATCGCCCATGATGGCAGCGCCCACAGTATCCTCTTCCAGGTTGAGGGCAAGCCCCATGATAGCGTTGGGGAACTCTAGAATTTCGTTATACTTCGCCCCCTGAAGCCCTTGGATGCGGGCGATTCCATCACCCACTTCGACTACGGTTCCTACGTCTACGAGACTAAGCTCAGCGCCGAACTCTTCGATTTGGCGCTTGAGAACCGAGACTATATCCTGGCCTCGGGTGGTCATAGCTGCTACCTCCTAAGGTATACTGCCATTGGTGCGATGGTTATGCCTGTACCTGCAATGTTAAGGGTGTGAATTTCTTGGCTGATATAGCGGAATCAGCCGTATCTATGTCTTCTCCGTTGTTAGTCTATCAGATCGATTTAAGAAATTAGTCCACCAGTACTCAGTCAACCAAGATTTGATCGGTGTCTATCACCCCTATCCTAGCCTTCCCCCATCAAGGGGGAAGGGACTGATTCTCTCCCCCTCGATGGGGGAGAGTTAGAGTGGGGGTGAAACGATGCATCGAATTAAGAAAGTAGTCCGCTGGTAACAGCCGCCGCTTCTAACATCATTGCTCGACTAAACACCTATCACTGAAGTGTCCCGCTGTAGACGTTTGCCTAACTCTTCCAGTTTAGTGCGGGTGCTACCATCTATCAGCTTGTCGCCGACTCTGATTACCAGTCCTCCCAACATGGAGGGTTCTACCGAGCTACTCAGCACGATCTCTTTCTTTATCAAATCGGCCAAGAAACGGCCAATACGCTCTTCCTCAGTGGTCTCTAAGGGCACCGCCGAGTGAACCTCTACCTCTTCCCTGCCCTCGTGTTCGTTAAGAAGCTGTTGAAATACCTGCTCTACCTCCGGTGCTAGATAGATGATGCCACGCGACACCAACAGACACAGGAGATTCTGTATTATTGGGTCCGTATCTTGGAACGCTTGCTTTATGGTCTCAACCTTTTGCTGTAGGGTGACTTTCGCGTGCTCAAGGAAGCTCCGAAGCTCAACATTATCTAGAGCTTCGCTCACCTGCTTAAGATCCGCGGCCCACGGCTCAAGCTGATTGCGCTGTAAGGACAGCTCAAACAGGGCTTGAGCAAACCTTTTAGATGAGGCTCTTTTAGCCATGGTCTACTGTTATCATCTGGACAGCTTGTCCCCTTCTTCCAAGACTTGTTCGATGATTTGGGCATGGGCATCCCTGTCCAGTGAGCGCTCAATAACCCTTTCGGCAGCGGCAATTGCCAGCTCTGCGAAGTGACTTCGCACGTCCTGGATGGCCGTGTCCCTCTCCCGCTGGATATCGGCTCTGGCCCTTGAGATGAAGGCCTCGGCCTCTTGCCGAGCCCTCTCTCGCTCTTCCTCCCGGTAGCGCTCGGCCATCTCTCTGGCTTGCTCGATCAGCTTTTGGCCCTCGACTCTGGCTTCGTTTAGCTGTCGTTGAGTGTCCTGCTGAGACTTTGCAGCGTCCTCCCTGGCCCTGTCCGCAGCCTCCAGACTCTCCTTGATTCTTTCGGAGCGCTGGTCCATGACTCGAAGGATGGGCTTATAGGCAAACAGATATAGAATTCCCAGCAGTATGAGGAAATTGACCAGGAATACTATCAGGCTGGGGAAGTTGAGTCCTAGGTCCTCCACTACTTCCTCCCGAAGACTTAAACTGTGGGTTAATGTATCGCTAGCCTGCCTAAACTACGAACAGCAGGATAGCCGCAACGACCAAAGCGTAGATTCCCAACGCCTCGGCGAAAGCGATGGCCAGGATCATGTTTGTAAGGATCGCGCCTCGGGCTTCCGGATTGCGCCCGATAGCGTTCATAGCCGCCGCACCCAGAATGCCGATACCGATCCCAGGGCCAATTACTCCAAGACCGATGGCTATCCCAGCCGCCAACAGCTTCATGGTCGCTTCACTGATAGCCTCCGTCTGTGCTGCCACGCCGGAAGCCACCGACATCAGTACATCTAAGGGCATTCCTACCTCCTTATATTTGCGAGGCTATACTCGCTCTTGTCCAAAATTTGCTTCTTCCTCATTCAGTCCCCTGACATCCCGAGGGTAGCTACATGTTTATAGCTCGGGACCCGTTGTGTCCCTCAGTGTGATAAACGGAAGTCTCTTTAGTCGTTGCGCGAGAGACTAGCGCTGGCCACTCCGAGGGCTGCGGCGCTAAGGCCAATTGACACGATCAACAGGGCGATAATTATGAAGTCCATTAATTCCTTCTCCTTCTCAACCGGTTTAACTGAGGAGACATTAATGCTCTTCCTCATGTGGCGTAATGGCAACCGTGACAAATACTAAGGTGAGGCCGGCGAAGATGAGGGCCTGGACCAGACCGACAAGTAGCTCCAGCCCGTATACAAAAACTGTGGCCACGAAGGGAACCAGAAATGCAGCCATCAGCACCAGGACCTCTCCAGCGGTCATGTTGCCGAAGAGCCTGAAGGTGAAGCTGACTACTCGCACTAACTCGCTTACGCCCTCCAGGAAAGCCACAAAGATGGCGATGAAGGCCGGGAATATCTGACGCCTCTTTACGTTTCGAACGAACTCGCCAATGGGTACGAACTTGGCCAGGTATTTAAACCCTAGCTGCCTGAGACCCCAGTACTCGACGAATACGAAGGACACCAGGGCTAAGGCCAAGGGCAGGTTAATGTCCGTGCCTGCCGACCGCAATAAATGGGCTGCTATTTCGCCGTCATCACCTTTGAATCCCAGCGAAGGATAGATCGGTAAAAGGGCAATCCATGCGTTAAAAACCACAAAGAGAAAGATGGTGGCAATTAGAGGGAAGACCTTCCTGCCGAGCTCTCTCCCAATCACGCCGTCAACAAAGCCAAGTAACCCTTCGATGGCAATCTCAACCAGGTTCTGCAATCGACCTGGCACCATGCTAGCCTTCCTGACACCCCAAACGAATAGACCGATTAGTAGCAGAGTGGTTACCCAAGCCGAGAGCATGGTGTTTGTGATGGCGAACTCGAACATACCCAGCGGCACGAACTCCGCGTGTCCATCGCCTTCAGCGCTCTCTTCTCCCTCGTGGGCCTCGGGAAAGACGTGCTTTAGACGCTGGCTAGGGGGAAAGATGGGTTGAGGAGGAAGGTGGACTGCTGGTTTAGACAGGAGGGGATCTTTGTCTTCTCCCCGAATGATAGCGGTTCCAATGGCGCCGGTGATGAGACCAGCAATGAAGAGAGCTAGGAGGGCTATTCCGCCCATCAAAAGGAGCCGTTTAGCTCCAGTACCGGACGGCACTAACTTCTCCTCCCATTCCCTGACTTCTCATGACTATCGATATCACCTAGCAATGGAGTAACCATCCGATAAGTACCATAGAAAGCCGATGCGCAGCCTACAAGCAGGCCAATCAACATGAATATGACACGCGTGTCGAAGACATTATCCAACCATACCCCTAACGCGATGCCGCCCACAATGCATATTGCTATGTAAAATCCCAGCCCTGACAGCCGCAGGGCCAGTATCCACCAGGGCATACCTTGCCTCAAGCTTTGTGAATGTTATCACTATGATTTTTAAAAGTCAACTTGATTTCCTGCCTGTGACAGGGGCTGTGAAAGCATAAGCCCCAGCTTCGCGAACGAGCCGGGGCTTAAGTAACCATATAGCTGTTGGAGCTGTCTATTCACCCTGCTTTTGCTTACCGAAATCTTCAAGGTCCAAGCTGTTAATGAAGTCGGTGAACGCGGACATACGCCGTAGGTCCTCTTCCTTGACCTCCCGAGGTTTGTCTTCACCATCACCCGCAGCGGCATCCTCGGGTAAAAGGGGCTTACCGGTCTCTTTGTCCAGCAAAATGCCCGCCTTAGCCAGCACCGTCTCTTCGGCGTAAATGGGCACCTGAGACCTGACTGCCAGAGCGATCGCGTCGCTGGGCCGCGAGTCTATCTCCACGCTCTTGCCATTTACGTTGATGACTATCTTTGCGTAGAAGGTATCGCTTTCCAGGTCACTAACCAGAATGTGGCCAACGGAACCCCCCAGAGTATCGATCACGGAGCGCAGCAGGTCGTGGGTGAGCGGTCTGGGCACCGATATATCTTGGAGCTTGACGGCGATGGCGTCAGCCTCGGCGGGACCTATCCAGATAGGTAGATAGCGATCCGATTCCTTTTCCTTAAGGATAACGACCCTCTGATAGTTCATCAGGCTGACGCGAATGCTATCGATGACCATTTCTTCCATGGACCAGCGCTCCCCCTCATTTAGTGAACCTATTGTAGACTGGCTTAAAGAAGGGTGTCAACCCGAGTCAACACTCCCTCTAGCTATAATCAAGCCTCGGGTCAAGATGGTGTTTCACGGGCGATATAGCTAAAGAACTGAGAGTCCCACCACTCACCACCGAGTCTGCGAAATAAAAAGTAATCAAGAGCGTTCCTCCAAGGCTCGCGACTCTTGAAGGTGTCTTGGGCAAACTGGAAATCTTTCTTAAGCTGTTCCCATTTGCTCTCGTTCTTACGGTTCTCACCGGGGCGCCGGTACTTCTCCGGGAACCAGAGAAGGTTTTTGAACGGACCATCTCTCTCATATTCGCCGAGATATTGGTAGCCCCGTTCACTATGGGGGCCGGTGATAAGCAATGCCTTAGTGGAAGGGACCTCGTCGAGAGGGTTGCAGTAGGATGCGTACCCATCATCTCCCTCCTCTTTATAGCACCGAAATCCCAACGCTCCTTCATCTTGCTCATGACGAACGTACCAATTGAACGGATACCATATCTCGTAGTCTACTTCCACCACCTGACCTTCGGTAGCCTCGTTGGTGACTCCATCGTTTAGAGTGCGTGCCGTCTTAATCAAATCGGCGCTTCCTTGGGCATAAACCAGCATTTCCACAGGTGTGTCGTCATAGTTGTAGCTTGCTCGAAACGCTACGAAGCTGCTGAACCCTAGCAACAGCACAGCCGTACTGATGCCGACCAAGCTCATCCCTAAGCGAGGACGAGCCCGAAGGGTAAGGACCACCGACACCATGGCTATCACAATAATGGCGGAGAGCAACGCCCAGTCTTGCCATGAGTCTTGAGAGCCATCACCGAGAAAATCACGAAGAAGGTATACGCCCGCCAGTAATAGCAAAGGCGGTAACACCAGAAGAGCGGCTGAAGAGCTTCGCAACACTCGTCGCCACGGCATCCGCTCGATGATCTCGCCAATGAACTTGCCCGAAAGGAGTATGAAAGGTACGGCCAGGTTTACGAGGAGCCAGGGCATTTTCTCTCCAGCCAACGTGTAGGCCAAGGCGGTCATTACAGCCCAGAAACTCAACAGAATTCCGAAAAGCTCCCCCTTTCTCAGATAGTAGACCATCGCTATTACGCCGAAGAGCAATGGCAGGAACTCGTACACCGAGCCCAGGAGGAAGTGGTAGTACCAGGGTTGTCCCCCTCGCGCAACCTCTTGCTGGGCTATCCAATATCCCAGTCCTTGCCAGGAGCCTGTGTATACTCCTCCCAGCTTGCTGCACAATGTGCCGAAGAACCCTCCGATGCCAGTGGGACAAAAGCCGTGATTCTGCACAAAAAGACCGAATACGCTGGTATAAAACATGGTCCAAATGAGATAGAAGATCCCGGCGCATAAAAGCCAGACCTTCCAGCGCCACATGAGGCCGATGATGGCTGATACCACTAGCACAGCTAGCAGTACCATCAGAGAGATCAGATAGCCACGCGGCACTTCACCGTGAGGGAAAGCAACGAAGGCATAAGCCATAGCGGCCAGTATGGCTCCTGGGACCAGCCAGGCGAGCCTTGCCCTTCCGAAGCCTGTAAGAAAGGTCGCCAGAATAGGAATAACTAAGATTGCGGCGAGGATCAGACCATCCAGAAACCCAGCGATGTTCACCAAGGGAAACGAAATGGGCGGGGCATTGATCGGAGGTAACCCGACTTCGCCAGTACCGCCCTCGGTGGCTGCCAACACCACACCCATGGTCCCCTGAAGTTTGCTGATTAGGGCGGACCATTGGGGCAAAGACAAGGTCACCAAAAGGATTAGAAATACCGGGGCCTCGCTCATCTGAGAGAACTTCAGTCTCCCAAGCATCCAGGGAATGATCTCGGTAAGGGACATAAGAAAGAGGGCCGCGCCGAATATGGCTACGATGATGTAGCTGGTCTCCTTAGTGGCAAAGGCCAGCGCCAGCACCGCCGAAGCCATATACAGATAGCGGTTCTTGCCTTCGTTGACGTAGCGCCACATGAGAATCAATAAGGCCACTGCCCAGAACGCCATCAGGATATCGTTGCGGCCAAAGCGGCTGAAATAGAGCAGGGCAGGAGATAGTGCCAGCATGACGGCTGTGGCGATAGCGCCGGTCCGCCCTAAATAAGTCCGAAGGAAATAGGGCAGTGCCACTAAAGCCGAACCGAACAGAGCGTACAGCAGACGGGCGGTGAAATCGCTGTCGGAGAATAGTTTGAAGATGAGGGCCGTCAGGTGCACCTGTAATGGGCCATGCATCCAGGGGGCGTGGGAATAGCCCTCGCCTATAGCCATGCGCCAGGCGTAGTGGACGTGGATGCCCTCGTCATAGTGCATTGCCCGCCCATCAAGCTCCCATAGCCTCAGCCCTAGGGCAGCTAAGGCTATACCGAGAAAAAGGGCTGCCTCCCAACCCAGTTTTATACTCGGTAAAGGAAAAAATCGACTCACGCGCGAACCTTTAGTTTGCACTTCCACGTATGTCCTCTGAGGTCTCCTCAGAACCTGCCGATAGCCTCTGATATACTACTACGTCCGCGCTCTGGAAGACGGGTTCCAGGAACTCAGAGAACTCATCGAACTGCACCTGACCGTATTTGGCTCGCTCCCTGATACCCACATAGACGTACCGTATATCGTAGGCATCTAGCAGCCGGCTTACCTCCTGGGGATCGGAGCTGCTGTAGATCTGTCGGACCTGCTCCTCTCGGCCCTCGAAGGCTCTCGTGGAACCCCGCCACTGATGCTCATGGAACTTCCAACCCAGCATCGTGGGAAGTCCGGTACTGGAGGAGATACGCCCGTAAGCGGAATAGTCGTCTCCCACGGCTTCCACGATCCGCCCCCTTGGCGCGTCATCCCGGAGCCACTTAATAGCTTGATATTCATCGAAGTCCCTTCGCTGGAGGAAGGCCAAACCGTCGAGGGTGTCCCCATCGAGCTCGTCTGATCTGTCGAGGGCAGCCCCGACCGGATAATACAGCGATGCCAGAATCAGGACCGCAACGAGACTCGGCCAGCCATAACGCAGCGCGTTTCTCGATAGGCGTGGGAACAGGCTCGTCGATAGTTTGGCGCCTACTCCGGTCCCCTCGGCAAAATCAGGCAACGAAGGTACAGGCCGGGAGACGCAATAGTACAGGCCGTAGGCTGAGACCACAGCGAGCAACAGCCACGCTTGATAGTAAAACTTGAATACGGTGTTCATCCTGTTCCCAAATAGGTCCGACAGGTAAAACAGCTCGGCTCCCATCAGGAGATAGAAAGCCAACGCTAATGGAAACAGGGCGAAGGCTGTCGCCCTTTCGCCACCATGGGCGACTCTGAGGAACATACTGTACAGCGCTATCGCTACGATGGCCATGGCGGGGACCAGCTTCCCCAGCCTTGTCCCGATCGTTCCTAATGTGTTAATCAGGCCGTTATCGGAGGGACCCAACAACAGCTCTATTCCCGTCCACAAAAGAAATGGCAATACAGTAATCACCAGCACAAGGGAAAGCACACCCGGCTGCCCCTTCGTCAGTCCCGGGACTGACGGTAGTTGCCTCAGCAGGAAAGAACCGCTCAATACGATGAAGAGTCCCCAGATGAGGAAGAAGAACAGAGGTCGGGTGCTCACGTCTCTGAGGGGCAGGATTCCAGACGCCTGGCTTCCCAAGTCCAAATAAAACGGTATGAATAGCAAAACTGCTACCGCGATCATAGGTACCAAGAAGCCGGCAGCGGCGATCAATGCCGGCGTAACCTGTCCCTTCCAGTCGGCGTATCCCTTGACGAGAACCACAACTACTAAGAAAGTAACGAAGACGGGGAAGTCCCAGATGTTGATGAAAGCCAACGATCCGAGAGCCAGCGCCATTATTACTGCCTGCCAAGGATGCTTCCGAAGCCAACCGAATCCCAATTTCTCCTCTGAAGAAAATAGATTCAAGGCCATGCTCACGCTCAACAAGATAAATGATAATGCAGAAACGTGGGCATGGAGGTCTCCCAGTATGAAGCTGAAAAAGGGGAACTCTGTAATGGTGTAGTCGAGGCTGACCCCATCCGCAAGAGTATCTATGACCCTGGTAGCGTGCCACCACCAGAAGTGTGCTTGAGGGAAAATACTGGCATTCCCTGCCTGCCCTCCTTCCAACCCTTTGATCGACACTGACTGCCAGAATCCGTCAGAACCCCATCCTCTGGCGTGCACAAACTCCAGCACACCCTCCAGATTACCTATGAGAACGATGAAGACCGGCGCCGCCAAAGCAAAGAGCATAGCCATTCGCATCTGCGCGCCCGATAGCCGAATAAGGTTGTACACGACACTGAACGCCGCGGCTCCCACCATGGCAGGGATCAGGGCGATGGAGAGGTTGTATGAAATGCTGGATGGGATGGAGGTGAGCTTAGTGAGTAGGGCCATCATGAAATGGCCGAAGTAATAGTAGCTTATGGAATGTCCCGCCAACCAGGGGTCCTCGGGAGGAAAGTAGGTGCTCCTGAGGATAGAGTTAAGGAAGGCGAAGTCCATGGGTTTTTCCGTATGATTTATCGCCGGTGAGTTGGACACGAGGGAAATCCACAGGAAATAGAGTCCTATAAATACCAGCTGCGCCAAAACGAAGGGCAACCAATTTTGCCGGAAGAATGATCGTATCTGAGAGAGACTACGCCTCAACATCAGGGATGAGACGAGGGCCATGACCGCGAGAATGCCGATGATGGCGTATTGGGAGTTGGGCAAAATATGCGCTAAGCCCAATATCCAGAGGATGTAGGACACAAGGAGGAGGGCGAGAGGAATGGACAGAATAAGGCCGCGATCGGGCAAACGGCGAAAGAGGCTATACGTAATGGGGAGGGCTAATAACCCCAGGAGCTCAACAACCAGGAGCCAGATAACGGCATGGTGCACAGGTTACTCTTTTTACGACATAGGAGCCCGCAGAATTGGCACTGGCGACTTACGGCTCTCTTCCATTCTACGATAAAGAAGAGGTTTCTGGATTACCGATAGAGGCACAAAAAAGCGAGTTTAGTCAGCTAGTACTTAGTCAACCAAGATTTGATGGGCACCTTTCACCCCCATCCTAGCCTTCCCCCATCGAGGGGGAAGGGACTTGTTCTCTCCCCCTTGATGGGGGGAGAGTTAGAGTGGGGGTGAAACTATGAAGCAAATTTAAGGTTGACTAAGCCCCAGTGGCCTCTTGGGTTCAGGCTTGAAGCGAAGGGACGGGTTCGAGCAGCGCTTCCACGAACTCGGCGGGATCGAAGGGCGCCATATCCTCCAGCTTCTCCCCAGTGCCGATGAAGAGCACGGGAAGGTCAAGCTCGTTCTTGATGGCCACAACTATGCCGCCCTTGGCCGTGCCGTCCAGCTTGGCTAGGAAGATGCCTGTGCAATCTACGGCTTCGGTAAAGTTTTTGGCCTGGCTGAGACCATTGTGGCCGGTGGTGGCATCCAGAGTGAGCAGCACGTGATGGGGAGCGGATGGGTCGAGCCGGCTGAGCACCCGTTTGATCTTCTTCAGCTCTTCCATAAGGTTGGACTTGGTGTGAAGCCGGCCTGCAGTGTCGATGATAAGGACATCGGCGCCTCTAGCACGGCTCGCCTGAAAGGCATCGAATGCCACAGCGCCCGGGTCGGCTCCAGCTTGGTGGCTGATCACATCGACCCCGACTCTGTCTGCCCACACCTGGAGCTGATCGACGGCGGCCGCCCTGTAGGTATCCGCTGCACCGAGTATGACTCGTTTTCCAGCCTCTTTGAAATGATACGCCAGCTTCGCGATACTGGTCGTTTTGCCCGCTCCGTTAACCCCAACCATCAGGATGACCAAGGGAGAGGTCTCATTGTCCACCTCAGACCACACGTCTTCCTTGGCTCCATCACTTAAGTTGGATGTCAGCCCTTGCTTGAGGGCGTTGAACAGAGCTTCGGGCTGAGTAAGCCGCTGTTCATCTGCCTGGGACCTGAGCTGCTCCACAAGCTGCAATGAAGTTTCGACGCCGATATCCGCGGAGATCAAGATCTCCTCCAGCTGGTCCCACACGTTGCCGTCCAACTTGGGCGATCTGAGCACACCCATGATGCGGCCAAACCAGCTTTCACGGCTTCGGCGCACACCTTCCTGGGTCTTCTCTATTCTCTTTTCTCGATTTCTTCTCAGCAGTCCTAGCATAGACAGTCGTCACCAATCTCCGGAGAACATCTCAATTCGTTTTCTGACTTTCAAGGCGTCGCAATGCCTCTTGGGCCGCCTGCTTCTCAGCCTCGACCTTCCGGCTTCCATGACCCTCACCCATGACCTTGCCATCCATTATCACCTGAATGTCGAAACCCGGTTGATTGGGACCACCTCCGTTGGCTGGCTGGTAACGAGGCGGGATACCACCCATGCGCTGAACCAACTCCTGGAGGCGAGACTTGGGGTCCTCGGGCACACCCTCCGAGAGGAGACCTTCAATCTCCGCCCCCATGACTTTGAGTACCAGCTTTCTGGCGTCACCGAAGCCCCGGTCCACGAAAACGGCCCCGATAAGGGCCTCTAAAGCGGCTGCCAGATTGGACTCTCGGTCACGTCCTCCGGTGGACTCTTCACCTTTGCCAAACTTGAGGTGCTGACCCAGGCCTATCTCTCTTGCTACCCTTGCCAGGGTTCTCCCTCTGACAAGGGAGGACCGGAGCTTGGTTAGCTGGCCTTCAAGGAAATGGGGGCACCTGGTAAACAGCTCTGAAGTTATGGTTACACCTAGAACTGCGTCTCCAAGGAACTCCAGCCGTTCATAAGAGTCTATGGGGGTGAGCCCTGAGGGAGCTTCATTCAGAAAAGACGGGTGAACCAGAGCCTGCCGAAGCAGACTCTGGTCCTTGAAGCGTAGCCCCAGCGCTCGCTCCAGTGCGGTCGATCTCAAACTCAAGCCTTTAAGCAAAGACTCCCTTAGGCCAGGGTGGCTGGGGACGTTTTATTTCTCCTATCAGTTTCCACTTCCCCATCACGCCAATGAGGTTATCGAACATCTCGGCCGCATCCTCTTCGGGCGGCTGATAGGTCTTCAGGAAAGCCGAAGCTCCATTGGGGAATATGAAGGTAGGCACACCAAAGACGCCGTGCTCCTCAACTCCCTCCGTGTGACTCTTGCCCAGATCCTCAAGGATGCTCTTGTCCTCTAGATCACTGCGGAACTTGGCCATATCCAGTCCGCTGGACTCAGCCGCACTCGTTATGACCTCAGGGCTGGTCAGGTCTTTGCGGTCTTCGTGGCGGGCCTTTAACACCGCAAGCTGGAAGGCCTCGAATAGCTTGCTGCCTTGCCGTTTGGCTGCTTCCGCCGCCCTCATTGCGAGCAAGCCCAGTTCCGGGGTATCCTCTGCCTGCTCCCAGGCTTTCCAGTCAGCACCTTCTTTGCTGTTTGCCTGGGCCAATATGAATGGCTTCCAGTCTATTTCTAGATCATCTCCATAGGATTTCCTGACGTTCGCTAGCCACATGGCAGCGTTATATACGTAGGGTCAACGGAAATCGTAATAAATCGCGACTTTGACAGGCTCCATATGTCACCTCCTACTCCTGGATTTTACCTAGCACAAAGGCAAAAGTCAAAGGGAATAATTGACATCCTGGAGATGTTTTATTATCGTTACTCGACTGGTATCCAAGCAGGGAGGTGACAATTTTGGCAATTGGGTGGGCGGTGCTTAGCAGAGCAGAACACGTGGAGAATCGAGTAGTGCCTGGAATCGTGCAGGCTGATGGTGCACAACTGGTCGCCATGTATAGCAGAGACCGGCAGGCCGCTGAGTCCATCGCGGAGAAACACGGCGCATTAGCGGCTTACAGCTCCCTGGAGTCCGTGTTCGAAGACTCGAGAATAGACGTGGTCTGGGTAGCCTCTCCCAACTTCCTTCACGCTCCTTATGCCAAGATGGCGGCTCAAGCGGGCAAGCACGTTCTAATGGAAAAACCCATGGCGACCACTACAGAGGACGCCGTCGACATGATCCGGACGTGCAGAGCTCAGGGTGTGAAACTGGGAGTTGGCTATCATCTCAGCCACTATCCCGGACATATCGAGGCCCGCCGACTAATACAGGAAGGGGTGCTCGGCACGGTTGCTCTAGCGCAGGCCCAGTTTTGCGCCGGCGATCGGGGCATAGCAGAGCCGCCGGTGGACACCGGCTTGAGTGAGTGGCGAGCGAACCCCGAGATGATAGGTGGGGCTTCGGCGATAACAATTATCGGTGTCCATTGCATGAATCTGCTCTATTTCATACTGGGTCAGGACATAACGGAAGTGACGGCAATAACCGACGGCCAGACACCCGAAAAGCCCTTGGAGGACCTGGCTACCATGTGCCTGAGGTTCAGCCAAGGGGCTATAGGTATGGTCACCTGTAGCCGCATTATCCCCGATTCCAAGAACGACGCTACCATCTATGGCAGCAATGGTCGGATAGTGCTTAAGAGCTCACTGGCGGGAGCTCTCCAGGGAGAGCTAGAGATAATAAGCGAGACCGTAAATACCACGATTCAGTACCCGCTGGACAATGTGGGCTGCTACAGGAGGCAGGCGGAAGCTTTCAATCAGGCCATCATCAACGACGAAGAGCCCAGGCCATCCGGGCTTGACGGCCTCAAGATCGTGCAGGCCACCGAAGCCGTAGTCGAGTCGGCCAAATCCGGACAACGGGTCAAGGTGGAGCCCGTCTCACCGTAGTAAATCCGGATATGCTATTCTAGCTCGCCTGGCGCAGAGCAGCGAACACGCCACGGAGGCTCATCCGTTGACCATACATCAGCAGCCCCGCACGAAACACCCGTCCTGATATCCAGAGCAGAGCCACACCAGTAAGCAGCAACACTGCAAGGCTCGTCACGACCTCCCAGAGCGGGACATCTGACGCAGCCAGCCGGATCATCATCGTCACCGGTGCCGTGAACGGAATGAATGAGAGGATCCGGGAAAGCCCACCGTCCGGGTTCTCGAGGATCGTCGAAAGGAACCACAACGGCACAATGCTCGGCAACGTGACTATCACGGAAATCTGTGAACCTTCTTCCTTAGAGCTCGTTGCCGCGCCGATACCAGCCATCGTCACAGCAAAGACCAGGTACCCGGTGAGGAAAAACCCGATAACGAGAGCCACGATTCCTGGCTCGATGGCCAACTGGCCAGCATCAGGGATCTGATCGAAAATGTGGGGCCCGATGATCGCGATCGAGGCCACCCACACGGCGATCTGGATGAGGCCGGTCGTACCCAGGGCAAGGACCTTGCCAACCATCACTGCGAGCGGCGAGACAGAGGTCAGAAGAACCTCGATCATACGGGTCTCCTTCTCTTCGGAGACGCTATTGAGTAGGATATTGCCGCCGATCATGATCCCGAACATCAGTAGCCCACCAAATATGAGTGGGATCAGGATGCGGCCGGCCTTGTCCGGGTCCTTATCGATTGAACCGTCCTCATTGACTTTGATGCGGTCGAAGTCGGCCGGATCAAGCATTCGCGTCGCCAGCTCCGGCGCCAGATCATCAGCGACCAGTGCAGCCCTCAGGAACTCCCGGACTCTGCCCCTTCCGGACCCGCTGGGAATGCCGACACCAGGATCAAACCATTCGACCCTCCCAGTGGCCAGATAGTCCTCCGGAATAACGAAGAACCCTTTGATCTCATCAGCCAGCAACGCAGCTATCCCTGACTCCCGGTCCTGATATATCTGAAACCCTGGCACCGTGCCAGCGTCTACCGTTAGCTCCCTAGAGAGTTCCAGAATGCCGATCTGATCTTGATCTTTATCGTCGTCTTTATCGTCGTCCGAGATCCCACGGATAACCGGGACCGCGACGAGCAGGATCAGCAGGATGGCCGGGACAGCCAGGGTCAGGATGAGGTAGCTCCTGCGGTGGATGGCCCGCCGAAACTCCTCAGTGAAGATCGTCCTAATTTCTCTTGGAGTTCCGAGCATGACTCACCTCCTCGACGAATATTTCGCTCAAAGTCGGCAAGGCCACCTCGAACCGTTCTATTGAAATGCCGGCGTTCAGGAAATACCGAAGCACTGAGTCGGGCTCCATCCCCTTGCTCAGCAGATACTCAAAGTGGCCGTTGCGGCGCTCGGCTTGTAACACCTCTGCCGTTATCCCGTCGGGTTGCCGATCCGCTACTACGCGGACGCTACGGGAGCCCCTGGACCTCTTCAGCTCATCCAGTCTCCCATAAAGGAGGACTTTACTGTCGCTGATCAGAAGCACCCGCTCGCACAGCTCTTCAACATCCGGCATTATGTGGGTACTGAATATGACGGCAGCGCCGCGCTGCTGTTGCTCCTTGATGATCTCCTTGATTAGCTGCATGTTGAGGGGATCGAGGCCGGAGAAGGGCTCGTCCAGAATAATCAGGTCGGGCTCGTGGACCAGCGCCCCGGCGAACTGCACCAGCTGGCTCATACCACGGGAGAGGGATTCCACCTTCGAGAAACGATGTTCGTGGAGGCCGACTCGCCTGAGCATCTGCTCTGCTCTCGCTTCGGCTGTGGTGGCGGCCAGCCCCTTGAGCCGTCCGAAATAGCGCAGTATGTCCAGCGCCCGCTCCTTCCGGTACAGCCCCCGCTCCTCCGGCAAGTACCCGATGCGCATCAGCGCGTCCCGCGTGGGCATTCCTCCCAAGAGGCCCACTCGGCCTGTGTCCGGACGGACGATGTCTAATGCCATGCGAATTGTAGTCGTCTTGCCGGAGCCGTTGGGTCCAACCAAGCCGAATATCTCGCCGCGCTCCACCTCAAAGGAAACCTTGTCAACCACCGCACGGCGGCCATATACCTTAGTAACTTCGTTTATCTCTAGGGCACGAGTCGAATGGTCGGCCTCTACGCTAGGATTGGTTGAATGATTGAGAATCATTGGAAAACTCTCCAGTAAGCACCCTCGCCATTAACCTGGCTACAGCCATCATACTACGCATGACTTGTCGGATGCGTCATCGGCTATTCTACTGATTCCATCACCCACCATTAGTATGACTTAGTAGCATTGTTTTGGCTTTTGAGCTTCTTCAACGACATAACACGCCCCTCAGTGACTGCAGACCAGCATGCTTTCTATCTCCTAGACGCCTTAAGGTGGCAACACCCTGTCTCCTGACCCCCAGCGACGCTACTCTAATTGTGTCTAGTGTATCTGAGTGAGATTGATTTTCTGAAATTCGGGGGCGGGCGGTAAGATGCTTATTGAGAAGCCATGGCGGAACGGATCAAGGAGCAACGGACATGGAATGATAGGTTATGAGCCGCCATCGACCCAATCCCAGTCGACCAATTCTACTGAAGGAATGCCATCTGCGGAGTCCGGCGGAGCAGAACGAGTAGAACCCGCACTGCTCCGACAAGTGGCTAGTCTGCTGCAAAGATACGCCAGCAGGGTTTCCACGGGACCAAAGGCTGCACTCGTTCCCAGGCCACCTTCACTGGTCATATTCACCTCGCTGGCCATGGCAGTTACGGTGTTCCTGGCGCTGGTGATCGGCCTCCTCTCGGCCCAAATCTCCGGTGACGCCTCCGCAGCCCTTGGAGTGTCACTGCTCATATTAGCCTCACTGCCGATCGCCCTCGTAACTACTATATTCCTCTCAGTTATCCTTCCAACTCGAGCCTTCGCCTCTTCATCCATGCTAATTGGGATCCTTTCCTCATACGTGCCCTATGCCCTGGGAGCCCTGACCGGCATATGGGCGGCACTCTGGCTCGGAAAACTCCTTCCCTTCCAATACGACTCACTGGCTTTCCTCTGGAGATGGACAATCGCGATAGGGGGACCCTGCACTTGGCTGTTCGTTGGCCTGATCGCGAATCACCTGGCCGCCACGGTAGAACGCAGGCGCGAGTATGAAAAAGGGATCGAGGGGTTGCAGGAGTCCCGACACCGCATCATGGTAGTCCATGAAGCCACAAGAAAAGAGATAGCGGGCCTGCTTCACGGCCGGGTACAGAGCCGCCTCGTGGTACTGGGACATTGGGTTAAGGAGTGTCAGGACTCTTTGAAGGATGGCCCCAAAGAGGTTGTAGAGCGGATGGAAAACGTAAACAAACTCCTACAGGAAATCAGAGACCAGGAGCTTCGGTCAATTACTCGACAGCTCTACCCCGCTATTATCCGGACCGGCTTACCCAGCGCACTGAACTCCCTCGCGGACCGCTTCCGTTCGATTTTCTCTGTGGATGTGGAGATTGACGAAGGGATTCATGAGCTGGAGAGCCCTGTCCGGCCAAGCCTCAATGAATCGCTGCGGTTGACATTATACAGGGTGACCGAAGAAGCTCTAAGCAATGTGGCAAAGCATGCTCAGGCCACCGAGGCTAAGGTACGCGTAAGTCTCTCGGATTCCCAAAACGTGCTGCTTGAAGTACAGGACAATGGCCACGGTTTTCAGCCTTCAAATGGAGCCGTTGGCCATGGTCTTCTGTCCATGGAGGACTATATTGAGGCCTCCGGAGGCACCATCGACGTAAAGAGTGGCCTGGGAATGGGCACTGTGGTAGTCGCCTCGGTCCCGCTTTCCCGCTCCACACCCATCAACCTAATGGATTACGGGATTCCTGCGCCAGAACCAGCCGAGGAGAAACTGCCACCTCCTAGCCCTAAGGAACGGCGCGAACAGATCGAAACCGGACTGGAAGTGTTAACCACTCCCTAGTTAACCCCATGTGCAAGTTTTCGACAACAATGTCATTCTGAGGCGCAGCCGAAGAATCTGGGGTGAGGAGACCAGTTCTGAGCAGTGTAATCACTCTCCAGACCCTTTGCTTCGCTCACTTGGGCACTATAGGCAAAGTAACATGTGACGGGTGCTGGGAGTTGTGTAAGACCGTCTGAAGCGCGGGTTTTAGCTCAACGTCGCTGGCTATCAGCCCTCCGGTGTTCGTGTTCCGATCGAAGCGAGGAAAGTTGCTGCTGGAGATGTCCAGTCGTATACGATGTCCGGCTTTGAACACGTTGCTGGTGGACCACAGGTCTATGGTGTACTTGTAAGCCCGGCCAGGATCCAGAAGGCTGGGGTTGGAAGATGAGTCTCGGTAGCGGGCTCGTATGATGCCATCGCTCAGATTGCGAGCGCACCCGTGGTCGCAAACATCCACCAGCTTCGCGGTAAAGTCGGTATCCACCGCCGAGCTAGAGGCCCAGAGGGTAACGCTAATGGGCCCTGTGACCTCCAGATCATTCTCCAACGGAGGAGTGGAATAGACGAGCACGTCCTGCCGCGCCTCGACGCCTTTCTGGTCGAAAGCCCCACCGGGCACAAAAGAGGGGTTACAACATAGTGGACCACCGATAGTGGGGACCGGGTCTTCAGGATTGTACAGGTAAACGTCGGGGGATTCTTCTCCAGGGGCCTGGGTACTCAAAGCACCGTCACCGTTGAGAGTGTTGGCCTTGCCTTCACTATGCAGGTAGTAGTTGACGGACTGGGCTCTGGCTAAAGGCCACTCCTGCTCGTCTCGCCACACATCGTCACCCATGACGAATATGCGCACCGGCGCCTCGTCCATGATGCCGTTATCGATCCCCTTGAGCCAATAGTCGAACCACCTGAAATGCATACCATCTACATCGATGGCCTTTGAGTCCGCATCCAGGCCAAAGTAGTGGCTGCCCACCTGGCTGGTGCCACGGTTGGTGTGCTGCCACGGACCCACGAGCAGCTTCTGGCCCTTCCTGGCATCCTCGGTGGCACCCTTTTCCTTCATCCCTAAATAGTTGCGCAGAGTGCCACCCAGGAATATGTCGTACCACCCACCAAGGTTGTAAGCCGGCACGTTAATATTGGAATGGTTCTCCTCGATACATATCTCTTTCCAGTAGTCGTCATAGCTGGGATGGGCCACCCAGTCAAAGAAATAGTCGGCCAGTCCCCCCTTCAACGGAGGGAACTCCTTGAGTGGGACGGAGCGGAAGGTCGATTCCATCGCATCTATGGCATCGGCAAGCTGCTGCCGCCGCTCCTCCGGGATTTTCTTATAGGCGGATATATTGTCGAAGTTGTCCAGGGTCATCTGGAGCAGACCCCACGAGATGTTAAACCCCAGGGCAAAAGCGCCCCCCTGGTATGTCCAGCCCTCATGGTAGTCGGAAGCGGTAACGTTAGGCATGATAGCCGTAAGGTGGGGCGGACGCTTTAACGTGGCCAGCCATTGGGTGGCGCCGTTATAGGAGGCCCCGTACATACCCACTTTGCCTGAAGACCAGGGTTGTGCGGCTGCCCACTCCACAGTATCGTACCCATCATTGATATGATCCCTGAAGGCGTAGTACACGCCCTCGGAGGTGTAGCGCCCACGACAGTCCTGGATAACAACTGCAAAGCCGTGCCTGGCGGCCTTCATAGGATCGAGCTGGCCCATGGACAAAGTCGCACTCTTGTCGTAGGGAGTCCGCTGGAGAAGTACGGGAAATGGTCCAGGCCCGTCAGGACGATACACGTCAGAATAGAGTACGGTACCGTCTCTCATCGGGGAGGCCACATTGATCTCGATCTTGATAGTCTGGGAATCGGGCATATCGAATTCCTCTCTTATTCTGGCAGCACCGCGATAATGAACTGAGGCCGTATCTTATCTGGGGACCATCGGCAAGGTAACATAAGACGGGTGCTGGGAGTCGTGCAAGATCGTCTGCAGCGCAGGTTTAAGCTCAGTATCCTCGGATATTAGCTTGCCGGTGTTCGTATTTCGATCGAAGCGTGGGAAGTTGCTGCTGGAGACCTCTAGTCGTATGCGATGTCCCGCTTTGAACACATTGCTGGTGGCCCATAGGTCTATCGTGTACTTATAGGCTCGGCCAGGCTCAATAAGGCTGGGATCGGAGGATGAAGCTCGATAGCGGGCCCGGATGATGCCATCGGTCAGATTCAGGGCGCACTCGTGGTCACACACATCCACAAGCTTCGCGGTAAAGTCGGTATCCACCGCAGAGCTGGCTGCCCAGAGGGTCACGGTAATAGGCCCTGTGACCTCCACATCTCTTTCCAACGGCGGTGTGGAGTATACCAGGACGTCCTGCCGAGCTTCGATTTCCTGCTGATCGAACGCTCCATTGGCCATGAAGTAGGGATGGCAACACGCCGCGCCTCCCCGGCTGGGTACCGGGTCTCTGGGATTGTATACATATGCGTCAGATGGTTCTTCGGCTGGAGGTTGGGTACTTAAGCTACCATCTCCACCGATGGAGTTGGCTTTGCCTTGACTGTGCAGGTAATAGTTGACCGACTGAGCGCGGGCCAGGGGCCACTCCTGCTCGTCTCGCCACGCGTTGTCGCCCATTACGAATATTCGAACCGGGGGCTCATTCATGACTCCGTTGTCTATGCCCTTTAGCCAGTGGTCAAACCACCGGAGGTTGATGCCATCCAGGTTAATGGCCATGGAGTCTGCGCCTATTCCAAAATATTGGGAGCCGACCACACTCCCGCCTCTGGTAGAGTGCTGCCAGGGGCCTATCAGCAACTTCTGTCCGTTCCTGGCCACCTCCGTGGCAGCCTTCTCGCGCATGCCGAGATAGTTACGAAGGGTGCCACCCAGGAAAACGTCGTACCATCCGCCAATGTTGAGGGCGGGCACGGTCATCTCGGAGTGACTTTCTTCTATACTCAGCTTCTTCCAGAAGTCGTCGTAGCTAGGGTGGGCTAGCCAGTCATAGTAGTAGTCAGCCAGTCCATCCTTGAGCACTGGGTAGTCTTTGAGGGGCAAGAATTCGAAGGAGGATGGCATCGAATCCACAGCCTTAATCAGCTCCCGGCTACGGTCAGGGGAGATGTTCTTCAGCGAAGAGATAGAAGGGAAATTGGCTGCGGTCAATATGGGGAGGGTCCATGAGATGTTGAAAGCCAACTCGAACGCGCCCCCTTGGTACGTCCAGCCCTCGTGATAGTCGGAAGCGGTGACGTTGGGAGCGATGGCAACCAGATGGGGGGGCTTGCCCTTG
This sequence comes from Dehalococcoidia bacterium, assembly GCA_965248905.1. Lineage (GTDB taxonomy): Bacteria > Chloroflexota > Dehalococcoidia > Lucifugimonadales > JAGWBF01 > CBDFKS01. The sequence goes on along the minus strand of CBDFKS010000007.1, from coordinate 513,353 downwards.
GCTGCCAGCCACTGGGTCGCGCCAACATAGGAAGCACCGTACATCCCTACTTTGCCGGATGACCAGGGCTGTGAAGCGGCCCACTCGACCGTGTCATATCCGTCGTCGATGTCGTCCCAGAAGCAATTGAACTCTCCTTCAGAAGTGAAACGCCCCCTTGTGTCCTGGATGACTATCGCGTAGCCATGTTGCGCAGCATTGAGGGGCTCCAACGCCTGCATGGCAAGTGGCATATTCTTGTCGTAGGGGGTCCGCTGAAGAAGTACGGGAAAGGGCCCCGGGGCGTCGGGGCGGTACAGGTCAGCATATAGAGTGGTGCCATCCCTCATCCGAACAGGGAGATTCTTTTCTACCTTGATAGACACAGAATCAGGCAACTGTTACCTCCTTATCCGATTATCTGGAGGATATATCGCTTACTTTCCTATCCGTTTATACATCGCGTGAGAGCGGTTCTTGGTAAACGGCCTGATCTTGTCCTTCCACTCACCGGTGTCCGATGCCGTGGTCCATGCATCTCCTTGAGGAACATCAGGGGTATCTACTTCGTAAAGGGCCATGTACTTAGGGAACCCTTCAACGGATGTTTCATACCGTGAGACAGCCTGTACACCTTTTACCTTTAGCAGTAGAGGTATGTGCTCTTCGTCATAGAGCTTGTTAAACAGCGCCTCTTTGTCATCATCGACGTCCATTCGGACTACATAAATATAGGGTGCGTTGCTTGCCATAATACGAGAACCTCCTGTATTCGCGACTTATCTGAATTTGAACCGTCCAGCGTGTTCATGCCCATTGCAGCTAGGAAACCATCACGACGCTAGACGGTCATACTCTACTCTTGCTAAGGGGGTTTGGCAAGGCGACCCAGATAGAAAGGTCTCCTCTCATGGTGAGCTTGTCGAACCATGGCCGGTAGTTAGCTGTCTTCAATAACTGCAGGGTCCAGGCAGGCTGCCTGCCCTAGCGGCTGCCCCACGACTCACCTAGGAAGCAATCGTGGTGCCATCCTTCGACGGGCTCAGGATGAGCGGATGACAGCTCTGCCGGTTCAGAATTAACGTATCACTCTTCTCGGCCTAGTACGATCGTTTGACTTTTTTCCGCACACAGGAGAACTGCTCCGCTCATGGTGAGCCACCGACCCACCTCCGCTCATGGTGAGCTTGTCGAACCATGCCCTTGAGCTAGTTCCTTCAACCGTCGCCAATCCCTTTCAATTAGAGCCTTTTTCTTCATCCTAGACCATCCCTTTAGAGCCTTTTTCTTCATCCTAGACCATCCCTTGATCTGCCTTTCTCGTTGAAAAGCCTCTTCCCTTGAAGAAAATTCCTCTGTAAAAACTAGCTGAACAGGTAAGCGAGAATAGGTATATCCGGCAATTTCACGCCTTTCGTGAGCAGCTAGGCGTCTTTCGAGATTGTCGGTATGTCCTGTGTAATAAGAGCCATCAGCGCAGCATAATATATAGACATGGAAAGGCATTTTAGTGCCTCACATAGGTTCATCCTAACCTTGTCGAATTACCGATTGATTATCCTTCGACAGGCTCAGGATGAGCGGGGTATCCCGATCCTTCAACATTAACTTGCGGCCCCATTTAATGAGCCACCCAGCTCGTCTCCCTCTATGGCGAGCCACCCGGCCCTGATCCACTCATGGTGAACCACCAGCTCTTCTCCGCTCATGGTGAGCTTGTCGAACCATGGCCGGTAGTTAGCTGTCTTCGATGATCCTGAGGGGCTGGCAGGCTGCTGGCCCTAGCGGCTGCCCTGGTACAATGGGCCCCTGAGCACCTGCCCCGGCAGAGCTCCCGTGTACTCTCCGCCTTCTATCAGTACTTCACCGTTGACAATCACATAGTCCATTCCCACGGCATCCCGTTTCACCTGTAACTCGCCACCAGGGAGGTCATAGACGGGCATTCGAGGTTTGGATGCGATGGTATCGGGGTCGAAGATGACTATGTCGGCAGCTTTACCGGCAGCAATGAATCCACGGTCATGGAGATCGTGCATGAGGGCTGTCTTGCCCGTCAGCCTATATACGGCATCCTCCAACGACATGATCTGCTTCTCGCGCACCCAATAGCCTAAAAGGTGCGTGGTGTACTCGAATCTGTCCTGCTTGTCTGGGCGAGCACCCCCATCGGTGGTACCAATCACGGTATAAGGGGAGCCCAGTATTTGCCTCTGAGATTCCACCTCTGTGTTACGATCGATAAGCTGGAAACGGGTCTCAAGCTCCTCATCGAGGGCGAGGTCCAGGAAGGCGTCCATAACACCCTTTCCTTGCGTCTGGGCTATCTGCTCGACACTCTGGCCCTCGAATCCTCTATTTCGCTCCTGGAAAGCCATGAAAACCTGCACCAGTCCCCAACGCCGGTCATAGGTTAGCTGCCGACCTCCCATTCGCACGTTCCATTGGGCACCGGCACCTTCCATAGCTTCTCCACTCAGCGCGGTTCGAGTCTCGGGATCCCGGAAGGACCGTGTTCGCTCGGCAACAGGCTGAGCCATCACGGCATCCCAAGTCGGCATGCCCTGGAAAGCCAGTTTAGGACTCGCCAGGTCCTCATCCTCACCGGTGTCCAGGCCTTGTCTCAAGTTGAAGACGGGTCCAGCGGTCACAGACACCGAGGAAGCGTATGCCCTGGCGCCTGACTTGAAGGCCTCGTCCAAAATCTGCAGATGCTCTTTCCACTCATCGGGCTTGCTTACTTCTTGGGATATCAGGTTGTACATAGCAGGACGACCCGTCCGGCGGGCAAGCTCTTGTGCCGTCCGTGCCGGACCGTAGGTGCCGCCAGGAGCACCACCACTCACTTGAAAAACGCCGGTACCGAGTTCGCCCAGCACGCTGGCGAGGGCATATCGTTCTTCGTCGGTGGCAACTGATGAAGGGATTTTGGCTCCGAAGGTCTCCATTCCCTGATCGACGAAGTTACCGATGCTGAATCCTACAGCGCCGGCCAGGATCCCTTCTCGTACCAGCAGCCTCATTTGCTCGATCTCTTCGGGAGTCGCTGAGCGTTCTTGGGCCGCTTCGCCTAGAACATAGCGCCTTACGCCTGAGTGACCCACCAAGACCCCGGCGTTGACACCCCGGTTACGGCCCAAAGCCTCCAGGTAGTCCGGAATGGACTCCCAGGCGAAGTCCACCCCTTTGCGCATGGCGGCGAGTGGGATATCCTCCATGGTGTGGAACAAACCCAGGTACCAGTCCCCGTCACCCGGCCGCGCAGGCGCTAGCACGGTGCCACACTGGCCCACTATCACCGATGTGTTGCCATTGTGGGCCGTGGAACCGCAGAGCGGGTCCCAAAGGGCCTGGGGATCATAGTGCGTATGATGGTCGATGAATCCCGGGGCGACTGCCCGACCCTCGGCATCGATAATACGCGTGGCCGACCCATTGATCTTGCCAACCCCTACGATCTTACCGTTCTTGACTGCCACGTCCGCATAAAAAGAAGGCTCGCCAGAGCCATCAACCACACGCCCGTTCTTGATGAGTAGATCGTACGCCATTATTCTTCCTCCTCGCTCATATACCCTACCAAGGATTTCATAGGTCTGATATTAGTCCTTTGATCAGGATTTCGCAAATGATTTATTTAGCACCAACCGTCACACCCAGCGAGGACTGCTATCTCGCGGGATGCCTAGGGCGTGTTTACCTATGACTTCCAAGGCATGATAGCCGGCCAGCGGATGAATCGGTCCGGCTCGCACGTCCCTATAATAGCGCTCCAAGGGGAGTCGTCGGGCCATCGCCGCACCGCCCACCATCTCCATCGCTTTGTCCACCACATCCACAGCCATCTTCATCCCGAAGTACTGAGCAGAGAAAGCATCCACAAGAGTCTCGTCATCCCTGGCCTTGGGGTCGCTGAGCCTCTCCGCTATCTGGACTTGAAAGGTCCACGCCGCTTTCAAGCTGATGTCCATCTCCGCCACCAAGAACTGGGTACCGGGATGGTAGCTTTCCGGATACTGAAATGGGACCTTTGTGGTGCGCTTGGCGTACTCTACCGCGAAGTCTCGAGCGGCCCTGGCAATCCCCAGATAAATGGCGCAATAGGTACCGCCGTGCCATGCGAATAGTCCACGAAGATAGTGGTCCCATTCCCAAGGCTTACGCCGAATTACCACGTCTTCGGGAACGAATACGTTGTCGAACACCCAGCTATGGCTGCAGCTGGACCGCATGCCCATGGTGTCCCAGTCGTTCTGGCATATTAGACCCTGGGTATCTTTGGGGATCATAAACAAAAGGCTGACCTCACCCTCCGTGGGATCTTCGTAGATGGCCGAGCTTCCGAACAGGTCCCCTATGGGACTGTTGGTGCCGAATGCTTTGCGGCCGTTGATGATAAATCCACCGTCAGTGCGCTGTGCCTTAACCGTTGTGTAACCCATACCGGTGCCACCGAGTAGGCTATCGACATTCGGGTCGGTATTGGATCCGAAGGTGATCAGCTTCTTTTCAGCTATTTGCTCCAACAAGGGACGCGCACTCTCGTCACCGCCTCGCCAGTTGTCAGCCATTATCCAGGGCAACCCCAAGTGCATATTTACAGCTAAAGCGGTGGCCCCATCGCCACGAGCCAGCCGTTCTTGGGCCAGACACATGTCCAGCAGAGAGGCCCCTCCGCCACCCAACTCTTCTGGTATGGGCATATTGGTATAACCGGAGGCCTTCATGGCTTCGAAGTTCTCAAAGGGAAAACTGCCATCCCTATCGTGCTCCGCGGCTCTAGTGGCGATATCGTCAGCATGCAGGGCGGCCAACTCCACCCATTTCTGCTGTGACTCTGTAAGCCGGGCTGCCATTAGCTCTTCCCCCTCAACTCGAAGGCTGCGAAAGTGCGGGTCGTCTTAGGCGATTATTCTAGTACTCAGTCAACCTAATTGTTGGCAGGATAGAGATGGTGAAGCTTGACTCGGGCGTCCACAGTGGAGAATCTCCAGTCAATGGTTGCTCCGGCTTGGTTTCGTTCTGCCTCCAGGGCCGCGATCTCGCCACTCAAAGTCTCTTCATCGGCAATACGCCGGCGCAGGACTCGCCTGGCCAAGACACTGAACTCGATCTCTGCCATGTTGAGCCAACTACCGTGCTTGGGAGTGTAGTGAAACTCCAAGCGTTTGCGTATTCGCCTAGCCTCCTTGGGCTCGAAGGTTTCGTAGAGGGAAGCTGGTTTGTGGGTGTTGAGGTTGTCCAGCACCACCCGGATCTTCTCGGACGCTGGGTAAGCTTCATCGGCCAGCCACCGCATCTGCTTAGCGAAGTCCACCATGGTACGACGTTCGGTCACTGCCACATGCCTCCAGCCCGCCAGGGGCTCGCACAGCATGAACAGGTTTCGGGTGCCATTGCGCTGGTACTCGTAATCGTATCGCTCCCGTCGTGCCGGCTTGGGCGGGATCGGAGACCTCTTTTCCGCCAGCAACTGCTTGGAGGTCTCGTCGAAACAGACCACCGGGCGCTCTGGGTCATAGGGTTCCGCGTAAAGGTCCAGCACATCCTCCATACACGCCACAAACTCGGCGCTCACCTGGGGAATACACCACTCCTTCTTCTGCCACGGCTTGAGACTGTTTTTTTCAACCGCTTGCGAATTCCCTCGTGGGACATGGAGGGCGCCAGCCCCAACTCCACCACCTTGTTTGCCAGGAGCCGCAGGGTCCAGTGGTCATGGCCTGGGGGGGCCTCGCTGCACGCCAGGGCAATCAGGTGCGCTTCCCCCCGCTCATCCAGTTTGGTCGGATGTCCTGGCCGAGGATCTTCCTCCAAGGCCCGCTTCAGTCCTCCCTCCAGGTACCGCCGCTTGGTACGGCACACCGTACCCGCAGACGTGTCCAGCGCCTCCACGATGCGCATCACCCCCCAGCCCGTATCTGCCTTTAGCAGAATACGGGCCCGGGCAACCTTTCGCGCTGGGCTCTTTCCCCCGCGAATCAGTCGTTCCAACTGGTCTCGTTCTTCCCTTTCCAACCGGACCACATACCGTTCTCGTCCCATGGCTGCCACCCTCCTACGTCAACACTCCTAAAAAAGGGTAGCAACCTTAGACGTTTTCTTAAACAATTACCAAAACCGAGTTGACTGAGTACTAGTACATGGCCACACTCTGGACAAGACGAAGCGCATTTCTCGAACGACGCCACAAGAACGGCTCCGTGATAGACTGAATAAGATATATCAAAACCCCCGCCTTCAGGCGGGGCATGTATGCCACAGCCTTTAGGCTGTGGTGCATCAAAAGGTTTTGTTAGACGCTTTGAATAAACAGAAACACGCACGGTTTGAATCGGACATATACTTAAGACATCGAAAAGATTATAGGAAACTTTGAGGAAAGCATAGTGAGACGAAGAACCATTGCCGTCACTGCGGCCCTACTGTCCGCTGGTGCCATCGTAGCCATCGGCGTTCTTGCGGCTATAGTGCTGAATTCATCCAAAGACTCTTTTGATCCATCAAATGTGTCAGGACATCGAGTGGAACCAGTCGACACGTCGGAAGGGACTATATCGGTCCGCGAGCCTTTTGATGGGGCAGCGCAGTCAGAAGAGCCGAGGCAGACAGCAGACAGTGGCCGGAATACACGGGATGATCTTCTTGGCCTTAGAGCAGACGTGAATGTGGATTTCAGCGAGTTCCGCCAGCTCCTTCCCAAGGATGCCATCTTGCCCATCTATGAGCCCCAGTTCGTGCCCGGCGACTTGACTAGCCTCGATCCCGGTGAGCTGATAATGGGCGTGGACATCAACGGCGAAAGCAAAGCCTACCCGGTTGGGCCTCTGAATTACAGAGAGATGGTCAACGACGTGGTGGGTGGGGTTCCCATTCTGGTCACCTGGTGACCGATCTGCTTCACCGGTCTGGTTCACGACCGGAGGATAGACGGCGAAACCCACACCTTTGGTAACCAAGGCGCCCTGTTCATGGATGCCATGACCTGGTGGGACCATGAGACCGGCAGCATATGGTCACAGCCATGGGGTCGCGCCATAGAAGGCGATTTAGAGGGCGTGGAACTGACACTGTTACCTGCGGGTATAATGCCCTGGGCCGCCTGGCTAGCCGATCATCCTGATACCTTGGTGCTACTGGGAGACGACCGCGCGTTTTTCGACACGAGGCAACCATTCACAGATCAATTCGCCCTCGGAGTCACTCTTGGAGAACACGCCAAAGCCTACCCATTCGGGCTGGCCAGCAAAGAGCGGGTCATCAACGATTGGATAGGTCCTTTCCCAGTGGTGGTGCTGGTAGATCCGAAGACAAAGGCCGCGTATATATACCTACGCGTAGCAGGACCAAGAGATCTGGAATTCGATATCGAGAATGGAGTGCTGGTTGACCGGCATACCGGGAGCACCTGGGATGCGTCCAAAGGCATAGCCTTGAGTGGCCCTCTTGAGGGGACCGTGCTACAACAGGTGCCTTATGTAAGCTCCTTCGAATGGGCCTGGGAAGAGTTCTATCCTCACTCTGAGTTCTATGGACGAAACGGGGGCTAGATGGTATCGCCTAACCTTTATTCACCTTCCACCACAACTAACGTTCCCATCATCCCGTGAATCTCGTGGAGGATGGTGAACTCTCCGGTCTTGTCCGGCGTAAATTCAATGGTTGTGTTAAATCTCTGCTTTACATTGATGTCTTCCGGGACGTAAAAAGGCTCAATCGACACCCTATGCTCAAATTTCATAGCGATGTTATATATTTTTACCGGAACGCCCTTCTCTACTACCAACCTATCAGGAACGATTCGAAATTCATCCAGGCTGTGGAGGAGCGCGAACTCCTGAACCCCATTCTCTCGCCTGAATTTCATTGCTTCTTCGGTGGTTTCCACCGCCACCAAATCCCCTTCCCAGCCGTGCCCTGCGTTGATTATCTTGAATTCTCCTGCCTCGCCTACCATGAATTCCATTTCACCAATCTGGCCGGGTAGGATCACATCTGTGAAGAACTCAGAGGCGATGACAAATGAGTTGACGTGCTCAGCGTGCGTTCTCGACAGGTATAACTTGGACGGAATGCCCTTGACGACCACGAGCGGGTCTGGCCAGAACCGATTACCAACCTCTATCACTGCCACCTCTTGGCCGCTGAACTTCTCCACGGCCTCAGGCGTGGGGGTGGGGCTCATTGTCCTTTCAAGGGTGGGCGTAGGGTCCATCGTCATCCCTTCATGAGTGGGCGTGGGGTCCATCGTCATTCCCTCATGAGTGGGCGTGGGGTCCATCATCATCCCCTCATGGGTAGGCTCAACCATGGGTGTTGGCTGAGGTGTTGGTGTTGGCAGAGCCGCTGTGGTAGCTTGCACGGCTGCCGAGATAGTGGCCCGGAGGTCCGGGATAGCAGTTGGGATGGTAGTAGCTGTAGGCTCAGTGGTTGGCGTTGAGATAGCAGTAGGTGCCGCCCCACCGCAGCTGGAGAGCACCAAACCGAGAATCATGGTGCCACCAACTATTATCGCCAACTTGTTCTGTACCCTTGGCTTCATAATGCCGATCCTTTACACTTAGCGAATTGGCTCGTAATGCTCCTCCGGTTTGTGGGCATACTAGGGAACGCTCAGGTCGGCGACTATACCCGGCCCTGCGTCGGCCCCCCCGACGCAGACCAGTACATACCGGCCTGGGTTCAGCGGAGCCGTAAAGGCCAAGTTGGTTTTCTCTCCGGGCCGGAGACTGTGGGTGTGTGCCACGATCTCTATCACTTCCGCTGCTGGTATCTGACCGTCCGCCACTTCGGAGGGATCGAGCTCATCCCGGACCTGTACTAACGCCAGATTCAGGGCCACGTCACCGGAGTTTTCCAACGTCAGAGCCGCCTTGCGGGATGGTAGGTCGGTGGAGCCGGACTTCAAAGAGCATTCTTCTATCTGGATGTCCACCACAGGGGTGCCCTCATTGATCTTTGGCGACAGCCGTTCCTCCGCGTCGATCTTCCAGCCCCCATCCGTCTTAACCAGGGAGTGCCTCAATGAGTTCCGCTGTGTACCCAGACCGAACATCACCTGGATAGTCGCCACATCGTCCGAGACCTCGGTGTCCATTATTCTGCGAAGGCCGATGCTTGGATTGCCAATGGACTCGGGTAGAGACATGACCGTATCCGTGATCCCCCGTTCGGTAAAGCTAGACTGAAAAGCCTCCGAATCTTTCCTGTTCCAGGCAAGGAGGGCCGCCATGAGAGCTTGTCTCGCCTCGGCTTCATCAACCTTCTTCCTGAGGTCTGCCGCCTCTGTTCTCGCCTGGGCCAACTGGGACTGCACCGGCGCTATTTCGGCCTCGGCATCCTCAATTTTTGCCTGGAGGGTGGCTACTATCGCCTTCTCCGCATCCAGCTCCTCCTGTGACACACTATCACCGCAGGATGAGGCAAGAGCCACGAGGATCAGCGCGATGCCCAGCAGGAGCAGAATTTGCACAGCTCTTACTTTGCGGTTTAGAGTAGCCTGATACATGGCCATGTCTGTCAACCTCCCAAATTTCCTCATTACGCATGTTACCAGAAGGTAGGATAGCAATACATGGCCGATGCGGGTAGCGCTATTACATCCATCTCCGGCGACGAGCGAGAGTTACTACGACTAACAGTGTAGGAGCTAGTCCAGCCATCCAATCCCAGTGAACCGTTCTACCTAATAACGGATTGACCACGGCGCTGATTGCTATAAGCCCACCAACAACAGGCAGCGACCAAGCAAGGGACCCCAACCAGCTACGTTTCTTTCGACCTGCCGGAGTCTCTCCCTTTTTGTCGTCCTTCCTTCTGATTTCCCTGCTTGAGCTAGCTGATCGGTTCACAGGTCCTCCTCGCGGCGAATTCTGACAGAGATGTATTTATTTACCCTAGTCTTAACCACTACCATGGCTAGACGGGCCCCTGTCTGTTCCCCTAGATAGGGTTGTTGACGCTTGGAGCAGGTCCTGGACGGTATCAGCCATACGCTGCCGGTCCAAGAAACCTTCTTGCCGTCTGAAAACCTTCCCATCAGGAGTGAAAAATACCGTCGTTGGCATGCTGATAACTCTATTTTGAGTCACAGAATCACGGTTGTGGGCGTAACCAGCGGGATAGGTGATATTCAGGTCCCGGAGAAGATTTCTGGCGTCACGGTTCGAGCCGAGGTTCATGAAGGGACCTACATCCAGTCCCAACATTATGAAGTCATCACTATATTGTTCATATACCGACTGAAACCCCGGCATCTCAGCTCGGCACGGGGGACAAAGTCCAGCCCAGAAGTTCAGCACCACGGGCTTCTCCGCTGGAAAGAGCTGGGAGAACGTTAAATCAGTGCCTCCAAGTACTTCTTCGCCCTGATACATTGAGAACTCGAAATCGCTACCGAGGGATTCGTTTATTCCCACAATCACAAGGGCCACAACAGCTACGACTACTATGGCAGAAATTCCTATGACTCGGACTGTGGATCTCTTGATCCACGGGTTGCGCAAAGACCTTCGGCCCTGCGCATTGCTCCAGTGCTTGCCAGGTCGCAGAGGAGCACTTCCACGCTCTTTATTCTGTGGGCTGCTCTCGCTCTGCGATTTTCTCTTGGGCATGTCTTCAGTTCTCGCAAAGTTTAAGATACATCATCATTGCATTGAACAGGTGCCGAGTCTCACCCTAGAGGCCTCCCCCCACGTCTCCAATTGTAAGCCAGTAGTAGACGATGTATGAGCCCGCCAGAATCATCACTACGGCACTTACCGGTTGCATATATGGCAGCATCTTTCGGAATGCGCTGACCACCGCTCCTTTAAAAAGTGCCATTCCAATGGTCAAAACCATTATTACGAGGCCCATGCCCAGCCCGTAAAGAAAGAACTCGCCTACCGCCACCCAAAATCCAGACACAGCTTGACTAGAGACCACCACCACAAGGAATATGGGCAAGGCGCAGCTCAGAGAAGCGACGGCGTAACTTAGCCCGAATAGGAAATACCCTTTTACGCTGACCTGACCAGGATTCCCCATGCGTGCTGCCACGCGACCAGGGAGGCTGGTGTATAACTTCCCTCCACCCAAGAGCCATGACCCCACGATGGCGATCAATACTCCGATGGCCAAACCCAGCCAGGGAATGATATCCACTATCGCTTGGGTCCCTTTGGCAATAATGATGCCCGCCACCCCGAACAGCAGAATAAAGGCGGAGGTCACGACCGCGCCTACCAGCAATGCTCGGGATAGGCTGCGTATGGGGTCCTCTCTCCGACCCTCGCTGGACCCCAAGTACAGGCCTAAGTAGGCCGGAAGCATGGCAAACCCGCATGGATTCACAGTAGCCACCATACCGGCGGCAAAGGAGAAGCCCAACGGGGCGATATCACCCAGATACGAGCTGGAGTCACCGGAGAGCCTTTCTATAATGCCGTTCAATCCACCGGTAGTACTACCCTCCCCAGTAAGCGCAGCGCCAACCACCGCAGCAGCCAATGCCGCGCCGGTGGCAAGAGCCGGAAGCAGGTAGCTCCTTAGTCCTCCGAACGTGGGTATGGCTATAGACAAGCTTCGCAACAAAGTTTCCTTTAGCCTGAAAGTTGAAGCATCGCCTCAGTAATCTCTGCCAGCTTATCCCTGTTCAAGATACCGGTCCAGTTTCGAAAGATCTTGCCATCGCTTGTGATAAACACGGTGGACGGCATACCCAAGACCTTATAATCCCTTACTACCGATTCCTGGGTCGTAGTCCCCGCGGGATATGTGATTCCCAGGTCCTCGATTAACTCGACGCCACTCTGATTGGAACCCAGACCAGTAAACGGACCCACATCCAGCCCAAAAAGTACGACCCTGTCGCTGAACTCGTCGTAGAACTCCTGAAGGTCCGGCATCTCGGCGCGGCACGGTGGACAAAGGCCTGCCCAGAAATTGAGGACCAGCGGCTTACCCTGCAGGTCGGCAAGGTTGAACTCACTTCCTCCTAGAACGTCCTCTCCCTGGTAAAGGTTAAACACGAATTTTGGCGCCTCTTTCAGGCCTGCGGTGCCGCTGCTGCTTTCTGTTGAATCGGAGCTTCCACAGGCGGCTAAAATGAGAATCGCCACGAGGGCGACTGTTAGTGAGAGGATGGTCTTGGAGATGGTCCCTTTCCGGGTTGCTCCCATTGTACCAGACTGAGAAGAAGACTCGTTTGAGACAGCCAAATTGCCTCCGTCCACTGGACCAACGGGCTTGGAGATGTTCATGCTCACTCCCCTATTATATGACTTGAAATGGTTAACCTCTCGACGTTCTCTAAGATGCATCTCCGACAGCCTGAGATTCAGCTACTCTCAGAGTGGTGCATCGAAGTCATGGGCAGTGGCTTGCACTATCATATTACGAACATATCCTGTAAACGGTTCCCACCAGATTAGGATGGTGAGATATCACGCCCAGCGTACCCCAGACTTACCGTTATTTCAGGGCGGAAACCTCGCTGAAATACTTCGCTAAGGCTTTGATGCCCCCGGAAGCCTGACCCCAGTCGTAGTGCTCATTGGGAGCATGGTACCCATGCTCGGGCAGGCTCAGGCCCATGAACAAAATCGGCACCTTCAACAGCTCCTGCATGGTCACCACTGCGCCGATTGAGCCCCCTTCGCGAATAAACGCCGGATCTTTGCCAAAGGCGAAACGTATGGCCCGCCGTGCGGCGTCCGGATAGGCCCCACTGAACTCGCCCAAGTATGGGCGTAATGATCCCCCCGACTCTACTCTCACGTCCGGGTTGATAGCGTTGACAAACTCGGATAGCAAACGGAATTTATCAGCAGGGTCTTGTCCCGGCACCAAACGCATGCTGACCTTTGCCTCAGCACGGGGAGGGACCACTGTCTTGATTCCCGGCCCCGTATAGCCACCGGAGATACCATGTACCTCGAAGGTGGGCTGGCACCAGATCTTCTCAATGACCTCTTTTGGCTCGTTGGTGCGGAGGCTCTTCAACCGGTGGTCCTTCATGAACTTATCCACGTTGAATCCCGACTCAAGGAATCCAGCCATCTCCTCTTTGGACACGGGAACTACATCGTCGTAGAAACCGGGGATGTTGACGTGACCCGTACTCGCGTCGTAGCACTGGCTTATGACCTGGCAGAGCTCGCCGATGGGGTTCCTGGCCGCTCCGCCTGTGAGGCCAGAATGGGCGTCGGTCTCAGCCGTTTCTAGGATGAGCCGCACTCCCTGCATTCCTCGCAAGCCATAAGGGATGGCGGGGGTATCACGAGAAATCCATACGGTGTCGGAAACAAGGACCGAGTCTGGAGCCAGCTCATCCCCCTTTGCATTCAGGAACGACTCGAAATTAGGGCTGCCGATCTCCTCCTCCAGCTCCCATACAAACACGATGTTTACTGGAACGCTCGCCTCTTTAGCGTAATGTGCCGCGAACAGCGCGGTGAGGGCCGGACCTTTGTCGTCGGTGCTACCTCTTCCGTCATAGCGGCCATCTTCGGCATGGAACTCGAAGGGATCGCGTACCCACTCCGGCTCCTGAGCGGGCTGAACGTCCAGATGGTTGTAAACCAGAATTGTAGGGTTGGCAGGGTCTGTCAGAAACTTTCCCAAGACAACGGGGTTTCCCGGCGTCTCCACCAGCTCCGCGGAGCCTCCAAAGCTCCGAAGGTACTGGAGGGCCAGCTCTGCTCCCTTCTTGATGTCGACTGAGCGGTCCGCATGGGCACTAATAGTGGGGACTTCCACGAGGTCGCCCAGCATCGTCTCAAACTCGGTACGAACGTTTGTCACGTAGGAGTCCAGCTTGTCTAAGGTCATCCCAATATCAGCCATCGATCATCTCCAGGGTTATGTTTGTCGAACCTGATTAGTAAATATTTTAGGGCTCTTAGCGAGTAACAAGTAAAGGCACCAAAACCACCAGGGTTTCTGCGTGTGGTCCCTTGGTGTTCTTGGCGCCTCTATAGTCTCAATTCCAGGCGAAGTTTTGAGAACGATTACCTGGTGTTCTTCAGGGTTGAGAGGTCCCTGTCTTTGAAATAGTTGTAGTTCATTTCGGTATATTTGGACCACTCCTCGGGGACTGCGTCCTCGGCGAAAATGGCCGTCACAGGGCAGACAGGCTCACATGCTGCGCAGTCGATGCACTCATCGGGGGATATGTAGTACATATCGTCTTCGTCGGTGGTGTAGATGCAGTCCACAGGACAGACATCGACGCACGCAGCGTCCTTCACTCCAACGCAGGGCTCCACAATGATGTATGTCATGAACGATCGCTCCTCCTCTTGTTGTTTCTTAAAGCTCTGTTTTCACATTACAGTATACGAACAGCGAGACCATTATAACACCCTATCGGCGGGCTGTGACCCCCCTTTTTCTACCCTTGGGGGTCGTGTCCTGTCAAGGTACTCCTGGAGTATTATTGCCGCGGCAGCCGCGTCCACCTCTCCTCTTTGGCGGGAGGGCTGGCGGCCTGACTGCCTCAGCAGCCGTTCGGCTTCAGCCGTAGAGAATCTTTCATCGGCGGTGTGGATTGGCAACTCAGTCTCGCGCTGCAGGGCCTTCAGAAAGCCTTCCACCTTTTTCGCCTGGGGCCCTATCTTGCCGTTCAACGATATTGGCATACCTACCACAATGGCTTCGGCCTGTCTTTCAGACGCATACTTCAGCACTCGCGCTATATCCGCCTTGAGCCCGGACCGTTCCATATAACCAATGGGCATGGCTATCAAGCCACCGGGATCACTGATGGCCAGACCGATGCGCCGGTCTCCTACATCCAGGCAAAGGGCTCTCAGGCTGTGATCTCCTTTCGACGAGCTCAGTGCAGGCTCTGGCGGACTACCTCTGGCACTCGCCTTAGGGCTTCATCCAGCTTGTCGGCGCGCTTACCGCCGGCCTGGGCCATGTCCGGGCGGCCACCACCACCACCCCCCAGCACCTGGGCCGTCTCCTTGGCGATGTTACCCGCATGGAGCCCCTTGGCTATCAGGTCAGGTGTGACCATTGAGACAATGAGCGGCCGGTCGTCTTGCACTGCAGCCAGAACGATAACGGCGCTGGGAAGCTGGGTCTTCAGCCAGTCGCCCATCTCCCTCATGGCCTCTACAGTTGTAGCGGATGTCTTAGCCGCAACTATTTTCAAGCCGTCCACGTCCAAAGCTTGGGGCAACAGCTCACGGGCCTCTCTGCGTAGGCTCAGTCGCTCCAGCTCCTCTACCCGTTTCCTGAGTTTGTCGGCATCCTGGATGAAGCTGTCCAGGCGCATCTCCAGATCGACAACTGGAGTCTGGAGCTTCTGTGACAGGGAGTCCAATAAAGAAGACCTCTCAATAAATAGCTGTTCGGCAGCCCGTCCGGTAACCGCCTCTATTCTTCGCATCCCACCGCCGATGCTGGACTCGCCCAGAACGAATAAAGAGCCAATCTGGCCCGTGAGGTCTACGTGGGTGCCCCCGCACACCTCCAGACTGAACCGCTCTCCATTGGACATCTCCACAATGCGGATCAGGTCGCCGTACTTGTCGCCAAAGAAGGCCAAAGCACCCTCTTCCACGGCCTGGGACAGACTGGACTCTCGAACCCTCACCTTGAGGTTGTCCCGCACCTTCTGGTTCACCAAGCTCTGGATTTCCTGCAGCTCATCCCTGGAGACGGGGCTAACGTGGCTGTAGTCGAAGCGCAGCCTGTCCGGGGCCACCAAGGAGCCTGCCTGGCGCACATGGAGACCCAGCACCTGGCGCAATGCCGCGTGGAGCAGATGGGTACCGCTGTGGTTGCGGGTAGCGTCCAAGCGCCGCACGGGATCGACCCGCGCCTCCACAGGGTCACCCAAGGATATATCCCCCTCCTCCACCACGCCTCGATGAACGATGAGGCCTGCCACAGGAGCCTGGGTGTCCTCGACCCGGACCCGGCCGTTGGGTCCGACAATGACACCGGCGTCCCCCACCTGGCCGCCGCCCTCGGCGTAGAAGGGCGCTTCCCTAAGCACTATCTCTATTTGCTGGCCCTGTGAGGCATGGCCCAGGGGCTCATCGCCTGCTAGGAGGGCCGTTACCACGGACTCCTGGGAGAGGTGCTCGTAACCCACGAACTCGACCTTGTCCACACCAAGCCCCTCGTAGGTGGGCAGCATCTCCATGGCGCCGGAGAAGGCCTGGGAGGAACGTGCACGCTGCCGTTGGGCTTCCATCTCCCGCTCAAAGCCTTCTATGTCCACTTCGAGGCCGTGCTCGCGAGCGATCTCGGCGGTAAGCTCCGGAGGGAAGCCGTAGGTGTCGTAAAGCGTGAATAGCTCTTGGCCAGTAATTAGCTTAGCCCATAGCGGCATGAGCTCATAAAGCCACACATCTGACTTCACCTCCGGCGTTTTGTCTTTTTCAGCGATCATGGCCATATGAGCTAATCCGGCCCCCGTATTCTCATCATCGTTGGTGCTCACAAGAGTACCTGGATAGAATATCCCACCCTTGTCGACCAGGATTTCTTCAGGACGGCGAGATTCTACCTTTTTCCGATATTCGACCATCCCGTTGAAAATGGCGATACCCCGCCCGTATGCCTGCCCGAACCGCTCCTCCTCCAGACCCACCACTCGCACAATGAAGTCCCTTTGAGTGGAGAGCTCAGGGTATACCTGCTGGAATCTCTCGATAGCAGCCTCGGCCACCAACGTCAGGAAAGGCTCATTAAGTCCTAATCTGCGCCCGTAACGGATGGCCCTCCGGATGATGCGACGCAGCACGTAGCCCCGGCCGTCATTGCCCGGCACTACTCCGTCTGCAATTAGAAATGAGGCGGCGCGACCATGCTCGGCCACCACCCGTAGGGCGTAGTCGGTATCTTTGTCCTCGCCGTAGGTCTTGCCCGTTAGCTCACATACCTTCTCAACGATAGGCTGGAAAAGGTCGGTCTCGTAGAGGTTGCGCTTGTTCTGGAGGATGGCGGCGGCCCGCTCCAGTCCCAACCCCGTGTCTATGCTGGGAGCCGGTAGCGGGGTGCGCACCCTCTCCAGGTCCTGATAGAACTGCATGAACACCAGGTTCCAGAGCTCAACAAAGCGCTCGCAATTGTCACAGTTGGGGTGGCAGCCGGGCTGCTCACCTTCGCCGGCCCAGGCTGCGATCTCTTCTGTGGTGGCCAGTGTACTACAGCCATGCTCATGGCCCCAGTCGAAGTGGATCTCACTGCATGGGCCGCAGGGACCTTCCTTGCCGGCGGGCCCCCACCAGTTGTCCTTGTCGCCGTAGCGGTAAATGCGATCAAGAGGCACACCGATGTCCTGGGCCCAGTGTGCGAATGCCTCCTCGTCGTCCAAATATATGGTGACGTAGAGGCGCTCGGGTGGCAGCTTCAGCTGCTGGGTCACGAACTCCCAGGCAAAGGGAATCGCGTCCTTCTTGAAGTAGTCCCCGATGCTGAAGTTGCCCAGCATCTCGAAGAAGGTGAGGTGCTTGTGGTCTCCCACCTCGTCGATGTCGGTGGTGCGGAAGCTCTTCTGGCAGGATGTGAGGCGGCGGGAGGAGGGGGTAGACTCTCCCATGAAGAAGGGCTTGAAGGGCACCATGCCCGCGCTGGTGAACAGCAATGTGGGGTCGCCGGCGGGTACCAAGGACGCACTGGGCATGATAGTGTGGCCTTTGCCCTGAAAGAACTCCAGAAAGCTCCGCCTAATCAGGTCTCCATTCATCGTTGTCTTTCTAATCCTTTATATGGCGCACGTAGCCGACTCAAATATATGGCGCACGTAGCCGACTCAAAGCCAAAGTCAGGCTATAGCTACTATATAACACAGCTAGGATTCAGTCTATATGAAAACCTTTTTCACCTTCCGAAAATCAGGCCTCGACACAGGTGGCATGACATTGACCAGCGCAATCCTATGGCATAAAATTCGTGGTAGTTAAAATCCCTTTGAGGAGAGTCCATGCACTCTAGCATTGTGAGCAAGATTGAGAAGGCCAGGGTTTATGCGGAGGAGAAGGAGCGGGTCAGCATCAACAGCTTCAATGCCTCCTTCCGGGGCAACCATAACAGCTATCAGGTTGGGTATGAGGATGGGAGTTGGCGGTGTAGCTGTGCCTTCTTTGCCCCCCATGCACTGTGCAGCCACACTATGGCACTCCAGCGCATGCTAGAAGGCATGCTACCCGCCGAAGTTAAGGCCGAGATATAGCCGCGGACCGTCTTTGACACCAAGAGCACGGTTACCGCGCTCCGTGTCCGACCACCGGACACCATCAGTTAGCGCCTACGCCCGCTGCAAGCATTATCATCGTAGGTGACCGACGGGTATAACTCAGTTGCAGAGTATTTGCTTACGAAGCAAAGAGTCGTGGGTTAGAAACCCATCACCCGCTTCAACCTGACAACGCGTTCGGCTCACCTGCCCCGATCCTTTGCGCATCTTGCTCCATCGAATTTGCTACTATTCCCCCTTCCCCCTTCCCCATTCCCCATTCCCAGTTCCTAGTTCTTTCAGATGCCGGTCAATCCGTGAATTCTAGATCCCGAGATACCGTATATTTTATAAATCGATTTTCCCGGCCCCCGCACTTCCAGTCATGGCCGCCTCATGAAACCACGCTTTTCAAATCACCCGCTTTTGTCCGGTCCGTGGTCGATCGTCACCCCTTGAACCCCAGTGTTGTCCGATGTCGTGTGGGGTGTTTCCTACTCCCGGTAAATGGGTGGTATTACCATTCAGCTAAGCTGGTTCTAACGTCAAACTATAAGAGCATTCGGTTCTCCTTCGTGGAGAGCAGCTGAAACCATCCACAGAGGAGTGGGGATATGCCGAGTCTATTGGGCCGTCTCGGAAGGAGATGGCAGTTTGGGATAGTTATCCTGGCTATTGGGCTTCTGGCCTGCACCAGCGGAGGCAGAGAACCCGTGCCGGCAACGACTAATCCTCCCACTCCGGTCCCCACACCCAACGCCGCACCGACTGACGTCCCTGTAGCCATACCCACGTTGCCTGCTCCGACCGTTGAAGCACCTGCCAGAGGATCAGAGGTATCAGAGAGTCCCACCGCGGTACCTACACCGACATTCATGACCAGACTGACACCGACACCCAGCCCCACGCCCATGACTAACTCCGTATCCGTGGCCGATACTATACCGGTTCCAGATCCCACCGCCGTTCCAACCACTACAGCATCGAAGCCACCACAGGTGTGGCGAGTAGGGCTTCTCGAGGACATAACCTCTACCAACATCTGGGAAATCCTGGGTGTGAGTGGTACTGCGTCAAACCATTATGTGTTCAGGAATCGATATCCATCGCTGTACAAGCTCTCGGACCTGAATTCGAACTGGGTTCCATCACTCGCGACTGACAAGCCCACCGATTTGAAGCGGCGAGGAGATGTATGGAGCCTGGAAGTGTCCCTCAAGGATGGAGTTCAGTGGAGTGATGGAGAACAGGTCACTGCTCATGATGTGGCGTTTACGGTAAATACCGCGCTTGAACTTCAACTGTTCGGAGATTGGACTGCATATGTGGACCGCAACTATGTGCACAGTGCCGAGGTTCTGGACGACCAGACAGTGAGGTTCAACTTTAAGACCAAACCCGGCCTTGCCCACTGGGAATACGGTCTGTCACAAATGCCAATCCTGGCTAAGCATTATTGGGATTCAGTAGTGTCCGAGGCACGAAGTACCGGTTCCAAAGATACTCAGCGTAGCTCGCTTTTTCAGCACGTCCCTGTGGACGAACCAACGGCTGGAGAAATGCTCTTCGTAAATTGGGAACCCGGCAACGTTGTTGAGATGAAGCGGAATCCGAACTATTACTGGTCAGGGAGCGTAGTCAAGGAGTATCCCAACGGCGCTTATGTAGAGGAAAAACCTGGAGTCTTCGAGTTTCATGGATATGGCGAACCGGTGGGAGAGCCTAGTTTAACCATGACCCGGGGCCCCAACGTCGATTCGGTGATCTTTAGAATGTACGAGGACCAGAATGCCGCGGTGACCGCGCTGCGATCAGACCAAATAGATTACATACTTGGGCCCCATGGCATCGCGCCTCCACTCCACAAGTATCTCGAAGGGCGGAACATCGGAACTCTCAAAAACGCCGCCAACGAGGTCCACTACCTGGGATTCAACATGCGACAGTCCCCAATGGACTCCAAGGAATTCAGGCAAGCCGTGGCCACTTTAATAGACAAAGAGTTCATCACGAACGTGGTTCTTCAAGGGTCTGCCCTTCCCACTTATTCGTTGGTGCCTGAGGCCAACGAATTCTGGTGGAACTCTAACGTCCCGGCTGTGGGCAGCGGACTACCCAGACAGGATCGCATTAACCGGGCAGTTGATCTGTTGAAGCAGGCTGGATTTACCTGGGAGAAGGAACCCCTATGGAACCAGCAAACATCGAAATTGGAACAGGGAGAGGGACTGAGATTGCCCGATGGCCGGACCGTTCCTGGCTTGGAATTGCTCTGTAGCACCGCCGATGATGACCGGATGGGGGCCACTGCTGCAGGATGGATTGAGTCATGGCTAAATGAGGTGGGTATTCCCGTCAAAGTGGGCTTCGCTGACCCTAAAGAGATTGAGAGAAGACTTTCCGGACTGGACGCCTCCATGTATCTGCTAACTTCAAAGCTCGCACTATTTCCCAGACATCTGGCGGAGTTCTTCCATTCCGACTATGACAGGTATGGACGACAGAACTTGGGAGGCTATGAAAATGCCGAGTTTGATCGGCTAGCCGAGCAGTTCTTGACCGATGTTCACTTGGCCGACGCCAGGCTAACGGCATTTGAACTTCAGGACTTCATCGCCGATGATCTCCCGCTGGTGCCACTGTTCAATGCCCCGATAGTGGAAGCCTACCGGGCGGATGTGGTGAAATGGGCTTTTACCGAGGTCTTTGATGGATTGCAGACCCACTTTTCGAGCATAAACGGCCCGATGTCCTCTACTTTGGTCGGGTAGTCGAAGGCATGGTTGGACGATTCTCGTTTCACCGGATGTATCGAGAGCTGCCGTGAAAAGCTTGGGATTTATCTTATCTATCGCTGCTCTTCCGTTTTTGATGATGGCCTGCGTTGGAATTGCCACTCCTCTGCCAGAGCCTACTGGTGTAGCTACGCCCAGGCTTGTCGTTCTCACGGTCAAAGTCACCCCAGAGGATACAGGCAGAGTGCAACTAATACCATCTCCCAGTCAAGATGGTTCTTACCCGTCTGGGACCAACGTCCTGCTCACAGCCGTTCCAAACCCGGACTTCCAGTTTGTTTCCTGGGCCGACCATGTAGGCGGCTCGACCAATCCTATCAGCGTTACCATCAAGGCAGATACATCTTTAATCGCGGTGTTTGGTACAACCGCACACTCACAACGGGCCGCAGCTAATCCACCTGAGAACTTAGCATCGACTCGCACCGAAGTGCCTGAAGCTGTCTTGGCGCCGAGTCCTGCGCCTATTTTCGCCACTAGCCCGACGATGGCATCCAGCCCCACAGTTACAGCGCCATCAGCTATTACGCCGACCCTCGAACCTACAGCCCTAGCGCCACGAGCGATCATGCCCACATACAGCCCTACTCGTAGCTCGACTCCCATGCCCAGCCTAATTCATATACCCACTCCCGGCTCTACGGAGCCAACGCCACAGGCTACTACGGCCAGGCCAGGTCCAACCGATGTATCGACGCCCACTCGGGAATCCACACCAACACCCGACCCTACGACCACTTCTGAAGTTGGAGGTTGCGTTAGCGACCCAACTCCACAGTTCACCGCGCCCATTACGGACCTAAGCAAGATCGACTTCATTTTGGCTCCTATGGTTATAAGTGGGAACCGGTTTAAGAGCCGCTCTTATGTGTGGATTGGGAGGGATCAAAACAATAAGACCTACGAGGTGCCGGTTTATGCACCGGTGGATTCAAAGCTAACATGGATAACCTTCTACGCTGAACAGATGCGAACCCATGACGGTGCATTGGTTGGCATCAATCAGTACAGCCTGACGTTCGAGGTGAGCTGCGAAGTATCTTACGGATTTGACCATATCCTTCGTTTGGCAGGAAACATCGAGGCACTTGCTCCTTCCGTGGCAACGGAGTCAACTCGTGACACAGGGTTGCCCCAGTCATTGCGGGTCAAAGCCGGGGATTTGATCGGATATACCACCGGGACCGCTGCGGCGCATAATTGGGATTTTGTGTTTAAAAACTCATCAAAGCGCAACGAGTTCGCCAATCAGGAGCGCTATGAAAACGTAGGCGATCTTAGAGGTTTGGTAACCGCTGATTGTCCCTATGACTACTACATAGAAGATGTGAGAAGTGAATATTACCTGTTATTGAATGGCGGTATTAATGGGACCATCCAAGGCACCGATTGTCTCATATCCCATGACAAACCGGGCACTATTGCTGGAGGATGGTTCAGGGAGCCGTTTTCGAGGGATGATTCTCATCCATATATACCGGGATGGGCCCTGGCCATTGGCACCTGGGCTAACGGTCAAATTCGGGTTAACGATGGGCAAACATCAGTTTGGGTAAACCCAGGGCATCCGACCTATGCTAACCCGAAGACGGTAACCTCGGAGCATTGCTACGAGCACCCCGGAAATCAGGATCGCCCGCCCGCCAGGTTCGTTTATTTACGGCTTCTCTCTGAGACCGAGCTGGCTGTGGCCTTCGGACAAGGAAGCTGCCCACAGCAGTTGCCACAGGACTATCAGATTTATTATCGGTAGAATGTCTTCCTGAACCAATGACACATTTAGATAGGTCATTCAAAGGGAGTGTATATCCCCCGTCAGCCAAGGAGTTTAAAATAAAGGGCTTCGGTCTCGGACGACGGCTCTGTACCGAGTTCTTCGGCCAATAGCTCCCGAAGCTGGTGATAAATGTCCACGGCTTTAGATCTGTTTCCGGTGGCTTCGTAGGCTTCCATCAGGCAACGGTGCGCACGCTCTCGATATGGGTCCAATGTTATCGCCTCAATTGCCGTCTCCACAGCCAATCCTAACTCTCCGCTGGCAACCTGGTTCTCGTAAAGACAGTCCAGAGCCCGCAGCAACTGCCGGTTCAGCTTGTTTCTCTGGGATTCAGCCCAAAAGCCATCGACGCCCGACAGAAAGGGCCGCCTGGCGATGGTGGCAGCAACAGTAGCCGGACCGAGTAGACTCCCCGACTGCCCCATCCTCATCGCGGCCTCGGCCCGATCCAACGCCGAGTTTCCCGCCTCCATGTCAATCCAAACATCAGTCGGAAGTTCCAGCCGGTACTGTCCGAATCCGCGAGACAATGATACGCCCTGAGCACTCAAAAGGTCGCATGACAGAAGAGTCCCCAACCGGCTCAGAAGGGCACTTAGCGCCCCTTCCCATGACGGAGAAGGGTCGTTGCCCCAAACGACCATCGCTAGCTCCTCCTTCGACACGGGCCTGGTCCGTTCACATACCAAGTAGGCGAATACCAACCGCCCCTGCTTGCCTCGCAGCTGCCGTTCATTTATAACAACGGTACCATTCAGCTCAATGGCCACGCGGCCCGTGAGGTATATCCTGATGCTCATCCTTCGCCAAACTTTTGCCAAAGATTCGACTAAATCCAAGGTGTATTATATAACGACAGTCAGGATAGAAAGGAGGAATCATTATGGCTAAGGTAGTCAATTGTCCTTGTGGCGAAAAGATCGCAGGAGACACGGACGATGAACTGGTTCGGCTGGTACAAGCCCACGGCAAAGAAGTGCACAACCGGGAAGTCAGCCGGGAAGATGCCCTCGCTATGGCACAGCCCGCTGATTAGACGTACCCTGGGCCGGCGCATGTTTACAGGGATGCTCGAGTCTGGCAATGGAGGAGGAATACCATGTTATCGCGAACGCAGCTCTCCGACAGGTTAGATATGCTATGGAGACCCCTCGTGGTTCTAACGATCGTGTTGGGCTTGGGAGCCTGTGGCGGCTCGGATTCCTCCTCCACGGAGGACAACAAAGTAGTCGTAACCAGATTCGTTGAAGAGTTCAAGAACAATGCCAACCACGACATTGTAGATGAGCTCTTCTCCGTGGACTTTGTGCACCATCTCACAGATCCTAGGCTGCCTCCTGGTAGGGCTGGCATGAAGCTACTGGGTCAGTCAATCGTGGCCGGTTTTCCTGACGTCCACGTTACGATCGAAGACCTGCTGGCAGACGGAGACAAGGTAATCGAGCGCACCACCGCACGAGCCACTCACACCGGAGAGTTCAACGGTATCTCTGCGACAGGTAACAAGGTCCAGTGGACCGAAGTTCACATTTACAGTCTGGAAAACAAAAAGATCGTTGAACTGTGGTCCGAAATAGACCTTTTGGGGCTGCTTGTCCAATTAGGTGCAGTACCGGGTCCTGCCTAGATATTCCCTGATACCTAACAATGCGAGCCGTGGCCAGCCAGGTACCCGTCTAAAGGTGCCTGGCTGGCCACGGCTCGCATTGATGCGTTGTTGTCGTAAAGTCCAGCTCTGTCCCTTACATACCTCCACACCTCTCCAGGAGAATCATCCGAACGGGCGTCAAGTCCGTAGGCGGCCTGCCCGGCGTATGGCAAACCTCTAGGAACATCTCCACCTGCATTCATATGTCATGCGCCTGTAAAATGGGGCCTCCTCTGATCCCATAGCAGTCGTCGACCATTACTACAGCGTGCACGGGCTCGTTACGATACATAAGACTGTATATGAGCGCTATTGTGTGGCATTTTCCAGATCCAGTCGTTGGTATACAGTTTGTGCCGTCCCACAGTATAGTGTTTGCGAAAGCACCGAGTTTCATCTGGGAAATTCCGGTTTAGTGAGTCTGGTTAGGACTCTTGAAAGGACGGAGTAAAACTCCATGACAAATGAGTTCGTGAAGTGCAGGTTGTTAATAGGCGCAGGTCTCGCGGTGATTCTGATCTTGGCGCTGGCATGTAGCTCGGATGGAGATGAATCGGCGCCAGCCACACCTGCACCAGCGGTGCCGGGAGCATCGGCGACAGCAGCACCGCCTGTTCCAGCCAGCTCAGTAGGTGACCAGCGCGACGCTGCTATGCAGGAGCTCACCGAGGACGACGAGGCAGCCATCCACTCTGCGGTGATAAGGCAGATTTACACTGTGGACCACGGTTATTCGAGCCGACCTGAATTCCCGACAGTGTACCTCGCTGGAATAATCTTAGAACCAATGCGAACGAAGGTAGTCGCAACTCTGGGAGACCTGACACCCAAATTTAAGTGGGTAAACCACTGGTCCGAGGCGCCTCTCGACGAGAGGGGTGACGTAGTGGGAATAGTCATTACTGTAAGCACGATCTCTCAGCAGCCGGACGGGTCGGTTCACGTGTGGTGGACGCTTCTATGCGGTTCATTGTGCGGTTCGGGTCAGACATACATTATCAAGCAGGTCGACGAGACCTGGAAGGTTATAGGTGATACGGGACCCCGTTTAATAAGCTAGCTGAATCGTGATTGACGAGCAGGATGGTCTAATCCTCATGTAATAAAACGCCGTCGAAGGTATGGGTGATGTACAGTCCCTTTTAGGCTTATTAATTGACTCTCATAGGGTCATGCTTGCATCTCGGCCAATTTGCGGGCTACAGTGCTATGGGACACGTTGCCAAGTCCCACTGTAGAGCTTCAACGCGACTAGGATTTGTGGGAGCCATACTCATTGCCCGTGGCACCTCTTGTACTTCATGCCGCTACCACATGGACACTTTTCGTTGCGTCCCACCTTACGGCCCTGAGTTGTATTATCAAACCGGCGCTGCGCCGCCGCCCGCGCGACACAATCGGCGCAGGTGCAGGCCGTTTCATGGCCTTCATACCAGTTAGTGCGTTCCTTCCCTATTACCACTTGTCCTCTCAGTATTCCTTATCTACGATGTCCGCGAGGATGCTTTTAAGGCTTAAAACCTATTGTGAGGTATGTTGTCATGGGTCTGAGTAACTGTCGCCATCCCATAGACATGCCTTCATCAAACCCCTTCGACAAATAAAACGTTTGTGTTGGCGGACTCATGGCGCAATTGCATTGGACCACGGTATTCCTCTGAGTTCCACCATCTCTTCGCCTGTTCCATACTCTCAAATTGCATAATAACTATCCGGCTCGGGTTCCAATTACCTTCAGCTTTCTCGATTGCGCCCCCACGTACAATGTATTTCCCGCCATATTTTTCAAGGGTAGGAGATACCTGACTACGGTATTCGTCAAACTTGGCTTGGTCGGTCACTTCTACATCAGCAATTACATATGCGGCCATGTCTACTCCTTTTATTAGTGGCTCTGAACGAGTCTACTAGACTGTTGGATGAATAGCGAGGATGCTATTAAGGCACGCCAGCCTAATATAACTATTTAGTCGTATCAAGGTTCCTCAGTTGGATATCAACTCTCTCTGCATCCAGTGATAACCGCTCCCACTCCTCCCAAAGGCGTTGCAACTCGTTTTTTAGAACCTGATATTGTTCTCCCAATGTGACGATCTGAGTTGTGTCACCAATTTGGTCTGAGTTGGAGAACAGCGCCTCCATCTGGGTGATCTGAGCCTCGTGGCTGGCCACGGTGGCATCGATTTTCTCTATACGAGTAGCCAGCGTCCGAGCTTCCTTGTCGAGACTGCGACGCAGCTTGTCTTCTAGACTCCGGGTTGTTTCGCGATGTCCTTTGGCCGGACGGTTGGGTTTAGGGCCGGTCTTGAATGTGTTCTTCCTCGCGCCATTGGTAGATATCCGAGGGTTACCTTCGGCGGTTTCCAGTTGTTTTCTATGCAAGTAGCTGTCGTAGTCTCCCGGGAAGACAGTTGCCTTGCCGTTATTGATCTCGATGATTTTATTGGCGACCTGCCGTATGACAGTGCGATCATGGGTTACCAGACAAATGGTTCCCCGGTAATCGGAGAGGGCATCGGTGAGGATCTCCCTTGACACTATGTCCAGATGATTAGTTGGTTCATCCATAAAGAGCAAGTTGCTTCGTTGGACCAGCAGCTTAGCCAAGGCGACCCGCGCCTTCTCCCCACCCGACAATACGGATATGGACTTGCGGACGTCGTCGCCACTGAACAGGAAACCGCCAAGGATATGTCGTAAGCTTTGGTCGGATTCCTGTGGTGCGGCCTGCTGGAGTTCCTCGATCAGGGTATTCTTAGGATTGAGAAGATCGAATAAGTGCTGGGCGTAATAGGCTGTTATCACGTTGTGCCCAGTCCTCCGCTCGCCTTCATCACAGGGCAATACCCCTGCGAGTATTTTTAGCATGGTAGATTTACCTGCACCGTTGGGTCCAACCAAGGCGACACGGTCACCGCGCTCCAAAATGAGGTTGAGACCACGGTAGACGGTGTGGTCGCCGTAGGCCTTACTCACATTAGTGAGATAGATTACCTCCGCGCCGCTTCGGGATGGCTCCGGGAAGGTATAATGAACCCTTTTGGTCGCCCTGGGTAGTTGAATGCGTTCTACCCGCTCCAGTTGTTTCAAGCGGCTTTGCACCTGGGTGGCCTTCCGAGCTTTCGAGCGAAAACGCTCCACGAAGCGCATTTGCCTCTCAATATCGCGCTGCTGCCTGGCGGCGGCCGACTGCTTGATCTTCAAAGAACGCTCACGTGCGACAATGTAGTCATCGTAATTGCCAACGAAGCGCACCACTTCTCCCGGTTCAATGGCCAGCACCATGGTTGCAACCTGGTTTAGGAAAGCCCGGTCGTGAGAGGTAAAGATCACAGCACCCTTGAAGGATTTTAGGAATTTCTCAAACCACAGATTTGCGTCAAGGTCCAGATGATTGGTGGGTTCGTCCAAGAGCAAAAGGTCCGGGTTGCTGAAAAGCAACTTTCCCAGCGCAACGCGCATCAGCCAGCCACCACTGAACTCGTTGAGAGGTCTCGAGAATTCACTTTCACCAAAGCCTAGCCCGGAGAGGATTGCTTTGGACTCATGTTCTCTAGAACGTTCACCTGCAGCTTCGAGAGTCGCCTCAAGTTGGCTGAGCTGTCGTAGCAACTCATTTTGCTTTACTGGATCAGGCTTCGACGAAAGGGATTCATAGGTCTTGTTGATCTTGTTTCTAAGGACCTTTACCTCTGAGGATTCTTCGAGCATCTCCTCTAGGGGCGTTTTCCCCGAATTCCGCACAAGGTCTTGTTTGAGATAGCCTATTACCACGTGCCTCGACCTGGCTACGGCGCCAGAATCCGGAGCAGTGTCACCGGCAAGAATGTCTAAGAGGGTGGACTTTCCAGACCCGTTGGGTCCTATCAAAGCAATACGCTGGCCGGCTATTACGTTTACGGTTAAATCACCGAACAGAGTCTGGTCTCCGTAGGATTTGCTTATATTCGATACACTGAGCATTTTTACATTTGCGAAGGGATTAGCTGATAGCCTGCTTTGGAGAAGGGCGGGCAAGGGAAGCCAGCACAGAGAATGTTGTGCTGGGGAATCTCTGATAGTTCGTGTCTCTTGTTGTCACTAATTGGTAAAGGCTTCCCAGGTGGGACTCGAACGTCATATTCTGGCCTCTAATTGAGTTTCATATGCAGACTGCCGCGCACCTATCATTATAGCGGATTCTGACATTCCAAAGGAGCGGGGGCCTACTCCTATGACTGACCAGTATGTAGGCGAGGGATCAGGTGCAGCATCGCGACGCGATTTATGCCGGTTAGCCTCAGTGATGAACCTAGAAGGCCGAACGCGATGAGTTAAATACGGCGGGTTAGGTCGCTGCTAGACCAGGCATTGACCTTCCTCACCAGCCCCCTAATCCGCTCCAGGAGCCCACTGAGCAGCCTTCGACCGGGCCTCCGGTGGAAGGGACTCCTCCCAGTGGGGTATCAGCATCTGTGAGGTTGGCTCCAGCATCAGGATCACCACCACACCAGCCAGGCTGAAGGCTACTGACAGGGCCAGTATGGGGTTGAAAGAGCCGGTCACGTAGATAACGAGGCCTGACAGTACCGTAACAATGGCGTGTCCCAGCAGAGCGCCCGTCATCTGCCAGCCATAGCAGGTCCCCATCGGCCCGTTGCCAAAGTACTGCCTGTTTATTACCAGGTAGCCCGTCCACTCGCCACCGAACCCCAGGCCAAATAGAGCTGAGAAAAGGTAAAACGCCCACAGATCTTGCGCCCAGAACAGAATCAGCACCGTTACTCCCTGTATGAACAGACAGGTGGCCATAATGTTTTTGGGCCCGTACCGTTCCGCTATTAAAGGAGTGAGGAAACGGCTGGGGATACTTACCAGGGAAATAATGGTAAGAATAATCGCGGCTTCGATCAGATCGATTCCCCTATCCACGGCTATGGGAACGACGAAAACCATCACAATGCCATGGCCCGCGCACCCCAGGCCATGGATGATTGGAAGGTTCCAGAATGCCTTTGTGCCCCGCATGTGCTGATTGAACACCTTTAGACGGAGCATCTCTATAGACCTGTTCCTAACAGCTTCGGGAGGATCGTTGTTGGTTGCCCCGTAGGGCTTCAGGCCCACATCGGCGGGGCGATTACGGAACACAGCCGTCAGCAGGAGAATGATGCCGCCACCGACCGCTCCAATACCCCAGAAGGTGGACTCCCAGCCCATGTGGCCAAGAAGGTAGCCCATCAGGGGGGCCAGCATGGCGGTTCCCAACCCGCCAGCACCCCAGAGGATACCAACACCTAAGCCCAGGCGCCGCCTGAACCAGCCGCTTACCGCAGCCATGAGAGGCACCATGGAGATGGACTGGGTTATGGACAGCATGACGCCGAAGAAGAGATAGAAATGCCATATTTGGCTGATAGTCCCCAGCAAGAACATGCTGACACCATATAAGATACTGCCCCCCAACATCAGGCGGCGCGGTCCGTATCGGTCTCCCATCCAGCCACTTATCGGCGCAAAGATGGCGCCGACGAGATAGTACAGTGCTATGGCGCCACCTATAGTGCCCATGCTCCAGCCGAAGCCGCCATCGGGGTCATTCAGGGGAGCTATTATTATCCCCGCAGCCATGCTGATGGAAGTGGCAATGATCTGTACCATGGCGAGTATGCCGACGATTATCCAGCTAAAATGAATTCCACCGGGCAACCTGGCAGGGTTTAGCTTGAGGGTTTCTCTGGTCAGAATAGCCAATGCTTATATTCTCCCTGGGTTATGCTCGCTTAAGATTATATTACACTCCCATATATATTGTTCTGTTCCCCGTGCGGTTTTAATAATGAAAGACCCGAGGACGTTAGCGGGCTATATACACCAAGGTGACGTTGAATGCAGGCAAGTTGGTTTGCAGAATGGCGGATAGCTCTTGGGAGCGGTAGTCGATGGCGCAAAAAGATAACCTATCAGTTTCTTGATCGGAATACGGACTCTCTGGCCTTGATATGCCGCCCGAAAAAGTCTATGTTAACACCCAGATTGTCGACTGATTTAATAGCTATGGAAGGAGTTTGACGCATGAAGAACACCTCGCAAAACATGGCTCACAATCGTTGTCAATTGATGCGCGGTGCTAACGTTGTGCGTCCAGCTTTTTTCGGTTATATTCTGTAAATAGCTACAAAATCGGGCGGGTGTAACTCAGTGGTAGAGTATTTGCTTCCCAAGCAAAGAGTCGTGGGTTCGAATCCCATCACCCGCTCCACTATAGCAACAGTATCCGCGTACTTATTCCGATTCTCCGGTAGTTAACATAACGAACGCACGCTCTTCTAGAAATTTCCTGTCTTCCTCACTTCCCAGTTCCTTCATAGGCCTAATACTCACGGCTGCAACTGCTAGGCCCCGCCTCCGCATACCTAGCACCTAGCACCACATGTTCCAACTCAGTTAAGTTCTTGGGTGATTCCGCCTCATCACATGGGTGTTGGTTCCCTATACCCGCTTAACAAACAGTCTCTACACTGGTATCAGGGACATAAATGCGGGATTCAATGCCGAACTCAGACGGGTGGGGCTAATCGACTATGATCACACCATTGGTACGAGTGTGGAAACAAAAGGTTCGATCCGGTGCCACCCTGGCGATTTTGATCGCCTTGAGCGCCACCCTGCTGATGGGCTGCGGCCTCATGCCGGGCGGTGATGCCGAGGCTGCCGAAGAGACCCAGGCAAGCGATGGGCCACTACCCACCCTCCTTCCCACTAACCCTCCTTCCCACTAACACTCCTCCCCCACCTACGCCAACACCGACTCCGGAGCCAACACTCACGCCAACTCCGGTTGCTCAGAACCCGGATGAGGCTCGCAATTTGCTTTGGGTGCACCTGAGCCGGTGCGTCACTCTGGACTTCAACCAACTAGAGGCTTACATGGTCAAAGGAGACTGGTTCGTCAGGGCCACCAACGACTCCCCTCAAAAATATGGGTTTTGGAAGGTTCTGACCGTCAGCGGTGGCCTGGAGCCCCACGATAACCTGGCCCGGGACTGGGACTCGTTCGTGAGCTCTCATTGCAACGCTGCGGTGTTCGATTCCCTGGCTACACCTACTCCAGTCCCCATGCCACCTACTCCCGTGCCACCGCCTGACCCGGTGATAAACGAAGCGGCTGATGCGGTCATCGCGTTGTGGGCCTATCTGATCCCATGTTACCCCTTCCTTCCCACCGATGCTCTGGAGTCTTCCTGGAACCCTGCGGAGGGTACCTGGGTCGTAAGAACTAAAGCCGACAAGTCGCCGGACTACGGAGTCTGGACAATCGACTCCGATGGCTCTATTGCCCCACAAAACAACTCCGCCGCTTTTCGGGTAGATGATGTGATTAGCGGGGTTTGCTAAGTCACTTAGCTCTGCTATATCCAGATAGCAACGCCGCTTAAGACCCCTTATCCCTTCAGTCCTAGGGTCTTTTAATTGTCATTGCGAAGGGCAAAGCCCTGAAGCAATCCCTTAATGCAAGAAGAGATTGCTTCGCTTCACTCGCAATGACCGTAGGGGAGAACTAAAAGACCCTGCTTCAATCCTACGCGAGATTGACAGCTCACGCCGGCTACAATATCATGGGCTTTGTCAACGTCCATTTTTGGACTATGTAATGCGCTCCACAGTGTCCAATAGAGTAGTCGGGCATTGAAGATGGTAAGGTTGGTCACGAGATGAATCAATTGACGGTACTCACCCCAACGGGCTGCATCGGTAACAGGGGTATGTATCCAGAGGCCTTCATAAACGCGTTGGAGGAGTCCAATCCCCAGGTGATGGCTGTAGATGGTGGCTCCTTCGACTTAGGTCCATATTATTTGGGCAAGGGCCTCGCTCACAGCCCCCTCACCAACATACGGCAGGACCTGGACCTGATACTCACGGAAGGGGTCGGCAAAAGAGGCATCCCCTTCGTGGTAGGCTCGGCCGGAGGGTCAGGCGGCAGGCCCCACGTTGACCTAACCCTAGAGATGGTCAGGGAGATCGCCAATAGGCGAAACCTTGACTTCAAGGTGGGAGTGATCTACTCAGATTTGGACAAGGAGTACCTGCTCGACCGCGTACGCAAGGGAGACCAAATAAAAAGAGTGCCAACGGAGCTCTTGGGCGAGCCGCTGACAGAGGAGCAGGTGTCCAAATCGTCAGTAATCGTTGCCATGATGGGCGTGGAACCAATTATCGAGGCTTTCAAACGAGGGGCCGACGTGGTAATCGCCGGTAGGGCGGCGGACTCCTGTGTAATAGCCGCCTACCCCATCATGAAGGGCTTCGACAAAGGCCTTTCACTACAGATGGGTGACATAATGGAGTGTGGCGAAGCTGCCCTTGTAGACAAAGGAGGAGTCCGTAATCTGCTGGGGCCGAACCGGATGCCCGTGGTTGGGATAGTGCAAGACGATCACTTTGTGATCAAGGCTGGCCACCCAGGCATGGTATGCACCGTTGAGTCGGCCAGTGCCCACTCTCTTTACGAAAGGGAAAACCACTCGGAGGTCGAGCTACCGGGTGGCATATTGAGCAAGTCTGAAACTCGCTATGAGCAGTTGACCGAAAGCGTGGTCAAAGTCTCGGGCTCCAGGTTCAACCCGAAGCCTTACACCGTGTTATTGGAAGGAGTCGGGCCCGCTGGCTGGCGTACCATCACCGTGATGGGAGTCCGTAATCCCCGGATGATCGACCAGATAGACGACATATTGGAACAGCAAAAACGGAGCGTGGAGGCCCGGTTTGGGGAGATAGGCAAGTTCTCCATGTATTATCATCTCTACGGCAAGGGGGCTGTACTGGGACAGTCAGAATGGCGAAAGGACACCATACCCTTCGAGCTGGGGCTGGTGATCGACGTGGTGGGCGAAACCCAGGAGCTGGCCAACGACGTGTCTGAAGACCTATTGATGCGGATAGCCCATTGCAGGTACCCCGGCCGGACCACTACCGCGGGCAACGTGGCCCGTCTGTTCTCTCCCAACGCCATCGACGCCGGTGAGGCCTACGACACCACTATATATCACCAGATGCCCATAGAAGACCCTCTAGAGCTGTTTGACATAAGCGTTCGCAGTATACACGAGGTGTAAATTGGCCGAATCTGTGCGTCTTGAAGACCTGTGCTCGGTGCTCCGGACTAAAAATGCGGGGCCATTCCTTGTGACCCTGGACATGATGTTCACCGATAGCCGAGCGTACGAAGTGATCAAAGAAAACCAACTGATAACCAAGGCGCTGATCGCTGAAATGTACGCCATGCCCCAGGACAACATAGTGGTCCTGGAATACATCGACCACTTGCACACCGTGAAAGCCACCTACAAGAGGCGGGTCACCTCGGGCAGCCCAGGCGACAGCGATTGCCTGGCGATGAACCAGGAAGGGCCTATGCTAAGAGTGGAGTTCCAGAGAAGTTTATTCGAGGGAGTGCTACAGTAGAGGGATAGCCTTTGGAGCACACCATCCCTCATTTACTGAGCCGTCGCTAGCTCTTTTCGTAATGCGTTAGTAGCGGCTTCGTCCACCTTCCGGAGCTTTTCGTCTATGACCACGCCGTAAGCCTCTTGAGCATGCTTGGCGGTGATTTTTTCAAGAAGCCAGTCCTGCAGAACCATCTCGGTATCCCGCTCCAGGTAGTTGCCCCAGCCCCCACCGGAGGGGGCGATGTGGAGCAAAGTCTCTCCCTCTTTGAAACGCATGTTGATCTTCGACGGCAGCAAATTGTCGTCCGACTCACCGTTGCGGTACGAAGCAGAGGGCTGGCCTGATTTGCCCCCGTGGAGGCCGTAGGGCTGAAACTTGCGACGGTCCGAGCGGAAGGTGATGTTCATTTCCGGGGCAAGCACCTCCCACTCCCGCAGGATACTTAATCCGCCCCGATATTTGCCTGGGCCTCCCGAGTCCGGCACGAGACCGTAGCGGTTCACACGAAGAGGGAATGAGACCTCTTCCACCTCTATGGAGACGTTGCTTAAGTTGTAGCCTAGCTCCGCTGCTCCTTCCAGGCCGTCGTTCCGGGGAGTCGCGCCCCGTACTCCGTAGACATTATCATAGAACACTTTTGCCCGCCCGTCGGGGCCGTACACGCCGAACCGCCCCGTGTGAGTGCTTCCCTGGGAAGCAGCGGGAACGTTGTTTGGGATGGCTTGAGAAAGGGCTCCAAACACGGCATCCTGGATCCGACGTCCAGTCATACCCCTTGCGGCGCAGGCGGCCGGATATGACATGTTGAGTATGGTTCCTTCCGGAACAATGGTCTCGATGGCCCGGAAATAGCCATCGTTGTTGGGGATATTTTCGCCCAACGCAGAACGTATCGCGGCACAGGTACAGGCCCTCGTCCAGGACAAAGTACAATTGATAGCACCCCTTACTTGGGGCGAGGAACCGGTGAAGTCCACGGTCAATGAGTCGCCGTGAATGGTTATGGCGGCTACGATTGCGATGGAGTTTGCGTCGGTACCATCGTCGTCGATGTAGTCGGTGAATCTGTAGGTCCCATCGGGCCAGGTGGCGATGATGGAACGGGCCACCCGTTCCGAGTAATCCATAAGGGCCTCGAAATAGCTCATAAGGGTTTCCCGGCCGTACTGCTGGACAAGCTCTTGAATCCGTTGCTCGCCGATTGTGCACGCCGCCAGCTCGGCCCTCAGGTCACCCAGCACCTTCTCAGGAATACGAACGTTCTTGTTGATGATATCTATCAAGGTGGGATTAAGACGCCCCTCCTCGTAGAAACGCACCGGAGGCAGTCGCAACCCCTCCTGGTATATCTCCGTAGAGTCATGGGCCATGGAGCCAGGGGCACGCCCGCCGACGTCGATATGATGCACCACTGAGCAGTTGTAAGTTAACAAATGGCCTTCGATGAACACCGGCTTGATAACGAAGATGTCGGGCAGGTGCATTCCACCTTCATACGGGTCGTTTAATAGGAAAACATCGCCGGGCCGGATGTCGTCGCCATACTTGTTGATGGTGGCGGCAACTGCGGTAGGGACGCTGCCCATGTGGCCGGCCACAGCTAAGCCCTGCACCAGCATCCGGCCCTTGGGGTCGCACACCACCACGGAGAAGTCAAAGGCTTGAGTGGTGGTGGGTGAGTAGCCCGTGCGTTGGAGCGTAAACATCATCTCATCGGTGATAGAGGCGAGTTGATGCTTCAGCACTTCGAAAGTGATTATGTCCTGTTCCATAGCTTCTCCTCAACGAGCCGGTCGAAGGACCGCTAGTATTCCAGCAGTATGTTGCCTTGATCATCCTTGCGGGCGGTGAATCCGGGAGGCACTACCACGGTAGTGTCG
The DNA here is from genome assembly GCA_965248905.1 of Dehalococcoidia bacterium. Lineage (GTDB taxonomy): Bacteria > Chloroflexota > Dehalococcoidia > Lucifugimonadales > JAGWBF01 > CBDFKS01. The sequence goes on along the minus strand of CBDFKS010000007.1, from coordinate 477,664 downwards.
TACTCTTCTACAATCAGCGGGCCGGGCGTGGCGCGCTCAGACAGGTCCCATCGAGATACCACTGGGGTCTCCAACGTTCCCCGGTCGCTGCCAAAGTATGCTTGTCGACTCGCCTTTTTGCTACCGGAGTTAGAGCGGGACTGATGGTCAGTCACGCCTAAGTTCGGCGCCGTGCGGGCAAGCTGATAGCGAGCCACCAGCCGGACGTTAACCAGCTCGGTGGGCTCGTCGTCAGCCCGATGGCCGTAGTTCTTCTCGTGCTCCTGCCCGAAGGCCTCCTCGATCACCTTGGTCATCCGTCCATTGTGATTCCCAGCAGGCACAGGGATGGTCAGCTCATGTACCTGATCAATATAGCGCATGTCAGCGAAGCGATGGAACTCGACGCCGCTCAGGTCCACTCCCTCCTGTCTGAGTACATCGGAGACACGCTCCCGCAGACGTGCATAGGTGCTGTCCAGCCCATCTTCGGAAAGTTCGGACGTGGGACGCATCAGAGTCTCCACGGCCTCCTGCTCCAGTGGTGATACCAGGAGCCCCAAGGCGCTAAAAAGCCCTGGGAAGAGGGGTATGATCACGCTTCGAACCCCAAGGGAACGGGCCAGCTCAGCAGCGTGGACCGGCCCATTGCCTCCGAAGGCTACAAGCTGGAAGTTACGCACGTCTCGTCCCTGCTCTGTGCTCACCGCACGGATGGCGTGGGCCATAGTAGCGTTGGAGACCACATGTACGGCGTAGGCCGTTTGCTGGACCGATAGACCCAGAGGACGGGCCACGGCCTTTTCAAACATTCCCATCGCTTTATCACGGTTAACTTTGAGGGCGCCTCCCAGCAAATGGTGCTGGTTGAGATAGCCCAGAATCAGGTTAGCATCGGTGACCGTTGGTTCCTCCCCGCCTTGATCATAGCAAATGGGCCCAGGAACTGCCCCCGCGGAACGAGGCCCTACCTGTAGCGAGCCTCCTCGGTCGATGGACACCACACTTCCTCCCCCCGCACCCACCTCAGCAAGGTCTATAGCGCGTATTCGGAGCAGATAGCCGCCCCCCTTTAGCAGGCGGGAGGAGATGGAGATCGGTGCTCCGATCTCATATTCGGAAGCTCGATGAGCCACACCATCTTCGATAAGAGATGCCTTGGCAGTCGTGCCGCCCATGTCGAGGGTCACTGCGTTGTTGAGGCCCAGGTTCTGGACCAGAGACAACGCCGCGGCGACTCCCGCGGCGGGCCCCGACTCCAGAGTATAGACCGGCTTCTGAGCCGCCATACGGGAGGTCATCATTCCACCCGATGACTGCACGATAAGCAACGGAGCAGAGATTTTCATGTCGTCGAGGCGTTGACGAAGAGAGCCCAGATAGCCCGCCATCACCGGCATGATGTAGGCGTTCGTGACGGTAGTCGAGGTGCGTTCGTACTCCTTAATCTCTGGAAGCACCTCACAGGAGAGGCTGAGATGGAGATTAGGAAACTCACTTCGTATTAACGCGCCGATCTGCTCCTCGTGCACTGGATTAAGATAGGAGTGAAGCAGGCAAACCGCCAGAGAGGTAACGCCCTCGTTAACAAGGCCACGTACTACTTCTCGGACCTCATTTAATTCTACGGCCACTATTGGCTGGCCCTTGGCGTCCATACGCTCGGTGACTTCTCGCCGCAAGTTACGAGGTACCAATGGGGCGGGCTTTTCCCAAAAGACGTTGTACAGATCGGGCATGCGAAGGCGTCGCAGCTCCAATACATCGCGGAAGCCGAGGGTTGTCAGAAGACCGGTGACCGCACCCCTTCGCTCCAGCACGGCGTTGGTCGCAGCGGTGGTGCCATGCAGGACCTCGGTCACTTGGTCCGGAGCGATTCCCTTCCTGTCCAGTAGCTCCATGATTCCCGTGGCCAGAGCCTGCTCATAGCGACCTGTCGAGGAAGGAACCTTGTTGACAGCTAGAGAGCCGTCATCCCCGGCTAGCACAATATCAGTGAATGTGCCACCAACATCACCGCCGACGCGGTAGCTACTCAAATCCCTGTTCTCCAGTTAGCTGCCAAATACGTCCACGCACTGTCCAGTCATATCTCTAGGAGCGATGGCAGCGAGAAAAAGGGCCGTCTCCGCGATCTCCTCCGGCTTACTCCACTCCGGACTGCCTTTGGGATCGTAGTTCCTGGACATATCGGTATCCACCCATCCAGGATTGATGCCGTTGACTCGAATCCCGTTGGGTTTAAGGGAGCGGGCGAGCGAGGCTGTGTAGCCCACAATCGCCCACTTGCTGGCCGTATAGGGTCCGTAATCTTCATCGGCCATCCGACCCGACGAAGAGCCTACATTTATGATCGTCCCAGTTTGCCTCTCCATCATGTGGGGAATGAGGGCGTGGCAGCAGAGAAAGGCACCTCGTATATTTATATCCATCATGGCATCCCAGTCTGCGACCGTGGTCTTCCAAACGGGAGTGTCGTACATGATGACTCCAGCATTGTTGACCAGAATATCGACCTGACCCCAATTGGACAGTACCTCTTCCACCGCTTTAACCACCTGGTCTTCTTTGGTTACGTCCAGGGCAACGGACCTTGCTTCGCCGCCCGCGGCAACGATCTCTTGGGCTACGCCGTCTCGACGCTCCTTAGTTCGCCCGGTAACGGCGACCTTCGCACCTTCTTTCGCAAAGGCCAGCGCTATAGATCGGCCGATTCCTCGGCCGGCTCCAGTGACAAAGGCAACCTTCCCATCGAGAAGCACAGTCGTCTCCTTTCAGCCATCGTGAAGAGTTGTAACTAAGGGTTGTTTAGTTTCACGGTCGTTATTGATCTAGGTGCCGATCTTGGGTTCGGTGGTACAGGCGGCTCGTAAGGTCTCAAGGGCGGAGAGCACCGCTAGATAGCTGGTCCTAGGATTACGATCGTGGGGCCTGTTTTCCATGGTAACTCGCATGACCCCAAAATCTCCCTTGGCCAGAATCTCATGAACATTGCCAGGGGAGTTAGGGTCAGCCACCACCTTAACTCTGGTCTTTTCGGGGCCAAGACCGGCGAGGCTTAGAGTGGCACCTACATTTACATTAGCAGGGAATAGCTTGATCGCTTCATTGGCCGGCCCGTCGAAAATCACCTGGGCTTCAGTGATCTCTTTGGACTCCCACTCTTTGAAACCTGGGGCACCCATGAAACCCTTGGGAGGCTTCGTGCTGGTCAGGGTTACCTCGTCCAGGTGACCTCGGGCACTGCGCAGCGCGTCGATGCCACCGAGTGCTCCAGAGGGGATGATAAGGCGACGGCCTTCGTTTATGGCCAAACTGGCTAGCCGCTGGTACAGGGCAATATCGGTAAGGGCTCCGGAGCTCAGCATCAGCAGGTCTTTACCCCTGGACAGCACCGACTCGGCATAGGCGCGCACGGCTGCAGGAGACGCACACTCTACGACCAGCTCCAGGCCCGCTGTGGACAAAAACTGATCGAAGTCGGTGAAGTGGGGAACCTCCAGCGGTAGTCGATTAGCCAGAGCGGAGGCTCTCTCGGCATCCACATCAAAGAGGGCGACCAAGGAGGCGTCGGCAGCTTTGCGGGCGCAAATCGAGTCAGCGATTTCTTCGCCTATCGTGCCACAGCCTATCAACCCCACGTTGGTCATAACTGTCTTTAGCTTTCCCCAGTACCCAGTCAATCTTAAAATCGATGTATCGTTTCACCCCCACTCTAACTCTCCCCCATCAAGGGGGAGAGAACAGGTCACTTCCCCCTCGACGGGGAAGGCTGGAGCCTGTCGATGGGGTGGGGGTGAAAGGCACCTATCAAAGCTTGGTTAACTGATTACTCGCAGACCCAGAAACGGCTGTCTTCTGAATACCTGATGTTATCTCCGTTCACCACTGCATGATTCGATACAGCAATTCTACTCGCCATGCTAGGCCACTACAATACGCGATCAGGCCAAGGGAGAAGAGTCCTAGCGGGGGGCGAAGGCCTCAATCACATCGGCGATGGCCTGGGCTGTGTCGGCGCCCTTAGGTATGTAAGGCATCAACACCAGGAGGTCTGCTCCAGAGTCCTCATAAGCCTTGAGGTCCTGCCGGCATCGTTCGGGCGAGCCAAACACTGCTAAGGAGCGGACCATCTCATAGGGGATTTTCTTTGCAGCCGCGGCAACGTCTCCCTTGGCGGCATCCGGCGCGATGGCGTCCATCTCCTTGTCGAATCCGGTCTCCCTTAGCATATTGCTGTAGAAAGGCATTAATGTGGGGTATTGGGTAACCTGATTCCGTGCCGATTCGGCAGCCGCCTCCTCGTCTTGAGACACGGAGACACCTACCAAACTAGCGAAGGTGACATCCTTAGGGTCCCGTCCCGCGGCCTTGGAGGCGTCCCGGGCAGCAGCAACGGACTGCTTCAGGTACTGGGGGGTAACCATGTTCATCAGTATTCCGTCGGCCACGGTTGCGCCCAGCCGGACCATCCGGGAGCGCAAGGCAGCGACTAAAATGGGGAAATGAAAGGGACGGCTCTCGAAATAATGGCGGGTGGACCCATCGTACTGGGGAATGTTGAATATCTTGCCCTCATAGCTGAACTTCTGCTCCTTGGCCAGCAGACGAATGATCTCTATGTATTCACGCATGGTGGCTAACGGCTTGATGAGCTTGCCGCCATGTCCCTTCTCGACTATGTAGGGATGGCTCGCGCCCAGGCCTAGGATTGCCCTCTCGTTGGACAGCTCCGCCAATGCGAGCATGGACATTCCCGTGAGGACCGGCGTTCGACTGTAGATGGGGACGATACCGGAGCCCATTCGGATGCGCTGAGTTTTCAACGCGTAGGCGGTCATTTGCGTGAATGCGTCTTTGGAGTCCATGCCCTCAGTCACCCATACACTGTGGAACCCCCGCCGTTCAGCTTCCTGAGCCAGCTCAATCGACTGTTGGATTGGCAAGTAGGTGCGCAGCACTATCCCGATGTCTGCCATAGCATGTTCTCCTCACTCAGCGGTTGGGCTCCCGATGTAGGTAAGTCCGAGTGTAATTCGGTCATATACCATTGTCAACAGGTGGCATTCTAATGCGACTTATCGAGATATGGTCACATCTGCACCGGGTGCCACTTCCTTGAACACCTTGGCATCGCCTGTTACCCTGCCGATCACGGTAACACCACTAGCAGGCCGTATTTCGTCTGGCCCGCTGGCCGGAGTCGGCCCGAAAAAGATGCAGAAAGCCTTGCCAGGAGGCCAATAGCCCAGGTCGCCCAGCTCCACCACTTCCTGGCCGTCCTCCACCTCAGCGGTAATTGAAATACCGAAATAGATTTCGTCTCCCCAGGTGTTGCAACGGGCACTTATGGGCAGGGCTTCCCAGATGGCCTGTGCCGTATTCGTGCCGTTGAGCTCGGCGTCAACCTCCACAGGGCCTGCCTTTATCCGTATCTGTCTGTTTTCCAGGTCCGTCATGTCGTCCTTCTCCTAGGTCGCATGTTAAGTGCATCAGACTTGCTACTGCAGTCATTACAGGCACTTTGAGGTAAAATATGGGTATGGGGGAAACACGCTATATATTACACGCTGACCTTGATGCTTTCTACGCCTCAGTGGAGCAGCGAGACGACCCCGCGCTGAAGGGCCGTCCCGTCGTGGTAGGTGGGCCTCCAGAGTCTCGTGGAGTGGTGGCCGCCGCATCTTACGAGGCCCGGGCCTACGGTGTCCGGTCCGCCATGCCCATGAAAACCGCCATGAGGCTATGCCAGGAGCTGGTCCGTGTGCCTCCACGATTCAACGTCTACCACGAGGTGTCGCGTCAGGTCATGGACATTTTCCTGAGAGTTACACCTCAGGTCCAACCTCTGTCCTTGGACGAAGCGTACATGGACCTCCAGGACAGAGTACCCATAGACATCGCTGAAAAGACTGCACGAGAACTTAAAGAGAACGTCAAGAATGAGACTGAGCTGGCCGTGACCATAGGCGGTGGCACTTCCAAGACGGTGGCCAAGATAGCCTCGCAACTGGCCAAGCCGGACGGACTTTTGCTCATCAGGGACGGCGAGGAGCGAGAATTTCTAAGGCCATTGGACGTGGAAATGCTCTGGGGGGTGGGCCCAAAGACGGCACGGCTCTTCAGACAACATAACATTAACACCATTGGGCAGCTGGGCTCGTCGGAAATAGTATGGCTTCAGCGAATCTTCGGTAAGCGGGGCCCCGAGCTCAGAGACCGGGCTTTGGGCATCGACAACGAGCAGGTCACCCCTGAACGGGACGTCAAATCGGTGAGCGCGGAGACCACCATGGCTACGGATATAGACGATAAGTCTCTGATTTTCGAGGAGATGGGTCGGCTTGTCCGTCGGGTCGCGGATCATCTACAGCAAGAAGGTCTGAAGGGAAAGACGGTCTCGATAAAGCTTCGCCTGGCTGATTTTACTACCTTCACTCGCCAGAAGACCCTTCCCGCCCCCACAGACAACATAGATGTTATACTCCAGTTGTGCCGCCAACTTCTGCTGTTGGAGCTAAAACCAGGCCGAAAGTTCCGTCTAATCGGTGCAGGGGTTAGCAACTTTCAGGACAATTTTCAGCTTGCCCTGCTGCCCTTGGACTAGATTGCAGGCAAGCACATAAACCGGCTAACAATCGATATCAAGAGGAGGCGCAATGGACCCCAAATCAGCAGCTCAAGAGCATGTCAAAGCCATGGGCGAGAGCCTGGTGGAGATAAGCCACAGGATTCATGCCAACCCCGAGCTGGGGTACGAAGAGGTGAAGGCTTCGGCTTGGCTGGCTGAAGCATTGACAGACGCCGGCTTTGCCGTGGATACCGGTATCTGCGAGCTTCCCACTGCTTTCGTCGCCCGCGCAGGCAGCGGGCCCCTGCACATAGGCATCTGTGCAGAGTACGACTCTCTACCTGCCATCGGCCACGCCTGCGGACACAACATCATAGCAGCAACGGCCTTAGGCGCGGCAGTTGCCGCAGCCAAAGTGGCCGACGACGTGGGCCTGACTGTGACCGTGATAGGCACTCCGGCGGAAGAGGTAGGCAACTACGGAGGCAAGATATTGCTCCTGGAGCGGGGTGCTTTCGATGGTATACATGCGGCGATGATGGTCCACCCTTCTCCCTTCGACGTTGTCACTCCCGTGGTTTTAGCGGCATCGGTATTCGACGTCCACTACACGGGGAAGGAGGCCCATGCATCCGCCTTCCCAGAGCTTGGCATCAACGCCGCCGACGCCCTGACCGTTGCTCAGACGGCCATAGGCTTGCTGCGGCAGCACATTCGCTCAACTGACCGGGTTCATGGAATAGTCACGAAGGGTGGCGATGCTCCGAACATCGTTCCCGCGCACACTACTGCTAAATACATGGTCCGGGCCCAGACGCTGAACGAGCTGGACGATATCCGCACCAAGGTGAACCGATGCTTTGAAGCGGGCGCTCTGGCTACAGGTTCCACGCTGGAGATGGTTGGAGGCGACAAGCCATATGCCCAGATGGTCCACGACGGAGAGATGGCCGCGATATATAAGCGCAATGCAGAAGCCGTAGGCAGGGGATTCCCCAACTTGGGCGCATTACTTCAACGGGCCGCGGGGTCCACCGATATGGGCAACGTGTCATTGGCGCTGCCAGCCATCCACCCCATGATAGGAATCAGCTCTCTGCCCGCAGTGAATCATCAGCCGGAGTTTACCGCCCATTGCATCACCGAGGCCGCGGACAAGGCTGTGACCGACGGCGCACTGTCCATGGCCTGGACTGCGATCGACATAGCCTCCGACGCGAGTCTTCGAGATCGGCTAATAGGAAGCGGCACTTAGCGAAGGAGAAGTGTGCTGCCAGACGAGGGTGAAATGGACACGCTACCCGATCTTCTAGGGGAAGAGTTGGACATCGTGTTCGTCGGCCTCAACCCATCAGCAATATCCGCCAGACTGGGCCACTATTTCGCCAACCCACGAAACCGGTTCTGGAAAGCATTCAACCGCTCGGGATTGGTGGCCGACGAGCTTTCTCCCGATCAAGATCACATCCTCCTTGAATATGGCATCGGGTTTACTGACGTGGTCAAGCGCCCCACTTCCCAGGGATCCGACCTCTCCGCTGATGACTTTCGAAAGTGGGCTCCGGTGTTAAAGGTTAAGCTGGAACGTTACCAGCCGCGAATCGTCTGCTTCCACGGTGTGACTGCCTATCGACAGTATCTCGCACACGGGGAGAAGGTAAAGGAAAAGCCTGAACTTGGCCTTCAAAAACGGGCCATCGGGAAATCAATGGTCTTCGTAGTACCCAATCCTAGCCCTGCCAATGCGGTTTATTCGCTAGATGATTTAAGTCACTGGTATCGAAAACTCAAGACTCTGCGAGACGATGTTATGCCAGGAGAAGTCGATGGTGCTATCGGAAGCGAGCAGGTTTCAGCTAGCCCCTGACCTGAATATATGCCGCGTTCTAAACGGGATGTGGCAGGTGTCAGGAGCCCACGGTTCCATAGACCCAAAAGCCGCTATCCAGAGCATGTTCGACTACGTGGACGCAGGCTTCACAACATGGGACCTGGCCGATCACTACGGTCCGGCGGAGGATTTTATCGGCGAATTCAGGCGCCAGATTACGGCCAGCCGTGGTGCAGATTCCTTTTCAACTATCCAGGCATTCACCAAGTGGGTGCCTCGACCGGGGCCTATGACACGCCAGATTGTTGATGGAAATATTGGGACCTCCTTACAGCGAATGGACGTGAAGAAGTTGGACTTACTACAGTTTCACTGGTGGGACTATGAGGACGAAAGGTATCTGGATGCCCTTGCAAACCTGTCCGAGCTACGAGACGAAGGCAAGATCAGGTATCTGGCCCTTACGAACTTCGATACGAAGCACCTGGAGCGTATCGTCGACAGCGGTATAAGAGTGGTATCCAACCAGGTCCAATACTCTCTGATCGACCGCAGACCAGAGGTACGAATGGCCCAGTTTTGCCAGGAACATGACATAAACCTCCTGACCTACGGGACGGTTTGCGGCGGCCTCCTGTCCGAGAAGTATCTAGGGCAGCCGGAACCTAGCGTGGGCGCTCTCAATACCGTGAGCCTCCGAAAGTACAAGCAGATGGTGGACGCCTGGGGAGGGTGGCAGCTGTTTCAAGAGTTGCTGTCGGTACTGAAATGGTCGGCGGACAGGCATGGGGTTAGCATACCTAACATCGCCGTTCGGTACATCCTGGACCGCACATCGGTGGCAGGGGTGATTGTTGGTGCGCGACTCGGGATTACCGACCACCTAGATGACAACGCCCGTGTGTTCGATCTGACGTTGGATTCTGAAGACCACGACCGCATAGAAAGTGTCTTGAGCAAGTCTCGTGACCTGTACGAAATAATCGGCGACTGCGGAGATGAGTACCGGTGATAACCCATATGTTCGGCAGAGTTGTTCCGAAACCGAGAGCGTTCGCCAATGACCAACCGTGGCTTGCCCGTAAACCAGGAATGTGATCTATTTAATTACGTGTATTGATTCATCGCCTAGACCGTTTATTGCCCGAGAAGGAACCTTAGTCATACGTAATACGTACTCATTCATATACGCGGACAAACCCTATACCCGCTCCGACAATCCCCTGTATCTCCTTCAGCGAATCCTCATACTTATTCGTGACATCATGCAATACCTGCTGATGACGGTGCCGGTCGGCCACGACCTCCTGGGTGGAACTGATCTTGTCGCCGCCCCAGACCACCTATCTCGGCTTTTCTGGCGTCGGTCAGCTATCGCCCTCCGTGGCCTCGTTCAACAGTCGCACCTTAACCAGCCCACCGATCCCTTTGATTCCAGTGACGGTGATTGGGCTGTCAGTCCACCTGGCGGTCTGTATCTCGCTCGGCCTCTGGGGCGTTTTAGAATTTGGCACAGAACTCGCGTCAAACCCCAGCAGATCGATTCGGTAGCCTCCACACTGGGGCGGGTCGGACTCGAGCAGTACGCTGCATAGTCGGGTTTTGCCGTCCCTGTTGGCAATTAACATTCCGTTGACCGTGACTTCGGATCCTTCGGCCGCCTCCAGGGCCTGGCTGATCTCCATAGTAGTTGGTGGAACCTGATCGGGGCACTGCGACACACCCGCGCCCCCTGCGAATTGGGGTCCCATGGTCTCCTTGAGTACGTTGATAACATCACTGTCGCACCCGACGTATAGGGCGATCAGTTTGCCAGCCTTGTAGAAATGTGGTGGTTTCTCCCACAGGATTGAACTCGCGACACCCATCTCCGTTTCGGAGTCGACTCTGCTGATTGAGCTGCCGCTTGCTGAAACGCCGTCGGCTGCGGCATCAGCTTCTTCCGCACTGGCAAATTCGAACGTCTCAACACGTTCGCCGTTCACAGTCAACAACTGCCCCTGCGGTGCGAAGAAGTCCGATGACACGGTGCCCGCAGGATCAACAGTCGCTCCCGCCGCTCTCAGATTGTCCACCAGACTTACATAGTCCTTGTGGGAAACGATGGGCGTAGTTGGCGGGTTTGAATCCGTCGAGGTTGTCCCGCCTACTGTGGGCGGAGCCGGGGTCGGCACCTCATCACTGAGGGAAGTCGGTTCAGCTCCATTTCCACACGCCGCTACGACGACCATCAGCACCGCAACGCCAAGGATTGCTGCGAGACCTTTCATCCTGCCCATTTGTGTTCATCCTGATTTCTGTACTTCACTGTGATTCGCTCCGTGCTGTCCAATTCTTTGCCTATCATAACTAGGAGCCTGAGCAATTAGTCGTGTGGTGCCGGGGCACTGCTGTACTCGCGCGATTTCCGCAAGGAGCGACGCTTGGGTGGGGACAGGGAGTTCTTGTAGACTGGAGGTCCACGCTACGGAGGCGCCAATGTTTCGATCGTACGATCAAAGCCAACCATTCCTACTGCCCCCGAGTTTGCAGGACTTCGTGGATGAGAATCACCCTGCTCACCTGATCAATGACTTGGTGGACCAAGTGGATCTGAGTGCCCTGGAAGCGCGCTACGGAAACCTCGGCCAGCCCGCCTACCATCCGCGCCTGATGCTGAAGGTCATCCTGTACGGTTTCACCGTTGGGATATTCAGCTCTCGCAAACTCCAGCGGGCCTGCCAGGAGAACCTGGCCTTCAAGTACCTGGCGGGCATGGAGACCCCGGTGTTCAGGACCTTCATCGAGTTCCGGCAGCGGCACCGGGACGATATGAAAGAGGTCTTCGTACAGACGGTGAAGCTGGCCCGCGCCTTAGGGCTGGCGCGGCTCGGTGCGGTGGCACTGGATGGTTCCAAGGTAGAGGCCGACACTTCCAAGCATAAGGCCATGAGCTACGGCCGCATGCTGGAGGAGGAATCGAAGCTGAGGGTGGAAATTGAGCAGTTGCTCGAGGCGGCGCAGGCCACCGACGAGCAGGAGGACCAGGAATGCAGCCCCGATTCGGATGGCTACCGGGTGTCGGACGAACTGGCGCGGCGGGAACAGCGGCTGGAGAAGATCGAAGAGGCCAAGGCCGCCTTGGAGGAGCGGGAGAAGAGGGAACACCCCGACGAGCCGATCGACCCGAAGAAGCAGGTCTCCTTTGCGGACCATGATGCACGGTGCTTTAGCAAGCCGGGGGACGGGACTCGATACGTCTATAATGCCCAGGCCGCAGTGGACATGGACAACCAGATCATCGTGTCGAACCATATCGAGGACTCGGTCAGTGACGCACACGCAGCCGAACCGATCCTGGCGCACATGGAGCAGGAGCTGGACCAGGTGCCCCGGGCGTTGGTGACTGACGCGGGCTACGGGAACCAGAACACGCTGGACAGTTGCCGGAAGCGGGGCGTGACGCCGGTGTGTGCCACGACCCGAGAGGGAAAAGAAGGTCAGGAGGTAGGCAAACTGGACCGCCTCAGCTACGACCGGGATCAGGACAGGTTTGTTTGCCCCCGCGGTCACACCTTCGCCTTTGCTCATGAGCATCCCACCAACGGGGCGAGAACATACAAGACGATGGAGCCCGTGGCCTGCACGTGTGGCCAGTACGAAGCCGCTGATGGTCGTGAAGTGATCAGCGTGGGCCAGGGTCACCTGGCCAAACGCGAACTCAAGCGGATTATGGACGGGACGGGCCATCGAGAGCTCTATCGTCGGCGCAAATGTACGGTAGAACCGGTGTTCGGGCAGATCAAGGTCGGCATGGGATTCCGGCGGTTCTGGTATCGGGGTAGGCAGAACGTGGGCAGCGAATGGAACCTGGTGTGCGCCGCGTTCAATGTTAAGAAGATCGCGGCCTTGCTGCCCATCCAGCGTCACCCGGTCAACCCGGAGCAGGCCGCTGGCGACGAGGGCGCGAACCGGTCCATTTCGAAGCTGCGACCGCTCATCTTCCTCTTCTTCAGCGGTCCCGTGGCGCGATTCATCCGATCAATCCGTCCACGGCCATCCGCGCGGTCTCCCTATTGCCCCACGCTGCTCGAGGCTCCCATGACCGGCATCACTAATTGCTCAGACTCCTAGAGACGAGATGCGTCGCTATTTTGTTCCAAGGACTTTATACCGACATTTCCCATATCAAGCCGGGTGCGTCCAAAGAACCCATAATCCTTGACATCGACGATTGTACGGACACACTGGAACGCTGTCAAACACACTATCGCGCCTACTGGACTACCTTTTGGTGTGTCGGCTGGTGGTCCATCGGTTGGGAAAGCCACTCGCGATACACTATGGCTCTCTTCCAGTCCCTCCAGGCACGCACCTCTCCCTTGGTTGCCCCTCATCACCTCCGATGACCCATGGATACTCGTTACCCTGGTGCTGGATGGAGCCCGGCGATACGCTCCAGCACTTGCCGGAACACCTGCCGGGACACCGCTACCGCAGCAAGCTGAAACACCAACCTCCTGGCATGCCGCACCAGACGTCCACCCATCTTGATGAGCTTGGTCTGCACGCTTCGCAGTGACCAGTGTTTCACTGACTCTGGCAAAGTCAGCCTTCTCAGGAAGTTGCCCAGGTTGAAGGCCAGGATTAACAAAGCCAGCCGCACCTGGTTGGCCACGAACCGATGGCAAGACAGCCGTGTCCAGTTCGGGGCGTACTTGCCCTCTTTGATCCACTGCTCCGCAGTACCTCGGCCATTGTAGAAATGCACTACCCCTTCAGGGCCAGCCGACATATTGGTGACGATGAAGCCCACCCGAGGGAACAGCTCTCCCTGGTGCCACTCCACCTTGGCCACCACCCGCCGGGGGCTGTCCCAACTCCCCGCCTCATACCAGAAGTCGTCGTACCAGATGATGGGTTTCTTCGGCGGCCTTCCCACCGGCCTCCTCAACATGCCCCCTCAACGCATACCAGAAGGACCTTACGAAGCTGTTGATAGCGCTTCTTTGCTCACCGAAATCCCGACCAGCATGGATGTCCAGCAACAGGTGGAAGAGGTGACCCAATTGGTTGTACGATATCTGGGCAGCGATGGTGACCCTCGCTGTCTTCTGGCCAACCTGGGTCACGTCATGCTGCGCGAGGACTCCGACTTCCACTCGTTCCAAATTGTAGACGCCGCATTCAGCCAGTATCAGTCCAGGTGCGGAACCGATGCGGGTCGCCATGTCTTGGTGGCTATGTCGCGATTTCTGGCAGCCCACTCGCCCAGACCGAGGGCCGTTGGCCAGACCTACAATATCGCCCTGCGACTTCACCGGAGCGATGAGATATTTAGCAATGCGTCGGAATCACCCGCCCAGGCTTAGTGCAACAGCTAAAGGTACTATTAACCAAATCTCTCACAATAAGGATATAATTACTCCATCGTCCCTAACATACCTGAATGAGTGCCAAAACACGTTATGAGTCACGAGACCGAATCAGAACGAGAGATTCCACCGTGGGCCCTGGGAAATCCTCTGCGAGAGTGGTATGCCATGGAGGTCTGGGGCAAACGTGCGAAGGACGACGACTCCCTTTTCGAGGTCATGAGCCTTCAGGTGTTTCAAGCGGGCCTGACCTGGGAAATGGTGCTGGCACGTCGTGACGCCTTCCGCAAAGCCTTTCGTGGATGGCGTGTCTCCAAAGTTGCCGGTATGGGTCCCAAGAGCGTGGAGCGACTGATAAACGATGCGTCCATCATCCGCAATCGCAAAAAGATCGAGGCATGTATAACCAATGCCCGAGCCATCCGGGATATTCAGGAAGAGCACGGGTCCTTTTGTCAGTGGTTTTACGATGTGTTAGAGGGCAACGAATTGGGCAGTCTTCAGAAGGAACTAAAGGCAAGATTCCGATTCATGGGCCCCGAGATCGCCCGCATGTGGCTCATGGCCTCGGGACGGATCCCCACCGAGCACTGAGAACGGTATTGGGTGAGCATCTAGGTATCGTTGGAATTCAGAGTAACCGACTCTCGTATCCATCGGGCGAAGAGATCGGGTTGGACATCATCAATCTTCCTGACCTTGACGTGCCTCATCTTGGCACCAGTGCCCTCTATCAGCCCGTCTGAGTCTTCAAGAAGGGCACCGTTGAACAGCCCCAAAGTAACATAGTCTTTGTTCTTGGCCAGATAGCACACCCGTCCGTTCTTCTCGTACACAGGGTTTCCCCACTTGATGGACTCCTTTAAGTCCGGTTCAGCGTCTAGCACCAGAAGCCGCAGAGCTTCCGCTATCGGCACGAGATTTGCGTCTAACTCGGACATCCAGAGGTCAACTGTTTTCTTCGCGGCCATCCACACCCATCCTTAGCTATTAATTGCCGAATATCAGCGCCTCTGCCCAGAGATGTGGAAGCCAATCAAAACGTGAAGCCTCTAGCTGCCCACCGAAACACAAGTCACGGTCCTCACCACTCCCGAGATGGTATGCATACTTTCGGTGATCAACCTGCCCACCGCATTCATGTCGTCCGCACTGACCACTGCGATAACGTCGTAAGGCCCTGTCACCACGTCTACAGTTTGTATTCCTTCAAGCCTTTGAAGACTATCGGTAACGTCCCTGATTTTGCCAACCGCTGTTTCGATGAGCACAAACACCTTCATCGTCATGCCCCGCTTTCTCGCCCGAAACTCCCTCTCAGCCTGGACTCCATTTGGAGCCATGATGTTTGCGTTCGGACTCAGCCTTAATACTATGACCGGGTAATAGCGATGTCAATTCGTTTTGGCGAAGGTCTCATTCGATGGCTATGCTATATTTACATGGCGGTCAGGAATAGGGTCTTCGAGCCCGTCTCGAATTAGCTTCGAACTACATACCAATGCATAATGCCCAGGGAATATCAGCAAAATACGGTCTCGAATTGAGGAGGAATGGGTAACACGTCATCGGCACCCAATTTCAACGTCGGAGATGATCTGCCAGCAGTCACAAGCACCCAGCGACGCCGTCTGATGACCGACGTTCTCCGCAGTGTGTCCCGGTCCTTTTATCTGACACTGCGCGTTCTGCCTGCTAGCGTCCGTGAGCCCGTGGGTTTAGCCTATATGCTAGCGCGGGCGGCCGACACTATAGCAGATACAAAACTTCTAGAGTCCCAGTACCGGCTCAACCTTCTTCTTACCTTCAGAGAGCAGGTGAAAGGCCCGGCAACGGCACGGTCTCTGGAGGAAATTAGCTCCAGCCTGAACCCTGAGCACTTAAATCCTAGTGAAATGGTCCTCTTAAGATCGTTGTCCGAGCTTTTTTCAATTCTGGAGGCTCTTCCTGAAGAGGATCGGAATCTGGTACGTGATGTGGTGATAAAGCTCACTCAAGGTATGGAGATGGACCTTCGGAACTTCCCAGCTGAGGACTCCAACAAAGTTGTAGCGCTCAAGGAATGGGAGCAACTGGACCTTTACACCTATTACGTTGCAGGTTGTGTGGGAGAGTTTTGGACTGCAATTACAATGGCTCACACACCAGCGCTGAAAAAGTGGGACTTGGAAAAAATGTCCACAATAGGCGTCCGCTTCGGAAAGGCTCTGCAGCTCACCAATGTGCTTAGGGATGTGCCAAAGGACCTCCGCATCGGACGCTGCTACTTGCCAGAATTGGAGCTGACCGACATAAACGTTACACCTGAGCAGCTACTCGCTCCGTCGACTACGTCCCAAGCCAGTCCCTTGCTGGTAGCCGGCATTAAAGCAGCATTGGATCACTACAGTGCCGCCGAAGAATATATCCTAGCGATTCCACGGCGCTGCGTGCGCCTGCGCCTGGCTGCGCTGTGGCCGGTCCTGATAGGCATCGCGACCCTTGCTGAACTAGCCGCTAATCAGAGCTGGCTAGACCCGTCGAGGCCATCCAAAGTCACCCGGAGGTGGGTCTACAGGATGATGCTTCTCTCCCTGCCTTGTGTATCCTCTAATACTCTGGTGCGAGCCTGGATAAACCATCTAAGCGGGCGAGTCAAGAAGGCAATAGGTTGACACAGCTCAAACAGGTTTCCAAAAAATCGGGTCTATTTAGCGGGATACTTGTCTAGCCACCAGCGGGCGATATCTATTCTCCGAGTGAACAAGACTCCAGGCTTACCTTTGGCATAGTCTAGGAACTGCTTAAGGGCCACCGCTCTGGATGGCTTACCGATCATCCTGCAATGAAGACCGACGGACATCATCTTAGGATGGGTCCTGCCCTCTTCGTACAACAGATCAAAGGTGTTGCGGGCGGTCTCGAAAAAATCGCGGGGCGCTATCATACCGCCGCGCCAAAACTTGGCATCGTTTACCTCCAGCGAATAGGGCACCACCAGCCATTTCTTCCCGTGCACCTCGGTATAGTAGGGAAGATCATCGTTGTAGGCGTTGCAGTCGTAGATGAATCCCCCTTCTTCCACCACAAGCTCCCGAGTATTGACGCTGGGACCGTAACGACAGTACCAGCCCAGGGGGCGTTGGCCTGTGGTGCGAGTCATCGATTCCACGGCTTTCCTAATGGCCTCTCGCTCGGTGTCCCGATCCATCTTGTAGTACTCTTCCCAGCGGTAGCCATGTCCGAATACTTCATGGCCCCGTCGAACTATCTCGGGACCGACCTCCGGATTTCGCTCCAGCGCGACCGCACAACAGTAGAAGGTCGACTTCACATCGTATTCGTCCAGTATATTCAGGATTCTCCACACGCCTACCCTGCTGCCGTACTCGTAGAAGGACTCATTTGCGAGGTCACGCTCTCCTGCTAGGATAGGAGACGCCGATTCGCCCATCGTCTCTCCGTGGGGCTGCCCGTCGAGGATCGAGTTTTCCGAGCCCTCTTCGTAGTTCACTACTACCGATATGGCAATACGAGCATCATTGGGCCATTTGATTGCGGGCGGATTGGGACCGTATCCAACGAAGTCTCTGGTGGTCATTAGGATTCCCCTCCTTACGTTTTTGTATCTTCAGTGGAACAGTGGATAATGGTTCAGGCTATCCGAAGGAACACGGGGAAATTCGGGAGACCAAGCTCCGGTGTGGATTGTATCTTACCCCTGTCTAGGGCACAAGGGGAGCATCCTGATTAAGAATATGTGACTCGGCCAACGCATAGATTCGAGCCCATTGCAGTCTCCGAGAAATCCTAGGATCGCCCGAGCTATTGATTGCCTTGACAAAGTTAGGGAACCTGCTACAATAGTTAACCGACAATAGTTGCAATAGCGTTTATTTGCACAACAATTGATAGCAGGTGCATAAGCTCCTAAGAGGGAACGGCCGAATCTTTCCGGTCTCTCAGCGAAGCCATAAGTCCAAAAACCTTCTTTCGTGGATAAGTTCTGAGCTATTTAAAGGAACCGTTGGATGCTCACTGGCACGTTACTGATGCTTTTAACGGTCCTGTCTTTGGGAATGTTAGCCTGTAGCGGCGATCCAACTCCAACTCAAGGCACAATCGGAAGCCCATCAGCTACCGTCGTTACGGAAGCTCGAACAGGACCGTTGAAGGTGATCGCTACGGTGTCTCCCATCACCAGCATAGTGGAGAATATTGGGGGCACACGTATTATCCTTGAGGGCGTAGTGCCTGAAGGGGTTAACTCCCACACCTTCGAGCTCTCCCCGTCTGTAGCCAGATCGCTGGCGGACGCAGACCTGATAGTCCTGAACGGCTTGTTCCTCGAACAGCCCACTTTGGAGATGGCAGAGGCCAATAAGAAGTCTGGGGCAGTAATGCTCTCGCTGGCTGACAAGGCCATTTCACGAGACCAATGGGTGTTCGACTTCTCTTTTCCTGAGACGGCAGGTCATCCAAACCCGCACCTGTGGACATCGCCGCTTCTCGCACTCAAGTACGCTGAGCTAGTCCGAGACCAGCTATCCAGCTTGGACCCCTCCAATACCAGCTACTACGATCAGAACTATGACAGACTTAAGGACCGAATTGACGATCTGGACCAGAGGATCACAACTGCAGTCCAGACTATCCCGCCAGATAATCGCAAGCTATTGACATATCACGACTCGTTTCCCTTCTTTGGAACTCAATATGGCTTGGAAATCATCGGTGCTATCCAGCCTTCAGATTTCACAGAACCTTCCGCCAGGGAGGTGGCTAAACTAATAGAGCAGGTCAGGGAAACCGGCGTCCCTGCAATCTTCGGCTCTGAAGTCTTCGCCAGCGACTTGATGGAACAGATCGCCAAAGAGGGCGGCGCCAGGTTTATCGACGAGCTACGCGATGACGATTTGCCCGGAGCACCCGGTGATCCACGCCACACATATCTGGGCCTGATGGTGGCCAACATGGAAATCATTGTACCCGCCTTGGGAGGTAGCGCCGATTCCCTGGCAGGGTTCGATCCCAGTCTGGTTTTTGAAGGAGCCAGTGGGGCGAAATATCCCCAGTAAGGAAGTCCAATGCTTCATCCACTTCCCCATGAACAAGCATCAGGTGAATCACTAATAGAGTTGAATGACCTCACCTGTGGCTACGACGGCCATGCCGTACTCTCGGAAGTATCCCTCAGAATAACGTCAGGAGACTTCGCCGGTCTATTGGGGCCGAGCGGCTCAGGCAAGACTACTCTGCTAAGAGCCATCTTAGGAGTCGTAAATGTATATAGCGGCGACGTTCTGGTCAACGGTGTATCTACGTCTAAGAAAAGGCCCAGAGTAGGCTACGTTCCTCAGTTGGAGACCATCGACTGGAACTTCCCCGTCACCGTAGAGGAAGCGGTGTTGATGGGACGGACCATGAACAATTTGCTGTTCCCCTGGTACCGGCGACAAGAGAAGGATTTGGTCCAGGACATACTTGGGCGGCTTGGCATAGCTGATTTAACCAAACGACACATCCGAGAACTATCGGGAGGACAGCAGCAGCGGGTATTTCTGGCACGAGCACTGGTTAGCAATCCCAGCCTATTATTGCTTGACGAGCCCACATCAGGTGTGGACATCAAGACCCGAGATGACGTGATGCATCTATTGCATGACCTCAATCATCAAGGTGTGACTATTATCATGACTACTCATGAGATCAATGCTGTTGCCGCACATCTCCCCAGAGTCGTCTGTCTAAACGGCCGTATAGTGGCGGATGGTACGCCATCAGAGGTATTCACTCCCGAGACATTCAGGTTAACCTATAACGCCGAAATGCCCGTGATCCAATATCAGGGAATGACTCTGGTGGCCGAAAGCCCCCACTTCTTCGAGCAGAACGGCCAGCAGGATGCTCAGGAGTCCTCGAGAGAAATGGTGGAAGAAAACCGTGTCTGAACCCTTTCAATACGAGTTCTTCGTCAGAGGACTCATTGCCGCTACCATCGTCGGGGGCCTATGCGGGCTAATGGGCGTTTACATCGTCCTACGACGTATGGCTTACATCGGCCACGGTCTGTCTCACGCTGTATTGGGGGGAGCCGTGGTTAGCTTCGTCATCTCTTTCAACTTTTTCGTCGGAGCTACCCTGTGGGGTTTTCTCTGCGCGCTCTTGGTGACTCTGACAACCCGACAGAGGAAAATTGCGGCCGACGCAGCTATAGGCGTAATCACCACGGCCAGCTTTGCAGTGGGCATCGCTCTAATAAGCCGCTACAGGAGCTTTACGCGGGATTTCGAGTCCGCTCTGTGGGGCAATATACTAGGGGTCAGCGAGGGTGACATAATAGCCATTGTCGTGGTGGCCGCGTCCGCCGGGCTAGTCCTGTTTCTCGGCTACAAACTCTTTCTCTTCGCCACATTCGACCAGGAAGTAGCACGATTTTATGGCGTTCCCACAGGTTGGGTTGACACCGTGTTTGCCCTGGTACTGGCGGCAACTATAGTGGTTTCGATGCAAGTGTTGGGCGTTTTGCTGATCGCTGGGGCCACTGTAACCCCACCAATTGTAGCCCGTCTTCTAACCGACAGCTTCCGCACGATGGTGATAATGTCAACCGGGCTGGGGGCCTTTTGTGGCTTCGCGGGAATCTACATCAGCTGGTATGTGGACGTTTCTTCAGGCGCCAGCGTTGTGCTATTTTCAGCCGCCCTATTCGTACTGGCTATGGCCTATACTAGCCTCAAAGGACAGCTGGGTTCGGTTCGTGGCAGGTTGAGCCGGGTTGCAGCAGACTCTCATGGCCGGTCGGTGTCTGTAGATTAGAGCTGGGGAAACCTCGGTCGGTCGTTAGTAACTATCTCAAAACGGCCGAGATTGGCAGACCTTGTCCTTCGACAAGCTCAGGACGAGCAGGCGCAGTGATCTAATCCGCTCGTGGTGAGCTTGTCGAACCACCTTTTAAGATAGTTACTTAGTCGAATGTTCCTGTGTAATTAGCTGCTAAAAAAATCGCTCATCCCAAGCCATTGAGGGGATGAGCGATTGAATCAACCTATTTGGCTATGTGGCGCTTTACGCAGTAGCCCGCAGGTCTGCCAGTCTCTCTCACTGTACGAATGTGTCTTTGGCCCCGCTGCACCAGATCTGAAATCTCCCGTACCGAAAGACCTCTCTCCAAGTGCTCGATGATCTCTTTGTTGCGCACCCACCACCGTTCCTCACCAGTATTTTTGGCATGAATCATGGAGTTCACACTTCGCAATGATCTAGAACGACGGGGAACCCTACGTCTCTTGGGTGAGTTGTCTCCATCACCAGTTACACTGGTGGCGGCGGGATCGTCTACAACGATTGGCGCCGCTCGAGACGTAAAATAGTAGGCCTCTCCGGTGACATCAGATGGCTGCGCATAATAATATCTAGCGCATTGCATGCATCTCATGTCGGCTTCTTCAAGGACTAGATCTCCGCCACATTTGGAACAGCTTTTGAATCTACATTGCATAACATACACTCCCTAACCATCTACCCATCAACTCATCACCCTCCAGATATTCGAAACCCTTCATCCTAGGTTTCTGACTTTCGATCGCTCGGGTGGATCGCTAATATAGATTAAACAGCTAGGCGCGTCGAAATTCTGTGAATTCAGCCACAGTAGCATTGTGAGTTTAGTCACAAACGTCACGCTTCATATGGCCTTGGAATGGCTTTAGATGCAATCGGCGTATACCCCGCTAGCAGGATAGGAAATCTCAGGCGTGTCCAAATAGGGTGCTAACACATAGAAGTATAGGGGGCAGCTTGGTTATTCTCTGGGTAATCTAAAGTGACTATGGGGAGCTGGAAGAGGGCTTGTGGTCACAGCAGGACAAAGGTAGCTACAAAGCTACGGGGGTTAAAGAAGGAATTCACTCATTAGAGAGCAGTGCACGAACCGCAGCGGCGAGCTCGTCGGGCTTGTGGTAACCGATGTCGTGGTCAGTATCCGCTATCCACTCGACCTTACAGTCTGCAATGGCTGACTCGGCCGCTTTCGCCATCTCAAGACGTATTCTGGAAAAGTCAGAGTTTCCCGCGCCTGGCCGGGGAGCAGCCGTGACTATCATAGTGGGGCAGCGCACCTCAGGAAACATGGTGGTACATGGCTCATTCCATAAAGCCTTCAACACCTGAGCGTGGTTGGTGGGTTCCAGGATATCTCGAACGGTGTCGTCGGGGCCTACACGCACCATGGTCATCACGATCTGTTCCAGCTGGTCACTCCAGCACTCGGCCAACTGCTTCCGGAGGCCGCTGAGGAATTCTTCACGCTTCTCCGCTACTTTTCTAGGTTTGAGCATATTGGTGAACCACTCCCAGTTGGCTCCCGGCCACAGGGTCCAGTCGAAGAACCCACCGTCTACAAGCACCAACTTGGAAACGCGTTTCGGATATTTGGCTGCCACGCTCAAGGCCACGTAAGCCCCCCAAGAGTGGCCCATTAGTGCCACCTGCTCAATGCCCAGCTTGTCCAGGGCTTCTACCACATCGGTGGCAACGGTCTGCCAGTCGTAGCCGTTGTCGGGCTGGTCAGTCATGCCGTGGCCACGTTGATCGAAGGCCAGACATCGATAGGAATTTGCCAAGTGGGGCAACACCAGGTCGTACCAGTGACAGGACGAGGCCAGCCCGTGAAGGGCAAGAATGACGGTATCAGAGCTATTTTGAGAAGCCGTTGACGGAAAGTTCCAGTCTAAGTAGTGCATTCGAATCTGGGAGGTATTCAGCCAGCCCTCGATGGGAGTCTTCTTTTCCAATCGCGTCCCTCTAGTTATGGCGGTCGGCTCTAACGTGCGGATGAGTATACCCCAGATTCATATGGGTGTCCATGGACTAGAAATCGCTGTTGACATAGGCGACAGGCCAGGTATAATGTGGAACCTCAGCATATGTACGTACACGATGTAGTCCAAAACCCGAGGTACCCCCACGCCAATGCTAAATGACAAATCGTAAGGTAAAGACCGGCCAATGTTCGCTTTGATCCTTGCCGGGGGCAGAGGTGAGAGGCTTCGTCCCCTTACCGATGAAATACCCAAGCCCATGGCGCCCCTTTGCGGCAAGCCAATCCTATGGCACCAGATGCAGTGGCTTAGACGGGGCGGCGTGACTGACATTGGTTTTTTGGCTGGCTACCGTGCTGAGTCTATTCAAGAATTTTTCGGCGACGGCAGTGCCTACGATTTTCACGCTCACTATAGTATCGAAGAGACACCCTTGGGCAGGGGCGGCGCCATCCGCAAAGGCATGGGACTGGTTCCAGAGCAAGAGGAAGAGGTCATCGTAACCAACGGCGACGTTATCACGGCTGAGAACGTGTCTGATGTCCTGGAAAGCTTCCGAAAGAAGCGGGCCATTAACCCATCACATCAGGCTACCATACTGGTTGTGCCATTTCTCAGCCACTACGGATTGGTGGAGCTAAACAGCCGGGACGACGTGGACGGCTTCAGAGAGAAGGCGGAGTTGCCCTATTGGATCAACGGTGGCATTTACGTATTTTCTCGTGAGATAGTAGCACGCTTGCCCGAGCTGGGAGATCACGAAACCTCTACGTTTCCTTCGCTGGCAGCTGAGGGCAACCTGGCGGGCCACCGCTCCCGCTTGTTCTGGAGAAGTGTCGACTCGTTTAAGGACCTGCACGAGGCTGAGGTGTTTCTGACGGGCACTGACCAGAAATGACCTATGGCGAGCAACTCCCGTTAGAATCCTTTCGGCAGACTTTCACCCGAGCTATACGTCTTCCAGGCGTCATTATGATAGGCGGTTACTTTGCCGTACCCCATCACCGTCCAGCTCCCAGGGAACCCAAAGCAGCAGGTCCTGGCGTCGATACCCAGCGCCTTCAATCCGGATGGAGCGTCAGTCTCATTCAACCATTTGCTGATTGTCTCCGGATTGCCCTGCTCGTGGTGCGGCAGCACGGCCACTCCGTCGGCAAAGCCCAGTCCTTCACCCCAGCTCCCTGAGCGCCGCGCCCACATAGTGGAGCCCATAACCATGGCTCCGGCGCTCGACCCGCCAATTATGGCACCATTTTTCAGCTCTGCTTGGAGAGCATCAAACAGCCTGGACCCTTTGAGTGTAGCAAGCAAATAATTGGGTTCCCCTCCGGTAAAGTAAATTATTGACGCTCCGGAGAGCTCTTGAATCATCTCTTCATCGTCGGCATGCTTCCGGTCAAGCACCATAAGCTGGGATGCATTCGCTCCCAGGCTCGAGAAGTATCTGACTCCGTCGGATGCCGCCTTCTGTGGGCCTGTGAGCCGCCTTCTGTGGGCCTGTGACAGCCGCGGTTGGAAGGATAAACACCTTTGCCGGTTTTACACCCGTAGCCTCCAAAATAAATTCGTCCATCACTTCGCAGTTGGGGCGAAACTCTTCCCCTCCTGCAAGGACCAGCCCTCCTGGCATAACCTCACCTCAATCAAATGAATGACTCCCATTTTACCAGATATGGTCTCTCCAGCCCTAGTCTTGGACATGCTTGACACCTACATATCTCAAAGGTAGCATGGCAATCGTCGGTGACCCTCACCCTTGGTCCCTCTCATATTAAGAGAGGGATATCTATAGGCTAGAGTTATCAGGGATGTACATGAGCGGACCGGGAGTGTAGGCTTGAGTTCCAAGAGAATGCGCATCTTGTTCCTCACACCCTATTTCAGGCCGTACCTCGGCGGAATCGAGCGGGCCATCGAGGGATTGGCATTCGAATATCTGAAGTCTCCCGAGGTGGAAGCTGTGGGGGTTCTGACCGGCAAGTACGCCTTTCCAAGAATCCCTCATCCCGATTGGCCTGACCGAGAAGTCACTCCCCAAGGAATACAGATCCTTCGACTATCCAGCTTTCCTCTCAAGTCAATACCCCTGTACTCTGTGCCGCTGGTCTGGTTCCCACCAACACAGATTAGGCGGTATATACGCGAGTTCGACCCCACTGTAATTCACTTCGTTGGGGACGGCTGGTTCTGGGGGCATATCTGGTCCTGGGTTTGGGCCCGTCGAGGCGTCCGGCTGGTTTTCACCCCATCCTTTCACACCTTACCCTGGACCCGCCAGTGGCTGAGACTGTTCAACGTACCGCTGTGTCATATGGTGGACAAAGTTGTGGCTCTCACGGAGTTGGAACTGAGGCGGGTGCAGAAAGCGTATCATGTGCCGGAAAACAAGCTGTCGATCATCGGTTGGGGAGTCAACGCTCCCGCTCAAAAGAGGGAAAGAGCCCCCAGAAAGATTGTTCAGATACTTTGCGTGGGCCGATTGGGCGCCCATAAGGGACAGATGTGGCTGTTGGACGTGTATCTTCAAGCACGACCCCACTTCCAGCATCCCACAATGCTGGTGCTGATCGGCAGGGACGAAGGATCTGAGGCCGAGATTCGCGAGACGGTACAAAGGCAGGGTCTTGAAGACGAAGTAGTCATTACCGGCGAAGTCAGCGACGAAGAGTTGGAGGACTGGTACGCGAGAAGCGACGTATTCGCCCTCTTCTCTCGATATGAGGCCTTCGGGTTGGTGTTCTTCGAGGCTATGGCGTGCGGGCTACCGGTGCTGACCCACGACGTAGGTGCGAACCGAGAGCTTTTAACCAGTGGGTCGGTAGTGGTGTCCTCATATCACAGATCCGCGGCTGTGGCTGGCCTGATCCGCCTCGTCAACGATGACGCTTGGCGGAGGAAGCTAGGAGATGAAGGAAGGGAGTATGCCCTGTCCAAGTTCAGCTGGCCGGTGGTGGCCAAACGTTACCTTGAGCTTTATCAGTCGTCATAGATAACGATACCAAACGAAATAGGAGTGGATAATGGAACGAGAGGCTCTTGAGGCCGGTGCACGCAGAATTCTGTTGGGCAACCTGCGCCAGGGCACCGCGGAATGGAATGGGAAAGAGTATAAGTTCGTGTGTCCGGCGCTGCGCAGCTACCCATTTCAGTGGTTCTGGGACTCCTGCTTTCACTCCATCGCCCTAATTCACCTGGACAAAGAGCTGGCCAAGTCAGAGCTTCGGACCCTCCTGAGCACAGCACTGCCCTCCGGCTTCATCCCCCATCTCACCTTCTGGGAGCTGGAAAAGCGGGACGACTTCCTCAGACATAATCTGGTGGGCCGTACATCTCCATACTACAGCTCCACCATTCAGCCGCCCATCCTGGCTTACGCCGTTGAGCGAGTGTACCAAGCCACCGGCGACGAGGCATTTCTCAACGACGCCATACCTGTTCTCATGGCCTACTATAGGTGGCTCAAAGAGTACCGGGACCCCGACGACGATGACCTGCTGGCCATTCTACAGCCTGAGGAGTCGGGCATAGACTGTTCACCCAAGTATGACGAGGCCCTAGGGCTGGACGAGCTCACCAACCAGGGTTTCATACGGGAGCTAAAGAAGCTGTACCAGGCATATGAGCCATTAAGAGGGGATGACCGGCGCATCCTTCAGGCGGACCTCTTTAACTTTGAGGACGTGCTGTTCAACTCGATTTATATTTTCGGCCTGCGTGCCCTGGTCAGGCTGCTGGAAGGCAAGCCGGAGAGCAGCGAGTTCGCTAAACAGGCGGACAGAGCACAGGATTCGCTGATCCAAAAGTGCTGGGACGCCGACGCGGGGGCTTTCTTCGACCTTTCAGGAGTCTCCGAGCACTCGGTCAAGCTGATAACCATCAGCTCTCTGATGCCCTTGATACTGGAAGACCTTCCCCGAGACATTGTTAGCCGTTTGGTCGAGGGACTGCTGACCTCGCCAGAACATTTCTGGCTGTCCTACCCGTTGCCCTCCGTATCTGCATCGGAGCCCAAATTCATGCCGGGCAACCCCCACGGCTTCATCTGGCGCGGTCCAACCTGGATGAACACCAATTGGTTCTTAAGCCATGCCTTGCGCCAACACGGCTACCCGGAGTTGGCGCAGGAGATTGTAACCAAGAGCCACCAGTTGATCGACGCAGGTGGCTTCAGGGAGTATTACAACCCATACGACGGCGAGGGCTACGGGGCTCGGGACTTCGGCTGGTCTACCATCGTGCTGGATATGTAGCCGATCCAGTTAGGTATACGTTTTCTCCGGGACTTCGATATATCGATCTGGCGCTTCAGCCTTACTATGAATTGCGAAGAATCGTCGTTCGATCTCTTTCAGGACGGCCGCATCGTAGTAAGCAGTCCCGCATTCCAAACATAGTCTGACAGGTGTGTTAGGTACGAGGAGATACTTGCCGTAGTGACTATACAGGTATTCGACCTTTCGTTCCTCGTGGCGGTCGCCGCCACAGACGTTGCAATTAATCGGTCTCATTTTTAGCCTCCTCGTGTCCATGGGTCAACAAATTTAGGTGGGCGAGGAATGTATACGGTAATAATAGCTAGCTTATCCCCGTACCAACCGCAAATAGAATGAATAGGCTTCTCCCTCGCGAACCCAACGACCAAGCAACACTCACCTCGCCCAGCGTCAGGGTAGTACTCGAGAATTTGTCCATTCAGTACGGCTTCTTCTATCTCCGCGAAAGTTAACTGTTCGGCTCTGCGCTCCACATCGGCATGATGAGTGAAAACGTACAGATCATGACGAACTTTGCGTTTGACCTCCTCTATGTTCATGATCCTAATACAAGTCTACCACCACAACAGCCCTGGCTCCAACGGCTTCGCGCCTCGGATTGTGTGGACGCCATCCACTTCCTCCAATAAGTCCGGCAGCAGCTCTTTTAGCACACTCATCTTAGGACTCTCAGGCGCCAGGTATAGGCGACTTGTAAGCTCCTCCATGCCTTGCTCTGCGCTGTCGAAACCTCCGACCGGTCTCGTCGGTAACATCTCCGTTTGGGCGTCTATATGCATCTCCTGGAGTACCTCCTGGAACTGGGGAAGACCGGGGAGTGGTAGGCGCTCATCGTCGTGAACCTTACGCCATATGTGATAGTTTTGAGACTGGGGCGGGTGTTTGAACAGGATTACCATCACCCGCTCTCTAGCGTGGCTCTCCAGCTTTCTCACGAAGTTCTCAACGTCTCGGATCGTGTATATCACATGCACGCAGAGGACGATGTCAGCCTGGTCCACCTCCGCCTCGTCCCATCCAGCCTGTACCAGAGAAACATTGGAAACGTCGTATTCCGCCGCTTGTTCAATGAGAGCCGAGGACATGCTAGGGGATGGTTCGACGGCGGTGACATGGCGGCAGTGCAATGCCAAAGGCAATGACAACCTGCCCGCTCCGGCTCCCACGTCGATGACTGTGTGATGGGACCGTATATCCTGAATTAGGCGGTCCAGTAGTGGATCATCAGAACGCCGCGGGTCGGCCTTGAAACGGTCCGCGTAGGCCTCCCAGTGGTCATCTGGAGTCGGGGTGCCACGGATCCTGTCGGTCTGAGCGTGCTCGGCCTCGATCATAGCTCTCCATCGCTGGCTAGCTTTCAACATCACCTCTCTGTTCTGGAAGGCGCTCGGTCCTTCTGGCTAGCAATGGATACAACTTGATGGGCACAGGTCTATAGCCAGGCCCGCACTGCGGCAAGAAAATCATCGGGGTTGTCCTCATACACCATGTGGGCAGCCTCAGGGATGTCCACCGTCTGGGCGTTGGGCAGCTCCTGCAGCATCTGATTGACCAATTCAGGGCTCAGCATATCCGTCTCCATCCCTCGCACGATGAGAGTAGGGCAGGTGATGTTCTTAAGCATGGGAAAGAGGTCTAAAGCCGGGCCAGCGGTCCCATGTCGCCTCTGGTCTCGAACAGCAATGTCGTACCGCCAGCCTACCTTTCCGTCGGGAAGCGTCTTGGTGGCGTACTGCAAGCGCCGGCGGAGAACTCTGTCCGATAAGAAACGGTTCTGTTTGCTCATGTACTCCACCACGGCTTCGAATGAGTCGAACTCTTCGGGCACAGCGATTATTTCGTTGGTGATCCGCTTGCCTCCGCGCGGGTCTATCAATGGGCCGATGTCCACGATGACCAGCTTTTGCAGCTTGTTGGCATGGCGAGCCGCGAAGGCCATACTGTTGCGCCCTCCCATGGAGTGTCCAACCAGTATGAAGGACTCCAGCTTGAGCGCCTCGCAAAAGCCTGTAAGGTCGGTTACGAACGCATCGGTGGAGTAGTCTCCATCGGTCGCCCAATCGCTCTCACCCCTGCCCCTCTGGTCCAAGGCCAGAACGTGGTAATCCTGACACATGGCCGCGGAGAAATCATCCCAGGAGTGGGCATGTCCCCGCAGGCCATGCAATAACAGCATCGGGGGGGTTTCAGCCGTCCCCCAATCAAGGTAGTGAAGCTTCAGTCCGTTGGCCACTACCGTGTTGTCCTGAGGACTAACCTGTGTGGTCACCGCTACACCTCTTTTCATCTGTCAACTAATTAGCCCGCCTACGGGCTCATTCTACTACGTATGGATAGGTCAGCACCATTGGCTCCACTAAACGTCCGCCTTGACACTTCGAAGTATTCAAGCATTGGAGGTTGTTTTCAGGGTCTTTTAATTGTCATTGCGAAGGGCAAAGCCCTGAAGCAATCTCCCAATGCAAGAAGAGATTGCTTCGCTTCACTCGCAATGACGCCAGGAGAGAACTAAAAGACCCTGGGTTGTTTTAGTCATCAAGGATTCGAGGCACAGAATCTTGTATAATGCATTTGACGTAATTGACATAGTGACCGCAACCAGATGATCCGGCCAAAGGAGATACGATCATGGCTACCGAAACCCAGGTTACATACACTACCATGATCCGCGATCTCCCCAAGGGCGAACGCCCGAGGGAGCGCCTCCGAGACTACGGGCCTGGCTCACTGAGCAATGCCGAGCTGATAGCAATCCTTCTACGCACTGGGGTTACCGGCGAGAACGTACTCAACCTGGCCGTTCGGCTGATTTCCCATACCCAGGGGTTACCTGGTATAGCTCGCTCTACCTTTAGCGAGCTCTGCTCCCTGAAAGGGATCAGTGAGGCCAAGGCGTGCCAGCTTATGGCGGCATTCGAACTAGGGCGCCGGCTGGTCTCCCTCCATCCAGAGGACCGGGCCGTCATACGTTGTCCTGAAGACGTGGTAAACTTGCTATCGGCGGAGATGAGCCTCTTCGATCAGGAACACTTGCGAGTGCTGATCCTGGATACTAAAAATCACGTCTTGGGTGTTAATGAAATCTACATCGGGAACGTAAATTCATCCGTCGTCCGTGCGGCCGAGGTGTTCCGACCCGCTATACGAGACAATGCCGTAGCAATTATTGTCGTGCATAATCATCCGTCGGAAGACCCGACTCCCAGTCCCGAGGACGTCAGCATAACGGAGCAGCTCAGAGAATCGGGGCATTTACTGGGCGTCGAAGTGCTGGACCACATCATCCTGGGCGGTCAGGGCCATGCCAGCCTAAAGGAGCAGGGTCTGGGGTTCTAATGGCCACACTGTACCTGGTAGCAACCCCAATCGGCAACCTCGAGGATATTACCTTGCGGGCCCTGCGCGTCTTAAAAGAGGTTGCTCTGATAGCCGCCGAGGACACGCGTACGACCAGACGTCTGCTGAACTATTATGACATCAAGACACGTTGCACCAGCTATCATGACCACAACAGCAAGACCAAAACCACTATGCTGCTGGAGACTTTGAAAACACAAGATGTAGCCCTGGTATCTGAAGCCGGGATGCCCGGAATAAGCGATCCGGGACAGGAGCTCGTGCTGGCAGCCACCAGTGCGGGGGTGCAGGTCATACCCATACCTGGCGCTTCGGCCGTTACAGCTAGTCTCGCCCTATCTGGATTGCCGCCGGATGGCGCTCTCGTCCTGGGATTTCTCCCTCGGCGTAAACGCGATCGCCTTCGCTTGCTCGAATCGTTAGTGAGCCATCCATACACTACCCTGGTCTTTGAGGCTCCCCACAGACTAGGCGACTCACTGCAAGACATGATCGCCGTGCTGGGAAACCGGGAGATCATCGTCTGCCGGGAGCTTACGAAGGTCCATGAGGAGGTTTTTCGAGGCGACATATCGGAGGCCATCGAACACTTCACCACGCCTAAGGGAGAGTTCACCATACTGATAGCCGGGTCTGTCCAAACTCCGGGCTCAGTAAACACAGATTGGGCTAGGGACGAACTACAGCGGCTGAAAGACCAGGGATATAAAGCGAAGGAATCAGTATCCGCGGTGGTCCTTGCCACTGGGTTGTCCAGGAAGGTCGCCTATAGGATGTGGCTGGACGTCCGCTCCCCTTGAACAGCTTCTGATATAGGTCTACAATTAGCTCATGTCGAGGCGTCCCCAGAGAGCAGCTGTGCTAATTTGGATAATCTTCCCCCAGTGCTAAGCAAGAGGTAGGACATGGGACTGACCGCAGAACGGTTCCTACAAGGGATGACTGCCCAAGAGCACGTCGCCCAGATGAAGGTCAATAAAGAGCGCTTCTCCCAAGTACTTGAGGGCGTTGAAATCCCCTCAGAGGTAAAGGAATATTTCTCGTCCCTGGACGCCCCTCTTCGCGTTGCCGTGGTTACCGAGGACTGGTGCGGTGACCATGTCACGACAACCCCGGTCGTATACAAGTTGGCAGAGGGGACAAGCAAGCTGGATGTAAGGGTTTTCATGCGTGACCAGAACTGGGATCTGGCCAAGAGCTTCCTGCCTGAGCACCGATGGGACACGGTACCAGTGTTCGCCTTCTTTGTTGCTGAGAGTATGCGTGAAATTAGCCGTTTTATCGAGACCTCGCCTGAGCTAGTTCCAGTGCTGGACAGCATGGAAGAGACCATCCGTAATGCCAATTCAGACGTATCTGATATCAATGCGGATGTTAACGAGATGAGTACAAGCACACGTAATCTGCTTCGCCAGGAGAGGGGCTCCTTCCGGGTGAATCATGCCAAAGAATGGGGTCAGGTAATATCTCGCGACATGAGAAACATCGTGGCCACAGGGTTGGCCCGAAGACCCGAGGAAGGCCCTGCTGAAGGTGGCACTGAATGGCCGGCACCCTAGATATGCCAAATGCCCTTTGCCGAAGCACCCAGTTGCTGGACATTCTTGATAAGCCCTATGCCTGTCTACTGAGATGAATACTCAATCTCGCCATGCCAATTACAAGGATTGTGCTACATGCCTGAGCGCATTCTTGTAGCTGTCGCCTGGCCATATGCCAACGGCTCACTTCACCTGGGTCATCTGGCTGGATGCTATCTTCCCGCTGACATCTTTGCCCGCTACCACCGCCTCAAAGGAAACCAGGTGCTCATGGTTTCCGGAAGTGACCAGCACGGAACCCCGATTACCGTTCGAGCTGATCGGGAAGGCATCACCCCAGACGAGGTTGTTAGGAAATACCACACCGAGTTCCTCAGTTCGTGGCAAACAATGGGTATCAGCTTCGATCTATTCACCTCCACTGGCACCGAAAATCACCGGCAAATAGTGCACGACATATTTAATAACCTGCATCAAAAAGGCTACATCTATACGGGTGTAATGGTGCTCCCATACTGCCCCAATTGCCAGCGATTTCGCCCAGACAGATATATCGAGGGCACCTGCCCCCATTGCGGAAACACCAATGCCCGGGGAGACCAGTGTGATAGATGCGGCAAGACTCTGGACCCCCAGGACCTAATAGAGCCCCATTGCAGTATCTGTGGTACGGCCCCTGAGTTCAAAAACTCGGAGCACTTTTTCCTTAAACTAAGCGCCTTCCAAAAACCATTGCTGGAATGGGTACAGCAGCAGAGTCACTGGAAGTCCAACGTGCTTAACTTCACCCGCAGCTATCTCGAGGACGGATTGATCGACAGGGCCATATCCAGGGACATTGCGTGGGGCGTACCGTTGCCGCTGGAAGGCTACGATAGCAAGCGGATTTATGTGTGGTTCGAAGCCGTCATCGGCTATCTATCTGCATCTAAGGAATGGGCTGCAAGCAAAGGACAACCCGATAAATGGCAGGAGTTTTGGAACGACCCGACAACAAGAGCATATTACTTCATAGGCAAGGACAACATACCCTTCCACACGATTATCTGGCCCGCTATTCTCATGGGCTACACCGGGCTCAACCTCCCATATGACGTGCCCGCCAACGAGTTCCTGAGTCTGGAGGGCCGGCAGTTCTCAACCAGCCGCAACTGGGCTGTGTGGCTGCCGGATTATCTAGAACGTTATGATCCCGATCCCCTCCGCTATTATTTGTCGATCAACATGCCCGAAACCGGCGATTCAGACTTCTCTTGGGTAGGGTTTGTGCGTCGCAACAACGACGAGTTGGTAGCCACGTACGGGAACCTGGTGCATAGGGTTCTTACCTTCACATATAGGAATTTTGATCGAAGGGTTCCAGCTCCGGGAGAGCTTGACGCTCAAAGCCGGCAACTTCTGGATCAAGCGGCGGCTACCCTTGAGTCAGTGAACGACAGCCTGTCGATCTGTAAATTCAGGTTGGCCTTAACCCAGGCGATGGCCCTGGCACAGGAGGCCAATAGATATCTTGATACCAAGGCCCCATGGAAAACTATCAAGGCTGATCGGGAAGCCACAGCAACCACCTTGTGGGTCACTCTAAGTATCATAAACTGCCTGAAGGTGGTCCTATATCCATTCCTTCCCTTTAGCTCCCAAACCTTGCATGGGCTGCTGGGATTCACAGGCGAAATAGAAAACGTCGGCTGGAATTGGGCCGGGACTACAGATGACCTTCCCCCAGGGCAAGCGTTGCCCGAGCCCAAGCCCCTGTACACCAAACTGGATGAGGATGTCGTAGAGAAAGAGTCAGAGCGCCTTGGCGCCAAGGCCATATAGGAGTGTAGCTTGCTAGAGGGTTTAGAAGAGACTACCGCACGGATTTACGAGCCCATCAGGGATGGACTCGTCCAGGTGGAGGAGCGGCTCCACAGTATCTCCGACACGGAGACTCCCTACCTAGCGGAGCTTCTAGACTACATTACTCAAACCAAGGGTAAGAGGGTGCGCCCGGCTATAACCATGCTGTCGGCAAGCTTCCACCCGTACAACCACGATCTGCCCGTCATCATGGCAGCGGCGGTGGAGCTTCTACATATAGCTACTCTCATACACGACGATACCATCGACAACTCCTCCTTGCGTAGGGGTAAGGCTACGGTGAGCGACATATGGGGTAAGAACGTAGCGGTTCTCCTGGGCGATTACGTTTTCGCGACTTCCGCCACCTTCGTCTGCGACACGAACAACGTTCGCGTGATTCGAAGATTCTCCGAAACCATAATGGAGCTGTCCAGCGGGGAGCTCCTGGAATTTTTCAACACCCGCAACAAGGATCAAACTCGAGAGGATTACAACGACCGAATATACCGCAAGACCGCGTCCCTGTTTCGCACCGCCGCAGAGACGGGAGCCATCCTCAGTGGTGCCCCCGAAGAGACCGTGGAGGCTTTACAAGCCTATGGGTACAATATGGGCATGGCCTTTCAGATCGTGGATGACATTCTGGACGTGCAGGGGGATGCGGATATGATCGGCAAGCCCGTAGGCAATGACCTGCTTCAGGGAGTTCTGACCCTACCCACGATTATGCTGATGGAGCGGTATCCCGACGACAATCCGATTAACGACCTATTTCAGCCAGACAATCATCGAAACGGCGATGAGCTGAAAAAGGCGCTTGAGATGATCCAGAACTCAAGCATCATCGAAGATTGCTATGCGGTGGTTAGAGACTACTCCCACAAGGCAGGCCAAGCCATGCAGCCCCTCTCAGATAGCCCAGGTCGGAGCTCCCTCCTGGATCTCTCTCGCTACATAATAGACAGGATGCGCTAACGCTGCCACACTATCTGTCCACCCACCACAGTCATCACCACGTTGATCTCCTTAATATACTTAGGCTCGACGGCAGTGGGGTGAGCGTCTAATAGCACCAAGTCTGCCAACTTTCCAGTCGTAATGGATCCCTTTTTCTGCTCTTCGAAGGCTGCGTAAGCTGCGTTTATAGTATGGATTCTGAGAGCCTCATTTGCTGGGACGGCTTGCGAAGAGCCGAGAATCGAGCCATTCCTCGTGTTGCGTGTCACAGCCGAGTAGATACTGGTGATTGGGTCTGGCTCGGTCACCGGCCCGTCGGAACCGGCGGCTACCGGTATCCCGGCCGCGACAAGGGAGCTCACTGGATATAGGCTCGGCAACAGCCTCCGCTCTACTTCGGACAGATATTTTTCGCCTACTTCGTATATGAATCCAGGCTGGGTCACAACCAGAGCGCGGCTTTCCTTTAGTTTAGTCAGTAAACGCGGTGGGCACTCGGAGCAATGCTCTATGCGATGTCGAGCATCGGGCCGAGGTAGCTGCGCTTGAGCCATGAGGAGTGAGTCTATTACTGCCTCGACTACCTCTTCCTCGACTGCGTGGATAGCCAGCTGATATCCCTGTCGATGAGTACTTAAAACCGTTTCTACGATCTCTTCCACGGGGGGCTGAAGGGATCCGGTAGTCAGGCCAACCATCAGCTTTACTGCGCCAACCCTTAGATCGTCATTCCCGTCGTCCGGCTTCAGTCCAGCCTCCAGGAGGGTAGACACGTGGGATACTCCCACCATCATAGTGACCCTCGGCGTGAAGAGACCCTGCTCTTTTAAGCTCTGTAAGGTCTGCCAGCGCCTATAGTCATTTGAAACACCCGCATCTTGAATGGAGGTTATTCCCCGGGATAAGAGCAATTCGTTGGCACTTGCCACCCCTCCCCAAAAGCTCTCGTCATCCGACTGAACGTGCGTCATCTCGCGGATATAGTCCCCCATCTCATAGAGCACCCCGGTGGGCTCGCCACTGACTTCGTCCCGCTCTATGATCCCGTCGTCTGGATCAGGGGTATCCCTGTGAATGTTCACCAGTTGAAGGGCGGCACTATTGAGCACGGAAGCATGTCCCGTACGATGGTCCAAACGCATAGGGTGAAAGGGAGCCGCCCTGTCCAGGTCCCACCGGGTTGGATGGCGCTTCTCAGATAGAAAGAACTCATCGTAGCCGAAGGCACGTATCCAATCCTGATTACCCCGGTCGGCTGGCACAGTTCTTGAAGTGCTTAGCTTTTCAGCTCGCTGCCTTATTGCATGGACGATGTCGGCGATGGAGCCGACTTTGCTTGGGCGGCAGTCCACGCTTCGTCGGCTGGAAGCCAGCGCCATCAGATGACAGTGGGCGTCGATGAATCCAGGGAGAAGGGTCATGCCCTGGCAGTCAATTTCGACGGTGCCGGGCCCTCTGAACTGGGAAGCGTCTCGACCATGACCCACATGGAGAATTCTTCCGTCTGCGACCGCCACGTAGTTGCCATCGGACGTCCCCGGCTCCATGGTGAGGACACGGGCATTGGTCAGGATCAGGTCAGCGTATCGCTTTCCAGTCACCTAATCGCCTTTCGGGCCACAGAGGCACAGAGACACGGAGATAATATTCCTGAATAATCCCTCTGTGCCTCCGTGTCTCGGTGGCTAACCCAGCCATTAGCACTATTGGGCGGTGCCCGCCTCGATAAACAGCTTCACAGCATGCCAAACGAACATCTCCGGAGTCATGCCCAACTCTTGGGAATGCTGCCGAATAAGATGGGCCATTGGCCCCGTAAACGTGACGTTTATTTCGCGCTCTTGGGAAGCCCAGGCAAGAAGGTTCCGGAGCACGTCAACGTCCCACTGGAGCAGAAGGTCATCTTTCTCATCTGGTAATCCGCCGGTTTTGTGTATTTCTAGTGTGCCATCACGAAGCTCGGCCCAGCAGGTAACATCGCCTGTGCTGGAGGTCTCTATATGAAAAGTTTTAGTACTCATGTCACCCTTTCTAGAGGCGCGGGCTGTGTCTCCAGTGGCCGTCGTGCTCTATAATATCATTATGGATTCGATAAAGCTTGTGGCCTTTGACTGGGACCAGACACTGTGGGATAGCTGGGGCGTTCATGTCCAGGCAGCCCACCACGCTGCGAAGATGTTAGGGTTTCACGAGCCATCCAAGGAGTGGATAGCCTCTAACTTTACCGTGCCCTTTGCTCGTCACATGGAGACTTTGTTTCCAGACAACACAGGCGAGGCCACCGAACATTACCTGTATTTCTACCATTCAAATGTGAACGAGATGGCCGGCCTGTTCGATGGCATCCCCGAGATGCTGACAGAGCTCAAGGACCGTGGATACCAGCTCGCGTTGCTGTCGGACAAGAGAACGGTTTATGGCACCACCGAGCTAGAGTCAGCGGGCATCGCTCATTATTTTGATCACGTGCTGTTTTTGAACGACGGCCGGGCCTACAAACCTGACCCCGAGGGCTTACGATTGATAATGGAGGCCCTCTCTACCAACGGTGGGGATGTGCTGTACATCGGAGACAGCCCGGTGGACATACAATGCGCTCGAGATGCTGGGGCATACAGTGCCGGTGCTCTATGGGGGTCGGTCAACACAGAAGCAACGCTGAAGCAACAGCCCGACCACGTGTTGCACAGGGTACCGGAGGTATTAACCACATTGATCCCTTAGGGAGTCTACCCCAGACAGGGGATGCCAGAGCTTTTCAGATCTGTGTGGGACATACGTCACCATTGATGATGACCATACTGAATTTTATTACGAGCCTTGACACTGTAACTCGTTGCGTTACAATTTATCTGTGATCAATATCCGCCGCCTTATCTGGGACGCCTGGAACGTGGCCCACATTGCCCGTCACCAGGTCAGCCCTGACGAGGTGGAAGAGGTTTGCCGAGGCAGCTATGTGGTGCGGGAAGGGTACAAGGGGCGCATCATGCTCATTGGTCCTGCTGGGTCCGCTAGGGTGCTTGCGGTTGTCCTTGAAGGTGTAGGAGACGATGTCTACTACGTAGTAACTGCCCGACCAGCAGACCGCAAAGAACGCCGGGCGTACCGAGAAGAAGAGGTAAGTGAACCACCATGACACAGAAAGAGCACCAGAAGACGAGCCGCATCCCTGAATTTGCCAGCCGAGAAGAAGAGGCAGCATTCTGGGATACACACAGTCTGGCTGACTACTGGGACGAGTTCAAACCCGTCCGGGTCCGCTTCGCAAAGAACCTTTCCGAGGGGATCACCATACGCCTTGACCCAGAAACCCTGCGAAAGGTACGTTCCCTGGCTCGTGAGAAGGGGTTAGGGCCTACAACCTTGATCAGGATGTGGGTCCTGGAGCATCTCAAAGAGGCACATCCATCCGCTTGAGATAAGGCGGCACGCCAGGACGCTGAACTACTTATGAGGTGCTGAAGGAAGAGCCTGACTAGGTGCTCAACCAGCGCGAAGAGGCGGTGGGTGTAGTGAAGACAGAATCGGCGGCCGATTAGGCTGTGACCGGTCTAGAGTTAGGAGCGCTACGCCAGTGACCTCTTCGCTCTTTCCAGCTGATCCTGTAGCTGTCTAGCGGCGTAATAGAGGTAGTCCACCTGCTCCCTAACCTCATCGGCTAGGCGCTCCCGATCTCCTCGCTTGGTGGCCGCTCTCAACGATCGTAACCGCCGCGTTATGATAACTTTCGCCCCTCTCCAGGGAAGTGTCCCAGCGTTCCATAGGTAGGTTTGCACAATAGCGTAGTCGAGGCCAAATTCACCAGCCATGGCACTGATCGACTCACCATCACGTGCTCGTTGCTCAAGCTTTTGTTTCACAGCATCCGATAAACCGGCAACTTTGTCGTTAATGGTAACGCGTGGCATAAATACACCTCCACCAAAATGTCCCGCATGGGATTTAATCCCCCAGGCTCACCAAAGCCGCCGCGTGCTGCTGGTCGGCGTGGTAGGAGCTGCGGACCAGGGGGCCCGATGCCACGTGCTTGAATCCCAACGACTCGCCGATGACTTGTAGCTCTTTGAACTCGTCCGGGGTGTAGAACCTGGCGATTGGGGTATGCATTTCCGAGGGGCGCAGATACTGGCCTATGGTGAGCAGGTCGCAGCCGACACCGCGCAGGTCCCTCATCGTCTCCACAACTTCATCCCATTCCTCGCCCATACCCACGATTATTCCCGACTTGATGGGCATCTTGGAGTCCAGCTCTTTCACTCCGGCCAGGAGATCCAGGGAGCCCTGATAATTCCCTCTGGGCCTGACCCGTGGGAAGACCCTCCGGCAGGACTCGATATTGTGATTGAGGACGTCCGGCCCAGCTTTTACTACCGTGCTCAGGGCAGTGAGGGAGCAGTCGAAATCAGGAATAAGCACCTCCACCTTGCATTCGGGGATCTGTTCGTTGATCTTCCGTATGCACATGGCGAAGATGAAGGCCCCGCCATCGGCCAGGTCGTCTCTGTTCACCGAGGTAATCACACAATATTTTAGTCCCAGTCGCTTCACGGTCTGAGCCAGGCGGTCGGGCTCCATAACGTCGATTCCGGTTGGCCTACCGGTAGTCACGGCACAATAGTGGCAGCGGCGGGTGCAAATGTCCCCAAGGATCATGAAGGTGGCGCTGCGTTGCTCCCAGCACTCTCCAATGTTGGGGCAGTGGGCCTCTTCGCAGACAGTATGAAGCTCAGAGCTACGAAGAAGATTCTTGAGCTCTATGTAGTTGGGACCTCCCGGCATGCGGACCTTCATCCACTCCGGGAGTCTGCGTTTCGTAGGTGCGGGGGGAGTTTGTTCCAATGCCATCTCCTGGTTAATATGGAATGTGCTCTACGTTGAACCCCACATTAGACAATAGCATAGTTTAAGTCTGCAGAGATAGGCCCAAACATTGTAGTGGTATGAACAAGGCTCCCGGCTAGATGGACACCTGGCGAGGGGGAATGCGACATTTCTCGGCCACTATAATAGCGTCTATGCTCTCTACGGCCTCTTCGAGGCAGCCGTTCCGGTTTAGAACCACGTAGTCAAAGGCGGGTAGCTGCTCCATCTCTTGATGTGTAATTCCGATGCGTGTCTCTAGACTCGCGGCCGTCTCTGTGGCCCGACGCTCCAGACGTTCTCGCAACTCCTCCATGGAAGAAGGGACCAGAAAGATGAAGACCGCTTCAGGAGCCAGCCGCTTTATCGTAGCTGCGCCCTGTACGTCCACTTTCATGATGACGTCCATACCCTTTTTGAATGCTTCCCGCACTTGATACTTGGGTACGCCATACCAGTTATTATAAACCTGGGCGCACTCCAGAAACTCACCTTTTTCCATCATCTCTGTGAATAGGCCAGGAGGTAAAAACAGGTAGTCTACTCCATCTATCTCTCCAGGGCGCATGGGTCTCGTCGTAGCGGTAACCACGAAATGCCTGGGACGTTGAAGGGATCGCAGACTGCTAAGGGCGGCATCTTTGCCAACACCGGAAGGCCCGGACAACACCACCAGCAGAGGCCCTCTGTTGATCGGAGGACCGGATGAACCCGGGTCTCTCAAGATCGCCGCTCCATGGATATACCGCTTAGGGTTTCCATGTGCTGCCAGAACTCAGGATAGGATATTCCGGCGACCTCGTCTCCAGCTACAACCGTTTCCCCGTCCGCCAACAGACCTGCCACTTCCAGGGCCATCGCCAGCCGGTGGTCCCCGTGACTCTGGCAAGTGCTTCCCATAAGCCTTCCAGTGCCTTGGATGACCATGCCGTCAGGCCGTTCTTCGACCTTGGCCCCCAACCTTGAGAGTTCTGTCACCATAGCGGTGATTCGATCCGACTCCTTGACTCGTAGCTCCTGGGCGTCCCTTATGGTGGTGGTCCCATCGGCGAAGCAGGCCGCGACAGCCAGTACGGGCAGCTCGTCTATCAAGCGAGGGATGAGGTCCCCTCCGATCTCAGTGGCTCTCAGCTCGCTGGATTCAAACAGCAGGTCGGCAACAGGTTCACCACCCTCGATCCTGGGGTTCCTCTGAGAAACTCGGGCTCCCATGGCGTCTAGCACTTCCAATATCCCTGCTCTGGTAGGATTTACACCTACACCGGCCACTGTGATGCAAGCGTCTGGATGGCATACCCCAGCCACTGCCCAGAACGCCGCTGCGCTGATATCCCCGGGAACATTGACATTTATCGACGAGAGCTTTCCGGGTTGGATGTTCAAGGTGAGGCCATCGTCTGATATCCGAGCTCCCATGGCCGTCATCATGCGCTCTGAGTGGTCTCGAGAGCGGGCCGGCTGGTGGAGAGTGGTTTCATTCTGGGCAAACAGTCCGGCTAACATAACTGAGGACTTTACCTGAGCACTGGCTACAGGCATCGTGTATTCAATGCCTCGCAAGGACCCACCCTGGATTACGAGAGGAGCTAGAGTATGTCCTTTGCGACCCAGGATGTTGGCTCCCAGCAGTCGTAGGGGCTCAACTATTCGGCCCATAGGTCGGGAACGCAACGAGCTGTCACCGGACAGTACAGAGAGAAATGGTTGGCCGGCCAGCAAGCCCGATAGCAGCCGCATGGAAGTGCCACTGTTGCCCGCGTCAAGGACATCTTCGGGCTCTACTAGGCCATTGGAAGAACCGTATACGGTGAGAAGACCGTTGCCCGAATCTGATTCGATTCGAACTCCAAGACCCTTTAAGCAGTGAAGGGTGGAGAGCACGTCTTCTCCGTGGGAGAGCCCAGCTACCTTGGCCACCCCACTGGAGACAGCATTGAGGATGAGAGCACGATGGGATACGGACTTATCTCCGGGTGGCGCAATGGAGCCACCGAGGGCCGTAGGCTTTCGGATGACTC
Source organism: Dehalococcoidia bacterium (assembly GCA_965248905.1). Classification (GTDB taxonomy): domain Bacteria; phylum Chloroflexota; class Dehalococcoidia; order Lucifugimonadales; family JAGWBF01; genus CBDFKS01. Next base: position 436,273 of record CBDFKS010000007.1, on the reverse strand, counting down.
GCCTCATCCTTGGCCCTTTGACAGGCTAACGCTTTTGCTCCACGTCGTCGCCATCCCTTTTCCCCTGCCCGAAAAGTCGTCGTCGTGCCTGTTGGTCACCAAAGAACATCCCGGCCATGTGCTCCATGGGTGTGGGTATTCGCTCCCGGTTGACGGCCGCCTGAGATGCGGCCGTGACAAGACCGGCAAGCCACCTATCCCGCTGGTGGAACGCGCTGTCGAATATCCTTCCCAAGTTCTCCAGTTTACTATCTTCGTCATTAGCCAGGATCTGACGGATATCGTACAGCTCTTTGATAAATGCGTCTATCCAGTAGATTATGGAAGTGTTGTCGCCTGCGAACACGCCCTTTGCCGTGGAGGGATCGCCGGACGCCAAGCTGGTCAGGTTACCATATTGAGCTGAAGCGATCTGGGCGATGTCATCCCACGAAGGGCTCTTCGAAGTGCAGCCCACTAAGGCCACTGACATTAGCAGGGGTAGATCGTTCACTACTGAAGCAAAGCTGTCATGCTCTTCCAATGCTATGTAATAGGGCTTGGCGCGGATCTGCTGAATCATGTCGGTGAGCAAGCGGACCCGGTCTTGCCTGGCGCCCTTTTGCGGAATGACGCAATAAGGACGATTTCGGAATATAGAGGCGTTGGGTTCGTCGGAGTTGCCAACCTCTCTCCCGACCATAGGATTACCCCCGACAAAGGTCGCGCCCTCGGGTAGATATTCCTCTGCCCACTCCATGACGATGCTTTTCGTTCCGGCGGTATCGGTGACCAAACACCCCTCCATGAGCCGGGGTCCAATCACCTCCATCACGTCTTTTATGGCCATAAGGGGAGTAGCAATGATGACTATCTCGGCGTTCTCCGCCGCGCTGCGTAGATTACCGACGACCTGGTCTATGGCACCCAGCTTCTTGGCGTTCGAGGCACGACCCCTGTCTAGGTCCGTGCCCACGATCTCCACATTTTTCAAGCCAACTTGCTTGATTGCCAGTCCCAGGGAAGTTCCGATATATCCGGTGCCGATTATAGCTATTTTATCCACATCTCACCCCGTCGATTAACCAACGGCTTAGCAGTTTGGTTTCATCTTGTTTGAAGACGAAGGAGCAGTTCTGCTCCAATTAATGTGAAACAGCTTTTGAAGATGGTTTAATTATCTAGACGGTACCTAGTAATCGTCATCTTCTTCCTCTTCAGCGGGGGAAGCACTTTGAAAGCCATAGGCACCACGCGGAAGCACGGCATCGGGCTTCGTTGATCTGTTGCGGGCCTTTTTTGGTAGCGCCAAAAGTCGGTCTCTCAGCTCCTCAAGTGCCTTTGCCGACAAGGAACTCGCATTCACCACCAGGCCGTCCACGCCTATGTTTCGCAGCCCTTCCAGCTCCCCGGTGCTGAGATCACCCGGCACATCCAGCAATAGATATTTGCTAAAGGCACCGCGCACTGAGCTTATGGTGATCAGATCCTGAACCGTAAGGGGAGGCTCCATGGCCTTGGCGGACAAGAGAACCACATCTATCGGAAGGTCTTCGATAGCACGGAGAAATTTCTCATCCATATCAGGCTCTATACACAAGACATATCCAGTATCTTCGTCTTCAAGGGCCGTCAGAGCCGCCTTGTCCGGCTCGAAGGCAAGGAAATCACATCCCTTCTCTTTACAGGTGGTGGCATGTTTGGCCTCTAGACCTTGCATTCGAATTCCCCAAGGAACTTTGTCGAGAGCTTTGGTGAAGTCATCTGGCACTTCATCTATATCTATGCCATCTATCAAAGCACCATCGGCGCCGATTTTGGCAAGGAGAGCCGCTTTCTCAGTTGCTTTCTTGGTTCCCGAGATCATGCCCACCAGAGCCATGGAAGCCACCTTCTCGGGACGGGCCGCATTACCGAATCCTAAAGGGGTGGTGACCCCACGACTAATCTTTTCCAGTTTGCCCAGAAACTTACTCATCTATTCCTTTCTACGCATGAAATACGAATTCGTTTCTATCATCCTGTCTTTATGAAAAGTGATCAATGATTCCAGTTCCAGCGCGTTTCTATGATAACACCTGTCAGGGGTCTGTGCCAGGCAGTCTCACTATGGCCAACCGGTTACCTGAGAATCAGGTGTCTTCGGAGGATTGGGCGCTGGCTAGTTGAAGATCAGCATCAGCTATCGATACGCTCTCCGGCTATTAACCGTTCGAGATAAAGCTTGATGGTGTTTGAGGATATGGCAAGGCCGACGCCTTCAATATCCACCCCCACAAACTTTGCCGTAACGATTCCGGCTACATTGCCTCGGAGATCGAGAAGGGGCCCGCCGCTGTTACCCGGATTAACAGCCGAGTCGGTCTGCATCCAAATAATGTTCCTTCCGCTGTCAGACTTAAAGGCGGAAGCCAGTCCCCGTGTAACGGTCAGGTCCGTGCTGCTGAAGGGGTAGCCGACTACCAGCACGTCCGCGCCCAACGGCAAGCGACTCAGGTCTCCCAGGTCTAGAGTGGGTAAACCGCCAACATCGATCTTTAAGACGGCCAAGTCTCTAACTAAGTCGCGGCCACGAACTGTGGCAGGATAGCTAGAACCGTCGTCTAAGAAGACCGTAATCTGAGTGGCATCGGTTATTACGTGGTTGCTCGTTAGAACCAGGCCAACTGAATCTATAATAAAGCCCGACCCTGACCCCAAATCCGTGACAATGCGTACCACCGCATCGCGTGTTTGACTGGTAACCTCTTGTACAGTGAACGTTGGCAGCGTGCCGGCGTCGGGGATGACCACAGATGCCTCGCTAACCGCGACTCCTTTTTTACGTGGCGCCCACCGAGGGCTTCCGTCAATATCTTGATTCGTCGTGAGCCGCAGGACCTCCGTACCATCAGAGTTCATGACGTAGATTTCGCTCGCCTCTTCCACGTCTTCCGTGCCGTCTCGCCTGCTGTTGAACAGTATCTGTGTTCCGTCGGAGGACCACGAAGTGTTGCCGTCGAACAGAGGGCTGGATGTAAGCTGTCGTACATTCATGCCGTCGGCATCCATGAGGTATATCTCAAAATCCCCATCTATGTCCGAGCTAAAGAGTATCTGACTTCCATCGGGAGACCAGGCAGGAATGGTATCAGCGGCTCCATTGTTGGTCAGCCGGGTCTGCGAACTCCCGTCAGAGTTCATTACGTAAATTTCATGGTTCCCATCTCGCCGTGTTACAAAAGCTATCCTCGTTCCATCGGGAGACCATGCGGGATCAGATTCGGCGGCTGCCGTATCGGTGAGGCGAGTCGCGTTACCTCCATCCACATCCATCACGTAGAGCTCTCGGTTTCCGTCGCGGTAAGATGTGAAGGCTATTTTCGAACCATCCGGGGACCAAGATGGGCTATCGGCGTCATCCTCGGAAACCAGATACCTCCAAGAACGGTCATCGTTGATAAGTGCAGTCAAGCAGAAACGCTCATCCACAAAGCAGAAATAGTAGGCCAGACGACGACCGTCCGGGGACCACGTAGGAGAGAATCCCACGTTGTCAGTTAAGCGCCGCACATCCCCACCATCAACGTTCATAATGTATATGTCGAACTGGTTGTCTAGGCGGTCAGAGATAAACGCGATGCGATCGGGCTCCACGGTTACGGTCGCGTCTGCAGACCGCGTGCTGTCTCCCTGGGTAGCGGAAGCCCTCACTGTCTTGTTATACATTGCAGGCAGCGCCCCTGCCGTAAAGAGACCCCCGCTGTCTATAGTACCGCCGCCGGTCTCAACGCTCCAAGTAATATCCAGCCCTTGAATTCGGTTACCGTAGACGTCCGCTCCTACAGCCACGAATTGTTGAGTCTGCTCCATGCCTATATCCAATTGATCGGGTGCTATAACTAGCTGCTCAAGGGCACCTGGAGACACTACTATTGTTACCGAATCGCCAGTAACGTAACCGCCCTGAACGACGCTGGCGTTGACGGCGCTATCATACAACCCAGCCACCTCTCCAGCCGTCAGCAGGCCAGTCGGTGTAATTGAACCGGCGTCCGAATCGACCATTCCCCACGTAACCACCACGTCAGGGACAGGATTACCGTATTCGTCCGTAGCCACGGCTTCCAGCTGCCGGGTCGCTCCAGCAGCAACTTCGGTAACAGGATCAATCGATAAAGCATGTAGGATGCCTGGAGTCACCGTCACTGAGGCGGTGGCTTGAATAGAATCCTGCCCCAGGACCGCAATCAGCCTCACAGCATCGCCATAGGTGCCCGTGTTAGTCCCGGCCGTGACGACGCCATCGCCGACTATAGTCCCGGCCACAGGCAACACCTCCCAAAATGTCTCGGCCTCTGGAATAGGATTGCCGTAGATATCTGCAGCCTCGGCGGTTAACCCTTGACTTTGACCTATGTCTAGAGTCAAGGCGTCGGGATTTACACGAGCGCTGTGCAACGGCCCATGTTCCAGCACCACCGAAGCCACAGCGGTGGCGGTGACATCGCCCTGGGTCACCTCTACAGTCACCGCGTTTTCGAAGCTACCGGCAGTGGTTCCGGCGACGTAGTTGCCCGCGCTGTCGACATGACCGACCCGCTCATTGGACCGAAAACTGTAGGTCAGGTCCGGTATCATATTGCCATATCGATCGAAGGCTACAGCGGTGAACTGTTGTCCCTTGGTAACAGCCACTGTCGGCCGAGCGGGTTCTATCATGACCTTGTCCAGATGCCCTGCCAAAATGTTCGTCGTGGCCATGGCGGACCTGGTGACCATGCCTTGAGTCACTTGCGCTGATACCGAGTTTTCGTACCGACCTGTCCTAGATCCCGCGGTAAACACTCCGGAATCGCCGATATGGCCGGCCCTTTGGTCAGCCTCAAACGAAAATACCAAATCGGGAATCGGGTTGCTGTGCTCATCAAGAGCCCTGGGAATAAATGAGTGTCGTTCAGTGACACCAACGCTCACTTTATCCGACTGGAAAAGCACACGATGAAGAGGTCCGGGCTTAATGGTGGCATCGGCATTGGCGACTTTAGTGAGAGGACCCTGAGAAACCTGCACCGTAACCGCATCCAAGAATATTCCTACTTTTGTACCAGCTGTGAATCTCCCATCGCTATCAATCCGCCCGGCGTCTCGATCGGCTTGGAAATCGAAACTTAAGCCTGTTATGGGGTTGTTGTACCGGTCGCGGGCGGTCGCTACGAAAAGCATTTCCCCCGTGACCTCTACCGATGGAGTGGTTGACTCCATACCCACCCGGTCTAAGGGGCCCGGCGAAACCGTGACTTGAGCTGTGGTTTGGCGAGAGATCGCTCCCTGGATCGCCTCCACGGTGACCGCGCCATCATAAACCCCGGCTTGAGTACCTGCTATGAATCTTCCACCATCATCAATAAAGCCAGCCTGTTGGTTAACCTCAAAGTTGAATGTGAGCCCGGGTATGGGATTACCGTACCGGTCTAATCCGGTGGCAACGAACCGATGCTCCCGGTCAACGGCTATGGCAGGGGATGTCGGGTCCAGGAGAACGCTGTCCAGGAGTCCCGGCTGAGTAACTACGGTGGCTGTGGCAATTCGGCTTACGGACCCTTGAATAACAGCAACCGTTATGGCGTCATTGTATGTTCCTGTGCGGGTACCGGCTATAAACCTGCCGGCATTATCAATTCGCCCTGCCTGGCGGTTCGAGCTGAAGACATAGTTCAGCCCTGGAATAGGGTTATCGTACTGGTCCAGAGCCGTCGCAGTGAAGGTTTGCTCCTCCGTTACCGCCATGGAAGCCATAGCAGGTTCGACTGTCACCGTGGACAGTTCGCCAGCTTCCACCTTCACTTCGACCGTAGCTGAGGTAATAGGAGGAGGGTTGCCTTCCCCTACGGCCGTCAGGGTAACGGTGTAATTGCCGGCTTTCGTGTACTGATGGGTCACCGGCTCGGTGTTACCGGTGGCTGCGCCGGTCCCATCTCCAAAGTTCCACTCATACTCCCTGGCATTCGCGGAACCGTTGGTGAAACTTACACTGAGAGGCGATTGGCCACCGGTAACGCTGGGAACCAAGATCGCTGTAGGCGCGTTCTCAGAACCACCGCAGGCTCCAATGAAGAAGGCTAACGCGAAAGCGGAAGCTAGTAGAATCAGGGGATTCAGTCTGAGGCCTGGGTACCAAGAAGTTAGCCTGCCCAGAATTTTTGCCCCGGGAGCCACACTACACCTCAACTGGGAGACTTTTGATTACTTACACGTAGAAGCCTCTATCATCGTACCAGACACAAGGGTGAAATTCTTCTATTCCCAAGCCTGTTTTCCGTTGATTCGAGGTAGCCCTTAAACAGAAGCTGGCAGGTGGCAGACCATGATCGGAACCATATCCAGCAACAAATCGCTGGATCCGTTGAATCGTAATGCCGAACTCATCCAACTAGCAGATGGTCGGGCTCGAACCTCATGACCCGGAAGCCCTCCGCATAGGGCATGCCTGCCTGTTCACCCATACGCTGGGCATGGGAATGCACGAACTCGCCAATCCTCCCTGGATCACTCAACTGGCTGGCATGCTTGCTTAGGGTCTCGATCTTTAACTCTATGGTGTCACTTATATCAACGAAGGTGTTTGGGTCTTCGCTACCCCATAAATAAATCTGCTTCGCTACATGGGGTTCAAGACCTTGCTCCACAATCTGCACTGAGAAGTACATTCGACGCCAAGCGTAGGTGCAAACTGCGTCCACTGCAACCTGGCCACTCACGCGATGGTCCCTATGAGAATGGCGAGCGCGGTTGAACGGGTCCAGGCACATCACCACGTCGGGCTTACGTATCCGTACCTCTCTTACTACCTCGCTACGGAACTGGCGGTTATCCTCGAGAGTGCCATCGGGATGGCGCAGGAACGTCACATCCTTGACCCCTAGAACTCGTGCAGCGTCCAGCTGCTCCTTCTCACGGATGGTGGCCAGCTTTTCCGGAGTCATCTCCAGATCGGTAGTTCCCTTGTCCCCATTGGTACAGAGGAGATAATAGACCTGGGCCCCTTCTTTGATCCATGTGGCCACGATACCCCCGCATCCACCCTCGGCGTCATCGGGATGGGGGGTTACCAGCAAAACCCTCTCGGGCGTCTCAACCATATTAAATGCTCTCCATCTTTAGGGTACTAGTCCATAATTTATCGGCGTTAGGCACTAAAAGCGTAGACGAGAATTCACTAACCTGGCATACCTGGGAACAGGCGCTCCGATCAATGGGCGGGCATAGTCCAGGAACTCCTGAGTCATCAGACCATTATCGGCGTCGATGTAGCTGTCGGGCATACTCTTGACCTTTCCCATAACGTTTTCCAAGGGGGCAAGTCCGGTGTCGCACTGATATTTTTGCCCCGGCTGGCGGACCAAAGTGACCATCGCGTCGGTGTGACCTTTCAAGGCGTAGTTAACGGCAGCCCGCCCCGCCAATTCGGCTTCGGCGGCATCGGTCTTGGATATACAAGTCATCAGTGAACGCTGGATAGTGCCCGGCTTCTCGTCCCTTACTCGAACTTTAAGGTTATGACTCAGTAGCTGGGCCAAATACTTGGCCGGCCCTTCAAAATACTCATGTCCGAAGTCGTCTACGTAATAGGGTGTATTGGAGCTACCTGGAGAACCTGACAGGCTTTTGACGTTTTCGGCTGTAACCGCGACCGCAAACCCCCAACGGCTGTAGGCTTCCTCCATGGTTGCTATGAAATGGGCTTCGTTTAAGGACACTTCCGGTACACAGATATAGTGGGGGGCATCCATCTCATCGCGTTTGCCCAAAGCTGCGGAGGCCGCCAGCCAACCGGCGTCCCGGCCCATGACTTCCATAATGGTGATCGGCGAGGCCTTACCCATGGCTTCCGTGTCTCTACCAGCTCCCATAGTCGCAAGGGCCACGAACCTCGCCGCACTCCCATAGCCGGGAGTATGGTCGGTCTCCATCAGGTCGTTGTCGATGGTTTTCGGGACGTGTATGACAGTGACCTCTTGCCCCTGCGTCCTGGTCGCCTCGACGATTCGATGAGCTGTCTCCGCCGTGTCGTTGCCGCCCACGGTGAAGAGGTAACCTATATTGTGTTTGCCAAGTACTCGCAAGATAGCGGGCACATCCTCGTTGCGCAGGCTCAGGCGTCCAGAGCCTAGGACGGCCCCAGGAGTTTTGGCTACTACGCTCCACACCTTACGTGGCAAACGACCAAGGTCCAGGAACTCCTCTTCCAGAATCCCGCCGAGACCATGCACGGCTCCGTACACCTCACCGAACCCGGAATGATCTAAGACCTCACGAACCACTCCAACAAGGCTTCGGTTCATGACAGCTGTGCAGCCTCCGGACTGCAGCACTAAAACGTTACTTCTGTTGCTCAATTCTTCATCATTAGTTTACATAAGGTGAAGCATCGTTGTAAGATTCGTGCCTCCGTCGGAGATTCTTTGTAAAGCAGCAACCATTCTAGCCTCTGTGTGAGAAGTACGCAATCTTCAGAGGATACTCAACGTTTCTCAAGTCTGAGACGTTCAGCCATGTTACTGTATTCCTACACTCGATCCTCCGGCATCCTTCTCCCAATGGGAGAGGGACTTAGGGTGAGGGGTCTCCTCGAATTTGACGTTGATGTCGCCCTGTTGTCTAATGGCCTTTGATCAAATCAGCGTAAGGGAGGTGGCAACAATGGCCCTGAAACGATGCCTTCTAGAGATGGGGATGGGAGTGGACCTCCACGGCAAGAACTACACAACGGCTGCCAAGAGGGCGGTAACCAATGCTCTCTGGCACAATAGTCTGTACTTCACCAGGACCATCGGTTCGGGTCCAGACTCTATGAGAGTCGATGTCACGATCGCTGTCCCGGATCCCGGAGCCGTGGACGGGGATGAGGTGCTGAGTGTACTTCCCTATGGACAGAAACACATCAAGGTGGTCACGGGAGGCCTGGAAATTCCCACTGAAGACGGCTCGGATGCCACGATTATGGCCAACGCTGCGGTCTTGGTGAGCTTAGACATTTAGGGATTGGGCGGGTGATCGCCAATTGGTCACCTCACCATCCCATAGACGTGGCTGGGTCTGACCATGACGACGGCCCTCCTCTCCTCTTTCATTGCCCGGTCGTATTCATCCCAGTTGGGATGCTCGCCGCCGCCAGACGCCCGGAACACGTCCCGCAGCATAAGACGAAGCTTCTCCGGATCGGTGTTGTCCGGTGAGTGGATCTCAACAGACCCTTCTACCACCGCATATTCGGACCATTCCGGCTTCACCGTCAGGACCGAGCAGCGAGGGTCCCGCTTGAGGTTGGCCAGCTTGGCGGTATTACCACTAACCACGAAGGCGGCAGCGCCATCGTAAGGGCCGCTGAGCAGTATACTCATCTGCCCGGCACCGTTTTTGCGAAAGGTGGTTACAACGCTCTTATGATTGGCTTCCAGGAACGGTCTAACGTCGTCGAAGGTCATGATGTCCTCCACACTAATATTTCGGTACTCATAGCCAATAGAATATGCCGTGTACGAGGATGGGGTCAAGGCGGAATGCCGGGGGCGGGTCTACCAGCACAAATCCGACAGATTCCCATCGATCCTTAAGCCGGGCCGGGAGCGGTTGTTTGTTGCTCGTCAAAACAATCGCCAGACCTCTGGGCAATTCTACCGACGGGTGTTTGGGGGTATGATGGGCAGCACAAATCCGACAGATTCCCATCGATCCTTAAGCCGGGCCGGTATTTCCGCTCACCATGAGCCAGTCGAAGGGTGCTCCCATGGTTCGACAACAGGCCTAAGCAACAGGCTCGGCTGTGCTCAGGATGTAGCTCACCATGAGCGGTTGTTTGTTGCTCGTCAAAACAATCGCCAGACCTAGATAAATTCAGCAAGCCCTTACAAAAACTACTTCTCTAGCCTATAATGTGGGCAATTCTACCGACGGCTAGACCTATGCCATTACCGTGGGAAGCCGCTATGGGAAGGAGGGCAAACTGCTATGGCCGATTATGAAATAGGTATAAACGTGATTCTCGGTGGAAATGTAGGGCCGCGCATCAGGGCCTCCCTTGAGGAGTATGCGCAGCGAAAGGGCATGCCGTTGCGAGAGTACATAAAGACCCACACGGGCTTTATGGCGGCGCTGTTGTCCCTGAACAAGGCCGCCAAAATGGACGTATACGATGTGGTGGAAGAAGAAGCCTTCGATGAATCAGCGATCGCCAGCCGTCGTAAAGGTCCGGGCTTCATACTGGATGACCAGACCCATATCTTCTTTCGCCAGGGCGGATATGAGGACGCATCTCCGGAAGGGCTGGACTTCCTTGAAAGCGTGGGCGGCAACAGAAAGAACATCGTACCCGGAAGCCAGGGAATCATCGACATGACCAAGGACACCTGGGTCCAGGAGGTCTTTTACCTCTCCGATACCGATGTAACCTTCCTTAATACTTTGGCCTTCGGAGAGTATTTCGGCGGACAGGACTACTTTGGCACGGAAGAGTGTGTTGAGGTGGGCAAAGAGGTCAACGAGCTGTATCCGGGGCGAGTGCTAACTCTGGGAACTGTCGAGCCCAATCGAGAGGGGCATCTGGAAAAGCTTGAATACTACTTCAATGAGTTGAAGATGACTGGCCTTAAGCTCTATCCCTGGGATGCCACATCCCGGGGCGGTTGGTGGGCCGACGACGAGAAGCTGGCCTATCCCCTCTGGGAAAAGTGCTTGGAGCTGGGGATCGATAAGATTCACATCCACAAGGGTATGCCCGCCTCCTGGACCATGGCCAAGTACGTCCATCCCATGGACCTTGACCAGCCCATAAGGGACTTCCCCAATCTGAATTTCGTTGTCTATCACGCCGCCTTTCCCTACATAGACGAGCTAACAGCTATGAACACAGGCAGGCCACCAAGGCCGAACTTGTACGTAGACCTGGGCACCACGTTCGCACTCCAGGTCAACACTCCGGTAGCCCTCGCCCACAACATGGGCAAGCTGCTCAGATACATTGGCGCCGACCACATCTGCTGGGGAACGGATACTCCCATATGGGGTGCGCCTCAGTGGCAGATCGAAGCTCTACGTAAGCTCGTCATTCCCGACGAGCTGATTGCCGGTTATGGATATCCTGAGTTCACCGACGCCGACAAGGAGTTGATCTTCGGCAGGAACATGGCGAGGCTGTATAATCTCGACATCGACAAGATTAAAGACCAGGTAAAGAACGATAAGATTTCCCAGGCCAGGGCGATAGCGGGTTAGGTGGCGGCTAAACTAGGCGGAACCTTTGGCCCTCACCCTTTGTCCCTCTCCCAATGGGAGAGGGACAAAGGGTGAGGGACTCCCCGAAGTAAGATCCGGCACAGGAGGCAAATGACCATGCCAAGATACGACTACAAATGCCATGAGTGCAATCAGACCTTCGAGGCGAGCCACAGCATCGCCGCTGGCCCGCTAACCCAATGTAATCTCTGTGGTGGCAACTCCGTGCAAAGGCTGATCTCTGCCCCGATGATTAACTCGATAAAGTCGGGCAGCCCCACTGGGGCCAAGTACGAGAAGATGAGCAGGAAAGAGATCATCGACAAGGAAGCCGAGCCTCTCGCCGCCATGGAGCAACAGGAAGGGATGGCGGAAAAGATGGCCATTATGTACGGAGGAAAGCTGGACTAACACGAGTCCTGGTAGCACCCTTCGCGAGCTTCACTCAAAACAGCGTAAGGATATTGCAAGCAAACAATATGCCTGAGGAATTTGTTCCAGCTATACTGACGGCGGATGTGAATCCGGGTCAGAAAGTGCTGGTGAGCATAGGAAAAGAGCAGATCTTGCTGGTCAACGTAGACGGAGAGTACTTCGCAATAGATGGAGTATGCCCCCACGCCGATGCCAGTCTTGCCAGGGGCCAGCTCTACGGCGACGAGATAGTCTGCCCGCTGCACGGGAGCGCATTCAGCGTACGGACCGGAGAGGTGCTGTCCCCTCCCTCCCGTGAGGGCCTCACCATCTACCAGGTCAAAGTATCGGGAGACCAGGTCCTAGTCGGCCCCAGCCCAACCTAAGCCGTTTAACATCTTACTGACGGAGGGGCTTCAGATGCCCGAAGATTTCGTTAAAGTTGCCCAGACCGACCAACTTACCCCGGGACGGACGATGCTGGTGGAGCTCGGCAAGTTCGAGCGAATCTTGCTGGTCAACTTCGAGGGCGACTACTACGCCGTTGAAGAGCTGTGTCCTCACTCAGGAGCGGCACTGTCTGAAGGGGACCTCTATGGAGAGGTTGTGGAATGTCCTCTCCATGGCAGCGCCTTCGACGTCAGGACCGGTCAGGTGCTCACCATGCCTGCCGAGGACAACCTGATAGTTTACCCCGTAAGAGTAGAGGGCAACGACATATTGGTGGGGCCGGCGCTCAGCTCGAGGCCACCCCGGTAAAGCCACTGGGCGTCTGGCAGCAGACCCTCGCTCTGTCAACGAGGTTTTGGTGTGTAGTTTGCCCCCCATCCTGGCCTTCCCCCACAAGTGGGGAAGGATCTATTTTCTCTCCCCCTCGATGGGGGAGAGTTAGAGTGGGGGTGAAGTCCTCATCCTCTAATAGATCGAGCATTAATCGAAAGCGCCAGCGATGGCGTACTCGGCGATCTCTTCTTCTGACATGCCCAGAACGTCGCGCAGAACGTAGGTCTGGTGGGCGCCGAACTCCGGCGCTCCTCTGGTGGGCCCGCCTGGAGTGCGGGACAGCTTATAGGGTGCGGACTCGATGATGCGTTCATTGCCATGATCATCGGGGACGCGAAGAAAGAAGCCTCGCTCCGCTAGCTGAGGGTCCTTCTCCAACAGATCAGGGCCGGTTTGCACGACCCCTGCCGCCACCCCAACAGACTGAAGCTTCTGCATGATGTCTTCGGGGCTGTAGCCCACGGTCCAGGACTCTACAAGACGGTCCAGATCGTCGGCGTTGGCGCGACGGTCAGAAACGGTGGCAAAGCGCTTGTCCTGGGCCCAGTTGGGACCACTCATAGCATGGGTTAACGCATTCCATTCGGTATCGTTAAACACGGCTATAGCCACCCAGCGGTCTTCCCCCTTGCAACGGTATGCGCCGTGGGGAGCACCATCTCCATAGCGTTGTCGGTTGCCTGCCCGTTGGATCGACTCTGCCCGGCCGTTGTTGCTGATCTCCATGACAAGGGTCTCCAGCAGAGCGGTCAGGGCCTCAAGCTGTGAGAGGTCGATCCATTGGCCCTGGCCGGTGCGGCGTCTGTGGATGAGGGCGAGAAGCACCGCCTGTGCGCCGGCCATCCCGGCTATGGCGTCACTGTAGGCACTGGCAGGACCGCTGGGGTCTGTGTCTGGAAAGCCGGTCAGGTAAGAAAAACCTGATAACGCCTGAAGGGTCTGTCCATAGCTCACGCGATCTTTCCAGGGACCGGTACGACCCACACCCGACATGCTCAGCATGATTATGTCGGGACGCACCTGCCTGAGACTCTGATAGTCCATGCCCCAGCCAGGCATGACCCTACCGCTGAAATTCTCCGTGACCACGTCAGACACCTGGACTAGCCTTTTGGCGACGTCGATGCCTTGAGGCGTTTTCATGTTGATAGACAGGGAGAGCTTTCCCGCATTCCAGTTGTGGCGAGAGCCAGCACCGCGGGAGGTCAGGGAGCTCGGGCCTCCCACCACGGATAGGACCAGTCCCGACTCCAGCTTGATAACTTCGGCTCCCTGGTCGGACAGGATTCGAGTGGCGGAAGGACCCGCGTGGATCCAGGTAAAGTCCACTACCCGGACCCCTTCAAGGGCATATCGGCCGTTCTTAGCTGGTTGAGTCATTTCAGCATCCACCAGATCAGATTGGTCTGTTCGAGCTTCGCGATCAATATCTATATGACTCCAGCACCGGCCAAGGCACTAATCTGATCATCTCCCAGTCCCAGCTCATTCCGGTAGACGTCTTCGTTATGCTGGCCAATTCGTGGAGCGATGCTTCTTAACTGCCACGGAGACCGAGTGAGAACATAAGGCGCTCCAGGATAAGTGAGAGTGGTCTCAAATTCTGGATGTTCAGCTTTGGAGAAGAAACCCCTGTCCCAGAGTTGAGCATTGTCGAGCAACTCCGACGGAGTGACGACAGCTCCCCATGGATGGTGTCGCGCCTGGCCCCACTCGGCAATCTCGTGGCGATCGTGGTGCATGGCCCACGCTTCGATAAGCTCCTCGATATGGGCCGAGTGGTCTCCTCGTAGCACTATGCTGTTATTATACTTTTCATCTAGAAGATCACCTGCCATACCATCTCTGTCCATCCAGGCACGCAGGTCATCCCAGGCCTGTTGGGTGTGGGTGGTTATGCTGACATAGCCGTCCTTGCATCTCCAAGTAGCAACAAATTGGCCACCGTGGCGAAACCCGCACCTGACGGCCGGAACACCCTCATAGATGTAGGCCATGTTGACATGCTCGGTGGTGGCCGCTACTGCTTCCTGCATTGAGACATCGATACTCTGGCCTTCATTTGTGTTAAGACGATCGTAGATAGCCAGCAGGGCAGCAATGAACCCACGATTGGAGGCAGTGTGATAGGCCTGGGACCCCCAGAGCCGGGTCGGGGGTGTATGGGGCCAACCGGTAACGTACATATAGCCGCCCATGGCAAACGCTATCAAATCAGACCCCTTGAAATCCCTGTAGGGTCCTGTCTGACCGAAGGCCGTGATCGAGAGGTATATGAGTTGGGGGTTCTGGGAGCACAGATCTCCACATCCCAATCCCCGAGAGTCCATGTACCCCGGTGGAGAGGTCTCCAGGAGCACGTCTGCCTTCATGGCCAATCTGCGAAGCAAGTCAGCGCCCTGGCTGCTCTCGATGTCCAAGGTAATGCTACGCTTGTTGGTATTGAAATGAAGCCAGTACAGGCTCCCATCGGGGTTTGGCTGCTCATGGACGAACGGCCCAATATTACGCATATCGTCGCCACCTGGCGGCTCCACCTTGATAACATCGGCGCCCATGTCGGCCATCAGCTTCCCACAGTACAACCCCATGGGCCCCGACAGGTCCAGGACTCGATAGCCACTGAGGGGCTGCTGACCTTGACTAAGTTGCTCGGCTAGCAAAGGTCTGCTCCTGAGCTTCCTTCCACTGCGCAATAAACGTAAACCAGATTCATCTCCCTATGATCCAGAGGTTCCAGTTACGGAAAACTCGGGTGTTCTAAATACAGTATTGGCGATATTCATGGCTGCCCTGGCCGCAAGTACTCCTACATAGAAGGCCAATTGGATGAATATCTCCATGACTTCAGTCCTCGTCACACCGTTGCGCAATGACCCTTCTATCATGCGACGGATCAGTTGGTCATAGCGGCCTTGGCCGACATAGCAGGCCAGACCACACACTAACCGGCTTTTCATATCCAGTCCGGGTCTGGTCCAGATAGTCCCCCAGAGATATTGGTTCACCAGCAGGTCAAGCTCATGCTCCTCTTCAGTGGGCTCGGCCGTATAGTAGCCAAATACATCGGGCATTAGCTCACTGTGTTTGGCAATGCCCTTCTCGTACAGGGCTTCTGGCTCAATTGATGCGTCGTAGGATTCCGGCAGCGTATAATCAATGCCGCGCTCCTCGAAGACCTCCATGGCCGAAGCCAGCGCATTATAGGAAGCCGGTATGCCTGCGAAGAAGGTAGTTTGCATGAGTATCTCTACGATCTCTTCAGGCGTCAGCCCTACATTAAGAGCGATACGTAAATATACCTTTATTTGAGTTTCGACGTGTTGCACAACCACCGCTGTCAGGGTGGCGATGATGCGATATCTAGTGTCCAGCCCAGGACGCGTCCATATGGCCCCGTAAAGACATTCAGTGGTCATACGATACATATCGGGGGCCAGCTTATAGGCGACAGGGACGGACCCTTGGAACACTCTTCCCTCGCCACCAGCTAGACGAGCACGCACCTCAAGACCTTTTTGAAAGCGCTCTTCCAAAGAAGTCATGGGGTCCTCCTTCCCTACCTCTATTGAACTTATCAACTCTTCGATTCTGGATATACGATAGCATATACAAGGCCGCTCGCCAACAACTCTCCAAGTAACCGTCCCTTGACTGCGAAGACCAGAAGGACTAGTCTCTCAGTACACTTGTCTCAATAGGGAGGACTGTATGTTTACAGATGTGCATCATGTCGAGTACGTGGTAAATAGCATCAAAGAGATGGCCGAATACATGGAAACAAATTTCGGTCTCAAACCCGACAGAACATCCGAATTGGCGGAAAGGGGCGATAAGTCCATCGTGTACCAGATAGGCCCCTCCATACTCTATTTCTTCGAGCCCACCAAGGACGGCACCGCTATGGCGCGGCAGCTAAAGGAAATGGGTCCAAGCGTGCTGCACGTGGCCTGGGGCGTGGACGGCATTGATAATGCTTTTCAGAGTTTGAAGAGTAAAGGCGCTCAGGTCAGGGGAGACAGCCCCAGGCCCAGTCCCTTTGGTTACCAGACCATTACCATAGAGCCCGAAAGCTCCCACGGCATTCTATTTCAACTGGCCGAAGGGGAAATGTCTTAGAGGACGGATATCCAACCTGACCTTAAAGAGGTGAACGAATGAGTGAAAAAAGGATTGGAGTAGCGGTCTCAGGAGCCGACGCCCCCGAGGTCCTCGGCATCATAGAGAGGGCTGAGGAGCTGGGCATCCATGCGGCCTGGCTAACCACGGGAGGGGCCGGCCTGGATGGGCTCACAATCTTCGCCGGTGCTGCCGTTAGAACCAAACGAATCATGCTGGGGACTTCGATCGTGCCCACCTATCCGCGCCATCCAATAGTTATGGTGCAGCAGACCCAGGTGCTGGCCCAGCTGGCACCTGGCCGGTTCCGACTAGGGGTCGGACCAAGCCATAAGCCCAGCATCGAACAACCCTTCGGCATAAGTTTTCGCTCACCCCTCGGCCATCTAGGTGAATACCTGCACATCCTCAAGGCATTGCTGCAGGAGGGCTCTGTAGACTTCGACGGCCGCCACTACAGTGCCCACATCAGCATAGCCGCGCCGATGGACGTGCCCGTGATGGCATCCGCCCTCCGACCCAAATCCTTCGAGCTGTGTGGAGCGGAGGCCGATGGAGCTATTAGCTGGGTCTGTCCCATGACGTATCTCTGGGACGTAGCTCTGCCCGCACTCAAGACCGGAGCAGAGGGAGTCGGCCGACCCGTACCACCCCTCATCGCTCACGCACCGGTATGCGTACACGACGATCCAGAAGAGTTCCGTGCCGCCATTCGTCAGCAAATCACCAACCCAAGCCTACCGTTCTACCAGCAGATGTTCGCGGCAGCGGGTTTCCCGGAAGCAGACGACGGCACGTGGAGCGACGCCATGATAGACGCCACGGCAATATGGGGCACAGAGTCCCAGGTGGTGGAGAAGGTCCAAGAACTGCTGGCCAAAGGTGCGACCGAGGTGCTGGCATCGCCGGTCCGCGTCGGCAACGATCCGGCAGCATCGCTGGAGAGAACCCTCAAGGCATTGGGCAAAGCCTCCCAGCTAGTAGGCACGTGATGCTGCCACCGGCAATCATGCTATAGTACAGATAACCGGCCCCGCTAAGGAGAAGTAATTGATAACATACCGAGGCGTTCTTGTTGGACTGGCTATAGCAGTCATGGTCGTATTCGCAGCTTGTGACGAAGACTCTCCTACTCCCACTCCCACGACCATACCTCCAGCAGCAACATCGACTCGGACACCCGCACCCCCAACGCCAACCGTGGCGTCAGTACCCACGTCTACGGCCACAGCCGTGCCGACACCGGTTCCTGAGGCTCCCGATCAGGAGTCGGCAGACGCATTCGTAGAAATAGCGGTGTGGGGTGAAGATCCTGCGACAGATGGCATAAGCTTCTCTTTTCCCAACGCCATCGCAGTTGACTCGTCGGACAACATATATACCACCGAGTTCAGCGGGAACCGTGTGCAGAAATTCACCCCTGACGGCGTACTTATATAACCCAGTGGGGAGTGATCGGCACGGCAAACGGCGAATTTCAGGCCCCTACGGGCATCGCCATCGATCAGGACGACAACGTCTACGTGTCGGAAAGCGGTAATAACCGAGTACAGAAGTTTAGCTCTGATGGCGAATGGCTGGCGACGATAGGCTCCTTCGGTTTCGGGGACGGGGAGTTTACCTCTGCCATGGTGGTAACTGTTAGTCCTACGGGTAACCTATACGTAACCGACTGGGGTAACTCCCGGGTCCAGATATTCGATCCCGACGGATCGTTCCTTAGCACTTTTGGAAGCCGCGGCGATGAGGATGGTCGGTTCACAAATCCGGCTGGTGTGGCATTTCACCAGGATGGCAACGTGATCGTTGTGGACCGGGGAAACGATAGGGTACAAAAGCTCACCCCCGATGGCGAGTTCCTGGCTAAATGGGACGGTGTAGGGACCGGCCCCGGTGAATTTCAAGTTCCGACTAGCATCGCTTTCGATTCTGAAGGCAACTTCTACATAGCAGAGGTCGAAAACTCTCGAGTACAGCAGTTCAGCCCCACGGGAGAGTTCCTGTCTGAGATCGCTGCCGGAGTACTAAGCAACCCCCACGGTATGGCTTTTGACAGCACCGGGGCCTTGTACATAGCAGACACGAGGAACAGGGTGGTCAGAAAGTTTCAGAAGGCTAATGAGGAATAACTTTATTTAAGAAATGCCCAATCCGGCCAGGGCCGTGACGTAACGGATGGGCTTTCCATAGTGGGCGATACGCTTTGGTCAGTGCATCGCCCGAGGGCTCCCTCTCGGTCCGCGTTAAGAGCCCAGCAACCGAGCCTTCTGGGTCTCGAATTCTGCCTTGGTCAGATGGCCCTTTTCAACCAACGCGGCCAGTCGCTCCAGCTCGGACACCACACCACTACCGTTGCTATCGTTAGGCATCGCCACCAGGTTCCTGGGCACACTCTTCACGTCAGTGACTCCACATAGTCCCATGGCCACGTCTAGCTCATGTCGCAGTATCTCCAGCGCCCGGCGCACGCCTGCTTCGCCATCTATAGCGAGGCCCCAGAACATGGCACGGCCAACGAAAACGGCTTTCGCTCCAATAGCCAGCGCCTTCAACACATCCCGGCCCCTTCTTATACCGCCGTCCAGAAATACGTCTATCTTCCCATTTACGGCATCCACTACCTCTGGCAGCATATCAATGGTACCGATGGTGTTCTCGGCGCCGTGGCCTCCGTGATTGGAGACGAGGACGCCGTCGACACCATTCTCCACGCAGAGCGCCGCATCCTCCGCCGTTTGAACGCCCTTGATCACAATTGGCATGGAGGTGATAGAGCGCAACCACTCCACATCCGACCAGCTCAAAGACATCTCCCAATTATCGGCAAAACTATGCCGCTTAAAGGACTTAGCACGCTCAATAGTAGACAGATTCTTCCAGATGTTCTCGGACTCCAGGAAATAGGTATAGCGCTCCTCCCGAGGCGTAGAATGGGGCACCTGGTTGTCTACCGTTAGAAGCAGCGCACTATATCCTGCGCGCTCGGCTCGCTGCACCAGCTCCTTGTCGATCTCACGATCAGCCAGGAAATATAGCTGGAACCATAGGGGCCCGGTAGCAACCTCCGCTATCTCCTCGATGGAATACCCCGAACCCGTGGCTACGCCCAATATGGTCCCCATAGATCCGGCAGCTCTAGCGGAAGCAAGCTCGCCTTGAGGATGGGCCCGGGTGTGATGGTCCGCGGCACCCAGCATTATGGGCAGGCTAATCTTCTGGCCCAGGACCTCCGTCGATAGATCGCGGGGAGTTGAGCCCGTCAACACTCTGGGACGCAACTTTATGGCGTCGAAGGCATCCAAGTTGCTGGTGTTGGAGACCCAGTAAGGAGCGCCATAGGCACCAAACATGCGGCTGAACATCTCTTGCGGCAAGATCTCCCTGGCGCGAGCCTCGAAATCATCTATGGTGAGTAGCTGGGAGAGTGTTATCATTTCTCCTCCTTAAACTGTATCTGCCTTCGCGGGCTCCTAACGGGGTGGGTCTTAGACCTGTATGCGTAGAATTGCGGTGAAAATCATGTAATGATAGGTCTAGGTTCGGCTGCCTGTCAACGACGGCCATTGGGTTAAGGTTTACGAAAACCGTCAGCTGATTTATAATATCGGTAACCCCGTTGGGATAAGTCGGCCCCGGAATTCCGTCAAGAATGCATCGCCAGACTTAGAGAGCATTGCCGGAGGGGGTAATGACGCAGATCAATGAAACGGCTCCGGCCTCGAAAGAGACCAAACGCAATCATAAAACCCTGGGCATAACAGATGAAGATATCGTCGAGCTTTACAGGAAGATGGTGCTGGCCCGCACCTTGGATGAGCGGATATGGGCTCTGAATCGCCAGGGCAAGGTGCCCATCGCGGCCTCAAGTCAGGGACACGAAGCTGCTCAGCTAGGCAGCCTACTGGCCGCCCAGCATGACGGAAAGTGTTTCCTTTTCCCTTATTACCGAGATCTGGCTCTGAAAACGACGGCGGGTCTAACTCCCCTTGAGTCCATGCTATCATTCATGGGCAAAGAGGGAGAGCCCTACAGCGGCGGTAGACAGTTCCCCCTTCAAGGCGCTGACTTACCCCACAAGATAATTCAAATCTCCAACGTGGTATCGTCGGGCTTGACCCAGTCAGTGGGCTACGCGCTGGGCTGCAAGATGCAGGGTGAAAGGACCGTGGTCCTGTCCTACTTTGGGGACGGCGCTGCCAGCGAAGGGGAATGCCATGAGGCGATGAACTTCGCCGGGATACACAAGCTTCCCGTGGTCTTTATCTGCGAAAACAACAGATACGCCATCTCAGTCCCGTTGAGTAAGCAGATGGCCATCCAGGATATAGCCGACCGAGCAGCAGGCTACGGATTCCCCGGCCATGTGATCGACGGCATGGACTTTTTTCATGTATACGAAGCTACCAAGGAAGCAATAGAATACGGTCGTGCCCGAGGCCCGGTTCTGCTGGAGATGAAGGTAGAGCGATATATGCCCCACACTACCGACGATGACGACAGGCGCTATCGCCCAGCTGAAGAGCTGGAAGAAGCCCGCCTCCGTGACCCCATCATACATCTACGTTCTTACCTCATGGGAATCGGCCTGCTGACCGAGGAGCAGGAAGA
Organism: Dehalococcoidia bacterium; assembly: GCA_965248905.1. Lineage (GTDB taxonomy): Bacteria > Chloroflexota > Dehalococcoidia > Lucifugimonadales > JAGWBF01 > CBDFKS01. The sequence continues at coordinate 415,117 of CBDFKS010000007.1, read as the reverse complement.
AGAGACCCGCAAGCACGTAAGGACGGTGGTCAACGAGGCCACCGACCTCGCCGAGGCAGCGCCGTACCCGGACCCTTCAACCACCTACGACCACGTCTACGCGCCGTAAGACTCATTTCGCTCAAAAGAAGGAAGAGCCAATTGGCCGTTAAGAATGTGATAGAGGCCATCCGCGAGGCAATGTACGAGGAGATGAAGCGGGACTCCAGCGTCTTCTTAATGGGTGAGGATGTAGGGAAACGGGGTGGCGTCTTCCTGGCTAGCCAGGGCTTTCTGGAGGAGTTCGGTGAGGAGAGGGTGATGGACACCCCTCTGGCCGAGGCGTCCATAGTCGGCGTCGCCGTGGGCGCTGCCTTCAAGGGGCTACGACCCATCGCTGAGGTTGAGTTCGCCGACTTTATCTGGCCCACAGCCAATCAGCTAATTGGCGAAGCCGCTCGAGTCTACTATGGAACCAACGGCATGTTACCTGTTCCAATGGTCGTAAGAATACCTTATGGAGGCGGAATACACGGCGGCCTCTATCATTCCCAGAATGTGGAGGCCTACTTTTTTCACACTCCAGGACTGAAGGTTGTCGCTCCCGCTACTCCTTACGATGCCAAAGGACTCCTGAAGGCAGCCATCAGGGATAACAACCCGGTGGTCTTCGTGGAGCACAAAAAGACCTACAGGCTTGTCCGCGGAGAGGTCCCGGATGAGGAGTACGTACTCCCAATAGGCAAGGCAGAGGTGAAACGCCAGGGTGAAGATATCACCGTGGTCACATATGGACTGATGCTTCACTACTGCCTGGAGGCCGCCGGCCTTCTGTCTGACGAAGGTGTCAGTGTAGAGGTCATCGATCTACGCACCCTTAAACCCCTCGATAAAGACGCGATCATCGAATCAGTAAAGAAGACGGGCAAGGCGCTAATCGTCCATGAGGACAACATCACCGGCGGCGTGGGCGCGGAGGTGTCCGCCCTGCTGGCCGAGGAGGCCTTCGAGTATCTAGACAGCCCAATACAAAGAGTATGCGGGCCTGATATTCCAACCATGCCCTTCGCCACTACCCTGGAAGAGGTCTATATGCCCAACACGGAGAAGATCAGCGCCGCCCTGAAAAAGATGGCAGCGTACTAGGTCGCCTTCTGAGCTATAGCGTAAGAGTCCCATTGGGTACACACCAAAGAACCGCAGCCTAAAGGCTGAGGATGCATGCCCCCGCCTTTAGGTGGGGGTTGTAATATTTACTGAGCCGAAGGATGTGAGATGGCCGTAACATTAGAACTTCCCCAGGTTGGCGAGTCCGTAGTGGAAGGAATTATAGGTAAGTGGTTGAAGCGGCCTGGGGACAAACTGGAGAAATATGATCCTCTAGTTGAGGTGGTCACCGACAAGGTGACCATGGAAGTGCCATCTCCAGTTAACGGCGTTCTAAGCCGCATCCTGGTGGAAGAGGGCGCTACGGTGCCCATGGGCACTCCCATCGCAGAGATAGAGACCGACGAAAGCCTACCCGCCGCCGCTCCGGTACAGGCTTCACCAGTACCTGCGAGTGCTCCGGAATACGTAGGCACCATAGGCTATCTGGTCAAGGACGTGAAGCCCGTTGGGCCTACCGGTGGGGGCATAGATGAAGTGCCACCGTTGGGAACGGAGCCTTCTGTCGCCCCCGCTGTATCAGGGAGTGCCGTGCAGACGCCATTGGAGGAGAAAGCTCGCTACTCTCCTGCGGTTCGCCGTCTAGCTCAAGAGCACAACGTAGACCTGGCACAGGTTAAAGGCAGCGGAGTTGGGGGCAGGATAACCAAAAACGACGTACTGAATTACGTTGAAACCCAGGAATGTAAAGCGACCACCTCCACAGCAACTCCGTCCACCGTCTCGAAGACAACCAGCGAACTCACAGGCCCCGACGAAGAAGCCGTGCCCCTCAGTCCAATCAGGCGAATCATAGCTCAGGCGATGATCAAGAGCGCCAGCGAGATACCCCATGCATGGAGTATGGTTGAGGCGGACGTAAGTAGTCTGGTGAGACACCGGGAGGGTTTGAAGGGGGAGTTCCGGCAGCGCGAAGGGGTAGACCTTACCTATCTGCCCTTTGTGATCAAGGCGGTGGTGGAATCCCTGAAAGAGCACCCGATGCTGAACTCCTCATGGGGCGGCGACAAGATTATCCTCAAGCGCTGTATCCACATTGGCATCGCGGTGGCGGCGACCGAGGGTCTGATCGTCCCTGTAATACACGATGCCGACTCCTTCAGCATCGCCGGCTTGGCCAAGACGGCAGGCGACCTGACTAACAGGGCGCGTCAAGGCAAGCTCTCCCTGCCCGAGGTCCAGGGAGGTACTTTCACGGTAAATAACACCGGCGCCCTGGGCTCCATCGTCTCTCAGCCAATTATTAACTATCCCGAGGCTGCCATACTCACAACTGAGGCTATTCAGAAGCGTCCCGTTGTAGTGGGAGATGCCATCGCCATACGCTCCATGATGAACATCTGCATGTCCTTTGATCACCGCATCGTGGATGGCGCCCAATCGGCTGCCTTCCTTCAGTCGGTGAAGCGCCGCCTCGAAGCGATGGACGCCAACACGGCGGTTTATTAAGGACTGACCGATGCCAACAGCTCCTAGATGTCAAATTGCGAAGTTAGGCTTAATGGACTACCTGCGGGCCTGGGAGCTCCAGACGGAGCTGGCCCGGCAGGTACATGAAGGTTCTCAGCCCAACGCTTTGCTGCTGTTGGAGCACCCTCCCATATTCACCATGGGACGGCGAGGCCGGCGAGAGGAAGTGCTGTTGACTGACCGGCAGCTCTCTCAGATGGGAATATCTCTACACGAAGTGGACAGGGGCGGACAAGTCACTTACCACGGTCCAGGCCAGCTGGTGGCTTACCCAATTATAGACTTACGAAATTGGGGTGGCCCCGTTAAGTATGTTCGGACCCTAGAGCAAGTGATCATCAAGACTTTAGCTGATTTTGGCATAGGTGCTGGGTTAATAGACGGGCTGACCGGGGTATGGGTCGGGGCAGACAAACCTGGGTCGGATCAAAGGCGCAAGATAGCGGCCATCGGGGTGAAGATTAGCCGGGGCGTCTGCTACCATGGGCTTGCGATCAACGTGAGCGTCGATCTGTCTCCCTTCGACCATATTATTCCCTGTGGCATCGAGGACAAAGGTGTAACGTCAATGGAGCAGATCCTGGGACATTCCGTAGATATGGACCTCGTGGCCTATAGCTTGGTGTACCACTTCGGCCGCGAGATGGGCCTTCGCATGGTGGAGTCTGATGGAATAGCTGAAGAGCTGACAGTCGGTCTATCGCACACAGCCATTACCTGAAACAAAGAGGAACCACACGATGTTCATTGAGGTCGAAGTAATAGAGAGTGCTAACTGTCCCTTGTCACTCACCCGGATGTTCGACGCCATGGAAGACCCAGTCCCTGTGTCCAAAGTGGTCGCCTCCGACCTGATGGCAGAAGACCAGATGTGCGCAGTCACGGGCTGGTCTTCATCCGGCCCTTGCCCTGCTTATGCAGTGCTGGTAGAGGACTCGGGAGAGGGGGTCGCCATGCTAATTTATGGAGGCGACGAGGGGATCAGGCTAAAGCCCGTGGACTCCCGGGAGCACTGGGACCTGGACAGCCCCAACCAATGGGGTGAGGCTTGTCTGCTTCTGGATAAGGACGTCAGTGTCGTGGCCGACGGATCAGGCAATTAACCCCTTAGCCGACGGCAAGGGCATACACCTCTTTGGCAGCTTCGGGCAAAGGGTACTCTTTCCAGGTGGCTCCGTCATCCAAGGAACCGAATACCTGTCCATCGCGGGTCGCACAGAATATCTGCGACGGCCGTCTAGGATGTACCGCTACCGCCATCATGGTGCTTCTTGGTGTCACACCATGGTCAATACGTTCCCAGGACTCCCCAAGGTCACGGCTACGCAGCAGTGCTCCTTCGTCACTACGAGAAGCCTTACCCAGAGACACGTATATGGTCTTGGAATCATGAGGCGATAAGAGTAGGTCCCTGGTGTAAGTTATAGGCGAATATTTCGAGATGTCGATCGGCTCCCAGTGATCGCCCCGGTCGGAGCTTCGGAACATCCCTTCGCGGGTGCTGATGTAAACCGTGCCGGGTTGCGCCCGGCTCACCTGTACACCATGTAGGTCTAGCCGGGCCTCACCACCTTCGGACAACCCGTTGTTGATGGGTTCCCAGATGTCTTCGCCTGCTAACTTTCGCATCACTCCACCAACCTCTAAAGCGGCGTACATTTCGTCAGGGTTATTGGGATCCACCGCCATCGCGATTACACGGGTTTCGAAGGACATGGTCATGACATCCGGGCCGGGGATCATGGGCAACGGTTCCCAGGAATCACCGGCATCTCTAGTGCTGAATATCTGTGCCGGCGCCATACCTGCATACATCACACTGGAAGTATGAGGCCGGACCAGCATAGACCAGACAACACTACCGGCCACCGGCATGTTCAGGCTCCTCCAGTGATTACCGCGGCTCCCGCTCCGATATAGCCCATCTTGAGTGCCCGCGAATACCACCGCTGACTGAAGGGGATGCACTCCGATGACCCTCACTTCAGGCGAGGTGGGCAGGCCGTCTATAACCTCTTCCCAGTTGTCCTCGCCTGGAGATTTCCGATAGAGGCCACCTGTGCCAGCGCCGACGTAGACGAATGGCTCCGGCTCGGTGGACGTGTCTGAAACCATTGGTACAACCCCCATGTACACTGCGGATCATAGATTGGTGACCATGGTCAATATACTGGTTTTTGCTACCCGAGATGGAAGTGCTTGAATGCCTCGGCGTACTTCATCCCCTGGTCCTCGCCGGCCTTCGCTTTCCACTGGCGCATCCACTTATCGTTCTCGACGCCGTCTCCTACCTGAGAGACGTGCTGCAGGAGCGCCTTTATAGCTATTTCGATGGTATCCGATATGTCGATCCACTTGTCGGCCTCTGCCTGGTCCCCAATCAGAAGCTCTCGCACCTTATGGGGCTCCAATCCCTCGTCCAAAAGCTCCGGAAAGGTGAGCCGGTCCCGTGCAGTGGGGAACACAGCTGAAAAGGTAGCCTCGCCCGCAGCCAGGTGATCTGGATGCCCGATATATCCCGTACCATTCAGGCTTCTAACCGGGCTTGGAGAAATCAGAATATCCGGTTTGTGTTTCCTGATTTGTCTGGCGATATCTCGCCTCAACTCGAGAGTAGGTTGTAGCATGGAATCCTCGTATCCCAGGAAAACGACCTCCTTAAGCCCCAGGACCTTGCCGGCCGAGATCTGCTCATTGCGCCGGATCTCTATCAGTTGCCCTGGAGTCATTTCAGGATCGCTACTGCCTTTGCTCCCATCAGTACAAATTACGTAGACCACCTCCATCCCTTCCTTACACCACTTGGCCACCGTCCCCGAACAAGCATACTCGGCATCATCAGCATGGGCTACGACCACCATGCCACGGCGATAAGGCTCCTCTTCGGACATAGAGCTAGAACCTCCTAAGGTCTATCAGGGGTCTGTTAACGCTAAAAAGACAACTAGTGGGCAGTCTACTTGTTGGAAACCAGGAGATCAGACCTGTCGCCCCACTTTTTGAAGAATCGCTTGAAGTTTTTAAAGCTGAGCTGGTCTCGCTCCACTTCCCCAAGTGCCGCCCATTGGCGATGCTCGTGCCGCACCATTGGAAGGGTACCGTCGGCTACGATGCGATACCCCTGGGCCTTATACTGGAAGCTGAAATCCAGATCGAGATTGCGGTAAAAACGGAAGGTCTCTCGCATGAGGCCCCCTCCGGGGCATAGATCCCTGCGCAGAGCTATGCAGTAGGCCTGCATAGCGTCGGCTTCGCCGGACTCCACTTCGTCATGGAAGTGCAGAATGTCGTCAGTGCGTAGTCCCCACGGACCAACGATACCTATGGACTCATCCCGTAGCCATTTTTCGACGGGACCCAGCACATCGCCCATCACTTCCACTGAAGTGTCCACCAACAGAATATGCTTGCCCATGCTCTGCTTGAGGCCGATATTCTTGGCAGCACCTTCACCAAGCACATGGTCGCAGTAGATCACTTTGGTGCGAGGGTCTCTTTTCGCAAGGCCATCAAGCCATTCCGACGTCCCGTCAGTCGAGCCGTTGTCCACCACTATCAGCTCGGCGGAGTATCCATCCGCCCACTTCAAGATGCTCTCAGTGCAGCGTTGGACATCGCTTAAGTAGTTGCTGGCGATGACAACGAATGAGAAATCCAGGTTCGGGGACTTATCCAGATAGGACTCGACCTCTTTCGAGGAGGATACCGCTTTCCAGCGGTCTTCCTGACTCTCCAGGGCGGTTTTGGGGCGGATCCACGTTTCGTTGGGTGTATCTTTTATAATGTAGCCTTCAGTGAAGAGATGGGACCGGACCTGGTCAGCCTTCCCATATTGAGTCTGTTCACGAAGGGTGGTCCTTTCCGCCAGGGTCGCCTCTACTTCGTGGGGCAGCTCGTACTTGCCAGGCACCTGGTCTAGCCCTAGGCCAAAGATACTATCAAACTCCAGGAGCAACGAGAGTTTTGCCTGGCCTGGCAAGGGAGAGCGCACCATTTCCCACGTGAGTCCTAGAGCCTTGGGCAAGTCCAGATCGCTGTCAACGGTCTCTTGAAACTGTCGTCGCCATCCTTCGGCTTCTTGTGGAATCGTAGACATTGGAGGCAGATTATGCCACTCCCAAACGCGGTCCCGCAAACTGGTCAACGCCCGCACCGCGCTTTTCAGAGCAGAGAAGGTGAAGTTCATCCGGTGTCTGTATCTGACCGTAAGGCATAGGTACCGGAAAGCCAGCGGGTCGATTCCCCTCGCTTCCAAGTCAGCAAGTATGAACTCATTTCCAGCGGACTTGGCCATCTTAACGCCATCGGCCAGAAGATGCTGACCGTGGACCCAGTAGCGTACGTAGGGCTTGCCGAATGCCCCTTCGCTTTGAGCAATCTCGTCTTCGTGGTGGGGAAAGATGTTATCCACGCCACCTGTGTGGATGTCCAGTTGCTCTCCCATGTATTTGGTAGACATGGCGGAACATTCTATGTGCCAACCAGGAAACCCCTCGCCCCAAGGGCTATCCCATTTCATGGCCCTGCCGGGCTCTGCCGACTTCCACAGGGTAAAGTCTCGAGGGTCCTTCTTTAACGGGTCCACCTCAGCCCTTACCCCTTCCAACAGCCCTTCCTGTATATTGCCCGAGAGCTTTCCGTACTCTGAGAACTTGCTAACATCGAAATAGATATTCTCTCCGGCTTGGTAAGCATAACCCTTATCAAAGAGACGCTGGATTACGGCGATCATCTCCTTGACATGGCCGGTGGCCCAGGGAAAGTGATGGGCGGGAAGTATGTTGAGCTTTTTCTCGTCGTCATGAAAGCTGTCGGCGTAGAACTGGGCTATTTCCTGGGGAGTCTTTCCCTCCGCCAAAGCGGCGACTATGACTTTATCTCCACCGGTTTCCAACGCCTCTTGGCGCATGTGGCCCACGTCGGTAATGTTCTTAACGTGAATCACCTTGTAGTCACGAGACTCTAGAATGCGCCGTATCCAGTCGGCCATGAGGTAGGAACGGAGATTACCTATGTGGGCGTAGCGGTATACGGTGGGACCGCAGGTGTACATTCTGACGACGCCGGGCTCCAGCGTCGTTACCTCTTCAACCTTCTTGTTCAGGGTATTGTAGATGCGAAACAAACGCTGCTCCCCGCCATAGTTGTTCTGCCACGATTTTATCACTTCTGTGTTTGGATTGCATCAGTGTCTATCTTCGTTGACAATCACCCATCTCCTCCCTACAATCCAAGGGAGGTACCTATCCATCTTCACAGCATATTTTCATCAGTCACTATGTTAAGAAATTTATACGCTCTCCAAGAGCTAGACACAGAAATCAATCAGTCTCGAAGCACTATTGCGTCTATTGACAGCCAATTGGGTCACCGCACGGACTTAGACGCTCTTTCTCGAGAGATCGAAACACAGAAGGAAAGCCTCGGCAACGTACGCCTGCTGCAGAGGTCTCAGAACCTGGACGCCGAGTCAGTCCGAGAAAAACTGAAGGGTATCGAGGAAAAGCTCTATAGCGGCCGCATAACCAACATAAAAGAGCTAGAGGGGTATGAAAAGGAAGCCGGCTTCCTGCGCGATCAGCTTCAAGAGTTGGACGACAAGCTGCTGGTGACCATGGAGGAACTGGAGGGGCTGCAGAAAAATATCCAGACCCTTGAGGACAGCTCCATCCAGGGCGAGGAGCGGTGGCAGCTAAAGCAAAAGGAGCTTGCCGACGATCGCAAGGTACAAGAGCAGACCCTCAACGCCCTGGAGGCCCGACGTCAGACCTCCGTTTCCAGAGTCGGTCAGCGAGAGCTTAAGCTTTACGAGGACCTGCGGGTGTCAAAGGGCGGCCAGGCCATCTCGATAGTGGAGCGGGGGATGTGCCGGGTCTGTCGCATGGGACTGCCCACCACTCAGTTGCAACGCGCCAGGGTTGGCAGAGAGCCCGTTTTTTGCGGTAGCTGCGGGCGAATCCTTCTCGTGGTGTAACCTGGTTACGAGTTTCGTCGCTTGACCCTCATCATGCTCTATGCTAGAGTTTTCATGGGGTCAGGTAGGCCGGGTGATCGCCGCCTCGTCCTGAGCTCAGTCGAAGGATCGAGGGGGAGGAAAGTCCGGGCTCCATCGGGCGGGGTGCTGGGTAACGCCCAGGACTCCCAGTGACGCCCGTCTTGGGCATAGCCTAGGGTCGGGTTTTCATGGGAGGACGGAAAGTGGCACAGAAAATATACCGCCCCTGATAGCTCCAGTAGCTGTCGAGGTAAGGGTGAAATCGGGCGGTAAGAGCGCCCGGCCGACCGTGGTGACACGGCGGCGGCCAAACCCCACCTGGAGCAAGGCCAAATAGGGGGACCATGGGTGCCCGTCCCGTCCCCGGGTTGGCTGCTCGAGTCCGGCGGCAACGCCGGACCTAGATAGATGGTCACCATCCTGATAGTCAGAGCAAGACTCTTTAGAGTTACTACTCCGATAGTCAGGATACAAAACCCGGCTTATAGGTCTGCTTGATCCCCATTGTCCTCAACCGTGCTTTTGTTAGTCTAAGAAATAGGTGGCCCGGATAGATATATGGGCATAAAAGAAGAGGGCTGCGCCGCCGTTATCGACGGCCTGGAAAAAGTAGGTCTCGACTTCTTTATTCATGTGCCTGACAGCCATAGCGCCCCGGTGGGAGAGCATTTCCAGAATCACCCTACCGTGCAATGTTTCTCCGTATCCAGGGAAGAGGAGGGGGTGGGCATTGCCGCCGGCATGGCGTTGGGCGGCAAAAAGGGTGTGCTTTTCTACCAGGACGTGGGCCTGGGCAACTCCATGGTCGCTCTTACAAATTTCGCCATGGCCTACCACATGCCCATACTGTTACTGGCCGTGCGCAGGGGCGGCTTCGGAGATTTCAATTCCGCGGTGCACATGTTCTCCGAACACGCCATTAGAATGGTCGAGTCAATGAACATTAAGGCCTTTGTCCTTGACTACCGTGTTCCCCTGGACCAATGGCCTCAGGCCATAGTGCGCGCCTATGAATACATACATCTCACCCACAAACCAATCGTCGTATTCCTCAACCTCAAAGAGTAACGTATAACATTATGCCGGTCACGAGAATAGACGCCTTAAAGACCATCTCTAGCGAGTTCCTGGATGATCCTGTCGTGTTTACCTGTGGCGCAACCTGCCGCGAGATGGCCCACGCCAATAGGAGACCCAACCATTTCTACGTGTTGGACTCCATGGGATTGGTGAGCTCAATCACCTTAGGGCTTAGTCTGTCCATGGATCAGAGCTCCGTGAATCGGTGCGTGGGGGTGGAAGGTGACGGCGGGATGCTCATGCAAATGAACTCCTTGAGCACCATCGGATACCTCCAACCTCGGAAGTTGCTCATGATCGTGTTAGATAATGAGTCTTATGCCTCTACCGGAGGACAGCCTACGTTCACTGAGAAGCTGGACCTGGCTGCCATAGCCGGTTCCTGCGGTCTCAAGACCTGGAAAGCCGACGACCTGGGGAGTCTGAAAAGGGCGATGGCCTCAGCCCTGGAAGTGGACGGCCCGGGCTTCATTCACATGAAAATAGCCAAGGGCAATACCAAGGTGCCACTGCTCATAGACGACCCGGTGGCCCTGGGAAACGGCTTTTCTCAATGGCTAACGGAGCGATTAGCCCGCTGATTACAGATGATTTGCTGTCGGCTTTCTGAAGCCCTACCGCTAACTTCTACCATGGAACACGTATAAAATGACCACTCTGAACCACGGAGACTAACGCTGGCATACAGGACCGTTATAGATATGCACAGCCACTCCGTCTCCTCCGACGACTCCCGTGCCACCGTGGAGCAGTACCTGAAGTGGATACAGGTGCTCAGAAAACGTGGCTACGTAATAGATGGCATCGTCCTTACGGAGCACCGTAAGTACGACAGAGACCTGGACTACTCCCAGCTGGCTCAGGAGCACCAGGTACTGGTGCTGAAGGGTTCAGAGCTGGACACCCGTTACGGCCACTTCCTGGTGTACGGTGTGAATGACTCCCTAATAAAGGCTATCGATTTCTCAGATGTGACCTTAGATCCACGTCACCTTATGAAAGAGGCCAAGGAGCACGGAGCTATCGCTGTTCCAGCCCATCCGGGCAGAACGGGCATCGGTCTGTGTGAGTACATAGAACAGGGCGTGGAGTTTCCGGGCTTAGGAATTGTAGAGACCCTCAATGGCGGAAGCCGCAAGGGCGAGAACGAGCGAGCCGCTGAGCTGGCCCAGCAATCGAGCTACAAAGGAATAGGCGGAAGCGATGCTCATCTGGTGAGTGCTATCGGAAGCTGCGTGACCAACTTCGACATGGAGATACGCAACGAGCAAGAGCTGGTAGAGGCCCTTGGCCCCGGGGAGTTTACGGCCCTTCGTCTAGAGCAATCAGGTACAAATGATAACTGATCGTGAAATACGAGAAATGTGTTTATGGCCCTAGAGCTTGAGTTCGACCGGTCGTTGCTGGGGAAGGAGCACCAAACAGGCCCCTTTGAGGTCACCCCGGAGCTGATCCGGGGGTTTTGCAGCGCTATAGGTGAGACCGATGCCATATTCTTGGACGAGGACTCCGCCAAAGAGGCGGGCTTTCTTTCAGTTCTAGCACCCCCGACACTATGCACCATCTTTATTCGTAGAGTCACCATACCGGACATCAAGCTCAAGTTTGGCAAAATGCAGGTCCACGCAGGACAGATGATCGAACCGCTCTCCCCAATCTACGCTGGGGACTCTTTAAACGCCGTCTCGTATCTAAAAGAGGTTTATCCAAAGACGGGCAGGTCGGGTACCATGGTCTTTATAGTATGGGAGACCCTCTTTACCAATCAGAGAGGAGAGAGGGTGGCATCGGTGCAAGAGTCCTACGCGGTGAGGGAGTAGTCCATGTCGAGGGCTGTGGTCCGTTATTACGAGGACGTGGAGCTGGGCGACGAAATCGGCCCCCTGACCAAGACAATTAGCGACCAAGCTGTTGCGGAGTTCTGCCAGGTCAGCGAAGCTCCCACACCGAACCGATTCACTGACGAGGACATAGCCAAGAAACTGGGTTTGTCGGGCCCAATAGTGCCGGGCGTGATGAGCATGGCCATAATCGCTCAGTTCCTCACCACCTCATCGGCAGCTACGTCCCTTAAACACCTGGACCTGGTGTTTCGCCAGCCGGTTCCTCACAGACCCGTTATTCTGTCTGCTGTAATAACGGATAAGCGGGAAGAGGATGGCAAATATCTCGTTGAGTGCGACGTGTACATGCGCACCGAGGAAAGTGGCAACCTGGTTGGCGGGAAGGCAATACTCTCCCTGCCCAGCCGGGGGAAATAGCAGCCAATTATGAACCTGAGCGGTGCAAATTCTCAGTACAAGACCTTGTAACTCAGTCAACCTTAAAATCGACGCATCGTTTCACCCCCACTCTATCTCTCCCCCATCAAGGGGGAGAGAACAAGTCCCTTCTCCGTAGATGAGGGAGGGCTAGAGCCTGCCGAAGAGATGGGGATGAAAGCCACTATCAAATCTTGGTTGACAGAGGACTAGCCGCATGGAGGGGCGTTGTCGACCAATCTTGTTTCCAAGGTATTGAGGCAGGGGCTATTTACCCGCGTGGTGGGGAAGAAAATCAGCTATTTCCAAGAGCTTTCCTCCACCATGGATGAGGCGGCGCGCCAGGCACGGGAAGGCGTAGTGGAAGGCACAGTTGTCTTGGCCGAGGAGCAAACGGCCTCTAGGGGTCGCTTCCAACGGACGTGGGTCTCTCAAGCTGGAAACCTGTATCTATCTATCGTGCTGCGGCCATCTCTTGAATCACTGACCTATCTCAGCATTATTTCCGCTCTGGCGGTCGCGAGGGCTATAAGAAAAACGACCGCTCTGGAACCCACCATCAAATGGCCCAACGACATCAGGATCCGTGGTAAAAAGGTCAGCGGCATTCTTATAGAGAACGCGATACAGGGCGGTTCCGTGGAATATGCCATCGTGGGTATCGGGATAAACGTAGTATTGGACACTTCTGCCGTCGAGGAGCTAAAGGACATAGCTACAAGCCTAGATCAGGAGACTGACAAGGTAGTAGAAAGGGACTCCCTGCTGAGGCAACTGCTCCATGAAATGGACCGGCTCTACCTGCCTCTCCGTGAGCGTCCCGCAAAGGCGCCTTCCAACTCTGCCAACCAGGTCTCCAGAGATCCCGCCTTGGCACGGGCCATGGGAGAGTGGCGCGGCCTGCTGGAGACCCTGGGTAGCCATGTTCAAGTCCAATGGAAGGATGAGGTCCATACCGGATTTGCCGAGGATGTGGATGAGATCGGTAACCTGTTATTGAGGCAGGGCGATGGTACGCTGATAAGTGTTCCAGCAGGAGAGGTGATTTCGGCAAGGGAAGTCGCGAAGAAGGAGTAGACAGTGCTGGAGCTACTGAGTCTGGATGGAAAGGTAATAATCATCACCGGAGGAGGCACCGGCCTGGGCAGAGCGATGGTGCAGGCCCTGGCCAGAGCCGGCGCCGACTTAGTCATCTCTGCCAGGAGACAAGCTCCCATCGACGAGGCAGCGGATGAGGCGAAAAGTCTGGGGAGGAAAGCCCTAGCCATCGCCACCGACGTCAGTGACTCGTCTCAGGTAGACAGGATGGTATCACGCACTTTACAAGAGTTCGGCAAGGTTGATGTGCTGATAAACAATGCAGGCAGGACCGCCGAGAACGTTTACGCCCCCATCTGGGAGATAACCGATAAGGAGTGGCAAGCTGGGATAGACACGAGCCTCAGCGGGGCATTCTACTGCGCCAGAGCGGTTGCCAAGCATATGGTAGACAGAGGTAGCGGCAAGATCATCAACGTGGCCTCCGGCTTCGGCCTTCGCGGGGGACGGGACATCTACAGCTACACGTGCAGCAAGGGTGGGATGATCCAGCTCACCCGAACTTTGGCCATGAGTCTGGGACGCTACGGTGTGACGTCCAACTCCATAGTGCCGGGATTCATCCCAACTCGTGGGACCGACTCGATGCGCGATAGCCTACCCCAGTCCGGCGACTTTATCCCCACCGGCACTTTTGGAAAGCCGGATGACATGGGTCCAATCGCGGTGTACCTGGCATCCGGTGCCTCCGACTATATGAACGGCGAGATGATCACCTTGGACGGCGGAGGGCTCGCCGGAGGTTTTGCCCCCACAGGATACGCACCCCTAGTACCCTTGGAGCAGTGATCAAACAGACGACCACCGGACCGATAGAAAATTGAAGGAGATCAGATTGCCGGTCCTAGATGAGTATAGGCTGAACGGCAAGGTGGCCGTAGTAGCGGGGGACAGCCCGTCACTGATACCTTATCTGGCCGAAGTGCTGGCGGAAGCCGGCGCCAAGATATGCATGCTTACCCAGAATCAGTCCCTCATCGACGAAGCGACGAGCAGAGTACATCGGATAGGCGGCGAAGCCTTTGAGCAATCGTGCGATTGTGCCAGCGAAAGTGCCGTGGAAGCGGCGATCGGTACGCTGCTGGCCCGTTGGGGGCGTATCGACATCTTGGTAAACTGCTTTCAAACCGAGTTCGCCAAGCCCTTCGACCAGGTCTATTCAGACGAATTCGAAGCCGTGATGAGCAGGAACGTCAAGACCGTATTCACCACCTGCCGCGTCGTCGGGAATAGGATGTTGCAAGCCGGCAGTGGAAGAATAGTTAACATAATATCTGGACTGGCGGAGAGAGGCCTGTGGAACTCTGCTGTCTATTGTGCCAGTCAAGGAGCGGTGCTTCAGCTAACCAAGGCCCTGGCCTTGGAATGGGCCAGGCATAACATTAGAGTCAACGCCATTGGGACCGGTTGGTTCAGCACCGAAGAGCTTCCTCCCGAAGAGGCACGGAAGGAGCTTCTGGTACGTTATATTCCGCTACGCCGCAAGGGGCACCCACGAGACATCGGGCCGTTGCTGGTATTCCTGGCCTCGGACGCCTGCGACTACACCACGGGGCAACCCATATATGTGGATGGAGGACTCATGGCCCATCCGTGAACTATCCAACATCTAGTGAAACGGTTTAGCTTTACTCTTAACCAATCAGTTTCCATAGCGTCCATCTTTGATGGAAGACGCTGAACTTATTCCCAGGATCTTTTCATTAACTTCCAGACCAAGTCCGTCCATATCATTCTGACGGAGCGAAGCGACTGAAGAATCTCTCTCCCGAGTAAAAAGGGGGCTGATCGTTGAGATGCTTCGCTTCGCTCAGGATGACAATGGGAAGACGTTGTACTTAATCCGCCCTCCTATTCCTTCTGAGCTGCCTCTTGGTGTACAATAACCTCGTTCGAACCTATGGAAAAGCTCCATCACCTTCACGGAATGCGCGACCTCAGCCAGGAGTCCTGGCGACCTCTGAAGATGGCCCAGGACCGTCTCAGAGAGTTCTTCTATCTCCACGGCTACAGAGTCCTGGAGACTCCGATCTTGGAGCCGACCGAGCTTTTTCTGCGCAAGTCCGGCGGAGAGTTGGCCGCCCGTACCTACAGCTTCACTGACCCCGGAGGCAACGAGATAAGCCTTCGGCCGGAGTACACCGCTTCCATCCTCCGGCACTACCTGGAAGATAGTACCGAGACTCTACCGTTGCGCGTCCAGTACTCTGGCCCGGTATTCCGGTATGAGAGCGAAGGCAGCTCCTACCGTCAGTTCACCCAGGTAGGGGCAGAGCTTATGGGTTCTTCAAGCGCCCGCGCGGACGCTGAGGTCCTGTCCCTTAGCTGCGCAGCATTGTCTGATCTCGGACTTAACGAGTGCCATTTGGACATAGGCGACATCGGAGTCCATCATAGCCTGCTGGAATCGCTTGGTCTTTCCGAGAGGGCGATAGGATTTGTCCTGAGTAACATCCCCGAGCTAAAGAGTGGCCAGGAGGGCCTCGCCAACGTGATGGAGAGAGCCAGGCAACTCAGGCTGTTAGCATCCGATTCACGTCAGAGGGAGCTTGCTTCGGCGATCGGCGACATGGAAGAAGGGACGGCCAGGGAGCTACTTCAGGGCCTGCTCAATTGGGGGGAGGTTGGCTCTTTGGGCCAACGCGAGCCAACGGAAGTGGTGGAGCGGCTGTTGCGCAAGTTTCGTGGCACCGACGACCCAAAGGCACTGGAGCGGGGCCTTGAAATAGCAGGTGCTCTGTCCTGCATCAAAGGAGAGCCATTACGATGCCTGGCTGAAGTTGAGAAGGTCATTGAATCTTCGGACTCCAATCCCACAGCCTTAAACAGACTAAAAGAAGTGGTGAAGCTTCTCGAGATAGACTATCCAGATGGAGCTAAGATAACGCTGGACCTCGGCTTGGCCCGGGGCCTGGCATACTATACAGGCATAGTGTTCGAAATAAAGTTCGCGTCCCTGGGCATCTCCCTAGGAGGAGGTGGCAGATACGATGCTCTGGCGAAAGCCCTTGGTAGCCCGAGTCACATGCCGGCACTGGGCTTCGCGTACACTCTAGAACAGGTTGTCGATGCCCTTAAAGGGAATAGCCGAGAAGCAGACCTTGGTGAAGAAACGAGCAGGATATTAGTCCTAGCTCTCACCAGCGAAGGGTATCCCCAAGCGCTGAGCCTGGCTCGCCGATTGCGTGAAGATGGTAAATCAGTAGAGATGGATGTTAGTGGAATAAGTGTGGATGAAAGCATTAGCTATGCGAAATCCAAAGGCTTCGCGAAAGTAATCGCTGTATCCGATGACGGGACCAGCACCTCATATCAGACCAATGAAAAACAGCGTTCCTTGAGATGAATGTTCGCTCATCCAGAAAGACGATGGGACCGGAGAGTCTTCAGTACAACGGCTCCGAAAGCCGCGGCTCTGGGAGCAATAAAGAGGCCAGATTGTCACTGGCTTTGCCCAGTGACGGCGACCTTTATGAGCCCTCTCTGGGTTTTCTGCGAAGCTGTGGACTCGCGGTAGATAGGCCCAACGCGCGTCGATACACTGCCGGCCTGCCGAATCTCCCCGGAGTGGCCGTTCTGTTCCAGCGCACTGCGGACATCACTCAAAAAGTTGAAGAGGGCAGCGCGGCATTGGGCATCACCGGTCTTGACCGCTTCCTCGAATATCGGCATGAAGGAAGCCCCGTCATACCCATTATAGAAGATCTGGGCTTCGGCCACTGCGAGCTGGTTTTGGCAGTGCCCGACTCCTGGCTCGATGTGGTGTCGATGGACGACTTGGCCGACCTAGCGGCTGAGTTCCGACAGCAGGGCAAACAGCTTCGTATCGCCACCAAGTATCCTCGCCTGGTGCGCAGATATCTTTACAGCAAGGGGATAAACTACTTTTCTCTCGTGCAGGCCAGCGGAAGCCTGGAGGCAGCCCCTATCGCCGGATACGCAGACCTGATAGCGGACTTGACCGCCACGGGCACGACTCTACGAGAGAACCGGTTGAAGACCCTCGGAGACGGCACCGTTCAGGTATCTCAGGCGTGTTTAATAGGAAGCCGTAGGCTATTGAAAGAGACTTCGAAGGCGTTGGAGCTGGCACGAGCGATGCTTGAGATGATGGAGGGCCATCTCCGGGCTGACTCCTTTTACCGTCTAACCGCCAACGTCACAGGTACATCCTCCGAAGAAGTGGGGACCAACGTGCTCACCAGATCGGACCTGGCGGGACTGAGAGGCCCAACGATCTCCAGGGTATATAATGTCCAGGAAGAGGACTGGTACGCTGTGAGCCTGGTTGTGCCCAGGGATAAGCTGCTGGATGCCGCCGATCACCTCCGAGGAGTGGGGGGAGTGGATATATCGGCCTCCCCGGTAAGCTATCTCTTTGGAGACCGGTGCAGGGCTTATGAACGGCTTTTGGAATCCCTGGAGGAGGCCTGATTTGCCAAATCTGCCTACCCACCTGAGCCTGGCCTTGCAAACATCCGACACATTGGCGAACGCCACCGTAGATAAGCACTTAGGTAGCTTCCTACTGGGCGCCACCTCTCCGGATATCAGAATTATGACCAAGTGGAAGCGTGATCAGACCCATTTCGCACCCCTCAGTCTCAAGAACCTGGGCGCTGGCATAAAGGGTCTCTGGCAGACCCATCCAGCATTGGCTAACTCTTCTGCACTCAATGACGAGACCAAGGTCTTTATTTCAGGCTATTTCACCCATTTGGTAGCTGATGAGGCCTGGATTCTGGAGATATACCGTGTCCATTTCGATGGTGACCATCCACATCCTGAGCAGGTTAAGAGAAATATATGGGACCGGGCCTTGCAATTGGAGATGGATAGAGCGGCTAGGGAAGCACTCGACGACATGGTACAGGTGCGAAGCCTGCTGGAAGATGCCGGGTCTGACGTAGACGTTGGATTCATTAGCACTGATACTTTGAGCCGGTGGAAAGAGTGGGTGGTGGACTTTACGTCCTGGGACTTCACCTGGGACCGGTTGCGGTTCGCGACCCGCAGGATGTACCAGGACGACACCATTGCGATGAGTATCGTTGAAGAGTTCCTTCAGTGCGTTCCAAGTAGCCTTGAGACCGTCTATGATGCAATCCCACAAGAGAAGCTGGTCGCCTACCAGCAAATGGTCGTTGCCGAGTCATCGCGCCTAATAAAGGAGTACCTGAGTGAACCTCAAGGTGATTAGAGGGCTGGAGGAAGCCAAGAAAAATCTCTCACGCATTGACCCACTGGACATGGATTCTCTCCCACCCGAGGTAATGGACAAGAGCCAGGAGCTGTTCGGAGAGCGCCTCTCTCCCCAGGAATCGGTGCAGAGAATACTCAACGATGTGCGCCAGCAGGGCGACTCCGCCATCAAGCATTACTCGCATCTCTTAGACGGCACAGAGCTGGAGGAGCTTGAGGTCAGCTCCAAGGAAATATCAGAGGCCTATAAGCAGGTGCCCAAAGCCCTCGTCGATGCGCTGGAGTTGGCAGCCGATCGCGTCAGGCAGTTTCATAGGGCAACTTTACATAAAAGCTGGGTTGACCTTCCGTCTGGACTTGGGGAACTGGTGATACCCCTAGAGCGCGTCGGGCTCTATTCTCCCGGCGGCACTGCCGCATACCCCTCCACCGTGCTCATGACAGCTATACCAGCCAAGGTAGCCGGCGTCGAGGAGATCGTTCTTGCAACTCCACCGCAGGATGGAAAGAACCCTAACCCGGCCGTCCTGGTAGCCGCCGACCTGGCGAAAGTCGACCGTGTCTTTAGAATAGGCGGGGTACAGGCCATTGGGGCCATGGCATTCGGCACCGAGACCATACCCAAAGTGGACAAGATCTGCGGCCCGGGCAACCTATTCGTTACCTTGGCCAAGAAGCTGGTTTACGGACATGTGGACATAGACGGCCTCTACGGGCCCACCGAGACCGTGGTGATCGCCGACGAGACGGCTAGTCCGGCATATTGTGCTGCGGACCTTTTGGGCCAAGCGGAGCACGATCCCCTCTCCTCCGCCATCCTGGTAACCACCTCCTTGCCTCTGGTAGGAGAAATAGAAGGAGAGTTAGACAGGCAGCTTAGCTCACTGGAACGAGGTGAGATGGCCGGCCTGTCGCTGGAGAGGCAAGGCAAGATATTCTTGGTTGATAACCTAGAGGATGCCCTGACTCTGGCCAACCACATCGCACCTGAGCACCTGTGCCTAATGGTGAGCGAGCCCTGGAAATGGGCCGGACAGGTGAGGCATGCAGGCGGGCTGTTCCTGGGCGCCTTCTCTCCGGAAGTGATGGGAGACTATGTGGCGGGACCCAGCCACGTGATGCCGACAGGCGGAACGGCCCGCTTCAGCTCCGCCCTGAGCGTACATCATTTTTCAAAGACCATGCCGGTGGTGGGATTGAAACCCGAACAATATGGTGAGCTGGCTGAAGCCGCTTCTACTATCGCCAAAGCCGAGGGCCTAACCGGCCACTCTAGGGCAGTAGAGATACGGCTTGCCGACTTGAAAGGCGCAGGGCAAGGCGTCCAGACCCAATCAGAGGGGACATGACGGACGTACTGGAGCTCATGCTGCCCCATATCCGCCGCTTCGAGCCGTACCAGGGCGTAGACCCTCTAGAAGTTCTCGCCAAACAGGCGGGGATATCACCGGAAAAGGTGATCAGGCTTAACGGCAACGAGAATCCCTATGGGCCATCGCCGAAAGTAGCGGAGGCACTAGCCGGCTTCAAGGCATACAACCTCTACCCGGACCCTGAACAGCGACGGCTGCGCGACGGTCTGTCTCACTACTTCGGTGTAGGTCCTGAGCAAATAGTGGTAGGCAGCGGCAGCGACGAGATAATTGACCTTATCCTTCGTATGTTCGTTGGACCGGGCGACAAAATCATCGACCCAGCCCCTACCTTCGGTATGTACGCCATCTCCGCACGAACTTGCGGCGGAGAGGTGGTTACAGTTCCACGAGATGACTCCTTTGAGATAGATCTGGAGGCCACGAAACTGGCCCTGGATTCCAGGACCAAGGCCATCTTGCTCGCCTCCCCCAACAACCCAACCGGGAACATCGCTCCTGAGTGGCAAGTGCGGAGCCTTCTGGAAACGGGACTCATCGTGGTGGTGGACGAGGCCTACTACGATTTCTGTGGACAGACGATGATTTCATTTGTCCAAGAATACCCTAACCTCATAGTTCTCCGTACATTCAGCAAGTGGGCAGGGCTAGCCGGCCTCCGCGTCGGGTTCGGAGTGATGCACTCGGACATCGCCGGTGTGATGATGAGCGTCAAACCCCCTTACAACGTAAACCTGGCAGCTGAGATCGCGGTGCTGGCTTCTCTAGAGGACGGAAAGACGTTAAATAAACGTGCAGATTACATAATCGCTGAGCGCGATCGTATGTACTGTCTGCTGCAAAAGCTGCCCGATGTTCGGCCATGGCCCTCCCAGGCCAACTTCATTCTGTGCCAGTTCCCCGAAGGGAAAGGCAAGGAAGTGTATGAAGCGCTGGCCCGCCGGGGGATATTCTGCCGCTACTTCTCGAATCCGCGGTTGAAGGACTTCGTCAGAGTCAGCGTGGGACTGCCAGAACAAACCGACGCGGCGATTACCGCGCTGGAAGATACCTTAAGGGAACTTGCCGTAGGTAGCCGGAAGGAGTAAGTACTTGGAGTCACGACGGGCCACCATAGAGCGACGCACAGGGGAAACCAACATCTCATTATCCATCGACCTGGACGGCACAGGACAATACGATATCTCCACCGGTAACGGAATGCTCGATCACCTTCTGGCCCAGCTATCCAGGCACGGTTACATCGACGTCCAACTGAAAGCGGAGGGAGACCTGTCCACCGGCTGGCACCACTTAGTGGAAGATACCGGTATAACCTTAGGGAGAGCGTTCAGGGAAGCGCTGGGGCAAGGCGGTGGGGTACACCGAATGGGCCACTCCCTGGTACCCCTGGACGAGACCCTGGCCATGGTGGCGGTGGACCTGAGTGGAAGAAGCTACGCCGTTCTGGACCTTTCCCTGAGCCAGGACATGGTCGAGTCATTGCCGGGCGACCTGATACGCCATTTCCTGGAAAGCTTTGCCACGGAAGCCCGCATCACACTGCACGCTAAGATTCTCAGCGGCCTGGACTCCCACCACAAGGCCGAGGCGCTGTTCAAAGCCCTGGCCAAGGCGTTACGTTACGCGGTGGAGCTGGACCCCAGGGCCGCAGGCCAGGTTCCCAGCACCAAGGGGACCATATCATAGGAATCCTTCTCCCTAGATGGGAGAGGTTTAGCTGAGGGTGCTAGCTCACTTCATCCATCTCGAAACGGAAATCTTCGATCACAGGGTTGGCCAGCAGTTTGCGGCCCATCTCATTGACCAGCTCTTCCGCAGTGCTTCGCTCACGCTCTTGGAGCATGACTTCTAGGTATTTGCCCATCCGTACGCTCTCCACCGAGGAGAATCCAATGGTCTTGAGGCTCCCCAGGACTGTCTGTCCCTGGGGGTCGTTGACGGTGGGCTTAAGAGTCACATAGATCTTGGCCAGGAACATCTCTCTTACTTTCACTACGACTGGGACAGCGTCAAACCCTGCACGCTGCTTCGGAGAGCAACTGCTTGGTATAAACTGCTATCCTCCGTGGACACTGGATGTGCAGGGGATGGGACCAACCGCAGCGGTCTCATCACTAAAGCGGTTGCGGATATAGGTCTCATAGAACAGCTTTATCCGCTCCTCGTCTACCCCTTGGACCTGGTCTATCACTCCCCAGGCCGTCATGGCCACGGTGCCTTCATCTATCCGGGAGTAAGGCCGGACTATTCCCCACCGTTCCAGCTGAGGAAGGCCCTCTGCCAGTTTTCTCATCTGACTAGCGTCATCGGGGTTTGGCAGATTGTAGCTGATGATTACGTGGCCGTGCTCCATGTTGTGGACCACTCGATCATCGGCCAGCGGCTCGTCATAAATGCCGCACTCGGAAGGGGTAACCCAATGGTCGCCGGAGGTCCCGGGAACCGTGCTGTAGTTAACAACTTGGCTTGGATCAGTTATGTGGTTCGCGGTGGGCATGATGTCAACGCCTTCGCCGACTCCCTCGACCACCTGGGACCTTCCACCTCCGATGCCCGCGGGGAACGACGAGAGAGCGAAGCTCCCAATAATCATTGCAGCGAATATGGCTGCTCCACCGATAAACCCCCAACGGCGTATTTTTCGCCAAGTCCTGGGCTTAATCCTGGATGGCCGTGTGGAGCCTGGGGCCGCGGCTGCACGGGGAGTGACTGATCCGCCTCTTCTTCTCTGGGATGACCTTCTCTTGTTTTGTGATTCCGGCAACTATGTATCCTTCAGCCTGCCTCCTCTGGACAAGCTTCTATTTTATGAGTGAGAAAGCTCCTCACCAGTCAACCGGTGATAAGCCTCCATATAGCGCTGGGAAGTCTTGTTGACTACGGCCTCTGGCAACGAGGGCGCTGGAGGCTCGTGGTCCCACCCTTGGGCGTCCAGCCAGTCTCTAACGTACTGTTTGTCGAAATTAGGCAGGGAGCGCCCAGGCTGGTAGCCTTCGGCATCCCAAAACCGGCTGGAGTCGGGGGTCAGGAGCTCGTCTATGAGAATAAGCTCTCCATCCAGAAGCCCGAACTCCATTTTGGTGTCCGCTAATATAATACCCTTCTGACGAGCATAGTCATGGGCAGAGGAATACAGGGCCAAGCTCTTCTCCTCCAGCTGGCTCGCCAAGCTCTCCCCCACCATCTCGACCACCTGATCACGGCTCATCTGCTGGTCATGGCCCTCTTCAGCCTTCGTGGTGGGAGTAAACAATGGCTCCGGCAATACCTGTCCATCCACAAGCCCCTCGGACAGTTTCTGCCCCCAGACGGTGCCGCTCTTTTTGTATTCGGCCCACGCGGAGCCCGTCAGGTACCCCCTCACGATGCACTCGACATCTATCCTCTCGGCCTTTTCAACAATCATGGCTCTATTAACAAACGGGACAAGCTCGCTCTTGGCGCTAGAATCGATGGAGCTCAACGAGTCCAACCATTCCTGGGTTACCACCTCTATCAAATGGTTTCTCATCTGGTCCTTGTGCTTGTCAAACCAGAAGGCGGATATCTGATTGAGTACCCTTCCCTTGTTAGGAATCGGCGTCGGGAGTACCACATCGAACGCGGAGATTCGGTCGGAAGCTACCATTAGCAAGATACTCTTAGATGAGGGTGCTATTCGCTTCCCGATTTCCCCGTTCAGCTCATACACATCTCTGACCTTGCCTCTACGCAGAAGGTTTAACGCTTCGGCCATTGTTCCCCTCCTGTACATTCCTTGAAGTATTTCCTAGATGTTCTATGCCGAAGGCCGACTACATCCTTTAGATTACTATAAAGCAAAACTGGACCATTATGAAGCCGGTGGCGGCGTTCTTGCAGGCCGCTTTATGTTCAAGCCAGCCCAACGCGGTTAAAGGTTTGCTCAACGTGGCGCAAATAGTATCCATAATCGAACAGGTCGCTCAGACTTGTGGAGGGAAGAACTGCGGTCAGTTCGTCATCACCTTTGAGGAGATCACGAAAATCAGCGCCATCTTCCCAGCTACGCATCGCATTTCTCTGCACCAGCTCATACGCTTTCTCACGGGAGAGGCCTTGCTCTATCAATGCCAGGAGCACTCTCTGACTGAACACTAAGCCTCGGGTACTTTCGATATTCTCCCACATCCTGTCCGAGTAGACCCGCAGGCCATCCATAACTTGAGTGAATAGCCCAAGTATGTAGTCTAGAGCCAGGCAGGAATCGGGCAGAATTATGCGCTCCGCCGACGAGTGGCTTATGTCCCGCTCATGCCACAGAGCCACGTTTTCCAGGGCGGTGACGCTATGTCCCCGTATGAGCCGAGCCAGTCCGCACACACGCTCAGTAAGCTCGGGGTTTCGCTTATGGGGCATGGCGGAGGAACCGGTCTGACCCTTACCGAAGGGCTCTTCGACCTCTCTGACCTCTGTGCGCTGCAGGGAGCGAATCTCGGTGGCGAACTTCTCCAGAGAGGCCGCAATCAGCGCCAGGGTACTAACGAAATGGGCGTGGCGGTCTCGCTGCAATATCTGGTTGGAGACAGGAGCCACGCCCAGTCCCAGCCTCTGACACACTCGCTCCTCTACATGGGGCGGGATAGTGGCGTGGGTCCCTACAGCTCCGGAGACCTTACCCACGCAGATACTATTTATGGCTTGATCCAATCTCTCTCGCTGCCGTCCCATCTCGTCCCACCAGAGAGCTAGCTTCAGTCCAAAGGTGGTTGGCTCGGCATGCACCCCGTGGGTCCTGCCCATGATTGGGGTGTCTTTGTAGCGCTTTGCTCCGGCTCCCAGGGTATCCCTGAGCTTGTCAATGTCCTCTGATAGAATCTTGCCGGCCTCCACCAACTGAAGGCTCAGAGCGGTGTCCATCACGTCGCTGGACGTGAGTCCCAGGTGGACCCAACGCCCCTCCTCGCCCAGGCCTTCGGTTATGGATCGGAGGAATGCCGTGACGTCGTGACGTGTGCGTTCAAAAACCTCTTCCATGATCTGATGATTGTATTTGGCGTGTCGTAGCTTCTCCATGTCTTCCTGGGGGATCACCCCTTCTTCCGCCCACGCTTCGCAGACCGCCAGTTCAACGAGAAGCCACTTGCCATACTTGTTCTCGTCCGACCACACCTGCTTCATCTGTGGCCTGCTGTATCTGTCTATCATGCTGTTTCCCCGGCTGAAGCGTTCGTAAGGGCTTTGAGCCCGTTCATGACGTCTCGAAAGTCTCGCAGTTCGGTGTAGGGTACTTGTTGCTCATCGCATAACTTGGCAAGATGGCTACGGGCATAGACATGGTCGGCTATCGAAGCGGGACAAAAGTCGGAACGTCCGTCCCCCACGTACAAAATGGTGTGGCCCCTATTTCGATACTGGATCAGAACGCTACACTTGCAGTTGCCCCAACGCTGACAGACCTCTTGAGGTGAGCCTCCCGAGCCATCCCACGAGTGAGGATACTCATAGGTAATGCCACCGGGAGTGAAGTCAGTCCTGACAGCATACCGGGGCAGCTCCTCCATCTTCTCTCGCTCTAGCAGTGCATCGACGTAGAAGTCCAGGCCCACGGTGACTATGGCAAGGGGTATCCCACTGGATTGGCAGTATTGCCACAGCTCTTTGAAGAAGGGTCTCAACGTTGCCCTGGCTTTAACCGCGGACTGCATGGTTTCCTTGCTGGCGGTCGTATTTCTGAAGGCCCTCTCCTGGTATTCCCTGAGACCTATCACTTTGTCTCGGGACTGTTGCTTAAGCTGCTGCCAGCTTCCATCGAGACTGAACTGCTGCAACAACATCTCAGCCACATTTTCTAGAACGGTTGTGTCGTCGAAGTCACACAGGACCGCGGGAGGCTTATTCATTGATTGACCAACTCTGTCCACCGGCCCTTGGCCAACAACGGAAGGCTCAAGTCTTGGATGAATATTATCGCTACGATTTCCGGTATCCAAGAAAAATGTCACCTCTCCCGCTGTTTTTGGCGATGCTGCTCGTAGGCTTCCCTTATACCGTCATATTTGAGGGCCAGAATTTGAGCAGCTAAATAGGCGGCATTACGAGCACCCCAGGAACCCACGGCTACGCACGCCACCGGAACTCCGGGCGGCATCTGGGCGACGGCCATGAGAGCGTCCAGCCCCTTGAGCTCGCTGCTGGCAAGGGGCACGCCTATGACGGGCAAAGTGGTCCAGGCCGCCAACACTCCCGGCAACGCAGCCGCTCCCCCTGCGGCCGCTATGAATACCTCGATGCCCCGCTCCTTCGCCTGGAGGGCATATTCTCTGACCCGCTCCGGATTTCGGTGCGCGGACATTACCCGGACCTCGTAGTCCACTCCCAGCTCCTCAAGCACGGTCAACGTTCCCTGGACCGTGGGCTCGTCGGAGGAACTTCCCATAACTACACTGACCAGTGGCAAATCGTCACCCCCGTAATGCTGTATGCGGCCCCTCGCTACATGATCCACTTACATCTTTGCAATTTGTTGTAACGGAATGTGGGTCTCACAGGTTGACCCTCTCCCTCTGAAGGGCGATGTCGGTACGGTAGTGGGCATCTTGAAACCCTATCCTCTGAACATTATCATAGGCCATCGTTCTGGCCGTAGCTAATGTTTGGCCCCGACCCACCACCGTCAGGACCCGTCCTCCCTGAGTCAAAACTATCCCATCTTCTTCGCCATCTGCAAGCCTGGTGCCCGCATGGAAGACTAGGGCGTCGTCATCAAGGGTGTCAAGCCCGACGATGGGGTACCCTGTGGTATAGGTGCCCGGATAGCCACCCGAGGCCATGACCACGCCTACACACACTTCTTCTCGCCATTTGACAGGTAGGTTGTCCATTTCTCCGCTGATCGATGCTAGAACGATGTCTGTCAGATCCGTTTTTAGAAGCGGCAGGATAACCTGAGCCTCAGGGTCACCGAAACGGCAGTTGAACTCCAGTACCTGCGGGCCTTCTGCCGTGATCATCAGCCCAGCGTAGAGCACCCCTTTGTAGGGTGTTCCTGCCTCCGCCAGTGCTTTTACGACAGGCTCCATTATCTCACGTTCAACCTTGGTAGCCAGCTCGGATGTCCAGGAGTCGGGGGGCGTATAGCTTCCCATTCCCCCGGTATTGGGGCCGTCGTCCCTATCTATCAAGCGCTTGTAATCACAGGCTGCTATAAGGGGCGAGAGATGCTCTCCGTCAGAGAACACAAAGGCGCTTACTTCCCGGCCTTCCAGGTATTCCTCGATGACTACCCTGTCCCCCGCCGAGCCGAGAGATCTGGCCTCCATGCACTCATGAAGGGCCTGGAGAGCCTCTTCTCTGTTCCCACAGACGAAGGCGCCCTTGCCCGCCGCTAAACCGTCGGCCTTTACTACCACCGCTCCCTGGTGTGTAGATAGAAAGGCCTGTGCTTGAGCATAAGAATGGAACACTTTAAAGCCGGGACATGGGACGCCATGAACCTCCATCAGCTCCTTGGCAAAGGCCTTGCTGGACTCCAACCGCGTGGCGGCCTTTGTGGGCCCAAATATGGGAATGCCAATCTCACCGAACTTGTCCACTATTCCATTGGCCAGTGGGACCTCCGGACCCACGATGACGAGGTCGATGGAGTGGGCCTTTACTTGCTCGGAAAGACCCTGCAAATCCTCCGGTGAGACGGGTAGGTTGACACCAACTGAGGCAGTGCCAGCATTACCGGGAGCGATATATATAGTGTCTACCTTGGAGCTTCCACTTAACTTCCAGGCGACGGCATGCTCTCTGGCCCCATTTCCGATGATTAGGATGTTCACGGATGGGTCCAACTAAACATGATTCGATGTAAATGTCCTGTACGGTACGACGTTGTTTGCGACTTACCAATGGATTGGCCGCAATATGTTGGCGTAGAGTTCGAGGTATGAGATGGGTTGCGGCTATGGCCAGTACTCAGCAGCACCCTGTGTTTCACTCCCACTCGATGGTGCCTGGAGGCTTGCTGGTGATGTCGTAGACCACCCGGTTGACGCCTGGAACCTCGTTGACAATCCTGGTGGAGATTCGAGCCAGCACGTCGTAAGGGAGGCGGACCCAATCGGCGGTCATCGCGTCCTCGCTGCTAACGGCCCGTATGGCCACGACGTGATTGTATGTCCTGTAGTCCCCCATTACACCGACGGTCTTACTATCAGTGAGAACGGCGAAACTCTGCCAGAGCTGGTGATAAAGATTGGCGCCCTTGATCTCGTCCATAACGATCCAATCGCATCGCTGTAGAACGTCCAGCTTCTCTTTTGTCACCTCGCCGATAATCCGTATGGCTAATCCCGGACCCGGGAATGGTTGACGATATACCATCTCTTGAGGGAGGCCCACAGCCAGTCCCACCTCTCTGACCTCGTCCTTGAAGAGGTACCTTAAAGGCTCGACAAGCTTCAGCTTCATGTCCTTTGGCAGACCACCGACGTTGTGGTGGGTCTTTATCCTGGCGGCAGCTCCAGTCTCCGGGGTACGGCTCTCTATCACATCGGGATACAGGGTGCCTTGGGCTAGGAACTCAGTGTGTTCAAGATCCTGGGCCGCTTCTTCGAATACGTGGATGAACTCCTCACCCACGATTCGCCTTTTCTCTTCGGGGTCTATCACTCCCTTCAAACGGCCAACGAAGCGGTCTGAGGCGTCTATGTATAGCAAGTTAAGCTGAAGGTTGCGCTTAAAGGTGTTCAGGACTCGCTCAGGCTCTTCCATGCGAAGTAGGCCGTTGTTCACAAAGATACAGGTCAACTGGCTACCCACAGCCTGATGTACCAAAGTAGCGGTCACCGAGGAGTCCACGCCTCCGGAAAGAGCGCAGATTACCCTACCGTCGCCAACCTGCCGGCTAATGGAATCGATGGTCTGTTTCACGAAGTTCTGGGGGGTCCAGGTGCCGTCGCATCCACAGATCTGATAAAGAAAGTTTTCCAGGATAGTCTTGCCGTGGACGGTATGGACTACCTCAGGGTGGAACTGAAGCCCGAAGCTGTTGCCGTTCCCCATGACAACGACGGGAGAGTTGTCGGTATAGCCCAGTGCAGAGAAGCCGGGAGGCATCTCTTCGATCTGGTCCCCGTGGCTCATCCATACGGGCATAGAGGTAGGCAGATTGGCAAAAATAGGAGATTCAGAGGTATTCTGGTGGAGCACCGCATGGCCGTACTCCTTCTTTAGTCCCGGCGCTACCCTTCCCCCTAGCTGGTGGGCCAGTACCTGCATACCATAACAAATGCCCAGGATGGGCAGGTGATTATCATATACCCAGGTAGGCGCTAGAGGGGCGCCCTGGTCGTAGACGCTGGAGGGGCCACCCGATAGGATCACGCCCTTTGGCCGCGTGTGGGCCACCTCTTCCCAAGGGGCATCTGGAGACACGATCTCGCAGTACACTTTGAGCTCCCTCACCCGGCGGGCTATGAGCCTGCTGTATTGAGATCCGAAGTCCACGATTACCATGCCATCCCCGATTCCTTTGGCACCTGACTCCGGCTCTAAGCTGTGGCCCTCCTTCTTCCCCGCTATCTCCAGATACGTGGAGACCTCAAGGTCGTCGCTGGTCGATACCCTTCGACTGGGCGACAACTCCTTACTTTGCATACTCTCCCCAACTCCCTTTACCCAACTCGACCCAAGCTTAGCACCTGTGATATACTCAGTCAAGAACTCCTCCGAACCCCGTCAGGCTAGGGATCCGGTGCAGACAACCACCATTTTTCAGGCTATTTTAGATGAAGCAGTAGACGTACTCAAGCGGAAAGGCGTGGTAGCCTTTCCCACTGATACGCTATATGGTCTGGGAGCGGACGCCTTATCCGTTGAGGCTGTAGACCGGGTGTTTGAAATCAAGGGCCGGCCAAAAGAGATGGCCCTGCCGATACTGCTGGGCACTCAAGATGATCTGGAAAAGGTGGCCATCGAGATACCGGAGGTGACCTGGACTCTGGTAAATGTTTTCTGGCCCGGTCAATTGACATTGATACTCCGTAAATCACCGGCGGTGCCTCAGATCGTGAGCGGTGGCAAGGAGTCGATTGCGGTGAGGATGCCCAACCACGAGGTGCCACTGTACCTGGTCCAAAAGTTGGGAAGGCCAATAACCGGCACAAGCGCTAACCCTAGCGGCGCCGCTAACCCCGCCTCAGCGGATGAAGTTAGAGAGCTGCTCGGTGCGAAAGTGGACTACATTGTGGACGTAGGACCCGCCACCTCAGGCGCGCCCTCAACTATATTAGACCTCACGCAGTCCACACCCAGAATAGTGCGAGCGGGACCTGTAAGCTACGAGTCTCTCCAAGCCATCTGCTCAAATGTCCTGTAGATGCTTGATTGAGGGGAGTGTCGGGAGTGAGGATAGCAATCGGTAGCGACCACAGAGGTTTCACACTAAAGAAGGCTATCTTACCAGTGCTTACCGAGTTACGTCACGAATGTCAAGATATGGGCTGCTACAGCACCGACTCGGTGGATTATCCCGACGTAGCAGCGAAAGTGGCCACAGCCGTAGCAAATGGACAAGCAGATCACGGCGTAATCATCTGCGGCACTGGAATCGGAATGAGCATAACAGCCAACAAGATCACGGGAATTAGGGCAGCCCTGTGCTCGGACCCTATCAGCGCTCGCATGGCCCGCCAGCACAACAACGCCAACGTCCTGTGTATCGGCGGCGCGATTGTAGGTGAATGGCTGGCCAAGGAGATAACCACCGCCTACCTAACGGCAGGGTTCGAGGGCGGCAGACACGCCAAGCGCATCGAGAAGATACATCACCTGGAAAACAACTCCAGGCCATTAGGTACTCAGAGCCAGGAGCAAAATGACCAGGGTCCCAGACTCCTTCGGTAGTAAGTATCGGCAAGCCCTGGAAGAGGAGTTGCGCCAGAGCTTCACAGGACAGGATGGCCTCCTTTACAATATGCTCCTCTACCAGCTCGGCTGGATGGACGAGCAGGGTATGCCCCTCTCTGGACTGTCGGGACATCAACTCCATCCCGTGCTGTGCCTGATGGCCTGCGAGTGGATAGCTGGAGAGTATGCGCCAGCCCTTCCGGCAGCAGCCGCAGTTGAGTTGGTCCACAACTATTGCCTTATACATGAAGACGTTCAGTCGGGAAATCCCAACCGCGACAAGCGATCTACAGTTTGGTGGATCTGGGGACCGGGCCAAGCCATCAACGCCGGCGATGGCATGCATGCCCTGGCACGCTTGTCCCTAATGCGTCTGCAAAGTCAAGGCCTACCCGTTGAGACGGTGCTGAACGCGATGCGCCTCTTGGACAAGTCGTGCCTGAAAATGTGCGAGGGCCAGCACCTCGATCTGGCGTTTCAAGAAAGGTTGGACGTGGGGGTGGACTCCTATCTCAAAATGGCCGCAGCCAGAACAGGTTCCCTCATGTCCTGTGCCATGGGACTGGGAGCATTGGCTGCTGCTGAGGATGACGGCGTGACAGAAGCGTTCAAGAGGTGTGGAGAAAACCTGGGAATAGCCTACCAAATCAGCCAGGACGTTCGGGAGCTTCGGGAGGGCACGGGAGATGAGGTATCAATGCCCAACGTGCTGAACAAGAAGAAGCTTTTCCCCGTAGTCAACACATTGGAAAAGGCGGACCTCCATACGAAGCGAGAGCTGGGTACTATCTATTTCAAGCGCGTGCTGGAACCGCCCGATGCAGAACGGGTCATAGCCATCCTAAAAGAGAGCTCTGCTCTGGAGCACGCTGAAGAAACGGCCAAAGATTACTGCCAGCGTGCCATCGAGGCGCTGAGTGGAATCGACCTACCCAGACAGGCCGGCGAAGAGCTTGAGAGCTTCTGTCAGGACGTCGTATTACGGAGTGGTCATTAGTGGCAAAGCGAACACTCAAAGACGTGGATGTTAAGGGCAAGCGGATACTGGTCAGGGTAGACTTCAACGTACCCATCGAGCAAGGGACCGACTCCATCGCCCAATACGACCATCGCCTAAGGGCAACCTTGCCCACAATTCAGTATCTCCTTGAGCAAAACAGCAAGGTCATCATCTGCTCCCACCTCGGACGTCCAAAGGGTCAGGTAGTGGAGACGATGCGTATGGAGCCCGTAGGGCAGCGGCTCTCGGTGCTCTTGTCCCGTCCCGTTAAGAACCTGACGGAGTGTGTTGGGCCGAGGGTTCAGGCGGCCATGGCGGAGATGTCTCAGGGAGACGTCGTCATGCTGGAAAACCTCCGGTTCCATCCTGGTGAAGAGAAGAACGACCCGGAGTTCGCCAAGTCGCTAGCCGCGCTGGCGGACGTGTTCGTAATGGATGCCTTCGCTGCGGCTCATCGCGCCCACGCTTCTACGGTCGGAGTGCCCCAGTACCTGCCCTCAGTGGCGGGCTTCCTGGTACAAGGAGAGGTGGAACTTATGGGAGCTGCCCTGGAGTCCCCGACTCGGCCGCTCGCAGCCCTGCTCGGTGGCGCCAAGGTTAGCGACAAAATCCTGGTCCTGGAAAATATTTTGGATAAGGTAGACCGACTTTTTATAGGTGGTGGCATGTCGGTCACTTTTCTGAGAGCCGAAGGGTATACCACCGGAGCTTCATCAGTGGAAGAGGATAAGCTGGAGTTCGCATCCATGCTCATGGAACGGGCCAGAAATAAGAGTATCTTAACCTGCCTACCCCAGGACGTTGTGGTGTCCAAGGAGTTCGGCGCCCATTCGTCCAAGGTAAAGACCGTACCTGTAAACGAGGTGCCTGACGGCTGGTACATTATGGACATCGGACCGAAAAGCGTTAGTGAATTTACGAGCGGACTGAAAGAGTGCAAGACAGTTATCTGGAACGGGCCTATGGGTGTCTTCGAATTCGCCGCCTTTTCTGAGGGAACACGCCAGATAGGTCAAGCGTTGGTCTCCATGGAAGGGACAACGATTGTTGGGGGAGGCTCAACAGCCGAAGCCGTTGAGGAGTTGGGGCTCGCAGAGAGAATGACCCACGTTTCCACGGGTGGCGGCGCTTCACTGGAGTTCATGGAAGGAAAAGAGTTGGTTGGCTTAGCCGCCCTTCCCGATAAAGACACCGCATGAACGTTTCAAAGCATACTCCGAACTGAGGAAATCCATGATCGATCTTGAAGAAATCAAAGGCTCTTACGCCACCACCTCCTCCAAGATAGTGTTGTTGGTGGTGGACGGGCTCGGCGGCTTACCCCATCCCGACACCCGGCTATCCGAGCTTGAGACTGCACATACGCCCAACCTGGACGACCTGGTCCAAAGCAGCGCTTGCGGTCTTACCGTGCCGGTCCTGCCCGGAGTAGCACCCGGTAGCGGGCCCGGACATCTAGCTCTGTTCGGCTATAATCCCTTGAAATACCTTATCGGAAGGGGTGCGCTGGAGGCCCTGGGAATCGAAGTAGACCTCAAAGAGGGAGAGGTGTCGGCCAGAGGTAACTTCTGCACGGTGGACAATCAGGGGCGGTTGATGGACCGCAGGGCAGGCCGAGTGCCATCTGAGATCACAATCCCGCTGTGTCGTGAGCTGAATGAAATCGACGTGGATGGAGTCGAGCTTAACGTATATCCGGTGGAGGGGTATCGGTTTGTACTGCACCTAAGGGGTGAGGGCTTGAGCGATATGGTCACAGAGACGGACCCTCAACTCACCGAAGTGCCGGCCTTACAAGCAAAGGCCATTAAACCCGAGGGAAACAAGACAGCACACATTGTTAACGAGTTCGTGAAGCAGGCTCGAGAAATTCTCAAAAAGGAAGAGCGGGCTAACATGGTGCTTCTCAGGGGCTTTTCCAGCCTGCCTCACCTGCCATCCATGGGGAAGACCTACGGCTTGAACCCCGCCGCCATTGCAGCTTATCCTATGTACCGGGGACTAGCCACCATTGTCGGAATGAAGGTCATACCCACGGGCAAGACCTTCTCAGACGAGTTGGGTACATTGTACAAGCACTACTCCGAGCACGACTTCTTCTACATCCACTACAAGCCCGCCGACGCCGCAGGGGAAGACGGTAATTTTGAGGCCAAGGTCAAAGCCATTGAGGCGCTGGACTCTCATATCCCACAGCTGCGAGAGCTAGACCAGGACGTGCTCATGATAGGAGGAGACCACTCCACACCCTCGATCATGGGAGCCCATAGCTGGCATCCCGTACCTCTGGTGCTTCACTCACGATGGACTCAGGGAGAGGGAATAGACTCCTTTTCCGAGCGTAGCTGCGCCACTGGCTCACTGGGCACGATACCCGCCACCCAGGCGATGCTGCTGGCCCTGGCCCATGCTGGGAAGCTCGTGAAGTTCGGCCCCTGAGCGTTCGATACACCCGACCATAGGATCTTGAGGATAGAATCATGCCCGTTCCCCTAGTTGCCGGAAACTGGAAGATGAATACCACGTTGGACGAAGCCGTCCAGCTGGCCACAGATGTGGTGGAGACACTTTCCTCTACATCCGGCGTGGATGTGGTGCTGTGTCCGCCGTTCATATCCTTAGAGTCCGTTCGGAAAGTTATATTGAACAGCTCCATCAAGCTGGGCGCCCAAAATATGCACCACCCGGACAAAGGGGCGTTTACCGGTGAGGTCTCCCCGACTATGTTAGCCGACATGTGCCAGTACGTCATACTGGGACACTCCGAGCGAAGGCAACACTTCGGGGAAAGCGACGAGATGATTAACCTCAAGGTGAAGGCAGCCTTCGATGCAGGGTTACAGCCCATTCTGTGCGTTGGCGAGAGCCTTGAGCAGCGACAAGGGGGCAAGGCAATCGAAGTGGTCGCAAATCAGTTGAAAGTTGGACTGAACAGTTTACATAACATCCCAGGGCTAGTAGTAGCCTACGAGCCAGTGTGGGCCATAGGCACCGGCGTAGCCGCCACTCCGGAGATCGCATCTGAGGTAATGGAAGGCGCGATACTGCAAGTGCTCTCCGATCTCTACGCTGAAGAAGTAGCCGGGCAAGTCCCTCTACTCTACGGCGGTAGCGTTAATCCAGAGAATGTAGGTAGCTTCGTTAAGGAGAGAGCGATCCATGGAGCTTTGGTGGGCGGAGCCAGCCTTCGCGCCGAGCAGTTCGCTGAGATAGTGAGGATAACAGCACAGGCGAAGGGTTTGGGGTGAGAGGCCACCACTTGTGCCGATTAGCAGAGAAGAATTCGAGGCTGGCAAACTTGACCTCACTGTGCCCATCAGACAATTACTGGAGGCCAATCCAGAGTTCGCCTTCTCGGCCGAAGAAATTGTTGTACGTCTGTCAGAGATTGCTGATAGGAACGCCACAGTACTAGAAGTTGCCCAACAACTCGATGACCTGGTCCAGGGAGGAGTGGTTGACTCCAAAGAGCTGGGAGGGCAAATGAGGTATATAATTATCTTAACGGATGAGGGAAACAAACCTGCGGAGTAGTGATATGCCACTAACCAAACGCCAGTTTGAACTCGGTATAGATGAAGAAATGGAGATCTGGATGCGGCAGGTCTACGAGCTGCTTGCAGACAATAACGAATTGGCATATTCCCATGATGAACTCGGCCAACAAGTGCTAGGTGATGCCCGGGATATGGAAGCAGGAGAGAAATTGGAGCGCATCTTAGACGTATTAGTCAGGATTCGTGCTGTTGAAAGGCGAGAAGTGGCAGGCAACTACTATTACGCTTTTGATGAAAAGATCAACACCAGTTCGTGGGAATTGGATACGAGTGATTTCTAGATTTAAAGGAGACAAGAGAATTAAATTCCCATAGACTTAGCTTATAGTGTCGTCACCAAAGACTGATGTCCTCTTCATAGTAGGCCCCACTGCTGTGGGCAAGAGTGCCCTAGCGCTCCACCTAGCCCTAGCCTCTAACGGTGAGATCGTCAACGTCGACAGCCGCCAGGTTTACCGGTTCATGGACATCGGTACCGCCAAGCCCTCCTTAGAAGACCGAGCCGAAGTCCCCCATCACCTCATCGACATCCTCAACCCAGACCAGAGGTTCAGCCTTTCCACATTCCTAGAACTGGCCCAGGGCGCCATCGCCGACATCCAGGATAGAGCTAAGCTTCCCATAGTCTGCGGAGGCACCGGCCAATACATCCAAGCCCTTCTCGGCGGCTGGACGGTACCTAAAGTTCCGCCGGACCCCGAGGTACGAGCTAATCTGGAAGATAAGGCCCATCGAGAGGGCACTAAGGCACTCTACGACAGGCTCTGTCAGATAGACCCGGAATCGGCCTCCAAAATACACCAGAGGAATCTGCGAAGAATCATCCGTGCCCTGGAGATTTATGAAGTCACCGGGACGCTGGCATCCGAACTCCGAGCCCAGCAACACCCACATTTCCGTTCACTTATCATCGGACTGACCACCGGCAGAGAAGAGCTATACAAAAGGATCGATAATAGAGTTGATGACATGTTGAGGAACGGCCTGGTCGAAGAGGTTAGATATCTCCTTCAACGGGGCTACTCAGCCGGCTTGCCATCCATGTCCGGCATGGGCTATAAGGAGATAACCCTCCATTTAAATGGGGAGCTATCTCTGGAGGATGCATCTCGACGAATTAAGTACGAGACCCACCGCTTTGCCCGCCATCAGTACGCCTGGTTTCGCCCCAAGGACCCTCGCATCCAGTGGCTGGAGATCGGGCCAGAGGTGGGCCTTAAGGCCGAAGCCCTGGTGCGTGATTTCTTAGGGAACAGCCCTAGCTGTGGTACAATAGGCACAGCCATGGAGGAGAAGCCGCAGTGAAATTCACCAAGATGCACGGCGCGGGGAACGACTACATCTTTATCGATGCCCGACATACTGAGGCCGACTGGCCCGCCCTGTCCAGAGCGATGAGTGACCGCCACTTCGGTGTGGGCGGGGATGGCATCATTCTGATCCTGCCCTCAGAGGTAGCCCATCTAAAGATGCTCATGTTCAACGCCGACGGCTCCGAGAGCGAGATGTGCGGCAATGGCATTCGTTGCTTCGCCAAATACGCCATCGAGCGGGGAATCGTCCGGAACGACGGTTCCGGCCTTCACGTGGAGACCCTGGCAGGAGTGAGGACTATTGTACCGGTTTTGGAGCATGGCAAGGTCGCACGGGCCAGAGTCGCCATGGGCGCGCCCCATCTGAAGCCCGAGGAGATACCGGTAGCTGTAGCTGATGTTCCCTTTGAGAAAATCGGTTCTGCAGTGGTCAACTACCCCTTGACGATAGGAGACTGCTCTTTGGAGCTGAGCTTCGTATCCATGGGTAATCCCCATGCGATCGCATTTATTGAACAGCCGGTAACAGAGTTCCCTTTACATGTGATAGGTCCCCAGGTGGAGCACCACCCAATGTTTCCTCGGCGAATAAACTTCGAGATAGTCAACGTTGTCGACAATCGCCACCTCAATGCCCGGGTGTGGGAACGGGGCTCAGGTGAAACCATGGCCTGCGGCACCGGTGCCTGCGCCATCGAGGTGTCCGCCCAGCTGTTAAAGCTGGCAGGAGATGTTGTTGACATAACTCTTCCCGGCGGCACTCTGAACATAAGCTGGGACGGCAAAGGGGAGGTGTACCTGGAGGGCGACGCGGTAGAGGTGTTCGAGGGCGAGTGGCCTGCTCTGAGCGCAGTCGAAGGAAGGACTCCATGAGTACAGAAGCTAAAGTGCTCACCTATGAGGCATATCTGGCGCTGCCCGAGATGAAGCAGCGATACGACATTGTTGATGGAGCACTAATAATGGCCCCTGCTCCGACGCCAACCCATCAGTGGATAATGCTAGAGATTGCTGTTCGTCTCAAAAGTTTTGTCAACGAGAGAGACATTGGTGTGGTTCTAGTAGCGCCTGTGGACCTTCTCATCCAACGAGCGCCTCTGCGCACTCGCCAGCCGGACATCCTGTACCTGAGCGCACAGCGGAGCGGCATCAAAGGACCTTCTCAGTTACGGGGTATGCAGATGCTTGAGATATCACCTGACCTGGTGGTGGAAGTCCTCTCGCCCAGCAACACGCGCCGCGACATTGAGGACAAGCTCGAGGACTACAGGATAGTAGGTGTGCCAGAGTGCTGGCTGGTCAGCCCCGAAGCTGAGACTGTGGAGGTACTAAGTTTCTCTATCGGAGGTACTGCTGGTATTTTTAGCGTTGATGAAACGTTACAGTCGGCGGTTCTCAGCGAGTTCAGCTTGAGGCTAAGGGACGTGCTCAGGTAGGTTTTCTTTTGTGGTCAAGGGAGCCGTGTTATTAAGAATACACCGATGAAATGTCCAAGCTAAAAAGTTGGCATAGTATCTAACGTTTAAGGAAACCACACCATGAAGCTATACAAATTGCGCCTTGTCATGCATGAGCCAAGCGAAGAGACCGAGAACAAATACATGGCTGAAGTGCCTGCCCTTCCAGGCTGCCGTGCATGGGGAGACACGGCTGCCGAGGCGCTAGAGAATCTTCAAAGCGTAGCCGCAGCTTTTATCGAGTCCTATAGGGAAAGAGGAGACTCACTGCCCCCTGAGGTTGAAACCGCATCATCGGAATCAGCTGAATCTCGGACCATCAGCGAGGTGCTGGTCGCGGTTTGAACTACCGCGAACTAACTCGCAAACTCCGTCGCTTGAACTGCGAGTTTGACCGGAGGGCCAAAGGCGATCACGAAATCTGGATAAACACTACTACACACACGAGGACCACTATCCCAAACTGGGGTAGTAGAGACCTCAAAACCGGCACTATTTCTGGGATCTTGCGTGACCTGGGCATTTCCATAGAAGCGTTTGAACGGGGGTAAATATCACGCAGAGGCCACAGTTGCGAAAGAGGAGCCACCCACATGAAATTTTCCGAACGTCTTGGCAAGCTGGAGCCCTATCCCTTCGTGGAGATATCCCGCATCCTGGCCGAGAAGCGGGCTGCGGGTGAGGACGTGGTCACCTTTGGCATTGGAGACCCCGACATTCCCACTCCATCTAACATAATAGAGAAGCTGGTGGAGGCGTCTTACAAGCCAGCCAACCATCGCTATCCCGAAACCGACGGCCTCCCCGAGGTGCGCCGAGCCATCGCCGACTGGTACGATAAGCGCTTTAAGGTCAAGCTGGACCCCGACAAGGAGGTCCTGCCCCTCATAGGCGCCAAGGAGGGTATCGGCCACGTGGCCTTCTGCTTCCTGGATCCCGGAGATGTTGCCCTGGTGCCGGACCCGGCCTATCCTGTGTACAAGGTCGGGACCATGTTTGCCGGTGGCCAGAGTTACTGGATGCCTCTTCAGGAGGAGAATGGCTGGCTGCCCGACCTGGACGCTATCCCTGCCGACGTGGCCAGGGACGCCAAGGTGATGTGGCTCAACTATCCCAATAATCCCACTGCGGCGGTGGCCACCAAGGAGTATTACCAAGACGTGCGGGACTTTGCTCGAAAGTACGACATTGCGGTGCTCCACGACGCCGCCTACAGCGAGGTGGTATACGACGGCTACACGGCTCCCAGCTTCATGGAGCTGGATGGCGCAAAGGAAGTGGGCCTCGAGTTCCATTCCCTGTCCAAGTGCTTCAACATGACAGGATGGCGCATCGCCATGGCCGTAGGCAACGCCGACATGATAAAGGCCCTGTTCCAGATCAAGGCCAACCTGGACTCGGGCATCCCGCAAGCCATTCAAGAAATGGCCATAGAAGCCCTTTCCGGGTCCCAAGACCCCATTCAGCAGAACAACGCCATCTACCAACGCCGCCGGGACAAATTGGTAGATGTACTCACCAAGATGGGATTAGGGGTCACACCGCCCAAGGCCTGTCTCTACGTCTGGGCTAGGGTTCCGGAGGGCTACACCTCCGCGGCTTTTGCTGGGCGGCTTCTGGAGGAAAAGACCATCGTCGTGACCCCCGGTTCCAGCTACGGAAAATACGGTGAAGGTTACATTCGATTCTCCTTGACCACCCCAGATGAGCAGGTGGACAAGGGAGTAGAACGCCTGGCATCCTGGAAGATACCACCTCCCTAAAGAGGATAGGAGGCTACTCTAATAGCCAGAACACCTATAGTCACAGCACCCCCCGCTGAACGAGCTCTTTTAGTCAGTGTTGACATAAAGAGAAAGGGAGGGCTGTGGAGTCTTGAAGAGTCCCTGGAAGAGCTGGCCCTTCTTGCCCTTACGGCTGGAGCAGAGGTGGTCGACTCTTTGGGCCAAAAGCTGGAGAAGCCCTCCCATTATTACCTGGGCATGGGAAAGCTGGAGGAGCTCAAACATAAGATCGTCGAGACCGATTGCAGCGTCGCCATATTCGACGACGAGCTTACACCCACTCAACAGCGAAATCTGGAAAACGCTCTCGAAATCAAGGTAATCGACAGAACAGCACTTATCCTTGACATCTTTTCTCGCCACGCCCACACCAGAGAGGGCCAGCTACAGGTGGAACTGGCCCAACATCAGTACCTGCTCCCACGACTGGCAGGCCAGTGGTCCCACTTGGAGAGGCTTGGAGGCGGAATCGGTACACGAGGCCCCGGTGAAAGCCAGCTTGAGACGGACCGACGTCTCATCCGGAAGCGAATCCAGAAGCTGGGGCAGCAGCTTGATGTGGTGCGCGAACGGCGGGTTTCATATATGGCCCGACGGAAGCAAGCCAGATTGCCGGTCGTATCTCTGGTAGGCTACACCAACGCCGGCAAAAGCACCCTGTTCAATGCACTGAGCAACGCTGGTGTCGTAGTACAGGACCAGCTGTTCTCCACACTGGACCCAGTGACTAGACGCATCTGGCTTCCCGAAGGCGGTCAGATACTGCTTACCGATACAGTGGGCTTTATCCACAAGCTGCCGCCGGCGGTGGTAGCCGCTTTCAGGGCCACCCTTGAAGAGCTTCAGGAGGCGGACCTGCTGCTCCACATCCTTGACATAACCTTGCCCAAAGCCCCGGAGCAGGCCGAGATCGTGGACGACACATTAAAGGAGATGGGACTGGGAGATAAGGCCAGACTAATGGTGGTCAACAAGATGGACCTGATAGCCCCATCGGAAAACGGCCACCAGGACGGTGAATACTCCGTCCTACCTAGATACTCGAGTGTGCTGGTCTCCGCCGCGAAAGGCTGGAACTTGGACGGGCTGCTCGGAGAGATAGGGCACCGGCTGCGAGATCTGGGAGTACTGAGAGCATCGTGATGAAGGCCGAGGGCTAATCTAGTAGGGAGTAA
Organism: Dehalococcoidia bacterium; assembly: GCA_965248905.1. Taxonomy (GTDB): domain Bacteria; phylum Chloroflexota; class Dehalococcoidia; order Lucifugimonadales; family JAGWBF01; genus CBDFKS01. Next base: position 374,346 of record CBDFKS010000007.1, on the reverse strand, counting down.
TTATCCGCAGATAAGAAGTTGGTTCGCACAACATATGTTATGTGAATCGCCTAAGTTGACTACCCTTTACATAACGTGTAGTGATGTTCACGTGATTGTTTGTACGATACTGGGAGGCTAACGATGCCGCCTAAGCCTGAGAGGTTTAAACTAAACGTACTACGTGAGCTACACAAATTTTCAACCGGCCCGCTAGAAACTCATCTACGAGACTCCCTCACTAGGAGCCTGAGCAATTAGTCGTGTGGTGCCGGGGCACTGCTGTACTCGCGCGATTTCCGCAAGGAGCGACGCTTGGGTGGGGACAGGGAGTTCTTGTAGACTGGAGGTCCACGCTACGGAGGCGCCAATGTTTCGATCGTACGATCAAAGCCAACCATTCCTACTGCCCCCGAGTTTGCAGGACTTCGTGGATGAGAATCACCCTGCTCACCTGATCAATGACTTGGTGGACCAAGTGGATCTGAGTGCCCTGGAAGCGCGCTACGGAAACCTCGGCCAGCCCGCCTACCATCCGCGCCTGATGCTGAAGGTCATCCTGTACGGTTTCACCGTTGGGATATTCAGCTCTCGCAAACTCCAGCGGGCCTGCCAGGAGAACCTGGCCTTCAAGTACCTGGCGGGCATGGAGACCCCGGTGTTCAGGACCTTCATCGAGTTCCGGCAGCGGCACCGGGACGATATGAAAGAGGTCTTCGTACAGACGGTGAAGCTGGCCCGCGCCTTAGGGCTGGCGCGGCTCGGTGCGGTGGCACTGGATGGTTCCAAGGTAGAGGCCGACACTTCCAAGCATAAGGCCATGAGCTACGGCCGCATGCTGGAGGAGGAATCGAAGCTGAGGGTGGAAATTGAGCAGTTGCTCGAGGCGGCGCAGGCCACCGACGAGCAGGAGGACCAGGAATGCAGCCCCGATTCGGATGGCTACCGGGTGTCGGACGAACTGGCGCGGCGGGAACAGCGGCTGGAGAAGATCGAAGAGGCCAAGGCCGCCTTGGAGGAGCGGGAGAAGAGGGAACACCCCGACGAGCCGATCGACCCGAAGAAGCAGGTCTCCTTTGCGGACCATGATGCACGGTGCTTTAGCAAGCCGGGGGACGGGACTCGATACGTCTATAATGCCCAGGCCGCAGTGGACATGGACAACCAGATCATCGTGTCGAACCATATCGAGGACTCGGTCAGTGACGCACACGCAGCCGAACCGATCCTGGCGCACATGGAGCAGGAGCTGGACCAGGTGCCCCGGGCGTTGGTGACTGACGCGGGCTACGGGAACCAGAACACGCTGGACAGTTGCCGGAAGCGGGGCGTGACGCCGGTGTGTGCCACGACCCGAGAGGGAAAAGAAGGTCAGGAGGTAGGCAAACTGGACCGCCTCAGCTACGACCGGGATCAGGACAGGTTTGTTTGCCCCCGCGGTCACACCTTCGCCTTTGCTCATGAGCATCCCACCAACGGGGCGAGAACATACAAGACGATGGAGCCCGTGGCCTGCACGTGTGGCCAGTACGAAGCCGCTGATGGTCGTGAAGTGATCAGCGTGGGCCAGGGTCACCTGGCCAAACGCGAACTCAAGCGGATTATGGACGGGACGGGCCATCGAGAGCTCTATCGTCGGCGCAAATGTACGGTAGAACCGGTGTTCGGGCAGATCAAGGTCGGCATGGGATTCCGGCGGTTCTGGTATCGGGGTAGGCAGAACGTGGGCAGCGAATGGAACCTGGTGTGCGCCGCGTTCAATGTTAAGAAGATCGCGGCCTTGCTGCCCATCCAGCGTCACCCGGTCAACCCGGAGCAGGCCGCTGGCGACGAGGGCGCGAACCGGTCCATTTCGAAGCTGCGACCGCTCATCTTCCTCTTCTTCAGCGGTCCCGTGGCGCGATTCATCCGATCAATCCGTCCACGGCCATCCGCGCGGTCTCCCTATTGCCCCACGCTGCTCGAGGCTCCCATGACCGGCATCACTAATTGCTCAGACTCCTAGTTCGGTCCTCATCAATGCCTGGTCAGCGGGATGTCCACATAACGTTCTCGGGCCATTTCAGCGGCATACGCAAGGGCTGCCTGTATATCCTCCTGTTTCAATGAAGGGTATGCCGCCAGGATTTCCTTCTCTGTAGATCCAAAGGCAAGGTTATCTACAATGAGTGACATCCAGATCCTGGTACCCTTGATGCAGGGCGTCCCATGACAAACGTTGGGATTTATGGAAATTCGCTCTTTCCAGTCTTCCATTGAATCTCTCAGCTCTGACTGACTCTAAATTGGCCCGCTGGGGCACTATTAGGTTGCCCAGGTGCCAACAAGGGGATCAACGGGTATTGCAGCCAGGTACCGGGTCGCGCCTCTAAGTCGTGACCTTCCCCGTCCCTTTGCAGTGTCTGCAGTTGGAAGCGACGGAGGTGTGGGGGTGGCAAAGAGAACACCACATTTCCTTGCATCTTCCGGTACCCTTACAGTGGTCGCACTCTACTTCCGGCATTTCACACCTCAACTTTAACTCAAGAGATAACTTGCCAATGAAAGCACGTGGGTCCTAACTTTACTGCTGTAGTATATGTCTCGGCCTACTCTGCCCGCCCGAAAATGGCCACAGACGCCGTGAAGGAGCCTGGCCTACCTCCCAGGTTGTGGGTGAGTCCCAGATCGGCCTTCTTGACCTGGCGGGGCCCGGCCTTGTCCTGTAGCTGCTTGTAAACCTCATATATCATCCTGATACCGCTGGCGCCGATGGGGTGGCCGAAGCACTTCAAGCCTCCGTCGGTGTTGATGGGGAGGTCGCCCTCCAGGGTGAAGGTGCCTGCCTCCACATCCTCGCCGGCCTTACCCCGGGGACTGAAGCCCAGGTCCTCGGCAATTATCAGCTCAGTGATTGTAAAACAGTCGTGGACGATGGCGAGGTCAATCTCTTCGCGGGGATTGGTGATACCTGCCTCTTGATAGGACGCCTCGGCAGCTCGCACGTTCTCTGGGAAGTGGACAAAGTCCCAGTCGTCGCGCAGGATGCCGAAGGAGCCCACGGCAAGCCCCAAGCCCTTGACCAGCACATAGTCGCGCCGGAATGTCTTGGCGATCTCCGGCGTGGTGATGATTGCGGCAGCAGCCCCATCGCTTACGCCGCAGCAGTCGTATAGACCCAGCGGCCAGGCGATCATAGGCGCCTTCATGATCTGCTCAACGCTGACCTCTCTCTGAAAATGGGCCTTTGGGTTCAGCGTGCCATTGTGGTGGTTCTTGGAAGCTATCTGAGCCAGAGTCCGCTTGCCTTCCTCATAGGGTATGCCGTAGTGGTGGAAATACCGGGTCGCGGCCAGCGCGAATTGCGAGGGAGGAGGAGTGGGAGGGGCCACCTCGCTGCGACACCTTCGCCCACCGCAAGTCCCGAAAACCCAGAGTCCTTCAGCTTCTCCACGCCTACCACAAGCACTATGTCGTAGATGCCAGCGGCTACGGCGTAGCTGGCGTTCCTGAAAGCGTCGGTGGCGGTGGCGCAGGCGTTCTCCACTCGAGTGATGGGAATGTAGTCCAGCTTGAGCGCCTGGGCTAAAGGTTGGCCGGTGCGAGAGGTCTGAACAGTGCCCAGCCAGGCTGCCTGCACATCCTTGGAGGTTATGCCCGCATCCTCATATGCCTCGTAGGCGGCATCCACCATCAGGTCGGCGGCGCTGGCGTCCCAACGCTCCCCGAACTTGGTGCAGCCCATCCCGATAATGGCAACCCGGTCCTTTATACCCTGCATTGCTCAACTCCTCATTTATGTCAACTATGCATTTCTATTCGATCAGGCCCGTACCGGCACCGACTTCCAGTAGTAGTTGTGGATTCCGTTCACCACCTTAAGTTTTCGGAAGCTCATCTCAACGGGCATCCCTATCTGCACCTCATTTAGCTCCCTGTCGGTCATCATGCACAGCATCCGGCCTCCGCCATCGAAGTTAACCACCGTAATTACCAGAGGGGTATCGGTGGTGCCGGCCAGATAGTCCATGGAGTAAGTGAACACGCTGCCTTTCTTGTCGGAAAGACGAACAGGCTCAGAGTCGTCCTTGGTCTGGCACACCGTACAGACTCGTTGAGGCGGGTATTGGACGGTGCCACAGGAATTGCACTTTGCGCCGTAGAGGCGGATGTTCTGGTCTCCTTCGCGCCATAGTGCCGTAACGGACGGCACCGCTGGTGGGGGTCGCCGCGCCGCATCCGATGTCCACACATCACGCCAGCGGGCGTATGTCTCGTAGCTGGGGAGCATCGCCTTGGCCTCGATCTGCTTCTCGATGGCCACGGCATTTTTCGTGCCCTGAGTGTTCGAGCTCGCTCGGAACGAGAGCACGTCGCTGCCATCGCCATAGCTGGCAATCAGGATCAAGTCCCCATCGGAAGAGCCATCGAGAGCCGCTGCCAGAAGCATCAATGGGTAGGCCGCCCCGGTGTTACCGACCTTCCCGAAAAGGGGGTCCTGAAGCTGCTCTGGCGAAAATCCCAAACGTCGCCCCAACTGAGAGTGCCTACGGGCATCGGGAGAGTAGAAAGCGACCTTGGCGAAGTCCTTCGGGGTTAAGCCGTACTTGGACATAAATCCACCGGCTGACTCTACAAGGATACGTTCCAATCCTTCTTCGTTCACGAAGCGGTCTTCCCAGGAACGTATGAAGGAGTCACCCTGAGAACGCCACACGTCGAGCATGTTCTCGCTGACCAAATGGGTGCCTTCTATGGAAGCTACGACCCCGTCCTGGCCAATGAGCAGCGCAGCTGCGCCATCTCCCAGGTTGCGCTCCATATCGCCCCGTGGGGTCGCGAGGCGGGTATCAGATGCCACTACCAGCACCTGTTTGGCTGAGCCCCCGTTCACCGAGTCCATGGCCATCTTCATAGCCGTAGTGCCGGCTCTGAGGACCCCGGTAACATCAGCGGTCATTATGTCGCGACGAAGGTCCAGGGCAGTGGCTATGATCGAAGCGCATTGCTTCTCGATGTATGGTGGTGTAGTCGTGGCGAAAATCAGGCCGTCGACGGTCTGCGGGTCAGTTCCAGCAAGACAGTGCCTGCCTGCAGCCACTGCCATCGTAACGCTGTCCTCATCGAAGTTGGCAACCGCCTTCTCCGCCGAGGAGCCCCATCCAGCGGTTTCCTGGCCCAGACGATACCTGGGCACATAGGCCCCATATGACTTTATCCCGACCATTCTAGTCACCTCTTCTGGCTCAAGCCTAATCCTAGCAGCTACGATTTGGGGTGTCAATCAACCTGTTTATGCAGCGTCTCAGCAGTACCGGCCAATTGGCCCCTGTGCTAAACTATTGCCTGACGTCGGAAGACCACCTACTCAAGGAGGTACCCAGCATGGATATACAACCCTTCAAGGTGCAAGTGCCCGAAGAGACTCTCAAAGACCTACAGGATAGGCTGACCCGCACACGCTGGCCTGACGAGATACCGGACTCAGGATGGGACTACGGTGCTAACCTGGATTATGTAAAGGAGCTGGTGGAGTATTGGCGCACCAAGTTCGACTGGCGCGCCCAGGAGCGGCTCATCAACTCTTTCTCCAACTACCGGGCCACCGTGGATGGGTTTGGCATCCATTTCATCCACGAGCGTGGCAAGGGGCCCAATCCCCTACCCATTATCGTAACCCATGGATGGCCCGGCTCCATCTTTGAGATGCACAAGATCATACCGCTCCTCGCCGACCCTGCCAGCCACGGAGGAGACCCAGCGGACTCCTTCGACGTGATCGTGCCATCCGCCCCCGGCTACGGCTTCTCCGACCGCCCTGCCAAGAGAGGCATGAACCTCATGGGCATAGCCGATCTGTGGGCGCAGCTCATGACTGAAGGGTTGAATTATGACCACTTTGGCGCCCACGGTGGTGACTGGGGAGCCTTCGTAACCGCGCGTTTAGGCTTCTCCTACCCACAACACGTAGTGGGAGTCCACGTAACGGCCGTAGGCAGTCGTGGCGTAGGAGTCTCACCATACCTGGGTCCAGGCTCGCGGGAGATATCAGAGGCCGAAGAAGCTCATTTCGGCCAGTGGGAGAGCTGGGGGCGGAACGAGGGTGGATACGCCCACGAGCAGGCGACCAAGCCCCAGACCCTCTCTTATGGGCTCAACGATTCACCGACCGGCCTGTGCACTTGGATCGTGGAAAAGTTCCGCACCTGGAGCGATTGCAACGGAGACGTGGAAAGTGTCTACACCAAGGACGAGCTTCTCACCAATGTGATGATCTACTGGGTGACCCAAACTATCGGCTCGTCCGCTCGCCTTTACTACGAGAACAACGTCAACCCGTGGTACCTTGCCCAAGGCGAACGGGTAGAAGTGCCTACCGCCATCGCCATTTACCCCAAGGAGATCGGTCGACCCCCGCGGGAATGGGCGGAGCGCTCCTTTAATGTCCAACGCTGGACTCCAATGCCTCGCGGCGGCCATTTCGCGGCACTGGAAACACCGGACCTCCTGGTAAACGACCTACGCGAATTTTTCCGACCGCTGCGCCAGTAGAAACAGAAATACGCCTGAGGGGTTATGGCCACTAAAATCCGCGCCACTGGGAGGAGACCGTGATTCACGAAGTACGTATTTACACTATTAACCGGGGAATGATGGACTCTTGGCTCAAGCTCTTCAATGAGGAAATGGTGCCGATACACCAAAAGTACGGAATGGGAATCGAGGGTGCCTGGGTACCCATCGATCCACCGAGCTTCGGTGCGGGATATCCCTCAGCGGACGCGCCCATGGAGGCCAAGAATGAGTTCATCTGGGTGCGCAGCTTTAAAGACCTGGAAGACCTCAAGGCCAAGGACGGCGCCTGGCGCTCACTTCCGGAGAGAAGGGCCATGGGCGACCGCCCCCAAAGCCACTTCGCCAAAACGGAGATACGGGTGGTTAAGTCGGTATATGATCCTTCTTGAGGTGTTGCCCAGGCGGGTAAGAACCAGATTGCCATTAACCAGTCCCTACCACTTCCGGGCGAACTTCTTCAGGCTCTTTAGCTCTTTGGGCGGGTCCATATTGGAGCCACGAATCGTGTAGGACACCTCGGACACGTACAGGTCTCCATGGGAGTCCACGGCGATGCCATGGGGAGCGATGAACTGGCCGGGCCCCTCTCCCTCTTCCGGGTCGCCGAAACGCGTCAACATATTGCCGTTCAGGTCATATATGCTAACCCGATGTCCCAATCCGGGAGCGTCGTCAACACCTACCATGCCGTTGAGCTCTCCGATATATATCTGGTCCTGCCATAGCACCATCGCATCGGGACGGTGGATGTTGCTCCACATGGTGATAAAGTTGCCCACTGGGTCGAATATTTGAATCCGGTGGCACTCCCGGTCCACCACGTATACACGGTCATTGGCATCCATGGCAATGTTGTGAGGTCGGATGAACTGTCCGGCGTCAATACCTGGGCTGCCCCAGGACAGCTTGTATTCGCCCGATGCGGAGTAAACGTGTACGCGGGAGTTGCCGTAGCCGTCGCTCACGTAAACATCGCCGTTGCTGGGCATGATCGCGGCTGAAGTCGGCCGGTTAAAGGGCTGGCCGCTCCATTTTGGCGCGGGATGGTTCCTCTCACCAATCTCCATGAGCTTCTCGCCTTTGGAACTGAACTTCTGGATCGTATGAAGCCCGTCGTCAGCTACCAGAAGGGAGTCGTCGTGGGCGATGTAAAGACCATGGGTGCGATGGCTAAACAGGCCCTCGCCAAAGGAGCGAAGAAAGTTGCCGTCCCTATCGAAGACTATGATGGGATGCTCCCCCCGAGTTAGCACGTATACGTTGTCCTGAGAGTCCACGGCTACCCCAGGACATTCCACGTAGGACCACCCTTGAGGCAGCTTTCCCCAATCGGTTACAGGCTCGAATATTAGCTTTCCACTGCCCAACGTACTGGTCATAGAGACGGTACCTCCTCACAGGCAAGAGTATGGTTAATCAGAACGATCGCGCCGGGGGATAGTAACTGAGGATCGTTTCGGGACATTGGCGCAAGTAAATCAGTCCGTTAGCCACTATAATCCCATGGCAGGACACCGTCAAGAAGAACTGAGGAGAAACCGCGCTTCGCTAGAGGAGATCACAAGACATATCACTAAGGTGATACCGGGTCCGACACCGGAATTCCAGCGGAGGTTACCCTTCTTTCAACAGAAAGTGCGGCAAAGTACTAACAATCCGGAAACCCACGCTGCCGCAGATGGACAAACAGCATACGACGCTAGGCCGCAGCAGCCTGAGTAACCGGGCTCTCTTTCTCCACGTCGGCAGATTGGACTCTGAGATCATCGTCGAACCAAGACCGCTGATCAATGTAGTTCCTGAACTCCCGCACCTCACTGCATAGGTTGCAAACCCCTATACTAACGGGCCCCGAGGATGCCTCGATTGACCAGTAATGCCGACAAGTCCCGTTGCCCTGTTCCTGATTGACCCTTGGGTTGGAATTCTGCTCTACCATACTACTCAACCCCCTTTTAGGTTCGTCCCCTTGAGGATCGTGGGCTTTGTGCTTGTGACAGGGTCAGTATAGGCTCAAGAAGATGGCATTTTCTGTGAGGGTCGTCACGGGTACGTTGTGGCCTTGGTCACTCAGGTTGGAATAGCTCTCGGAGGCCCAACATCAGGGAGATGTACCGTAAGTTAACACGTCGATTATCCTTGGAACGTCATTGCTTTCTCGCAAGCGTATCGTCAGTGCGATAAGGCTGCCCAGTATTCCAGGGGTGCGGATCACTTTTGCAAAATGTCCCATAGTCCGGTCTCGACTGGCAATCTCCGGGGGCTGGGAGTCGCTCTCCAGTGGGGCTAGTTTTAGGGCCAAATCCCACGCGGCGTCGCGCGCGTTTCGCATGCTGAAGTTGACGATAGCTTCGTCAGACCTGTTGCCGATACGGTCCGCCAGTCCCAGCCAGTGGGAGACCAGCGCGATTCTGCGTTGCACCTCATCCACAAGCTCGGAGAGGACCTTGTTAACCTCGTCGAAGTCGTGCTTAAGGTCAGATAGCTTGTCGCCGGGACAAGTATGGGCGGCGGCGACTCCAAGGTCGAGGTTGATATGGGCATTCATTCCCAGAAGCAGATGCTGGAGAACCAAAGGCCGCCAGTGTCCAGCGCTCCGGAAGGCTACCAGCCAACTTTCGCCGGGATATTCTCCGCGGATGTAGCGTTCGTGGGCTTCCAGGTAGCGATTGGCGAAGATCACATCGAAACGCTGGATGCGGGGTCCGTCCTCAAATCGTCCCGAAGCGATACCCTGTTTGACCGCTATTGTGACTTGGCGATACAAGGCGGGAAAGAACCCGAGTCGACTCCGCTCACGCCGAGCACTATCGATGATATGGTCCAGCCGTTCAATCACCTCGTCTATTGTGCTGGCGAGCATTCTCTATTCTCTTTGGATGGCAGTATAGGTTGCGGGCTATCGCAAGGGCTTGGCCGCCTTCTTTGGCCGATCTCTTCTGGGTCTCTTTCCGCAGAAATGCACAGCAGTCTGAAGAATAGGTTTTCTAAACCTCTTGTTCTCACGTTAATTATGTGCCGGTCTAAAGCAGGCTCGGAGGCCAGTGCTGTAACACCTCTGCCGGACTAGCAATAGCCCCACAAGCCAAATGGTCACACCAGGCTAAAGAGGTAGGGCTTCCCAAGCGAGGTCCTTTAGCACCACGGAGTGCAGTTGTTCCTTACCTAGGCGTTCCGAAGCGTCCAGGATTTCAATACCCACTATGTGACCATAAGCATCCACATCTATCGTAACCCCTTCTTCAAAATCCACGCCGTGAGAGGGCTTCACATCGCGTAGTTGTATATAAAGCGCGTCCACTTCTGTATCGTATGTAAGGATCATGGCTCCTCCTTCAGGCGTATTCAGCACCTCGGCAATCTGCTGACAAGAGATTTCATAGAGAAGTGCTCACCTCTGGGCATGTCTGGTAAAGTTTATAGGCTTCATTAGCTCAGACCTCTTGGCCTGTACTGCAATGCCTCGGCAACGTGAGATACATCGATTGTGTCGGCCCCACTGAGGTCGGCTATTGTAAGGGAAAGTTTGAGGATGCGGTGGAAAGCTCGAGCTGATAGGTCAAGCTGTTTCATTGCCGACTGCAGCAGGCCCTTGGCATTGTCCTCCATCTGGCAGAAGTCCCACACCTCCGCTGGCCCCATCTCCGCGTTACAAGTGAAACCCATGCCCTGGAACCGACGTCTCTGGACCTCTCTTGCTGCCTCGACCCTTTCACGCACCTGGGACGACGTTTCCTCCAAATCCATGCCCACCAGCTTCTCATATTCCACTGGAGGGACCTCTATAAACATGTCCATGCGGTCGAGGAGTGGCCCGCTAATTCGCTTTTGATACCGAGAAACCAGGCTGGCTGAGCAAACACAGGCCCTGGTGGGATGACTATAGAATCCGCAGGGGCACGGATTCATCGCTCCAACCAGAGCGAAGTTGGCTGGAAAGGTAACTGTGCCACCCGCTCTGCTGATGGTTACTACCTGGTCTTCCATGGGTTGACGCAACGCTTCCAGAGTAGCATGCCCAAACTCTGGAAGCTCGTCTAGGAACAGGACGCCCCGATGACTCAGGGTAATCTCTCCCGGCCTGGGTAATCTTCCACCTCCCACAAGACCAGCATTGGAGATGGTGTAGTGGGGGGACCGAAAAGGGCGCTGGGATATCGAGGGTTGGTCTGGAGGCAGAAGGCCACCCACGCTGTATACCTTGGTCACCTCCAGCGATTCCTGGGCCGTCATACGGGGCAAGATGGAGGGCATCGCACGGGCTAAAAGAGTCTTGCCACTACCCGGCGGGCCACTCATTAGAAGATTGTGTCCACCGGAAGCAGCTACTTCCAAGGCACGTTTGGCATGCTCCTGTCCCTTAATGTGAGACAGGTCAGGCCCTGCCATAACATCGTCAGAACCGATCCCGTCGAGACCATGATGAGGCAAGGGAGATATCGTCGTCTCTCCTCGCAGGTGGGCCACCAACTCGCTAAGACTGCTCGCGGGGACCGCTCCGATGCCTTCTACCAGAGAAGCCTCCTTGGCATCTATTCCAGGAACGAAAACAGTACCGAACCCCTGGTCTCTGGCTACAGAAACCATGGGCAGGATTCCACTGGTATGGCGCAAACCCCCATCCAGCGACAGCTCTCCGAGGAACAATGTCGTATCTGCACACTCCGAGACCTGCTCAGAGCTCACAAGTATCCCCACCGCAATTGGTAGATCGTAGGAAGGCCCTGCCTTTCGCACATCGGCGGGAGCCAGGTTTACGGTGATCCTGCGCATAGGGAACTGACATCCCGAGTTGCGGATGGCAGCGCGTACCCGCTCTCTCGCCTCCTGTACCGCCGTGTCCGGCAGGCCGACTATGGTAAAAGCGGGTAGGCCTGGAGAGATGTCTACCTCGACCTCCACAATGTATCCGTCCAACCCGACGACGGCGCAGGTTCTCACCTTGGCAAGCATGCACGCTTCTCCTGGGACATTGTCTTCATTTGATAATATTAAACCACATGGCAATAGTGGTTTGACAAAAGATTATAGTTTTGTAAAGTATAGGAACGGGTTCGCGCCATCGGGACAGGAAGTTCAACCGTAAAGCAATACTGGCAGCAACCATATACTTATGGTAGTTCTTAGAGCTACCTTGGTTTCCCATCCGGCAAAGGGCGCTTGAATCCACGAGCACCGAGATGAAAATGTCTCAATATCTAGAATGTAAGATAGACCGTGACTTATAACCGTCTGCTCTGGCCGGTGGGTGGCCTACGTAAGCTGGTGGGTGAAGCTCCAGGCATGCGACCTGTCTACCGACGGCTTCCATCTACAAGACGATGCAAGCAGTGCTTCATTCCTTTCCAGGGATTGGCAGCCGTCCCCTTTCAGGTCATCCAAATAAGGCCATCTCGCAAGAATCCCAATCTGTGCACTTTATGATATGAGTTTGCTCCCCCGGGAGGGGAGCTTGCGGTACTATCGGTGCTGTTCGTGGATGTGCGCGGGTTCACTTCACTGTCAGAGCGCTGCCTCCCAAAGAGGTTGTGGAGCGACTGAATCGTTTCTATAATCTGGCCGCGCAAATCGTGCTCGACCTCGATGGCACCCTGGACAAGATGGTTGGCGACCAAGTCATGGCCTTCTTCGGCGCCCCTTTCCGGCCAGACGACCATCCCCAACGAGCGGTGAAAGCTGCGCTGGACATAGTCGCCGGTGTACAAAACATCGGAAGAGAAGATGGAGCGCTGCAAGTAGGGGGCGGGGTAGGGACCGGCGAGATGTACATGGGGAACGTGGCCGAAGGAGAAGTCAGGGATTTCACTGTTATTGGCGACATAGTAAATACTACGGCTCGATTACAGGGGTCAGCCCAGCCCGGAGAAGTGTTGGTTATGGAGGAGACATACCGTTCCGTGGCCGACCAGTTCCCTAACGCATCACAAAGAAGTCTGGATCTAAAAGGTAAAGCCGAACCGGTACTCGCCAGGGTATTAATAGCCACATCACCACGGTAGCTTTCTCCCCTCAAGCATCCAACGTCTAATGCTAACTCTTTGACGGCTCCTGGGACTGCTAGGATCACACGCTGAATGTCACCATCGCTAGCCTAGTAGACGCTCACGACACGGTCCTGGGTCTGGTCAAAAAGAGAGATGCAAAGGCCGCTATAGCGGAGCCGCCGGTAGCCAGTATGAAGGGCCAACTCAGGTCACCGGTGACATCTGCCAGTCGTCCTGCGATTAATGGGCCGATCGCGCTCCCCACCGAAGCGCCCATGCCCATGAGACCAAATGCCGCAGCCGAAAACTGTCTCGCCACATAGTCTCCAGCAGCAGCCGCACAGATAGTGTAGGATGCTCTGAAGCTCAGACCGACCAACGCAACCGACGCCATGAATCCGATCAAGACAGGCGCGGTCCAGAAGAGCAAACAGCCGACTCCATAGGTGATAAATGAGAACAGGAAGCCTCCACGACGTCCGATTCGGTCTGACATGTTGCCCCAGAATATCCCGCTTAAAATACCCAATGAGCCCAAAGCCATCCAGAGTCTACCGCTGACCGCCAGGCTGATCCCCTCCTCCTGCTGAAACACTCCGAAGAAGGTCGCATACAGCCCGAAAGCCCATCCTGAGCAGAAGGCCAGGAAGGTAATGAGCCAGACTCGGGAGTTGCGATAGGCTTCCATGGGCCAGCTGCCCCAACCTGCGGCTGGCTCCACTGCTTCCTTGGGACGATCTCGGATGAACACCAATGAGGCTACGCCAGTCACTATCACCAGGATTCCCAGCAGGTACCAGGTATGGCGCCAACCGTCCTCTGGATCGCGCCCCGTTAGCCATGGAACTAACGCCCCGATTAGCACAAACCCTATACTGCCCCCTGCTGCCGCCAGTCCAGCCACAGTGCCCCTGCTCTGAGACTCGAACCAGACAGATAGCAGACCCATTACCGGTGTAAGGCATCCCTGGGTTGCGAAGCCGACTATGGCGCTCATTAGCAGGGCAACTGCAAAGCTGGGCGATGCACCCAAGAAGATCATGCCTACGCCAGCTGCGATGGCCAAGGAGCCGATGATAATCCTGCTTCCGTAGCGGGGCGCCAGCGTCCCGGTCACGAACGCGGCGACCATACTCAGAATGGACAGCGCCGCGAATAAGCTGCCCGCTTGGAAATGGGACAGCTCGAGGCTGTCCTTCATGGCAGGCAACGTCAGACCGTAACCGTTGCGAGCCAGCTGCGTTGACAGATTCAAAATAATGGTCATCAGGAGGATCACGCCGGTGTAGCCTGACAACCAGACCGGGGCTGCACGCAACAATCTAAATTCCTTTCGGCTTCGGGAGCGATGACATGGGAACGGAATAGCTCGGAAATCGCCTAAATCGGGGACACTTGATGTTTAGGAATCGAATCTCAGAGAATGGGCTATGCTGATTAACGAAGTAGAAGTAAAAATAGAACGTGACACCGTTTACGTTCACAACTTTGCCCGAACCTCCTCAGTGAACCGCTCCATGGTGACCAGCATCTCCTCAGCGGTGTTCCCTTTCATTCGCAGAGAAATGTGGCCCACTCCCGCCTCTTCATATCGATGGATGACGTCCAGCATCTGCTGAGCTGTACCGCTGAGGGGAGCGACTCCCTGCTGGCCATAAGCGTCCGCTTCTCCGAAACCAACGTTGTTGACGTGGGTGGCTAGCTCGATGCTGGCGGGATCCCTGCCTTGCTCCTGGCAGAACTGTTTCAGGCTACTCAGCTTCTCGGCATATGAAATCGGATCAATGTTGCTGGGGTACCAGCAGTCACCCAAGCGGGCCGCTCTACGTATCGCAGGCCGAGACCATCCACCAACCCAGATGGGGGGATGAGGCTTCTGGATCGGCTTGGGATTGAAGCCGCCTACGTCGGAAAACTGATAGTGCTTCCCCTCAAACCGAGGCTCTTCCGAGGTGCACAGCTCTTTGAACATTTGGATATACTCGTCGGTTATGCTGCCCCGGTCCTCATAAGACGTTCCCAGCGAGTCGAACTCCTCTTTCATCCAGCCAACCCCAACGCCCACAGTCAGCCTACCGCCCGACATTACGTCCAGGGTGCTCAGCATTTTGGCAGCCAGAATGGGGTTACGGTAGGGCACGATAAGGACCCCTACCCCTAGCCGAGGCGTGTTCACTGCGCCACCCAGGTATGCCAGGGTCATCAGTGGCTCAAGCAGATAGTCCGAGGCATCCATGGGCATCCGGCCGGTAGTGTTATAGGGATAACGAGACTCCTGGCGGCTGGGGACAAATATGTGGTCGCCCACCCATATGGAGTCAAACTGCAGCTCCTGGCTACGCTGGGCAAGTCGCAGCATGTTCTCGCCTGTGGCAACGGGCCCCATATTCGCCAGGTTGATTCCGAATTTCATGGCACCTCCGTGAATGGCCTAATACGTTATGTAATTTGATGTTGGTTGAATAGAATATCAGTAGACCGGCCCCTAGCGTCTAGTCGGTATTATAGCTGCCTTGCCATCCGTTGCCCAGCCTGTACTAGCTAGGGGCAAGAGGTCTATGAGATAATGAGATCGCGAGTTCCAGGCTACTGGCCCTCCAATGCCCGGTGGTGTAGTGGTAGCACAGAGGACTTTGAATCCTCTAACCCTGGTTCGAATCCAGGCCGGGCAGCCACATTATATGTTGAGTCACCAGCCAACTTCCTGAATGGTGAAGAATGAGTGACTATCATATAAACATTTTTTTCAGCGAAGAAGATGACGGCTACATTGCGGACATCCCGGATTTGGATTCTTGCTCAGCCTTCGGAACTACTCCTGAAGAGGCGCTGGCCGAGGTCAAGCTTGCCAAAGAAGCCTCGTTGGCAGCAGCCGGTGGGTCAGGTAAACTAATTCCACAACCGCGATATCGTCCCGCTATATATCAAGCCATTCGCTAAGTCGACGTCGGGGGTGAATCCAGGCCAGGCAACACTGTCTCACTAAGCTCAATGGAAATGAGATAACCATGACACAGGCCATTCTTACTGCTGTACTGACTGTGGTCATAGGTATCATTGTTTTCCTTGTGGGTCAGGTTGCCCTAGTGTTATTTATCGAGCGCATACGACTCCAAGCGCGAACCATCGAAGAGGTTGCAGAAGCTATTGTTCATTATGGTCGGGAATACTCGAGTCCCCTTCAGGAGGGTGAACAACTAACTCCTGAGCGACGCGAACACTTACGGACTGCGGCTGACGAACTCAGAAGACTGTCTGCCCGGCTCCGCGCATCAGCCTTGACTCTCCGCTATTATGGTTTCTTTGAAAGACTGAAGCTGGTACTGCCACGCCAAAATGTAATCGAAGCTTCTCGCAGCTTAATGGGTTTGTCCAACGTAGTTCCTCCACATGATCACCGTTTTATCTGCGCGGGTATTCGGTTCAGAAAAGAAATTGAGAAATACTTGGATATTGAAATACCCGAACCTTAACAATAAAGTGGTGCCGTTTTAAGTAGGTGCGACCTCATCTCAGAAGTTCTTGGATTAATATGGGTGCTAGACAGCCAGTTCTATACTCGCACATACCGAATCCTCCGCCTCACCTTACATCAGCCTAGCTACCCGCGTCGTGGCGACTAAGCTGACCTCCCTACTCCATGATGGATGTATCGCCAGTGACCAGAGTGGCTCCGCTAAACCTCAGTTCAAAAGCTCTTGATTCCATTAGAGAAGGGGCCAGCCCCCGTCTCTCGGCTACTGCCGGGCATCCTGGCGGAGCACATTTCCGCCCCATTTGAGAATCTGCTCGTCGGCTGTGACCAAAGTGTACCCCTGCAACAGGGCGGTGGCCGTAATGAGTCGGTCCGCTGGATCTCCTGTCAAGCCGTCTAACTCCCCTGCAAGGATGCCTATTTGGCCTGTCACGGGCGCTTCCACTACGCCACGTTGAAGCGTCTCTTGACGCCATGTCATCGCGGGCAAAGCGAGCGCAAGACGCCCAGCCCTCAAAAGCATGGCTACCTCCCAGAAGCTGATGGCCGAAACCATCAAATCGTCTGTCCAGAGTGCGGATTGAGCCAACTCGCGAGCGTTCCGACCTAAACGCGAGTTCCCTTCTACCAGCCAGACGAGAACGTGAGTATCGAGCACCAAAGATTCACTCACGATCGACTTCCCAGTCCTCGTCAACAGGGGAGATGATATCGCCTATGTAGGTAACCGAGCCCTTCATGGAGCCAAAGAGGGTTTCCGGCTTGCGCCTGGCCGGGATGAGCTGGGTGATGGGAACGCCGTTCTTCGTGATCATTACCGGCTCGCCCGTAGAAGCCACCTCATCCATGATCTTGAGGCATTTGGCCTTGAACTCTGATGCTTTAATGGTTCTCATTCTCACATCCTATTACATGACCATGGTCATAACTATAGTATCATAGCCAGAGTGGTTGTACGACCTAGCGAATTACAAGCCCCATTCTTCTCTGGCTAGTGTAGCCGCTTGTATCCATCAACCATCTGTGTCATACTGGTATCATACTATAGTATGACACAGAGGTGCACCGTGGCCAAGATAGCGATCAGCATGCCCGACTACTATCTTCGCTTCATCGACAAAGCTCGCCTGGCCAGTGGAGAGACCCGCAGCCAATTCCTTCGGCGAGTGATAGCGGAGTTTTTCAAACAGAAGCGAGACCGGGAGCTAGACGAGCAGTACATTAGAGCTTATAGAGATATGCCTGAAACCGCCGAAGACGTTGAAGGATCCTATCTGGCAGGCCTAGACGCTCTTGCAGAGGATCCCTGGGAAGATAGGGACAAAGAATGAGGCGTGGGGAGGTTTGGTGGGCCAACCTACCGCCACCGAGCGGGCCACGGCCAGTGGTACTGCTCTCCCGAAATACGGCCTATTCTGTTCGTGAGTACGTCACAATCGCACCCATCAGTAGGCGAATTCGTGGTATCCAGGCGGAAGTTCCCCTGGGACCCGAAGACGGATTCACACATCGTTGCGCGGCCAACCTAGACACTATTAACACGATCCCCAAACACCTGCTTCAAAACCTCATCGTCAGCCTCAGCCAACAGAAACTCGGAGCCGTAGAGGAAGCCATCCACTTCGCCTTAGCTCTGGAGAAATAGCGGTATCCTAAGGCTGTTATTGGACTGGGGAATACTATGCCTCAAACGGCGTGCCGTGGCGCCGTCATACCGCGCCTGTGGTAAAATCGAGTCGGCCTTCTTTAGATGATGTAGTCAGAATGGTGGAGGTGCCGTCCTTATGGCTTCGAATGTAGTGTTATCGACTCAGCAGTTCGACGTGGTAGGCTCACGGCCAATCCGGCACGATGGTGCGGACAAAGTAACAGGCCGCGCCCAATACGGCGCCGACATCCAGCTACCTGGAACCCTCCACGCTAAAATACTGAGAAGTCCTCATGCCCACGCGCGTATCAAGTCCATCGATGCGAGCCGTGCGCTGGCTATGCCTGGAGTGAAAGCTGTCGTAACCTCGGCGGAGCTGCCCAAACTCTCGGGCAAAATGGCCGATCAAAATGAAGGGTCTGAAGCGAACCTCAAATTCCTCAGCAACAACTGCTTGGCTGACGACAAGGTGCTTTACAGGGGACATGCCGTTGCGGCTCTGGCGGCCACCAGTGTTCACCTGGCCGAGGAGGCACTGTCACTAATCGACGTGGAATACGAGGAGCTGCCGGCCGTCTTCGACGTGTACGAGGCCATGAAAGAGGATGCCCCTGTGCTCCATGAACGGCTACTGACCATCTCCGACAATCATCAATATATCAGGGCAGGGGGCCTTCGCGCCGACGATGACCCTGGTAAAGGTAGCAACGTGGGAAACCACTTCCTCTTCGAGGTCGGCGATCTGGAAAAGGGCTTTCGTGGTGCCCACGCCATAGTTGAACGAGAGTTCCGAACCGAGGCAGTACACCAGGGCTACATAGAGCCCCATACCGCCACAGCTATGTGGAACGCCGACGGCTATCTGACGATATGGAGCAGCTCTCAAGGGCATTTCAACGTCAGGGACCAGACATCTGCCATTCTGGGTATACCTGTCTCTCGCACCAAGGTTATCCCAATGGAGATTGGCGGTGGCTTTGGAGGCAAGCTGGTCTCGTACCTTGAGCCCGTTGCCTCTCTATTATCACGTAAGACGGGCCAGCCAGTGAAGATCACAATGGACCGGACCGAAGTGTTCGAGGGCACGGGTCCCACATCAGGAGGCTATGTCCGTGTGAAGATTGGCGCCGATAAGGAGGGGCGTATCACGGCAGCGGATGCCCGCCTCGCCTACGAGGCAGGCGCTTATCCAGGCTCCCCGGTGAACCCGGGCGCTCAATGCATCTTCGGCTCTTACAGCATCCCAAATGCCCGGATTGAAGCCTTAGATGTTGTGGTCAACAAGCAAAAGGCCGCCGCCTACCGAGCTCCAGGCGCGCCGGCCGCGGTCTTTGCCGCCGAGACGGTGATAGACGAAATATGTGAAAAGCTCGGCATGGACCCGATAGAGTTTCGAATGCTCAACGGCGCCAAGGAAGGCACTCGACGGGTCACCGGGCCCAGGTATCCGCGCATCGGATATCTGGAGACCCTCCAAGCAGCCAAGGAACACAACCACTACTCTACTCCCCTGAAGGGCCCCTACCGCGGCCGAGGCGTCGCCAGTGGCTGTCTATATAGTGGGACAGGCCCGGCCAGCGCGACGGCCAGCGTCAACCCCGATGGGACGGTTAGCCTGGTGGAGGGTTCTCCTGATATAGGGGGCACCAGAGCAACCCTGGCCATGCAACTGGCTGAGGTGTTGGGCATCCCTGCCGAGGACGTACGGCCGGTAGTCGCCGACACGGACTCGGTTGGATTTACTTCGATGACGGCGGGAAGCTCGGTGGCCTTCAAGACTGGATGGGCCTGCTATGAAGCGGCCCAGGATGTGAAGCGCCAGATGATGCAGCGCGCGGCCAGAGTATGGGACGTCTCAGAAGACGCCGTAGAGTTTGATCATGGCCTCTTCTCCCACAAATCAGACGAGCAACTTCGCCTGAGCTTCAAGGAGCTGGCCGGAATGCTTAACTCTACAGGTGGTCCGATAGTAGGCCGAGGTAACGTTGATCCTGGAGGGTCGGCAGCCACCTTTGGGGTGCACATCGTAGACGTAGAGGTAGACACCGAAACTGGAAAGGTAGATGTCCTGCGGTACACCGCTCTACAGGACGTGGGCAAGGCAATACACCCCAGCTACGTCGAAGGCCAGATTCAGGGAGGAGTATCTCAGGGGATCGGTTGGGCTCTGAACGAGGAGTACTTTTTCAACGACAAGGGTGAGATGCTTAACTCCAGCTTTCTTGACTATCGCATGCCCACCAGCCTTGATCTCCCGATGATAGACACCGTACTGGTAGAGGTCCCCAATGCCAACCACCCCTACGGAGTCAAGGGGGTAGGCGAAACACCCATCGTACCGCCTATACCAGCTATAGCCAACGCAATATATCATGCCGTGGGAGTGCGGATGCATAAGCTCCCAATGTCGCCAGGCAACATCCTGGAAGCTCTATGGGCGAAGGGCCAGAGAACCTAAGTTCACCCCCATCCCTACCTTCCCCCATCAAGGGCTCACTGGGGTAGGCATATCCTAAAACTTGTTTAAAAACAGCTAGGAAAGCGCCGAGCTTTCCCGTCATCCTAGAAGTATCACTCAACTGGGATGTGGGGAGGTGACTCATGCGCCTTCCGAGAGAATGGTACCACTTGCTACGTTCAACTGAACAGTATTTTCCTGACCTAAGATCCAGCCAAATACGTGGATTGGCGCTATGGGTGTATGGGGCAATCATGGCTAAGAGTGCTTGCCAAAGCGCGGTGATTGATGCTCTATCCTCCATCGCCACCTTCCATGCTCTGCGACAATACCTTAGAGAGTTCCTTCGGGATGGTTCGGAGAAGGCCACTCCCTGCAACATCCAGTTGGATGTAACCCTCTGTTTTGCGCCTTTGCTCCGCTGGCTGCTGTCTTTGTGGAAAGGTCAACAACTGGCCTTGGCCGTCGACGCAACAGCCCACCAAGACCGCGTGGTCGCCCTGGTAGTAAGCGTGCTGTACCGGGGTAGCGCCATTCCCATTGCCTGGACCATACTCCCTGCTAACAGGTCGGGGGCTTGGATTCCCGAAATCCTCCGGCTTTTGCAACTGCTTGCTCCCGAAGTGTCCAAAAGCATGGAGGTGCTGGTGATGACTGACCGGGGCTTGTGGAGCCCCCGCCTTTGGAAGCAAATACGGGCCTTGGGATGGCATCCACTGATGCGGGTAAAAAACAACACCAGCTTTCAACCGTTGCAGGTGCAACGCCGGCAAGCCAGGACGCTGATTCCCGGACCAGGCCACGCCTGGGTAGGAAGGGGCAGTGCCTTTTATAATCCCAAGCGCCACCGCTTCGGTACTTTGGTGGTGGTTTGGGATAAAGGCCAGAAGGAACCCTGGATAGTGATTACCGACTTGCCTCCCGAGGATGTGGGGGTATGCTGGTATGGGTTGCGCTTCTGGATCGAGTTGGGTTTTCGCGCTCTCAAGAGTGTGGGTTGGCAATGGCAACGCACTCGACGGACTGACCCGGACCGAGTGGCCCGGTACTGGCTCGTTCTGGCGGTGGCTACCCTGTGGGCCACGGCCTATGGGACCAGAGCAGAAGACGCTATTTCTCTTGGAGTACCTCCCCAGAGAGTCAGAAGCCCTCATCCACTTCCTAGCTGTTCTGGACCCCGAAAGGATAGCGTGATAAAGAAGGGCATATGCTGTATGACTCGGCAACTGCTCCAGGGTAGGCCTTGGCTTCGCCTGTGGCTCATACCTGAACCTTGGCCAAACCCACTCCCTGGTTTGCAAATTACCTACCATAAACCGGTTCCCAAAGCTCATAATTTCAAATGCCTACCCCAGTGAGCCCATCAAGGGGGAAGGAGTTTGATCTTTTCTCGTTGATGGGAAGAGTCTGCGAGGTGGATGAAGTCCGGAATCTAGCTGAAAGGCATCGAGATTCTCACGGTCCAGTCTCGACCGGCAGATTCGTTTCCTTCCAACCGTTGAATCCCGGGTCCATATAGGTCACGTTGGTGTATCCCATGCTCTGAAGTGTCTTCGCTGCCAGCGAAGCTCGTCCGGTCCCTCCTCAATGGCACACTATCGGCGTACTTTTATCCGGGATCAGCTCCTCCGTACGACCTTCAATGAACCCTCGAGGCAAATGTGTGGCTTGAGGGATGTGGCCGGCGGCCCACTCGTCCTTCTCTCGTACGTCAAGGACTATCAGCTTGTCACCTGACTGCAGAGTATCGTGGACCTGTTGGACATCTGTTGTCGACATTGACTCCTGTGCCTGCTGAATTAGCTCTCTGCCTGTGGGCATCCTGACCTCCTGTTTCGTTATTCTGTGCCTATTAATGAGGAATGCTGAAGAAAGACAAAACTGTCACTTCTCATCCATTTCACCCCCATTCCAACCTTCCCCCATCAAGGGCTCACTGGGGTAGGCATATCCTAAAACTTGTTTAAAAACAGCTAGGAAAGCGCCGAGCTTTCCCGTCATCCTAGAAGTATCACTCAACTGGGATGTGGGGAGGTGACTCATGCGCTTTCCGAGAGAATGGTACCACTTGCTACGTTCAACTGAACAGTATTTTCCTGACCTAAGATCCAGCCAAATACGTGGATTGGCGCTATGGGTGTATGGGGCAATCATGGCTAAGAGTGCTTGCCAAAGCGCGGTGATTGATGCTCTATCCTCCATCGCCACCTTCCATGCTCTGCGACAATACCTTAGAGAGTTCCTTCGGGATGGTTCGGAGAAGGCCACTCCCTGCAACATCCAGTTGGATGTAACCCTCTGTTTTGCGCCTTTGCTCCGCTGGCTGCTGTCTTTGTGGAAAGGTCAACAACTGGCCTTGGCCGTCGACGCAACAGCCCACCAAGACCGCGTGGTCGCCCTGGTAGTAAGCGTGCTGTACCGGGGTAGCGCCATTCCCATTGCCTGGACCATACTCCCTGCTAACAGGTCGGGGGCTTGGATTCCCGAAATCCTCCGGCTTTTGCAACTGCTTGCTCCCGAAGTGTCCAAAAGCATGGAGGTGCTGGTGATGACTGACCGGGGCTTGTGGAGCCCCCGCCTTTGGAAGCAAATACGGGCCTTGGGATGGCATCCACTGATGCGGGTAAAAAACAACACCAGCTTTCAACCGTTGCAGGTGCAACGCCGGCAAGCCAGGACGCTGATTCCCGGACCAGGCCACGCCTGGGTAGGAAGGGGCAGTGCCTTTTATAATCCCAAGCGCCACCGCTTCGGTACTTTGGTGGTGGTTTGGGATAAAGGCCAGAAGGAACCCTGGATAGTGATTACCGACTTGCCTCCCGAGGATGTGGGGGTATGCTGGTATGGGTTGCGCTTCTGGATCGAGTTGGGTTTTCGCGCTCTCAAGAGTGTGGGTTGGCAATGGCAACGCACTCGACGGACTGACCCGGACCGAGTGGCCCGGTACTGGCTCGTTCTGGCGGTGGCTACCCTGTGGGCCACGGCCTATGGGACCAGAGCAGAAGACGCTATTTCTCTTGGAGTACCTCCCCAGAGAGTCAGAAGCCCTCATCCACTTCCTAGCTGTTCTGGACCCCGAAAGGATAGCGTGATAAAGAAGGGCATATGCTGTATGACTCGGCAACTGCTCCAGGGTAGGCCTTGGCTTCGCCTGTGGCTCATACCTGAACCTTGGCCAAACCCACTCCCTGGTTTGCAAATTACCTACCATAAACCGGTTCCCAAAGCTCATAATTTCAAATGCCTACCCCAGTGAGCCCATCAAGGGGGAAGGAGTTCTTCGTCTCTCTGCTAAGTGAATTCCAAAGCTAGGGCTCACTTCTGTCCCAGTCTGGAAGCGCCCAGTACCCCTCAAAAGGGATCTGCTGGCTTGCGGTGAGACCTTGAGCCCGTTTGATGCGCTGAACGTTATATAGATGGGTAATCACCTCGTAATACATGTGCCGGAAAGTGGCTTCCAGGCTCATGTAAACCGTGGCCGAGTCCGCTGATTCTTTCTGGAACCCACCTGGGTGGGCCTTGCGGTACCACTGCCACTGGGCAATATTGTCGATTTTAAGCTCCTTTCGCCCCATTGAGCCCACAGTTTCGTGGGTCATTACGTATTGAGCCAGTCCCATGGCGTCCTTTACCTTTCCGAGAAGGAGTGGCATGTCACTGTATGCCTTTTCATCCAACCAAGAGCCATCCTCGGACATAGCATATTGCCCTCTCTCACCAAGATCAGAGGGTATCGTCGGGAAAAGCTGCTCGCCCCATCGCCTCAACAGCCAGAAAGAGGTGAAGAAAGCCATGTGGCTTACCTGTCGACGAATGCTCCACTTACTCCACTCCCAACTCTCAGACTGCCAGTCCAACTGCTGATCGCTAAGTCCCTCGACCTCTAGGCTGATCATGTCGTACAGCTTCGACTCGAACTGGGGGAACAAGACAGACCCAGACGCGCTATCATCCGACCGATTCTCAACCATGTTCAACTCCTGTTTTCACCCATAAAACTATTTATGTTAACCCGAAATGAAGGCGGGGTCGATTACCCGCACTTCCATCTTTGCGATGTGGCTGGTGGGCAGGTCCCCAAGGGCCTTGCGCTCTGGTGAATTAAAATACTCAGCCTCTTTCACGGCTATATCCTCTGCACTGGCAAAACTGCGGATCCAAATGAAATCGGTCTTTTCGGCGCTCACCCACGTCGACTCCACCTTTATTCCCAGCTTGTCATGAATGGGTCTAATACGCTCCTGAAACAGCTTCAGCCATGACTCCATCATGCCCCGATTAATGGTGTAAATGCGTAGCTGGGAGACCACGATCATACTCCTATCAGGTGATTGACCACAAACTATTATGAGACCACGAAAACGGCCTCATAGAGTATAGCCGATGGACATGGCTCCGGCAATTCAGCTAAACCAAATAACGGTGAAAATCGCTCATCACCTGCGTCGGGTCTCCGGACGCATGAATGCGAGGGTCCCGGTACCCAGAGCCGCCAGCCCAGCCATCATCCACCAACCCACATCGTAAGACCCCGTCCGATCCACAAGGAACCCGAACACAGGCGTAACGCCAAAGGTAAATATCCGCTGGACCGTGTTTGTAAATCCTATGGCCGTGCCAGTGAGGGCGGGGGTCGCCAGCTCGGCTAC
The DNA here is from genome assembly GCA_965248905.1 of Dehalococcoidia bacterium. GTDB lineage: Bacteria > Chloroflexota > Dehalococcoidia > Lucifugimonadales > JAGWBF01 > CBDFKS01. The sequence continues at coordinate 349,598 of CBDFKS010000007.1, read as the reverse complement.
GAATATCGTGTAGAGGGCGCCCCATCCCATTGTGGCGACGCCCACGAAGAATATCAGCACGATGACCATCCACCGTGGCGTGCTGGATGGCAGCCATGCCATCGCGGCCATGAACGCTATGCATGACATTCCAAGCAAGGTAATGATAATCACTCTGCGTCCGTCCATGAGCAGATCACTGACCAGACCCAGACCAAAACGTCCCGCGGCGCCGCCGGCCATCGCCACAGCCAGGAGACCTCCAGCCAGTCCGGCGGACATGTTCAGGTCTTCCTTTAGGAACAACACCAGATAACTGGTGAAAACTTTGAAGTTGGCTACGAAAGCTGCGCCAAACAGGGTAATTACCAACATGTCGCGGTTTTTGACTACCAAGGACAAATGGCCAGAGGTCTGCCTACTCTTGCGGTCCTCTCGGCTTTCGGGTTTGTCCCGGTAAAACGCAAAGAATGTCAGGGCGGCAACACCAATCATGATGGCCACGACTATGACCGCTGCTCGCCAGCTAAAATTTAGTCCCAGATAGGTCAGGAGCAGCGCCGCCAGAATTCCACCAGCCGTAATTCCTCCTTCGATGAATCCCATGGCCAGGCCGCGAGTACCGGGCTTGAGCCAGTCCATGATAGCCTTGGTGTAAGATGGATAGGTTGCTGCCATTACCACTCCTATGAAAAAGCCCACAAGTATCCCTTGCGTAAGAGTTTGGATCTGCGAAAACAACAGAAGGCCAACAACCACGCCGAATAGAGAAAGGGTCTCCAGTTTGTGAGCCCCGACTCTATCCACCAGCCACCCCGCCAAGAGCACGGTGGCGGTCCCACCAACGAAAATCACCGAGGAGATAAGCCCTAGCTGAGCCCGGTTAACCCCCAGGTCTTCCTGTATGAATGGGTACAAAGCTCCAAATCCAATCCCTATGAAGGCAACCGGTGTAGCCGCCACCATGCAAAGAACAACCACAATACTGCTGTAAGGGACCGAACGCAACGCCTGAACATGTATCATAGAGTTACAGCCCGCTAAATGCCGCGTCTATGCCAGACCTCTACCCTTGAGCTTCTCCGTAGTAACCAGCTCGTAGAACTCGATCGAGTACTGAGTAAGCAGTGGTGCCATCTTGGCGTGGTTGGTACGTACCGCCTCCGGCACCGTGCCCGTGACGGTGGGCTCTATCCGCTCCTGAGTCCACTCGGCATAGACCACCTCCTCGGGTCCGGGCATGTTAGAACCCTGCATATATACCCGAGCCTCATTGCGACCCGCTTGTTGATAGGCCTTGCAGATGTTGGAAAGATAGTTGGCCACCTCCCAGCCCTTTCCTGGCTGTACCTTGGCAACTCTTCGGATGAGATACATTGACTCACTCCTTTACAACTGAAATCGCGATCTATTCAGGCTATATACCTCCTGGAACAGGTCGAGGCAGAAGTGTAGCACCGTCTATCACAAGGGTCAACGCCTTAAGGCAGACCATGTCTGCTCTTATGACCAGCCTAACCTACCAGAACACCCGCGCACGAGGTCTAGTGCTTAGTCAGCCAAGGTTTGAAAGGTGACATTCACCCCCATCCTAGCCTTCCCCCATCGAGGGGGAAGGGATTTGTTCTCTCCCCCTTGATGGGGGAGAGTTAGAGTGGGGGTGAAACGATGCATCGATTCTAAGGTTGACTAAGCACTAGATTACCCTCAAGGCACCCCCGGGAAATCCCTATGGACTCACCTGTTACCGTGGGCTATAATTCTGGTGCTCGCGGCCCACCTCTCTCTTTATACAAGCAATCGTGTAGAAAATTGGCGGCAGGAGGAACGAATTGAAGAGCATCGAGCTGGACTACTCCAAAAACTGTATCGATGAACCCACCAAAGGCCACAATCGCTGGCACCCGGATATACCCCCCGCCGTGGAAGCAGACCCTGGTGAAGAGGTCGTAATGCAGACCCGCAACGCCTTCGATGGGCAGGTTACCCCCCAAACGAAGCCCAACGACCTTCTCAGTGTGAACCTCAACGTGGTGCACCCGCTAACCGGCCCTGTTTACGTGAAGGGCGCCCAGCCGGGAGACCTGCTAGAGGTAAACATACTGAACATCGAGCCCGCCAAATGGGGGTTCACCACGATTATTCCAGGATTCGGTTTCTTGCGAGACCTGTTCCTGGAACCCTTTGTAGTGCACTGGGACATCAAAGACGGCTATGCAGAGTCCCCGGACTTGCCGGGTGTCAGGATACCCGGCGCATCCTTCATGGGCACCGCTGGAATAGCTCCATCCCGGCAGCTCAGGCAGGAGATTCTCCTGCGTGAGGAAGAGCTGCGTCTTCGCGGTGGCATGGTGCTGGGGCCCAATCCCCAGGACGCAGTACCGGCCACCGAACCCCTGGCCTCAGAGGGGCTTCGCACGGTGCCTCCCAGGGAACATGGTGGCAACATGGATGTGAAGCAACACAGCGCTGGGGTACGACTGCTGTTTCCCGTTTTCACAGAGGGAGCCTTATTCTCCGCGGGAGACGCCCATTTCGCTCAAGGGGATTCCGAGTGTTGCGGCACAGCTATCGAGATGGACTGCACATTACACGCCAGCTTCCAGGTGCGCAAGGGCGAGGCCGCGCGACGAAACCTGCGGTTCCCCATTTTCGAACGGGACGACTACTATCTCAGTCCCGAAATGGCAGCGCCTCGCCGGTTTCAGGCAACCATGGGCATGTGTATTTCCTCCGACGGGGTAAATCAGTCGGAAGACGGGACGCTGGCGGCAAGGCACGCCTTGCTAAGCATGATCGATCTTCTTATGGAGCGAGGCTGGTCCAGGGAGCAGGCCTACTGCATCTGCAGCGTAGCCGTGGACCTGAAGGTCAGCGAGGTGGTGGACGTTCCCAACTTCGTGGTGTCGGCATTCCTGCCGTTGGACATCTTCGTAGGCTAAGGTGCACTGAAACATTTTCCGGGTACGGGCTTTACTCGATATCCCTTTGATTGAGAGCCCTTAGTACGTTCTATTTAAATACCGCTTAAATACCGCAGCCTTGAGGCTGCGGTATTTATTCATCTGACTTCAGGACGGAAACCGATACATTGGCTTAGTACATTTTTACCGGTACTGTTGGGGCATCTGGCGCCACCTTGATTGTGACGTCACCCGCGCCATCATGCATCAGAAGCAAGCGAATGCTGTCCTCACCGCTTATATACTCCACCTCGTTTCCAGGCCCCAGACGGAATGCCCTGTCGTGGCCTGGATAGAAGACCTTGGACGCGCCCAGCAGCTTCTTCACGCTATCGGCCGCCTCTTTCTCATCCCAGAAGATGATCATGGGCATCCCAGTGAACACGGACCTGGCCCATGGCAGTGCATCGCCGGATATGGCTACCTGTCCTTCGGGGGTGTCTACCAGCACGCTAATGTGTCCCCTTGTATGCCCGGGTGTTTCCAGAATCTTGATGCCGGGCTCTATCTCGGCCCCCTCCACCACCTGGTCGACGTCTCTGCCCTGCAATGTATTGACGAAATACCTGGCTGTCGCCAGATCGGGGCGGTTCGGAGAGGCGGCATACTCCAACTCCTTGGGGTGAATGAGTATCCGCGCGTTGGGGAACATATCTATATTCTGACAATGGTCCCAATGGGCGTGGGTGAGGATCACCATGTTTATGTCCTCGACGCCCAGCCCCGCCCGGTTTAGGGAGTCTCTAAGGAGAGTCGCTCTACCCGCGGGGCCTACGTCGACCAATGTGTTGTTCTGTCCTCGAACCAAGGTAACCGTGCAGAAGCCCAATGACCCTTGATCGGTGTTGGCATGAAACCCTGTTACTAGATGCTGAATCTCTGGCATGGCACTATCCTCCTATATCGTTTCAGCCTGACGAGACTAACCGAACGCTCGAACTACGGATCTGTAGCCAGCGGTACGGCGAGAGACAACCGCGACTCTGTGCCGACAATTCGTGATGTGTGGCCATGCCCGGTCAGGTCCTCTGCCACCAACACGTCGCCGGGGACCAGAAGTCGCTTGCTCCCATCGGCGGTCTCAAGCTCGATCTCGCCAGATATGTTTACCACGTACTGGTGACGGTCAGCGGTGTGAAAATCTACAAAGGAATGGGCAGCGTCGCGGTTAAGCAATATTTTGCCATCGCCAATCCGGGAGACCAGCTCTGCCAATTGGTCCGGAGTCAGGTCCTCAAAGTGGGACTCGCCATCATCGCCGGAAAAGACTCGCACGATCTGCATATTCCCCACCCCTTATGCCCATAGCCGAACTACGATAATGTAATGGCTGCCTCTACATTAGAGGCCCATCACCTCTTTGAACTGACGTATGCCGTTGATGTGTTCCTCGGGACCGCGTAGCCCGGCATTCATTGTACTAAAGGAAACGTGAGTTGCCCCGATCCCTTCCCACGCTTTCGCCTTCTTTGCCCAGTCATCTGGGGTACCTTCGGACAGGTCAATCCGGCCGTCCACACCTATGGTTGAAGGGTCTCGACCAGCTTCTTTAGCATAACCGTACATTCGCTCAAGTACCTGCCTACCCGCTTCGTCGGGCTGGAACTGGGGAAACCAGCCATCGGCGATGCGTCCCACGCGGCTAACCACCGGCTCTGCGCCGCCCCCGAGCCAGACAGGAATGGGCCTCTGTATGGGCAAGGGGTTTAGCCCCGCATGAGTGACCTTGTGCCAGCGTCCACTGAAGTTCACAATCTCCTGGGTCCACAAGTCCCTCATCAGAGCGATCTGCTCCTCGCTCCTTTTGCCTCTATCGTGGAAATCCTGTCCCAGTGCCTCGTACTCCACGTAGTTCCACCCGGTGCCAATGCCCAAGCGTAATCGGCCGCCGCTGAGCACATCCACTTCTGCCGCTTGCTTGGCCACTAGGGCGGTCTGCCGCTGTCCCAAGATAATCACCGCAGTCACCAGCTCCAGCTTCTTGGTCATGGCTGCCATATAGCCGAATACCACGAAGGGCTCATGAAACATGTGTTGCGAGCGGTATGGTCCGGTCAACGCCGAGTGATACTTAGGATCAGCGCCAAGAACATGATCGTAAACGATCAGATGGCTGAATCCCATGTCCTCTGACGCTTGCACGAAATCACGGACCGCGCCAGGATCAGCCCCAATCTCCGTCTGTGGGAAAACCACTCCGATTTGCATTTTTGCCCTCTTCCTGGCCCAATCTGCTCCCAACAGGTGGGATTGTGTAACAGCACAGAAGGCCATTTCGTTACTGGGATTGAGTACGACGGGATTATACCATAACAGCACCGGTTGAACGCTTGATACCAAATGGTAGGGTGAGACTCCTAACCACGGTAGAACTACGTCACAAAGGCCCTGCCTAACCTGGCCAACGATATTGACTTTTTTACCCACCGTTCATATACTATTGAATGTGAGGCGTGTCCCCAAACGTGGCCCCGCTAAGTCGGGGCCTTGTTGCGATATGCCATTACATCATTTGAAGGTATTAACCTGGTTGATAGCCAGTCTGGCATTTAAGCATCGAGTTGCTTGACGGTTATTTCAGCACTTGCACCAGGGTTAGTGACTATTGGCTAGCAACAAAGACTATGCTACACTGGCTGTAGGCACGGAGGGGTGGGTGAGTGGTTTAAACCACCAGACTGTAAATCTGGCGCTCGGAAGGGCTTCGTAGGTTCGAATCCTACCCCCTCCACCAGGCATCTAAACACAAACAAGATATCAAAAAATAGCGAGCCCACATAGCTCAGCGGTAGAGCACGTTCTTGGTAAGAACGGGGTCGGCGGTTCAATCCCGCCTGTGGGCTCCACTAGAAGCTAAGGAGAGGAACCATATGGCAAAGCAGAAATTCGACAGGAGCAAACCCCACGTCAATGTTGGAACCATTGGTCACGTGGACCACGGTAAGACCACGCTGACCTCAGCGATAACAAGGGTTCTCGAGTCCGCTGGGACGGGCTCTAACTACACCGCCTTCGAGAATATAGACAACGCGCCCGAGGAGAAGGCTAGAGGCTTGACCATAGCCATATCTCACATCGAGTACGAGACCCCGAACCGCCACTATGCCCATGTGGACTGTCCCGGCCACGCGGACTATGTAAAGAATATGATCACAGGTGCAGCCCAGATGGACGGGGCAATCTTAGTGGTTAGCGCCCCGGATGGCCCTATGCCCCAAACCAGGGAACACATTTTGCTAGCTCGCCAGGTCGAAGTTCCCAGTATCGTCGTTGCCCTGAACAAAGTGGACGCCATGGAGGACCCAGAACTGCTGGAGCTGGTGGAGCTGGAGGTTAGAGACCTCCTCAACCAGTACAACTTCCCAGGAGATGACACGCCTATTGTGAGGGTTAGCGCGCTGAAGGCGCTGGAATGCGCATGCGGCAAGGAAGAATGCGAGTGGTGTGGCAAAATCTGGGATCTAATGAAAACCGTGGACGAGTATATACCCTTGCCTACTCGGGTTACCGACCGCCCATTCCTTATGCCCATCGAAGACGTCTTCGGCATTAAGGGCCGGGGCACCGTGGTCACCGGTCGAGTCGAGCGGGGCATGGTCAATGTGGGTGAAGACGTAGAGATTGTCGGATTTGGAGAGGTAAAGAAGACCGTGGCCACCGGCTTGGAGATGTTCCACAAATTGCTGGACACCTCTGAGGCTGGTGACGCAGTTGGCGTACTTCTCCGAGGCGTAGACCGTGAGCAAGTGGAACGGGGCCAGGTCCTGGCCAAGCCCGGCAGTATTGAGCCTCATGTCAAAGCGGAGGCTGAGGTGTATGTGCTCAGTAGGGAAGAGGGTGGTCGACATACACCCTTCTTCAACGGCTACAAGCCTCAATTTTACATTAGGACGTCGGACATCACCGGCGACATCCGACTCCCGGAAGGGGTAGAGATGGTGATGCCGGGAGACAACATTAAAATGACCATTAACCTCATCTACCCGATAGCCCTGGAGGACGGACTGCGATTTGCCATACGAGAAGGCGGCCGGACTGTGGGTGCAGGAGTGGTTACCAAGATATTGGAGTAAAGAATGGCCAAAAAAGGTGGCGACGTAAGAATCATAATCACCTTAGCGTGCGGCGATTGCCGAGAGCGAAATTACACTACGAACAAAAACAGGCGTAATGACACTCAACGCCTGGAGTTACGTAAATATTGTCCTCGCTGCCACGGCCACAAGGTGCATCGAGAAGTGAGGTAAGAGGGTGGCCAGATCTTCCACAAGAGGACTCATATCTTCCGATACCTTACGCAGGGTAGGCCCAATCCAGTTCTTCCAGGAAACTCTGGCTGAGCTGAGAAAATCGGTGTGGCCCACCCGCGAAGAGACAGCCCGTCTAACCTGGATAGTTATCCTAATATCCGCTGTGGCGGCATTCTTGCTGGCCGGACTGGACTTCGTGCTTGGTCAAACGTTCGGCGAATATATACTCCGCTGAATACGTTCACCAAACTGCGATAAACATCTAAGCCTCCGTGGTACAGGGAAGGTAAACGCCCATGGTTACCAGTACAAATACAACAGACGTCCGCTGGTACATAATCCACGCCTACTCCGGACAGGAGGAGCGCGTAAAGAAAAACCTGGACCAGCGAATACAAAGCCTGGATATGCAAAACAAAATATTCCAAGTGGTGGTCCCCACCGAGGAAGAGATTGTTCTCAAGGAAGGCAAGCGCCGGCCTGAACGGAAGAAGGTCTTCCCGGGATACATCCTAGTGCAAATGAGCCTGGACGACGAAAGCTGGTACGTGGTGAGGAACACTCCCGGTGTGACTGGCTTCGTGTCCTCCGAGGATGAACAGGAGAAACGACCGAAGCCGGTGCCTCTAGAGGACAAGGAAGTAGAGGCTATATTAAAACAGATAGAGTCAGGCCCACCCAAGGTCAGTATAGGTTTTGAGAAGGGCCAGTCGGTTAGAATAGCCGCCGGGCCTTTTTCCGATTTCATTGGTATTGTGAGTGATATCGACGCTGGAAAAGGCAAGATCCGAGTTCTGGTCTCCTTCTTTGGGCGGGAGACGCCCGTAGAGCTGGACTTCCTTCAGGTGGAGAGAATCTAGGAGGACCTTTGGCCAAGAAACCACGCGCGATCATAAAACTCCAGCTACAGGCAGGCAAGGCAACTCCGGCGCCGCCCGTGGGCCCTGCCCTTGGTCAACACGGCGTCAACATCATGGCCTTCGTGAAGGAATACAACGAGCGTACAGGCTCTCAGGCAGGAACTATCATCCCAGTGCAAATCACGGTGTTCGAGGACCGGTCCTTTAATTTTGTCACCAAGACCCCTCCGGCGTCCGAGCTGCTGCGCAAATCCCTCGGAATAGAGAAAGGGAGCGATCAAGCTCGACGGAACGTTATAGGCAGCGTGAACCGAAATGCTATCCGCCAGATCGCCGAACTAAAAATGAAAGACCTCAACGCGGGCTCGGTCGACACGGCGATCAAGATAATAGAAGGTACCGCCCGTAGCATGGGCATAGAAGTGACAGGGGATTAAACCATGGTTAAACATAGCAGGCGTTTCCAAGAGTCGCAAAGTAAGATAGACCCAGAAAAAGATTACATACTTCAGGACGCTATTTCCGTGCTCAAAGAGATTGCGACGGCCAAATTCGATGAGACCGTTGAAATTCACCTGCGCACAAGCTCCGATCCTCGCCACGCTGATCAACTGGTTCGAGGCGTTACCATACTACCCCACGGACTGGGCAAGGAAACACGAGTGTTGGTGTTCGCCAATGGAGAGGCCGCTGACATAGCCCGGCAGGCTGGTGCCGACTTCGTCGGGGACGACGATCTCATGAAGCAGATCGAGGACGGCTGGACCGACTTCGACGTAGGTCTTGCCGTGCCGGATGTCATGAGCAAAATAGGCCGCCTCGGCCGTGTATTGGGTCGGCGAGGACTCATGCCCAATCCGAGAACAGGCACCATGGTCCAACCAAGGGACCTTCCCCGTATCATTGATGAAGCGAAGAAGGGTCGTGTGGAATACCGTATGGACCGCACGGCTATTATTCATTGCCCTGTTGGCAAAACCAGCTTTCCTCCCGAAAGGATTCTGGAGAACGTGGCATCGTTGGTCGACTCCGTGATGAGAGCCAGACCAGCTGCGGTCAAGGGCTCGTTTATCAGGTCAGCTTATCTCAAGTCAACCATGAGCCCAAGCGTCAAGCTGGACCTCCCTAGTCTCATTACCCTTAAACCCGAGTCTTAGGATTTCGTACGAACGGACCTTACGGCAAAGAAGTCAGGCCCATTGACAATAGCCCGGCCTGGAGGTAAGTTGTAACCGGTCATTCAATTATTAGGATGCCATAGACAGCAGGTCTTCGAATCTCGAAGTTAAAGCGTCTAGCCTGCCGAGGCGATCAGGGACAATTCACGACCAGTATGGTACCCAGTGGTACCAAACCATCAGGTCTGAATATGCTTGAAAAGCCCTGTGCCGAAGGTGCAGGGCTTTTTATCAGAGGTGTAATTTATGCCAACACAGAAAAAGATGGACCAGGTAGAGGAGCTCAAGCAGAAGTTCACCGAATCCACAATAGTCGTGGCCACCGACTATACGGGTCTCTCCGTTAACGCTATGACCGACTTACGAAGAAAAATGCGGGAGAGCAACGTCGAGTACAGGGTGGTGAAGAACACTCTGACCTACCTGGCAGCCGACGCGGCAGGAAGACCCCAGATCAAAGACATAGTTCAGGGGCCCACGTGCCTGGCCGTCGGCTACGAGGACCCCATCAACGTAGCAAGGGCCCTGGAAGAATACATCAGAGTGAACCGATCACCCCTGGCTATAAAGGGAGCTGTGTTAGAGGGCCGGACCCTCACTCCAGACCAAGTCACAGCACTGCCGAAAATCCCACCCAAGGAACAACTGGTGGCCCAGCTGCTTGGACAATTCCAAAGTCCGTTGATTACATTCATGGGCCAGCTTCAATCACCCTTGTACAAGCTGCTAGGAACCTTGAATGGACCTCTAGCATCGTTAACTATTTTGCTCCAGCAAAGAGCGGAGCAACTGAAGGCTCAGGAAGCCGCTAGTTAAATTGTCAACTGAAAGGAGCGCAAAATGACCAAGGAAGAGATTCTCGAGGCTATCAAGCAGATGTCGGTACTGGACCTGTCGGAGCTAGTTAAGGACATGGAGTCCGAGTTCGGGATTTCCGCCGCAGCTCCCGTTGCGGTGGCAGCAGCGCCTGCCGCAGCCGCGGCGCAAGCAGATGCAGCGCCCGGGCCCGAAGATGAAGAGCAGTCCGAGTTCGCCGTTGTACTTCAGGATGTAGGAGCCAACAAAATCAACGTCATAAAGGCCGTACGAGAAATCACTACTCTGGGCCTGAGAGAGGCCAAAGAGCTAGTGGAGAGTGCGCCTGCGCGAGTCAAAGAGGCTGTGATCAAGGACGAAGCTGACAAATCAAAAGAGGTCCTTGAGGCAGCGGGAGCCACGGTAAAAATCGAATAATCCCACGCCAGCCGATTCCCTGATGATTGTCCCGGTGAATAAGACACCGGGCTTCAAGATGACAAAGAGTCCAGCTACTGGGTGACGGCTCTATTATGTCATCTAATGGGGTATCGAAAAAGCATAACCTATACTCTTGTAGCGTGCGATGCCCACTAGGAGGTGGCACGTGAGTAAACGTAAAGACAGAGAACGGTTTCTCGCGTTAAAGAACCAAGACGCTGACTATCAGGGTTTTCGCGGATCCGGGCAGGACTCCTCTGCGGGTCAAACCTCCCCACTACAGGCTATAACCTGCACGGTATGCGGGAGAAGACGCAACGTATCGCCAGAGGTTGCGCTGGATCAGGCCGATAGCTATGTCTGCATGAGCTGCCAGGAACAGGCAGCGGCCGAGAGCCAGGAAGAAGCAACGGGAGAGGACGAGGAGCAGTCGGAGCAGTTGTAGAACTAACCTTTCTAAACCGTTAACGGAAAAGGGGAAGCAGGCTGTTCAGATAGTCGTAGGCTTCCACAAGCTGAACATCTACCTGTGATAACCTGTCTTCGGGAGTAAAGTCCACTTCAGTATCGGGCGTTATCCCAGAGCCCTCTATAAGCCTACCCTGGGGCGTATACCAGTGAGAAACCGGAAGATAGATCGCGGAACCGTCGCTCAGTTGCTCGAATTTGCTGGCTGAGCCTTTACCAAATGTGCTAGTACCGAAAATCTCTGCCCTTTCGGCGTCCTGGATAGCGCCAGCCACCGCCTCCGCAGCGCTGGCGGTAAGCTGGTTAACCAGTACAACCATAGGTAGTTCCTTGGTCGCTAATCCACCTTCCTCTACAAGCCGGTCCGCTCTAACTCCGTCCTTATCAATCTCATACATGAAGAGGCCCTCGGGCAGGAACTGGCTTACCACCTTGTGCGCGGACTCGATGGAACCACCCGGGTTGTCTCTGAGGTCCAAGATGAGCGCTAACATGTCCACCTGTTGTAGCTGCTCAATGGCATCCAATACCTCGTCAGGAGTATTGTCTCGAAAATCGGATATGTAGATGTGGCCAATTGCGCCAGGCAACAACTGCCGGTCCACGGTGGACACACTGATATCCCCTCTGATTATGGAAAGCTCGATCGGTTCCTCTTCTCCGGCTCGTTCCAAGAGCATCGTTACCTTGGTGCCAACCGGTCCTCGCACCTGGTCTATCACCTCATCAACCGTTTTGCCCCCAACCGGCTCACCGTCTACCTCAAGCACCACATCCCCTACCTCGACGCCCGCCCTCAGAGCAGGACTTTCCTCCATAGGCGACATGACGAACTGGTCCTCTAACATTGCGACGAATGCGCCGATACCGGTGTAGCTCCCCTCCAGTCGCTGCTGCACCCGCCGATAATCCTCATTGTTCAAGTGAGCCGTTGAAGTACTGCCTAGGCTGCCCAGCATTCCAGATATGGCTGCGTTGGATAAGTCTCCGGATGAGACCTCCGGCCACTTCTCTTGAAAAAGGGTCCATGCCTTCCACACGTCGGTAAGCTCGGCAGGAACATCCCTCGGTCGCCGACCCCTCACATCCTCAAGCTCGGTCAGAAACGGGTAAGTCGGCTTCTCATGGGCATCCAGCATGTTCGTAATCATTCCGCCGGCAGCCTGTTTTGAATCCAGAGATTGTCCGTCCACGTAAGAGCTTTTGACAACATCCCACGCCTCCCACACCAAAGCAAGCTCGCTGGAATCGGCGCTCTCGGTGCGGCAAGCGGATAAGATCAGAAATGCAGCCAGTAATATCCCTAGCAGGTACCATTTTCGGAGAGGTAAAGATATCATTGAAGTCATTGTTCGATCACGATTAAGTATTCTTTCCTTAGATATAGAATAGGCATGAGCCGTCGACAGTGTCAAGGTGACGTATAGTAGGTGTCGAGGCGGCCCGTAAAAATAGCAAGCCAAACGTCGGCTATCATTGAACAAAAGAGAGGATGCATTTACAATGAAATGAAGGCATCCTGATTAGTGGGAAACTTGCAGCGAACCCGTAGCGCCATTGGACATGAGTGGAGCCCAAGTAACAGATATAGCGAGGAGACAGTGATAGCGTTATGAAATGGCAACTCCTTCTACTGAGTTTAGTCGCCCTTATGATAGTAGCCGCTTGCGGAGGCGGTCGGACTTCGCGGTCCGCACAGGAACAGGAACCCGCCGGAACAACCGCGGCATCATCCTCAACCACTGAGTCCACCGAACGTGTTCAGGTAGAGGTGTCAGAACCCAGTACCTCGGCGCAAAAGATTGAAGGTGGAACGCTGGTCAGGATCTGGAATGACCCTCCTACTTTGGACCCTCATCTGACTACGGACGCCACTTCAGCGGCTATCATCATAGAAGTGTTCGGGGGCTTGGTCACCATAGACCCGAACCTGAATATAGTACCCGATTTGGCAACGTGGGATATCAGTCGAGACGGTACGATATACACCTTCCATATTCGAGAGGACGCGAAATTCCACAACGGTAAGCCGATTACTGCCAATGACTTCAAATGGTCCCTGGACCGAGCATCGAATCCAAGCACGGCGGCTCCCGTGGTTGACCAATACCTGGGAGACATAGTTGGCGTTAAGGAAAGGCTAAAGGGCGACGCCACCGAGGTCGCTGGAGTACGTGTGATTGACAATCATACCCTCGAGATAAGAATAGATGCACCCAAGTCGTACTTCCTCGCCAAACTAACCTACCCGACCGCATTCGTTCTTGACAGAGAAAACGTCGAGAGCGGCCGCCGTTGGTTCCGAGAACCCAACGGCTCTGGCCCATTCAAGCTGGATGAGTACGTTCCCGGTGAAGTTTTGGTGCTGGCTAGAAACGAAAACTATCACCTTGGACCACCTCTCCTAGACAAAGCGCGCTTCATACTCAGTGGCGGCACGTCCATGCTCATGTACGAGAACGATGAGATACACATTACCGGTGTTGGCATAGCTGACCTGGACCGCATAAAGGACCCCAGCAGCTCATTAAACGCTGAACTCATGCAAGCCCCCCCACAGTTCAGCACCGATTACATAGGTATGAATATAAAGGAACCACCCTTCGACGACCCCAAGGTACGCCAGGCTCTGAACTTCGCCATAGATAAGCAAGTAATCGCCGAAGAGGTGCTTGCCGGTCTCGTGATCCCGGCACAAGGTATTCTGCCTCCTGACTTTCCTGCCTTCAGCTCCGGGCTGGAAGGCTACACCTACGATCCAGAACGGGCGAGACAGCTGCTCAGGGAGTCAAAATACGGCGAGAACATGGAAGATTTCCCAAGGATCATTCTCACGACCGCCGGAAGCTTCGGATCCAGCGTTGGTCTGGACCTGGAAGTTATCCTGGAGATGTGGCGACAAAATCTAGGTATCGAAGTTCTGGTACAACAAACGGAGTTTGCCACGTACCTGCAGGACCTGGTCAAGCGGCGTTTTCAGATGTTTCAGATCGGCTGGATTGCCGACTACCCGGACCCTGAGAACTTCCTGGACCTGCTGTTCCACAGTGAGAGCAGCAACAACCACACAGGGTACAGCAACGCCAATGTGGACAACCTATTAGAGCAGGCAAGGGTCGAAAATCGAGAAGACCGCAGGTTCGAGCTTTATAATCAAGCAGAGCAGATGATAGTCGACGATGCGCCGTGGATTCCGCTATGGTACAGTGGAGAGCAATACGTGCTGATTAAGCCGGAGGTAAAGAACTACTACCTGACACCGCTAATCATTCCCAAACTGCGATTCGTGGAAATAGTCTCCTAACGGCTTTCAACCAAACCCAAATTGTTTTCTGAGGCCAAGGGCTTATTGAGGTGGACACCGGGATCCGGCGGTAGCCTTACAAAGCGCCTGGCTCGATCTTGCACAAGCAATAAGGATCTAATACGCGAAGTGAATGGGGGCCTTCATGTGGGTCTATATAGTACGTAGGCTTTTATGGACCCCCTTTCTCCTTCTGGCCGTCTCTCTCATAACCTTTACCCTGGGACGCTTTGGCCCTGGAGATCCCGTGCAGATTCTCATGGGCCAGTATAACGACCCAGTTGCGGTAGAACGGTTGCGGGATACCATGGGCCTGGATAAGCCGTTCTTTGTACAATACGGCCTCTATATCAAGAACGCTGTGCAAGGTGATCTGGGAGAGAGCTACAAGTTCAGAGGCAGGGACGTATCAGAGCTCATATCCAGCAAGATATGGATCTCAGCCCAGCTGGGAATCGCGGCTATGATCCTATCTTTGGGCCTTGGTATTCCTTTAGGATTCTACGCCGCGATAAAGCAAGGCACCTGGATCGATACCGCTACTGTAAGCGTCACCTTGTTCTTTATGTCCGTGCCCGTGTTCCTTACTGCACCCGTTCTATTAATAATCTTTTCCCTATGGTTGGGCATCTTACCTACTCACGGGTGGGGAGGCTTTTTTGACACACGTATTATCATGCCTGCCCTTGTGCTTGGGATCCCGGGCGTGGCTGGTTTGACCAGGCTTACTAGAGCCAGCACTCTAGAGGTGCTTGCCCAAGACTATATACGTACTGCCAGAGCCAAGGGCCTAAGAGAGTTCGTAGTCCGTTATAGACACATTCTGAGAAGTGCTCTCATACCTATCTTCACAGTGGTGGGACTGTCTCTAGCCACCTTGGTATCGGGCGCATTCATCACTGAGAGGTTCTTCGGGATTCCGGGCATAGGTCTTCTGGCCATCAATTCCTTCTTCGCCAGAGACTATCCCATCATAATGGCCCTAGTGCTCATTATAGCGGTAGCCTTTGTTGTCGCCAACCTGATCGTAGATATCGGCTACAGGTTCATTGACCCTAGAATTCGCTATTAGGAGTAGACGTAAGCCACCGAATCACAGAGGCAAGAGAAGTTTTTGAAGGTATCTCTATGACTTTGTGGCAAACACAAGAAAGCTAATGGCTACCGAAGAAAAGACCCTCATCTTCCGGGAAGAGGCCAGCGGGCGAAGCCTTTGGTCTCAGTCAATACGCAGGCTGCTGCGGAAGAAGGTAGGCATGGCGTGCCTTGTGACCATCGCACTCCTCTACCTGGCAGGTATCCTGGCACCTTGGATCACTCCCCATGGCTACAACGAGTTCAACTTCTCCGAACTTTCACAGGGTCCATCCCTAGATCACCCCTTCGGTACCGACAGGGCCGGCCGGGACATGCTCACTCGGGTAATATACGGTCTTCGGACTTTGGTGATCATCACAGTCGCCGCAATCGTTACCGGAAGCGTTCTCCTGGGGATAGGGATGGGGCTAGTGTCGGGATACTTTGGTAAGAAAGTAGACATGGTGATCATGAGGGTAGGAGAGGTGTTCCTAGCCTTCCCTGATATATTGCTGATCCTTCTTATTGCGGCCACCGTGAAACCCAGGGTGCGGGACTGGGTATTCGCTTTCGAAGACGCGACCGGAATCGAAGGAATAGTGCAGCTGGGAATAGTGGACTACGTGGTAATTTTTGGTTCGATGGCGGTCTTCTCTTGGGTTGGCATGGCCCGCCTGGTGCGAGGTCAGGTGCTTTATATCAAGCAGACCCAGTACGTGGAGGCGGCGCAGGCCCTCGGTGCATCCACCAAGCGCATTCTACTATTCCACATATTGCCCAACGTGATCAGCCCAGTCATAGTCCTGGTCTCCATGGGCATGGGTGGCCTGATATTTGTCGCGGTGGTTCTGGGCTGGCTGGGGCTGGGCATTCAACCACCCACCCCGGATCTGGGCCGCATGATGTTCGAGCACGGTGATATTGGAGTCTTGCGCTCCACGCCCCACTTGCTGCTCTTCCCAGTCGCGATTATCACCATATTGATCTTCGCGTTCAACCTGCTGGGCGATGCCCTTAACGACGCCTTCAATCCCAGAGCCCGGTGAGGGTTACCCCCGATGGGCTCTGCTGAAGCGCTCCCTGACCCACCTAATCGGTCCCAGCCCGCTTGGAAACCGCCGGCTGCCGAAGACCCATCTGCTGCGAAAGGCAATGAACGGTCCGCCCAAAAGGGCCAAGGCCACCAAGTCCAAGGGCACAGCCGTACTACCTTCCGATGATGGAGCACTGCAACTAGATCTGCCTCTTCTTGTATTTTCGTCTGACGTGGAGCTTTCCGGGGCTGCAGCGGATTCACTGGGCACGGGGGTATCTATAGCTTCGGGGCTGGGAGCAGGAGTGGCAGACTCAGCCTCACTGGGAGCAGTGGGACTTGGGCCGGGAGTGAGCTGCTGCGCCAGTTCTCCGGGCGGCGGCAGGGGATCAAGGCCTATCGCCTGCCTCCACTGGGAATCGAGCCCATACTGGTCGAATCCATAGACCATCATTAAAGCCTCGTCCACGGAGACGGCGGTGTGAAAAGCCCTCATCAGATTTGCCATATTTTCCTGGCCGTAGACCTCTATCAGGAAGCGAACCACTGACTTGCCATGGCCATAGGCTATTACGATATCGTCGGGGTCTCCAGAAAAGGTATCTAGATACCACAACGGTTTGAGGCGGCGGGTAAACATGCCGTAGGCCAGGGCTCTATCGTAGCTGGGAGTTGGATCAAGGTTGCCGTATTCGGCAAGACCTTCGTTGAGCCACGCAGGAATAGCCGCGTAGCCCCGGCCTCCAGCTTCGGCCACCATTATATGGGTAAACTCGTGGGAGGCTATCCCTATGACAGTGGGATCTGAGCCCAGCACCAATACAACTCGTTCAATTGGAAACGCAGTGCCCTGGGTTTCCAAGCCTTCGCGGACCGCCTGGCTGCGAAAGGGTAGTGCCTTGGCCATGTCTCGATAGTTGCTGTAGGACACTATCTTCATGGGCTCTGTGGGTCTTATACCCAGCACCGGGCCCATAAGCTCCATGGTCCCCTGGGTTGCTTCCAGAACAGTTTGTGCCCTTCTCTCCACAAAGTCACCGTAGTAATAAACAGTCAGCAAGCCCTCCTCGTCGGTAATCGACTTCCAATTCAGGCTCTCGTCCATATAGAGATGATCAACCTCCGGAGTTAGCAGCACCCGTCCCGCAGCATCTCTAACTTCAATGGAGTATCGGATAATCGTGCCCGGTGGTTTATGGTTAGCACCGGTACCGGTAAGCATCACATGCTCGCCGCTGACTGTTACGCCAGGCTCAATTTCCAGGTACCCATACGCCCTTCGGTCGCTGCCCAATGGCCTGAAGAACAGCCGGACCTCCTCTATGGGATCGGGGCCGGTCGCAGCGACCTTAAACGTAATCTTATTGGGAAAGTCGTTTTCCACCTCTTGGGAAATGATCCTGATGTCTTCCGCGTCTTGACCGAATGCGGCGGGGGCGAATACTACGGATAGCGCAAGTACGCTCAAGAGCGCTAAGAGGACAGATACCCTCGTCTTCTTTCGAACAAGGAAATACACTACTTCACCTCTACAAATCGATTGTACAGTATCCAAATTACTATGTCCAAAAGATGGTACGTAGTTGAGTATTAGTCGGATTGTTCTCGTACTTGTTGACCTTGACGTACTATAGGTCAAACCATATACTGAAATCAGCTTGATCGGGGCACGGGATAACCCCATAACAACTAGAGACCCCTACATGAAAAACCTCTTCAGGGCGGTGGCCGGCGATCACCATTGGTTGCAGCGCCATGCTAGCATGGTTCCCACGACTACAGACTGGTCGTCTCGAGCCACGCTCCCCAGCATCCAAACCTCGGATTCGGCCACAATAAATTCCGCCGGTGGACTTGCTTCTTGTACCCCTGATCCAGTTATAAAGCACAAGAGAGACCTTCTAATATCGGATGGTACTCTATGGGGTTACCCCAAAGTGACTAGAGAAGTAAAATGTGCGGAATAGTAGGATACGTTGGCCCGCAGGATGCCTGGCCAATAATTCTCACCGGTCTTCAACACCTTGAGTACCGGGGCTACGACAGCGCCGGCATAGCCGTCCTGACACCTTCAGGCCAGCTGGAGGTTCGTAAGTCGGCAGGGAAGGTTCGAGAGCTTGCTAGACTGGGAGACAACGGATACCCTCGCGGGCAGCTGGGTCTCGGACACACCCGCTGGGCAACCCATGGCAAACCTACTGATACCAATGCTCACCCACACACCGACTGCGATGAACAACTTGCCGTTGTTCATAACGGCATAGTCGAGAACTATCTAGAGCTAAAAAAAGGCCTGCTTTCCAGGGGACACCACTTCTGTTCGGAAACAGACAGCGAGGTCATAGCCCACCTAATCGAGGAAGGGCTGGACGAGGACCTAAGCTTTGAAGATGCTTTTCGGGAAATGAGCACCCACCTTGTAGGCTCCCAAGCCATTGTGGCCACGAAACGTGGCGAGGAAAACAAGCTGCTGGCCCTGCGTTTGGGAAATGCCGGCGGCATTGTGATAGCGCAGGGTTCGGGAGAGTCAACAGTAAGTAGCGACCTGATGGCCATGCTGCCTTCGGCCGACCGCGTCAGCTTCCTGGAGGATGGCGAAGTGGCCATCCTGACGGAAAACGATGTTAAATTTGTGGGACAAGGTGGAGTCCCAGTCAGCAAACGCTCTCAGCCTGTCCCCAAGAGTGTGGCTCGGGTGGATAAGGGCGGATACAAACACTACATGCTCAAGGAGATAGCGGCACAGCCAAGGGTTGCCGCCAATGCTTTAAGAGATAGGGTGGATTTCGACAAGGGCGAAGTTTATCTGGATGAACTTCCCCTCTCGGAAAGTCAAATCAGAGAGCTTAATAGAGTGGTTCTTATCGGCTGCGGTACTAGCCTTCATGCAGCTATGGTAGGACGGTACTTCATGGAAGACCTGGCCGGCATAACCGCGGAAGTGGACAGTGGGTCTGAGTTTCGATACAGGAACTTCCACATCGATGAGAGGACGTTAGTGGTTTCCGTGGGTCAGTCAGGAGAGACTGCGGACACCTTGGCAGCAATGACCGCGGTTAGGGAGCGCGGTGGCAGATTGATAACCGTGTGCAACGTAGAAGGCAGCCAGGCTAGCCGAATCGCTCAGGGCACATTGTACTTGAGGTCTGGACCGGAGATTGGTGTTGCAAGCACCAAGACCTTCGTCTCGTCTCTGACCGTACTCTGCCTTTTGGCTGCGCATATTGGCAGAATAAGGGGCACGATTGACAGCTCTCGTTCGGAGAAGATCGTGGCGGAGCTTGCCAGTCTACCGAACCTGATAGGTGAGATTTTGGGTAGCCAATCCGACTACCAAAAGCTCGCCAAAAAGTATTACAAGTACGACGATTTTCTATACCTGGGCCGTGGCATAACGTACCCCATTGCCATAGAAGGGGCCCTCAAGCTCAAGGAGATTAGCTATATCCACGCGGAAGCATACTCCGCGGGCGAAATGAAGCATGGACCTATAGCGCTGATAGACCCCAACATGCCGGTGGTCGCCGTGGCTCCTGAAGGTCCTCTGTACGGTAAGATGATCAGCAATATCAAAGAAGTAAAGGCCAGGGATGGTGTCGTAATCGCCATTGCAACAGAAGGGGACTTGGACCTGCCTTCCCAGGTAGACGAAACAATTTATATACCCCATTGCTCGGAAATGCTCTTACCGATGCTGACCGTAGTGCCTTTGCAACTGCTGGCCTATCATATAGCGGTTCGGAGGGGATGCGACGTGGACCAACCTCGCAATTTAGCTAAATCCGTGACGGTAGAATAGTCCTTCCATCGCTATATATTGAAGCAGTCGCCGATCCCAAGGGCCTTTCGATTATCCGAGGTCGGAGGAAACTATCGCTCATGGTGAGCTTGTCGAACCACGGCGGCGCTCTTCGACAGGCTCAGGACGAGCGGAAATACCTGTCCAGGAAATACACCCGAAATAGCCTTGGCGTCTCTCCCCAGACATTGACCGTCCTGAAGCAACACTCCTATACTAATGTGGTACATGTGATCGTTGAACCTTCCTTCGCGCGTAAAGCGCCAGCTATATGCTCTGTGAAATTCGCAAATGACTCTTACCAAGAATAAAAGCGTCGCTCTGGCATTGATAAGTATCCTGCTGTCTTACGTCTTGATCGTTCTCGCCAACGCCAACCCGAGTTCCGCCGACAATCCTTGGCCGACACCGCCACCGGGCCCCAAAGCTCCATTACCAAGGGTCATAAGTGAAGATAATATTAAACCCGTCGAAGTGCCTCAGGTCGCCGGTGCCACTCGATGGGTGATTTTACCTCTGGCTATGCCAATCCCCAGATTCCCTCCAGTCCCCAGTTCCACGTTCCAATCCCCGGACGGAGTCCAGATCGTCAGCGACGCGGGCTCAATAAACACCACGGTGCAACTCACATATGCGCCGGTGCCCGTCGACGAAGCTCGAGCCCCTCACCCTCACCAAGAGCTTCGAAGGGTATTCGACATACGAGTCTTCGACCACAGCGCCAGCAGGATCGACCTCGAACTGAGACGACCATGGGTGCTGGAGGTGCCGGTCATAGGGCTTACAAAGTCATTCGAAAACCCAGCCAGATTGCTGATCGCACGCTACGATGAAGGAACCGGCTGGGTCCCGTTAGTCACCAGCTATTATGCGTCCAGTGGTATATTACAGGCCCGTGTGTTGCAGGTAGGGCGATTTGCTGTTCTCGCCGAGCCCGGCGTCTCCTGACCGAGCGGGCATCTCCACATCATCCATATCAGTCGACGTGTCGTCGACCCGTTTTCTATCTCGCCATTGGCGGGACACATACGCCTGCTCAACCATAACGCTACTGTTTCCATAGATAATAGACTTGATGCTAAACAAGCTTACAGCAAGAGCGGGCCTTCTATTAGACCGAACAGCCCAATTGCCCTGGGGCCGGCTGCTCTTACACCGGGACCGCCTAGCAGTATACCAACCGGTAGCCATATTCGCGGTTTTTTGTTTGTTGGGCTTGATTATTATCTGGCCCATTCTGGGACCCGGCTATCCCCCTGGCGTAGACACAGCAACATTCTTGCACCTGAGCTGGGTTACCAAGCTGGCGGCCTCGGGCGAACTGGCGGACCCATTTATTGATCCCTACTGGTATGGCGGCTTTTCATACATGGTGGCCTATCCCCCCTTAGGTTATGGGATTGTAGGGGTTATCAGCTTCCTCACCACCATTGATCTGGTCAACGTGTACACAGCGGTGTTGGTTATTGCCTACGGCGGCCTGGCTGCGGCTACTTATTGGCTGGCAATTGAATTTGGTCTGCGCAGATGGACCGCCGCCCTTGCCGGAATATTTGTCGCGTTAGCCTATCCCGTTCTCAGCTCCATCTTTCTGTGGGGCTGGTTTACGTCCATCTTGGCTCTGCCTCTCGGTCTCGTATCCATCATGCTCCTTGAAAGGTCCTTGAGACGGGGCAAATGGACAACGGCCATATGGGGTGGGGTATTCATGGCCTTGAGCATTCTGACCCATCACATGACTGGCCTATCTTTGGGACTTGGATTGGTCGGATGGTTCGTATACCACGTGGCCACAGGGTTTCATCCCAGACGGCAGGTGATCATATCTTCTTGCGTTTTCGGGGCGGTTGTCGCTTTGGTAGTGGCACCGTGGGGCATACCGTTCATCATTCATATCACGGACGTGGGATTCCGGCGGGAGCTAGCCGGATTATGGCTACCGAGTCTAGCAGCCTATCGCTCCAATATCATAGATTCTTCACTCATTGGAGCACATACCTACCCATCCTATCTCGGTATCACATCGATGGTCTTGACCATCGGCGGCACTGTTTACGCCTTATTAGACCGTAGACGGCTAGCAGGTATGGCAATTGTGCTTCTGGTACTTACGTGGTTCAGCTTGGGCTCCAATGGCAATCCTCTGATTCAGCACTATCCCTTCAGCGCCTTAGATGTGGCGCGCTTTCATCTTTTCATGGTGCCTTTCATGGCGCTACTTTCCGGAGCATTAATTGAACGCGCGTTCCAATTCATAAGAGACCTATGGCCTAAGCTCTCCCCACGACTGCTGTACGCCCTGGCGCTGGGAGGTCTGGCAGCGATCCTGGTGTTTCCAGCCTTGGATGCAGGAAAAGCACGGGACTTAATGGAGCCTTATCAGGTAAAAGGACCTGTGGACAACGCGATCCAATGGCTTGCCCAGCGCTCATCATCGGAGGAATCACCACAAGGCCCCCTCTACTCGGTTGGCCTGTGGACATGGCACTCTTTCCTGATTCCCTATTTGGCTGACCAGCCTCTGGTGGATGGATGGCATGACGAAGGCGCATCCAACGTAAATCAAGTTCGGGAGCTCCGAATGATGGGTTGGACTGGCAACGTGGACATTGAGAGAGCACATAATATCCTTATCGACATGGGCGCCCAATATGTGTTGGCAAAGCGGGTCTCCGATTATCCCGCTGAAAGCTCCCATGTGTTCTTAGAGGAGTTTGAGGCCCATTCAGAGTGGTTTAGTAAGCAAGAACAGTGGGATGACCTGGTGATATTCGAAGTAATACCATAGTATGATCTATTTCTAACACGCGTTATGTCAACTAGTGTCGAACGTCTCCGTCCAACAGATCAAATACACAGGGTTAGCTAACTCGATGTGCGGGTATTCTTGCTGAGGAAGTTTACATGGATGTCATTCTGAACCCGCCGCAAGCGACCGAAGAATCTGTTTAGGGGCAACCGCGCTGAGAACCCTGCTCCTACCGATCCTTCACCGAGTTTATCCTGAGGAACGAAGGGTTCAGGATCACATTTAGAAACTTGCACATCGGGTTAGCTACAGTTCGATAATTGACAGAACGCATGGCTAAATACTTCTGAAAAAGAACCTCACCCAAATAGCATTGACATTGGCTTGTTATTACGCCTGTCTAGGGTTAGACTAGATAGGTTGAACTCTTTTATTGGTCAATCCTTGCCGCATTTTTCTAAATTAGCTACTACATTTATCCTTGGCCCCATGCACAAGATCAAAATACGGTATCTACTTCTAGTAATAGCTGGCCTTTTGAGCATCGGTATCTGGTCTGGATGCAGGGACGGCTCCACACCCACAGAATCTAGGACGGCGGAACGAGAATCTCCAACCACTGTTATTGCCTCAGCCGACATACTCATCGTGGAGAAAAGCTCACCGCACTTGGCTCAGGTTCAGCCCATCCCAACAAGCATCGTCATTTCACCCGGTGAGACCATAGGGTTATCGACAATTGCCTTCGATCAAGAGGGACGCGAGCTAAAACAGGTTAGCATCAACTGGCAAGGAAGGGAGCCACGTGCGGGTGCGATTACATCTTCCGGGGTTTTTCGAGCCGGCTTTACCAGGGGTCATTTCCGGGATGCTTTGGTCGTAACGGCGCGCGCTCCTGCCGCCCTGGGCTCCAGCGTCGTTCAGGCCACTGCTAGTGTCACAGTGGGGGAATTTAGCGGACAGCTCCAACCCGCGAGTATCCGCGTTTTTCCGGAGCTCAAAGAGGCCCAACCCCTTGAAACCATGGATCTGATAGCCCTCGCTGTAGATCCTAATGGCGTGGCGATTCCCAATGTAAAGTTCAGATGGGAAATGCTACAGCCTTCGGCTGGTTCTATATCTGAAGGTGGAAGATGGACCGCTTCCGAGGGTTTAGGTAGTTTCCCTGAAGCGATAAAAGTAAGTCTCGCGTCAGAAGACCAAGACATAACCGGCTCCCTCAGCACTAGTTTAGACGTACAGATCGTAGACCCGGTGGATCTGGCACAGCAGGTTACGGCCACGACGCTCCCCCAGGTCATCAGCTTGAAACCCGCCGAGACCATCAGATTTACCACCATGGTCTTGAATGGAGTTGGTAATCAGATTTTTCCTGAAGGCCATCGATGGGAGACAGTGGACGCTAGAGCGGGGATCATTTACCAAAACGGTAACTTCATCGCTGGAAAGGCGCCTGGTATTTACCCTGATGCCGTTCGCGTAGTCATGAAGCTGCCGGGCATCGAGGACGAATTGATCGCCATGGGAACGGTGATTGTCGTTGACACCACTCCTCCCAGGTCATTGGCCGCTAAAGAGCAGCTACCAAGAGTGTCAATATTCCCTGAGCGTGTAATCCTGTCACCGGGAGAATCAACACGGGTTTCAGTAATCAGTCCCGACGGCGATATACGAGAACTTACCGACTCGAATGTCAGCTGGTCTGTAGTCCCACCTGAAGTGGGCGAGGTGTCTAAATTCGTCACGGTCACCGCCCACGATTCACCCGGTATTTACGAGGATGCCATCCGTGCGAAGGTAACCCTCAAGGGAGAGATGGGGCTAGTGGTGCAGGAGGTCAGTGCCACGCTAATCATACGAGGCAAGTTAGATAACGTAGCGATCACTCCACAGGTCGCGACTATGGCGCCGGATGAGCGTATCCAGTTCAGGGCGGTGGCCTACGACAGAGGCGGCGTCCTCCTGCCCGATGTCTCCTTCCGTTGGAGCATCATCGATCCCGCCGTAGGAGATATTGATGGGAGCGGCCTGTTCATCGCCGAGGGAAAACCGGGAGAGTACCCGGGCGCGGTACAGGTCGAAGCCACCGAACGATAAGGCCACTCGACCCACAGATCAGTGGCTCATCAGCAACATCTCAGGTCTCTCTAGTACCGCTTCCCACCACTCCCCATCAAGGCCTTTTCATTATCTTCCAGACCAAGTGCGTCCATGTCATTCTTGTATATTAAGTGTGAGGGACGGAGTAAGACCGTTGAGATGCTTCGCTTCGCTCAGCATGACAATGAAAAGGCCCTGCAGTCGTCATACTTATGCGTTGACTGCCCACTATCTTCGGCGTAAGATGGCGCCAGACACAGGGTTCACCAAGAACCACCATTCAGTATCCGACCAGTATCCGATGGACTAGCAAATGAGGAGGGACGATGTCAGACCAAGAATCAAAGCCACATTCCAACGGGGCCTCGATGCCAGTGACCATCTGGTACGACTATATCTGACCCTGGTGCTACGTCGGCCTGGAGAGAGTCGACAAATTGCGTGAGGATTACGACATAACAGTCGAAGCCAAGGCTTTTCTCCTTCGACCTGACATTCCCAAGGAGGGCGCTCCCCGCCCACCTCGCCCGGGAGAGGTTGCGGACCAGTTAAGCGAGCCCCTGAAAAGCTACGCCGAAGAGGCGCAATTGATCATGAAAAAGCCATCTATGCTGCCATATACCATGTACGCTCTGGAAGCTACGGAGTATGCACAGCAGCACGGACAGTTCGAGGCCTTTCACCTTGCGGCCTATAAGGCCTATTGGGAAGAGGACAAAAATCTGGGCGATCTGGAAGTGATTAAGGAGATTGCGCTTCAGTGTGATCTTGATTGGCCGGATCTCTCAAACTGCCTTGAGTCGGGCTCTCATCGAGACACCATACTGACTCAACATCAAGAAGCTGTCGGCCTGGGAATCAGGGGTATTCCCGCGTTTCTGATTGGGAACCAGCTTTTCACGGGAGCACAGCCCTACGACATTTTCAAACTAGCTATGACGAGGGCCAGCTTGCCAAGTTAAACATGTTGGGAAAGTCCCAGGGGTGCGTTACAGGAGGGTCTAGGAAAACGCGGGGGCATAGCTAATGTTTGTATAGCCCGGGTGGTGGGTGAGGTCGGAAGACAGGAAACGACCTTATTCTTCGTCTTCGTCTTGCCCGGAACTGTCCGCTTTGGCCGCGTACGTTACTCCTGCGGGCTCCTCTCCATCGGAAAGGTCGACAGTCTCGGAATCTCCATCTCTCCAAGCAGAGAATGACTCCTCCTCAGAGTCACGATCTACGTCATACCTAATGGGAGCATCTCTCCAGTAGACCTTGTACTCATCTCTACTTCTGGTTGGGAATGAGCATACGCCAGCCAAGTCCGGGTGGCGATATGCTTCCAGGATGACTACCGAGACATCTTCACGGTTCACGCTAATAATAGCGGCATCATAACGGTTGCCTCCGTTCATGAGGCGCTTCAACCTTAAACCTAGCTTGGGTTCCAATTGTCCGAGAAATTCACCGTCGTCGTTTTTTACGACCAGTCCATAGTCACGAGCCTCGAGTCTCACTGGGTCTCCCGCCGCCATTTTAGCAATCACATGAAATGGCGGCGTGTTCCTGAGTAACGTTATGACCGACTTGCCGCTCTCCTCTATAAACAGATACGGCGTGACCGCCTTGGTTTGCTTCGAGGACGGGGCGGTATCCTGTAGGTGGAATAGGCGCTCGAGATTCTTTTTAGCAATGGTATTATGGGGTGAGGTCCTCAGCGCGCTTTCAAAGGACGTCCTAGCAGAAGTGTATCGACCGAGCTCTAGGTATGCTTTGCCGAGACGGTTTAATGCGTCTACGTCATTGGGAAATAGCTGTAGTATCTCCTTGTTAACATCGGTAGCTCTCTCCCAATCTCCCTCGAGGGTTAAGGCGATGGCCTCTTTGCTCTTTTCCCGTCTGAGCTTCGCCTTCTCTTCTGCATAAACTCGTTGCATCGCTGGGTCGGCTCCCGTTGTTTGGACTTGCTGCTCCATATCTATTCCCACCAGAGTATTATATTCTTGATTGAGGGGCAAGGGTTTGGTGTCACCGTTGTTCTTTCCGAGCACCATTACTCAATTATCTCTCCTAAATTCTCGAAGAATTGGCTTCCGATCCTTCGATTGTCCCCTTAATGAAAATTCCTTATATTACTGAATACACCATAATGTAAGTCAGGTCAAGGGTGTCAACCCCATCCAGTAAGCATTTTTCGGATATTACGATAACCTTGACCCAGTTGAAACTTAGCATATATCCCTACTTTGACGAGCTACCGTTGAGCCGGAGCATGGCCGTATATACCTCTCACATTGTGCCACCGGATCTTGAGAATATCCCTACCCATGGACACAGAGTCCGTAATAGGCCTAACCTTACTTTCGGCGCGGTAGTACCAATCAATTGGGACCTCTCTAACCCGAATTCCGCGCTTGCGGGCCATAAACAATATCTCCACGTCGAAAGCAAACCCGTGGAGCCTTTGAAGAGAGAAGAGTTCGTTTGCTACCTTACCCCGGAAACACTTAAACCCACATTGGGTGTCTGATACACCTGGTACCGCCAGCAAACGCACCAGAAAATTGTAAATCCGTCCCATGAAATGTCGCTTATAAGGCTCCCCGATCCGCTGGGCCCCGGAGACCTCTCTGGACGCGATGACGATATCGAAGTCGACGGCTGCGGGCGGCAGGAAACGGGATATCTGCTCGATTGGCATTGACAGGTCCGCATCACACAAGAAACGATACTCACCGGTCGCCCACAGCATGCCGTGGCGGACTGCCCACCCCTTACCTCCATGGGACACATTCATCAGGTGGACGTTGGGATGTGTCTGAGTGAAGACTCTCGCCAATTTCTCGGTTGCATCGGTACTACCGTCGTTTACCAGCACCACTTCCCAGCTGTAGGACTGGCGACTAAGGTAGTCCACCACATTTCTTAGAGTGTCGACTATGCGCGGTTCTTCGTTATAGGCAGGAATGATGATCGAAAGAAAGGGATTACTCACCTTCCATACCGGTCCTTGTTGGATTGGAAGTGCACCAGAGGACTTTGTTGATGGTGGAAAATATTAGATAGAGATGAATCAACCATGCTCTTGCAAAAGCACCAGAGCAGATGAAAAGGTCATTGTGAGAAGCGACAGCGACGAAGCAATCTCACGATGGGAGATTGCTTCGCTTCGCTCGCAAAGACATTTCCGTAACGAAATATTGTTCCCATGCCTCCAGAGTCCCCATGTCTAACTAGCCGAACAGAGAACGGCATCTCATGTAGATTGCTACTCTTCCGTTTCTAGCTGGAAAGTCTTGTGGAGGGTGCGCACCGCATCTTGAGCCCTGGCTTGTGACGTTATACACGTTATCCGGATTTCAGATGTGGTAATCATGTCGATATTGATGTTTTCGTCGGCTAATGCCCGGAACATGCGAGAGGCGTAGCCTGGCGAATTCTGCATGCCTGCCCCTACTATGGAGACCTTGCTCAGCGTATCGTCGGCAGTCAAACCCTTGGCATTTATGGACTTGGCCACGGGGTCAACCACTGCGACCGCCTTCTTCAGGTCTGTCCGAGCCACGGTAAAGCTCAGATCGGTGAGGTTTTCCACGCTGGTGTTCTGCACTATGGTATCCACGCTCACACCCTCCTGAGCCAGAGGCTCGAATACGGCAGCGGCGATACCAGGGCGATCCGGAACGCCCTGCAGAGTGATTTTGGCCACGTTCATGTCGTAGGCAATCCCGGTTACTTTTACTCTCTGCTCCATACTATTTTTTGCTCCACTATGGATAAGAGTGCCTAACCTGTCACTAAAACTCGAGGCTACATAGATTGGCATGTCATACGCCGCTCCCAGCTCTATGGAACGGGGATGCATCTTGGCTCCGTAGCTTGCCAGTTCGAGCATCTCATCGCAGGCTATCTCTTTGAGTTTTCTGGCTTCCGGAACTACTCTAGGATCGGCGGTATAGATCCCGTCCACATCTGTGTAAACCTCGCACCGCTCGGCATTCAGCGCCACGGCAAGAGCAACGGCGGTAGTGTCTGAGCCACCACGTCCCAGGGTTGTTACGTCCATTTCGTCGGTCATGCCCTGAAACCCCGCCACGATCACCAGGTTGCCCTCACTCAGTTCTTTCTGCAGACGAGCGGTATCCACTCTGGAGATCCGTGCGTTCCCGTAGCTCGTGTCTGTCCATATACCCGCTTGGAAGCCACTGAGACCGACGGCATTGTATCCCTCGGCGCGCATGGCCATGGCTAGCAGCGTGCAGGACACCAGCTCACCCGTGGACAGCAGAAGATCCAGCTCTCTTGGGTCTGGATTGGTTGAGATGCTGTAGGCCAGCTCGATAAGCTCATCTGTGGTATTGCCCATGGCGGACACCACGGCAACCACATCTTTATCATTATCCTTGGCACGCTTGATGCGCTGTGCCACCATCTTGATCTTATCGGCATCGGCTACCGAGCTTCCACCGTATTTCTGAACCACTAGGGACATAGTCGACTCATCAAGGGGCAAACAGCTCCCTTAGTGGTAGGGAAAAACCAGGCAACAGTTCTTCGTCCTTCAGGGTTTTGTCGTCACGAAACCATTGTACCGATCCATCTTGGGAGTAGACCACCACTCTCCTTGTATTCACGTACACCACCCAGACCCGCTGAGCACCGTTGCCCAGATAATCGTGGACCTTGGCTTCAACTTCAAAGGCGGCATCACCTGGAGACACGACCTCTACGGCCAGGTCCGGAGGGCCGCTTACGAAGGCCCTAGGCAGCCCTTCTGGAGATACGCGCTCTGCTATAATGAAGGAAACATCTGGGCCACGCACCGTGTCTGGGTCTCGTTCCAGGACGTACCCGCTCCCTACCATAATCCTTCCGAGGTAATTCTCACGAACATAATTGCCAAGGGCCATTACAATGTTTGCTGCGATTCCGCCATGAATCCCCCCAGAGACGCTATTTCAACCAGCTCTCCTTTGACAAGCTCGTATCTAGGAAAGTCCCGACCGGCATAGGTTTCCCAGAACTCATCGGCCGTGACCGGAGTACGGGGCAGGGTCATGGTCTTGTCTCCTTCGGTTCTCGCTGCTGGGCGCCGACCACATAGGCACCCCGAGAGGTGGGGCGCGTTATCTTGACTTCCCCTTCTATGCTGGCTTGGCGCGCTGCTTCCGCCATCTCGTAGGCGACGGTCATCTCATGTCCTTTGGTCAACGCCAGGATAGTGGAACCACTCCCTGACAGGAAGACCCCAAGGGCGCCGCCGGTCATGGCCGCTGAAAAGATAACCTTCATCGCGGGAAAGAGTTTTTGGCGATACGGTTGATGGAGTCTGTCCATGGTGGCTAAACGCAGGTCACCAAGCCTATCGGTAGCCAGCGCGTTTACCAACAACGCAGCCCTTCCCATATTATACACCGCATCCTGTCTAGTAACTTCACTCGGAAGCACTGCACGGGCATCCTCGGTGGCAATGGTCATGTAAGGTACGAATAGCACTGCACGGATATCCTCCGGCACTGGGACCAGAGCCGGCAGTAGTACATCTCCCTCCCGAACTACCAATTGCAGCCCACCCAGCAGAGCGGGTGTCACGTTATCCGGGTGGCCTTCCAGCTCGACTGCCTGCTCGAGGAGCTGTTGTTGGGAGAAGGGCAGTTCGGAATCCCGGCTAGAGGGATAGCCCGTACGCTCACCGGAGGAAGCGAGCACGTAGTTGGCAGCCACCAGTCCGCCCACTATGGCTGCACTGCTGCTACCCAATCCACGCTTGAGGGGGATCTCGTTGTGACACTCCAAGCTCAGCTCCGGGGTGGTAGCACCAGCCAGTCCAAAAAGATGGTCCATGGCTCGGTAAACCAGGTTGTTTTCGTCTGCCGGCAGCTCATCAGCCCCCTGGCCGTGGACGGCTACAAATCCGTCAACACCGGTTGAAACGTGCACCTCGTTCCATATGTCCAAAGCCATGCCAAGACAGTCAAAGCCAGGCCCTAGATTAGCGGTGGTGGCTGGGACCCTTACAACTAATTTGTCCATCATTCCCACAAAAGAGATGTCTATACCTATGGAGGGTCACAGCTCTTGCCCGTCGCGCAATTGATGAGGGCCACTGATCTATGGCTGTTGTGGACTAACAAGAAGACCTCGAAATGCACCCCACGTTACTTGGTTGAAAAGCGGGATGAGTATAGCATCACGACTTCGCGAAGCGCAAGAAAACGTCGAGCTTTGCTGCGTGATTACCTGCGGGCAAAAGAAGTTTTATGATAGAATTGAGCTTGAGACCATAGCAATCCTTGGAGAGAAACGGAGACTAACGTGAAAGAGTCAGTAGACTCCTTCCTGAATCACCTGGTGGTCGAAAAGGGGTTTTCCAGAAACACTCTGGAAGCCTACAGGAACGACCTCTACCAGTTTATTGATTTTACCCAGAGTCAACTCAACCCCCAGGCTGAACATCCTAACCCTGATGGCACCGGCAACGATGGAGATTGGACCAAGGTAAACTTGCAGCTTCTTACAGATTATGTGTCCACCCTTAGAGGGAAAAAGAGCTATCAAGATAGCACCACCGCTAGGAAAGTGGCCGCTCTCAAGTCCTTTTTCAACTTTTTGATCCAGGAAGAGGCCATCAAGGATGATCCCACCGAGTTTCTTAGCGCGCCGAGAGTCGGCCGTAGCTTGCCCAAATTCCTCTCGGAGGAAGAGGTAGAGAGCTTGCTCAATCAGGCTGCCGGCGACAAGTCTCCCGAAGGTCAGCGAGACAGAGCTATGTTAGAGCTGCTGTACGCTACGGGATTGCGAGTAAGCGAGCTGGTATCCCTCAACCTCCAGGACATAAACCTACAAGAGGGATATATTCGATGTATGGGAAAGGGGTCCAAAGAGCGTATCGCCTACATGTACCCTAGGGCTGCAGAGGTGTTAAGGTCATACATGACGGCGGCCAGGCCCGTGTTTGTGGCGCCAACAAGCGCCGCGCCCAAAAACCTGAGCCGTAACCACTCCAATAGTTCAAGCGAGAAGAGTGCTGTCTCCAACGGGGCGAGCGCCAACAGTAAGAGGACGGCAACGACCGAGGAAAAGGCCCTATTCGTCAACCAGCGCGGCGACCGCTTAACGCGGCAATGGGTCTGGACAACACTGAAGACCTGTGCTCGGAAGGCATCTCTGGACAAGCCGATTACGCCCCACATCCTGCGCCACAGCTTCGCCACTCACATGCTGCGCGGAGGCGCTTCCTTGAGGCACGTGCAGGAGCTGCTTGGCCATTCCAGCATAACTACCACCCAGGTGTATACCCATCTCACAACAGAGCATATGCGCCAGCAGTACGACAGGAGTCACCCAAGGTCCTGATTCCCACAGAGGAAATTAATGAAGTTTGCCGACGCGGAGACTGCCACGAGGGCAAGGTTGTGGAACGATGCCAACGTGCTGTGCATGAGTCTGCGACTGACCGCCCCTCAAATGGCTGAAGAGATATTGGACGCGCGGTGCACCATCACAGAGATAGATCAATCAGAGAGAGAAAACATAGAACGGGTAAAGCGGATGGACACAACAAGCAGCAGATTGTACGCTTAAAATGGCAGCCTTGAGAGACTTGCTGTCCTATTAACTCGATTCTCCAGTCCCTTAAAAGGTAGGTTTCATAGATATGCCTAGACGAGCAAAATCTCGCCGCGTAGCGGCCCAGCAGACCCAGCAGGGTCAAAAAAAGAAGAAGCAGACTCCAGGTCCATCGGGGATCCCCACGGCCATAGAGGAGCCATCAGATCTGAGAGTACAGGAAAGAGCCGGAGCCCCGGTGGAGGGTGCCCCTGAATCGCCGAGGCCTCGACCCGTCGTGAGTCAACGCCCAATCTCTGGCCGGCAAGCCGACTCAAGGATATCGGTGTACAACTATATCCGACCCGAGATAAAGCGCATCATGGGGTTTTCAGCGTCAATTCTTGTCATACTTATTGTTCTAAGCTTCGTGCTGGGGTAACACACTCCATGGAGCAACGGGACTTTGCCCACATGCTGAGGATCATCCCCGAGAAGCCGGGCGTCTATATGATGAAGGACACGGCGGGGAAGGTCATCTACGTAGGCAAAGCCGCAAACCTCAAGAATCGAGTCCGTTCTTATTTCGGGTCTCCCAATAATCTTGCCGCGAAGATTCAAAAGATGGTGTCAAAGGTGGCGGATTTCGAGTACATCATCACAGACTCGGAACCCGAGGCTATCATACTTGAATGCACCATCATCAAAAAATATAGGCCCAAATACAACGCTCGCCTGAAGGATGACAAAAGCTACCCCTACTTAAAAATCGACCTTACTGAAGACTTTCCCCAAGTCTACATTACTCGAAGGGTGAACCAGGATGGAGCCCGCTACTTTGGCCCCTTCGCCACTGCAGGCAGCGTTCGAAAGACCCTAGACCTGCTTAAGAAGCTGTTCCCCTATCGCTCGTGCACCAAGGTAATCACCGGCAAAGACCCTCGCCCCTGTCTCGAGTACTACATTAATCGTTGCGTGGCTCCCTGCATCGGTGCCGTGAACAGAGAAGAGTACCTGAAGGTCGTAGAGCAGGTAATCATGTTCATGGAGGGGAAAACCGAGAAGGTGGTAGATAACCTTCGCCGGAAAATGGAGGAAGCAGCCGGCCTACTGGAGTTCGAGAGAGCCGCGGTAGTCAGAGACCAACTCCGCAATATCCAGAAAGTTATAGACGAGCAGCGCATCAAGGTAGCATCCAATTCCAGCCAAGACCTTGATGCCATCGCTATAGCCGAAGGCCAAGACCAGGCGTGGGTAGAGATTTTCTTCATTCGCCAGGGCAAGCTCATAGGGAGAGACCACTTTATCATGGAGGGTACTCAAGGAGACCCTCCGGAGCACATCATGGCGGAGTTCATCAAGCAGTTCTATCAGTCATCTTCATTTATCCCGCGGCGAATTCTTCTGCAGTGGCCCATTGAAGAGGAGGCGCTCATCAATGATTGGCTCAGGGAGAAGCGAGGAGGAGCGGTATCGTTAGTGCGCCCTATGCGCGGCGAACAACGTAAGCTGATCAAGATGGTGGCTGAAAACGCCTTTCAGGGCCTCTCCCAGATGCGGGCGAAGTGGCTTTCCAACACCGATATCGTTCAGCAGGCTATGGCTGAGCTGCAGGAAGAGCTCAGCCTGCCCAACCTGCCCAATCGCATCGAATGCTACGACATTTCCAACATCCAAGGCACTAACGCCGTTGGCAGTATGGTGACTTTTCAAGATGGCATGCCGAAACCTGCCCACTACCGCCGATTTCGCATCAAGGCGGTTGAGGGGATCGACGACTATGCCATGATGCAAGAGGTGTTGCGGCGGCGGTTCAAACGGCTGGCATCCCTGAAGGGTAAAGGTAGCAACGCCCAGCCACTGGAGCATCACCTGGAGAACGGCTCCAGAGACCGCGAGGAGAGCTGGGGCATCGTACCGGACCTGGTAGTCATAGACGGAGGAAAGGGCCATCTGTCCGCCGCTCTGGAGGTGTTCCTGGAGCTGGGCCTGGACTTCATCCCTCTGTCGTCCATTGCCAAGGAAAACGAATGGCTGTTCGTGCCCCAGACCCCTGAGCCTATCGTGCTGCCTCCCACGTCGCAGGCTCTCCATCTAGTGCAACGGCTCAGAGATGAGGCACACCGATTCGCTATCACCTATCACCGTAAGCTGCGAAGTAAAAGCAGTGTAGCCTCCTCCGTCGACCTAGTGCGGGGAATCGGTCCCAAGAGAAAGCGGATGCTAATACGACGCTTCGGCTCCATAAAGGGCATACAGGATGCAGCGGTAGACGACATCGCCGCTGTGCCCGGCATGACCCGTTCCCTGGCTGTGAGACTTAAAGAGTCCATATAGCCTGGCTTACTTCTCCACTTCTGTTACATTTTTACCTCATTTTATCTTGACCTTATACCCATATTTCCTGTAACGTGGGGACAACAATGCAAAGGGAGTTACGGAAATGGTGTTGAAGGTCTCCATAAATCTGCCTGGCAATGCAGTCATAACCCTCGAAGCCAGTGAGCCTCAGCTCTTCCAACAAGTGGTCTCCCTGACCTTGAAGGAGCTACCCAAAGACCTGATGCAGATGCAGCTGTTGGGTACAACCCAGAGCGAATCGGCTCAAAATGGTAAAAAGGTAACTCGTGAGCCGATGAGCGCCATTGCCCAGATTGCAAAGGAAAACGCTCCTGGACCTGTCAGGGAATCCGATGCTCCGAGTATGGACACAGATAGCAAGCAGGCCTTCGCTCGCTTCTGCGAAGAGATGTCCCCTCTGGGCAATATGCGTCGTGTGATAGTGGCTGCCGAGGGCGCCAAAAGATTTCTTGGCATTGAAGGCATATCAGAAAAGGAGCTGGGGACGCTATTTGACCTAGCGGGCTGGCGGAAGCCCGCTGGGTTTCTGCAAACCCTTCGAAACGCCGCCAGAAGCAAGTTCCGCTGGATCGAACGCGTTCCTGATCGCCCCGGCTATTACGCCGTAACCGCTATCGGGTTGGAAAAGGTAGTTGGGACCAGAGAGGCTTAGGCCGGAGTTCTATTCCTTATGTTAACTTAACCCGAGATAGACACGCCAAACGGGCGACCACCACCTCATCCAGACTTTGCTCTAGGAAGCGGCTCCGCGAAGCTCAGCTCATGGCCATCGGGATCAGTTATGTGGAAATACCGCTCTCCCCACTCGGCGTCCCGGGGCACGTCAGGCTCTAGCCCCTTCCCCTTTAGCCTCTCGTATATGGAATCGACTCCATCGACTCTCAAGATCAGACGACCCCACCAGTCTGCTGAGTGTGCAGGTGACAGGATAAGATTGAGATGTCCATCGCCTACTCGAAAACTTGTGAACGTAGCATCTCCGCCGCCATAGCCCATCTCCAGACCAACCTCTTCGTAGAAGCGCACAGATCGAGCCATATCGCGGACCGCCAATGTGATGGCGCTGATGTGCTGGATCGTCATTACACAGACGTTCTTTCCGGAGTATGAGCGATTTGATGAATGGTTTTTATCTCCTTAAATGACTTATGTGTCATTGGCCGCTCAGCGATTCCGCGACGGCGCTATAGTCCTCGAGTCTGGGTAGCAGGAGGGGCAAGGTTACACCCGCCTGTCGATATTCGTCGATTCGGTCCTTGCAGCGCGACGGAGGGCCCACCAGATAGAATGAGTCCACCATTTCATCGGTTATGAAGCGCGTGGCGCTTTTTTCGCCATCTGTATCGACTGAAGACCTGAGGGCCCCGAGGATAGAAGGGTCGAACCCACCCTTATCTAATAAGAGCTCCCCAACCCTCGGCTCCGCGAGAAGTCTAACGATACGTTGCTTTAAACTTGCTATCATCTTGTCCGGTTCGTCCGTCGGCCTCACTACCAGCATACAGGCGATGTCAACGGAGGCCGGGTCTCGACCCGCTTCATGGGCAGCCCTCCTGACCTCTTCCACTGCATATTTAACGTATTTCACTGGAGCGTATGCGTTAAGCAAAACACCATCGGCAATGGCGCCGGCCAGACGTAGCGCCTTGGGCCCAATAGCAGCCAGGTAGATGGGAAGTCTAGTTTGGATGGGCTTCACTGCCAACCGGGTATCTTTTAGCCTGAACCTGCCTTCGGACGATACTCCGTCAATGCCTGAAAGAAGGTTCCTAATGATGTTGACCGCTTCCCGAAGGTCGGAGAACGGGGCATCGTAGGATATGCCCATTTTGCCTTTAATGACAGCGCTTTCGCTTCTGCCAAGTCCCAACAAGAACCGACCTCCGGAGATCCGGTCCAACGTGGCACTAGCCATCGCCAGCAGTGCGGGGTTCCTGGTGTAGGGATTGGTTACACCGATCCCTAGCTTGATGTTCGATGTAGCTGCAGCCAGGAACCCCAACAGAGAAAAGGTCTCTTCATGAAAATATCGCTCAGTCACCCACAAAGACTCGAAGCCCGCCTCTTCGGCTATTCGCCCATACTGTTTAAGCTCGGCGCCGTTGTCAACGCCATGATAAAGCACGAGACCGAGTCTTGGTATGAAATTCCTCCGACGTGTTCCCTTAACGTCCTGGGTGTGTCATTAATGGTGCTTTCGTGGTGATGCCTATGGCTTGATCGAGCACATGTTAAGCCATATCGCAATGTCTCTGGGACAACTGGAAAAAGGTAACAGGGTCAGGTCTGATTGGGTTCAAACTTACAAAAAGGAGTAGCGAGCCTTGTCGGCTGACGACCGAGCGTAACCTACACGGTTGAAAGCCTTGCTGTCGTAGCTCACCAGGGATGTCTATGAGACCCAGAGCCTGGCCAGTCTGTTTAAGAGCTACCGTTCTTCTCTTTTTCCCACAGAGCCTTGAGGACCTCTCCAGGACTCATGGGCAGTCTAGTCATCCTGACGCCAACCGCATGGTAAATGGCATTAGCTATGGCCGCCATAGGTGGCACGATTGGCACCTCGCCCACTCCTCGGACACCAAAGGGATGTCCGGGATTCGCGACCTCAACTATCACGGTATCTATCATGGGGAGATCCAGGCTGGTAGGCATGCGGTAGTCCAGGAAGCTGGAGTTGGCCATCTCGCCCTTGTCGCTGAAGAAGTACTCCTCGCTAAGCGCCCAGCCTATACCCTGGGCGACACCACCCTGTATCTGCCCCTCAACGTAGCTGGGGTGGATGGCCTTCCCCGCATCCTGAAGGGCGGTGTACCGCAGGATCTCCACCTTGCCCGTGTCAGGGTCTACTTCCACATCCACAATGTTTACTGCGAATGCTCCTCCGACTCCTCCTGGGAGCACGTTGGCCCGACCTACAATGGGGCCACCGGTGGAGTTCAGCATGCCCGCTAGCTCCCTGAAAGTAAATCGCAGTTCCGGGTCCGATATATGGGAAATGGCGCCGTCGGCGTATTCAACGTCGGCAGGCGGCACATCCCAGATGGTAGCCGACCGCTCGACCATTTGCCGCTTGACGTCATGGGCGGCTTCGTAGGCGGCCCAACCGGTCTTGAAAGCTACCCCGCTGCCTCCAGTGGTGGAGGTATAGCCAACCGAGTCCGTGTCCGCCACTGTAGGACGTACATCCTCAGCGGCTATTCCCAATACCTCTGCAAGCTCCATTGCAACGACGGCCCTTGAGCCTCCGATATCAGCCGACCCCTCCACCAAACTGACAGTGCCGTCTGAGTTCACACTGGCCACCACGCAGGATGCGCCGGTGTTGTTCCTCCAGAAACCACTGGCAACACCTCGGCCCCGGTTGGGCCCCTTGAGGGGCGCTGTGTAGTGTTCGTGCTCCTTGGTCGCTTGGACGGTCTCCAGATAGCCTATGCGGGGAAATTTAGGGCCAGTAACGACACGGGTACCTTCCTTGGCACCGTTGATCATACGGAACTCCAAGGGGTCCATGCCAATCTTTTCGCAGATTTCGTCGATGATTGTCTCGGCTGCAAAAGCGGCAACGGGAGTGCCCGGGGCCCTGTAAGCCGTGGTTTTGGGCTTGTTGGACACGACGTCGTACGCTTCCACGCGGGCGTTGGCGATGTCGTAAGGGGCAAACATACACTGGGAGGCGGCACCTACCGGCGCGCCGGGAAACGCCCCAGCCTGGTAGGCCAGAAAGGCGTCCGCCGCAGTAATGCGTCCCGCTTTGGTCGCTCCTATCTTCACTTTGATATAGCAACCGGGGGCGGGACCCGTGCCCTCGAACACTTCAGTTCGGCTCATCGTTATCTTTACAGGATGTCCTGTCTTCTTCGAAAGAACAGAGGCAAGGGGTTCTAGGTACGGGACAAGTTTGCCGCCGAACCCTCCGCCGATCTCCAATGGGACAACTTTGACCGTCGACACGGGAATACCAAGGAGCAAAGCCGTTTGCTCACGCACCTGGAAATGGCCCTGAGAGCTACACCAAACGGTCAGTTTGTCGTCAGCGTTCCAGAAGGCCGTGGCGCTGTGGGGTTCGATGTACCCCTGATGGACCGAGGCGGTGTGAAATTCCCGCTCGACTATGACATCAGCGCTCTTGAACCCTTCATCCATATCGCCCATTTCCGCCACGAAATGGCTGGATATGTTGGTGCCCTTAGCGCCATCGCCATCAGCTCTGAGGCCTCCTGCGGGCTTGGAAGAGCTCGTCAATGTCTCCAACCGGTCGTGCAATATCGGAGCGTCGTCCTTCATGGCATCGAGAACGTCGATCACCGAAGGCAGGACTTCGTAATCCACATCTATTAGAGAGAGAGCCTCCTCCGCCAAGTGAGGGCTGGTTGCCGCTATCGCGACGATGGCGTGGCCCTTATACAACACTTTGTCACGCGCGAGACAGTTGTTGCTGAGGAATCTGGGATTCATCATGGCGCCCTCGCCCAGATCTATAGCCAGACCCGAAGGCTGAGCCAGGTCCTCAGAAGTGGCTACGGCTTTTACCCCGGGCAGGGCTAAAGCCCTGCTAAAATCGATGGACTTGATGCGAGCGTGGGGATGAGGGCTCCGCAATATCTTGCCATGGAGAAGTCCAGGTAAATTAATATCGGCACTATATTGGGCCCGCCCCGTCACCTTGTCCGTGCCATCGTGGCGTATAGGCCTGGTACCAACGACGTTGTACTCCTGAGTAGAAAGCACCACGTTGGAATCCATCTATCTTCCTCCCCATCTTGTTAACGACATCTAGAATTTCACTCCAATTTTATCATAGCTTTTTCATAGCCGATACAGGCGAGCTTGGGGCCGGCCATAATTCGCTTAACCCACATATTCGCATCCGGTACCGCCACTCGTATACTCAGCTTCGTCAAGACTCCTATCGGCCGCAACGCTTTACACGATGATGACCATAGATTCAGCGTTTAGGTCATGGCAGGGACGAGGTGGCGAGCGGAAAGAGAGAACGTACTGAGGTTTTGTAGGCGTATTCTAAACGCTGACTGAAACGGCCTGACCCAGACTACACGGGAGCCTTATGAGGCGCGCAGGGCGTCGCGGATGAGCTTGGAGAACCGCTCCTGCTCCTGGGGTATGTCTTGAGGCTCCACCGGAATTGGGAGAGCCTCCAGTGCGTCGCGAACGGGCCCCTGAAGCACCTGCGCCTCTTGCGGCGAAAGGCCCCACCGAGCCGCCACGCTTTCCGGGCTCCATTGGGCTTCCTGCCTGAAACCGTAATCCGCTATCGCTTTGTTCGCTATCTCTTCTAATGCGTTCATGCTTCCTTCATCCTGCTTACCGGCGAGGTGATGCCCAAGCTCCTCCATCGACTATGAAGGTGCTACCGCTGATGAATGATGCTTCATCCGAAGCCAGGAATGTGATCACATTGGCAATCTCATCGGGAGTGCCGGCGCGCTTCATGGGATGTCGGTTCACAGATTCCATGAAAGCTTCCGCGCTGCCTGAACTACCTCTCATCTGGGGAGTATCCACGGGGCCAGGCGCTATCACATTGATGCGTATGCCCTGAGAGGTGTACTGGCTGGCGGCGATGGTGGTCAGATGGATGACCCCGGCCTTGCTCACAGAATAGGGTAGGGAGGGACCATAATTCCCGAGGCCGGAGTTCGATGAGATGTTTACAATGGAGCCCCCGCCACTTTTCAGCATCGGGGGAATGGCGTACTTGCAGCAGAAGAACAGCCCCTTCAAATTGGTGGACATGATCAAGTCCCAGTCTTTTTCATCGATATCAGCCAGGGATGGAGTCTTGATAAGGACTGCGGCGGCGTTCACCAGCACGTCCAACCGGCCAAATCGGGCAACGGTCTCATTTACCATCTCTTGAATGTTGTCGGGCTTGGAAACATCTACAGGAGTGAAGAACACGTCAGGCCCGTATTCACGAGCAAGCATTTCCGTCTCTGCTCCGCCGGTGCGGTTTCGGTCTGCTATCACGGTCTTCGCACCCTCTTGAACAAAGCGAATGACTGTGGACCGACCCATACCTGTGGCGGCACCCGTAACAATAGCGACCTTGTCCTTAAGT
Source organism: Dehalococcoidia bacterium (assembly GCA_965248905.1). Lineage (GTDB taxonomy): Bacteria > Chloroflexota > Dehalococcoidia > Lucifugimonadales > JAGWBF01 > CBDFKS01. The sequence continues at coordinate 308,632 of CBDFKS010000007.1, read as the reverse complement.
CTGCCTGCCATACCTCTCCTTCAGAATTTAGTCCGGATTCCCCGTTCCCTGTTCCTTGCTCCGTAATCATTATTCCAGATTATATAGCCTGGCGGCATTTCCACCGGCGATCTTGGCCTTCTCTTCCTCGGTGCAATCCGCCAGAATCTCCTCCAGGATTTCTCGGCTTCGGGGGAAGGTAGACTCGTGGTGGGGGTAATCCGAGCCCCACTGGAGCTTATCTACGCCGATAATGTCCCTCAGTCTAATACCGAGGGCGTCCTCCTGAAATCCCAGGAACACATTGCGGTGGAAATAGTCGCTAGGCAGCATGTCCGACTTGAACCGGTCCCATAGCTCGTCGTTAAACAGTCGTTCGTTGTAGGTGTAGTCCATTCTGTCCAGGAAATTGGGAACCCAGGACAGCTCGTGCTCAATCGCCCCAACCATGAGCTTGGGATAGCGATCGAACACACCGCCAAAGATAATGCGTGTCAGGGACTCCCGCACCCAGTGCTCCATGTTAACGAACACGTTGGGTCCCAGGGTGTTGAGCTGGGAGAACGGCTGGTCCGGAGGGTGGCGCACGGTGCCGGCATGGAGGCTTAGGGGCATCTGGAGGTCCTGGGCTGCGGCCCACAGAGGGTCGTACTCAGGTAAGCTGTAGTGCCTCTCCTCGGGCGGGTAGACCGTTATCATCGCACCTATTAGACCCATCTTCCTGGAACGCTCCAGCTCCTTAACGGCCGAGGGCACGTCGTCCACGTTTAGCATGGCGATGCCGTCCAGCCGGTTAGGAAAGGGCTTGCAGAACTCGCCGAGCCAGGTGTTGTAGGTGCTGAAAACCGAGGTGAGCAGCTCTCCATCAGGCACGCTATGCAACAGAAGACCTACAGTGGGATAGAGAATGGTCCTCTCTACTCCATCGATGTCCAGGTCCTTCACGTGCTCCTCCGGAATAAAGCCGCCGGGCCGCACGTTGTCGAAGGTGTCTCTCGTGCTCAGCTTTTCCGGTGCTTCGAACCTCCTGCCCACCTGGGTCCCAAATCCGACACCCAGGACCTTATGGCCGTCACATACCCACCAATCGCCATCCTCCTGGCTGACAACATGAGGTGCCCGATCTCTGATCTTGGGGTCGGCCCTCGTAGCCCACAGGTCGGCCGGCTCAAACACGTGATTGTCCGCTGATATGACCCTGTAACTACCCATCACGTCGCCTCCTGAGCTTTAACTAGTACAGTAGTCGTCCCAGCGTTCCGTGTCAATATGTCGGTTTCTATTGAGTCATATCTTGGAAGCTGTAGGAATACCGGGCGATCGGCGATCAACATAAACACAGGTTGCGCTGTGAGGTTTGGGGCAAAGCCCTACTGACCCATTAGCTCTTGATGCCTGGTATCCCTTAGCCGACTGGGCCCATCGTGTTGGCAAATTTCAGAATCTGGTGGACCAGGATAACCTTATGGGATGGTAGGCTTCGATTTACTACCCGTAATAACATCACTCCATCTCGCTAAGCTTCGGTCCCCAGCCTCCTCTCTTGCGATGTGATGTACCAGAGTCTCTACTTGTGGCTGCGGAAGATCTGCCATAAAGCGGAGCACTGGGGTTATCACCCTGTCGCGCGAGGAGGCGTTCCCGAGCGTGATGCCGTTTTCATCCGCGAATCGGCGCACGTGACTAATAGACGGGAATATCTTATGGGCAATGAAGTCATCCCTGAACGAAGCCAGAAGATTATACTTCTCCGGCTCCGTGTATCTCAGACCCGCTAAGAGCCGTGACCCTGGTGCTGTTCTGGTTGCTTGTTTTCTCCGTCTTTTGGTAGGAGGGCGAGTAGCCAACGCACCCTCGATAACCGCCGCTAGGTTACTAGCCTCGCTGGGGTTTCTGAGTACATTTGCAAGCCTAACGAACCGTTCTGGGCCGTAACGCTCTATGAGTCTAGCAAGTTCTCCTAGCAACTCAGCATCTTCAGTCACAGTCCCAGCCTTGTAGCAAGCTCGTTGGCAAATCTGACAAAATTGGCTTTGGTTTGAGAATGAGCATACGAGGTCCGAAAAATGGGTGCCCCCTCGCGGGCGCCCTTCGGGAACGACTTCGAATACCTAACTTCACGTTGGAATACATACCAGGCATTCGTTTGGGCCAAACCTATGACCTCCTGTCTAGAAGTCGCTTCTTCAGGGGAATAGTTCGAGATTGCATTGAACACGATGCCCACTATTTCTGGAGACCGTCCTGGGTATCGAGTATCGAACTCGGTCAGAGAAACTCTTAGAAGTGGCAGACCTATGGTCGAGAGAAACTCAGGCCTGACAGGAATTAGTATCCAGTCTGCGACAAGATAAGCGGCAGTAGTTAGTATCGATTCGGTAGGTGCACAGTCTAATACAATCACATCATAGTTATCTTCTATTTGTGAGATCGCTTGTTCAAGAAGTTGCACTTTACCTTCAGGGTTACGCAAGGTATTGGACAATTCCAATCGAGAGGCCATGAGGTCTATTCGTCCATCGTTGATGCGTGAACGATAGACAGACACCAACGCATCTCTTGGGTTGAGGGCACCGGCGCTACTTCTGCCTGGAACTCGTGTGAACTGCTCAAAGATATCCCAGACTGTGGGCTGACCACTTTCAAAAAGGTTCTCCATCTGGCGAGCCCCAACCATATACTGGCTTGCGTTGAACTGTGGATCTAGGGAACCTCTGAACAACTCGGCGCAAGCGTGGATGGGCAGAGTGGTTCCGTTCTTTGGAGACGTTCAGGCATCTTTGTGACGTTCCAGGTCGTGGTTGAGGCGTTCAGACCGTGTCTGTTGTGGCCTCGAAGCGGCTTTTCGGAGCCATCGCGGCTCCCCGGCCGTGATTTGCGCACTGCGCCCCTCTCATGTCGCCAGACGGCGCTCTGCCGTCATCAAGTTGGCCAGCCCCAGTAGCAATGCCAGCCGTTGCGCGTTCTTAGCCAACCCTCGGTAGCGCACCTTGGCATAGCCAAAGCGCCGCTTCACGTACAGGAACGGATGCTCCACTTTCGCTCTGACCGACGCTTTGCGCTTCTCCGCCAACGCCTCGTAGCTGCCAGGCTCCAGGTGCCGTCGCCGGCCGGGCCTCATCGCCACTCGCCACTCCACATCCAACTCTCGATTCTCCAACCGCTTGTCCACTCCCTGATACCCCGCATCCCCCCACACTCGTTTCTCTCCACCGTGCAGCAATCGGTGCGCTTCTGTCACATCATGCACGTTAGCTGGCGTCGTAGTCATGCTGTGTACCACTCCGGTCTCAGCGTCAGCGCCTACGTGTACTTTCATCCCGAAGCGCCACTCGTTCCCCTTCTTCGTCTGGTGCATCTCAGGGTCTCGCTCACCCGCACGATTCTTCGTCGATGACGGCGCCTCTATGATGCTCGCGTCCACGATCGTCCCCTCCCGAAGCCGCAGTCCCTGGGACTCCAGATGACGGTTGATCTCCTCGAACAGACTCTGCCCCAACTCATGCTCTTCCAGCAGATGGCGGAAGTTCAGAATCGTCGTCTCGTCCGGCAGCGGGCCCGACAGCTTCAACCCTACGAACCGTCTCACCGACTCGACCTCGTAGAGCATGTCCTCCATACCAGGATCGCTCAAGTTGTAGAACAACTGCACGCAGTGTATCCGCACCATCGCCGACAACTCATATGGTCGACGGCCTCGGCCCGCCTTGGGATAGAACGGACGGATGCGCTCTTCCATCTGTTCCCACGGGATCAGAGCATCCATGCGCTCCAGGAATATCTCCCGGCGGGTCTTGCGCTTCTTCCTCTCGTATTCCAAGTCCGCAAATGTTGGCTGGTCCATCAATTATCTCCCCGAACACAGTGCTATTCTCTATGCTACTATGCCCAGACTTGTTCAGAGTATCCCTAGGTCCACGAGTAGCACTCGCAGGTTCCGAGGCGCGGTAGCGTATTCCCAAGCAATGTTCACAGCCAGGGTAGACTTTCCCACTCCTCCCTTCATGTTGATCAAAGCCAATTTTTGCGGCACGACCGACACCTCCCATGAATTTGGTTCAGGCCATTGATTCGACGGACCCCAGGTCTGAGTAGCCGACGCCGCTCTACCCTATCCATTATCCGTGCGTCAGTAAAGCCGATCGATATTTCTTTCTCTGTGCTGTTCCCAGCGAAACTACGTTATCATCAGACGAATATCGAAATATTTTCCCCGTCAACGTTTAATTTATCATGGAGTCGGAGTAGAGTTCAACCGAGCGCTATCGCCCCTTCTTCGCCAGGCTGAGTAAACAGCACCCTGCTGAAAGCAAGTAACGCGCATGAGCGTAGGTTATATCAACAAGACAACCCAGGCATCTGTCTCACTACCCCCAGTTCTTCGCCTTGGGGAGACTGGGGATGGCTTCAATGCTTTCTACGTGGTTGGCAACGATGTTCAGCGCACCACCTCGCCTTGAGACCACGCCGCGCACTTTGAGCACCGGTTCCCTCAATACCAGCCGATAGCGCTCGAATGTCTGTGGCCATACTACCAGGGGTACATGTCCAAACTCATCCTCGAGGGTGATGAACACTCCTTTAGTGAAAGGATGCTGCCTCCGTATTACTAAGCCTGCGACGGTTACCTCCGCACCCTGTTCCAGGTCAGGCACCTTGTGGCTCGGCAGTACATTAGAGTCCAGATGTGGCCTGATATGGGCCATCAAGTGGCCGTTGGGAAATAGACCTAGGGTGCGATACTCGTTGGTCATGATCTCCCACTCGTTTAGTGGCGGGAGATCGACAATGTCCTGCTCTACGGGAAGAGGAAGGGTTCGTTGAAGGCCTGTAGGGCGATATCGTAGACCGATCTCCCACAACGCTGACCTACGGTCTGAGATCAAAGAGTCGAGTGCTCCAGCCATCACCAGGTTCTCCAGCGCTTGTCGATTTAGCGCCGTCCACTGCACAACGTCGACGAGGGTCTCAAAGGATCCCTCCCGTTCCCTGGCTTCCAGGATAGCTTCCGCTCCAGATTCACCGATCCCCTTTACGTTGAGAAGGCCCAGCAGAAGTGATTTGCCCTTGATGGTGCATTTAGCGTCGCTCTGGTTAATATCGGGGTTAAGGACATTCACTCCATGGCGCTTGGCATCCTCTTTAAGGGTTTCCAGGCTGTAGAAGCCCATGGGCTGTTGATTGAAAATGGCTACGAAAAACTCCAGCGGGTAGTAATATTTCATCCAGGCCATCTGATATGCCGTTATCCCGAAGGCATAGGCATGGGATTCTGGGAACATGTACTGTCCCGAGAACTTACTAAAGATATTCTTCGCCGTCGGCTCAGGCACATCGCGCTCAGCCGCGCCCTGCTTGAATTTCTCCCAGTACATCTCCAGTAGACTCTTGTTGTTCTTCCTGCCGAAGGCGCGGCGTAGCTGGTCCGCCTCTTTGGGACTGAACCCAGCCACATCAATCGCCAATTGGTTTACCTGGTCCTGAAAGAAGATCACCCCCTTAGTCTGTTCAAGAGCGTTCTTCTCCAGCGGATGGTCATAGTTCCAGGGTACGTTATCCACATATCTTTCGATGAACTTGCTGATGCCGTTGTTGATCCCCACGCCCGGCCGCACGGCAGCCACCTCTATCGCCATCTCTCTAAGGTTGCTGGGCTTGATCCGGGTAACGGTCTGCATCTGGGCGGCCGATTCGACCTGGAATATGCCGACTGTGTCGGCCTTATGCAACGTCTCATAGACAGCGGCATCTTCAAAGTCGATGCGCGACAGATCAGTGTATATGCCTGTTTTCTGCTCTATCATGCCGAGGGCCTCGGTCATCTGAGATAGGACTCCCAGTGAGAGGAAATCGATTTTAACAAACCCCCCGTCATCGATGCTGTCCTTGTCCCAATGGCAGACATATCGGCCATCTATGGCACTCTGCTGTACCGGTACTACATCTATGAGAGGAGAAGAGCTTATGACCATTCCTCCCGGGTGTTGGGCCAGGTACTTGGGAAACCCTTTCAACTCCTTCGCCAACCCCAGAAAGTCCCGCCAACCCGAGGCTTCCACCTTACCCTGGAATTCAGGAAGGATGCGTATCTCCGACTCAAGGCTGGTGGCATGGCGAGTGTCCACCCGTTTAGCTACGTTATCCACGTCCTCCGGAGATAGACCCAAGGCTTTGCCCAGGTCACGTATGCACCCTTTCATTTTGTAAGTGCCAATCATTCCGGTTAGAGCCGCATGGTCCCATCCCCATCTCTCGTGAACTCTTTTTATTAGCTCCTCTCTAATCTCTCGGGGAAAATCCAGATCGATATCTGGTACTGCCCCCATCTCATCGTTCAGGAAACGATGAAGGGAGAGGTTAAACCTCAGGGGGTCTATATGGGATAGGCCAATCAGGTAACCTACCAACATAGCCACTGAAGAGCCCCTGCCTCTACCCGGCGGCCGCTCTTCCAGGGGGATCTCCCGGTCGCTCAAGCCCAGGTCGATCATTACCTCTCGGGCCATCTGAATAATTTCGTGATAGATCAGGAAGAACCCGGCGAGCTTATGTTTGTTGATCAGGCGTAACTCCTCGTCCAATCTCTCTTGAACTTGACGTGTAATAGAACCGTATCTCCGTCCGGCGGCTTCATAGCAGAGCTTCTTTAAATACGTTTGGGGAGTGTGGTCTTGAGGTACCGGGTAGTCGGGAAACTGATAGTCCAAATTACGAGTGATATCAAAGGAGCAACGTTCCGCTATGACCTGGGTATTCCGAAGGGCTTCAGAGCATCCTCCGAATAAAGCATCCATTTCGGCAGGGGACTTCAAGTAAAACTGATTGTTGGGACGACGCTCCCTATGGGTCTCTTCCAGGCTCTTGTTATGTCTAATAGCAACCAAGGCGTCTTGCAGTCTGTGCCGCTCGGGCAGATGATAATGGACGTTGTTAGTGGCTACCACATCGATTCCCAAATCGTTTCCTAGCTCTATTAATAGCCGATTTCTCGGAGTGTCTCCATAGACCAAGTTCTGCTGCATCTCCAGATAAAAGTTGCCGCCGCCAAACCATTCCAGATACTCCCTGGCCGTTGCTCGAGCCTCCGCATATCGAGATTCCGTCAGAAGCCGGGGTATCTCACCCTTTGAACATCCCGACAAAGCGATGAGGCCTTCTGCGTGGTCCGCAATGAACCTTGGGTCCAGTTGAGGCTCTCGACGCTCTGCGGTTACGTGAGCATAGGAGATTAGCCGGCACAGGTTGCTATAACCCTTTGCTGTCTCAGACAATAGAGTTAGATGAGCTCCTCCCTTCAGAGTAACCTCGGCGCCAATGATGGGATGAATATCCATGGAACGGGCTTGCTGAGCAAATTCCATCGCTCCGCAAAGATTATCGTGGTCGGTGATGGCTAGCGCCGGATATCCCAGTTCCTTGGCCCGAAGCAAAAGCTCATGGAGGAAAGACGCTCCTTCCAGAAAGGAGTAGTTCGAGTGACAGTGAAGTTCTACGTAGCTAGTCATACTTCTGCTGAAACCATTGCAACGTTTCCAGGTCTTCGAAGACTGTCATTGGCCTCCTATCTTCCAAAATCAGTTGGTAATAGACCCTTGAAACAGGCCTAGAACGCCACCACTCGTCGTCGATGCGCCATCGGTCCTGGATGTCCGCCACTTGCAGAACCACGCCTCGTAAAGCGATGGCCTTGGGGAGAGTATCGTTCCCGAGCTCGACTTCGAGCTGTTGCGGAGCCCTTAGAGGGCGTATTGAACTAAGCCTTGGCGTCGCTCTGGTATTCTGGACCATGGCTCCATCTCCCTAACTTGGAATATCGGTGCTTTCTCACCTAATCTTGCTTCCAGGTGCCTCAAGGCGTTATTGAGTCGCTCCCTCTGCCTCACCTCTGTAAACATGTTAAGCTGCTGTCCTCTATCGCTTGTGATGCCGGTCAAGGTTAAACTCAGCTCCTCCAAAGGCCCTGATAAGGACCGCAAATATGGAGCATCTCTAATCAATTTGAAGGCTCGCGACGGGTCAGCAACAGGTTCTTTAAACGTCATTCTGTGGCTCCAACGATGGCCCCGCATAGTCTGAGCTTCTAAAGTGAAGACTCTGACGGCCTTGCCGTTCAGCTGAGTGGAGGAAAAGGCCCTTTTCAGGAGAGTCTCGATAGCCACAAGTACCGGCTGAATAGCATAGACCGGGTCCGCGAAGATAAGAGACTCGATAATGGCCTCCTCTCTCCTTGTGGGGGTTATAGGAGTCTTGTCTATTCCATTCGATAGCTCCCAGATAATCCGACCTTTGGGGCCGAATTGGGATTCAAGGGACTCGGGTCTCAGGCATGCAATCTGTCCTAAAGTATGCAAGCTGAAGGAGTGGAGTTGCTTTTGCATATCCCAAGAGATAGGGAGCATCTCTATAGGAACCGCCTGGAGAAACGAGTGTACTTGATCAGGAACTTTTACAGCTCGACCCGGAGTAGCCGTCATCGCGGCTATATAGGCAGGAAACTTCCCCTGAGCCACCCCAACTCGCACGCCTTCACCCTCTGGAGGCAGGTTCATCAGGGTGTTAATCATCTGGGCTTCGCCCCCATAAATTCCCTCTAAACCCTTCAGGCCCACATAAGCACACCCTAACGTGGAGGACTCTACGACAGGGCTTTTGCTCTCCAGAGCCTCCAGGACCTTTTCAAAGGCACTATCGTAAAAGGGGATATCTGCTTCGATGAGGTTTGCCGCTTTAGCTTGTGATAGGGCCTCCGGCAAAGGCATGCCTTGTCGTACCCCTTCCAACTGCGGCGAGAAGTCTAGCACTGACTGCTTGGAGCCTGACAAGCGGTAGACGATAGCAGGAATTTTCTTCAGGGCAGGGGCTCTTCGTATCTCTTGCCTGAGGGGAAAGTGGTCAATCAGTACGCAGGCTGTGTTTGCGGGAGCAGCACTTCTTAAAAATTCTTGTTTTCGGGGAGAGGGACTAGACCCTTCTGTCAGCTCTTGTCCCAGCAGCTTAGCCATTAATCCAGCGTTGGCCATTGCTTGAATGGTATTCATTACCAGGTGCACTTCGTCTACATGACCTTCTATCTCTCTGATCTTTCGAACCCACTCCTCCAACTCCTCCTCGGCATACACATAGTTAGCCCGCTCTTTCTTGGCCTCCGGCCCCCTCATCATCCATCCCTTTCTGTTCCGCCCATGAAACCTCACTACACATCTATCTCCGTACCCGCCTAAAATTCTGGGGACTGATGAGTCCAGCTCTTGTGGCCCATCAACAGCTACGTATAGTAAGTTATTACGTTCCAGAAACTCGAAGGTCCTTTTATGCTGTCCTCCTTCAAACCACGCCCTGTTCCGGAACTCAACAGCTACCTTGTATTTGGATAGTCGAGCCCTGCATTCTTCCAAATGTCTTAAACTGGAGGGTCCTGGTATAAATCCAGAAGAGAACTGGAGTATCACTACATCTAGTTTCCGGCTGTTCAGGAGCGGCTCTAACATCGCATCGAAAGTCTCCCAAAGACGGTCTTTAAGCTTGCGGGGCATATCCCGATAGTAAAGCCCAGACCTATTGGCCAGGGAGGTTGAGAGCTTTTCTCTGATGAAGACTGGCAAAAACTTAGGCTGTGTCCAGTGAAGAGTAAAGAGCCCAAAGACCTTTACATTGAAGACGAAGTCCTTGGGAGTATATTCGACCCATGAAGCAATCGTCTCTGGCGTGTGAATGGCATAGTGAGTGCTGTCCACTTCCACCATAGGGAACCGGGCGGAATAGAACCCCAATTTATCTTTAGGTGACCTACACCAACTCGGATAGGGAATCTTTCCTTCGGACCAAGAGGCCGTGCCTATTTTTATCTTTGACACCGCGATCTCCCTGTATGGAATGATGGAACGTTAGTTCTTTCCAAAGATATAGAATATTAGTTCTAATGTCAATACCTACTTGACCGACCACGATCAGAGCTCTTCGCGGGTGCTTTCAGAGTGGAGCTGAGGGAACAATCCGCAGAACCTTGTTGGCAGCCTTGCCACTGTAGATGAAGATAGTACATTCGTCAGCGCAGGATTAGTACATTAACACCTGGTCTGTATCTCCCAAACCAGATAGCCTGATGGTCAACGAGACCAGGAGGTGACTGACAATGCCTGAGACCATCAATCGCAATATCAAGATCCTCGGTGCCGGTTGGCTTGGCCTGGGAGGCCTCGCCTTTGCCTATGTATTGACTAACCTCTTCTCCCTCGCCCAAGGCAACGCTCCTTCGGCAACTGAAGTTTCAGATGGGTATTGGGTTTTCTTCGCGGGAGCCCTTGTGATAGGAGCCATTGGGATGGTCAACGGATTGGCACTCTTGCGGCGCAACGCGGTAGCGCGCCCCCTTTTAGCCATATCGTCGGTCCTACTGCTCCCGTCCGCAGGCCTATTGGTTCCCCTGTTGGTCGTGGTGCCCAGCCTGTGGCTCACGTTGTCAAGAGATGGCAGGGAGGCATTTGAGAGCTACATGGCACAAGAGAGAATGGATGAAAGAGTAGCTTTAGGCAACATTCAGTACACAGGCGCCCCCGATCGTACGGAGTAAGAACCTTATTAATAGCTGAGTCACACAGGATGGACGAAACGGAGCAAGGTTAATAAATAATGGCAAAATCAAAAGAAATTGGAGTGCTCTCCTTAGCAAATTTGCAAGCTATTCTGTTGGCATTTGTAGGTTTGATTGCTGGAATATTATATGCAGTTATTGGAGCTATTTATGATGTACTTGTAAGTAAAGGCGTACTGGTGAGCGACTTCACCCCGGGAGTAAGTAAAGGTACAGCACTTGCATTCTTTGCAATCATAGGTATGCCAATCCTTTTCGCAATCTTTGGATTTATAGCAGGAGCTATTGGGGCTTTTCTATATAATTTGGTTCCAGGAAGGGTTGGTGGATGGGATGACAAAGGCAATGGCCCCAACGATCTGACTTGGACCTTCTGGGGCGTCAGCATCGTCGTCGGCGCCATCGGCGGCGCCATCATTGGCGGCATTTTCGGCACGCTGAACGATGGCCTCGAGGGTGCCTTCGGGGGCCTCCTCATCGGCGGCTTCTTTGGCAGCGGCATGGGCATCGTATGGCACCATCTTCGTTAACCCTCCTTAGTCGCTTATCCGCCTCGGATACAAGCGCTTATCATTCCGTGGTAAATTGTAATAGTGTGTAGTACACAGCAGGCCATTGAGAGCATTCGACCGGCGATCCGTCTTGGTGCATACTGGGACGCCCGGCAAGAACTGGAAATCAGAGGACAGAACGCATGAGCAAGAATAAGGTTATACCGCTGCGTATCCCGCAGAATCTCGAGGAATTGGCTGCTATCAGCGCCCGGGAGCAGCACACGGATAAGGCAGCCACGCTGCGCCAGTGGGTTCACCAAGGAGCGGCTCACTATGTACTCAAGCTAGTCTCTGAAGGCAGGACCAGTATGAGCCGCGCTGCCGAACTGCTGGACACATCGATGTATGATCTGTACCACCTGGCCGAGACCCATGGCATCGAGCTGGGAGCCACGGATGAGCAGCGCCAGCGGTCCCGGGAGTTCGCAACGAAGCTCACTCAAGGAAGCCAATGAAGCTACACTTTTCTCTGTTCGTGTGCGAGCGAGCTACTGTTGGCCGGCGGTAAGACTTCGCACGAATCGGCGCAACACCCATCGCATGAAGGTACTAGGTGCAAGCCCTTCTCGGGCTGCTACTCGCTTGAGTACCTCTACGTCACGACGTGGCAACCGAAGGCTTACGCTGACCAGATCGCGCTCTGGGACTTCGGACACCTCTTCCAGGCCTGCTAACTCTGTCGTGTCAACCTGATCGAAGAACTGGGCCAACTTCTCTACGTCTTCGGTGTTTGGTGGGTACTTTGTCCGCTGCATAGTCACCTCCCGTACCGCCGCTTCTCATTTTGCGCCATGTCCCTTGCCGTCACGGGGAGCGCTTGCCCCCTGTCCAAGTTCAAGAGCACCACCAGAAGGTGACATCCCGCTTGCATACGCCCGTACACATAGTAGATGTGTCGAGTCCGGTCTCGATCCGAACGCGGCCCACGAAAGAGCTTCTTATCCGGATTGTCAAATACCACCTCTTCTACTTCTTCGGATGTGAGCTGATGCCTGACGATGTGGTCGATCCGATCGGGCCGCCAGAGTAGCTGATTGAACACGCGCTCTACCTTGTTGGATTGTAGCACAAAGCACTACATAAGCATACCATAGATATGTGGCGGCGGCTCGCGCCGGATGTTCAAGAGTTCTCCCGGAGTGGGGGCAGAGCAGTGGTACGGACGGAGTGAATACCCCCTCTTGTGTAGGTGTTGTCCCACTAGGCTACTAGCCGCAGGCTCCTATATGCTTGCTTTGTGATATTACGTTTTGTGATCTACTCAAAGGTGTTCTCGTGTAGGTCCATAGCTGGCGCTTAAGGACACTTAGCGGAAATACATTCAACACAACGGTAGGGGTGTGGATGAAGATATTAGTAGCGGACGACGATCCAGGTACAAGGCTCATAGCCAAACGTGTCTGTCAAAAAGAAGGACATGAAGTCCTAGAGGCGAGAGACGGACGGACAGCCTATGCGACTGCGGTGCGGGAGAGGCCCGCGGTAATGATCTTGGACATAAAGATGCCATCGATGGATGGACTGGAAGTGCTTGAGAAGCTTCAGGACGATCCAGCTGGACGTCGCATGCCTGTCATTATGCTCTCTAACGTGCCGGTGGTGAAGGCGGAATCGGTTGCGATGAGCTTCGGGGCCAGGCATTATCTTTCAAAGCCCCTAGATTCTGACCTTCTTAGGTTGGCGGTTAGGGCAGCCTGTCGTGAGTTAGAAGATTCATCAGTGTATTAGGAGCGCGACCATGCTCAAATACATTCAAGACCCCCATTAGGAGAGCGGATGAGGATATTAGTTGCGGACGACGATGCGGGCACCAGGCTAATCGTTAGACGAATTTGCGAAAAAGAAGAGCACGAAGTCCTTGAGGCTAAAGACGGAGTCTCGGCCTACGAGACAGCAGTGCAGAACAACCCCGTTGTAGTTGTGTTAGACATTCACATGCCGGCAATGGATGGGCTGGAAGTGCTCAGGCGGCTACAAGACAATCATGCCACACGTCGTATGCCGGTGATCATGCTAACCAACGTCCCGGTACAGAAGGGTGAATCGGTTGCAATGAGCTTCGGGGCCAGCCATTACATCGCCAAGCCCCTGGAGCCCGACGTTCTACGTTTGGCGATTCGAGCCGCCTGCCGCGAATTGGATAGGCCAGTTGAAGAGGTCCCGGTGACGCCAGCTGAAGATTATGATGATGAAGACGGGATTGATAACGCCAATAACGGCGATAGGTCCATAGACTGGGAGGAATCCTTGCCCCTCAGACGCGAACCCGATGAGACCTATCATACCCCTGACGCAATAGGCGTAGGGAACTTCATGCTGGATGAGAAACTCGGTGGGGGAATCCCATTAGGCTCTCTATCCTTTATAGAAGGCGATCTTTCCGCAGGCAAGAGTGTATTTTGTCAGCATCTGACCTATACAACCCTAGTAAAGGGGCACTCCGCCGCTTACTTCAGTTTCGAAGATACTACCCATAGCCTCATCAAACAGATGGCATCTATAAATCTCGACGTATCTGAATACTATGAGGACGGCAAGTTTCGTATCTATCCCCTTGACGAGTCTGTCATATGCGGAGATGCCGAGCGAAATCTGACCATCCTTGCCAAAGAAATAGAACGCCTGCCAAGCCGTTTCAAGACCATAGTTTTAGATGCGATTACCAATCTGGCCGCTCACAGCTCGGAGACCGCGATGATCAAGTTCATCTCATCATGCAAACGTTTGTGTACAAACGGAAGGACGATTATTCTGGTGGCTCACTCAGCTACACTGGATGAGAAATGGTTGGTTAGGCTTGCGGCTGTGTGCGATGCGCACATGAGATTGATCGTAGCTAAGATGGGACCAAAATTGGTCAAGACAATCGAGGTGTGTAAAATACACGCCGCGGTGCTGGACACCGGCAACATAGTGGGCTTCGAGGTTTACCCTGGAATAGGAATGCGATTAAGCCCGATTTCAAAGATAACAGTGTAGCCACGGGTTAGCATTAAAAGCCAAATTGGGGTTGGGAAATTGTGGATAGTTCGATCACAGTCCTGCTCATAGAAGATAACAATGACCACGCGAGCCTTGTGAGAAAGGTTCTGGCGGCTGAGTCCACTCAGCTGGAGTTTATACGCGCTGACCATCTTGCTGCGGGGCTGAACTACCTTGGTGCAAGCAACATCGATGTGGTGCTGCTGGACCTCATGCTGCCGGATAGCAGTGAACTTGATACGTTACTAGCTGTTCGGGCCAAAGCCCCAACGGTTCCAATCGTTGTTCTGACCGCAATTGACGACAAGGAATTCGCCGTCAATTGCTTGGCCCACGGAGCCGAGGATTACGTTTTCAAGGACGAGACGATACACATATTGCTTGTTCGCTCAATTCGGTACGCCATTGAGCGCAACAGGGTGCACGAGCAGCTTCGACTCATGAGCGAAGACAGTCTTAAGAACGTGGCTCACAAAGTATCCGACGGCATCTTGATCATCAATCGGGATGGGACAGTTGTCTATTCAAATCCAGCAGCCGAAAAGATATTCGACCAGGAACCAAACTGCTTGGTGAAGTCACCCTTTGAATTCTCAATAGTCGATGGCGAAAGCAGAGAGATTGAGATCTCCCGCCGCGATGGTCATTCCGTTGTGGCTGAACTGCGGGTCACCGATACCATGCATCAGGGTACCTCGGCGCATGTCGTCTCGATCCGGGATATTACTGAGCGCAAAGAATTCGAGTTGGAACTGCAAAAGTCGAAGGAAACGGCTGAAGCGGGTTCTCGGGCAAAAAGCCAGTTCCTGGCAAATGTGAGTCACGAAATCCGGACTCCCATGAACGGAATCTTGGGAATGATGAACTTGGCCCTTGATACCGCCTTAACCACCGAGCAGCGAGAATATTTGACCACGGCCAAGGATTGCTCAGAATCACTTTTAGGATTGGTCCAGGGTATCCTTGACCTCTCGAAAATCGCAGCGGGCAAGTTAGATCTGGACCCTGTCTCGCTGGACCTTCGGGCCAGTGTTGAAAGCTGTATTCGGATATTCGAATTGGCTGCCGGACAGAAGGGGCTAAATCTGAATTATCAGGTTCACTCCGAAGTCCCAAATGAGTTGGTAGGTGATACTACCAGGCTGAAACAGGTGTTGATAAATTTGATTGGAAACGCTATCAAGTTTACGGACAAGGGAGATGTTACCGTCGAAGTTGGAGTGCGACAATCAACCGAAAACACTGTGTGCCTAGAGTTCACAGTTAAGGACCAGGGTATCGGAATCAGTCCAGAAGACATAGACCGGATCTTCGATCCGTTTACTCAAGCCGACAGTTCGACGACACGCAACTATCAGGGTGCCGGACTGGGGTTAACCATTTCATCCGAACTGGTTTCCTTGATGCAAGGTGATATCTGGGTAGAGAGTGAGATTGGCAATGGTAGCACCTTCCACTTCACTGCATCGCTAGGCATGGCACCTGAGAGGCAGCGGGATGAATCATTGGCGAGAACTGACACCTCCGGGTCTAACGGCCTGGTTCAAGGCCGACCATGGGTTGGAGACAGCGAAGCCGCGAATTGGACGATAGAGAGATCGATCCCAGCAGAAGCACCGGGCGTTCTTAGAATCCTTTTAGCGGAGGACAATTTAGTCAACCAGCGGTTGGTGGAAAAGATTCTCGCAAAGAAGGGCCACCAGGTTGTGGTTGTCGGCAACGGAAGAGATGCGGTCGGAGCTGTTGAGAACGAGTCCTTTGATTTGATTCTGATGGATTTACAGATGCCCCAAATGGATGGTCTCCAAGCAACAGCCGTTATTCGGCAAATGAAGGTGGACGGGAAGTCCAATATACCCATTGTTGCGATGACCGCCCATGCCATGAGTGGAGATCGGGAACGTTGCTTGGCGTCAGGTATGGATGGATACCTCTCCAAGCCTGTAGACGTACAAGCTATGTTTGAGCTGACACGAACTTTGACGGGACGCCCAAGAGGTGATTCGATGGCTGATTCCGAATTTGATTTCACAGATGCCTTCAAGAGAGTCGACGGGGACAGGGAGCTATTTGAAGAAGTGGCAAGATTATTCAGCGAGAGCTCCGGAAGCATGCTTTCAGAAATCAAAGAGTCCATAGCATGTGGCGATGGCACATCCCTGGAGCGGAGCGCCCACGCGTTGAAGGGTGCTGTGGGCAACTTCGGTATCAAAAAACCCTGGGAAGCCGCATTCAGGCTGGAAGAAATGGGTCGGCAGAGAGACTTTGCAGACGTGAATCATGCCTTTGAAGAACTCGACAGGGAGGTCTCACGTTTGAACCGAGCGCTGACCGCGGTTACGGAAGAGCTAACGGTATGAGAATTCTTATAAGCGACGACGATATAGTTTCAAGCAGATTCCTCCAAGCCGGGTTAGTCAAGTGGGGATACGACGTAATCGCGACTCGCGATGGCGAACAAGCCTGGCAAGAGTTTCAGGGCCAAGACCCTCCCCAATTAGCCATTCTCGATTGGATGATGCCCAGACTGGATGGAGTATCACTGTGCCAGAAGGTTAGAGGGGCTAGTAAGCTGCGCAATGTTTATTTGATCATCCTGACGGGTAGGAACCAACCTGAAGAGATCATTGCCGGATTACGTGCCGGGGCAAATGACTACATCACCAAGCCCTACTCGGCCGACGAGTTACAAGCCCGTGTGGAAGCCGGCCTGCGTATCGTTGAGACCCAAATGGAGCTAGCCGCTAGAGAAAGGGATTTTGTGCAACGTGAGGTCCTCATTGAGCGCGCCCGATCCATTGTCAAACGCAGTTCATGGAGCGCGATCATGTCTTTAGCAGAGCTGTTTCACCCCAACAGACGCGAAGTAAGAGGATCTCTGGAGAAGATCGCAGAGCGGGAGACTACTAGAATACTCTCAGTGATTGATGCCCTGGTTGAGGAGTCGAACGCCGAAAGATATTCCGTACATTAGACCCAAGGAATGAACACCAATGCAATGGCAGGCTTTTCACCATTGCACAAACATCGGGCTGTTTGTTCATTCCCCATAGACTTTGGTAGCTCCACTGGCCACACCCCGCTAATAGCAGCCGAGTCTTCTTTAGCCTCAGCTCTCAACTGAAACGCGGTCCCATGGGCTGGCGACAGGCTGGCCTTTTCCAGAGAAGGACAGTATAATCCCTATATGCGCTGGCTGGCTAGCACAGCGCATAATTTTTGATTGGATCATATTGACCTGAAACAACATCAGAGAAGTCAGGTACAGCATCTTAATCCTGGCATAGCCGCAAGGTGAACTGGCCACATCTGGTCAGTCCGAGAGTGGCTTCTCTGCCCTTGGGCTGAGATAATTAAAGGACATTTCCATACGAGCTGGACAGGTCAGTATCAAAACCCCCAGAGCAATCAGCACGCCACCCCATGTAAACTCGTCATGGATTCCTCTGGGTATCAGAAAGGACTATAGATTTGGAGACCCATGGAAACCCACGCTAACAGAGGTATTCGCAATCTCGCAATCATAGCTCACATTGACCACGGCAAGACCACGTTAGTGGACGCTCTGCTAAAGCATGCTAACGTCTTTCGCTCCAATCAGCAGGTTGGAGAGCTTATCATGGACACCAACCCACTGGAGCGAGAACGTGGTATCACGATTCTTGCCAAGAATACGGCCGTGACTTACAAGGGTGTGAAGATCAACATTATCGATACACCTGGTCACGCTGACTTCAGCGGTGAAGTTGAACGTATCATGAATATGGTTGATGGCTGTTTGCTGGTCGTGGACGCCGTTGACGGTCCCATGCCCCAGACTCGTTACGTGTTGCAACAGGCCCTGCGCCAAGGCGTCACACCGATGGTTGTCATCAACAAAATAGACCGACCGGAGGCCAGGGCCCCTGAAGTGGTTGAGATGGTGCAAGACTTGTTTCTGGAGCTCGCTACAGAGACTGCGCAGCTCGACTTTCCAATCCTGTTTGCATCTGCGCGTCAGGGCTACGCCGTAGCGGAGCTCAATGACCCACGACAGGACATACAGCCACTTTTCGACGCCATACTGGAAGTTATTCCGCCTCCCTCTGGGGACCCGGACGGTCCACTCCAGATGCTTGTGGCTGCCCTGGACTACGATAACTATCTCGGACAGGTAGCCATAGGCCGCGTGTTTCGGGGGAACATTCGCCTCAGGGATTCGGTGGCCCTAATGGGCAGGGACAACCATGTTGTGCCCCATACTCTTGAAAAGGTGTTTGTGTTTCGGGGCCTCGAACGTCTGGAGGTCTCGGAAGCTCAGGTCGGGGATATAGTTGCCGTGGCTGGAGCTGACAATGTGTCCATTGGAGATACTATAGCCTCCGTTGACTTTCCTGAAGCGCTGCCATCTATCAAGATAGACGAGCCGACCGTCAAGATGACCTTCGGAGTAAACACATCTCCCTTCATGGGCCGGGAGGAAGCACGCTGCACTTCTAGGGTGCTGCACGAAAGGCTTCTCAAAGAGCTTCGAACAAATGTCAGCCTGCGTGTAGAGACGACACCTAGTGCGGACGAATTTCTTGTCTCGGGACGTGGAGAGCTGCATCTTGCCATACTTATAGAGACCATGAGACGTGAGCAGTACGAGTTCCAGGTATCCAGGCCAGAGCCCGTGACCAAGGTTATTGATGGACGGGTCTACGAGCCGTACGAGCATCTCACGATAGATACTACTGAGGAGTTCATTGGCGAGCTGACGGAAACTCTGTCTAGTCGCCGGGCCGAGCTTACTGACATGAAATATGATGGCGCAGGCAATGTGCGGCTTGAGTACAGTATATCCACCCGGGGCTTGATAGGGTTCAGCACATTTTTCCTCCGCACGATGCGGGGGAATGGCGTCGAGCACAGCGTATTCACTGAATACAAGCTGATGGAGGGCGAGATAAAGTCGGATGTTTCAGGGGTGCTTGTGGCATCGGAGAGCGGGGTCGCCGTCACGTACGGGCTCCTTAACGCTCAGGGAAGAGGCGACACATTTATAGAGCCTGGAACACCCGTGTACATGGGTATGATTGTCGGTATGCACAGTAGAGAAGACGACATCGCGATCAACGTGTGCAAGGAGAAGAAGTTGACGAATATGCGGTCGTCAACAGCCGACATCGCCAAGCGCCTGAACTCTCGAGTAAAGATGAGTCTGGAGGAGGCCCTGGCTTTCATCTCCTCCAACGAGCTTGTTGAGGTCACTCCTCAGAACTTCCGTATGCGCAAGAAGGAGCTGTCTGCCGTCGGAAGGCTCCGCCAGCGCCGGGACGTTTCTAAAGAGAGTGTGCGCCCAGCGTAAACCTGGAGGACCGCACTGGCAGCGGAACCATTACCTGGCAGCAACCCTGCTGTTGGCATGCGGTCGCCCTGGTCTCCTGCCGGAGCGCGGCTTTTGTCCCCCTGGACTGCCGCGGTGTTGCCCGCCATTGCGACGTGGCGTGGTCTGACGAGTCTGATTCGGGCGATACTGCGGGAATTGGCTCTCCGGCGTGAAGTCACCGTAGTCAAAACCGGGTAACCGCCGCCGCTCTATCCGGGAGTCTAGCGCTTTTTCAACGTCACGAACCATTTGGGCATCCGCCGTGACTGCCAGGGTGAACGCCTCACCAGTCTGGAGGGCCCGGCCAGTGCGTCCGATTCGGTGGATGTAGGCATCTACAGTATTCGGCATGTCGAAGTTGATCACGTGGGAAACTTCCGGTACATCAATACCATGAGCAGCAATGTCGGTGGCCACCAGAATGTCGTATTTCCCGGAGCGGAAGCCGTTCATCGCCTCATCCCGTCGGTTCTGCGACAGATTGCCTTGCAACGCCGAAACGCGGTATTTGTCCTTTGCCAGGTCTAGCGCAAGAGTTCGCGCTCGATGCTTGGTGCGCGTGAAGATCAGCGCGCGTCCTGTGGGCGTTTGTTGCAACATCGCCATCAACAGATTTTTCTTTAGGCTATCGGGCACCGGATAGAGCGCGTGGGAAACCGTTGTTACCGGCGCGATCGGGTCGACCTGTACCATATCAGGGTTGCTGAGAATACTGACTGCCAGCTTGCGGATGTCTTCGGGCATGGTGGCGGAGAATAAAAGCGTCTGGCGTCTTCGCGGTAGATGGCTGAGAATGCGGCGAATATCAGGCAGGAAGCCCATATCGCACATGGTATCCGCCTCGTCCAACACCAACACATCAACCCCAGACAGGTCAATACCTCTCTCGTTTGCATGGTCGAGCAGGCGACCCGGACAAGCAACGACAACTTCGGCGCCTCGCCGTAGTGCCTCAAGCTGAGGGACCTTGCTCACTCCACCATAAATGGATACGCTACGCACCCGGGTGTTTTTGCCTAGGGCAATGGTGGCCTGGTGGATTTGTTCGGCGAGCTCGCGGGTGGGCACAATGATTAGGACACGTACCTTGCGCGATGCGGCACTGCCGCTAAGTCGGTGTAGAATTGGTAGGATGAAGGCAGCGGATTTACCGGTGCCTGTCTGTGCCAGGCCCAACAGGTCACGACCCTTGAGGACGACGGGGATGGCTTGTTGCTGGATCGGGGTGGGTGTAGTGTATCCAACTGACTTGATGCCGGCGATGACACGCGGGTCTAGGGAAAACTGATCAAAGCTCACTGGGACTATAGCTCCTTGACTCCATTGAGCCAAGTTGGTCCCTCAGCCCGAAGATGGTTGTCAATTAAAATTGCTAATTCGGCGGCGAGCCGATGCCTTAGCATAATAAGTATAACACGTACAGAGCTCCTATTCACTACCGTGAACTTGTCCAGTAGCCCTCGGCCTTCTGGGAACGCGTCCAGTCGCCTCACGGCAGGTCGTGGGCAAGGTCTGGCATTGCGGTATAATCATCTCTAGAGCTATATTATTCCACATACAGCGGTATAATTAGTAGCTAGATGGCCTGCAGTCCACTAAATACTTGCTCCGGTCGTGTTCTGGCAAGGCGATAAAGGAGATTGACATGTCCCAGATGTCCCGACACTTGGCCGAGATAGTTGAACGGCACAATCGGACGTGCGGTGCACAGGTCGCTTTCGTCGACGTTGTGAGCTACTCTAAACGCCGGACGCTGAATCAGATCGCAGTTATAGACGCCCTGACACAAGATCTGCAGGCTGCCATTGATGCGGTCGCCAAGATGCATCTGTCATACTGCCAAGACAACAATCTGAATTTCAAGACAGACGTTATCAGAATTCCCACCGGGGATGGCGCTGCGGTGGTCTTCTCGTTCGACGGCCTTGCCGCTGCGCATCTCGACTTTGCGCAAGAGCTATTGCGCCTCGCCGCCGTTCGTCGCGCCGGGTCCGCTTGCGACTACTTCGACAGCAACGGCTGGTGCAATTGTCACTGGTACTACAACTTGCGAATTGGCCTGTCCGAGGGGAAGGTCGTCGTCTTTGAAGACGTGAACGGCAACTTCAATGTCGCAGGTGGCACCATCAACCTTGCAAGCAGAGTGATGGGATTGGGGGACAAAAACCAGATCATGCTCACCTCGAGCGCCTACGAGCAAGTGATCGACATGACCGAAGATCCGACGTTTCTCGATCGCTTTGTAGAGTTTCGCGACGTAGAGATCAACACAAGGAGAAGATCTCAGTTCACCAATATGTGGGGCGCGGTGAAGAATTCCTCAACGGTGTGCCGCCGGAAGATTTGCTCGCCAGAGAGCGATTCCTGGCGAGCGTTAAAGCAATGAGATCGGCCGGGTTACCGATGCCTGACCCAGACGCCATGGACGGATTAGATAAATCGAAAATGCTGCGCATGTTCGAACAGTTTGCGGATGCCGCGGTGCAAATGCAACAGACACTGGGTGACGCGATGGTTTCAAAGCCCACGGACCTTCGGAGGCTTCCACATCGTGCCAGCGACAATCCAGAGATGAAGTAATCACGTGAACGCCATCTAACACCGCGATGGAACCGACGGCGCGGGTGGAACGGCGCCCGCCGCTGAATCGGGGCGGTAGGTCGCCGAAGTCGCGGTCCATTCGAAAGCAGGAAGACATGGCAATAGTTGCGATGTTTGAGGTGAATGGGGCAAACGCATCGAAATACAATGAGGTCATCCGTCGACTTACGGAAATCGGTCAAAGAGTACCCGACGGACAGAAGTACCACATCTGCTATGGCGACAAGCGCCTACAGGTGATAGACGTCTTCGAGAGTCAGGCCAAACTTGACGCCTTCGGCGCGAAGCTCATGCCGATCCTACAAGGGATGGGTATCGAGGCGAAGCCAACAGTCTTCGAGGTCTACAACATCATTGAAGGGCAATAGGGCAATGCAGCCTAACATGGCGATGCAGCGGATGGCGCTTCGCCGCGCCGCCGCTGAACGGAGCGTTAGACCCACTTTTCGGAGGCATGATGAAGCGAATATCCCTGGACTTCACGGGGCCCTGTAGCTCGGAGCCCGAAAAGGGGCATAACCGGTGGCATCCCGACATCCCTCCCGTCCTGCGAGTGGAGCAGGGAGAGGAGGTGATCATGGATACTCGGGACGGCATGGACATGCAGATAACCCTAAATACAGTCCCGTCTGATCTAAAAAACGTGGACATGAACAGAGGTCACGCCTTGACGGGCCCTGTTTAC
Organism: Dehalococcoidia bacterium; assembly: GCA_965248905.1. Lineage (GTDB taxonomy): Bacteria > Chloroflexota > Dehalococcoidia > Lucifugimonadales > JAGWBF01 > CBDFKS01. The sequence goes on along the minus strand of CBDFKS010000007.1, from coordinate 285,890 downwards.
GTCGAGGGTGCCGAGCCGGGCGATCTATTAGAGGTGACGGTCCTTCACATAGAGCCGGCATCCTTCGGGTTCACCACAATCCTGCCCGGGTTCGGACTGCTAAGAGGATTCTTTGAAGAGCCTTTTATGGTCAAATGGACTATTAAGGACGGCTACGCCACTTCTACAAACTTGCCCGGGGTGCGGGTGCCAGACGCTTCTTTCATGGGAGTGATGGGCGTCGCGCCATCCCATGAGCTGCACCGACAGATCACGCTCAGGGAGGAGGAGCTGAGAGGACGGGGCGGCTTCGTATTGCCCCCGGATCCCAGAAGCGCGGTGCCGGCCACGGATGCCGTCGCCTCGGAAGGGCTCCGGACCATTCCTCCGAGGGAGAACGGCGGCAACATGGATACCAAGCAGATGACCGCGGGCGTGCGCCTACTCCTTCCCGTTTTCGTGGAGGGCGGACTGTTTTCAGCCGGAGACGCTCATTTCTCCCAGGGGGACGGTGAGGCATGTGGCACGGCCATCGAGATGGGAGCAACCCTTCACGCCAGCTTCGCAGTGCGAAAGGGCGAGGCCCGAAAGTACAACATCCGTACGCCCATGTTCGAGCGGGATGAGTACTTTACCTCACCGGAGATGGCGGCGCCCCGCCGTTTTTTGGCCACCACCGGGTATCCTATATCTGAAAACGCCAACGAGTCCGAGGATGTAACTCTGGCCGCCAGGAATGCAGTGCTGAACATGATCGACCTACTGGGGCGGCGGGGATGGTCCCGAGAGCAAGCCTACTGCATATGTAGCGTCGCCGTCGACCTCAAAATTAGCGAAATCGTGGACCTTCCCAACGTGATGGTCTCGGCATTCCTGCCGCTGGATATATTCGCCTAGCGCCTGATGTAATAACGCCTGTCCAGCTTATGCTCGTCACACGAGGAGAAGATGGTCTTCAGGCGACTATACTGGAGGACTCGCTGTTCTAGGTTGAGTACCGTCGTCCAGCGGAGCCTCACCCGGGGTGACCTTCGGCAGCCAGTCCAGCCAGCTAGGCAGATACCAGTTCCTCTCGCCCAGGAGCTTCATGCTGGCCGGAAGCAGGATCACTCGGATGACCGTGGCGTCGATGAACACCGCAACCGCCAGGCCTACTCCGAACTGCTGAAGACCCAGTACCCGACTACTGGCGAAGGCCGCAAAGACGCCCACCATGATCGCAGCGGCGCTGGTGATCTGCCCCGCTGTCAACCGGATACCCAAAGAAACCGCTTCCTCGTTATTTTCCCCATGGTCATATACCTCTTTGATCCTATTCAGAAGAAGCATGTGGTAGTCCATGGACAGGCCGAAGAGGATGCCGAACAGGAACAGGGGCAGCCAGGACTCTACGATGCCGCTGGCCTCGGAGCCCAGTATGCCTATCCCCCAGCCCCACTGGAAAACCATCACCAGCACGCCGTAGGCCGCGCCCACGGAGAGAAGGTTGAGCGCGATGGCCTTCACAGGAATCACTATGGAGCGGAACATTACCAGGAGCAGTAGGAAGGACAGCCCCAGCACAAATGCGAAGACGTAAGACGCTCTGCCGTACATGTGGTCCCGAAAGTCCACACTGTCGGCGGTAGCGCCAGACACGTAAACGTTGGCATTCGTGCCGGCGAAGGTCTCAGGGATGATCACCTGACGAAGGAGCGCCAAGGCATCCTCCGACTCTTCATCGTCAATCTTGCCGGCGACCGGGACGGTGACCCGCAGCAGGTCGCCGGCCTCGCTAACCCTCGTCGGGAAGGGCCCAAGGAAGGCGTCCGAGTCGTTAACCCGCTGCATCAGTCTAGCTACGGCCGTCTCAATCTCAGGTGCGCGCACGTCAGGGGCATCTACCACAACTCTCGCCGGTAGCAGCAAGCTGCTGGAGAAGTGCTCTTCCAGTAGCTCCACGGCGCGCTTGCCCTTAACGGCATCAGGCAGGGCGTCCGCGCCCTCGTTGAAACCCAGGTTCAAGTAGAAGACGGGCACCGCCAGCGCGATCAAAGCTCCTGTGGTGACGGTGGCCAGGACCGCCGGCCGCGCCAGCACCCGGTCTGTAATTGCCCCCCAGATGCCGGCCTGCATGTTCTCCCTTCCGAGAAAGGGGATTCTCAGCCGGTTGACGTTATCGCCCAGGGCGGATAGAAGCGCCGGCAGGAGAGTCAGCGAGCCTATGACGGCCAGGAAGACCACGATAATAGCGCCCAGGGCCAGCGATATGAACGTCGCGTCGCCGGTCAGCGTAAGCCCGGCCAGAGACAGCACCACCGTAACCCCGGCATAGAAAACGGCCCTGCCGGTAGTGTTGCTGGCCACGGATATGGCCTCCAGCTTTGGCCTTCCTTCCCGCCGCTCGTTCCGGAACCGGCTCACGATAAACAGGGAGTAGTCGATGCCAACCGCCAGACCCATCATCAGGATCATTTCCGCGTATAGATCGACAAGGGGATAGGCCTTGCTTACCAGGGTAGCAACACCAATGGCGCTGAAGATGGCTCCAATAGCCATGATCAGGGGGATGACGGCCGCCACTACGGCCCTGAAGGCCAGAAGCAGAATAATCAGCCCCAGCCCGAGGGATATGAACAGAATGCGACTGAAGTCCTCCTCGATGATCTCCTCGAACTCATCCTCGATCAGGTCGAAGCTGACGACGCCAATCTCGAATCCGCTGGAACCTTTTTCGGCGGACTCTACGGCATGCTGAACCGGCTCGATATTTATGTCGATGCTATGTTTAACGGACTCGTCCTGGAGCGAGACCCACCCCAGGACCGCATGCCGGTCATCCGCCAGCATGTCGGACTCGTTGGTGTCGAAGTAGCTCACGGCTGAGATCACTCCTGGTAAAGCCCTGAGCTCCTTTATCGTCCCGTCGACGGTCGAACGAAACAGGTGTACTCGTCCAGTAGATTAGTGACACTTGACCTCCTTTAGGGTAGTGTGTGGTACACTAGGAATGTCAGAGGGAGACGGAATGTCGGGCACTTTGTCCGGCGTTCCGTCTCCTTTGTCTGGTGGGTGTTCTTCCTGCCAGCGCTTCCAGAAGGCCAGAGGAGTAAGATAGCCCAGGGCTTGGTGAGGGCGAATGGTGTTATAGATATTCTCCCAAGCCAGGAGCTCCCGGTTCAGGGAAGCCACATCTAGAGAGAAATTAGTGACTTCATAGAACTCCTCGGTGTGGGTACGCTGTGCCCGCTCTACACAACCGTTAAGCTTGGGGGAGCGAGGTGGAAGAACGAATAGTTTAAGGCCTCGTTGCTCACAGGACTCCTCAAAGGCTGCCTGGTACTCTGAGCCTCCGTCCACCTGTATAGCTCTCACAGGAAATGGCATCCTTTGCAGTAAGCGCTCCAAGAAGCCTGCCGCTGTGGTGGCAGTAGCTCTGGTGTGAGCCTCTACCACGTCCCATCTAGAGACCATATCACGGGCCGTGAAGTGTTTGAGAACCACGCCTGGTAGAGGTCTTACATCCAGAGTGTCTACCTGAACTACATCTCCCGGCCTCTTTATCTCATACCCTTTGGGCTTACGGACGGCATAGGGACGCTGCCATCGCCTCTTGCGGGTAGAGATGCCTGTCCTAGGAAGCTCCTTGAGCACCCCACGCAGCTTCAGCTGGGCCAGGATCCGTCCCACCATGGAGGTGGATACCTGCCACCCCCTCTGCCTCAGTAGTACCACCAGCTTGTCTTTTCCCCACCTGGGATACTGCTCCCTTAGGTGCAACACCGCTAGAGCCAGTTTCCGGGACCAGGTGGGCTGCCGCAAGCACCTAGGCCTGTGACTCCTCTCTTCCAAGCTCCTCAGATCCCTGGGATTGTACCGTCGTTTCCATCGATAGAAGAGCCTGTCCTGAGCGTAGCCGAAGGATCTGCCTGCTGATCCCGAAGTACCGGCAAGTCAGAGAAGCGTTGTTCTTATGCGCTCGGTAGTAATCCATCCACTTCAATCTTGCCTCCGCAGACCTGCTAATCTCCTGGACCCTGCTTATGACTTTGGACCCCGATTTTCTCGCTCCTATTATCTTCATAATGACACTATTCTAACTGTCATCCATCATTATGAACGAGTTCAAGGCTGTATCTACGTCAACCTGAAGCAAAGAAGCCGAAAATCCTAGACGTTGCTGAATATTTCGGAGTTGCATGCATCAATTTGTATGATGCTAACAGAGTTGAATGCTAAATTCTGAAATTGGTGGGGATCGAGGGATTCGAACCCTCACGAGCATTAAGCCCAGCGTGACATCCGCTCCTTGCGGACCCCGGTCTCACCACTCTAATAACAGCATTCGACCACACTGGTATTCAGGTACGCGGCTTGACATTTGGGCACTCAGTCCCCTAGCGTAGGACTGGGCCGCGAGAGATCTCGCTTCGGCGATGAGAGGGACCCGTCTACCGCGACGGGCCTCTCTTTATATACACGAAAGGATACGACAGCGTTCCAGTGCCTCGTCGCTTATCCTCAACCTCATAATCAAACCCCCGGAAATCTGAAGGTGAAACCAAAGCTACCTCTAAGATGCATCCCCTGGTGAAGGGATGTGGAAATGGGCGGAGTTGACACAAGCCGGGCCGCGGCAGCTTCAACCGGGACCTTCACCTTCAGAAGCCCATTAGTGCAGTATCCCGATACCAAATGCCCGTAGTAGTCCTTTTACGATACCACAAGCAAGGTGTCCGTCTGAAGGATTGCACCTATCTTACTCCCCCGATTATCCCCTGGGCAAAGTATCGAGCCACGGTAGCTTCGTTCTCAGTGAGGATCATGCCATTCGTTCCAGAGAATAACAACCGCCCAGGATCATTCAAAGCATGGTGCAAGCCCAGAATATGCCCCACTTCATGACTGCTGACACGTCGATCAAACACAGTGGGTTCATCGATCACTAGGAAGGTACGGGATCTGAATGGATTGGTGCCGTTGGGTCCACCTAGGCTTCGGACATAAAAACCGTTTATTGTAGAGGTTTGAGGAACGGAAATCCCGGTGCCTATTTCACTGAAGAAGGGTCCTAGATTCCCTGCTAGCATCTCTTTAAGTATAGTTGGCGGGACTTCCACGGATTCGATAGTCTGTGAATCCAATCGAATGTCGGCCTGACTCCAGATGTCATTCATGCCTTCAAGAATCTCTCGCAAATCATCTTCGGTACGGTGGGTCGATATCTCTGGGTCAGGGTCATCCTCATCGTCCACCAGCAGAAAGAGAGAGATACTCAGGCTGAGAACTTCTCTCGGTAAGTGTATGGCCTGTGATTGTGATACTAGCGTACGAGTGGAGTCTCCGGCAACAGAGCAGCCAACCAATACAGTTACACCAATTAAAAATGCGATATAAGGCCTACACATGGAATTCCAGTAACACCTTCACGCGCGTCTACATACAGTATATATGGGAATCCCTCCGAGATAATGAGGTGACTCCTTCGATGGTTTTTGTGATTGGGGCAAACAGCTCATGGCAGATGCAATTCAAGATCGGGGATAGCGCCCGAGACTGACATGTCGGCTCCAACCACGACCCCCAGTAAGGCTTATGTTTGATTTACACAGGGCATCTATTCCGATTTGTGGCTGAGAACTCCAGTACAGACTCCACGGTGCCCTCTTTGGCAACCTCAAACCTATCAGGGTGCCGGAGCATTAGCAGGTCAGCAGTCGAGTCCGAAACCCACTGGTAGTTTTTTGCTACTCAACGTGCCCTTCTCCCTCTATCACTGGAGGTTCATGGCCTGGCGGCTCACAGCCCACCGGCAGAACTACGGTCACCCTGGTTATTCGCATTGGTGAGTCGACCCGCGGGTCTGGCTTGTCGTAGCCCAGAATCCTGGCCAGGCTGTCCAGGGCCTCCAGATACCGGGTGGAGCTCGTTGGTATAAACACGTACTCTTTCACCAGGATCGAGGATGTACGACGGGAACGCTAACCGAGGGGAGCCTTCGGAGATGTCCACCAGTTGCTAGCCCTCCAAGTCCACAGGAACACCTCTCTCGTTAGTGATCTGGACATACTCATCTGCCTCTGTTCTCCACACTAAGCCGTCGTAGAAGATGCACCTATCATTGGCCCACCGGTACTTTCCAAAACAGTTGTTGGTGTAGAAGTAGCTGCTGGGCTGCCACACCCCCATAATCCTGCTTTATCCTCTTGAGCACTTCGTTGGTATCCAAGGTATTCCGCCTCTTTGCTGCTGTCCCCTTCGGTGTACACTCTCGCGAATCCGCGTTTTAATAGCTCAGCGTTGAAGTCTCGTGCCGCTACTAGAGCATAGGCTAGCAGACGGCCAAAGAAGCCACGTTCTCCAACAGCAGGATCAAGCTCCAGGGTAACAATTTGCCCTTCTAGGTCACCGACAGCGAACTCTGTGGCGAGGTGCCCCACTTATCCAAACATGCTGTGTCGGTAATGGTCCCGTATTCACGGGGATCGTTGCCGCTAAAGGTCTCCGGCGTTGCAATGGGGTGCTAAATCGGATACATTTTCGGTAGATAATTCATAGGGGGGAGATTTATGGTGACCGAAAAGGAAACCAAGCCACATTATCTGAATCTGCTAAACGATATCACCTCGGGGGAGAGGCGCGCCGGTATCTATTTGCAAGCCTGGGCCGACTGCACCCCCGACCCCGAGTTGAAGGCCTGCCTATCGTTGGTAGCCAGGCGTGAGACCAGCCATTACCACGTCTTCAAGCGCCGCATACAAGAACTGGGATACACCTGGATGGACGACGAGGATTCGGACCTTCAAGAGCGTCTGCAGGTGGCCGCTTCCGACATGGCAGACATCGGGAAAATACGTTGGGGGAAGGCCAAGGAGGCCCAACGGCAGGGTGCGACGATTAGAGAGAGGTTTGAAGCAGCTGTAGCCGACGAGACTGTAGATCCCCTGACCCGCTCTCTACTCCGCTGGTTCTCTGATGTAGAAACGGACTCAGGCGAGCGGCTCGGCGCGCTCTATGACCGTATCGAAGCGGAGGTCGGTTAGTTCAGACAGCAACCTGGACCGCTGACAGCAGCTGAGCGCCCCGGGGTGGGGGAGTACGAGATGCTTGAAGAAACCACGGAGGCCCAGGCGCTGCCGACGACCGAGTAGGCGATACGGGGGGCGCCGCTAGATGGTTTTGTGAGCTTGAGGATAAATGCATCCGTGATTGAGACTACAATGGCCCTCGTCGAGGATCGGACTTTCTTAGGTCCAGTTAGCTTGATTTGGGTTCCGGATTAGATGCGAAAACCAGCTTACGGGAGGCAGTCCGTGAACATCATCGACATGCGTAGTGACACGCAGACCAAACCCACGGACGAGATGATACAGGCCATGGCCGAAGCGGACATGGGCGACGATACCCTCCGGGAAAGCGCCTCGGTGAACCGCTTGGAGGAGATGTCGGCGGAGATTATGGGTAAAGAGGCGGCGCTGTTCGTCGCCAGTACCACCATGGGCAACGTCTTGGCCGTGCTCACTCATTGTAACCGGGGAGACGAGGTGATTATGGGCAGCCAGGCCCATATGTTTAGGAACGAACAAAATGGAGCTGCCATCCTGGCAGGAGCGCAGACCGTCCTTGTCCCCAATGATATCCGTGGAAGTATGGAGCCGGCTGACGTAGCCGCTGCCATCAGGCCCAAAGGCAATTCACCATTCCCCTCTACTGGTCTGCTCTGTATGGAGAATACCCACACCAGCTGCAACGGTGCGGTAATCGGGCCAGAACATACGAAAGAGATAGCCGACCTCGCCCACGCCAACGATATTCCCGTTCACCTGGACGGGGCCCGCATATTTAACGCTGCGGTACACCTGGAGATGCCCGCCAGTGAGCTGGTCGGGGATGTGGACGACGTGGTTTTCGGCCTCTCCAAGGGTTTGAGCGCCCCCGAAGGCTCCCTGCTTTGTGGCTCCCACGAGTTTGTAGACAGGGCGCGGCGATGGCGTAGGATGATAGGAGGAGGCTGGCGCATGGTAGGGCCCATGGCAGCTGCTGGGATTGTAGCCCTGACGACCATGATTCCACGGCTGGCGGAGGACAACGCCCGGGGACGCAGGTTGGCCCAAGGCCTGGCCCAGGTTCCAGGAATTGTCGTGGACTCAGGGGGATTCCAGACTAACATCGTCTTTGTAGAGGTCCCTCCCAGCATGGGCTCGATTCACGAGTTCATGGGGAGGCTGGCCCAAGAAGGGCTCAAGGCCTCCTACCCAGATGGCCGCAGGTTCCGCCTGTGTACCGGACGGCACATTGACGACGAAGACGTAGACTTGGCGATAGACAGGGTCGCCAAGGTGGCCAAAGAAATGCTAGCCCACAACGCTGGATAGAGGCGGAACCTCGCCACAGCGTAACGAATGGGTTTGCAGATGCCGCGCATCTCATCTTAGATTCGCTACTGGATGTAAACGGTCAGCGAAAATGGGACGCATTGGAGGAGTCGAAAACACGAGAGACTGAGAGCGGTGTGAGCTCCTAAGGTGAGGGTAGAGTACCTCATGAAAGGAGCAGATGTGTCCCAGTCAGATACAGACAACGCAGTACTAGAAGGTGCTTTGCAATAGTCGCGACATTCGCAGCCGATTCAGCACTTACCAGGCAGCCGGACCGTCAACGTTTGTTGCAAATAGTGAACACTCGACCCTCCCTCGTCTCCCCGTCCAGCATTACTTATGATTGCTATCAGAGAAACCGTCTGATCGCTATCGTCAACTCTCGGAGACTTGCCAGTGAGCTAGATTCCTTTCAAATTCAGGCAGCCGATGACAATCTATGATAGGACTATCCCGTATCCGGAGTGTCTCATCTTGGCCGTAGTCGGAGACCCGCTATTTTCCAAAAGGGCACCTTTGGCAAGCTGGAGGACCTTAGCGGTTTAACTTAACCCAAAGCATACTTTGGGCGGGGAGCTCACCTCTCCCGGATCTCCACTTTAAGTAGGTGGAGTTCGGTAGTACCTCGTCTCCGCCTACTTAAATCACGACTACAAGGCCCTAGCGCTCCGCTGGCAGTTCGAGAATTGGGATGAAGAGTGCCGCCTAATTAGTCACCGCGGTGGCGTGCGCTTGCGGAAAGTAATCCAGCGGACTGTCGAGGTCACGAGCACATCTAGAGCGTTGTAACCCCACGAGACGCTTTTATGACGGCCTCAGTGGACAGGCCGCCCGCCCTGACGTACCATTGCCTCATCATGGCCAGCGAGCGGCTAAACCGTCAGATCGAACGGCTACTTGATGAAGCGGAACAGGGGTTTGCTGATCGAGATTGGGCGCTCGTTCGTCAACGCGCCCGTGACGTTCTCGCTTTTGATCCAGGCAACACCGATGCGCAAGCTTTTTTAACGGGGGCTGAGCGGGCTCTGGAGTCCCAAACCGGTCCAGCAGACCTGGCATCACAATCCGCGCAAGTCTCCTCACGCAACCGTCTAGAGCAGTATATCCCAAAAGAGCTACTAGCCAAGCTGGAAGCCACTCAGACCAGCGGCAGTATGCAGGGCGAACGCCGCGTCGTTACAATGCTGTTTTGCGACGTCACCGGTTCAACGTCCGCAGCAGAGAGATTGGACCCCGAAGGGTGGGCCGAGATCATGAACGGCGCTTTCGAGTACCTGATCGCACCTGTCTACCGGTACGAGGGCACTCTGGCCCGTCTGATGGGAGACGCCATCCTTGCCTTCTTTGGCGCGCCGATTGCCCACGAGGACGACCCACAGAGGGCAGTACTGGCCGGACTGGACATCGTCCAGGGCATCCGCGCCTATCAAGAGGAAGTCAAGAGCAAATGGAATCTGGACTTCGGTGTGCGGGTAGGAATCAATACTGGCTTGGTAGTGGTAGGCGAGGTCGGCTCTGACCTGAGGGTCGAGTACACCGCGATGGGTGACGCGATCAACCTTGCAGCCCGTATGGAGCAGACTGCCCAAACCGGCACCGTGCAAATCTCCGCCGATACGTACAGTCTAATCGGTCCCCTATTTGAGTTCGAAAGTCTGGGAGAGATCGAGGTCAAGGGCAAGATTGAGCCTGTGTTGGCTTATCGGGTAATAGGTCCGAAGGCTGTTCCAGGTAGGTTGAGAGGTATAGAGGGGCTGAGTGCTCCTCTGATCGGGCGCGATAGTGAGATCAGCGTGATGCGTCGGGTCTTGGAGAGGCTTCACGATGGCAGAGGAGGCATAGTCTGTCTGATCGGCGAGGCGGGAATTGGGAAGTCCCGACTGATAGAAGAGCTACATGCCGAATGGGGAAAGGTTGCTGGCAGCGAGGCGCCCTGGGTCGAAAGCCACGGAGTTTCTTACGACACAACGCGCCCGTATGGGCTTTTCATGCAACGCATGCTTCAGGTTTTGGGAGTAAGGGACAGCGATTCCCTGGAATTGGCGCGGGAGAAAATCGCTAGAACACCGATGGGATTTCCGCCTGAGGTCCAGACGACGGTAGTCCGCGCTGTGGAGGCGTTGTTGGCCTTCGGGACAGATGCAGACGGTCCACAGTTGCAAGGTGAAGCCCTCCAACACGAGCTGTACGAAGCCGGTTACAGCATGTGGCGTGCGGCCGCGTCTTTCGCGCCCACGGTCATGGTAATGGACGATCTACATTGGGCCGACCCGGCATCGGTGGAGCTCATGATCGATATGTTGCCAGTAGTTGAAGAGGTCCCGTTACTCCTGCTGTGCTCCTTCCGGCCAGATCGCCGGTCCCCGGCCTGGCGATTAAAGCAGGCTGCCGAGACCGACTACCCCCACCGGTACACAGAGATAACTCTGAGTGCGCTGTCTGACGAAGACAGCGATGCGCTGTTTGGGAACCTTCTTAACATCTCTGATTCGCCACCCCAGCTTCGTCAGATAATTCTTGCAAAGACCGAGGGCAATCCCTTTTTTGTTGAAGAGTTCACGCGCACGCTCATCGATACCGGTGCCATAACCCACGATGAAAGTGGAATGCACTGGCGTCCAGATACAAAGGTCGCGGATATTCCAATCCCCGAGAACGTGCAGGCCCTACTCATCTCACGAATAGACCGGCTGGAAGAGGATGCACGCCACACTCTGCAACTGAGCTCGGTGATAGGGCGGTCATTCTACCACCGGGTACTCAAGCTAATATCCGACTCGAATATCGTCCTCGATAAACAGCTCAGCACACTCCAGCGAGCGGAGCTAATTCGGGAGGTTGGAAGGGTCCCAGAGCTGGAGTTCATTTTCCGACACGATCTCACGCGCGAAGCAGTGTATAGCTCAATCCTGTTGCGTGAACGCCGGGAATTCCACAGACACGTTGGTGAAGCGGTCGAAGAGCTGTTCAACGACCGGCTGGAGGAGCAGTCACATCTGCTTGCTCATCACTTCTACCAAGCGGGAGACAACGAACGGGCGCTGAAATATTCGTCGATGGCCGGCGACGTGGCTGCGAGACTATTTGCCAATGACGAGGCAATCACGCATTACACTCGTGCTATCGAGATGGCTAGACAGGGAGATTCGTCAAACCAGCGGCTCATAGATCTCTACATGGCTAGGGGCCGGGCCCAGGAAGTCAGTGGTCTGTGCGACGACGCTCTGTCCGGTTACGAAGAGTTAGAGGGGCTGGGGCGCGAACGTTCGGATGCCGACCTAGAACTGGCGGCGTTGATTGCAAGGGTTACTATCCCCTCGACGATCAATGGCAAACCGGACCCGGATCAGGCAAGAGTCTTGTCAGAACGATCGCTGACGCTGGCACAGCAAATCGAAGACTACCGTTCCCAGGCGAGGGTTCTATGGAACAGCATGTTGATTGAGATCCTTGCCGGGGATGACTATTTCAAGGCGTTGGAATTTGGTGGGCAGTCGTTGCGAATCGCCCGTCAGTATGACCTGGATGAGCAGATCGCCTACACCTTGCAAGATATCGCTCGAGCCCATCTCGCCGTTGGACAGTTTGCGGAAGCAAAGGAAGCGTTGGAGAGTGCTCGCGAAGCCTGGCGGGCTTTGGGCAATAGACCTATGTTAGCCGACAATCTCATCAATGCCGCTGGAATACTCTACGCTAGAGGGCCCCTCACTGGGGGTGCCGAGCTGATCGAAGAGGCGCTGGAAATCAGCCGCTCGATCGGGAGTGTGCATCTGGAAGCGGCCGCCTTGGCAGCGGTTGCGCAGGCCTATACGGAAACGGGGAATATCGAGAAAGCCCTAGCGGCGATCGAGGACGGGATTACAAAGTCAGATGCAGCCACCGGAGCCATGTCAGCGCTCCTTCACGCCACGTCTGCCGCGGTTTACGGGATGTTCGGGATGGCCGACTTGGGACTTGAGCAAGCTCTTATCGCACTTGACTTGGCCAGCCCATTACAGCGCCCGTATTTTCATATACCGCTGGCAATGGCACACCTCAACGGCGGTCGTTTAGGGGAAGCAGAAGCGGCTCTCCTGCCCCTGTACGAAGACTCTCGAATGGAGTCCAAGCGCAACATGGAATACCTCGGGACCATATCCGCGCTTCCTGACGTTCTAAGAGGCGAGCTGGCGTTGGCAATGCAGGATTATGAGCGCGTGTTGTCTTACCCCATCGAACCGCATGAGCGAGCTGCAGAAGGCGGGAAACGCATTCTTCTCCCTGACTTGTTACGAATCAACGGTCAGGCCTTGCTTGCTCTGGGTCGCTTTCAAGAGGCGTGGAACGTTCTTATCAATGCCCGGGTTGAGGCGGGAACGCAAGGTTCTAGGCGTGCTCTGTGGTCTATTTTATTCGTCATGAGTCAGGTTGCATCGTTGGAGGGTAACTCGACCGAAAGTGAACGGCTGCTCAAGGAATCTAAGGAAACGGTTAACTACATTGCCGAACACTGTGGGTCTTCTGAGATACGCGACAGCTTTTTAGGCCTCCCTCGGGTCCGCGAGATACTGGGTCCCGAATAATCGGTACCCATAACACAGCCGGCACCAGGCTAGGAGGCTAACTCCGGGATGCGCCGCGTCAACTCGGCCCAATCATCGGTAATAGTGTCGCGGATCAGAGCTTTGACGCCCGCGAACACTTGCTCGGGCATTAATCCCATCACGACCCTGGTCCACATCTCCCGGTCATCGTGTCCCAGGAGATTGAACAACCAGCGTATGAACTCAGCATTACGTCCGGGCGGCACATGGGCGGCCATGCCGCCGACTATCGCGGATTGCTGGGTCTCCCCGTCCGGATACTTCCATCGACTCCACACCTATTCACCCGACGCGGGCTCGAGAATCACTAGAGGGATATTGCGGGTGGTGCGGGCCTGATAACGTCCATAATATGGAGCCACCTCCATCAGTTTGGACCACAGGCCTTCCTTTTTCTCTCCATCGGCGACCCGAGCAATCATCGAGATACGGCGGCTCTTCAGCCGGATAGTCACTTTTGGGTTGGCACGCAGGTTGAGGAACCAAGCGGGATGGACTGGATGGCCGCCTAAGGATCCGACGATCACATAACGCGAGCTGTCCCTGAGATAACTCAGCGGGGTTGTGCGCCGTTTACCTGACCGGCGGCCCGTGGTAGTTAGCAGGAATATGGGCAGACCTATAGCAGATCCTCCGATCAGGCCCCTGGACAAGAGATAAACAACTACGTTAAGTCTGCTGAACAGCTTGATAAGCAGCTTGGGCATCATCGGCCTCGGGTATCGGTTACTAAGGAGTACCGTCCGCACATGGCGGTATTGTACCATCTGGCCGCCTATGCCACCCGCCAAGTGTGCCTGATCCGAACCGGAATCATCCTGTTAAATTTGTTGTCTTCTTTAACTGAAAAAAGGCCGCGGGAGCTTCCCCATCCTGTCTTTCAGGCCATGCAACAGGCATTGTCCGCGATGGGTAAAGAACTTGCCGCCATGAAGCCAGAGCAGTCCCTGTGGCCCTGTATCGCCAACAGCGAGCGAGGCGTTACCAGCGGCGCCTTTTACGGCAACTTGCGCCGGTACTTCAAGGCTGCCGGTCTTCCGCCTGCAGGGGTACACATCTTCCACCACTCGGCTGCCAAACTGCGGCGGGAAGCCAGGGAATCAGTGGAGCAGGTTAGCCACTATTTGGACCACAACTCGCTAGCAGTTACAACGGTCTGTCTAAGGCAGCTCGAGGGAGATCGAGACACGGCCTGGCGGCAGGTAGCGTCGGCTCTCGGCGATTAGGGGACCTTCTATTTTTTTTGCTCAGTCGGCGCACCTGAATTCCTCTCTCTGAGGAAGCTGGACCTGTATAATCTTACAGAGATACACTGGCATGGATAGCATCTCGGGAGACAATCCCGCAAGACGGGGCAATCCGTCCGAGCGGAGAGGGAAGAGGAGAATGATTCTAGTTACGGGCGCAACGGGAAACGTGGCGAGCACCTTGATACCGACGCTGCTCCAGTCCGGCCAGCAGGTGCGGGCGCTGGTGCACGAGGAGGCCAAGGCCCCGGGGCTGAGGCACCAGGGCGCCGAGGTGGTGGTGGCCGACCTCGAGAAACCCGAGACCCTGGACGCGGCGGTGGCCGGCGTGGACAAGATCTACCTCCTCATCGGCAACGGGCCGAACGGCGCGCAGCACGGTATCAACCTCATAGACACGGTGAAGCAGTCTGGGGGTCGGCCTCACATCGTCAGACACGGCATGTTCGGCGACAGCCGCAGCCGAATCAACACCCAACACGAGCAGGTGGCGGCGGCCCTGGCCGAGTCCGGGCTGCCGGTGACGACCCTGAGGCCTACGTTCTTCATGCAGAACACGCTGGCTGGGGCACAGACCGTCGCATCAGCGGGCCAGCTCTACTGGGCCATGGACGACGCCGAGCTGGCGATGATAGACATCCGCGACATAGCCGAGTGCGCGGCGGCTGTGCTAACCTCGGATGGCCACGTCGGAGAGACTTATGTCCTCACCGGCCCGCAGGCGATCTCGTTCCACGACGTCGCAAATGCCCTGTCCGGTGCGCTCGACAAGCCGGTGAACTACATAAACGTACCCAACGAGGCCATGGTGCGGTCGATGACCGAGATGGGATTCCCCGAGTGGACAGCGCAGGGCTTCGCCGAGCTCATGGACGGCTTCAAAGACGGTTTCGCCAAGGAGGCGACTGACAACGTAGAGCGGCTCACCGGCCACCCAGCCCGCTCTGTTGAGATATTCGCACACGACTTCGCCGGGTTCTTTGGCGGCGGCTAGGGCTAGGCGGCGCGGCCGCACGTGCCAAAGAAGGGATGAGGACGACCCCGAGCCGTCCCCAGGAGAACGGGAGGTGCTCATCGACGTCGAGGTGATAGGAGTCAACTACACCGACGTCCAGACCCGATCAGGTGCTATGCGGCAATTCAGGATAATTAGGCTGATCGATATGAGATTCTTGCTGCCCCTGCTCGGTCTCTTCTTTTTGGCCCGTGGTGATGTCGAGGTGCCTGAGTCCATTGCCCCAGCCCAACTAAATCCGCAGGAAGTCTTGACTCAACGGACATTCAACAAAGTTGCGAAACGACCCTGTGTTGCGCTGAATGTTCGCTTCTCCGAGTTGCTCGTATCATAGACGGCGATACCTTTGTTAGTGGTAATGGCCAAAGAGTAAGAGTCCATGGCATCAACACCGCGGAACGAGGACAGCGGTGCTTTGATGAAGCCAAGGATAGGTTCAAGGTGCTTGCTGGCGACATGGTGCGGGTTCAGCTGGGACCGAGAACTACGGACCCATTTGATCGCCTCCTGTACTAAGTCTTCACTCAGGATGGACGAAGCATAGATGAACTCCTGATCAGGGAAGGATTAGCTCATGCCTGGACGAGGGATGGACAGCATAGGGATATCTTTGTGGGCTTGGAAGATGCAGCCCGGCGAAGACGCGTAGGATGTTTGTGGTAGCGGTCCCTATGAGACACAACCGGGAGGGGAGCGGCGACGGTGCTTGAAATCCAGTCCCAGCGAGCCGTCATTACTGCAGGACCGTCATCCGCTCGACGCTGATCCCCAACAGCTCGAGCGGTTTCCCTTTCAACCAGCTTAATGCGGCGCCTGTCCAAACAAATGACTTAAAGGCACCTCAAGTGCCTCTGCGATTCGCCCTAGCACCCGCAGGCTGGGATTACTCAGCTTGCGTTCCAACATCCCCACGTATGTCCGGTCGCATCCGGCCAGATCGGCCAGCTTCTCCTGCGACAGGCCCCTCGCTAACCGCAGCTCGCGTATCCGAACTCCGATAAGTTCCTTCGCTCTCTCGAATTCTCCGTTTCCTGGTTGCATCACTAACCAGGAAACTAGGGGTATACAGAATCACTGTCTACGGAATATATTCATCATATGACGTTTGTCTAGCACCACACCAAACGGAAAGACCTTCTTACCGTGCCGGAGGATTAACTGGGCCCCGTAGCCTAAACGTGGGTTAGTGCCACATATAATACCGGAGGTTCTAGCATGAGGAGACTGTTATCAACTATCGCGCTTTTGGCGTTGACAGCTATGGCGTGCTCGGATTTGGACTCATCTTCGTCCGACCCTAACCCATCGGACGTCACCCCGTCTTCTGGCCCAGCGGCAGGCTCGATCCCCTCGCTTATTCTCACACCAACTCCTCTACCGCCCGAGGTCGATATCGGCACCTTGATCTCAGACTACGTCAAAAACTCGGTTGCCGCTGATCAAACATACCTCGGACAAAGCATCCTACTTGAATTTCCAGTGATGAACATAGGTCGCGATATCTCTGAAAATTCCTATTTGTTGTACTCAATCCACGAGCTAGCACAATTTGGGATATTGGGGATACAGGCAAGCTTTCACCGGCGCGCCGAGAGCGCCGTTGCCCAGCTTCAGCTAGGGGACATGGTAGCTTTGATATGTAAGGGAGGGGGGCTCTTGATTTATATTCAGCTTGCCGATTGTCTTGTTGTAGAAGCCAAGGCGACAGCTAAGCCCAACCTGACCTCTGTGCTGCCAGGGACTTCTACGCCTGTACCAACCACCGGGGCCACCCCGCCTATTCCTACGGCACCTGCGCCCCGTGTACCTTCTCTTACGCCCACTGCCACCCCCATTCCTCTTGATGCAACGGGCACGCACATTCCTACTGTTGCCCTACCCCCAACTATATTACCAACACCAACGCAAACGATGGCTCCGGTGCCATCAGCGACACCAAGGCCTGTCATACGGGTCACCAAGACCGCCGACACCATCGACGGCATGTGCGATGCCGACTGCTCTCTGCGGGAGGCTATCAGAGCAACGACCGATGGAGACACGATAGCCATACCGGCTGGCACTTACACGCTCGTCCTTGGTAGACTCGACATCGTCGACAAAAACCTAACTCTGGCAGGTGGTGGTGATGAGGATACCTTCATCCAGGCCGCCGAGACGCTGGACAATGCCAATTCGGAGGTTTTCAGGATTGTTGGTCCAGCCAATGTGATGATCTCCGACGTAACTATCCGCCACGGGAGAGGTAGCGGAGTGGCCAGCTGGGGAGGCACACTCACCCTAGTGGATAGCATCATCACGCGAATCCAAGGACGCGGCATCTCCAATATTGGGGGTGTGCTGACCTTGATCAGTAGCATCGTCAGCGAAAACGCGGGCGGGGGAATTTCTTCTTGGGAGACCCGCGAATTCCAGGGCGGTTCGGTCACCCTCAGGGGAAGCACGGTAAGCGATAACGTCGATGCCACTGGTGGAGGCCTGAATATTTCCGGCGGCACGGCAATCCTGATAGATAGTACGATAAGTGGGAACTCAGCTGACGCGAACCCGTCCGGTGGCGGCGTCGCCGGCGGAATATATATGGCTGGGGGGATGCTAATCTTAAACAATAGCACCGTCAGTGGGAATACCGCTCGGCACAGAGGCGGAGGCATCTTCAAGTTCGGCTTCGGCACATTGACGTTGACCAACAGCACAGTTAGCGGCAACACTGCGACGCTCAACGACGGAGGCGGTATCTTCTCTGGTACTCGGGCTACTTTTGTCAACAGTACCGTCGTTGAAAACCAGGCCGGTGGACGAGGTGGAGGAGTCTACAACGATGGCACTCTTGTGGAGTTGGTCAACACGTTGATCGCCCAAAATTCCGCTTCCAATGGCCCGGATTGTTCCGGTAAGCTCGCCTCCCTGGGGCACAACCTGGTGGGGAATTCCATCGGCTGCAACTTCGGTGCCGCCGGTGGCGACCAAGTGAGTTTCCAATTAGGCATTGACCCGAGGCTCGGACCATTGCAGGACAACGGCGGCCCGACCGATACCCACGCCCTGCTAGAGGGCAGCCCTGCCATCGACGCCGGTGACGATGGGGCTGCCCCGGAAACCGACCAGCGTGGTGTTCACCGTCCTCGCGGCACCTCCAGCGACATCGGGGCTTTTGAGTTCTAGCTACCACCAGCGCTAATTACCAGCAGCACTGTGGCATCCCGCAAATCTCTACTTCCAATGCATGATCCTACCCATTTGGCTGCCGAAGCCGACGGTGCCATGCCACCCTCCTGTCTCCAGACGGTCTGTGGCTGCTCTAAGGCGGGATGCTGGGGACCTGTATTGCGTTGGTAGTGGCGGGACGCTGACATACCGGAGGTCCACGTAGACCTGCTGGGTAGCGCCATCGACCCCCCCAGCCGGAAGAGTCCCTCACCGGTTACCTTCCGTCGCTCACCCCAATCCCTGGTAAAATCAGCCCCCCAGCCCACATAAAATCCGTCGTCTCGTCTCTCATAACTCATGGTACCCTCGCCAGAATAAGGGGTACTTTCGGTACCCTTCGTAGGCACAAGTTCCTCTGAAACTAATGGTACCAACACCGAATTCACAGCACCCGCCAGCCCAGTAGACCACCCTCTTTCTGGACTAAACCACTGGCGCTTCAGCTCCGCACAGAAGAGCCTCTTACCTGCCTCACGTAGGCCATCAGCTCGTTCACAGAGCGCCAGCATCAGATCAGGCTCACCATCCACCCATCCCCTTTGGGTCCTTAGTCCGCACCTCAGCTGCCTGACGCAGGGTCCTGATAGGCTCCTCAGTCAGTCCCATCGTCGGCTTCATTTGGGCTTCCTCTCGTGCTATCATCTCTTCCCCACCTTGGTCTTGTCCCCCTGGTCCAGGTAATGGGCGCCCTTGCACCTAAAGGCCAGCGGCTCCCACTTCCATCCCCAATCCACGAAGGACGAGAGCGCCGGCCCCGGCCGTTCCCCGTGCACCCGCTCCCATTCCCTCTTGCCCAGCGACTTCATCTAGCCGGAAACGCCACCGCACCGTCCGATGATCTCGTTGCGCTGCCGCTCGTGCCCTCCGCCAAGTCCTTCCGGCCCCTCTGGATGGAACGCGCCAGCAGCGGGATGTAATTGTTCGTGTCACCAGCATCATCCGCCAGGAGGTCCAGGAGCAGAAGGCTCGTGCATTCGGGCAAAGTGGAATTGGTCGGGATGGCGAAACTGAATTCAGACGTTGCGGTACGATAATGCCCATTCGCTCCAGCAGCGAGCACACTGCTTTTGAGTAGGTCTCGCTAGAGCCTTTTAAGCCTGATTAGCGGATCAAGACTACTCCACTCTGAGGGGAGAACTCGCCAGATTCGCGCAAATTAGATTCCCAAGAATGCTTCCCCTATCGGTGCCAGGTTGATATAGAGGTGCCACAGTCATGAAAGTCTCTCTTCGGTGCTGCGGTCGTTATGCACTCAGCGTGCTTCTACCTCGGCTTTCACTACGTCTTCCCAACTCTTAAACGGCGATTGGGCGCCGGCTGCTTCCGCCGGAGTCCGGCCCTCCAAATACTCATTGGGGCGGAAGAAGTTGTGGTGCACCATCCAGCCTTCAGTGACAATTCTCTTCATGGGCTTGGTTACTATCCTCCCCGAGACGGCGAACCTGCCCCTGACCGCTAAGTGAAGCCGCTCAAGCTCGTTGGCTTGCCGCAGATCTCTGGTTGTCGAGATTGTTGAGTGGCACACACTTACACCGGCCGTTCCACATACCTGTTCTAGATTCCCAAGCAATCCATCTGCGATTACCACCTCAGGGCGCTTTCCTGCCAGTTTCTCCGCGCGCCCTAATAGAATCCGTGTGCCTCTTACGGATTTCGAGGCTAATTCGTAGGACGCGAGGATGAACTGGGTTTTGTCATCCATGCAGTCCCCGTTATCGGCTATCCACGTTGCCCCCACATTCACGGACGCTCTAGATAGCTCGCTTGCCGCGAATCGCGTATGTCTTATGACCCACCTAGAAATAGTGGTGTCACACACATTTAGGCCCACCCCAATATAAACACAAGACCAACCCTCGTAGAACCGGTTCAAGGCTGATGAAACCACTTCAGGGGGATACCGTCTTCCTTGGCCGGGTGGGCCCACGCTTGTGACGAACGTCTTTCCACATTCCCGGCAAAGATACCGCTGACCACCGTTACGCGCAGTTCCGTATCGCACGACGCGATTGGAGGAACAGAACTTGCAGGGGTCTGACCGTAATCGCCTGTATCGGCGAGGACTCTCGACCCAATCACTGCTACGACCCATCAATAATCGCCCCACTTCCTATCTGTTATTGATCCAGTATACAGGCAATATAGGAAATCAACACTAATGCAGGGAATAATTAAGTTAGAGGAGGTGTCGATCTACGTCTAGTTAAATTGATCTTCAGGAGTGTCCAAAATGAAGAGTGAGATAGGATCTTTCTTTACTGAAAAAGGCTTTTCCGCTACCAATGGGGCCGGGCCCCGACGGATATCGAAAACCATAAGGAAAGGCATGACCCGATTTGAAATAATCGGGGATACATCAGCAGGTCCTCTAGCGCATCCTCGGCTAAAGAAGAGCACACAGGTCCCACGCTGGTATCAGAAGGATTCGGATAGCAGGAGGATACGTCGGCTCTTTTTCTTTGGCTGAGGTGATGGAAGACAATAACGTCCAAAACACTGGAACTGAGAGGCCCTCCCGCGAGGATTCGCCGATTCCTGGCACTAGGGGCAACCAGCCTATAGCTGTTGAAGCTGAGTGGCTGAAAGGCGCCCGGTCGGTAGCCTGGGATGAGCTATGGCGCCGGATTTTCTCCGATCTCCTACAGCCGGCGGAAGAGAGCGGAACTAACAACTCAATGAAGGAGGCGGGGAATGAATGACCAACCCGAGGGCAACAATGAATTGGCGGGGCAAAGCGGAATCGCTTATAGGATAAGGGGTGGCCTTGCGAACCTCCGCAAACGCGGCGAAAAGAATCGAATAAACGATCGAGCACGTCCCCGGTCGAAAGAAAAGCGCGCGGTCAGCATTCGGTCATTTGCAAATTTAGAACCTGAAGACCTGCGCTGGTTGTGGCCCAGCCGTGTCCCATACGGAAAGCTTAGTTTGCTCGTTGGGGACCCCCAGATGGGTAAGTCCTGGGTGAGTCTGGATCTTGCGGCGCGAACCAGTATCGGCGGCTGGTTACCGGACGGAGTTGATGTCCAATCGGGCGATGTGCTACTGCTCTCCGCCGAGGACGGGGCAGCTGACACCATCCAGCCCCGCCTTGAAGCCCAAGGCGCCGACCTCAAGCGTGTTCACCACATCAGCTTGACGGTCGGTCGAGGCCGAGAAGATTCCATTCTGGACCTTGAGCGGGACCTAGGAGCCCGTCCGAGAAACACGGTTGGCGAGTGTTTGGGGGTATGATGGGCCCAGCCCAGTAGCGGGGAGTCGTTGATGAGCAAGACCTACCTTTCCTACGAACCCGACCAGCAGTTGCTGTTGCCAGCGGCGTTGCAGGAGTGGCTGCCTGACGACCATCTGGCCTACTTCATATCCGACGTGGTGGACCAGTTGGACATGTCGGAGGTCACCGCTCGCTACGAGCGGGAACGGCGTGGCGGGCCGCCGTATCATCCACGGATGATGGTCAAGGTGTTGCTCTACGGCTACTGCGTGGGGGTGGCGTCCTCACGCCGCATCGCCCAGCGTCTCCACGAGGACATCGCCTTCAGGGTGTTGGCGGCGAACAACACACCGGACTTCCGGACCATCTCCGACTTTCGCAAGGATAATGTGGATGCGCTGTCGGGCCTGTTCGTACAGGTACTGGCGTTGTGTCAGCAGGCGGGGCTGGTGAAGCTGGGGCACGTGGCGCTGGACGGCACGAAGGTCAAGGCCAACGCATCGAAGCATAAGGCGATGAGTTACCAACGGATGAAGGAGAAGGCAGCGCAGTTGGCGGCGGAGGTAGCGGAGTTGTTGCGACAGGCCCAGGCAGCGGATGATGAGGAAGACCGGCGGTACGGCAAAGACAAGCGTGGAGATGAGTTGCCGCAGGAGTTGGCCTTTCGAGAGGGTCGGTTGGAGAAGATACGGGAAGCCATGGCGGCGCTGGAAGCCGAGGCGCAGGCGGCTGCCGAACAGGCCGAGGCCGAAGGTGGTAATCACCCGGGGGTGCCCGACGACAAGGCCCAGCGTAACTTCACCGATACCGAGTCGCGCATCATCCCCGCACCTGGAGGAAAGGACTTCCTGCAAGCGTACAACTGTCAGGCGGTGGTGGACAGCGCTCACCAGGTGATCGTGGCGGCGCGGGCCACCAACCAGGCTTCGGATAAGCAACAGGCTGCGGCGATGATGGAGGAGACCATCGACAACGTCGGTGCAGTCCCCAGGGAAGTATCCGCCGATGCTGGCTATTACTCGGCAAAGGCAGTCGACGAGCTCTATGCTCTGGGCGTGGACCCGTTCGTCGCGCCGGAGCAGACCCGCCACGGCCGGGTTGTGCCACCCGCGCCCCGAGGTCGCATACCCAGCCATCTGTCTCCCAGGGACCGGATGCGACGGAAGTTACAGACCAAGCGGGGTCGGCAGCGCTACGCTTTGCGGATGCAAACTGTGGAGCCGGTATTCGGCCAGATCAAGCAGGGCAGGGGATTCCGGCAGTTCCTGCTGCGGGGACTGGAGAAGGTGAACGGCGAATGGTCGCTGATCTGCACCGGCCACAACCTGCTCAAACTGTTCCGCTTTGGGGTCAATCTGCACAGGAAAGCACGGGCCGATGGGCCAGCCCAACGCATCAGGAACTTTGCCGAGGTAGTGAGCACGGCGCTATTCGCAAAGCTATCTGGGGGCCGGCTGGGGCAACCGGCAAAATTAGTTGTCGCGATCCATTGGCGCTGACCCGCAAGCACCGTTAGATAATCCTCGGACGGGCTGCTAGGGGAAATCGAAAAATATGTGCGCGAGACGGGAGCCACTCTGGTGGTAATCGACCCCTTGGTGGCGTTTACCGGCCAGGCTAACACCTATCGTGATTCCGGCGTTCGTCGGCTTCTGTCACCACTGGCGCTCATGGCCGAACGAACAGGAGCTGCAGTGGTAGGGGTGATGCATTTGAATAAAAGCCCCAATCGTGCCAACAGCCTTTACCGAGTAGGTGGGAGCCTGGGTTTCACCGCCGCCGCCCGTTCGGTACTCCTAGTCACCGCTCATCCAGAAAGTCCGGACTCACGAATCCTCTCCGAACTGAAGAGCAACCTCGCTGCTCCACCGCCTTCGTTGGCGTTCCACATAGACGGGAGCAGAGGCAAGCCATCCCTGTCGTGGGGCGGAACTGTGGACTTCGCCATTCCGGACCTCCTGGCGCCAAGGGCCGGTGAGCGCAGCCCTCAGTTGGCGGAGGCGACGAAGTTCCTCAGGGAGTTGTTGAAAGATGGACCGGTTCCTGCCAAAGCCATCAAAACTAAGGCTGTCGAAGCTGGGGTCAGTGACCGCACGCTCTACCGTGCCAAAGACGGGCTCGGCGTCCAATCTGAACGACGAGGCCTTCCGGACGGACGAGGGGCAGGTGTGTGGCTCTGGAAGTTGCCCGATTAAGAATGCCAGCGATGAGAACCTATGGTTTGGCACTCTTAATGCCCTGTTTGAGGATATCTAAGACTGCCAATTTACAGACCGGTGGACTTGGCAATCTTAAAATCTAATCTTGGAGGAAACCCACAAGACACACCAGTGCCCTTGCTTTGGCCAGATAGTCCAGGACATCGTCCTTCCAAGGCTTTTTGCCGGACCGGGTCCAAGAAATTCGGCTGGAAACCCCGTGTGGGCGGGAGCGCCGGTGGAGCAGGTAATAGAATTGACCATAGCTGGCCGAGGAGACCGAAAAGGAGGTATCCGATGAGTGACTTGGACAATGTCCCCTATGGACTTCAGCAGTTTCCACAGTGGATGCCCTGGAAGGCAGAGCCAATCCCGGGCAAGCCTAGGTATAGCAAGGTCCCCGTGAACCCCAAATCCGGCGTGAAAGCCGACCATACGGACCCCAAAAACTGGGTCACCTTTGACCAGGCGGTGGAGTTGGTGCAACTGAGGTTTCAAGGCATCGGCTTCGAGTTCACCGAGAACGACCCCTTCGTCTGCATCGATCTAGACGACTGTCGTGACCCCGAGACGGGTGAGATTAAACCTTGGGCACTGAGAGTGATCCAGACCATTGGCAGCTACACCGAAGTCTCACCGTCAGGCACCGGGCTGCACATCATAGTCCGGGGAAGCAAGCCTGGTAACCGGTGTAGAAGGGATCACCTAGAGATGTACGAGGCGAAGCGGTTCCTCACCGTAACTGGCCAACACCTGGAGACCACTCCTTTGACCATCGAGGACCGCCAGGCAGAGGTTAATGAAGTCTATCTCACTTGCCTGGGCAGCCAACCAGATGGCCAACAGATTAACCTGGGATTCCCGGCAAAGGGTGTAGACCTAGATGACCGAGCCTTGGTTGAGCGGGCTAAGAGCGCGGCTAACGGGGCCAAGTTCGCCAAGCTGTGGTCGGGCGACTGGACCGGTTACTCAAGCCAGAGCGATGCGGACCTGGCTCTGGCCAATATGGTGGGCTTTTGGACCGGCGGGGACGAGGCCAGAATCGATCGCCTTTTCCGCAAATCAGGGTTGTATCGTGAGAAGTGGGAGCTCGAAGACTATCGTATACGTACGATAAATAAGGCTGTGCAGTCGAGGTTCCGCAGGTTTCCGGCAGAGGTGCTTAGGCTTCTGCAATGGATGAAATATCAGGACTGGCACGGAATGGATGGCGCGACCGACTGGCAACTACTTTTGGCTCACATCTTCGTTGCCTCGCATGCAGGAAAAGGCGAGTACGACGCTAGTGAACGCCGCCTGGCGAAGTTAATAATCGCTGACAGGGGTACGGTCAGGGCTGCTAACCTTCGTCTACAGAGCCGAGGAGTCCTCACTCCCGTTGACCTTTACCGTAGCCCAGAGCATGGTGGGTCCTGGCGATTGCTCGTTCCCATCGAACCTTCACCTTCTACTCCTGAGGTGAGTCCTGTTCCTCAGCCATCCTCTTTTTATAGCTCTCCTGACTCCACCTTCAGTCTACCTATGGACGCTCACCATACTACGTCATCATCCTATACACCTACACCTAATCCTATAGCTGCTATAACTACAATAGCTGCCGATTCTAATTCTTCTA
This sequence comes from Dehalococcoidia bacterium, assembly GCA_965248905.1. Classification (GTDB taxonomy): domain Bacteria; phylum Chloroflexota; class Dehalococcoidia; order Lucifugimonadales; family JAGWBF01; genus CBDFKS01. The sequence continues at coordinate 260,475 of CBDFKS010000007.1, read as the reverse complement.
GGGGGTGTCTCTGTGAAGAGCTATATGGGTGTAATCTGGTCGTTTTCCATGATGTATGGGTATGGAGGGAGGCGTTAGCTGGAATATCGAGTGAGGGTCTAGGTAAAACGGCATTGAGGCTGTGGGTCACTTTGCTCGACGAGTCCGAGTGGGATGTCAAGGATCTGGCTGTCCGGCTCGATGTTGGGGCTGATCAAGTCAGGCGTAAGCTAAAGGAACTCGGTCAGCACGGCTTAGGGCAGAAGATCGGGAAAGGCCGGTGGCGGGGGATTCCGGCCGACTCCGAGTACCTGGATCAAATCGCACAAGACCTGGGAGTGGCTGGTGCCAGGGCACGCAAAAGCGCAGAACACGACCGAGATCGTGAAGGATTCAAAAAATATCTGCGGGACACAAAATACAGGCCCTGCTTCGGTAACCGCATCAACGGAGGTGCGCGACAGACTCCAAAGTCTACCGGTGCATAGTGGAAGAGAACACCTTTGAGGGGGCCTCTTTACCCTGGTTGCCTGGCAGAGTTAGCAAGCTGTGTACAAATATAACCTATGGATATATAATTAGATCTATGGAGAATATCAAGGAACTCCGCCGACAGCTGAGGCTTACGCAGAAGCGCCTCGCCGAGGAGCTTGGTGTGACGCTGGCGACCGTGGGCCGATGGGAGTGCGGGCTTCGCGAGCCATCTCCACTGGCGGTCAGGGCGATGGAGCTGCTGCTGGAAGTGGAGCGGCTGAAGAGACAACGTAGCGAGGTAAAGGAGTAGGTGATGACTCAAAACAGCCCGAACGGGAAAGCAAATGGTCTCCCGGTTCTCGGATCTCTCCATGTAACTAGGGCTATCGTGTACTCCAGGGTCTCGACTGACGCCCAGGAGCGGGACGGGTCGTCCCTGGAGACGCAGGAGAGTTCGTGCGTCGATCACGCCCAGACCGCGTCATGGGAGATATTAGAACGCATCCGGGACAGCGCCAGTGGCTCCACTCTAGACCGGACCGGGATAGAGCGATTGAGGTGCCTGCTTCGCGAGGGCGCGGTCGACGTGGTCATCGCCTATGCCGTAGACCGGCTTTCCCGGAACCAGAACCATATCGGCGTCCTCTTCGACGAGGTTGAGCAAGCTGGGGCCCGGCTGGAGTTCGTGACGGAGAAGTTCGAGGACACGGCTATCGGCCGATTCATCTTGGCGGCCAGGGCCTTCATAGGAGAAGTGGAGCGAGAGAAGATCGCCGAGCGAACCATGCGGGGCAAGGCTGAACGGGCGAGGCAGGGCCGCATACCACAGGGGACGGGTAAAGCTATTTATGGTTACTGTTACGACCAGGAGACAGGACAGCGCGAAATAGAAGAGGCGCAGGCTGCTATCGTAAGTAAGATGTTTGACTTATTCTGTAACGGACAAGGCTGTAGCAAAATAGCGGGCGGCCTCAACCGGGACGGAGTTCCAGCATTCAATGGGGGCCGTTGGCATCCGTTGACCGTGCGGCGCATGCTCATGAACGAAACCTACACGGGTCGAACGGTCTATCGGCGAACTAGGGTCGAGGTAACTCGGAACGGCCACGGGGGCAAGAAACGCAGACACGTGATATCCCAGCCGGAGAGCGAGTGGATCGAAATTCCAGGAGCGACTCCACCCATCATTTCACAAGCGACATTCACTCGGGCCCAGGCCATACTCCAGGACCCCTACCGCCGCCTCCGAGGCCAGCCGACCAGAGTTTACCGATTGCGCGGTCGCCTTCGTTGCCTCGCCTGCGGCACACCCATGGTGGGGCAGTCCTTGTCAAATGGCAAATACGTTTACTACCGTTGTCGGCGTAGCTACGCGGGCAACTTTGAAGGAAAGTGCGACTCCCGATACGTAGGGGTTGGGCCTTTAGAAAGGGTCGTTCTGGACCAAATCGCGCAGTTACTCTCCGACCCCCAGCGAATACTAGAGGAGGCGAAGCACTTGTGCGGACAAGAGATTGACACTGCGCGGCTACAGCACGTGGACCGGGAACTAAATCGAGTGGAAGAGCAACAAACCAGACTTATGGACCTCTACGTCAAGGGGTCTATGCCTGAGAACATTCTCGGGGCTAAGAACGAAGAGCTAAATCGTCAGCGCATGCATTTCGAGGCGGAGCGTCGTGCTATCGAGCCGTCACGGCCAAAGGAATTTGATTTTGACCAATTGGCGGCGAGCCTTCCCGAAGCCGCTGCCCGATTGCGGGAATGGGTTGAGACGGCATCTGAAGACGATCTGGAGCTAATCCTCGGGGCTCTCCAGGTTCAGGTTACCGCTTCCCGGGAGCGAGTCCAGATAGAGGGAAGTGTGCCCGCCCTTCTGCCCGAAGGAGAAAATTTGGTTACCATTGTACGAACATCGGCATGACGGCTATAAAGCCATTATATTGGGTTCTCTCGAAGGCTCTATTGTAGAGCGTTCATCTTGACACTTCAACCGCCGCCACTGCCGATCAGAGATAGGGGTGTCCTACCCCACGTGCGTCCCATCGGCATCGTAGACGTACACCTTATCGCCGCTGTAGTCCACCACGTAGAAGTAAGCTCCATCCCAGGCGATACCAAAGGGAGCGTTGTTGCCATTGGCCAGGTAGACCTCAAGCTTGGAGACCTGGGCCGTCAGCTTCTCCAGTGTGTCGGCGATGTCCTTATGTTCCTCCCGCCCCTGCTGGGAAAGCTGCTCCAGGGCTGCTACCCGTTCTTCAGTGGTGGTCATTGGACTAGCCTACCCCACGTGGTTCCCGTCACTGTCATAGACGTAGACGTAGAGATTGGGGTCGATCTGGTCCGCCACATAGAGGAAGGAACCATCCCAGGTGATGCCAGCGGGGTAGTTGTTGCCACTGGTAAGGTTGAAGTTGCGGTCTGACTGGTGGGTCCCCAAAGCATCGTAGACGTAGACCTTGAAGTCAGAGTAGTTCACCACGTAGAAGTAGGCCCCATCCGAAGTAATTCCTTCGGGGCGACCGTTATCAGCGTCCAGGTCGAAGTCGCGGTCCGACTGGTGGGTCCCATCAGCATTGTAGACGTACACCTTATTGTCGGAGTCGTCCACTACGTAGAAGTAACCACTAGCCCAGGTGATGCCAATGGGGGCACCATTATTACTGTGGAAGTTGAAGTCGCGGTCCGACTGGTGGGTCCCAAGCATCGTAGACGTACACCTTATCGTACGCTGATGTCCACCACGTAGAAGTATGTTCCATCCCAGGCTATGCCATAGGGGCGGTGTTGCCGGTGGCGAGGTCGAAGTCTCGGTCTGACTGGTAGTTCCCGTCGGCATCGTAGACGTACACCTTATCGTCGCCGTTGTCCACCACGTAGAAGTATGCTCCATCCCAGGCGATACCCCTGGGGTAGTTGTTGCCGGTGGCGACGTCGAAGTCGCGAGCGTCCCTTCGCCATGTCCCACTGACCTTGGCCCAAGAATGGGCTGCCTTCCATGTCCCCGCCACCTTCACCTTGGCGGCCGCCGTCTGCCACGTCCCGTCAATCTTGACCTTGATCGGCATCTCTAATACTCCAGCCACACGTCGCCGTTGCTACCGTCCGAGCTGGTGGGGGCCGAGTCGCTCACCGTAACCCGCCTATACCCCAACGAGGCCAGCCCTGCTGGGGTGATGGCTCTGGTCGCATCGGTGCCATCTGCCACCTCTGAATCAGTAGCTAGCTCTACAACACCCGTTAGAGTGGTGGATGCAGCTATGGCAGGCTTGGACGCTAGCCCGGCTGGAGTAACAGCCCGTTGAGTATCCGTTCCGGCTGCTACTTCGGTGTTTGTGGCCAACTGCACTATACCGGGCTGAGCTATCGAAGCACTGGGGAAGGGCTTGGACGCTAGCCCGGCGGGAGTCACTGCCTTAGTGGTGTCAATGCCTGTTGCCACCTCAGCATCGGTAGCGAGTTCTACGATGCCGCGCTCGGTCGTGGAGGCGTTGGGGGGCGGCGTATTCAGGAGCTTCCAATGGGACTCGCCGCTGTCGGTAACCGGATCGACGTTGGTGGAATCCTGGACGCTTACGTACAGCAGGGCATCGCTGCCCGTTACCAGCGCCGGATGCTCGTACGAGATCGAGGCGTCCCACTCAAGCCCTGCGCCGTGGACGTTGATCTCCACTCCCAGGGCGGTCTCCTCTCTATGCAGTTCGTTGAAGTGCTCCCGTTTGGGCACCGATCCGCCGGGCTGGGAGTGGCTGATGTCCCAGCCAATAGAGCGGTCTATCCCACCGTCCTCCGGGTCCTCTACGTCCCCTGTGGCTGCCCACTTACTCATTTTTAGTGCGTCCGGGTCTCTTGCCATGACTACTCACTCCTGAAGCTAATGTCGTCCCAATAAAGCACGTGCGGGGCCGAACGGTCGGTGACTCTCAAAGCCAGCCGGATGTCCTGACAAGCGGCGGAGATAGTCGTCGCGGCTTCGAGGTATTCCCAGGAGTCATAGGCGGTCGGGTTCTCCGATCTCGTATTCTCCCATGTGGTGGCGCCCTCTGAGTCCACTTCGCGGCACAATATCTCTAGCTCCACATCGGAGAGGAGCAGGTCGCCCGCGGGGACGTAGACCCACGCCGAGAAGGTGATTTGGGTCATAGGCAGTAGGTCGGCGTATGCGACGTTGAAGCCAATGAAGACGCTTGCCGAATCTGAAGCGCCCTGTGCAACCGTGATCTTCCAACTGTGGTTGCCGGAGTGGGGCTGCTCGTCGCTCGGTTCGTACTCGCTAACGTTGGTATGGCTGGAAGTATGGCCCGCCACGACCGGCGGCTCGTCTCCCTCACAGTCTCCACCGACCACGTACTCCCACACGACCCTAGACAGCTCGACACCCGCCGGAGAAGGAAACCCCCCAGCGATATCGAGCGACTCCAGGAGGCTCCGGGAGTCGAGCCCCTGGTACGATCCCTGGACCTCCGCCGTCATGTCGCCACCGTCCCTATAGCTCACCCCAGGGAACACATGCCCCACCGCATCGCTAAGACGCTCCACCGTACTGTCCGCAAGGAGCGCCTCCGCCCGCATCATAAGCAGCTTCCGGTAGAACTCGTCTCCCACCGGCACCCTGGTCGACAACGCCTCAACCACCGTGGCGAACGGACCCTGGTCGAAGCCGACACCACCTGAGCCGTGGAAGCCGAAGAAGGCAAAGTTGGCGATGTCCGTCGCCGGACGCGGAAGCATCAGCCGTTCCCCAATACAGTCCAGCCAGAACCCTTCAGCGATGTCGATGCGGAGACGTTCCTCCATGTCCGCCAACGGCCTGACCAGATGATCGTCCACCACTCCTTGAAGCGCATCCACCAGGGCGCGCATACGCGGAGCCTGTTGCCACTGCTGGATCAGCAGGCCAGCATTGGCGTGAACGTCGATCCTCTTGGCCAGAGCGCTCACGATGCCAACACCATGGTGATGTCTTCGGGGACAACCGTCAGCCGCTCGGTCAACTCGATGTCGTCCTGACTGGTGACGGAGCCCTGAAGCGTATCGACGGTATCCAGCCCCAGCTCGTCAGCCGTATCGCCAGTCACCGCGCCGGACACCACAATGGGATTGCCATCGGCATCCAGGGGAATGGTGATGACGAACCCTCCATCCACATAGGCCACTTCTACCTGGTCCAGGTCTGTCTCGGAGGCTCCCCGCAGAGCGCCCTCAACTACGGTGGCCACGTCGTCGTAGCTCGCCACGCCGCTGAAGTCCAGGGCGAATGTAGCCGCGCCGTGCAGCGTGATAGCGCCGCTCTTGATGGCATCCACTCCGTCTACGATGGTTGCCGTGTCCAGGCCGAGCTCGTCGGACTCGCTTCCAGTAAACGCCGCGCTGACACTGGTTGCCGCCCCGTTGCTGTCCAGGGGCAACGTCACCACAAACACGTTCCCGTCGTGCGTCACCTCCACGTCGTCCAGATCGGTGGAGCCCGACTCCCTGAGCGCCGTCTGGAGTAGCTCCGCCAAGCCATCCAGGTCGGATGCGCCGGAGAAGTCGAGGCCCGTTACCTGCTGCGACAGGAACGTGACGGTCCCATCGGTAATGTTCTGAAGCGTCGCGAGATCGCTGTGGGTCCCGCCCGTGAGCATCGTGGCCCGACCGTGGAAGGTCTCCAGGGACGCCACCGCTCCTGTGCCTCTGAGCAACGTGCCAGCCTTGCGACCGACACCCAGGTTCACGGTGTGTCCGGGCACAGAGAGCACGTCGGCAAGGAGCCGCTGCGCGGTCAGGTGCTCCCCAAGGGCCAACCCTTTCACATAGTCCACCACCAGTGTGATGATCCGGCTCGTGCCGTCCGAAGGAAAGCCTGCCATCAGCGTCAGGGCCAGCCTGACTTTGATTGGGACTGGTGTGACGCGGGACAGTCGGATGGGCACGCTCCAGCCTCCAGCATGGGGCACGGCAACGCGAGTTTCCCCGCTGGTGCCCGTTCCTACTGGTTTTGACCGGGCTACCGCCGCTGCGACGGCTTCGTCCGTGCCACCGTCTACAACCAGGCAGATCGAGTGAGCGCCAATGGTCTTGCCCTGCTCGGTCACCTCGGCAGCGGCGGCGTTCTCTCGGATTAGTGCATCGGCTACACCCTCGACGCTAAGCACTGCGGCCAGTATCGCCTCAGCCGAGCCCGTGCCGTTCCTGGCCACTAGCCTTCCATACCTGGCCCGGTACTCGTCGTCCGTCTCTCCTTCCAGGCGCGGGATACCCAAGAGAGACCCCAGATCGTCGAGCTGGACTCCCAGCGCCCTGCTGCGCGACATGCCGTTGCCCACCGCAACCAGCGCCTCGTCCGCCTCCGTCAGCGTCAAGGCCAGGGTTCCAACCAACTGGCCCGCTGGCGTCTCCGGGGCCAGATCAATGTCCTGGCCTAACGCAGACCGGAACGCCGCCTCCAGAGCCTCTATGTACCCCTGGAGCGTCGTGGGCTCTATTCCCTGCGCCGTCACCCGTGCCATTACAACACCTCCGCGACCGTCACCTGGCCGTGGGCCGTACTGACGCGGAACTCCAGCGACAGTCTCCGGGTGAGGGGATCAAGGACGGCTCGAACGACAACTACATCCGTAACGTCCTCTACGCCGAGCACTTCGGCGGCAATGATCTGTGCGGCGAATTCAGGACTACTGCCGCCAGCGAACAGGCCATCGAAGTATGGGATACCCTGGTCCGAGTCAAGAAACCACTCGCTCAAGGTAAAGCGTAGATGCTGAATTACCCGCTGCCTGGTGGCCTCAAGGCCATCCACTACAGCGAATCCGTCAAGGAGATCGTCCACGGCTGAGATGGTGCTCATCAGCACTCCTACTCCGGGTGGGTGTGGGACTCGTACTCGGGGTGGATGTGGGTGATGATGCTCTCCGGCGCCGCCGAGCTCCCAGCACGCTTGAACGTCACATCCGCCGCCTCTATAGCAAGCTTGCCGGTAGTCTTGATGTGAATCCCGTCCGCCTCAATGGCAATATGGTGTTCCGGTTCGTCCGTCCCGAACCCAGGAATGGCGAAGGCGTCCTTCTCACTGAAGAACCCGATTATGTCCGGGGCCGCCACTCCAAGCGTCTTCTTCCAATTCGTCAAACCCCGCTGGGAGTAGACCAGCAGCACAGGGTCCCCCCGCTCCAAAGGGAAGGTCATGGTGAATCCACCACCGGATGGAAACATCACCTGGACGTTGTGGATGGCCTCTCGCTCGATCTCCTCTTTCTTAGTGGTGACAATATTGAGCGCTCCCTTCACCACCGCCCGCCGGGTCTCCGCGTCGTAGGACTCCACTATCCCAGGCATACAGGTGTGGAGGTCCTTGAGCGACTGGCGGATGGCGAAGCGGATAGCCTGCGCCAGGTTCGAGTAGTCGGTGTCGCGGTTCATGCTCGTCATTACGCCACCCCTGCCAGAGCGGACGCATTAGCCTTGATCCCCTCGATCTCCGTCACAAACTCCCCGCCCCAGTTGTCTCCCCTGTGGACGAGGGTCTTGACGCTGAACCAGCCATCCACGGCCTCGCTGCTGACCTCAACCAACTGGCTCAACTCAATGGAGCGGTTCAACGCCATCTTCGCCCTCAACCCTTCGTCCTCGGTGAGGGACGGCGTGCCGATAAGCCCCGTCGCATGACTGAGAAAGAACGTGCCACGCTCTGGCTCGTTGTCCCTGTGGGTGAAGTGCATCACGCCGCCCACCGCATAAGCGGTAACCTTGTAAGGCTCCAGAAGGTCCTTGAGCGCCGACTTCGCCGAGCCGTTGTAGAAGAACCCTTCCTCAAGCTCCTCGTCGGGAACGGCCTGAATGGATTCGATTCGCAGCCCCATAGCGTCAACGATGCGGCGCACAAGGTCAAGCAGCCTGACAGGTCCCACGAGGCTGATGGAGACCAGTGCGCCGGTCGTCGCCGAGTCGGAACGGCCCAGCACGATGGTCGTCACGCGGTCTACCCCAGTGCGCTCATGGAGGACGCGCCGTATCTTGCCATCGAAGATCGGTGCAGCGTTAGTAATATCCCCGTAGCCAGCCTTGACCCGCACGATCTGCCCTGGCTCGGCAATGTGCGAGGCCGAAGCCTTGGCCAGGTTCCATATCTTGACCGTGGACGGCGACGAGGACGACTGATCGTCTATGTGCAGGTCGAAGGTGATACGAAGCTCCTCGATGATGAGCACGGAGCGGTCTGCGCCCTCGATCTCGACGCTTATCTGGCGTAGGTACTGCCTCATGCTCATAGCGCCCAGCTCACCTGCTCGATTTCGGACGGCTCAAGGTAGGCCAGCCCGTGGGTCTGCCCCCACGCCTCCCGGCCTATCGGCACCCCGTAGCGCTCCAAGGGGACGGTCACCAAGTCGCCGACGAAGCCAGGAGCCTCAATCAGCCTCCGAGCCGTCGTTACCTGACGCCCCAGCGCTATCGGCTCCTCTCTCCTGGTGTAGAGCGACAGGTACCACGCTTCGGAGAGCGGCTGCCACCAGGCGCGGAGGATGACCGGCTGATTGCCCAGCGTCACCCGCATACGCTGCCTTGCATCCGTTGTCAGTGGTATCGCCTGCATTACCCTCCCCACAAGAACCTAACTACGGCTTTGAAAGCGTCGACTTTCCAACCACCGATCGATTGAGGTTATGGACGGCGCATTGACCCTGTCATCTTCCTCCGAACGGCTTTGAAAGCGTCCACTCTCCAACCACCGATCGATTGAGGTTATGGACGGCGCATTGACCAAGCCCCTTTCAACCTCCTCCGACCTATCCTCGGCAGGGCCTATCCGCACTGGAGGAGGCCGCTGGCCACGCTCCAGGGCGCGGAACTGCACCTCCTCAAGCTCCATCTCGAAGCGGAGCGCCCGCCCCGTCGTCCTATCAACCGGAGCCTTGAGCGACGTAATCAGCATCGACGGGTAGAGGCCCAGCAGCGTGACCACCAGGAACGGCTCCCTCGATTCGATCAACCCGGTGAGCTGAGACCACGCATCACTGCCGCGAGACGGATTGCCCCGCCTCCCTTCAGGAGCCAGCAGGTCCGAGACCCAGCCCACCAGCTTCAGCGTACGCGGCTGTACAACCGCGTGGTCCACGAGCGACCCGCCCGTCTCGACGGGATACGAGGTCTTGCTGAGCCTGACGGCGTGTTCCTCAGAGATGAACCCGTCAGCAATGGCAGCAAGGGGCTGTACCGACCTGGACAGGGCGCTCGACAGCCAAGGACTCCCGGGCAGGAGCACGAAACCTTGGCCCTGTATGAGGCTAACCGCCATCAGCGCTCCACCGGCCCGTCGTGGTCGTAGGCGATGTTCCGAATCTTGTCTTCAAACGCCTCGCCTATCTCCTGGGCGATCCCCTTGGCGTCCGTCGCCTGGGTCTGGATCACGATAGGCTCATTCATGTTGATGATGACCGTCCGGTTGGTCACCGAGGACCTGTACATCTGGCCGTAGTGGTGCGGCGCTTGCGGCAAAGCGGCAGGGCCAAGCCGGAACCCTTCAAGCATCTGAGCGATGACCCTGGACGCCCCTACTGGCAGGACCATCTCCCCGCCATGGATAATGGAGGGCACTGGCCTCCCCAGCGGTCCGGGAACGACCCCTCCTTCGGCCCCCGTAAACACTTTGCCAATACCACCGAGAAAGCCCTTGGCCTTGTCCGCCACACCACCGGCGACGTCCAACACCTGTCCCACGACAGGGATGTCCTTCACGGCGTCCTTCACCATGTTGGGAATGTCCTTCACGGCGTCCTTCACCTTGCCGGGAATCTCCTTGATGAAGGAGATGATCGCTTCTATCCAGCCCTTAACGGTGTCGTAGACGCGGCTCCAGATGTCCCCAACGAACCCGACGATCTGGTCCCATTCCTGGGCTATCAAGATGGGCAGGCCGACCGCTGGGAAGATGACCGCCAGAATCTTAGCCCAGTGGTCTCGGAAGATGCCCACGATGGTTCCCCATATGCCCATGAAGAAGTCCCTGACCTTGGTGAACGCATCTATGAGCTTGTCCCGCAGTCCGAAGGCGTTGGTCGCTATCAGGGCGAAGGGACCAAGGATGGGCAGCAGGAGCAGGCCCGCAATCTCTCGCCACTTGTCCTTGATGAAGCTCCACACGCCCATCAGAGCGTCCACGATCTGCCTGCGGAACCTGAAGACCAGAATCCCTATGAGTGCTACAGCAATCCCGATAGGGCCTATGATCGATGCCCACATGACCCTTGCTGTTGCGCCGGTGAGGAGCATCCCAATCCTGGTTGCCTTTAGGCTGAGCACGAATTTCGACTGCCAGATGGTTCCCGTCTTGAGGGCCACTATGAAGCGGCCCAAGGACGTCACGAGCCCGCCTACGGATGGACCAAGGCCGATAGTTGATGCGATCTGCATCGCCCCCATTCCCAGAACGACCGTCTGTATTGCTGCGGGCAGCTTGCCAAAGAGCTGGAGCAAAGGTGCAAGAACGTTGTTGTATAGGGAAGATAGAGCGAGTCGGAGATTGTTGGTGGCCTCGTCCGCCTGAGCAACGCTCGAATTGGCATAGATTTCAAATGCCTCGTTTACGCTGCCTGTTGATGCGCGAACTTCGGATTGTATTTTGATGTAGTCCTGAAACTTGGGACCGGAGGCGCTGAGGGCGAAACCAACTGCATTCACATCGCCAAACAGGCGGCGTAGCTGGGTCGTATCGCCCTCAAGCTCGTCGCTGAGCGTCCTGATGGTCTGGATAAAACCCTCTTCACGAATGTGCCGATGCACATCCTCAACAGAAAGCCCCACACCGGAGAGAATCTTCTCTGCCTCGGCACTTGGAGCCAACAGGGCCGTAAGAGCCATTCTGACGGCATCCGTAGCTTGGGATGCATTCTGGCCTCCACGGGTATATCCAGCTATGGCCGTACCAACCTCGTCAACTCCCACCCCTAGTTTGGCAGCGAACTCGAAGGTGCGCCCGAACGTTGTCGCGAGTTGCGCAGCATCAAGGTTGCCGGCCTTGACAGTTGCCAGCAGAATCTCGACCGCCCGTTTGCCGTCAAGCACCGCTGCTCCATACGAGTTAACCGCAGCGCCAGCCAACAGGGCTATGGGCTTCGTCTCTCCCAGTCCAGATGCGGCCGCTTTGGCTGACTGGTCCATCACGACAAGTGCATCTGCGGTCTCCAGGCCAGCGGACTTTACAGAGAATAGTGCGTCACTGACCTCTTTCAATGACCGGTTCGTCTCTTTGGAGAGATCCCGGAGCGGAGCCTTCAGCTCTTCGACTTCATCAGCGGTGAGCCCCAACTGAGTACGTAAGTTGAGTAGCGAGCGTTCTTCGGCCGCGCCAACCTTGAAAGCTCCAGCCCCAAGTGCGCCCAAAACCACGGTGGCGGCCCTGGTGATCTTGCTGATAGCCTGTCCCCAGGATGCGAATTGCCTCTGCGTATTCCTCGTGAAGTCGTTGACCTGCTGTTCCGCGCGGCGCAATTCTCGGTTGCTGGTGTTGTATCTGATGATGGTTACCAGCTCATCTATGACTCGTCCTGCCATAATTAGTAGTCTCCTGTGTTCCTTGCCTTGATAGCATCAAGGTTTAGTCGTTCAGCGGCGCGAAAGGCTGCAGCGTGGGCTTCCGTGAGGCGTTCGAAAGCGTCGATGTTTTCGTAGGGGTCTTCCTTCCAATTCCAGTACTCTCTAGTCATGGCTCTCAACAGGTTCTTGATACCCTCAACCCTGCTCTCGAAGCTCGGAATAGCCTTCCCTTCAAACTCAGATTCCACATAGATCGGTTCCAGTACCCTAATCGTTCCCTCAAAGAGCGCCATCCATGAGGGGCGTTCTTCGACGATGGGGTCAATTGACGCGGCCTCAATGATGGAGATTGGGTCTTGCTCGTAAAGCTCCCGTTCACCAAGAGTGATTCCGACGCCATACGCCCACCTCTGCACTGACTTCAGGTAGGTTTCTTGGAGTGTAGGGGTCGGGGTTGGCGTTGGCGTAGGTACAGACTCTACGCACCCTACGGTGGCTATAAGCCCCAGCGTGATGAGCGCAACGAATAGCAGAACGAATCTCATTACTTTCCTCCTACACGACCTATTGCGGCCAGCTTGGCCAACTCCGGTGACTCTGGGTCAACAGACAGGCTCTCGAAATCCAGTGAAGATACCACCCATTCGAGGACGTGCGCCCAGGCTTTGTACGACTCGTCACTGATACCTTGCCTGGATTCGACCTTCCTGATGCACCTCTGCGCGAACGAACACATCACCGCCCCAGCGCTGAGCTGGCCTTCGACGTTGCCTTTGTCCTTGCTGAGTCGCGCCAGCACGCCGTAGTAGATCAACCCGCCGAGGTCGCTGAGCAAGTTGCTGGGGATGCCGACATCGACCTTCTGCCCGTTGAGGTCGAGCTTGGCGGTCTTCTGCTTGGTCATGGTGCGCCTCCTCGTTACTTCCCAATGAGTTTCTCCAGGCCGGCCTGTCTTAGGCAGTCCTCTAGCCGTTCCTTGTTGGCAAGCGCCTTGTGCCATGTATCTAAGTGATCGCGGAGGTCGTTGGAAGAGACAGATGCGCAAGGAACGGCGCTATGTAAGCGGAAACGGAACTCGGCATCTGTTGCTTTAACCTCGGACGGAACCCTTTGCAATTCACGGCCCAATAGCTCGAGGTCTGTACCTATCTTGTATAGCAATGACTTTAGCGTTGCTATGCGCCTCTCGTTCTCTTCATACTCGACGACGAGGGCTCCTATCGCGGCGTTTCTCACTTCCTCAGTCATTTCCAACCTTCCTTCAATACCCGTATGTGCTTGGTCATGGTGTGCCTCCTAAGGTTTCTTGATGCTGACCTGCCCCCTCTATGATATACTGAATATCTGTATCGCACTACGGAGGGACAACCCGATGGCAACTTCGATTCGCCTTTCGCCAGAGATAGAACAACGGCTTGATTATCTGGCCTCGAAGACTGGGCGCACGAAGGCGTTCTACCTACGCGAGATGATCGAGCGCGGGCTTGAGGACATGGAAGACTACTACCTTGCTGCCGACGTGCTCGAACGGGTCCGCAAGGGCGAGGAGCCAGTCTACTCGTCCGAAGAAGTGAGGGCAGAGCTTGGCCTGGACAATTGAGTACACCGACACGGCCAGGACTCAGCTCCGTAGACTCGACAGGCAGGCGGCCCGGCGCATCGTCGATTACATGGACCAGCGGGTCTCCGTGCTGGAAAACCCGCGAGACCTGGGACAAGCGTTGAGTGGCCCGCTCGGTGGGCTGTGGCGTTACCGTGTTGGTGACTATCGCGTTATCTGTGATATTCAAGATCGTGCCTTGCGTGTCCTCGTGGTGAGGGTCGGCAGACGCGACGACGTATACCGCTGACGGCACCTGCACCGTCGCAGGACTCTGGTTCTTCCTTATCGAATCTCTCACCGCTTCTCCTTAGCCTTTCGCTCCGCCTCCGCATGGGAACGATGCTCGTTCTCTATTCGGGCGACCAATATCTCATGGAGGTCGAGCGCCTCATCCAAAGTGTAACGCTCCTTGAGCGGCAGGTATTCAGCCAGCTCAGCGTCTATGAGAGCGCCGAAGAAGGGCTTTATTCCGAGGGGACGGACGGGCTCGAAACCAGGGGGGCGTCTCTCAACCTGGAGACGAGGGCGTCTAAGGACGGCGTAAAATTTACGGCTGCACTCCGCACCAGCACTTCGTAGATCGCAATGGGCTCCAGGCCGTCGAAGGCCATCTCCTCGGCCCCAGCTAGCTGCTGTGGAGTGGGAACCCGCGCGTTGGAGAAAGCCACCTTCTCGAATAGCTTCTGACGCACCTGGCGCACAAACGCAGGGTCCAGCGACAGCACGATCTTGAGAAAAGCTGCTATTGACCTGTCGTCCTCGTTCAGCGCCTCTGTAGGCAGCGACAGAGCCTTTGACTTGCCCAGCTCGTGCCTGATCGCCTCCAGGAGGTCGAAGGCCGCCATTGCCGGCAGCTTGGACACAGCAAATCGTGTGCCGCCTATCTCGAACTCGGTCTTTGTTAGGTCGCCGCCTATTCCGTTAAGCGTTACCATCTAGTTTCCCCCTTGCGGCTCTAGCACCGGCAAGTCTGCGAAGTTCACCTTGGTGAAGTTGGGGATAATCTCCTGAAACTCCCACATGAAGGTGAGGTTGCCCACCTCGCCCTTGCCCATCGTGTACCACACGGGGCCAGAGACGAGGATGCCCCGATTGAGTGTAACGCTGGCACCTGACCTACCGTGCTTTACGCTACCGCCCCAGATCACTTCGGCCTTATCCTTCAGGATCCGCGTCACCTGGTTCATCAAGAACGGCACCGAGGGGGAGTTGGGCATCAGCTTGAGCGTTACCGGGCCGCCCCTGTCCCCTGTGCTGAACGCCGCCATGTCTCCAGTCGCGCCGCGCCGAACGCTGGCGAACTCGAATGCGTCCGGCAGTGTGAGGGCGTCCGAATCCTCAGACCAGCCCTTTATGATGTGCTCACCCTCCACTATGGTTTGCTGACCCTCCACGGTGTGGCCGTTGAGAATAACCGTTACGTCTTGCAACGAAAAAAACATTGTTCTTCCTCCTACCCGGTGAATACCAGTCCGATGGTTATGTGGTGCATGGCTCCGCTGCCCTTCAACCATACCCGGATCGTCGGGCTTACGCGGGCGTCGCGGTGTATCTGTAGCTGATCTGCTATGGAGCCTATTACCACCAGATACCCCGTTGGCAGGAACCCCTCGAAGGACGGGTTGTTCGAGGCCAGCCGTATGTCGTTGGCGACCGGCTCGGACACTCGGCCCGGAGCGATGCCGCCGTTCCTGCGGCCCGCCTCGCACACCCGCTCGATGGCTGCCTCTATACTGGCCAGTCCCTCGGCTGTCTGCGGCACCCTAGTTGGATGTTGCCTAAGCAGGTTGTACACCTCGCTCTGCATAGCCTTGGTGATCCAGTCCAGCCAATACCGCACGTCAATCCAGTCCCCGGCTTGCGTCCATCCCTCGGCGAAGATGGCATCCGGGCCAAAGCGGGTGTAGTACCCGACCCACTTCCGGTCCAGCTCCTCCTTCTGAGCAGTCGTCACGATGTCTGGGCTGGTCCCCGGCAGGCTCTTGAACTTGGGCGTGATGAGCGTGTTCTGCCCTTCAAAGTTGACGCTGGAGAGCCTCCCGGCCAGCGATAGGGCCTTGCTGTCCCTGGTTCTAGACCAGACCAGGAAGGTCCTCTGCTGCTCCAGGGCGGATAGCTGCGCCGCCAGGCTGGTGGACTCGTTAGGCGTCAGGACACCCTCGTCCACCACATCCAACGCCAGCATGTGGACCTTGGCCTGAACCCACCGAGACAGGGAGAGCAGGTCTGCACCCGTGGTGATGCTCGAGTCCACCGTAACGAAGTACCAGCCATCGTCCAGCCCGCTGATGGAGTCCATCGCGTCCTCGATGGTTTCGGACGCGTGGCCCGGGTCGATGCTGCCGCCAGAGGCGTTATCCAGCCCCAGAGCGGAAGCCGCTCCTTGGGCTACATCCACCTTGAAGCCGGTGATGGGGTAGGGATCGCCGTTAGTGCGAAATCCCAGGCTCGCTCGGAAGAAGTCGGCGGGATCGTATTCGACCGACGCGCTGCGCAGATCTGCCCGGCCTGATGCTGTCACGGCACGCAAGGCAGTCTGGACGATGTTGGCCACGTCGTCGTAAGACGCGGCACCGGTGAAGTCCAAGCCGGAGATGGTGTAACCCTGCCAAGTAAGGGAGCCTGCTCCTATACCGTTCACTCCGGCGGTGATTTCCACTGTACCCAGGCCCAACTCGTCGGCATGCTCTCCGGTGAAGGGGCCGCTCACCTCAGTGGCGAACCCGTCTAAGCCAAGCGGAAGGGTGAGGACGAACTGCGAGCCGTCGTGCTCCACCTCTACTGCATCAAGGATGGCGACGGAGCTTCCCCGCAGAGCGTTCTGGACCACAGCAGCCACATCGTCGTATCCCGCCACGGAGCTGAAGTCCAGACCAGCAAGGCTTGCACCGTGGAATGTCACGCTGCCGGCGGTGATAGTGTCTATGCCGTCTTCAATCGTGACCGTACCCAGGCCCACCTCGTCGGCGGTTGCCCCGGTGAAGGCCGCGATGACCGCCGTGGCCGAGCCATCGGCCGCCAGCGGGATTGTGACCACAAACGCCGAGGCGTCGCTGTCGTAGGAGACCTCGACGGCATCAAGCGTCGTGCCCGTGGCCCCACGCAGCGCCGTCTGGAGCACAGCAGCCACATCGTCGTAGTCGGTGACTGCGGAGAAATCGAGCCCGGTCAATGTCTGACTCAGGAAGGTAACGGTCCCGGACACGATGGCGTCGACGCCGTTGACGATGGTTGCAGTGTCCAAGCCCAGCTCGTCGGACTCGGTTCCGGTAAACGCCGCGCTGACGCTGGTTGCCGCTCCCTGGCTGTCCAAGGGGATTATCACGACGAACACCCCGCCTTGATAGGCAACCTCCACGGAAGCCAGGGCCGTCACAGATGCAGCGCGGAGAGCATCCTGGAGCACGGAGGCCACGTCGTCGTAGTCCGTGACGGCGGAGAAGTCCAAGCTGGTCACGGTCTGGCTCAGGAAAGTAACGGTCCCGGACTGTATGGCGTCGACGCCGTTGACGATGGTTGCAGTGTCCAGGCCCAGCTCATCCGCGTCGTCCCCGGTAAACGCCGCGCTGACACTGGTTGCCGCCCCGCTGCTGTCTAGAGGCAGAGTGACGACAAACACCGACCCGTCGTAGGCGACCTCCACCTCATCGAGGCTGGTGGCGGACGTTGCCCGGAGCGCCGTCTGGAGCACGGAAGCCACCCCGTCGTAGTCCGTGACGGCGGAGAAGTCCAAGCTGGTCACGGTCTGGCTCAGGAAAGTAACGGTCCCGGACTGTATGGCGTCCACGCCGTTGACGATGGTGGCAGTGTCCAGGCCCAGCTCGTCGGACTCGGTTCCAGTGAAGGCCGCACTGACGCTGGTTGCCTCTCCGCTGCTGTCGAGGGGGATCGTCACCACGAATGCCGCTCCGGTGCTGTCATAGTCAACCTCTACGTTGTCCAGGTCCGTAGAGCTGGTGGCCCGGAGCGCCGTCTGAAGCACGGAGGCCACATCGTCGTAGTCGGTGACTGCGGAGAAATCGAGCCCGGTCAACGTCTGACTCAGGAACGTCACGGTCCCGCTCTTGATGGCATCGACACCGTTGACGATGGTTGCGGTGTCCAGGCCCAGCTCGTCGGACTCGGTTCCGGTGAAGGCCGCGCTTGCGGTGGGCACAACCCCGCTGCTGTCTAGAGGCAGAGTGACGACGAAGGCCGAGGCGGCGCTGTCGTAGACGACCTCTACGTTGTCCAGGTCCGTGGAGCTGGTAGCTCTGAGCGCCGTCTGAAGCGTGGAGGCCACGCCATCGAGGTCGGTGTCCGAGGAGAAATCTAGTCCGGTGACCGTCTGGCTCAGGAAGGTCACGGTCCCGCTGGTGATGCCTTGAAGCGTCGTCAGCGAAGCCACTGTACCCGTTCCGGTGACTACGGTGGCGCGTCCATGGAACGTGTCCAGGGAGGCAACCGTCCCCGTTCCGGTGACTACGGTGGCGCGTCCGTGGAAGTTGACAAGGTCGGCAACCGTCCCCGTGCCGGTCAGCACGGTGGCGCGTCCGTGGAAGTTGACCAGGTCAGCCACCGTCCCCGTGCCGGTGACTACGGTGGCGCGTCCATGGAAGTTGACCAAATCAGCAACCATCCCCGCGCCGGTTAGGACCGTGGCCCTACCGTGGAACGCATCCAGCGACGCCACAGTACCGCTGCCCCTGACCACGGTGGCGCGTCCGTGGAATGTCTCTAAAGACGCCGGGCTGCCCCCGGTTAGCCTAGCCGACTCCCTTGTGTTGATCCAGCGGCCTATCACCAGGTTCCGGGGATAGGGTACCTGGGAGAAGTAGACCTGGGCCGCCTGATAGGGTACGGAGTCCGCAGTAAATACCCTGGCTACCTCGTCCATGCTGGCAAAGACCCGTACCCTACCCGCACCAGCGTCCAGGGTGGGGTCGGTGGTGAGCAGCAGCGTTCTCCCAAACTCTCTGCCCCCAGCGCCACGGGGCCTTATCTGCGCCTTTACCTCTACGATGTCCTGTATACCAAGAGTCATTGTCTAAACCTCCACTGTAATGGTCTCGGTGCTACCACCTGCCCCGACCTCGATGGGAGCGGCTTTCAGGCGGCCAACCGTCTGGTCGATCTTCTGCGTGTAGCCAACGTCAATGTCCAGCCCGGCTCGCTCCTCCCAGGCTCCAGACACCACGTCGTCGAGCTGCCGAACGTCCGATACACGCAGCACGGTCAGATCGGCCTGTTGCGCCTGGGCCACCCCTTCCGGTGACCAGACCCACACCGACAGCCTCTTGGCGGCGTCGTGTGCTCCGGTGTGGAACCACTGAACCGAGTACCTCCCTCGAACCGTCGCTATTGTCGGAGCGTTCAGGTCTGCCCCGTTTGAAGCAAGGCTCATCACGGTCGCTGGTATTCCCTTGATGTCCTGATGAATCAGCACCACCGTGGCGAACAGGTCGTTCGGTACTGCACCGCCTTGATTCCCCGGTCTAACCCGGCGAGACTCGAGATCGGACCCCGCCGCCACCAGTCCTCGGATGGTGCGCTCGAGGCTCTGGGTCGTCGGGGCTATCACTGCACTTCCTCTCGGACACCCAGGACTTCCACGAAACCCGGCCATTCCTCGATCTGATTCACCCGGTAGCGCGTGCCCTTGTGCTCGATCACGTCGCCCTCGGTGGCGTTGAGGCCGACCTTTACAGGCTTGACCTCTACGCCATCTATCCAAAAGGTTCTGGACTCAGAAAGCCTGGTGCCCTCCGGCAGCACGTCTCGCATCTTTGCTGCGTCTGGCGGGGCGCTGACCACGGTGATATCGGTCCGGGTCTCTTGTCCCTGCACCCACTCCCCGTATTCGTTGTCCGTTCCTGGCTCCTGCCGAATCAGCGTCGCTGCCTCAAGGAACCTCCGGTTGGCGAAGGGCCTGCTCACCGCTCCACCTCCCAGGCGACGGAGTTGCGAAGGGTACCTGTGTCCATGAGCGGGTCACTGCTACCCTTACGCCTCACGGTTTCAGGTGCATTCGGCGGCTCCTTGAGAGCGGTGATGCTATCTCGAATCTTTCCTTGAACGTGCGCACCCACTCGGCCCGCAAGCTGCTCATCAACCACCATTTTCTTGGTGTCAAGCCCAGCCTGGAGAATCCTGCCTACGCTGCGCTCAGATTCGGCCAAGGCGTTGCGGAAGAAGGGCCGTTCCGGGATGGTCTCGGTCCCGAACTCGTTCCAGGCTGCGACCGCAGCCACAGGCGTACCCCTCTTGTCGTCATACCTGGCCGTCGAGAAGAACCCGACCTTGACGCCTGAGACGCCGCCCTTGCCAGCCTCCCGCAGCAGTCTTTGGAGCTTCTTGCCCCCGCGCTGTTGCACCTTCACGGTCACTTTTGCCATCGTTCTGCCCCTCTCGGCTTACCGCTCCAAAAACCCCTTAGCCTGGCCCAGAACCCCTTGGGAGTCATCAGGCGGTAAGCCTGCTCAAAGGCTTCCAGGGCTTCATCCTCAGTGGCGTAGCTGGTAACTGACATGGCCACGGCCAGGCCGTGCTCGTCATTGACGAACCACCGATACCGATCCCGTTGTGACTTGCGTATTACGACCATCTGATCGCTCACAGTACCCCCAACATCTCCAGCAAGTTGGAGCCAACCACTTCGCCCAAAAGGACGAAGAGCACGACATCGCGCACCTTCAGACCCAAGGGCAGCTTCACTGATCTTTCCTCACCCGCATCTCCGTTCCCGGTCAGGCGGTGCGTGTGCAAGGCACCGCGTAGCTCATCCACCTTGTCGTCGATTGCCTCGACCTTGCCCCGCAGCTCCCGGAGGTCCTGGGCTAACTGCTTGCTGAGCTCTAGGTAAGCGTTCGTGGACATTAGATCGGCACTCCCGTAGAGAGCTGCTTCAGAATGGCCTCCCGCTCCTTCCCGTAGTCGAGGTTCTGGGCGCTGTACGGACCCACACTCTCCGACTGTAGCCCTGAGTAGGCAAGGCCCAACTGGACCAGGCGAATGATAGCCATCCTGCGCTGGTGATCTGTGTCTACCGGCGTGTATGTGAGCTCCACACGCTCTCCCCAATCCGCGCGGGGATGTGAACCGTTGGACAGCCGCTCCAGCATCCGGCCCCCGTACCAGGTCCGGTAGTCGTCGGGGGATAGCACAGTCACGGTATCCCAGGCGGTCTCGGTAACGCTGGTAATCCCTTCCACGGCTTGACTTGGAAACAGCCTCACGCTCCCGCCTCGCAGCACGTCGGTCAGCGAACCGTCGATCTTGTGGGGACCGCAGCGGCGCACCACCTCGGCGTCGGCATCCTCGATGAGCCGCGTTAGCTCGTCTATGTCGGTCGAGTTGGTCCCAAGGTGCTCCCGCACCTGATCGGCGGTAACCAAGCGCGGACGCGCTGGTCCAACAGTCATGGTCACCGTCGGGCTAGGCTCTGACACCATAGAAATCGACTCCTTCACCATCTACATCGGCATCGACGTAAATGTCCTTCAAGTCCATCCACCCCTCTGCTTCAAGGCTGATCGAGTCAGAGGCGGCAAGACCGCCGTTGGTGGTAGAGGACACATCAGACCCGCCCACGTATACCGGCTTGGTGTTGGTGGACAGGGCAATGACCTGCAACCGCTTTACTCGCTTGGCGCTCGCTACCAGGGCTTCCGCCGTCCCCGCTGTGGTGACGAGCTTCTGTCCCGACAAGAGCACCGGCCCCTCGCTGTTTGCCATCCCTATGACTCCCTAGTGGACCGCCGCCTTCCGCCCTGCTGGGCGCGGTTCGCGGCCTTCTCCGTAAAGTCTTCGGAGACTTCTTCAGTTACCTCGGCAGGGACTTCTATGGGCTCCTCAGTGAAGTCTTCGGGCACCTCGGCTGTGGCCTCAACTGGCTCCGGCTCCGGCTCCTGTGTCGGCGCGTACAGCTCCATCTTGCCGGGGTGGGCCTGGCAGACCTGCTGGGCTACGGAGTGGGGCACGTCCCTGACCTCCCCAGGAGCCCAGACCAAGTACGCCTTCCGGGCGTAGTCGTAGTAGCGGTGGGGAACCTCAGACCTGTTTCTGACTAGTGGCATCGCTCACCTCCGTCTCCTCTAGCTCACCCCTATGATGTTGTACTTGAGGGCTACAGCGGTGTCCGAGGCGTTGTCCATCCGGCCCTCGAAGGCAACCCTCATGCTGGCCACAAGAACGGTCTGCCTCTTCTGGATGTCCCGCTCGCTCTCGATCATCAGCTCCCGCTTGAACCCCAGCCGGTACATGTTCCGGTTGACCACCAGGACCCGTCCCGTGTCAGTGCCGTTGCCACCGGAGGTGACCTTCCCGTCGTTGTCTGCAAGCAACATCTGCTCCGAAATGATCACGGGTATCCCCTCGATGTCACCTAGCTGGCCGGTCAGCAGCGTAGCGTTGGGTCCCAGCTTCTCTATCGTGCGGAAGTTCTCGATGGACTGAGCCCGGATGTAGACGTTTATGTCCATGATGAAGGCGCACTCTGAGGGACGAACGCCGTATTTGCCCAGTTTGCTCCTGACCTCGTTGAACATGTCGTCCGAGACAGCCGCGTTGTGGTTGTTGCGCTGGTTGGTGTTGTCCACCAGGGGTATATGGATCAGGCCGTCGAAGACCAGGTAGTGGTCCAGGCCCGCGCCCCCGGACAGCGACCCCGCCGTCGCTCCCTCCGCATTGATGTTGGTGGCGTCGTCGGAGATGTCTCCGTTGAGCACCACGTCGTCCAGGACCTCGGCTGCGTTCCGTATCAGGGTCGCCCTTAGCTCCGGCAGGACCGCTATCACCGCGTCCTCGTCCAGGTCGTAGGCCCAGCCGATCATGGCCGCAAGCTCGGCAGCCGTGAGGGTCTGCCTGGCCGTGGACGGCGATGAGGACGTGGGCGCAAGGTTGGGCGTGCCCCTGTACCAGCTCACGTCCCCGAAGTCGTAGGGAATCTGGAACGGAGTCGTCGGCATCATAATACGGCTGAAGAGGTTGGCCACCGATGTGGCCAGATGCACATCCCGCCACATCTCGCTGGTCTCTCCGGTGAAGGTGAGTTCTCCACCAGCGCCAGCCGTGCCGGAGTCCAGGGCGCGTCCGATGGACTCGTACACGTCGGCTCTCGCTCCCTCCAGGTTGGTCCGCCACTCGGCGGACATCCTGGGGTCTACCCGGCTAGCTCCGTCTACCCCTCCGCTCTCAGCGATCCGCAGGACGGCGCGGGAGAGCATCAGGTCGAACTCGTCGAATCCCCTGTACTTGCCGGACGCGACGCGGACTCCACTGGTCGTGGACTCCACCTGCCTGAGCAGGGCGGCCCGCTTGGAGGCCCGGACAGACTCCGTGATCTGCGCCGACAGGCGCTCCACCTCCTCCTTCAGGGGGCTGTAGTCCTTCTCCAAGAAGGCATGCACGGCGGCTACGTTCTCCATTAGCTTATCGGTCTCTGTGGTCATGGTTACTTCTCCTCTATGATCTGCCGCATGGCGGCGAATTCTGCCTCAACCGTTGCCAGAACAGGGTCCGGCGGGGGAGTCTCCTGTGGTTCAGTCGAGGGCTTGCTAGCAAGTGCCTGAAACTCCTTCTCCAGGGCGTCCATACGCTCTCTAAGCGCGTCTACGGGGTCCGCCTGCGTGGGTTCAGGTTCAGGCTCCGGCTCGTCGGTCTGGGACTTGGAGAGGGTTTCGGGCTCCCCGGTCTCAGGTTCCGGTTCCGGCTCTGGCTCTGGCTCAAGCCCACGGAAAATCTCTGCGGGTAACTCCAGAGCGCGGGCACCTTCTCGCACTGAGTCGGGGTCGGCGGGTACCGGCAACAGGCTCCACTCTAAGAGATCAGACTCCTCTACCCTGACTCGCTCGACCCGGCCACGCGCGTCCTTGACCTCTGCGATCCTCGTAGGCAAGTAGCGGATAGAGGCGGCGCGTAGGAAACCATTCTTCCAGGCGTTCTCCACCCGCGCCGCGAACGGATCGTTCGAGTTGAACTCGAAGGAGGCCACGATCCTGCCCTGATCGTCATGGCCGATCTCAAGGGTCTTGGCGATGGGGATGCCCCCAGATGGAGGCGCGGCGGCGAGCAACCTTGGGCTTGCATCGTGATTCCAAAGGACGACAGGGTTCTTCCGGTAGTTGTCGAAGCGCACCCCAGTCAGGTTGATCTCATCCTGATTGCGGCTGCGGTCATGGGCAGCAATCACCATCCGGTGGGCGCTCCCGTCTTCCGTCTGGCGGGCCTCCGTCACCATCATTACCCGGCACTGCTCTTTGTAGGCTGTGCTTACCATCGACACCTCCTCTTGAAACGCAAAAAAGCCCCAACGGGGCAGTCTGGCTGCCTGTGGGGCTATCTCGTAGCCTATGGGACGGTCTAGCCGTCTATGGGACAGTCTAGCTGTCTACACCGGCCCTTGCCGATGGGCCTGCGGAGTAACCCGCATCAATATTAACTGTAGACTCTCGGAGAGCGTCTGTCAACCATGTCGTTACCTGCCCATCTGAGCGGCAAAGCGAACGACCTCTTCCACATAGTCTTTCCGGGAGATACCACGGCGCTTTGACTCCGAGTTAATAGCATCGGCCACATCCGCATCAAGGTGCAGATTGACTCGAACGGCGGGCCTATGACGGCCTGAACGGACCAGCAGAATCGAGGTCAACATGCTGCCCTCTGGAACCTTTACATCTTCTAGGGCGCTTGGTACTGGAATGGGCCGCCCACCTTCTTCCATGACCTCCATCCAGACAGGCATCGCATCTTGGGCGTCCTGAATAGCCTCCTCGATGGTGGAGCCCATGCCATTGCAACCGGGCAAATCAGGGAACACGACGCCATAGGCACCATTCTCACCGTCTATCAGTGCTGGATATCTCATCTCTATACCTCCCAACCTGCGACTTTGGCGATGTCACGGGCCACCCCCGGTGAGACCTTGCGGTGCCGGGGAACCTTGTTTGCCATCCTTATCTCGTCGTGCCAGTAGATATCGTGTTTGCGACCATGCCGGGCCAAGTACCAGCCTTCCCGTTCAAGCCTCTGCCGTATGCGCCTGGTGTTTGTCTCCATTACGTGTCATATTATAACACTATTACGGGTCATTGTCAAGCACTGATTGTCTTCCGTGAGGCTGCACGACCGCCACATGGAATCTGCCGTTACGCCTAGTCTTGATGACAATGGCGTCCTCCACCCACTCCGCCAATACAACCTTCCCACAGCAGTCGCAATAGACTGGCTGTCTTGCGGGCGGAGGTGTAGTGACCATCGCAGCCACTCTAGTATCCTCTCGCCTCATGGCGACGCCCCTACCCCTGCGCTTCCGGCACGATCGGGATCGCCACGCAGCGGCACAGGATATCCTGCCCCGGATGACCCACAGACGGAGGGCTGTCATACTTCTGGAGAGTGCCGTCGAGGACCTGGTGACTGGGCCTCACCCGCTCGTCTTGGGCTGTCCGCCAGGTGTACTCGCTGATGCCAAGCTGCTGGTGCCGCGCCTGGGTCAACTGACCAACTGCCTTGCTCGTCTGGTCTCGCGTCAGACGACGCAGGTTGTTCCCCGATACCTTGAACTCTCGGTTCAGCACCTTCGATAGCGCCTGCTGGTCAAAGGGCTGCTGCGCGAACGTCTCACTCACCCGCTGATACAGCGACCCGTGGAACCGCTCTGGGATACCGTCCGTATAAGCGAGATGTTCTCCTGCCGCCACGCCGTCATCAAAGGCTCGATAGCCGAGTCCAAGAGCACTAGGCCGTATGTCTACTACCCAAAGCCGTCCTGAAGGTCTGAATCAGCCTTCGTTTATGGTAGCCCGACACCCTGGCAGAGTGGGCCGCCACCTCCTCTGCGACCAATCCTCCGGTGTGCCAGGACTCGAAACACCCCGTCGATGATCTCCAAGGCCAGGGACACGGCTGAAGCCTCGGACAGGCCAGAGCGAAGCTGGGCCATGAGCGGAGCAAGGACAAGCTCTTCGCAGAGCTCCTGTCATACACCCGCTCGTCCAGCCGTCGTGGGCCTACACCGGATTGACCTTCGCGTGGCCATCGCTTAGTCTATGCTCCAGCTCCGTCCAAGCTCGCCAAAGATCGGGTCTCCGCTCAGGATGGCGCGGCCCTCCGGCTCGTCGATAAGGCCCCCTTGAACCGCAACGTTCACCGCCTCGGCCCGCAGCTTGGCCGCCGTCGCCTGAGCGACCTCACGGTTCGAGCGGTCGTTGAGCGACTCCTGCATCTCGGCGATCTCCTTGGTGTCGAACCGCAGGATCACATCCTGGTAAGCCCTGGGCAGCATTGGGACGAACTGCTCCTGCATCTCCGAGGCCAAAAGGTCCCACTCCTGGGTCACCGGGTTGGCGTAGAAATCCTTGATAGCGGCGTCCCGGTTGGAAAAGGTGGGGTGCTGGGCCCCGGCCATCAGCTCCTCCGGCACGCCGTAGATGTCCGCCACATGCTCCTTGGCTAGCTGTATGCCCTGGATGAACTCCATGTCCCTGTTCGATATCCCAAGGTTCTGTACACTACCTTGCCCTTTAGCCACGATGGGACGCTGGGCGTTGGCTAGCCCGCTGTAGCGGTCCGCTATTCGCTCCTGGAAAAGAGCAATATCGGTATCGTCGGTCAGCACGTCGAGGAAGAATGCCAGGCTGCCTGTCAGAAGACCGTGCTTGAAGAGCTGCCGGTTGAACCCCATCATCTCTAGCTGCATCTGGATTGAGATCAGCCCAGCCAGTAGGGGCGACTGGCCCTTGTGGTGGTCCAGAGGGTTGAAGTAGCGGTCCCAAATCACCTCGTCGGGCAGCATGGCGAATCTGGAGCCCGTCGGGTCGTGGACGTAACCAGCGATAGTACCGTCCTTGCCCACCACCACCTTCACCTTGTCGGGCCGCAGGGGCCATATCTCCCACATAGCCGGGTCTGGAGATTCGGCCCTGTTGACCCAGCGGAAGGACTGCCCCCACAGGCACAGATACGTTTCCACCGCACGCCACATCCGGCTCCTGGTCCAGTCCTGATTCACCCGATCAAGAAGCCTCTGTACAGGGTCGGACTCACCTACCCATTCCTGCTCGCCGTCCCGGTTGAGGCGGTAGACCTTGAGCCGGGCACGGGCCACGGCGTCTGACCGGAGCTTCACCGCCCGATACACGGGCACTGAGGAGCGGTAGTATCCACCGGGGCCGGTGTCGGTAGTCTGTCCCAGCTTGGAGAACCACTCCTTGATCTGCTCCGTGGTAAGCCCCGTCCCGCCGCCCGCCTTGGCCATCGCGGCGTAGGGCTCGTTGGCCCGTTTAACGCCGTCCATAGGCCGCCTCAGCAAGCCGCGTACCGCTGATAGCTGTCGCTCAAGTATCATGGGGTCTCCCTCCTACAAATAGAAGCCGCCGATGCCTCCGGCCCGCTGCATTAGCTGGGTGAGGCAGCCCACGAAAGCGTCCACCTGGTCGTCATGAACTCCGTTGGGGAATGCCGACAGCTCCTCCCGGAAAGCCTGAAGCCATGGGGCCGTCCTAGGGAGTGTGACGTTCTTGGCCTCCACCGTGCCGGTTACTTTGTTCGCCCGGAGCACCTTGTCTCCTATGGGCTTCACCGGGAGCACCGGAAGCCGTGTCTCCCGCCGGAGGCTCTGCACAACTGACTGGCCACTGGCTGCGTCCTCCACAAAGATCGCCGACGGCTCGTGTATCTTGGCCTGGGCCTGCATGGCCCTCAGCAGGTCCGGGTACTCGACACGGTTTCGCCATACGTCCAGCACAGCGTAGCCGTTGGGAGTCGTCGTCATGGTGCAGCACACCGAGTAATCGTTCTGTTGGCCCGTCTTGAAGGCCGTATCCCAGAACTGGAACACCCGTTCTCCCGGCTCCACCTTTTCCTCGAAGCACCACCAGTGGTCCCGGAAGACGCTCCCGCCTTCATGGGAAGGTCTCTGCTGGAAAAGCCCCGGCCACTCCTGGGGGCCTACGCTGACCCGCAGCGCGGCCAGGGCGGTGGCGTCGTAGCGCTCCGGCCATAGCGGAGCGTCTTCCTCTCGTCCCAGAGGGTCGCCGGGCTCGGCCAGGGCGGGCAGGCGGATGTGCTCCCAGCGGTCGCTCGCTTCCTCTCCCTCCAGGAACTCGTCGCTCAGCAGTCGGCCTATGAGGTCGTCTTCATGCCAACGCGTCGCGACGATGATGACGGAGCCCCCTGGCTCCAGCCTGGTGCGGGCTGTCGAGCGCCACCACTCCCACAGGTGGTTGCGCATCGTGATGCTGTCCGCTTCCTGCCGGTTCTTGATCGGGTCATCCAGAATCAGCAGATCGAAGCCGTACCCTGTGAAGGGGCCGCCGACGCCAGCGGTCATCATTCCGCCTCCCGCTGATAGCTGCCACTGCGAGGCTCTGTTCAGGTCATCCCGGACACGAAGGCCCAAGCGCACCTGGTTCTCTACCACCGAGTCTCTGGCCTTACGGCCCCAGGTCCCAGCGAAGTCGGCGGCGTAGCTGGCCAGGCCCACGTTCTTCCATGGCCAGTTGGACAGGAACCACACCGGCGTCCAGTGAGAGAGCAGTTCACTCTTTCCGTGCCTCGGAGGCATGGAGACAATGAGGCGCAGGGGCTTCTCGGCCAGTTCGGCAACTTTGTCAGATATGAGGTCTAGGTGAGGGACCAGCTTCCAGTCGCCGTTAGACCACTTCCTTGCCGTCATCGCCGGCGTCGCCCTCCAAGCCAAGGGCGAGAACCTTGAGAGCGTTGCGGATTGCAGGGTCGCTAAGGCCATCTACTACCACCTGAGTGTCAGCTTGAATGGGGCCGCCGTCCGGTCCGCTGTGCTCCAGTGCCACTTTGTCCTGGTGTCCCAGAGCTTTAAGCTCTACGTCTGTCAGCGTCTTCAACCACCGGTCCAGCACGGCGGCGGGAATCTGTTCAACGTCGATGGCCTTGAGGCGTTCCTCTAGGCGATCCAACGCGCTACGAGCTATCTTGGCAGCCCGATCCTGGGCCTCCTCTAGCTCCTTGGCCCGCCGTTGCCTACGTTGATGGCTGAGGTCGGCGTCATGGGCAGCAGCGCGACTCACCCAATCGTGTTTAGGGCTCCAATCTTGCCACCTGTTTGACCCCCTTTTGCCCCGTCTTTTCCGCCCTTCGCATCGGGCCAAGTGCTCGGCGTGCGCAGTGTCAATGGAGCGGTCGGCGGGCGGCATATCCCGGTAGTGGCTGAAGGCGTGAAACGCCCTCGCCGTCTCCCCCGGTTGTATATCCCACTCGTTCATTTCTACTGACTCGCGCTATAGGAGGGCTTCCCTAACAAAAAAGCCGCCTGAGTGCCGTGGCACGTCAAGGCGGCTGTCTGGTTGTTCCTAGTCCAGCCTAGCTATGGCGACATTATACCACTACTCCTTGTTCAGCGCCGCAGCGACAGCCGTTCGGCAGCCAAACGATTCATGCTGACGCCAGCTTCGGCAGCATCCATCGCAAGGGCGCGATGGGTCTCAGGGGGGACGCGAAGGGTGAGCGTTCCGCTGTAGCGTCGAGTAGACAGCGGCTCCTGAATCGGGGTGCCATCCTCATGCAAGAGTTTCACGGCGAATGCCACCACATCCCTAATACCTGCGAACGCCTTTTCCGGGGTGTCGTCTAGGTGGCTCAGCAACGCAAACTCGGTGCACAGCCCGACATACATCTCATCCTCTTCAGACCATATGACTCGGTAGGTATAGCGGTCTATATGTTCATCCATCTAGCTCCTCCAACTTGTCGATCGCCTTGAGCACTTGCCGTACCTGGTACGCCTTGGCCATGCCTCTAATGGGCTGGATATTCACCAGCGGCTCGCTCTGCCAAGGTGTCTTATAGAACAGGTGACTACCATTTTGCCTCGGCTTCCCAAAGTAGCGGTCGCAAACCTGGCGAAGGTCGTCGAACCGGACGTTCCGAGGGTTCCGCCTGATCTTCGCTAGTGCCTTATCCATGAGTATATGGTAGCACTAACGCCACCAGTTGTCAAGCATTTGGAGGGTGAATTGAGGCTTACAGTGCGCCGAGGCAAGCGGCAGCTTAGTCCGCTTCCCTAATCGGGACAACGGTTGTATCATCCCCCGCACGTTCGTTCTCTTCTCGCGTCAGGCGAACGATCACGCCATCTTGGAAATGCACGATGAACCGGCCCCAGACTCGGCGTGTTCTCATATCGTCGATGCGCTGGGATAGCTGCTCAAGTGTGTATTGGTGCTGTTCAGCGGTCTTCGTTTCCACAGCTCTCATTCTACCAAATCACATGTTCTACCAAAAGGCCCGCACCTCATCCGTTGGGATCTGATAAGACCGAAGTTGATGGTTCGAGCCCATCAAGTCCCACCAGACTTGATGAAATCAAGAACCTTCGCGCTTACGTTCTCCTCCTCGGGGCGTTTCGCCTATGCCCTGTAATGAAGGAGCGCAAACTGCCTTTCGATGTCTCCGCCCAAGCGCCCGATCAAATTGCGAGCCTCTTGCTCGCTAAGCTTTAAGCCGTTGTGCGTTACTTCCTCATCATCCCATTCGGCTTTGCCGAGATAGACGGCCCAGTCATTTACGAATCCCTCTACGAATGCGACCTTCAACCCTACTACAGTGGACACTTTTGCCATATGGTGCCTCCTTTGAGCTACCTTGTCAGGCTGGCTCATCAACGGTGGGAGCCTATCCCCGCCGGACCCGCCGTAAAGGGTTTCGCCTAGAAGCTGGGGTCTCGATACTCGTCTGCCACTCCGACCATAATCCCCGCGCCTCCACGCATGGTCTCGCCCTCGAAACGCCACTGCCCATTCTTTCGTAGGGTGACAGCCTTGCAACCCTCGACAATGAACCGTGTTGGCGACCTGACCTCGGTGATGGTGTAGACCACCCGGTCACTCCACATGCATACCGTGATGGGCATTCCAACCTCTGGCTCTAGGCTCGTGCTTGTCTCTAGCATCCGGTTTATCAGGTTTCCGTACAATCTCATCTCTGCGCTCCTCCTATCTGTCTTTGCGGTTCTGCCAGACTAACTCCGTAACCTCAGCCCTGATGTCCGGCCTTGTTAGGAAGAGGTAAGCCAGGACTGCCTTGTCTTCATCGCCAGTCACTCTAATGCCCTTGGACTCCATCTCTTCTATTACTTCGGCTATGGTTGTCATCTCTGCGTCCCTCCTGTCTTTCTCTCTAGGCCCTAGAACAGGTCCTTGAGCTGCTCGTCCAGGGACCGCCCGTCGCCCACCGGGGCGGGCTCCTGGGGCTCTACCTGGGGCTGGGACTCCTTGTAGAGCTCCACCGCCAGCATGTGCTTGCACCACCCCTTGTGGACCTCGGAGCGGTACTGGGCATCCCGGCAGGTGCACTCCCCGTTGACCAGGTAGTAGCCGCCCTTGCAAGCCTGGACCACGTACTGGCCGTCCTTGCCCACCACCGGGGAAACATGCCCCTCTCCGACGATCTCCCTGGCCCTCTCCAGCCTCTTGCTCAGCTCCTCGATCTGGGTGACTGGCGATACGGTTGTCATGGTGGCTGCTCCTTTGTTGGTCTGGTTGGTTTCCATGTGTATATACTATCAGATTTCGTGACGCTTGTCAAGTTATTTGGGCACGAATAGGTGAGATTGTCCTAGATTGTTAGCCTAGCTGTTTCACAGTTATTACACTCGTCAGGTTATTCGATCTAATGCTATCGACAATCGTCAGGTTATGTGATACCCTCAAACCACAAACCTACTGAGGTCTAGATGATGTGAACGAGATTCAAGAGCTACTCGACCTGCTAAGAGCCCATCGCTGGACCGACTCGGCCATCGCCGATGCCCTCGGCACTAGCAGACAGACCGTCTCCCAGTGGCGGGGAGGCCAGTCCTACCCCAGGTACCACAAGGCAATCAAGATGGCTCTAAGGGGCCTGATGATGCAGGAGCCGCCCAAGGGCAGGCGGTACTCAAAGAAAGCCGTGGACACCTGGCAGCGGGAGGGGCGCTACAGCGAGTCCAGGGCCAAGGGCAATGGTGAGGATGGGGAGACAGAGGGGTCCTAAACTATTGTCCATCGAGCCCTGGCCGCCTAGTACGGGTTAGTGCACGGCCCTTTCGATGATTTCAACCAGCCATGCGTTGATGCTCTTGCCCTCTGCCTGGGCGGCTGTACTGGCGGCCCGGTGAATCTTTGGGGGCATTCTGAGGTGCACCTTGCCGGAGAAGGGTTTGTCTGGCTCTTCCCCTCTTTCAGTGCACATGGCAAGATAATAGTCTATGGAGGCTTGGAATTCCCTTTCCAGCTCTTCAACCGAAGCGCCCTCAAACGAAATGATATCTCGAATGTCTATCACTCTACCGTGAAAGGCGTTGACGTCCTCTTCATAGGTAATCACAGCCTCATAGCCTTTGTATTTCATGGCGTCACTCCTGCTTCAGTCAAGAAATCCCGAATATCTCCAACGGTAGCCCGGCCAACTTCCGGCTGGGGGTGGGGCCGGTGCACCACAGCGCGGACTCCGTTTAGCTCAATTCCGACGCGAGAGCCCGATCCCTCCATAATGCCAGCACCGCAAGCCAAGAGCAACGACTCGATATCAGACCACCGTATGCCTGACTGGGTTGGCCGTTCAAAGATCAACTCCAGGGTCCGGCGGTGCTTTTTCCTCATGCATATATGATACCATATAATGGTATCATAATCAAACGATCACAAACGCCAGTAGTGGTTCAGTTTGACACCGTTACGATAGTTAACGAAATGCAGATTCTACTGGTTTTTGTCAAGGGTGTACCTGCCTGTCCAGCATCCGGGGGGCCAGGGCACGGTCAGGTTTATCGGCCTCACTTTCGCCTCCTTCCCTACGGCACATTGAGGTCTTCAAGACACCCAGGGTCATACAGGGTCCATCCACACTGGATGCAGGCCCATCCATCCCCCTCATCCCCGTTGCTGGGCTGGATACGCATGACGTTCAGGTAGCCATCAGCACCGCAATGCCCGCACAACACGGGCTTGGGAGCGCGGACCCAGGGCTTCCGGGGCGGGGTGTAGCCCATATCTCCCTCGTCCCGCAATCGGGCTAAGTAATGGCGGCCTTCTTCGCCCCGCTGCCGATAGAATTCTGGAGATAGTCGGGTCATATGAGCCTCCAATTGATCAGAGCCCCGGCAGCGTGGCCGCTCCCTGACGGCGAAGGACCATATCTACGGGTAGTGGCTCTGTGTGCTGGCACTCCGGGTACTGGCTACAACCCAGGAACTCCTCCTGCGTCTCGCCGTTCAGACGGACTGTCAGGTCCTTCCCGCACTTCGGGCAAGCCTTCTTGATGTCCGTCACAGTACCTCCAGCAGTTGCCGCCCGATGAACTCGGTGAACGCTGGCGGGATTGCCTGGGTGAGCTCATCACGCTTCATCCAGTCGATGCCCATCGCCTCGGCTGCCAGCCGCCAGCCCTTGGCGTGGCCGATACCGACACCCTCACCCTGAGCACCGTTCTGCCAGTTGGCTAACTGCGTCTCGGGCATCCCGTTAGATAATCCGATCTTGCTGTCCTTTGGTCTGCCATTCGCACGGAGTCTTTCGCCAACAATTTCGTATCCGGGCCTGATATTCAGTGCTCCATCGTGGTA
Organism: Dehalococcoidia bacterium; assembly: GCA_965248905.1. Taxonomy (GTDB): domain Bacteria; phylum Chloroflexota; class Dehalococcoidia; order Lucifugimonadales; family JAGWBF01; genus CBDFKS01. The sequence continues at coordinate 227,353 of CBDFKS010000007.1, read as the reverse complement.
CCTGCGCCATTCGCTGTTGACTGGATTGGTCACCACCTGTTCGGATACCTCTCTGCTTTGAATGACCGGCATCCCCACTGGCATACCCTTTACACTGTGCCGATGTCGATATTCATCCAGGCCACCCGACGGTCTATGCTTCGGATGCCCCGGCGCCAGCCACAACCAGTTCGTCGCGAACAGCCGGTGCCGGTAGAACGGCAGCCCGAACATGGCCCCGCATAACCACCCAGCCTTGAGCCCGTGTTCCTCTAGTCCCCGCTTCTTCAGCGTCTTGGACCCGTGCCGCGCCCCCATGACGTTCTCAACGACGTAGGGCTTGCCGAGGGCTTCCAGCATTTCGATAGTAGGCAGTATCAGCAACGGATAGTCGCGGCCCCGGAGCCACGGTAGGTTGTGCATGATGCTGTAGCCTTGGCACGGCGGCGAGGCGTGGATGGCGTCGAACTCCGCCCCGTGCTCGGCTAGATACTCCAGCGCGTCGGCCTGGACGAAGTCTTCACCGATGTATCGGGCCTGCGGCTTGTGGTCAACTCCAGTTACATGGAATCCAGCTAGCTGATAGCCGCGGGCTACACCTCCCGCTCCGCAGTAAAGGTCGAGGAGCCTCACAGCGTTTCCTCCCACATAATCTGCATGTCTTCGTGCCTCTTGTAGCAGCGTTCACATACCACTGCGTCACGGTAGTTAAGAATCCAATAGTCAATTGAGATACGACCGCATAGATCACAGACGTAACCGGGGCATTTCCCGCAGGGGCAGTAGCCAAGCCGCTGATAGTCGTCGCAGAAGTTGGGGTTGCCTTGCATGTGTGCCCTGAGTTGCTCTTTCACTGCGCCTTGCTCCGTGCCAAAAGACGTATACAGTTTTTGCAGTAATCACTCGGATCGTCGCTAGGTACATCCATAGTGCCATCCCGCATGCCGCACAGTGACCGCTCTAGGTCAGGCCACCAATGGGCCTTGGCGCGACCAAATCCATATCGCCATTCCGGCGGCGGCTGCTCGCCATCAACGTAGAATGCTATGTTTACGCCGATTACCTCGCTCACAGCGCCTTCCCTCCGTGCTCTTTTGCGTTGCTGGGCGCGCTATCTTCCCTCATCTGACACCTCTCACACTCCCACTCAAACGTCTCTACCGTAAATGGTGAGTCGGGTGTGTAATGACTAGCCGCCTTCATGGTCTCTACGAAGCGGCCACACACCATGCACCGAGGCTGCTTCGTGTTCCTGTCACTCTGGTAGTTCACAGTACATTCCCTTCGGTGCTGGAGGGTTTGATGGTGAGTCTCGCTTCCTGAGCATCAAAGCTGATGGCAGCACCTTTAAGCGCAAATCCCTTTGGCAGACCCGCAAACACAAATGGCCTACCACAATCGGCACAGTTAATCTTCACATCTGCCATGAAACTCACCTGCTGACCATTTACCAGCCTGTTGACTTCGACAGTGCTCCTGAAATTCTCGTGCTCACATCTGGTCGTCGTCACAGCGCCTTCCCCCCGTGCTTGTTGAAAAAATACCAACTACGAGTGCCTGTCGCCCATGTCCGCCCGCAGGTTGCGCACTCCTGGTACTTTGACGACGGCCATCCTTCAACAGGTCCGTATCGCCAATTCCGATGGAATACTGAGCACAATAGCTTTTTCACAGCGCCTTGCCTCCGTGCCTACATTCCGCACCCTTGCCTTCCTGACGCGCCAGCCACGCTTCGGCACACGGAGCGCAGAACTCCATAAATGCCCCACTGCCAATCGGGTAGAGGTTGGTCTTAGTCATCAGTCCGCAACATACACATTCGTAAATGGCCTTCACAGCGCCTTCCCTCCGTGCCGGTATGGACGCGTCCGGTTGTACTCGAGCTTGGCCTTGATGGCGGCGTCTAGGTCGATGCCGTAGTGGGCGGCCATGCGCTGCACTCCGTAGACCACGGCCTTCAAGTCATCTTCCACAACGTTGAGTGAACGTAAGCGGTGGGAAAACGCATTCCCGGGGAATCGGTGCAGGGCTGCAATCCAGTCACCAAAGGAATGGCACCCTGCTATCACTTCACCGGCATAACAAACGTCCAGTTCATGGGAGGTGACGGCAACACTTATCCCCCACCACTCCGCCATGTCCGCCACCCGGATCACCACGTCGGCGAGCTCGGCGGGGACGCCTTTGGGCATGGCCGGTGCATCCCGATCCTCTTCGTTACGCCCCCAACCATGTTGAAAGTGGCCGAGTCGCCGATACGCCTCCAGCGCCTTGCTCAACGCTTGATGCACATCAGCGATGCAGTCGCCGAAGGTGCGCTCCTCGCCCCACCAGCCGTGGTCTTTGGCGATGGCGTGGGCTTCTTTCTGTAGTTCACGCAGGTTCATATCAACACCTCTTGCGACAGCCGGGTGGCGGCTATCTCGCAGTAGCGTTCCTCGATCTCGATTCCGATGGCGCGGCGGCCCAAGTGTTTGGCCGCTACCAGGGTCGTCCCGCTGCCCATGAACGGGTCCAGGACGCACTCCCCTTGCAAGCTGCACTTCGCTAGCAGCCACTTCCACGCCTTCAGGGGCTTGGGACAAGGATGATCTACCTTCGGTGACCGCTCCGTGAGTTGCATTCCGTTCGGGGTTTGGCCCTTACCAGTGCGGGGGTCTTTCCCGTAATACAGGATGCGGCGTGTACGTAGAGAATCCCCAAGGCCCATGTCCAATTGATGCCGGAGTCCAAAAGGCCCCGATGTCGTCCGGTGGCGGATACGAGCGCAGGGTGAAAATACCAGGCGATCAGAATTACTCGGCACACTGTGGCGATAAGCGAACGCACTAGAGGGGCACAGACCTCGCGGACATACTCTGGAGTGTCTTCCCAACCACTCGATGTACTGGTATCTTGGCCCTTCCCCGCTGCCGGTTGCCACCGCCACGCGCGCCGTTAACCCCGTAGGGCGGGTCCGTAAGCGCCACGTCCACCACCTGTCAGGTCTAGGTCAAGCAACACCTCACGGCAGTCGCCGTGGTAGATCGTGATGCCCGCGTGTTCGTAGTAGGGCTTCATGCTCGGATACCCTTCCTTGGCGATGGCGTGGGCCTCTTTCTGTAGGTCAGCTAGGTTCATACCAACACCTCTTGGGATAGCCGTCTAACCGCTATCTCGCAGTAAGCCTCTTCAATTTCTATGCCAATGGCCGCCCGCCCCAGATGCTTGGCTGCAACCAACGTCGTCCCGCTGCCCATGAACGGGTCCAGAATGACAGCGTTATCCCCTGTCGTCCTTACCACCAAGTCACGCATCAATTTCAAAGGCTTTGGCGTCGGATGGCCGTGTCTGGATTGACCAGTCTCCACATTAGCCACGAATACATCCGAACCCCATCCCGCCTTTTGTTCACCTCGACGCTTTCTTGACTCTCCCCAAAACGCTATCGGTTCCCAGTGCGGCATGAATGGAGATGCACATACGGACAGCGCTAACGGCTTATGCCACACAGCAGCCCAATAAGGCTCATGTCGCCCATACCGCAAATACTTCGTATATGCCGTGATTGAGAGGAACGCTAGCACGTCGGGAGCCGATTCGAGCATCAAATCCAACCTGTCATCAAACCATTGAGTCCAGGCGCTCCACTCACGACGGTCATCCGTCCCATCGCCGTAGTTTTTCCCAGCGTTGTACGGCGGATCCGTCAGCACCAAGTCAGACTTGAGATATGACCACCTCGCGGCAGTCGCCGTGATAAATGGTGATGCCCGCGTGGTCGTAGTAAGGTTCATCAAAGTAACCCCTCCTTGTCGGTGTCGTCTCGGTCGGGCCAGACATGGAAGCGGTGAACAGCCAATGCGGATATGAAAGCGTCCAGAGTCCCGGGCCCCTTGAAACGCATGACTAGCGGCACCTCCAGGCCCTCGATCATCATGGAGACATGCACTTGAGTCGGCTTGCCCTGCCCGTCGGGTAGCGGATGCCACTCCAACACGTCGATGGAATCCAGCTTGAGCTCCAGGACCGCCACGCCGTCGAGATTGCGGGGTTGGTCATGAAACTGAATATCGGGTTTTTGATAGCTCCACTTTTTGTCACTCACCGCAACGTCTCCTCACTGCTCCTTGTCCAGGCGATCAGCTTCTCCAGGTCTCGCTCGGCCATCGCCACGAACTCCTTCATCGCCCTGATGGCGGCTCTCGCCTCGGCGATGTCCTGCCAGGCTAGAGCGAACTCCGTTTGCTCCTGAAGGTCTGCGAAGCTCCCGCTCTTGGCGACGGCGTGGGCCTCTTTTTGCAGCTCAGATAGGTTCATTGGTGTGCCTCCTTACGAGCCCAGGCCAGGGCTCGGTAGACTGTTCGCTCCATCACACCGAAGGCCCGGCTCACTTCCTCCACTGTCATGCCCTGTTCCAGAGCCTTGGCGTACTCCATGTACCGGGCGTCCCGCTTCTGACGCTGTATGCTGAAAGGCGTGTCGAGCACACAGGCGGGCAAAGGGCACTCCAGGCACGACGGCCCCCCGTACTCGCAGCCGTCTTCCATGAGAGCGACCTTCTTCACCTTGTTCCATCACCAACCCAGTAGGTAATCCTGGACTCACGAAGGTGATTCATATGGGCCACGCCCACGGCTATCGCATCCAGGATGTTCTGGTCCAGATCGGCAGCTTCCTTGCCGTAGAGCATCTGCACGCCCATCCGGATTGCGTCCTTTGCGCTGCCAGAGAGTCCCCTGGGACGAACGGCGGCCGCCACAGTGGATGGATGGTAGGAGTAGAACCCCAGACCCCGATGGGTCGCCCAGCCCCTTATCCTCCGGAGGAGGACCTGAAGCTCCGGTGCGGGCCTTTTGTTCTCATATCCCGTCACCCACTCGCAGGCCACGTCCTGGATGAGGGGATAGCCCTGGTGTGCCATCATCTCCAGCCCTTCCAGGATGATAGGAACGCGGCACTCTATGGGGAGCTTTCTATCAGCCGTTATGAGCTTGGCGTCCACCAGTTCACCTTCACTGAACAGGGCCGCCCCTGTGCAATAGGTCCCTGGGTCCAACCCCAGAAAGATGGTCATTTGGAATCTCCATGGGTTTCCGTCGTCATCCCCTTTTGCTGCTCCATAGGTCAGCTCCCCCCTCCCCTCCACCCTGACGACCACCCGTCAATACTCTCTACCCGCTCAGCGCGGGTTCCCTCGTTCGCTGTACCTTTGAAGGGCCATCAACTATCCCTTCTGACGGCGTCACTCACCGCCCTCGCCCCGCTTCCTGCCAGTGATGGCGAACACCTTGTTTAGCGTCGCTCTGTGCGTGCGACGAGGGGCAGCATTCACGGCCCTCCCCCTAGACGGCTCCCTTTCGGGTATGTGGGCAGTCGCGGCAGCGGGGCCGAGTATGTTGGGCGACATGCCTTTGTAGGTCCGCTCAGCCAGTTCTCCGCAGCACCTCTCTCAACTCCTCTGCCAATGCCTCGATCCCATGTCTGAGCATGTAGTCGTTGGCGTCTGTTCCTACTTCTGGTGGCATCCAGTACGGGAGTCCGGTCTTCTTGGCGTATTTCTCGCCATCGCCGCTTTTGTCGTTGTCGGCGATGACGTAGCCGCGCTGCGCCACCTTCGCCAAGTTGCCCACGCTGAAGCAGACCACCACCTCGGCGGTCTGGTCCCGGTACAGGGCCTTGAGCGCAGCCCGGACGCTGAGGGCGGTGGCGTAGCCCTCGCAGTACCACCGTTCGGTGCCTCTCCCTAGCTTGTAGACCGCCTCCGATGCTGGCGCTCCCTTGAGAAACAATTTCTGTCCATCCGGTTTGATCATCTGAATGGACCGGACGGCGTTGGTCTTGTAATGCCGCATCGGAATAATCAGGTCTCCAGCGGCAATCAATCCCTGCTCTTCGGGGAAGCCCTTTGCAGCCAGGTATGGGTGGGGGCCATACTTGCAATATTCGATAACCTTACGGGCGTACTGAATCTGGTGCTCTCGTTGCCGCTGCCTGCGGGCTTCCGCCAACAGCCTTTGCTGATTTCGCGCTTGGACTTCCTCTGGCGACGGGGCCGGAACGACCGGCTCGCGCCCCTGCCAGCCGTTCTCCCGCGCCAGGTGGTAGAGGCTGCCGATGGTTACGCCACCACCCTGCCTGAACCCGCGCCAGACTGCCTTGGCGTCCGCAGCCTTGTAGGACTGGGCCTGGCGGGACCATGTATCCCATACGCCAAACCCGCCGTCGCCCATCTCGTTGTGGATGGCCATACCCACCGCTACCCACGTCTCCCGGTCTTCGGAGGGAATGCTGTAGAGAGCAACTGTCAGGGTATCAGTCATTTGCCCTTCCCCTTGGCCTTGGCGTACTTGATCAGGTTGGACGTGACCTTCCCCGCCACGCGGTCGTCAATATCCCGGAAATCGCAGGGGTCCAGTTGCTTCCCCCACGTAGGCCATTGGCCGTAGATGCCCTTCCAGTACCCGGCGGCGGCCTTTCTCGCGGCCTCCATGTCCCCCGCCTTCCGTTCCAGGGCGATAGCCGAAACCTGCTGCCAGACCCAATAGAGGTCTTTGGCCCATCCAGCCTTCGTCGGCTGGTCAAAGTTCAACTCACCATCAATGCGCCCAGGCACAACCTGGGTCTGTGACCGTCGCTTGGGCCGCGGCTTCCCGCAGGCAGGGCATTCCCGCGCCCCAGGGGGCAGAACAAACCCACACCCCATACACACCGCGTCCTGGCGGTGGACCTGTGCGGGCTTCGGCTCGGATTTCTTGCCGTCATCTAGCTCATTGACACCCTGCGCCCAGAACTCACCTATCTCGTCATACCAGCGCAGCACGTTCTCGGCGTGGTCGAGCCACAGGCCGAAGGGCTTGTCTTCCGAGGAGCGCATCACCCGCCCCATCTTCTGGATGACCTCGGCCAGGCTGGAACGATTAGGGCGGGCGTCTATCCCGCACAGCACGTCTGGCACGTCGAACCCCTTGGTGAGCTTGGACACCGACGCCAACCCAACAAACCGCCCGTCGCGGAAGCCTTGGATCAGGGTCTCGGTCTCTGCCGTGGAGTCCCGGTGCGTGGTCTGCCGGAAGTCATAGCCCGCTTCCTGGAACGCACGGCACAGGTCCCTACCGTCGGCGATGCTGGCCGTGAAAAGCAGGGTCTTGACGGGGCCGCCGAATATCTCGGTGGTCAGCCGCTCCCAGTCCCCAACGATGTCCCCGACAATCCGGCTGCTGGACTCCTGGACGGACTTCTTGGTCCATTCACCTGCCTGAACTTCCGCCCCAGTCATGTCCATCGCCGTGGCTGGGTAGATACGCAGCGGAGCGAGGTAGGTCTGGCCCGTCCGGGGATTGACCGTCTCGGTCAGATAGTTCGTGGTGACGGCATTGACCACATGGCTGTACCATTGGCCGAGACCCGGCGTCATGGGCGTGGCCGATAGACCGATTACTGGCCCGCCCCATGACTTGGCAAACTCTAGAATCTTCTTGCGCTGGGCATGGCACTCGTCGATGATCATCAGGTCCAAGTCGGACCAGTAGTTGCGCTTCTCGATGGTGTGAGCGGAACAGACCTGGATGGGTTCGTGGCGTCCGAAGGTGTCATCGGCCATGGCCACGCCGTGCAGAATGCCGTAACGGGCCAACCGCTCCGATGTCTGCCGGACCAACACGCGGCGGTCACAGACAAAGGCGACGCGGGAATGCTTGTGCGCCGCTTCCTGAATGAGGAATGCGGCGATTTCGGTCTTGCCTGCACCTGTGGGCGCGCAAAGAACCTGCCGCTGGTGCCCCTTCCGCATCCCACCTCTCAACGACCCAATGGCCGCTGCCTGGAAGGGATACGGGTCAAGGGTCCCCGGCGATACGGGCGCTCCGAGCATGGCGATCTGGGTGGTCATTATTCCGGGGCCTCCGGTTGCCACCCCAACGCCTTGGCCTGTTTCTCCCACCAGACGCGGGACTGGTTGGCCTCGTTGTAACGGGCCTGCCAGTGGTTGACCTGGGTCTTGGCCGTTGTCAGTTCGTTTTGCAGCCGGGTGTAGGCTTGGTGACGTTCGATGTCCCGATCGGACAGGTTGCCCCGGTGGAATTCCAGCTCCGTCTCGGCCTGCTCCAATTTGCTCTGTGTGTCCTGGACCTGTGCCGATAGCGCATCGACCTGGGCCTCCAGGCGCTCGGCGCGGGTAGGTTGCTTGGGCTTCGGTGCTTTAGGCGGCCCTAACCCCTGTCCAGTCCCTTCGGGTCCCACGGCGAATTGACCGGCTTCTGACTCTCCGGTAACCGGTTTATCGCTTCCTCCATCTCCTGTATGAATGTCCTCCGTTCCGCTTTCGAGGGGTTCCGTACCACCGTTGCTGTCCGTAGCGAATGATGCATCAGGTTGACTGTCTGATCGTATGTCATCGTCCGTCCCCTCTTCCTGGTGGGCTTGAATCGAAGGGGGCAAAGGTACAGACTCTGTACCTTTGCCCTGGTCATCCTCTCCCTCCGATGCTCGGATGATGTCGAGATATGGTTGGGCCGGTTCTCCGGACATTACGTCCGGCCCGTACCCGGCCCTGACAATGGCGAGGGCGTCCATCCACCCACGACGACCCCCGCCATGCTTCGTGATATGTTCTTGGATTGAAGGGGGAAGAGGTGCAGAGTCTGCACCTCTTTTTTCACCGTGTTCTCCCCACCCACGTATCCCGTGGCTGAGTAGAATCCCCACCCGGTACTGGATGCGGCTCAAGTGCCGTCGGTTGGCGTTATGGGCGATGACGTAGGCTGCCGGATCGTCGCCGGTGTACCCGGCAAAGAACGGATCAATCCCCAACTCCAGGCACGCTTTGTAACGATGCCATCCGTCCAAGACCATGCCGTCCAGGGTCATTATCATCTGCCGGATATGCCGTTCCTCGATTCCTGCCACGAATTTCCGGTACTGGTCTTCGGGCATGTCGCCCCATATTGCGCTCAGCGGGTGGCGCGTTAGCTGCTCCATATCGGCTCCTTCAGCGCCCACCACAGACCCAGGGCTAGGCGATAGATGGCCTGTGCCTGGCCTCTGTCGTCGACGGCCCGGACTTCGTAATGCAGGTCGCCCTGGTCGTCCTGGGGAAGGCGGACCACATAGGCGCCGGCCACCGGCTCACCGGTAAGGGTTTCTAGGGCGTCAGCGTAGGCCGCCACCTGATAGCCATGTTCAGGATAGATGCCCTTGGCCCGCTTCCAGTCCACTACCACCAGCCGGCCATCGGCGTCACGGGCCACGAGGTCGATAGTCCCTGCGTACTGCTGGGAGGGGTGCCAGACGAGGTGCTCTATGGCGACGGGGCTGAGCCGATAGTCCGCGAGCATCTCCTGGGCCCCCTGGACCGCCGGGCGCAACGCATCCGGCACCATGGGGCTTCCGCCCTGGAGGATGGCAGCGATCAGGTCGTGGGCATCCGCGCCGGCATCGGCAGCTCTGTCCTTCGTGCGGTATATCCGGTCCTTGGCGCCCGCCATGACGTCGGCCACCCACGGCCCTTGATCCTCATCCCGCCAGGGCACTGTGATCTGCAACTGCGCTCGGAGCTCTTCTGCCGCCTTCTCCAGTGCATCCTTCCTTGCCCAGCCCACTAAGGGGCCGGACTTGTCGATTACCTTGAGGAAGGTCGTCACGGACGGCAGTAGGTCCTCATGCCCGTCCACCCGGTACCAATGCTGTCCCCGCCTCGCCTCCATCGCGATGGTCGTGTCGCGGTACTGCGGTAGTAACTCCAGGCGTGTGCTAGTCTGCATTGGTCGTCTCCCCCTGCCACTTCTGAAAACGCTTCCAGGCTGTCCTTGTATCGGCCCCCATCTTCACCCACTCTGCCCAAGCCATACCTAGCACCTTCTCCTCGAACGCTTCCCACTCCCACCCTAAGGTCTTCATATGGGCTGCGAGGGCCTCGACGCTGCCGGCCTTGGCATCGCCGTTGAGTGCTGGCGGCAGATGCCCCTCACGGAGCCCTTGCCGCAGACCTTCCACGCTCTCCCCTTGGTAGTCTCGAAGCTCAATGTCCGGCCTTGCCTCCGCTATCTCGCCGGTGGTTTGATCCACGGTCACATGAGTAGACCCCGGCACACTGTCAACCTCAGTCTCGTCCAGCCAGCCCAGACCCACCAATCGTAAGACTGCTCTCCGGCTGGCCTTGGTCTCGGCCTTCATCAGTGCGTTGGCCTTGGCCTCGCCCTTCAGGGCCTCGATGTGGACTGCTCCGGTCGCGTCGGCGGAACGCTCCGATGCGGAGGCCGTGGCCCGCACCACGTAGATACCGTCCAACACCCGCCCATCGTCCAGCCGTAGGCTGATACCGTGCTGCCTCGCCAGCTGCTCGGTGGCGTCCTTGGTGGCGTAGAGGCGCAGCTTGCCCGACAGCTTGATATAGGCGAACGGCTGCGTGAGGGGGTTCAGGCCCAAGGATTCACAGACCTGGCTGTAGTAGTGCAGGCGTTCGGCTGGAGATAGCTTCTCCAGGTCGCCCTGGATCACGACCTTCTCCAGTAGTGTTGCTTGGCTATTCGCTAACTCGGTTGTCATGCTTCCTCCTCGTGATGTATGATCTCTAGCTGACATCACTTTCCTTCCTGTCTGGCTAGATTTGTTGCAGCGAGGTTGGTCATGGTTATGATGGATGACTCCGGCAAGGTTTATGTCAGCCTTGATGTGGTGGCGGTGTATTTGACCGCCGTAGCCCGTGCCCTTCGAGAACTCGACGCAGGACAGCCGCCTGCCAGGGCCGTAGGCGTAGTGGCCGGCTATCTGGCGCAAGAGCAGCGGCTTGAAGAGCATTCCGCGCCTGAGCAAGAACAGCTTGACGCCATTCACGATTTATTGACAGGTCTGGTTCAGGCTTTGCCCCCGGAAGATGATCTCTAGCTGACATCACTGTCTCTCCCTAGTTTCTCCTTGTTACCCACCGCTACAGCACCTCTGCCGCCACCAGCTCTCGATCCCTGGCGTGGCACTCGCACTCGCATGGAGTTGGCAGCGTGCTCAGGTGGGGAACCTCCCCGCTGCACTTGCGGTGGGAGCCTATGAAACACTCACGTGACTTGGGGTTGCAGCTCATTTGCGTGACCTTCCTGTCTTTAGCGTGCTCTTGCCCGTCCCTATCTCCATCGGGCAATAGATTCATTGCCTCTGAGCTTCCACTCGCTAATACCCATGGCCTCGGCGGCCTCTGGGATCCTGTAGGCTAGCTTGTCGTTCATCTAATACTCCGCGTGCTCTTGGCCATCCCAGCCGATGTAAAGTGGGAACTCGGGGCCTTCTCGTTCTTCTTGCTCCCGCACCATGCAGCAGTCAATGCACTCAAGAACCCTGTCTCCAAACGCTGGACGCCGCCGGCACTGTAGTGCGTAGGCATCCGGGAATGCCTTCTTGCACGTGAAGCATCTACGCATGGCCAGCCCTATCATTGAGCAATTGCCTGCCTATGTACTCCGTGAAGGCTGGCGGTATGGCCTGGGTGAATTCGTCGCGCTTCATCCAAATGGCGATGAGGGCGGTCATCTACTTCTCCTCCCCCTCCACCAGCAGCGCCAGTTGAAGGGGGGCCTCCGGCACCGCCCGTTCCCTGTTTTGTCGGACCCACCAGCAGCACGTATTCTCTCGGGAACAGGTCGCATCATGATGTGGCCACCACTTGCGACACGGTTCGTGTGGGCATGTTGGCGCATACATCTACTACTCCCCTTATTTGGTTTGGACCGGATGGGTATAATCACAGTGGTGCGAGACGGCTGCTGGAACAGCCGCCCCGCGTTCCCCCCTGATGAGGAAGCAGGAGGTTTGAATCCGTGTCAGTCAATGGTGACTCCGAAATCATGAGCATTAGTCTTGAAGAGTTGGCCGTTTACCTGAGCATCGTTGCCAGAGCCATCCGACGGCTCGACGAAAGACACGGGGCAGGCGCAAGAGAGGCGTTCCTGAATGACCTTGCACCGGCGTTGGAGATGGAGCTGCGTCTTTCAATGCCCGGCCCAAGAGTGCAACTGCTTTTAGCTGAAATGAACGCAATGTTAGTCCGGCTGGTTGAGATGATGCCCCCGGCTGAAGACCTTTAGTCATGCCCTCACCTCCTGTCTGCGGTACTCGTTGATGTCGATGCCAGCCTCCCGGTAAACCGCGACCGCCAACATATGCTTGCACCAGCCCTTGTGCAGGTCCCGCCTGAACCGGGCGTCCGGGCACGTGCAGTGGCCGTTGACCAGGTAGTGACCGTTGCTGCCAGCCACGACGTGATGGCCGTCCAGGCCCAGCACCGGGGACACTTGCCCGACGATCTCCCGGGCTTTCGCCAGCCGAGCGGCCAGAGCGTCTATCTGGGTGACAGGGGTGACAGCCATGACCCTAAACCTGCTCCTTGGGAGCTCTTGTAGCTGCACAGTCCGTGCAGCAGTACGCCAATATCGGGCTCTCCTCGTATGGGGTATCCAGTAGGAGCCGCCGGACTGGGTACCAGCTCGGGTGGGGGCAGGCGGGATCGCCGCCGACCGGCCCCACAGGAGCTGTGTTCTCACGGTCCAGCCGCTCATACGCCCGGTACATGCCGCGCAGCAGCACGTCAGCGACGGCGCTGCCATCCGTTCGGCGGCTGTGCGCCCGGACCTGGTGGCCGTTGCGCGTGTGCGCTCTCACCGTCGTGTAGCTCATCTCTTCACCTCAGCAGACCCCCGATTGTCGGCTTGTGTCGCTTCGTTTTGACCTTCCCAGAACCACTTTCGGTACAAGGCGTCTTGTTCCTTAATCGGCGCTGCTGGCTCCCAGATCGCCTTGACCCACATGCCGTTACGAAACTCCCACTTCGGTTCAGGTAAGACTCCCACGCTAGGTCTCCCCTACCCCTCTACCGCTGGCCGCCGGTACTCGTCGATGTTGATGCCGTCTGTTAGAATCAAGGTGTGCGGGACGGCTGCCGCAAACAGCCGCCCCGCGTCCCCCTGAATGAGCAGGAGGCCAATCCAATGCCCTTGTCCGATGGGCTTGCTATTGCCGGGCTCGCTCTGGCAGCAGTTACCGCCATTGGTGTCGTAGCAACAGCCGTGGTCACAAGTCTTAACCGCAGGGATACGACCCTCTACAACTCGCCAGCACCGTCCGTCAGGTATGGCAGACTTCTCGATGGGTCGACATGGATCGACTTCGAGATCAAAAGCGCTGAGGGAAGGCCGAACTGGGGAGTAGTCAGTATTGACATGCCCCGCAACTGGCGCCGCCGCCGCCGCCAACTCCTCTGCGATGGAGTGGTCTTGTGCGCCCAAGGAGACCCCCGTATGTGGTACCCGCTGGGCATCCCGTTTGATTTCAAGGACAATGTGCTGTGGCAGCACCGCCTTACCTATGACCCACCTATTACACGGGGAATTGTGCTGATTCATTCGGATGCCCCTGACCTGCTATCGCTCCGGTACAACATCTGCCTCAGCTCCGCCCCAAGTAAGCGAAGCTCGCTCGTGGTGCGATACAGGGTCCAGGAGTGAACTAGCAGCCCCGCGCAAGTGACCAGAGCGCAAACTGCTATGAGGGCGGTTATCACTCGCCACCTCCATTCCCCACCGCCGGACGCCGGTACTCGTCGATGTCGATGCCGAGGGTCTCGCACCAGTTGTAGACAGTCGCGTCAGTCACCTGAAGATCGAGGGCAACGTGCGTCATAAGGAACTTTCTACCGCGATTATTCTCCAGTGCTTCCCGCAGGATTTCCTCAATCGGCTTCGACCGCTGCAATTCAAGAACGGTTTGTCTGTCTGTCTTCATTCGTGCTCTCTTGACCTACCATCGGTAATGTTTTGCTCGAAATAAGTATACCGTTGGCAGTTATCGTTGTCAAGCCATTGGTATAGACTGAAGTAAAGGACTATTACCAATGGTGAATGAATCCCCTAGCCTTGCCGAAAGATTGAGGCAGGCAAGACTTCTACGGGAAATGACAATTGAGGCAGTGGCTAACACCATCGACACCTCAGCGACTACGATTTGGCGTTACGAGGCTGGCCACCGACGTCCATCCGGGCCGACCCTCCATGCCCTCGCCTCCATCTACGGCAAGCCGATGGAGTGGTTCTACAGCGAGGAAGAAGAACCACAAGGGGGCAGTGGCCGTGTCAATGCGCCAGAGTCGGCAGCCCAATCCGAGCCAGATGCGTTGGGCGTCATCGGTTCCCTGGGCGAGAGGCTCCAGGAATTCAGTGCCCGCTTCGACAGGCTTGAGACCTACATCCGCGCTCAGGCCCCAGTCCAGGCCATAGACGAGTCCAGGGCAAACTATGACCCCAGCAACTACGGTACGTCGGACAGAAGCCCAGTTCGGCTGTCGGAAGTCGCTTCAGCAGCGGGCGTAGGCGCGGAGGTCTACGACGAGACACCAATCGGGCTTCTTTGGTTCCGCAACGACTGGCTGCTAAGCCACTCCATCGACCCGGAGCAAAGCAACATCATCAGCGTCCGAGGTGAGTCAATGGAGCCTACGCTGCCCGACGGATGCTCGATCCTGGTGGACCGTAAGCGCAGAGAGCCACAAGAAGGGCGAATCTACGTGATGCGGACCGAGGAGGGCCTGGTGGTGAAGCGTCTGGGGCTGGACGAAGAGGGCCGGTGGGAGATACGGAGCGACAGTCCTGACTGGCGGGCTATGCCCATGTCCCCAGGCACCGAGGTCATCGGCGAGGTGCGGTGGTACGGGGTGACGTTGTGATGGTTCGTTGGTTGCGAGAGAAGCTATTTCCCCCGTCAGAGGAACCGAATAGGCGCAAGGAAAAGGCTCAGAGCCGCTCGTCGAAGGGTCAATTTCCCCAGCCTGAAATCGCTACCTTTGCTGATTTCCCCCAAGCATCCGGCCCCATCGAACTGGTCAGCGCTGCCTGCCCCTATTGCGGAGTCATTCAAGACCCGCCACCGCAGCGTCGCAAGAAGTGCAGAGATTGCGGTGAGACTATTCACACGCGCACCGACAGCATCGAGCGCAAACGATACCTGGTGACCGCCGCTCAGTCCGCGAAATTAGAGAAAGTGCGGCACGACCAAGAGTGGAAAGACCTTAGCCAGACGATACAAGAGGCAATGCAGGAAGGTAATTGGGGTTCCCTTCAGGGAGCCTACCAGCAACAGGCGCGCATCCTTTTTAACGAGGGCCGCCCTCATCGCCACATCTCGATTGAGGCTAGACGTGCAGGGTTGACCCGTTTCGGCGAATTAGGCATACCTAGCGCCAAGGTGCTGTCGGCCCAAGATGGAAGAACTTGCGAATATTGCGCATCGTTGGACGGCAAGGTCTACAGCGTTGAAGATGCCTTGGAACAGATGCCCATCCCCGGGCCTCACTGTACCGACGGCGGCGACGAGAATCCGCACGGTGGCCGTTGCCGTTGCGTCTACATCGCAGTGATACCAGGAGTGAATGATGACTGACATGTCCTACGGGACAGACATCATCGGCGAGGTGCGGTGGTCGGCGGTGACGTACTAGGGGAGAAGAGAGCCTTGGGCAGCGAGGTACCCCGATCGGACCCAGGTAGTCTTTATGCCACACGTTTGGTCTTGTGGAAGGCCGTTGATTACCTGACCGATGAGCAGCGAGAGTTACTCTACGACATCTTCAAGGGCACACTCGCGGACTTGCGTGCCAGGGCCAGTGAGTCGAGCAGTGTGTTTCGCCATGAGATTCTGGATGAGCTTGAGAAAATCACGTTCCGATTGGCTCAGAGAGCGCAGTTCCGCGAGGGGTATGGGGAAAGGAGCCTTATGTACTTGGTCTGCATTCGGTGTGATGTCATAGCCGTCGGTCATGGTTCCTCTCTTTCCTGCCCATCCTGTGGGACAGCCACATGGCTTGAGGCTTGGTACATATAGTCGGTTGCAACCTTCCTATCAGTTTACACCACCCAGATCATCGGCGAGGTGCGGTGGTTAGGGAGGACGTTCTAGGAGGATAGGAGTGAGAGATGGACGAGAAAACAGGGAAACCGGAGCGGAAGGAACCGCGACCTGGACCGGTTAAATCACCCCAGCCGTCAGAGCCTCCAGAGGAGGAGACGCAATCTGGAGGACACCCTCCGCTCGAGCAGGACCGTCACGAAAGGAGTATCCCTTAGAGGGACCACATATGGAGGAAGCCAAGGACAGCAACCGCGATAGACTCCAATACCAAGCTCACCACTCCACACTTCAGGGCGCACGCCTTACTATCCAGGACGCGCCAGTTATCGTTGACAGACTTCTTGTACCCGTCCCCCACCAGCTTCGCGTAGTCACGATCTTGATCACAATTGAGGGCGCTAGCTAATGACTCCACCGTTGGGCCATTTCCCCACGTGCGACCCAATAGAACGATGAGGCTAAATATCGCGGTCAATAAGAATGTGAAGATCAATGCGAAGAAGGTTAGGAGAGATCGATCGCCCAAATTGAACTCTGTGCCAGAGAGATTCAGGATGATAGCACCAACGCCGATCAGGGCGGTCCCGAAGCCAAGCATATTGCTCGCCTTGGCACCGAATTCTCTGTGCAGCGACTCTTGGCTCAGGAACTTTTCACGAGTTACCTGGCAGTAAAGGTCGGTCTGGTCCATAGTGTCACCTCAGTCTTAGAACTAACATTCTCCAATTCTAACATGGATGACTGGCCGCCTGCACCTCTGCTGTATGGCACGGACATCATCGGTGAGGTGCGGTGGGCGGCGGTGACATACTAGGGGGATTAACTGTGTTGTTTGGTGACGAGAAAAAACGGAAGCCTATCCAAAAACTCATTAAAGAGGGCCTTTATAGGAACCAACGCGGCAAGTGTATGTACTGCGGTAGGAAGCTCGACCTCGCAGATATGCACGCTGACCACAAGATTCCTTTTGACCATGATGGTGACGTAGTGGTGTATGAGATATTGACTGAAGCCAACTTCGCCGACACGGCCATCTGGACTGTGCTAAGTCACTTGGGTCTCTACCACCAGTGTGAGCCCGACTAACCGGAGGGCTCGTTCTATGGAGCTAATGTGAGAGCGATGATCGGGGTCACGGAGTTTCCTGACGGCACTCTCGGTAATACCGAGTTGCTTGGCAAGCGCGACATTGGTTATGCGCGACCTACGCATGGTGCTATTGAGGGCGACCTTGGCGGCGGCTATAGGCTCAAGTCGAACGGCCTCTTGTCCCTCTTCGAGTGTACTGGGAAGGGGAATGTCCTTGCCGAGGCGGTAGTAGCCCCCAAGAGCCGCCACGAGAGCGTCTTCGGCCATAAGAAGCGCTTCCTCCCGTGTTCTGCCTCCGGTGTTAGCTGCCGGCACATCTGGAAACGATACCCAGAAACCACCGATTTCTTCAGGATGCAACACGCATGGGTAAACGTATCTCATAGGTCACCAGTCCTTTCTATCAATGCCAAGCTCTTTGAGCATTGCGGCCAGGAGGCCAGGGCGTATCTCGCCGTGGGGAACGACCGTGAACTTGGAGCCGAGGTAAATGGTTTGGTGGCTCCCCTTACCACGACGCACATCTTGCAGGAATTCCAGCCCGTTCTTGCGGGTGTATCGCCGCGTTCGCCGTATGAATTCCTCTCCCTTCATGATGATATTATCGCACCTAACGGGACGTTTGTCAAGGGGTGCAGGCACCTAAGAGGGGTATTATCCAATGGCTGAACCGGACTGCGTTGAAAAAAATCATTTGGACTTAACGGTCGGAGGAACAGGGGTGGATATTGACCAAATACCGCCCGCCCCCGTGGTGCATGGCCGCCCCAACTTCGTTGACAAGACGATCTGGACCGGCGACAACCTGGACATCCTACGGGGGATGAACAGCGAGTGCGTGGACCTTATCTACCTTGACCCGCCGTTCAACAGACAACTGCAACTGGGTCCATGTCGCAGTGACCCCAGGAGTGAATGATGACTGACAGCGCCGCAATCTACGCGAGAGTCAGCACAGCCCAACAGGAAGACGGGACTTCCTTAGACACCCAGGTTGCCGCCTGCCTAGCGCTGGCGGAAGAACGTGGGCTGCAAGTCGAGCAGCCCCATATCTTCCGGGAGCAAGCCTCCGGCGCCGACCAGGAAAGGCTTCTCCTGACCCAGGTGCGCCGTCTAGCACGGCTTGAAGTCGTCAAGGCGATCATCGTCCATTCTCCAGACCGGCTATCACGGGACCCGCTTCACCTCATGGTGATGACGGAGGAATTCGCTGAGGCTGGGGTCAAGCTTCTCTTTGTTCAGGGTCCATCGGGCACCACTGCGGAGGACAAGCTCGTCCGCTACATCCTGGGTTACGTGGGAGAGAAGGAGCGCGAGTTCATCACCGAGCGAACCATGCGCGGGAAGGTATCGACGGCGCAGAACGGACGTATGCCCGTGGGCACCGGGAAAGGGCTATACGGTTACCAATACGACCCCGCAACGAAACAGCGCACCATCCTGGCCACCGAAGCGGAGGTTGTCAAGAAGGTCTTCGTTTGGGCTAACGAGGGGATCAGTCTCTACCAGATCGCCATACGTCTCAATGAGCAAGACATTCCGACCAAGAGCGGGAGCGCCTGGCATCCCCTCACCCTGAAACGGATGTTGACCAACACCTCGTACATGGGACTGGACTACTACGGCAAGACGAGGGTGCGAAAGACACGAGGTCGGCGTAGGACGGTCAAGGTTCTGCCAGAGGAAGAATGGATTCGGGTCGAGGGGTTCACCCCGCCAATTATCGACGAGTCGATCTTCGCGCTCGTTCAGGAAAGGCTCAGCCAGCCCAGCAACAGGACAACCAAATCGGAGAAGCGGTATCTTCTGACGGGATATGTGGTCTGCGGGGAATGCGGGAGCCCGGTCGTTGGTGCTCAGCTCAACCGCCGATACCGCTATTACCGCTGCCGCGCCACCGTGCCGACCACCGTTCGGCCAGCAACCTGCCGAGCTCGATACATCCCAGCTGATGCACTGGAAGACGTTGTTTGGAGCGAGGTGCGGAAGGTCCTGGAGAATCCCGAACTGGTGCTCGACAAGCTACGCCAACAACTAGCCGGTATTGGGGGTGGGTTCGAGGAGGAGATAGCCCGGCTAGGGCGAGAGATTCGGCATTGCCGGGACCAGGAGCAGCGCCTGATCAAACTCTACATGTACGGCGAGATCGACGACGACTACATCCGCTCGCACAGCGGCCCCCTGAAAAGTCAGCGAGAGGGCTACGAAACCGAGCTGCGGCGGCTTGAGCACCAGAAGGCCGAGAAGCACGACCTAGAAGAGGCTGAGGCCCAACTCACCGTCTTCTGCCACAGGGTCAAGAACGGCATGGCCAGTGAGGACCACGACGGGAAGCGTGCGGTCCTCTCAGCGTTTCGAGTGAAAGTCGAGGCCACGAGGGAACAGGCCGTGATCAAGGGAGTCGTCGGATTCCCAGAAGCTGGTAGCTATAACTACCATTGCACAAACATCGGCATGACCACGTGGACGTAGCTGTCTGAGCCTATCGGTTTGAAGACTCCGGGGCTGGAAGGAGTGCTGGTCTCCAGGGCGACTTCACCTCGCTCCATCACTGAAAGCACTTCCAGTAGGTATTTGCTGTTGAAGGCGATCTTGGACTCCTCACCTTCGATAATCGTGTCCACCTCGTCCTGATTATCGCCCATCTCCTCAGCTCTGGCGGAGATCGTTACTTTGCCTGTACGGCCTCCATTGCCTTCCGAGGCAGCGGCTTCAGCGCTTGGAGTCATCTGTAAGCGAACGATCCCACTACCATCCCGGGCGAAGATGGCAGCACTTCTGGCTGCCCTCAAGAACTGCTGCAGGTCCAGGACACTGCGAGTCTGGTAGGTTTGGGGTATTAGCTGAGAATAGTTAGGAAAAGTGCCTTGAATAAGCTGAGATACCACTTCGATGTCTGTCAGCTTGAACAATGCCTGTCCTTTCGCAGGCGTCATGGTCATCTGAACAGAGCTATTTTCGTCACCAAGGAAACGGTTCAGCTCGTTGAGGGTCCTGGAAGGTAGGATGATGCTAATAGGTTCCGCCACCGATTCTTCAAGCTGGCCTTTATGAACCGCCAGCCGGAAGCCATCGGCAGCGGCCATCGTGAACTGGTTGTCTTCCAACTCCAGCTTCACCCCTGTAAGCACAGGTCGTGACTCTTCGGTTGCCGCGGCAAAGGCCACTTGACTGATTGCCGTCTTGAACACTTGAGGGTCCAACTTTGCCGCCAATCCATCAGCTACAGTGGGGATGGGTGGAAACTCCTCAGCATCTGTACCGTTTATGTGGGCCTCCGAGCGACCACAAGTCAGTTGCAGGGACTTCGGTCGAGGAGTCATTATTATGTCAACTCGCTCCGAAGGCAATGAGCCAATAAACTCGGTGAGAAGCCGTGCGGGCACCGTAATCGACCCCTCCTCCTCTACCATAGCCCCTATCCAGGTGGTAATGGCTATTTCGAGGTTCGTGGCCGACAGCTTTAGTCTGCCTCCATCTGTTGAGAGCATCACGTTTTGGGTTATGGGCAGAGTGGTCCTGGTAGCCACCGCCCTTCCCACGATGTTAAGGCCCTTGTTTAGGTTCTCTTGCAGGCACGATAATCTCATTTCCCACTCCCACCTCAATGTGCTGTTGTAGTATAAGGTCTTATAAACTTCACCGTCAACGGGGTTTTCACAGCCACTAGCCTAATCAATAAGGACTGGCCTATAGATATCCTAGCGCCAGTCCTCTGATCATCTTCTTGGGAAGGTTTCGTAAAGAGCGCGTTTCTTACTCCAAGGTCATCAAGAAGGCGACGAGAGCATTAACCTGCTCATCTGTCAGCTTTTCTGTTATGGCCTCGGTCATCAGCCCCGGTACACTTCGCTCCACATCTTGGGCCACGAAGGCAGTTGGGTTTACGATGGACTCTCGGATGTAATCCTCAGCGGAGATTCCTGACATTCTCCCGGCTGCCCAGGAGGCCAGATGGGTATGGTCCGGGCCGATACGTCCAGAGGCCTCGGGTATCCCATCTATCATGTGGCAATGAAAGCACCAAAGTGCCTGGGGCGCCACGTTGCCCGGTACGTTCAAGTAAAGCTCCCGGCCTAGTGCGATCAGATCCTCTGAAGGTTCATCAGTATCTACCGTAGAGGACGACGTCGTTGGCGTGGCCGTGGGCGTATCAGTAGGAGGGGGAGCGGTCTCGTTGTCACCACCGCAGGATGATGCCAATAGCAAAAATACGATTAACATACCGCCCCAAATCAGACCACTTGGGTTCATTCATTACCCCCAAACACAACGGAAGGCCCCGGAGGGCCTGACGTCGCTACTTTTAACAAAGCATCCCTGCCTTTAATGGCAGGCTAGTTAAGGTTCATTCGTGAACTAGCTTGCTCGCTTCACCTCAAGGGTCTCGCCGGGCGCCAAGGCCACGCGCCGAACGTTGATACCCAGCTTCAGCAGCCAATAGCCAAGAGTGGCTTTGCTCACCTCTAGCTCCTCGGCAGTAACGGATAGACCTTTCTCATTTACCATCTCGGGAAGAAGTCTCTCCAAAGGCCTCTGGTAAGTATTCTCGACCCTCTGCATCAGCTTGGTCTTTCTGGCCATGTAAGCCTCCTTACTGTGGTATCGTTGCAGGCATGGTATCATACGTTCTTATATTTGTCAAGATACATATATATTATTTCTTAAATTAATTTAAAATTCATACAGAACACGCCTTTTCTAGGCACTTATTCTACTACCCAGACGCCTAAACTTGTCAAGCCTGTGACTATTATGCCGGCTACAACGGCGCCCAAGGCTATCGGAGGCAATGCTCGCCAGAACGGTATTTCAAACACCCACGCCGCAAGGCAGCCTGTCCATACACCAGTCAAGGGTAACGGTATAGCTACCAACACTGTCAGTGCCAGCGCTCCGTGTCTGTGGAATCTCTCCGCATTTCGCCTTCTAAGCGCCTCGCTACGCCACAGTAGTATGGCGCCCACAGGGTTGCTAAAGCTAGTTAAAAAGCGCCCCAGCCTGGGAAGCACCAGTAGCCAGAACAGCGCAGGGACCAAGCTGCCAATTATGGCTAAAGGTAGGACGCCATACCACGCCAGATCGTATCCATACACTCCCAGCCAGGGCAAATGGTATCTTTCCATGCCCAACGGTATCGCACATCGCACCTCGCAGATTGGGGCCATGCTCCACAGGAATGTAAAAATGTAGTCCATGTAGTTGCTCTCACTATCGTCCGGGGAAAAACCCTACGTACTATAGCCGCTGAGGCGAAGGGGTGCAACGTCTTGCACGGGGTCTTTTAATTGTCATTGCGAAGGGCAAAGCCCTGAAGCAATCTCCCAACGCAAGCAAAGATCGCTTCTTTTCACTCGCAATTACAGTAGGGCAGAACTAAAAGGCCCCGTGTCTTATACCTGCAGGCTAGACACAGTTCATCGGCCATAGTAATCTCGGAGGGTGTAAAGCGGGTCCGCCGAGGACTATACCGGCAACCTACGCTTTTATCTCATTTACGTATCTAGAACCAGCGGAGTGACTGATGAAAGTAGGGAAATTTCCGGCAGAGCTGCTGGAGAAGCTGCTTGCCAAAGTCGAGATCAAAGACGACCGAGTGCTGATGGGGCCGAAGGTCGGAGAGGACGCTGCCCTGCTCGACTATGGCGACCGGGTCCTTGTGGTCAAAACCGATCCTGTATCCTTCGCCACCGACCTGATAGGCTGGTACGCCGTGCAGATAAACGCCAACGATATAGCCTGCGCCGGAGCCACACCTCGCTGGTTCCTGGCCACCTTGCTTATACCCGAGACCCTTAAGGAAGAGGCGGCCGAGAGTATATTCGATCAGATTCTGGAGGCTTGCACCTCTCTCAACGTCACCCTCATAGGTGGGCACAGTGAGGTAACACGGGGTCTTACTCAACCGATCGTAGTGGGCTGTATGTTGGGTGAGGGAGAAAAAGGTAAAACGGTACTCACAGGTGGAGCCGTGCCCGGAGATAGCATTGTTGTGACCAAAGGCATAGCCATTGAAGGTACATCTCTTCTAGCCCGAGATGCAGCTAGTACACTTTCTGACGCCGGAGTCGACGCGGGCACTATAGCCAAGGCAACAGAGTTACTTCTTTACCCTGGTATAAGTGTAGTTCAAGATGCACTCACTGCATGCTCTGCAATACCGGTACACTCCCTTCACGACCCCACGGAGGGCGGTCTGGCTACGGGACTGTGGGAGGTGGCGAAGGCGGCCGGTGTGGGTCTTGCCGTTGAGGAGGGGAGCATCCCAGTCCTGCCTGAGTGTACCGACATATGCCAGGCCTTGGACCTCAACCCATTAGGCTTGCTGGCTTCGGGTGCGCTCCTGATCACATTGCCCCCCGAGAATGTGCCTCAGCTCTTTTCCGCACTAGATAAAGAGGATATCGACGCTTTCGAAATCGGCCACGTCACCGAGCCGGAGGAGGGCGTAAATATCATTACCGGCCATGAGCTGGAGCCCTTACCCCAGTTTGAGCGCGACGAGCTGGCCAGGTTCTTCAGCCCGTAGACCCCAGCTACAACTCTATGGATCCTATATCTAATTAGATATCGATAAAACAAGACCCTGGAGACTAATCCAGGGTCTTTCTTACGTTAAATAGCGAAGGTCAGCAATTCTGTCCAACTGGCATCATCACACCGTCGGCTTGATATTCTGGTTGAGCCGGAAGAAGTTGGTGGGGTCATATCTGTTTTTCAGCGCTACTAGGCGATCGTACTTTTGAGCCCCGTAGGCAGCTTTCGCCCGGTCTTCCCCTTCATCGCCCAGGAAGTTGACATACACGCCCGTTGAGTAGGGTTGCATGGCCGATGAGAAATCTCGAGCCCACTGGATGTGAGGCCCGGGATCTCCCTGGTCCCAAGAGGCATTGCAGTTGAGGGCATGTTGCGCGTTCCGGTGGCTGTAGGCAGTGGCATCTTCTGCAACGCGGCTGGCCGCTCCCCCAAGCTGAAACATGGCCACGATGGTGGTGGGTGAGGTTATCGCTTCCGAATGCGCTACGATAGTATCTATCGCTCCGTCATTGAGCCCAGGAAGGTCGTCGGACTTCCAGTAGTAGTTACGTCCCGACGGCTGCATGGCGTCCAGCATGGTCTGATGGACTGTGAAGGGTTTTGGAACGATGGCATCCGCTACCGGAGTGCCGAACTGACGGAGGGGCTGCAGGACACGTTCCCCTTCATCTATCGGTCCACAGTAACAGACGAACACCGCTGCGATTGGTTTGCCATGGATCTCCTCCGGCAGGAAAGGTGCCGGGGGAGCCAATCGCAATACGAAGATAGTGCCCAACTCCTCAGGGGTATCAGGCGCCCAGTCTCGATAAAATCGCAATAGCTCAGGAGCTTTTTCCATAGGGTACACTATTAAGCCGGCCAGAACTGTAGGGCCTACGGGCTGTAGCTGGTACTCGAAGGAGGTGACCACTCCAAAGTTGCCACCCCCACCCCGGATCCCCCAGTACAGATCGGAGTTTTCCTCCTCGCTGGCCGTAACCATCTCGCCATCGGCTGTTACTATATCGGCGGAAAACAGGTTGTCGCAGGTGAGTCCGTACTTTCGGGTGATCCAACCAAAGCCGCCTCCCAAGGTTAGCCCGGCGATGCCTGTGGTCGAGACTATGCCCGCCGGGACGGCAAGGCCGAAGGACTGAGTCTCGTGGTCAAGATCCCCAAGGGTGAGGCCGGCTTGAGCATGAGCATTGCGCTGGACCGGATCAACGCGGACTCCCTTCATGGGAGACAGATCGATCATCATGCCACCATCACAGAGGGCGTTGCCGGCTACGTTGTGGCCACCACCTCGGACGGAGACCAGTAGATCATGCTCGCGGGCGAACCGCACGGCGTCGATAACGTCGGCAAGCCCCGCACACTGAACAATGAGGCCCGGACGTTTATCTATAGTCCCATTCCAGACTTTGCGGGTGTCGTCGTAGCCATCATCGTCAGGACGGAGCAGTCTGCCGCGTAATCCGGATTGGAATTTCTGAACGGCTGCATCATCGATCGATGCCCCATTTATGTTAACCACTGCTTGCTGTGTCATGAAAATCTCCCTTATTAGGCGTCTAAGCTCGATGGGCGTTCAGGGCCTGCCTTAGGTGGTCTAAGGTTATATTTCCGCCACTGATAATCAGAGCGACCTTTTTGCCTTGTAGGTTATCTCGATACTGGATAGCCCCGGCAAGGGGTGCGGCGCCCGCGCCTTCGGCCAATGTGTGAGCCTTCTCGACGAGCAACGCTATGGCCTGGAATATCTCATCGTCACTTACTATCAGGAAATCGTCCAGCATCTCCCACAGGATGCTCTGGGTCAGCTCGTAGCCGGTAGCGGTGGCCATGCCTTCGGCCACTGTCTCCATGGGCGCCTGGGTGATCCGGCGGTTCTTCCAAGAGAGGTAGCCAGCCGGCGCCTGTGCCGACTGCACAGCTATGACCTTTACCCCGGGATTGATGGCCTTGGCCACTATACATGCTCCGGCGGCCCCGCTGCCACCCCCCAGGGGAGCGAAAATATACTCTACGTCGGGGAAATCCTCGATTATCTCCAGGGTCTCCGTAGCCACACCGGCCACCAGAAGGGGCTCGTTTACGGCGTGAACATAGCGATAACCTTCCTCGCGAGCTAGCATCTCGCAGTGTTCCCTGGCTTCATCGAAGTGCCTGCCGTGAAAGACCAACTCTGCACCCAGGCTTCTCATGGACTGAGCTTTGAGAGGGTTGGCGTTCTCGGGTAGGCCAATTATAGCCTTGGCTCCGAAGACCTGGCAGGCGTAGGCGATGGACTGGCCATGGTTGCCCGACGAAGCGGTGATTACTCCGCGGTCGCGCTCTTCTTGGCTCATATGGGCCAGCAGATTTATCCCGCCGCGCACTTTGAAAGCACCCAGGGCATGGTGGTTCTCGTGCTTGAGACGCACCTCCGCATCAAGAAATCGGCTTAAGGCAGCGTAGTAATGGAGGGGAGTACGAGGGACGTAGGACGCGATGGTCTTCCGTGCCTCCAGCACGTCGCGGAGAGTGGGTGGGGTCATGTTGTTCTCCTTCATCGCCTCCTAGATAAGCCATGGCCTACAGGTCTAGCAGTAGCTTAGGTCAGTGATACCATCTGGTCAACCCTAGGAAGGTAGGTTGAGGGAACTGGCCTCTTGGGGGTCAAGCAACAGCAGCCGGCCTGTGTGTTCCTCCATAAAGAGGGCGAATTGAGAGAGGACGTCCCTGCCCAGGAGTGAAGGGATAGGGGAAGGAGGGCCCGGTGGTGGCTCCAGAATGGAGAGGGTCAAGGGGACCGAGAAGTTATCGAGGACTAATATGGCATCTATGATACGAGTATTTGTTTGCCCACCGACACCGGCACCGGGGGCACCTCTAGGAAGTGATGTAAGATCAAAACCTAGTCTTCTGGACATCTGTCTGGCATCTCGAGGAGAGAGGATTGTTCTATCGGCGCCTGTGTCCACAAGGAGCGGAATCTCTAGGCGTTGGTTTAATGTGGGGAATTGGATTACTGCACTGAGGAAAGGACGTCGTCCACCTCCCATGGTGGAAAAGTAGCCTCTTATCATAAGTAGAGGATCCAGATCTCTTCTTTGCTGGTCAGGTGTTCAATTAGACCTCTTCCCGGTGGAACACCTTTGGTGTTAAGGTCGTCAAGCAGCTGGTCAAAATCCGGTGAGGCACCCACAACCTGTTCATCGTAGATGGCTACCCACTGCTCTGGGTACTGCTCAAACAACTCCTCGTAATGGGCCTGGTAGTGTGCGGTGTCTTTTTTGAACCGCTGCAACTCCGCCTGAACGTCTTCCATATGTCCTCCTCTAAGGGTTAGCGTTGTCAGCCCTCACAGAAACAAAGGAGGACTCCTTAGATTGGAGCCCTCCTCAATTCCTCAGTTTTGAGTAGCCGCTTACTCGGCCTTCATATTCACCGGTATGACACCGGGGCCCCACCAACGCTCCCACATCTCGTCCACCTTGTCCTGGACGTACTTGGTGTCTTCCTCGGTGAAGTGGGCGAAGCGACCCTGGCGCGAAAGGTACTCGGAGACCGGCTTGCGTTTCCTGCCCCCCTTGGCCATGATCTTGGAGGGTCCGTTGAGGATCAGCTCCCCGTCTATGATCTCATAGAGCACCCACAACCCAGTCTCTATGGACAGCATCCCCAGCTCGTGGGAGAACTTGGGGTCATAGTCCCAGCCTTTGGGGCATGGGTCGATGCTGTGGATAAACGTAGGCCCGCCGATGGTCAAGGCCCGCCGCACCTTGTTGGTCATGTCCAACCCATAAGAGGCGCAGGCGGTGGCCAGGTAGCGGCACTCGGGATGGCCGGCGGCCAGCATCCCCACCATGTTCTTCTTCCAGCGGGTGTTCATGATACGGTGTACCTTGCCCGGAGGGCTGAACGTAGAGTTGGCGCCCCAGGGGGACATACCCGACACCTGAATATCTGTGTTGGCGTATGACTCATTGTCGTACAGCAGAACCAGGTGATTGTACTCGGGATGTGTGAGAGAAGCGGAAATGGCCGAGAGACCCATGTCTGCGCCGCCACCATCGCCACAGAAGGCGATAACGTTGATCGGCTCCTCCTTCATCTTGCCCTTGCGCATGAGCACCTTCAAGCCGGCGGCGGTCCCTGTAGCCGCCGAGCCCGACGAGCCTAGCTGTGTGTGCATCCAGGGCACGACCCACGGAGTCGTGTAGTAGGTGGTGTTGGCTACATACATACAACCCGTGCTTCCCACTACGATTGATCTGTCTCCGGCTGCCTTCACCATAAGGCGCATCACCAAGGCAGACTCGCAGCCCTGGCAGGTCCTGTGCCCGGAGGTGAACATCTCCTCGAGGGGTATGTTTTTGACTCCCTTTACGTCTGGTAGATCTATTACAGTAGCCATATCTTACTCCCTCACTCCAATCCAGTAATTTTCCTGCTCTACTTTACCTGTGCTCAGAGCTTGGCGCAGAATATCCGTCATCTCTATGACGTTTTGTCCTCGAACTTCACGGCCACCTAGTCCGGCTATGAAGCTAATCACTGTCGGCCTTTTCTCCAGGGGATACAAGGCAGACCTGATCTCTTGGAACAGGATTCCTCCATAAGATGGTGCACCATAAGAGTAGTCCCTGTCAATAACCCCTATGGCCTTGAAGCGGGACAGCAGCTCTCTTATTTCTTGAGTGGCGAAGGGACGGAACCACTTGATACGCACGAATCCCACCTTGACACCCTGCTCTCGCAGCTTCCGGACGGCCACCCTAACCGGCATCGCCAATGTGCCCATACCTACGAAGACGATCTCCGCATCCTCGGTCATGTACTCTTCGAAGAAGGGGCTGGGGGTCCCTCGTCCGAAGATACCTCTGAACTCCTCGTAGACCTCTTCGATGACCCCTTTGGCCCGGCGCATGGCCTCGTCGGTCTGCTTGCGAATCTCCATCAGCCAGTCCTCATTGACTTGAGGGGCGATGGTGATAGGGTTATCGGGATGTAGGAGCAGCTTGCCCCGGTCATAGGCTGGCAGGAACTTCTCCACCAGACTCTTGTCAGGCACCTTTGTGAGCACCTGAGAGTGGGTAAGGAAAGAGCCATCGGTGCTGATGGCACAGGGGAGATATACCCTTGGGTCTTCGGCTATCCTCCATGCCATGAGCGCAGTATCCAGGGCCTCCTGTGCAGTGGATACCCAGTTGAGCATCCAGCCCAAGTCCCGCACCGCCAGAGCATCGTTATGCTCTACGCCGAAGGCACCTGGGTCATCCAGAGCTCTGTTACCCACCATGGCCACCACCGGAAGCCTCAGGCCTGCCGTAACAGTGATGGCCTCGAAGGCGTAGAACCAGCCCACACCGCTCGACCCACAAAAGGTTCGGGCTCCAACTGCGCTGGCATGCTTCACTATCTCGAACTGGGAGTGTTCACTCTCGGCAACGATGAACTCACAGTCCAGATCTCCGTCGGCTACTAGCTTGGATACGTACTGCATGACCGTATCGTAAGGGCGGATCGGATAGGCCGTGATTACGTCCACATCCGCCAAACCGCATGCTATCGCGACGGCTTCACTGCCGCTGATGAGCTCTTCTCGCTCTATTCGCTCGACTGTAACCATTAATCCTCCTTTGCTCCTTTCGTGTTGACCGGCCAAGGGCAGAGCCTGCCCTGTTGGGATGTGGAAGCTAATCCTGCATCTGGGCTATTTCTTCTTTGTACTGGCCCACATGATGGAAGCCGTGAGACCTGCTCTCGACCTTCTGTTTCTCGATTAGCCCGGTCATCCACTTTTTGTAGCTGTCGTTGTCCTTTTCCCACATCTCCCACTGGCTGTCGTTATCGTTGAACTCGGCTTCGTTTACCATGGTGACGCAGTCGGGAACGGGGCAGACCGCCTCGCACACCCCGCAGCCGCAGCAGGACTCCATGTTGGCATCGTAGAGCCCATCTGGGGTCACATCGAAGCATGTGTCCGGGCACTGGAGCCAGCAGAGGGTGCATTTGATGCACGTCTCGAAATCTATCACGGGCCGCATGGACCTGGTGCTGAACTTCTTGAAATAGGGGTTCCTCTTGGGCTCGTAGCCTGCGTCACCATCCCGGAAGCCTCCACCTTGGGGTATGGCTCTTACCACCAGAGCCTCTTCCATCTGGGTCCATCCGGGCAGGTCAAAGCTGAACGGGACCTCCGTGTTGCCCTCTCCGGGCTCCACCACCTTGGTCTCCATTCGCTCATAGGACTTTCGTGCGGAGTCTACCTTGACGTCGCTATTCCACTGCTCGCGAATGGCCTCCTCCATAGTCTCGATGCTCACCAGCTCTGGGCACACCTTGCACAGAGCCCCTAATATTCGCACATCAGTATGGTCATCCTTGTAGACCCAGAGGCCGGAAAAGCTCACTGTCCCCTTTACCACGCCAATGTTATAGGGGACGTCTTTCTGGTGCGAATCTTGAACCAGGTCGCTCCTGCCCTGCATGGAGGTGACCAGTAGGGTGCCATTCTCCTTGGTGCGCTGGTTGATGGGCTGAAGTCCATACCAGCCCCAGGACTCGACGCCTTTGCACAAGGTATCATCAACGGCAATGGTAACGTCCACGTTATCGGCCTCGTACATAGTCAGGTTCTCTTCCAGTTCCTCTGCGGTATCGGCAATCACGGCGAACTGCTTGGCCGGGATTCCGTTCCGCTCCGGCGAGTCGCCATAGCGTCCAAAGGACGTGCCGACCTTGCCTTCTTTGCTGGCTGCCAGAACGATACCGCGGCAAATATTCCTGGCAAGGCTCTTTTGGAATATACCTCGGTACACTACCTCCACGCCTACTTTGCCCATAAGACTCCTCCTAAATTAAGCTCCAGAATCCCTTGATCTACGCTAGCTATAAGAGCCGTATCACCCGTCCAGCCCAGTGGCTACGGGCGTAGCTGTCTCCGACCACTCGTCGTCAAGATAATGGGCCGGTTCAACCTCCGAGATGTGGTATTCCATGGCCGAAGTGGCTTCATCGGCGTCTCGGCGGCGGACCATCTCTAGGATGTGCCTATGGGAGGCGAGGGACCGCTGGGGCCGGCCTGGGGACTGGAGAGACTGGTCCCGGGACTGCGTGAGCACATCAGCTATGGTCGAGATCACTTTTACCAGCGCTCCATTCTGTGTCGCCTGGGCCAACGCGAAATGGAAGGCGGTATCACCCTCAACGCCTGTCTCACCTCTGGCTACCTGTCGTTCCTGTTGGAGTAGAGCCTCCTCCATTTTTTCGATGTCCATTTCGTCCGCCCGCTCTGCCGCCAGCGCCGCTATCTGAGGCTCCAACAAGTGGCGAACTTCAAAGACATCGTTGAGAGTGTCTCTTTCGTCAGTCAAAGAGGACGCAATGATGGATATAAGCGTATCCAGGCTCTCGGTACTGACGAAGGTCCCGGCTCCTGGACGGCTCACCACCAGCCCCTTTAGCTCCAGGGCTCGAATCGCTTCGCGGAGGGAGCTGCGGCTCACTTGAAGGCGCTCGGCCAACTCCCGCTCGGAAGGCAGCCTATCGCCGGGCTTCAGGATACCCTCTCGGATAAACTCCTGAATCTGACCCACGATATCCTGGTATAGCCTTCTACGCTTTATAACTTTAAAATCTTCCATTATAGGCTCGTGGTCGGCTGGTCAGACCAATTTCGATGTGTCTATTGTACAACCCAAAATCGAGTTGTCAATGCCTTCGGCCAAATTCGCTAGGGTCTTTTAATTGTCGTCGCGAAGGGCAAAGCCCTGAAGCAATCTCCCACCTTTGGATTGCTTCGCTTCGCTCGCAAAGACACTTTCGTAGGAATGACAGTGGGGAGAACTAAAAGACCCTACCAAATTCGCTAGGGTATTTTCCTTATCATCCTGAGCCCCTTCGTTCTTCAGGGTAAACTCCGCGAAGGATCTGAAGTGGGGACGGATGCTTATTTCAGCAAAGTGTATATGGGGGTGGAGACCACTTACCGCCAGATGCTTCGTCCATCCGACTGAACCTGATAGAGCCGTGCTAATTTAGGTTATAATGAGAGTAATCCCATTAACCATTGAAGAAGCGCGAACCGCGGGAGGAAGTCTCAGTGAGCACCGACTTAGCGCCCGAGAAGATCGAGATCGAGGAGCAGGGAATACGGATTCTGTGGAAGGATGGCCACCGCAGCCTTTATTCGCCCAGATTTCTCCGTTTGCGCTGCCCCTGTGCCCAGTGTATCGATGAGTGGACTCAGGCGCCCCGCCTGGACCCGGACACAGTGCGCCAGGACCTGTACGCCGCAGACTACATGATGATAGGCAACTACGCTGTTGAATTCCTTTGGAGCGATGCCCACTACACGGGCATCTACACCTATGAAGTCCTCAGGGACCTATGCACTTGCATGGAGTGCTTAGCCGTCAAGGGATAGGGAAGTAGTAGCCTTGTCCCGAAACCTAGAACCTATCCGATGACCTCTTTACTGTGCCCTTCAGGGTGGGGCAGATGTCGAATAGGCTCTTAATCGTGGGGGTCAGTCCGTCTTCGCTCTAATGGGTGGCCCATGTAGTAGTGGCCCTCGTATTTGAACCCGAAAGTCGTGATTTGTCGCTCCCCCGGCTGACCGCATTTGGGACAGGGCGCCGGATCGTCTCGTTTGGACATGGACCTGAAAGAATCATATGTATGCTGGCACTTTTCGCAATGATATTCGTAGGTGGGCATCAATACCTCCCCAAGGTGACACAAGGACAGTCAGCTCCTAGCCTATTCATATTATCATTATATAATACCCTTCTCACTTAGAACGACCAGATCGTCTTGCGAGTATCCCAGAAGCTCGGTCAGAACTTCCCGATTATGCTGGCCCAAGGTTGGCGCCGGACTGAAAGCCTCCTCCTGGCCCATCTTGATGGGGTTGCCGGGCATCTTGTATCTGCCAGCCAGTGGGTGATCGGCTTCCACCAACATGTTCCGGTGCAGCACCTGGGGATCGTCAAAAGCCTCGGCAATTGTGTTCACGGGAGCAATGGGCACCACGTCTCCCAGGAGCTCCATCCACCGGTCGGCGGTCTTGGTGGCGAAGGCGTCGGAGAGTACACCTCTCAGCTCTTCCCAGTTCTGCCGGCGACCTTCCATGGCAATGAAGCGCTGATCATAGGGCAGTCCCTCGCACCCTCTCACGTTGGCGGCCAGCGCACCGACCAGGGCTTCATAGAACTTCTGCGTGGCGCAGTGAATCTGTAGATACTTTCCATCCTTGGTCTTGAATGCGCCGTTGGGTAGGTTCGCGGACTGGACAGAGCCGCCGGGGCCCGGCACTCTTCCGCCTCCCAAGTATGCTTCTGAGAGGTGTCCCTGAAAAGTCAGCTGTACATCCAGCAGGCTCAGGTCCACCTCGCACCCTTCCCCAGTTCGCTCCCTGGCCAATAGAGCCGCTAGGACTCCAACGGTAGCACCATATCCACCGCCGATGTCGGTGACTGCAAAGCCCATGACTGCCGGCGACGATCCGGGCTCTCCAGTGACACTCATGGTCCCCGACAGTGCCTGGATCACTGAGTCGAAGACCGGGCGTTCCTTGTACGGGCCATCCTGGCCGAATCCCGACACAGAGCAGCAGATTATAGACGGGTTGACCTTTTTCAAGGTCTCGTAGTCCACTTCCAGGCGAGCAGTCACACCTGGACGGAAGTTGTCCAGCACCACATCGGACACTTTGGCGAGACGGTAAAAGATTTGCCTGCCCTCCTCTGCCTGAAGATTCAGGGTTATACCCTTCTTGTTCCTGTTGAAGATCATGTAATAAACGCTCTCGCCGTTGATGAAGGAAGTGCCCATGCGGCGGGATGCCTCACCTACTCGAGGAATTTCTATCTTGATGATCTCTGCTCCCAGATCACCTAGCATTCTGGTGGACATAGGGCCTGCCAGGGCCTGGGACAGGTCCAGGATGCGAATGCCGCTTAAAGGCAAGTTCAAAATCTACTCCAACACACTCCGGTGTGGTCTATTATATCCTGCTACCCCTGGTAGAGAGACAGTCTATATCGATGTGATTCATCTTATGCAACCGGCGCTTTTATGGCAAGTGAAGCAGCCTAATACAACCGACCAAGTAAGTTCTATCGTCGTTTGTCAGACGCTTGCCGCAGCTTGACACATGACACCACGGAGGGTATGCTGCGGATGCTCGATTTTGCCCTGTACAACAGCTACGGCGCTGTCTGTACGAATCCCAAAGTGGACTAGCTGGAGTACCAGTTATCATTAACTTTCGAGGAGGTACGACATGGCCATAACCATAGGTATGGGGAAATTCGTATATGAGGTGGACCGCACCTGGGCCAATCTCATGATGGGCCATACCACTCGGTCGGGCGTCCGGTTCGAGTGGCCCAGCGCATGTGCGGTGGACTCTCAGGACAGGGTCTACGTATTTCAGCGAGGCGGCCCGCCGGTCCTGGTCTTCGACAGTAAGGGGACCCTGGTGGATGCGTGGCCTCGAAAGAAGGGTATCTTAGAGGATGCCCACCATATCTACATCAGCCCCAACGACAGAGTGTTTCTGGCCGACAGGGACGCCCAGCAGATGCTGATTTATAACACCGACGGTGAGCTACTCCAGGCCTTGGGCACCCGCTATAGGGCCTCCCTACAAGCACCCTTCAACCACCCCTCAGATGCCGCCGTTGCCCCTAATGGCGATATATACATCTCCGATGGATATGCCAACTCAAGTGTCCATAGGTTCTCATCGAGCGGCAGATTTATTTCATCCTTCGGCAGCCCGGGGCGTGGTCCCGGCCAATTCAACGTACCTCATAGTATCCGCGTATCCAACGATGGCCGTGTTTACGTGTGCGACCGGGAAAACAACCGCGTGCAGGTGTTCACGGCGGAAGGTAAGTTCATCGCCGAGTGGACCGACTTCAAATCGCCCATGGGTGTGCACATTGACGCCGATCAGAATGTATACGTAACCGATCAGGTCCCCCGTATAAGCATCCTGGACTTGGATGGGAACCTCTTGGCGCGTGGACGCACATTCGAGTTCATGCACAACGTGTTCACGGATTCCAGGGGAAACATATACGGAGTGGACACGACCTACCAGACTGTCCAGAAGCTCGTGAAGAAGTCCTAGCAGAAGGGGCTTCCTTGATAGTCCACACACTTCTATAATGAAATGATGGGCCGGCGTAGCTCAGTGGTAGAGCAGCGGTTTTGTAAACCGCAGGTCACGGGTTCGAATCCTGTCGCCGGCTCCATCTTTTAGGCATATATGAGGCCCCTGAGCGCTATCAGGGGCCTTCCTCTTTCAGAATTGCCGACATTTTGCCGACCAACTAGTCAGGCTCGGAGCGTCAGTCATGAGAGTCGTACGGCACTATCAGCCGAAGGAAGTGAACTGGCTCCTTCTCCCAGATCTCCTAGCGAAGATTTCAGCTGAGATTCCCGATAGCGAGAAGAGAGAAGGCGAGAAGTGCGATATCCTATATGTCGTCCCTGGATTCCGCATCTCAACCTTCTCCCAACGCATCGTATTGGATTCGCCTGAGGACTTCGTGGATTTCGTCAAG
Source organism: Dehalococcoidia bacterium (assembly GCA_965248905.1). Lineage (GTDB taxonomy): Bacteria > Chloroflexota > Dehalococcoidia > Lucifugimonadales > JAGWBF01 > CBDFKS01. The sequence goes on along the minus strand of CBDFKS010000007.1, from coordinate 192,335 downwards.
AGCACGCCAGAGCCGTTGGAGGCCACAGAAGTTCTGCTTGAGTGCTTTCGAAAACCCGGAACATTAAGACCGTATGATCTCCCCCCTCCATACTTTCGATTCTCGTCGAAGGCTCTTCGGATTGAGGTTGAAGTGGCCCGGACTACAACAAATTCCGCTATGTCAACTCTCGAGGAGATTGAGGGTAAACTCCAGCTCGAGCCCGCTAAACCGCCGCAGGAATCACAGGGAAAGGAAGCAGAGGAGGAGCGTCACCTTCCCAGAACCGTATTCGTGGCTCACGCCTTCGATGAAGGTGGCCGCAGCTATGCGTTTCAGTTAACGAAATTCTTGAATCTGTTGGGGTTCCAGGTTGTTACCGGTGAAGGCTTCTCCCCACAGAGTGTCTCAGCGAAGGTGAAGCGTAGACTCACTGCGCAAGAGTTCGTCGTCGCTATTCTTTCTCGTAACGAGGACCTGACCTGGCTTACGCAAGAAATGACGGCTGCCGATGTCTCTGGCAAACCTATCTTTCTTCTAGGAGCCTGAGCAATTAGTCGTGTGGTGCCGGGGCACTGCTGTACTCGCGCGATTTCCGCAAGGAGCGACGCTTGGGTGGGGACAGGGAGTTCTTGTAGACTGGAGGTCCACGCTACGGAGGCGCCAATGTTTCGATCGTACGATCAAAGCCAACCATTCCTACTGCCCCCGAGTTTGCAGGACTTCGTGGATGAGAATCACCCTGCTCACCTGATCAATGACTTGGTGGACCAAGTGGATCTGAGTGCCCTGGAAGCGCGCTACGGAAACCTCGGCCAGCCCGCCTACCATCCGCGCCTGATGCTGAAGGTCATCCTGTACGGTTTCACCGTTGGGATATTCAGCTCTCGCAAACTCCAGCGGGCCTGCCAGGAGAACCTGGCCTTCGAGAGCTCTCGTAACGAGGACCTGACCTGGCTTACGCAAGAAATGACGGCTGCCGATGTCTCTGGCAAACCTATCTTTCTTCTAGTTCAAGAAGATGTCGCGTTCAAGCCAGGTATTCTTGGCGACATCGAGTATATTCTGTTTCCAATAGGACGGTTCTCTGAGACGTTTGCATCCGTTCTAGAAGGTCTGCGAGAGGTAGGATTTGCCCTTTGGTAGTTGGCTGTCTAAAACACGGGCCCTTTTCTTTTCATCTGACTCGCACGAGGATTGCCGGAGAGCCGCTTTAACGTATCCATCTGAGTATTTGCTATCCACATCGCTGCCCGTGGCCCCGCCATGACCCTATACTCTAGAACATATGCCCTATCAGTGGAACAATTGTTCATATCTGGATATACAGGAGGGGAAGTGATGAGCTGTACACCGATAGCGGTCAAATACCATCAACCTCAGAACCGGTGGGTAGCATGGGGAGAGGGATTCAGCGTAGAGGCTGACACCAAGGAACACGTGCTGGAGCCTACCATGAAGAGATGGAGAGACGGGGCACGGTACCACGTTCGTATGCGCCCCTGGGTTCCTTCGGTCCTCTGATCGTGGGGCAGATCCAAGAGCCGGACTTAGGCTATTAATCTGATCTTCTCCGCGGCGTTCCCCAGTCTTTGCGGGTCCATTCACCGAACTGGTAACAAAATAGGGTATTTTGTGCGTATCTGAGAGCACCTAAACATTGGATGCGGCGAGGGGATGCGAACCCCCTTGACCTGCGGTTTACGAATCACTAGCCAAACGAGTTGTTCTGTTACGTTAGATACCAAATTATGATTGTCGTTCTGATTATATCGCCGCATAGTGTGCCTGAATCCCCCGGCAGTGTTGTTGGATACTGCGCAGTGCGTGAGCAAAAAGTGAGCAAAATGAATACGGCTCCCTTGCCAACTTCTTTTGCACCAGACGGGCTGTCACCTTGCTTTTCGAAATTCGATTTACCTAACCTGCGGTTACTGGACGCCAAAACTGGGGCGTTGCTGGCCGTTCTAACCGGTGACTCAGAGGCCCTATTGCAATCGGTTTGGAACGTCGATGAAAGCCGGATCCCCACCGCCAACGAAACCACACCACCTACGTTCAATCCCTCGCACTGTTGGCAGGTAGGAAAGTGTTAGCAACCAGCGAAAGAGGAACCCTGGGGAGGCCGAGAGATAAGATGTTGGATGGAGGTCTGGCGAGCTCCCTGAAGGCCGGCTTCGGATTGGCTCACAAGAGGAGTCTAGATACGATGATACAACAGAGTAGTCATGCAATAACATGCGCAGGAACTCGAGGTGACATTTACCTTGAGAATCTCCCAGATGGGATGGGGAATACTTTAGGAAATGGGATGAGCCGGTCGATCTCCTGGGAGAAGGGAGCACGCTGTGCAGTCATGGTGACATTCGATCTGGATGGCGAGAGCTCGTGGATGCATCGCGATCCGGCCCTCGCTGAACGACCGTTAACGCCGCCCAGGCGGTGCTCCTGGGCGGCTCGCCGGTTGGCTACCTGATGCCTCAGCTGGCGTCGGAAGCCAAGCGCCGCTTGGCCGAGCGAGGGCACGGAGAGGTACCCATTATAGAGCCGATGTCCCCCGCTTTCCGCCTGGCCAAGATGATGGTGGGCCTGGGCCTGAGAAAGTTGCCCTAGTGGGACGAACCGTTTGATGTATAGTTAGAGGGCGTCCTCAATACCACGATTTCCCTGCATTGCGGTACAAGGTCACCTGGGCGACAGTGCTTGTTGGCGGGAATAAGTCAGTCAGTTCGATCGGATCTACCATGCCCTGATTCGGGCAAACGCACCTGAACCCCCGCCCGTTCCTCCTGAAGGGTGAGGACAATGGAGCTGTCCCGATCACTCCAACCCCGGCTGATAGCCTCTGCATACTCCTGCTCACAGATGTCGACCATTCATGTCAGAACTTCGTAGGCCCTCCCCAACTCCATGGCCAGTCCAAGATCTTTGTGAGCAATGTTCAAGGCGAACCTGGCATCAAAGTTGTCCAGGAAGTAGGTATCTGGCAGCCGCACGTGCAGGTTGGTCATCCTCCCCAGGGCTGCTCGGCGGAATACGTCCAAGATCACCTCGGGCTCAACTCCAGCCTTTACCGCCAAAGACCAACACTCCGCCATAGCTATGTCTGCGTAAAAGGCCGCGGCGTTGTGCATGATCTTACAGGTAGAGCCAGCTCCAATTTCTCCGGTGTGGTACACTTGCTTCCCCACCGCATCCAGGATTGGCATACACCTACCAACGGTAGCTCGGTCTCCCCCAACCATAACGAAAAGGTCTCGAGTCGCGGCTCCTTCGGCCCTACCGCTGACAGGGGCGTCCAACATGTCTACTCCACGCTCCCTAAATATGTCGTGGACTTTGCGCACCATGAGGGGCAAGTTGGTGGTGTGGTCGATGTACACCGCATCCTGGCGCATCCCCTCCACTATGCCGCCGGGGCCCAGGGTTACCTCTTCCATCTGAGCCGGGCCCGGGAGGCAGGTGCAGATAATATCGCAGCAGTCAGCCACTTCCTTCGGCGAGTCAGCCCACTCGGCTCCATGCTGCAGCAAAGGGATGGCCTTACTCTTCACGACGTCGTGGACCACCAGGCTGAACCCTGCCTTCAGTATATTCGATGCCATGGGTGTACCGATGTTGCCCGTGCCGATAAACCCGACCTTCATGTTCCATCTCCGGACCAGATTTGTTGGTCTAGCGATCTAACCGGACTCATTGATCAGTTGGGCCTGCTCAAACTGAAAACCCCTGAGCCTCACGTCCCGCAAAGGACTTGTAAGTGGCGGATACGGGCTAAACGACACCTCTTCTATAGGCCAGTCGATCAGGACTCCAGTCCATATAGCCTAGCAGGGTTGTCCCAAAGAATCTTTTTCTTACTGGAATCGGAAAGGGCAGACTTAGGAACCGGTCCATCGCGTTGGGGTATTTGGCGTCCTAATGAGGGTAGTCACTGGTGGTTACCAGGCATTCATCTCCGACGGCATCCACCACATGGGAGACGAACTCCTCGTCGAATTCCACCGCCACGAAGCCCTGGCGCCTGAAATACTCCGAAGGTTTCATTTTGAGATGCAGCATCTCACCATAGGGATGGCGCCACTCATAGTGTTCGTCCATCCGGTCAAGCCAGAAGGGGGCCTGTAAGGTAATTGTCTACAATCCTCGAAGGTGATTGAGGAACGTTTGGAATGAATGTGACGAACTCCACGCCGCAGGTGTGCCACGTCGCACTGACCGCTTGCTGCGGATCAAGCTACACTATGAGTAAGATGGCAGAGGAATTCTTCAGAGTACTCCTTAACGCTAACACACCACGAGAAGTGGGTCAGAATAGGGGATCGAAATTGATTAGAATCTGCGTTTGGTGTGACAAATACATGGAGTTAAAGCCCGGCGGAGGCTTAAACGGGGTGACGCATGGGATCTGCCCGGACTGCTCAAAGAGGTTTATTGAGGACTATTAAACCCGGGAAGCGGTCGCGAACCTCTACCAGAGGCTCCGAAGGGACCACACATGCCTGTGAACACAATCCCCACCTGATCATCCTGAAGATACGCTTGCCTGATGAATTGGGCTTCGATTTATGCCGACACCGACGCCGATTGCGGTAACGACAGATTAATCGATCCACAAAAAACGTCTAACTCACAGAAAAGTGGGAGGGCAAGAGATTTAAGTCTTGCCCTCCCGCCTTACTACTTCGTTATGAGTCTCAATTTACTTCAGGAGCTCAACCGTGACGACCTCCTTTTAAGGTTAGCTTGGAATAGCTACTCCTTCAGCGTTTAGGTCACGTACATCCATTTCGCACTCTCGGTAGACCCATTTGGCCTATGAGATGTCCCTGCTATGCCGGGAAGTCGTTCAGAGCCGCCAGACCCTCCACTTGAAGCCCATAGCCAAGCATGTTGTGCATGAGGCGCTTCAACTCCATGGTCATGACGGTGCGGGTGTAGCGGAGGGTGAGAGTGCCCCTTTTGCTCATGTCCTCGGCCAGCTCCCAGGCCCGTGGCAAGAGTCGTTCCTTGGGCAGGACCTCGCCTACCAAGCCCAGGTCGAGGGCTTCCCTGGCCGACAGCGTTTGGCCGGTTAGCAGGAAGTATCTGCCCCTGTTGGGGCCCAGCAATGCCGGAAACACCACGTGCACGCCGTCACCGGGGACCAAACCGTTAGGGAAATGGGGCGCGTCCTGGAAGGCCGCATTCTCCGAGGCCAGCACTATGTCGCAGAGCAAGGGGACTTCGGCGTGGATCAGTGCCGGACCATTCACAGCGGCTATCATGGGCACCTCTATATCCAGCAGGTTGAACAGCAGGCGCTTTCCCTCCCAGTAGATGGTGTCCCAGTCCATTGGGGTGCCGCGATTCCCTTTGAAGCGTTTTGGTCCGGGTGGATACTCGGCGCAGTAGTCATCCCCTGTGCCGGTCAGGATTATTATCCTGTTCTCGGGATCGCCCCCTATGTCCTCGAACGCGTGACCCAGGTCTCTGTGAGGCTCGATCCCCCATTTCAGGGTGCCGCCATTGGTGTGCAAGGTAACCTGGAGTATGCCGTCGCGACGCTCCATGCGGATGTTCTCGTACTTGTTGGCATATTCCTCAAGCTTGGTCATCGTGTCTCTCCTCTCTACCATGTCAGGTCTGGGATGCGCAGTCCGAATCTGCCGTTGACCTGGTGCCCATATTCTATGCTGCTCAACACCTTTGTCAAGGCACCTGGGATTGGGGTATGGTGTAGGGGCATTACTGAACTTAGCTTATCGTGGACCTTTTGTGAAGGGAGTGACCGATGAGCTTGGAAGCCATGGAGAAAAGGCTCAGAGCCATGGAGGGCATCGAGTAAATCAAGAGGCTCGTGAGCACCCCCACGTCAACGTTAGGGGTCAGGTTGTCTCCGAAGGAGGCACTACGGGGGCTATTCCAGGTGACGACGCCGCTGGTCGTCAGGGGGAAGTCCTTGGTGTCGGCCAAGGCGTCCCGGAATGCCTCTTTGTCGGTGTTGGAGCAGGTGCGCCTCACGGCGTCAAGGGAGACATTAAGCACATCCCAGCCGAATATGCCCCAGATGGTCGGTATTTCGCCGTACTCTTCCTTGTACAGAGTCAGAGACTCTGGAATGTTCGACTCATTCACGGCTTCGGTGGGCAGCGCAGGCGCCCAGAAAAATGTGCCCTTAACCTTCCCATCGGTCAGGTCCCAGGCCGAGGGGTCGAGCTGGCTACCAAAGCTGATGGCGACGTTGGCCTCTATGCCCAGCTCATGTAGCTGGTTCACGACCAGGTGCATCTCCGCCAGCTCCACATCAATGTGGATAAAGTCCGGCTTGGCGGCCTTGATCTTGGTTAGCTGGGAGCGAAAGTCCAGATCCCCTACCGGGTAGGCCTCAAAGGCCACCATCTCAAACCCCACATCATCGGCCGCATCACGTATCGTCTCGGCCTCAAACCGCTGGGTGTCCTGGCGGATGTCGTAGAGAATAGCCATCTTCTTCATCCCCATCTTCTCTTGGAGTACCGCCAAGTAGACGGGGATTACCGTCAGGGAGTCGGCGTGGATGGGGAACACGTAGGGATTCCAGTCCTTGATGGTTGACCCGGACGATGGGCTGACCATAAGCATCTTGAGCTGGCCCGCCACAGGAATCATAGGAAGGATACCTACATCAGGGTCGGGCCCCTACGCCAGCGCAGAATAACTAAGCCCTAGACCTTCCATTAAGGAGGTCTAGGGCTAGTCGCGTAGTATATTTTTTCAGAGACCTACTTTGCCAGTGGTATCACCTCGAACTCGGTTGCCTCTCTGCCGGTGGTGCGGTTTACGATGATGGCGCCGCTGCGGTTCTCTCCCAGGGGGTTGTCCCTTGGGCTGTCGAGGATCACGTTGCCGCCAAGGGCCTGGATGTTGGTGGTGGCCAGCGCATCCCGGAACGCCTCCCGGTCGGTGGCGGTGCATGACCTCTTTACCGCGTCCACTGCCGCCTGGAAGGCCTGGTAGCCGTAGACGGAGTAGATGTCAATATCTTCCTCGAAGTTCGTTCCGTAGTCCGCCACCACCTGCTTCATCAGAGTGTCTTCACTCCCAAGGTCGAAGCCGACGGCCCAGTTCACACCCCCCTTGACCTTCCCATCGGTCAGGTCCCACCAGTTGGCGCCATTAAAGCTGCCGAAGCCGGTGAAGAACTCCACCTCCTCCAGAAAACCCATCTCGGACATCTGGTTGATGATGGCGGTGCCCTCTGGAGCGGCCCCGTAGATGCCCACCCACCCGGGGTCGGTGCCGCGGATGGCGGTTAGCTGGGCGCGGAAGTCCTTGTCTCCGCCTCGGAAGGCCTCGAATGCCACGATCTCGTACCCAATCTCCTCAGCCAGGTCCCGGATCAGCTCCGCCTCGGCCCTATTGGCGTCCTGGGTGATGTCGTAGATGAGGGCCACCTTCTTGAAGCTGTCGAACCGCTCTACCATGGTCGCCATGAACTGGGGCACCGCGGCCTTGGTGGTGACGGTGACGCGGAAGGCGTAGGGGTTCCACTCGGAGATGGGTGCCGCGGTGCCTGTGCCCATGATGGCCAGCTTTACCTGTCCGGACACGGGCACCATGGGCACGAACCCTGTCGAAGGGGTGGACCCCAGGGACACCAGCACGCTGGGGTCATCGGCGGCCCTACGAAGGCCAGCGATGGCTTGCTCCCGGGCGTTGGCCATGTCGTGAACGGTGAGCTTCACTGTGTAGTTGTTGCCGCAGCTGTCCTTGAAGCCGCCCTCGTCGTTGACGTGCTTGGCGGCCAGCTCGATGCCGTGAACGGCGTGGGTGCCGGGTGAGGCGGACTGTCCGGTGAGGGCGTTCACCTGGAAGAAGTGGACCTCACGATTCTCGCCCGCCACAGTAGTGGATTCCTCCAGCGGAGCGGCAGTCGTGGCCGTTTGGGAAACTGGTGCAGTAGTGGGCGTAGCCGTATCGTCCCCACCGCAGGCTACCAGAAACACCATTACGAGGCTGAGCCCTAGCAACACCATGAGTTTACCCATTAATTTCTCCTTCTAAACCCAATTACCCATTTTCGACTCGGGAACTCTTAAATCGGAATACGAGGGATATAGTACTCGTAGCTCGACACCGCTGTCAACTGATTGAACCGTCCGACCAGAGGAATTTCATTTACGGTGTGCTATGCCGACAAAGGACTGTTACTCGTCGGCCCAATACCGTCAAGCTGGGAGCTGGTGAAGTATCGGCTGGCCTTAGGAATGACTCCTTACTTCCCGTAGAGTCGGCCCTGGAACGTCACGCATGGGGTTGACAAAGTTACCCTCGTGATGGATGGTATATGCTGGCTGATTTAGACGAGGCGTTGATAAAGAATGTTGACTGTTCAGAATGTAAGCAAATATTTTGGCGGCTTGCACGCGGTGGAGAGGGCCAGCTTTGAGGTGCCTGAGGGCCTTATCACCTCCATGATAGGGCCCAATGGGGCGGGGAAAACTACTTTATTCAACGTCATCTCGGGTATCCTGCCGCTTACGGAAGGGCGGATCAGCTTCAAGGGCGCGGATATCACCAGGTGGCCTGCCCACCGGATCGCCAGCGCAGGGATGGGTCGCACTTTCCAGAGCATCCAGAATTTCCATAACCTCAACACCTTGGAAAATGTGATGGCCGCCCGTTTCCCTCGCACTCGGTCCACTTTCCTAGAGTCGTTGCTTTTTCTGCCGAGAGACAGGAAGGAGCGGAATCGGAATCGGGAGATGGCTGAAGAGTTGCTGGAGTGGGTAGGTCTCCAAGATCGCCAGTACTTTATGCCCAACGAGCTGTCCTACGGGATGCAAAGGCGCCTGGAGATCGCTCGTGCACTAGCCACCGAGCCCGACATGCTCATGATGGACGAGCCTACCGCCGGGCTAACCCAGAGCATAGTTGAAGAGATAATGGACCTCATATTCAAGCTGAAAGAGACGGGCAAGACCATCTTCCTAGTAGAGCATAACATGAACGTGGTGATGTCCATCTCTGACAAAGTGGTGGTCATGAACTTCGGACAGAAGATCGCCGAGGGTACCCCCGCCGAGGTCCAGTCTGATCCCGAAGTCATTGACGCCTATCTGGGGGTGAGAGTGTGAGCACTTTCCTGAAGGTTAGAGGACTGGAGGTCGCATACGGACGCGTGTCGGCAGTAAGGGGAGTGGACTTTGAGGTCAGAGAAGGAGAGATCTGTACCGTTTTGGGGATCAACGGAGCTGGGAAGTCCAGCATTATCAAGTCCATTCTTGGATTGGTGAGGGCCCGCCGAGGAACCATAGAGTTTCCCGAGGGAAACGAGATCCAGAGGCTGCCCCCCCATAAGGTGAATCAGGCCGGCATCGCATGGCTGCCCCAGGGCGGCCAAATTTTCTCTACCCTCACGGTAAATGAAAACCTGCTTATGGGCGCCTTCGGTAAAGAGAAGACTCAGGCGGCCCGAGACCGGTTGCAGCAGATCATGGACCGGTTCCCCATCCTGAAAGAGCGGCGGAACCAGCTGGGCGGATCCATGAGCGGGGGCGAGCAGCAGATGCTCTCCTTTGGCCGCGCTCTGATGTCCGATCCCAAGCTGTTGATTCTGGACGAACCCTCCCTCGGCCTGGCACCGAAGATCGTCCAGCAGACCTTTGGTTTGGTACAGGAGCTACGGGACGAGGGAATCAGCATCCTTATGACCGAGCAGAACGCCCGCGAGGCTCTGAAGATAGCCGACTACGCTTACCTTCTGGAGGTGGGGGAGATACGGGCTAGGGGCACTGCTCAAGAGATCGAGGCCAGCGAAGAGGTGCAGCGCGTTTACCTTGGCAGGGAGGCCGCGTAATCAAGGGGAGGCTGTGGAGATTTTCTTTCAGCAGGTCGCCAACGGGCTAAGCGTCGGCAGCACCTATGCAGTAGTCGCTCTGGGGTTTGCCCTGACCTTCAGTGTGATGCGTGTAATCAACCTGGCCCACCCAGAGCTCTTCACGATGGGCGCCTACCTTACCTATCTCATCGTCCCAGCGTTCGGCCTAAATGCCCAAACGGCGCCATTGATCGCCACCGTGGGTCTCCTATTGCTGGTATTCCTGATGGTCATGGGTGGCACGGGCGTGGCGGGACTGATCCTGGAACGGATGGTAATACGGCCCACCAGGGGTAAATACATCCTCATCCCCTTCATCGCCACCGGCGGAATAGCCATCTTCTTGCAGAACGGGTCCCAGCGTCTGTGGGGTGCCGATCCGGTGTTTATTCCCAGTGTCGTTCCCTTTCGTGCCTTCGACCTAGCGGGGGTCAGCATTACAAGCATGCAGCTCACCACCTTCCTTGCTGGGGTGGTCATCATGGTCGCTCTAAGTTATTATGTCAGAGGTACAAAATGGGGGCGGGCCACCCGTGCGGTCGCCGAGAGAGCAGACGTGGCTGCTGCGTGCGGTGTCAACGTCAACCTGGTCTCACAGCTCACTGTCGGAATCTCCTCCATGATAGCTGGTGTAGCCGGAGTAACTATCGGGCTCCTCTACACCAGCGCTGCACCCTTAATGGGATTCACCTTTGGCTTAAAGTCCTTCGTTTGCATGCTGGTCGCGGGGAACCGGAACATCGAAGCCGTTATGGCCGTAGGGCTGATCCTGGGAGTCATTGAGGCGATGGTGACCGGTTATATTACATCTACCCTTCGTGATGCTGTGGCTTTCAGTATGCTGTTGGCAGTTCTGGCCTTCCGGCCCAAAGGGCTTTTTGGCTCCTACGAAGTGTAGGGAGGCAAAGCGTGTTAGATTTCCTACTTGACAGGCTGTCGGGCTTTTGGGAAGTCACCCTTATCACGGCTGGCATGAATAGTATCATCGCCATGGGCCTCTACTTCAGCAATTCCGCCGGCGCCCTCTCGGTGGCCCATGCGGCCATCGCTGGGATGGGCGCCTACATGGCCGCCGTTCTTACCACCAACTTTGGTTGGCCCTTCCCACTTGCCCTTCTGTTTGGTGCCGGCGTGGGATTCGCCTCGGGCGTGTTTTTAGCCCTCGTCACCGTGCGTATGAACGAGCTGGTGGCCGGCCTCACCACACTGGCTTTCGGGGAGACCATCGCAGTCATCGCCTTCAACATCGACTACATTGGGGGCGCCAACAGCTTCATCGGCATACCCCTGCACACGACCTTCGGAGTGGTGTACCTGGTGCTGGCGATAGTGGTCTTCGCAGGCTGGCGCTATGACCGCTCTCGCTTGGGCTATGCCGCCAGGGCAGTCCGGGACAATCCTGTGACCGCGGCTGCCATGGGGATCAACGTCACCTGGGTCAAGACGATGGCGTTCGCGCTGGGGGGTGCCATAGCCGGGATAGGTGGAGGTTTCCGTGCCCATTATATCCTGGTGCAGAACCCGGACGATATGACCTTTTTCTTCGCCTTGACCTTCCTCATCTTCTGGGTGTTCGGCGGCTCCTACGTGGTGTGGGGACCCTTGTTCGGCGCTATGTTCCTAACTATCGTCCCTGAGTTGCTGCGTTTCTCCATTTACGAGCGGTATATCATGTACGGACTTATTCTGACGGCCATCATCGTCCTGCGGCCCCAGGGTGTCATCACCAGGATTCCACTAGGGAGGCAGCTAACCCTCTTTGGCTTAGTGCCTCTTGTGAGAGAGCGGCTACTCCCCTCCTGGGCCGGAGGGGGGCTGGGTACCCGCGGCGAGTCGGGCCCCAATATTCCTAGGAGCGTAACCCGGGATGACGACCCCGAGGACTGATGCGCCCACTTCTGCATTTAGTCACACCCCGGCTTGCTGTTTCGCTCTTGGATTACTGCCCTGAAGACCCGGCCCAAGACCCTTGCGACGTTGCCGTAGACTATAGCTGCAGGAACACCATAGCCGAAAGAGAGAATGGCCCTTGCACTGTAGTCGCCGAGGCCCGGTATCTGCAGAAGAGCCTCTAACGAGTTTGGAGGTGTGCCAGAATGATGTTCGCGGAGGTAGCGGGCCATTTTCGTCACGGCTCCGGCACGCTGGTAATGTAAGCCCACATGGGGAAAGGCTTCAATTAACTCCAATTCATTGGCATCAGATCCTGGAACGCTGAGTATCGCCGCAAGAACGACTCGTATATCCTCTGTCCTCAACAGCGACCAGGTTGTCTCGGAATTGGCTGAAAGAGTTTAGCTAGGCAATAGAGGCATTCCTCAGCCTAATCCCAGCGTTCAACATGTTCACAGCGGCAACGCCCCATTGCCGAGTCCTTACCCATGATGGGGGAGTGTCGATGGCCAAAAGGGTTAGCTAAAATGGACCCCTTTTCGCAGCCCGTTATCTCTCGGTCTACTAGGCGTCATAAATTGGCGACCCTTTCCGCAAGGGCAGCTGGGTCTGAGGCTTGGCCGGCAATCTGGGTGAAGGCCTTTACCATGAAAGCCGGGACTAGCGCGGCCATTGCCATCAGAATAAATCGAGACGTATTTGGGATAAAGGAAGCGGAGAGATCGACACCTAAGGTCAATGTCGCCGACAAAGAATCAATCTGCGCCAATAAATAAGAGCGTAGACAGCCGAAAGGCACCTAGCAAAATCAAGGACTACTCATGGACATGGGAACAACAGCTCGCTTGACCGTGGAACGCAGGGGCAGCTCATACCATATGGTTACTAGGGGGTTGTTTGCCCCTTGGGCAGTCCATGGAATTTTATTAACGTATGCCGGTGCAAGGGGGTTGTTTCACTCCATGCAGCAGCCCATGCACAATCTATGGGTACGGATATCGGACGCCAAAGTCGGAGGCACCAATGAGCCCAGTCTAAACCGAAGCTTGGTGCGTCTACCTCGATATTGACGCCAAGGTATGAGAGACGGTCCGGGATTCCCGATACCATCAGTCCACCTCCAGGACATGGAGGAGCTGATCATTAGCTGGGGGTGACACTTCATGTGAGGCTTGCTCGACCCACGTGTCACATTCTTCTAAGCACAGACATGACATTTGACCACAGTCATGATTTGTATCTGGCGTGACACTTGGTGACACTTGGTTTCTAGGTAATCCCCATGCGAGAGGTCTACTATAGGAATCAACTGGAACCTCAGGCATGAGTGACATTTACGAAGTGTCATCTTCCTGACTAGATGGCCCTTCTCCCGGTGAGTTCTTGGAGTCCTCAGAGGCTATCTCAGGGTGGTCGCAAGCTAGTCCGACGCCTTCAAATCCCCTCGTGGTCTTCCCTGCAAATATTCGGCGCTTCTCCTTGAAAATATCCCCCATGCGCTGGCCGAACCCTTTTTTCCCGACTGGGTGTCGGAGGCCATTTTCCTTTGCCCAATCATGATAGGCTTTAAAGAGTTTAGGTCCAGCACCCCAAATATCAGCGTGCGCAACGCAGCAGTCCTCCAGAAAGTCGGTAAGGGGATTCATCTCCAGTTTGTAGTCGGCGGTGGCGGCCTCAACCGCTTTTGGGAGATTTCCGAGTCCTTCCTTTTGACAGTCGAGCCGGCCTTGGACGAGCCAGGCTAACACAACCGGCCCGGCCACCTGCAGATCTCGCAGTTTACTCCTGATAGTGGGGTCAGGTTTATCAAATTTGGTGGTGAATGGTATCTCTCGGACGCGTCGCCGCATACCTGAGTCGGTATCAGGTATATGGGGTCGATCATTGCAGATAATCCAGATAGTGAACTGGGGCGAGAACTCGAAGCTCTCTTGATTGTGACTTCGGGTCACAATAAGATCACCTCCCGTCGCCCTCTTTAGCAAGGCGAGCGTGCCGCCCGTGTCCACCTCGGAAATTGCCACCATCCGACGGCCTCGTAGCCGAGCCATGTCGGGCTGGGGTCCATGGGCGTCGCGCTTCGTAGTGAAGGTCTCCAACTCGGCAGCGGCGGCGTAGTCTCCCATGACAGCTTGGATTGCACCGAGGAAGGTTCCTTTACCAGTACCCCCCAGTCCATGGCAGACCATTAGCAGATCATCATCGGCGCGGCCCAAGATGGTATTGCCGGCTGCTCGCTGCACATATTTGCGGGTATCAGCGTCGGGCAAAACCTCTTCAAGAAACCGTGTCCAAAGGTCAAGGCTGGCTCCTCTGTCGTAATTCACAGGTGCCAACTTGGTGAGCAAATCTTCTCGACGGTGTTGTCGGAGCTCCCCAGTTATGAGATCGATGGTGCCATTCTTAACATTCAGCACCATAGGGTCTACATCCAATTGATCGGGCCACACTGGAATGCCGTCTTCTGACCGGGCCAAATCTATCGTAGCAGCGATCCTTGGTGCCGCCTCCGATAATCTGGCGTGCTTCCCAAGGGAATCTGCATTGGCCTTCAGTCGATCTGCCCTTTCTTTTTCGTTCTGTTTCTCTGCGTCGGTGGCCTCGTTGAAAAGGTCTCTCGCTTCCGTGTACAGTTCCAACACAACCGACTTGGCGAGAGCCGTCAGCCTGCCCGAGGCATCAGGCTTCCAACGGATGCCGTCCCATACGAGCCACTGCTTGAAAGGCCAACAATAACGTAGGTCCTGTCCGTGGCGGTGCACCAACCTCTTAGCGTTTCCAACGTCGGTGTGATGAACGCCCCTTTCATCACCGAACGACCCTTGGACGCTCCGTCCGATTCCCTCGGGCTGGCCGCCGTTTGTCGATGGCCGGTGCCAGGGAATTGCCTGGCCCAAGAGACCCTCCAGGTCCTGGCGCGTGCCGCCTAAGGCTAAAAAATCGGCCGCATCGCCCTTGGGCGGAGCTCCGGTCCAGTTTATGATCCTCACCGGGACTCCACAGGCACTCAGCTCCCTGGATATCCTGTCCATGTGGCCAGCACCATCGGGGTCATTGTCTGGCCAAAGGTAGACCTCCCACCCTCTAAGGACATCCAGCGTCCGCTTCCTAGGAGTCGCCTTTGCCCCGGTTACAGTCCCGACGGCCTGCACACCTATCTTATCTAAGGCATCGCAGGCCGATTCACCCTCCGTCACTATCACCGAACCCCCAGGTCTAGAGTACAGTAAATGGGCCCTGTACAGGGGCAAATCGACCGACTTCAAACCACCCAGGCCATCGGGATGGTTCGGGCGGGACCACCATAGCTTCTTTTTCCCATTGTGTAGGTTTCGCCTATGGTGAAAGGCAACAACGGCTCCACTGCTAGGATCCCTGATTTCCCAGATCTTTTCGTCGTGAACCTGTGGACCGCTGTCAGGGCCGTGCCGGGCTCCACACCCACAACTGCCCCTGAGCTTGTGGGGATAAGCCCCAGAGCCGGAGTTCGCGGCTAGTCCGTTCGCGTATTCTTCTCTAGTACAATGGGCCCATTCACCCTCGTCGGAAACGAAGCCATAACAACGGGTACCCTTCCCTTGGGGTAGGCCGGGATGGCCACGACAGATGGGGCAGGGACGTTGTTGACTAGAGCGCTGAGCTGCATTGACCGCCATCGCTGGTGGCCTTCTAACTTCCGGATACCCAGGCTGATCCGGCCTCCTCCAACAATTTGTCGAGGGCCTTCCTGGGGATCACGATCTTTCGATTGCCTAATTTGATCGACGGAATCTGTTTCGAACGTAATAGCTCGTAGACTAAATTCTTGTTGATTCTTAGTATCTGGGCTACCTCATTGGGGGTTAATACGGTCGGTTCCTCTGCGTTTGTCATGGTTGGCCCCTCTCTAACTAAGTCTTGACATCTATAGTGTATTCCTATATGGTTACGGAATACAATACTCGAAACCATAAATTTCTGTATTAGACGTAAATTTACGCAATGTTATGTTTCCCTGGGGATGGCTATGACTGAGGACTTAAGCAATTCGGTGCAAGGCCGGGGCACATACCCTGCCGAGCCGATCAATCTCGACCATATTGGCGGACGTTTTTTGGTGCCCACCAATCAGTGGCCTGTGCACAAGCATTACACCGTGTGTGACGACTTGATAGTGGGCTATGATGAGCTTCACAAAGTCTATTTTCCCATGAGAACTCCCGAAATTGCACAGGAGTTCCAAAGGTTGGGGAGGGCCAACTTCATAAGCGATGAGGCTCAGATCGGTGCAATTACGCGGTTCGTGAAGAGTTGGGGAAATTTGGGGTCAGAATACTTCGGATCAAAATTTCAGCTCGCCGCCTTACCTACACAAGATGCTGTAACAGTAGCGCCCTTATCCTGGATCAAATTACACATAGAAACCGTGGCTTTAGTGTTGTCGATCTTGAAAGTGGTGCGCAACCGCTCCGAAGAAGACGCGAAGCGTCTATATTACTCATTGCCTGACCTGCTAAGACTTGCGGGCAGGGGAAATGAGTACGAGATGGGACGACCGTCGTTTGACCCTAGTGAAAACCTAGTTATGATCAATAACACCCACCTCGACACGAAATTATCCCGCCACATGAATCCATCAAGGAACGACCCGATTTACCACATAATCTTGTCCCTTGCCACAACGATCCTTAGAGTTAATCTGGATGGGATTCATATTACGCCAATGGCCGATCCCAAATCTGGGAAGGTTACGTCTACAATGGGATTCACGGCGCTTATCGAGGTCATCTGGTGGCATACCTTTCAACTTGCAAGCGAATCGATCATAAAGGTCTGCCCTGAGTGCAATAGTCTATTTCCTGCTACCCGTGCCAATCAAATCTACTGTCCACCGCCGAAAGGGGCTTCCAGCAGTGCAAGCTTGTGTGCAGCGCGTCATCGGATGAGAAAATTGAGGGATAAGAAAGATGGACAGGAGGCCGCTTTATGGAAGGCAGCATGCGAAGAAGAGGAAAAAAGTCTTGGGAACTAAGCTTAGATTTGGGCCGGGATGAGAAGGGCCGGCGCCGGCGCAAGTTCACCAGTGTGCAGGATACTAAGGCCCAGGCTCAAAGGAGACTCCGGGAGTTACTATCGGACTTGGATAAGGGCGTGCCTGCACAGAATTCCAAGGTAACGCTCGGGGAGCACCTGGTAAGATGGCTGAGCGATTACGCTAGAACGAATACCTCTCCACGCACCGTACAGGGCTATGAAGGAGCAATTCGGCGATATCTGGTGCCTTCGCTAGGACACATACCCCTGATCAAGCTGACACCTGTCCATGTGCAGGCGCTCTACTCCGAGATGCTGGACCGCCCGCTATCGCCCCAGACCATCCTTCATACGCACCGGATACTGAAACAGAGCCTATCCCACGCCATCGCATGGGGCCTGATAATACGAAATGTCTGTGACGCAGTGCATCCCCCATCTCCAAAGCGGAAGGAAATGACGGCAGTAGATGCCTCGGGCGTCCAGACGCTCTTGGAAGAGGCCAGGAGCTCGCCATACGGCCCTGTGATCTTCCTGGCGCTTTATACAGGCCTCCGCCGATCGGAACTCATGGGTTTAAGGTGGCGTGCGATAGACTTAGAGAGCAAGTCCCTGTCGGTTACTGAAACACTTGTACGCATAACCGGTGAAGGGCTCAAGATAATGCAGCCCAAGACCTCGCGGTCCAGACGTGCCGTGTCCCTCCCTCCGACTGCGGTAGCCCTGCTGTCGGGCCTCAAGGTTAAGCAGAGGGAGCAACGCCAGGCTGTTGGTCTGGACTGGAGCGAGTCAGACTATGTTTTCTCCAACGCAGATGGTAGCTGGATAGATCCCGACACCATATCCCATTCGTTCTCTGACATCATCAAGAGAGCCGGCCTACCCCATATGCGGTTCCACGATTTGAGGCACACGCATGCCACCTTAATGCTAAAGCAGGGGGTCCACCCGAAAGTCGTAAGCGAACGCTTAGGCCACGCGAGCATCACGATCACGCTCGATACCTATAGCCATGTTCTGCCAGGTTTACAAGAAGAGGCAGCAATGCAGTTCGAGGAAGTCCTGCGGTCTCCCAAACCGTAGGACTCGCTAGTCTAAATTGCCGACGAATTTGCCGACATCCTTAAAATGACAACAATGGACGAAACGGTACATTAGGCGTAAACTGTCCGATACGCTACCAACGGGAGATGACAACGCCAGATACGAAATGACGTAAATAGATGACCCGCCGACAATTTGTAAACCGCAGGTCACGGGTTCGAATCCTGTCGCCGGCTCCATTTCTATAGCCAAAACGGCCCCTAGTTATGTAATGTCCCTCGTTGTTGTCCACGCATTGCCCACGAACTTTTTTCAGCGCCTTTAAACAAGCTGTTCCTGCTGCTTCACATCCGTTCCATATTAATTAACCCCACTTCACAGCGTGTGGCTACTGTGACGGCGTTTCAAACAGCGTCAGCGAGTACGCACAACGAGAGATGGTAGCGGGGTGGTCCCCATCCATGGAAAAGAGCCGCCTCGGATACAGATGAAAGTCCGGAGGCCACTAATCCGTGTTTCTGGTGGAAACGAGAGCGTGTCCGTATATCGCAATTTGCAAAGCGCACTGAGTCTGCGTTTACCCGGCGGGAAGTCGTAGTAGCGTGGGAGGTGATCTCGAAGTGGTTTTGTTTGTTAGAATTCGACTCGGCACAATGGGGTGTCGAAGAGGGACCAAGGGTTCTCTGTGGATGTCACAAACCAGCTGTTTTGTGACATTACATAGTCAACTTGCTACTTCTAGCCTTTCGGAAAATTCGAGACCGGACGGGGAGACGAGGGAGGGATGAAGCCCACCAATCCCCTTGATTCCAGTGACGATGATTTGGCTGTTGGTCCATCTGGAGGTCCCTATCTCGCTCGGCCTCTGGGGCGTTTCAGAATTCGGCACGGAACTCGCATCGAAGCCCAGGAGATCGATTCGGTCCTCTCCACACTGGGGCGGGAAGGACTCGAGCAGTCCGCTGCACAGTTGAGCAACTCCGTCCCTGTCAGCAACTAAGAATCCGCTAACCGTGACTTCCGATCCGTCGGCCGCCTCCAGGGCCTGGCGGATATCCACAGTAGGCGGCGGAACCCGCTCGGGGCACTGCGACAGATCCGCGTCCCCTGCGAATTGGGGTCCTATAGTCTCCTGGAGTACGTTGATAACATCACTGTCGCACCCGACGTATAGGACGATCATTCTGCCGGCCTTGTAGAAATGCGGCAGTGCGACCCATCGGTAATTGCTCGTGCCAATCGAACTGCCGTCTGCTGAAATGGTTTCGGCCACAGTTCTGGCTTCTTCCGCACTGCCAAATTCGGATGTCTCAACACGTTCGCCGTTCACTGTCAACAACTGCCTGGGCAGTGCGAAGTAGTCCGCAGAATATATGCCTGCCGGATCAACAGTCGCTCCCGCCGCTCTCAGATTGTCCACCAGACTTACATAGTCCTTGACCGGTCCATCGTGGGAAACGATGGGCGTAGTTGGGCTTGTCCCGCCTACTGTGGGCGGGGCCGGGGTCGGCACCTCATCGCTGAGGGAAGTCGGTTCAGCTCCGTTTCCACACGCTACGCCGATCACCATCAACGCTGCCACTGCAATGATTGCCGCGAATCCTCTCATTCCGATTGCCATTGCTAACTCCTTTCTCGCCGTTCTTCGCATTCCCGACGATTGCTTGGACCTTGTATCATTGCTCTATATATAGAGGGAGCCGAGCCTTGTTTTGTTCCATCAGCTTGCTCGAGCAGTCATGTGGTTGTAATAGCGCGGATCCTGTGCCAGATAACCGACTCTCCTCCGTATCTCTAGGAGTCTGAGCAATTAGTCGTGTGGTGCCGGGGCACTGCTGTACTCGCGCGATTTCCGCAAGGAGCGACGCTTGGGTGGGGACAGGGAGTTCTTGTAGACTGGAGGTCCACGCTACGGAGGCGCCAATGTTTCGATCGTACGATCAAAGCCAACCATTCCTACTGCCCCCGAGTTTGCAGGACTTCGTAGATGAGAATCACCCTGCTCACCTGATCAATGACTTGGTGGACCAAGTGGATCTGAGTGCCCTGGAAGCGCGCTACGGAAACCTCGGCCAGCCCGCCTACCATCCGCGCCTGATGCTGAAGGTCATCCTGTACGGTTTCACCGTTGGGATATTCAGCTCTCGCAAACTCCAGCGGGCCTGCCAGGAGAACCTGGCCTTCAAGTACCTGGCGGGCATGGAGACCCCGGTGTTCAGGACCTTCATCGAGTTCCGGCAGCGGCACCGGGACGATATGAAAGAGGTCTTCGTACAGACGGTGAAGCTGGCCCGCGCCTTAGGGCTGGCGCGGCTCGGTGCGGTGGCACTGGATGGTTCCAAGGTAGAGGCCGACACTTCCAAGCATAAGGCCATGAGCTACGGCCGCATGCTGGAGGAGGAATCGAAGCTGAGGGTGGAAATTGAGCAGTTGCTCGAGGCGGCGCAGGCCACCGACGAGCAGGAGGACCAGGAATGCAGCCCCGATTCGGATGGCTACCGGGTGTCGGACGAACTGGCGCGGCGGGAACAGCGGCTGGAGAAGATCGAAGAGGCCAAGGCCGCCTTGGAGGAGCGGGAGAAGAGGGAACACCCCGACGAGCCGATCGACCCGAAGAAGCAGGTCTCCTTTGCGGACCATGATGCACGGTGCTTTAGCAAGCCGGGGGACGGGACTCGATACGTCTATAATGCCCAGGCCGCAGTGGACATGGACAACCAGATCATCGTGTCGAACCATATCGAGGACTCGGTCAGTGACGCACACGCAGCCGAACCGATCCTGGCGCACATGGAGCAGGAGCTGGACCAGGTGCCCCGGGCGTTGGTGACTGACGCGGGCTACGGGAACCAGAACACGCTGGACAGTTGCCGGAAGCGGGGCGTGACGCCGGTGTGTGCCACGACCCGAGAGGGAAAAGAAGGTCAGGAGGTAGGCAAACTGGACCGCCTCAGCTACGACCGGGATCAGGACAGGTTTGTTTGCCCCCGCGGTCACACCTTCGCCTTTGCTCATGAGCATCCCACCAACGGGGCGAGAACATACAAGACGATGGAGCCCGTGGCCTGCACGTGTGGCCAGTACGAAGCCGCTGATGGTCGTGAAGTGATCAGCGTGGGCCAGGGTCACCTGGCCAAACGCGAACTCAAGCGGATTATGGACGGGACGGGCCATCGAGAGCTCTATCGTCGGCGCAAATGTACGGTAGAACCGGTGTTCGGGCAGATCAAGGTCGGCATGGGATTCCGGCGGTTCTGGTATCGGGGTAGGCAGAACGTGGGCAGCGAATGGAACCTGGTGTGCGCCGCGTTCAATGTTAAGAAGATCGCGGCCTTGCTGCCCATCCAGCGTCACCCGGTCAACCCGGAGCAGGCCGCTGGCGACGAGGGCGCGAACCGGTCCATTTCGAAGCTGCGACCGCTCATCTTCCTCTTCTTCAGCGGTCCCGTGGCGCGATTCATCCGATCAATCCGTCCACGGCCATCCGCGCGGTCTCCCTATTGCCCCACGCTGCTCGAGGCTCCCATGACCGGCATCACTAATTGCTCAGACTCCTAGCTCCTCGGCGCTGCAGGCGTTGATATTGTGGATATAGTCGCACACATTGGAGTCGATGTCGTCGATGCTGGTGACGACCTTTCCATCTCCGTGGTCGGATAGCCACTGTTCGTAGGTGGGGTCACCATGCAAGGCCTCTCCGGGTGTATCTCCACCATTGGGGACCTCGGGGTTGTCGGTGCCACCGTCGCTGGTCATCGCGAAGGCTGTAACAGCTCCGATCGTTCCCAGTGCGAAGGTCAGGATAACCGCTGAAATAAGCCACTTCTTCATGTTCATTCCTTTTCCCTCCTGCTGGTGTTGTTTTACCTGTGCTACTAATAAAGACGAAAGCATGTTGCAAAAAGTTCCCGTCATTTCCAGGGACCGCTTCACAAGGTATACGGCAGGTAGAGTTTGACGGGGTGGAGGGGCTCACAGCGGTTCCGTAAGACAATGAACCGCACCGGCACGAGATGGAATAGCCGAAATCGCGCGTCTCCAGGGACGGGCTCTTGTCCCACAGGTACTCGCAAAATCGCCGTCTGTTCACTCCGTCCGACGCCTCCGATGCCATCCACACAACCGGCGCCTGATCACTTGGGCTGGAAGCCTCTGTGGTTCCTATCTTTGCCCGGCGGTGGCCGTCGGAGCATCTCGGCTCAAGTGGATCATGTATTTCTGGGAGATTCGAGTGCCCTTCGGGTCATCGATAGTTCCGACCGGCTTTTCCAAGGGTAGTGGGATCCCTGGACGATCTGGAAACGCCGGGTAGCATCGTTGTTGAAGGAGATTTGGCCTACGTAGCATACGGGTCGGGCGTGGCCATAATCCGGACGGCCATCGATGACGGTTTCCTGCCATGACCTTCGAAATTCGTGACGGTCAGACCTTGATGAGGCCCCGCTGCACGGCCTGCGTTACAGCTTCGGTACCGTCGTTGAACAGCTTCTGGAAGCTCTTTCCTACATGGGTCTTGGCGGACAGCAGCGGCTGAACAATCGCCCGTAAGGTCGATGAGCCTCCCATGGGTACAAATAGTGGTTATAATCTTGCAGCCAGCTCTTGAAGAAGCCAGCTTCCTCCGGATAGCTACGGCGCCGACTGGGTCAAGTCGCTTTTTCTGAGTACCACCGACATGGCCCACTATGGTGGGTGCGGCAATTCCTATGACGAACTTCCCATCGGTATTGCTTCCCACTAATTTTCAGCCATGAAAACCATGGTTTTATGAGAGATTTCAACCCTCCCCCATCTCGCCGTCCAGTCTCGAATTTTCCGAAAGGCCAGATTTGGAAAGTGGTGGATAATCGTGAATCGATGCCTACGATAGGGGATTAATCTGGTGGCCGTGACGCCGAGAATGTCCTGGGAATCGACCCTCGGCTTGGTTTGTCCTGGCGGCCACTCGCCGATTTGATCCGTAGATGTGCCTCCGTTACTTCTCGCCAACTATAACCTTGGGCCCTAAGCCGCACCAACAAATCCGCATCCACCATATCCACTACCACAGGTCTCCCGATATGCTTCCCTTTGGCACTGGCCTTCTCCATGCCGAGACGCACAGCCCTGCCCTTGCGGATGCTCTCCTGGCCAACAAGCCAAGCAAAGAGGGAGATCAGGAATCCGCCAAAAGGTCCAGTGGTGACTAAGAAGGGCTCGTTGTGAGAATAGAATCGAACATTTCAAGCTTGAAGTGCCACCATAATGCGACTTACAGACCACTCACCTTCACGGCTGAATCGGTCCAAGGACCGGGGAACAGTAGATCTGAACTTGCCCTTTCTGGCATTCTCCAGCATAGACTGAAACTGCCCCAAGGGCTTTGTTACCGAAGGTCGAATCCTCTGCCTCGTAGACGCGGACGATCTCCCAGCCCCGCTGGTCACAGACTCGCACAAGGGCAGCCCCCCTGTAGCTCCGGGCCCTGGCCTTTAATGTCAGTGCTGACTCAAAGCCATAAACATGCCCTCAGGGTGCGCTCAGTCTTCATCGCCGTGCCTTGTCAAATGAATGTGGCAATCCCTTCACGGTTGATTCCGACTGGCATTTTCGAGGTGAGACCTACGCGGCAGTGGAGTCATAGAAAGGGGCTACGCCAGGTGCAGCCCGTAGCATATTGTTGCCACTAACTTAGACACGGACTTCCATCAATTCGAGGAAGTCGCGCCGCCTGCCATTACCATGGCGTGCTCCGCCTCAACCTAAGAAGCCCGACCGTGGTTCCTGTTTTCTCCATCGACAGCGTGTTTCGGTTGTCTTGTCCTTCAACTTGCTATGGAAAGATCAATCTCTCGAACGAAGTAATCCTAGGGAGAGACCACATGGCGTACGTGCAATATGGCTTCAGCTAACGAGTTTACTGCCCTTGCGTGTGACTCCATTGTTTCGGCCGCATGTTGATGCTTAAGCAACACATCGACTTCGATAGCGAGGGCCCTTTCAGCGAATGAATCGGCTCTATAGCTGCCAGCGTTGGCCAGCTCAGCTGCTGTCTCAGCAAGCTTTCCAGCGACCAGTAGTTCATTCGGCGTAGTCGCCAATGTAGTTTGAAGCGCTGTGCGGGTAGCCGCTAGCTCTGCCGTCGTGTCACGGAGTTCCGCGATGATATCTTCTGCCTCCTGAGGCAGGGTAGGCCAGGCATCATGGGACAGTGGTGACGACTTGGCAAGTGCAACGCTGTCGGGGTGATCGGTCATGTAAGTCAGAAATCCCCCTATTAAACCGCCTCCAACAAAGATAACTACTGCGAACACAGCTAGGACGATCCGTCGCATGATACCCCCTATTTCGCCACGCGGGGTTGAAATTGCAACTCAAAGAGGTGCCCCCTCGTGGTAAGGATGCTCTTGCGACAGAGACCCCATAACCCTCACGGGCCCACTCGGGGGCATAGGAGCACCCAACATGCACCGATAAGGGACGGGAGACATCTCCCGTGGGTCTCTGTCGCACCTCTTGTATAACACGGCGGGAACTTAAATTCAACATCATAAAGTCATGCTGTCCTTGTCATTTGCCTTCCTCAGTCATGACATATCCATTCAATAAGCAACTTCACAGTCGATAGTATTTCGCCGCATTATTTCTAACCATCTGGCTACTGATCTCCTTTTTTTGGACTGTGGAATCGGGGGCTTTCTTAGACGCCGCTTGGGCTTGCCCTTTTCTTCCTGAGGCCCGGTGCAGTTCTCGTGGGAGTCGGCCCTTCCATCCGGTTCTTCCTCCGTCGAGGCCTGCTGGGGGTCATGCTCGCCATCCGGATGCCTCTCCTCGGACTCCTGTGAAGGCTCCTCAAGTGGCTCGTCGCCCCATTTGACGAACATGGGCATCTGCAGGAGTCGGTACGGGTCTGTCCCCTCGAAAACCGACGACGACCCCGGTGATATGTACCTCATTGTGACCGGACCGACTCGGGGCTTGAGGTAGTCCTGCAGATACTTGTGGTGGATGGCTATCCTACCATGCTCCTCATCGATCTTGACGGGGATATCGGTCTCCAGTAATCCGGCCTCCTCCCCTACTGCAGACACTTTCATATAGCCATCGTCCCATCGGAGCCGGACTATACCGTTCTCTGCCATCTTGCCCACTCGTATCGCCGCCTTAAGCAGCAACTCCGAACCTACCGTGACAGCCCCTGTCCATTCCTGTGGGATAAGGTTCTCATAGTTGGGATAGGAACCATTTACCAGCTGTGATACGAAGGTCACGCCAGAGAACCGGGCCCTGAATTGTCCGTGGCCGTACCGCAAGTCCATCATGCGCTTACCCACAGCCAGGCTGGCCACGTGGATAAACGGGTTTCTTGCTAGGTCTCCGATGTTGGTGCTGGAGGCCACAGGCATCTTTTTCGTTCTCTTCCACACATCCTCCAGTGCACCCACGGTAGCCCTCGGTATCAGTATCCGGGCTTGATCTTCCGCAATCGCTGGAAGCCACACTTTGAGAGGCCCCCACATCAGGCGGAACCCATCGGCGGCAACGACAATGGGGCTCTCCCCGAGGTCTATGCACACGGCTGTGAGCGCAGGCCTGCTCTCGTCAGTGGCACACGCAAAGAGAATGGCCGTGAGCCCTTTCAACAATTCGTCTCCGTCCACCTGTATGCTGCTGTCGCCCTTGGGACGAGGCACAGGCGGGAACTTTGCCACTGTTGACTGACTGTAGATTGTTGTCTGGGCTCTGCTAATGGAAAGGGTCACCCGGTTCTCTCAGTACTCCAGCTCCACGGGCTGGGCAGAGGGCATCTGAGTGAGCTGGTCCGACAGCTCCTTTTCCGGGACCGTGAAGCTCATCTCGTCGAACTCCGGCGCCTCGATGGATATGGCTATCTCCAGGTTGGTTACGTGTGCCACTCCATCGTCGAAGAGCACCGACTTTGCGGCTTCCAAATTGGTGGTGCGACCTCCGATCGCCGTAGCGAGAATCCTGGTTAGGTACTTGAGTCTTTCAACTGTAGTCCTCATCTTGCTTCTTCCTCTCGTTAATTAATGGTTTGCGAGTGTGTGATTCATCGTTTAAATAGGAGGTCCTCTACAGCGTGACATTTCAGTAGGTGCAGGGTTGCCGTGTGGGAGTTAGAGCCTGGTGTCTCGACTGTGGTGCGGCCGGAAAGTCTGTTCGCAAGTTCTTGGTCTGCCCTCAGGGCTAGTCCCAGTGACTCTGGATGGCGATGCCGGTCTCTGATAGCCAGGATGCCGGATGATCATGGCTCAGCGATCCTGGACAATGAGGTCGGCTCAGTTAGCCGTCCGCCTGATAGCTTGCCCCCTGCTGCTGGAGCTCCTTGACGGCCTCATAGTAGAATGGGGAGCATACGGATTATCTTCCGAGAAGACGACGAAGCTAGCCCGAGGCTCTATCCGGTCATGCTCGCACATCTTTTTCCATAGAGATCTGACTCAGACCGTTAACTCGCAGATGTAAGCTGAGCCATTTTCGTGTTGTTTCTCCCGCATATATCACCCCTATCCGACTCCCTCAAAGAGCTATTTGTATTGCAAATGATCCTCTCAATAACACGTGGATTCCTGCGACAAGCCTGAAACCTGCGAGATGGTTCTATAGAGCACTCTGCGTTCTCTTTACCGGCGGACCATTGGCGCCCTTTCGGCTGAGCTCAAGGCATGCTTCGTCCCTCCGGTTACCTACGCACCCCACTCTGCCCGACTAGAACCAGGAAGCCAGCTGCCTCAAGCCGTAGCATGAATCTCCAACCTATATGGATTAGTATCTTGTGCACTCTCTCTACCTTTACCATAGGCACAAATAAAAGAGGCACAAGGGCATTAAACCCTTGCGCCTCTTTTATTCCCTATCTCCAGCACTTAGTTACGGCTTGACTAGCCACCAATCCCTAACGGCAGCCTTGCAAAGCGTATCTACCGTCAACATAGCCTCTTCGGGCAATTCGTGCCCATATCGCTTGGCCTTGCGCCGTATATTCTTACTCATCCCTTGGACGGCCTCCGACACGTCCACGAATAGGACGTTGAAGGTCGATGGTATGCGAACCATGGCCACTCTATTGAACGTGAGAGGATTCAGCCCCATCCCCACAAGGTAATACTCTGGCCTAGTGGCCATGAATACATCCCGTGAGACTGGGTCAAAACGTGAGCCCCACCTACCACGCTCATCGTGCATGGTTTCGCGCTCCAGCCTCCAGAGATAGGCCACACGGTCTCGGTCTTCAGCTTTCCACGTGTCTATGATATCTTCGATGTACACGGCGTAGTTGTGCTCTTCGACGGTACAGCGCTCCTCACCGTAGACACAGAAGCCGTTGCTCTGGTAGAACAGCTCCACAAGGTAATCCCTGCGCTGGGGCGTGCTCCAGTTGGGCAATATCGCCATCGCTTTCACCTCCTTGAACGGGATGGAGCGAGGCGCCATGCGCTCCTAAATTTAACTGACTGTGGCGAGCTCCTTGCCTTGCTCTTGTGGAGTGGACTCGGAGCCATCGGAGTTGACCTCGGGCATCGACTCGGCCTTTGGCTTCTGAGGCTCTGTATGGGCAGCCTGACGCATAAGCTCATAGGCTTCGTTGACCTCGGAGGTTTCCTGTTCGACGATGGGTAGGGCAGCCGCTTGAGCATCCATGACGGCCTTGGCGTAGTCTTCGCCACGCTCATGCTGTACGGTGCCTGCGTATGCTTCAAGGCTAGCTACGAAATTCTCCCGCACGATGCCTATCTGTGCGTTGAGATTAGACTCCACCTTGACGCTCGGACGCCCAGACTTGGTGAAACGAATCTCACCGTCGGACGTCTTTGACAGGCGCAGGGGTGCTCCCAACACCTCAGGGGCGACATTGGTCTCACCCATCACGTTGGTTGCCGTGAAGAACGGCACCCAGACGTTTTCCACGGGGATGGACCATGCCCGTCGGACAGTTGCCTTGCCACTTGACGGCATCAGCAAGCCCTTGATGTAAGCGGGAGTATGGCCGTTGGTACTCTCGGGTTTCTAGCCGTTGGTGTTATTCTTGACCATGCGTATGCACCTCTTTTGTATGATACGCATGGCACCCCGCTCCATCCCATCCAAGGGACAGTACATCTCTGTACTGAGGGAAGGAATACTCTCTGCCTGACACCCTATCCTATCCCTATAGTGCTGACCGTCAATCTACTTGACCACAAGACGGCTTATCGGATGCCTAGGGTATATTGACGCTATGTGACGTTCATCGATGCGCTACATCGGACGTAGGGTTGGCGTCACCCTAGCCAGCTTGACATATGTGACCTAGAACCGGAGCCGTTTCGTGTGGGTGCCAAACCGGCTGCCTTGAAGTACCTACGCAAGTTGCCGCAGAAGGTGCCGGTGGTAACTCCCTTCTCGCTGTTGGCGCTAGAGGGCGACAGGGACTCCTCTGGCTTCATGGTAACCAGTTCCTTTCCTACGGCGGCCAGTGCCTGCTGTATCGCCTTAGAAGCGGGATTTGGAAGTTCACGCTTACACTGCTTCCCTGCCTTCCCTCGGTACCTGTAGTAGGTTGTGGCTCCTTCTTGACTGAGGTCACCGACCTTGAGGTTGAGGATCTCGGTGCGCCGCCGACCTGTGAGAATCAGCGTAAGGATGATTGCTCGGTCCCGCAACCCAGAGGGTGTATCGGGAATCACCTCCAGCAGCTTCTTGATATTTGAGGGAGTCAATCCTCTAGGTGATGCCGGTGTGGCCCTGGGCCGCTCCAGTTGGTCGCATGGGTTGGAGCTAATCAGGTTCATGCGAATGAGAAATCGGTAGAAGGAACTGAGGCAGGCAATGCGGGCTCCTTTGGTGACGGAAGAGGGCTTTTTCCCTGACAGCCCGATGCCATGGGCATAGCCAAACACCTCCGGGCCTGATACCCCATCAGGGGACTTTCCCAGGGTACCGAAGAAGCGGTAGAGCATTCGGGAGTAGCTCTCCACAGTGCGCTTGGAACCCGACCGTCGCTCCTTTTCTGCCAGGAACGCGTATATTCCTTGCTGCCAGCGATCAGCGTCGCCACCTACCACCAGAGTCTGTTTAGTCATGATTGTCTCCTTCGTATAATGGAGTCATGACTATACACGCTCTGATCAGCAGTGAAGTCAAGCAAATATGGCGGACACTATGACCTGATAGGGACGGCAGTGATAAGCGTTAATATGTGAGATGAGCCCTATCTGTTCTGGTCGGACCCGCGTTCTAAGTTCACCGCAAAGTATTGCTAGTACTCAGTCAACCTAATTGTTGGCAGGATAGAGATGGTGAAGCTTGACTCGGGCGTCCACAGTGGAGAATCTCCAGTCAATGGTTGCTCCGGCTTGGTTTCGTTCTGCCTCCAGGGCCGCGATCTCGCCACTCAAAGTCTCTTCATCGGCAATACGCCGGCGCAGGACTCGCCTGGCCAAGACACTGAACTCGATCTCTGCCATGTTGAGCCAACTACCGTGCTTGGGAGTGTAGTGAAACTCCAAGCGTTTGCGTATTCGCCTAGCCTCCTTGGGCTCGAAGGTTTCGTAGAGGGAAGCTGGTTTGTGGGT
This sequence comes from Dehalococcoidia bacterium, assembly GCA_965248905.1. Taxonomy (GTDB): domain Bacteria; phylum Chloroflexota; class Dehalococcoidia; order Lucifugimonadales; family JAGWBF01; genus CBDFKS01. The sequence goes on along the minus strand of CBDFKS010000007.1, from coordinate 163,010 downwards.
GTTGAGGTTGTCCAGCACCACCCGGATCTTCTCGGACGCTGGGTAAGCTTCATCGGCCAGCCACCGCATCTGCTTAGCGAAGTCCACCATGGTACGACGTTCGGTCACTGCCACATGCCTCCAGCCCGCCAGGGGCTCGCACAGCATGAACAGGTTTCGGGTGCCATTGCGCTGGTACTCGTAATCGTATCGCTCCCGTCGTGCCGGCTTGGGCGGGATCGGAGACCTCTTTTCCGCCAGCAACTGCTTGGAGGTCTCGTCGAAACAGACCACCGGGCGCTCTGGGTCATAGGGTTCCGCGTAAAGGTCCAGCACATCCTCCATACACGCCACAAACTCGGCGCTCACCTGGGGAATACACCACTCCTTCTTCTGCCACGGCTTGAGACTGTTTTTTTCAACCGCTTGCGAATTCCCTCGTGGGACATGGAGGGCGCCAGCCCCAACTCCACCACCTTGTTTGCCAGGAGCCGCAGGGTCCAGTGGTCATGGCCTGGGGGGGCCTCGCTGCACGCCAGGGCAATCAGGTGCGCTTCCCCCCGCTCATCCAGTTTGGTCGGATGTCCTGGCCGAGGATCTTCCTCCAAGGCCCGCTTCAGTCCTCCCTCCAGGTACCGCCGCTTGGTACGGCACACCGTACCCGCAGACGTGTCCAGCGCCTCCACGATGCGCATCACCCCCCAGCCCGTATCTGCCTTTAGCAGAATACGGGCCCGGGCAACCTTTCGCGCTGGGCTCTTTCCCCCGCGAATCAGTCGTTCCAACTGGTCTCGTTCTTCCCTTTCCAACCGGACCACATACCGTTCTCGTCCCATGGCTGCCACCCTCCTACGTCAACACTCCTAAAAAAGGGTAGCAACCTTAGACGTTTTCTTAAACAATTACCAAAACCGAGTTGACTGAGTACTAGAAGGCAGATGGATTTTGGTAGTGATCATAAACGGTCCCATTGAGAAGCTCGTGCCATATCGTTTGTCGTCCTCCCCCACCACGCCTAGTGGTTCCTTGTCAGTCTACTTCGGACTCGGGTGATATTCGCATGTAATTCTGAGCTTGAGTCCTGCCATTCGAATTCGATCCCCCCTGCTTGCAGTGGACGCCATTGGTCGTCGAGATAAGCCCTGAATTTTTCTACGCGATCAAGCCGCTCTTGGATACTCTGAGCGGTTCCGATCGCCGCGCGGTACCCTGAATCGACGATAGGAGTATCAACGATCATTGCGTCGATATACGAAAATGTTGAAATCAGTCGTCTATAGTAATAGCTCCCGATGGTGGTTACTCTATAGAAATTCTTCACATGCGCATTCTCACCAGTAGCACCTAGTTTATCGTGGCTTTCTATGAGCTTAAAACGCAGGCATTTGTCCAGCGCACTTACGATTTGGTCTGTAGTAAAGCCAAAGGCTTGGGCAAAGTCGAGCAAGCCGATACCATCTACGTACCCTTCGCTGTATGCAGGGTCCGATTGGCCTTTTTTGTCTATGTGCGCTAACAAAATGGGTACCAAGAAGTGTTCCTTACCGTCGGGTACAGAGATGTCGAATACGTTTTTGATTTCTGAAAGAGAGGCATCAAAATGTTGATAGTCACCATAGATAATTGCGTTGAGAAAATGGTGCAGTGCGATCGAATAGCTACCGCTTGAGCGGTATGTGTCGAGCACCTCTTTTGTGTTCACGTGGCCACTACCTATAAATATCCTAATAAAATCGAGGGCCAATCGGACATTACCCCCACATAGGTTTTCAATCATCTCTCGAATCTGATCAGACTGGCTAAATGAATCTATCAATATATCCAGGTAATCGATCAGATCTTGGACTGGGAACCCGATTCCTGGGGTAAACAGCTCCGAACCCTGGCGCTCAAGAAGCAGTTTGCCATACCTGAGTCGCTTTTCAACGACACGATCTATCCTAGGTGGAGAAATGGTGAAAGCTCTTATATGGTAAGCCCCAATCGCGCCACTGCTTTTCGACTGGGCAAAGGTCTCGGGTCGTAGCGAAATATAAACCAATGCTGGCCATAATTCTGCAAGACTTTGACCTAGCAGAAACGCTTTTTGCTGAAACTCCTTAGACCTTTGGTCTAGGTTGTCTAAAAAGATTACAATCTGTCGTTGATGCCCTTTGCGAATATGCTCCAAACAACGCCGCAAATGTTCCGGTACATTGCTGACCCTGTCTTCTAGAAACCTGACCTGTTGCCGACGAAATTCGCCAAGGTCCTCAAGTTTCAGGTCTGCGTACAACCCTGTTTCGAATCGGTTAAGTTCAACATGGTAGACACCATGGATAAAATTCCGAGAATCTATTTCGATACCATAGTCGTCTCTCAATTGTCGGCCGATCTCACCCGCCAAGAACGTGTGCAATTCCGTGTCAAACGTCGGGTTTACGCCTAAATCAACATATAGTACGACTGCATTGCTGAGGATCTCCTTGGCAGAAACCCTAATCAGGTGTTGAATGAATGTTGTTTTGCCGGCCCCAATATCACCAACAAGCAGGATGGGCCGTCGGGCCATGCTATCCACAACCAATTCTGGATCGACACCAGTTTTAGTGGTAGCTGGTGACATAACCGGCTCGCCTACAGACTCTTGATAAAGCACTGAATATCTTGACTGCATGATGCCCTTGCTCACAAGAGCATACTGTGACAAGGCACCGCTTTCCGAATAGCACTCTTGGAGGAATTCCTCTTCGTTCTCCGGACGCCGTGCCAGATCTTCAATAGCGAGGTCGCCTAGGATCTTCAAATAATTTTGAAGTTCATTGCGCACCCGAAAGACTGGATAGTTTGGTATCTTAGAAGAAAGCTTGTCGGGGATTGGTTGGGCAGGGCCTTCCTTCAGCAACATAGCGAGATGCCGTGTTAGGGCACCTTGCTTTGATAAACAGTTCCAAAGGGAAAGGAACTCTCTTTCCATTACTTCCAAGGACTCAAATACGGCCACACGGCCTTGACTTGGTGGGATTCCATCTGTACGACTTCCTAGGAATGCTAGAATTTGGTGACCATTACAGACCGCACCCAGTGCTACCCCGCGCTTTTGACAGTACTCCAATGCTTGCTCGATTGCCGAGAAGATCTCGGGATAATCACCCCTAAAGTATTCTATAGGGCAGGTCTTCCGAGTAAATCCGGCCGGAACCTCAAAATACGTTCCTTCTTTCTTGGCTTCGACGATGAATTTCAGACCGCTTTCATGATAAAGACCATAGTCAATGATCGTGCCCTCTAATCGGTCCTCTGCTCGGCAGTCGCTCCGGTCCTAGGCAAGGCAATCAAAGAGTAGGTGATCTATGAACCGAAGCCTGGTGGTAGCTTCGTTGAGTTCTTCGGATTCCGATTGCCTGTACTTCTCGACCACCGATTTAATGTTGGCATATGAAGTCTCGTAGTCCATATCTAGTAGTGCTCCCCGCCAAGAGTTAACGACTCCCTGGCCTTACAACTTTGGGATTTTTAGTGGTGGTTTACCTTGCGCCCCAATTCCGCATCACGGACTACCACTCACAAATCTGTTTGTCGATGATCTAGGTCCTGCTAGCTTTGGTTGATCATCAAAGAAGGGCTGTGAAGAGCGGCGCGGAAAACGGGTTCTTGTGGCTACAGAAATTATACACCTTTCGTGGATAGCATCGGCAGAACCTCCTTCTGGAGTATTGAGAATGCAGACGTAGGTGATTGAGATTCCCTGGTGGTTCTGTGCCCGTAATCAGCTACTGCCAGGACTTAGCTTTAGGGGGAGACGCCATCGCCAGTAGCTCCCATGCATGGGACACGACAACATTCATAGTCCCTTTACGTCTTGACACCGTGCCCTGAATGACCACCAGAGACTCGTGGAGAACGCTAGTCTTCCACGAATATTGAATAGACCCCAAGTAGTTTAGGGTCATCGTCTCCCGACCAGATCGCCAGCGTGTACACGCCCGGTCGACTGACTGCTCTCCTCACGTTGGCCTCAACATGGAGCGCTCCATCGTTCGAGTCCCACGTATCAGCGATGATATCTTCTTCGGTTAGAGAGTCATATCTGTAGCCTTCACCCCACCTGAGCTCGGGGGGCATCAACACCCGGAGTATTGGTTCGACCTCATCGCACTGGTCCGTGAATCCGCCACCGATGCAGTAGCTTTTCAGCGATCCGATCTCTTCAGGCGTCTTTGACTCGAGAGGATGGTCGTAATAAATCGAGACGCCAATAATGCGATGGTCGTTTACGGTTCTGGCTCTGAATCTTAAGTTACCATTCTCGATCGATGGCTTCTCGAGGTACACCAGTTCTGTATATTCAAAGTGCTGATAGAAAGAGAGCCCAGATTCATCGTAGGCTATCCCGATATTGACTGTGTCGTAGTCAGGATCGATGATCGTATCCCTATGGCCCCAATCAGCATGGGCATCGTCATACATCATGGACCATTGGAAGTCTCTTATCTCGTCTTGGGGATTCGGAGCAGCGCAGTATATCAACGGGTCCAGGCAGCGCAACCGATGTTCCGGAGACACGGTGCCGGCGGCATTTTCACCGACAACGCCGGCCCAATCCTCAAGCTGGTATATCATATACGGCTTGAGGCCACTTGTGGTCCAGTGCCCTACGTATCCATGTTCCAGAGCATCTTCAGCGTGCACTTGTGCCGACTCGTTCGAACCCAGACGAACGGCCGGAACGCCATGGTCCTCGCGATCGGCATTGATCAACTCGAGCGCAAACCGTCGCAGCTCCTCGATTGGCTGTGATTCGACCTTGGAAAACTGAGGGGATGTCTCGCCCCTAGTGAACGCGGCTCGATTATCCACCAATATATGATATTGACCCAGAGGGACTTCATCGCCATCGACCCACACCACCATCCGGTAGACGCCTTCTTCCTGGATAGATTCGCTGATGTTCGCCGTGATCGATAGGGTATCGCCATTGAACGTCCAAGCATCTGCTACCCGGGATCCTGTGTTCGGCAACTGAAACCAAACTCCGGGCGGGGGCAGGTTGAAGATACTGAACAGCGGCTGTTGCTGTGTGGCGATATCCTGGTCCTCAGGTTGGGAGTCCGGGGAGGGCAAGGTGAGAGAATAGAAGTCCAGGCGGGAGACTTTTGCGTTGCTCAATAGGCGCGCCTCAATGGTCAAGTAGCCATCGGCAACCGTAGGAAGGTCTACAAACTCGACTCCTTTCCTTTCGAACAGCACATAGATCACGAAGGCATAATCAAGATGGGCGACACCGATGCTTACCGAGTCCCAATGTGGCTTGAGGAACAATGGTGGATCATTAGACGCCTTTGACGCTAGCTGGCGATTGAAGTAGCTTGCAATTTCTTGCTTCGCGTCGATTTGGTCGCAAATTGTCGTTCCTAAAATGCAACTATTAAGCTCCGACTCGGATAGGTAGCCACGAATCCCGGCTGTCCACTGTACGTAGCCTCCACCACCTAGCTGGTTGTACAGCATTGCTGGCGTGAGTCCGAGGACCATTCCTTTCCAGAATTCGGAGGCTATTGAGCGAATCCGCGGCATATATCTGAGCTACCTCGTTGCTACTCAGGCTCAAAGCCGGTAACCCTCTTTGAGAGCGAATCTGGTTGATAACTTGTAGACCATATGATTGCAGAGAGCTGACGAACATCTCAGACTCCTCGGGGGATACGGGGGGAGTCGGCTTTGAAATAGTAGCTGCCCGAAGGTCACTGTCTGGCTTTCTGGGTATGGAGAGCGTTGGAGGCGGTGTATCGGTAGGGGTTTCGTGAGCCTTTAGGGTAGCTGACACCCGAGCTTGGACGGTAGCATCGATGTTTTTGGTCGGATTGGGAGAAACAGAGCAGGCGCTTACGACCATCACAAAGGTCAGGACACCTATTAGAGCAAGCACCATTCGACCATTCTAAGGGAGTTAACCTGTGCTGACCAGTCTCGGCATTAAGTGGGAACGGCACCCTAACTAGTTAGATTCAGTTTGGTGCGGTGTAGGACTCCACATCATTATTCGCCGATAGTGTTTGGGGCTCCATCCACCTGCAATCCCGCAACGGAGTAGTATCAACCTTGCTGCCATACTCGCCCCAGTGCAACCACACCACTTGAGTCGTTTAGGCGATGTAGCCAGATGGATTTGGTATTGTGCATTTCACTACACCGATTCTCCAAAGACAGGTTGGCGGGCCATCTTTGCTCGCCTCTTCAGCACCGGCGGCTGACGACGGGCGCTAAACAACTCTTCTAATCTCAATAGATTTACCGGGCGCAAGGCTACTTGTGCTCTTTCTTTGCCATGCCCGGTGTCTCTTAACACGATGACCTGGTCACCTGCGTCGGAACTCAGAGTAGGATAAAGAATTACGGATTTACGTATTGGTTCAGGTTGTGTCAGAGCGTAAATCGCCAGTTGGTAGAGCATAGCTGTTGGCAGCTCATTTTCCCAGAGATCTCGGTACTTGGCATCCAACACCGCTTCGACGCGGCTGCTACGCATTATTACAAAGTCAGGGCGTGGAGTAGGAGAGCGACGCTTCAGAGGATTATAGGAAGGGTGGTAGGCCAAGATTTCCTTCAGTCGGTATTCATCCTCTACTTCATACCCAGCGAGGTATTCTCCTAAAAACCGAGACAACAGGGCTTGAAAGAACCTGTTCATATCAAATAGAAACCCAGGCAATTGGATGCCATCTTGGGGTTGACCAAAAGACATGCCTATTGACCGTGACAATATCGTAATCAACGTCAACACAGATCGGTAGGCTTCAGTACGCCGGTCGATCGAGATCTCAGCCCGTGCACTTGTCGGGGTAAAGTAAACAGAAGTATTTGTGACACCGCCCTAAGCCAGCCAAGTCTGGTGCTTGTTCTTCCATAAGTTGCTGGAATTTCAGATATTCTGCGTCCGAGCTGCCTTCGGGTAACACCTCCAACAGCGAGGCTCCTGCGATAAGCTGGTCTCGGTGCTTTCGGGCCACATTAATGGCCTGCACCGTAGAAAGTTCCGTCTGCTTATGCGGGCTTCCTGTCATCCATGTTCCATTGTGCTTGCGTTTATAGATCCCATATTTGAGGGCGCTTCCGCCGGAAATACTGCCAAAGTCAGGCGAGGAGAACTCATCGTCGTTTTTAAATTCCAACCAGTACACAAGGCTATCTGGCTCTAAAGAGTGCATTGTGTGAAGCAGGTTTTCACCGTCCAGCTCTTCGAGACGCTCTGGGCTGAAACGACCTTGAAACAAGGAATAAAATTGTTGAAGCTGCGCCATTGATTTCAGTTCTCCTTGAACCAGCATGTCTTGGTACGTTTCTTCCATCGCTTGTCGCACAGTTGGGCCAAGGCGGAAATCAGTGCTAGCTATGGACGTCCTCCTGGAGAAGGGTTTTTGTCGCTCGTGACTTCACGGAATTGAATTAGGGTTGAGAACTTATGGACCATACCCATATTAGCAAGAAATTACATCACTACGGCCGTTGCGTCCGCCAATACTGCAATTGCCGCTCCATCGCTGGGCGGACGAGCCTCAGTGCACGAATTAATCAGCGGGTATGTTGGTCGCATAGGCCTTCAACCAGCAGAACAGGTTCACCAGTTCCATTTGCTTTATCGTCTGGCACCTGGGTCGTAGCAATTCAGGCGAAGACACCACGATAGCTAGACTCTTGGCCCTGGAAACTGCCACATTGATCCTATTGGGACTGAGCAGGAATTCAGCACCTCGAGGTGATTCGTCAATCGAGGATGCGGCCATCGAAACGATGACGACGTGGGCCTCTAAACCTTGAAATCTATCCACGGTCCCGACTTGAGCGCCTTGGCCGAGACGCTCCGAGAGGCGCCTAACCTGCATGTTGTAAGGTGCCACTACCAAGATGTCTTCCAAGGTGAGCGGTCGGATGATTCCGGTGGCGTCTTGCACTTGTGAGGCTAGCAACCCTTTCATGACCAGATCGATGGTGTCGACCTCCTCAGGACTACACTGGGTATTGCCTTCGTGCGGAACGGGAATATAGACCAGTCCCGTCTCCTGTGTGATCAATCCTGCCTTATCGCTTGGCAACACGCGCTGCTCTAGCATTCTGGGATGCGACGTCAGTCGATTTTCGTAGATTGCTTCAGAGATAAACCCACTGATATCGGGGTGCATCCGCCAAGTGGTATCGAGGAATACTCCTAAGTCGTCTGGAATAGTGGCCAGACCGTTCAAATAATATTCCAAGGCCGATTTGCCGCTTTCCCCCGGGTGGCTGCCTTGGATGGGTTGGGCTAGCTGCATCTGGTCTCCTACCAGAACAAGGTTGTTGGAAGAAAGCCCCACCCCCACTACATTAGCCAGAGAAAACTGACCGGCTTCGTCAACGAAAAGGTAGTCTAGATTTCCCTCCCACTCTTCCCTGCAAAACATCCAGGCGGTCCCACCGACTACCGCAGGACCTGAACCCGATGCTTGGAAACCCCCAGCATTCCCTGCGACGAACTTGACCTTTCCAGACTTCAATAACGGATCGTCTGGACTCCCTCCCACCTTGATGATGTTGGCGTCTTTCAAGCCAATGGAGTCTGCCTGCTCGACTACGCTCTCCAAAAGGTTGATTATGGTCTTGTGGCCGTTAGCGGTGACGCCAATGCGCTTCCCGTTCTTTAGTAACGCCGCGATCACAGCAGCGGACGTAAACGTCTTGCCGCATCCAGGCGGACCTTGAATGCATAACACAGACGAATCAAGCCGTTCCACCACGTCCATGATTTGGGGAATCGAGTCAGAGGCATGGTCCATAAGTATCCCACCCGTTTGCCCCTTGACCCGCGGCCGCCTTCGGTGAAGTAGGTCGTCTACTGCCTGAGAAACTATCTGGCCTTGGGACCATGCTTCTACATATTTATACACACTATTGGCTATGGTGTCGGCGCGAACATATTCGTCCGGGATAAGGCTTAGGCGGTCTGAAGGAGTGGGCTTCGTAGGTCCCAGCTTAATCTCCACAAGACCCTTCTCGCGGTCAATGGAGGCGATCGAGGTATTGATTGCCAGGTCGTGGGCGAAGAAGCATCCGGACCCAGCCTCGAGTTTGGTGTCCTGGTCAGGATCAAACGTGTACTGATACACCAGAGATCTCTTATCTTTGTCGGGGGGTTTGCCGGTGCGTTGCATAGCACCCAGGCAATCGAGATCATCGACTAGCTCTCGTTCGGTCATTTCGCGGCGATCGAACTTTCTCCAGAAAACCGGTCTGGCTTCCCTCCAGTGAAATTCCAGAAGCCAAGCAAGTAATTCCTGGATGCGTCTGTGTTCAGAGTCAACGATAGCTCCGGACGCTACATCTGAGATCAGCCTTTCAGCTAGGAGCACCTCGGCTCTCTCTGACCTGGTATCGGGCTCGGAATCGATGTCCTTTGCTGGATCCGAGTTATACTCGATACCGGAGCTCAATTGAACTTCCCTGAGCCACTCCACCAAGCCCGTCAGAGATTCACAGTCCGCCTGGTTGTACTCACGAATGCTCGAAAGGATTGCGGACTCTTGCCAATCCTGACTCTCCCCGCTCTCCAACCATTGAGCGTAGGCCACTACCGATCCGGAAGCCGTGTTGATTTCGCCGCTGCGTTTGGGCCCATATAGGACCTCGATATCTTTGAGAGAGTATCCAGGCGTTCCGATGATGAGGCTCTGGCGCACAATCGTATAGCAATCAATAAACACCTTATTCCTCAAAAGGTCGTCTACTTCCTGCTCCCTCGTCGCGTACTGCCCCATGAGCCGACGGACGGCGGTAGTCTCATAGGCGGCGTAGTGATAGATGTGCATAGTTGGGTCGTGGGACCACCTGGCGTGAGCCCAATCAATGAATTCCTCGAACGCCCTTTCCTCCTGGTTTGAATCATGGGCCCACCAATTTGAAAATTCAGGCTTACCAGACTCTAAATGGGCCGCCCCGAACAGATACTCCAGTCCCCTGTCGGCCATCGGGAACCCTTCGATGTCGAAGAAGACGTCATTGGGAGACGCCGAGGGCAACATCATAAGACCTAGCTTCCCGTTGCTTGGATCGGCCTCGCGGACCTGGTATAGCGGCTTTCCAACCTCCTTCGACTTGATTTGTAGCTTGGCTTGGGTTTTCAGGTGCTCTAAAACTTCGGATGCCATTCCAGGCACGTAATTGATCGCCGAATTTGCGAAAGCAGAGGCGGTGGAAACACCCGCTTCCTCGATCTTCCTAATTTGCCCGCGGGTGATGTTTGCGATCACACTAAGGTGATCAGATTCTTCTAGGATGCCCTCAGCATAAGTCTTCCATCGCCCATACTCTCGGGAGAGGCCCGGAGGTGGAGGCCCCGAGGGATCGAAGTTGCCGAGGAACTCCTCGAAGGCTAGCCGAAGCTCACGATAGTAGTAGTAGTAAGAGTTGGTCCTAAACTGTGCTCTTGTCCCGTCTCCAAGCACTATTTCGAATTTGGTCGGCCTGTGGCCCTGAACCTGTTCAAGTAAGTCGGCGTACCCACACAGTTGTACGATAAAGTGGGCCTTGGGAGACCGCGCTAGCTTCGTATCCCAGGGCTCGTAGTGGTGCGGTCCAATGGCCGACGCACCGTCTCTCTTGACTAGGAAGTCAGCCCAGCCGCCGAACCCTGCCGTCTCGAGCCGGGCCTGATAGATGAAATCCGCACCATCCTTCATGGCCCCTAGGGTCCCGTCGAAGGCGGGATCCCCCTGGTCAATTTCAACGATCTGTTTACCTAGTCGTTTTAGCTTTCCCAGGAACGCAAGCTCATGCTGCGTCCCCTTTTTCGCAAACAGGAGAGTCTGGAGGTCATCTTCGTCCGGAATTGGCTGAAGTTTGAGGGCAGCAGAACCTTTCCGATTCTGAACTGACTCAGCATGGGGACCCGCATCATCCCCGTTTATCAACCAGCGATCCATCCATGAGGCGAATTCCGATTCCAAAAACACGATTAGATCGCTGGGGGAAATTCTGAGGTTACCATCTTCCCAGTACATGGAGTCCTCCACAGAATAGGGGCAACATTAAGTGAGTGTCCTGCTGTGCTGCCATTATAGCCGCTGGCAAATCGTCATTACTATTCGCGGATAGTGTAGGCCGACATCAAAATGGGCACAGGGCGACAAAGGTCCTTGGCCTCGAGATACTCGGCACACCACCAGTTGACCAGCGAGTTAAGAAAACGTCCCCTTTCCTTACTTTTTCCAGACGCTCATTCAATTATCCATATACCAGTTTGGCCATAGTCAATCATCTCAGTAAATTAATCTAAGGAACGCCAAGCTTACTAGCTACGAGTATCATGATTAACCACAGGAGCACACACGAGCTTACCTCCATTCGATCCTTGCTCAGAGGTTTCTTCCCGTTGTCAACGATCACTAGGCGCGAGGGTTTCACCTAGATGGGGGTCCAATGTTGGGAAAGCTCGTGACACTGCTGGTGTTCCAGCTCGCTGAAGTGGCTGTGCCTCGGGAGGTGTTCCGGCAAGTGCTGAAGCGTATCGGCGGGCTCCATGCAGTACCTAGGTAGCGAACGTCCTTGGGGTCATCGGAGGTCATGAGGGTAGCCAAGGGGGAGGTGCGTGCCTGGAGGAGTTCGAAGGGAGTGCAAACGTGGTGAAAGCTGGCTCCGTTGCCTGGAGAACGCTAACTCACGACGTCGAGAGATCGTTTTGTGAGCTTGATTGGATGGTTGACGGCGTTGGTGAGTGATACTACCATGGTTCTCGTCGAGCATGGTGCGTTGCTTGGGGCCCAGGCAGCTTGATATGGGAATGTCGGCTAGGAGGTGTCACTGATGCCCAGTGTGCGAACTGGCGACGGAGTGGAGATCCACTACCGGGTGGATGACTTCCGTGACCCCTGGATAGAGGGTACGGGAGAAACCATCGTGATGAGTCACGGGTTTGCCCGCAGCATGGTTTGGTGGACCCAATGGGTGCCGGCCCTGGCCAGGAAGTACCGGGTCCTGCGCTACGACATCCGGGGCTGCGGCGGGTCCTCGGTGCCGCCGGAGGGTGTGCCCTGGTCGGCGGATCGCATCGCCGCCGACGTGGTGGACGTCATCGACGACCTTGGCATCGACGGCGTTCACTGGGTGGGATTCGAGTCTGGCGGCCTGTGGGGCATCGTGTACGCCGTCAACCACCCCGACCGAATAAAGAGCCTCACCTTATGCAACACCCCGGCGGGGATAGGAACGGGACACTTCGCCGCCGCCGGCATCAGGGCGTGCGACGAGATCAGGAGGGTGGGGTTCCCCCAGTGGCTCATCGACACCCGGGCGACCCGCATGGACCTGGCCCTTGCCGACCCCAGGCTGGACGAGTGGCACGTCCAGGAGCATGGAAAGACCCCTACCGAGGTCGCCGCCTCTCTGATGGACGTTCTCGAGGTGCTGGACGTCTCGCAGATGCATTCCAGAATCAACGTGCCGACCCTGGTCATGTACAGTGACAGGGCTAAGAGCTGCCCTCCCGAAGAACAGGCCCGCGTGTGGGAGACCATCCCCCACTCTCGCCTCGTCACCTTCCCCAACATGGCCGCGGGCATCCAGCTCCTGATCCCCGACCGATGCACCGCCGAGGTCCTGCGGTTCCTGCCTGGACGAAGGGGTTTATGGAAGCTGGGAAGGAGAGGTTGACTCGGGACAGTGTGCGTGATGCGACCCGGCAAGAGATAGAGCAGCTCAAGCGGGAGAACAGTGAACTGAAGCAGCTGGTGGGTGAGTTGTCCCTGGAGTTGCACCGCTTCAAAAAAACAGCTCTGCCGCCCCTACACGACAACGGCACCGGCGCATGAGCGTAGTGGAACAATCGAAGGTCGTGGCTGAGGTGGAGCGACATGGTAGAGGGAAGAACAGGCGACTCAGGGAGCTTGGCATTTCCAGGAGCACGTATTATTGGTGGAGGTGGAGGCACCGGCAGGGTAGTTGGGAGGGTACGGAAGGAACTGAGAGGCCCTGGAATCGCCTGGGTCCAGAAGAGGAGGCAGTAGTGCTGGCGGCAGCCCGTGAGATGCCGACCTGGCGAAGCCGGCAGTTGGCGGCTTGGCTCACCGACCACCGAGGCCTATCGGTCTCCGCCTCCACAGTCTATCGTATTCTGAGACGGGAGGGTCTGGTGAAACGGATCGAATACCAGTTGGCAGCTGGCAAAGAGTACCACCACAAGACCACAGGGCCCCACCAGCTGGACGAGGTAACGGCCGGCTAGAAGTCCCCCCTTAGGAAGGGAGGATTCAGGATTGAAAGGGCACCCTATCGGCTGATCCGATCAGATGTGTAAACGGTCAGCGAAAATGGGACGCATTGGAGGAGTCGAAAACACGAGAGACTGAGAGTGGTCTGAGCTCCTAAGGCGAAGGTAGAGTACCTCATGAAAGGAGCAGATGTGTCCCAGTCAGATACAGACAAAGCAGATTAAAAGCCTGGAGCTATGTGGAGAAAGTAGCAGGATGACCTAGGCACGACATCTGAACTTCCCGAGGAGCATATCAGGCAAATACCAAAGACCACGAGTTAGCGCTCCACCTTTAGTTCGTCGATAATTTTCTGGAGAGAGTCACGGTCCAACCCCAACTCTACCGCTCGGTCAACGTCTTGTTGTGCCTCCAGGTCCAGTCCTAAAAGCACGTTCGCTTGGACTCTGGCGCCATATTTGTAGGAATCTGCAAGGTCACGTAATATGGCAATGTCCAAATCCTTGATACTTTTTTCCTTTTGGCCCACTGACAGGCGAGCGGTGCCTCTCAATTGGTACGCATCAGCGTTCTGGGGATCGAGTTTTAGGGATTGGTAGAAGTCCTGTCTAGCCGACTCGGCCTGGTTCAGTTTGATGTGGGTCCTGCCTCTCCCTGTAGAGTAACGTTTTTGGGGCACGTCGGTTGAGGCAACTCGTTCCACTTCATGAGAGAGGTTAAGGGGAAATATCATTCAGCCCAAGTGCTTAGATACCCAAAAACCGGCTGGCTAGGGCGTGGTCTTCAGCCAGTCGGTTTAGCCCTAGATCGCGTCAACGATCGCGTTCAAGGTGGCGCTGGGGCGCATGGCTTTGGCGGCCAGCTCAAAATCGGGATGGTAATAACCACCAATATCTACCGGCTGTCCCTGAGCATCCTTCAGCTCCTGAATGATCTTGTCTTCGTTGGCGGCCAACTGTTTGGCCACCTCGGTAAAGCGAGCTTTCAGCTCTGGATCGTGAGTCTGCTTAGCCAGCGCTTCCGCCCAGTACAGGGCGAGGTAGAAATGACTGCCTCGGGTGTCCAGTTCGTTCACCCGACGCGACGGTGCCCGACGGTTTTCCAAATACTGCCCGACCGCTTGGTCCAGGGTCTCCTCCAAAAGTTTCGCATTTTCATTCTTATGTACTTCTCCGAAATGCTCCAAGGAAGCAACGAGGGCGCAGAATTCACCTAGGGAATCCCACCGCAAGTGCCCCTCTTCAAGGAACTGTTGTACATGCTTGGGAGCCGACCCACCAGCGCCTGTCTCAAATAGTCCACCACCGTTTAGTAGGGGGACGATAGAAAGCATCCTGGCACTGGTGCCCAGTTCCAAAATCGGGAAGAGATCAGTCAAATAGTCACGCAGTACGTTACCAGTCACAGAAATCGTGTCATGGCCAACTCGGCTGCGCGCCATCGTGAACCGAATGGAGTCCACAGGCGACATGGTGCGAATGTCCAATCCGACCGTGTCGAGCGTGGGCAGAGACTGGCCCACCTTCTTAATCAGCTCAGCGTCGTGAGCACGGTTCGAGTCCAACCAAAAGATGGCAGGCATTCCGGTGGCTCGAGCCCGATTGACCCCAAGCTTGACCCAATCCTGAATCGCAGCGTCTTTAGTTTGGCACATCCGAAAGATGTCGCCCTCTTCAACGCTCTGTTGCATTAGAATTGCGCCTGATTCGTCCACGAGCCGAATCGCCCCATTACCGGGAGCTTTAAAGGTTTTGTCATGAGACCCATATTCCTCGGCCCTTTGTGCCATCAGCCCCACATTGGAGACGTTGCCCATGGTAGACGGATCAAACGCACCGTGTTTCTGGCAATCTTCAATGGCCGCCTGATATATGGTGGCATACGAGCGATCAGGGATCATCGCGATTGTGTCGTGCAGCTCGTTGTCCGGGCCCCAAGTGCGGCCTCCATCGCGGATAATAACTGGCATGGTGGCATCAATAATCACATCACTAGGCACATGCAGGTTGGTGATACCTCGGCTGGAGTTTACCATTGACAGCTCTGGGCGGGCGCTATAAACCGCCTGGATATCTGCTTCGATCTCCTTACGTTTGGCCTCTGGCAGAGATTGAATTCTGGTGTAGAGTTCAGCCACTCCATTGTCAGGGTTCACCCCAAGTTCACCCAGCACAGCCGCGTGTTTGTTAAACACGTCCTGGTAATAAACCGACACGCAATGGCCGAAAATAATTGGATCGGACACGCGCATCATGGTCGACTTCAGGTGCAAAGAAAGCAATACGCCATCACTTTTGGCTTCTTCCATTTCGTCAGCGTAAAACTGGCGCAGTGCCTTCACATTCATCACAGCACAATCGATGATTTCATCAGCTGCCAAGGGGATATTGGTTTTGAGTTTGGTCACAGTACCGTCGGCGCCCACAAACTCTATCGCAGCCGATCCAGTTGCTGCGACCGTCACGGCCTGTTCACTGCCGTAAAAATCACCACTGGTCATGTGGCCAACGCGAGTCTTGGACACTTCTGGCCAGTCCTGCATCATCTGATGGGGGTTACGTTTGCCGAACTCTTTGACCGAGTTGGAAGACCGACGATCGGAGTTCCCTTCTCGTATAACTGGGTTGACCGCACTTCCCAACACCCTGGAGAATCGCTGATGCACTTCGCGTTCTTTGTCGGTTGTAGGCTCATCGGGGTAGTCGGGAATATCATATCCCTTGTACTGCAATTCCTTGATTGCGGCTCTCAACTGGGGAATGGACGCACTGATGTTGGGTAGCTTGACGATGTTCGCCGACGGGTCCAAGCACAGTTCACCAATCATGGCCAGAAAATCGGGGATTTTTTGTTCATCTGTCAGATTGTCCGGGAAATTAGCGATAATGCGCCCAGTCAACGAGATATCCCAGGTCTCCAGTGTAAATCCGGAACCTTTTGTGAAGGCCTGGAGAATTGGCAGCAACGAGTGCGTGGCCAGGGCTGGAGCCTCATCAATTTTAGTATAGATAATGGGGGACGCTTCTGCCATGTTCTTCTCCTCTATAGATAAGTAGCCCAGGCTGCTCCGAGTTGCAGAGAGATGCTTGACCACAGCTCCGACCACATGATTAACACTGATTATAAGCTAGCTCAGTTGACATTGCCTAGTCCTGCATCGATGCCCGATAGTGAACTATTATCGTTGCTGGCAATTTACTCTATCCAGTTGGAAGAAATCGTGTGAACGAAGTTGAGGCGAACCACCCATCCTCAATGTCATCTCACGGGATGGTACGATGGATAACGACCGTGCCGTAAGCCAGTAACAATCTCAGGTGCCGGCCCTATACTGTCACTGCAGAAATGACAATCGCTACGGTGCATCGCCGCGCGGTCCCGCCTGAGAGATTAAATGAGCCAACGATGACCTTTTCCGTGTGATCGTCTGGCTAACTGTCGAACTATCCTGGCCAACACGGCGCCTCCCCTGTCTCGAGACATTGAAGATGCCACTATACTCGGCCCGGTTGTGAATTCTCTAAGCAGTGGACAAACATGCCAATCCGACGTAATATCCGCCAGGATGGAAAGTGAGCGTATACAGAGGCGCATAGATCGCCTGTTGGACGAGATTGAAGGGGAAGCTGACCAGCTTAACTGGCCGGCTGTCCTGGAACGGGCTAAGGCCGTCCTGGCATACGATCCGGAAAACCAAGATGCCGTTTCGTATCGAACTGCAGCGAAACGTGCCATAGAAGTCACTCCTACGCCAATCAGTCAACCCACAACCTCACCAACGACTAGACCTGCTGAGTCTCAAGGTCCGACTTCATTCGCCCACGGCCGTTATGAGGTTGAAGGCTTCCCCAGAGAAGGCAGTAAGAAGAAATTCTATCTGGCCCATGACGGCATCTTGGACCGGGACGTAGCCTTGGCCGTTATCAAGACAGAGGGTCTCCACGACGTTTCCAGAACCCGTATCTCCAGAGAAGTCCAGGCCATGGGACGCCTGGGGAACCACCCTAACATCCTCGAGATTCACGATGTCGGTGAAGATGACGGCCAACTTTATTAGGCGCTGCCGCTGATGGTGGGTGGCTCCGTCGAAGGGCTCATCGACAAAGCTGGAGACCATCGAATCGGGCTTGAACAAGCGTTAAACATCGCCAAGCAGGTGTGCCGTGGCTTAGATTTTGCCCACAGCCTGGGCATCGTCCATGGGGATCTGAAGCCGGGCAATGTCTGGCTTAGCGACGACGGCACACCGAAGATAGGCGACTTTGGCTTGGCGGTGGTCCTAGATCGATCTCAGATCACCGGCGAGAGGATGATGGTGGGCACCTTTTCTTAACATTACCCTTCAGAGGATACCGCCCAGCCGCCCTCACCCTGGTTTAATATCGAAGCCAAGTTGGGACGCATTTTCAAGGAAAGCCCCTATGTTGCCTATTCCCCATTGATTGGATACAGCTATCGTCACGTCTTCTTGAACTTCAATCAATTCCTCTGGAGCACGGAAATGTCGGTTGTGATGAGTAAGAGTTCGTTCGTAAATTTCGTTCGCTTCCTCGACTTTGTTGAAACATCCTTTTGATCCTTGTAGCGTCTTTGAAAACTTTTTCTCCAGTCCAGAATACGTAATTCCTGGATTATCTGCAACGTATTGCTTCATTACCGCGAGCACAAGTCGTCCTTTGCCAAGTAATGCCCCGTTAAATCGATATTTTGTATGGTCGAATGTCGGGCTAGCGTTACGGAAGTAGGTATCCGTAATCACATAGATATTGCCGTCTTGGCCTCTATATCGTCGCAGCGTAAGAGCCGCGATTGGAATTTTTCCATCGAATAAGTGTCCGCTTTCTATCTTTTTGCGCAATGCGGCGTTGATCGAGTTGCCCACGAGCACTCCCATGAATGAGACCTCTTCATTTTCAAAGGTATCGGGGAATTGCGCCTTTATTTTCTCAGTATTACCCAAATAGTCTTCGAGCTGGTTCAAGTGGGCATCTGTCAATTCACCCTTCTTTAATTCGATTATCCCTAATGTAGATGCACCGTACTGTGCTACGAGGTCGATTCTACCGCCTTTACTCCCGCGTGAACGGCCCTTTAACGGTAATTCCACATCCAGCACCGTCACAGGTGATAAATCGTCGTTATCTAGGGATAGTATCTTTTCATTCTCGATTAGATATGCTTCCATAGAAAGCTCCCGCTCGAAGGGCATCTCACTTAAGATAATCTGATTTGCCGATACATGCCGATACATTTGCATACACACATCTCCGAAAGGTCGTCTGGGCAACCCGTTAGTACTTGTGGGATCAGTTAGTTGGGCAATCCCACGGTGCCGTTTCGCTGTACAACGACATCAGATGTAAGATTGAGGATACCATATCCAGAGGATACCATATCCAATTGACTACTAATTTCAGTATCGGCACTTCTAACGACGGGAAACAACAGTGCACGCAGAACCCGGAGAGCCTCGCATCTTTCTGGAGCCCTTGGACTCCGGTGCGCGGGAACGGTTACTCAGCTTGGTGGAGTTGCTCAAACCCAGCATCCCCCCGGCCGAGAGTTTGGGCGGGCTGAACCGTGAACGGCTGCTCCAGCGGGTGCTATTACGTGGCCTGTCACAAGAAGACGTTCGTCGATTCATTGAGATAGCGTCTGGGATCGCGCCTCCCCCGTCTTGGTGGAGGGAGTATACGCCCAGACCCAGGGCAATCCTCTGTTTGTTACCGAAGCCGTGCGCCTGCTGGTTCAGGAATGGGTATCGAAGGATGGTCACAAACTCCTTAAAACTGGACGGACAGAATTAGGTCAATCACTACGAACTAGCTATGGATCTCAAACAGGAGCCGATCAGAACAACGCATGATTATGCTCTACATCAATTTTGTAAACCGCAGGTCACGGGTTCGAATCCTGTCGCCGGCTCCATTCCGTAGCCAAAACGGCCCCTAGTTATGTAATGTCCTTCGTCGCTGTCCACGCATTGCCCACGAACTTTTTTCAGCGCCTTTAAACAAGCTGTTCCTGCCGCTTCACATACGTTCCGTACTAATTAACCCCACTTCACAGCGTGTGGCTACTCGCACGGCGTTTCAAACAGCGTTAGCGAGTACGCACAACGAGATTCTGATTGCTGGGAAGCTTGCTGAGACAACGGCCACGCCGCTGGTCATGACGACAACGTTCTCTCGTGTCGTACCCCCGGACTCCCAGCACTTCGTGTCGCCTCACCTATCGAGGGCCTGGATGTAGCCGCCCCCCCCCCCCCCCCCGCTACCGCTCTTCAATTATGACCCGGATGAGTGTGTCCCCGATGAAGCTCGAACTCTGACTAGGGTCGCCGGGAGTGAGGCTATTCAGGACGTCCATGCCCTCTACAAGTTGCCCAAAAACTGAATGGTTACCATCAAGATGAGGCTGTGGTGCATAGGTAATAAAAAACTGGCTGCCGTTGGTGTTGGGACGACCGATATTAGCCATAGACACGGTTCCGGTCTCGTGGCGCCTTTCGCTGATCTCGTCATCGAACGTGTATCCCGGGCCACCGACACCAGTACCCGTCGGGTCGCCTCCCTGGGCCACGAAGCCGGGAATCACCCTGTGGAAAGCCGTCCCGTCGTAGTAGCCTTCCCGGGCTAGGAAGACGAAGTTGTTGACCGTTCTTGGCGCGTCCTTGGCGAAGAGCTCTATCACCATGTTTCCCTTGTCCGTCTCGAGGGTCGCGATGTAGGTTTTGTCAGAGTCGATGGTCAACGGCGGGGGTGCATCGTAGGTCCTTGGATTGGAAGCCGGCGTGGGCACAGGCGTGGTTGTGGGCGTCAGCGTGGGGATGGCGGTGGCAATGGGAACCACCATCGGCACAGGCGTGGCCGTGAGTGTCAGAGTTGGGGTGACGGTGGCCATGGCAGTAGGCATGGGTGTGGGCGTAGCAATGGGAACCACCGTCGGCCCAATGGTAGCCATACGAACCGGCGTTGGCGTTGCTGGTAGCGCTGGAACCGGGGTTGCTGTGGGTATGGCCGGCGGCGGTGCCTCAGGAGTAGGGAGGACAAAGCCGGGTGCGGGCTCGTGCAACAAGAGAGGGTCCTGCTGTAACACCCAATCAAGCCAGTAGGGTGGTGTCCTTTCAGTAGGGCGGAGCTTGGCCAGAAGGACTCGGCCTTTGACATCTACCTCTATTCTATTTGTATCGAAGAGCTCCGCCCAAGTTTTCAGGGTAGATCCTACCCTAACCCCTGATGTTACCTCCTCGATGCGCTTGCGTAGCAGCACCGCGTTTTCGGTTGCAGACCCCTCGTCGGAGTGAACCAGCACCAGGGCCGTATAGTTCCCCATTTCATCCTTGCCCACGCCCGTGGCAAACACCTGGTAGCGGCGCAGCATAGGCTGACGTTGCACCTCCGCTCCCACTCTCAGACAGACCTGGTCGTTCATGGTCATGCTGAAGCCCTCTGCGATGGCTTCCAGCATTTGTTCGAACCCCTGGGTCTGATCACTCAAAAACATGCCGTAGGCCGCCAGCTCTGACATCCCCTGCGTCACGAGCCGGTAATCCTCCCAGTCCGCCAGAGAAGGGCGTTTGTCCAGGCTGGCGTCTATCAACGCTTTCATGCCGTCAGTCCAGACGGTACGGAACACGTAGCTGTCCTGGACGGCTATGCGGCCGCCTCTGCCAAGCTGGTCGAACGCGGGTGGCGCAAGTCTTTTCGTGAGGTCCGACTCGAAGTCCTCACCCCAGCTATGGACCGTAACGCCTTTGTATTCCTCTTGGGTATCCGGTGGTGTGCACTCGCCCGAGCAGGTACTGAGGGCACGGTCGAAAGCTGTAGGATCGAAGCGGCCGCGGAGCACTTCCATCTGTTCTGGGAGAACTCCTGCCACGAGGGTCTGGTCTTCGTTGCGTATGTCGGAGCCCAGATACTGTTTGTGGTCTTGGCGGGCTGGCTCCCATGGGGTATACCCATCGCTCAGAAAGGGAGTTCTAGTCTGTGCGGAGAAATCGGAAAACCCCTCCATCCAAGCTGCAAGTAGTTCGTCGCGGTACTGTTCCTTTGCTTCCTCGTTAGCGCCTGGTCCAGGCAGCGGGATGTCAAAAAGCTCTCTCATGAGAGCATAGTCGATGACAAACACGGAAGCGTGCGTTCCAGGTGTGTCTGGAATGACTCTCAGCATGTCTTCGAAGGTTGAAATCGACGTAGCTGCAGGAGTCGGCATAGGCGATTGGGTCGGTTCGGACCCAGCACAGGCCACCACTGCCAAAACAGCAATCACCCATAACACTAAAAGAAGTCTCAAAGCGTCCCGTCCTTTTGAGGCTATAGAGCCCGGCTAGGTGCTCACTTAATCAGAGATTACTTGTATGAGGCCTGTCTCAAGTCCATGCCGACGATGGTACCTACCCTTCAGTACACTGTCAATTAGGCTATCACAGCCACTGATCTAACTGTAGCCGTGGCGAGCCGGTAATCAATCGCATCGGAAGTAAACTCTCAAAACACGTTGGCTCCCATGAAGCTTCACCGAAGACACCCAATGGATTGCGACGCGATCGTTTGGTGTTAGACTTAACCGAGCTCGTCGAACCCTGACTTGGTACACAGCTTTAACTTGCGGTCTTTGGACAGGTTGAATAAAATGGCCGCACAATTCGAGGCCTTCCTGTGATCCACACTATTTAGGAAGAGAGGACGACAACATGGATTTTGGACTGCAGGACAAGTATGCGCTGGTGGCAGGAGGAAGTCGGGGCATCGGCAAAGCGATCGCCCGTGAGTTGGCCCAAGAGGGAGCCGACGTAGTCATCGCCTCCCGCTCGTTGAACGAATTGGGAGACACGGCGCAAGAGCTAAGGGAAGAGACCGGCCGCCGCATTATCCCCTTGGCGCTAGACGTGACCCAACGACAGCAGGTTGACCGAGGTATAGCTGAGGCCGCGGACAAATTGGGTGGTCTGCATATTCTGGTCAACAGTGCCTCGCTACCCGGGGGGTCGCCCACAGCAACCGGACCCATCGAGTCCGTTAACGAAGACGATTTGCTGGGCGACTTCGACGTGAAGTATGTGGGAGCGCTCCGATGCGCTCGCGCCGCCATTCCCTTGCTGAAACAACAGGGTTGGGGTCGAATAATAAATATCAGCGGAACCAACGCCCGTAATGCCGGTAACCTCAGCGGCGGAGCACGAAATGTCTCACTGGTGCATCTGACCAAGACCCTGTCTACCCAGCTAGGCCGCTACGGGATCACAGTCAACTGCATCCACCCGGGCACCACGCGCACCGAGCGCACACCCGGATTGTTGGCTAGTGGTGCCGCCCAGATGGGCATCTCTGCGGAGGAATTGGAGCAGCGCGATTTTGCTCCCGACTCCCCGCGTGGTAACGCTATCTGCCGTATGGTGGACGCCTCAGAGATCGCCTATTTAGCAGCCTTTTTGGCTTCCGACAAGGCCTGGGCAATCACCGGCGAGGTCATCGCGGCCACTGGAGGGGCCGGCAACGCGGTTTATTATTAATCGCCATATTTCAGCGCAATTTAAGCGTTGACCTGTCCGCTACCAACATCGCACAATCTTAGGTACGAAGTCCCATGACTTATCCTACTTAGGGGTCTATACAGGTTTGGACGGAGATTGGGGCATCGTGCAACCGTGTCGATATCAATACGCCACAGTCGAAACGTTTGTGATAGCTGGACTCGTCTCAGCCAAGGTTATATTTCTGTCCCGAACACTTTCAGACCATGAATTCCACCATTGGGATAATGCATGTAGAGTACATAAGAGACGGCACCACGATCTTCCAGGTCGTTGAAGCGATTGTATGTATCCGGTCTAAGGGATGCAAAGGGTAGTAAGGGCTTCCAAGGACTGCCTTCAGGAGTATGAAGTACGATCTTGAGCTTTTCCCGATTCAGTACACTTTCTTCCTTGAGATACCTCTGTTCCAGCATGTAGCGTTTAAAGTCATCCGGCACAACCTCTTTGCCGTTGTCGAAAACCAATTTCCAGCGCGGTGCAGTTTGCATTAATTGGTCCGTATCATTATCATCCGGACCACTGAGTACAAAGAAATGGCAGGTGAGAGGAGCATTGAACCGATGGAGGTAGGTATCGACAATGACCTCCTCGATCGAGGCTCGTTTTTCAAGACGAAACAACGCGTGTTCCCCAAAACCAGTCCTCGCAGATTCCCATCCGGCCATGTGCATCACTTCCCGGTTACCCCACACCGCTTCATCGGGCTTACCATAGTGTACATTTGACACATTAGCAATCGTCGCTTTTTCTAAGAGGTTATCTCGCTGAGGGATCTGTTCGCTCGACCTATTTCCAAACAGGTTGAATCGAGAAATGCCTCCCTCAGAAAAAATCTCAACTCTGCATTCGGTAGCAGTCGTTGGAGGAATTGAAAACTCGTGATCGGCATCGGAATTAAGTGGTTGTCGCTGCAATACTTGTACCTCGTTTCCCGTGAGCTCGTCCTTTAAGAAGACCGAGACCGCTCGTACATGGTTTCCCGTAAACCATTTGGTGCTGATCTTTATCGATGAGACTGCGGCACGCTCTTTAAGCCTAATTAGAAACCAGTTGTGAGCGTTGTGATCGTACTCAAGGGCCTGTTGTTCGGCATTTACGGTGGTTGCCCTGTGTCGCCTGGTTTCGAACCCCCAATATCGCGCCCCCACGTGCGTAAAAACACCGCCGTAGCTTTTCGGTTCATCAGGGAGCACCACTTCATGAGGATTAGTAAATACAGAATCAGAGTATTTGATCAGTAACGCCGGAAGTGGTTCCACGATGGTTTTTTCGGTCCTAGACGATGAACTCATGTGTGACCCTCTCTTACAGTGTAGATTTTAGGATCTAGATTTACCGCTAAATCGGATTTGCCCATTTGCGCTGGTATCAGGCCTAGAGTGGGACCAAATAGTATGGCATCAATATACGACACTCCCTGGATGCCCATCAACCCTTGCCTCAGTTGTTGTCCCCCCGTGTCCAATGTTACTGTCTCCCTTTCCATAGAGCTTGCCCTGGGCCCGTCTAAGGGGTGACATTTTCATTGAACTGTTAAACCGTGTCATATTCTCTGGTCAACGATAATGCCTCAGGCCGAACACGATCTGCCCCACCGTGCACCCGCATTTCTTCGACAATGGGCCATCGACCCGTTTTGTTGGCTGGACTTGATATACTCATTGGTGAAAGACCAATATATGTTGGACGAGGTGTGACGATGACTGAATCCCTGAGTAGGCAATTGGCGCGTTTCGTAGTTGGGTTGACTTTCGAGGCCCTTCCACCAGAGGTTGTGGATAAAGCTAAAGCATGTACCCTCCACAATCTGACTGCGGCGTTCCTCGGTGCATCCACTCCCCGAGGGCAAGCAACTCTTCGTCTAATCAAAGAGGAGGAAGCAAGGCCTGACGGAGCTACCATTCTGGTGGATGGCGGACGAGCCACACGCACGGGAGCAGCATTCGTCAATAGCGAGTTCATGCACGATACGAACCAGTGCGACTCTTACCGAATGCTTACCCACCCGGGACCCTGCGTGGTGCCGGCTGCGTTAGCCACAGCCGAGCTACTCAACCAGGGCGGCAGAGAGTTCATTACTGCGTTGGTTGCCGGCTACGAGGTACAGGCCCGTATCGCCAAGGATTTCATCCCATCGACTCAGGCCCGTGGGTTCCGCTCTGCATCTGTGTATGGAGTCTTCGGACCTGCTGTAGCCACCGGGAAACTTTTAGGTTTAACAGAAGATCAAATGGTGAACGCCATCGCCTTTGCGGCAACATCTGCCTGCGGGACCCTGGAAACATCAAGAACCGGAGGACACGAGACCTTCATCCATGAGCCTAACGCCGCTCGGAACGGCGTCCTCGCCGCACTGTTGGCAAGGGAAGAATTCCGCTGCTCAGAGACAGCCCTAGAGGGAGATGCAGGGTTCTATCACGCCT
Source organism: Dehalococcoidia bacterium (assembly GCA_965248905.1). Taxonomy (GTDB): domain Bacteria; phylum Chloroflexota; class Dehalococcoidia; order Lucifugimonadales; family JAGWBF01; genus CBDFKS01. The sequence continues at coordinate 137,856 of CBDFKS010000007.1, read as the reverse complement.
TCACAGGGAATAATACAGGCAAATTATCCCACGTCTTCAGGGTTCTATCACGCTCACCGGACCCCAACACACAAAACTCAGTGACGTGGTAGAAGGATTGGGCAATCGGTATGAAATGCTTAATGTGACGTTTAAACCTTACCCGACTCCCGGCTACAACAATGCTGTGATCGAATTGATGGCCAATCTGAAGCGAGATCACAATATTGATTCCGACGGCGTCGAGGGCATCACAGTAGACATGAACTGGCTCGAGACCACCTACCCCAGCCCCGCGTTTCCTCGCCAAGAATTATCGGAACCAAGGGTGGGGACTGTTTATTACGTCACCGCTTATACATGTGTAGAAGGGCATTATCCTCTATATGAGCAATGGTACGAACCTGGATTGGGACTAGGAGACCCTGGGGAACGAGAAGAAAGCTCAAAGGTCCTACAGCTGATGAAGCGGATTCGAGTAATTGGCTCCCAGGAGCGCGACTTTTTCTCTCCAAAGATAACCGTCAAGATGAAAGACGGCACTACCTATCAAGATGAGTTTACAGGGCAGGAGTTCAAATGGAGCTTTAAAGAAGACAGCGACCGCTTACGGGATATGGTTCCTGGACTGCCTATACCGCCGGAGCGCTTTGAACAGATCGTAAAAACCGTAGGCTATCTGGAGGACCTACCTTCCATCAGTAACCTACTGAAGCTCTGCGTAGTAGCTTAAGGTCGTGATTCTCGCGAGGCGCCATGTAGTTCTGGAAGTGTTGCCTCGTCGGTATGTAAACCACGTTACTGGTCAACAATGGTTACTTCCGCGAGATTGATGTCCCCTGGAATCGCCCCGTCCATACCCGTCAAAGTCAGCCCTCGAACTTTTGGGCTCTTCAGGAAAAAGCTTTCTTCATAATAGAAAAAGGCAACCGGCGCCTCACTAACGACGATCTCATGGGCCCTTTGCCAAAGGCTTAAACGCTCTTCCTCGTCAAGCTCTTTTGATGCTAAATCGGCCAGCTTATCAAAGTCCTCATTACTGTATTTAACTATGTTGTTGCCGACACCAGTTACAAAGAGAGGTGCCAGAAAGGACTCTGGATCGGGATAATCCGCACTCCAGCCGATGCTAGTCAAGTGGAACTGTCTCGCGCCTATAACCTGTTGCCCGTAAGACGGTGGATCGAGGGGTTCCAGAGACACTTCGATTCCCAGGTTGTCATGGAGCTGGGCCTGAACGAACTGAGCGATAACAGGTTGGTCCTGTAAATTCACATAAGGGTAAGACATCGTTGGAAAACCTTCACCATCCGGAAACCCGGCGTCCGCGAGAAGCTGCTGGGCCCGCTCTACGTCGAATGTGTACTCACTGCCCAACTCAGGCACATAGCCCGGCATCTCAGGGGGCAGCCAACTGGTGGCCGCTCTACCGATGCCATGCTTCACCTTGGAAATCCATGCTTCCCGGTCGATTGCTGTGGTAATCGCTTGTCTTACGTTCACGTTGTCGAACGGTGCCACACCACCGTTAATAAATAATCCGATTGTCGACAATTGTTGGGTGTCAGCGGTTTTGGACAGTTCTGGGTCCGAGAGATTGGGGTGAAGAAGCTCCTGGTTTGAGGGTTTCTCTGACCTCCTGATTGTACCGCCGCCGCCGGTCAAAAGTCTCTCGCTGTACCTCCTTCCTCTGGGCTAGAATTGCCTCCAGACGGCCTTCCAGCACGTCAGCCGGAGTTACAACCCTCAGCGCCTGATGATATCTTCGGTAGTTGTAGAACTCGACGAAGTCCCGGATGGCCGCCTCCAGGTCTTCCACCACCTCGTATGGCACCTGGTTAATGTCGTCTTTCAGGGTTCGGTGATATCTCTCCAGCTTCCCGTTGGTCTGAGGGTGATAGGGTGCTGCCAGGACGTGGCGAATGCCCACCACCCGCATGTACTCGCGGAAGGCCCGCGATACATAACCTGAGCCATTATCTGAGAGGAGCTTGGTCCGATCCTCCAGAGGTACATCAGTCATACCAGTAGAGTCAACAGCTTGCTGGACCACCTCTATGAGGGAGTCGGCCGTCATGTCCCGTTGCACCTTCCAGGCCAAGATGAACCGGGAGTAGTCGTCCATCACCGTCACGAGGTAGTAGTAGCCCCATCCCACTACACGGAAGTAGGAGGCATCGGTGGCCCACAGCTGGTGGGGCCCTGTGGTCTTGTGGTGGTACTCTTTGCCAGCTGCCAACTGGTATTCGATCCGTTTCACCAGACCCTCCCGTCTCAGAATACGATAGACTGTGGAGGCGGAGACCGATAGGCCTCGGTGGTCGGTGAGCCAAGCCGCCAACTGCCGGCTTCGCCAGGTCGGCATCTCACGGGCTGCCGCCAGCACTACTGCCTCCTCTTCTGGACCCAGGCGATTCCAGGGCCTCTCAGTTCCTTCCGTACCCTCCCAACTACCCTGCCGGTGCCTCCACCTCCACCAATAATACGTGCTCCTGGAAATGCCAAGCTCCCTGAGTCGCCTGTTCTTCCCTCTACCATGTCGCTCCACCTCAGCCACGACCTTCGATTGTTCCACTACGCTCATGCGCCGGTGCCGTTGTCGTGTAGGGGCGGCAGAGCTGTTTTTTTGAAGCGGTGCAACTCCAGGGACAACTCACCCACCAGCTGCTTCAGTTCACTGTTCTCCCGCTTGAGCTGCTCTATCTCTTGCCGGGTCGCATCACGCACACTGTCCCGAGTCAACCTCTCCTTCCCAGCTTCCATAAACCCCTTCGTCCAGGCGTAGTAGGAGTGGGGTTTGATTCCTTCCCGTCGGCACAGGTCATTAACGGTAGTCTCCCGTCTGAACCCCTCCAAGACGATGCGGATCTTCTCTTCAGGGGTATACTTACGGCGGGTCGCTGCACGGACCTGACGCACGAAGCTTCGTGTCTCCTGGCTTCGCTCCTCAGCTTGACTGGCCTGATCCTCTACCTGGGTCATCAATGACTCCTTTCACTTAGGGTTAATCTACCCCTCTGAAGGAGCCTCTACCACCCCCAACCTCCTCGGTTTTCTAGGCCTCAATAGTGTCCAATTGCGCTGACACCCTACAACTATGGCCAGCACAAATCCCGGAATACTTGCCAAGATGGTGGCAAAGGTGGTCGTGACGTAATCTACTACCGAGTTCTTTTGCAAGGCCGCGGCCATCCCTAGAGGGATCCCGATACTTAGGGTTATGGCAAAGGCGATGGATGCCAGTACAGCTGTAGGAGCAAATCCCTGCCTAATGATCTCTGTGACTCCCCTATCCTGGTAAACATAGGAAACTCCCAGGTCTCCTCTGAAGGCATCCGAGAGGAAATTCCAGTACTGGGTCCAAATGGGATCATCCAAACCGTAGCGTTGGTTGAGGTTTTCTACGACTTTCGGAGGCAGCTTCTTTTCTTGATCCCAAGGGCCACCGGGCACAAAGTACATGAGGACAAAGGTGATCGTGGCAACCCCCACCATAACCGGAAGCAACCACACTATCCGTCGGGCCGTATATGCCACCATAATGTCCGCTTCCCACGTCCAGTTCTCTATCGGATCAAGCACACCGGAGACAGCGGGGCGTTGCCCAAGAGCAAACTGTCAAACCGATTTGGACAGTCCCCTAACCTCAAACTGATGGAAGTATAAGATAACCGAGGCCTGACATCCACCGTCCTGACTTCGATGCTAGACTCTTGAGAAATCTAGACCGGATCAGAGGACCGGGTTTTGAAAGCAAACTACCGGACCGTGAAATTGGATTACTAGAATCTGAGATATAGTGCCAAATGCTAAGACGCAGCGGAACTTTCACATAGTTGCAAAGTTTATCAGAATCTAGTGTGATTAGCAGGATTTTCTAATAAAGCGTCATGCGAAAGAAATGCAACGTCCGGCGACAGTCGATGACTTTCTTAGACAGATTCGGAATTACTTATTAGTACTCAGGCACCCGGTCATTTATGGGCACTCCAGTCCTGAGGTGATATTCCAAGCCGGCCAGCAGGTCTTCAATCGCTTTGCTGAATACCCGCTGCCCCCAAAGACGGTCTACTAGACCACCCAGCGGGCCAAATTTTAATTGGTAATCATGACTCACTTTAGCTATAGTAACCGATGTATCCGCGTCCAGGTTGAACTCGAAATAACTATGCCTAAAAGGGAACCCGGACTCATACACCTCAATCTTGTATCCCTTTCCCTCTCGCCACTCGAGGACTCGCGCCTTTAGGTAGACCCCTGTTCCGTGGGAGACGCAGTTTACAGTTGTTCCAATGCCCTGCTCACTACCGGATGTACAATAAGAGTACAACAACCTCGGGTTCCATCTATACATCCCGCTTAGATCGGCAATCACCTTCCATACCTTTTCCTTGGGTACTTTGATTCGTATCTGAGCACTAAGGTGTGTCATACCGCTACCTGCAATCGCTTTTCAGCCAATGACGACTTTGGAAAGAAGAGAATGGACTCGCAAGGTAGGCTATTCATAAATCGTTTGACTCAAGTAACCATCTAAGCTGCTCCACCAGATGATTTTCCACTGTGTTATCTAGGCGGCCGTCCTTGGACTGGCTGTCGAATGTTTGCTTGACAGCCAGGATGATAGCATTTTGGACATAGGATCCTTTCCGAACATTGCGGCCGAGGCGATGGAATCTTTGCCGTTCTTCGTCATCTAGCTTCTGCAACAATGTGCCAAACCATCCTGGCAGGTCCCTATCATTCTCATTTACCAACTTAAGCTCCATACAGTATTCTCTCGCTAATACCTAACAGCGAGTTCCTACTAGTACTCAGTCAACCTAATTGTTGGCAGGATAGAGATGGTGAAGCTTGACTCGGGCGTCCACAGTGGAGAATCTCCAGTCAATGGTTGCTCCGGCTTGGTTTCGTTCTGCCTCCAGGGCCGCGATCTCGCCACTCAAAGTCTCTTCATCGGCAATACGCCGGCGCAGGACTCGCCTGGCCAAGACACTGAACTCGATCTCTGCCATGTTGAGCCAACTACCGTGCTTGGGAGTGTAGTGAAACTCCAAGCGTTTGCGTATTCGCCTAGCCTCCTTGGGCTCGAAGGTTTCGTAGAGGGAAGCTGGTTTGTGGGTGTTGAGGTTGTCCAGCACCACCCGGATCTTCTCGGACGCTGGGTAAGCTTCATCGGCCAGCCACCGCATCTGCTTAGCGAAGTCCACCATGGTACGACGTTCGGTCACTGCCACATGCCTCCAGCCCGCCAGGGGCTCGCACAGCATGAACAGGTTTCGGGTGCCATTGCGCTGGTACTCGTAATCGTATCGCTCCCGTCGTGCCGGCTTGGGCGGGATCGGAGACCTCTTTTCCGCCAGCAACTGCTTGGAGGTCTCGTCGAAACAGACCACCGGGCGCTCTGGGTCATAGGGTTCCGCGTAAAGGTCCAGCACATCCTCCATACACGCCACAAACTCGGCGCTCACCTGGGGAATACACCACTCCTTCTTCTGCCACGGCTTGAGACTGTTTTTTTCAACCGCTTGCGAATTCCCTCGTGGGACATGGAGGGCGCCAGCCCCAACTCCACCACCTTGTTTGCCAGGAGCCGCAGGGTCCAGTGGTCATGGCCTGGGGGGGCCTCGCTGCACGCCAGGGCAATCAGGTGCGCTTCCCCCCGCTCATCCAGTTTGGTCGGATGTCCTGGCCGAGGATCTTCCTCCAAGGCCCGCTTCAGTCCTCCCTCCAGGTACCGCCGCTTGGTACGGCACACCGTACCCGCAGACGTGTCCAGCGCCTCCACGATGCGCATCACCCCCCAGCCCGTATCTGCCTTTAGCAGAATACGGGCCCGGGCAACCTTTCGCGCTGGGCTCTTTCCCCCGCGAATCAGTCGTTCCAACTGGTCTCGTTCTTCCCTTTCCAACCGGACCACATACCGTTCTCGTCCCATGGCTGCCACCCTCCTACGTCAACACTCCTAAAAAAGGGTAGCAACCTTAGACGTTTTCTTAAACAATTACCAAAACCGAGTTGACTGAGTACTAGTGTGTATCTTATCTTGAAAGAGTCACAGGTCAGTCACAGACCTCGGAAAGGTCTCTTAATTGTCATTACTAAGGGAGAAGCCCTGAAGCAATCTCCCACCCTGAGATTGCTTCGCTTCGCTCGCAAAGACATTTTCGTAGCAATGACAATAAGGGAGAACTACAAGACCCTGCAGAGTTCGTAAGGGTCTTTGTATTATCTTTGACAGGCCCCAAATATCGCCCATGGTGAACCCTTCGGCAAGCTCAGAACAGGCGTGTCGAATCATGAGTAAGCCCTTCGACAGGTGCAGGGCAGGCAAAAACACTCACTCAGGGCAAGAATCGAAAGATCCTGGCTCTACCACACCCATATTGACACCGTCAATCCGTGCCACTAAACTTGCTTTCGTCAAGCACACACGTCTGCCGCGGACACTGGATAGGGATACCCAATTTGGCCTCCGTCGGGCGGCAGAAACAACCACTATCAACTCGCTACAAGGAGGCACGCTTATGCCACCGCAATGGGTAGACATGAAAGTCGGCGGAGACACCATGGAGGGCTACCTAACCCAGCCAGAAGCCTCAGGGAAGTACCCGGCTGTCGTCGTAATTCAAGAGGTTTGGGGAGTGAACTCCCACATTCAGTCCGTGGCCGACCGTCTGCCGTCCCAGGGCTATGTAGGACTGGCGCCGGCGATGTTCCATCGCGAGGGCCGCATGACTTTAGGCCTCCATGAAGAGTTGCAAACAGCCATATCACGCATGGGCGAATGCACTGATGCCAATATCCTGGCCGACGTCACAGCGGCCGTGGAGTACTTGAAATCACAGCCTTTTGTCCAGGCCGACCGAATTGGAATCGTCGGGTTCTGTTTTGGGGGCAGGGTGGCCTATCTCTCCGCCTGCAATATTGCCGACATCAAGGCTACGGCGGTGTATTACGGCGGCGCCATTCTCAATCCCTTTGGAGCAGATGGGCCTTCTCCCTTTGACCAGACCTCAAATATCAGCTCACCGGTGCTGGGTTTGTTTGGGGAGGACGACCAGAACCCTACCATGGAAGACGTGGACAAAATCGAGGCCGAGCTGAAGAAGCACGGAAAGGCTCACCAGTTCCACATGTACCCCGGCTGTGGACACGGCTTCCACTGCGACGCTCGGGGAAGCTTCCGGCCAGAGCCGGCACGGGACGCCTGGTCCAAGACGATAGCCTGGTTCGATAAGTATCTGAAGGGATAGCGTGCCGCCCGGTCGCTTATCCCGAAATAGCAATTAGGACCCATTCCTTCGCGCCGGGAAGACCCCGGTTTTCAGGTCAAGGGATCCACGTAAATCCCATGTGGCTTTGACGAGGTCTGCCCTGTGTCCACCGAGCAGTGATCTCGTCGGACCAACACTCTCGCAAAACGGGCATATCACTCCAACCGCTGGACCAGAGCGCACTGGCAGCCGATGGGACTAGCGGCATCTCCCCAGGCCCTGCCATAGCTGCTCGTTCTGCTTTTTTCGTTTTGAGCACCGATGGCCGGGGCATCTACGTCATAGAGCCCAGAGTGCAGCGTAACTACCGCTAATCTCACCAGTTCACCCAGGTTAGGCTTTTCGCACTAGGCATTTCTCCTTGAACGACCAAATTCACTTATATTATGCTTTGACCAATGGCCGAAGATTTTGGATTAGTAAGAGATTTCGCCATCATCATGGCAGTGGCTGGTGGCGCACTGGTGATCTTCCGCCAACTGGGCCAATCGACCATCCTTGGCTACCTGATTGCCGGGTTGATCATCGGACCTTTCACTTTACCCGACCCGTTAATAAGGGATATCGAGACCATACGCCTGTTGGCCGATTTGGGCCTGATCCTTCTGCTGTTCGCATTGGGTCTGGAGTTCGGCTGGGAACGAATTCGCCAGATCGGGTTGCAGGTGATAATTATCGGGACCCTGGAGATCACCTTTATGATCGCTCTTGGGTTCGAGATCGGCCTGTTGCTTGGATGGAACGGAAAAGAAGCCTTTTTCCTGGGGTCGGCCCTGGCCATCAGTAGCTCGGCTATTCTGGTCAAAATGCTCAGAGATTCCGGACGGTTGACGGACATCGATGGCCGGCTAATCGTGGGCATACTGGTGGTGGAAGATTTCGCTGCCGTAGTACTGCTCAGCGTCCTCTCGGGAGTAGCTACCACCGATACCGCCGACGCCGGTGAGATCGGGTTCTTGATAGGCAAGCTGGCAATCTTCGCGGCTAGTGCCCTGGTGTTCGGAGCACTCTTCGTGCCAAGTCTCATCAAGTTTGTAGCCAGATTTCAGTCTCAAGAGACATTGCTTATAACGGCTCTGGCACTGTGCTTTGGGCTGGCGGTGGTCGCTCACGAACTGGGTATCTCCGCAGCGGCAGGCGCCTTCTTGATCGGTACTGTAATGGGCGATTCCGACCATTCGGAAGAGCTCTTGAGCACGATGAGTCCTGTGCGGGATATGTTTGCCGCCCTCTTCTTCGTATCAATAGGAATGCTGGTAGACCTGTCCCTGTTCACCAGCTTCATAGGCCCCGCGCTGGCGGTTTCCGCCGTATTTATCGTGGGAAAGATCATCGCCGACACAACTGGCACATTCCTGACCGGCCATGGCGGTCGAACGGCGCTTAAGGTCGGGATGGGGATGCCTCAGATCGGTGAGTTTTCGCTGGCCATGGTCAAGGTGGGGTCGGACCACGGAGCGGTGGGTACCTTCATGTACCCGGTGGTGACAGTTACAACTGCCATTACTTCTCTTGTGTATCCTTTCCTTTTTCGCTCGGCTAATGCCACCGCATCTTTCCTTGACCGTAAGTCGCCAGCTTTGCTCCACCAATATGTGGACAATCTATCTAGCTGGCTGTTCATCCTACGAAGCTCTTTCAATCTCAAGAGCGATGCGGCTAAGCAGATTCGACGTAATGGTCTCGGTGTCCTGTTGAATTTGGGCATCATGATCGTGTTTATCACAGCGGGGACCATAATCTTACGATTTACGCATGATCTAGCGGACCTCACGCATCTGCCGGAGAATATCGTGGGCTTGATAATAGGAGTATCGATAGTTGTTCTGTGCATACCGCCCGCTATATTCGTCTGGAATGAGCTCCGATCTATCGCTGATCAACTTACCACTTTGCTGTTTAGCCGTAGCTTCGCCTCACGCCAACTGTGGCGGAGAGAAAACGTACGGGCAATTTTTCGAGATACGATTCTTGCGGTAATCGTGATCCTGGTGGCTATATGGGCCATTCCACTCATGACCCAGCTCCTTTCCATCGGAGAGTTCTCAATACCCGTGGCAATCCTTTTGATAGTCGGAGTAGTGTTTTTGACGGGCAGAGCAGCGTTCAAAGTGCACAAAGTGCTAGAGGCCACATTTAGCCGGACATTTCTCGGGCCAGACGAGTCCGAAACTCAAGAGGATGACTAGCCATATCTGCTGCACGGCACACCCTCGGCCAGAAACGGGGATCATCAGTCGACGGTGCAAGGCACCAGTGCCGGCCTTGGTTCAATAGCAAATGAGTCTATGAACAGTCCATCCTTGTTGATTGCCTTGACGTCCATGTCGTTCTCCAGAACCTTTACGAGAAGGAAATGTAACTCAGATTCGCTCACTGCCGTGAACTCGCTGTCGCCAACGGATCTAAGCTTTGCACCGCCTCCCGTCACCACATGGGCGATACCATGTTGGGGAGTGGTACGTTCGTAGTTGTGGTCGTGGCCGGAGAACACAATGTCAGCCCCTCCATCTACCAGGACTGGCTCTAGGATTGCTCTAAGATAGGCGTCAGAACCGTGACTCCCAGAAGAGTAGAGCGGATGATGCATATAAGCCACCTGCCACTTATTGTCCGAGCAAGTCAGCCCTTCTCTGAGCCAATCCAGTTGCTGAGATGTCATCCAGTTTGAATCCAGCGCGAAGAAGTCCACTGGGCCAACGGTAAAGGAATAATAGCGATTTGGCATTCCCAGGGTCTTCAGGGTCTCCGACAGACTGCCTCCTTCACCTACGTCGTGGTTCCCAAGGGCTGGGCGAAATTCGACCCCTGCATCCCACAAAGGTCTGTAAGGTCTATCGATGACTTCCGGCGCCCTGTCCACTACCGTACCATCGTATACATTGTCCCCGACGGTGAGCAAATGGCCATATGGCTGTATCCGGTATGTTTCGGCCATCTGGCGAGCGACCCGAAACTGGTCTGCACGGCCGGTACCATAGTCTCCGATGACCGCGAACGTCACCTCATCGGCGGAACTGGGCCAAGCTCTGGATTCAAGAATAATCTCGGAGCCGGCGAACGGATTCTGGTCGCCTCGGCCGGTAATGCCCAACAATGTCCATGTAGCTAGAGCAAGTATACAGACCGTGCTAAATACCATACCTACTCTAGCCATGGCGCAATCTCATGCCTGTAATCATCGTCCCCATCCTCCAACACCTGCCTCGGAATGGTGTCGTTTTGGGCGTCCTTCTCTGTCGACTACCTTAAGCCTCACTGTGTTGCCTCGGCTGTAATAAACTCACCCGCAGTAATGGTCTTGTTTCCGCCGACCTCTATCGCCAATACCTCGAAGTCGTAGGCGATACCCGGCACCAGGAACTCATGAGGAATCTCCACCTCGGTAACCGTGGAGGGTAACTCTAGGAACAATTCGATGTCCAGCACGGGTGGCGGGACCCCTTCCGGGGGTTGCGCCGGAGCCACGAAAACCTCATAGCGGACGACTTTGACGCCTGGCGGATTGGTCACAGGCTCCCAGGCTATAACAACTGCGTCCAGGTCCATCACCTCGTCCTCTTCAGGCGAGATCATAACAGGGCCGTCCGGGATGTCGTGGGTAAATGTCACCGCACTCATCAAGGCGTCGCCTCCAGTTGTCACGCCAGCGAAGATGTACTCTCCCTCTGGGAACCTGGCCAAAAACTCACTAAGGGGTTGCTCATCCAATGACGGCTCCGCACCCTCAAAGAATAGCTCGGAAAGGCCGTACCTCTCCGTGCTTCCCCCGGCCTTGACCTCAAAGAGCTTGCTGTTGTCAGGGCCGCAAATAACCGCTTCTGTCCATCCCGGGGCGTCAAAGGTGGCATGAAAGCCCACATCTTCATCAGTGGAGTTGAACTCGATGAACGCGAGAGAGTCGGGGAATGGTGTAGTACTGTCGGAGCTCATCGGGCACAGGGTCGTCTCGGCCGGTATTGTCAGCATTGGCGAACTCTCGGCTGGTGGTGCCAGAGTTGGCGAGCTCTCGGCCGGTTTGGGCTCTTCTCCGCCGCAGGCCGCTACCGCCGTGACCACTACCGAGAACAAAAGCACCATTATGTAGGCTTTCATGGCTGTGTGGATTCCTCTCCGTTCTTATTTTGGCAATATGATGCGAACATTAAGCAACTGGGGGCGCTAGGGGCTTAAGCACACAGACTGGAGGGGCCGTGAGCCGGTCCCTCCAGTCTGAACGGGTGCGAGTGATGCTCGGTGCTTACTGTCGCACTTCTTGCTGAGGAACCACTCTTGTCAGATCAGTTGGCGTCGGTGCCGTCTTCGTCGTCATCGGGACCGTCTTGGTCGTTAGGTCCATCATCGTCGTCGGAGCCTTCTTGGTCGTTGGGTCCGTCATCATCGTCGGAGCCGTCTTGGTCGTTAGGTCCGTCATCATCGTCGGCTTCCTGGCCGGTGACTTGGCAGTTCTTATTGAGGTGGACCTCGATTTCGCTGCCGTCCGCGAGCCGGATCTCCACACCGTAGGCGGCGCCGTCGTCGCCGACTTCGGTCTCAGTGACTGTGCCGTCCGGGTGTTCAGCGAGGGCGGCGGCCGTGCATTTCGCGAGAGCCGCGCCGGTAATTGGCTGGTCGTCATCGCCACTACCACCGCCCGACCCAGAGACCGCAGCCAGTGCTGCGCCGGTACCGGCCAGAGCCAAGATAACCACCAATCCCACTACCAGAACTATACGCCTGCGTAAAATCCTCATTACCTCTCCTTTCTTGATGAGATTTGTTCCATGATTTGAGTGTAGAACACCAACATGAAGCAGCGATGAAGCTCACGTTAAGATTGAGTTAACACCTAACAGGCGAGCGGAACGTGTAGATTAAGTCTTGACTACGAGAGCTTGCGTGCATCCGAAGTGCTTTATTTCAGTCGTAGACGCCTATGACGCCACACCAGTGCCAGGCCAAGCATCGCCGGCATTGCGATGGCGAGGGGCAAGACTCCCTGTGGATTGAAACTCCTCTTCTCCTCAACATGTATGGGCACGCCGTTGGACACCGCAAGGGTCGACGGCTCAACTCCCGCGTTCATATCGAGGGCCACGGCATACAGTACGAAGTCACCCCCCTGGATGGGTGCGAGAGTCCAGGACTGCATCACCTGCTCCCCGGGCCCTATCGGCGCAATGGAATGTGTCAAACTGGGAGCCCAGTCTTCGGGGTCAACAGAGCCGCTCTCTCGAGGGTCCGTAATGTCTATGTGGAGGCCCAGCTCAGGCGTTGCCTCCTCGGCCATGTTATCCAGGGTTATAGTGACTTCAAAAGACGTTCCTACCGACGTAGAGACTTGCGTAGGTGTCACGCTAACAATCAGTTGGTCGCTTGGGACATCGGCTGATGCCGAGTGGCCAGTAATCGTCCAAAGTCCGACAACCATGACGATGGCAAAGATCATGGAACTATAGAATTTCATAGGATGCCTCCCAGACCAACCTTGCGAGAACTGGCTACTGCGACTCCTGTGAGCACAACCGATGCTATCGCCGGTGCGATTAAAAGCTTCCACTGGCTGGCCCAGGATGCCTGGTCCACGATCACTCGTCCGCCAAGTTTTAGCCCGGCGGCCACCGGATTGGCCAAGATCAAGAATTCCCCGAAGGCGCCTCGGGTGGCTGTAGCCGGCAATTGACTGGGGATAGCCAGGGCCAAAAGGATCACGATGGCGATGATGAGGCTGGCGCGGTTGGTCCGCGACACGGAGCTTACAGCTACTCCGAGGGCTGTGAGTGCCGTAGCAACAAGAGTCCCAGCAACCAACAACACCAGCACCGCATCCCCAGCTATCCCCGGTCCGCGGGCGAGAATCAAGATGTAGGGAATGGCCACCGCCAGAGCTGCCACCCACACAGACAGCGCTGCCAAGAGCTTGCCGACAACAAGATCGCGGCGTCGAACCGGTGTCAGAAGTAGATGTTCAAGGGTTCCTCGCTCGCGTTCGCCGCTGATCGCATCAGCACTGAAGATTAGCGCCGCGAGGGTGCCGAGTCCCATGGTTACCTGTACAAACAAGCCTATGGTTTCTCGGGCGTCCAGCAAGTTCAAATCTGCGTTCCCTGCCACAAGGAAGATCAATACACTCAAGATCACGCTATAGGCTAGAATCAGAGTGAGGCCCCGTGTCCCGAACCAGAGGTCGCGCAGTTCCTGTCCGGCGACCACCATCCAGCCGTGTTTTGGGCCAATTCCAGTTGTCAATCTTTCGGTCTGCACATCAGTCGTCATGTTTATGATTCCTCAGCATTCGTGGTGAGTCTGAGAAAGGCTTCGTTTAGCGTCGCTCCTTCGAGCTCGATGGATAGTATCGGAATCTGGGCGGCTATTAGTGCTGATGCCACCAAGTTGGCGCCGGCAGCCTCTGAATCGGCAACCTCTACCATGATTTCTCCAGGGCGGGATGGCGCCTGCCTGGCCGCTAAGATTCCCGGCATTTCTTCCAATAGCAAGATGGCACGGTTGACGTCAGTTAAAGCCAAACGTGTTTTGACGGACTGGGCCACACCGGCCTGCCTCACTACTTCGTCGACACCACCTGTGGACACCACCCTACCTTTGTTCATAATCACTACCCGGTCACACACTTGATTAACTTCATCAAGGAGGTGGCTGGTAAGTATGACGGTCGTGCCTTCATCGGTAGCGTTGTTTCGTATCCTGCGGAGGACTTCAGCCTGCCCGGCGGGATCAAGCCCAAGTGTGGGCTCGTCAAGAAAGAGTACGTGGGGCTGGTTGATCAGAGCACGGGCGATACCGAGCCTCTGTCGCATGCCCCGACTAAAGGTGCGGATTCGGCTGTGGGCTCGGTCGCCGAGGCCCATCTCATCAAGTAAGCGTAGGCCTCGTTCATGGGCAACCTGCCCGGAAATTCCATAGAGGCGGCCATGGTACCGCACGTACTCGATCGCCGTCTGGTGATTAGGACTGCCGGAGTTTTCGGGAAGAACGCCGATGCGGCTCCTAATGAGATCGGGGCTGCGACGATCGATTCCGGCGACGGTTGCCTCTCCCGCAGCCAACGGCAGCATAGTGGTCAATGCCCGTATCAGGGAGGTCTTCCCAGCGCCGTTTGGGCCGAGAAGCCCAAGCACTTCGCCGGGACGGACCTCGAATGTTGCTTCATTAACCGCTATAGTCCGGTCGTATCGTACGGTGACACCACGGCATGAAACGGAGGATTCGTATTGTCGTTGAGGTGAACTAGATGGGCTCGCTGTACTAGATGGTGTGCTGGGGTAGCTCTGGTTTATGGTCACCGGTCTCTGCCCTCCTTTCCAACTCCATTTGTCTTCACGTAAGTCTAGGACATCCACATGAAGCGTCGATGAAGTCGGTGTTAAGATCGACTTAACGATCGGTGGGCAAGAAAACTGTGAAGGTCGAGCCCTCCCTGGGAGCGCTTTTTACGCTGATAGAGCCCCCGTGGGCTTCTGCTATCCAGTGGGAGATGGCCAGTCCCAGCCCCACACCACCCTCGGCACGGCTTCGAGCCTTGTCAACGCGGTAGAAACGGTCGAAGAGATACGGAATATGCTCATCGGAAACGCCTACCCCGTCGTCCTGAACCTGTAGCTCAACTCCAGTTCCGTTCATCCTCCATCCCACATTCACCCGACCACCTGGTGGAGTATATTTAACGGCATTGTCCAGGAGATTGAGCATAAGCTGTAGCAACAGGTCCTCATCTGCCTTTATAGTGACTGTAGGGCCAGTATCGTAACGGAGCTCGACACCTTTTTCATTGGCTGTGTAACGGACCTGGTCCGAGACTCCGGCTACGACCTGGGCGATGTCCACGTCTTCGAAAATCAGGGGAATCTGTCCCGCGTCAGCGCGAGTAAGGGTGAGTAGACTTCCAGCCAACCGAATGAGCCGGTCCACCTCTTCATTGACCGTCTGAAGAACCTGTCTGTAAGCGTCTGGCTCGCGCTCATTTTGAAGCGCTACTTCGATCTGCCCTTTGATTATCGTCAATGGAGTCCTTAGCTCATGGGAGGCGTCGGCCGTGAATCGACGCTGGCGTCGAAAAGCGTCATCTAAGCGAGTGATCATCTCATCAAAGGTTCTTGCCAACCGTCCGACTTCATCGTCAGGCAACTCGAGGTTTAGTCGCTGATCAAGCTCTTCCGCGGAGATGCGGCGTGCTGCCCTGGTTATGTTGTCTATGGGCGACAGCGCGCGGCCTGCCAAAAACACCCCGCCAAAGCTGGCAACAACTAGGGTTAGCGGATAAGCAATGGCCATAATGATGAGCAGGTTCGCCAGAGCCTCCGAGACATTGTCTTCAGTTTGTCCCATCTCCAGCACCCCGACAACCTGCCCATCCCGGAATATAGGTAATGTCTGCACTCGGACCACATCGTCGTCTCCGACGATTGAGGTACTGCGAGTGCCAGATTTTCCTGAGGCGGCGTTAGTCAGCGCATTGCGATCAACAGGAACCCGGCCAAGGGCCAGTGAGTTGTCGAAGACGATCTCGCCAGAGGGGTTGAATATACGAACAAAGTGCTCATCCTGGTTCGGGTCTCCTAAAGACCCTTGGCGGGGCAGAACTGGATTGTCACCCTCATACTGAATCACGTTGAGAAGAGCGCTGGCGCTGTTCTGAATTGAGTTATCCAGGTCCTGGTACAGGGAATGCCGTAAAAACAGATATACTCCTGCGGCGAATGCAGCCAGTATTACCGCCAGAAGCAATACATACCAAAGAGTGAGGCGTAGTCGGATGGTGGCACGAATCCGCACGGTCACTCCGCCTGACGGGATGTGATTTTGTAGCCCGCGCCCCGAACGGTCTGGATTAGCTTGTTGGGGAAGGGATCATCTATCTTCCGCCTGAGATTGCGGATATGCACGTCGATCACATTGGTAATGTTGTCAAACTCATAGTTCCAGACGTGTTCCGCGATCATCGTCCGTGTAAGGACCTGGTTGGGATGTCGCAACAGATATTCAAGCAGGCGGCATTCCTTGATGGTCAGGTTAATGGCCACGCCGTTGCGCGACACTTCAAGGGTCGTTACATTGAGCTTCAGATCACCCACTAGTAAAACGCTGCCCCTCACATCTGGGTCACGACGCATCAGCGCTCTAACACGCGCTACAAGCTCGGCAAAGGCGAAGGGTTTGACTAAATAGTCGTCGGCACCGCTATCCAGTCCCTTTACGCGGTCCTCCACCGCATCCCTGGCAGTGAGCATCAGAATGGGCGTCTGAAGCCCTCGGCCTCGTAGCACACGGCAGACCTCCATACCGTCGCCCTTGGGAAGCATTACATCTAGAATTATCAAGTCGAAAAGTGCCACATTGGTCCAATCAATAGCCTCTTCCCCGTCGTAGGCAACGTCGACGGCATAACCCTGCTCGGACAGGCCTCGACTGACGAAGTCGGCGATCTGGGTCTCATCTTCTACGAGGAGTATACGCATGCTCAATAAACCCTAAGGTTTCTATAATCTGAGTATAGCAGGCCAAGATTAACCCTACATTAACCACGAGCATGAAAGCAGCAGACTAGACAGGTTAAGCCTCACGCATATCATCTAAATAAAGCCTGATACAGTGTGATGCTCCACGGTTTCGGCTCCTGCTTGGCTTATGATAAGATTATATCTAGATACTAGCCGGCGTAGCTCAGTGGTAGAGCAGCGGTTTCGTAAACCGCAGGTCAAGGGTTCGAATCCCCTCGCCGGCTCCATTTTTTCAGCTACAAAAATGAATTCAGCCAGAGAAAGTCCAAAATACAACGGCATCGCCCCACCTGATAAGGATTGTTGACGCGGTAGTAGAATGATACTAAAATGACCGTACGGTGACTTCGCAGTCCCCTTGGTTTAGATGGGATGTTACCAGGGGTTTCAAGCAACATACAGTGTCTAAACCTGCGGTTACTTCGCTATCAAGGACGGGACGAAATGAAAAACTTGTTAGCCAGACCAACAGCTCTGAGCGGCTTGCTAGTTGCTATGGCGGTTCTTATCAGCCTTCTAGCGGCAGCCTGCGGCGGTGGAACTGGCAACGACCTGGAATTCTCCCTGATGATCGAGGACGGTAAACTCATCCCTGAGACGATAAACGTAGAGGAAAACGATAACGTTGTAGTAAGTGTGCAGACTGACGCAATCGGACAAGTGAGAATCGGCGGCTATAACGTCGTAGGACAGGTTGAACCAGGAAAGGTGACAGAGCTACGATTTACGGCCTTCGAGGGAGCTCAGAATCGGGCGAAGGGACGCCCAATCTATTTCAGCTCAGAAGATGATCCAGAACGAGAAATCGGCCAAATTATTATCAAATACAAGTAAGGGACCGGTGGACTAGCGAGCTACTGAATCGAAGCCCGCTAACCCATTCTCATTGCTCCACATTATCGTATGCCACGTTAGCGCTTTCTAGAAGTCGACATCCACTGTCGAATAAAGCGCAGCACATTGACTTTCGGTCATTCAGTCTTGACGGGCTGAGATACCCCTCTCCAAGTCTTCCTCCCGACGATACGACCTACCGTGAAACCTAAGCCGAAGCTATTCTTTTTCCGTCCCGTTATGCCACAGAGCTTCCAGTATTTTAGCAGGGCTCATGGGCAGCTCTCTCATCCGAATGCCCGCGGCGTTATGGATGGCATTGGCTATGGCGGCCATGGGTGGTACGAGCGGGATCTCACCCACACCTCGAACGCCGAATGGATGCCCAGGATTCGGGACCTCTACGATGACTGTGTCTATCATGGGCAGGTCCAGGCTGGTCGGGATCCGATAGTCCAACAAGCTGGAGTTAACCATCCCACCATCGTGGTCGAAGACGTACTCTTCGTTCAGAGCCCAACCGATACCCTGGACAACCCCGCCCTGTATTTGGCCTTCCACATAGCTGGGATGCACAGCCTTGCCCACGTCCTGAAATGCGGTGAACCGCAATATGTCTACTTTGCCTGTGTCCGGGTCAACCTCCACGTCCACGATGTTTACCGCGAAAGCGCCGCCCACTCCTGCGGGGTCCACGCTGGCACGACCCGAGATGGGGCCTCCGGTGGAGTTGAGCATGGCTGCCAGCTCCTTGAAGGTGAGCCTGAGCTCAGGGTCTGATTTGTGGGAAAGGACTCCGTCACCGTACTCGACGTCATCCGCTGCAACGTCCCAGACCCTGGCCGCCCTTTCCACCAACTGGCGTTTCACGTCGTTGGCCGCCTCGTAGCATGCCCATCCCGTCTTGAAGGCGACGCCGCTTCCCACCGTGTTGGATGTCCAGCCGACAGAGTCTGTGTCCCCGACCGAGGGCCGCACGTCCTCCGCGGGGATGCCCAGCACTTCCGCCAACTGCATCGCTGAGACTGTACGTGTGCCACCGATATCGGGCGATCCCTCTACCAGATTGACCGTGCCGTCCGCGTTCACGCTGGCGACGGCGCTGGATGGCCCTGTCCCGTTGAACCAGAATCCGCAGGCGATGCCACGGCCACGGTTGGGCCCTTCCAGAGGTGCCGTATAGTGAGGGTGTTCCTTGGCGGCCTGTAGAGTTTCCACACAGCCGATGCGCGGGTATCTCGGACCCGTGACCCGCCGTGTTCCTTCTTTGGCAGCATTCAACAGCCGGAACTCCAGGGGGTCTAATTCGAGCTTCTCACAGATCTCGTCAATGACCGACTCCGCTGCGAAGGCGGCGGCCGGGGCGCCAGGCGCCCGGTAGGGGGCGACCTTCGGTTTGTTCACCACCACATCGTAGCCCTCGGCGCGAGCGTTGGGGATGTCATATGGACCGAAAATGCACTGGACTCCAGGGTTTACTGGGGACCCAGGATAGGCGCCGGCTTCGTAGGCCAAAGTCGCATCCGCCGCTGTTATGCGTCCGTCTTTTGTGGCGCCTATCTTCACCCTCATATATCCACCAGAGGTAGGCCCGGTGCCCTCGAACACCTCCGAACGACTCATGGTGACCTTCACAGGTAGCCCGGTCTTTCTGGCCAGCAGGGCACTGAGAGACTCCATATAAGGAGTGTTCTTCCCTCCGAAGCCGCCCCCTATCTCCATGGGAATAACCTTGATCTTGGAGACAGGCACTCCGATAACCTGGGCTGTCTGGTCTCTCATGTTGAAATGCCCCTGAGTGCTGCACCAGATAGTGAGGTTGCCGTCTCCGTGCCACATCGCGGTGGCGCTGTGAGGCTCGATATAGCCCTGGTGTACCGTGGCAGTGTTGAACTCACGCTCGATGACGACGTCTGCTTCCTGGAAACCCTTCTCCAGGTCTCCCGTCTCGAACACCAAGTGATTGGCTACATTACTGCCCTTGTCGGTATCGTCATCGCCCCGCAGACCTCCCGGGCCTCGGCCGGCGCCAGACGTGGTCATGAGGCGCTCATGCAGCAGGGCGGCCCCCTCAGCCATGGCATCCTGCACATTCATCACGGGAAGTAGCACCTCATAGTCCACATCTATCAGCGACAGGGCCTGCTCAGCGATGTGGGGACTGGTAGCCGCCACCGCCGCAACAGCGTGCCCTTTGTACAGCGCCTTGGCTGACGCCAAGCAGTTATCGGCCAGGAATTTCGGGTTAACCTGCTCTCCCTCGCCCAGGTCGATAACCTTGCCAGAGGGCTGGGGTAGGTCGGCGGAGATCACCACGGCCTTCACTCCCGGAAGGTCCAACGCCCGGCTGACGTCAATCGACTTGATCCGGGCATGGGCATGGGGGCTTCTCAAGACCTTGCCGTGTAACAGGCCCTGCAACTG
Source organism: Dehalococcoidia bacterium (assembly GCA_965248905.1). Classification (GTDB taxonomy): domain Bacteria; phylum Chloroflexota; class Dehalococcoidia; order Lucifugimonadales; family JAGWBF01; genus CBDFKS01. The sequence continues at coordinate 117,845 of CBDFKS010000007.1, read as the reverse complement.
AATGTCGGCCCCGTACCTAGCCCTGCCCGTCACCTTATCCACCCCATCGTGGCGAACAGGTCTGGTGCCGACCACCTTAAAGTGCTTTGTGGCCAGGACAATATTCGAGGTCATCGTTCTTTTACCTCCGATGCTCCCTATTTACGCCCGATGTGGAAGTACTACGTTCCTTATTTAATGGTAATAGGGTCTGACACTCTGTCAACTGGATTTTTCCAGGTGTCTTTCACCCCCATCCTTTCGGCCAGCTCAGGGCAGGCTCTAGCCTTCCCCCATCGAGGAGGAAGGGACTTGTTCTCTCCCCCTCGATGGGGGAGAGTTAGAGTGGGGGTGAAACGATGCTTCAATTTTAAGACTTACTGAGTACTAGCCCGATAAGTAACTTACCGTCGTCGCTCCGATGACCCTTGTACCGTAGCTGCTGCCTACAGTCCCATAGCCTTCAGCCCAGCCCTGGAGATCGCTTCGTCGTCCAGTCCGCTGGGAAGGCCTCCCACACCGATCCCCCCGAGCACGGCCCCATCGCTGGGGTTTGTCACCACAACGCCACCGGTAAGAGAGATGAGCTTGGGGTCCCCGAAGAAATCAATTGACCTTCCTGTTGTCTTGAGTGACTCGGCGAAGTCGGCGGTATTTGCGCCCCTTATGGCACTGGTATAGGCCTTCCTTGTAGCGTAGGTGGGCCTCAGGCACCCGTCTATGCGGGCATAGGCAAGCAGATTTCCCGAATCGTCCACCACCGCCATGTCCACCTTTTTGCGGCTAGGGTCTTTATTGTAATCCTCGATCATGGCTTTGATGGCCGCTTGTGCCTGCTCGCAACTGATCATGGGTTTGTTGTACATGAATCTTTCCTCCAATATCAGACTGGGCCCAATATACTACCATTCCCCATTCAGCGCAAGAAACATCTCCGTGGACCTCTTCCTTATCATCTGTCGCTCAGTCCATGAAGTTAAAGTCTCTGCGCCACTTGACGTAGTCCCTCAGCGCCGACACCAGATCGTCGCGGGGAACGAATCCCAGGTCTTCCCGTATTCTCGTCACGTCCAGAGCAACCCTGTGCTCCAGGGACGCGTCCTGCTGGGGTATGGGCTCAACGAAGGTTGCCTCGGGACAGGCCTCCCGCATTGCCGACACCATTTCGTGGAGGCCCACCGGATGCCCGGTGGATACATTGTACAGGTCATGGAACAGTTTGGGGGCGTCTAGAGCGATAGCCATACATACCGCCGTATCCCTGACATACGGGAGCTCCACGTTGAAAAGTCGCCCTTCGGTGATGCCCGATCCGAAGGGAGCGACCTCAATGGGCTCTCCTCTTACGGCGCTACGGCCCCAGGCATAGGGAATAGCCATGCGTATGCGATAGGGCGTCGCGTGTTCCATGGGCCCCCAGTTCTGGTTCAGGCGCAACGTCGCCGCATCCAGGCCGTACAGATCTCGGTATCGGCTGGTGAGGCCCTCGCTGGCATACTTGGTGATGGTATAGAAACTTCGCGGGTTCAGAGGAAGGTCCTCAGCGAAGGGTTGGTCCTCGAGCCGGGACCATGTATACACGGCCGCAGAGCTGATGTACAGAAACCGCTTGACATCCAACCGCAGGGCCAGCTCCAGCATGTTGACGGTGCCCTGCAGGTTAATATCAATCACCCTTCGACGGTCGTCTTTCTCCTGGTTCCCGTAAGGAGTATAGGTTGCGTTGTGAATGATCTTGTCGATGTTAGCCGTGGACGCCAGCTTCTCCAAGGACCCCTCATCAACGATATCTCCCTGCACCCAGGTCACCTGCTTCGCCCAGGGCTCTATGTCTTTCAGACCCAGCTCAATAACCGGCTCGATGTCAAGGGAGACCACCTCGTGTCCCCGGGACGCCAGCTCCCTGACTACGTTAGAGCCAATAGTCCCAGTACCGCCGGTAACTAAAGTCGCCATCCTAACCTCCTGCCATCGAATGTATCATGCTGGTCGCCACCAGCACCACCAAGGATGAAAAGGTCATTGCGAGGAGCGACAGTGACGAAGCAATCTCCGATCCTAAGATTGCTTCGCGAAGTTCATCCTGAATCGAGTGAAGGGCTCGCAAAGACATGTTCGTAGCAATGTAACGGTAAGGGGATATCCAGGATTCCCAAACACCACACGACGAAGAATCCAGCTCTTGCCAAAAGGGTTGATGACCTAGCCACTTAAGGCGTTGATGCCTCGCAGAATTGATTCCCGGACGGCGGGGCTGTATGTGGGAGGACCGTGGGTGGTGTCGCTGGCGGTGAAAAGGTGAGGGCAGACGATATCCGCTCCGGCGTCGTGGTAGTCTTTTATTCTGTTGGGCCATTTCTCGGGGTCGCCCGCAAGGGTCAGAGTATGCAGCAGCCGGTCGGACACCTGTTGGACGCCTGCGTCCAGACCCCCACGTTCCGCTTCACTAGTGATCTTCTCCACATCATCAGCGAATCCTAATTGTCTCAGATGATTCTGGTAAAAGGGCAGAGAGAGGTAGTTGGCGATCCTGGTCCGGCACATCTGCTCCCCTTCCGGGCCATCGGCGGAAGCCGTTATGAGACAGATCACCTCTACTTTGTCTGGGTCTCGTCCGGCCCTGGCGGCCGCCTCTTTCACCTTGGGGACCACCTTTCGAAGATACTCGGGGGGCGCCATGTTGAAGATCACGCCATCAGACACTTCACCGGCAAACTGGGCCATCCTTGGCCCCAGTGCCGCAAGGTAGATCGGGATGCTCCTCTGAGGATTGGGCACAAGTAACTTCAGGTTGGGAATGTCGTAGACTTCTCCCTTGAAGCTTAACTCCACCTTATTCAAGGCCTCTCTTAAGATGTGGACGTATTCCCGCATTCTGAGAAAGGGCTGCTTTAGGGCCAGACCGTGGTTTCGGGCCAGGCTGGGTCCATGGCCTGTCCCCAATCCCAGGACAAACCGGCCATTCGATATATCATCCAGACTGGTCGCCACCTGTGCCATGAGGGTGGGCGTGCGTGTGAAAACAGGTAAAATGGCCGGCCCGAGCCTGATCCTTGAGGTGGCCATCGCGATGGCGGCGAGCTGCGACGGAGTATCCATGCCGTAACCAGTCGACGTCTCGGTCATCCAGCAGACGTCATAGCCACGCTCCTCGGCAAGCTTTGCCGCCTCTTGCGCCATCCTTGTAGGCAGGAAGTTATTTAGCAGTAGCCCTATCTTTGGCACGAGAAACCTTTCTTTCAAGCCAGTATACTCAAGACGTGTTGAGGGAACTTCGGGCCCCCCTGTCGATGGAGTCATGGGCTGACGCGGGCTAAGGAATTAGTCTGGTGGTCAGTCAACCTTAAGATTGATGCATCGGTTCACCCCCACTCTAACTCTCCCCCATCGAGGAGGAGAGAATAAGTCCCTTCCCCCTCGATGGAGGAAGGCTAGAGCCTGCCCTGAGCTGGCCGAAGGGATGCGGGTGATGCCCCCTCAGTCCTCCCCACGAAGGAGGCTACCCGACCTACTGTCGTAGCAATGACATCCATTCGGGTCAGCTAGCTACCCCTGGGAGTACCCTTAGCCGAATACTCCTTCATCGCAGCTTTGACCCATGCTAAATCGTCGTTGCGAGAGGTATTGCGGACCTTCTCCACGTCGATTCCGTATATGTGGGCCGTGTTGAGGCCCAGGATCTTCTCCTTGATCCTGGGGGTAAGCTGAGGATAGCCATACTTCTGACTGTACTCCTCGGGAATCTGGAATGTCCGGAAGGTGTCGATCAGGGGTTGGGATGGGCCATACCAGATGCAATCCGTACCCCAGACGATGCGGTCCTCGCCAAGGGCCAGTAGAAGCTTGCCCAGCACGTGAGCACACTCGATAGGGTGGGCCATTAGCTGATAGTATGTGGTGCCCAGCTCCGCGTAGACATTGGCGCTCGGCCCTATGCCGTTTTCCTTAAGTGTGGTAACGAGCCTGTTGACACCACGGTGAGCCGTTTGCTCTGTGTATGGCCCCTCTTCGAAGTCCCCCAGGCGAGGTTCGTAGCCGGAGTGGTAGACAATGAAAGTGATGTCCGGATAAGCTGTAGCCACGGGGCCTATGTCCTTTGGTGAAGAGGGTCCATCCCAGCCCGGGTCGGCACCGTCGCTTATCCCTTTATGGGCGCTCACGATTCTGATGCCCGACTTTCGTACTTGGTCCAAGAAGGGTCTGCCGAACTCTTCATCGTCCAACATCCATGAACGCTCCCCCCAGTTCATCGGTCCATTCCCCTGGGACCCGTACATGGTATACACCTTCCAGCCCGCGGGATTGCACCACTCCTTCCAGCGGTCCATCATGTCTATCTCGCCACTGGCGTTGGGGTGGACATTGGCGTGATTGATCAGTCGTCCGGTGCCTGCGAGCCTGTCGATGAGTTCCCTGGTCCCCAACATCTCCGAGTTGTCGAGGTTACGCCTCTCGTCCTTACCCTCGGCCCCAGGCCCAGCGGTAAGCACGGCGACGGCTGTTTCGCTCTCCAGAAAGACACACCGGAGAAACTCGGCCATGCCGTAGCCGGCCTTGTTCTGGTCATGGGCCAGCTTTTGCAATCCTTTGAACCTGTCCGGCACTACCATATCTGCAAGATGGTAAAGGTATTCGGTCCACATGGCGCAGGCCGGTCGGTCGGAGACGTAGTGGGTCTGGATGTCGATGATCACCTGGTCACCACCCAGCGCCTCATTAGCCGCCCCTTCATCCAGCTCCGCTTCCTGTGGCACCCGGTAAAACTCGCCACCCCAAGACTCGTTTAGGGCTCGTAAGGCGGCGGCTGTTCCACGACGGCCTGCCCAGTAATCGGCCGTGGACATACTGAGGCGAGCGGCCTGCTCCGGTCCTCGGGCTTGTACCAACGCTGCCGCATCTAGCTGCTGGCGAGTGAAGGGCGGCGGCGAGTACTCTTCGGTACCTCGTCTCTGGAGCATGACCGGTAGATTGGGGCGGCGTCGGGGAACTTTAAGTACCATAATTCGCTTCTTCTTTCTGCTGAGTGTAAGAGTTCTGGGGAAGAGGCCTGGAGACTTAGGAGCAATAGGATGAACCCGATTGAGTGGCAGTATTCTAACATAGCGAGTCTATGTGTCAAGGGAGTTCAGCGAAGGTTACTACTGCATGGTGCGGTGGGCGAATTGATGGAGCTACCTGAGATTCGTCCTCCAATGTCACGAAAGGAGAGGAGTCGTAGTGGTTCCCTGGCTAACCTCCGGCGGTGTGGCGCTCAACACCATCAGCGACGCCACAGAAACAGCAGACGCAAAGATGACGAATGCAACCTTATAGCTGTCCGTGGCATCGTACATAAACCCGGCTATGATGGGGCCCAGGGCCTGTCCGGCGATCTGGACGGGCAACGTGACGCCGCGGATGGAGCCCAGGTATCGGCGCCCATAGTAGTCGGCCCAGGCCAGGCGGAGCAACACATGCAGCCCACCTACTCCCATTCCCAAGGCCGACGCTGCGACGGTGCCTGCCCACAGACTTGAGCTGGCAGCCGAGCCGACGGCGCCCGCAGCCACTGTAAAACCCGTCAGGGCCAGTAGAAATCGAACGGGAATTCGCCGAGCCATGGCGGACCAGCCAAGGCCCCCAGGCACCTGTGACAGAGCGAAGACGCTCACGGTAAGGGCAGCGGCCGGACCGGATAGGCCCTGATTCAGATAGTGAGCGGCCTGGTGCAGGCTAACCCCCGCCTGCACCATGTATCCCGCCGCCGAGAACAGGGCCAGCACCCAGAATGCCCGGGTGATCGACGCCTGACGCAACGAGAAGTTCCGTTCGATTGACTGCGTGGGAGCAGGAGAAGACGCAGATTTGTCTTCAGGGCCGGGGTCAGGCTCCAATCCCATGTCCTCGGGACGTCTGCGAATAAGCAGCAGAGCGGGCAGGACTGCTACAGCCAGTGTATATATACCCAGGGCCATCCAGGCAGTCTGCCAGTCCCACCCACGGATAATGAGATACGCCACAATCGGCATCAAAGCCAGGCCGGTGCCCTGGGTGCCGTTGAGTATTCCCAGCGCCAGGGCTCTACGACGGATGAACCAGTTGCTGACTGCCGTGGAGGTGCCCAGCTCTAGGGGACTGGCAAAGGACATCCTTCCCAGGATATATAGGAGCAGGAAAGCCCATGCCTGGGTGACGAAGGAGAGTGCGATGGCAGACAGGCCCACCAGTGCCCCGCCGGCCGCGACTACTACTCCGGCTCCGTGGCGGTCTATCCACCAACCTACGACAGGAGACACCACGACGGCAAAGACGCCTCCCAGACTAACGGCGCTGGAGAACAGCCCTCGAGAGATGCCCAGCTCAGAGGTCATGGGTACCAGGAAAATGGAAAGGGTAGCCACAGCCATGACAGGTCGGGATGAGTAGCTAGTGATGGCGGAGGTGAGAAGTATGACCCAACCGTAGTAGAAAGGGAGGGGAGTCGGCTTACGCTCCGTCGTCAGAGCCTGCCGTTTCGGGCTGATACCTTAGCCGCACCGAAGGCGCCGATCGCTGGAAGATGGTCAGGATAGCGCCTGCCACGATTATGCCGGTAACCACCAACGCTGCGGCCTGAAGCCCTCTCACATAATAACCTTGAGCTTCGCCGGGAGACAATAAATCTATCGCTGCCGGTATTATGAGGCCCATGGCTGATGCGGATATGGTTGCGCCCAAAGTGTGGCCCACCTGCCGTGTGGTCTCTATCATCCCCGACGCGAATCCCCTGTGCTCTACGGTAACGGCACTCATAATCACAGCGTTGTTCACGTTCTGGAACATGGCGCTACCGATGGCGGACGGGAACAGCAACACTGGGAGCCACCAGAATGACACTTTTAGAGCAAAGACACCCATCAGTATGATGCCCAGGGCGATTAGCGCCATCGCCACCGGCCTCAGGAGTTTGGGTCTGTATTTGTCGTAATACCATCCGGCGAGTACCGGCACGAACAGGCCGAAAAACTCCTGGGGTAGTAATACCCACAACACGAAGATCGGATCTAATCCGAAGCCCCGTTCCACCACGATAGGCATCAGTGTCATCACCGCCAACATCGACAAGTGGTAGGTCATGTTGGAGAACAGGGCCATGGAAAAACCCTTGGACTTGAAAACCCCAAAGTCCATAAAGGGTTGCCTGATGCGAGTCTGTACAACAAAGAAAAGTGCCAACAGTGCCAGGAACACCATGTGCATAGGCAGGTGGTAGTTCAGCGCCTCAGACGAAGTGAACGACTCCTCTCCCTCGTGCATGTGCATGCCTGACAGGATCAGAGTGGCAATCGTGGCGATGAACAGAATGCCCCCGATGAAATCCATGGGCACACGGCTCCGTTGGATACTGTCCCGCGTTGCTCTGAGTAGGGGGATACCACTCCATATCGCCAGGAACCCCAAGGGAATGAAGGTGTAAAACATCAGACGCCAGCTGACAAACTGCAGGAACAGAGCGAAGACTATCAGTCCAACAAAGGTGCCGAACCTGGCAGCTATAATCGGTACAGCAAAGGCCTTGGCTCGCTGATCCGCCGGGAAGGAGTCCGCCAGAATGGCGTTGGCATTGCCGGTGATCAGCGCCGCTCCAACGCCTTGTATTCCTCTGAGGATTACGAGCTGGGGTAGGCTATCAGAGAACCCGGCCAGCCCGCCCGAGACTGTCGCGATGACAGCACCGGCAAAAAAGACCTTGTTGTGCCCGTAACGGTCTCCCATCCTCGCTGCCAAGAAGACCGTACTCCCCAGTGCGAGGAGCTCGGCCACCACCACCCAGGATGCGGAAGCAAGGCTGGTATTGAAATGGTCGGCGATGCTGGGGAGAGACAGGGCTATGGGAAAGCTGGCCACCTGCACCAGCAGGTAGGCCATGCTCATCGCTATAAGAACGTGTCGTTGGTAGGGGGTGTTGAACAGGTCCCGGTAGTTACTAAATAGGCTCAACCATTACACCTTGGCAGCGAAAATAGCTTCCCTCCGCTTTTGCTGCCCACCGACCAACGTCAACATCCGAGGGCAACGGTCTGACTTTTACCAGATCTAGCCGAGGTAGTCCAAAAAAGCCGATATCCTTAATGCTCACGATGGTAGCGACATTCTAGGACGCTGTCAATCACTCACCGCCTGCCCACTTGGAGTCTGTTATTGGTCTGCTGCAAATATTTTCCGCTCGCCCTGAGCTTGTCGAAGGGCGCCCCATGGTTCGACAAGCTCACCATGAGCGGTGCGTAGACTCCATAGGTCTATCCTGGTAGCTTCCAATCAAGCCAGGCGCAGAGTGCTCGTCCCATGATCAGTTCCTTGTCGCTCTCCGAAAGCCAGGGTAGCTCTTCCGTGAACATAGTCACGCACTGCTCCCATGAGCAGGGCATCCGTGTAATGTCCGTGCCCCAGAACATTCTATCAGGGCCGAAGGCATCGTATATCTGGCGGAGGTATTTGTGGATGTTGGCATAGGGATAAGTGCCACTCGAGTTGCCCGGCGCGCCAGTGGCCTTGACTGCAACGTTCGGGTACTTGGCGACGGCGAGGAGTTCAGGAAGGTTCGCGAATGCGGCTTTATCCTTCACGCCGTCAATGGTCCCCAAATGATCAATGATCAGCTTCACTTCCGGATGCCGCTCTGCGACTACTCCGACCGCCGGCAGGAAATTAGCCGCGTTAAGTGCCACGGACAGTTCGGCTCGCGCGGCCGCAGACCACAGCCAGTCCATGGTGCCATCGGTGATCCAGGTCCGCTGATGGGGCTGTTGGAACACGAAACGCAGGCCCAGCATTCCCGCCATATCCTTCCACTGGTCAACCAGTGGGCGGCTATCCACATCATCGAGGGGGAACTTCCCCAGCATCGATAGCCGGTCGAGGTGCTTACTGACCTCCTCGATAGCCAGCTCGTTGGAGTTGGGGTCCCATCCCGGCGGGTGAATCACGGCCGCGTCGATTCCCGCTTCATCCATCTCCTTCAGCAGCTCGTCTGCTGAATAGGCGACTACCTGCCGGTGGTCGGGATTGATAGGCGGACCGCTGCCCCAGATATGGACCTGTGCATCGACAATCAGCATGGAATGCTCCTTCTCCGGCTTCATTCGAGAAAATCGGACGCGTCATCCGAGCTGGTCATACACCTCTCGGGCAAGCATCACCTTCGGCGAGCTCATGTGCAGCTGTTCTCTGTCGGAGGGCGTAGCGCGGGCATGTCCCGCGATACTGAGCAGAGCATAGGCCTCCTTAGCGTCCATCCCCTTCTCCTCTACCAGGATGTCTATCATGTGCTGCACACCTTGCTTGATCGCCGAAACGTCATCCGTTCCGAAGCCCTGGACGATAAAAAACTCGGGCGTCAACGCTCTGGGACACTTGAGGTTAGCGTTCTTCTCCACAGTCACACGCAGGTGGACCTCCAACTGGGCCTCCGCGGCTGTGCCTGCTATCGTGCCGTCTCCCGCCAGGGCGTGGCCATCCCCCATGGAGAGCAGTCCTCCCTCGACGAACACGGGCAGGTAGAGGGTGGTGCCCGCATTCAGCTCGTGCATGTCCATGTCCCCACCGTAGGGCCCGATGGCGCCGCAGCAGTGCTGCACGTAGGGCGGCGTTGTGGCCACCTGGCCCAGGTCCGGCCTATGGGGCAGCTTGAGGCCGCCCGGAAAGAGAATGTGGTCTCCCTCCATCTGCATAAGGGTGAGGTGATTCTCGGGCATATCGTCCCCTAAAACCCCAATCTCCGCCGTCGCATGTTGAGCAGGGTCGCTGACTGCTCTCATGCTGATAAACTCTATCTTCAATGCGTCCCCCGGCATGGCCCCCTCTACGTAAATAGGCCCCGTCACAGGGCCGTTGACCGTCTCCTTCTGCGATTCAACGATGGAAGGACTGTCCCTCAAGCCCTGGAAGACATCCCACGTCTCCACGATAAGCTCCTCACCGGAGGCGATTTTGATGGCGGGAGTAGCGTTCGGGTCCAGGTCATAGATGTAATGGTCCTTGGTGAGCCTCTTCATCATGTCCCTCCTCAGGCCTGAAATGCGAAAGTGAACCAGAATCCGGTTATCGATTCCAACACTACCACAGGCGAAATAGCCAGTCAATCTGCGGTACTCGTCAAACAAAGGATCCCGTTGTTCCCTTGGGTCATTGCGAGCCCTTCACTCCGTTCAGGATGAACTCCGCGAAGCAATCCCCTATTACTCCGAGAGATTGGTTCGGGGCTAAAGCCCCTCGCGATGACCCATTGGCCGTAGTTTGACTCGCAGTCTGACTCGATGCTATATTCCGGTGAATCCCTTCAGTGGGAAAGCCTCATAGCACCGGTCTGCCAAAGGAGAAACTTATGACGTTAGCTAAGCTGCCCATAAAATGGCTGGCTCTGGGAATAGGGGTCTTCGTTCTCATGGGAGTGGGTGCACTCCTGTCGATCACCCTCTTCGGTGTAGTGGATGCTGGGGGAGTTGGGGGTAAGACTAGGGCTGTAGGCGTATGTGTCGACCAGACTACCGGCGCCATGAGAGTCGGCGGCAAAGGGCCCTGCGACTCTGATGAATACAAAGTGCTGGTTCCCAAGGGTAGATTCATCAACGCCGATACCGTGGACGGTTTGCATGCCGACGACCTGCAGGGTGTACCCGGCCCTGCGGGACCTCAGGGCCCGGCGGGAGTCCTGGACCTTCCCGGGTTCACCAGATCCACCCTGGACAGCGCGGGCGACGTAGGCCGGTACACCTCCACCGCAATCGGCATCGACGGACGGGGGCTCATCAGTTACAACGACTTCACCAATCGGGACCTGAAGGTGGCCCACTGTAAGGACACCGCCTGCACCAGCGCCACCACCACACTTCTGGATAGCGCCGGATTCGTCGGCGAATTCACCTCCATCACCATCGGGGCCGACGGGCTAGGGCTCATCAGTTACAACGACTTCACCAATCGGGACCTGAAGGTGGCCCACTGTCAAGACACCGCCTGCACAAGCGCCACCATCACGCTTCTGGACAGCACCGGCGACGTCGGCGACTTCAGTTCCATCACCATTGGTGTCAACGGATTTGGGCTCATCAGCTACTATGACAACACCAACGGCGACCTGAAGGTGGCCCACTGCGATAACACCCCTTGCACCAGCGCAACGACTCGCACGCTGGATAGCGTGGGCCGTGTGGGCCAGCACACCTCGATCACTATCGGAACCGACGGCCTGGGCCTCATCAGCTATTATGACCACACCAACCGTGACCTGAAGGTAGCCCATTGCCAGGATATCGCCTGCACTAGCGCTTCCTTCAGCGCTTTGGATAGCGCGGGCAGCGTAGGCGAATATACCTCCATCACCATCGGGGCTGACGGCCGTGGGCTCATCAGCTACTATGATGACACCAACGGGGACCTGAAGGTGGCCCACTGCAACGGTATGGCCTGCACCAGCGCCACCACTGGCACATTTGACAGCCCGACACGCTACGCTTCCATCGCCACCGGGTCCGACCGCCGGGGACTCGTCAGCTACTATGAAGACACACGCGGCAACCTAAAGGTGGCTCATTGCAACGACATTGGCTGCGGCAGCGCCACGACCAGCACCGTGGATAGCGCAGGTGACGTCGGCCTTTTCACTTCGATTACAATAGGGGCCGACGGCCTGGGTCTCATCAGCTACTACGATGCCGATAATGGCGACCTGAAGGTAGCCCACTGCTCCAACCCATTCTGCGTCCCTTTCTTTCGTCGCCGGTAGCCGCAACCCCTTAGGGTCGCGAATAAACAAAGGCCCGGGGGCGGAGGCTCCGCTCCCGGGCCGACCACTGGGTATGTCTGCGTATGCCCTTGTCACACCAAGGGTTGCCGTGGCAAACTTCGTATAGGAGGAAGTGTGGCATCTTTCATTACAAGGCCGGTGGTAATGGGTACCCGCGGCGTGGTCACCTCGGGACATTATCTGGCCACCGCCGCGGGCTTTCGCATAATGGAGCAGGGCGGTAACGCGATAGATGCGGCCGCGGCGATGTGCTTCTGCCTCAACCTGCTGGAGCCGCAGCACAACGGCATCGGCGGCGAGGTACCCACCTTGATTTACTCCGCCAAAGAACGGAAAGCGTTCGCCATCAGTGGTATGGGCTGGTCACCCAAGGCTTTCACCATAGACTGGTGCCGGGAGCACGGCATAGACCTGATACCCGGCGACGGCTACCTGCCTGCCTGCGTTCCCGCCGTCGTCGATACCTGGGCCACCGCCTTGGCTCGCTTCGGCACTATGAGCTTCTCCCAGGTCCTCCAGCGCGCCATTGAGCTGGCTGAGAACGGGTTCCCAGTTTACCAACGTTTACATGACTATCTGACCACCAACCTTCTCAAGTTTACCCGGCTCTACCCAACAACCGTTGAGGTCTACTACCCCAACGGCCATCCACCAGAGGTGGGTGAGGTGTTTTGCAATCCAGATTTTGCCAATGTGCTCAAGACCATGTGTCGCGCAGAGAAGGAGCAACAGCACAAAGGGAGGATCGCGGGACTCGAAGCGGCACGAGATGCCTTCTATAACGGCCCAATCGCTGAGCGAATCGCCAAGTTCATCTCTGAGACTCCGGTGGAGGATGTCACCGGCACAGCGCGCACCGCACTGCTGACCTACGACGACATCGCGGATTGGCATGCCACTGTGGAGGAGCCTGTCACTTACCGCTACAAGGGCCTGGACGTGCATAAGTGCCCAACCTGGACTCAGGGGCCCACATTTCTGCAGCATCTGGCTATCCTCGAAGGGTTCGACGTTAAGAAGCTGGGGCACAACTCAGCCGATTACTTACATCTATGGATCGAGTCGGCCAAGCTGGCATTCGCCGATCGCGAGGCCTACTATGGCGACCCCCTATTCGACAACGTGCCAATGGACGTGCTTCTATCCGAAGAATACTCTTCGGCAAGGCGTGGCCTCATCGGCTCCCAGTCATCACGGGAAACGAGGCCCGGTGACGTGGGATGGGGCGTACCCGCCTATGCAACTCTGAATGTCGGTGAGGATAACCGCCGTGCTCTTGGTGTGGAGGTCCAAGATGTCAGAGACCTGGGACTGGGCCATTCCCATCTGGGCGACACAACCCACCTTGACGCCGTAGACCGGGACGGCAACATGGTTGCCGCCACCCCAAGCGGCGGCTGGCTTAGCAATTCGCCGATCATCAAGGGTCTCGGCTTCCCCATCGGCACCCGTGGTCAGATGTTCTACCTGAATCCTGAACGGCCTAACGCCTTGGCACCCCGCAAGCGCCCTAGAGCCACCTTGACGCCTTCTTTGGTCACTCAGGACGGTGATCCTTTCATGGTGTTCGGTACTCCGGGCGGCGACTATCAGGAGCAGTGGACGTTGCAATTCTTCCTGAATTATCTCGAATTTGGTATGAATATCCAGGAAGCCATGGACGCACCAACGGTCCACTCCATGCACTTCCCCTCCTCATTCTATCCTCGCGAAGCTTATCCTGGCCGGATGGCCGCCGAATCCCGCATTCCACCGGAGGTCATAGGAGAGTTGGAGCGCCTCGGACACGAAGTTGTGATAACCGATCCCTGGGCCAATGGTAAGGTGATGGGGATTCGCTACGAGAAGGCTCGGCAGGTTATCACGGGGGGTGCATCGCCCAGGGGTGACGTCGGCTACGCCATCGGATGGTAAGGCCGGCTAGGCCGTTACACTTTTGTTAGCACCGGGGGCGGTGGGGACACATTAATAACCTTGCACAGCGGGTCAGTTAAGAGTAGCGATGGTGCGCCATAGCCCTTTGATCTGCTGCTTTATATTCTCAGCATCTTCGGGCTCCGGCACGATTTTCAGGTAACGCTCCAGCTCTTTGATGGCCAGCCGATACTGCTTTAGCTGGTAGTGCAACGTGGCTTTGTCTTTGAGATTGCTACCCATGCTCGGCTCTATTACCTGTATTCGATCGGCGGCGGACATCGCCTTACGATAGTCTCCCTGATTGCTGTAGACACCCTTTAGGTTGGAGAGCATCCGTATTAAAATTTGTCTCTTGGTGCAGGGCGAAAGGTGCTCTTCACGGAATTGGGCCCTTCCGTGGAACAATTTCTCTACTATCTGTTCACAGTCCGCCTTGTTGAGAAGGCGTCCCTCGTCGTAGGGGTCCACGTACAGCTCCCACTCCGGCGGGCCATGCCGCAAAAGGAAGTGTCCCGGAAGCCCGATGCCCTCCAACACGAACCCTAGTCTTCTGGATACCTCTATGTAAACTATGCTTAGAGTTATGGGTATCCCGAGCTTACGGTCTATCACCGTGTTAAGGTAGCTGTTTTGAGGGTCATAGTAATCGTCCTGGTTCCCCTGAAAACCCTGCTTGACGAACAGAAACTCACTTAGCTTGTGAAGGACCGTCTCCGGACCGTCGTGCTCGTCTATGTACCAACCCGCCTCCTTGGCCAGCAGGTCCAGCATCATCAGATATCTCGACACATCCAGGTCCGGATACTCTTCTCCGGCAATGTATAGCGCAGCCTCAGCCAGGGAAATATCTTCTTCGTTCTGGCTTAGCATACGGGCAAACAGTTGCTGGAATCTGTCGGATGATGGCTCTTGCAAAGCGTACAAACCTAAATAGGCGGCTTTTGGGTGTGCCAAGGTGTGTTCTGCTCATAAGCATAGGCCACATTCAGAACAGTCTGCTCATCGAAAGGTTTCCCGGCTATCTGAAGACCTATTGGCAGGTTTTCCGATGTGAAGCCGCAGGGGACAGTCAGAGCGGGAATACTGGCCAGACTGAACAGAACGGTGAGCATCCGTTCTAGCCGGGAGCTGCCCGCCTTGCTGTCGACCACGGGATCGGGTTCGATCTTTTGAGCGGCTACTCCGGCCGTAGGACACACCAGTACGTCAACTTTATTTAGGGCTTCGAGCACCTCTTGCCGGAGCAAGGTCCTGAGCTTCTGAGCTTTATAGTAAACCTGGCTGGGCAGAATATTTCCGACCAGGTATCCAATCCTGTTATCGTGACTGATCTCTCCCAATCGATCTCGCACCAGATCTTTGTATCTGGTAGCGGCCTCTATTCTCAGGCTTCTGGATATCATTGAAGCGTGGTTTGCGAAGGGTATGGAAAGCTCTTCCACCGATGCTCCCAACTCCCCCAATACCGATATCGCCTTCGAAACCGAATCTCGAATCTCAGGCTCCACCCAGTCGGAATATAGCTGCTCCTTGACCACTCCGACCTTGATGTTTTTTATATCTCCATTCAACGACTTTCGATAGGCAGGCACCGGCTGGTCCCAAGTGTAAGGGTCCTTGGGGTCGTGCCCGGCGATGGCCTCCATAGTCATAGCACAGTCTTCCACCGTGCGTGACAAAGGGCCAAGGGCGTCCATGGACCAGACCCCGGTCATCACACCGTATCGGCTCACTCTGCCCCAAGAAGGTCTCAAACCAACGAGTCCACACCATGTGGCGGGGAATCGCACCGAGCCTCCGGTGTCTTCACCAAGGGATGTGGCGCAAAGGAATGCAGCTGTAGCGGCGCCGGAGCCACTGCTCGAGCCACCGGTGAAACGTTCCTGGTCCCAGGGGTTACGAGCAGTAATGAAACTGTGAGAAAAGCCGGTGGTACCGAACTCAGTCATGTTCAGCTTGCCCAGCAGAATAGCCCCCGCCGACTGGAGTTTGGATATTACAGTGGCATCCTCATCTGGCACATAGTCGGAGAATATAGGGGTACCGGCGGTAGTCCGAATGCCTTTGGTACGGAGCTGGTCCTTGACTGCTACCGGGATGCCGTGCATGTCCCCACGGTGCTGCCCTTTGGCCAATTCCTGCTCAGAATCGCGGGCTGCCTGAAGGGCCTGATCACCAATTACCGTAAGGTAGGCATGCAGCTTGGGGTTCAAGAGCTCGATCCGGTCAAGGTAGGCTTCCACCGCCTCCACCGGAGACACCTCTTTCTTCTTAATTACCCTGGAAAGCTCTGTAGCTGAGAGAAAGGGTATGTCGGCCTTGTTCATGGCAGCCTCACTCTATGATGGACAATGAAGAGTCTGTTGAGGTATCAGTCTGTGCCGTCTGGAGGAGTGCCGGTCGGTCTATATCCTGTATTGGAGACACGTTAGATGCCCGCTTGGCTCTCCGAAGCCTGGAAATCAGTTTTGGAGTAAGGCAGAGACAGATACAAACTTCTTTGGAGCTAACTCAGAGAGATACTCGCCGTTGCGCACTTTACCGCTTGGTGTATTGGGGAGCACGACGCGCGCGTTTTAGGCCGTATTTCTTGCTTTCTTTTATTCTAGAGTCCCTGGTCAGTAGTCCATGCTTACGAAGTGTAGGCTTGAGACTCTCATCGAATACCACCAAGGCCTTCGATATCCCATGACGAATGGCCTGAGCTTGAGCAGAGCTGCCTCCACCCAAAACCTTAGCTACGACGGTAAATCTGTCCAGCGAATCGGTGACTCGCAGGGGTTCTCGGATGTTGGCCTGCCAGGCAAACCAGGGCAAGACCTCCTCCATAGGCTTTCCGTTTATCTGGAACTGGCTGACGGAGCCTACTTGCTCTGGAGAAACGCTTAAATATAACCTTACTCTGGCTATTGCGGTCTTCCGCTTGCCGGTCCCGTAGTAATATTGTTGCGTAGTAGCTTCTTGAACCAAGGTACTATCTACCTCCCGTCACTATCACCGTTCGCGGTGGTTAGGGATGCCGCAACCTGCCCCTGGTGGGGATGGGAATCATTCCTGTACACCTTCAGCCTTTTCAGCATGTCACGGCCGCGTTTGTTCCTGGGCAACATGCCCTTCACAGCCAGTTCAATCACTCGCTCTGGATGACTCTCCATCACGTCTTTTAACACAAAGCTCTTCAAGTTGCCTACATATCCGCTGTGGCGATAGTAAGTCTTCTGGTCCAACTTTCTGCCAGTGACCCTTATACGTGAGGCATTCACCACCACCACGCTATCACCAGTAAGGATGTGGGGCGTATATATCGGCTTATCCTTACCTTGAAGTGTCCTGGATATACGCGTAGCAAGCCGCCCAAGGGTTTGCCCGGTGGCGTCAATTAACTTCCACTCGGAATTCACTTCGGACGGCTTCGCCATATATGTCTTAGGTCGTTTCATAGTCACAACCAGTCCCAGATGGAAAATTGGGGTACTTTACCTTCATCAAGCACAGTCCTTTCGCCGGCAGAGACGGACAATGCTTCAACTCACTCAGTTTACCACTAATCAGATCTTTAATCACCTCTACAGGCAGCTTGCCACTCCCTATATGCAACAGAATGCCGTTTGTACGACGTATTTGATGAGGCAAAAAGCCGTTGGCCTCAGACTCGATTAGAACCCGGTCCTCTTCCCGCCATACGTTCCACCGCATTACTGTCCTGACCGGACTTCTGTCGGGAGGCAAGCTGGCCGTAAATGGCGTGAAGTCGTGGATGCCCTTCAGATCTTTCCCGGCTTCTTCCATCAGGGCTAGGTCTATGCTTTGCGATACCCAGTGACAATAGTCTCGTAGTAGAGCAGGCGGCCACTCAGTATTCAGCAGGGTATACCTATAAGTCCTGCTCAGAGCATCTTTCCTGGAGTGGAAGTCCAGGGGCGCGCTAAAGGCACCTTTGACCCTGATATCCACCGGCAGATACCAGTTAAGCGCCTTGGTAAAGGTGTAGGTTGTATAAGGTGCCCGTGTGAGGAAGTCCACCACCTGGCCTCTGGCGTGGACACCTGTGTCGGTGCGGCTGGCTCCCCTTATCCTGAGAGATTCCCCTGTGAACCTCTCAATCGCCTTTTCGATTTCCGCCTGAACCGTGGGGACATGTACCTGCCATTGAAACCCTTTGTACCTGCTGCCGTCATATTCCAGAAGGAGGACCATTCTCCTAACTTCATTGACATCCCTGTGGTCCACTTTACCTTCTTGGCTAACTGGCCACCCCTCATACTCATCTCTGGCTGAGACCGCGATAATCTAAAGGACTACACCAGCTCTAAAAGAGCCATGGGAGCCGCGTCACCCTTGCGAGGTCCCAGCTTGATAATGCGTACATAACCTCCCGGGCGGTCAGCGTACCTGGCTGTCAGGTCATCGAACACTTTCTTTATCGCTTGCTTGTTGGGCACCTGCGACATGGCAAGACGCCGATGATGAAGAGTGCCCTTCTTACCATGAGTGATAAGCTGCTCAA
The DNA here is from genome assembly GCA_965248905.1 of Dehalococcoidia bacterium. GTDB lineage: Bacteria > Chloroflexota > Dehalococcoidia > Lucifugimonadales > JAGWBF01 > CBDFKS01. Next base: position 99,678 of record CBDFKS010000007.1, on the reverse strand, counting down.
CGAATCTTCTTGCCTCAAAGGCCTTAGCCTCAGTGGTCCTGATACGTTCATGGCGTATCAGCTCAGACGCGAGGGATCGAAGCAGCGCTATTCTTTGAGCGGTAGGCCTACTCAGCTTTTTGCCGGCTATACGATGCGCAACCATGGGCCCTGCTAGTCCTCCTCATCCTCTTCTACTGTGACATGGCTTCGACGCCTTCTAGGTTGAGGCCGGGCGTCTTCTTCATCCTTAGGTGCAACGGTAAGACCGTCAGAGGAGTCGAGTTGACCCTCTTCCTCGCTATCTTCATCTACATCCTGTACAAAGGACTCGCCTCCAAGAATCGCGGCAATATCTTCATTGCTCACCACTTTGGCGCCATCGCCGTCATCCTCATCTTCAATATCGCCTTTTTGGCTGGCCATGCGGGAGGCCCATTCCTGCTCGCTTAACATCTGCTCTTGTTTAAGCTTGGTCAATAGCTCGTCTAAGGATTTCTCGCCGAAGTTCCTTATCTTCAAGAGCTCCCCATTACTCATTTCGAGCACCTGGCCCACTTTACCGATGTGAGCTCGTTTTAGGCAGTTAAGGGTTCTGGGAGAGAGGGACAGCTTTTCGATGGGAGTCTGGTAAATCTCCGGAGACACCGAGATAGTGTGTCTGTCCGTGCCGACCGCCACCTCGTTACCCAAGTGACTGAATGGGAAGAAATGATTCACCAGCACCTGAGAAGACTCCCTAAGAGCTTCCACTGGAGTGATGGTGCCGTCTGTCCACATCTCCAACACGAGACGTTCGTAATCGGTAACGTGTCCTACGCGGGTTCTTTCGACCGAATAGTTAACTTTTTTGACGGGATTAAATATGGCATCTACGGGCAATACCCCCATAAGAGGTCCCGCCACCCCATCACCCTGGAGTACAGGCTGATATCCTTTGCCTTGATCGACATTGAACTCCACTGAAAGCCTGGCATCTTCGGAGTCCAGGGTGGCCAAATGATGCTCAGGATTAACAATTTCGAAATCAGCGGAGGTAGCGACGTCGCCGGCGCAAACTCTGCCTTCACCTGTTATTTCCAGACGCATCTTGCCAGCCCGGCCCGTTACCGACCGTATGCAAATCCCTTTCACATTGAGGAGGAACTCCAGGACTTCCTCCTTCATGTTAGGGATGGTAGCGTACTCGTGTAACACGCCATCGATCTTAACCCACGTGATCGCGGTGCCTTCAATCGAGCCTAAAAGCATTCGCCGCATGGGGTTTCCGATACTAATCCCGTAGCCACGCTCAAGGGGTTCGAAAACGAACTTGCCATAGACATCGTTCGCATCGATCATCTTGATTTCGGGTGTAAGAGCCTCCGCTGCCCGCGAGGCCGTTCCTGCCGAGAGGATAGAGGTTTCCAACATATTCGCTATTACCTCGAGTAATACTCAACTATTAGGCGGGTGTCTATTGCCGATACCAGGTCCTCTTCCCCGGGGAGGCTAGACACCTTACCTGTCATATTTCCCGTGTCTAGAGTCAGCCATTGGGGTACTGGTCTTTTCGGTATATCTTGAGTCAATTCCTTGAAAAAGTCCCTCTGCATGTGGGACTCCTTCCAGGCTATTAGGTCCATCGGACGCAACATATATGAAGGTATATTGGTCTTGCGGCCGTTCACCGTGAAATGGCCGTGCAGTACCAGCTGTCGTGCCTGGCGTCGGGATTCAGCAAAGCCCAACCTGAACACGGCGTTGTCCAGGCGTCGCTCCAGGAGCTCCAAGAGATATTGGCCCGTTACTCCAGGCTTCTTGAAAGCCTGCTCCATGTACCTTCTGAACTGGCTTTCCATGACCCCATAAATATATCGGGCTCGCTGCTTCTCTCGAAGCTGTATGCCCCTGTCAGAGACCCTTCTACGGCGGCCCAAATGGTCTCCAGGAGCCGCACGCCTTCGTTCAATGGCGCACCGAGGTGAGAAGCAGCGTTCAGCCTTGAGGAACAGCTTCTCGCCTACCCTTCTGCACAATCTACATACTGGCCCGGTATATCGTCCCATTGCTATGTACCCTAGACCCTTCTCCGCTTCGGCGGCCGACACCCATTATGGGGAATCGGTGTAACATCTCTAATACTGGTGATGGTCAGTCCCGCTGCCTGAAGGGAACGAATCGCGGCCTCCCGACCGGCGCCAGGCCCCTTGATAAACACATCCACTTGCCTTAGCCCCTGGTCCATGCCCTTTCTTGCAGCCTGCTCGGCAGCCCTTTGTGCCGCGAACGCGGTGCCTTTCCGTGACCCTTTGAAACCTGACGACCCAGAGCTGGACGAAACCAGCACCGCTCCTTGCGGATCCGTTAGGGTCACCAAGGTGTCATTAAATGTGGAGCGGATATACGCTCGCCCCCGGGGCACAACCTTCTTTTCCCGCTTACGACTTCTGGGTCTAGCCATCGGACTCCTTTACTCCTACTTCTTTGTTCCGGTGCGACGACCGCGGCCCGCTACCGTTCGTCTGGGCCCTTTGCGTGTTCTCGCATTTGTGCGCGTCCTCTGACCGCGCAATGGCAGCCCACGCCTGTGGCGGAGGCCTCGGAAGGAGCCGATTTCGATCAGCCTCCGTATGTTCATGGTTACTTCTCGGCGCAGGTCACCTTCCACTTTATACTCGCGGTCAATGATCTCTCGCAATTTATCCACTTGCTCATCCGAAAGGTCTCGGACTCTGGGCTTCGGGTCGCCATCTATATCGGCCTTCTCCAATATTCCTTGGGCCAAGAAGGGTCCGATACCGTATATGCTTCGGAGAGCGATATTCACTCTCTTGCCATCCGGTATATCTACGCCAGATACACGAACCATATTCCCTCCTTACTCCTAACCCTGCCGTTGAGCATGCCTGGGATTAGAGCAGATAACGCGCACAGACCCCTTGCGCTTGATAATTCTGCATTTGTCGCAGCGTGGCTTTACTGAGGCTCGTACTTTCATTCTTAACTCTTACTTGAACCGATATGTTATACGACCACGTGTCAGGTCATACGGAGATAGCTCGACCAGTACCCGGTCTCCTGGAAGCACTCTGATGAAATGAAGGCGTATTTTGCCGGAAACATGAGCCAGCACCTTATGGTCGTTAGGCAACTCCACCCGAAACATGCCGTTTGGCAGCGCTTCCACGACCGTTGCCTCCACCTCTATTGCTTCCTTTTTAGCCATAGATCTCCAGGTACTTAGTTAAAATAACTATCTCCGCTGACTGGTGAGAACTTCTGCCTCTCCATCTGTTATTGCTATGGTGTGCTCGAAATGGGCTGATAAACTTCCGTCGGCAGTCACCACAGTCCATTGGTCCTCTAAGAGCTTGGTCCGCCACCCTCCCACATTGACCATGGGTTCAATAGCAATAGTCATCCCAGATTTGAGTAGGGCACCTCGACCGGAGGGGCCGTAGTTGGGGACCTGGGGTTCCTCATGCAAAAAGCGACCGACACCGTGTCCAACGTATTCTCGTACTACGCTATATCCACGGCTTTCCGCGAAGCATTGGATAGCTGCGCCTATATCTCCCACCCGCGCTCCATGGCGAGCTTCCTTAATACCTTCCTCCAGGCACAAACGTGTTACCTCAATCAACTCTTGGGCTTTGGCACTGATATTACCCGCGCCTACCGTTATTGCGGCGTCACCGATGAATCCATCCACCACAGCCCCCACATCCAGCTTCACCAGGTCACCTTCTTGGGTTAACCTATCTCCCGGTATACCATGGACTATCTCCTCATTGATGGAAGCACACACGGTAGCCGGAAATCCACGATAACCCTTAAAGGCCGGCTTACCGCCACGTTTTCTAATTTCTTTGCTTGCGATGGCGTCTAGCTCACGGGTTTTGACGCCGGGTCTCACTGCGTCTTGGAGAACAGCCAAAGTGTAACCGACTATTTCTCCTGCACTCCGCATGGCATCCATCTCTTTGGCGGATTTGATAGTTATCCCGCCATTATAAGGAGACGCTGAGTTCGATGCCGTTTCGATCTTGTCGGTTTTCATTGTATCACTTTAGCTCCAACTCGACTACACATAGCAGTTTGTTAAGCGGTCTCTTTCAAATCTTGTAGTACAGAAATTTTGTTGAAACCCCAAACCGCGTGTTGAACGGTATGCTACACCTAGTTCTCTAATGATTGGAGTAACCGCTGCCCTATCTCCTCAACGGTTCCAACTCCATCTACCTCCGAAAGCTTTCCCGTTCCTTCGTAATGATCTATTAGGGGCGCGGTTTCATCGCGATAGACCTGGATACGCACCATTATAGCATCAGCAGTATCGTCTTGGCGCTGATAAAGCTGACCCTGGCAACGGTCGCATCGCCCCTCCACCTCCGGAGGCGCCGTTTTCGGGTGATAAGGTGTTTGGCACTGGCGACATACCAGCCTGCCGCTGAGTCTCCTTATCAACTCCTGTTCAGGCACACTTACGAGGATAACTCGATCTATGGCCATTCCTCGATCCTCCAGGGCGTCATCCAAGGCTTGAGCTTGAGCTAAATTTCGCGGGAATCCATCCAGAAGAGCACCTCTCAATGCCGCTGGAGATAGCACATGCTCCAATACAATAGCTATTGTTATCTCATCTGGTACCAAAAGTCCTTGGCTCATGTACTCCATGGTTTTTAATCCTAGTGGAGTACCCTTCTGCTGATGGTAACGGAACAGGTCTCCTGAAGCGATGTGGAGCAACCCCAGGTTCTCTGCCAGCACTTTGGCCTGAGTGCCCTTCCCGGCTCCGGGAGGCCCTAGCAGGACCAGCCGTTTGGCGACCGCGACCTTTTCCGCTTGTTCCAAAATAAACCCTTACCTCAAAAATCCTTCATAATTACGCATCAGCAGTTGTGACTCTAGCTGTCGCAGTGTGTCCAGCGCCACTCCCACCATAATTAGCAGACTAATACTGGGCAGCAACAGCGCCGATTGGGCTGCGGGTACCCCGGCAATGTGGGAAGCGATAAACGGCACCACCCAAACGAATCCCAAGAATAAAGCGCCTCCCCACGTCAGACGCAATATCACACGGTTGAGGTATTCTTGAGTAGGTCTACCGGGACGGATCCCGGGCACAAATCCTCCATTGCGCTGCAGATTCTCGGCCAGACTTTGTTGCTGAAACACCACCAAAGTATAGAAGAAGGTGAACACAACTACGAGAACGAATGACAACGACCAGTACAAAGGATGGGTAGGGCTGAACCAGCCGGCGAGGGTATTCGCCACATCCCCCACCCAGTCGCTCCTGACGCCTAAGAAGTTGGCTATAGTGCCTGGCAGAATCACCACAGCGGACGCAAATATAACAGGGATCATACCTGCCGAGTTGATCCTTATGGGTAGGTAGGTTGCACCTGTCTGCCTGTACATCCTCCCACCGCGAAATATACTACGCCCGTATTGCACTGGGATTCGACGGTGCGCCTCAGTAAATATCACGATCAGTGCTACAACCATAACTCCTATGATCGTCAGCCAAATTATGCCAAGGGCGGTCGTCTGGTCATTCGCCTGGCTTATCAATCCGGGAAACCCCGCTACGATCCCCGCGAATATGATCAAAGATATTCCGTTTCCAATGCCCCGTTCGGTGATCAGTTCTCCCAGCCACACCAGGAATATGGTGCCTGCCACCAGGGACAGCAACATCGCCATTGTAGGTATGAAGCTACCGTCAGGCCAGACGCCACCTATAACACCGGCCTGCTGAACGAGCTGGAGCTGTCCGTAGCCTTGAGCGAAGGCTATAGGCACTGTTATCCAATGTATGATTCGGTTAATCTTCTGGCGACCCAGCTCACCTTCTTTCGAAAGCTTCTGCAACGCTGGTATCACCGGAACCAGTAGTTGCATCACAATGGAGGAGGTGATATATGGGAACACACCAAGGGCTGCCACGCTGAGGTTTCTCAGGGCCCCGCCGCTGAAAAGGTCTAAGAAGCCCAGTAGCTGATTGGTATCAAAAAGGGCATCCAGGTTGTTCCTGTCGATCCCTGGCAAAGGCACCTGAGCCATAAACCGAAATATGGCCAGAATAGCCAGGGTGAAAAGTATCTTAGATCTGAGGTCTGGGACGCGGAAGGAGTCGATGGCTGCCTGTAGTAGGCGTGGTCTCCCATCCGCTTCCTGGGTCATCATTTGGTGAGCACCTCCACCCTTCCACCCCGTGCTTCTATCTTGTCCCGCGCCGACTTAGTGAACGCATTGGCCATGACTGTCAAAGGTACCTCGATCTCACCATTCCCTAGTATTTTCACCGGAAATTTCAGAGATCTCAATAATCCGGCGGCCACCAGCTTGTCGGGAGCCACCTCCGAATCTGCCGGAAAAACGTTGAGCTCCTCAATCTTGATCAGATGAAACTGCTTCTTGAATATGTTTGTGAATCCCCGCTTCATCGGAAGGCCCTTGATAAGGGGTAGTTGACCTCCCTCAAACCCTGGCCGCACGCCTTTGCCCGAGCGGGACTTCTGGCCCTTCATTCCACGCCCTGCGTAGCTGCCGTGTCCGCTGGCGTCGCCCCTACCTATCCGCTTTCGTTTCCTTCTCGCCCCTCGTGGGGAAGCGAGACTGTGCTCCATCATGATTGGTCAACCTCCGTTGCCCCGTCGGTCTTCTTGGAGGCTGAACTGGTACGCGCTCTGCTCTTCGGCTGAGGAGCCTCCTCGACCTGCTCTACGTCCAGCATATGACTCACCTTATTTACCATCCCTCTGATGGTTGGGCTATCGCTATGCTCTACCATCTGATGTAGCCGTCGCAGCCCCAGCGCTCGTATCACTCGGCGTTGGCTTTCCCTGCGTCCGATGAAGCTTTTCTTCCATGTTATTCTTAGGAGGGTCATTCTGCACCTATAAGTTGCTACTGATACCTATCGAGCTGCCGCTGCTACCATACCTTTGCGTCGAGCAATCTCCTCAGCAGGATCTTTGAGCTGCTGCAGTGCTTCTATCGTCGCATAGACAACGTTTATATGGTTGCGGGACCCGAGGGACTTTGCAACCACGTCCTTAACCCCTGCCAGGTCGAGGACCGCTCGGATTACACCGGCCGCTATGATTCCAGTTCCCGGAGGCGCTGGTTTGATCAAAACCAGAGACGCTCCCTTCTTGGATACAGTTTCTTGAGGTATGGTACTTCCCTTGAGCGGGACCCTGATAAGATTCTTCTTTGCTGTGGCGTTGCCTTTTCGCACGGCATCGGGAATGGCAAGGGCTTTGCCAAGCCCTACTCCAACCACGCCTTCTCCATCTCCCACGACTACGAGAGCGTTGAACCTCAAGTTACGTCCGCCTTTGACAACCTTGGCGATGCGCCGGGTGAATACCACCCGCTCATTCAGCACCAACGGGGTGGGATCTATCTTTCCAGCTGATATTCTGCCCAATGTGGAGACCATTAGAAAACAAGACCTCCCTCTCTGGCGGCCTCGGCCAAGGCCTTTACTCGTCCATGATACTTGTAGCCCTCTCTGTCAAAGGTGACCATGGTTGTGCCTTTCATCAGAGCCTTTTTGGCTATGGCTGCGCCAACGGCTTTCGAGATTTCAGATTTTGATAATTTACTAACAGAGGGTTTTATTTCGGGTTCCAGGCTGGATGCCGATGCTATTGTGTGTCCTTGGACATCGTCGATTACCTGGGCGTATATATGCTCTAGACTGCGGAACACGCATAGCCTCGGCCTCTGAGGAGTGCCTGAGACCTTTTTCCGCACTCTACGGTGCCTAGCCAGACGAAGCTTCCGTGCGTTTTTCTCTTTAGGCATCTAAGAAAGTCTCCAAATCATCAAATGGTTGGGCTACGTTAACGCGACTTATATTGCTCTACTTCTTGCGTGCTGCCGCTTTGCCGGGCTTGAGGCGCAGGACCTCTCCAGCATATTTTATCCCTTTCTCTTTGTACGCGTTAGGCGGCCTCACTCGGCGTATGGTGGCAGCGATAGCTCCCACCTTCTGTTTATCTGTGCCCTCCACGTGAACTCGGTTATTGCCCTCCACCGTGATCGTAACCCCTTCGACGGGTTTGACCTCTACAGTATGGCTATAACCCACGTTGAGAACGATACCATCTCCGGACTGCTGCACCCGATAGCCCACACCCATAAGCTCCAGGGTTTTCTGATAGCCCTCATGTACACCCGTTATCGCGTTCGCCACTAGGCTGCGAGTAAGACCGTGAAGGGAACGGTGAAATTTTCGAGCGGAGTATCGTTCTACGATTACTTGGTCGCCTTCCACCTTCACATGTACCTCGGGATGTATCGGCTGAGCCATAGTGCCCTTCGGTCCTTTGACAGTCACCTGCCCGTACTCAATGTTGAGCTGGACACCTTTGGGTATTGGAATTGCCTTTCGGCCTATCCTTGAAAGGGGTTTTTCATTTTTTCCGTTAGAGCTATTACCAGACATAGCAGAGCAGCTCACCTCCTATACCCTGGCGCCAGGCTTCCCTGCCCATTATTACACCCTTAGACGTGGACAGAATCGAGATTCCCAATCCACCGTACACCCTGGGAATCTCCCCTTTACCTACGTAAATTCTAAGGCCAGGCTTGCTCACACGCTTGAGACCCGTTATGGCAGCAACCCTGTTCTCTCGATATGAAAGATGAACGCGGAGCACCGGTTGAGGCTGGCTCCGGAGCATGTCAAACCCCTTGATAAATCCTTCTTCTCTTAGGATTCGGGCTATCGCCACCTTGATCTTTGAAACAGGCATCGTCAAAGAATCATGTTTCATGACCTGAGCGTTTCGTATTCGAGTCAACATGTCGGCGATGGGATCGGTCACAGGCATCCTGATTCACTCTCCGTGAAGTTTCGTTCCTTTGAACTCATGGTGGTGAACTACCAGCTGGCCTTCCGTACTCCCGGGAGTTCCCCCACAAGAGTAAGTTGTCGGAAACAGATGCGGCACAGGCCAAAAAACCTTATGTACGCTCTGGGCCTACCACACCGATGGCATCGATTGTGGTGGCGTATGGCATATCGCTTCGGTTTTTTCCACTTTTCTATCTGCGATTTTTTGGCCAAGTCCGCTCCCTTCGTTTTCTTTAATGAATCTGTCAGTTCTCACTGGCAAAAGGCATTCCCAGCAAGGCCAGGAGCTGAGCAGCCTCTGCGTCTGTTCTGGCTGTGGTAGCTATCGTCACTTGAAAGCCCCGGATACGTTCTACCTGGCCGTACTCTATTTCAGAGAAGATAATCTGCTCACGTATGCCCAAGGAGTAGTTTCCACGACCGTCAAAGCTCTTGGGAGACACACCGCGAAAGTCCCTGATGCGGGGCAAGGCCGCGTTAAGAAGACGGTCGACAAAATGATACATCCTGGTCCCCCTCAGGGTAACGCACACTCCGATAGGATTTCCTTCCCTGAGCTTGAATCCGGCAATGGATTTCTTGGCCCGAGTCACTATCGGTTTCTGGCCTGCTATGGTAGTGAGGTCGTTGGTGGCGCTCTCCATAGCTTTAGGATTGGTAAGGGCTTCACCTAACCCTATATTGATTACCACCTTGCGCAGTCGTGGCACCTGCATGACATTGCTGTATTCAAACTCGCGCATCATAGCCGGTACTATGTCCGACCGATACATCTCCAACAGCCTGGGTCGCTGCGGAGCAGCCCCATTCGTAGCGGCTTCAATAGGCTCTGCGGATTCCTCGGTTTTTGCCTTCTTCGGGGCTACTCGGGGTTTTCGCCCAGCTTTCGCCCCGGCGCTACGACTACCAGCGCGAGTCCGTGGCGCAGCAGGCTTAGCGCTAACAGCTTCGGCACTGCTAGATTCAGCGTTGCCGGCGTCGGCGTTGCTAGATTCGGCGGTACCGGTATCGGCACCGCTCGATTCAGCGGTATCGGTGTCGACGTTGCTAGACTCTTCGCTGCCGGGTGCCGTTGAGCCCTCGGCCTTTAGTCTATCGTCTCCTTGCACTGTAGACATGTTCTAACCTTCCTGCCATCCTCCAGGTAGTTGACCTTTGCCCGTGTAGGTTTGCTGCACTTATTACACATTAACATTATATTAGAAACGTGGATCGGTGATTCCTGCTGTATTCTACCCGCCTGCCTCACCTCCGGTCGAGCCTTCACATGCCGAGTGACCATGTTGATTCCCTCGACCAGCACCTTGTTCTCAGAGGGGAAGTCCCTTTCGACTCTCCCGGACTTGCCCTTGTCTTTACCTGCTATGACCAGGACCGTATCACCTTTGCGAATTCTCATCAGACCACCTCGGGCGCCAGTGAAACGATTCTCATAAATCCCCGTTCGCGAAGCTCTCGGGCAACCGGACCAAATATGCGAGTACCGCGCGGATTGTTCAGCTTTTCGACCACCAGAACAGCGGCATTGTCGTCGAACCGAATGTAGCTACCATCAGGCCTGCGATAGGGCTTCGCCACCCTGACTATGACTGCGCGCACCACATCACCCTTCTTTACCTGAGCGAGTGGCGCGGCCTCTTTAACTGCTCCGACTATGATGTCTCCGATGGACGCATAGCGACGGCGACTGCTACCCGGGATATTGATGCACATTATCTCTTTGGCGCCGCTGTTGTCAGCCACGGCCAGACGCGTATAAGTCTGGATCATAATTCCTCTCCATCGCCGGCCCCATCTTCCTCTAACTCCGGCTCGTCCAATTGGTCATCTTCCAGGTCGTTGATGTCGTCCTGGTCCTCTTCCAATTCCTCTGCTTCAGCCTTTTCCGACAGCGACCCCTCGTCCAACTCCGTAGGTTTGACATCGGCCACTTCGCGCCGGTCCAGTATCTCCAAAACTCTCCAATGTTTGTTGAGAGAGAGTGGACGAGTCTCTTGTATCCGTACCAGATCACCCACCTTACACTGATTCTCGCCATCGTGGGCGAAGAATTTAGTGATACGGCGCATGCTCTTTTTGTACAAACGATGACGTTGCTGCCACTGGATACTCACGATCACCGTCTTATCCATCTTATCGCTGACCACCCGCCCAACACGGACCTTTTGAAGCTCTTTGGCCATGTTACTTTGCTCCCAACTGCCGTTCGCGGATCACGGTGTTCAGACGGGCTATGTTCTTTTTTACCGAGCGAATCTGCGCGGTGTTCGACATCTGTTTGGTGGCGATACGAAACCGAAGATTGAGACTCTCTTTATGAGTGTTCTCCAACTCTTTCTTCAGCTCTTCGTCGCTAAGCTCCCTTATCTCATGGGCACGCACGAACACTACCCCCTACAAATATCCAAAGCGGTGTTTTCTATCATCAACCATCAGCCGCCGACCGCAACGCCATCACGATATACGGCCTTGGCCGCAATTGGCAGCTTATGGGACGCCAGACGTAACGCTGCCATGGCCAGATCTTCTTGGACGCCGCTGACCTCGAACATGACCCGTCCGGGTTTCACTACGGCAGCCCAATACTCCACAGGGGCCTTGCCCCCACCCATACGAGTTTCGGCAGGTTTCTTGCTCACGGCCTTATCCGGAAAAAGTCGTACCCACACCTTGCCACCGCGCCTAAGGTGACGGGTTATAGCGATACGAGCAGACTCTATCTGCCTGGCGGTTATCCAGGCAGGCTCCAAGGCTTTCAGGCCGTATTCACCGAAATCTACCGAATTGCCAGCCGTGGCTTTCCCGCGGCGGTGGCCCCTATGCATTTTCCGGTATTTCACTCTTTTCGGCTGTAACATCCTCAGTCTCCTCTGTGGGTATAGTCACCTCGATAGTCTCCATCTCCTCCATAGCATCTTCTCGCTCTGGCGGTTGCACATCACCCTTGTATAACCAGACCTTCACGCCTATACATCCCATCATAGTCCTGGCTTCGGCGATGCTAAAGTCTATATCCGCCCTGAGAGTATGGAGCGGGACCCTGCCTTCCATGAGCTTTTCACGGCGGGCTATTTCCGATCCGGTAATGCGTCCCTTGATTATTATTTTTATGCCTTTCGCCCCCGCCTGCATCCCTCGCTGCACCGCCTGACGCATGGCCCGGCGATAAGACACTCGGCGCTCCAGCTGATCGGCTATATTCCTGGCCACGAGATAAGCGTTGAGCTCAGGCTGGGATATCTCTAAAATGTTGAGCTGTATTCGTTTGCTGGTAATCGCTTCAAGCTTGCCCCGCAGCTTCTTTACTCGCTCACCATCCCTACCTATAAGAATGCCTGGCCTGGCGGAATGGACGTTCACCACTATGTCCTGAGTACCCCTGTCAATCTCTATGCGGGCTATACCTGCATTGGAAAATCCTACGTACTCAGAGTTGATACACTTCCTGATCCCCAGATCTTCTATTACCAGAGTTCTGTATTCGCTGGTTTTCGGGGCGTACCAATGGGTTTGCCAATCCTTGACTATTCCCAGTCTGAACCCTATAGGATGGGTTTTGTGGCCCAATTAGGATACCTCCTCATCCACAACCACTGTTATGTGGCTTGAACGTTTGGTGATTCTGCCTATTCGGCCTCTGGCCCGAGGCCTGAATCGCTTCAAAGAAGAGGCTTGGCCGGTCACTATGCTGACGATCACCAAGTTATCAGGGTCCATTAGCAAATTGTTCTCAGCGTTTGCAGCAGCTGACTTAACGCATTTGGCAACAATGATTGCCCAGGGAGATGAAAGGAGGCTAAGGGTTTGCAATGCCTCGTTTACAGCCTTCCCTCTCACTAGGTCTACAATGGGTTTGAGTCTCTTGGTAGAGGCCCCGACATTTTTTGATGTCGCCTTTACTTCTGGCACTTAGTCTCTTTCCTCAGTCTACTTACGAAGCTGACTCGTTAACCAGGCTAGTATTTTTAAATGTCACCCTGAGCGAATCGAAGGATCTGAGGGAGTTGCACTCCTCAGGACTGGTCTCCCCACCCCAGATTCTTCGGCTACGCCTCAGAATGACATCCTTATCTAAAATCTTGCACATGGGGTTAGTTAACGCCCCCGGGGGAATTGAGTAGTGCGCTCGGATCTGGCCACATGGCCGCGGAAGGTGCGGGTCGGCGCGAATTCCCCCAGCTTGTGGCCCACAGTATTCTCGGTGATGAAAACTGGCACATGCCTACGGCCATCGTGAACGGCGATGGTGAGACCCACCATCTCAGGCATGATGGTCGAGGCCCTGGACCAGGTGCGTATGACTGTCTTGGTCCCAGCGTTCTGAACCACCATCACCTTCTTTAACAGTTTAGGGTGGATGTAGGGACCCTTCTTTGTTGATCTGGACATCCCTATCGCCTCCTTCTAACTATGAAGGCACTGCTGCTCTTCTTCTTGTTCCTGGTCTTATAACCCAGGGCCGGTCTGCCCCAAGGGGTCTTGGGCCCTGGCATTCCTATGGGCGAACGTCCTTCGCCCCCACCGTGGGGATGGTCATTCGGATTCATGGCCACCCCTCGGACCTGGGGTCTTCGCCCACGATGACGGGTCTTCCCGGCTTTGCCGAGCTTGACATTCTTATGGTCTACATTGCTGAGTTGTCCAATGGTGGCCTGGCAGTCCACCAATACCCTGCGAATCTCACCCGACGGAAGACGGATCAAAACATAAGGGTCTTCTCGCGAGAGCACCTGGGCAGAGGCTCCAGCGCTTCTAACCAGCTGCCCTCCCCTACCCGGAGTTATCTCTAAATTATGCACCAAGGTTCCCGCCGGAATGTGTCTGAGAGGCAGGGCGTTCCCCGGCCCAATGTCGGCTTTGGGACCCGACTCGATCTTCGTGCCTATGGCTAGACCAAGAGGCGCCAGAATATAGCGCTTCTCACCGTCCGCATAGTAAATGAGGGCTATGCGAGCTGACCGGTTGGGGTCATACTCTATGGATATCACCTTGCCGGGCACGCCTATTTTGTTCCTTTTGAAGTCTATGACCCGGTACATGCGTTTACTACCGCCGCCGTGATGGCGGGTAGTGATCTTGCCACGGTTGTTCCGGCCGGCCATCTTTTGCAGCGGAGCCAGCAGAGACCTCTCCGGCTTACTCCTCGTCAGCTCCTCGAAGGAGGGCAATGCCGCATCCCTGAGCCCGGGGGTAGTAGGATTGGGAATTCTAAGTGGCATCGTTAGACCCCTTCAATGATCTGTATCCTGTCTCCCGCTTTAAGGGTGACTACAGCTTTCTTAATATCGGGCATTTTCTTGATTCGCGGTCCGAATCGTTTCCCCTTGCCTCGGATTTTTGTGGTATTCACGTCCATCACAGTCACACCGAAGGCAGTCTGAACTGCCTGTTTTATTTCTACCTTGTTGGCTTTTAGAGCAACCTGAAAAACGTACTTTCCGCTTTCCTGCAGAAACGTACTTTTCTCGGTTATCATAGGTTGAACCAGAACTTCATGTATATCCATGTTATATCCACATCAGTCGCAATTTCTCGGGACACCTAGATTTGAATCAAGAGCTCCTCGACTCTTCGTTTGGGTCTCTCAACCGCCCACAGCTCTTCAGCCTTGCGCACCGCTTCCAGCGTCATTATAACCCAATCTCGTTTGAGGAGCTGATGGGCATTGATCAATGATACTGGCAAGGTCCATACCTTCTGAAGGTTTCGGGATGACAATACCACACCTTGCTCTGGCTCACCCGTAACAATTAGTGTAGACGATTGGGTATTCAGATTTTCGAGGATACTAATCATCGCTTTGGTGTCCGGTTCAGTTATGCCAAAACTGTCTAACAGGACGAGCTTATCCGTTCGCACCTTCTCCGACAGGACACACTTCAGCGCCAGATGGCGCATCCTCCTGGGCATAGCAACCCGGTGGTCTCTGGGAAGGGGTCCGAACACGATGCCGCCGTGACGCCACTGGGGAGACCGGATACTTCCCTGGCGAGCCCTGCCGGTATGCTTCTGTGCCCAGGGCTTTCGACCTCCTCCAGATACTTGGGCTCTGGTTTTGGTGCTATGGGTGCCCTGGCGCGCCGATAGCCGGTACATAACCAGCGCCTGATGAACCAAAGCAGCGTTCATGGCCACACCGAAAACCGCTTCGTCCAGCTCGGCGGTTTCTACCACATCTCCCTTTGCATTCCGTACCGGAAGCTCCATTGTCGTTTCTCCACCTACGTTTTAACGTGAGACCGGGCCAATCCCCGGTCTGACTATTTAGCTTTGTGTATGATCAGAAGACCGTTGGGCGCCCCAGGGACGCCACCCTTGAGCAGGAGCAAGTTCCTTTCCGGCTCAACCTTTATCACTTCCAGGTTCTTTACGGTCACCCTCACATTTCCCATGTGACCGGCCATCTTCTTGCCCTTGAGAACCCTTGCCGGATAAGTAGTGGCTCCGATGGAGCCTGGCGCTCGAGCTCTGTCCGATTGACCATGGGTCCTGGGACCTCCGTGAAAGCCGTGGCGCTTCATGGCACCTGAGAACCCACGGCCCTTGGTGGTTCCTATGACGTTTACCTTTTCGCCGACCTCAAAGAGATCAACCTTTATCTGTTGACCTACCTGAACATCATCGAGACTTTCCGTCGGCAACTCCCGCAGGTATCGGAAAAGTCCCACACGGCCTAGATGCCCTCGCCTCGGCTTATTTAGGCGTTTCACTTGAGAGAATCCCATCTGCACCGATTCGTACCCATCGTTGTCCTGGGTCTTGACCTGGGTTATGGTACACGGTCCGGCCTCGACTACAGTGACAGGAACCACTCTCCCGTCTTCACGGAAGAGCTGGCTCATACCGACCTTCTTTCCAAGCATCCCTAGAATCATTTAGAAACCTCTGAACTAACGATTCATATTTTCGGAGAGCCAGGGCAACTTATTTAAATAACTTGGGCTAAATCGCTGCCTATCACTCAGAAAATCCCTAAGCCCCTGTTCCCACTTCCGAATCCCTAGTTCCTACTTCCCCGTTCCTACAGTTTGATAGAAATATCCACACCCGCGGGCAAATTAAGCCTTGTTAGGGCATCTATGGTTTTTGAGGTAGGGTCGAGAATATCTATGAGACGTTTATGAGTCCTGATTTCGAAGTGCTCCCTCGAATCTTTGTCCACGTTGGGTGATCGGATCACGCAAAAACGGCGGATCTGTGTAGGCATAGGCACTGGTCCTGCCACCTGTGCACCTGTGCGCTCCGCAGTCTCGACGATCTGGCCCGCCGACAAATCCAGTGACCTGTGGTCGAATGCCCTCAGCACGATTCTTATTTTCTGGCTTGTGGTCATAGTCCCTTTCTCGGCTACAGTTTGTTGACTAGTTGATGAACCATGTTATCCGGTACGGGCTGGTAATAGCGGAACTCCATAGTGTAGCTGGCCCTTCCTTGGGAAACAGACCTTAACGTAGTAGTGTATGCGAATGTCTCCGAGAGGGGGATGAGCGCTCCTATGACCTGTATTCCCTCCTGGCCCTCTATGCTCTTTATTTGAGCCCTTCTTGAGGAGAGGTCACCAAGCACATCACCCAGAAACTCTCCCGGAGTGACCACTTCCATTTCAACGATCGGTTCCAGCAGCACAGGTTTGGCCTTTTTAACCCCGTCTCTTAGGGCTATGGAGCCAGCGGCCTTGAATGCCAACTCGGAGGAGTCCACCTGGTGATAGCTACCGTCCACCAAAGCAACCTTGATATCTATCAGAGGATACCCCGATAGAGGACCATTTTCAATAGCTTCCTTGACCCCAGCCGCAACCGCTGAAATATACTCCTTCGGTATCGTTCCCCCGACGATCTTGTTTTCAAACTTGAAACCCTGTCCCCTCTCTTGAGGCTCGATTTCCAGCCACACATGGCCATACTGGCCCCTTCCTCCAGTCTGCTTGACGAATCTACCTTCGATGCGAACTGGAGTGGTGATGGCTTCACGGTATGCCACCTTCGGCTGCCCTATGTGAGCCTCTACGTTGAACTCTCTACGTATCCGCTCGACCAATACCTCGAGATGTAGCTCGCCCATCCCGGAAATGAGGGTTTGCCCGGTCTCCTGATCGTTTTTCACCTCGAATGTCGGGTCCTCTTCGGCCAGCCTTGCCAAGGCGTAACCCAGCTTGTCTTGATCTATCCTGGTCATCGGCTCGATTGCCACTGAGAGAACAGGGGCGGGAAAACGTGGCGGCTCCAGAATTATCGGGGCACTTCGGACGCATATCGTGTCTCCGGTGAAGGTGTTCTTGAGACCTACAGCCGCGCATATGTTGCCGGCTGATATCTCCTCCACCTCTTCTCGGCGGTTCGCATGCATCTGGAGCACCCGTCCCATGCGTTCATTAATATCCTTCGAAGAATTAAACACCGATGCTCCGGACTTGACCACGCCCGAATAGACCCTCAAATAAACCAGCCGGCCCACAAAGGAGTCGCTGGTCACCTTGAATGCCAGGGCTGCCAATGGTTCATCGGCCCGGGATTCTCGGATGACCTCTTCGCCAGTCTTATAATGAAGACCCGTCACAGGCGGCACGTCTATAGGTGAAGGGAGATAATCGAGTACGGCATCCATTAAGGGATGGATACCGATACTTGTAACAGCGCTCCCGCAGAGCACGGGCACCAAGTTATCGTTGATAGTAGCTTTCCTCAGAGCCTTCTTTAGACCTTGAGCCTCTATTTCTTCGCCTTCCAGGTACCTGATCATCAGCTCTTCATCGGTCTCAACTATCTTCTCTACCATTGCCCCTCGGTACTTTTCAAAGGCCTCTCGGTGTTCGTAAGGAATAGGACCTTCTTGGGGCGCTACTGTTCCGTGGTTCTCCCAGTACAAAGCGGTACCTTCCATTAAATCGACGATGCCTTGAAACGACTCATCGTCGGCTAGAGGCATCTGAATCGGCACCGGATTGGCCTTTAAGCGATGCCTAATGGAGTCGACCGTCTTCTCGAAATTAGCACCGACTCGGTCCATCTTGTTTACGAAGCAAATCCTTGGCACGTGGTACCTATCAGCCTGTCTCCAAACGGTCTCGGACTGAGGCTGAACGCCAGCTACCGCATCCAGGACCACGACACCTCCATCGAGGACACGTAGGCTTCGCTCCACCTCTGCGGTGAAGTCCACGTGCCCAGGTGTGTCTATGATGTTTATGTGATGGTCCTTCCAAGGACAGGTGGTAGCCGCCGCCGTGATCGTGATACCCCTTTCCTTCTCTTGAGGCATCCAATCCATTACGGTCGTGCCCTCATCAACCCCTCCGGCCCTATGAATCCGGCCGGCCAGAAACAGCACCTGCTCCGTGACGGTGGTCTTCCCAGCGTCAATGTGGGCGATGAAGCCAATATTACGAATTTGATCTATCGGAAAAGTGTCAGACATAGTTCAAGTACCTTACATGCAATCAGAGGACCAAGCCTACCAACTGGGCTCAGAAAGCTTACATCCTACCATTTATAGTGTACGAAAGCCCGGTTGGCTTCAGCCATGCGGTGTAGCTCTTCACGGCGCCTTACAGACGCGCCCTCACCTTTCGAGGCATCCTTTAGCTCAAGGGCCAGCTTGCGTACCATTGGCATACCCTTTCGAGCTCTGGCCGATCGTATAATCCATCGAAAGGCCAACGCCTCGCTCCGATTGGGACGTAACTCCGTGGGCACCTGATATGTGGCGCCACCCACCCTTCTCGGTTTGACCTCAATAAGAGGAGTGGCATTTTTCAACGCTTGGTTGAATATTTCCAGCGCGTCGCGCTTAACGTCCTCCTGCACCACTTCCAACGCACCATAGACGACTCGCTGGGCAACAGTTTTCTTGCCCCATTTCATCACCCTGTTGATGAAACGAGCAAGTTCGAGGCTGTTATATTTCGGGTCTGGTGCCAGGACGCGCCTCTCGGCGCGTCTTCTTCTTGACATACCTAATTCCCTAACCTAATTAATGTTCAAAATAAGTTTCTTGGAAGGTTACCCCGCCCTGGCTTTCGCGGGTCCACGGTTTCTTTCGGAACCGTACTTACTACGACCTCTCCGGCGGTCCTGAACACCCTCACAATCGAGAGCTCCACGTACTATATGGTAGCGGACTCCAGGGAGGTCCTTGACTCTGCCACCTCGTAGCAATACCACTGAGTGCTCTTGCAAATTATGCCCTTCGCCTCCGATGTAGGCCGTGACCTCGAATCCGTTGGTCAATCTCACACGGGCAATCTTACGCAATGCGGAGTTAGGCTTCTTTGGGGTCATGGTACGCACTTGTACACAGACCCCTCGTCGCTGAGGTGCTCCCGGTCCCCACACTACGCGATTTCGCAGGGAATTTTGAAGCCAATGCATGGCAGGCGCCTTTGTCTTGGGTTTTACTACCTTCCGGCCCTTGCGAACTAGCTGATTGACTGTGGGCACAATTATACCTCCAGACATCAATGGAGTCAGTTGCCTACTTTAACAGCTAAGCAGGGGCATGTCAACTGTACGAATTGCTATATGAACCCGTCGTGTAGAGCCCCAGAATCCTCTAGGCGCCAGCAGTCCCGATTAAGCTAGTAGTTAAGGCAGTCCATAAGGGGTGTAGCGCCGGCAGAACTCTAGTCGGTGCTGCTTAAATCTACTTTGCCTGGAGCCTCTGATATCGTCTTGCGAAGGGGTATTTCTTTAAAAAAGAGACTCACTACTACAGCCACAAGGATAACTCCCAAAGTCAATAGGAACACGTCATGGATGGCACTAGCCAAAGCAGAACGCAATCCCTCCACTACGGTCTCCAAAACCGCCACGTCTCCGTCCAACGCGACAACCTGGTCTCTAATTTGTGCCATCACTCCCGGATCTATAAGGGTCTGGGGGTCATGCAGCTGTTCAACCACTTCATTTGGCAAAGATTCTATCGCATCCGCGGAGGGTGAAGTGGACAGCCAGTCACCCAGTCTAATCACTAGGAAAGAGCCGAGAACCGCGGTACCGACGGCTCCACCTATAGTCCTGAAAAACTGAAGGGAAGAAGTTACCACTCCCAACATGTGATGGGGAAAGGCGTTCTGTGTAGCGATCATGAATGCAGGCAAAGTAATTCCGAAACCTGCACCACCTATGACCATATACAGAATTGCATCACCATTGGAGGACTCCGCGTTCAGGTGGGTAAATAAGTAAGCTCCAGCCGCCATAATCGAAGTCCCCGCAACGGCCAGCAACCTGTAATGACCGGTGCGGGAAATTAACTGGCCCGCTATGATGGCCGACCCTACCACGCTTAGCACCGCAGGCACTAACGTCACTCCAGCGTTGGTGGCTGATGACCCAATTACTCCCTGCACGAAAAGAGGAATGAACATGATCCCAGCGAACGCAACGATGGCAGTAACAAATGTAACCACCACCGCGACAGTAAATATAGGATTGGCATATAGAGCTCCGGGTATGATCGGTTCTCTTGCATGCCGTTCTACCAGAAAAAACAGTATAGCCATCAACCCTGATAAAACGAAAAGGCCTACAATTTCGGGAGAAGCCCACGGTAGTTCCTTGCCTGCCCATGTAAGTGCCAGAAGCAACGGCACCACGCTAAGTATGAGGGTGATCACTCCTCGAAAATCTATACTCCGTTGTACCTCGGGATTCCTGAAGTTAACCATACCAGCCATGATCACTACCAAGGAGACAAGACCCACGGGCAGGTTGACGAAGAATATCCAGCGCCAACTGAAGTGATCGGTGACATAGCCGCCTGCGAGGGGACCAACAACCACTGCTATACCGAAAACCGCGCCGACAATTCCCATCCACTTACCACGCTGGGCAGGTGGCAAGACATCGCTAACCACAGTGAAGGAGTTGGCTATGATGCTGCCGGCTCCCAGGCCCTGAATGCCTCGGAACAATATGAGTTGGAGCATATTCTGAGCGCTACCACAGAGGGCCGAACCCACAAGGAAGATAACCACTCCACCTACCAGCACCCACTTCCGGCCATATATGTCCGACAGCTTGCCCATGATGGGGATGCTTGAGGTAGAGGCCAGCATATATGCGCTGAACACCCAGGCGAATTGATCGAACCCGCCGAGATCGGCGACTACTCTAGGCAGAGCCGTCGCCACTATTGTCTGATCCAGGGCGGCTAGCAACATTGCTAATAGGGTCGCTAGCACGCTAACTATAATTCGAGTCCTGGATAGCTGCGCTAAACTAGTTACTGCCACAGGCGGCGGTGGATTTCCAACAGGCTTATTGCGTAGATTCCCCACCCAGTCCCTCATCCAGACAACCAGACCATGCGCATCGGTGACTCAAGGACATTCCTACACACCAATCCAGCTTCTTCATGCGGCTCTAAGTTTCCTACTTCTAGAGCCGATGGTCAAGGCATTACCCGCTCAATTCGTCTCGCTGTGCAGATTTCAGAATCAAGACTATTGTGATAGGGGACTAAATGGTCAATGGCATCGCGAAGTCTGTTTCAACAGATTCCAAATTCATGCTATTCTATAATGAAATATCGATATACCTGACCCAGGATCCTAAGTCATTTTCTGAACGACACGGAGCTTAACGCTTGAGACCGTACATCTTGAGACCTTACATTAAGTAACGCATAGATCCCAAATTTGTAATAAGGCATCAAGTTTATAAAATGATGAGATGGGGCAACCGGGTTTTCTCAACCATAGGGGGCAGACTATGTCCTTGAGGAACTATGGTTTTACAAGGAAAGACCTGCGCGCGGGTTCAGGCGCTGGAGATGGCATCGCCAATGAACATTTCGACGAGATGGTTGGCAGCTGTGAGCTATACATTTACCGGCATGCCAACAAGAAAATCAAGGGATATCAGCCCCTCAAGCTGTTCTTGGAATCCCAAGGCTGTGAGGTAATCCACATCACAGATACCCCGGCGCCTGTGGGACATGGGTACGAGACGATAAGGATTACCAGCAAAGGGGACCAGATACCAGTCCCGTCGCTCAGGCGCGCCCATGACTGGGCTCATCGAAGAAACTTACTTCATATGTTCTATAAGAAGGGATAGTCAGTAGCTGGCAACCGTTAACACGGTAGCTGAAGACATCATCACGTTGGGCTGCACAGGCCCTGGGAATGCATCTTTAGCAAGGTACCCCAAGAGCAGTGACAGAGACTTAATACTTGGACACGTTGATCTCTTCCATCTTGCCGGTGACCAGGTAGACCACCCGTTCCGCGATGTTGGTGGCCCTATCGGCGATGCGCTCTAAGTCGTGGGACACCCATAGAAGATAGGTGGCCCGCTGAATAGTCTTGGGGTCTTGAATCATGAACAGCAGCAGCTCTCTGTATACCTGGTCGTACAGAGCGTCTACTTCGTCATCATCATTACACACTTGAAGGGCGGTTACCGTGTCCCTATTGACCAGCGCCTCCAGGCTTCGGCGCAGCATCAAGCTGGCCTTCTCAGCCATTCTGGGTATGTCTATAAGAGGCTTTAGGGTGGGCTCGTCACCCATTAACAGACTGATCCTGGCTATACCCTCCGCATAGTCCCCCATCCGCTCCAGTTCTACGGCGATATGAAGCAGGCTGACCAAAATGCGCAGGTCGGTCGCCATGGGTTGCTGAGTCGCGATCAGGTCTATACATTGTTCCTCGATCTCGAATCGCTTCCTATCGATGAAATCATCTTCACGTATGACTTGGTCGGAAGCGTCCAGATCGCGCCTCTTTAGAGCATCCAAGGCTCTGGCAATGGATTTCTCCACCATGCCACCCATCATCACCACTTCATCCTCAAGCATCCGTAGCTGACGATCCAGACCTGCTCGTACTCTCATGCCGTCCTCGCTTTCTTAGCCAACCCGTCCATATCCATCTGCGAGCGTTTTCTTTACGCATCCCATGGTATTTGGCTTAAGGACGCCTAGCGTTCAGGGACTCCGCGCAGGCTTCTAGCCGAACCTTCCGGTGATATAAGCCTCCGTCCGCTCATCTTTCGGAGTAGTGAACATCTCCCTGGTGTTCCCATGCTCCACAAGATATCCTGCCCTGTCATTCCCCACCGTAAGAAAAGCGGTCTCGTCGGACACTCGTGCCGCCTGCTGCATGTTGTGGGTTACTATTATAATTGTATACTCCTCGGAAAGCGAACGAATAAGGTCCTCTATCGCCAGGGTAGCTATGGGGTCAAGTGAGGAGCAGGGTTCATCCATGAGAATGACCTCTGGGTTCACTGCCAGGGCCCTCGCAATGCACAGCCGCTGCTGCTGGCCACCCGATAGCGCGAGGGCGTTCTTCTTTAGACGGTCTTTTACCTCGTCCCACAGGGCAGCCTGCTTCAGAGACTGCTCCACCATATCGTTAATGTCACCTTTAAACCCGTTGATTCGAAGACCGAACGCGACGTTGTCGAACACCGACTTGGGGAAAGGGTTGGGCCTCTGAAACACCATCCCGATACGATACCGTATCTCAGTGGCATCTACATCACGGCCATACAAATTCGTCTCGTTGAACAACACTCTGCCGTCTATACGAGCACTGGGTATCAGGTCGTTCATTCTATTAAAACACCGCAGCAGCGTACTTTTGCCGCAACCCGACGGGCCGATGATCGCAGTCACCCGGTTGGCCGGGATACCCAAATCAATGTCCTTCAGAGCCAGGGTATCGCTGTAACGTACGGCCAGGCCGATAGTTCTGAGCTTAACTGGCTCCCCTTCGGACTTCAAAACGGGAGACTCTGTGGGTTCTTTGTCTCCAACCGCGATTTTTATACCGATTTCCACTGCTTCGCTCCTGCTCTTGTGGGCATCCTAGTGCAAACGTGGTTCGAACGCCATTAAGCGGATAAATATCCTCCCAACAATCATACCAGAGCACACGACCTGGCGACACTCCAATTGAGCTTCCACGGTTGGACAAAACTTCTCAAAAGACCAAGAAAAGAAAACCGGCACCTCTTATTGTTGAGGTGCCGGTCCTTGTTTATGTATTAACTGATTGTGAGCCTCATCGGCTTTGGTTGCGGGACGTTGGCTAGGACCTAGCAAGCCGCAGCCACATCAATACCGGGGCCGCCGTCACAAGTGTCGGTTTGGGGGCCGCCGTTCAGGTAATCGTCCCCATCACCACCGGCGAGACTGTCATGGCCTTTACCTCCCCACAGATCGTCCACGCCAGAACCACCAGATAGACTGTCGCTGCCGGAGCCGCCAAACAGTCTGTCTACGCCATCGTTCCCGAAGAGGGTATCGAATCCTGTGTTCCCAAACAGCAGGTCGTCTCCGGGGCCGCCAGATATTTTGTCACCGCCCGCTTCACCCCAGACCTTATCGTCACCTTCACTACCATCAATGACATCATTGCCGGGCCCGCCGCAGATGATGTCATTACCACCCAGCCCATCGATGACGTCGTCCCCGTCCAGACCCACGATCACGTCGGAACCCTTGGTGCCGAAGAGGATGTCGTCGCCGGCGCTACCTACAACGGTGGGCTGCTGGCCCTGACAGGTGATAGGTGGGGTCGGGGGAATCTCGACTACACCAGCAGGTGAAAAGGTAACGTGTTCCCACTGAGTCACCTGAGCGATATTCGTCGTCTCAAAAGAGGCCCCGTTCCAGTGGACTAGCCAAAGGATGCCAGGAAACTCCTGAGCTATCAAGATGTCGCCCACTACGCTGGCAAACGCCGACGCAGGCGCTCCCCAGATGGTTTGCGCGCCGAAGTCAATTCCATAGAAGTTCTCGTTCGCCGGTATGAGGTCGAAATCCTCCGGAATGATTCCCAGCTCGAAGAAATCGGTGTTTCCCTGAGGATCTATGGTATAGATCCTACCCTGGCCTTCCGCCCCTGCAAGTATCTTCCCAGCCCAGGGCCCATACTTCGCCGGGTCGTTGGGCACTGTAACCACTCCCTCTAGATGAACGCTGGGAAAGCTTGCCAGCCGCGTGGGCGTTCCGCTGGAATTGACCCGCCACACACCTCCAGCAGTGGTCACCACGATCAGGTCTCCACTATAGATTCCTGTCCTGTCTACGTAGAGGCTCCCACGCATCAGCCCCGTTTCTTCCGGCAGCGTCACCCAGGGATTTTGCACAGTCAGCCCATCAGGCGAGATACGAATGATCTGTCCTGGAACTCCCGTACCCGCGAAGAGGTCGCCGGCCACGAACCCACCCCCGCCAAGGCTCCCCCCAAACCCGTCATCTCGGGCGGTGGCAATCTTCACCTCATCCGTGAGGCCGCTCACACTGGAGAACTGGGCATGCGTGCCATCTGGTGCAACCAACTCGAAGTTGTGGGGAATGCCGCTGGCATAGTTCACGGACACGGCCACCTTGTTTGTGGAAGAGTGATGGTCAATTCCGATCAGGCCATTGAACCCGGTGGAGATTGCGGTCAATGTAAGGCCCCCAGGTGGGATTGGCTCTGTCGCATCTCCATTGGATTTTCCGATAACCGTTGCAGCCCCCAGGACTACCAACAGGGCAGCTAACGATGTAATGAAAGCCATCGCCAGGAACAGCCTCCTATGTGGCCTGCTCATTTTGTCATACGTCCTTGAAATTAGGCTCAAAACATTCTCGCTAGTCTACAAGTGGCATTGGAGATAGTCAACGTCGGAGATCGGCATTGTATGTTCCAATGAGGACATGGATGGCACTGAAGAACACTTAAAGCAGGCTCATCGACTGCGATGCAGTTCGGGCCACGATCTCGTGAACTGATGGGTCTGGAACAAACCTTCATGCCATGGACCCGAGGGTAGGAGGTCAGAACAGCGCCGACAGGGTCTAGTAATCCTAGCGGCCCTTGCGCTGAATGAACTCCTTGAAAGCCTGCTCCACTCCGGGAGACTTGACCTCGTTGTTAAGGTAGTCTAGCTCTCCCTGCCACATCTCTCGCCACGTTTGGCCAACGTAATCGATAAGCAGGTGCTTTACCCCCTGGACCGAGCCGGGGTGGTTCTGGGCAATGGTACCCGCTATCTCCATGGCCTTGTCCATTAACTGAGAAGCAGGTACCAGGTGATTCAGCAGACCGATACGGTATGCCTCGTCGGCTTCCACGACTCTACCGGTAAACAGGAGCTCCTTGGCCATGGGCCACCCTACTTGAAAGGGTAGCGTCCAGGTGCAGTTCAATCGCCCATAGGCGGCCGCGAGAAAACGGAACTTGGCTCTTTCGCAACCGACGAGTATATCCATAGATGATGCCAATACGCTGCCCCCTCCATAGGAAAGGCCGTTCAAGGCCCCTATGGTCGGCTTGCGACACGCCGCCAGATGCCAGCTCCGTTCCACCCGAATCGTCGTGTTTCGCTGGTTCTCCTCCTCGGTGAGCTCTACCGCATCCCTTCTCTGTTCATGAATATCGCCGCCTGCGGAGAAGGCTCGGTCACCGGCGCCGGTGAGGATTACGGCCTTAATCTCATCATCATTCTCGGCTTCTGTAATGGCCTCATCCAGTTCTCCAACCAGCTGACGGTTCATAGCGTTCAGAACGTCAGGCCGATTGAGAGTGATTACCGCCACTCCATCCGCCTTAGATATCAATATGGTTTCATACATCGCTTTCTCCCTAGTGTCTGCCACTAACACCGATTCAGATCCCCAAGGACACACTGAATCTAGTGATAAGCAACTAGAATTGTAGCTAGGAAGCCGATTCCAGTCAATCGCCGAAAAGTACTGGTTCACCCTATGTGATTCTCGATATACCGGCTACCTTTACGGTACATGTCAATCCAATGAATTTGGACAGCAAGAACACTACTTGGACCAACCCCGGCAATTGACACAGGAGAGACCCCATCTTACAATAGATTCTAAAATAATATTCATTGAAGGAATGTACTCAATTAGTGGAAGGGAGAGCGTGCCTATATCTTTCAGTTGACAAGCCAAATGGGGAATATTAAAATGTTGCTGTTAAGCCAATCGAACCGACAGTCGGTGTCCGTTCGGAGTGTTAACAGCACGGCGGATGAAGATAGATGCACAGGATAAGGAAGGAGAGATGCTAGATGGCTAACCAAGAAATAGCTTTGATGGCCCACCTGATGAGGCGGGCAGGATTCGGCGCAGGTCGGGACGAGCTGGAGGAGAGGGTGGCCAAGGGATACGAGGCCACAGTGGAGGAGTTGGTGGACCCCGACAGGTTCAACATTCCTAAGGTAGATAGAGACCTTCTGTACAGGCATTTCCCCGCCTTGGAAATCGCCGGCGCCCCGCCACTGGGTAGAGCCCAGGTGATTTACCATATGTTAAACTCCAAACGCCCGCTGGAAGAGAAGATTACCCTATTCTGGCACCACGTATTGGCCACGGGCAATAACAAGATAGACAACCCGAATCAGATGGTAAATCAGATAGACATGTTCCGCGAGATAGGTCTCGGCAATTACCGTGACCTCTTGTTAGAGTTGGCCAGAGACCCGGCCATGATCTACTGGCTGGACAACAACGAGAACCACAAGGTGGCCCCCAACGAGAACTGGGGTCGTGAGCTCCTCGAACTGTTCTCCATGGGCCAGGGCAACTACACCGAACAGGATGTCTACGAGTGCTCCAGGGCCTTCACAGGTTGGACCATATCAAGCAAGATACCTCGGTTCCCTCTGGGACGCTTCCTATGGGGTTTCGAGTACAAACCCGAGGACCACGACGACACCGAAAAGATGTTCCTGGGACACAAGGGCAACTTCAACGGCGAGGACATCATAGATATCGTCGTGCGACAGCCCGCCACCTCCCGCTTCATCGCGAGACACCTCTACAACTTCTTCGTCGCCGACGAGGCCCAGGTGCCCGCCTGGCAGGACGTTCCTCCCAAGGACCCTGCCGCCATCAACATCATCGGTGACGCCTTCACCAACTCCGGCTACGATATGCGCTCCACCCTAAGAGTGCTCTTCAACGCTGACTTCTTCAAGTCAGAGGCCGTACGATGGGCCAAGGTAAAGAGCCCCGCCGAGGTGGTGATAGGCGTTAGCAGGCTGGTTGGAGACTTCCAGTTCCCCAGACCCGGCCTCCAGGATGTAGGAGAGGAAGCAGGCTATCAGGGCCAGGAGATCATCAATCCACCCAGCGTGGAGGGATGGCACACCGGCGCAGAGTGGATCGACAGCGGCTCTCTGGTTCGACGCATCAACTTCGCTGCAGATCGCCTTTCCAATGTCAACATGCCCGGCGTACAGTCCATCATCAGCAGGACCAAGGCCAAGGGCAACCTCTCCCCGGATCAGTTCGTGGACAACTGCCTGGACCTCATCGGACCTCTGGAGGTCGCGGACTCCACCAGAAACGAGCTTGTCTCCATGGCGCAGCAGCAGGGCGACTTGCAGTGGGACTCTCAGCACGCCTCTGCCTCCTCCCAGAGGGTAGTGGATATGCTCTCTCTCATTGCCGCTTCCAGGGAGTATCAGTTCGAGTAGTCGATAACACAATACAGCACACACATCTAGAAAAGGAGAACGTACACATGGCTAACAAGAAGGACCCAGTCCTGGTTATTCTGCAGATCACCGGCGGTAACGACTATTTCAATACCATCATCCCTTACAACGACCCTCTCTACAGGGATAACAGACCCGCCGTCGGCATCCCAGAGGACCAGATCATTCATCTCGACAACGATTACGGCTTTCATCCTTCCATGGCTCCCATGAAGGACCTTTGGGACCAGGGGTCCATGGCCATCATTCACGGCATCGGATATCAGAACTCTCCTCGTTCCCATTTCCGCTCCATGGATATCTGGCATACCTGTGAGCCCGATAAGGTCGGCACCGAGGGCTGGCTTGGTCGCGCCACCAGAGACCTGGACCCCAATAAGGAGAATGTACTCACCTCTGTCAACTTCGGCGCAGGACTTCCCAGGGCTCTCGCTCTCACCGGTGTTTCCGTCGCTTCCGTCTCTGATCTGGCCACCTATGGCATTCTCACTTCCCTCGACGAGGACCAGCGGGCCACTGCCTTAGACAGGTTCGCTCGCATGTATGGCCCTGCCGTAGGTTCAGGCTTTGTCATGGACTATCTATCACAGACTGGCATGGATGCTCTCAAGGGCGCCGATATTCTTCGCACCGCTCCTGACACGTACTCCTCTAACGTCGAGTACGCCGCCAGCCCCATCGCCAGAAAGATGCGTGATATCGCCCAGGTTCATACCGCCAATTTCGGCACTCGCATCTTCTACACTCAGCATGGCTCTTTCGATACTCATGCCTCTCAGCTCGGCACCCATGCACAGCTCCTGAAGGATGTCTCCGAGGCCGTCTCTGACTTCTTCCAGGACCTCAGAGAGCAGGACGCCGCTGACAATGTCACTCTCTTCATGTTCACCGAGTTCGGCAGAAGGGTCCACGACAATGGCTCAGGCACCGACCATGGCGCCGGTGGGGTTGCTTTCGCCATCGGGGACAATGTCGTCGGCGGTTATCACTCCGAGTACCCCTCTAGGAAGCCTGAGGACCTACAGTTCGGAGACCTGGTGCCCAACAACGATTTCAGGGGCGCCTACTCCACTCTCCTCGAGGACTGGATGGGCCTTGAGCCCACTTCCATCGTCGGCGGCTCTTTCGAGAAGATCAACTTCATCAAGAAGTAACACCGACCTGGACCTGTTGACGGTCTTCCAGGAGCCGTCTCCTATAATGACCTTTGGGGAACCGGGGAGGTATTTCTACTCCCCGGTTCCTAGGTGCTAAGAACACTAGCTCACGTGGTGGGTAGATCAGCAAGCTACCCCTTTTCAGGAAGTGTATGTTTCGATAGGGAGGTCAAGATGCTCACAAAGCAGGTTGCTGGAAGGGTATATAACTATGAGAGCTGCGTCGGTAGAAATGCCCAGGTGGGGAATGGCTTCTCAAGTCCCACCGATTTTGCCTTGGGCTCCAACGATAGCCTGTATGTAGTGAATAGGGGAACCGAGTTCATTCCAGCCCAGGGAATTACCAAGTGTACGTTACAGAGCGATCTCATATGGGAAGACCGCGGGACCGGCTTTGCTGGTGGTGGATCCCCATGGCCTACCTCAGTTGCCGTCGACAAAGACGAGATCGTGTACATCTCCGACGACTATACAAGTGCCATTCTCCAATACGACAAAGACGGGCACCTCCTTGGCAAATGGGGTACTAAAGGATCAGATGACGGTCAGCTTAATGGCCCTTCCGGCCTGGAATTCGACAAAGAAGACAATCTTTACATTGTAGATGGCCTCAACAACCGCGTCCAAAAGTTCACGAAGGACGGCAAGTTCCTGGCCAAGTGGGGCAGCCAGGGCACCGCTGAGGGCCAGTTCGATATGCCCTGGGGTATCGCCATCGATAAAGCGGGCGACGTGTACATAGCAGACTGGAAGAATTCCAGAGTGCAGAAATTCTCCCCGGACGGGAAATACCTGGCAACCTTCGGAACACCTGGCACAGGCGCCGGCGAGCTTGATCGCCCAACCGACGTAGCAATCGACGACGAAGGAGACGTGTATATAACCGATAGGGGCAACAACAAGCTCAATATCTACGCCTCAGACGGCACCTACATAACGTCCTTCATAGGCGACGCCGAAAATCTGTCCCCATGGGCCCAGGCAGTGATCGACGCAAATCCCGACTATGCCAAGGCACGCAAGAGGGTGGACCTAACCCCTGAATGGCGATTCAGAAGGCCCGTATCGGTCAACGTCGACGATCATGGGCGCATCATGGTGCTGGAAAACCAGAATAATCGCATACAGATTTACGTCAAGGAACGAGAGTTCGTGGACGCTCCCTTCAACCTGTAGGCAGGGACCTGGTACCCAACGTCGATTTCAGAGGTGTCTACTCCACCCTACTCGAGAACCGGGTGGCCCTTTGAGCGCACTTCCAGTGGCGGTGGCTCTTTCGACAGGCTTGACTTCATCAAAAAGTAGCTCCGGCTTGGACCTGTTGACGGTCTCCATCGAGCCGTCTCCAATATTGACCTTCGGGGAACCGGGGAGGAGATGTACCTCCCCGGTTCCTAGTTCGACCAGAACGCAATCACCCCATGGTGGGTAGACCGACAAATTACCCCAATATTCAGAAAATGCATGCTTCGATTGGGAGGTCAAGATGCTCACTAAGCAGGTCGCTGGAAGGGTTTACAACTACGAATTTTGCATCGGCAGAATCGGTTATGCGGGGAATGGCTTCTTCTACCCAATGGACTTCGCCTTAGGCTCCAACGATAGTCTGTACGTGGTAAGCCGGGGCACCGAGTTTTATCCAGCCCACGGAATAACAAAGTGTAGCCTGAACCACGATGTCATTTGGGACGACCGAGGGACCGGCTTCGCAGGTGGTGAGTCTTCATGGCCCAGCTCAGTCGCCATCGATAAAGACGAGACCGCGTATATTTCCGACGATTACACTAGTGCGATCCTCCAATATGACAAAGAGGGGCAATTTCTCGGCAAATGGGGAACCAAAGGGTCAGGTGATGGCGAGTTGAACGGGCCTACAGGCCTGGAATTCGACAAAGAAGACAATCTTTACATTGTGGATGGCCTCAATAACCGCATACAGAAGTTCACGAAGGACGGCAAGTTCCTGGCCAAATGGGGCAGCCAGGGCACAAGCGAGGGCCAGTTCGACATGCCCTGGGGTATCGCTATCGATAAAGCCGGAGACGTGTATGTAGCCGATTGGAAGAACTCCAGAGTGCAGAAATTCTCCCCAGACGGGAAATACCTGGCAACCTTCGGAACACCCGGGACAAGCGCCGGCGAGCTTGATCGCCCAACCGATATAGCCATCGACGACGAAGGAGACGTGTATATAACCGACCGAGGGAATAACAAGCTCAACATATACGCCTCAGATGGCACGTACATAACATCCTTCATAGGCGACGCCGAAAATCTGTCCCCTTGGTCCCAGTCGATGCTCGATGCGAATCCCGACTTTATCAAGGCTCGCAAAAGGGTCGACCTAACCCCTGAATTCCGATTCAGGAGGCCAGTTTCGGTAAACGTCGATGGTCAGGGGCGCATCATGGTGTTGGAAAACCAAAATAATCGCATACAGATTTACGTCAAAGAGCAGGACTTCGTGGACGCCCCCTTCAACCTGTAGGCTGATTGACTCCAGCCACCACTCTAATACCAACACGGCACATCGAGTCAGCAACTTTGGGCAAGGGCACATCGGGTTCTTGCCCAACTTTTTATCTGCCTTCGAACCGCAAGACCCGTTGAAACAACGCGCTAAGGCTGTAGCGTAATATGGTATTTGCAACGTCCAAACTTGCACCTAGAACATACAGTCCATGCCACAACCAACCTCTGTTGACATTGATTATCAGCAGTATTAAAATGACGCCAGTCTTACCAGGAACTAATGAGTATAGAGTCGAGTCTCAACGTTATGCTAAATGGAGGATTTCTAAATGGGTGACAAAGACATAGCATTGATGGCCCATCTTATGCGGCGAGCCGGCTTTGGAGCTACTCGTGACGAATTAGAACAGCGGGTGGCCAAGGGCTACGAGGCTACGGTAGAAGAGTTGATTGACCCCGAGAGATTTGGTATTCCCGGAACTGATGAAGACATATTATTCAGGTACTATCCAAACGTCGAACGACCAGGACTTCCGATGGATGGCAGAGCTAACGTAACATACCACATGCTTACGTCGCCACGACCCTTAGAAGAGAAGATGACCCTCTTCTGGCACCAGGTTTTCGCGACAGGCAACTCAAAGATTGACAACCCTACAGAGATGGTACGGCAGATAGACATGTTCCGCCAGATTGGGCTAGGAAACTACCGCGACCTCCTGTTGGATCTGGCCAAGAATCCGGCTATGATCTACTGGCTGGACAACAACGAGAGCCACAAGGACGCCCCCAACGAGAACTGGGGCCGAGAGCTCTTAGAGCTCTTTTCCATGGGCCAGGGCAACTACACCGAGCAGGACGTCTACGAGTGCTCAAGGGCCTTCACCGGATGGACCATCGGTGCTAAAATCCCACGCTTGCCTTTAGCTCGCGGCTTCTGGAGCTTCGAGTACAAACCCGAGGACCACGACGACACCGAAAAGATGTTCCTGGGACACAAGGGCAACTTCAACGGCGAGGACATCATAGATATCATCGTGCGGCAGCCCGCCACCTCCCGCTTCATCGCGCGACACCTCTACAACTTCTTCGTCGCCGACGAGGCCCAGGTTCCCGCATGGCAGGATGTCCCCCCGATGGACCCCGCTGCCATCAACATCATCGGTGACGCCTTCACCAACTCCGGCTACGATATGCGCTCCACCCTAAGAGTGCTCTTCAACTCCGACTTCTTCAAGTCCGAGGCTGTAAGATGGGCCAAGGTCAAGAGTCCAGCCGAGGTGGTCATTGGAGTCAGCAGGCTGGTGGGCGACTTCCCGTTCCCCAAGCCCGGAATAGAGTCCATCGCCGAGGAGCCTGGATATCAGGGTCAGGAGATCATCAATCCGCCCAGCGTGGAGGGTTGGCATACAGGGGCGGAGTGGGTCGACAGCGGCTCTCTGGTTCGTCGCATCAACTACGCCGCGGACAGACTCTCAGACATCAATTTACCCGGCGTACAGTCCATCATCAACAGGACCAAAGCCAAGGGCAACCTCTCTCCTGTCCAGTTCGTCGATAACTGCCTGGACCTCATCGGACCTCTGGAGGTCACCGACTCCACCAAACAGGAGCTGGTCGCTATGGCACAGCAGCAGGGCGACTTGCAGTGGGACTCTCAGCACGCCTCCGCATCCGCTCAGAGGGTCGGTGACATGCTGGCTTTGATCGCAGCCTCCAGAGAGTACCAGTTCGAGTAGTTGGTAGCACAGTACGATATACCTAAGTAGCACTGTACACACATCTATAAAAGGAGAACACACACATGGCTAGCAAGAAGGACCCAGTCCTGGTTATTCTGCAGATCACCGGCGGCAACGACTATTTCAATACTATCATCCCGTACAACGACCCTCTGTACAGGGACAATAGACCCGCCGTCGGCATCCCAGAGGACCAGATCATTCATCTCGACAACGATTACGGCTTTCACCCTTCCATGGCTCCCATGAAGGACCTTTGGGACCAGGGGTCCATGGCCATTATCCACGGCATCGGATATCAGAACTCTCCTCGTTCCCATTTCCGCTCCATGGATATCTGGCATACCTGTGAGCCCGATAAGGTCGGCACCGAGGGCTGGCTTGGTCGCGCCACCAGAGACCTGGACCCCAATAAGGAGAATGTACTCACATCTGTCAACTTCGGCGCAGGACTTCCCAGGGCTCTCGCTCTCACCGGTGTTTCCGTCGCTTCCGTCTCTGATCTGGCCACCTATGGCATTCTCACTTCCCTCGACGAGGACCAGCGGGCCACTGCCCTTGACAGGTTCGCTCGCATGTATGGCCCTGCCGTTGGTTCTGGCTTTGTCATGGACTATCTGTCACAGACTGGCATGGATGCTCTCAAGGGCGCAGATATCCTTCGCACCGCTCCTGACACGTACTCCTCTAACGTCGAGTACGCCGCCAGCCCCATCGCCAGAAAGATGCGTGATATCGCCCAGGTTCATACGGCCAATTTCGGCACTCGCATCTTCTACACTCAGCATGGCTCTTTCGATACTCATGCCTCTCAGCTTGGCACCCATGCACAGCTCCTGAAGGATGTCTCCGAGGCTGTCTCCGATTTCTTCCAGGACCTCAGAGAGCAGGACGCCGCTGACAATGTCACTCTCTTCATGTTCACCGAGTTCGGCAGAAGGGTCCACGACAACGGCTCCGGCACCGACCATGGCGCCGGTGGAGTCGCCTTCGCCATCGGGGACAATGTCGTCGGCGGCTATCACTCCGAGTACCCTTCCAGGAAGCCTGAGGACCTACAGTTCGGTGACTTGGTGCCCAACAACGATTTCAGGGGCGCATACTCCACTCTCCTCGAGGACTGGATGGGCCTTGAGCCCACTTCCATCGTCGGCGGCTCTTTCGAGAAGATCAACTTCATCAAGAAGTAACACCGACCTGGACCTGTTGACGGTCTCCAAGGAGCCGTCTCATATAATGACCTTTGGGGAACCGGGGAGGTATTTCTACTCCCCGGTTCACAAATTGGCGAAGGCGTGCCACTGGGTGGATGCCCAATCAGGTTCACCACCGTTACCAGAGTATGTTTCGATAGGGAGGTCAAGATGCTCACTAAGCAGGTCGCTGGAAGGGTATATAACTACGAATACTGTGTCGGTAGAAATGCCCTGGGAGGAAACGGTTTCAACGCTCCTCCGGACTTCGCTCTTGGTTCCAATAATACTGTTTATGTCATCAACAGAGGTGGCGGATTAATCCAGTCCCACGGGCTCACCAAGTGTAGTCTGGACCATGTACTATTATGGGAAGACCGTGGGACTACGTTCGGAGGCGGACGGTCCCCATGGCCCAGCTCCGTCGATGTGGATAAGGATGAGAACGTATTTGTCTCCGATGATTTCACCAGCGAGATCTATAAATATGACAAAGAAGGTTCCTTCTTAGGATACTGGGGAACCAAGGGGGCAGGCGACGGAGAGCTTAACGGCCCCTCGGGCCTTGCTTTTGATAAAGAGGACAACCTCTATGTCGTTGATGGTCTGAACAACCGGGTACAAAAATTTACCAACGACGGCAAGTTCCTGGCCAAGTGGGGCAGCCAGGGCAACGGAGAAGGCCAGTTCAACATGCCCTGGGGTATTGCCATCGATAAAGATGGGGACGTGTATGTAGCCGATTGGAAGAACGACCGAGTACAGAAATTCTCTCCCAATGGTGAATATCTTGCTACTTTCGGCAACTCTGGAAGCGGAGAGGGAGAACTTAGTCGGCCCACCGGCGTAGCTATCGATGACGAAGGAGATGTGTACGTAACCGACTGGGGCCATAAAACACTCAACATATATGCCTCAGATTGTAGTTTCGTAACCTCATTTATCGGAGACGCTGAGAAATTAGCGCCTTGGGCTCAGGATATGGTGGATGCCAATCCGGACTATCAAAAGGCCAGACGGCGGGCTGACCTAACCCCAGAATGGCGATTCAACCGGCCCGTAGCCGTCAATGTAGATGAGCAGGGGCGGATCATGGTGCTGGAGACCATCTTCCCGCGTATCCAGATATACGTCAAGGAACGTGAGTTCGTAGACGCGCCATTCAACCTGTAGTCGTCGCCATTCCCTCAGTGGTCTCCCTTCATCGATCACAGGGGAAACTCAAACTGTTAATCAAATAGCACCCGGTAAATGAGTGGGTATCATTGCCGGGTGTTGTTTTGTTCTAAAGCTCGTCCCCTCTTCGGCTCCATCATTCTCACAGTACCAACTCCATCAACGACGAGAAAAAGTGTTTTTGGGCTATCTATTATTGTCATATAATATTCATTATTATATTCACGTTCATTAAAAATGATAATGGATGTTGACAGAAATTTTCATCTATATTATAATTTGTTCTCGGCAAATTCATTCCCCTTGGACTGTTCGGTTGATAAAAGGAGGTGACTATGGGAGGAACGGGAAATTACCTAAGACAGTCCAAGGTGATTTCCCAATGCAGATCGGTTCCAAAGGTTGACCATTGTAATACGGAACCCATGCATAAATGGCTCAAGGCCACCCTCCAGAAACCAAAGGGAGACCACGAGCAAGCAGCCATTTACCAATGTTGACAACGAGAATCAAGCATATTAGAATTGCCCATGATAATCCGTAATGGGTTCGGAAATAAGAGTCATATTATGCAGAAAGGAGGGTAGCTAAATGGCCGACACAGATATAGCCCTGATGGCCCATTTAATGCGGCGAGCAGGATTTGGAGCCACCCGCGATGAGTTGGAGCAGAGAGTGGCCAAGGGCTATGAAGCCACAGTAGAAGAGTTGGTCGACCCCGACAGATATAACATATCGCCAGTAGATAGAGATGTCTTCTTTAGATATTATCCTGGCCTTGAAGTTTGCGGTGCCCCACCGAACGGTCGATCAAACTACATTTACCACATGATCACGACCCAGCGTCCCTTGGAAGAGAAGATGACCCTCTTCTGGCACCATATCTTCGCCACGGGCAACTCGAAAATCGACAATCCCACAGAGATGGTTCGCCAAGTCGATATGTTCCGGGACCAGGCCCTTGGCAACTATCGCGACCTCCTGTTGGATCTGGCCAAGAATCCGGCTATGATCTACTGGCTGGACAACAACGAGAACCACAAGGACGCCCCCAACGAGAACTGGGGCCGAGAGCTCCTCGAGCTGTTCTCCATGGGCCAGGGCAACTACACCGAGCAGGACGTCTACGAGTGCTCCAGGGCCTTCACCGGCTGGACCATCGCTGCTAAATTGCCTCGCCTGCCGATAAATCGGTTCTATTGGGGCTACCAGTATAAACCCGAGGATCACGACGACACCGAAAAGATGTTCCTGGGACACAAGGGCAACTTCAACGGCGATGACATCATAGATATCATTGCACGGCAGCCCGCCACAGCACGGTTCATCGCGAGACACCTCTACAACTTCTTCGTCGCAGATGAGTCGCAGGTGCCTGCCTGGCAGGACGTGCCTCCCAAGGACCCTGCAGCCATCAACATCATCGGTGACGCCTTCACCAGCTCAGGCTACGACATGCGCTCTACTCTAAGAGTGCTCTTCAACTCAGACTTCTTCAAGTCAGAGGCTGTACGATGGGCCAAGGTCAAGAGCCCCGCCGAGGTGGTAGTAGGTACCTTGAGGTTAGTGGGAGACTTCCAGTTCCCCAGACCCGGCCTTCAGGATTTGGCCGAAGAGCCTGGATATCAGGGCCAGACCATTCTAGACCCCCCCAGCGTAGAGGGTTGGCATACCGGCGCAGAGTGGATCGACAGCGGCTCTCTCGTGCGACGCATCAACTTCGCCGCCGACCGTCTCTCAGACCTGAACATGCCCGGCGTACAGGCCATCATCGGCAGGACCAAGGCCAAGGGCAACCTCTCCCCGGATCAGTTCGTCGATAACTGCCTGGACCTCATAGGACCCCTTGAGGTCACCGATACCACCAGGCAGGAGCTTGTCGCGATGGCACAGCAGCAAGGCGACTTGCAATGGGACTCTCAGCACGCCTCTGACTCCGCACAGAGGGTAGGAGACATGCTCGCATTGATCGCAGCCTCCAGAGAGTACCAGTTCGAGTAGTTGGTAGCACAGTACGATATACCTAAGTAGCACTGTACACACATCTATAAAAGGAGAACACACAACATGGCTAACAAGAAGGACCCAGTCCTGGTTATTCTGCAGATCACCGGCGGTAACGACTATTTCAATACTATCATCCCTTACAACGACCCTCTCTACAGGGACAATAGACCCGCCGTCGGCATCCCAGAGGACCAGATCATTCATCTCGACAACGATTACGGCTTTCACCCTTCCATGGCTCCCATGAAGGACCTTTGGGACCAGGGGTCCATGGCCATTATCCACGGCATCGGATATCAGAACTCTCCTCGTTCCCATTTCCGCTCCATGGATATCTGGCATACCTGTGAGCCCGATAAGGTCGGCACCGAGGGCTGGCTTGGTCGCGCCACCAGAGACCTGGACCCCAATAAGGAGAATGTACTCACCTCTGTCAACTTCGGCGCAGGACTTCCCAGGGCTCTCGCTCTCACCGGTGTTTCCGTCGCTTCCGTCTCTGATCTGGCCACCTATGGCATTCTCACTTCCCTCGACGAGGACCAGCGGGCCACTGCCCTTGACAGGTTCGCTCGCATGTATGGCCCTGCCGTTGGTTCTGGCTTTGTCATGGACTATCTGTCACAGACTGGCATGGATGCTCTCAAGGGCGCAGATATCCTTCGCACCGCTCCTGACACGTACTCCTCTAACGTCGAGTACGCCGCCAGCCCCATCGCCAGAAAGATGCGTGATATCGCCCAGGTTCATACGGCCAATTTCGGCACTCGCATCTTCTACACTCAGCATGGCTCTTTCGACACTCATGCCTCTCAGCTCGGCACCCATGCTCAGCTCCTGAAGGATGTCTCCGAGGCTGTCTCCGATTTCTTCCAGGACCTCAGAGAGCAGGACGCCGCTGACAATGTCACTCTCTTCATGTTCACCGAGTTCGGCAGAAGGGTCCACGACAACGGCTCCGGCACCGACCATGGCGCCGGTGGAGTCGCCTTCGCCATCGGGGACAATGTCGTCGGCGGCTATCACTCCGAGTACCCTTCCAGGAAGCCTGAGGACCTACAGTTCGGTGACTTGGTGCCCAACAACGATTTCAGGGGCGCATACTCCACTCTCCTCGAGGACTGGATGGGCCTTGAGCCCACTTCCATCGTCGGCGGCTCTTTCGAGAAGATCAACTTCATCAAGAAGTAACACCGACCTGGACTTGTTGACGGTCTCCTAAGAGCCGTCTCCTATAATGACCTTTGGGGAACCGGGGAGGAGAGTACCTCCCCGGTTCCTAGGTTATGAGATACAGATTGATGACATTATCGGTAGTGGTCTATCGGTTGGCACCAAGGACCATGTGTCCCATAATGACGTTTGAATTTAGTCCCAATTCATTCTATACAGAGGAATGTGCAGGCCTGGAAATTCCCCAAGAGAAACTTAAGTGTTATAATTGACACTGCTTTCACTCAAATCAACGGAGGATAGTATGCTAACCAAACAAGTTTCTGGCCGCGTTTATAACTACGACTCCTGCATCGGCATGTTCGCTCTTGTGGGGAACGGATTTTATATGCCCTTGGACTTCGCCTTGGGCTCCGAAGACACCATGTATGTAGTACACAGGGGCTCAGAGTTCCAGCCCTCTCACGGCATTTCAAAGTGCACATTCAATCACGTCAACCTTTGGGACGACCGCAGTGGTGACTTCGGAAAGGGTGAGTCGGTGTGGCCGTCCTCTCTTGACGTGGACAGCAAAGAGAATGTGTACGTCTCCGACGACGCTGTTAATCGCATCTTCATCTCCGACAAAGATGGGAATACCGTGGGCAGTTGGGGCAAGGCTGGGTCAGGCGACGGTGAGCTAAACGGACCCTGGGGTCTCGCCTTCGATAAAGAGGATAATCTCTATATCGTCGACGGCCTGAATAGCCGCATCCAGAAGTTCACCAAAGATGGCAAGTTCCTGTCCAAGTGGGGTAGCCAGGGCAGCGGCGAAGGCCAGTTTGATATGCCCTGGGGAATTACCATCGATAAAGCAGGGGATGTCTACGTGGCCGATTGGAACAACAACCGGATACAGAAATTCTCCTCCGATGGCAAATATCTCGCCTCCTTTGGAAGACTCGGTAGCGGCCCCGGCGAGC
This sequence comes from Dehalococcoidia bacterium, assembly GCA_965248905.1. Taxonomy (GTDB): domain Bacteria; phylum Chloroflexota; class Dehalococcoidia; order Lucifugimonadales; family JAGWBF01; genus CBDFKS01. The sequence continues at coordinate 59,500 of CBDFKS010000007.1, read as the reverse complement.
TGCAACGCCCTTCTGGGGTAGCCGTGGACAACGATGGCGATGTGTACGTAACTGACTGGGGCAACAACAGGCTCAATGTGTATGCCTCCGACAGTAGCTTCATAACATCCTTCATCGGAGATGCGCAAGAGCTGTCGCCCTGGGCTCAGGCCTCTGTGGACGCGAACCCAGACTATCAGAAGGCGCGCCGAAGGACTGACCTGACCCCGGAGTGGAGATTTGGGAGGCCTGTAGCTGTAAACGTGGACGACAAAGGAAGGATCATGGTCCTGGAAACTCAACGCTGCCGCGTCCAGGTATACTTAAAGGAGCAAGAATTCGTGGACGCGCCCTTCAATCTGTAGGGTCCAATGGTACTATGGCTGCGCCCCAATTCATGACAAGGGCAAAGCCGATACTTAGGGCTACCACTTAAGTACAAATAACTACCGGGCATGGACATCCATGCCCGGTAGTTATTTGTACTTCACAAGAAGCTAAAGATTGTCCTGGCATCGGTCAAATTATAGCCAAGGATGTATACTTGCTAACTGCCCCAGAACTGATCCTTGCACTGGTAATGGTATTCGCAGGCTCAACCGTGATGGGTCTCGTCGGCTTTGGTATAGGGATAGTTATTTCGCCTATCTTGCTTCTCTTTATAGACCCCCAGTCCGTAGTCATGACCATCAACAGCCTGGCAATCTTGCTACTTGCGCTGGCTCTTTTTCAGACCCGCCGCGATGTTCCACCCATACGGGACGTGATGCCTCTCCCTCTAGCAGGACTAATCGCCATACCCCTGGGCGTGGTAATCCTCAAGCTAGCCAGCCCTGACACCATGCGCATAATTATTGCGTCTATTATCCTGTGTTTGGCTGTTCCCAGTGTGCTCAAAATCCAACGCCCCTTGCCATACCCTGACATCATGAGCCCAGTCTTCGGGTTCGTGGGTTCTTTGATGGTTACCGGGACCGGGGTTGGTCCTCCTCTTGTGGCCCTGTATCTGGTCAACCAGAGGTGGCCCGGAACCGTCATTCGCGCTTCAATCGCTTTTTATTATCTGCCTATCGCCATAGGAGCAGTTATCCTATACGCAGTGACAGGGCTCTTCATCCTGGAGCGGGTATGGACGATCCTGTCCCTCGCGCCTGCCGCGCTCATGGGGTTTGGACTGGCGTCCCTGCTGGCAAGAAAAATAAACGAAAAAGCGCTCAGTAATATAGTCCTGGCAGTGGTCATTGGCTCCAGCGTGGCGCTTCTGGGCAAGGAGGTAGCTAGGCTGTAAGGAGGCGGCGTGGTACAAGGGGGTTTCGCGACTCAACGCGAAGTCAGCCCTCAGTGATATATTTGTATGCCTCCAGGGCTGCGGTGATTCCGTCACCCACTGCCGAGCCCAGCTGGCGATAGGAGTTGACTCTGATGTCCCCCGCGGCATAGACCCCCGGTACCCCAGTGGCCATGTTGATGTCAGTGTGGATATGGCCCGTCTCGTCCATCGGCAACTGCCCATTTAAGACATCACTATTGGAGTGAAATCCTATGTAGATGAACGCAGCGGTGGCGGGATAATCGTATACTTCACCGCTCTTGACATCCTTAATTCGGATCGCCTCCATCACCTCATTGCCCACGATCTCCTCTGCCACGTGGCTCCAGAGAAACTTGAACTTCGGATTACGTAACGCCCTCTCCTGAAGAATTGGACTGGCCCTCAACTCATCTCTGCGGTGCACAATCGTCACCTGATTTACGATACCGGATAGGTATTCGCCTTCGTCCATGGCGGCATCACCCCCGCCGACCACTACCACATCCTCACCTCTGAAGAAGTTCGCATCACAGACCGCACAGTAGGATACACCCCTCCCGGAAAACTCATCCTCCCCTGGGATGCCCAGCTTATTGTGGTGGCCACCGAGGGCAACGATGATAGTCTTGGTAGTATAGGAGCCTTCGCTAGTGCGGACTATCTTGGATGGTTTTTCGATGTCATCGATACCCAGCACTTCTTCATACTTAATCTCGGTACCAAACCTCTCCGTTTGCTCGAGCATTAGCTGAGATAGCTCCGGCCCGCGAATACCTTCTGGGAATCCTGGATAGTTATCTATCATGTCGGTCACCAGTATCTGGCCACCACACCCAATGCTCTCGAAGATCACTGTCTTGAGCATAGCTCGAGTAGCATAGAGGGCAGCGCTCAGCCCGGCAGCGCCACCTCCTAGAATGGCTACATCATAGTCCGTTTGCATCCTATTACCTCACGTTTTCGTTATGTATGGGCAGGCGATCCAACGACTCCACGAAAGTATTCGACGGTTCGACTCAGCCCTTCTTCCAGGGATACCTTCGGAGTCCATCCGAATCCGTGTTCAAATTTCGCTGAATCCAAGCTTATCTTGAATACCTCTCCGGGCTTCGCAGGTCCATACCCAGGACCTGACCTATATTTTATGATTCCTCTCAGGAGCTCGAAAATTCGGTTTACAGAGGTCCCTTTTCCAGTCCCGATATTGTACTCTCCGTGGCAATCTTCCATCGCCAAGACATTGGAGTCCACTACATCATCGACGTAGACGAAATCCCTCTCTTGCTCGCCTGTACCGTATATCCTGGGCTGCTTTCCCTCCAACATCGAGCGAGCAAAGATAGCCACCACGCCCGCTTCTCCATGAGGGTCCTGTCGAGGGCCGTACACATTGCCGTATCGCAGAATAACGTGATTCAACCTATAGGTGTGGTGGTAAAGGTTCAGGTACTCTTCCCCTACGTGCTTCGAGAGGGCGTAAGGGGAAAGGGGGTTGACAGGGTGTGCCTCGTCGCACGGCGTGCTAACGGGCTCACCGTAGATGCTTCCTCCCGATGAAGAGAAGATGAATTTTTCGACGCCATAACGTCGAGACAACTCTATGAGACGAAGTGTTCCAGTCACATTCACCTCGGCGTCCATCACAGGATCTGCCACCGATCGGCTCACGCTTATCTGGGCGGCATGATGGTTTACAATCGCAGGTTGCTCCCTCTCGAAAATCTCTTCAAGTCCAGGATAGGTAATACTGGTGTGGTAGAAAGTCGCGGCCTTATTGAGGTTCCGCAACCGGCCTGTGCTGAGATCGTCGACGATAACTACTTTATGTCCCATAGATAGAAGCCTATCTACAAGATGGGAACCGATAAACCCTGCACCACCGGTAACCAACACCGTTTTGGAGGTCAATAACCTACCTCTACCAGCCCGTTCTCATACTGCGGAGACGCTTCACACGGTCGGCTATCGGCGGATGGGTGGAGAATAGCCGGGAGAAACCACCGCCGCCAAAGGCGCTGGTGGTGTGATCTCCTGACTGATTGCTCTTAAGGGGATTTACAATATAAAGGTGTGCCACCGCCTCGTTCACCTCCATGGGACGACGCGCGCTACCCGTTTCCAGCTTTTCCAGGGCACTGGCCAAAGCATACGGATTGCCGGAGGTACGTCCTCCGGTCGCGTCGGCTTGATACTCCCTTGCACGGGATATGGCCAGCCTGACCAAGGTCGCGACCAACGGAATTACGATAGCCACAACGATGAGACCGATTATCCCCGCCATGGCTCCGTAGCCGCCTCCGCTTCCTCTACCACGGCCCCCGAATCCACCGAAGAACATAGCGAATCTGGCTATCATCGCGATCAATGCGATGGCCATGGCCATTGTGGCCACCACCGTCATGATAAGCGTATCCCTGTTGCCCACGTGGGCAAGCTCATGGGCGATAACCCCACCCAGCTCTTCACGATTAAGCAGCCTCCGAATTCCAGTTGTCACAGCTATGGAAGCATTTTGCGGATTCCGGCCAGTAGCAAAGGCATTGGGAGAGTCGTTCTCAATAACAAATACTCTCGGCTTGGGTATTCCCGCCTGGTGGACCTGTTCTTCAACAAGTTGATGAAGCTCGCGGTCATCTTGCTGGGACACCTCGTGGGCCTTTGCCATGCGCAATGCAAGCTTGTCGCTGGACCAGTAGGCGAATAAATTGATTCCGAGGGCGATGACAAGAAATACGATGATTCCTACGAGGCCGCCCACAGCAAAATATCCTGCGATCAGCAACAGCCCGCTCATCACCAGCATCAGTACGAATGTCTTTATGGTGTTCATTGTCCTATTTCCTAAATCCTCCACTCCTCCGGTGGACCCTGTTAACTCATTTAATTATATCATTTTCCGATGAGGTGCAAGGCCCCATACCCAATTAGTTCCTGTATCGGAAGCCGTGCTGTACCTCGTCACGGTTCAGTTTCCGGTTCAGGTGCAATCCCTCCAAAATGAACTCCGTCGCCGTGGCGACAAGCTCGGGGCGGCCACGAGAACCCAGAGATTCCACCGCATCTGGCAGCCCTTCTATAAGCTCGAGCATCTCGACATACTCTTTAGAGGGCTTGTCGTGGCCGGTGGCGACCACAAGGCCATCGTCAAACTGTTGGACTACATTATCTAGATCGCCGGCATTGAAGTATCTTCCGAATACATTGAGCACGGCCTTCTTGGCCAAATCGCCCATAATTTTTGACTCACGGCCCTCCTCGAAGGTCTCTAGCTCTATTTTCCCAGTAAAGGAGGCCACTATATAGGGCAGGTCACTCACTCTTGGACTAATCTTCTTTTCACCGTGGAGTATGGCCCTACGCATGGCGTTGCTGACTACAGTCTCGTAATTGGCAATAGATACCCTGACACTGACTCCTGAACGTTGATTGATGTCGGGGCTTCTGCGGGCCATAGCTGTTATTTCTGCAATCACTTCTCGCATGTATTGGGGCGTGGTGATGTCTTTCTCATTGGGGAACCGTGAACGCTCTTGCTCCATGATCTCGATCTCGTCTTCGATGACCTTGGGATAATGGGTGCGAATCTGGGCGCCGTAGCGGTCTTTCAGCGGCGTGATTATGCGGCCCCGGTTCGTGTAATCCTCCGGATTGGCGGTGGCAACGACATACACGTCCAACGGCAACTGTACACGGTAACCTTTTATCTGCACATCCCGCTCCTCCATGAGGTTGAACATGCCCACCTGGATCCGTTCAGCCAGGTCGGGGAGCTCGTTGATAGAGAAGATGCCTCGATTGGTCCTGGGTATTAGGCCATAGTGAATGGTCAGCTCGTCGGATAAGTAACGTCCCTCGGCCACCTTTATCGGATCAACCTCTCCTATCAAATCGGCTATTGAGATGTCGGGCGTGGCTAGCTTCTCCGAATATCTCTCGCTGCGGGGCAGCCAGGAGATTTCCACTTCATCTCCAGCTTCGTCTACCTTGTCACGACATGCCCTGCAGATGGGCTCAAATGGATTGTCATTGATTTCGCACCTGGCGATAACTGGTATCTCGTCATCCAACAAGCTCACCAGCTGGCGTATCAAACGAGACTTGGCCTGACCACGTTCTCCAAGCAGGACTATGTCCTGGCCGGCTAAAATGGCGTTTTCAATCTGGGGAATCACCGTGTCCTCGAACCCTACGATGCCGGGAAAAACCACCTGTCTCTTTTTTAGCTTATTGATAAGGTTCTTCCTCAGCTCTTCCCGGACCGACAGCACCTTATAGTGGCTCCGACGAAGTTCTCCGATATTTTTCGCCTTTGTCCTGGTGGGCATAGAGGTAGCTCCTTATTTGTCGAACTCCCCAGACAGATCATGACTGAAGACGGTCAACCAATCGATACTACTCAGGGAAGATAATTAGCTCGAATACCCATGGATTGAGAACTCGGAAAAAGCCTAAGGCCAAAGGATATTTCAAGTCCGGGCCGACAGGGATCGTACATGGGGAAAATTTAGACCACTAGTACTTAGTCAACTTAGATTTGATAGTTACCAATCACCCCCATCCTAGCCTTCCCCCATCTAGAGGGAAGGGACTTGTTCTCTCCCACTTGATGGGGGAGAGTTAGAGTGGGGGTGACACGATGCATCAAATTTAAGTCAACTCAGCACTAAGGTCAACACTAAGCCCTGGCTGCCTCCTTGGTTTCCTTCGCGTCCTCCACTATCTTCTGCATGATATGTTGCGGCACCGCCTCATAATGGTCAAACTCCACGGTGTAGCTGCCCCGTCCTTGGGTCAATGAACGTAGATCAGTGGCATAGCGGAGAAGCTCTGCTTGAGGCACCTCGGCTTCGATAACCGTCTCTCCACCTTGGGGATTCATGCCCATGATACGGCCTCGCTTGCTGTTGATGTCGCCCATCACATCACCGTTGAAGTTGTCGGGAACCGTGATTGTGAGCTTCATTACGGGCTCTAGCAGGAGGGGGTTGGCCTCGCTAACTCCCTTTCGTGCAGCGTAGGAGCCTGCAATCTCGTAGCAGATGCCTGAAGAGTCTACGGGATGGTAACTACCATCGTAGAGAACCGCCCTCACATCCACTACAGGATAACCTGCGACCACTCCTTCCTGAAGGGTCTTGATGACCCCTTTCTCAACCGGCCCGACGTACTCCCTGGGCACCGACCCACCTACGACCTCCTGGCCGAACTCGAACCCTTGCCCCCGTTCCAGAGGCTCCAATCGGAGGAGCACATGTCCATATTGGCCATGGCCACCAGTTTGCTTCTTGTGCTTATACTCAGCACGAGCCACCGTCGTTATGGTCTCCTTATAGGGGACCCGTGGTAGCTGGAGCTCCAGTTCGGTGCCAAACTTTCGCCGCACACGCTCCATAGCCACCTCAACGTGGGTATCGCCCAGGCCTGAGACAAGGGTCTCGTTGGTGTCTTGCCCCCTGTACATATTCAGACTGGGGTCCTCTTCCACAATGCGAGCCAGGGCCATGGACATCTTGTCAACGTCGGCCTTGGTCTTGGGACTAACGGCCATAGTGTAGTACCCAACGGGGAACTCGATGGGATCAAAAGCAATGGGGTTCTCTTTCTGACACAAAGTATCACCGGTCACCGTAGCCGCGAGTTTTGCTATCGCACCCAGGTCTCCAGGACCGACTTCCTGGGCCTGTTCCTGGGTCTTCCCACGCAGATCATATACTTGGCCGATGCGTTCAGTCTGGTTTCTCGCTTGATTCCAGACCTCGGAGTTACTTCGCAGTGTACCCCGGTATACGCGGAATACGGAAAGCTTGCCCACGAAGGGGTCGGCAGTGGTCTTGAAGACAAAGGCCGCCAGCGGCCCATCCGCATCAGGCTTTACTTCCTCGACATCCCCGGTAGCAGGGTTGGAAGCACGCGCCGGCCGTCCCTCAAGTGGAGAAGGCAAGTAGTCTACCACCGCATCCAACAGCTCTTCCATGCCCAGGTTCATCGTTGCTGAACCCGCTAAGATCGGCACTATATCGCCAGAGAGGATCCCCTTCCTGGCGCCGCTTATGATCTCCTCCTGGGACAGCTCTTCACCATCCAGGAACTTGATAGTCAGATCATCATCAGATTCCGCTACTGCCTCGATCAATCGCTCTCTGGCATCCTTTACCTGGTCGGCCATCTCATCGGGCACCTGGTCCGGCGGGCTGAGCAGGTTCACAACCCCTTTGAAGCTCTGCTCTGACCCTATGGGGATCTGAAAAGGCACACATTTCCTTCCAAATTGGGACTGGATGCTATCTAGAGAACGCTGAAAGTCGGCGTTCTCCCTGTCCATCTTGTTAACCAGGAAAACGCGGGGCAATCCAAACTCTTCACATCTGTTCCAAGCCCTCTCAGTACCCACTTCAACGCCTGAAGGGGCAGCCACCACTATGACGGCGCCATCGACTACTCGCAACGCCGAGATTACTTCACCAACGAAATCATCATAGCCTGGCGTATCCAGGAAATTGATCTTGTGATCTCTCCATGGACAGGGAGTAAGCGCAGTTTGGATGCTACCCGCCCGCTTTGCCTCCTCGGGCTCGTAATCAGACACGGTGTTGCCATCTTCTATATTGCCTATTCTTGTTACTACTTTGGCATCATAAAGAAGCGCTTCAGAAACTGAGGTTTTCCCCGATCCTCCATGCGAAATAAGTGCGACATTACGTATTTTGTCAACATCCGTCATATGTTTAGGTTTCTCCTTCCAAAACTAATCATAAGCGAACGGGTAGAACTCATGATGGAGGCTAAGCTACACGCTGCCTCATCCAATCCTTTCTATGCCTTATTTTAGCCAAAAGCGACGCTTTAACGCAACACGCTCTACCAGGATCGAAGGCCCGTGCCTCGTACCTCACAAAAGTCAAGCTTTCATTATGATATGCTGATAACAAGTGTATGCGCCGAGTGCGAAAAGCGTCAGTCTTAATTGCTCTCTCGTTGCTTCTACTTTTTGGCGGCAAAGGAGGGCCGTCCTTATCTCCCATCGATCTAGCTATGGCACAATATCGCTACAACATCATTGGTTGGGAGGTCTCCAATTTCCCTGACAAGTGGCTACACAAGATCTGGAGCTTCATGCCCTGGAACTCCAAAAGCCGCCAGGAGAATCTTCATGAGCTTCAGGAGTTTTTTCGAATTGGAGAACAGATTCAAGACCTAGAACGCGAGCTAACCATCTTCCCTCAAGGGGTTGGTTCGGAAAGTCCTGAATCAAGCTCACCAAACACGAGAAATCCGGTAATGACAGAAGAAGACCCGTCAGGCCGGCTGGACTCCCTGAGAAGCCGTCGCTCGAAGATTAGAGCCGGCGTTGAGGAGTTTCTGGAGTCCGAGGTCAGCGCCGTTCTCGCCGATGAGGGATTTTCATCCCGGATCGGACTCATCTTCCCTCCCGTGGATGTAGCATTAACTAGCCCACCACGGGTGCTCGTATTGTCCCCCAGGAACAAGATCGATAGGTTGAGAACGGTGCTGCTCAAAGCCAACATGAAGATTGAAGATATGGACGTGCTGGAGCAGCGAATATTCGCTGGCCAGAACCTTTCGGCCCTGGTCTCGGGCATAGGGGGCGTAGCCACCTATCCCACCATCGTTCGGCAAGATTCCTCCCTCCTGCACGTTGCGGAGACTACAGCCCATGAATGGCTGCATACCTACTGGTTCTTCCGCCCCTTGGGATGGAACTTCTGGAGTAGCCCAGAAATGACCACCTTGAACGAAACAGCGGCAACTATAGCGGGACAACAGTTGGGGGACAGGGTCTATGAGGCTATAACAGGAGAGAAGGCTCCCGAACGCCTCGACTCCACCACCCAGGCTGCCGAGGAAAGCCCGGAACCCAAACAAACGGAAGAGGAAAAGAGAGTATTCGATTTTGGTGCGGAGATGCGAAAAACTCGCATCAAAGTGGATGAGCTGTTGGCTATGGGGAATGTAGAGGAGGCTGAGCGCTACATGGAGGAACGGCGCATCATTTTTGGAGAAAATGACTTCCCAATTCGGAAACTGAATCAGGCCTACTTCGCTTTCCACGGTACCTACGCCACCAACCCGGCCTCGGTAAGTCCCATTGGAGATGAGGTCAGGCAACTCCGCAGCATGACCGATTCAGTGGGGGATTTCATCAGAACGATGTCCGGCTTCGGCAGCTATGGGGAGTTCCGAGAGTACTTAGGCGCTACATCCTCAGAAGCGGCATTCAATCCAGACTCGGATTTCCTTGCAATGCCACTGCATGACTAAACTGCATGACCAAGAAGATGTATGCCCCCGCCTGAAGGCGGGGGCATACATGCCGAAACCCTTAGGCTTTGGCGCATGAAAAGAGTTTTGTTTAGACGCTCTAAGTAAATGCGCTCTGCTTATTGACACAACTCTCACGTCCTCACCGGATTCCTTGAAGGGGGTAAAGGCCTGTGCTATCATTCCATACAGGCCATACAGGAAAGTATCCATGTCCGTTAGGGGCAAGAGACAAGTAGACATCAGCATTCTGGAACCTGTTGACACGCAGTTGTCCAGGGCATGGTTGCGAAAATTAGTCACGTACACTTTGGGTGGAGTCAACTACGAACAGAGCTATCGGATCGGCTTGGTACTCGCAGACGACGACACAGTACGTGGCCTCAACCGAGAGTATCGTGGCCTAGATGAATCAACGGATGTGCTTTCCTTCTCCCACATCCATCAGGGGCATTGGGAGGGAGAAAACGAGCCTCCCGACAACGATGTGCCATTTATCCAGCCTGTCGAGGAGGTGACCCACCTGGGTGAGGTCATTATCTCTATACCACAGGCTACGATTCAAGCCAAGGACAATTCAAGGACCCTGAAGGAAGAGTTGACCACACTAACAATCCACGGCGTACTACACCTTCTCGGCTTTGATCATGTACAACCTTCAGATCAGGCATCCATGCAAGCGAAGGAACGGGAAATAGTATCCCTTATATCCTCCTAGGCGAGTGCCAATGAGCTTTCAGGTCTATTACCGCAAATGGCGTCCTCAACGTTTCTCTGAGCTAACCGGCCAAGAACACGTATCAACAACTTTGCGTCATGCGGTGAACCAAGGCCGAGCGGCTCACTCTTATCTGTTTTGCGGCCCACGAGGAACAGGAAAAACCAGCACAGCCCGCATTATGACTAAGGCGGTCAACTGCATTGACTCACAGGACGGCGACTCTTGCAACCGCTGCAGTCCCTGTTTAGCCATCAACGAAGGCCGATTCATGGACCTCATCGAGCTTGACGCAGCCAGCAACAGGGGTATAGATGAAATCCGCAATATTCGCGAGCGTGTCAATCTGGCGCCAGCCGAGGGTTCTTTCAAGGTGTATATCATCGATGAAGCCCATATGCTCACGGAGCACGCCTCGAATGCCTTCCTGAAAACCCTTGAAGAGCCCCCTCCCCACGCCATATTCGTTCTCTGCACCACCGAACCTCAGAAGATATTGCCAACCATCATTTCTCGTTGTCAGCGTTTCGACTTTCGGCGGCTTTCCATCGCGAACATCATTGGACGCCTTAGGACCATCTGTGATGAAGAGGGACTGAATGTGGAAGATGAGGCGCTAACAACACTAGCACGATTCTCGGATGGCAGCCTGAGAGATGCCGAAAATCTGCTGGAGCAGCTTGTAGTCTCATACGGCGAAAGCATAACCATCCAGGAGATTAGCGAACTTCTGGGACTTGGTAGCGCGCCCGTGGCACTAGAGTTCACTCGATATCTTCTCCTTGGGAATACTTCGGCGGCTCTAGCTGCGATCAACACGGCAGCATGGGAGGGCGTAGACCTACGACAGCTTCATCGACATGCACTGGAGATGTTGCGGGGAGTGCTCATGCTCCAGTATGGCTCCAGGGACTCCTTAGACCTGCCCCAGGAAACGGTAAGGGATCTGGAAGAGCTGGCCAAACGGGCTTCAAGGTCAAGGGTTGTCAAGTCCCTGAAGCTTCTCGGAGAGGTGAACGTGAAGCACGAGGCCTCCTCTTCTCTGCCTCTGGAGCTGGCAGTGGTTGAAGTATGCTTGGAAGAGGAACCTCAGGCACCACAAGCGAAACCGGTCTCAACTCCCAGACCTGCCACTATTCCCAAGCCAGCTACGGATGGAGTATCTGCCACAACCCCTGCTCCCCAACATCAATCAATTTCCAAAGAAGACACGAAAGAGGAGCCCGTTAGAGCGGAAGTAGATCAACCGGCTCCCATCCCACAAACGGTTCCTTCGATGGATGAGAACGGTAGCACTGCAGTGCCAGCTCAGCACGTAGTACAGGATGAGCCCAAGGAGACTCACTACGACGCGGATTCCTTACCCCAAGAATCAGGTGAACTGTTACAGGAGCAGTGGACCGCACTGATCAAAACCCTCAGCCGCAACAAAGGCAAGCGCTTCAATATTGGTGCCCTTCTCCGGGACTGCAAGAGCCAGCGCTTAGAAGGGGACACTCTGGTCCTGGCTTTCGCCCATCGCTCCCACTTGGAGCGGATGCAAGAGGAGCTGAACGACCCTCAGAGTATGAGGACAATGAGTGAAGCCCTGTCCAATTTATTGGGAGCTCCTTACCAGCTAAAGCTAACCCTTATGGACGAGAATGGTAGTGGCAATGGACCATCCACTCAGAGTCCCTTGGTGCGGGCCGCCCTCAGCATGGGGGCTAGAATCATGGAGGAACGCGGACAATGATGAACCGGCAGATGCGACGGCAGGCGAAGCGACAGCAAGCAAAGGGCCAGGGCAGTGTCCAGGCACAACAGCCCCTAGCCATGCTTCAGAAGGTCCAGGAAGAGCTGGAAACCCTCACCGTTGAGGGCAGCGCCGGCGGAGGCGTCGTGAAGGTCGTTGTGACGGGTAAGCAGACGGTGGAGTCGGTGGAGATCGCTCCCGAGGCAGCGGAGGATCTGGAGATGCTCCAGGACCTGGTGACGGCGGCGGTGAACGACGCACTAACCAGGTCCCAGGAAATGGCCAGCGAGAAGCTTAGCGTCATCACCGGTGGCATGAATATTCCGGGGCTGACGTAGTGGTTCCGGCATGAGCATGGAGCCCATCCCCGCTGCGGCACCCCCGCTGGTCCGCCTCATTCAGGAGCTTAACAAGCTGCCCGGCGTCGGGCCCAAAAGTGCACAGCGCCTCGCTTACTTCGTCATCCGCCTACCCACGGAAGAGGCCCAGGCTCTGGCCCAGGCTATTGTTGGCGTGAAGGAAGAGATCATCTCCTGCTCAACTTGCCAGAACCTGACCGACACCGATCCCTGCTCCATTTGCAACGATTCCCGGCGAGACCAAACGCAGATCTGCGTTGTGGAAGAGCCCCTGGACCTGCTGGCCTTGGAGCGCACCCACAGCTATCGGGGGCTCTATCATGTGCTGCATGGAGTCATATCTCCCATGAACGGCATAGGACCTGACGATCTGAAGTTCCGCGAGCTGCTCCGAAGGCTAGAAGGCAACTCGGTTGAGGAGATCATCATTGCTACCAATCCCAGCTTGGAAGGCGAAGCCACTGCTATGTACATCAAGCGACACATCGCTCATCCGGACCTCAAGGTGACATCCCTCGCCCGCGGTTTGCCAGTTGGGGGAGACCTGGAATACGCCGATGAGGTCACCTTGAGCAGAGCCTTACAGGGCAGGCGGGAGCTTTAAACATTGGCCCTACCCAGGTCGTACCAGACCGAAGCCCTGGTGCTCAAGTCCCTACCGGTAGGAGAGGCAGGGCTTATCGTGACCCTGTACTCCAACGAGCATGGCAAGCTAAGGGCTGCGGTTCGTGGGGTGCGCAAACCCACCAGCAAGATGGTGGGACATCTTGAGCCCCTTACCAGGGTACAGCTAGCCTTGATACGCGGAAAGCCTGGAAGCCTGGACACCGTGACCCAGGCCCAAACCCTGGAATCCTTCAGCGCTCTGAAATCCAGCCTTGAGGGCATCTCCAAGGGTGTCTATCTGACCGAACTGGTCGATGGTTTTGGAGTAGAGGGATCAGTCAGCTATGAGCTATACTCCCTTGTGCATGATACCCTCCGCTTTCTCAACGATCAGCCTGAGATGGACACGGTACTCCGCTACTTTGAGTTGAAGGTGCTGAACTGCTCCGGATTCATGCCTGAACTTTATCATTGCGTTGAGTGCAGAGATGAGCTGGTCCCGGAGAAACACCTCTTCAGCCCCGAACTGGGAGGAACCCTGTGTCATGAATGCACACCTACAGGTGGCCGTCTTATGCGGTTGTCGTTGCAAGCCCTCAAGGTACTGCGCTTTTTTGACAGATCGTCTTTGTCGGACTTGCCCAGCCTTAGAATTCAGGATGGACTAGGTAAAGAGCTTGAGAATCTCCTTTCCACAACGCTAAAATACTGGCTGGATAAAGAAATCCAGTCGAAGTCGTTTATTGAGCACCTTGAGCACTCCGGCAAAGCAGGGTATATATAAGTTGTATTAGAAGTTTTTGATATTCTTACTAACTTAAAGGGGCTAACAGTGTTCAAAAAGGTGTTGATAGCTAATCGCAGTGAAATAGCTTGCCGAATTATTAAAGCTTGTAAGAAACTCGGCGTTAAAACCGTCGCTGTATACTCGGAAACAGACAAGAATACTTTGCATGTTGGCATGGCTGACGAGGCGTACCTACTGGGAGGGTCATCACCCCAGGAAAGCTATCTCAACGCATCTCGCATCATAACCATAGCCCAGATGTCGGGGGCTGAAGCCATCCACCCCGGCTACGGCTTCCTGTCGGAGAACCCTACATTTGCCAGGGCCTGCCAGAAGGCTGAGCTGACTTTCATCGGCCCATACCCTTATGTAATGGAAAACATGGGGGACAAAGTAAAGGGTCGGAAGCTGGCCAAGAAGGCGGGCATACCGGTATTGCCAGGTACAAGCACCACTGTCGGTGACTCTAAGGCTAACGCGGCGGCCTGGGAGCTAGGATTTCCCCTCATGGTAAAGGCAGCTCAAGGCGGCGGCGGTATAGGAATTCGCATAATAAATTCCCTGGACGATCTCGAGTCTATAATCCAGCAGCAGAGAACTCTGGCCAGCAACGCCTTCGGTAGCCCGCAACTATACTTTGAACGATACATGGAGGGCGCATCACACATAGAAGCCCAGCTGCTTGGCGATACACATGGGAATCTGGTTCACCTATTTACTAGGGATTGCTCAATCCAACGCCGCAATCAGAAGCTAGTGGAGGAGGGTCCTGCACTAAAGCTCACCTCGGAGCAGCGAGAGAAGCTGTCACAATACGCCCTCAAGCTCGCCAGGCACATAGGATATACCAATGCAGGTACGGTGGAGTTCCTGCTATCACCCCAGGGAGAGATGTACTTCCTGGAAATGAATACCCGTCTTCAGGTTGAACACGGCGTTACCGAAATGATCACCGGGTTAGACGTAGTAGAGCTGCAACTGAGGGTTGCTGCCGGTGAGCGCCTGCCCGTAACACAAGAAAATATCCAGGCTAACGGACACGCCATAGAAGCGCGGATATACCCGGAGGACCCAGAGACTTTCGTTCCAGCGGTAGGCACTATAAGTGACTTTCACGAGCCCTCCGGAGAGCATATCCGGGTAGATAGCGCTCTCTTTCCAGGCTACGAAATATCTATCCATTACGAACCCCTGTTGGCTAAACTCATCTGCTGGGGCAAGACCCGAGCGGAGGCGAGGAAGCGCTTATCAAGTGCCCTGGAGATGTATCGTATCGAGAACATCAAGTGTAATATCCCGGCTCTCCGAAATGTGATTGATCACCCCAGCTTCGTCGATGGCACCTATCATACCGGCTCTTTACGTTCGATGATTGGCAGTTCCAATCACGGCCTGGCCAACGGGTCACACTCCAACGGCCAGAATGGCAAGAACCACAAAGAGCTGGCCGCCGCTATCGCTGTGGCGTCGTTATTGGCAATGAACGGCAACGCCGGACACGATGACAACTTTCAAAGAGACGAGCTCGCTTCCTGGAAGTTCTATGGCCGTAGGGAGCAGATGCTCTCCCGCACGTTGGGGAGCAGGGGTTGGCGGTAAAGCTAGTACGGATCAAGATAGGTGAACGGTGGTACACCGTAGAGATCGAGGACCTCTCCGCCTCCCCAATCCAGGTCACGGTGGATGGAGAAACCATTTACGTAGAGGTGGAAGGCCTACCACAGACGAGGCCCACGTCTCCAAGACAGTCCCAACCCAGGGCTCCTAGAACCGGTCCATCTCAAGCCCGCTCTTCCGTTCCCAAAGTTTCCGACAAGGTGATTCGCTCCCCCATGCCTGGCAAGATTATGGCCGTCACAGTCCGCCCAGGAGATACCGTCTCAGCAGGCCAAGAAGTGTGCGTTGTCGAAGCCATGAAGATGGAACAAAGCATCCGCGCTTCTCAAGATGGAGTTGTGAAGACAGTGCACGTCCAGCCGCTCCAGCAGGTGGCTGCGGACGACCCGTTGGTTGAGCTGGAGTGAACCCCGCCGTTCAGTCACACCATAGTGCGTAACTACACTAATTCAAGGATCACTCTCAGATTATCTTCAACAGCGTCCATATCTCTTGAGGACATGCTGCCAAGCTGACGTTGGATCATTGACTGTTTTATGGTGCGGATCACGCCAGTTACTACCGAAGGGAACAGAAGACCCGCGATCTGCCAATCAGAGATCAGATAATCACCAATCAGCAAGCGATCTACGTTAGTGGTAATACCTGCGACGATTATTTCTTGTCGGCCTAGTTGATAATCCTCCGTACTCAGCACTACTACCGGCCGTCTCCTGGCCCCGCTTTCATCAGTGAAAATGAATCTGGCTAGTACAACATTGCCGCGGCTATAGATTGTCGTACTCAGCATCTTTTTCGTTGTCCCAAAGCTCGGCTAGGACTGGATCCGATACGGCATTCATAGCATATAAATCTTCTCCCTCGTCAAAAACCATCACGTGATCTAGGTCAGACTGTTTAATTCGCCTGTGACCCCCTTGGCCGAGGCGATAACTAGCTAGCTGACTCTTCTGAAGAAGCTGGTATATGGTCCTCCGTGAAACCCGTAGATAATTGGCTGCTTCATCTAACGTGTACCATTGCTGGTGAGGCACACTCGCCACTTTCAAGAAATACCTTGCGGATTCAAACTGCTTCGTCCGTATTTTGCCAAGTTCCTCAAGTTTACCAAGGGCCAATACCAGAGATTTGGTGTCCAAACCGGTCGACTCCTGAAGCTCTGTTTGAGTGAGAGCTTTATCATTGGCCAGGCAGTTCATAACCTGACTCAAAGCGTCTCCATCAACCCCAGCTTCAAAATCCTCCCTTCCTATGGCCATTATGCTCTCCTTAAACGTGTTAATAACATCATTGCATAAGGTTGCACTTTATCGCAATAGCCAGCCATTTCAAAACACTCCCACTAACACCCTCCCACCGAACCCAAATGAGTGCTAGAATAAGGGTTAACCTCAAATTCAGAGGTGGGCATATATGCCTCAAGAGTTCATACACGTAAAGGGTGCCCGCGAGCACAATCTAAAGAATGTAGACGTCACAATTCCCAGAGACAAGCTTGTGGTCATCACGGGCGTCTCCGGCTCCGGCAAGAGCTCTTTGGCCTTCGACACCATCTACGCCGAAGGGCAGAGACGTTATGTTGAGTCGTTGTCCGCCTATGCCCGCCAGTTTCTGGGACGTATGGAAAAACCCGACGTCGAGTACATAGAGGGCCTCTCCCCCGCAATCTCTATAGACCAGAAGGGCGTCTCCCACAATCCCAGGTCCACGGTCGGGACCGTCACAGAGGTGTATGACTACCTGCGCCTTCTATTTGCGAGGGTGGGTCATCCTCACTGCCCCAAGTGCGGCAGGCCGGTGGAGAAGCAAACGGTCCAGCAGATCGTCGACGCCATTCTGAATCTGCCAAAAGACAGTCGCATAATGATCCTGGCCCCCAAAATTCGTCGCCGCAAGGGCGAGCATAAGGAAATATTCGAAGACGCCCGAAAGGCCGGCTTCGTAAGGGTGCGGGTCAACGGGACCGTCCATCGTCTGGAGGACATGGGTGATCTTGCCCTGGACAAAAAGAAGTGGCACTACGTAGAGATAGTGGTGGACCGTCTGATAGTAGGCGATGATATGGAGCTAACCAGGGTATCCGACTCCGTTGAGACAGCTCTCAAGCACGGCAGTGGAGTGGTTCAAATAGCCCTCACCCCAGGCTCCTCTTCCGATGGGAACGAGACGACCGAAGGTCCGGGAAAGGGTGCTGAAAAGGAGCTCGTGTTCTCGGAGCAGTTCGCATGCGTCCATTGCGGGGTCAGCCTTCCAGAGATCGAGCCCCGCACTTTCAGCTTCAACAGCCCCCACGGCGCTTGCCCATCCTGTACGGGACTGGGGTTCAAACTAGAGGTAGACCCCGACCTCATCATTCCAAACAAGAACCTTTCCCTGGCAGAGGGAGCTATTATACCCTGGGTCCGTTCCGGGTCTTCCAGCGGCTGGTATATGAGCTTGGTCGAGTCGGTGGCAAAAGCCTATGACTTTTCCTCGAAAGTGCCTGTGAAAGACCTCCCCGAGAAGGCGCTGAACCTACTCCTCTACGGAAACGGGGGGAAGCCGATTACCATGCGCCACAAGACCCACGCAGGCCACGTCTACAACTGGGAGACCAACTTCGAAGGAGCCATTCCAAATCTGGAACGCCGGCATAAAGAGACCGACTCAGATTATATGCGTGGGGAGATAGAGCGTTACATGGCTGCCCACCCCTGTGGTTCGTGCAACGGCAAACGCCTCCGGCCCGAGGCGCTGGCCGTCAAAGTGTGCGGACTGGGCATCATGGAAGTCTGCGCCAAGAATATAGACAGCGCCCTAAGCTGGGTGCGAGCCATAGGTCCGGACGAGTCCCTGATTGCCGGCTCCATGAAATCCAAGAAACGAAGAGACGTTCTTTCAGAAAGAGAACAGACCATCGCCAGGCAGATACTTAAGGAGATAGAGGCGCGTCTCAAGTTTCTCGTAGATATCGGACTTGACTACCTTACTTTGGAGCGCACGGCGCGAACCCTATCAGGGGGCGAAGCCCAGCGAATTCGGCTGGCCACCCAGATAGGCTCGGGTCTCACCGGCGTCCTTTACGTCTGCGACGAGCCCACCGTGGGCCTTCACCCCGTCGACGACATTCGCCTCATCGAGACCTTGAAGCACCTGCGAGAGTTGGGTAACACTGTAATTGTTGTGGAGCACGATGAGGCTGTGATGAGCGCGGCGGACTACATCGTGGACCTGGGTCCTGGCGCCGGAGAGCATGGCGGCAACGTGGTGGCTTTGGGTTCGATTCAGGACATCAAGGACTCCCTCAACTCCATCACAGGCCAGTACCTCAGCGGAAGGCGGAGGATTCCTATCCCGGTCAACCGCCGTCACGCCAACGAGAAACACCTGTTCATAAAGGGTGCCACAGAGAACAACCTCAAAAAGGTGGACGTCAGAATACCCTTGGGACTCCTTGTCTGTGTTACCGGGGTTTCGGGCTCTGGCAAGAGCACATTGGTATACGAAATCCTGTACAAGAAGCTGGCCCAGGTACTCTACATGGGGAAGGACAGGCCAGGGCAACATGAGGCGGTCTTGAACATCGAGGAAATAGACAAGGTGGTGAACATAGACCAGTCCCCGATCGGGCGCACCCCCCGAAGCAACCCCACCACTTACACCGGAGCCTTCACCCCCATCAGGGAACTATTCGCTTCGCTGCCCGAAGCCAAGGTGCGCGGCTACGCCCCTGGGAGGTTCTCCTTCAACGTGAAGGGCGGGCGCTGCGAGGCCTGCCAGGGTGGCGGATACATTCAGATCGAGATGCAATTCCTGCCCGACGTCACCGTGCCATGCGAGATTTGCAAGGGAAAGCGCTATAACCGGGAGGCCCTGGAGGTGCTGTTCAAGGAGAAGAGCGTCGCCGATATCCTGGACATGACCGTAGACCAGGGCCTGGAGTTCTTCTGGAACTTTCCGAAGATACGCTCCAAGCTGGAAACCATGAGAGACGTGGGTCTGGGATACATCCGGCTGGGACAGCCGGCCACCACCTTGTCAGGCGGCGAGGCTCAGAGGGTCAAGCTAGCGACCGAGCTCTCCCGCAGAGCCACTGGCAAGACCCTGTACATGCTGGACGAGCCTACCACCGGCCTCTCCTTCGAGGACTGTGCGGCACTGCTCAGAGTATTACACCGGCTGGTGGACGCGGGCAACACCGTGGTTATTATCGAACACCACCTGGACATGATAAAGAACGCCGACTGGATAATAGACCTGGGCCCAGGCGCCGGTGACAGGGGCGGCCAGATCATAGCCACGGGCACTCCCGAGGACGTGATGCACACCGAGGGCTCCTACACGGGACAATATCTGCGAAAGGTGTTATCAGTCGCGGGCAATGGAGTGAAGGTACTGGCGGACTGATGCTAGCCACATGAGAGGTGTTCCAGGTAAGACTATGAGCCAGGACAAATCTGCAATTCGGTCAAAGGCTGCGGAGTTTTTAAGCACTTTGCAGGATTGTCTGCCTGAACTAAGGGAGAGTTATGGTGTGGAGCGTCTTGGCATCTTTGGCTCTTACGTGCGTGGGCAAGAGAGGGAGGGCAGCGACCTAGACATCTTGATCGAATTCTCTCGCACCCCGGACCTCCTGGAGTTCGCAGCCCTGAAACGACACCTCTCCGAGCTTTTAGGCGTCAACGTAGACCTTGTAATGAATCGTGCTCTCAAACCTCATATTGGGCAACGTATTCTGCAAGAAGCCATCACAATATGAACCGCATGCCTGTTGACTACTTGAGAGATATCCTGAATGCCATGCAAAAGATCCAGGAGTTCGTCTGGAAAACCGCAACAGAGCGTATTCCCCAAGTAGTACCTTCGCTTCGAAAGGTACTGAATGAATTCGACAGGCCATAATCTGAAAGCACAGACACCCCCGAGGACGTGATGCGGACCGAAGGCTCCTACACAGGGCAATATCTACGCAAGGTGCTGGACGGAGTTGAGAAGCGAGTCCCAGCCATGAGCGGGGATAGCTAGGGGAGGTTGAATGGGCGTCATCGAATTGCTGCAAAAGGCCCAATTCGTAGTCGATTCGCGCGGCAAAAGAAAAGCGGTGCTGCTTGATTACGGGTCTTGGGAAGAGCTACTGACCCTTCTGGAGGATGTAGAGGACGCCGACGAGATTCGCCAGCTCCGCGACACTGGCGAGGAAACAATTACATGGGAGCAGGCGAAAGCGGACCTAAGGGCTAACGGGGTAGATGTATAGCGTTCGCATCTTGCGGCGAGCGGTTAGAGACATTGCCAACCTGCCCAGGGATTACACCCGTCTAGTGAGCCAGCACATTAACGGCTTAAAAGACAATCCTCGTCGGTCAGATGTTAAGAGACTTCGCGGGAGAAGGGATTATAGTCTGCGTGTGGGAGTGTACCGCATTCTTTACGCGATAGACGATCAACAGCAAGCTGTCACGATCTATCGTGTGAAGCACCGCCGTGAGGCCTATCGCTGAGGTCGGGCCGTCCAGTGATGCTCCTGGGGTCTTTTTTCACAGGAGCACTACCTGCTCTTCGAGTACTTGATCCCTTATTCGAGAGTCCAACGCACGATACGTTACAACGTCTACGTTTCTGTTCAGTGTAGTCTCCAGTTCCAGCTTGAGCGCAACTAGGTCGAGCAAACCCTTTTCTCCCCGAAACTGGACCAAAAGATCAACGTCACTTTTCCGTTCGGCTTTATCTCTGGCAAAAGAGCCAAACAGAGCCGCATGAACGAC
This sequence comes from Dehalococcoidia bacterium, assembly GCA_965248905.1. Lineage (GTDB taxonomy): Bacteria > Chloroflexota > Dehalococcoidia > Lucifugimonadales > JAGWBF01 > CBDFKS01. Next base: position 38,363 of record CBDFKS010000007.1, on the reverse strand, counting down.
ATCATGCCGCCTCAATGTTACGATGATTTTTTGCCTAAAGTCTTCGGATAGTGTCCTCATTGGCCTGTGCCTTTGATTGCTCGAATTAGTCAGCAAAGGCCATTGTATCATAGCCCGCGCATCGTTAACGTTGCCAGAGGAATTACATTCGCCACATAAGATTCGCCTCATTGACCCCCACACCTTAAAGCGGTATGATGGCAAACATAGCCCATTAGCTGGACGAGCGGAAGTCCAGCACCAAACCTAATAAGGAGGAGCGCTATGTGCAAGACCTGCGGTTGCGGCAAGCCGAGTAAGTAATACCATTGTCTCCAAGTTAGTCGTCTTTTAGAATAGAGGGCGATACTGTATGGGCTGCCGAGCCAGAGTTGGCAACGGCAGCCCTCTACAATGTGACTCCAGACGCGAAGAAATCCTTTTGCCGCTCCTGGCTAGGAGGTCCGCATGGTTGACCTGAGGCGCTCTGCGGCCATCGTTGGTGTATACGAGCACCCGACCAGGTATGCGCCCGATAAGAGCGAACTCCAGATCCAGGGCGAGTCCGCCATCAAGGCCCTGGAGGATGCTGGGCTCTCCAAGAAGGATGTGGACGGGCTGTTCACCTCCTCCAGCAACGTCCGTATGAGCGGCCTTAACCTAGCCGACTACCTGGACCTCTACCCCAAATACGTTGACAACACCTCAGTGGGGGGAGCCTCCTTCGAATTCCACCTCTCTCACGCCATGTCTGCCATCGCGGCGGGACGCATTAACTGTGCCCTGATAACCTATAGCAGCCTAGCGCGATCGGGCAGTGTATCGATAGGCACGGGCGGAGTGGGGAGGCTTGGCCAACCTCATCTGGAACCATCACCCGACAGTTTTGAGGAGCTATACGGCTTTACCACTGTGGGTCTCTACGCCATGATTGCCCAGAGGCACATGCACCTCTACGGCACGAAGCCTGGGCAGCTTGCCGAAGTGGCCGTGGCGATGCGCAAACACGCCTCCATGAACCCCAACGCCCTTTTCCGCAATCCCATCGGCATAGGGGATGTGGTCGGCTCTCGAATGATATCGTCGCCCCTGCATCTGTTGGACTGCTGTGTAATTACCGACGGAGGTGGAGCAGTGATCGTAGCCTCACCCGAGGTTGCTAGAAGCTGCCGCCAACGGCCGGTATGGGTGCTGGGCGTAGGGGAGAGCGTGGCCCACCAGGGAGCCGGACGGAGGGACCTCAGCTACATAGCGGCCAAGCAAAGTGGTCAACCGGCATTTGAGATGGCCGGTGTGACCCATGGGGACATCGACATGTGCATGATATACGACTCATTTACCATCACTGTCCTGACCACTCTGGAAGACCTGGGGTTTTGCGAGAAGGGCGAAGGGGGAGATTTCGTTTCCGGAGGCCGTCTACAGCTAGGTGGCGAGTTGCCCACTAACACCGACGGCGGCGGCCTATCTTCCAACCATCCCGGAATGCGCGGTATATTTCTGCTGCTGGAGGCCACCAGGCAGCTACGCCACGAGTTCGAAGGCACTCCTCGCCAGGTGCCTGACTGCAAGATTGCCCTGTGCCATGGTACGGGAGGCACCCTAGGTTCGCGACATAGCGGCGGCACTGTAATCCTGGGGAGGGACTAGCTGTGGCTGAATGGAAGAAACCTCTGCCGACGATTTCCGGGGAGACCAGACCCTACTGGGAGGCTTGTCGTAGAGGCGGGCTACTGATCCAGAGGTGCGACACCTGTGGAGAGTACCAGTTCTACCCACGGGGTATCTGTGCTAACTGCTGGACCAGCGATATCAAGTGGGTAAAGGCCAGTGGGCGGGGTACGGTCTGGACCTTTACTGTGACTCACCAGAACCGCACCGTGGGATTCGCCGATGAGGTGCCCTACGTGCTCGCCTTAGTTGAGTTGGAAGAGGGAGTCAAGATGTTCACCAACATCGTTCAGTGTGATCCCAAAGCTGTTAACATCGGCATGCCGGTTGAGGTCACATTCGTGGAAGCCACGGACCAGGTGAGCGTGCCTTACTTTAGGCCAGTGCCATAACAGGAAACCATCTCAAAAACGCAGCACATTCCGGAACCGACGGTCACTCCTGTAAGGACCCACTACCGCAAGGTTTAGCTTCGGCTCTTGTACCAACTCCCCGGCAACCCTCTCGACTTCGCTGGTAGATATCCCATCCAGGCGCTCCACCACCTCATCCACTGTACGCACCGACCCTGTTAGCGTCTCCTGAGCTCCCATCCACATCGCCACACTGCGGCTATCCTCCATTCGCATCAGCATCCGCCCCTTGGAAAGCTCTCTCGCCTTTTCAAGCTCAGTGTCCGGTATGCCGTTTTGAAGACCGTTTAGCTGCTCAAGGATGGAGCTGATCGCCCGCTCGCTCTTCTTGGGCTCCACACCACAGTAGACAATCAAGGAACCACAATCCCGGAAGAAATTTATGGAGCTATGCACATCGTAAGCCAGGCTCTGTTTCTCTCTCAGTTCGAGAAACAGGCGGCTGCTCATCCCCTCACCCAAAATCCCGTTCATCAAGCCAACAATATACCGATCGGGATGAGTAATGGGCAGGCCCGGTAGTCCAACGCAGAGGTGGGCTTGATCAGTCTTACGTTGCTCAACACGAATCCGCGACATCTCCTGGCCATTTTGGACCGGATACCAGGTCATGGGCTCCTCTGGGACCCAATCCCTCAAGCCCTCCCCTAAAAGCTCCACCACCTCATCATGGGATATGTCTCCCGCTATCGCGGCCACAGTGTTTGTGGGTGTGTACTGTCGGCGTACGTATTCCCGTATCTGCTCTCCGGTGATCCCCTTTACGGAATCCTGGCTGCCTCCCACGTCGCGGCCCATGGGCTGGCTGGGCCACATGGTTTCATCGATCAGCAGGTCGACACGATTAGTAGGATAATCATTGACCATTCTCAGCTCTTCCAGCACAACTTCTCGCTCCTTCTCTACCTCTACGGGATCGAGAAGAGGGTTAACCATCATGTCCATGAGCACTGAAAGGGCCTGTCGGAAATGGGGCCTGGCAACCTTGCACCAGAATACGGTCATCTCCCTGTCCGTGCTGGCGTTCATGATACCGCCAACCCCTTCAATCGCCTCACTTACTTCCCGGGCGCTGGGCCAATTCTTTGTGCCCTTGAAGAGCAGGTGCTCAAGAAAATGGGATACGCCTGCGATTTCCTCGGACTCGTACCTGGACCCCGCCCCGATAAACAAAGCCATTGTCACGGAACGGGTATGGGGCATCGAGGACGTCAGTACAGGCAGTCCATTATCGAGTACACTCCGTTGATACATTCTCACCTCGGTCGAACTATTGTGATTCGTCTAATGCGAGGGCTAGCTTTTCGCCCAGTCCACGTCGCCATGAAGGTCGTTGGGATGGGACTTGGAGTCGAATACGCTGATTTCCTCTCGCGACTTACCTATCGTCGTGTCGTTGCCATGCCCGGGATAAACAACGGTATCGTCAGACAGTGCAAGAAGCTTATTGGAGATACTGTCTTTTACTTGCCGGAAGGCTTCAGCCGAGTGAGTGCGGCCCGGGCCCCCAGGAAACAGGGTGTCGCCCGTGAAGAGACGATTGCCAATATGCAGGCACAGAGCGCCCGGAGTATGCCCTGGTGTGTGCATGGCCGTGAGCTGGACCTTCCCTATGTCATAGACGTCACCATCTTTCAGCTGGAAGTCGGCGGATAGGGGCAACTCCGAAGCATCCTCTGGATGGGAAGCGACCGGCGCTTTCGTTTGATCCTTCATCTCGCGTAGACCGGCAGTATGGTCTCCGTGGCGGTGGGTGATGATGATAGCCTTTACCTTAACGTCGCCCACTTCCCTCAGAAGCTTCTCCGGCTCCTCGGGGGCGTCTATGATTACGCCCTCTCCGGTCTGCCGACAGGACAGGATGTAGCTGTTGTTGTCTATGGGGCCCATTCCACCTACCTTGACTACGCGTATCTTATCGTCTTCGTAATGAACAGGCACGTTGATCCTCCTGTAAAAATGAGTCTACCACAATACTATCAGAAATAAGTGTGACGTAACAGTGAGGCGATTTTATGGGTCGGATCACGAGTGAAGCCCTCCTTGACACCCCTGAACAGCCAATTTAATATTGGGGTCAATCCCCGAACGGCAATGTTAATAATAGATCGTGTGGTTCACTGGCTTATTGGCCACCATTGGATACCCAAACCCATAGAAAAGCCGTCTGGGGAACAATTTCATCACGGTCCTCGTCTGTAGTGGTGAGGGAAGGGTGTCGGCATGCAAGTCAAATCCAAGTTCATTGAGGGGTTTGCACATGCTGTGGCAAAGCTCTTTCCCATCATATACAGGAGGGATCCGATGAAGTTGCGCTGGGTTCCATTTCTAATAGTAGCACTGTCCGTCTTAATCCTTATAGGCATAGGGGCCTGCGGCGGTGCAAGTTCCGATGGGAGATCAGATAGTTTCACGAACCAAACGGCCATCGCCACGGTCGACAGAGAGGTGTCTGTCGTAGTGGAGAGGGAAGTGATCAAAGAGGTGCCGGTCGAAGTAATGAAAGAGGTAGTTGCGATGGCAGCGTTACCCACACCTGCACCTGCTATAGCGCCATCATTCGTGGCGGATTTCGGAGCGACAGACGAAGAGTTGAAGAACCTTGAAGTAGAAGCTTCTCGATTGGCCATGTCCCTACCTGTCCAAGACCGGATAATTGTGCGTACGGTGGACATGGCCCTCGTCGTAAATGACGTTTCGAAGTCCGTCGATGCCGTGGACAGCATGGCACAAGAGCTGGGAGGCTGGGTACTTCGGTCTAATCGAAACGAAATCCACAGAGGGTTTATCGCTATTCGCGTGCCAGCGGAGCGGGTAGACGAGGCCATAGCCCGTCTCCGGGGGCTGGCTCATGAAGTGAAGTCCGAAAACTCAACCAGCCGGGATGTAACCGATGAATACGTGGACAATCAGGCACGATTGAAGAACCTCCAGGCTACGGAGGAACAGCTACTCAAGCTAATGGAACGCACGGGCAAGGTGGAAGAGCTGCTGGAGGTACAGCGAGAGCTTACTAACGTCCAGGGTGGGATCGAAAGGCTGCAGGGGCGGATCAAGCTTCTGGAAGAGACCTCTGCCTTCTCCCTCATCAACGTCAATCTTGAGCTGGCGCCGGCCGAGATGACCGTAGATGCCGGGCCCGATCAGACCTCGAGCGAAGAAGAGGCCGCTAGGTTCCGGGCCACCTTTACACCCCCGGAGGACATCGACGAGTTCCGCTATGAGTGGGACTTCGGCGACGGCTCCAGGCCGGTTATGGGGACCCGCACCGCACCTACCGTGGACGGTGAATCTCGCACTACAGCGACCGTAACTCATTTCTATCGCGACATACAGGACTCCCCATTTATCGTGACCTTCAACATTACCGGCACCGGCGAAGCAGGTATCTCAGAAGGCGAGGACACCCTCATCACCACCGTTTCTAGAGTCCCCAATATTGAGGTATTCGCGGGCGTTGACATGACGGTGGAGGAGGGTGAAAAGCTAACCCTCACAGGCTCTTTCACTCGACCCGAAGGCATAGAGGACTTGACTTTCCGCTGGGACTTTGGCGACGGCTCCGAGCCAGTCACCGGAGACCTTTCGGGCACCGATACCACCACTTCGGCGACTCACGTCTATCCCAACCATCGCCCGATTGCTTTCAACGTGACCCTCACTGTCAATGGCACCACCGAGACCGGAGAAGTTAAGGGTACAGACACTCTCCACGTCTTCGTGGCAGAGGCAACATCCTTTAGCGCAGGATCAGTGAAAGATGACGCTGTAGGCGCATTGGGCTCAACGGGCCGAGGCCTGGCTCGAGCCGGCATCTGGGTGGGTATACTCAGCCCGTTATGGGTGGCTGCCCTCGCAGTAGGCGCGTATCTGGTGTGGCGCCAGCGCAGGTCGGCAAGAAGAAGCTAGGAGAAGCGCTAGATGTTTTCTGAGAAGGTATTTCCACAGACTACCGAAATCAACGCCCTGGGCCATCTGGCCATTGGAGGCTGCGACACCCTTGACCTGGTCTCCCAGTTCGGCACGCCCCTCTACGTCTTTGACGAGGAGATGCTCAGAAGCCGGTGTCGCGAGTTCGTCCAGGAGTTTCGCAAACGCCATGCGGATAGCACGGTGAGCTACGCCTGCAAAGCCTACGTGAACCCGTCTCTTGCTCGCATACTCATGGAAGAGGGTCTCGGTCTGGATGTGGTCTCTGGGGGGGAACTGGCGGTGGCGAGGGCCGTGGGATTCCCTCCGGAGACGGTCTATTTCCACGGCAACAATAAGGGACGCCAGGAGCTGCAAGAGGCCCTGGAGTGGGACATCGGCCGAGTTGTGTTGGACAGCTTCCACGAGCTCGAGCTGATGGATACGCTGGCGCGAGACGCGGGCAAAGTACAGGATGTGCTGGTCCGCGTCTCGCCCGGCATAGATCCCCACACCCACGTCCACACCACTACAGGTACCCTGGACAGCAAATTCGGCTTTCCAATCGAGACCGGACAAGCTAAGGAAGCCATCCTTTCAGCACTGAACAGACCCAATCTAAATCTGGTAGGACTACACTTTCACCTGGGCTCACCCATCTTCGAGCTGGAACCTTACCAATTGGGCATGGAGGTGGTGTTGAACTTCGCCTCCCAGTTCAGGGAGGAAGGCCTGACACTTCAGGAGATCAGCCCCGGCGGTGGGTTCGCCATTGCTTATACCGCGGACCAGGAGCCACCATCTATAGCTGAATATGCTGAGGCCATCGTCTCATCCATGCTATCCAACTGCCAGTCCCTGGGCATGAAACCTCCTCGCCTAGTGGTGGAGCCCGGCCGTGCCATTGTGGGCCGTGCCGGAGTCGCTCTTTATCGTGTGGGTGCAGTGAAGGACATTCCGGGCATCCGAAAGTACGTGTCTGTGGATGGGGGTATGGGCGATAACATTCGACCGGCGCTATACGATGCGGCATATGAGGCGGTGGCCGCGGGAAAAGTGAACTTGGAGCCCTCAGATATCGTTACTATCGCCGGCAAATATTGCGAATCTGGCGATGTGTTGGTGCGAGATGTGCCGCTACCACCTCTGGAGGAAAACGACGTCATAGCCATACCCGCCGCAGGGGCTTACTGCCTCTCAATGGCCAGTGTCTACAATTTAAACCCCCGGCCGCCTATAATCCTGGTCAAGGACGGAAGCCCTCGCCTCATCCGACGCAAGGAGAGCTACGAGGACATGATGCTTTGTGATGTACTCTGAGCAACGTATAAGCCATGTGGCAATTACGAGGGCATGACACCCTTATACGACAGATAGACAGAAGCCTGAAGGAAGGCCGGTACGCCCATTCCTATGTTATAGTAGGCCCGCCTCAGACCGGAAAACGTACCCTGGCGATTAACATAGCCCAAGCGGTCAACTGTCTGGTCCCAGAGGACGCTCCCTGCGGAGAATGTAAACAGTGCCTGCGTATCGCCAACTCCCAGCACGCTGACGTGATGATCATCGGACTAAATCAGGATGAGGGGCAAGCATCCAACAGAACCGAGATAGGGATAAACAACGTTAGAGAGGTCCAGCGCCAGGCTAACCTCAAGCCCTATGAAGGCGATCAACGGGTCTTTATCTTCGACGGGGCCGAGTATATGAGCGAGGAGGCCTCCAACGCCCTTCTCAAAACCTTGGAAGAGCCTCCTCCCCAGGTGTTGATCATGTTACTAACCGGCCAGGAGGACGCACTACTCCCCACGATACGTTCCCGTTGCCGTCGTCTGGAGCTCAGACCGCTATCCGTAATCCAAATTGCGCAGGACCTGGTCGAGACCGAGAACCTCGGTCAGCAAGAGGCCGACCTGCTGGCCCACCTATCAATGGGACGTCTGGGCTGGGCCCTATCCGCTGCGAGGAACCCTTCCATTATGGAGGACCGTGCCGAAAAATTGGAACGAATATCCCATATATCCGCGGCCAGCCTGGAAGAGAGGTTTCAGTACGCCTCCGATCTGGCTTCCCTATTCTACAGGAGAAGAGATGAAGCCAAGGAGGTGTTCTACCTGTGGCTTAGATGGTGGAGAGACCTGCTACTGATCAAGGAGGGAGCGTCAGAGTTCCTCTACAATTCCGACTGGATAAATGTCCTGGAGGACAGGGCATCCAAGGTCAGCACCGCGCAAATTGCTAGCTTCATTAGAGCAATTCAGTCCGCCATCGACGCCCTGGAGCACAACGCCAACGCCCGCCTGGCTCTGGAGGTGCTTATGCTAAGCGTACCGGGCGATAAGGCGAAAGCTTAAAAAGCCGTTGGGCGTAAGAGCTCATCAAGGGGAAGACTTAGCGTCGGGCCCTTGGGCATTGGATATTTGGTCCAATCCGAAGTGGGCCCATGGAATGAACTTACGCCACTCCTCCAGGATCGTGCGGTTGTGCAGGATATAGTAAGGGCTGGGATAAGGCGCCTTTGGCTGCCTTCGTAGTTGCATCCCCGCCTCGGCAGGGGTCCTACCCGCCTTGCGGCGGTTGCAAGGAATGCACGCACTCACCACGTTTTCCCATGTGTGTACGCCGTCCTGACGTCGGGGTACTACGTGGTCTATCGTCAGGTCTTTGGTCTGGAGGCTGCAATACTGGCATAAATACCGATCTCGCAGAAAGATCTCTTTCTTGGACAGCTTTCTCTGAGCGAAATGGCGCTTGACCAGGTACCCGAGACGAATTACCGAAGGAACGGTAAGGGTCAAGGTGGCTGTGTGAATCTCCCCCCTGCCATTTTCCAGCAGTTCTGCCTTGCCCTTGTCTAGAAGGATTACAGCTCTCCTGACATTACATACGTTAATAGGCTCGTAATCCAGATTGAGCACCAGAACCGACGAACTCAGCATACAAACAATTATAATACTAGAGATATGACTTTAACCAGATGTCTCGGCCAACGAGGTTTGAAGGGCAACATACGCATCGGAATTTATACAGTTCAAAAGGTCTTTAGGCGAAAATGTTATGTCAAGTGCCTAGATCATCTGGCACAAACCTGAGAGTTCTCAGCACCACGTCGAAGTTGTCAGCCAGAAAAGTTCCAAGGGTGGACTCGTCTATAGTGTTTTCCAGGCCCAACACGGGATAGCCCTGCACCGTCGACAGAACGGCTGAGCCTATAGCTAAGGAGACCACTACCCCCAGTCCCAGCCCCAAGAGCTTGTCCATCCACCCCAACATGAGACTTTTCAATAATGAACGTGCCACGAACCCAACTACGACTGAAGCAATCAAAACAATGATGAAGATGGCTATGAACGCCCCCAACTCCGCCGCGTTGTCGTTCTCCGTGAATCGAGAGATCAGAGGCCTGACCTGGTCTTGCAAGCGACTGGAGAGCGCGATGCCTGCAAGGACACCTGCTCCTGTCACCGCTATGTTGACACCACCCATCCCCAGCCCGGCCAGGGCAATCGATCCGATCATCGCCAGTATCGCGATATCCAGCCAGTTCATTGGGCCTCCAGAAACCCCAACAGCATCACGTAAGGGTAGATTCCCAGTCTAACACGCTGACTACGTGGGAAAGAATTACTGGAGACCCCTAACTAACAGCTTTTTTCGCAGCCAAACGAGAAACACCAGCGAGATCCCGGCCAGCAAATATCCTCCGACCACATCGCTGGGCCAGTGGATGCCGAGATACACCCTTGAAGCTCCACAAGCCAGGATCATGAGCCCCAGCACGGTCTGAATGGTCACCTTTAGCCAACGTGGCTTTATCATTCCCGCAACTATGACCATAAGAATACCGAACAGTAACAAGGCGTGAACGGCGTGACCGCTGGGGAACGCCGGGTTGTGTGGAAGCGACACTAATAATGAAAAATCAGGTCTGTCACGTCCCACAAGCTCCTTGATAGCGAGAGCGATTCCTTGGGGAAGCAGCACCAGCAAGACGATCAAAGCATCGGCTTTCCTCTGAAATGCCAATAGCACAAAGGAAATCGCGACAGTTGATGAGATAGCCACGGAGACATTGGCGAGTGTAGTAGCCGCAACAGCCGCATCATCCAACCAGGCACTTCTATGGGCCTGGAATCTCTCGATTGCCCCAACATCGCCGGGAAATGTCTCGTGGACAGAGGCCAGATAGGACAAGCCGCCGAGAGCACAAATGGCCGCGACAAGTCCTAACCTACCGATGGTTATCTTTTGGAGGGGTGTCAAACCTATACACTATTCTCCGTGTAATATATACTTCTAGTTGGTTCGTGCCGGGCTGCTAGTATTCAGTCAACTTTAAAATCGATGCATCGTTTCACCCCCATCCTAACCTTCCCCCATCGAGGGGGAAGGGACTTGTTCTCTTCCCCTTGACGGGGGAGAGTTAGAGTGGAGGTGACAGGCGCATATCAAATCTTGGTTGACTGAGGTCTAATAGCCTCGACAGCACAGCACGTCCCATACTACATCATCAAGGCAGGAAATTGCCAAGGCCAACCGTAATAGCGATTGATGGAGCCGTGGCCACTGGAAAAACCTCCCTAGGTAAAATGCTTTCAAAAAACCTGGAGTACAGGTTTCTGGACACTGGAATCATGTATCGCGCGCTGACCTGGCTGGCTCTGGAAAAAGAGCTAGCTATTGAGGACGAAGCACGCCTTGGCCATCTGGCTCGGGACACGGTCATACGATTGAAAGACCACATCGATAACGTGGTGCTGATAGATGGCCAAGAGGTGGGAGACGAGTTGCGACAGCCGAAGGTAGACCGGGCGGTGTCTTTGGTAGCGAAGGTGGCCGACGTCCGAGTTGCCCTAGTGGAGCAGCAGCGAGAGATCGCTAAAGCGGGCGGAATAGTAGCCGTTGGTCGGGATGTGGGCACGGTAGTGCTACCCGACGCCGACCTCAAGCTATTTCTACGGGCCTCCGTCGACGAAAGAGCGAGGCGTCGATACACCGAGCTAGACTGTCAGGGGTACAGTGTGGAATACGATCAAGTGCTCAAGGACTTGCGGGAGCGTGACAAGCTGGACACTAGCCGCAGTCATTCGCCTCTTAGGCCTGCTGAAGACGCCATCCATTTGGACACCGACGGCCTTAGCCTCGATCAGGTGATGGACAATATAATGGAGCTTGTAGAGCACGACTGATGGCCGTTTACTATAATATCGGGACGACGATGGCCAAAATGGCATTCAGCACCTTCGCTCGGTGGAAGGTAGATGGAAGAGAGGCCGTACCCCCGAAAGGTCCTTTAATCATAGTACCCAACCACCTAAGCAACGCGGACCCTCCTATATTGGTATCCAGCATACCGAGGAGGCTGCATTTCTTGGCCAAGCGAAGCTTGTTTGCCAACCCTGTGGCATCTAATCTACTCACCAGCGTAGGAGTCTACCCTATCAATCGAGATGGACTGGATATGGCCGCTTTACGTTGGAACCTGTCTCTCCTAAGTCGTGACCAGGCCATCGTCCTCTTCCCAGAAGGCACCAGAAGTCCTGATGCTAGAATGAACCGAGGGATGGCGGGAATAGCATACGTAGCGGCCAAGTCCCAAGCGCCGATTCTGCCCGTGGGAATTACCGGCAGTCAGAACATTCAAGGGTTCTGGCGAATAGCTTTTCCCTTTTGCAGCATTAACGTAACAATCGGGGAGCCATTCAGCTTACCAGTGATTGAAGGTAAGATAAGCCGGCCAGTGTTGGAGCACATGACTGATATGATAATGTATCGTGTCGCAAACCTGCTTCCGCCGGAGTACCGAGGGTACTACTCTACCGAAAGTATCGAAAGTAGAGACAACCCTATACCTCTAGACGCTCACTAAGGAGGGGACGTGCAACAAAGCTCCAAATTCGGCATCTATCTTAGCGCGAAAGAAAATAAGGTGGTCCGCATCAACTCTCCATACTGGATTCCAGAAGAGCCAGAGTGGGTGTTCCTCACACCAGAGGTGAATACGACTCTTATGAAGATTCGAGAGATGGTCAAAGAACAGAACATGGCCCCCAACGCCGACGATATTACTTGGGGCACCATACCTTCGAAAGATTAGCTGGATGAAGCCTTCTATTCCTCTGCTCGCAGGGGCCACAGCGCCCTTACGGCAGAGAATGCATCTCCCTATTGCACTCCGGTATCCCCACTTTCGTAACTACTGGCTCGGATTATTAGCATCGGCCAGCGGCTATCAGATGCTGATAACCTTTTCTCTGGGCTGGCTGATAACCAACGAGTTGACCGGCGACGCCAGATACCTGGGATATATGAGCACCGCCATCGCACTCCCTGCCATCGTACTGACTATCTTTGGGGGTGTCTTCGCCGACAGGTTAAATCCCCTAAAACTTCTGAGACTGACCCAGTCCACCACATGCGCCATTGTGATTGTACTCGCTGTGCTCACGGTATTGGACCTTGTGAACCAATGGCACGTATTGATCGGGGCCTTTCTGATCGGCTCGGTGCAAGCCTTTGATAGCCCCACTCGCCAGAGCATTTTCGCCCGCCTTATTGACCGTAAGCACCTATCCAACGCTGTGGCCTTGAACTCTTCGGTATGGACAGGAACTCGAATTTTTGCTCCGTTCATTGCCGGCATAATTATTGGACAAGCTAGCATCGCAGCGGCCATCTTCGTAAGCGCTGCAGGCTTCCTCACCATGGCACTGATATCCCAATCACTTAGACTCTCACCGGTGGAGCGGGCCAAGGGCAGCGTTATGAAGGAGATGATGTCGGGCTTCCTTTTCATCAAGCAAAGCAGCCTTTTTTCGTTATTGATCGGCATGACCTTCTTCATGAGCCTGTTCGGCATGTCCTACATCTTCTTGATGCCCGTGTTCGCCGACGAGGTGCTGGACGTAGGGCCGGAGAAGATCGGGCTGCTGATGGGTGCGGCCGGTGTGGGCGCGTTGATCGGCATCATCATAGCCGCCAATCTGAGCAAGGTCCGATACAAGGGCTGGCTTCTAATCGGAGGAGCTTTTTTCTTCGGTGTCTTCCTGATCCTCTTCGGAGTGACATCGGACGCCAAGCAATACGAGCTATCGATGCTGATGGTGTTCTTCGGGGATATCTGTGCCTCCATATATCTAATGATGGTGATGACCACTCTGCAGCACCTGGTGCCTGACCATTTTCGGGGCAGGGTAATGGGATTCTTTACCATTACCTGGAGCCTGACACCCTTAGGCGGTCTTCAGTCCAGCCAGATCGCCCACCACCTGGGAGCACCATTCGCCGTAGGAGTCGGTGGCGCTCTTGTGATAGCATTCGCCTTGGCCGTAGCCATTGGCAGCCGGCAAATCAAGACTCTGGGGCAAAAGACTGAGCCGCTCAAAGTTGCATGATTAGGCACTGGAGCTCTCCGGTGTTAGAATATTAGAGAATAGCTAGCTCCTTTTCGGAGTTGATGTGGGGTGTGGGAGCAGTGGCCGTCCATTTATTTATCTTCACTCAAGTCCCGCCGATTACCCATAACTCGCAAGCCCAGGTATGGATTCGGTGAATTCATATCCAACCCCTGACAACCATAAGGTGTCCTTCTCTACATCGGGAAAGGGATAGCAGTTACATGGCCGCAGTAGACGAGATAAAAAGCCGCCTGGACATCCTGGACGTAGTATCCAGATATACGAATCTTCAACGCTCCGGAAGGAGTTACAAGGCTGTATGCCCCTTCCACACGGAAAAGACACCTTCGTTCTTCGTGTTCCCCGAGAGACAAAGCTGGCGTTGTTTCGGGGCATGCGCCACCGGCGGGGACATCTTTTCCTTCATCATCCGCATAGAGAACCTGGACTTCAGCGAAGCCCTCAAGCGCCTGGCACAACAGGCGGGTGTAGACCTGAGGGAAAACAAGGAGCGAAAAAGCGAGCAAGACATTCTTTATGGAATAAACGAGGCGACCAAAGAGTATTTTTCGCGGATACTAATATCGGACAAGAGCGGTTCCCAAGCGATGGAGTACGTGCGGAAGAGAGGCATCACACAAAACACCATAGACAACTTCCAACTGGGTCTGAGCCCCAATGACGGCGAATCTCTGAAGCGTCACCTAACATCCAAAGGTTATACGCAGGAGCAGATGGCCTTGGCGGGCGTCGTAACCCAGGGCCAAAGGGAAGACTATCGAGACCTGTTTCGTGGGCGTCTGATGTTTCCCATTAGAGACGCCCAAGGACGCTTGGCAGGCTTCGGGGGGAGAGCCCTGGATAGCTCCAACCCCAAGTATCTCAATTCTCCCAGAAGCTCCATATTCGACAAAGGTCGTATTCTGTATGCTCTGCACTTGGCCAAAGAGTCGATACGGGAAAAGGGCGCAGTAATCGTGGAGGGCTATACGGACGCCATCATCGCTCACCAAGCTGGCTTCTCAAACGTGGTCGCTTCTATGGGAACGGCTCTTACTCAGCAACAGGTGTCTGTGATACTCGGTCTAGTCGGTAGAGCCGGAACTTCAGACTCCAAAGACGTGGTTCTTGCCCTGGACCCCGACGCAGCCGGCCAAGCAGCGACGCTAAGGAGTCTCGAGTCATCTTGGAACGTGTTCCAGTCAAGGTTGGTGAGCCGAACTCAGGGAACCTCTCTTTACGAGCGGCCAGAGGTGCCGACTCTCAAAGTAGCCGCTCTCCCCCAAGGAAAGGACCCCGATGAGATAATACTTGAGAGCCCCGAAGAGTGGGCCAACCTGATAAGCAACGCGGTGCCCCTTATAGACTACCTGTTCACGGCACTCTCAAGCCGGTTCGATTTAAACGCCCCCTCAGGCAAGTCCAAGCTGGCCGAGCTGCTGTTCCCGCTGATAACAGCCACGCCCGACCCGTTCGACCAAGACCATTACTTTCAGCGCTTGGCCACACTCCTCGGAGTTAGCGAAGCGACCCTGCAAGCCAGCCTGGGTCGGCCCAAGCCAGGCGCAGTGTCATATCGAGGCAGAGCCAACACCGGCCAACAAAAAGCAGCAGACGGCGCCGGCCGGGATAGACATGGCACAGGAGAAGCCGCCGCAACACCCTTCGCAATGCTGGACCATGACCCGCTGGAGGAGTACTGTCTGGCACTCCTCTTTCAGCACAACGGACCCGCCGACTCAAACCCGGAAGGAAGCCTAGAACCGGGGGTCTATAATGAAGATGGGGCCTCATTCGGGCTACGTATGGAGTACTTCCAGCGAGCAGAGAACCGTGAGGTATTTACAAATTGGATAAAATGTTCCACACTAGATAGGTTGAAGGATGTCCTGGATGAAGAGTTGAAAAGTCATCTGGACTACCTGGCAATGAAGACGTTGCCCCCAACTGATCGACGACAGTGGGAAGAGGTGATGCGGTTGTGTGTCCGTCGTTTAGAAGAGCGCTATCTGAGAGAACTCAATCGAGAAGAGGGACTGAGACTGGATCAGGCCACCGGCGACGAAATAGGTGAGCAAGAGCAACGGGTACTCGAGGTCAACGAAAGATTACGAAATGTCTTTAGAGAGTAGGTCGGGAGCCCTATTCTCTAAATCGATGTGTAGAAGGTGAAGCAATGAGGCGAAGGCGTGGCCAACAGGACAACACGGAAGAGCTCCTAGAAGGCGCTAACGAAGACGGGCAGAAGCTGGCACAGGAACAGCTTCTAAGTGTGGTTGGCGGTGTCGATGCGGTAGTCGCCGGGAAACAGCTATCCGACGAGGCCGTTCCTATGACGGCGAAGAGCCCGGACGCGACTTGGGAGCAGCCAGCGCCTGCCTCACCCGAAGCCGAGGCCGGGGCCGAAGAAGCCTCTCCAGATAATGAAGACGCGGAATGGGAACAAGAAGTAGAGGGAACGGAGGTACTTGACGATCCAGTAAGAATGTACCTCCGAGAGATAGGCCGCGTACACCTTCTGACCTCGAAAGATGAAAGGTCCCTAGCTCGCAAAATGGAGGGCGGCAGGCACGTAGAAAAACTGGAAGGCGCGCTAAAAGACGCAGAAGGTAGGCCACCAAAGGCCTGGGAAAGCTCCTTCGTCCTTCTGCGACGTTTGGGGGAAGCCGCTGAATTGGTGGGAGCGCTGGGAGAGAATCTAGGTCTCCCACGCAACCTTACCCTTTCTCAGATCACCGATCATCCCAAACTCAGAGCCGCCATCGATGCAGAACTTAGCCCTGACCTGATGATCAGTATCGCCGAAGACCTGGGGATCGATACCGAGGAAATAGACCAGCGTGTAGTTCAGCTATCTTTAGATAGCTGGGTGCTTCCTACTGATGCGATAGATGTCCTGGAGGACTGTAGCCTACAACAGCTCATGTCTACCATTGATACCTCGGATTGCTATTTCAGACTTCAGTCGATGGACAACCTATTTCGGGCCTATTTCAGTCGTATTAAAGAAGAGGGACTGAGGGCACAAGGGCACCTAACCGAGGCCAATCTTCGCCTGGTGGTCAGCGTTGCTAAGAAGTACATCGGCAGAGGTATGGCGCTTCTGGACTTGATTCAGGAAGGCAACATAGGCTTGATCAGGGCGGTAGAGAAGTTTGATTACCGCAAGGGCTACAAATTCAGCACCTACGCAACCTGGTGGATCCGGCAAGCGATTACTCGGGCGATCGCCGACCAGGCCAGAACGATTCGCATCCCGGTGCACATGGTCGAGACCATTAACAAGCTGATGCGCCAGCATCGCCGGCTGCTACAAGAGTACGGAAGAGAGCCTACCCCAGAGGAGATTGGTTCAGCCATGGAGGTCCTTCCCGAGCGCGTGGAAGAGATACTCAAGATCTCCCAAGAGCCGGTTTCCCTGGAAACACCTATCGGAGAGGAGGAAGATAGTCACTTAGGAGACTTTATCGAGGATAGAAGTGCCCCTGCACCTTCGGACGCCGCCTCGTTCCAACTGCTAAAGGAACAGATCCAGGAAGTATTGGACACCCTAACCGACCGGGAAAGTCGTGTACTCCAGCTCCGCTTCGGACTCGAGGACGGTCGGAGCCGAACTTTGGAAGAGGTAGGAAGAGAGTTTGGAGTAACCAGGGAACGAATACGTCAGATAGAAGCGAAGGCCCTCAGAAAGCTACGCCACCCAACCCGTTCTCGTAAGCTACGAGACTTTCTGGAATAACTGGTCGGACGAAGGTTCACAGGTAAACTTCTATCCTAACCTGGTCTTTTAGTCAACGGCACTCATTGAAATTATTCCGCTAAACCTTAACATAATGAACCTTGTAAGTTCTTGACACACGATGCTATACTCCGCCACAACTTGGCGTGGGAGGAGGTTTTTGTGGAAGACCAGGGAATACCTAAGTGCCTCAAGTGTGATGTGGGCCAACTCGTACCCCTTTCTGACTACGGTAGCCAGGGAGCAGCGGTACACTATAAGGCGTGGGTGTGCACCAATCCGGATTGCGGTTTCAACATCAAAATCAGGAATGGCGACATATACCTTAACGAGCCCATAACCAGTGGAGCAATGCATACGCCCAGAGTCCGCTAGGGTCCCCTCTAGTTCGGCCCCGTAGTGCTCTGCTATTTCCTTTACGCTACTCAAATTATCCACCAAGGTGTCATCAGCAGAAGTGTGGCGGTGAGCGAAGGACGTAGCTCCTCTAGCATCAGACTATTCTTGCCCTGAAAGGAGGTGATATGGAAATAGGGTATGACTATCTACTCATGCGCTCCCGGCTGCAGCAACGGTTTTTCAAAACATCAGGAATTTTCTTAATCGTTATCGGAGCAATACTGCTGGCCGCCGGAATAGCGTATTTCAGCTATGCTTATAAAGCCAATTCCGACCTTGACGAGCTAAACTATGCGGTCACCGTCCCACAGACCACCAGTGAAACCATGGCCACGAACTCTGCGTTGGCGGGTCCAGATATCTCAAATTCAGCCACGCCAAGCGATGAAGGCTCTGTTCTTAGGCCAGGCCTTCCCATAACCGCCCCAGAGTCGAGCCAGACGCTGATGGTGCCCCAGACTGAATTCACGGAAAGCTCGATTTCCCCAGCCGATTTTGGCGAAACGTCCATATTGGCGACCGCGACTGATCCACTGGGTGAAGCCCTCACAGGCCAGGAATCGACGGTGCAAATATCCCCATCGGTAATCGCGGCACAACAAGCTTACCCCGGAGAGACCCTTAAGGCGGCGTACTGGAGCAATCCACTGGAATATGAACCCCCTTCTTTTCTAGAGACAGCACTGTTGCAAGGTTTCAGGCCCATAGATTCCAGCACATTGCCGCCAACAGGCACTTTGTCGGCAGCTAAACGAGTAATTTTGCCCTCCATCGGAGTGGACTCAAAGGTGGAGGGACTGGAGATAATGAACCTTGGTGACAGCCGGGCCTACCAAACGCCCAATCGAGTAGTGGGCCAGATACCGGAAGAATCCAACCCTGGTGAAATGGGCAGCGTCTGGCTGTTTGGCCACCTGGAGAGTCCCATAGCGGGAGAAGGGAACGTTTTCTACAATCTTCCCAAAATCCCCGATCTCCTCAGGAAGGGCCAGGAAGTATACACCATCGTGGAAGCTGAAAGCCGGTCCTATTTGTACAAGATAACTGAAGCCGTGGTCGTGCACCAAGATGACCTGAAGCTGGACTATGGACACCTCAAGGGGTTAAAGCCTGAGTACGCTCAACTGGACCCAGGGGGAGCTAACCTTCACCTGGTGGCCTGCGTCCCCAGGTTCGTGTACGACAGCCGCCTGGTCGTCAGCGGGAAACTGGTGGGAGTGCGATCATAAATCATATCGGCATCACCCGAAATAGATTCGGATTTGGAGGGGCTACGCATGCGTAGCCCCTCCTTTGTCTGCATGAGCTAAGAGCGTCTAACTCTTTTCATGCACCACAGCCTAAAGAGTGTAGGCTTCCCCTGACAATGTTAGGGCTACCCAACTTCCTAGCTACCCATTAAAATCAGATGCGGAATTCCGGAGGAGGTTACTCAATGTCTTCGGCCCACAACACTAGAACCGAACGCGATTCGATGGGACCTCTTGAGGTCCCAGTGGACGCTTATTACGGTGCTTCCACAAGGCGCGCAGAGCTCAATTTCCCGATCAGCGATCTTCGCTTTCCGCGTAGCTTCATTCGCTCTTTGGCGCTGATAAAGCTCGCCGCCGCGAAGGTTAACATGGGCCTTGGTTTGATGGAGGAACAGACCGCCAATGCCATTGTGGAGGCGGCGCAAGAGGTCTCTGAAGGCAAGCTTGACGACCAGTTCGTGGTGGACATTTTCCAGACAGGCTCGGGCACGTCGACCAACACCAACGCCAACGAAGTGATAGCGAACCGGGCGACGGAGATTCTGGGAGGGGAGCGAGGCTCTCGTCTCGTACACCCCAACGACCACGTGAACACGGGCCAGTCCTCAAACGACGTCATCCCAACGGCCATCCATCTTTCCGCGTTGGTGCAAATTAAGGAGTCGCTCATTCCAGCACTGAACAAGCTAGAAAGCTCGTTGGATGAGAAAAGCAAGGAGTTTTGGCCCATCATCAAGACCGGCCGCACACATCTCCAGGACGCCACTCCAGTCCGATTGGGGCAGGAATTTAAGGGGTACGCCGGACAGGTCAGCCACAGCATCAGCCGCCTACTCCATGCCCAGGAAGAACTCTCTCAGGTAGCGTTAGGGGGCACCGCCGTGGGCACTGGAGTAAATACTCATCCAGAGTTCTCCAGCCGTGTCTGCCAGCTCCTGTCCGACATGACGGGAGTCCACGTGCGCGAGACGGACAACCACTTCCAGGCCCAGAATTCCCTGGATGCCGCGGTAGAGGCTAGCGGGGTACTGCGCACTATCGCTACGAGCCTTTACAAGATAGCCAACGACATACGATGGATAGGCAGCGGCCCCAGAGCCGGGCTTGGTGAACTGGTCCTGCCGGAGGTCCAGCCCGGAAGCTCCATCATGCCCGGCAAGATAAATCCTGTCATCGCCGAGTCGGTAATTCAAGTAGTGGCCCAGGTTGTGGGCAATGACGCCACGATAGCCCTCGCAGGCCAGGGGGGGTACTTCGAGCTCAACATGATGATGCCTGTGGCAGCCTATAACCTACTCCAGTCCATCTCACTGCTGGCCACGTCGGCTGACAACTTTTCCGAGCAGTGTGTCAAGGGACTTAAAGCAACTAACGTGGGTCCAGACATGGTTGAAAAGGGACTGATGCTGGGTACCGCCCTGTCTCCAGCCGTCGGATACGACAAGGCCGCAGAGGTCGCAAAGGAGGCCGCCGCCAGCGGAAGCACTATCAGAGAGATGGCAGCGAAGATGACCTCTCTTTCTGCCGAGCAGCTCGACGCTCTGCTGAATCCCGAAAAGATGACGGAGCCAGGCGTGGGAGGAGGACCGGCAGGGGGATAATCTCTCAGTTCGGCCTTCGACTTCCCCCATCTCTCACCTGGCGAGAGGCCAGGGGTGAGGGCTGCTTTCTTATGAAGGGTGATTGAAGACAATATGAACAGAATAAATATTTTAGCCCTGGCCATATCTAGTCTAGTTGTCATAGTCTTGGCAGCCGCTTGCGGTGGAAGTGACAATCCCACGACCACACCCACCGCCGTGCAGGCGCAGGATTTGACTGTAGAGTGCCCCATGACAGAGATCGGAGCGATCGGCCCTGTTCGCGGTATTCGAGGCCAAGACCCAGTTCCTACAGGCTTCGATCCCATAAACACCGCGAACTGCACTTTTAGCGAAGTCATCGCATCCATCCAAGTAGAGCTTCTACGGGATGGGGAGATAGCCTTTGAGCAGATGATCATTGTGAACCCACCCACATCCCAAGTCCGCTTCCCACTCTCCGACGACCAGGTGGCAGTCCTTCCCGCGGACCTGGAAACCGGCCGTTATGACAGGCGGATCCAGGCCACCAGCTCTGACGGACGCACCTTTGGGTTGTTGCCCGAGTACCTTGAAGAGACACTTGGCTTCCAGAGGTACAACGCTTTATGGGTTTTTAACGCAGACAGTTCGCCAGAGCTCATAGCGCGACGCGCCTTATCGGGAAGTCTAAACATAGCTCCGGACGAGCTCATGACTATCGTATTCGACCCCGTCCAATGGCCTGACACCAGCCTGGGATGCCCCGATCCTGACAGGATGTACGCGCAGGTGGTTACACCGGGCTTTCGCTTCGTGTTTGCCCACAGTGTCGGCACGGTACTTGAGATGTTCGAGTATCACGTCAACGAGGACGGCTCTCTGTTAGCCTTCTGCGAAAGCGTACAATAGCTGGCCCACGAAGTTTATGCCTAAAGGAAACAGAATTGTTATCCTTCCAAACGTCGCACTGGCTTAATGTTGACGAGGCATATCTCAACCCGTCGCCTACGGCACACGCTCCAGGTATTAGGCGTAGGTCGTGACTAACACAACTCAGGACATTGCCGAGAACTGCATCGACTATTCGGGCCGCCGTGTTCATCTTACCCAAAGGTTCGCCGACCACATCAGAATCCGCCACCCGGAGATGATATCGTTTCTTCAATATATATGCGACGTCCTAATGGCGCCGGATTTTGTTTACCTACGTTCGCGTGTAAACACCCATCTTTACTACAAATTGGGCATCCTGACTGGCAAGCTATCTAACACCTACATGGTAGTCATTGTGCGGTATAATGATGATGGAGACGGAGAGGTGAGAACTGTATACCCCACGACACGTCCTGCTAGCAGAGACACACTTCTTAGTATACGCCCGAAAGGGAGCTGATAATGGCTCACGAAGTACGCCACATTGACCCCGACAAGCTATTGGATGCAAATCGAGACTACTTAGCAAGAGTCGAGCGGGATGGTCTCTATGCAGTTTATGATTCCGCCCTTGATATACTTGTCGTAGAATTCGGTGGTCCGAAAGAAGCGTTGAGCGAACATGTTCTAGACAATATTATGATTCGCATCGACCCCGACACACTAGAAATCGTGGGAGTAGAGATTTTAGACTTCTTTTCTGATTTCCTGCCCAACAATCGAATGTTCCGAGAGGCGATTGGCGGCTTGGAACTGTATGAAGGACAGGACTCCAAACTAACTCTAATGGAGCCCAGATTTAAACTTTACCGGGACGTTATTGAGGCCATGATCCCTCAAATGGTGCACTCGATCGCGTCTGCTTGACACCAAGATATGGTCGAGACTATACTCCAATTAATTGTACATAAGCATAATGGCTACGAAGAGGATTAGTACGCTATCAAGCGGGGCTCAGAGAGCCGGGGAAGGTGTGAGCCGGTGCCAGCGCGAGAGCCGAATGGACCTCGGAGCCGCAGGCTGAACGTTTTGCCTCTGAGAGCAACGTAGGTTTCTGGAATATTAGTTTACGTAGAAATCACCGGGACTCCCTAGGTTAGAAATAAGCCGAGCCGAGTGGGCCTCGTTACCGGTCCACGGCACGGAAGGGCAGGCAAGCTTCTTCCCCGCCGATTGAGATACCTGGTAGCTGCTGATTAAGTCAAGCTATTGGGTAAATAAGGGTGGTACCATGGGAAAACCCCGTCCCTTGAGGACAGGGTTTTTTATTTTTATGCAATCGTAAGGCAAGCGGCGTAAATAACATACCCTAGGCATCCGAAGGTGAAATTCAGATGTATAACCCGTCCCTGGAGCAAGTAAAGGCCCTGGCCAGCCAGGGAAACCTGATACCCATATATAGAGAGATCGACGCGGATCTCGAAACTCCGGTGTCCGCCTATCTAAAGGTAGCCAGACCGCCTTACTCATTCCTGCTGGAGAGCGTCGAGGGAGGTGAGCGCCTGGCTCGCTACAGCTTCATCGGCACGGAGCCCTACTCCATTCTGAAGACGGGGCCGGGCCAACCCGACGGCGATGGCGACCCCATCACTCATATCAAAGGGGAGATGGACCGATATCAGCTCATTCCCATACCCGACCTGCCCAGATTTCATGGCGGGGCAGTGGGATATCTGGCCTATGACATCATCCGATATTTTGAACCGAGGGTGCCCGAACCACTTAAGGACCCTCTGGGGTTGCCCGAAGCCGTGTTTATGTTCAACGACACCCTGCTTGTGTTCGATCATCTTCGGCATAACATAAAGGTCGTGAGCCACGTCTTTATCGATGGCGATTTGGAGGCGGCCTACGCGCAGGCTACTGAGAAGATCGACCGCATGGTTGAACGCCTCTCCATGCCATTGGAGAGTCCTCCGACGATGCAAATGCCCACCGGAACAGTACGCGCCAATCCGGTGGTCCGCTCCAACTTTA
The DNA here is from genome assembly GCA_965248905.1 of Dehalococcoidia bacterium. Lineage (GTDB taxonomy): Bacteria > Chloroflexota > Dehalococcoidia > Lucifugimonadales > JAGWBF01 > CBDFKS01. The sequence goes on along the minus strand of CBDFKS010000007.1, from coordinate 15,131 downwards.
ATCAGGAAGACTACGAGGCAGCGGTGGAGCGAGCCAAGGAGTACATCTACGCGGGAGACGTCATCCAGGTGGTCACATCGCAGCGGCTCGAAAGGGATACCCACGCACACCCATTCCAGATATACCGGGCACTCAGAGCCACCAATCCTTCTCCATATATGTACTATCTGCACTTGGACGACTTCTATATAGTGGGCGCGTCCATAGAGACCTTGGTGAGGGTAGAGGACGGCAGAGTGGTTACCCATCCCATCGCCGGTACCCGTCCCAGGGGCAATACCCCTGAGGAAGACGCCTCTTTCGAGAAGGAGCTCAGGGAGAGCGAGAAGCAGAGGGCGGAGCACATCATGCTGGTGGACCTGGCCCGTAACGACGTGGGCAGGGTGAGCCAGCCCGGCAGCGTAAAGGTGACCCAGCTCATGGAGGTAGAGAAGTACTCCCGTGTCATGCACCTGGTATCCCACGTAGCAGGCCAGCTCAAACCGGAGGTCACTGCCTATGACGCCTTGGGGGCCTGCTTTCCGGCGGGTACGCTGTCGGGCGCTCCCAAAATTCGAGCCATGGAGATAATCTCCGAGCTGGAGGGTGAGGAACGGGGCCCGTACGGGGGCGCCGTAGGCTACTTCAGCTTTTCAGGCAACGTAGACAGCGCCATTACCCTGCGTACCGCCGTGATCAAGAACGGAGTTGCATATGTGCAAGCAGGCGGCGGTGTGGTTGCGGATAGTATAGCTGACGACGAGTACCAGGAGACGCTGCACAAGGCCGGAGCCTTGCTAAGGGCTATCGACAAAGCCGAGGGAAGAGAGCTGGACTAGTCACTGAATAGGAAGGAGACCCCATGCTAAAGTCGTTTTTCCATACTGGGTTCGTGGTCAAAGACATAGAAGAGTCCATCAAATTCTACACAGATGTAATGGGACTGAAGCTTCAGCTCAGGGCTGAACGCAGCGGTGAGTTCGCTCAGACAGTTACTGGATTGAAGGGCGCCCATCTCAAAATCGCCTTTTTGAACATGGGCGACGGCCACAACCTGGAACTGGTACAGTACATGTCGCCAACCGGCGGCCAGTCCCAGATCAACCTTAACGACCTGGGCGCCAGCCATCTGGCCTTCTTCGTGGAGAACATCGATGAGTACTACGATACCATGGCCAAGAAGGGGTTACGCTTCATCAGCGCCCCCGCCACTTTGGTGGAGGACGGTAAGGTGGTGCGCAAGGCCGCCTTTTGCCAGGACCCTGACAACAACTGGCTGGAACTCGTGGAAGTGCCCCAATGATCCTGCTCATAGACAACTACGACAGCTTCACATATAACCTCTACCAGTACCTATGCGAGCTGGGCGCTGAAGTGACTGTGCTCCGCAACGATGCACTGACTCTGGAGGACGTAGAGACTATGGCCCCGTCCGGCATAGTAATCTCTCCGGGGCCCTGCACGCCCAGGGAGGCAGGCATCTCCAACGACATTATTCGCCAGTTCGCCCCAAGAATACCCACCTTGGGTGTCTGCCTGGGCAACCAGTGCGTAGGATACACCTACGGGGGCCAGGTAGGCCCCGCCGGCGAGATAATGCACGGCAAGACCTCCATGATCCACCACGACGGCAAGGGGGTTTTCCAGGGCTTGCCCAACCCCTTCGAGGCCATTCGCTACCATTCCCTAGCAGTCTATCGAGATAGCCTCCCCGACAGCCTTGAGGTAAGCGCCTGGACCGACAAGGGCGTAATCATGGGCCTGCGTCACAAGGAGTATCCCGTTGAGGGTGTCCAGTTCCACCCTGAGTCCATCATGACGGCCGTGGGCAAGGACTTGCTGCAGAACTTCTTGGATTGGGTGGATTCGTCCAAAGCCCAGATCCGTTAGCCGCCCGATCTCTAAATGATCCTCCGCTTGTGCTAGAATAAGGTCAACAGATCACGGCGGAGAATTCGATGACGGTGAAATGGAGAGAGCACATAGAAAGCACCCCTGATGTGCTCAGGGGCAAGCCCAGAATCAAAATGACCCGGATTCCTGTGAGTCTCATCCTTGGGTATCAGGCAGCAAGTTATACACCCGATGAGATCATAGTAGAATTCCCCGATCTGTCGAAGACACAGATTGCCGCCTGTCTAGATTACGCTCGTGAACTATCAGAGTTTGGGGTTGCAGTATAGGAACACTGAGATTCTTTGTAGATATCTACAACTCCTACCTGGCGAGGTGGCACTATGGTTACCGCAGCGTCCAAACGAGTCCTGGAGTTCACCGAGCATACCTACATGGCTATCCTGGCCACCGTTTACCCCAGCGGCGGCCCCCAGGCCTTCCCCGTATGGTACGAGTACGACGGTGAGAGCTTCACCATTTGCACAGTAGCCGATACGGCCAAGGTGCGCAACGTCCTCCATAACCCAAAGGTCGCCCTGTGTATAACCGATACCACCCGCCACGTAAAGTTTCTGACCGTCCTTGGCCAGGCGGATGTCCTGACGGACGAAGGTCAGGCTCAGGAACTGCATCGCAAGCTGTCCACCCGATACCTGGGAGACACGGAAGGGGCCCAGTGGGCCGACTCCATGGCTGACGACACGATGTATTGCCTGCGCATCAACCCGGAGAAATACGTGTGGACAGGTTAGCCCAATCACCAACTTTCTCAGGGAAGCACGGTGATTAGGGAGGCTATTACGGCTTTGGTCTCCGGCCACTCCATGAGCATGGAGGAGGCTGCTGCGGTTATGCGGGAGATCATGGAAGGGGAGGCCACCCCTGCCCAGCTAGGCTCCTTCCTCACCGCACTAAGATTGAAGGGTGAAACACCGGCAGAGATAGCCGGTATGGCTACGGTTATGCGAGAGAAGGCGCTGAAAGTTCAAGTCGAAGGGACTCTTGTAGACACGGCCGGCACCGGGGGCGACGGCAAAGGAAGCTTCAACGTGTCGACGGCTGCGGCGTTCGTTGCCGCAGCATCGGGTCTCAAAGTGGCCAAGCACGGCAATCGCGCAGCCTCGGGCTCTTGCGGCAGCGCTGATGTGCTGGAGGCATTGGGTGTCAAGATAGACCTGGGACCGGAAGGCGTTAAGCGTTGCATAGAGGAGGTGGGAATCGGGTTCATGTACGCCCCCACCTTTCACCCAGCCATGCGTCACGCTGCTCCCGTGCGCCGGGAGATCGGTATCCGCACCGTGTTCAACGTCCTGGGTCCGTTGACTAACCCAGCAGGGGCACAATGCCAGCTTCTGGGGGTGGCCGATACCGGCCTTGGAGAAAAGATGGCTGAGGTGCTCAAGCTGCTTGGCTCTGAACACTCTTTGGTGGTCCACGGCGAAGACGGCCTGGACGAGCTGACCCTGGGCGCAAAGACCCAAGTTTGGGAAGTAAAGAACGGCGCGACTCACTTTTCCACCCTTTCACCTGAGGAATTAAACCTACCGATAACATCTTCGGAAAATATAAAAGGCGGAGACAAAGAGGACAACGCCAGAATTCTTCGCCAGGTGTTTCAGGGAGAGAGAGGCCCGATCAGGAACGTGGTGCTGTTCAACAGCGCAGCTGTCCTGCTGGTGGGCGGCAAGGTGCAAAACCTGAGCGAGGGGCTCAAACTAGCTGAGGAGGCCATAGACAGCGGGGAGGCCCTGAATAAAGTAGACGGTCTGGTGGAGCTGAGCCAGGCGTTGAGCTAATGACCCCAGTGAGCACTAACTACTTCCAATTTGGGTATCAGCGGTATGCAGATCAAATATAGCGAGGACGTGGATATTCTTCTAGTGAAGCTTTCCGATATCGGCGTCGATCATGCCGAAGAGACGAACGGGATAATCACCCATTTCTCGGCTGAAGGTAAACCGGTCCTCCTCGAAATTCAGGGAGCACGAGATTTCCTTCTTGGCTCCATGACCAGTCTAGTAAAAGGTGAGGAGGTCAAGCTACCTTAGATGGCCACCATTCTCGATGATATAGTAGCCGCAAAGCGCCAAGAGCTTGAGCAACAGCGTTCAGAGGAGCCCCTGGAGGCATTGGAGCGCCGAATCGAGGATCAGCCCGGACCTCTGAACCTCTCCGGTGTACTGCTGGGCGACCGCGTTCGCCTCATCGCCGAGATCAAGAAGGCGTCGCCATCTCGAGGACTGCTCTGCCCCGATTTCGATCCGGTACGGCTGGCAAGCTGCTACGTGGAGAACGGCGCCGCGGCGATCTCGGTGCTTACTGACCCTCGATTCCAGGGGACACTAGACCATCTTGCAGCGGTAAAACAGGTGACCCTATCCAACGGCATTCCAATCCTTCGCAAGGACTTTATCTTCGATCCCTATCAAGTCACCGAAGCTAGGGCTTACGGCGCGGACGCCATGCTGCTTATAGTCGCGATTCTAACGCCTGAACAGCTCAGCGCTCTCCTCTCATTGGCTCGCCAGTACTGGATGCAATGCCTGGTAGAGGTGCACACGGCAGAGGAGCTAGACACGGCCCTTGACGCAGGTGCTGAGATCATCGGCATCAATAACCGCGACCTCCGTAGTTTTCGCACCGATCTATCGGTCACCAAGGCGTTGGCACAACAAATTCCCAGGGGAAAGCTTGTGGTCAGCGAGAGTGGCATCAGCACCAGAGATGATATCCAGAACCTGAGGAAGATGGGTGTTCACGCCGCTCTAGTCGGCGAAGCTTTGGTTACCTCTTCCGACATCGGCGCCAAGGTCCATGAGCTAGCGATGGGGAGCTAACCCGATGAACCAGGGTGTAATAGGCGTCACTATCTGGACTGAGAATCTGGAGCTGCTGCTGAGTTTCTATAGAGATACTTTAGGACTCAAGCTCCGGGGCCAAAAAGCCGGTTGGGCCAACTTTGAGTGGGATACCCTGCGCTTGAACCTCGGGCTACACGATAGGGTTAAGGGCACATCCAACGACCCCTACCGTATTATGATAAGTTTCGGAGTCACGGACATTCACGAAGAGCACAAGAAACTCTCCAACTCGGGAGTGGAGTTCATACGCCCGCCCGAGCAAGAGGAATGGGGTGGCTGGGTAGCCACTTTTCTGGACACCGACGGCAATGTCTTACAGCTATTGCAAAAGCCGGGTTAACCCTGCCCTCTATCAGACTTGGCTACTAAACCACTTCTTTCACACTGGAGGACTTTATGAGCGTTCGCATCGGTTATATGCCTGGAGCCTTCCCTGAGGGGAAAGAGGGGCTCAAGTATTTCCGCCAACTGGTAGAAGTGGGCGACGAATACGGATACGACTCCATATGGCTTTCGGACCGGGTGGTCGGTGGAGCCTTCAGCCCTGAGCCCCTGATTGCCCTCTCCATGGTCGCGGGCTATTCCGAAAGATTGAAGTTCGGCACCAGCGTCTTGCAATTACCAGTGCGCAACCCAGTGGTGCTCGCAAAGGAGCTGGCTACCTTGGACTATCTGTCCAATGGCCGTTTCCTTCCGGCTATCGGGCTTGGGCAGGAAGACCCCAAGGAGTATGAAGCCTGCGGGGTTTCTAAGGAAGATCGTGGCCGCCGTACTGACGAGGCGATGACGGTTATGCGACGCCTATGGCACGAGGATAACGTGACCCACGAGGGACAGTTCTATTCGCTCCATGACGTAACCGTAACTCCAAAACCAGTGCAGATACCCTCTCTACCGATGTGGGTTGGGGGTCGCAGCAAAGCCGCACAGCGCAGGGTCGGGCGTGTGGGAGACGGCTGGCTGGTCTCCTCTGCCACTGCACCGGAGGTACAGGAAGGAATAGAAGTGGTGTTTTCCACAGCCGCCGAACATGGGCGCGAGATCGAAGAGGACCATATTGGAGCGCTATTGGGATTCTTTATCGCATCCAATACAGAGGAAGCTGCATTGGAAGCTGAGCCCTATATTACCCGTCATCGTCCGGATGCCCACTTCACCGAATACAGCGCCCTTGGCACGGTCGAGGAAATCACGTGTACTATTAAACGCTATCTGGACTCGGGAGCGACCAAGTTCGTAGTTAGGCCATTGTGCGCCCCTGAGCATTCTATTGAGCAACTGCGGCTTCTCGGCAGTGAAATCTTGCCCCGCTTCCACCAGTAGCCGCCAACGAAGTCGATCATTCTAAGGCCCTAAGTAGGACATAACAGGCTCTACCTGATCATTTTGTAAACGTATCCTATCAGAATGGCTGCCAGAAAAATCACGAAGATAGTAAAGGCAACCGAAAGTGCCAAGTCTTCTCCCTCAAAGCCTGCCCTCAGCAGGGCGACAACACCCAAGGCCAAGAGGAATCCGATGGTCATCCCTATAAAGATGATAGTAAAGACCCAGGTTCTCATGGGACCCCAGCGCCAAATTGTCAAAACTATCTCACATAATAACGCAAACTATCTGTTGGGTGTCAGCGGTTTTGGACAGTTCTGGGTCCGAGAGATTGGGGTGAAGAAGCTCCTGGTTTGAGGGTTTCTCTGACCTCCTGATTGTACCGCCGCCGCCGGTCAAAAGTCTCTCGCTGTACCTCCTTCCTCTGGGCTAGAATTGCCTCCAGACGGCCTTCCAGCACGTCAGCCGGAGTTACAACCCTCAGCGCCTGATGATATCTTCGGTAGTTGTAGAACTCGACGAAGTCCCGGATGGCCGCCTCCAGGTCTTCCACCACCTCGTATGGCACCTGGTTAATGTCGTCTTTCAGGGTTCGGTGATATCTCTCCAGCTTCCCGTTGGTCTGAGGGTGATAGGGTGCTGCCAGGACGTGGCGAATGCCCACCACCCGCATGTACTCGCGGAAGGCCCGCGATACATAACCTGAGCCATTATCTGAGAGGAGCTTGGTCCGATCCTCCAGAGGTACATCAGTCATACCAGTAGAGTCAACAGCTTGCTGGACCACCTCTATGAGGGAGTCGGCCGTCATGTCCCGTTGCACCTTCCAGGCCAAGATGAACCGGGAGTAGTCGTCCATCACCGTCACGAGGTAGTAGTAGCCCCATCCCACTACACGGAAGTAGGAGGCATCGGTGGCCCACAGCTGGTGGGGCCCTGTGGTCTTGTGGTGGTACTCTTTGCCAGCTGCCAACTGGTATTCGATCCGTTTCACCAGACCCTCCCGTCTCAGAATACGATAGACTGTGGAGGCGGAGACCGATAGGCCTCGGTGGTCGGTGAGCCAAGCCGCCAACTGCCGGCTTCGCCAGGTCGGCATCTCACGGGCTGCCGCCAGCACTACTGCCTCCTCTTCTGGACCCAGGCGATTCCAGGGCCTCTCAGTTCCTTCCGTACCCTCACAACTACCCTGCCGGTGCCTCCACCTCCACCAATAATACGTGCTCCTGGAAATGCCAAGCTCCCTGAGTCGCCTGTTCTTCCCTCTACCATGTCGCTCCACCTCAGCCACGACCTTCGATTGTTCCACTACGCTCATGCGCCGGTGCCGTTGTCGTGTAGGGGCGGCAGAGCTGTTTTTTTGAAGCGGTGCAACTCCAGGGACAACTCACCCACCAGCTGCTTCAGTTCACTGTTCTCCCGCTTGAGCTGCTCTATCTCTTGCCGGGTCGCATCACGCACACTGTCCCGAGTCAACCTCTCCTTCCCAGCTTCCATAAACCCCTTCGTCCAGGCGTAGTAGGAGTGGGGTTTGATTCCTTCCCGTCGGCACAGGTCATTAACGGTAGTCTCCCGTCTGAACCCCTCCAAGACGATGCGGATCTTCTCTTCAGGGGTATACTTACGGCGGGTCGCTGCACGGACCTGACGCACGAAGCTTCGTGTCTCCTGGCTTCGCTCCTCAGCTTGACTGGCCTGATCCTCTACCTGGGTCATCAATGACTCCTTTCACTTAGGGTTAATCTACCCCTCTGAAGGAGCCTCTACCACCCCCAACCTCCTCGGTTTTCTAGGCCTCAATAGTGTCCAATTGCGCATCTGCTTAAGGTGATAAGTTCCTGATGGGGCCGTGTTGGCGCCGGCCCCAGGAGGGCTGTAGACTAAGTTCAGCAGGTAAAGGCCCAGATATGCCAGGGCTGCAAGTACAGCGAGTGCCAGTGGAGCGTAGTGGATAATTTTGGAGTAACGCATTGCACCCCCCTCTTTTCAAATCGATCTCTTAGGGCTCGGGAAGACGACTAGTCGTCTTCCTTACCAGGCGGGCACTCTTGGGGCCCGTCCTTTCCGGGTCCCTCGTAGATCACCTTCTGGCTTTCTAGGTCATACACGGTAATCTGGTCCTCCGGGCCCGCATCGTCGACGCTTATCGGGTTGGGACGTTGTGGGGCCTCTTGATACGGGTTCACCCGCGGTGGGCCATAAGGGAAGTAGTGAACAACCTCGGCGTTCTCGACGTCGACGACGATAGAGAGTTGCGTAGTGCCGGTCCAAGTTCCAAGAGGCTCAATTACTAAGGTCCCCCGGCATTCTAGGGTCCGCCACGGACCCGAGTATTCTACCGGCTGCTCCCAGGTAGCTATAAAATAAACTCCGAAGGTCTGGCCAACACGCCTTTGGTAGAAATCGGAGGCAGTCCAGACTTGAGGGCCTGCGATGCGGTCGACTACTCCCGAGTCCCGTAGGACGGCAACAGCAGCTTGCTTATCAGCCTCGTCCAGTGGCAAGGGAGTCGGAATCGGTAAAGATACAGTCTTGCCATCAGAGTCTTGTTGGTTCGCAAGGACAGCCACTGTGCCGCCTATCAATCCCATAACCAGGAGCAGTGCCAAGAGTATTCTGGGATGGTGAATCTTTGGCATGTTGACCTCCTCCCGCCTTTCTATTGGATGAAATGCAAAGCCAATTATAATATGAAGGACTGAGTGCGGAGGAGTCAAGCTTAATCTCTCAGGACTTATGGTACAGGGCGATAGCCTCCTTTGGAGTAAGCATGTTGATGCCCATATGAGGGCGTACGGCCTGAGTGCGGAGGAGCAACATTGTTCCATTCGCTGCCCACGTTCTGCCAAGACCGTACATTTGTAGAGCCTCTGGACCATGCGGCTTCGTAATGCAGGCCACGGGCTTTGGCATGTTGACCTCCTCCCGCCTTTCTATCAGGAGTCAAGGACTTATGGTACAGGGCGATAGCCTCCTTTGGAGTAAGCATGTTGATGCCCATATGAGGGCGTACGGAGTTGTAGGTGTCCAGGAAGCGCTGGTACCACGCATTCAATCCAGGTGGTCTTGCGGTGCTTCCTCCAGCCAGAAGAAGAACTCCTCTTCATCCGTGCGAAAGCTCCGCTCTACCACTGCGTTCTCATTGGGAGCACTCTTGTGGATGTAGAAGTGCTCTAGTCCCACCTCCGCACACTTCGCGTGGAAGCGCTTCTGGAACTCCAAGCCGTTGTCGGTTTGGACATAGTGCAACGGGAAGGGGAACTGCTGGGTAGCATGGTACAAGGCCAGGAGTGCTCCGCCCTCATCCAGCTTGGGGAGGACCAGCCCGACCTTGTAGCGGGTGGAGATGTCCAGGGCCGCATAGAGATAGCAGGTGTACGGGAGCCCGGAGAGTTCCGGCGTGACGTACTTCACGTCCATCTGGAGATAGCCCAGCCCCGGACAGTTACGGGGTCGCATGACTTGGCCGTTCTGAAAACGGGGCCGCCGTCGCTTGGTGCTGGGACGGACCAAGCCCGTCCGCTGCAAATACCGATGAATGGTCGACGCTGAGACCTCCAGCCCCTGCGCCTGCGCCTGCGCCAACACCGCCAGCTTCTCCCGACAGAAGCCCGTCGCTTCTCGCCACCCCCGTACCCGGGCGGCCGCATCTCCCCACAGCACCTGCTTCGGTCGTTTGGGAGCGGTGGACCGGCGCTGCACCCCCCGCCAGCGTACGTACCCCCAGGGTTGTTTTCCTCGGTCCACCCAGCGCTGGACGGTACGGCGGTCTATCCCCAACTGACGGGCTGCTTCCGAGCTGTTCTGACCACATGCCTTCCATGTTTCTATGATCGTCCGTATCGGTACTCTTGCCATGGCCCATTCTACAGGCCCTGTACCTTATGTTGTGAGAGAATAAGAACCACTAGACCTTGAATTGATTTTGATAATATAACGTCTTGCTTCTTAGCTACGACCAGCGGGCTCATACCGGCTTTCTGGCGTTTGTAGACTACCAACAGGAGTCGGCCGAAGGGTTGATGGCACCATGGGGCAGAAATCAATAAGCCTTGGGGTAGCAATTGTTTCGCTGCTCCTCTTAGCAAGTTGTGGAGGGACCAATAGGGTCGAGGCAGTCCCGCAAACAGAGGCACCGATAAGGATTCCCGCCATGATCTCCCAGATCCCTGATATTGAAGTCACCCTCTACAAAACATCTGGTGGGGCCGCCGAAACTCTTAGCCTTGCGGATTTTTATGGCGAACCTGTGGCCGTCATTTTTTGGGCAGGGCTCTGTCCAACCAGCAAAATACAAATGCGTGAACTCCAGGCGGTTCACAGCCAATCAAGTAGCGTCAATATTCTGGGTGTGGATATTGGTCCATTTTTGGGCCTTGGATCCCGAGAGGATGGCGGGAGAGTTGCTTCGGAACTAGCAGGCTGCTGAAAAACCCTCAGGCCAGGTCTGGGCTGTCTTCTGGCCAGCGGAAAGCGTTATTGGCATAATGGTTATGCGCCTTGGCGTGAATCAACAAGCCATACACGTTGGATATCGTCGGGTGTTCACGGCCCGGTCCGGTACGGTCTGTCAGAGACCCCCTTTATCCGCAGCCTGCTAGGTATCACATATCCCGTCGGTTCAGCGCTTGATGGTACCCTCATAATCGACTCTGGTATCGTCGTAGTCCCGACCACGTTTTTCATGACGGCAGAGGGTGAGCTATTCCACAGGTGGGTAGGAAGGCTATCTCAACGAGGAATAGAAGGGTTAATTGAAGACATGGCTATAGCCTCTCAGAACGATAAGAGGGCATCGGCAGGAGGGTGAAATGAAGAAAGTTGTCGTAGTTGTCTCGGCTCTGCTAGTAATGGGACTGGTATTTGGGATGGTGGCAGGGGGGCTTGCTTTGGCCGGGAAATTTGGTGATGAGCCGCCTCCTGTTCCCTCTCGGGTAGAAGACACCGTATCGCACGCAGCGGACGTGCCGTCTCTCATTTGGTGATGAGCCGCCTCCTGTTCCCTCTCGGGTAGAAGACACCGTATCGCACGCAGCGGACGTGCCGTCTCTCACCGAAAATGAGATTGCTACTCTAAGATGCAGAGCCTAGTACCTGGAGGATACATCATCGAACGCATCGCTCCCTGGCTATCCAGCTCCAGGCAGGCAATAGGAGCCCTTATAGAGGTGTCTATTAGTCCTCCGGTCAACGTGGATGGCGAATGGCCTTTTGTCGACCATGATGGAGTGCAATCAAGCAATAGGCCATACGAACAGACCAGTGCACGGCTCGAAGTACGTGGCTTGCAACGAGCCTACGTCTTGATTGATCTGACCGAAGAAGAGTTGGTTAGTATAGACCCCATTCAATATGACCAGATAATTGCAAAGGAAGTTATTCCTCCGAAGACTCCTACGGGAGAGTGATCCGGATAAGGCCAAAAGAGGACAGAGGAGGACTACGCTAAGATGCGGAACAGACGGGTTTTTCAGGTGGTAGTACCATTTATTATGCTCATAGCGGTTGTCGCAGTTCCGTCCGCAATCCTCTTGCGGATCATAGCGCCGGTCCGGGCAGCCTGAGTGTTCTCTCCATACAAGAGGATCGGTTTTACAATTGGGACTTCTTGTCAAACGAGGACGACGACACCAGTAGCAGCAACGTCGATTGGCCGGTAAACATGTTTTCTACAATAACGCGGAAGTGGACAAGGTAAAGGGCATCTACTGGGGCAACTGCCATTGGCCCTGGGCCTCTGCCAAGTATGCGAGGTTGAACGATGGCTCTGGTATGGTCTGGGATAACGACTCGGGCACCAAGTTACAGTGTGACTGTGCTATTTTGGGTAATCAACCACATATGAGGGTCTACGCGGACGATAATGATACGCTCTACAACACGTCGTGGGGCTTTTACGTATTGGGGGCGACCCACACTGATCACAACGAATGCGGTCCTAACACTTGGCACGGCGAAAGTGAAGATACCGAGGGGTTAATAGCGGATCGCGCTTCAGACCGAGGCTATACGGTATATGAGGATTGGGGAAACTTCTATAATGCCGAATCTTGGAGACAAGAAGGCAATCATATCGTAGAAAATGATGGTTACGCTACAGCCGTGTATGTTCCATGACTCGTTCGATCGACACGCCATAGTCGGAAGCCCTCCCTTTGTTCTCTTATCTTGCATCCGGGAAAAAGACTAAGGCAAATGCGTGGGCCGTCGTGGTCTTCGCTATTGCCGCCACTGTTGTTCTCACGATTCTGACCGTCGGATCGGCGGCAGGTGAAGCCCCTTTAATTGGCTCAGATGGCCTTTGGACTCTGGAAGACCTCGGTCATGGGGATATACAAGTTCCCGTCCAAGGTGAGGTGAGATCGTCTAGCCCAATTTCGTACCTCCTGCCTGACGATGCGGTCCAGGGTCATGGTTCATGGTACATGCTCTTCCTCCACTTCATTCTGGAATTGGGCCAAGACAGCTCCGATGGGCGGATATACGTAGCGGGTAAGGCAAATGACCGCGCTGCGGCACAGGTGAAGTTCACCAGGACCGGCCACACCGGCCGAACGCTTTGGAGCACCACTGAACTACTGAGTGGCGGCTCCAGTGGTTTCAGTCTCGACAATTCCCTTGAGGTTTACTACATCAACTACATCCCAAACGATGGTGTTCTTCCTGGACTCAATGAATTGACCTTTCAATTAGAGCAGTACGATGGAGCCAAAGTAGATAGACTCTCCATCCTGCGTGACTCGGCCATTATTCGCACAAAACTAGGACCTCCGAAAATTCAACTGGGATTTCAGGTTCCGAAGCGGCACCTAGACCCAGGGGACGAGTTTACCATAGACGTAGTACTCAGCAATGCGGGTTGGCCGGCTAAGGAGGTGGAACTAGAGGCAAGCTACCCCCCCGAAGCCTTGGAGATGATTACCCCAAATTCGATGCTTTTCCCATCCTTAGGGGAAAGACACAAATGGCCCTTCACTTTCCGGTTGCTCCAAACAGGCCGTCATGTTATCCAGTTCAGGGCTACCGGCAAGAGCGGCGGAAATGTCTTGGGGGAAGTCCAAGTCCAGAGTAACGCCAACGAAGGTGGACGAAAATACCTTGGGTTGCGCTGTTACTATTGGATTGGCATAGATCTGATATTAGCTATTGTCTTATTTGCCCTCTTGACGGGCCTCCTCCCTCGCATCACTCTGAAAAACTAGATCAGGATCATTATGTTAGGAACTCTGGGAGTTGCCTGGGTGGAGAGTACGAACCTAGAAACTAACCTAAATTTGTGTTATTCTATTAGACCAGTTCAAAGCGCTCACGGCATTTTCAACCTCGCTTCTGGAACACATACTTTAGGAACGTGGTCACGGCGGAGGGCAATAAGGCCCCGGGGTTCGTTTCTTGTTAGCCTGTATCAAGTTACAGGTTAGACGGCTAGTTAATGTCCGAAGGAGAGTAGCAACGATGAAACTGAAGATACATCATCCCCGCATACTCGTGGTGGTGCTGCTAATAATCGGGGCCTTGTCTAGTACAGCGATCCTCCTTGCGAACCAAGGAGAAGAGTTCCCGACCAGAGCGTTGCCCATACCCACAGCTCCGACCCCACCCCCCCTGTCTGAGCAAGACCAGGAAGACGCAATAGCAATTGTGAAAAGGTCCGGAGTGGTGAAAAGCATAAATCAGGGGCAAGACTGGAAGCCAGAGAACATTTACCGCGCCAAAATCAAGGGAACGGAAGGTATCCTATTAGAACCAAAATGGAGTGGCCCGGTAGAAAGCTCTGGGCCGTGGTCTGTGTTGTACTGTTCGGGAACGATAAAAGCGTTCACTACGGAGAGTTGGAGTCAGATTACGAGGCTTGTTGTGTGGGTGGACATGGAGGACAGCTCTGTGGCCGGATTTGGGGTGACAAGCGAGCCCGAAGATGAGCCGCAACCTGTCCTCGGATCCCTCGATCCCGGCGAATCATTAAAACTATACGACCAGCAGACTGGAGAAATCCTATATGAAGGCGCAGGACCCGCTGCCCCCAAGGAGTCAGAAATATGCGAAGAAGGCACATACTACGTCGATTAGAAAGAGAGCTGCCACCGGGTGTCGCTTGGAGTGGAATGTAGCAATTCGAAACCTTTGGGAGCCTGCCAAGGGTGGCGTTGTCCTCTGAAACCATTAACCAGACCGCGAGAGATTTTCGGCAATCACATGTTGTGGAGGCTAGGAGAACAATCATGCAATACTTTAGAATCGCATCGGTACCTATACTGGCACTCCTCGTCCTTGCCGCGTTGCTATACCTGACCGTATCGATTGTTAGCCTCTTTGCCAGTGCCTCCGGAGTCAGCGCTAGCACGGCGCCCGCAGGGTCCTACGCTGTGGTGTTAATCGGTAACAACGGGGATTACACCTATAACTGGGATTTCCTCGACGATGACGATCCTAGGTCGAGTTCCGTTGTTGATTGGGGAATGCGATTCATATTCGCGGGTAGCGCTGTTGACGTGGATTACATCAAAGATCGGCTCGACGGGAAGGGCAACGACCCATCAATCAGTCCTGAGTTGGATGGGGCGGACTCGGCGAAATATTCGTACATGAGTGACGGTCCGGAGCAAACCGGAAGTAATTGGGACGGAGACAGTGGCATAAAGAAGTACCGGCATTGTGGGTGGAATTCCGGCCATATGCGAATTTACGCCCAAAGCGGTGAGGACCACAATTATGACGCCTCGCTAGGAAATTACGTAATCGCGTCTGCTCATGCCGATCTAGAGTGGAATTGGTATGATTGGCCATACACTTGCCACAAGAAGTTTCGAAGTCGGGAGATTGAAGAGCAGGCTTGGAGAGACCGCATAGCAGACAATCTGTCGAGCGCCCCATACAACTGGACTGTCGGGCAATCACTCAATTGGTATAATCAGTCTGGCCCAGGAGCGGAAGAAATCGACATAGGCGGCGGTAATCACAAGTATCAGAGCGACGGCATGGGAACACTCATTTCCGTAGCACAGGATTAACACCCCGCCAGCGTTCCAAGGGAGCACTGCAACGATGCCGGCGAAGCGGTATCCTGTA